>NZ_WESE01000009.1 GCF_009184895.1 Nostocoides sp. F2B08 | reverse complement strand
AGACCACGAGCGTTACCGCCGGAGGGACACCCACATCGGCAACGACACGAACAAACAGCTGTCCATCGACAGGGAGATCAACTGTCCGCAGAAAGGGACACCACCTGTCCGCCTACAAGGAGACTGGCATGTCCGCCGTCAGTCGGTATGTCAGGGGCGCGCTATGTCGCGCGGTGGGCAGGCCGGTGGGGTCTGGAGGTGGGTGTCGGTATGTCAGGGGCGCGCTATGGCGCGCGGTGGGCATGCCGGTGGGGACTGGAGGTGGGTGTCGGTATGTCAGGGGCGCGCTATGTCGCGCGGTGGGCATGCCGGTGAGGTCTGGAGCGGCGCCGAGACACCCGAGCGTGGCGGGACGGCACCTCGCGAGCGGCTACGATGGGGCGCGGAATGAACGACGCCTTTCCGGACGATCTGCCTGCAGAACTCGTCCCAGCGATCTCCTCGTTCCTCCCCGAGCTCCGTGACATCAGGCGAGACCTGCATGCCCATCCGGAGCTGTCGTTCGAGGAGACCCGGACCACCGCCGTGGTGACCCAGCGCCTGACCGACGCCGGGATCTCGTGGCGACCCCTGACCGGAACCACCGGGGCGATCGCGGACCTCGGCGCGGAGCAACCCGCCTACCGGATCGCCCTGCGCGCGGACATCGACGCCCTGCCGGTGCGGGAGCGCACCGGCCTGGACTGGTCGTCTACGGTGCACGACGTCTGCCACGCCTGCGGCCACGACGTGCACACTGCGGCCGTCCTCGGTGCCGGAGTCATCCTGCAGTCGCTGGAGGCCCACCTCCGCGAGCGAGGCATCGCCGTGCGGCTGTTGTTCCAGCCGGCCGAAGAAGTGATCCCCGGTGGGGCGCACCGGCTGATCGAGGCGCACGCTCTCGAAGGCGTCGACGCGGTCTTCGCCATCCACTGCGACCCCAGCCTCGACGTCGGACAGGTCGGACTGCGCGAGGGGCCGATCACGGCCGCGTGCGACTCGATCCGGGTCGAGCTGACGGGCAAGGGCGGTCACACCTCCCGTCCCCACCTGACCGAGGACCTCACCTTCGCGCTGGCGAAGATCGTCACGGACGTTCCGGCCGTGCTCTCTCGCCGGCTCGACCCGCGCGCCGGTGCCGCCCTGGTGTGGGGCGAGGTCCATGCCGGCAAGGCCAGCAACGTGATCCCCTCGTCCGGGTATGCGACGGGCACCCTCCGCATCCTCGACGCCTCCGCCTGGGAGCAGGTCGGTCCACTCCTGCACGAGATCGTGCACTCGGTCGCCTCGCCCTACTCGGTGGCGGTTCGCCTGCATCGCGAGCGTGGCGTGCCGCCCGTCGTCAACGGAGCGGCGGCCATCGACCTGTTGCGCGTCGCCGCCGCGAGCACGGGTCTGGCGCCGGTGCCGACGGCGCAGTCCCTCGGCGGCGAGGACTTCTCGTGGTACCTCTCTCGGGTCCCCGGGGCGATGGCCCGGCTCGGGACCCGGACGCCTGGCGGCCGGACCTATGACCTGCACCAGGGAGACCTGGTCGTCGACGAGGAGGCGTTGCGGCACGCGGTCGAGCTGTTCACCGGCGTCGTCTTCGCAGGTCGCGTGAAGCCCGGTGAGGACTGAACGGACGCGTTCACGAGCCCGTATCGTCCGTTGGGTCCCGACTCCGTAACGAATCTGCGACGTTCCTTACAGGCGGTCTTGTGGCCTGGGACCGAGGGGATATTCTCGCGGCAGCGGGTGGCGCCCCTGCCGCCCTCGCATTGCGACGAGCAACGCCCGAGTGGCGGTGCCCCTGCACCGCCAGAGAAACAGGAGATACGCCTTGCGCCAGACGATGAAGTACGCATCCGTCTTTGCGGTTGCGGCCCTGGCCCTGACTGCATGCGGCAGCGACAGCGCCGACAGCACGGACACCGGAACCGCGGACGGCACCGAGACGAGCACCGCCGAGGAGGCCAGCGACGTCCGGGTCGGAATGGCTTATGACGTGGGTGGTCGAGGCGACCAGTCCTTCAACGACGCCGCCGCCGCCGGTCTGGACCAGGCCGCTGCCGAGTTCGGGATCGAGACCCAGGAGGCCACCGCGACCGACGGTGAGCCCGAGTCGGCCCGCGAGGAGCGCCTCCAGCAGCTGATCGACGCCGGGTACACGTCGATCGTCGCGGTCGGATTCGCGTATGCGCCGTCCATCGCCGTGGTCGCGCCGCAGAACCCCGACGTCCACTTCGCCCTGATCGACTCGACCGACTACGAGGGCGAGAACGTCGCCAACCTCGTCTTCGCCGAGGAGGAGGGCTCCTTCCTCGTCGGTGCGGCGGCCGCTCTCAAGACCCGCACGGACAACGTCGGCTTCATCGGTGGTGTGCAGACGCCGCTCATCGAGAAGTTCGAGGCCGGCTACATCGCGGGCGCCCAGGAGATCAACCCCGACATCGAGATCCAGCGGACCTACCTGACCCAGCCGCCGGACTTCTCCGGCTTCGGTGACCCGGCCAAGGGCAAGACCGCTGCCGAGGGTATGTACCAGTCCGGCGCCGACGTGATCTACCACGCGGCCGGCGGTTCCGGTGGTGGTGTCTTCACGGCCGCCAGCGAGGCCAACACCATGGCGATCGGTGTCGACTCCGACCAGGCCAAGACGGCCGCCCCGGAGGTCCAGGACGTCATCATCACGTCGATGATCAAGAAGGTCGACGTCGCGGTCTACGAGTTCCTCAAGGCCGAGGTCGAGGGGAACTTCCAGGCCGGTCCGCAGGTCTTCGACCTCGCCGGCGGTGGCGTCGACTACTCCACCACCGGTGGCAAGGTCGACGACATCAAGGACCAGCTCGATGAGCTGAAGCAGCAGATCATCGACGGTGAGATCACCGTTCCCAGCACCCCGGAGAGCTGACCAGCTCCGGAGGTGACCACCTCGTCACAGATCGCCCCTTCGACGCCACCGGCGTCGAGGGGGCGATCTGTCCGTGATTCCCTACTTTTCCGCCACCCGCCGCGATAGCGTGTCGCACCGGACCCTTGCGCCGTCGCGGGATCCGGACGCACATCGAGAGGACCGACGATGACTGCTGCCGCTCCTGAGCACGAGCGCGCCATCGAAGACTCGACCTATGTGGTCGAGCTCGACGGCATCACCAAGCGCTTCCCCGGTGTCGTCGCCAACAAGGACATCGGCTTCGCGGTCCGTCGTGGCACCGTGCACGCCATCGTCGGTGAGAACGGCGCGGGCAAGTCCACCCTCATGAAGATCCTGTACGGCGTGCAGCGACCGGACGAGGGAACGATCAAGGTCGGCGGGACCGTCGTCGATCTGCACAGCCCGTCCGACGCCATTGGGTACGGCATCGGAATGGTCTTCCAGCACTTCATGCTCGCCGACAACCTCACTGTTCTCGAGAACGTCGTGCTCGGCGCGGAGGACCTCCATGGCATCGGCGGAACGGCGCGCGACCGCATCCTCGAGATCTCGCGTGACTACAGCCTCGACGTCGACCCGGACGTCCTCGTCGCCGATCTCGGCGTCGGCGCCCGGCAGCGGGTCGAGATCCTCAAGGTCCTCTACCGCGGCGCCAAGATCATCATCCTCGACGAGCCGACCGCCGTGCTCGTCCCGCAGGAGGTCGACGAGCTCTTCGACAACCTCAGGGAGCTCAAGAGCGAGGGACTGACGGTCCTGTTCATCTCGCACAAGCTCGACGAGGTGCTGCGCGTCGCGGACGCCATCACCGTCATCCGCCGGGGCACCACCGTGGACACCGTCTCACCGCAGGGCATCACCGCCCGTCAGCTCGCCGAGCTCATGGTCGGCTCCGAGCTGCCTACCCCGCAGACCGAGGAGTCCACCGTCACCGACCAGGTCATCCTGCGGGTCGAGGACCTCGTTCTCAAGGGCCCGAGCCGCAACGTCCTCGACGGTGTCAGCTTCGCCATCCACGCGGGCGAGGTGCTCGGCATCGCGGGCGTCGAGGGGAACGGTCAGGCCGAGCTCGTCGAGGTCATCATGGGGATGCGCGACCAGGACACCGGGCAGATCTTCGTCGACGACACCGAGGTCTCGAAGTGGCACACGCGGCAGATCCGCGAGGCCGGGATCGGCTACATCCCTGAGGACCGGCACCGGCATGGCCTGCTCCTCGAGGCCCCGCTCTGGGAGAACCGCATCCTCGGGCACCAGACCCAGGAGCCCAACGTCAAGGGTGGGCTCATCAACGCCAAGGCCGCCCGGCAGGACACCGAGCGCATCGTCGAGGAGTACGACGTGCGCACTCCCGGTATCGACGTCACGGCGGGCTCGCTCTCCGGCGGCAACCAGCAGAAGCTCATCGTCGGTCGCGAGATGAGCCACCACCCACGCGTCCTCGTCGCCGCTCACCCCACCCGCGGCGTCGACGTCGGCGCCCAGGCCGGCATCTGGGACCTCATGCGCGCCGCACGCCGCGAGGGGATGGGCGTCCTGCTGATCTCGGCAGACCTCGAGGAGCTCATCGGCCTGTCGGACACCATCCGGGTCATCCTGCGCGGGCGGCTCTCGGAGGCATTCGACCCCGACACGGTCACCGCGGAGGACCTCGGGGCCGCGATGACCGGTGCCGACTCCTCGGTGACCCACCCGCCCGCGGGACCACCGCATACTCCCGAATCTCCTGAAGGGAGCGCGACGTGAGCCGCTTGGAACCACGCAAGATCCTCCTGCCGCTGGTCGCCCCCGTCGTCGCGGTCATCGTCGCGTTCATCGTCACCTCGCTGGTCCTGCTCGCCGTCGGCGACCCGGTTCTCGAGGTGTGGCAGGTGATCTTCCAGCCGCCGCTGCCTCGCCAGACCGTCAACATCATCAACGCAGCCACGGTCTTCTACCTGTCCGCGGTCGCCGTGGCGATCGGGTTCAAGATGAACCTGTTCAACATCGGCGTCGACGGCCAGTACCGCGTGGCGAGCTTCGCGGCCGCTGTCTTCGCCGGTCAGGCATGGCTCCCGGGAGTCCTCAACATCCTCGTCGCGATCCTCGTCGCCATGGTGTTCGGCGGTCTGTGGGCCGGGATCGCCGGCTGGCTGAAGGTCAAGCGCGGCGTGTCCGAGGTCATCTCCACGATCATGCTCAACGCCATCGCGACGGCGGTCGTGGCGTGGCTGCTGTCCAAGGCCCGTGATCCCGCCAGCGAGGGCACCAACGTCGTGCGGACGAGGGAGCTGCCCGAGTCCTCGCGGCTCGAGGGCCTGGCGATCGTGCCCGGTGCCACCAACACCGTCTACACCCTGATCTTCCTCGCCGCCCTCGTCGGAGTGACCTACTGGTTCGTCCTCAACAAGACCAGGTTCGGCTTCGACCTGCGAGCGACCGGCAAGTCCGAGACGGCGGCCGTCGCGAGCGGCGTCGACGTCAAGAAGATGACCCTCACCGCGATGATCCTCTCCGGCGCGGCCGCGGGGCTGGTGGGTATGCCGCTGCTGTTCGGCCAGGACTTCTCCTACGGAACGACGTTCCAGGCCGGCCTTGGCTTCGCCGGCATCGCGATCGCCCTGCTCGGCCGCAACCACCCGGTCGGCATCGCCTTCGCCGCGCTCCTGTGGGCCTTCCTCGACGGCCAGAGCAACGCCCTGCAGATCCAGGCGAACGTCTCCAAGGAGCTCGTCTTCATCATCCAGGGCGTCATCCTCTTCGCCGTCGTCATCGCCTACGAGCTGGTCCGTCGCGCCGAGGCCCGGATGGAGCAGAACCGAGTGGCTCGGCAGCTCGAGGAGCGACATGCCGCCACTGCAGAGCAAGGAGTGTCCGCATGAGCACCCCCACTCTCCAGACCCCGCCGGTCGAGCCCGCCGAGGCGCCCCCGGCCCCTCGGCGACGCCGGATTCCGCTGTGGTTCTGGCCGGCGGGCTTCCTCGCCGCCGTCTTCGTCCTGGCGGTCCTGCGCGTGGTGACCGGAGCGGACGACATCGCCAGCTCGGGCGTCATCGGCGCCGCGATCGCCCTCGCCGTGCCCATCGGTCTCGCCGGCCTCGGTGGTCTGTGGTCCGAGCGTGCCGGCGTGGTCAACATCGGTCTCGAGGGCATGATGATCCTCGGCACCTGGGGTGCCGGGTTCTTCGGCTACTACATGGGGCCGTGGGCCGGCATCGTCGGCGGCATGCTGTGCGGGATCGTCGGCGGCCTCATTCACGCCACGGCCACGGTGATCTTCGGCGTCGACCACATCGTCTCCGGTGTGGCCCTGAACATCACGGCTCTCGGCATCGCGAAGTACCTCGCGGCGCGGTTCTTCAGCGACCTCCCCGGTGGCGGTCCGACCCAGTCGCCGCCCCTGCCGTCGCTGCCGCGGTTCTCGGTTCCGGGACTCTCGGAACAGATGGCGCGGCTGGAGGCCCGGGAGATCTTCTTCCTCAGTGACCTCGCCGGCGTCATCGGGGGCTTCACGACGAACATCTCGGCGTTCACGATCATCGCGGTCCTGCTGTTCATCGGCACGTTCTTCGTCCTGTGGCGCACCGCCTTCGGTCTCCGACTGCGATCCTGTGGTGAGTCGCCGGTGGCCGCCGAGACCCTCGGCGTCAACGTCATCCGCTACAAGTTCATCGCGGTCTGCACCTCGGGTGCTCTCGCCGGGATGGGCGGCGCGTTCCTCGCACTCGTCGCCGCCAACATCTACCGCGACGGGCAGACGGGTGGCCGGGGCTACATCGGCCTCGCGGCCATGATCTTCGGCAACTGGAGGCCGGGCGGCCTCGCCGCAGGGTCTCTGCTCTTCGGCTATACCGATGCGGCCCGGCTGCGCGGCGGCGGGACGGTCCACGCCCTCCTCCTGCTGGTCGCCGTCATCCTCCTCGTGGTCGGGGCCTGGCAGCTCAAGCGCAACAACCGCGTCCAGGGCATCACGTCCCTCGTGGTCGCGACGGGTGCGGCGCTCTGGTACTTCTCGACGGACTCCGTCCCCGGTGAGCTCGCCGCCGCGACGCCGTACGTCACGACGCTTCTCGTGCTCGCGTTCGCCTCGCAACGGCTCCGAATGCCCGCGGCGGACGGACAGATATATCGCAAGGGTGAGGGCCATTAGCGACCGGACCGACCCGCCGGAACGGATGACGTCCTAGGGGGCGTCGGAGAGGACGTGGGTATGGCAGCCGACGACGTCGTCGACTGGGAGCTCCTGCACGAGACGGCGGTGCTCGCGATGCGGTCGGCCTACTGCCCGTACTCCGAGTTCCCCGTCGGCGTCGCTGGACTCGTCGACGACGGGCGCGTCGTCAGCGGGTGTAACGTCGAGAACGCGTCGTACGGCGTGGGCTTGTGTGCCGAGTGCGGCATGGTCAGCCAGCTCACGCTGACCGGCGGCGGGCGACTCGTCGCGGTCTACTGCGTCGGTGGGGACGGGGCGGCGCTCATGCCGTGCGGACGCTGTCGGCAGCTGCTCTGGGAGCACGGAGGCGGCGGTTGCCTGCTGATGACCCCCGAGGGGATCCTGCCGATGCGCGAGGTCCTGCCGCAGGCGTTCGGTCGCGAGGACCTCGATCGCGCCGAGTCGGCCGGGAGACAGCAGGGCGGGCCGGGGATCGTCCCCGGGTCGGGTGGATCGAAGGAGGAGTCGGATGAGTGAGCCGTCGGGGAGGAACGAGCCGTTCGACGCCGTCGACGTCATCGTCACCAAACGCGGCAAGCAGCGCCTCAGCGATGAGCAGATCGACTGGGTGATCGACGCATACACCCGCGGAGCGGTCGCCGACGAGCAGATGTCCGCCCTGGCGATGGCGATCCTCCTCAACGGCATGGACCGCGAGGAGATCGCGCGCTGGACGGCGGCCATGATCGCCAGCGGCGAGCGGATGGACTTCTCGTCGTTGTCCCGTCCGACCGCGGACAAGCACTCGACCGGCGGCGTGGGGGACAAGATCACCCTGCCGCTCGCGCCGCTGGTCGCCGCCTGTGGGGTCGCGGTGCCGCAGCTGTCCGGGCGGGGGCTCGGCCACACGGGCGGCACGCTCGACAAGCTCGAGTCGATCCCCGGATGGCGGGCCGACCTGTCCAACGAGGACATGCTGCGCCAGCTCGAGGACGTCGGCGCCGTCATCTGCGCCGCAGGCTCGGGTCTGGCCCCGGCGGACAAGAAGCTCTACGCGCTGCGCGACGTCACCGGCACCGTCGAGGCGATCCCGCTCATCGCGAGCTCGATCATGAGCAAGAAGATCGCCGAGGGGACCGGGGCGCTCGTCCTCGACGTCAAAGTGGGCAGTGGCGCGTTCATGAAGGACGTCGATGACGCACGTGAGCTCGCCGAGACGATGGTGGCCCTGGGCACCGACGCCGGGGTGACCACGGTCGCCCTGCTCACCAACATGCAGGTGCCCCTCGGCCTGACGGCCGGCAACGCCCTCGAGGTGCGCGAGTCGGTCGAGGTCCTCGACGGCGGTGGGCCTCCCGATGTCGTCGAGCTCACCGTGGCGCTGGCCCGCGAGATGTTGGCCGCGGCCGGTCGCGAGGACGTCGACCCCGCGGACGCGCTCGCCGACGGCCGGGCGATGGACGCGTGGCGGGCCATGATCTCGGCGCAGGGCGGCGATCCCGGGGCCGCGCTGCCCGAGGCGAAGGAGACACACACCGTGGAGGCTCCCGCAGACGGCGTCCTCACCCAGCTCGATGCCCTCAAGGTGGGGGTCGCCGCCTGGCGGCTCGGGGCCGGCCGGGCCCGCAAGGAGGACCCTGTGCAGGCCGCCGCCGGCGTCGTCATGCACGCCAAGCCCGGCGCCACCGTCCGAGGCGGGGAGCCGCTGCTCACCCTGCACACGGACACCCCGGAGCGCTTCGACCGGGCCCTGGCGGCCCTCGACGGTGCGTATACGATCGCCCCGGAGGGCAGCCGTCCCGACCTGCTCCCGCTGATCATCGACCGAATCGCTCCCTGACGACGGACAACACATGACGCGACGCGAGTGGCCCTACCTGCCGGAGGGCGCCGACGATGTCGGAATCGTCGGTGCCCCCTCGCACCCCGAGAACTACACCTCGTCCGGACGGTTGAAGAACTCGGTCTACGAGGCCGAGATGGAGCGGCTGCAGGAGCAGCTGGTGCTGCTCCAGTACTGGATCCAGTCCCAGGGCCTGAAGGTGCTCGTGATCTTCGAGGGTCGAGGGTCGGCGGGCAAGGGCGGGGTGATCAAGCGGATCACCGAGCGCACCTCGCCGCGCACCGTACGGGTCGTCGCGCTGCCCAAGCCGACCGAGCGGGAGCGGACCCAGTGGTACTTCCAGCGCTACGTCGAGCACCTGCCGGCGGCCGGCGAGATGGTGCTCTTCGACCGCAGCTGGTACAACCGCTCCAACGTCGAGTGGGTGATGGACTACTGCAAGCAGGATGAACACCAGGAGTTCCTGCGGTCCTGCCCCGAGTTCGAGCGGATGCTCGTCCGCAGCGGAATCGTCGTGCTCAAGTACTGGTTCTCGGTCTCCTTCGAGGAGCAGCGCCGGCGCTTCGAGGCACGCAACGCCGAGCCGCTCAAGCGGTGGAAGCTCTCCGACATGGACCTCGCCGAGCACGAGCTCTACGTCCGGTACTCCATGGCCAAGGACATGACGTTCCAGTACACCGACATCAAGCAGGCGCCGTGGTACGTCGTGCCCTCGGACGACAAGAGGGCCGCGCGGCTGAACTGCATCTCCCACCTGCTCAGCCAGTTCGACTACGAGGACGTCGCTCCCGAGGTCGTGGACCTGCCGGAGATGAAGCAGATCCCCTACGTCCGGCCGCCGATGCACGAGCAGACGTTCGTGCCGCAGCGGTTCTAGCACTCCGGTTCGGCCCTAGGCTTGAGGCCATGCCACGGCTGAACACCGAACCAGCGGTCATCGACGTCCCCGGCGGGAAGGTCATCCACGAGCACGTCGGTCGGGTCGCGACCGGCCACGATGCGGTCTCGGTCGCGCACATGGTCGCGCCGGCCGGGTGGGACGAGCCGGCCCAGCGGCCGGAGTTCGACGAGGTCACGCTCGTCCTGCGCGGCACCGTGCTCGTCGAACACGACGGAGGCGTGACCGAGGTCGCCGCCGGCCAGAGCATCGTCACACAGGCCGGTGAGCGGGTCCGCTACTCCTGCGGACCGGAGGGGGCCGAGTACGTCGCCGTGTGCCTGCCGGCCTTCTCCCCGGAGACGGTCAACCGCGAGGAGGGCCAGTGAGCGCGACACCGACAGCCGAGGTGGCGATCGGCGAGCAGATCGCCCGGGCGCCGAAGGCTCTCCTGCACGACCACCTCGACGGCGGGGTCCGCCCGGCCACGATCCTCGAGCTGGCCGATCGGATCGGGTATGCGGGGCTCCCCGCGAGCGACGCATCCTCCCTCGAGCGGTGGTTCCGTGAGTCGGCGGACTCGGGGTCGCTCGAGCGCTACCTGGAGACCTTCGACCACACCCTGGCAGTGATGCAGACGGAAGAGGGTCTGCACCGCATCGCGCGCGAGTGCGCCCTGGATCTCGCCGCCGACGGGGTCGTCTATGCCGAGTCACGCTACGCTCCGGAGCAGCACCTGCGGGACGGGTTGGCCCTCGAGCAGGTCGTCGAGGCCGTGACCGCCGGCTTCGAGGAGGGTGCCGCCGAGGCGGCGGCCAAGGCAACGCCCATCCGGATCGTCTCTCTCCTGACCGCGATGCGTCATGCGGCCAAGTCGCGCGAGATCGCGGAGCTGGCCGTCGCATACCGTGACAAGGGGGTGGTCGGCTTCGACATCGCCGGGGCCGAGGCGGGGTACCCGCCCACCCGCCATCTCGACGCCTTCGAGTACCTCCGCCGGGAGAACTTCCACTTCACCATCCATGCCGGCGAGGCCTTCGGGCTGCCGTCGATCTGGGAGGCGATCCAGTGGTGCGGCGCCGACCGGCTCGGCCACGGGGTGCGGATCGTCGACGACATCACGGTCGAGGAGGGCGCCGACCTGACCCATGCTCACGCCGGCGACGGGATCACCATCGGACGGCTCGCCGCCTACGTCCGCGACGACCGGATCCCGCTCGAGATGTGTCCGTCGAGCAACCTGCAGACGGGTGCGGCGGCATCCATCGCCGAGCACCCGATCACCCTGCTCAAGGCGCTGCGCTACCGGGTCACCGTCAACACCGACAACCGGCTCATGTCGGGCACATCGATGAGCAAGGAGATGCAGCTGCTCGTCGACCAGGCCGGATGGACGCTACCGGATCTGCGCTGGGTGACCATCAACGCCCTGAAGTCCGCCTTCATCCCCTTCGACGAGCGCCTGGCCCTCATCGAGCAGGTCGTCAAGCCCGGCTATGCCGAGCTCGGTGTGACCGTCTGACGTGCCGGGCAGCGTGCCGCCGACCCGGGCCCGGGTCGTCATCCTCGCCGGGCCGAGCGGCTCCGGCAAGTCCCGGCTGGCCGCTCGCCTGCACGAGACGCGCGGCTGGCCCATCGTGCGTCTCGACGACTTCTACCGTGACCACGACCATCCGGAGATGCCGCGGCACGAGACGCTGGGCATCATCGACTGGGACCACGTCGACAGCTGGGACGGTCCCGGTGCGATCGCCGCGCTCGAACAGCTCGTCACGACCGGCCACACCCCGACGCCGGTCTATGACATCTCTCAGAGCAAGGCGGTCGGGAACGGCGAAATAACCTGCGGTCCAAGCGATCTCATCATCGCCGAGGGGATCTTCGCGGCCGAGCTCATCGGACCGTTGCGTGAGCGAGGGCTGCTGCACGCCGCATACTGCATCCGCCACCGGCACCGGCTCCTGACATTCGCGTTCCGCCTGGTCCGCGACCTCGTGGAGCGTCGCAAGCCTCCGCTGGTCCTGGTCCGTCGCGGCTGGGCGCTGCAGCGCGCCGAGCCGGCGCTGGTGCGGCGGCTGACCCTCCTCGGGGCCATCCCGGTGCGCGCCTCGGAGGTCGAGCGGGCACTCGGCGCCTGGGGTCGGTGATGGACCCGCACCCGGTCACGGGGGAGCCGTTCTCCTCGCCGGTACCGCCGGGCGCCGGCTGGCCGGGAGACCCGGCGTCGGCCGAGACCCCGGTGGCCCGGACCGCCGCTCGGGTGCGCACTCTCGCCTCGTCGGCCGAGGACCTCGACTCGCTGCAGGCCCGGATCTCGGTCTGCAGGGCCTGCCCGCGGCTGGTCACATGGCGCGAGTCGGTAGCCCGTTCCGGCCGGCGCGCGTCCTTCGCGGACCAGCCGTACTGGGGCCGACCCGGACCGGCCTTCGGCGACCCCGACGCGCCGATCCTCATCGTCGGCCTCGCGCCGGCCGCCAACGGCACGAACCGGACCGGACGGATGTTCACCGGTGACGCCTCCGGCGACTTCCTGTATGCGGCGCTTCACCGCACGGGGTACGCGAACCAGCCGACGTCGGTCGCCTCGGGCGACGGGCTCGTCCTCTCCGGCATCCGGATCGTCGCAACGGTGCGGTGTGCGCCGCCGGCCAACAAGCCGACCGCGCAGGAGAAGGCGGCCTGCCTGCCCTGGCTGCGCCGGGACCTCGAGCTGACCCCGGGCCTGCACACGATCCTCACCCTCGGCGGGATCGGGTGGGCCGGGGCGCTGGCCGCCGCGTCGGCCATCGGCTGGAGGGTGCCGTCGCCGCTGCCGAAGTTCGGGCACGGGGTGCAGGCGTCGCTCGAGCGTCCGGACGGCTCATCGGTGCGGGTGGTCGGCTGCTACCACGTCAGCCCGCACAACACGTTCACGAAGCGGCTGACGCCGGAGATGCTCGACGAGGTGCTGCTGAGTCTGCGCGAGCGGTGACATAGCGCGCGTGTGGCATACCGGGGGTTGTGGCGGAGATCGGTGGCATGCCGGCCGCGTGACATAGCGCGCCCTTGGCATGCCCGGGGTTGTGGCGGAAATCGGTGGCATGCCGGCCGCGTGACATAGCGCGCCCTTGGCATGCCCGGGGTTGTGGCGGAAATCGGTGGCATGCCGGCCGCGTGTCATAGCGCGCGTGTGGCATGCCGGAAACTCGCCCGCTCAGCGACCCTTCGGATGCCAGACCGTCTTCGTCTCGAGCCAGGCCGTCATCCGGGTCAGCTCGGGCGCCGCGGCGAGATCCTCCGGCCCGGGACGGCGGACCCGTTTGAGGTTGTCGGCCGCCGCCGCCTCGAACGCCGCCCAGTCCAGGTCGGCCGCACCGGTGAGGTCGATGCCGTTGACGTCGAGGTGCGACGCGAGCCAGGGGGCCATCTCCGCCGCGTCGCCGGTGAGGATGTTGACCACGCCACCGGGAACGTCCGAGGTCGCCAGGCACTCGGCGAGGGTGATGGCCGGCAATGGCATCGACTCGGACGAGACGACCACGCAGGCGTTACCGGTGACGATGACGGGTGCGACGACGGACACGAGCCCGAGCAGCGAGCTGTCCTGGGGTGCCAACACCGCCACGACCCCCGTCGGCTCGGGCGCCGAGATGTTGAAGTACGGCCCGGCGACGGGGTTGAGGTTGCCGGTGATCTGGGCGATCTTGTCCGACCACCCGGCATACCAGACCCAGCGGTCGATCGCCGCGTCGACCACCGCGCCGGCGCGCGCCGGGCTCAATCCCTCGGCAGTGCGCACCTCGGCGACAAGCTGGTCGCGCCGTGACTCCATCACCTCGGCCACCCGGTACAGCACCTGCCCGCGGTTGTACGCCGTCGCGCCGGCCCAGCCGCCCACCGCCTTGCGCGCGGCGACCACGGCGTTGCGGGCGTCCTTGCGGGAGGCCTTGGCCGCGTTGGCGAGGAAGGCGCGCTTCCCGCTCCGGCCGGCCGCCGCATACACCTCGTAGGACCGGCCCGACTCGCTGCGCGGGAACGCCCCGCCGATGAAGAGCTTGTAGGTCTTGCGCACGTCGACCCTCGATCCTGCCGTCGTCGAAGCGGTCGGGCTCACTGCTGGGTCCCCTTCCTCACGTAGGCGGCCAGGCCGTGGCGGCCACCCTCGCGGCCGTAGCCGGACTCCTTGTACCCGCCGAACGGCGAGGTCGGGTCGAACTGGTTGAACGTGTTGGCCCAGACGACACCGGCCTTGAGCTGGTCGGCCATCCAGAGGATGCGGCTGCCCTTCTCGGTCCAGACTCCGGCGGAGAGGCCGTACGGGGTGTTGTTCGCCTTGGCGACCGCCTCGCCGGGAGTGCGGAAGGTCAGCACGGACAGGACCGGACCGAAGATCTCCTCCTGCGCGATCCGGTGACTCTGGCTGACCTCGGTGAAGAGCGTCGGCCGGAACCAGAAGCCGTTCTTCGGGAGCGGGCACCCGGTGTCCCAGCGAACCGCGCCCTCGGCCTCGCCCACCGCGCTGAGCTCGGTGATCCGGGCGAGCTGGCGCTCGCTGTTGATCGCGCCGACGTCGGTGTTCTTGTCGAGCGGATCGCCGAGGCGCAGCGTCTCGAGGCGCCGCTTGAGCCGGTCGACGACGTCGTCGACGATGTTCTCCTGGGCGAGGACGCGGCTACCTGCGCAGCACACCTGACCCTGGTTGAAGAAGATGCCTCCGACGATCCCCTCGATGGCCTGGTCGAGCGGAGCGTCGTCGAAGACCACGTTGGCGGCCTTGCCACCGAGCTCGAGCGTCGCGTGCTTGTCGCTGCCCGCGATCGAGCGGGCGATCATCTTGCCGACCGCGGTGCTGCCGGTGAACGCGATCTTGTCGATCCCGGGGTGGTCGACGATCGCCTGCCCGGTCGCGCCGGCACCCGTGACGAGGTTGACGACGCCGGGCGGCAGGTCGGCCTGCTGGCAGATGTCGGCGAACAGCAGCGCCGCCAGCGGCGTCGTCTCGGCGGGCTTGAGGACGACGGTGTTGCCGCAGGCGAGGGCCGGCGCGATCTTCCACGCGAGCATGAGCAGCGGGAAGTTCCACGGGATGATCTGCCCGACGACCCCGTGCGGGCGAGGACTCGAGCCGAGCCCCGCATACTCCAGCTTGTCCGCCCAACCGGCGTGGTAGAAGAAGTGCGCCGCGGCCGTCGGCACGTCGAAGTCGCGGGTCTCCTTGATCGGCTTGCCGTTGTCGAGGGTCTCGAGAACGGCGAGCTCGCGCGCCCGCTCCTGCATGATCCGCGCGATGCGGAACAGGTACTTGCCGCGGTCGGTCCCACTCATCCGCGACCAGATGCGGGTGTATGCGGTGCGCGCCGCCCGCACCGCGGCGTCCACGTCCTCGGCGGTCGCCTCCGCGACGGTGGACAGCGTCTCCTCCGTAGCCGGGTTGATGGTCGGGAACGGCGTGCCCCGACCCTCGACCCACTCACCGCCGATCCACAACCGGTAGCTGTCGGGGATGTCCACGACGGCCCGCGACTCGGGGGCCGGTGCGTACTCGAACGTCGGCATGTGTGCTGGTCTCCTGGTCCGTGGCTGTCGAGGCGTCAGTACGCGCTGGGGGCGTCGTCGGCGATGTAGTCGGCGCCGGAGTAGACCCCGAGGCTCATCCGCTGGCGCTGGAGGATCAGGTCGTTGAGCAGGCTGGAGGCACCGAACCGGAACCACGTGTTGTCCAGCCAGTCCTCGCCGGCGATCTCGTGGACCGCGACGAGGAAGCTGATCGCGTCCTTGCTCGTGCGGATACCCCCGGCGGGCTTGACCCCGACCATCTCGCCGATGAGTGCGTGCCAGTCCCGGACCGCCTCGAGCATGACGACGGTGACCGGCAAGGTGGCGGCCGGCGAGATCTTGCCGGTGCTCGTCTTGATGAAGTCGCCGCCGGCCAGCATGGACAGCCAGCTCGCGCGCCGGACGTTGTCGTACGTCACGAGCTCGCCGGTCTCCATGATGACCTTGAGCCGTGCGGCGCTGCCGTCGGCGCGGGTGCAGGCGTCCTTGACGGCGACGATCTGGTCGTAGACGGTGAGGTAGTCCCCGGCGAGGAAGGCGCCGCGGTCGATGACCATGTCGATCTCGTCGGCTCCGGCCGCCACGGCCTCGCGGGTGTCGGCCAGCTTGACCTCCAGCGAGGCGCGCCCGCTCGGGAACGCCGTGGCGACGGCCGCGACGCCGATACCGCTCTCGCCGAGAGTCTCCTTGGCGACGGCGACCATGTCGCCGTAGACGCAGACGGCCGCCGGGCTCGGCGTCGAGGGGTCGCTCGGGTCGGGGACGAGCGCCCGGGTCGCGAGGCCGCGGACCTTGCCCGGGGTGTCGGCTCCCTCGAGCGTGGTGAGGTCGATCATCGAGATCGCGAGATCGATGGCCCACCGCTTGCTGTCGGTTTTGATGCTTCGGGTCTTCAAGCCGGCGGCTCGGGCCTCGCAGCCCACCTGGTCCACCCCGGGGAGTCCGTGCAGCCACGCGGCCAGGGCTCGGTTGGTCAGTCCGCTCACTCCGAGCAGGTCGCGGGCTCGCGCCGCGCTGTCGGTCGTCGTCGACGTGCTCACCTGCCGGAGTCTACGCGCGCCGGACGACGGTGCGGTCGGTCGCGGGGAACGGATGAACCTCGGCGCGGATCGGTTGCCTTCCGTTGGGTGCGTCGGACATGGACCGGGTCTAGGCTCGAAAGAGCCCGACCGAAGGAGGAAGAGCACGCCATGGATCTGATGACCCGTACCGAGTTCGAGGAGCTGGTGGGGGAGGGCGACGGGACGCGGGTTTCCCTCTTCGCGCCGACCCACCGGGTGAGCGGAGCGAAGGCCAGGGACGAGGATCGGATCCGGTGGAAGAACCTGGTGACCGCGGTCGAGGAGACGCTGCGGAGCGACGGGTTCGGCGCCTCGGACGTGGCGGAGATGATGGCGCCGGCGTGGGACCTCCATGGTGACGCCCTGGCCTGGAGCCACATGGCCGAGGGACTGGCGATGTTCCTGCGACCGGGGTGGCATGCCACCTACCGGGTTCCGCTCGACCTGCCCGAGCTCGCGGCCGTCGGACCCGGGTTCGTCCTCAGTCCGCTCCTGCCGCTGTTGGCCGACCGCAACTACGTCGTCCTGACGCTGAGCCAGCGCCGGGTGCGCGTCCTTCGGGGCAGTCGCGACCGCATCGGCGAGCTGGAGCTGCCGTCGGTGCCGACCGCCTTCGAGGATGTCTTCGAGGCCGACGGGCCGCAGTCGGACTCGGTCCCCCGCCCGAACGCCTCGGGACGGTCCGCTGCCGGCGGTGCCGTGTACTACGGCTCGAGCTCGCTCGACAACGCCCACAAGGAGGAGGTCGTCGAGTTCTTCCGCGAGGTGGCGAAGGGCGTCGAGTCGCATCTCGCGGGCCGGACCATCCCGATGATCCTCGCCGGGCTCCCCGAGTGGGTCGCCGTCTACCGCGAGATCGGCTCCTACCCGCACCTTCTCGCCGAGTCCATCGACCGCAACCCCGACGACATGAGCGACGACGACCTCAGGGTGGCGGCCTGGGACCTGGTGTCCGCGCGTCTCGATGCGGAGACCATGAAGCTTCGCGACCGGTTCAACGAGCAGCAGGCCCACGGATCGGGCGCTTTGGGCGCCGACCGGGTTCTGACGATGGCCAACGAAGGACGGGTCGACACGCTCCTCATGACGTCCCACGGGTGCTACTCCAACGGAACCGGCCGGCCGGAGGTCGTCCTCCCGTTGCGGGACCGGGAGGACCTGTGCGGACTCGCCGATGCGGCTGCCCGGGCCACTTTGCGTTTCGGTGGCTCGGTCCGGATGCTCGACGACCTGCCCGGGGGCGCGCCGGTCGCGGCGCTCCTGCGCTACTGACCTCCGTGGTACCGGCGGTCGCTCAGTCGGGGAGCCGCTCGCCCTCCACCACGACCCGCTCCCGCAGACGTCCCTCGCGTTCGAGTCGCTCTCCGTCACGTCGACGGCGATCCGCGAGGACGGCTGCGAGGAACGTCTCGGGGTGGTGCCCAGGCGGTGGAGCCGGGGCCACGAACCGGGCCACCTGCCTGGCCAGGTCGGTCCCGAGCGCCGCGCGGGACTGCGGGGTCAGCGTGGGTGCTCGGTGCAGGAACTGGCGGGTCGCCAGGGCGAGTGAGTCGGGCAGGGCGGCGATGTCCGCACCGGCGGCCCACCCTGCGAGCTGCGGCGGCATCGCCGTCGGGACAGGCAGTCGGATCGTCTGCCGCTCGTTGATGACGTAGGTACCTGCCGCGAGGTCGCCGACGCGTCGGTTGCGGGAGGTGAGCAGGACGGCGGCGAGGGCGATCGTCGCTTGGGCGAGGTAGATCTCGACCCACCCGATGAGGCCGCGGACCACGGCCTGGCGGAAGCCGATCGGGCCGCCGTCGTCCCGGACCGTTCGCAGCCCGGTCGTCAGTTTGCCGACCGTCTTGCCACGCGTGATCGTCTCGGTCGTGATCGGGATCCCGAGGACCAGCAGGACGAGCGTGACGACGAAGAGGGACTGGGCGATGGCGTTGCTCACCTCTGCGATGACCAGGCCGATCACGAGACTGGCGAGGAACAGTGCGACGACGAGGACCACGAGGTCGATGAGCCCCGAGAGGCAGCGCTGGAGGACAGTCGCGACCGGAAGGTCGACCTCGACGGCCTCGCTGGTGACGGCGCCGTCCGTGGCGTACTCGCCGATGCCGATGTGCGCCCGCTGGTCGAGGGCGGGTGCGGTCCAGGCCCCGGGTGCGGCTCGCATACCGTCACTGTACGGACGTGCGGGCAGTCGCCGGTGGGGCGGTCGACGCGGCGTGACCAGCCGGCACGGCAGGCATACTGGCGGCCATGGACCTCGACGCATACGTGTCCGCCAGGCACGATGCCTGGCGTCGCCTCGAGGACCTGGTCGGCCGACGCCGGCTGTCCGGGGCGGAGTCGGACGAGCTGCTCCGGCTGTACACCGAGGTCTCGACCGACCTGTCCACGCTCCGCTCGGTCAATCCGGACCCCGAGCTGGTGCGCTACCTGTCGGGCCTGCTCAGCCGCGCCCGGATCCACACCGCCGGTTCCCGGACAGGCTCGTGGAGCGCGCTCGGCCGCTTCCTCGCCGTGACGTTCCCCGCCGCGCTGTACCGCATGCGGTGGTGGTGGATCGGCGTCCTCGTCGTCAACGTCGCGTTCGCGTTCGGGGTCGGCTGGTACGCCCACGCCAACCCCGAGGTCTACACCTCCCAGCTGACTCCGGGACAGATCGACGCCTACGTCAACACCGACTTCGAGAACTACTACTCGGAGTACCCGCACGGCGAGTTCGCCACCCTGGTGTGGACGAACAACGCGTGGGTCGCGGCGCAGGCCATCGCCTTCGGGGTGCTCGGGGCGCCGGTGATCTACGTCCTCTTCATGAACATGGTCAACGTGGGGGTCGCGGGCGCGCTGATGGCGACGTACGACCGCCTCGACCTGTTCTTCGGGCTGATCCTCCCGCACGGTCTGCTCGAGCTGACGGCCATCTTCGTCGCCGGCGGGGTGGGGCTCCGGCTGTTCTGGTCCTGGATCGAACCGGGGCCGATGACGCGGCTGCAGTCCTTCGCCCGGGAGGGCCGCACAGCGATCGCCGTCGCACTCGGTCTCGTGCTCGTCCTGCTGGTCAGCGGCCTCATCGAGGGGTTCGTCACGCCGTCGGGCCTGCCGACGTGGGCCCGGATCTCGATCGGTGTGATGGCCGAGCTCGCGTTCTTCGCCTATGTCTTCGTCCTCGGCCGGCGCGCGGTGCTGGCAGGGGAGACCGGCGACATCGCCTCGCCCGAGCGCGGTGACTACGCTCCGGTGGCGGCCTGACAGGTCCCGGCATTCGGCTGTCGCTCCTCGCTCGCTCCACACGAGAAGCTCGCGCTCGACACGACATCCGGAGTCTCGTGAAGCCGACGTTTCTCTCCGGCGGTGATATAAGGTCGGCCGCCCCTCACAGCCGCCCGTGGGCCTTGAGCAGCAGGTAGTAGTCGACGAGCTCGACGGGGAGGGTGTCGGCGTCGGCGTCGAGCACGTGCGCGCCGAGCCTGCGGAGCGCGTCGGCGGTCTGGGCCCGCAGCGCGACGGTGCGCTCGGCGGCGGCCGCCGCGTAGGTGCTCTCGAGATCGCCGCGTCGCTCGCGGAGCGCGGACACCGCCGGATCGGCCACCGATGCCACGACGACCTCGTGGTGACGGACCAGGCCCGGGATCGACGGCAGCAGCCCGAACTCGACGGCCGCCGACTCCAGCGGCGTGACGAGGACCACGAGCGCGCGCCGGTTGCCGCGGGCACTGACCGCAGACAGCAGTGCCGGCCAGTCCGCCTCGACGAGCTCGGGCTCGACCCCGGCGAAGGCCTCGACGATGTCCTTCAGGGAAGCCGTCCCGCGGGTGCCGCCTCCCACCCGGGCCCGGATCCGGCGGTCCCCGACGACCACCTCGACCCGGTCGCGCGCGTGCTGGGCGAGCGCGGCGAGCAGGAGCGCGGCGTCCATGCCGGCGTCCAGTCGCGGAGCGTCGCCGACCCGACCCGCTGAGGTACGCGAGGAGTCGAGCACGATGACGATCCGGCGGTGCTGTTCGGGCTGCCAGGTGCGCACGACGAGGTGTTGCCGCCGGGCCGTCGCCCGCCAGTCGATCGAGCGCACGTCGTCGCCCTCGACATAGTCCCGCAGCGAGTCGAACTCCGTGCCCTGCCCGCGGGTCCGCACCGCGGAGCGACCGTCGATCTCCCGCAGCTGCGCGAGCTTGCTCGGCAGGTGCTTGCGGGAGGCGAACGGATGCAGCGCTCGCAGCGTCCCCGGCACGACGAAGGACCGCTGGCGTGCGGCCAGGCCGAGGGGGCCGCGCAACCGGATGGTGACGGCGTCGGCGATCCGGTCACCGCGCCTCGTCGGCTGGAGCCGGGTCGCGATCCGGACCCGCTCGCGGGGCACGAGATCGACCTCGTGCCGGTCGCCGACCGCGCCGGCCGATGGCTGCCAGGCGTCGCGGAGCAGTCCCCGCACTCGCCGCCCGCCGGAGTTCGTCACGGTGAGGAGCGACTCGCCCGACTCACCCAACCGACGTGCCGGGATCGGGGCGCGCGCGACCCGCAGATCGTCCGGCCGGGGAGCGAGCCACGCGTCGAGCGCCAGCACCGCGACCGAGGCGACCGCCCAGATGCGCACCGTCCCGGGCGACGGCCAGATCACGGCGGCGACGACCCCGAGCGGGATCAGCCAGAGGGCGCGGTGGGTCAGGGCCATGGGCGGTCGTCAGCGGGGGACGGGCACGGAACCGAGTGCCGAGTCCAGGACGGCGGCGACGCCGACGCCCTCGAGCTCGGCCTCGGGGGTGAGGCTGAGGCGGTGCGCCAGCGTCGGCTGCGCCAGCGCCTTGACGTCGTCTGGGGTGACGAAGGTCCGGCCCGACAGCCAGGCCCACGCCCGCGCGGTCGTCAGGAGCGCTGTGGCGCCGCGGGGGCTCACCCCCAGCGACAGGGAGGGGGAGGTGCGCGTGGCGCGCGCGATGTCGACGACGTAGGCGGCCACGTCGGGACGCACCTCCACCTCGCGCACGGCGGCGGCACCTGCGGCGAGGTCGTCCGCGCTCGCGACCGGACGCAGTCCGGCCGCCGCGAGGTCGCGCGGGTCGAACCCGGCGGCGTGCCGGCGCAGGACCTCGATCTCGTCCTCTCGCCCGGGGACCGAGAGGGTCAGCTTGAGGAGGAACCGGTCGACCTGCGCCTCGGGGAGCGGGTAGGTGCCTTCGTACTCGATCGGGTTCTGGGTGGCCGCGACGAGGAACGGCGAGGGCAGCCGCCGCGGCGCGCCGTCGACACTGACCTGACGCTCCTCCATCGCCTCCAGGAGCGCCGACTGTGTCTTCGGGGGCGTCCGGTTGATCTCGTCGGCGAGGAGCAGGTTGGTGAACACCGGACCCTCGCGGAACACGAAGTCCGAGATCCGCGAGTCGAACACGAGCGATCCGGTCAGGTCGCCCGGCATGAGGTCGGGGGTGAACTGCACGCGCTTGGTCGTCACGTCGAGCGCGGCCGCGAGGGAGCGGATGAGCAGGGTCTTGGCGACGCCGGGCACACCTTCGAGCAGGACGTGGCCGCGCGCCAGCAGCGCGACGATGAGCCCGGAGACGGCGCCCTCCTGCCCGACGACGGCCTTGGCGACCTCGTCGCGCACGGCGATCAGCGCGGCCCTGGCCCGCGCGCTCTCCACAGACTCGGGACCAGACTCGGGTGCGGAGCCGGGGCGCTGCGGGGGCGGGGCCGGCTCGCCCGGGTCGGCCGGGGCGTGCTCCGGCACGGCGGGGGTCGGGTCGGTCATCTGAGCTGCACCTTTCGTTCGAGGTCGGTGAGGTCGGAGCCGAGAGCGACGAGGTCGGCGTTCGTCGCCGGGACATCGTCCCCCAGGATCCGATGTATGCGGTCGTGCGGTTCGCCGGTCGCGGCGGCCACGGCGGTGGTCAGGTCGTGCGCAGAGGCGGTTCTGTCGACCCCGAGGCGACGGCGCAGTCGGGACCGGGTTCCCTGCCTGAGGATGGCGGCGGTCCGGGCCCGGTCGCGGGAGCGGCGGTAGAGGTGGGCCCGGCTCTCGGTCGTCTCGGCGGCCCGCACGATGACGGGCAGCGGCTCCGGAACGAGTCGACCGAGGCGACGCCCGCGCACGAGCGCGAGCAGGACCGTTCCGCCGGCAAGGACGAGGGCGACGGGAGTGGCCCAGGGCGGCCAGGGGGAGACCCGGTCCGAGCCGGCACCGGAGGGCGCGTCGAGCCCGGACGGGATGAGCCAGACGAGGTTCTCGGACCCCCCGAGCAGGCGTAGCGCGACGGCGGCGTTGTCCTCGCTCGTGATCCGCTCGTTGGTCAGGCCGGGCGAGAAGCCGACGAGGAGGGTCTCGGGGCGGTCCGGCGCGGCTGGCAGCCGGGCGAACAGGCTGCCGCCGTCTGGGATGCCTCGCGCGGGCAGGCAGGTCTGGGCGGCGACGACCGCCGATCCGTCGGGCGCGCTGCCTTCGTCGGGCGCATCGCCTCCCTCGGATGCGAGCATCATGACGGAGGCGCCGCTGACGACGTCCCCGGGTCGCAGCGCCTCGACGGGGCAGCCGGCGGCGGGGCCGGAGATGGTGTCCGGCACGGAGAACGCCGCGAGCCCGGGCGCGAGCGGAGCGACGAAGCGGGGCGCCGTGAGCAGGACAACGAGGCGGTCGGCGTCCACGGCGTCGGCCGAGAGCTCGGCGAGCCGCTCGGCAGAGAGCAGACCGTCGGCGGTGACGACGACGGTCGTGGCGGACAGGTCGGCCGTGGCGACCTCCGCCACGGTGCCGACGACATCGACCTCGACACCGTTCCGGGCCAGGACCTCGGACACCGCCCGGCTACCCTCGGGGGCGGGTGAGCGTGGATCGAGCAGGCGGGCCTCGGGTCCGGACCGCGCGCCCAGGGCCGCGAGCGCGAGTGCACCGAGCACGAGGAGGGCGACCCAGGGGAGGATCCCGCGAGCCCGGTCCGTGACGGCCGAGCGGGTCGGCCCGATCGCGTCGTAGGAGCCTGCGCGTCGCTCGAGGACGGGAGTGCTCATGCCGGCGCCCGGGTCGGCTCCGGAGGGACGGACGGCGTGAGGGCGAGGAGCCGTTCGTCGAGGGCGAGAACGGCGTCGGCATCGGCGAGCCCGGCGCCCCGGCCCCCGTAGCGCACCGCGTCGAAGGTGACCGCGGCGCTCTCCAGGGTGTCGCGCTCGACGGGGAACGAGGACTCCAGCGACCTGGCGATCTCGCGCGCGGTGGCGCCGGGACGGTCGTCGAGGACGAAGCGCTCGACGGCCTCGGCGGCGATGGCTCGGAACCCGTCGAGGACCGCCGTGGCCCCGTCGCCGGCGTCGCGCGCCACGCGGGCCCGCCGTCGGTACTCCGCGGCCCCGAGGCCCGCCTCGTCGAAGACCCCGCCCGCCGTGGTCCGGCGGGCGCGGCGGGCCGGCTCGAGCCGGATGACCGCCCACACGCCCAGCGCGAGGGCGCCGAGAACGGCGACCGCGACCACCGCATACCACCAGTAGGAGATCGGTCCGCCCGAGGCGCCGTCGAAGAGGTCCGTGAACCACTCGACGACGGTGCGCACGGCCCGGCGCAGCGGGCTCTCGTCGGTGGCGTACTCGGGTCGGCTCAGCTCGTCGGCGAGCATGCGTCGACCCTCGCCGGACGACGGGTCCAGCGGGGGTGCGTCGACCAGCGGGGGCACGGTCAGGCGGCGGATCGGGCGAGGGGGTCCGGCGCCGGCTGCCACGGCAGCGGCGCGCGTCCCTCGACCGTCTGGAGGAGGTGGACGTCGAGCGCCTCGGTGCGCATCCGCTGGTCGACATAGAGCAGCGTGTCGACCGTGGCCGTCACCGGGGTCGTCGCAGCCGCCGAGATGAGGGTGACCAGCGCGCCGATGACGACCTGCATCGTCACGAGACCGTCCGGGCCGATCCCGCCGACGAGGATGGCGGCGGTCAGCGCCAGCGTCAGCGGGATCACGAGGATCTGGGCGATGACCGACAGGAGGATCGTCGTGAGGAGGCGGATGCCGAGAAGCCGCCAGAACCCCGGGAAGCGGGTCAGCTGCCACGACCGCCGGATCGACGGCCCGATGCCGGCGCGTTCGAGGACGACCGCCGGCCCGACGAACGCGAACTTCGTCCACAGGAACAACAGGGTGGGGATCAGGAGCAGTCCGAGCCCGAGGAGGGTGACCAGACCGCCGATGACCAACCCGTCGTCGCCGCCGGTCAGTCCGACGATCATCAGGGCGATCCCCGGCGTGAGGAAGGCCGCGGCGACGAGGAACACGACGAGCGAGACGAGCAGGGACACCCCGATGACCCGCAGCAGGTGCGGGCGCGTTCCGCGCCAGGCCTCGGGCAGCTTGACCTTGCGGCCGAGGACGGCCTGCCCGGTGACATAGGCGATGAACCCGGCCAGGGCGACCGTGGCGAGCGAGCCGGCGATGGTCGGGATGTACTGCCCGGCCGTGACGAGGATGACGTCGGCTCCGGCGCTCTCGTCGACCGGCGCCGTGGGGTCGAGCCAGTCGCTCGAGCCCTGGCGGGCCACCCAGAGCCCCAGCGGCGTCGTCGGGATGAGGGCGATGAGCGCGATGATGAGCGCTGTGCCGACGGTGGCGGCCGGGTTGCCCTTGATGATCTTGAAGGCCGCGCCGTAGATGTCGCCGAGACCGAGCGGCCGGAACGGGATCACGCCCGGTTGGTAGGTGATCGTCGGCGGTGGCAGGCCCGGCCCGGCGCTCGGAGGCGGCTGGGCCGGCCCCGCCGCCGGGGGAACGGCCGGCGGCCCGCCTGCCTCGGACGAGGTATGCGGTGGTGCCGCCGGGTGCGGCGGCTGCGGAGGCCGGGGGCCGGGCTCGGGCTGGGACGGAGACTGCCCGGGCGCGGCCCATCCTCCTGGGGAACTCACGGGTCGTGTCTCTCCTCGGTCGTCTCCGCGGTCGCGGTGCTCTCCTCGATCGCGGCCCGGTCACTCGCGTCCGGTCCCTCGAGGCTGGTCAGGCCTTCCATCGTCTCCCGGACGGCTGACATCCGCGACACCGCGTGCTTGCGGGCGCCGGCGAGGTCGTCCGCGACGGGTTCGATCACCTCACAGTAGATCTTGACCTTCGGCTCGGTCCCGGAGGGGCGGACGATGATGCGGGTCCGGTCCGAGAGCAGGTAGCGCAGTCCGTCGGTCGGAGGTAGCCCACCGTCTCCCCTGGCGAGGTCGTCGATGCGCTCGACGGTGATGCCGCCGATGTCGGTCGGCGGGTCCTCTCGCAGTCGCGCCATGATCCGTTCGATGAGCGAGAGGTCCTCGACCCGGACCGAGAACGAGTCGGTGTGGTAGACGCCGTGGGCGCGGGCCAGGTCGTCGAGGACGTCGCTGAGGGCTCGCCCCTCGGACTTGAGCACGGCCGCCTGCTCGGCGATGAGGAGCGCGGCGGTGATGCCGTCCTTGTCGCGCACGCCGTCGGGGTCGACGCAGTAGCCGAGGGCCTCTTCGTACCCGTAGCGCAGCCCCTCGACGCGCGAGATCCATTTGAAACCCGTGAGGGTTTCCTCGTGCGCGATGCCCGCGGCCGACGCCATGGCGCCGAGCAGACGGGAGGAGACGATCGAGTTCGCGAACACGGCGCCGTCCGGGACGCCCCGGGCGATGATGTGCGCGCCGATGAGCGCGCCGACCTCGTCGCCGCGCAGCATCCGCCAGCCGCCGGGTCCGGGGATGGCGACGGCGCAGCGGTCGGCGTCGGGGTCGTTGGCGATGACGAGATCGGGTCCGGTCTGCTCGGCGAGCTCGAGAGCGGCGTCCATGGCCCCCGGCTCCTCCGGGTTGGGGAAGGACACGGTGGGGAACGCAGGGTCGGGCTGGGCCTGGCTCGCCACCGGGAGCAGCTCGGCGAAGCCGGCCTCGGCGAAGGCTCGCTGGATGGTCTCGGTGCCGACCCCGTGCAGGGCGGTGTGGACGACCGAGATGTCCCTCGGGGTCGCCGGGTCGAGCACGGAGACGGCCCGCGCGATGTAGTCGTCCACGAGGCTCTCGTCGGCGACGCTCCAGCCCTCGCTGGAGCGGGGGACGTCGGCCACGGTCTCGACGCGCGCGATCCGCCTCGCGATCTCGACATCGACGGGTGAGACGATCTGGGACCCGTCGCCGAGGTAGACCTTGTAACCGTTGTCCTCCGGCGGGTTATGGCTGGCCGTGACCATGACTCCCGCCTGCGCGCCGAGCCGACGCACCGCGAACGCCAGGACCGGCGTCGGAAGGGGCCGCGGCAGCCAGACGGCGCGTCCGCCCATGCCGAGGACGACGCCGCACGTGTCCCGCGCGAAGACGTCGGAGTTGTACCGCGCGTCGTGACCGACGGCGACGAGAGGGGAGTCGACCGACTCCGTCAGATAGGCGATCAGACCGGCGGCGGCGCGAATGACGACCGAGCGGCACATCCGGTTGGGGCCCGCTCCGAGGCGCCCCCGCAGGCCGGCGGTGCCGAACTCGAGCATCCCGGAGAAGCGGTCGAGCAGCTCCGCTCGGGCGACGTCGTCGCCCTCCTCGACCCGGGCGATGATCCCGGTCAGCTCTTCACGGGTGCGCTCGTCGGGGTCGTCCTCGAGCCAGGCCCGGGCCACCTCGATGAGCTCGCTCCGGCTGGCGTCCTCCGAGGGTGCCTCGCCCTGGTGGGTTCCCGAATAGGTCATCGCCGCCTCCCCTCAGATCCTGGCGACGATCCGGGCCAGCAGGCTGCCGCACCGTCCGGCGGCCGCCTGCCCTTCCTCGAGGACCTCTTCGTGGGAGAGCGGGGTCTTGCTGATGCCGGCCGCCGGGTTGGTCACGAGCGAGATGCCGAGGACCTCGAGTCCGGCGTGCCTCGCGGCGATCGCCTCCAGAGTCGTCGACATGCCGACGAGGTCACCTCCGGCGCGTTGAGCCATCCGGACCTCGGCGGGCGTCTCGTACTGGGGCCCCTGGAACTGCACGTAGACCCCCTCGTCGAGGTCGGGATCCAGCTCGCGCGCCAGAGCCCGGAGCCGGGGTGAGTACAGGTCAGTGAGGTCCACGAAGGTCGCGCCCTCGAGGGGGGAGACCGCCGTCAGGTTGATGTGGTCGCTGATCAACACGGGTGTCCCGGGGGGCCACTCCTCACGCAGGCCGCCACAGCCGTTGGTGAGCACGACGGTGGAGCAGCCGGCCGCGGCGGCGGTGCGGACCGCGTGCACGACGGCGCGGACGCCGCGGCCCTCGTAGTAGTGGGTCCGGGTGCCGAAGACGAGCGCGCGACGGCCGGTGTCGCCGATGGCGATCGAGCGCATCGACCCGCTGTGTCCCTTGACCGCCGCCTGGGCGAAGCCGGGCACGTCGGTGTTGTCGATCTCGACGAGGGTCTCGCCGATCCGGTCGCCGCTCTCCCGCCAGCCCGAACCGAGGACGAGGGCGACGTGATGTCGCTCGACGCCGGTGCGTTCGGCGATGACGGCGGCCGCGGCACGGGCGACGTCCATGGGGTCGGTGGCCGGGTCGTTGAGGTCCGGGGCCTTCGAGTTCTCGCTCACGCCTGGGAGCCTATCGACTGGGCGCCCGTCGTGACCCCGACCTAGGTGATGTCCCGCCGCGTGTAACCGACCGAGCCGACGGCGCCGAGCACCGCGGCGGCGGCGAGCAGTCCGAGCACCGGCGGCCAGCTCATCGCGTCGACCGGCAGCTGGGGCAGCGGCGCCCAGGGGGTGAGCCGGGTCAGCCACTCGGGCAGGCCGAGGGTCGCCCCGACCCAGATCATGAAAAGACTCCATCCCACGACGACCCAGACCAGCCACGCGAAGCGGGGCACCCACCCGTGCAGCAGCACGGCGAGGCCGAGGACGAGCAGGCCGCCGGGAGCGAGCGCGAGCGCGGCTCCCGCCACCCGGCCGAGCTGGGACCAGTCGCCGGTGCTGCGTGCGTAGGCCGCGGCCAGGAGCGCCCCGACGAGCGTGAGCAGCACGACCGGAACCACGGCGGCGAGCAGTGCGTGCGAGCCGAGCAGCCCACGCCGGGTGGCCGACGTGGCCAGGACGAGCTCGGCGTGACCTCGGCGCTCCTCGGTGGCCAGCCGCTGGAACACCAGCACCGCGAGCACGCCCATGAGCACGGCGACGATCCCGAGAATGGCGACGAAGAAGGCATCGGTGAGCTGCTCGGTCCCCCCGCCCATCCGGCGGAAGATGTCCTCGAGGACTGGCGCCTCGCTCAGCATGTCGCCGAAGCTCGTGGACAGCGAGCCCATGGCCAGGCCGAAGAGCACCATCCCCACGGTCCAGCCGAGCAGCGAGCCCCGGTGCAGCCGCCAGGCCAGCCCGAGCGGCGACCCGAGCCCGGGCCCGCCCCGCTCCCGTCCCGCGCGGGTGGCGCGCAGCCCGGAGCCGTGGTCGCGGCGACCCTCGAGCGCGACGGCCAGGGCGAGCAGGGCCACGGTGAGCACCGCGGGCAGAAGGAGGACCGCCCACCGTTCCCCCGCATACGGCTGGACGAAGGCCATCCACTGCACGGGTGAGAGCCACGCCCAGGTGCGGATCGCACTGTCCTCGGCGGCACCGTCGGCGAGGGCGCGCAGGACGTATGCGGCGGCCAGGACCCAGAGCGCAAGCGCACGGGCGCCGCGTGCGGTCGCGGACAGCTGCGCGGTCACCGCGCCGACGCCGACGAACACCGAACCGACCAGGGCCGTCCCCAGGCCGAAGGCGAGAGACCCGACCATCGGGGTGCCGACCGCCGTCATGGACACCGTGAGGAGCAGACCGAGGGCGCCGCACGCGGCGAGGGCGACGAGCGAGCCGGCGAGCAACGGGGCGTCGCGACCGACCACACCCGAGCGGACCAGCTCGATGCGGCCCTCTTCCTCCTCGGCGCGGGTCGAGCGGATCACACCGAGCAGGGCCATCAGTCCCGCCATCGTCACGATGAAGGTGCCGACCCGCCACACCGTGAACCCGCCCGGCGTCGACAGGTCGAACGGCGGTCCGAGCATCGCGCGCATCGTGGGGTTGGCCGTCATCGTCGCGATGAGGACGTCCGCGTTGGCGGGGTCGATGATCGTCTCGTATGCGGTGGCCGTCGCGGGCGCGACGACACCCAGACCGAGGACCCAGGCCAGGTAGGACCAGCGGTTGCGGCGCAGCCCGAGCCGGACCAGGGCACCCAGGCCGGTGAGCCGGCCGGTCATCGCGGGCTCGGGTCGCTGGTGGCATCCCCGGGTCCGTAGTGCCGCAGGAAGAGCTCCTCCAGGGTCGGCGGGTGCGAGGTCAGCGACACGACGCCGACCGCCGACAGGCGGGCCAGGAGGTCGCTCAGGGCCGGGTCGTCGACCTGGCACTGGATGCGGTTCTCCTCGATGACGACGTCGTGCAGGCCTGGCAGGGCCCGGAGCTGGTCCGGCACCGGGGCCGCGAGCTCGGCGGAGACCTGGGTCCGCGTGAGGTGGCGCAGCTGGGCAAGGGTGCCGCTCTCGACGACCCGACCGTCCCGGATGATCGACACCCGGTCGCACACGTGCTCGACCTCGGAGAGGATGTGCGAGGAGAGCAGCGCCGTCCGGCCCCGGTCGCGCTCGGTGGCGATGACCGCACGGAACTCCGCCTCCATGAGGGGGTCGAGACCACTGGTCGGCTCGTCGAGGAGGAGGAGTTCGACGTCGGATGCAAGCGCGGCCACGAGGGCGACCTTCTGTCGATTGCCCTTGGAGTACGTCGAGCCCTTCTTCGTCGGGTCGAGGTCGAAGCGGTCGAGCAGCTCGCCGCGCCGGCGCTCGTCGAGGCCTCCACGCAGCCGGCCGAGCAGGTCGATCACCTCCCCTCCGGTCAGACCCGGCCACAGGGCGACATCGCCGGGTACGTAGGCGAGGCGCGAGTGCAGGCGAGGGGCGTCCGACCAGGGGTCGCCGCCGAGGAGCCGCGCACTGCCCGAGTCCGGACGCAGGAGACCGAGGAGCACTCGGATCGCGGTGGACTTGCCCGCGCCGTTCGGCCCGAGGAACCCGTGGATCTCGCCCTGGGCGACCTCCATCGTCAGCCCGTCGAGTGCCGTCGTGGCTCCGAACCGCTTGACCGTGTCGACCATCTCGATCGGATGCACGATGCCAACTTACGCGGGTTCGGCGGGTCTGTCCGCGCGCTCGCTGATGGTTGGATGGGGGAGTGAGTGCGCAGAAGACGTCCGTGGTCGTCATCGGCGGTGGACCGGGCGGGTACGAGGCGGCCCTCGTCGCCGCCCACCTCGGAGCCGAGGTCACCATCGTCGAGCGGGACGGGGTCGGGGGAGCCGCCGTGCTGACCGACTGCGTGCCGAGCAAGGCGCTCATCTCCACGGCCGACTACCTGTCCGAGTTCGAGACGGCGATCGAGCTCGGCGTCCACCTCGAGGACGTCGAGGGCGACTCGGTCAGCGACGCCCGGGCCGACCTGGCCGAGGTCAACGCGCGGGTGCTGGACCTGGCCGGCGCCCAGAGCGCCGACATCGCGACCCGGCTCCGCGAGGTGGGGGTCCGCACGGTCTCGGGGCAGGCTCGCCTGCTGTCGGCGACACGCGTGCTCGTCGAGGGCGACAGCGGCACCGGGGGCGCCGACGAGATCGATGCCGACGTCGTCCTCATCGCGACCGGCGCGACTCCCCGCGTCATGGACACCGCGGTGCCGGACGGTGAGCGCATCCTGACCTGGCAGCAGATCTATGAGCTCCGCGAGCTGCCGGAGCGGCTCGTCGTCGTCGGATCCGGCGTCACCGGCGCCGAGCTGGCCCAGGCCTATCTCGGGTTGGGTTCGGACGTCGTGCTCGTGTCCTCGCGCGACCGGGTCCTGCCCGGGGAGGATCCCGACGCGGCCGAGGTCATCGAGGAGGTGTTCACCAAGCGCGGGATGGAGGTGCTCGGCCGGTCCCGGATGGCCGCGGTGGAGCGGGTCTCCGACGACGACGGGGAGGGCGTGATCGTCCGACTCGAGGACGGGCGTGAGGTGCGCGGCTCCCACGCGCTGCTCGCGGTCGGCTCGATCCCTCAGACGTCCGGGATGGGCCTGGAGGAGCTGGGGGTCGAGCTGGCCGAGACCGGTCACATCGTCGTCGACCGGGTCTCGCGCACGTCGGTCCGCGGGGTGTATGCCGCCGGCGACTGCACCGGAGTGCTGCCGTTGGCGTCGGTGGCGGCGATGCAGGGCCGCATCGCGATGTCGCACGCTCTCGGGGATGCCGTCACGCCGCTCAACCTGAGAGTGGTCAGCGCCAATATCTTCACCGACCCCGAGATCGCCACGGTGGGGGTCTCGCAGCGCGAGGTCGACGCCGGTGACGTCGTCGCGGATGTCCTGATGCTGCCTCTCTCCCGTAACCCGCGGGCCAAGATGCTGGGTATCACCGACGGCTTCGTCAAGCTGTTCGCCGAGCCCGGCTCGGGATCGGTGCTCGGGGGCGTCGTCGTGGCACCCCGGGCGTCCGAGCTGATCTTCCCGGTCACTCTCGCGGTGGCGCACCGGCTCAATGTCGACCAGATCGCCTCGACCTTCACGGTCTACCCGTCGTTGTCGGGGTCGATCGCAGAGGCGGCCCGACGCCTGCACGCCACCGACTGAGTCCCTGACGGCGAGAGCACCGGTCCGCGCGTCCGACGCTCACCATCCGAGCTCGCGCAGGCGAGCGTCGCCGATGCCGAAGTGGTGGCCCACCTCGTGAACGACCGTCCGGCGAACCCGTTCGACGACCTCCGACTCGCTGGTGCACACCGCGCAGATCGCCTGCCGGTAGATCGTGATCCGGTCCGGCAGTGCGCCGGCGTAGAACGACGACCGCCGGGTCAGGGGGACCCCCTGGTAGAGCCCCAGGAGCCCCGGGGGGCCTCGATGGTGCTGCACCGTGACGGCCACGTTGCTCATGAGTTCGCCCAGCTCTGCGGGGATACCGTCGAGCGCGTCGCTGACCATCGTCTCGAAACGCTCCGGGTCGACCTCGACCATGGACCCAGTGTCCACCCGGCGAGTCGTCGCCCTGCCGAGTGGTGGCGTCGCGACCGCCGGCCTCTCCGGTGGAACCGCGCGCTCGGAGCCCGCGTCAGAGTGCTCGGATGGCCTCATGGAAGGAGCCTGGTGTGGGCACACGGCGGGCGGTGCTGACGAGCGCGGGGTTGATCGCGCTGAGCGTGACCGGATGCGGCGACGCCGGACCGGCGCCAGGCATACCGTCCGGCGCTGAGACCTTCGAGGTGCCGACGTACGACTGGACCGGCGACGGGATGGATGCCCTGGTGACGGGGCGGCTCGCGTTCACCGACGACGGCTGCACCCTGATCTATCAGTCCGGCCAGGAAGCGCTCGCCACGCCCGTGGTCTTTCCCGATGCCCAAGGAGTGCGGTTCGCGAACGGGGTGCGGGCGGTCATCAGACAGGGGTCAGGAGAGGTGTTCGCGGTCGAGGGTGAAGAGTTCTCCTACGGCGGCGGATGGGTCACCCCCGGTGAGGCATGGACCGAGCCGTGCGGCGCATACAGCGGGGGCGACCTCGCCTGGATCAACGACGAGCCCGCCCACCCGGCCCCGACCGCTGATCCGCCTCCTCCCCCGGAGCCGGTTCCGACTCGCGCCGCCTCAGCCGGGGAACTCGGCTGGTATGCGGTGCCCACCTTCTCGTGGGACCCCGCTCAAGGGGGCGACCAGGCGCTCATCGAGGGCACTGTGACGATGACCGCGGACGGGTGCGCGACCGTCGTCCGCGAGGGCGAGGTTGTCGGTCTGGTCCTCCCGAACGCTCGCGGAAAGCGGGACCCGGACGGCGATGACGCGATGATCCTCTCGTCCTTCCCCGATGGCACCGAGACGAACATGGCCATGCACGGCGATCCCGTCTCGTTCGCCGGGAGCGCGACGGAGGACAGCGGCCCCGTCGTCGATCAATGGACGACGCTGTGCCCGGAGTCGCCTGTGGACGGCCTGTTCATCGTCCAGGACACTCAGCCGTGAGCAAGCCCTCGTACCCGAACGCCATTCGCGACCACGAGACGCGTTGACCCTGAGCCACAATGGGAGACATGGAGCAGGACGACGACGTGGTCGGGGCCGAGAAGTCCCGCAACGGGCCCCCGCAAGAGCACAAGGGCATCGTGCACTCGGCGACGGATCTGTTCCTGAGCAGCACGCGAGCGTTGATGGAGCAGGTGGCCCAAGCAGGCGGGGCAGGCGCACACGCCGTCATGCCCGAGCCGGTCCTCACCTCGGCCATCCACATGCTCGAGACCATGCGTACAGCGGTCGAGTCGGCGCCCCAGGTCGGCGCCGAGCTCGACATCGTCCTCAAGGAGATCCACGCGAAGAGGCTGACCATCCAGGCCATCACCGCTGAGCTGGCCGTTCTGAACGACCAGCTGGAGATTCTGGAGCGATCTTTGGCGCCGCTGCAGGCCTGGAGCGCACAGTGGAGCAAGGTTCAGCACACCCTGCTGCACTCGCTGGACCGGCCTTCGGAAGAGCAGGGCTGACCAGCCTCCGCTGCTGGTCGTCATCGATCCCGGGGCCGCGGTCGACGCAGTCGTGGTCGCGCGTCGCCGCATACCTGGGCCGCCGGGTGACCCGCCGCTTCTGGGTGTTGCGACGTATGGAGCGAATCCATGCCGGGTGGCCGTGCGTTGTGTCGGGGCTGGACGCTAGGCCGATATGAGAGTCGTCGGTCGCTATCGCGAGGAGCGGGTGCTCAGCGCGGCACAATGGTCAGGCACCTGACCGCCCCACGAACCCCTTCCAGTGCGGAGCAAACGCATGAGTGGCGCCGACATCCATTTCTACTTCGACCCGGTCTGCCCGTTCGCGTGGATGACCAGCAAGTGGGTCCGCCTGGTCAGCCTCGAGCGCGAGTATGCGATCCGGTGGCGGTTCATCTCGTTGCGGCTGGTCAACGCGACCGTGGACTACGACGCCCACTTCCCGCCGGAGTACGAGGCGGGACACACCGCGGGTCTGAGGCTCCTGCGGGTCGCCGCGCGGGCCCGTGAACTGCTCGGCGATGAGGCGGTGGACACCCTGTATGCGGCCTTCGGCGATCAGATCTTCGAGACGTGGCCGTCGGAGGAACCCGGTGCCGCGCCTGGAACCGAGGCCTTCCTCGCACCGATCCTGGCACGCACCGGTCTTCCTGCTGAGCTGGCAGGTGCGCTGGAGGACACGACCCTGGATTCTGTGATCCAGGCAGAGACCGACGAGGCACTGAGCCTCACCGGACGGGACGTCGGCACCCCGATCATCCACTTCCAACCCCCGGACGGAGTGGCGTTCTTCGGCCCGGTGATCAGCCGGCTCCCCGAGCGGGAGGACGCTGTTCGCTTGTGGGAGCACGTCGTCGGTCTTGCCGGCTTCCCCGGTTTCGCCGAGCTCAAGCGCAGTCTGCGTGAGACACCTCAACTGCCGGCCCTCGGTGTCAGGACCGACGAGGTCGGCGGCCAGGAGGACTGGCACGGCGGTAGCCGTCGATTGAAGAAGTAGCCGATCGGGTGGGTCAGCGACATCGCCGATCAGCCTCCTTGACCAGGCCCACCGCAGCCGGATCGACGCTTCGGTGTCTCAGAAGATCCCCGTTGCACGAAGAGGTATGCGAAGGCGGGCTGGGTGTGTGCGATTCCGCGTCCGGCGACTCGGATCCGGTCGGCGTCCACCCTCTTCACGCCTTCGGGGACCAGGTAGCGGTCGAGCCCGTGCGCGACGAGTTGGTACCGACCGTGACGGTGGTGCACGGCGGCGACGTGCGCCGGGCACGAGAACGACGGGTCGGCCGCCGCCGACTCGCTCATAGGCGACCCTGAGCCCATGCACAACCACGAACTCCACCCTCGCACGCTACTCCTGTTGGCTCCGCTGCCGAGACAACGATCTGATGCCCACTGCCCCTTGACCTTTCGCTGCCGAGGTGGGATGAATGAATGAGTCATCCGACGACCCAGGGGGACGACGATGACCGCAGACTCTAGGACGGGCGATCCGGTTCTGGTCGTTCTCGCGCCCGACCGGCTCCGGGGCCAGCGGATCTCGCTACCCGGTACCCAGGTGGTCATCGGTCGAGCCGAGGACAGCGATGTGCGGATCGATGACCCCTATGTCAGTCGTTCGCATGCCGTCGTGCGTCGCCAAGGCGCACAGGTACTCCTGGAAGATCTTGGCTCGAGAGCTGGAACAGCCGTCAACGGCCATGCCTTGCGCGGTGCGGTCCCCTTGGCACCTGGCGACCTGATCAAATTCGCCGACGTGGAGATGAGGTTCGACGCTGACTCGCACAGTGAGCAGAAGGCACCCTCCCCGGAGAACAGCCCGCCTCAGGCGCCCATGTCTTCGCCAGTCGATCCTCCCGCTGACGCGGCTCGGTTCGACGTGCGGGACCAACGGGCAGGGGTTATCAGCAATGTTGGACGCGACCAACGCATCAGCTACGTGTCATATGTGCGACAGGAGCGGGCGAGCTTCCTCCGAGAGATCGCCGCCACCAAGACCCGAGCACGGTTCTTGGTCTGGACGGGACTGATCGTCTTCACGATTGGCTTCGCCATGGCCGGCTTTGCCGTGCTGCAGACCCTGGCGCGCATCAATGACGCCCTCGGGGACCCCTCGCCGGCACCGCCGGACTTCAGCGACTTCTACGGCACGCCGATCCTCGGGATTCCTTCCGGTTTGCTCGGATTCGGCCTGAGCGGCATCGGGTCCATGCTCCTCGTGTTCGGTATCGCACTACACGTTGTCGCATCGGCGCGCCGCCGTCGGCTCGACCGCGAACTCCCTCAACCGCATCCCGCCCCCTGGTGATCACATGACCTTCAACATCGGCAGCCAGAATGCCGGCGTCGTCAACAACGTCGCCGGCAACCAACGGATCGAAGGGGGCCAGTACGGCACCCTCGTCACCACCGAGGACGCGCTGCATGCAGTCAGCGACCTGCGCGCCGCACTCGATCGGGTCACACTCGACCAGAACACCGCTGTCGTGGCCAACGAACACGTCGACGAGATCGAGTCGGAACTGCACAGCGAACCAGAACCCGACCGCGCACGAGTCGCGCAGGCTCTCGAACGACTCACTCGCTTGCTCACCGCGGCAGGAGCAGTCGCCACCGCTGGCGCGGCGCTGTTGGGGCCACTCCAGGCCCTTGCAGGATGGCTCGGCGGCCTCGGTGCGCCGGTCTTGGCGCTACTCGCATAGCCCGCAACCGGGCCGCTCGGCCCACGCGCTGACGGACCTTCGACTCAGCGGCAGGTAGCCGCGATCGGGTGGCCATGACGGGTGGCATGCTGTGCGCATGCCCTTGCCGGTGTGGTTTCAACGCGTCGAAAGCGGCGCTGTCGCAGTACTCGTTGTGGTGGCCTTCGTCCAGCTGGGGTTCGCTTGGTGGTGGCTCTTGGCAGTCTTCCTGCTCTGGGATCTCTCCATGGCGGGCTACCTAGCCTCACCCAGACTCGGCGCGATCACCTACAACCTCGGCCACAACTACCTTGGACCAGCCGCGCTGCTGGGGTTGACGTTGGTCAGCGACGCTCGCTGGCCGGCGTTCGTCGGCTTGACCTGGGCCTTCCACATCGCTGTCGATCGCCTCCTCGGATACGGCCTCAAGTTCACCGATCGCTTCAGTCACACGCACCTAGGGGAGATCGGCCAGGGGCAGCACGGGAACGTGCGACCCAAGGCCTGAGCCTGAGGCAGGTGCCGGACCCCGGCCGTGGGCGCTCGGAGCAGACGTCATCGAGCAGAGCCGAAGCTCTTGCCTGCCAAGAGATCGTTGACGAGGCGCACCTCTGCCTCGGCGTAGAGCCTGCCGAGTCGCTCATCGTGCTCCGGGGTCAGGCAGTGGGACATGCCGGGTGCTGCGGAGAACTCGCAGAAGACGAGGTCGTCGTCAGAATGGAGGAAGTCCATCCTCATGAAAGGAACCGGAATCGATAGCGAGAGCTCTCTGACGCGGGCCATCTTCTCCTCGGTGAGAAGCCCTCTCCGCACTGACGTCCTGTCGATGTCTTCGAAGTGCGGCTTGTGGTCCAGCCTGAAATCGATCGGGTTCAACGAACCATCGAAATAGGCATATACGCTCTCCGGGAAGCGAGAGGCTTCCAGCACTGTGCCGATCTCGCCGTAGAACGCATAGAACTTCAGGTCAGGGGCGGGAAGTCCTTCGAGTTCGACCAGGGCCTGCACCTCCCACTCGACGCTGTCCAGGTCTGTCGACTCGAGCTCCTCCTGGGCGAGCGCTTGGAGGTCGGCCCAGGTGGAGACGCTGACAGAACGAGAGATCGAGAAGAGCCGGTCGGGGTAGACATAGAAAGCCCCCCGTGTACCGGAGGACGTGGTCAGTTTGATGACGCAAGGCACACTCAGACGTGGAAGAGAGCCGAAGGGACCCCGGAAGTGGGTGGTTATGGTGCTCATGCCTCGTGTGCGGGCGAACTCGGTGTCCAGAGTCTTGTCGATACCGAGCTTCTTCTCGGGCACGGGACCAAGCTGCTTCTTGCGGCGTCTCAGGACTATCTGACGCCAGAACGAATCTACGTTCGGCAGGTCTGGCATGCGGTGTCTGCGCGCCAGTGCCGCAGGTCAAGTCCGGATCGGTGGTGTACGTCGGTGATCGGTGAGGGGGTGGTTTTAGGAGGCGATCAGGGCGGCGGTCTTGGGTGAGTTCACCTCCTGTTGGGGGCCGGCTTCGCGGTCGGTGAGGACGGCTCGGGCTTTGGCCAGGACTTCGAGGCCGAGGTAGCGGCGCTGTTCGGCCCACTCGTCGTGTTGTTCGGCCAGGACGGCGCCGACGAGGCGGATGATGGCGTCGCGGTTGGGGAAGATGCCGACGACGTCAGTACGCCGGCGCACTTCCCGGTTGAGGCGCTCCTGAGGGTTGTTCGACCAGATCTGACGCCACACCTCGCGGGGGAACTCGGTGAAGGCGAGGATGTCGCAGCGGGCGCTCTCGAGGTGGTCACCGACCGCTGGCAGCTTCTCGTACAGGCCTTCGAGGACGCGGTCGAACTGGGCGTGCACGGCCTCGGCGTCGGGTTGGTCGTACACGCTGTGCAGGAGCGCCTTGACCCAGCCCCACTGCGACTTCGGGGTCACGGTCATCAGGTTGGCGGCGTAGTGGGTGCGGCACCGCTGCCAGGATGCGTTGGGCAGGGTGGCCCCGATCGCTTCGACCAGCCCGGCGTGGGCGTCGGAGGTCACCAACGCCACCCCGGACAGGCCGCGGGCGACCATGTCGCGGAAGAAGCCCAACCAGCCTGACTCGGATTCTGTTGTGGCGGTGTGGATCCCGAGGATCTCGCGGTAGCCGTCGGCGTTGACGCCGGTGGCGATCATGACCGCGACCTTGACCACCCGACCGCCCTCGCGGACCTTGAGCGTCAAGGCGTCCGCGGCCACGAACGTGTACGGGCCCTCGTTCAACGGCCGAGTCCGGAACGCCTCGACCTGCGCGTCGAGATCCTTGGCCATCTGCGAGACCTGCGACTTCGACAAGCCGGTGATCCCCAGCGTGCGCACCAGCTTGTCCATCCGGCGGGTGGAGACCCCGAGCAGGTAGCAGGTCGCCACCACCGTGGTCAGTGCCGCCTCGGCACGCCGGTGCCGCTCCAGCAGCCACTCCGGGAAGAAGCTGCCCGAACGCAGCTTCGGGATCGCCACATCGATGGTGCCGGCACGGGTGTCCAGATCCCGATGCCGGTACCCGTTGCGGGAGTTGACCCGCTCCGCCGAGCGGGAGCCGTACTCCGCGCCGCACACGGCATCGGCCTGCGCCGAAAGAAGCGCGTTGATGAACGTGGCCAGCAGCTCACGCATCAGATCCGGGCTGGCCTGGGACAGCTCGTCATGCAGGAAACGGGCAGGGTCGATAATGGGGGCAGCGGTCATCGCTGTGCCTTTCTTCGAGACGGTTGTGGAAGATCACTCGAAGGACCACGCGGTGACCGCACCTACATCCATAGGCCGTCACCCCAGGTCGTCGTACACCAACCCTATGGACTCAACTAGTGCCCGCAAGGTCAAGGTGTGTGTAGTTGTGGGAACCGAGTGTTTTGAGAACCTCCAGATAGAGAGCGAGAACTTCGGGTTCCGTAGACTCATACGATGTGTGACGGAGGAGATCGGCGATCTCTTTGAGGCGACGAGTTGTGTCAACGTACTCCTCGTGTAGAGCGTGATACTCGGTCCGAAGAACTGCGACGTCCTGGTCGGCAACCTGAGCGATGGTCACGACTCGACATTATCTGCTCCTACGGAGCAAAGCGGTGAGCCGAGAGGTGTGGCGGCGCAGTGGATCATCGACCTTGGGCGGACATCTGAGTCACCGTGATGCGCGCTTCCGGGGGTGCCCAGCACGCTCTGCGTCCACTGACTATCGCCCCGGGCTCAGGAGCGAGACCTCAACCGCGCGAACAAAGGAAGGGGGGCACTGCGACCCGCGCGACTCACAGGTCAGGCCACCAGCGGTGAAGGTCAGTCCTTGAGCTCACAGAGCACGGTGCCGCTGTTGACCGTCTCACCGGGGGATGCGGACAGGGCGGTGACGGTGCCGGCCTTGTGCGCGGTGATCGGCTGCTCCATCTTCATCGCCTCGAGCACGAGCACGAGCTCGCCCTCGGCCACCTGCTGGCCCTCCTCGACGGCGATCTTGACGATGGTGCCCTGCATCGGGGCGGTCACAGCGTCCCCGGACGCCGCGGAGCCGGACTTGCCGCCACCGCTGCGCTTCGGCGCCTTCTTGCGGCCACCGCCCGCCCCGTCGCCACCGCCGCCGAACGACAGCCCGCCGGGCACGCTGACCTCCAGACGCTTGCCGCCCACCTCGACGACGATGGTCTGACGCGGCTCGGCCTCCTCGGCCTCGCCCGTCGGGCCGGCGTACGGCGCGATCGTGTTGTCGAACTCGTCCTCGATCCAGCGGGTGTGCACGGAGAACTTCTCGTTCGGGTCGTTCGGCGCGAACGCGGGGTCGGAGACGACCGCTCGGTGGAACGGCACCACCGTGGGCATCCCCTCGATGACGAGCTCCTCGAGCGCGCGGCGGGACCGCTCCAGCGCCTGGCTCCGGTTGCGGCCGGTGACGATCAGCTTCGCGATCATCGAGTCGAACGCCCCCGCGACGGTGTCACCCTCGACGATCCCGGCGTCCCAGCGGATGCCCGGGCCGTGCGGGATGGTCATCTTCGACACGGTCCCAGGCGCGGGCAGGAATCCGCGGCCGGCGTCCTCGCCGTTGATCCGGAACTCGATCGAGTGCGCGTGGGGCACGGGGTCGGGATAGTCGAGCGACTCGCCGTCGGCGATGCGGAACATCTCGCGGACGAGGTCGATGCCGGTGACCTCCTCGGTCACCGGGTGCTCGACCTGCAGACGCGTGTTGACCTCGAGGAAGGAGATGTCGCCGGCGGGACCGACGAGGAACTCACACGTGCCCGCGCCGACGTAGCCGGCCTCTGTGAGGATCGCCTTGCTCGCGCGCAGCAGCTCGGCGTGCTGCTCCTCGGTGATGAACGGCGCCGGTGCCTCCTCGACGAGCTTCTGGTTCCGGCGCTGGAGGGAGCAGTCACGGGTCGAGACGACGACGACGTTGCCGTGCTGGTCGGCCAGGCACTGGGTCTCGACGTGCCGCGGCTGGTCGAGGAAGCGCTCGACGAAGCACTCGCCGCGCCCGAACGCGGTGACGGCCTCCCGGACCGCGGAGTCGAACAGCTCGGGGATCTCCTCGATCGTCCGGGCCACCTTGAGTCCGCGCCCGCCGCCGCCGTACGCCGCCTTGATCGCCACCGGCAGCCCGTGCTCCTCGGCGAAGGCGATGATCTCGTCGGGTCCGTCGACCGGGTCCGCGGTGCCGGGGACGAGTGGGGCGTTGGCCTTCAGGGCGATGTGGCGGGCCTTGACCTTGTCACCGAGGGCGTCGATCGCCTCCGGACCGGGGCCGATCCAGACCAGGCCCGACTCGATGACCTTCTTGGCGAACCCGCCGTTCTCGGCGAGGAACCCGTAGCCGGGGTGGACCGCGTCCGCACCGGCCTCGTGGGCGACCTCGATCAGCTTGTCCTGCAGCAGATACGAGTCCGCAGGGGTCGTGCCGCCGAGGGCGTAGGCCTCGTCGGCGACGGCCACGTGCAGCGCGTCCCGGTCCGGCTCGGCATAGACGGCCACGGAGGCGATCCCGTGGTCCTTGCAGGCTCTGGCGATGCGGACGGCGATCTCGCCGCGGTTGGCGATGAGGACTTTGCTGATGGCCATGGCCCGAATGCTATCGGTAGCCCTCACCCCCTGGCGGGGCACGTCCGACGGGTCGGTATGCGGTAGTCGGCCACCGCATACCCCTGCGGTTCGAGATACTCAAAGGCGCAGGCCAGGGGCCTGCTGCCGGCCCCTGGCCAGGGTGCTGACCGCCCACGTCCGCACCGTGAGTCTCGCCACACCCGGTGGTCCGACCACGGTCCCCAGAGGTCAGGCCGGCGCCGGTCCGCTGTCCGGGGCCGAGGCGCCGGACCCTCCCGAAGGCCCGGACTCCTCCAGTCCCGCCCGCCGCCCCACCGCGGCGGTGGGGAGGGGGCCGGTGAAGAACGGTGTTGCGAGGGTGACCAGGACCGCTGCGGCGAACGCGGCCCGTAGGCCGTCGAACCGCGCAGCGTCGTTGACCTCGACGATGGCCTCGGCCTCGGCTCCCGTGATGCCGAGCTCGTCGAGCGTCGCCTCGAGCTGTGGATCCGAGACGAACGGGACGCTCGATGCCAGCTGGACCGTCGCCTGCTCCGCGATCTGGTCCGAGACCTCCGGCGAGTCCTGCAGTCCGGCGAGGGCCGACGCCGACAGCGAGGCGATCAGGATCGAGCCGATCAGGGCCGTGCCCAGGGACGCACCCAGTGATGTCGCCGTGTTCTGCAGTCCGCCGACGTCGGGGCTGCGTTCGTCGGGCACGGCCGAGACCGTCACCGCGCCGAGCTGCGAGGCCAGGGCGCCGAGCCCCGCTCCGATGAGCAGCATCGGTATCGCGACGACTCCGGCGTCGGCGCCCGGGTTCATCCCGGCGACCAGGACGCCGGTTCCGATGGCGAGGGTCACGAGCCCGACCCGCACGACGCGTCGAGGGCTGGCTTCGGGGAGCACCTTGGGAATGCCCGCCGCGGTCACGAGCAGCGCGATGGAGAGCGGGAACACCCGCAGGCCGGTCTCGAGGGCACTGAGCTCGAGCACGACGGTCAAGAACAGCGGAAGGGCGAAGAACACCCCCGCCTGGATGAGGAACTGGGCGAAGAACATGACGATGCCCACCCGCAGCTGCACCGTCTTCAGCAGGTCCGGCGGCAACAGCGGTTCGCGACCGGTCTCGGCCAGCCGCCTCTCCCACAGGGCGAAAAGGTAGAGCGTTGCCAGCCCTCCAGCGATGAGGAAGATCACGGGAGAGGCGCCGAGGATCTCCGGTCCTCCTGCGCGGGGGGCGACCCACCCCCACTCCGCGGAACGCAGCACACCGAACACGATGGTGGCCAGGGCGACGATCGACAGTGCGGACCCGACCAGGTCGAGCTGCGCGGGAGACCGGGGCACGTCGGCGACCCGTCGCATGAGCAGCAGGATCAGGACGACGACGACCACCTCGCCGGCGAAGACGTAGCGCTAGGACGCGAATGTCGTGACCGCCCCGCCGATGAGTGGGCCGGCCGCGATGGCCATGGCGCCGGCCGCCGCGACGAGGCCGTATGCGCCCGCGCGCTTCTCCGGCGCGAAGTTGCCGGCGACGAGCGCGACGATCGCGGGCATGATGAGCGCCGCCCCGATGCCCTCGAGCAGCGACCAGCCGATCAACAGGACGGTGAGGTTGGGGGCCACTGCGGTGACCAGCGACCCCGTGCCGTACACCACGAGCCCGATCGCGAAGGCTCGACGGCGTCCGAGGACCGACCCCACCTTGCCGCCGGTGATCATCAGGCTCGCCATGACGAGCGTGTACAAGGTGATCGCGGTCTGGATCCCGGTGATCGGGGTTCCGAGATCCTCAGCGACCTGTGACATCGACACGTTCATGACCGAGCTGTCGAGGGTCATGAGGAACTGGCTGGACGCCAGAACCGCCAAGACGACTCCGGAGGCGGTGGCGGCCGTGTCGCGGGAGCCGGTCATGCCGTCAGTCTGCAGCCACCCGGACCGCAGCCGGACACCCCCCTTCCGGGTGGTTTCCCGCGCTCGCGCCGGGGGACCCGGATCACCACCGGGGCGGCAACAAGCCCGGCAGGTGCACCGGCGGCAGGCTGAGCACGCCGGGGGCCTGCCACCCGGTCACGCGCTGCAGACCCTCGACGAGCAGCTGCCACGACAATGGCCCCTCAGCGGGTGAAGCGGCGGCGAGGCCGACCGACTCCGAGCTCTCGGGCGGCTGCAGGGCGCTCAGCGGGTGCGGCTTCGGGAACGGGAGGACCTGGACGTCGTCGACGTCGGCTCCGATGACAGAGCAGACTTCCGCGACCGCGTCGCCGAAACCGCCCAGGCGGTCGACCAGCCCCCGCTCGAGGGCGTCCGCGCCGGTCCAGACTCGGCCCCTGGCCACCGCCCGCAGCTCCTCGACCGGCATCTCCCGGTCCGCGGCCGCCTTCGCGGTGAAGTCTTCGTAGATCCGGTCCAGCCAGGCGTCGAGGACCGCCCACTCGTCCTCGTCGAAGGGTGTCTGCGCCGAGAGCATCGCCGCCCGTCGTGACCCCGCGATGAGCTCGCGGTTCAGACCGATCCGGGCCAGCGCCTCCCGGACGACGAGCTTGCCCGCGAGGACGCCGATCGAGCCGGTGATCGTGCCGGGGGCGGCGACGACCCGATCGCACGGCATCGCGATGTAGTAGCCGCCGGATGCGGCGACCGAGGCCATCGAGGCGACGACCGGCTTTCCCGCCGCCCGGACCTGGAGGACGTCGCGCCGGATCGAGTCCGACGCCACGGCCGAGCCGCCGGGGCTGTCGACCCGCAGCACGACCCCGGCGACGTCCTTGTCCCTCGCCGCCGCTCGCAGCGCGGCGCCGATCGTGTCCGAACCGACCCGGCGTCCTCCCGGTCCCGGTTGTGCGTGACCGACGTGGATGCCGCCGACCGCCTCGATGACGGCGATCCGGGGCTTCGTCGACGGCCTGGGCAGCTGCTGGAGCAGGACGTCGAAGCGGCCGACGCCGTGACGCTCGACGAACCGCAGCGTGGGCTCGTCCGGCCCGACCCGCTCGCGCATCGCGGCATAGGCCTGGTCGCGGTAGCCGATGTGGTCGATGAGGCCACGCTCGAGCGCGTCCTCCGCGGTGAGCGGCGCGTCGTCGAGTGCGGAGCGCACCACGTCGGCGGTCACCCGGCGATCGGCCGCAACGGCTGAGACGAGCTGCTCGGTCACCGACTCGACGAGGCGGCCGACCATCTCGCGGTGCGGCGCGGTCATCCCCGTGCGCAGGAAGGTGTCGGCTGCACTCTTGTACTCGTGCCGCTGGCCGAACTCGGGCTGGACTCCGAGCTTGTCGAGGGTGCCGCGGAGGAACGTCGCCCCGGCGGTGAATCCGGTCAGCCCCAGACCGGAGGCCGGCTGGAGCCAGATCTCCTCGAAGGCCGTCGCCAGGTGGTAGCCCACGCTGCCGTCCCCGAGCTCGCCGAAGGCCGGGCTGAAGGCGAGGGTCGGCTTGCCCCTGGCCCGGAAGGAGCGGACCGCCGCGCGCAGCTCGTCGGACTGGGCGAGAGTGAGTCCACCGCCGTGGACGACGCCGATCAGACCCACGACGGAGTCGTCGGTGCCGGCTCGGCGCAGATGCTCCACCAGGGTGCGCAGCTGCGGCGTTCGCAGCGCCCGGATCGCCTCGACCGGGTTGGCCGGCGCAGCCTCGGCCAGGCCGCGACCCAGGTCGAGCTCGAGGAGCACGCGCTCACCGGGGGCGCCGGGCAGTCTGTTGCCCAGCGGGATGCGGGTGAGCAGGTCCTCGAGGACGGGCGGGAGCTTCATGCCCCCAACCTACGTCGTCGCCGCGGCGGGCCGTCCGGTCGTCGAGTGGTAGAACGCGACCATGGCATCGCGGAACTCCCGGCGGGAGTCGGCCCACGTGTAGAACATGTGCCCGCCCGGGTAGTGCCGGGTCGTGAGCCGGCCGCTGTCGCTCTCCCGCAGCCGCATGAGGTTCACCAGCCGATCGCTCGAGTGGTACGGCGTGACGAGGTCGAAGCGCCCGTGGCAGAGGAAATAGCGCGTGTGCGGGTTGAGGGCCAGGGCGTAGCGGAGGTCGTCGACGGCTCCCTGCGGAGGTGCGGCCCAGGGCTTCTCGCCGTCCTCGGCCCACGACTCGTTGACCTCGTGCGAGAGCAGGAGGTACTCACGGTCGGTGTCGACCCCGATCTCGCTGCGGATCTGCTGGTTCGCACCGGCGGCGAAGATCCGTTCGATACCCGAGAGGGTGGGGTCGGGCCACGTCATGCCGTCCCGGTCGGGGAAGGGGTTGGCCGAGACCATGCTCGCGTCGTAGAGGCCGACGACCTCGGCGTGTGCGGCTCGCAGCTCGCGGACGAACCGGTGGATCGGTATGCGGCCCTCACCCCGTTCGGCGAGGTCACGGTGGAGCCCGGTCAGGTCCGCGAACCGCCGCAGCACCTCTCGCCTCCGATCGGCGGGCATCGACGCGCCCTGGGTGAGGAAGGCGACGTAGTCCGCGGTCGCGAACTCCTCCGCGGCACGGAGAACCTCGTCGAGGCCGGCATCGCCGGGCAGGGCGCGGCCCAGGCCGTGGTGGTGTGCCGCAGCGGCCATCGTCGGGAGCAGGTCGACCCAGGCGGCGATGTCGTAGTCGTTCGGCATGAGCAGGGAGAACTCGAGCGCCGGGCTGATGATGACGACCCCGTTGAGCCCGACGCCGTACTTCTCGGGGAGCAGCTTGGCCAGGCGCGCGACGCGGTATCCGCCGTAGCTCTCGCCGGCGATGAAGATCGGCGACGCCCACCGGTCGTGCGCGGTCAGCCACCGCCGGATGAACTCGCCGATCGAGTCGAGGTCCCGCTGGAAGGCGAAGAACCGCTTCGCCTTCTTCTCCGCCTCGGGTCCTCCCGCCGCCTTGTCGTCACCGGAGCCCTTCCCGCCGTTCGGTTCGGGCTTGATGAGCCGGCTGAAGCCGGTGCCGATCGGGTCGATGAACACCAGGTCCGAGAAGCCGAGCCACGACTCCTCGTTGGGGACCAGACGCGACGGCGGCGGTGGGGCCGTGCCGTCGTCGGCGAACGCGACGCGCCGCGGGCCGAGCGCGCCGAGGTGCAGATAGGCGCTCGACGCTCCCGGGCCACCGTTGAAGACGAAGGTGACCGGTCGGTCCACGTCCGGCTCCGAGTCCTCGCCCCCGGCGAGATAGCTCACCGAGAACATCTCGGCGACCGGCTCGTCGGCCTCCCGCAGAACCGTCCACCGGGCCACCGCCTCGTAGTCGAGCTCGCCGTCCGGACCGCTCCAGCTGGAGCGGCGGGACGAGCCGGCCGGTGGCCGGTGCTCGGACCTGGCATCCGAGCGGGGGACCGCGTCGACGTCGGTCCCACCCGCAGGCTGGTCGGCGGGAATGGGCGCAGCGGAGGTGGCGTCGGTTGTCATCACCCGACCGTAGTACGGCGATCAGATGTTGTGACACTCATGAGTAGCCGCACTCAGGACAGCGCACCGTCCGGGGCGCTTGACTGGGTGCATGAGCGCAGCGTCGCCGTCACCAGCACCTGTCCCGACCACAGCGGAGCGACACCGCTGGCTCACCGGTGAGCTCCGTGAGTGGGAGCGCGACGGCCTCCTCACCCCCGATGCGGCCGCGGCGATCGCCGACCGGTATGTCGTGACCGCGGACGCCGGGCGCCGGTTCACCGCCGTCCGGGTGATCCTCGGGCTCGGTGCGGTGTTCATCGGGATCGGCCTCATCTGGCTCGTCGCAGCCAACCTGGACGAGCTGTCCCCCCTGGTCCGCTTCCTCCTCGTCGTCGCGCTGTGGGCGGGGTTGGCGATCGCGGCAGAGCTGACCCGCGACCTTGTCAGCGCGGCGCTGAAGCTGCTCACGGCACTCGCCGCCGGCGCCGTCGTCTTCCAGGCTGCGCAGAGCCTGCAGGTGCCCGCCTACCGTCCGCACCTCCTCCTCGCGTGGGGCCTCGGAGCCCTCCTGTATGCGTATGCCCGCCGCTCGCGTGCCGCCGGCCTCGTCGCAATCACGGTTCTCGCGGCGTGGTATGTCTGGCAGGTCATGGACGCCGGAGGCGGCGTCGTGACCTTCACGGGTGCGGTCCTCCTCGCGTCGGTGGCCAGCGTCGCCCTCGCGGCACTCCATCCGGACTCGTGGCGCGGGTTCGGGCGACTGTGGCTGAGCCTCGGAGCGGTCATGTCCCTCATCGGTGCCTTCGCCGCGGCCATCCCCTACTCCGGCGGCTCGGACCGGTGGAGCGAGGGCCTCACCGCGGGTATCGTCCTGGCCCTCGGCCTGGCAGCCGCAGCGCTCTGGCGCTCTACGCGCGATGAGCAGGTCGAGCTCGGCGTGGCCGTCGGCGCGCTCGTCCTCGGGCTCGTGATGAGTCTATGGCGGCCGATGACCTACAGCGACGCCATGGTCCCCGACGAGCTCACGGCCGAGATGTGGCTGCGGACGGGTCTGGCCATCCTCGTCTTCCTCGTCATCGCCGGAGGATGGGCTGTCGTCGGAGCACGGCGCGGACTGCCCGTCGTCTCCGCGGCGGCCACGGTGGGAGTCGTCGTGTTCACGACCTTCCAGAGCTTCGCGGTCTTCGCTCCGATCATCTCCGGAGCCACCCTCTTCCTCGCCGTCGGAGTCGTCATGCTCATCACCGGCGTGGTCGCCGAACGGGCCCGCCGCAGGATCGGATCGGAGGTGCGGTCGTGATGACCACCGCCCAGAACACCACCGAGCAGCCCCGCTCCGACGGCGCCCGCTCCGGCGGCGCTCGCCCGGCGCGCGGCCCCGGCCGCCGCGGCTGGCTGATCCTCGTGGGAGTCCTCGTCGTGCAGCTCGTGCTCACCCTGGTCGCCGTCCTGCCGCAGCTCTCACCGCGCGTCTCCGGCACGGAGGTCGCGTTGCGGGTCGGCCCGGTCGACCCGATCGATCCCTTCCGTGGCGCCTACGTCGACCTGGACTACCCCGACCTGCCCGACCCGCAGTTCGAGGCGAGCGGGCCGGAGGAGCGGGGCACCGCATACGTCGCCTTGCGGCAGGAGGGCGATGTCTGGGTGGGCGGCGAGGTCCAGCGCAACGAACCCGATGGACTGTTCCTGCGATGCGACGACAGCGGCTGGCGGCTCGAGTGCGGGATCGAGAGCTGGTTCGTCGGACAGAGCGAGGCCGTCGACCTCGAGGAGAGCGTTCTCGACCAGGACGCGATCGCCACGGTGCGCGTCGACCGGTGGGGCAACGCCGCGATCGTCGACCTGATCCCGCACGAGGGCTGACTGCAGGCCTGCACGCGGCCTACCCTGGACGACATGCTGGCCGGCCTGCTCCTCGGACTGTTCGGGGTGCTCATCCTCGGTCTGCTGGCCTATTGGGCCAGCCGTCCGCCGCGCCGCGTCGAGGACCTGTCCTGGCGGGAGCGGCGCCGGGTCGAGCGCGGACATTATCTGGACCTCTGACCGAGCCCGTCTCGCGGTTCTGGAGCTCTTCCGCGTGGAGCGGTCAGACGGGCAGGAGCCGTCCGACCACCTGGCGCAGGTGGGCTATCGTCGCGCATTCGTGCATGTCGACGATCCGCCCGTAGGTCGCGGACTCACTGTCGCCGCTGCCCCATGATCGGGCCGGTTCCGGGTTGAGCCACACGACGGCGCGGGCGCGCTCGGCGATGGCGTGCAGGGCGTCGGTGCGCGGGTCGGTGTGGTTGCTGCGCGCATCGCCGAGGATGAGGACGGTCGTGCGGGGCGTCACCGCGTCGAGGTGGTGCTCGGCGAAGTCCGCGAAGGCCGAGCCGTAGTCCGAGTTGCGGTGCCAGCGCGTCATCTCGCGCACGTCGCGGACCTCCTCCGTCAGATCCGCGCCGGGTGGCGCCGATGCGAAGAGCTCGGTCAGCTCCGAGGTGACATTGACGAAGCCGAAGATCCGCACCCGGCTCCACTGCGCGTGCAGCGCCTGGAGCAGGAGGATCGTGAACCGGCTGAACCCGGCGACCGAGGACGAGAAGTCGGCGAGGACGACGAGATCCGGCTTGTGCGGCGGGCGGTGCCGGTATGCGGGGCGCATCGGGATCCCGCCCGTCGCCATCGAGCGGCGCAGGGTCGAGCGCAGGTCGATCGAGCCACGCTGGTGCCGTCGGCGGCGAGCGGACATCCGGGTCGCGAGCTTGCGCGCCAGCGGACCGATCGTCGCCCGCAGCTCGGCGAGCTCGCGTGGGCCGGCGAGGATGAAGAGGGTGCGGTCCGCGGAGGCGCGCACCGCATACCGGCTGATCCGCTCCCGGCCGCGGACCTCGGCGTTGCGACGGCGGGCCTCGGCCTCGACGGCGGCGCGGAACTCGCCGACCCGGCTACGGAGCTCGTCACGGCGGAACGACTCGGTGAAGAGCGGGCCGTCGCTGCCCGGGCCCGCTCCCAGAGCGGCGGCGAGGGTGGTCTGCGGGGCGAGCGTGTCCAGGGCCTGGGCGGCGGAGAAGGCGCCCGCGCTCGCCTCGTTCGGGAGCCTGCCCAGGTCGACGAGGGCTTGTTCGGCGAGCCGCTGCAGGGCGTCCCGGTCGTCCGTCGCGAGCGCCCGGGCGAGCTCGTCGCGGAGTCCGGCGGCGTGCTCCCGGCGGTCGTCCGCCGTCGCGAAGGACGGCGGCGGGTCGGCGAGGGTGGCCGAGTCGCCCACCGCGCGGGGGAAGTAGACGTCGAAGACCTCGTCGAACACCCTGCGCTCCCCGGACCGGCGCAGCAGCGCGGAGGCGAGTCCGGCGCGCAGGCGCTCGCGGTCGTCGAGGCCGAGCGTGGTGGCCACCTGCGCCGCGTCGATCACCTCGCTCGGCCCGGCGACCAGGCCGTGCTGTCGCAGCGCGCGGCCGAAGTCGACGAGGTGCCGGTGGATGGGGGGCTGGGTCACCGTCGTCCGCTCAGCCGACCGCCAGCGCCGCGGAGGCGCGGTCGATGTCGTCGCGATGCTTGAGGAGGACCCCGAGGTTGTCCCGGACGATCTCGGGGGAGAGGTCCTCGGCGCCGAGGGCGAGCAGGGTCCGCGCCCAGTCGATCGTCTCCGAGATGCTCGGCGCCTTGCGCAGCGGCAGCTCGCGCAGCCGGGCGACGAGCCGGACGACCGACTCGGCGAGAGCCTGCGGAAGGTCGGGGACGGCGGCCTCGACGATGCGCTGCTCGAGCTCGGGCGTCGGGTAGTCGATGTGGAGGAACAGGCATCGGCGGCGCAGGGCTTCGGACAGCTCACGCGTGGCGTTCGAGGTCACGACGACGAAGGGAGTGTGGGTCGCCTCGATGGTGCCGAGCTCGGGCACCGTGATCGCGAAGTCGCTGAGCACCTCGAGGAGCAGGCCCTCGATCTCGACGTCGGCCTTGTCGAGCTCGTCGATGAGGAGGACGACCGGCTCGTCGGACCGGATCGCCGCCAGCAGCGGCCGGGCGAGGAGGAACTCGTCGGTGAAGATGTCGTCGCGGACGGCGTCCCAGCCCGAGTGCGCCTCCGGGTGGGTCGCGCCGCCGCCCTGGCGCTCGGCGGTGATGCGCAGGAGCTGCTTGGCGTGGTTCCACTCGTAGAGGGCGCGGGCCTCGTCGACGCCCTCGTAGCACTGCAGCCGGATCAGCCGCGCCCCTCGGCTGCGGGCAACGGCCTTGGCGAGCTCGGTCTTGCCGACGCCGGCCGGACCCTCGACGAGGAGCGGCTTGCCGAGGCGGTCGGCGAGGAAGACCGTGGTCGCGATCGCCTCGCTGGCGAGATAGCCGGCCTGCTCGAGTCCGTCTCTGACCTGGTCGACCGAGACCGCTCGGCGACCATCGGGCGAAGGTCGGTCATCGGGTGCGGGGTGCGTCATGCCCCCCATTGTCGGCGCTCGCGGGTGCGTGGACTCGCGCACCCCGCCCCGAGGTGCGAGTCAGCACCCGTTCCGCAGGCCCTGCACCCGACGTGCGACCTCGCGCCTGCAGGTGCAGGGGGTGGGTCGCAGTTCGGGAGCGCTGGCCGAGCTTCGAGGCCGGGGACGAGGTTCAGGGCGTATGCGCTGGTCGCGCCCGCGTGGCCGCTCAGCTCGGGTGCCCCTCGGCCTCCTCGAGGCCGTTGGAACCCTGCTCGTCCTGCTCGGTGTCGGCGGACTCCCGGTGCGCCGACTCGTCGAGCTCGTTCAGGGCACGCTCTCGGCGCTTGTCGATCAGACGCTTGGCGAAGCCGCCGACGACGAGGGCGCCGACCGTGCCGGACATGATCCAGGCGAGGGCGGAGCGTTCATCGGTGGGGCCGTCGTCACTCATGTCACTACTGTCCCACGCGTCTCGCCGACGGGGTGGGACCCTGCCCTTGCTGTGTCAGCTCCTCGCGGCATCGTCGCTCGAAGCCGTCGAGCTCGGTGAGCGCCGCCTCGATGTCGGCCCGGCGCTGCTCGAGGTCGGCGCGTCGTTCGTCGATCTGGCTCAGGACGTACTCGAGCTGGGAGCGCCTGCCCCGCGGGGCGTCGTAGAGGTCGATGATCGTGCGGATCTCCTCGAGCGGGAAGCCGAGCCGCTTGCCGCGCAGGATGAGGCCGAGCCGGGTGCGGTCGCGGCGGTGGTAGATCCGGCGGGTGCCGTGACGTTCGGGGGAGATGAGACCGAGGTCCTCGTAGTGCCGGACGGTGCGGTGGGTGATGCCGAACTCGTCGGCGATCTCCGCGATCGTCCACGTCTCTCGCATCGCGGTCGTCGTCTCGCCGGTCCGGGTTGCCATGACACCCGAGCATGCTTTACGTTGACGTAAACGTCAAGCGCACACCTCCGCTGACGACACCCATCTCGACGAGGAGACCCCCGCGATGTTCCAGCTCGGCCCCGACCACGAGGAGTTCCGCTCCCTCGTCCGCGACTTCGCCGTCGGCGAGGTCGAGCCGCACGTCCACGAGTGGGACCGCGCGCACCACTTCCCGACCGACCTGATCCCGAAGATGGGCGAGCTCGGCCTGTTCGGACTCGTCGTCCCGGAGGAGTTCGGCGGCTCCCTCGAGGACTCCGACGGCGGCGCCTTCACCAACCTCTGCATCGCGATCGAGGAGCTCGGCCGCGTCGACCAGTCGATCGGCATCACGCTCTCGGCCGGGGTGGGTCTCGGGATCAACCCCATCCTCACCTACGGCACCGACGAGCAGAAGCAGACCTATCTGCCCGATCTCGTCGCCGGCCGCACGCTCGCGGGCTTCGGCCTCACCGAGCCCGACGCCGGCTCCGACGCCGGCGCCACCCGCACGAAGGCCGAGCTCGTCGGAGACGAGTGGGTCGTCAACGGCGCCAAGGCCTTCATCACGAACTCCGGCACCGACATCACCTCCGTCGTCGCCGTGACCGCCCGCACCGGTACGACGTCGGACGGCAAGGCCGAGATCTCGGCCATCATGGTCCCGAGCGGCACGCCCGGGTTCGAGGTGGCCCCCGCATACGACAAGCTCGGCTGGAACATCTCCGACACCCACGGCCTCGCGTTCAGCGACTGCCGGGTGCCCGCCGAGAACCTTCTCGGCGAGCGCGGGCACGGCTTCAAGCAGTTCCTCAAGACCCTCGACGACGGCCGGATCGCGATCAGCGCCCTCGCCCTCGGTCTGATCACCCGGATGCGGGAGGAGGCCGCCGCATACAGCCAGAGCCGGCTGGCGTTCGGCAAGCCGATCGCCGTCAACCAGGGTGTCTCGTTCCAGGTCGCCGACCTCGCCGTCATGGAGGAGACCGCCCGGCTGCTCACCTACAAGGCGGCCTGGCTCAAGGACGAGCAGGAGGCCGGCCGCACGAGCGTGGCCAAGGTGAAGCAGGCAGCCTCGATCGCCAAGCTGTACACCTCGGAGGCGGCCGTCTCGGCGACCCGGATCGCGACCCAGATCTTCGGCGGCAACGGCTTCATGGAGGAGTACCCCGTCGCCCGCTTCTACCGCGACGCCAAGATCCTCGAGATCGGCGAGGGCACCTCCGAGGTCCAGCGCATGGTCATCGCCCGGGGCCTAGGCTTGCCCGCGTGAGCGAGACGAGTGGCGGCCGGCTGCCCACCACGCAGGGCGACCCCAGGGTCCAGGACGTCCGCGAGCGGCTTCAGGCGGCGCACCGCGCCTCGGCCGCGCCGACCGAGGGGGCCGCGGCCAAGCTCGCCGGACAGAACAAGCTCTACGTGCGCGACCGGATCGCGCTGCTCCTCGACGAGGGGTCGTTCGTCGAGGACGGTCGCTACGCCAACGCCATGGCCGCGGGTCTGCCCGCCGACGGCGTCGTGACCGGCCGCGGAACGGTCGAGGACCGGCCCGTCGTCGTCATCGCCAACGACCCGACCGTCAAGGCGGGCTCGTGGGGGGCCCGCACGGTCGAGAAGATCGTCCGGGCCACCGAGACCGCGCTGCGCGAGGAGCTGCCGGTGTTCTGGCTCGTCGACTCCGCCGGTGCCCGGATCACCGACCAGGTCGAGATGTTCCCCGGCCGGCGGGGTGCCGGGCGGATCTTCCACAACCAGGTCGCGCTCTCTGGCAAGGTGCCCCAGATCTGCTGTCTCTTCGGCCCCTCGGCGGCGGGCGGCGCCTACATCCCGAGCTTCTGCGACCTCATCATCATGGTCGAGGGCAACGCCTCGATGTACCTCGGCAGCCCCCGGATGGCCGAGATGGTCGTCGGTGAGAAGGTCTCGCTCGAGGAGATGGGCGGCGCGCGGATGCACTGCACCGTCAGCGGCGTCGGGGACCTGCTCGCCCACGACGACACCGAGGCCATCGAGCTGGCCCGGCTCTACTTCTCCTACGTGCCGGACAACTGGCGACAGGCCCCGCCGGCCTACCACCCCGAGCCGCCGTCGGCGCCACTCACCGACGCCACCGTCCCCGAGCGCGAGAGCCAGCCGTTCGACATCCACGACGTCATCGACGGGATCGTCGACGAGGACAGCTTCTTCGAGATCAAGCCGCTCTTCGCGGCCGAGCTCGTCGTCGGCTTCGGCCGGCTGAACGGCGAGACCGTTGGCATCGTCGCGAACAACTCGATGGTCAAGGGCGGGGTTCTCTTCACCGACAGCGCGGACAAGGCGAGCCGGTTCATCTGGCTGTGCGACGCATACTCCATGCCGCTGCTCTATCTCGCGGACGTGCCGGGCTTCATGATCGGCTCCGAGGTCGAGCGCGGCGGCATCATCCGGCATGGCGCCAAGATGGTCTCGGCCGTCTCCTCGGCGACCGTCCCGCAGATCTGCGTCGTCGTCCGCAAGGCCTACGGCGCCGGCCTGTATGCGATGGGCGGCCCGGGCTTCGGCCCCGACGCGACCCTGGCACTGCCGACCGCACGGATCGCCGTCATGGGCCCGGAGGCGGCGGTCAACGCGGTCTACGCGAACAAGATCGCCTCGCTCACCGACGACGCCGAGCGTGAGGAGTTCATCGCGCGGATGCGCCGCGAGTACGAGGAGGACGTCGACCTGGAACGGCTCGCCGCCGACCTCGTCCTCGACCACATCGTCGACCCGGCCGACCTGCGCGACGAGCTGCTCAAGCGGTTCCGCTACGCCGCACACCGCGACCGGCACTTCGCCGCCAAGCGCCGCGACGTCCCGCCGGTCTGAGACCGCCGACCGCGACGATGCCGCCGCGGGTGACGGGACTCACCATGACCCGCCGCCGCGGGGCAGCGGTCGTAGCATCCGAAGTGAGGTGGCACGCACCTCGCGCGCCACCCGAACCGTTGGATCGGAGGCGGATGTCATGAAGATTCACACCACTATGCTCCGGAGGGCCGGAGTGGCGGCCGTCGCAGGACTCATGGCCATCCTCACCGTCCCGGTCGGTGCCACGGGGGCGCCCGCCCCCACCCACGAGTCCTACACCTTCAGCGGCATGATGGCCGACGCCACCTGGTTCGACGAGGACTTCGACGAGTTGAACCCGGAAGTGGGAGTGCCGCGGGTCCTCGCTGTCATGGGCGCGGACGCGACCGCTGTGTACCGCGTGCAGGGTGTCAAGCCTGAACGCATGCCCCAGCCGGCCTTCGTGGCGATGGCCCTGATGATGCCCGGCGTCGAGCCCGGAGACGAGCCCTACCAGGCAGAGCTGTGGTGCGTGAGCGAGGAGTTCAGCTTCACCATCGCGCGTGATCTGTCCACCGCCGCGTTGGAGATCCCGACCTGCGAGGCCATGGTGGTCGTCTACGACGAGGAGACCGGCGAGGAGATGCCCAACGGTGTGACCGTCACGTTGAGTGCCACCGCGACGTGGACCGCAACGGGGCCGCTGGAGAATGTGAAGTCGCACTCCCGCTACACCTACGGCGACTCCTGGACGATGGACCGGACCAAGGCCTCGATGCGGCCGGCGGAGGCCCACATCACAGTGACCGGCCTGCCGGGAGGTCTCTTCGACGAGACAGCCCAGGAGGGCGCGATCCAGGACGTGCGTTCGGCCAGCCTGCTGCACATGTGACCCGACCCCACGGCGGCCCGCCCCTCCCGGCCGGGCCGCGGTGGCACGCCCCGGGCCGCGGCGGTGACACCCGGACCCGCCCGGTCTAACCTGACGGCGTGCCCCTCCGGGTCCGCGTCCTCGGCCTCCTCCTGCCAGCACTGCCGGCGCTGCTGGCGGCCCTGGCCGCCTGCTCGAGCGGGCAGATCGACCCTGTCGAGTCAGTGGAGTCGGCCGAGTCCGTTGAGAAGGTCGGATCGCCGACCTTCACTGCGGAGCTCACCCAGGACAGCCGCGACACCGCGCGGGACCGGATCGCTGTCGTGCTCGCGAACGAGGGCTCGGCCGAGGTGGCCCCCGAGTCGATCGAGCTCGTCGACCCGCGGCTGAGCCGGCCGCTGGTCGCGGACCGGCTGCGGGCGGTCCCACCCGGTGGCGAGCGGCGGTTCCCCCTCCCGCTCGTGGATCCGGTATGCGGTGGTCCCGCGAGCGACCCGGTCACCGGACCGGGCCGGCTGGCGGTCCGGGTCGGGGAGCACACCGTCGACGTGCCGGTGCGCGACGAGGTCGGCGTGGTCACCCGCTGGGTCGAGCGACGGTGCGCCGAGCTCGACGTCGCCGCGGTGGCGGAGCTGCGGTTCACCGACGTGCGAGCTCGGGACGAGGGCGGTTCCGTCGCGGGGGCCGACCTCGTCCTCACGGCGACGCCCTCGGGGGAGGGGAGCGGCGCATACGTCATCGAGAGCGTCGCGGGGACACCGGTGTTCACGGCGGTCGGCGAGCCGTGGGCGCCCGGTGTCACCGTGTCGGCCGACGGTGAGCCGGTCGATGTGGTGCTGGCCGCCCGTCCGGCCCGATGCGACGGACATGTGTTCGGCGAGTCGGCCGGAGCGACCTCCTTCCTCGTGGGTATCCGGCTCGACGGGACGCCGCGGGAGGTGCTCGTGCGCATGTCCCCGGAGGTCTCGGCCGCGGCCCTGGACCTGGCGATCGACGTCTGCCGCGAGCGTCTCTGACCTCCGACGTCGGCTCCACCTGACGGCCCCTCTGCCGGCCACCGTGCTGGACGCGGACCGATGGGCGAGGGATCATGAGGGTCGTGGGCGCGGCGGCCAGCGCAGTCGGCGAGGCGCTCAGCAGCCACGACACCCGGCTGCCGAGTGGCACGGTCACGCTGCTCTTCACCGACCTGCAGGGGTCCACCCGGCTCGTCGAGCGGCTCGGCTCGGCCTTCGCGGACGTGCTCGCCGAGCACTTCGCCATCCTCCGGGATGCGATCCATCGGCATGACGGATACGAGTTCGGCACCGAGGGGGACGCCCTCTTCGCCGTCTTCACGCGGGCCCGCGACGCGCTCAGCGCCGCGGCCGAGGCCCAACGGGGCTTGGCCGGCCATCCGTGGCCGGAGGGCGTATCGATCCGGGTCCGCATGGGGCTGCACACCGGAACGCCGGACCGAGGCCCCGGATCGTACGTCGGCCACGACGTGCACCGTGCCGCGCGCATCTCCGCCGTGGCGCACGGTGGGCAGATCCTCCTCTCGGACGCGACCCGGGCACTGGCGACGCCGTTCCCGGCGGACCTCGCCACAGTGGACCTGGGCCGGCATCGGCTCAAGGACCTCTCGGACCCCGAGCACCTGTTCCAGCTGACGGGGCCGGGACTCGTGCTCGACTTCCCTCCGCTGGCTTCGACCGACGTCGTGCCGACCAACCTCCCGCGCGAACGCACCAGCTTCGTCGGACGCCAGTGTGAGCTCGACGAGCTGCAGTCGATGCTCCGCAGGAGTCGGTTGGTCACGCTCACGGGCCCGGCCGGAACCGGCAAGACCCGCCTCGCGCAGCGGCTGGCCCGACTCGCCATGCCGGAGTTCCCGGACGGGGTGTGGCTGGTCCGTCTCGCGGAGATCGACGACCCGTGTCTCGTGGGCGCCGCGATCGCGGAGGCGATGGGGCTCGCGGACGTCAGGGACCGCCGACCGACCGTGGCGATCGCCGAGTACACCCGCGGTCAGCGGCATCTGGTGGTGCTCGACAACTTCGAGCACGTCGTCGCGGCCGCGGAGACCGTGACCGAGCTGCTCGACACCGCGCCCGGGGTCTCGGTCCTGGTGACGAGCCGAGAGGTGCTGGGCGTGCGCGGGGAGCAGGCCTATCCCGTCGCACCACTCCCGCTGCCCGATACGGCCCGGCCCATGGACGCCGACCGGCTGTGCGACATCGAGTCGGTGCGGTTGTTCTGCGAGCGGGCCCGAGCCGTGCGTCCCGACTTCGCCGTGTCCGATGACGACGTCCCCGCCCTGGTCGAGATCGCACGTCGGCTTGAGGGCCTGCCCCTGGCCATCGAGCTCGCCGCCGCCCGCACCGCCGTGCTGTCCCCGCAGGAGCTGGCCGGACGACTGGAGGGTCGGTTGGGCGTGCTCACCGGGGGACCGAGCGACCTTCCGGAGAGGCAGCGCACCCTGCGAGGCGCGATCGCCTGGAGCCATGAGCTGCTCACCCTTCCGGAGAAGCGCCTGCTCGAGCGGCTCAGCGTCTTCGCCGCCCCGGTGCTGCTCTCGACGGCCGAGGAGGTCTGCGCCGACGAGGACGCCGAGTCGGTGCTCGACACACTGACCTCGCTGGTCAACAAGAGCCTTGTCCGTCGACGGCCGACGGCCGACGGCAGGTCCAGGTTCGGCATGCTCGAGTCGGTCAAGGAGTACGTCCGCGAGGTGGCCGAGGATCTGTCGCGCTGCCGGGACGCGCACGCCCGGCACTACGAACGACTCGCGGAGGAGGTTGCGGGGTGTCTGTTCGGTCCGCGTCAACAGGAGTGCCTCGACCACGTCGAGGACGAGGCGGCGGATATCGCCGCCGCCATCGGATGGTGCATCGAGCAGGGTGACCCCGACCGGGCGGGACGGATCGCCGTCGGCGTCCATGGGTACTGGTGGCTGCGGGGACAGATCACGACCGGCCGGCACCTCGTGCGGCGGGTCCTGTCAGCCGGCCCCACCGACCCGCTCCTGCGGGCCTGGCTGATGCTCGTGCGTGCGCGGCTCGGGCTGCAGCAGGGCGCGTTCGCCCCCGCTGGGGCTGACTTCGACACGGTGGAGCGAGTAGCCCGCGGACACGGCGACGACACGTTGCTCGCCGCCGTCCTCTCCGAGCAGGTGGCGCTCGAGGTCCGGCGCCACTGGGTGCTCGACCGAGCGCGCGTCGACGAGGCCGCCGCCGCATTCCAGCGGGCCGGGGACGAGGTGGGAGAGGGCGAGCTCCGCCTTCGGGTCGGCGCGGTCCTCGCGGTCAGGAACCAGCACGATGAGGCGACCGCCGAGCTCCAGCGGGCACTGGAGCTGATGCGGCGCGCCGGCAACTCGTGGGGAGAGGCCTCCACGCTGAACAACCTCGGCTTCACCGCCGCGGCCCAGGAGCGGTTCGTCGAGGCCGAGGAGTTCCTGACGAGGGGTCTGGGCATCTTCGAAAGACTGCGCACTCCCGAGGGCATCGGGGAGGCCGCCGAGACCCTCGCCGCCGTCCGGATCGGCCAGGGCCGGGTGTTCGAGGCGATCGTGCTCCTCGAACGGTCCCTGGCCATCTTCCGGGAGCTGACCTTCCACCCCGGCATTGCGACCGCTCTCACCCAGCTCGCGTGGTGCCGGGCCCATCGGGGGGACCTGGGAGGAGCCGCCGGGGATGCCCTCCAGGCGGTGGAACTCAGCCGGTCGCTCGGCCTGGATCTGCAGCTGGCCGCGATCGAGGGTGCGGCCGCGGTGCTCGGTGCATCAGGACGACCGTGCGACGCGCGGAGCCTGCTGGATCTCGTCGCTGCGGTGCGCGAGGAGCACGACTATCCGCTGACCCCGTTGGAGGCGCACCGCATCGAGGCCGAACGCGCGTCCCTCGCCGCGTCGGCCGCCTCCGGCCACCGACCCTGTGAGTCGGGCGATGCGCCGCCGGACACCGTCGAAGGTGCACTCGCCTTCGCCACGCGGGAGCTGCGCCGGGCCCAGCCGGCCTGGTGACGGAGCTGACTCGGGCGGGCCGTTCCTCCGGAACCGGGCCGGTGCAGTGGTTTCGGCGCGCTACAGCGCACCGAACACAGGGCAGCGCACCAAACACGCGACGAGACACCCGTGCGCTGCAGTGCGGGCCGGCTCAGCCGAGAAGCTCGTCGACGTAGCACCAGCGCCATGTCTCGCCGGCCTCCATGCTCCGCATGACCGGGTGTCCGGTCTCCTCGAAGTGCCGGGTCGCGTGCCGGCCCGCGGACGAGTCACAGCAGCCGACCTCGCCGCACCGGGTGCACAGCCTCAGGTGGACCCAGGTCGAGCCTTCGCGCAGGCAGGCGCTGCAGCCCTCCGGGGTGAGCGGCGCGGCATGCTGCGGCTCGTCGAGCAGGTGCTCGCACTCGCCGGCGAGCCGGGAGGGGGTCGCGAGCTCGTCGCGCACGGCAACCTGCCGATCGCTCGCGTACAGCAGGGCGGCCTCCTCGGCGTCGAGCTGACGCATCACCGTGTCCAGGACGACGCTGTCCACCTGGGCCGTGTCGCGGATCCGGAGCACCTCGTCCCGCTCGGCGGTCAGCATGCGCAGCCGCAGCCGGACGTACGCCTGGGTCGGCGTCTCGTCCGCCTCGGGGCCACCGGCGCCGAGCTGCTCCCACACCCGGTTCGCCCGACCGGTCGACTGGCGGCGGAGCAGGTCGACGACGTCGGACCAGTCGCCCTCCGCCTCGTCCTCGATGGCCCGCATCCCTGCCGCCGAGGCGGCCTGGAGCACCGCCGCCTCCTGGAGCGCGTCCTCGCGGGCGTCGGGCGCGCACACCCCCACCCGCTGGGCCAGAGTGGGCAGGGTGAGTCCCTGGAGCACGAGGGTCCCCACGGTGACGATGAGCGCCACCATGACGAGGGCGTTGCGGAACGGCACCTCGGCAGGCAGGGTCAGGGCCGCCGCGACGGTCACGACCCCGCGCATCCCGAACCACGACGAGACGAGCAGCTCCCGCCAGTCGGAGTAGCGCTCGGCGTCCCCGTCGAAACGCCGGGAGATGCGGCCCATGGGGAAGATGTAGATCGGACGAAGCACGAGGACGGTGGCCAGCACGACCAGTCCGAGGACGACCGTTCGGGTCACCGTCAGCCCGCCGGCCTCGACGGCCCGCAGGATGGTGGCCATCTGGAGCCCGATGAGGAGGAACACGGCGTTCTGGAGGATGTACGTGATGGCCGCCCAGTTGGTCCGCTCCGACATCCGCGACGCCGCCGACTGCAGGACCGGGGCCCGGTGAGCGAGGACGAGTCCGCAGGCGATGACCGCGAGCACCCCGGAACCGCCTACCTGCTCGGCGGGAACGTAGGCCGCGAACGGCACGACGAAGGACAGCGCGGTGTCCATCGCCGGGTTGTGGATGTGTCGCCGCACCGCCCCGATGACGACCGAGGTGAGCAGGCCGATCCCGATGCCGGCGACGACGGCCCAGGCGAAGTCCCCGACCGGGGTCCACCACTGGAGGGTCTCTTCCTCTCCGAGGGTGGACGTGGCCACCCAGACCGCGATGGCCGTCCGCAGCGACACGAGCGCGATCGCGTCGTTGGCGAGGGACTCACCCTCGAGGATCGTCGTGATCCGTCTCGGCAGGCCGATCCTGCGTGCGACGGCGGTCGCCGCCACCGCGTCGGGAGGGGCCACGATGGCCCCCACCGCGAAGGCGAGGGAGAAGGGGACCGGGAGAATCGCATACACGACGAGAGCGACGCCCAGGGCGGTGAACAGGACCAGGCCGACGGAGAGGCTGACGATCGTCACGCGATGCGCGGCGACGTCGTAGAGCGATGTCGTGATCGCGGTGCTGTAGAGCAGCGGCGGCAGGATCCCGAACAGGACGAGTTCGGGCGTCAGCGTGACCTCGGGGACGAACGGCAGGAAGGACCCCAACACCCCCACGCCGAGCAGCGCGAGCGGAGGCGGGACGGGGACGTGCTCGCACGCCTTCGTCACGGCGATCACCGTGGCGATGATCGAGACGAGAAGGACGGCGAGCTCCACGGGGCGATTCTCCCCTGTCGGGCGCCGCCATCGGGACAACGGGTGCGGGGTCGGACATGGACGCCGATGTACTACAGTTCGTAGTTGTAGGGCTGTGCGGCTCTCGCGCGGCTCCCGGCGCGGAACGAGGATGATCGAGCGTGGACGAGCGGCGGGACATCGCCCCCCTGTCGGCCCTGGGGACAGGGCGGCGCCGAGCCGGCCCGGTCCGGACCCAGCGGCCGGTCTATGTCGACCTGCTCCCGCCGTGCAACGCGGGGTGTCCGGCGGGGGAGAACATCCAGGCCTGGCTCGCCCACACCAAGGCCGGCCGGCACGAGGAGGCCTGGCGCGAACTGACCAGGGACAACCCCTTTCCGGCGGTCCACGGACGCGTCTGCTACCACCCCTGTGAGACGGCGTGCAACCGCGCCGAGCTCGACGGGGCGGTCTCGATCCACGCGGTCGAGCGCTTCCTCGGCGACCTCGCCATCGACCGCGACTGGATCTTCACCGGTCCGTCGGAGCGCTCGGGCAAGCGCGTCCTCGTCGTCGGCAGCGGCCCGAGCGGGCTCTCCGCGGCCTATCACCTCACGATGCTCGGCCACGAGGTCGTCATCCGCGACAACAGCCCGCTCGCGGGCGGCATGATGCGCTACGGGATTCCGAGCTATCGTCTGCCGCGACGCGTTCTCGATGCCGAGATCCGCCGCCTGCACCGGCTCGGTGTGCACTTCGAGCAGGACCACGTCGTCACCGACCTGCAGGCCGAGATGAGGGGGGATGGCTTCGACGCCGCGTTCGTGGCCGTCGGCGCCCACCTGTCCAAGCGCGTCGACATCCCCAACCAGGATGCAGGCAGGGTCCTCGACGCCGTCTCCTTCCTGCGCGGTGTCGAGTCCGGGGACCAGCCGCAGCTGCAGGGCCGGGTCGCGGTCTACGGCGGCGGCAACACGGCCATGGACGCGGCCCGCGTCGCGCGCCGGCTCGGCGCCGACGACACGATCATCGTCTACCGCCGCACCCGCGAGCAGATGCCCGCTCACGAGGAGGAAGCCCGCGACGCCGAGGACGAGGGCATCCGGATGAACTGGCTGCGGACCATCGCCTCGATGGGCGAGCGCGAGCTCACCGTCGAGATCCAGGCGCTCGACGAGAACGGCCGCCCGCATGGGACGGGCGAGTACGAGACCCTCGCCGCCGACACCGTCATCCTCGCGCTCGGCCAGGAGAGCGACACGCGCTTCCTCGCCACGCTCCCGGGCATCGCCTTCGACGGCGACGTCGTCCAGGTCGACCCCGTGACGCTCATGACCGGTGCGCCCGGCGTCTTCGCCGGCGGCGACGCCGTGCCGAGTGAGCGCACCGTCACAATGGGGGTCGGCCACGGCAAGAAGGCGGCCCGCAACATCGACGCGTGGCTGCGCGGTGGGGCGTATGCGCCGCCCCCCAAGCACCCGCGCGCCGACCTCGACGTCCTGCACCTGTGGTACTTCGGCGACCACACCCGCCGGGAACAGGGCGAGCTCGATCCGGGCACCCGGGTCGCGGCCTTCGACGAGGTCGTCGCCGGACTCGAGCCCACCGAGGCCCGCTTCGAGGCCGGGCGGTGTCTCTCGTGCGGCAACTGCTTCGAGTGCGACGGATGTCTCGGCTCCTGTCCCGAGGACGCCATCGTCAAGCTCGGGGTCGGCCACCGCTACCGCTTCGACTACGACGCCTGCACCGGCTGCAGTACGTGCTTCCGCCAGTGCCCTGTCCACGCCATCGAGATGATCGGCGAGGACGACCCGCTGCCGCACAACGTCTTCCTGCCACCACCCGACCCGTCCCGCGTCACCGACCCGAAGACCCCCGCGCCCGTCTCGCCTCCGAGCGAGGTGCGCCGATGACGGGCACCGAGGCCGCTCGCGCCGACCGGGCCACGATCGACGGCAACGAGGCGGCGGTGCGCGTCGCATACAAGCTGAGCGAGCTGTGCAGCATCTACCCGATCACACCGAGCTCGACGATGGCCGAGCTCGCCGACGAGTGGTCCAGCCACGAGGAGCCCAACCTCTGGGGCTCGGTGCCGACGGTCGTGGAGATGCAAAGCGAGGGCGGCGCCGCCGGCGCGCTGCACGGGGCATTGCAGGGCGGCGCGCTCTCGACGACCTTCACCGCGTCCCAGGGCCTGCTCCTGATGATCCCGAACATGTACAAGATCGCCGGGGAGCTCACCTCGACGGTGCTTCACGTCGCCGCGAGGTCCCTTGCCGCCCAGGGCCTGTCCATCTTCGGCGACCACCAGGACGTCATGGCGGTCCGCCAGACCGGGTTCGCGCTGCTCTCGTCCGGCTCGGTCCAGGAGGCCCATGACCTGGCGCTCGTCGCCCACGCCGCCACGCTGCGCAGCCGGGTTCCGTTCATCCACTTCTTCGACGGCTTCCGGACCTCGCACGAGCTGAGCACCGTGGACCTCCTCGGCGAGGACGTCCTGCGTGCGCTCGTGCCGGAGGTGCTCGTCCGGGAGCACCGGATGCGCTCGCTCAGCCCGGACCGGCCCGTCGTCCGCGGGACGGCCCAGAACCCCGACGTCTACTTCCAGGGCCGCGAAACGGTCAACCCGTTCTACGCACGCACCCCAAGCATCGTCCGGGACGTCATGCGGGAGCTCGGGGAGCGGACCGGTCGCCACTACGACCTCGTCGAGTATGCGGGGGCCGCCGACGCGGACCGCGTCATCGTCATCATGGGGTCGGGCGGGGAGACGGCGGCCGAGACGGTCCGTCACCTCACCGCGGCGGGGGAGCGGCTCGGTGTGCTGCGGGTGCGGCTCTACCGGCCCTTCCCGGCGGCCGAGCTGTGCGCCGCGATCCCGGCGAGCGCCCGCGCGGTCGCCGTCCTGGACCGCACCAAGGAGCCGGGCTCGGAGGGCGAGCCGCTCTTCCTCGACGTCGTCTCGGCGCTCTCGGAGGCTGTGGCCCGCGGTGAGCGGGCGACGATGCCACGGGTCGTCGGCGGCCGCTACGGCCTGTCGTCGAAGGAGTTCACCCCAGGGATGGTCGCGGGCGTCTTCGCCGCCCTGGCCCAGGAGGAGCCGCCGCGGCGGTTCACCGTCGGCATCACCGACGACGTCTCGCGCACGTCGATCCCCTACGACGCCGGCCTCGACATCGAGGAGGACGACACGATCCGCGCCGTCTTCTACGGGATCGGTTCGGACGGGACCGTCGGCGCGAACAAGAACACGATCAAGATCCTCGGCGCGGACGAGGATCGGTACGCGCAGGCCTACTTCGTCTACGACTCGAAGAAGTCCGGCGGCACGACCGTCTCGCACCTGCGCTTCGGACCGCAACCCATCGCCGCGCCGTACCTCGTCTCCGCGGCCGGGTTCGTCGGCGTCCACGACGCCGGGCTGCTCGACACCCTCGACGTCCTCGCTGTGGCTGCACCGGGCGCGGTCGTCTTGCTCAACACCGCCGTGCCCACCGAAGAGGTCTGGCCCGGCCTCACCCGGTCGGTCCAGGAGGCGATCGTCGCCAAGGGGCTGCGGCTCTTCGTCGTCGACGCCGACCTCGTGGCGCGCGAAGCGGGTCTGCCCGGTCGCACGAACACTGTCCTGCAGACGTGCTTCTTCGCCATCTCCGGTGTGCTGCCGCGCGAGGAGGCGATCAAGCGGATCAAGGGGGCCATCCGGTCCACGTATGCCCGGCGCGGACCCGATGTCGTCGCACGCAACGAGGCGGCGGTGGATGCCGCCCTGGCCCACCTGCACGAGGTGGACGTCACCGCCGGAGCCGCGTCGACGACCTCGCCCCCCGCCCTGGTCCCCGCCGATGCGCCGACCTTCGTCCGCGACGTCACAGCCGCCATGATGGCCGGGCGCGGTGACGAGCTGCCCGTGAGCGCGCTGCCGGTGGACGGCACCTATCCCAGCGGGACCACCGCATACGAGAAGCGGCGGATCTCCGACCTCGTCGCCGAGTGGGACCCGGGCAGCTGCATCCAGTGCGGCAACTGTGCGTTCGTCTGCCCGCACAGCGTCATCCGAGCCAAGTTCTACGACGACGACGCCCTGACCGATGCGCCCGAGGGCTTCGCCTCGGCACCGCTCAACGCGGCCGGCCTGCCCGACGCGCGCTACACGCTGCAGGTCTACGCCGAGGACTGCACCGGGTGCGGGCTGTGCGTGGAGGCGTGCCCGGTGAGTCCCGTGCCAGGCACCGACCGCAAGGCCATCAACCTCGTTCCGGCCGGCCCCCGGCACGCGACGAGCGCGAGCGAGGTGGGCTTCTTCGAGAGTCTGCCGATGAACGACCGGACCCGGGTCGACTTCGGGACGGTCCGCGGAACGCAGTTCCTCGAGCCGCTGTTCGAGTTCTCCGGTGCCTGCTCGGGCTGCGGCGAGACGCCCTACCTGAAGCTGCTCACCCAGCTCTTCGGCGACCGCGCGACGGTCGCGAACGCCACCGGCTGCTCCTCGATCTACGGCGGCAACCTGCCGACGACGCCATGGACGACGAACGCCGCCGGGCGCGGCCCGGCCTGGTCGAACTCGCTCTTCGAGGACAACGCGGAGTTCGGGCTCGGCCTGCAGCTCGCCGCGGATCTGCACACGCGCCTCGCCCGCACCCGGCTCGCCGAGTTGCGCGAACGGATCGGCCCCGAGCTCGTCGACGCCATCCTCGACGCTCCGCAGGTGCGTGAGTCCGAGCTGGCCGCCCAACGGGCCCGGATCGCCGAGCTCGAGTGCCGACTACCCGACATCGACGACCCTCGGGTGGCCGACCTTCGCAGCGTCATGGACCACCTCGTCCGTCGCAGCGTCTGGATCGTCGGCGGAGACGGCTGGGCCTACGACATCGGCTCCGGAGGGCTGGACCACGTCCTCGCGAGCGGTCGCAATGTCAACGTCCTCGTCCTCGACACCGAGGTGTACTCCAACACCGGCGGCCAGTCGTCCAAGGCGACCCCGATGGGTGCTGTGGCGAAGTTCGCCGCCGGAGGCAAGACCGTCGCGAAGAAGGACCTCGCGCTCCAGGCGATCGCCTACGGGAGCGTCTACGTCGCCCGAGTGGCCATGGGCGCGGATCCGCAGCAGACGCTGCGGGCCTTCCGCGAGGCCGAGGCGTATGCGGGGCCGTCGCTCATCATCGCGTACAGCCACTGCATCGCCCACGGCATCGAGATGAGCGAGGGACTGAACCAGCAGCAGCGAGCGGTGCGCTCGGGTCACTGGCCTCTCGTTCGCTACGACCCGACCGTGCGCGACGCCGGCGACAACCCGTTCATGCTCGACTCGTCGCGACCGTCCATCCCACTGTCCGACTACATCTACCGTGAGCTGCGGTATCGCATGCTCCGCAACGCCAACCCGGACGAGGCCGAGCGCCTTCTCGCGCTCGGTCAGCAGGCGGTCGACCAGCGGTGGGCGGTGTACGAGGAGATGGCGACCCGCGGTGCCGCCGAGTTCGCCCCCGACCCGCGGCGGAAGCGGGCTGCCACACCGGCCCACGGAGAGAGGAGCCCGTCATGGACCTGACCACCGCATACCTCGGTCTGACTCTGCGCAGCCCGTTGGTCGCCTCGGCCTCACCGGTCACCTCCCGCCTGGACCGGCTGCGGATGGTCGAGGACGCAGGGGTCGGCGCGGTGGTGCTCCCTTCGCTGTTCGAGGAGCAGGTGCGCCAGCAGGAGCTCGCGGACCTCGAGCTCACCGAGCGCCACGAGCACGCGTGGGGCGAGGCGCAGAGCTATCTGCCCGGCGGGCCGGACGTCGACCTCGGCGGGACCGCACCCTACCTGCGCCACGTCGAGCGGGCGGCCGCGGCACTCGAGATCCCCGTCATCGCGAGCCTCAACGGCTCGACCCCGGGCGGGTGGACCGGCATCGCGCGGTCGATGGAGACCGCGGGGGCGGCCGCCATCGAGCTCAACGTGTATGCGGTGCCCGGCCGCACCTCGCTCACCGGCGCCGAGGTGGAGGCCAGGCATCTCGACATCGTCGGCGACGTCGTCGCCGCGGTCTCCGTGCCCGTCGCCGTCAAGCTCAGCCCGTACTTCAGCTCGACGGCCGCGGTGGCGGCCGCCATCGTCGAGGCCGGGGCCTCCGGTCTGGTGCTGTTCAACCGGTTCGTCCAACCCGACGTCGACGTAGAGGCGCTCACGGTGCACCCGTACCCGACCCTCTCGACGCGCGACGAGGGCCGGCTCGCCAGGACCTGGATAGCGCTGCTGCACGGGCGGCTCGGCGTCGCGTCACTCGCCGCAACGACCGGTGTCGAGACCGCGGAGGACGTCGCCGCAGACCTCCTCGCGGGAGCGGATGTGGTCATGAGCGCCTCCGCGCTGCTGCGGCACGGACCGGGGTATGCGGTGGACCTGACCGCGGGTCTGCAGGCCTGGGCGGAGCGCAAGGGGTTCGCGTCGCTCGATGCGGTCCGTGGGGCCCTGGCGGTGGGCGTCGACGCCGACGGCGACCGGGTGGAGCGGGCGGGCTACGTCGCGGCGCTGGCCCAGGCGCGGGCGGTGTACGGAGACCTCACCGTGGAGTCATGACCTCGCTCCAGTGGATGCCGATGTCGAGGAGCAGCTCGCGCAGAGTGGGCAGGGACAGGCCGACGACGTTCGTATGGTCGCCCTCGATGCCCGTGACGTAGGGGGCGCCGAGCCCGTCGATGGTGAAGGCTCCGGCGACCCGCAGCGGCTCGCCGGTGGCGACGTAGTCCTCGATCTCCCGGTCGTCGAGGTCGGCGAAGTGGACCGCCGTGTCGACCGCGGCCCCGATCGTGCCGCCCGTGCCGCCGCTGCCCGCGGCGCGGTCGTCGACGAGCCAGTGGCCGGTGTGCAGGACGCCCGAGCGGCCGCGCATGGCCTGCCACCGCTGCACCGCCTCGGCGGGGTCGGCCGGCTTGCCGTGGATTGACCCGTCGAGCTCGAGCACCGAGTCGCAGCCGAGGACGACGTGGTCACCGTCGCGCAGCTCGGCCGCGACCGCCTCGGCCTTGGCGCGGGCGAGGAGAAGGGCGACGTCTGCGGGCCCGAGCTCGCCGTAGGTCTCGCGCGCCTGCGCCTCGACGGCCTCCTCGTCGACTTCGCTGACATAGACGGTCGGCTCGATCCCCGCCTGGAGCAGCAGCCTGCGGCGGGCGGGGGATGCGGAGGCGAGGACGAGGTGGATGGGGGCGGACACGAGGCCCACAGTAGTGGCGCGTCCTGCCCCGGGCGCGGTCGGAGGTCGAGCGGCTGTCGCTCTCCTGACGTAGCGTGGGCGCCGTGACGCAGACCCCCTCCCGCCCGACGACCGACGTCGACGCCATCGCCACCGACTACTTCACCGAGCGCGTGGCACTGAGCCCGATGGAGGCCACCTATCTCGGCGTGCCCGGCCGCGACGACGAGCTCGACGACCTGTCCCCGGCGGGGTTCGCGGCGCAGTCCGAGCTCCGCCGCCGCGCCCTCGCCCGGCTCGCCGACGCACGTCCGGTCGACGAGATCGACGAGGTGACCGTCGCGGCGATGCGGGAGCGCCTCGGGCTGCACGAGGAGCTCTACGTCAGTGGCGAGGAGGAGCGGACGCTCAACAACATCGCCTCTGCACTGCAGGCGGTTCGCGACATCTTCGACCTCATGCCGACGGCGACCGACGAGCACTGGGCGACCATCGGACGGCGGATGGCCGCCGTGCCGGAGGCGTTCACGGGCTGGCAGGAGACCCTGGAGCTCGCCGCCTCTCGTGGTCACGTCGCCGCTCGCCGTCAGGTCGAGGCATGTATTCGGCAGTGCGACGACGTCGTGAGTGAGGACGGGTATCTCCGCGCTCTGCTCGGCCGGGCGCGGACCCGCGACGGCGAGCTCTCCGAGACGGCTCGCGCCGCCCTGGGCGAGGGGGCCGCGGAGGCGGCCCGCGCATACCAGGACCTGAGCCGGATGCTCCGCCAGAGTCTCCTCCCGCGCGCACCCGAGGCCGACGCGGTCGGGCGGGAGCGCTATGCGCTGCACTCGCGTGACTTCCTCGGAGCGAGCATCGATCTCGAGGAGACGTATGCGTGGGGCCAGGAGGAGCTGGCCCGCATCGTCGCCGAGATGGAGGCGACCGTGCAGCGGATCCGCCCCGGCGTCGACGTCAAGGAGGCGATCGCCGCTCTCGACGCCGACCCGGCGTACCGGTTGACCGGCACCGACGCGTTGCGGGAGTGGATGCAGGAGAAGGCCGACGAGGCCATCGCCGAGTTCGCCGACGTCCACTTCGACATCCCCGAACCGGTCCGTCGGATCGAGTGCATGATCGCGCCGACGCACACCGGCGGCATTTACTACACCGGGCCGAGCGAGGACTTCGAGCGGCCGGGGCGGATGTGGTGGTCCGTGCCGAGAGGTGTCACCGAGTTCGGCACCTGGCGCGAGCTGACCACCGTCTACCACGAGGGCGTCCCGGGGCATCACCTGCAGATCGCCCAGACGGTCTATCGCAAGGAGCTGCTCAACCCGTGGCGCCGGCTGATGTGCTGGACCTCCGGCCACGGCGAGGGCTGGGCGCTGTACTCCGAGCGGCTCATGCACGAGCTCGGTTATCTCGACGATCCGGGAAACTACCTTGGGATGCTCGACGGGCAGTCGCTGCGTGCCGCGCGGGTGGTGCTGGACATCGGGGTGCACTGCGGCTTCGAGGCCCCGGCCGAGGTCGGTGGCGGGCAGTGGACCTATGACAAGGCATGGGCCTTCCTCAACGCGCACGCGAACATGGAGGAGGGCTTCCTCCGCTTCGAGCTCGACCGGTACCTCGGGTGGCCGGGGCAGGCGCCCAGCTACAAGATCGGTGAGCGGTTGTGGCTGCAGATCCGCGGGGAGCTGAGCGCGCGTGAGGGAGATGCCTTCGACCTCAAGGCGTTCCACCGTCGCGCGCTCGACATCGGCTCGGTCGGTCTCGACGTCCTGCGCGCTGCCCTGGCGCCCTAGTGTCGGCGGGAGGTTCGTCCCGCCGTTGGGAGGGCGACTGTGGATAAGTCTTCGAGGCGTTCTCGGAGATCGGCCACGATGCCGGGGTGTCCAAGAACTCCGGCAACACGGCAGAGGTCACCATCCCGGGGACCGAGCGGCCGTTCACGATGGAGATGGCCGACGGTTTTGGCCTGACCAGACGGCAGGTCTACAGCTCGCGGTTCCGCAGCGTGCTGCGCGGCGTCTTCATCGAGCGACGCGTTCCCAACTCGCTCGTCGTGCTCGCCCGAGCCGCCTTGCTGGTCGCACCTGCAGGAGGCGTCCTGAGCCACTTCACCGCCGCGTGCCTGTGGTCGGCCACCGCGCCCCGCTCATCGTTCGTCCACCTCGCCTATCCGAGGAGCGTGCAGACGAGTCGTCAGGACCTCAAGCTGCATCGCTTCACCTATCCGATCGAGCGCGCCCGTCGGCACGGCTTGCCGGTCACCAGCCCTGGCATGACGTTCATGCACCTCGCCGTACATCTCGACCTCGTCGCACTCACCGCATTCGGAGACCAGCTCGTCAAGCGTGGGGTCACCACCGCGGCCGAGCTGATGGCGTATGCGCAGTCGTGGACGCATCATGGTGGGCGGGCCGGCCGTCAGGCTGCGGCTTTGGTGCGCGACCGCGTCGACTCGGTTCCGGAGACTCACCTCAGGCTGCTTCTGGTGCTCGCAGGCTTACCTGAGCCTGCGGTCAACCATGAGATCACAGCGCCCGACGGTTCGGTTCTCTTTCGGCTGGATCTTGCCTATGTGGCACACAAGATCGCGGTCGAATACGACGGCCGCTGGCACGACGGTCCCGCTCAGCGTGAGCGGGACCGAGTCCGCCGTGAGTGGCTGGCCCAGCAGGGCTGGCTGTTCGTCGTGGTCCGGGCAGAGGGCCTGTACGAGCAGCCCGAACTCACGCTCGCCGCGGTGTGCGAAGCCCTGACCCGTCGTGGGTACGGCCTGGATGTGGGCATGTCGGAGGACTACCGCCGCTTCTTCGGATCAGTGACGCTGAGCTGAGCAGCCGACCACCGCATACCCCCGCCTGTGGTTTCACGTGACCTGCCGGTTATCCACAAGGCGTGGGGGGGACGAACCTGGATATTGCGACGTTTGTCGCGCGCGGGCCGACTCGATGGACTGCGTCAGTGTGGGAGAGCGGAGCCTCGCCAGGCGCCGAGGCCGTGCGCGACCGGGGGGCGCAGCCGACCCGCTGGGGAGGCCCAGCGCGACGGCCGCCGGCCGCCGTCACCGCCACCCTCGTTTCCGCCCCCGGCCGCCGCGAGGACGGCGACGATGGCGGCGATCTCTTCGGGGGTCGCGTCGCCGCGGATGACCCGCAACGGCGGGCGCTGCTCGGCGCTCACAGCGGGATGTTCCCGTGCTTCTTGGGCGGCAGCGTCTCGCGCTTGTTGCGCAGTGCCCGCAGCGCCCGGACGACGTTCATCCGCGTGTTGGACGGCGAGATGACGGTGTCGATGTACCCGCGCTCGGCGGCCACGTAGGGGTTGGCCAGCTGCTCCTCGTAGTGCTGGATGAACTCCTGGCGGGCCGCGTCGACGTCGCCACCCTCGGCCGCGATCGCCGCGAGCTGCTTGCGGTAGAGGATGTTGACGGCACCCTGAGCGCCCATCACGGCGATCTGCCCGGTCGGCCAGGACAGGTTGATGTCGGCGCCGAGGTGCTTGGACCCCATGACGTCGTACGCGCCTCCGTAGGCCTTGCGCGTGATGACCGTGACCTTGGGGACCGTCGCCTCGGCGTAGGCGTAGATGAGCTTCGCACCGCGCCGGATGATGCCGTCCCACTCCTGGTCGGTGCCGGGCAGGAAGCCGGGCACGTCGACGAACGTCAGCACCGGCACGTTGAAGGCGTCGCAGGTTCGCACGAAGCGGGCCGCCTTCTCGGAGGCGTCGATGTCGAGGCAGCCGGCGAACTGCATCGGCTGGTTGGCCACGACGCCGACCGACATCCCGTCGACCCGGGCGAAGCCGCAGAGGATGTTCGGCGCGAACAGCGGCTGCACCTCGAGGAAGTCACCGTCGTCGACGACGTGCTCGATGATCGTGTGCATGTCGTACGGCACGTTGGGGCTGTCCGGGATGCAGGTGTCGAGCCACAGGTCGTCCTCGGTCGGGCTGAGGTCCTCACCGAGCCCCTCATACGCCGGCGGGTCCTCCATGTTGTTGCTCGGGAGGTAGGACAGCAGCGACTTGACGTACTCGATGGCATCCTCCTCGTCGGTCCCCATGTAGTGCGCGACACCGGACTTGGTGTTGTGCGTCTTGGCGCCGCCGAGCTCCTCGAAGCCGACGTCCTCACCGGTGACGGTCTTGATGACGTCGGGGCCGGTGATGAACATGTGCGAGGTCTGGTCGACCATGACCGTGAAGTCCGTGATGGCGGGGGAGTAGACCGCGCCGCCAGCGCACGGGCCCATGATCAGCGAGATCTGCGGGATCACGCCGGACGCGTGCACGTTGCGGATGAAGATCTCGCCGTAGAGGCCGAGCGAGACCACGCCCTCCTGGATCCGCGCGCCACCGGAGTCGTTCAGCCCGACGACGGGACAGCCGATCTTCATCGCGAAGTCCATGACCTTGACGATCTTCTCGCCGAAGACCTCACCGAGCGAGCCGCCGAAGACGGTGAAGTCCTGCGCGAACACGGCCACCGTGCGGCCGTCGACCTGGCCATATCCGGTGACCACACCGTCGCCGTAGGGCCGGTTCTTCTCCTGCCCGAACGAGTTCGAGCGGTGTCGGGCGTACTTGTCCATCTCGATGAACGTGCCCTCGTCGAGCAGCATGGCGATGCGCTCGCGGGCGGTCTTCTTGCCTCGGGCGTGCTGCTTCTCGACCGCGCGCTCGGAGCCGGCGTGGGCGACCTCCCAGACGCGACGCTTGAGGTCCTTGAGCTTGCCGGCTGTCGTCGAGAGGTCGATCTCCTCGCCGGGGGGAGGGGTGGGGCTCTGCGCTGCGGTCGACATACCCGCAGCCTAGCCTTGACCCCGTGCGCGCGCCGCTACAGGTCCGGACATCGGCCACCCCCCTTCCGCCCCCGTGGCGGAGCCTGACCGTCGTCGACGAGACCCCCTCCACCAACGCCGATCTCGCCGAAGCGGCGAAGGCCGGGGAGGCCGCCCCGTGGGCCGTCCTCGTGACCGAGCACCAGAGCGCCGGCCGCGGCCGCCTCGGCCGCACGTGGACTTCGGTCCGCGGTGCCGCTCTCACGTTCTCGGCCCTGGTCCCCACCCCGGCCGCACCCGGCTGGGTCCCGTTGATCGCCGGACTCGCCGTCGCGGACGCGATCGAGGAGGTGTATGCGGTGCGCCCCGCCCTGAAATGGCCGAACGACGTCCTCGGTCCGGTCGGCGGGGTCCACGAGGGCCGCAAGCTCGCCGGGATCCTCTGCGAGCTCACCGGGCGGGGGATCGTGGTCGGGATCGGGCTCAACGTCGACCACACGCAGGACGAGCTCCCCGTCCCGACGGCGACGTCCCTGCGGCTCATGGCCGGGTCGGACCCTGCCTCGACCGCTCCCCCTCACCCCGACGGAGTCACGAGGGACACCGTGCTGCTCGCGATCCTGACCCACCTCGCGGATCTGCTCTCCGCCTGGGAGAGCGACCCGGGCCGGGTGCGCACCGCATACCGCGGCTCCTGCTCGACCCTCGGGCGCCGGGTGCGGATCGACCGCGGCACGGGCTCGGTCGAGGAGGCCGAGGCCGTCGAGGTCGACGAGGAGGGTCGGCTGGTCGTGCTCTCCCAGGGCCGCCGGTCGGCGCTCGCCGCCGGGGACGTCACACACGTGCGTTAGGTCTCTTTAGAGTGGGGGTGTGACGACCGACGCTGGCGGGCCGATCGGCCCCGAGGACGGTGAGGCCACCTGGGCCGAGCTCATCCTCGGGCGGCCGCCGCGGATGACCCGTCCGCAGATCGCGGAAGAGGCAGGGCTCGACTGCCCCGTGACCGACCGGTTCTGGCACGCTCTGGGGTTCCCGATCGTCGAGGACGACGAGGTCGTGTTCACCGACGCCGATCTCGAGGCGCTGCGTCGAGTCCGGCACCTGCTCGCCGACGGCGTGGCCGAGGAGACCGCGCTCGCGATGACCCGGGCGCTGGCCCGCACCGCCGACCGGCTCTCCGTCTGGCAGACCCAGCTCATCGCCGAGGTGTTCACGCCCCATGAGCTGACCGGGTCGAGCCCCACCGCGAGCGACCTCAGCCACGGGGTCGACCCCACAGCCAGCGTCAAGGACACCCGCACCATCCCCAACCGGGCCGTCGCCGAGGCCGCGGCGCGCGAGCTCGTGCGAATCAGGGAGGAGCTCGAGCCGCTGCTCGTCTTCGCGTGGCGACGCCACCTCGCCGCGGCCGTCACCCGCATGCTCGCCGACGCGACGCCGGACGAGACGAGCAGCGCCCCTCGGCGGATCGTGGGCTTCGCCGACCTCGTGTCCTTCACGAGCCTGGTGCGCCGGATGAGTGAGCGCCAGCTCGCGACGGTCGTGCAGCGGTTCGAGGCGCTGGCTTCGGACGTGATCACGGCCCACGGCGGCCGCGTCATCAAGACGGTGGGCGACGAGGTGCTGTTCGTGCACACCGATGCCGCCCCGGCGGCGGCGATCGCCATCGACCTCGTCGAGGCCATGGAGCACGAGCCGTTGCTGCCGGCCGTCCGGGTGGGGATGGCCTACGGCAACGTCGTGTCGCGGCTCGGCGACGTGTTCGGCACGACGGTCAACCGGGCGAGCCGGCTCACGGCCGTGACCCCGCAGGGGCGCGTCTACGTCGACGAGCCGCTCGCGGCCATGTTGGGCGAGGTGAGCGGCTTCGAGGTCATCCCCAGCCGCCGTCGCATCCTGCGCGGGATCGGCGCCGTCCGGCCCCGCGAGCTGCGACGACACTCCGGGGATCGGCGCGCCTCCGGCTGACCCGGCGTTGTTACTCGCGAGTAGGCGGTAAACGGCCCCCACCTGCGGTGATCGGTGTCCACCAGGCGGCTCGGCGCGCCCGCGAATGTGCTGCGAGGTCATACCATGTCGTGCATGACGCGTGTGGTGCTCGCCGAGGACGACCCGGCCATCTCGGAGCCACTGGCGCGCGCGCTCCTGCGGGAGGGATACACCGTCGACGTGGCCGCGGACGGCCCGAGAGCGCTCAGTGCCACCCGCACCGGCACCGACCTGCTGATCCTCGACCTCGGGCTGCCGGAGATGGACGGCCTCGAGGTCTGCCGCCGACTGCGTGCCGACGGCTCGACCGTGCCGATCCTCGTGCTGACCGCTCGCGCCGACGAGGTCGACACCGTCGTCGGGCTGGACGCCGGGGCGGACGACTACGTCACCAAGCCGTTCCGGCTCGCCGAGCTGCTCGCCCGGGCCCGGGCCCTGCTGCGCCGTGGGCTGCCGGAGTCCGCACCGAGCGAACCGCACGTCCGGATCGACACCGAGGCGCGACGCGCGTGGTTCGGGGAGACCGAGCTGCAGCTCGCTCCAAAGGAGTTCGACCTGCTCGCGGTGCTCGTGCGGGAGGAGGGCCGGGTGGTTCCACGCGACCAGATCATGAAGGAGGTCTGGGGCACGCGCTGGATGAGCTCGACGAAGACGCTCGACATGCACATCTCCGTCCTGCGCCGCAAGCTCGGCGACGACGCCGCCGCGCCGACGTTCATCACCACCGTGCGGGGGGTCGGCTTCCGCTTCGACGCCCCGGTGTCGGCGCGCACCTGAGGCCGGCGTGCGCGCTGCGCTCGTCCGGAGCACGATGGTCGCCGTCGCGGCCGTCATCGCCCTTCTCGTCATCCCGCCCGCGATCGCCAGGCTGTGGCTCTTCACCACCGACGATGCACAGTTCGAGTCCGTCCTCGACCTGCTCCGCGGCCCCCGTGGGATCGTCTGGGTCATCGCGGTGTCCATCATCCAGGTGGTCGCCGGTCTCGCCGTCAGCCAGTGGATCGCCAAACGAGAGGCGGCCAGGGTCACCCGGCCGATGACCGAGCTCGCCGCCCAGGCGGAGCGACTGGGCGCGGGGGAGTCACGGATCGGGCGGGTCGAGAGCGGGATCGACGAGATCGACCGGGTCAGCGACGTGCTCTCCCACAGTGCGGTCAACATCACCCGACAGCTCGCTCAACAGCGCGACTTCGCCGCCGACGCGTCGCACCAGCTGCGCACACCGCTCACCGCCCTCCTCATGCGCCTCGACGAGATCGCCGCGACCGACGACATCGAGGCCGCCCGGGAGGAGGCCGGCATCGCCATCGACCAGGTCGAGCGCTTGACCAAGGTCGTCGACGACCTCATGGCCCGCTCACGCGCGCACGGAGACGACCAGCCGCAGGTCTCCCTGGACTCCGTCCTCGCCGCCCTGCAGCGGGAGTGGCAGCCCGCCTTCGCCAGCGCCCGGCGCAGTGTCCGGGTGCACGGCGAGCGGGGGCTGTACGTGCAGGCGACGCGCTCGGCCGTCTCCCAGATCATCTCGACCCTGCTCGAGAACTCCCTGCAGCACGGTCGGGGCACCGTCGACGTGCACGCCCGGCGCAGCGGACCGTCGGTCGTCCTGGAGATGAGCGACCAGGGGGTCGGCGTGCCGCTGGACATCGCGGCCCACATCTTCGAGCGCTCGGTCTCGAGCAGAGGCAGTGGCCTCGGTCTGGCTCTGGCCCGTGACCTCGCCGCCGCGAGCGGCGGGCGGCTCGAGCTCGTCTCCGCCCAGCCGGCGATCTTCGCGCTCTTCCTCAGCGAGGCGCCGGCCCCGTAGGCCGCGCCGACTCCTTGGCCAGCCGCTCGGCCGCCGCCTCGCTCGAGCCGGTCTCGGCCGGCACCACCCCGGCGAAGACGAAATGGCGGTATGCGACGAACCGGAAGATCGTCCCGATCCCGATCCCGATGATGGTCGCGACGTTGTCCGCCAGTCGGGTCTGGAAGCCCAGGCCGTAGTGCGACAGGGCGAGCACACCGGCGGCGATGGCGAGGGCGACGGCGTTGACGGCGAAGAAGAGCAGGACCTCCTGGAGCGGTTCGCGGCTGCGCCGGTGGCGGAAGGTCCACAGTCGGTTGCCCATCCAGGCGAAGAGCGTCGCAGCGATCCCGGAGAGGATCTTCGCGGTGGTGACCTTGTCCTCGAGGACGGTGTGCCACAGGAGGTTGGCGCCGCCGATGTCGATGATGAAGGCGAGGGCGCCCACGACCCCGAACTTGATCATCTCTCGGTAGACCAGGCCGATGCCGGCGCGCAGGCGCTCGAGCGTGCGGTGGACGGGTGGCACCGAACCAGCGTAGACGCTTGCGGCCGCCTCCCACCCGGGTCGCCCGTGCGGCCCGATATCCTCGCCGCGTGCCCGAGACCATCCCGCCACCACCGTCCACTCCCGGCGGCTTCCCCGTCGTCGGGATGATCGGGTCCGGCCAGCTGGCCCGGATGTCGGTGGGTCCGGCGGCCGAGCTCGGCATCACGTTGAGCGTGCTCTCGACCGAGTCGACCGACAGCGCCGCTCTGGTCGCCGCGCACGCACCGGTGGGGCACCACACGGACCGGGAACGGGTCCTCGAGTTCGCCCGGCACTGCGACGTCGTCACCTTCGACCACGAGCACGTGCCGCCCGATGTGCTCGAGGCGGTGGCCGAGAGTGGCGTGCCGATGCACCCGACGCCGGAGGCGCTGCGGTATGCGCAGGACAAGCTGGCCATGCGGGTGCGCCTCAGCGAGATGCAGATCCCGTGTCCCCGGTGGGCGCGCGCGCTCACGGCGGCCGACACCGAGGAGTTCGGCGCGGAGGTGGGCTGGCCGGTCGTCGCCAAGACGCCTCGTGGCGGGTACGACGGCAAGGGCGTGCGGGTCGTCGGCTCCGCCGCCGAGCTCGGCGACTGGCTCGACGGATCGTCCCCGATCCTCCTCGAGGAGAAGGTCGAGTTCGTGCGCGAGCTCGCCGTGCTCGTCGCGCGCAGCCCGTCCGGGCAGGCGGCCGCGTGGCCGGTCGTCGAGACCGTGCAGACCGACGGTGTCTGCACAGAGGTGCTCGCACCCGCGCCGGGCCTGGATCGCGGACTCGCCGCCGGGGCGACCGAGGCCGGGCTGCGGATCGCCGGGGAGCTCGGCGTCACGGGGGTGCTCGCCGTCGAGATGTTCGAGGTCGTCGACCCGTCGGGCCGCCCAGGGTTCGTCGTCAACGAGCTGGCGATGCGCCCCCACAACAGCGGTCACTGGACCATGGACGGCGCGGTGACGGGCCAGTTCGAGCAACACCTGAGGGCTGTCCTGGACCTGCCGCTCGGCTCGCCGGCGCCCCGGGACCGGTGGACCGTCATGGCCAACGTGCTCGGTGGCGAGATCGAGGAGCTGTACTCGACGTACCGCCATCTCATGGCCCGCGACCCGTTCCTCAAGGTCCACCTCTACGGCAAGGCCGTTCGCCCCGGCCGCAAGCTCGGGCATGTCAACGTCGGCGGCACCGACCTTGCCGACCTGCGCGAGCGCGCCCGCCACGCCGCTGACTACCTCCAGGGAGTGATTCAGGAATGACGCAGCCTCCAGGGACTGATCGACCGATGACGGACTCCACCCCCCGGGCGGCGGTCGTCGGGCTCGTCATGGGCAGCGACAGCGACTGGCCCGTCATGTCCGCGGCGGCCGAGGCGCTCGAGGAGTTCGGGGTCGGCTACGAGGCCGACGTCGTCTCCGCCCATCGGATGCCGCACGAGATGATCGAGTACGGCTCGAGCGCCGCCGAGCGCGGGCTGCGCGTCGTCATCGCCGGAGCGGGCGGAGCGGCGCACCTGCCCGGCATGCTCGCCTCGGTCACCCCGTTGCCCGTCATCGGCGTGCCCGTACCCCTGAAGCACCTCGACGGGATGGACTCGCTCCTGTCGATCGTGCAGATGCCGGCGGGTGTCCCCGTCGCGACGGTCTCGATCGGCGGTGCCCGCAACGCGGGACTCCTGGCCGTTCGCATCCTCGCCTCCGGGACCGGCGAGGAGGCGGGACGGCTGCGCGAGGCGATGACCGCATACCAGGACCGTCTGCGGGACCTGGCCCACGCCAAGGGTGCCGCCCTGCGCGAGGCCCGGGCATAGTTTCTCTCCGCGGGAGAGAACGTTCGGCTTCGGGAGAGAACCGTTCCCGCCCGATCCGGAAGGTTCTTGCCTGCGGAGAGAAAGTGGCGGCGCCACTCAGCGGAAGGCGCCGAGGGTGCCGAGGCGGCGGGCCTCGATCTTCGGGCAGGTGTCCATGACGACGCCCAGGCCGGCGGCGCGGGCACGGTCGGCGGCCTCCTCGTCGACGACGCCGAGCTGCATCCAGATGGCGTCGATCGTCAGCCGGTCCTTGTTGGCGATCGCCTCGTCGACCACGGCCCCGACGAGCTCGCTGCGGACGAAACAGTCCACGACCTTGATGTCCTGGTCGGGGATGTCGGAGATCGTCGCATAGCCCGGCTGGTCGAACACGGTCTCGGCCTTCGGGTGCACCGGGATGATGCCCTTGCTGCGCTCGTACTTCAGCCAGCGCGCCACGCGATGGGCGGTGCGCTGCTCGTTCGTCGACAGGCCGACGACCACCCAGATGCCCGGGTCGGCGAGCAGGGCGGACATGAGGTGCGGGTCGTTCTGGTGTCGGATCGCCATAGGGTCCACTGTGCCAAATATCCGCAGGTCGGGCGAGGGGTCGGGGTCGGCGACGAGCCGCCGCGTCCTCAGACCTGCGGCCGCCCCAGAGCCCGGTACGTCCAGCCGGCCGCCCGCCACCGGGCCGGGTCGAGCTTGTTGCGGCCGTCGATGATGACCGGCGCCTCGACGGTCGACGCGAGGGACGCGGGGTCGAGGTCCCGGTAGTCCTGCCACTCGGTCAGGTGCAGGACGACATGGGCGCCCTCGAGAGCCTCCGCGATCGTGTCGACGTACTCGGGTCCGGGCCGCTGGACCCGGGCGACGTGCAGCGCGCGGGGGTCGTGCACGCGCACCTGCGCGCCGGCGGCCTTGATCATCTCGGCGACGTCGAGAGCCGGGCTGTCGCGGATGTCGTCGCTGTTCGGCTTGAACGCCGCACCCAGAACGCCGACCCGGCGGCCTTTGAACGTGCCGCCGCACGCCTCCCGGGCGAGGTCGACCATGCGCGCCCTGCGACGCAGGTTGATCGCGTCGACCTCGCGCAGGAACGTCAGGGCCTGGTCCGCGCCGAGCTCCCCGGCCCGGGCCATGAAGGCCCGGATGTCCTTGGGCAGGCATCCGCCGCCGAAGCCGACACCCGCACCGAGGAACTTGTGCCCGATCCGGTCGTCGTGTCCGATCGCCTCCGCGAGCGCGAGGACGTCGCCCCCCGCGGCCTCGCACACCTCCGACATGGCGTTGATGAACGAGATCTTCGTCGCGAGGAAGGCGTTGGCCGCTACCTTGACGAGCTCGGCGGTCGGGTAGTCGGTGACGAGGCGGGGGGTCCCGGTCGACAGAGGCCGCGCATAGACGCGGTCCAGGAGCGCGACGTCGGCGTCGGACTCGGGAGAGCCGGGCTCGGCCACCCCGTAGACGAAGCGGTCCGGCGCGACGGTGTCCTCGATGGCGAAGCCCTCGCGGAGGAACTCGGGGTTCCACACGAGCCGAACCTCGGACTTCTTCCGCCCACCCGCCTTCGCGATCCGTCGGCGCAGTCGCTCGGCGGTCGCGACCGGCACGGTCGACTTGCCGACGACGAGGGACTCCGGCCGCAGGTGCGGGCCGAGCGCGTCGGCCGCCGCATACACGTAGGTCAGGTCGGCGCGGTTCTCGCCCGACGCCTGCGGGGTCCCGACACAGATGAAGTGCACGTCCGCGGGCTCGACGGCGGCGAGGTCGGTCGTGAAGGTCAGCCGCCCCGTCGCGAGCTGCTCCTGCAGCATCTCGTCCAGCCCGGGCTCGTAGAGCGGGGTCCGTCCGGCGGAGAGCGCCTCGATCTTGGCTTCGTCGACGTCCACGGCGATGACCGTGTGACCCAGGTCGGCCATACAGACCGCATGGACGGCGCCGAGGTAGCCGGTCCCGATGACGGAGATGGTCACGGGTGCTGTCGGCGTGGTCGGGGTGCTCAGCGTCGTCTCGGTCACGCGTTGCAGAGTAACGTCACCGAATGAGACGCAGATGAGACGGTATGCGACCCGCACCCGGGTGCAGTGAGAGAGGTTGAACCATGAAGTTCGGGATCTTCGTCCCGCAGGGCTGGCGGCACGACCTGGTCGGGATCGACCCGGCCCTGCACTGGGGCGTCATGGCCGGACTGGCGCGACGCGTCGACGCCAACGACGACTGGACCTCGATCTGGGTCTACGACCATCTCCACACGACACCGCGGCCCACCGAGGAGGCCACCCACGAGGCCTGGTCCCTCATGGCGGCCTTCGCCGGCGTGACCGGCCGCGTGCGCCTGGGCCAGATGTGCACGTGCATGGGCTACCGCAACCCGGCCTACCTGGCGAAGGTCGCCGCGACGGTCGACGTCATCTCGGAGGGTCGACTCGAGATGGGCATCGGAGCCGGGTGGTACGAGCACGAGTGGCGCGCCTACGGCTACGGTTTCCCCCGCGCCGGTGAACGGCTGGCGATGCTGCGCGAGGGGGTCGACATCATGCGCCAGATGTGGACCACCGGGTACGGGACGCTCGACGGTGAGCACTACCAGGTCGACGGCGCGATGTGCTTCCCCCAGCCGCTCCAGGGCACGTCGGCCCCCGGGAGCCCCGCCAACGGCATCCCGATGTGGATCGCCGGAGGCGGCGAGAAGAAGACGCTCCGGCTCGCGGCCGAGTACGCCGACTACACGAACTTCTCCGGCATGCCCGACGAGTTCAGCGCCAAGAGCGAGATCCTCGCCGGTCACTGTCGCGACATCGGCCGCGACGTCGACGAGATCGTCCGCAGTGCGAACTTCAACGTCGTCATCGGACGCAACGACAGTGAGGTCCAGAGCCGCCTCGACTGGATCCGGGACCACTACGCGTCGGCCGGCATGCCGGACGACGTCGTCGAGGCGACGGTCCGCTCGTTCGCGAACGGCCCGCTCGTCGGGACTCCGGAGCAGATCATCGAGACGCTCCAGGACATGGAGCGCCGTGGGATGACCTATGCCATCACGTACTTCGTCGAGGCCGCCTACGACATGACGGGCATCCAGCTCTTCGAGCGCGAGGTCCTCTCCGAGCTCGTCGACCACGAGCCGCACCGGCACCTCTGGGAGCGTCTCGCTGGACGATGAGCCGTCACGTCCCCCGGAATCCCAGTCCGGCCCGAGGTGTTGAGTCGACCGTGAGTGCGAACCGCCGGCCCGAACCCCTGTGCCCGGTGCGTCCCGGTGACCACTGCACCCTGTGTGTGCCCGGCGCGACAGGCCCGCACGACTGCGGACTGGTCTACCTCGTCATGGACGACCCGGATCTGGCCACCGAGCTCGCCACGCGTCGCGCCGAGGTGCGCCGGTCCGGGCTTCTCGCGAGGCCGGGCGCGGCGAGCGCCTGACCGCAGGCCCGGGCGCCGGAAGCGGTCGGTGACCGGCGCATACGATCGACGCATGCCAGCTGACTCGACCTTCGACACCTACCGGCTCTCCGAGGACCACGAGGCCATCCGGGCGGCCGTGCGCGAGATCGCCGAGGCCCGGATCGCGCCGTTCGCCGCGGAGGTCGACGAGCAGGAGCGCTACCCGCAGGAGGCGCACGACGCGCTCGTCGAGACCGACTTCTTCGCGCCGCACATCCCGGAGGAGTACGGCGGAGTGGGCGCGGACGCCCTCGCGATGTGCATCGTCATCGAGGAGGTCGCCCGCGTGTGCGCATCGTCCTCGCTCATCCCCGCCGTCAACAAGCTGGGGTCGATGCCGCTGATCGTCGCGGGCAGCGAGGACGTCAAGACGCGCTACCTCAGCCGCGTCGCGTCCGGCAGCACGTCGATCTCCTACGGCCTCTCCGAGCGCGAGGCCGGCTCCGACACGGCCTCGATGCGCTGCCGTGCCGTCGCCGACGGCGACGACTGGGTGCTGTCGGGCCAGAAGTCGTGGATCACGAGTGCCGGGGTCTCCGAGCTCTACACCGTCCTGGCGGTCACCGACCCCGACGGCCCGCGCGGCGGCAACGTGACGGCCTTCGTCGTCGAGTCCTCCGATGACGGCTTCGACCTCGGCGCCAAGGAGCGCAAGCTCGGGGTCCGGGGCAGCCCGACGCGCGAGCTGATGTTCGACCGGTGCCGGATCCCCGGTGACCGCGTCGTCGGCGAGGTCGGGGAGGGCCTGAAGATCGCGCTGCGCACCCTCGACCACACAAGGGTGACGATCGGGGCCCAGGCGGTCGGCATCGCCCAGGGGGCGCTCGACCACGCGCTCGACTACATCCGGGAACGGCGGCAGTTCGGGCAGCGGGTGGCCGACTTCCAGGGCATCCAGTTCATGGTGGCCGACATGGCGATGCAGCTCGAGGCGGCCCGCCAGCTGGTCTATGTCGCCGCCGCCAAGTCCGAGCGGGGAGAGAGCGACCTGCCGTTCTTCGGCGCGGCGGCGAAGTGCTACGCCACCGACATGGCGATGCGGGTGACGACCGATGCCGTCCAGCTCCTCGGCGGCGCCGGCTACACCCGCGACTTCCCGCTCGAGCGGATGATGCGGGACGCGAAGATCACCCAGATCTACGAGGGCACCAACCAGATCCAGCGCCTGGTCATGGCGCGCCAGCTGCTGCGATAGGAGAAGACGGCGTGAGCACCGAGCTCGCCAGGGCACAGGCCGACGTCAGGCGGATCTACTCCGGGGGATGGGGTGGTCCGGCCGTCTCCGCCGTCGTGTGGTTGGCCGCAGGTGTGGTCGCCGGCCGCAGCACCATCCCGACGGGGGCGGCCGTCCTCTTCGTCGGCGGCGCGCTGCTGATCTTCCCGGCCAACCTGCTGCTCAACAGGATGCTCAGCGGGCGGGCAGACCTCCCGGCAGGCCACCCGATGCGCGGTCTGGCGATCCAGACGGCCGCCACCATGTCGGTCGTGCTTCTGGCCCTGTGGCTGGTGTCGCCCTCGATCCAGGAGGCATTCTTCCCGCTCGCGATGGTCGCGGTCGGAGCCCACTACTTCCCCTTCGCCCACCTGTACGGCGAGCGCGCTTTCCTCGTCGCCGGCGCCGTGCAGTGCTCGGTCGGGCTGCTGCTGCTCGTGATCGACGCGGGCGACACGGTGGGTGCCTATGCGATGACGGCGCTGTTGGCCCTCACCGCGGTCTTCCTCGCCGGGCGACACCGCGCCCGCACGCGTCAATAGTCCCCCCGGTCAGGCCGACGGGCGTCAGGAGGGGGCGACGAGCGGCTCCCCGTCGCGGATCTGCTGGAACAGCCGGTCCGCGGCGGCGTCGTCCCACAGCACCGCGCTGCCGGCGCTGGTCTGCGCGTTCATGTTCGCAACCGGAACCTGGAGGCTGAGGGTCTGACCACCGGAGACGCCGCGCATGGTGAGCAGCACCTGGCCCATGTCGATCATCGACGTGTTGTCGCCGATCGCCATCCCGTCGGCGGCGGACTGGGTGAAGCCCCACCAGCGCCATGGGATGAGCACGGTCGAGGGGGTGGCCGCCTTGTCCATGATGGCGCCGAGGAACTGCCGCTGACGCTCGGCCCGACCGAGGTCGCCGCGCGGGTCGGAGTACCGGGCGCGGACGTAGCCGAGCGCGGTCGGCCCGTCGAGGGTCTGACACCCCTCCTGCAGGTTGATGTGGGCTCGGGGGTCGTCCATGTCGAATGGCACGCAGATGTCGACGCCGCCCAGACTGTCCACGACACCGGCGAAGCCCGCGAAGCCGATCTCGGCGTACCCGTCGATCCGCAGGCCGGTCCGCTGCTCGAGGGTCTCGACGAGCAGCTCGGGGCCACCGATCGCGAAGGCCGCGTTGACCTTGTTCTCTCCTTGCCCCGGGATCGAGAGGAACGAGTCGCGCGGCACCGAGATCAGGGCGCGAGGGCCGTCGCCGGAGGGGACGTGGACGAGGATGATCGAGTCGGTGCGCTGCCCCTCACTGGACCCGGTGCCGAGCCGCCTGCGCTCCTCGGGCGTGAGGTCGCCCCGGCCGTCGTTGCCGACGAGGAGGTAGGTCGAGCCGCTGCTCGCGGCGACCCGCGTCTCGGGGGTGGCGTCGACGCGCTCGATGCGGAACCACGCGATGAGCGGGGTGGCGATTGTGAAGACCACCCAGGCGGTGAGCAGCCACGTGAAGACCCGCAGCGGGCCGAGCGTGCGGTTGCGTGATCGACGCCGGGGTGCGGGCGGGGGTGGCTGCGCCTGGGGGTATGCGCGGGCCGGGGGCGGCGGAGGCGGCGGTGGGGGCGGTGGGGGAGGAGGTGGTGGTGGTGCGGCCGCGGGTTGGACCGGCATCACGCGAGTCCGGTCCACCGGAGCGCGGTCGGGTGACTCGGGAGCCCGGTGCGATGTGGACCGGGTGTCCACCTCGTCCCAGTCCGGAGCCGTATCGGGGCCCGTCGGACGGCCGCGCCTGCCGATGGGGATCGCGCGCGCGTCGTCCTCGTGTCCCGGGGTCATCCCACCAGTGTCACGCGCCCTCGCCGCCCTCGCCAAACGCGCCCGGGGGACCACCGCATACCCGTTTGTTGGGGTGGCCGTGCACCGACCCAGTCCACTCGGCTGCCCCGAATGCACTGGAGGGCGACCAGATGCCCGGTCCCGGCATGCCGACGGCGCGGCATTCGGCGCGTCTGGCAGGCCCCCGGCGCAGTCTCCTCGTGCCGGCATGCCGACCGCGCGACATTCGGCGCGTCTGGCATGCCCCCGGCTGAACCTCCTCGTGCCGGCATGCCGACCGCGCGACATTCGGCGCGTCTGGCAGGCCGCCGCCGCAGTCTCCTCGTGCCGGCATGCCGACCGCGCGACATTCGACGCGTCTGGCAGGCCGCCGCCGCAGTCTCCTCGTGCCGGCATGCCGACCGCGCGACATTCGGCGCGTCTGGCATGCCCCGCCGCAACTTCCCGATCCCGGCATGCCGACGGCGCGGCATTCCGCGCGTCTGGCAGGCCCATCCGGGGTCCCGGGAGGTGTGGGCCGGCTCGCGACACGCCCGAGGTGCCTCCCCGACGGCCCTGACCTGCTCCGCTTTACTTGTCGCGATGGTCCCTGCTCAGACGAGGAGCCGCCCCGTCGCCGCTCATCGGCCGCGGCGCTCGTCGGCGCACCCTGGCGGCGCAACGGACGAGGACTACCAGACCCACGTCAGTCATGCGGTCGCCCGTCGTCGCGCCGTGAGCCTTCTGGCGATGAGTCTGGTGCTCCCGGGCACCGCGCAGGTCGTCGCCGGGAACCGGGCGGTCGGGCGGCTGGTCCTGCGGGTCTGGCTCGGGCTGCTCGCGTTGGCCGCGCTCCTCGGCGGCATCGCCTACATCAGCCTCTCGACGGTCGTCGGGCTGATGTCGGCGCCGTGGTTCCTCGCCGTGGCGCAGTGGGTGCTCTATGCCTGGGCGGCGATCTGGGCCCTGGTCCTCATCGACGCCTGGCGCCTCGGCCGCCCGGCGAGCCAGCCGACCCGAACGCGGCGGCGGTTCGCCATCGCGACGGTCGTCCTGCTCCTCGCTCCGGCCGGGGTCGCCTATGCGGGAGCGTCCGTCTCGGCCGGCCGCGCGGCTCTCGGTGCGGTCTTCGGCGGCGGACCGACCGTCCCGCCCGTCGACGGCCGCTACAACGTCCTGCTCATGGGTGGCGACAGCGGCGAGGGCCGCGAGGGCACGCGTCCCGACAGCCTCCAGCTGGTGAGCATCGACGCCGACACCGGACGAGCGGTCACCTTCGGTTTCACCCGGGACACGGAGAACATCGTGTTCGAGCCCGGGTCGGTGATGGCGGGGCTGATGCCGGAGGGGTGGACCTGCGGGGACGACTGCCTCCTCAACGGCCTCTACACCTGGGCCTGGGACCACCAGGACGAGTTCCCGCCGGGCACCGAGGATCCTGGCATCCTGGCGACGCGTGAGGCGATCGAGGCGCTGTCCGGTCTCGAGGTGCAGTACCACGCCCTCGTCGACATGAACGGCTTCCGCAGCCTCATCGACGCTCTGGGCGGCCTCGACATCACGGTCATGCGGCGGACGCCCATCGGCGGGGGGACCTCTCCGGTCATCGACCACATCGAGCCCGGGCGTCAGCGGCTCGACGGCTACCACGCGCTCTGGTACGCCCGATCGCGCGAGGGCTCGTCCAACTACGAGCGGATGGCCCGCCAGCGGTGTGTGATGTCGGCGATGGTCGACCAGGTCGACCCACGGACGCTCGCGCTGCGGTTCGGCGACATCGCGGCCGCCTCGACGGGCGTGCTGACGACCGACATCCCGCAGTCTGAGCTGGGCAACTTCGCCGAGCTCGCACTCAAGACGAGGGCGCAGAAGATCACCGGGGTCAACTTCGTGCCGCCGCTGATCGACCCCTGGGACTTCGACCGTGCCGAGGTGCACCGGATCGTCGAGGAGGCCATCGAGGCCTCCGAGGACACGGCCGACGAAGAGGCAGTGAGCACCTCCGCCGTTCCCCTGCCGACTCCCGGTGTCACCGCCTCCGCTCCCGCTGCCGACCCGGGGAACGACGCGACGTCCGACGACGAAGCGAGCCCCGCATACGATCCGCTGGCCAAACCGAGCGAGGACGCCTTCGCGCAGACCGACGACATCGCGTCCGTGTGCGCCGTCGGGTAGGTGCCGCTCGCCCGCCCGCCGCGGCGGGCATCTCCGGGTTTCTCGGCGTCGGTCACGACGCCGCACACCGCCCCCGCGGGGTGCCGCCGGAGTGTGCCGAGGCCCGGAGCAGGGGGTGATCCCGGCTAGAGTGGTCCCTCGGTGCATCGTCTCTGCGGCACCGTCCCGACCACTCCACTCTCATCACTCCACCCATGAAGAAGACCCAGACAGAGGAGACCATGAACGCACAGTCCTGGATCGACGGCAGGTCGATCCTGATCACCGGCGGCTCCGGGTCCTTCGGGAAGCGTTTCATCGCCACCCTGCTCGAGCAGTACAAGCCAGCTCGCGTCGTGGTCTACAGCCGAGACGAGCTCAAGCAGTTCGAGATGCAGAACGCCGAGCCGTTCAAGGACCATGCGTCGACCATGCGCTACTTCCTCGGCGACGTCCGGGACGAGAAGCGGCTCCGCAAGGCGATGGACGGCATCGACGTCGTCATTCACGCGGCCGCGCTCAAGCAGGTGCCGATGGCCGAGTACAACCCCTTCGAGGCCGTCAAGACCAACGTCCACGGTGCCGAGAACGTCGTCAACGCGTCCATCGACGCCGGTGTCAAGCGCGTGGTCGCCCTCAGCACCGACAAGGCGGCGGCGCCGATCAACCTCTACGGTGCGACCAAGCTCGCGTCGGACAAGATCTTCGTCGCCGCGAACAACCACAAGGGCAGCCGGGACATATCCTTCTCCGTCGTGCGCTACGGCAACGTGCTCGGATCGCGCGGCTCGGTCGTTCCGTTCTTCCGCGCCCAGCAGCAGAACGGCTTCCTGCCGATCACAGACGAGCGGATGACCCGCTTCACCATCACGCTGCAGGAGGGCGTCGACTTCGTCCTCGCCTCGCTCGCGCGGATGTGGGGAGGCGAGCTCTTCGTGCCGAAGATCCCGAGCTACCACGTCGTCGACGTCGCGACCGCGATCGCCCCCGAGCTGGAGCAGCGCATCGTGGGCATCCGGCCCGGTGAGAAGCTGCACGAGGAGATGATCACCTCGACGGATGCGATGTCCACTGTCGAGTTCGACGACTACTACGTCATCCTCCCGTCCTACTCCAACTGGGACATCGACGACTTCATCGCCAACAGCGCGCCGAATCCCGGGCGCCTGCTCGAGTACGGCTTCGAGTACAACAGCGGCACCAACGAGCACTTCCTCACCGTGGACGAGCTGCGCACCCTCATCGAGACGGTGCTGCCGTGAGCGGTGAGTTCATCCCCTACGGGCGTCAGATCATCGAGGACGACGACGTCGCGGCCGTCATCGGCGTCCTCCGGGGCGACTGGCTCACCACCGGGCCGACGGTCGTGACCTTCGAGGAGGAGTTCGCCGCCTTCGTCGAGGCGCCGCACGCCGTCGCGGTGTCCTCGGGCACCGCGGCGCTGCACCTGTCGGCGCTGGCGGCCGACCTCGGCCCGGGGGACGAGGTGATCGTCCCCGCTCTGACCTTCGTGGCCAGTGCCAACGCCGCGCGCTACGTCGGCGCGACGGTCGTGTTCGCCGACGTCGACCCCGACACGTGGCTCATCGACGTCGATGCGGTCCGTGGGCTGATCACCGACCGCACCAGGGCGATCGTCGGGGTCGACTACGCGGGGGCCCCGTGTGACTGGCCGGCGCTTCGCGAGCTCGCCGACACCCACGGCCTGGTCCTCATCGAGGACGCGGCACACGCCCCCGGCGCCACCATCGACGCGCGTCCCGTGGGCTCGATCGCGGACTTCACGTGCTTCTCGTTCCATCCGGTGAAGCACCTCACCACCGCCGAGGGCGGCATGGTGACGACCACGACGGCCGAGCGAGCCGCGCGCCTCAAGAGCCTGCGCGGCCACGGCATCGCCAACGACTTCCGGGCGCGTGAGTCGGAGGGGACCTGGGAGTACGACCAGCGCGAGCTCGGCTACAACTACCGGCTGCCAGACACCGCCTGTGCCCTTGGGTTGAGCCAGCTGCACAAGCAGCCGGAGTGGCTCGACCGGCGCCGCCAGATCGCCAAGCGCTACGACGAGGCCTTCGCCGGCATGCCCGAGGTCCAGACCCAGGTCGTCCCCGACGGGCGCGTGAGTGCCTGGCACCTGTACCCCGTGCGTATCACCACACCCGACGCGAGCAAGGCTCGGGCGCGGGTCTTCGCCCGGATGCGGGACGCGGGGATCGGCGTCAACGTGCACTACCGCCCGGTCTACCTCAACTCGTACTACCGCGACCTCGGCTATCCCGAGGGCCTGTGCCCGCAGGCCGAGGCGGTCTACTCCGGCCTGCTCTCCCTGCCGATGTGGCCCGGGCTCACCGAAGCCCAGCAGGACCACGTGGTCGCGACCCTGAGTGCCGCCCTCCGAGGCTGACAGGTGGGGAATCGCGTCGTCCTGATTCCCGCGCGGGGTGGCAGCACCCGAGTTCCCCGCAAGAACGTCCGGGAGTTCCTGGGCCGACCGGCCATCAGCCGCGTGATCGACACCGTGGTGGCCAGTGGTGTGGTGGACGAGGTCGTCGTCTCGACCGACGATGCGGAGATCGCGGACACTGCGCGAGCGGCCGGGGCGAACGTCCCGTTCGTGCGCCCGGCCGAGCTCGCCGACGCGTACACGGGTGCCCGCCCGGTGATCCAGCACGCGATCGCCGAGCTCGGGCTGGACGCCGATGTCCGTCTGGGGGTGTGCTACGCCACGGCGGTCATGGTCAAGCCACGGGACGTCGTCGAGGCGGAGCGCCTGCTCGAGCCCGCCACGGTCGACTTCGTCATGACCGTGGCGGAGTTCCCGGCGCCGATCGAGCGCGCTCTGCGCGTTCGACCGGACGGTCTCGTCGAGGTCGACGATGCGTCCTACCTCTCCGTGCGGTCCCAGGACCTCGTGCCGGCCTACCACGATCTCGGCCAGATGTACTGGGGCACGGTCCGCGCCTGGAGAACCGATACCCCTGTCGCCACGGCCCGCACGAGGGCCTACGTCATGGAGTCCTGGCGAGCAGTCGACATCGACACTCCTGAGGACTGGGTGCGAGCCGAACGGCTGTTCCGGGCGGATGTCGATGGCTGAGCCCCGTGTTCTGGTGCGTGTCGATGCGGGGATGGGGATCGGTCACGGTCACCTGGTCCGGTCGCTCGCGGTCGTGCGCACGCTGACGAGCCGCGGGGTGCACGTCACGGTGGCGACCCGGGCACAGGGAGGGCACGTCGAGGCGATGATCACGGCTGCCGGTGCCCACCAGGTGGCCCTCCCCGCCGGCGATGCCGGCGAGAACGCCATCGGCCGCGTCTGGCCCGCCGAGCGGCAGGAGGCCGACGTCCGCCTCGTGTTCGACCTGGTGGGACGGGGCTGGGACGCCGTGGTGGTCGACCACTACCGGCTCGACGCGGCGTGGGAGTCCGTCGCGGCCGAGCGCGGCGGACGACTCGTCGTCATCGACGACCTGGCCAACCGCGCCCATCGGGCGGATGTCCTCGTCGACCACAACTGGTACGGCTCGCACACCTCACAGCGCTACCGGGAGCTCGTCGACCCTTCGACCGACCTGCTCCTCGGCCCACGGTATGCGCTGCTCCAGTCCGACTATCTGTGCGGCCGGGAGCACGGTCCCGTCGTGCACCCGCCCCGGCGGGTGGTGGTGTCGTACGGCGGCACGGACGCAGGGGGCCAGTCGGCGAGGGCCGTGGACGCCCTCGATGTCATGCAGGGCGCGGAGGTCGACGTCGTGGTGGGCTCGGCGGCCGCGGTCACGGAGGATCTGGTCGCGGCGACCGCGCGGCGGGGGGCCCGGCTGCACGTCGAGCTGCCGAGCCTCGCGCCGCTGTACGCGCGAGCCGACCTGGCCCTGGGCGCGAGTGGCACCGCGACCTGGGAGCGACTCCGTCTCGGCGTTCCGGCGCTCGTGACGACGGTGGGCGAGGGCCAGTCGGGAGTGACCCGGGCCTTGCACGAGGCCGGTCTCACCCGATGGATCGGGACGGCCGCCGATGCGACCGTGGACATCTACCGCTCCGCCCTCCGCGACTACCTCGACGACGGCCCCATGGACATCCCCGCCCTGGTGGACGGCTACGGTGCTGTCCGGGTCGGCTTCGCCGTCGTCCCCCCGCACTCCGGCGAGCTGTCCATGCGCGATGCCCTTCCACAGGACGCCGCCGCCTTCGTCACGGCCGGTGGCGCCGGGATAGGCGACGATGAGGGCGTCACGGCGTGGCGTCGACGCGATGAGTGGTTCGGCACGCAGGCGAGCGGTGCTGTGCAGATCGTCGAGCTGGCCGGTGTCCCGGTCGGTGTCGTCGGCGGCCCGGGTGGTTCGGGCAGGGTGCTGGATTCCTACGTCTCATGACGCGGGCGAACTGAGAGGGTGGTGCACATGACGCGAGCATTGATCCTGGGGACCCTTCCCGGACAGGTGGATGCCATCGATGCGCTCAAGCAGCGCGGGCTCGAGGTGCACGCCTGCGGACACCAGCGGGTCGGCCCGGGCGTGACCGCCGCCGACCGCTTCTGGGAGGTGGACATCACCGACGTCTCCGCCGTGCGAGACCTGGCGGAGAGCATCGATGCGCAGCTGGTCTACTCGGTCGGCTCCGACATCGCGATGCCGACCGTGGTCGGTGTCAGCGAAGCCCTGGGTCTGCCGCACTTCCACTCCAGTGAACTGACCGAGGTGCTCCGCAGCAAGACGCTGACCCGTGAACGCCTCGATGCCGCCAGTCTGAGCCCGGTGGCCCACCTGAGGGTCGGTCCCGCGGACGACGCGAACGACTGGGCGGTGTTCCCCGCGTTCGTCAAGCCCGTGGACTCACAGGGACAACGAGGGATCTCCGTCGTCTCGGATCGTGCGCAGCTGCAGGCGGCCCTCGCCGAGGCGCGCAGTGCGACCCGCAGCGGCGAGGTCATCGTCGAGGAGGTGCTCCAGGGTCCGGAGGTGTCCATCCACGTCTTCGTCGACGACGGCGAGGTCCGGTTCTTCCTGCCGTCGGACCGCTACGTGTGGGACGGCCCCATGGTGGGGGTCGCCGAGTCGCATGCGATTCCGCTCGCGCCGGCCACCCAGGGCGCCCACGACAGCCTGCGCGAGCTCGTGGCGCAGTGTGTGGCTGCCCTCGGTGTCACCGACGGCCCGCTCTACTTCCAGACGATCGTCACCAGCGACGGTCCCCGGATCATCGAGATCGCCTCGCGCCTCGACGGCTGCCACATGTGGCGGCTCATCAAGATGACGACCGGCTTCGACTTCCTCGACGCGGTCCTGGGCCGGCTGCTCGGGGACCCATGGCCCGACATTCCGGAAGAGCCCGCGGCGGAGCCCATGACCCTGCGGTTCTTCCTCGACTCACCCGATGTGCTCGCCACCGACGAGTACCTCGCGGCGACGGCGACACCGGACGCCCTCTTCGTCGATCTGCAGGTGCCCCGCGGTGAGCGCCCACGCCGCACCAACGACGTCGTCGCCCGCTTCGGGTACGAGATCTACCGCGGGTTCTGACGTGGCGGTCGCGGTCACCGGAGCCTCGGGATACATCGGACGTCGGGTCGTGGCCCGCCTCCAGGGCGAGGGCACGTCCGTCGTAGCGCTCTCCCGGGCCGGTGAGACCGGGCGGTTCCGTGACCTGCTCGACGGCCGGGAGGGCACGCTCGCCGAGCTCATGGTCGGGACGCAGGCACTGGTTCATCTGGCCGGTCGCCTCGTGGACGATGTCGCGGCCCCCGTTGAGGCCTACCTCGAGCCCAACGTGGTGCTGACCGACCGGGCGCTCGCTGCCGCGGTCGAGGACCACGTGGAGGTCGTCGTCCATGCCTCCAGCCGTCTCGTCTACCCGTCCGACCTGACGACCCCGGCGGTCGAGGACCGGGACGCGCGGCCCGACACCGCATACGGGCTGAGCAAGCTCTGGGCCGAGGACGTCGTCCGCTTTCGGACGGCCGGGACCGGGACGTCGGCTCTGAGCCTGCGGGTCGCCCAGGTCACCGGTGGTGACCATCCGGGACTCGGAGTGATCAACACCTTCATCCGACAGGCGCGGGAGACGGGACGCCTGACGGTCCGCGGCAGCGGCGCGGCGGTGCGCGAGGTGGTCCATGTCGACGACGTCGTCGAGGCCGTGATCAGCGCCCTTCAGCACCGTGGGCCGTGGACGCCGGTGAACGTGGGAGGGGTCGGTCCGATGACGGTCGCCGAGATCGCCGGGCAGGTGGCCGAATCCGCAGGTCTGGGCCCGGAGGCGGTCCGGCACGTGCCGGTCGACCATGACGACCTGAGCGTCTATGCACTGGATCCCACCCACCGTCGCGAGGTGCTGCCGTGGGAGCCGAAGTGGTCGATGCCCGATATCATCACCGAGGCCATGCAACAGAAGGAGGAGTCGCGATGAGGATCGCGAACCGACCCATCGGACTGGCCGAGAGGCCCTACATCATCGCCGAGATGTCCGGCAACCACGACGGCTCACTCGAGACCGCCCTCCAGATCGTGGATGCCGCCGCCGAGGCCGGGGCCGACGCCGTCAAGCTGCAGACGTTCACGGCCGACTCGATGACACTCGACATCGATCACCCGGACTTCGTCATCAGCAACCCCGACTCGCTCTGGGTCGGACGACGTCTGCACGACCTCTACGAGGAGGCCCACACGCCCTGGGACTGGCATGCACCGATCTTCGCGCGGGCCGCGGAGCGAGGGTTGGCGTGTTTCAGCTCTCCGTTCAGCGAGGAGGCCGTCGACTTCCTCGTCGACCTCGGCGTGCCCGCCCTGAAGATCGCCTCTCTCGAGAACGTCGACCTGCCGCTCATTCGCTACTCAGCGGCCACCGGCCTGCCCCTGATCATCTCGACCGGCCTGGCCACCGAGGACGAGGTCGCGGCGGCGGTCGACGCGGCCCGGTCGGCGGGGTGCACGCAGCTGGCGATCCTGAAGTGCACAGCGAGCTACCCTGCCGATCCGACCCAGTCCCACGTGCGCACGATCCCGGACATGCGGGAGCGCTTCGGGTGCGAGGTCGGGCTGTCCGATCACACGATGGGCATCGGGGTGCCCCTCGCTGCGATCGCGATGGGAGCGGTCATCGTCGAGAAGCACGTCACCCTCTCCCGAGCGGGTGGGGGTGTCGACGCGGCCTTCTCGCTCGAGCCGCACGAGCTGGCGGCGCTCGTGACGGAGTCCGAGCGGGCCCATCAGGCTTTGGGGGAGGTGCACTACGGTCCCGTGGCGGGTGAGGCCGGCGCGCTGCTGCGTCGACGCTCGCTCTACTTCGTCGAGGACGTCCCCGCGGGGACGACCCTGACCGCTTCGCAGGTCCGTCGGATCCGGCCGGGCAAGGGCCTCTCGCCCAAGTACTACGAGCGCGTCCTCGGGTCACGGACCCGGACCGACGTCTCCCGCGGAACCCCTGTCTCCTGGGACTTGATCGACGCCGAACCGGAGGCCTGAGGTTTGCCCAGGGGGGATGCCCTCGTCGCCGTCCGCAAGGTCGTCCTGCGCGACCCCAGGCTCCGGAGGGTGGCGTCCTTCGCCTACCGGACGGTCAACAGGAGTCTGCTGAGTCAGCGGGCCGAGGTGGACCGGGCCTTCGTCGAGGGTCGGTGGCAGGACGTCGTGGACCTGGTCGCGGGCCTCGACAGGGATCCGCGACTGCGGTTCTCACCGCGGATCTACCTGCGGCTGAGCGTCAGCCATGCCCACCTCGGCGACCAGGCGACCGCTCGGGCCGTTCTCGAGCAGGCGGGTCGGAGGATGCCCTGGAGCGACGCGATCGCTCGCCTGCTCGCCGAGTGGGCGATGCACGAACGGGACTATCCGCGGGCGCTCGTCAACTGGCAGCGTTTCGCGATGTCGAACGACAAGCGTCGCCGCGGCGTCACGGTCCGCCGGGCACCCGCCTTTCCGGTGAGGGGGAACGATCTCGACTGGTATGAGGTCTCGTGGTCCCACATCGTCTCGGATTGGGACCGCTGGTGGGCCCAGGCCGGTCAGTCGCCGAAGCCGGAGACGTATGCGCGGCTGCTGTCCACCCTCGTCAACGCCGACATGACCGCAGAGCTCGGTGAGCTGAGCCGGCTCGCGCTCCGCGATCACCCGAACGACCGGGAGATGGCCCTGTGCGTCGTCGACGCGCTCGCGAGGATCGGCGACCTCGGCACGGTCGGCGAGCTCCGCGAACGGTTCACCGAGGCCGGCGCCACCCGGACCGGCCGGGATGTCGCGTCCGAGATGGAGTCCGCCACGGATGTGGTCGCCGACCTCGGCCACGAGGTTCCGGATGCCGATCACGTGAGGATCCTCGACGTGGCCCATCTCAGCGGCGCGGACTTCGTCATCCGTTCGGCCGACTACTGGGACGAGCGCCGGATCGCCGAGGAGGCACTGCGGCTGGCGGACCGGGACCGTTGGCCCGAAGGCTTCGCCGACACCGACCTGCTCTCCGAGCAGGCCTGGGAGACAGCGCTGGAGTTCGCCCGCACCCGCGCCGAGGGCCTCGGGATCTCCGACGAGACCTTGGCCAGAGCCGTCTTCCACTTCGTCAAGAACGAGCTGTGTCTGAAGCTGCCGGCGGACCGGATCGCGGAGGAGATCGTCGCCACCGGAGATGGGGGGCCGGTCTTCGTCGAGCTGCCCAGCATGAAGATCTCCTACCTCAGCAGCTATGCGTCGAGCCGCTTCCAGCAGGTCTACCTCTACGCGGCCCTGCGGCGCCTCGGCTGCAACGTCTTCCTGGTCCGGTTCCCGACCCAGCGCCGCCCGCGGCGCCGGTCCCGCCTGACCGGGGACCTGACCGCGACCCTCGTCTTCACTCCCCAGGCCGGAGGACTGCGACCGCAGTTCCGGACGCTCGAGGAGGCACCGCGGACCGCTCGGGTGCTCGTCCCCGCCGGCCTCCGCTCGGTCTCCGGGGTCCTCGAGATGATCGCGCCGGCCATCGTGGTCAACTCCGGCTCGGTGATCAAGGGACTGGCGTACGACCGGTCGGTGCGGCAGGGATTCGACTTCCCGGTGCACGCCGAGCTGCACCCGCACGCCGACGTCCTCCCGGACTTCGCCATCGACCTGCACCCACGTCGGTGGTGGGTGCGATCGTCGGGCACGCTGACGGCCATCGACGTGCAGCCGGACGACTCGTTGCTCAAGGCCACGGCGATGGCCGAGGTCCGGCTGTTGCACGCTCGACTCCCGCAGGGTGACTGGTTCGACCTGCTCGCTAGGGCCCTGCTGCCCTACTTCCGCGAGTACCTCGGCAAGGCCGACGACTTCCTCTCAGAGCACGGGGTCGACGAGATCCACATAGGCGACTACGTGTATGCGGAACCGACGCTGTTGGCCTCTCGGGTCAAGCGTCGCGGGGGAACGGTGCACGTCTGGCCGCACTCCACCAACCCGGTCCACGTCCGGTTCCACGACCCGACGATGATCGACTCCGTGCGGGCGGTGACCCGCTCCGGCGCAGCGCGATGGCGCGAGCGCCTGCCCGACGCAACCGTCGGACAGGCGCCGCACCTGATGTTGCGGCGACCCGATTCCATCGTCCCCTGGCAGCCGGGGGAGCCCCTCTCGGTCGTCGTCATCGGGGGTCGACCCAAGCTGCGCAACCTGCCGATCCTCGACATCGCCGCCCACGAGCAGACCTACCGTGACCTCTTCACCGCGATGGCCCCCCTCGTCGACGAGGGACTGATCCGGGTGTACTTCAAGCCGCGCGGACTGACCGGCGAGCACGAGCAGTGGCTGGACACCGTGGTGGGTCGCACCGCGGGCTGGTCCCGCGTGCTGGCCCATCCCAATCGCATCGCCCTGGACAATCCGCTGTTCATGTCCGTGTCGGTCTCGTCGTCGGCCCTCCTCGAGGGAGTCGTGCGCGGCATTCCGGGCGTCGTCGTCCGGGGTGGGTACTCCCGCGACTACCTCACCGCCGACGACGGGTCCGTCGAAGAGCTGTCCCTCTCGACCGTGGCCGAACGACTCGCCCAGCTGTCGAGCGAGGGCGCATGGGCCACGCTGCGGGAAGCGCAGCTGGCCGCGCTCGAGAAGGAGCTGCGCTAGCCTCTGCGCCTTGTTCGGTGGCGGCCTCGGGGCGCGGTCAAGGCCCGGTACCCTGACCTGGTGTCCGCTCCCCAGTCGTCCCCGGTCCCCACCGTGGGGGTCGTGATGTTGCACATGGGGGACCGGCCGGCGGAGCTGGCCGAGGCGCTGCGGACCCTTCGGTCCCAGGAGGGCGTCGACCTCGACGTCGTCGTCGTCGGCAACGGGTGGTCGCCGACCGGCCTCCCGGAGTGGGTGCGTTCGGTCCACCTGCCGGAGAACGTCGGCATCCCGGAGGGTCGCAACGTCGGCGCGCGCGAGGCCCGCGGTGAGCTGCTCTACTTCTACGACGACGACGCCAGCCTCCCCGACCCGGGAACGCTCCGCGCGCTCGCCGATGTCGTGCTGGCCGATCCGCGCCGCGCCGTCGCCCAGCCACGCGGGCTGGACCCCACCGGGAAGGCCCCGCCGCGCCGGTGGGTGCCGCGGTTCCAGGTCGGCGACGGCGGGAAGGCCGGTGAGGCGACCTGGTTCTGGGAGGCGGTCGTGATGATCCGACGCACGGCCTTCGACGAGGTCGGCGGCTGGCCCGGACAGTTCTTCTTCGGTCACGAGGGCATCGACCTGGCCTGGCGGCTCATCGACGCCGGCTGGACGATCTACTACGCCCCCGAGATCGTCGTCCATCACCCGTCCACCGCACCGGCACGTCATGCGATCTTCTACCGCACCAACGCCCGCAACCGGGTGTGGGTCGCGCGGCGCAACCTTCCGTGGCCCCTCGTGCCCGTCTACCTGTCGAGCTGGGTCCTCGTCACCGTCGTGCGAGTCCGCGACGCCGACGCTCTGCGGACCTGGCGTGACGGCTTCGTGGAGGGAGTGCGCTCCGACCCCGGCGGACGACATCCGATGTCCTGGCGGACAGTGCTCCGGCTGACCCGCGCCGGTCGACCGCCGGTCGTGTAACGGTGACCCGCGAGGTCGTGCTGAGCGGAGTGCGTGGGCGGACGCATCTCGTCTATGCCGCGTCGTTCCTCCGCACCCTCACCGACCGGGTGAGCGTGCACTACCTCAGCGGCCCGGACTTCCTGGGCGCGAAGGTGACGTCGGACGAGGTCCTCACCCACCTCCCGGAGGGGGTGCGGCTCGAGATGTGCTCGAGTGCGGACGAGCTGCCCCCGCGGGGTCCCCTCACCTACATCGCTGTCGGGGCTCCCGGTCTGCGCCCTCTGGCCGCCATGCGTCGCGCGCAGCTGTTCCGACGGATCGATGTGGTCGTCGTCGACGAGGGGCTCGGCAGCTACGGGGATCGGCGAACCCGGTACGCGGCATACCGCCGTCAGGGTGGGCACGCCGTGCGTTCGGCAGTGCGGGCGGCGGCGGTCGACCTCGGCGCCCGCACCCTGACCGGGACCCGCTGGCCGCTCTACCTCAAGGACCGGGACTGGGCGGTGTTCGAACCGGTCGGCGAGGAGTTCCGTCGTGCGCTCGGGCCGCTCGACCCGACTGCGGCCGACCCTCGACGTGCCGTGTTCCTCAGCCAGCCGTGGGTCGATCTCGGGCTCTCCTCCGAAGACCGGTACCTCGCGCACGTCATGCGACTGGCGACCGAGCAGGCCGACCTCGGCCGCCGGCTCGTCGTCCGGCCCCACCCCGCTGAGCCCCCCGAGCGGTACCGCGACTTCGCGACCATGGTCGAGGTGGGTCCCGCGGAGCTCGACCCGGAGGTGGTCGGCGCGGGCCTCGTGATCGGTGCGTCGAGCACGGCGCTGCTCAATCTCGCTGCGCTGCATGGGACTCCGGTGCACCGGGTCCGCGCGCCGGGGACGGAGCATCTCGAGGCGCGACTGAGCGCTGACCAACGACGGCTGCTCTCCCGTTACCTCCCGCCCGTGAGCCCCAGCTGACGAAGCCGACGCCGCCATCGGCGGTGATAGGCTCCCAGCCCGGAGGAGGCTGAGCCCTTGCAGCGTGCCATGACGGTGGTCCTATGGGCCTGCGACGTCGAGCCGCACTGGGCATCCGTCGCTGCGAGCCTGGACCACAATCGCGACGAACGCATCGGGTGGCTCATCGTCGACGACGGTTCGGCCGACCGGACCGGCGACCTCGCCGAGGCGTGGGCGGAGACGACCGACGGCGCTGCCGTCCTCCACCTGGACCGGCGCTGTGGTCCCATCGCCGCGCGCAACGTCGGCCTCGATGGGGTGCATACCCGGTTCGTCACGTTTCTCGACGCCCCGGACTACTGTGCGCCCGGCCGGATGATCGCGCTTCTGGGCGCTCTCGAGGAGCTCGACGTCGCATTCGTGCGCACCGACCACGTCCAGGTGCGCGGGAGCCGGCGGCAGGTGGTCCGGACCCCGGAGCGTCGACACGGCGTGCCGTTTGCGTCGAGGTCCGGCGTGGGCGACGGGACCCGCGAGGCGATGGTGGACTACGTCGCGGTGTGGGCCGGCGCGTACGACCTGCACCGCCTTGGAGGCGCATCGACCTTCGACGAGGCCGTCGGATCGGAAGCGGCCTGGCCATGGGTGTGGGCCCTGCACCTCACGGATACGAGGTACGGCGTCGTCAGCGCTCCCGCCTACTACCGCTCGCCGAGAACCACGGGCTCGGAGGCCTCCGCGGCGCAGTCGCTGCTCCCGGCATCACGGGCGATCGTCGAGCTGGTTCGAGAGCGCGCCAGCGGTCCTGCTCTGCGTCACGCGGTCCACGCGATCTGCCATCGGGTGGCGCGTGACGCTCTCGCAGCGGCTCCGGATGACGAGGACGCGCGTCGGACGCTCGCCGGTGACCTGGAGACCCTGCTGGAGGAGCTCCCCGACAGCGAGGTTCGGTGGGTGCTCGCCCGGATGGCGACCGTGCGGACCGCGGCTCTTCGGGCTCTGGGCGTGGAACTGCCCGACTACGGGGAGCTGCGATGACCGTCCTCGTGGGCGTCGGGGACGTGGTGTCCGCGGCGACCGCACTCGCCGCGCTCCGTGAGCGAGGTGTCTCCGCCGCCGACATCGTGGTGCTCGTCGGGGACATGGATCACGGCTCGGAGGTCAGACCCGACCCGCGCACCGTGCCCGAGATGGCCGCGCTCCTGGCCGGCGTACGTCGCGTCGAGTCGCTGAACACCCTGATCTGGCCGCAGGTGCCGCAGGGCTGGCGCGCGTCGGACCTGCTCGTCGACGGTGTGGGCCGGCTGCTCGTCGAGCTCGAGGACACCCTCGAGGAGCTGATCGTCGCCGATGACCACCCGGCGTGGAAGATCCTGGCGCGAGCATCCAGGGGCGTTCGAGTGACCCGGCTCGCCGTCGGCCCCGGCGCTGCTGCGCCGGCCTCCGACGCCGATGTCGCGGCTCTCCTCGCCCCACTGCGATCACGCCAGGTTTCGTCGGGGGCTGCGGTCTGGGTGCCGAACGGCTCGACGCTCGTCGACCGCGACGTCGCGGAGCTGGAGGCGTTGCTGACGGTCGCGGCCCGGGACGGGCACCCGGTCCAGGTGCTCGTCAGAGATCTCCCGTCCTTGCCGCACGGGTGGTTCGACGAGGTCCCGGCAGGGGAGCTGCTCCGCGAGGTCACGCTCATCACCGCTGACGTGGCGCCCGAGGTCGCACTCCTGCGGCACCCGGTCGAGACCCTCGTGACGCGCGACCCTGTGCTTGCCGCCCGGGCCGGGTTGCTCGGGGTTCCACATGTGCGCCTCGTCGACGGCGCTGGGCAGGACAGCGGATACGCCATGATGGTGCCCCCGACCGGGAGGCCCGGTCGCACGAGTGAAGGACAGGATGCGGTGAAGGACGACCAGCCACGCGACAGGGTCCCAGCGGGACCGGCGACCCGCCAGTTCCGATTGTCCACGGTGGGCGTCCTCTTCGCTCTCGGGGCGCTCGCGGTGGGTGCCGTCGCGGTGGTTCTCGTCGACTCTCTCCTCGGTGGCGCGGCCGCTGTGGCGACCACCGCGCTCCTGCTCGGAGGTCTCGGCATCGCCCTTGCCGCGGCCGTGGTGTGGGAGATCCGCGCCCATCGTCATGAGGTGCGAGCCGGCCGTCGCAGGCTCGAGGCCACGCTTCGTGACCTGCAGGTCGGTGTGGGCGAGCTCCAGAAGGGTATGGGCGACCTGGGCACGAGCCTGCGTGAGCTGCGCGAGCAGCACGACGAGCATCGCGCGCAGCTGGCCGCGATCGAGCAGAGGGGAATCGTCATCGCCGCCATGCAGGAGCGCAACGTCGTGGCCACCGAGGACATCGCGCGGGTCGCCGCACTCCTCGCCGTGGACGCGGAGATCGGCACCGACCGCCCGGGCGACCGATGAGAGACTTTCCGGCAGAGGTGAGGGTCCCCGACCTCCCCTCCGGCGCGGTCCGCCCCTTGGTGGCCTCTCGAGCGCGCGACGACCGCGTGCGGATCGGCATCGCGTCGATGGTCGGCCGCGAGGACGGGCTCGCCGAGGTCCTGACCCGTCTGGTGCCGCAGGCGGACGAGGTCTTCGTCTACCTCAACGGCATGAGTGAGGTCCCACCCGGCCTGCGGGGCGAGGATCGGGTGCGCTTCGTCACGGGACCGGACCTGGGGGACCGGGCCAAGTTCGTCTTCATGGACGGATTCGAGGGCTACTACCTCCTCTGCGACGACGACATCACGTATCCGCCCTTCTATGTCCGGGCGATCGTCGACGGGATCGAGCGGTATGGCCGGCGAGCCGTCGTCGGGTGGCACGGGTCGCTGATCACCGAGGCCTACACCGACTTCTACGACGTCAAGGGGTCGCGTGAGGTCGTCGCCTTCAACCGGGAGGTGCGCACGGACGTGCCGGTGCACATGCTCGGCACCGGAATAGCCGGCTTCCACACGAGCACGATCGACATCGCGCTGGAGGATTTCCTCCTGCCCAACATGGGAGACGTGTGGCTGGCCTTCGCGGCGCAGCGCCAACGGGTGCCGATGGTGGTCCTCAGCCACGAGCGTGGCTGGGCCTCGCCCATGGTGCGGGGGGCGCGGTCGATCTCACGGGAGTCGACGCAGCGGGCCGGCTCCGGGCTGGACGTCGGGAGGACCGTGACGACACTGGTCGGGGCGTGGCCGAGGTGGCAGACCTTCCCCGCCGAGCCCGTCACCACGAACGCCCCCCCGGAGATCACCGTCGTCGCCACCGACTCCGCGCTGGCCGACCGGCTGCGGGCCGTCGGGTGGCGGGTGTTCGCCGTCCCCGCGCTCGTCGACGCTCCCGGAGGTCCCGCTATCGTCGACCTCGTCGGCGTTCCGCCCTCGGAGTGGCCGGTGGCGGGAGAACTCGTCGCGGGCGTCGAGCGTGGGTCCCGGCTCCTGCTCAGAGTGGACGCCGCCGGTGTCGCGGCGCTCGCCGACCGCACGACGTGGCGCGACCTGCTGCAGCGAACCACCGTGCTGGTGCCGGAGAACGTCACGGTCGACGCCCCGGTCGCGCGGATCGTGACCGAGCCGGCCACCCTCGGCCGGCCTCCGGGCCCACGCGTGCTCCGCGATGGGCTCACGGGGGTCCTCACGGTCGGACGGCGATCAGAGGTCGCCCTGCACGGCGCATCGGACGTCGCGGTGACGTCGGCTGACGAGACGCTCGGCGATGACCCGGGTCTCGAGACCGTGGACGCGGAGGTGCGCCGGCGTCAGGCGGTGGTCGTCGGTGACGACCCCCGCGCGCGTATCGTCGTCGAGTCCGCACTGCGCGCGGGAGTCCCGGTCGTCGACCACGGGGGCTCGCTCGCCGTCCGGTCGCTCCTCGGGGATCTCGCGGTGGGCCTCGAGGACGACCTGGCTCTGCCCGCCGTGCTGCGCCCAGTGCTCCGTGAGCCCTCCACCTGGGAAGCGTGGAGCAAGGCCACCCACGCGCGGGCCGGCCTGTTGGCGGGCTCCGGCCCCACCGCCGTCCTCGCCGCGCGCCTGCGGGCAGCGCTGGTGCACGTGTGACCCAGGTCGACGCGTCCCGCCTCGACGAGTGATCCTCAGAGGTCGACGTCCAGCTCGGAATCGGGTGTCTCGGACCGACGGTGGTCGCCGAGCGCTTGGCGCACGGCGGACGAGACCGACAGCGGTCCTCCGATGACCACGAGGCGGCTCGGCGCCAGGCGCTCGAGCTCCTGCTGCGTCGCGGCCGGCACCGAGTCGCGCTCGACGAGCAGCATCGGAGCGTCGACGAGACCGGCGACAGCCGCGCCCGTCACCACATCGCACACGGACGAGGGAGAGGCAGAGGCCAGATAGGCCACCTCGACATCCTCGGGCCGGTATCCGAGGGAGGCCTCGTTCGCCGCGAGCACCGGAGTCGGAGACAGATGCCGCTCGGCGCCCTCCTCGGCATGCCGCCTCAGCTCCGCGATGTCGTGGTCACCGACCACGCCCTCCTCGGCCACGACGACGATCTTCCGCGGGCGCAGGCGCGCGAGCGTCTCGAGATGTGTGGGCGTGAGCCCGTCGGAGTCGACGAGCAGGACCCTCCCGAGCCCTGCGAGGGCGGTGATGCTCGCGGCGAGGACGTTCTCGGTCTCGCCGTGCGCGACGAGGAAGACCGTGTCGACGGCATCCTCGGCGGTCACCTCCGAGAGCAGCGCGAGGCTGGTCTCCACGGCGGTCGTCCCGGTCACCCGGTCGACCGTCAGGCCCGCTCCCGAGAGTTCGGCCGCGACCTCATCTCCGAGGATCTCGGCCCCACCGAGCAGGATGACCCGGTCGACCTCGAGGCGGGCCAGCTCCGCCCTGGTGACCGACAGCAGGCGGTCGGGGGCGGTGAGCAGCACCGGAGCGTCGACCGTCGCCGCGGCAGGCACGGCCGACATGGCGAGGGTCGGATCGAGACCCGATGCCAGGACGACGGTGTCGTGCGGTCCGGGGGTCCCGCTGCGGGATGCCAGCGCCGACGTCTCGTACCTGTTGGAGCCGTACCAGCGCTGCACACCCGGCACGTCGGGCTCCTCCGGGCGCTTCGTCGTTCCCAGCGACTTCTTCGTCACCGCGGAGTAGGCGTCGACGACGGCGTCCACCGGGCCGTCCATGACGAGCTCGCCCTGGTCGAGCCACAGGGCCCGGTCGCACATCGAGCGGATGGTGTCGGCGGAGTGCGAGACGAGGAAGACTGTGCCGGCCTGCTCGCGGAGCTTCTTGATCCGCTGCTCACTGCGGGCCCGGAAGTGCGCATCGCCGGTCGCGAGTGCCTCGTCGATGACGAGGACGGGCGGAACGACGGCCGTCGAGATCGCGAACCGGAGGCGGGCCGCCATGCCCGAGGAGTAGGTGGACATGGGCAGGTGGATCGCGTCGCCGATGCCGGAGAAGTCGACGATCTCGTCGAAGACCGCGTCGACCTCCGCCTTGCTCAGGCCTAGCGCCTGGGCGCCGATGTAGATGTTGCGCGCTCCGGAGACCTGCTTGACGAGCACCGCGTTGACACCAAGCAGCGACGGGGTCCCATCGGCCCAGACATCCCCCTTGGTCGGTGGCACGAGCCCGGCGACCGCACGCAGCAGCGTGGACTTGCCGGACCCGTTGCGCCCCACGACGCCGATCGACTCCCCGTGGTTGGCGACGAACGAGACGTCCTTGACGGCATGGACCTGCCGGACACCACGCGTCGACCGGCCCCTCCACCCGCCGCCCGGACGCCGCCCCGCGAAGACCCGGTACACGATGTCGACGTGCGAGGCGATGACCGAGGGCTTCGGCTCAGCCGCGTCCATACGAGCCCTCTCCGCGCCAGAACACGATCATGCCGCCGACGAGCAGGACGACCGTCCACACGACCGATGCCAGCCACGGCCCCCCGTCGAGGGGGACCTCCTGCATCAGAGCCTGGCGGCCGAGCGTGAGCTGCAGGGCGAACGGCTGGTAGGCGAGGAGCGCCTCGACGACGGGGGGAAAGGCTGCCGCGAACACGGCGATGCTGAAGAAGACGCCGGAGGTGTAGCGAAGCAGCCGGAGCACCGTCGGGATGAGATTGGCCAGGTCGCGCGAGACGTCGACGAGGCGTGCGGCGATGAGTGCCATCCCGGTGAGCTGGAGCATCTGCAACCCGATGGCAGCCGGGAACAGCGCGGCGTGCCAGGTGATCGGCTCGCCGGTGATCGGGACGAGGAGCAGCAGGAGCGCGAAGGCCGGCCACGAGGTGATCAGCTCGGTGAGGGTGGCGGAGATCGGGAGTGCCGCCCGGGGGAAGCGCAGGGCTCGGACGAGCCCGAGGTTGCTCGAGATGGCCCTGGCGCCGCTCGTGATCACGGTGGCGGCGACCCCGAACAGGACGACACCGATGGAGAGGAACAGGACGAAGTTGTCGATACCTCGGCTCGTGCGCAGCAGCACCCCGAAGACGAGGAAGTAGCTGACGATGAGCAGCGCCGGGTTGAACAGCGCCCACAGCTGACCGAGCCGGTTGCCCTCGTACTTCGCGGCGCTCTGTGCGGCCGACAGCGTCATGATGAACTGGCGGCGTGACCACAGCTGGCCGAGATAGGCCCGCAGCGTGGGCCTCTGGGCGAGCGAGGTCAGCCCGTGCTGTCGTGCGAGCGCACGGGCGTCCTCGGCGGAGAGCGCGGACGCTGCCGGGTCCGGTGGGTTCATCGGCAGCAGAGGCAGACGTTCGTGAGATCGGTGAGAGTGACGTCTTCAGACATCGGATCGCTCCTTGGCTTGTCGCTGCGGCCGGCCCGCCCAACGCCTCGCGGAGTCTACCCCAGGCGGTCGGAGGCTACCGGGCGTGCCCGTGGAGCGGGGCGGAGTGGGAGATACTGGCGGGGTGGACTCCGAACGCGAGGCGCCCCAGGACGGCCCGGCCGATTCGATGACCGTGGGCTCTGACGCCACGGACATCGCCGTCTCGGTGATCATGCCCGTCCTCAACGAGGGTCGTCACCTGCGCGCTGCGGTGCGACGGGTGCTCGGACAGCAGTGGCCCGGGCGGCTCGAGGTGATCCTCTCCGTCGGTCCGTCTCGTGACGACACGAGCGAGATCGCGTCGGCTCTCGCCGAAGAGGATCCGCGCGTGATCGTCGTCGCCAACCCCAGCGGCCGCACCCCGGACGCCCTGAACCGCGCGGTGGCCGCGGCCACGGGTGAGGTGATCGTCAGGGTCGACGGCCATGCCGAGATCGCCGACGACTACATCGCGACCGCGGTCGCCACGCTGCTCGAGACGGGTGCCGACAACGTGGGCGGCATGATGGACGCCCGGGGCGTCACCATCTTCGAACGCGCCGTCGCCGTCGCGATGAAGAGCCCAGTCGGGGTCGGGAACTCGCGGTTCCACGTGGGCGGAGAGTCGGGGCCGACCGAGACCGTCTATCTCGGTGTGTTCCGGACCGAGACCATCCGCAGGATCGGGGGATACGACACCCGGTACACCAGGGCGCAGGACTGGGAGATGAACCATCGCATTCGGCAGGCGGGCGGTCTGGTCTACTTCACGCCCGCGCTCCGGGTGGTCTATCGCCCGCGCTCCACCGTGAGTTCACTCGCGCGGCAGTACTACGACTACGGTCGGTGGCGGCGGGTCGTGGCCCGCCGTCATCGTGGGACGATCAACGCGCGCTACCTCGCGGCCCCGTCGATGGTGCTCGGCGTCGCCGGCGCCGCGCTTCTCGGTGCCTGGCGACCGGAGGCGCTCGCCGTCCCCTGCGCCTATCTCGCGGGCACGGTCCTGGCCGGCCTTCACATCAGTCGTGCTGAGCCGCCACAGGTTCGTGCCCTCACCCCCCTGGTCCTGATGACCATGCACTGGTCATGGGGGCTGGGCTTCCTGCTCTCGACTCGGGATCTCTCCGGCGCGACCGACGATGTTGCGGCGGCCGATGGCGGGGTCGTCGGAGAGGTCGACCGCCGAGCCTGATCGGCGGGCGGCGACACGCCGTCGTCAGGACAGCGCGTCGAAGAGCTCCGGCTCGGTCTTGTCGCGGACCTCGTCCGCGGTGACACCGGGCGCCAGCCCGATGAGGACCAGCCGCGGCTCCTCCGGAGTGCCGTGCTTGTGGGTGTCGACGTCGATGACGGCGAGGTCGGTGATGATCCGCTGGACGACGCGTTGTCCGGTCAGGGGCAGTGAGCACTCGTCGACGATCTTGTAGGACCCGTCCTTGGCGACATGCTCCATGAGGACGATGACCTTCTTCGCGCCGTGCACGAGGTCCATCGCGCCGCCCATGCCCTTGACCATCTTGCCGGGGATCATCCAGTTGGCGATGTCACCGGCCGCGGAGACCTGCATGGCCCCGAGGATGGCCGCGTCGACCTTGCCGCCGCGGATCATCCCGAACGACAGTGCGGAGTCGAAGTACGACGCCCCGCGTCGCACCGTGACGGTCTCCTTGCCGGCGTTGATCAGGTCGGGGTCGACGTCGTCCTCGATCGGGTATGCGCCGACGCCGAGGATGCCGTTCTCGGACTGCAGCACGATCTCGACGTCGTCGGGGACATAGTTCGGCACGAGGGTCGGCAGGCCGATCCCGAGGTTGACGTACGAGCCGTCGGACAGCTCCTGCGCGGCGCGGGCCGCCATCTGCTCACGGGTCAGTGGCACTGGACTTCTCCTGTCATCTCAGATCTCGTTCGTGTCGAACACGCGCACGGTCCGCTTCTCGATCCGCTTCTCGGCCGCCTGCTCGGGGGTGAGCGGCAGCACCCGGTGGACATAGATCCCCGGGAGGTGCACCGAGTCCGGGTCCAGGTCACCGGGTTCGACGAGCTCCTCGACTTCTGCGACGGTCACCTTGCCCGCCATGGCGCACAACGGGTTGAAGTTGCGCGAGCTCTTCCGGAACACCAGGTTGCCGTGTCGGTCGCCCTTCCAGGCCCGGACCAGCGCGAAGTCGGTGACGATGGCCTCCTCGAGGACGTACTCCCGCTCCAGGGGCTCATCCTCGGCGAACGCGGCGGCGCGCGAGCCGCCCATGGCGAAGGTCTTGACCTCCTTGGCAGGTGAGGCGATCTCGACCGACCCGTCCGCCGCATACCGCCAGGGCAGGCCGCCCTCGGCCACCTGGGTGCCCGACCCGGTGATGGTGAAGAACGCCGGTATGCCCGCCCCACCTGCGCGCAGCCGCTCGGCGAGGGTGCCCTGCGGGGTGAGCTCGACCTCGAGCTCACCCGAGAGGAACTGACGCTCGAACTCCTTGTTCTCCCCGACATAGGAGGACACCATCCGGCGGATCCGGTGGTCCCGGAGGAGGATGCCGAGACCCCAGTCGTCGACGCCGCAGTTGTTCGAGACCGCCTCGAGGTCGGTCAGGCCGGCGTCGTGCACGGCGGCGATGAGAACGCTGGGGATGCCGCAGAGGCCGAAGCCGCCGACCGCGACCGACATGCCGCTGCGGAGACCCTCGATTGCGGCCGAGGGAGAGGAGACCACTTTGTCCATGGGGGACACCTTAGCGGGCGGCGGTGCCGCAATTTCTCCGGCGAAATGCCCAAGCAGGCCGAAAATCCTTGCGTCAAAGGCAATTACAACGATGTAATTCCGACGATGAGGTTGCGGGACGTAAGTGACTAGTGGGACAAAGGGAAAGCGTTTGCCACTCCCGACACCAGTGTGACGGGTGTGACCGGCGTGTGGTCGGTGTTCTGGGCGACCTCGGAGGGGGCGATGAGCCGCTCCCACCGGGTCACCCAGGGGTGCCGACCGGAACCCTCAGTCCCTCCGCACCGCGCTCGCTCCTCGGAGCGGCAGCCTGACGTGATTGGTCGGTCCGTCCATGCCTCGTCCGAACACCCGCCCGCAGTTCCGCGCGCCCAGCTGGCGAACGGTGAGCGCGTTGTCAGCGCCGCTCGTCGCCGCTCCGCTGCTCGCGACCGGCACCGCCCAGGCAGTCCCCAGCCTGGCCGCGTTCACCGTCCCGGCGCCGCCGACGCCGAAGGTGACGTTGCCTGCGGAGGTGGATATCGCGCCGAGCTACCAGGGCCAGAACACGTGTGACCCGACCGCGAAGCCGGGACCCATCGCGCTGGCCCAGCTGCTCAACTCGCACTACGGGTCCCGCAGCTACGGCATCAGCCGGTCCTGCGGGAACGGCGTCACGGAGCACAGCGAGGGCCGGGCGCTCGACTGGATGATCAACGCGAACGTCCCCGAGCAGAAGGCGATCGCCGATGCCGTCGTCCAGTGGCTCTCGGCCGGTGATGACAAGGGCAACGCCGGCGTCATGGCCCGACGGCTCGGCATCATGTACATCATCTGGGACCGCAAGGTCTGGCGCGCCTACGCGCCGGAGCGCGGGTGGGCGGCCTACACGGGATCCTCCCCGCACACCGACCACATCCACTTCAGCTTCACGTGGGACGGCGCCTACATGCGCACCTCGTGGTGGACCGGAGTCGCGCTGAAGACGGTGACGATCGGAGCCGGTTCGGGAGTCCCCGGGGCCCCGCCCCCCGGCAGCGTCCCGGTCCTGACCTCCACCGGGTACTACGTGCTGCGCGTCGGATCGTTCGGCGACGAGGTCAAGCTCGTCCAGCGAGCCCTGCAGATCCCGGACGACGGAGCCTTCGGTCCGGTGACCTTCGAGGCCGTGCGTGCCTACCAGAGCCGCAAGGGCCTCACCGCCGACGGCATCGTCGGCAACGAGACCTGGAACCGACTCATCGCCGACGGACTGGTGCCGGCGAAGACGGCCGCGGCGCACCCGCTCGAGCAGTACGCCCGGTCCACCCTGCGGCTCGGGTCACGGGGAGAGGGCGTTGCCGCGCTGCAGCGCGCCATCGGCGGCGTCGAGGCGGACGGCGTCTTCGGGGCCGTGACCGAGGCCCGCGTCAAGGCGTTCCAGCAGACCAAGGAGCTCACCGCCGACGGCGTCGTCACACCCAACGTGTGGAACGCGCTGATGGGGGAGCCGTACACGAAGACGGCGCCCGTCGCGGCGGCACACCCGTTGCAGCAGTACGCGAGCACGACGCTGCGGGTCGGCTCGCGCGGTGCTGCCGTGACCGCGCTGCAGAAGGCTCTGGGTGGGCTGACCGCGGACGGTGTGTTCGGGCCGATGACGGAGAGCAAGGTCAAGAGCTACCAGCGGTCCAAGGAGCTCAAGGCCGACGGGATCGTCAACGCCAACGTGTGGAACGCGCTGATGGGCAAGAGCTACACGAAGACGGCGCCGAGCACAGCGCCCTCGCCCGCCCCGCCTCCACCCCCCGCAGCCACCCACCCGCTCGAGCAGCACGCCACGGTGACGGTCCAGCGCGGCTCCCGCGGCGCTGCGGTCGCCGCGCTGCAGAAGGCCCTGGGCGGACTCACGGCGGACGGCGTGTTCGGCGCCCTCACCGAGGCCAAGGTCAGGTCCTACCAGCAGTCCAAGCAGCTGACGGTCAACGGGGTCGTCAACGCCAACGTGTGGAACGCCCTCATGGGCAAGACCTACACCAAGACAGCGGTGGCGGCACCGGCTCCCGCACCGAGCAGCTCGCTGAGCCAGTACAGCTCGGTCGTCCTTCGCCTGGGGTCGCGCGGCGACGCCGTCGTGGCTCTCCAGAAGGCCCTGGGCGGACTGACCGCGGACGGTGTCTTCGGTCCGGCCACCGACAAGCGGGTCCGCGACTTCCAGCGGTCCGAGGAGCTGACCGTCGACGGCGTGGTGGGGCGGCAGACCTGGGCCGCACTGATCGGATCCTGATCACCCAGAGCGCCGCATAGAGTGGCGCGCGTGAGCGCGCGACCCGAGCGGTATGCGGTGGTCGCCGCCCTCGTCGTCCTCGCCGTCGCGGGGCTCGGCGCACTCCTGGGCGGGCTGGGTCTGTGGCGGCCGTGGCTCGTCCTGCCGCTCATCGTGGCCGTTGCCCTGGGTGCGGTGCGCCTGACGCGGGGTCTCCCGCGCATACCGCTCGACCGGGTCTCGATCGTGTCCCTGGTGATGGTCACCGCTCTGACCGCGCTCGGCTACGGAGCGACGCATGCCGAGCAGGTGCTGCCGCGCCGCGACGCCGGCAGCAACCTGCAGGCCGCGGTCTCGCTGGCGTTGACCGGGAGCAGGGTCGTCGCGGTCGACCCCGCCGCCATCGGCGCCCCGGCGTCGGTGGAGGTGCCCGGTGTGACCCTCGCGAGCCCGGCCTTCTATGCCGTGGGGCCGGTGGAGGACCCGGCCATCCAGCCGCAGTTCCCGGTCGGACCGGCGGCGGTCCTCTCCCTGGGGGTCTGGGCGGGTGAGGTCGCCGGAGGGCTGACCCCGGCGTTCCTGCCGGCGCCGCTGGCGATGGCGTTCGCGGTGCTGGCGATCGGCCTGCTCGCCGCGACCGCGCTCGGGGGGCGGGCCGGCCCGGTCGTCGCCGCCGCGGTGGCCCTGACGTTCCCCGTCCTGCACACCGGGCGCTCGACGTACTCCGAGCCCTTCGCCGCGCTGACCCTCGCGGCGGGCCTGCTCTGCCTGGCGCTCGCGGCCCGCGACCGCTCACCACGCGCGGCGCTGCTCGCCGGCGTCCTCGTCGGCGGCACGACGCTGATCCGGATCGACGCGCTGCGCGAGGTCTTTCTCGTGGCCCTCGTCGCCGGTCTGTATGCGCTGCGCACCGCTCCCTGGACCCGGCACCTTCTCGTCGGGCTGGCCGGGTCGACGGGACTCGGCCTCCTGGCGGCGGCCGTGCTCTCACCGCGCTACCTCGCCGACATCTCCGGCTCGTTCGTCCCGCTCGTCGCCGGGGGACTGCTCGCGTGCGGGGCCACCGCCGGGCTGTTCGTCCTCGGCGCCCGGGGTCGCAGTCCGGTGGGGCCGTCCTGGCTGCCGCACGCGACGGGCGCGGCGGTCGTGCTCGTCGGGCTCGGGCTGGCCACGCGTCCGTTGTGGCAGGTCGTCCGTCAGTCCCCGGACGACCCGGGCTCCCGCGTCGTTGCGGGCCTGCAGCTGCGCCAGGGTCTGCCTGTCGACGGGGGACGGACCTATGCCGAGCGGACGGTCGAGTGGCTGTCGTGGTGGGTGGGGCCGATCGCGCTCGGCATCGCGCTGGTCGTCCTCGCAGCGGCCGTGTCGACGGCGACGCGACGGTGGCAGCGCGGGGACCCGCCGCCCTGGGCCGGCCCGCTGCTCGTCGCCGCGGCCTCGACGGCGCTGACGCTGTGGCGGCCCGCGATCACCCCGGACCACCCGTGGGCCGAGCGGCGGCTCGTCATCGCCGTCGCTCTCGTGGCCGTCCTCGTCGTCGCCGCGGCCGCATGGCTGGTGGATCGTCCGTGGCCGTCGCCGCTGCGTCTCACGGCGGCGGCGGCCGTGATCGTGGCGCTGTTCGCTCCCACCGTCGCGGCGTCCTGGCCGCACCTGGGTGACCGGGTCGAGCAGGGCTCCCCGGCTGCGGTGGACGAGGCCTGCACCGCTTTCGCGGAGGGTGACGTGGCGCTCATGGTCGACGCCCGCGCCGCGAACGAGTGGCCCCAGGTGCTCCGCGGCCGGTGCGGGGTGCCCGCCCTGTCGACGACGGCCGGGCTGCGGGCCGACGCCACGGCCCTGGCGGGCGCGGTCGAGCAGGTCCGGACGGCGGTGGAGGCACAGGGACACCGGCTCGTCCTCGTCGCGGCTGAGTCCCCGGAGACGATCGTCGAGCTGACCGGAGCCGAGCCCACGGTCGCGGTGGACCGGACCGTTCTCGAGGACGACCGTCTGCTCGAGCGACGCCCTGACTCCCTCGTCCCGTTGCGCATCGCGCTGTGGACATCGTCCGTTCAGCCGTAAGTCCGCACCCGTATCCGCGCCTGGTCCAGAGCGTCGCCGCTCGGGCCATACCGTTCAGATGACCACGGGGGACATCTGTCAGGAGTACTCACCACATGCGTCTGCGTGCGCGCTCGGCGGCCTTGGCCGCCGCCATCCTCGCCCTCTCACCCTTCCTGGCACCGGCCGCGAACGCCGCCGCCCCCGGAGACCCGGTCGCCGCGTCCAGCCTCCCGGCGCTCCTGCGGGTCGCCCCCGAGACGACGACGCCGGCCTACGACCGGGATCTCTTCGAGCACTGGGTCGATGCGGACGGCGACGGGTGCAACACGCGCTACGAGGTGCTCATCGAGGAGTCGACCACCCCGGTGACCGTCGGCTCGGGATGCTCACTCACCGGGGGCACGTGGGTCTCGCCGTACGACGGGTTCCTCGCCACGAGTCCGGCCCAGATCGAGATCGACCATGTCGTGGCCCTGGCGGAGGCCTGGCGATCGGGGGCTTCGGCCTGGTCGAACGCACAGCGGCTGGCCTTCGCCAACGACCTCGACGTGCCGTATGCGCTGAGTGCCTCCTCGAGCGCCGCCAACCAGGCGAAGGCCGACAAGGATCCCGCCGAGTGGCTCCCCGGCCTGTCGGAGTACACGTGCGAGTACGTCATCGGCTGGACGCTCGGCAAGTACCGATGGAGCCTCGCGGTCGACGATGCGGAGCACGCGGCGATCTCCACCACGCTCAGCGGTGCCTGCGGGGCGACGACGGTCACCCTGCCGACGGTCATGGTCCCGCCGCCCACGGGCGAGCCGGTCGATCCGGGGCAGACGGTCATCACGCCCTTCCCGGCCGGAGTCACCCGGCTGTCGGGCCCGGACCGGTATGCCACGGCCATCGCCGCATCCCAGCGGTTCGCTCCCAACGTCCCCGTGGTCTTCGTCGCCACCGGTGCGAACTTCCCTGACGCGCTCTCGGCAGCGGCGGCGGCCGCTCAGCTCGGCGGGCCGCTCCTCCTCACGCCGGCGACGTCGCTGCGGCCGGACGTGGCTGCCGAGATCCGGCGGCTCGCGCCCGAGCGGATCTACGTCGTCGGCGGTTCGTCCGTGCTGGGCGACGCCGTGCAGACCTCCCTCTCGTCGATCGCGCCGACCGAGCGGCTCGCCGGGCCGACCCGCTACGCCACCGGGCTGAGCGTGATCGCCGAGTCCTTCACGTCCTCGACGCATGCGGTGCTCGCGACCGGGCGGGCCTTCCCCGACGCCCTCGCCGCGACCGGCGTCGCCGGTGCCCGTCAGGCGCCGGTCGTCCTGGTCGACGGCACCCTCTCGGCGCTGCCGGCGTCGACTCTCACTGCGCTCAGCGGACTCGGCGTCTCGTCCGTCGCCATCGCCGGTGCAACCGGGGCGGTCAGCGCGGGTATCGAGTCGCAGCTGAGGGCGAGGGGGTATGCGGTGACCCGGTACGGCGGAGCAACTCGCTACGAGACCACCGCTCTGCTCAACAACGCCTACTTCCCGTCCGGCTCCTCGACGACGAGCTTCCTCGCGACGGGGCTCAACTTCCCCGACGCCCTCGCGGCGGCCGCGATCGCCGGACGACTCGCGGCACCGCTCTACGTGACCCTGCCGGACTGCACCCCGTCCGCAATACATGACTCCATCGCCGCCCTCGGCGCACCGGCCCGGGTCGTCATGGGCGGAACCGGCATCGTCAGCAGTGCGGCGGCGGCCAACACCGAGTGCGTCGCTCCACCCCCGCCACCACCGCCCCCGCCGCCACCACCGCCGAGCATCCCGCCGAACCCGGGGGACTCGGTCAACTGCAGCGACTTCTCGACCTGGTCCCAGGCGCAGGCATGGTTCCTCAAGTACTACCCCTACTACGGCGACGTCGCCCGCCTGGACGGCGACAACGACGGCATCGCCTGCGAGAGCCTGCCGGGGGCGCCGTAACGCATCGCGCTCTGGTCCGCGCCCGCGAACGCGTAGGCTCGCCCTCGAGATGAGTACACCTTCGGACCCGAGGCGCGCCCCCGCCGACGTGACCGAGCGGATCCCCGCCCCGGTCACCGAACGCATCCACGTCGGCGAGACGGCCGGTCGTGCCATCGACCCGCGGCGGACCTCCCGGCAGCCCCGCCACCCGGCCGCCGCGCCCCGCACCGACCTGCCCGGTGAGCGCAGCGAGGGGGCGAGCGCCGCATACCGGATCGAGGGCGGCGACCCGAAGGCGCCGGTGCCGCTCGTGACCGTCGTGCTGCCGTGCTTCAACGAGGCCGAGCACGTGCTCGCCGAGGTCGAGCGGATCGGCGCGGCGCTCGACGCGAGCGAGTTCGACTACGAGATCCTCGCCATCGACGACGCGAGCACCGACGACACCCTCGCCGTCCTGCGCTCCGCCCTGCCGCACCACCGGCACCTGCGCGTCCTGCCGTTCCGGCGCAACGGCGGCTCCGGCACCGCCCGCCGCATCGGCACCCAGCTCGCCCGCGGCGACATCGTCGTGTGGACCGACGCCGACATGACCTACGAGAACGACCGGATCCCCGAGCTCGTGCGGATGCTCGTCGAGGACCCGAGCTACGACCAGGTCGTCGCGGCGCGCACGACCGAGGAGGGGACGCACAAGTGGGCGCGGGTGCCCGCGAAGTGGTTCATCCGCAAGGTCGCCGAACGGCTGACCAAGACCCGCATCCCCGACCTGAACTCCGGCCTGCGCGCGTTCCGGCGCGAGGTCTCGCTGCCCTACCTGCGTCTGCTGCCGGCGGGCTTCTCGTGCGTGACGACACTGACGATCGCGTTCCTGTCCAACCAGCACGACATCCGCTATGTCGAGACGCGGTATGCGAAGCGCGCCGGGCAGAGCAAGTTCCACTTCGTGCACGACGCCTACCGCTACATCCTCCAGGTGCTGCGGATGGTCATGTACTTCGACCCGCTGCGGGTGCTCATGCCCGTCGCGCTGTGGCTGCTGGGCATCGGCGCCGTCAAGGCCGTCGTCGACCTGGTGCGCTACCAGACGCCGTATCTCGCGAACAACACCGTGCTGCTCGTCGTCACCGGCCTGACCATCGCCTCGCTCGCCCTGCTCGCCGATCTGGTCGTGCGCTCCCGTGACGGTGTCTGAGCGCACCGGACCGGGCGCCACCGACGGCGCACCCGCCGCCTCGGCCCACCTGCGGATCGCGGTGGTCGGGCCGACGTACCCGTTCAAGGGCGGCGTGGCCGCCCACACGACCGCGCTGGCGCACGAGCTCGAGGAGACCGGTCACGAGGTGGCGCTCGTGTCGTGGCGTCATCTCTACCCGAGCCGGCTCTACCCGGGCGAGCAGGTCGTCCCGGCGGGTGCGCCCGACGTCGCCCCCTACCCGCGAACCAGCCACCCATTGAGCTGGGCGCGGCCGGACTCCTGGTGGCGGACCGGGCGGCGCCTCCAGGAGGCGGACGTGGTCATCCTCGTACACGTCCTGCCCGCGGTGGTCCCGGCCCACCTGGCGCTCATCCGGGCCGCCCGCGGCGGCGCCGCCCGCCCCACCATCGTCGCCCTGGTCCACAACGTCCTGCCGCACGAGCCGCGGCCGGGGGACCAGGCGCTGATGCGCCGCTTCTTCGGCGCGGTCGACGCGGTGCTCGTGCACAGCGCCGAGGAGGCGAGGGCCGCCCACGACCTCGGCGCCCCCGACGTCACCGTCGCCGCACTCCCGCCCCACCTCCCCGGTGGCGACCCGGCTCCCCGCCCGCGCCGGACCGGGCGGGTTGCCCTGCTCGCGCTCGGCATCGTCCGGCACTACAAGGGTCTCGACCTCGTCCTGGAGGCCTTGCGCGAGGTTCCCGACCTCACGCTGACGGTCGCCGGCGAGCTGTGGGGCGCGGCCGGGGAGCGGGTGCGCGAGCTGGCCTCCGACCCCGTGCTGGCGGACCGGGTGCGTCTGCGTCCCGGCTACGTCCCGGCGGACGAGGTCGCAGGTCTGCTCGCGGAGCACGACGCCCTGGTGCTCGCCTACCGGTCCGCCACGGGGTCGCAGAACGTCCTGCTCGCCCACCACCACGGTCTGCCCGTGCTCGCCACGGACGTGGGGACGCTCGGCGCGCAGGTCCGCGACGGCGTCGACGGTCTCGTCGTGCCGGCGATCGACCGAGCGGCCCTCGTTGCCGCGCTGCGGAGCCTGGCCGACCGCGGGACGGTCGAGCGGCTGCGCGACGGCATCACGGCCCCCGACCTGTCCGGGCCCTGGGCGCGCTACGTCGCGGCGATCGAGACCATCGCGGCGGGGCGGACGGTCGAGGCCGTGCGCCTGCTCGACCCGGCCCCGGGGGAGGGGGCCGTCCCCCGCCCGGGTCTGTCCGAGCGAGCGGCGGAGGCGACCACCGCCCTGGCGGCAGGGGCGCTGTCGGCGGCGCGCACCGTCCGCGCGCTGGCCCGGCGCGAGACGGACCTCGGGCCGCGGGACCTGCCGGACTGGGTCCGGCCGACCGACGTCCTGCTCACCGACGACGAGGCCGAGGACGTCGTCGTCCTGGCCCGTTCGCTCGGCCTTCCCTGGCTGCCCGCTCTCCCGGGCAGCGCCGGGACGGACCGCCGCGCGGCCGCCTGGGCGGCCCTCGGGGCGCTGTCGGCGGTGTTGCGCGTGCGCGACGGCGAACGCCGCTCCAGCCTCGTGGTCGACGCGGCCGGAACCTCGACCGTCTTCGCGCGCTGGGCCCGTGCGATCGGGTATGCGCCGGTCGCCCTGCGCCTGTCCGACCCCGCCATCGACCCCGGATCGCTCGACGTCGTGGTGCGGCTGCACCCGAACGGCTGCACGGCCGACGACGTCGACCGCGCGCTGGCCCAGGCAGCCCGCCTGCTCCGCCGCGGCGGACTGGTCAGCCTCACCCTCCCGGTGCACAAGCCGGCGGGCGCGACAGCGCCGCCCGGCGGAGCCGGCGCCGGCGCCGGCGCCGCGGTCAGCCCGGCGGACCTGCGCGCGGTGGCCGCCCGGGCGGACGCGATGGGGCTGGCGCTCGTCGGCGACCTCGACCGCGACATCGCACCCCTCCTCGGCGATCTCGAGCCTGGGGCGGACGCCCTGGCCCGGCTGACCTACCGGAGGCGTTGACGTGACGCGCAGCCGTCGCTCGATGCTGGCGATCTTCCGGCTGTTCCTCGGCCTGTTCGTCGTCGTGGCCGTCGTCGTCGCGCTCGTGCGGTCCTGGGACGACGTCGCTCCCTACCTCTCCGAGCTCAGCGCCCAGGGTGTCGTCGCAGCGCTCGTGCTGGCCCTACTCGCGCCGTACTTCACGATGCTCGGGTGGCGCACCCTGCTCGCCGACCTGGGCAGCCCGCTCCCGCTGGCCCCCGCGGCGAGCGTGTTCTTCGTCGGCCAGCTCGGCAAGTACGTCCCCGGCTCGATCTGGGCCGTGCTCGCCCAGGCCGAGATGGGCTCGCGCCTCGGCGTCCCACGACGACGGGTCGGTGTCGCCGGGCTGCTGGCGATCGCCTTCGCCCTGCTCACCGGCGGGGCGATCGGCCTGCCGGCCCTCCCGGTCCTGCTCGGCCGCAGCGAGATCGGTGGGTATGCGGTCGTCGCCGTCGTCGTCATCCTCGCCGTCGCCTGCTATCCGCCGCTGCTCAACTGGGGCATCGCCCGCGGTCTGCGGCTGCTGCGGCGACAGCCCCTCGAGCACGACCTCGCCGGGCGGGCGCTCGTGACGTCGCTGGTGTGGTTCACCTTCGCGTGGTCGGTCAGCGGCCTGATGATCCTCGTGCTGGCCCTCGACATCAGCGACGCGCCCTTCGACGGGGCGCTCCTCCTGACGTGTCTGAGCGGTTTCGCGCTGGCCTCGGCGTTCGGCATGGTGAGCGTCTTCTTCCCCGCCGGCTTCGGTATTCGCGACGGAGTCCTGGCGTTCATCCTCTCCACGAGCATGCCCTTCGCGGCGGCCGTGGCCGTCGCCGTCGTCTCGCGCTTCCTCACGATCTTCGTCGACGTCTTCGTCGCGGGTGCGGGGTGGATGTGGGGCCGCGGCCACGACCTGCTCGACGACGACCTCGAGGCGCTCGCCGTCCCGGTCCCGGACGTCGACCCGCCCGACGACGGTGGTGCGGGTCCGAGATGAGCGCCTCCGACGACCCGACGCAGCGCGGCGAGCAGCTGGCCTACAGCGAGCTCATGGACAAGATGCTCGACGAGCAGGCCCGCCGCACCAAGGCCCGCAAGATCATCGCGATCGTCGAGCATGCTCTCGGCCGCGACGACCTGGGCGGCCTGGACGCTCTCGACGTCGGCTGCTCGGCGGGCTTCATCGCCGACGAGCTCGCGAGCGCCGGCGCCCGCACGACCGGCGTGGACATCGACGAGCCCGGACTGGACCGAGCGCGCGAGCGCTTCGGCGACCGGGTCGACTTCCGGCTGGCCCGCGGCGAGGACCTGCCTCTACCCGACGCGAGCATCGACCTCGTCGTGCTCAACCACATCTACGAGCACGTCGTCGATCCCGACGCGGTCATCGCCGACATCCACCGCGTGCTGCGGCCGGGCGGCGTCCTCTACCTCGGCCTCGGCCACCGCTGGCAGATCGTCGAGCCGCACCACCGCCTGCCGCTGCTGTCCTGGCTGCCGCGGGGCGCCGCCGACCGCTATCTGCGGCTCACGGGCCGCGGCGAGCACTACTACGAGCGCTACCGGACGCCGGCGGGCCTGCGCCGCATGGTCGCCGGGTTCGACACGTGGGACTACACGCTCCCGGTGCTCGCCGACCCGGCGCGTTTCGCCGGAGGCGACGTGATCCCGCAGTGGTCGACGCGCATACCTCCTGTGCTCATGCGTGCCGCCCTGCCCGTCGTCCCGACCTATCTTTGGGTTGCCTTCAAGGACGGCGGCGCGCCGTGCGGGCCGCGACTGCGGGTGCCGCCGCGCCGCGTGCGCCGATGACCCCCGAGCGCACCCGCGTCCTCGAGTTCGGCGAGGAGCGCACGGTCGGGGCCGTCCTCGCGGTCTTCCGGCGCGGGGGCGGGGATCCGACCACCCGCACCGAGGGCCGATGGTCCGGCACGTGGTGGGTCGCCTGGCCGACGCCGGACGGGCCGGTCACGGGCAGGTTCACGCAGGCGAGCGAGTCGCGGGTCGAGGTCAGCGCCTGGGGTGCGGGGGCCGCGTGGCTGCTCGAACAGTCGTATGCGCTGCTCGGCGGCCACGACGACGTCACCGGCTTCGTCGCGCACCACCCGCAGGTCGCCGAGGCGTGGCGGCGGCTGCCCGGGTGGCGGGTCCCGCGGTCCGGGCTCGTCGTGCACTCGCTCGTGCCGGCGGTGATCGAGCAGAAGGTGACCGGGCAGGAGGCGTTCGGCGGGCAGCGGCGGCTCGTGTACACGTACGGCACGCCGGCGCCCGGGCCGGGGGAGGAGCTCGGGCTCGTCGTCGCCCCGGACGCGGCGGGCTGGGCGGCGATCCCGTCGTGGGAGTGGCTGAGGTCGAGCGTCGACAGTGCCCGCGCCGACACGATCATGCGCGCGCTGGTGAGTCCGGGCCGGCTCGAGGAGTGCGTCCGGCTTCCGCTGCCGGACGCCCACCGACGGCTGCGCTCGATCCGGGGGATCGGGGTGTGGACCTCGGCCGAGACCGCCCAGCGCGCTCTCGGGGATGCCGATGCGGTGAGCTTCGGCGACTACCACGTCGCGAAGAACATCGGCTGGGCGCTCGTCGGCGAGGAGATCGACGACGACGCCCTCGCCGAGCTGCTCGAGCCGTATGCGGGCCACCGCTACCGCGTCCAGCGTCTCCTCGAGCTCGTGGGAGCGCGTCGACCGCGACGGGGCGCCCGGATGGCGCCGCGCACCCACCTGCCGCGCTGAGCGGCATCTCGCCGATCCGACAGACCCGCGCGGGCTACCGCCAGATCGACCGGACCGTCACGACGGCCCGCAACCCCGCGACCTCGCACCCGACGACCTCGAGGTCCTCGCTCGCCGCAGCGACGCTCACCCGCTCGACGACCCGCCCGAGCCCGTATGCGCTGCTCGCCTCCACCTCGATCCTCACCTCGGCGTCGGAACCGGTCATGCGACCGGTGACGCCGGCGCCCGACCCGTGCCCGGCCAGTGCCACCACCCGTCCGGCCCGCACCTCGACGTCCTCGAGCGCGCCGACGGCCCGGATCCCGATCGACTCGGACTCGGCCGACCCGGGCTCGACGCCGAGTGCCGCGCGCAGCGCCTCGACGGGGCCGGTGCGGAACCAGTCGCCGGGCCCGATGCGCACCAGCCCACCGGCTCCCGGCTCGTCCACGTCGTCGCTCGCCCACGGCAGCCCGCGGACGACGGCGACGGGCAGCGCGCCCGACTTCGACTTCACGAGGTCTGCGGCAGCGGCGATCTCGTCGGCCACCGCGATGACGGTCACCGACAGCTCCCGGCCGTCGGCGTCGACACCTCCTCGATGGTCCTCGAGCACTCGCACGCCGGCGCTCCCCAGCGCGAAGTCCACGACGCCGGCCCGCCACGGACGACCTGCGGTGTCGGACACGACGACTCCGAGCGGCCCCACGTCTCCACCGCCCGTCTCGGACTCCCACGCGGCCCGCACCGACGCCAGGACCTCGGCCGCCGCGGCGTCGGCGTCGCGCGGGAGCACGAGCACCCCGCCAGCCTCGCCGACGTTGGACTCGTCCACTCCGGCGGCGGCCATGACCGGTCCGGCGACGGACTCGACGACCCGCGTCACGCGGTCACCGGCCCGTCGCTCGGCCACGACCCGCACCGTCTCGTCGGCGATGACCGAGTCGCGCGACGCATACCGGCGCAGCCCGAGGGACTTCGAGACGACCTTGGACGCGATGACGAGGATGTCGCCGGAGTGCAGCTCCAGCCCGGCCGCCCGCACCGCCGTGGCGACGACCGCTCCGAGATCGTCTCCCTCCCGGACCTCCGGGATGCCGGGGACGGCGAAGATCTCGAGGCTCACCGGGAGGTCCGGATCGACTCCGCCAACCCCAGCGCGGCACCGGCGATCGCGCCGGCCGCCTCGACCGACGACATCAGCAGCGGCTCGGAGTGCGCCTCGACCCGCACCCGCTGGACGGCCACGTCGGCGTCGGTGGGGTCGACGAGCCAGGCGTCGAGGAAGTCGGCGTACAGCCCCGCCACCGCGGCGCTCGTCGGCTCGACGCCGATGGCGGTCAGGCAGGCGTCGGCGTGCCCGCGCACCGGCCGGCCGCCGATGAGTGGACTCACCCCGACGACGGGTGCGGCCGTGCCACGCAGGGCGTCCCGCACTCCGGGAACGCCGAGGATGATCCCGATCGAGACGACCGGGTTGCTCGGCGGCAGCAGCACGACGTCGGCCTCGCGCAGCGCGTCGAGCACCCCGGGGGCGGCCACCGCCCGGTCCATCCCGGCGACGACGAACCGCTCCACCGGCGCCGCGGCCTGCATCCGCACCCACCACTCCTGGAAGTGGACCGCCCGTGGCTCCTCCTCGGCGAGCACGACGTGGGTCTCGACCGGCGTGTCCGTCATCGGCAGCAGCCGCACCCGCTGCTCCGGCAACCCCCAGCGCTGGGCGAGCAGTGCTGTCACCTCGCTCAGCGACATCCCCTGGCCGAGCCACTGCGAGCGCACGATGTGGGTCGCGAGGTCGAGGTCGCCGAGGGCGAACCAGTCCGGTGTCGCGCCGTAGGCGAGCAGCTCCTCCTGCACTCGGTGGCTCTCGTCGGCCCGCCCCCAGCCCTGTCCGTCGTGGACGCCTCCGCCGAGGGTGTAGAGGATCGTGTCGAGGTCGGGGCAGACCCGCAGCCCGAACAGCGTGATGTCGTCGCCGGTGTTGCCGATGACGGTCACGTCGTGCGGTCCGTCGTCGCGGCGGTCGAGGTGGTGGCGCAGTCCGCGCAGGAACCGCGCCCCGCCGACGCCGCCGGCCAGGGCAGTGATGCGCATGGCCCAACCCAACCACGTGCACGCGGCCCACAACCAACCCCCGTTCCGCCGACCCGCCGCACCTGAGCCCACGTGCCGCATGTCTGCCCACGTGCCGCGGAAAGCGGCGGTTGCCGCGGAAATTTCTGCGGCAGCCGCCCGGTACCGCGCCATCGGCGCGTAACCGCGGCCGCAGCTGGTCACGAGCCCCCCTCACCGACCCCGTATGCTCGACCAGCGGCCGCGACGAGGCGCCGTGCCGGGGGGTAGGTCGAACGGCGTGGAGGTATGTGCGGGCCCAGCACGCGGTATCCATCGGTCAAACTTTCGGACCGTTAGCAGATTTCTGCTTGACTTCCGGTGCATGACACGCATGTAATTTCAAGCATGTGAGACACCAGACACAGGTGATCGGGGTCTCACACGGGTCGAGATCGAGGGTCGAGGAGGAGACATGTTCGAGCTGCACGTGTTGGGGGGTGCAGAGGAGGCAGAACTGTCATGGCAGGAGCGCTCGCTCTGTGCCCAGACCGATCCGGAGGCGTTCTTCCCCGAGAAGGGCGGCTCGACCCGCGAGGCGAAGAAGGTGTGCACGGGGTGCGAGGTCCGTGCCGAGTGCCTCGAGTACGCCCTGCAGAACGACGAGCGCTTCGGCATCTGGGGCGGTCTGTCGGAGCGCGAGCGCCGCAAGCTGAAGAAGCGCGCGGTCTGAGCCGCACGGCTCACCCCGCGGTGGCCCATCGCCACCGCGCCCTCTCCGCATGAACGCCGTCCCCCCGCTCAGCGCCGGACTCGTCTCCATCGAGTCCGGGAGCGAGGCGAGCCCCACCCCGACTCCCATCCCGACCCCATCGCCGAGCACCCCCCTGGCCCGCGACGTCGTCGCCGTCGTCGCGGTGACCGACCCGACGCGGCTGCGCGAGCTCCTCGACCGGCTCGCCATCGGCGTCCTCGTCCCGGGGCACCTGGTCGTGGTCGCCCGTCAAGGCGCCGACACCGACGACGACGCCCTCGGCCCGACCGTCTCCGGGCACAAGGTGCGCGGCCGTTTCGACTCGGTGCGGATCATCCGTGTCGCAGGCGACCTCACTCCCCAGGTCGCCGCGACCGCCGCGCTCGAGCAGGCGCTGCCGACCGCACCGGATCACGACCGGATCGAGTGGGTGTGGCTGCTCACCGACCGCTGCCGACCCGCGCACGGTGCGTTGGCCGCCCTGCACCGCACCGCTCGCACCTCGCGTGCGGCCGGCATCGTGGCCCCCAAGCTGCGGACCACCGAGCGTCCGCCCGAGCTGCTCTCCGTCGGCTACGTGCTGACCCGCGCCGGCCGCTGGGTCCCCCAGCCCCGTGGCGGCGAGCGCGACCAGGGCCAGTACGACGACCGCGCCGACGTGCTCGCCACCTCGACGACCGGTGCGCTCGTTCACCTGGACACCCTCGCCGAGGTCGGCGGCTGGGCGCGGCGGTTCCGGTCGGACGGCCTCGTTCTTGCCGGCGACGTCGACCTGGGCTGGCGCCTGCACCGCGCCGGCCGCCGCGTCATCGTGAACGCGGACGCCGTCGTCGAGATCGAGCCCCCCGAGGACGCGCCCGGCGAGACCAGTGCCCAGCCGCTCGGGCCGACCGGCGCTTCCCGCCGAGCCTTGCGCGCGATCGCACTCGGCGCCCAGCCCGTCGTGCTCTGGCCGATCCGTATCCTCGCGGTCCTCGGCACCGCCCTTGTCGCGGTCGTCGTCATGCTGCTCGCCAAGCGACCCCGCGCCGCCGGCCGCGAGGTCGTCGACGCACTCGCCGTCCTGCGGCTCGGCCGGGCCTGGCGCGCCAACCGGCGCTTCGCGCGGGCCGCGCAGGTTCCTCGACACGCCCTGAGCCAACTGTTCGTGCCGCGCGAGGCGGCCCGCACTGCGGTCCTCGACGACCTCATCCCCCAGCGCCGCGGTCGGGGCATCCTCAGCCAGCAGGACCTCGCCCTGCGCGGCCCGCGTCCGCAGGCCGTCGCCCACCCGGCGTTCCTCGCATTCCTCGTCGGCCTCGCGCTCACGGTCGCCGCGGGCCGCGATCTCGGCGGCCCGCTCATCCGCCGGATCGGCTGGGGTGTGACCGGCGGCGAGGTGACCGGATCGACGTCGACCGCGACGGCGTCTGCGCTCTGGCGCAGCGCGGTCGACTCGTGGGGCGGCTCTGGCCTGGGTGCCGAGACGACGTGGTCGCCGGCGCTGTCCGTCCTCGCAGCCGCGACCGCGGTGAGCGAGCACCTGCCGTTCCTGCCGCCACCGTCGGCCCCGGCCGCCGCGACGATCGCCGCCCTCCTCTTCCTCACCCTCCCGCTGTCCGCTCTGTCGATGTATGCGGCGCTCGCCCTGGTCACGCCCCGCCGCTCGATCCGTGGCCTGGGTGGGATCTCCTGGGCGGCCACGGGACTGGCCGCGGACGTCGTCGCCGACGGACGCCTCGGCGGCGCGGTCGTCCTCGTCGTCCTCCCGCTCGCCGCGGCGGGCCTGGTCCGCGCCCTCGGCCCGAACGGCCGCTCCTACGACGCGGCCCAGGCCGGGCTGGCGCTCGCGCTCATCGCTGCGTTCGCCCCGAGTGTCGCCGCGCTCGTCGCCGTCCTCGGCGTCCTCCTCGGCCTCGTGCCGCGCTGGTCGCTGCGCCGCGCTCTCGGTGTCGCGCTCGTGCCGGCCCTCGTGCTCGCGCCGTTCGTCCGCGAGCTCGTGCGGGAGCCGCAGCTCGCGCTCGGGGGGGTCGGCCTCTTCGACTGGGCCGGCACCCCGCCCGAGCCCTGGCGGCTTGCCCTGCTCGACGTCGCCGCACCGACGACGACCGGGCTCCCGGCGGTCCTCGCCGTCGTCCTGCCGTATGCCGCGGCGCCGGTCCTGGCCCTTGCCCTCGTCGGTCTGCTCCGCAGCCGTCGCCGGCTGACCAGTCTTGCGGCGGCCCTGGTCGCCGCGCTGGCGCTGGCCGCTGCGATCACCGCGAGCCGGCTCGTCGTCGACACCGTCCCGATCGGGGTCGACGGCGCGGGTGAGCCGATCCGTCCGTGGGCCGGCGCCCTCCTCGCCGTCTATGCGCTCGTCGTCATCGCGCTCGCGGTGCGCGGCCTGGACGTGCTGGCGCGCGCGGCGCTGCGGCACCGCTCGGTCCGTCCCGCGGCTCCCGTCGCCGGGCTGCTCGCGGTCGGCGTGCTCGTCGTGGCCACTGCCTGGACCGGGTTCGGCTCGACCCTGTCGACCTTCGTCGACCAGCGGCCCGAGGTCGCCGTCGACCACGCCGACGGCCCGCTGGCGGGCCGCAGCCTGCTCGTCGACCGACTCACGGCCGAGCAGGGCGCGGAGGCGGCCACCGCATACCGGCTGTTCGTCGCCGAAAGCGGCATGCCGGTCCGGTCGCTGCCCGAGCCGACCGTGGTCAGCGCCGGCCTCGACGCCTTCGTGTCCCGGCTCGACGTCGGCGCTCTCGACGTGCCCGGTGACGACCTGCCCGGCGGCCCCGCGGCCGTCCTCGCCCGGCACGCAGTCGGGTTCGTCGCGCTCACCGACGCGCTGCCTGCCGAGTCGGCCCGCGCGCTGGACGCGGCCGACGGGTTGCGCCGTCTCCCGGACCGGGACGGTCTGCGGTGGTGGCGAGTCGACTCCACGACGAGTGACGTCCCCTCACCGGCCCGGGTGGTCCTGCGCGGCGACGACGGCGGCGCCTCCGGCGACGGCGCGGCGATCCCGAGCCGCCACCACGCGCAGACGTCGGCGACACTCGAGGGCCCTGGAACCCTCGAGGTCGCGCAGACCCCGGGGTGGGCCCTCGAGGCGGGCGTCACCCTCGACGGCGAGCCGCTCACGCCGACGACGACCGGCGACACGGTGACCTACGAGGTCCCGGCGGCCGGGCGTCTCGCGATCGACCTGCCCACTCCCGACCCGTCACTTCTCACCCTGGCGGGGCTATCCCTGCTCGTCATCGCCTACCTGGCGCTGCCGTTCGGCGGGGTCGCCGCTCGTCCGGAGGACCGGCCATGACCTCACCGCGCGCCCGTCGCGTCCGCCGCGCAGCGCTCGCCGTCGGCCAGGCCTCCCTCGGGGTGCTGCTCGTCGCGGGTGTCGCCTGGGCCGGCGGCCAGCCCGCGGTGACCGAGCGCATCGACGCGGTCGATGTCGCCCGCACGTCGGCCGACGGTCGCCAACCCGGCTCGACGACGGTCGCGCTCGAGCGAGCGACGCTGGTCTGCCCCGGGCCCGAGCTGCTCGGCCTGGACGGCGCGCGCGACCTGGCGCTCGAGACCTCGGCGACGGTCGTTGCCGCCCCGGTCGAGGCCGTCGGTGACGTCCCCGTTCCGAGCGGGACGGCGGCGCTGGGCATCGAGCCGCTCCCGACCGCGACGGCACCTGACGACGACGCCGACGACTCGGACCGCCCCGACCCGACGACCGTGGCGACGTCCGGGCTGAGCGAGACCGGCGCATACCTCGCGTCGGGGACCGGTGCCGCCGCACCCGGACTCGTCGCCACCCAGGAGACTTTCGCCGAGACCGAGGAGGTCGCCGGGCTCGCGAGCGTGCCGTGCGGCCAGGCCGGGCCGACCGCCTGGCTGCTCGGCGGAGGGGGAGGCCCGGGTCGCGCCGAGCGGCTCATCGTGACCAACCCCGGCAGCAACCCGGTGACCGTCGACATCACCGCCTACGGGGTCGAGGGCACGACGTCGCCGCCCGACGGGCAGGGGCTCGTCGTCCCGGCCCAGGGGCGCGTCGTGCTGCTCAGCGACGCCCTGGCGCCCCAGGAGGCCCAGCCTGCCTTCGGGTTCGTCGCCGACGGCGGGGACATCGCGGTCGCCCTCTTCGAGACCTCGTTGACCGGGACCCAGCCGACCGGATTCGACGCCGTCACCAACGCCGCCGACCCGAGCCGCGACCACGTGATCGCCGGGGTCCAGGTGCCGTCCGAGGATTCCGGCACCCTGCTCGTGCGGGTGGTCAACCCCTCGGACACCGAGGCGATCGGCACGGTCGCCGCGCTGACGGCGCAGGGGGAGCGGCAGCTGCCCGAGGCCGTCGTGCGCGTCCCCGCGGGGTCCGTCGTCGACGTCCCGGTGTCGGGCCTGCCGGCCGGTCCGACCACGCTCGCGGTCTCCGCCGACACCGAGGTGCTCGCCGCTGCCCGCACCTTCGTCAGCGACGGCGGTCCGGAGGCGGCGTGGGCCGTCAGCCGTCCCGCGCTCGATGGTGTCGGAGGGGCCGCGCTGCCGACCCGCGACGACGTCACCCGCACCCTCGTCGTCGCAGCGCGCGGTGCCGGGGCCACGGTCGCCGTCACCCAGGTCGCCGGCGGCGAGGCGACGACGTCGGAGGCGCTCGTGCCGGCCAACGGAACCGTGACCGTCCCGCTCACCGGTGACGGGGTCTGGGTGCGGCAGGTCGCCGGCAGCGGAGAGGTGCACGGCGCCGTCGTCACGACCGGCGCCGACGGCGGCCCTGTCGTGCTGTCGTCGGTCCCGCTCGTCGAGCCCCTGGTCTCGGCGCGGCGGTCCGAGGTCGTGCCGCTCGGCTAGGAGGTCTGCCGCTCTCCCTCCGGCGTGCAGACCCCGCTCCGGGTCGGCATGATGGGGCGATGACGACCTACTCGGGGAGTGAGTTCGAGGGTGCGACGTTCGTGCGGACGAGCTTCAAGGGTGCGACCGTGCGGTTCTCCGACGTCAGCGGGGTGACGATGCGCGGCGTCGACATCGACGGGCTCGACATCGACAGTCACGATCTGTTCTTCGGCAGCCTCCTCGTCAACGGGGTCGACGTCGTGCCTCTGGTCGAGGCCGAGCTGAACCGCCAATTCCCGGGACGGGAGCTACAGCAGGCGCAGACGCCTGACGGCCTGCGCGAGGGGTGGGCCGCTGTCCAGGCCGCCTGGGCGGAGACGGTGGCGGCCACACCGCCGGAGCTCCGGGACGCCCATGTCGAGGACGAGTGGTCCCTGGCCCAGACGCTGCGACACCTCGTGCTCGCGACGGATGCCTGGCTGCGCGGCGGGATCCTGGGCATCGAGCAGCCTTTCCACGAGATCGGTCAGATCTTCACCGGCGCAGAGCGGATGGGCTTCGACATGTCGGTCTTCCGCGCCGACCCGCCGACCTTCGAGGAGATCCTCGCGGTCCGGGCCGAGCGGCAGCGGATGGTCACCGAGTTCCTGGCCACGGCCACGCCCGAGCTGCTCGCGCAGGAGCGTTCCGACCCGTGGGGTGGTGACGACTGGCACCCGAGCGTCGGTGACTGCGTCCGCGTCATCCTCGAGGAGGAGTGGGCGCACCTGCGCTATGTCCGACGCGACCTGCAACTCCTGCGCTGACGCCGTCCGGTCGATGACCGCACCGACAAAGGTAAGGGTTCCCTGCGGGGCCAAACCCGATGGGAGATGCCAGAATCGGGGCATGGCTGAGGAGACGACGCCGCGCGAGGTCGGCGTCACAGAACTGGTCCTGCGCGACGCGCATCAGAGCCTGATGGCGACCCGGATGGCGCTCGAGGACATGGTCGACGCGTGTGCCGACATCGACGCGGCCGGCTACTGGTCGGTGGAGTGCTGGGGTGGAGCAACCTACGACGCGTGCATCCGGTTCCTCAACGAGGACCCGTGGGAGCGGCTGCGGACCTTCCGCGAGCTCATGCCGAACAGTCGCCTGCAGATGCTGCTGCGGGGGCAGAACCTACTTGGCTACCGCCACTACGAGGACGGGGTCGTCAACCGCTTCGTCGAGAAGTCCGCCGAGAACGGCATGGACGTCTACCGGGTCTTCGACGCGCTCAACGACGTGCGCAACGTCAAGGAGGCGATCGCCGCGGTCCGCCGGGTCGACAAGCACGCCCAGGGCACCATCTGCTACACCGAGAGCCCGCTGCACACGGTCGAGGGATACGTGCAGATGGCGCGTGACCTCATGGACCTGGGCTGTGACTCGCTCTGCATCAAGGACATGGCCGCCCTCCTCAAGCCGCAGCCGGCCTACGACATCGTCAAGGCGATCAAGGACGACCTCGGCACCGATGTGCGCATCCACGTGCACTGCCACGCGACGACCGGCGTGACGCTGGTCAGCCTGATGAAGGCCATCGAGGCCGGCGCCGACGTCGTCGACACCGCGATCTCCTCGATCTCGCTCGGACCCGGCCACAACCCGACCGAGTCGCTGGTCGAGATGCTCCGCGGCACGCCGTACACGACGAACCTCGACGACGAGCGGCTGCTGCGGATCAAGGACCACTTCGCGGCGGTGCGTCCGAGGTACACCCAGTTCATGTCCGCCATCACCGGCGTGGAGACCGAGATCTTCAAGAGCCAGATCCCAGGCGGGATGATCTCCAACATGGAGAGCCAGCTCCGCCAGCAGGGGGCGGGGGACCGGCTGCGCGAGGTCCTCCTCGAGGTGCCGCGGGTGCGCGAGGTGGCCGGGTTCCCGCCGCTCGTCACGCCGTCCAGCCAGATCGTCGGCACCCAGGCCGTGTTCAACGTGCTCATGGGTCCCTACAAGGTCCTCACGGCGGAGTTCGCCGACCTCATGCTCGGGTACTACGGCGAGACGCTCGGCGAGCGCGACCCCGAGATCGTCGAGGCCGCGCGGCAGCAGGCCGGCAAGGACCCGATCGACGTCCGCCCGGCCGACCTCATCCCGCCGGAGTGGGAGCGTCTCGTCATCGAGGCGAGCGCACTCGAGGGCTTCGACGGGACCGACGAGGACGTGCTGACGTATGCGATGTTCCCGGGCGTCGCACCCGGCTTCTTCGTCGAGCGGCCGGAGGGTCCGCGCAACGTCGGCAAGGACCCCGCCGTGGTCGCCACGGACGAGCTGTCCAAGAGCTCGGGAGGCCCGGTCAAGGGACCGATCAACTACTCGGTGACCCTGAACGGCACGGCGCACTCCGTCACCGTCGAGAGAGCCTGAGGCAGACGTGGCCAAGAACAACATGTCCAAGAAGAAGCACCACCAGGCCTCCATGGAGGAGCGCACCGCGGACCTGCTCGCCCGCCGCCGGGAGGTCGAGCAGGGCGGAGGCGAGGCGCGCATACAGAAGCAGCACGCGGCCGGCAAGCTGACCGCCCGCGAGCGGATCGCGGCCCTGCTCGACCCGGGCACCTTCGAGGAGACGGGCATGTTCGCCCGTCACCAGTCGACCTACTTCGGCCTCGACCAGGCCGACCTGCCGGCCGACGGTGTGGTGACCGGCGAGGGGGCGGTGTTCGGCCGACCGGTGCACGTCGCCAGCCAGGACTTCACGGTCGCCGGCGGCAGCGCGGGCGAGATCCACTCCAACAAGGTCGCAGCCACCCTGCGGGCGAGCCTCGGCACGGGCACGCCGTTCGTCTTCATCAACGACTCCGGTGGCGCGCGTGTCCAGGAGGGCATCGGCTCGCTGGCCGGCTACGGCCGGGTGTTCTACAACAACGTCCTGCTCTCCGGCGTCGTCCCGCAGATCTCGATCATCGCCGGTCCGTGCGCAGGTGGTGCCGCGTACTCCCCGGCCCTGACCGACTTCATCATCCAGACCCGGCAGGCCCATATGTTCATCACCGGGCCCAACGTCATCGCGCAGGTGACGGGCGAGCAGGTGACCTCCGACGCGCTCGGCGGCGCCGACGCCCATATGGCGCTGTCGGGGGTGACCCACTTCGTCGCCGACGACGACGAGCAGGCCGTTCTCATCGCGAAGAAGCTGCTGAGCTTCCTGCCCCAGAACAACTCCGAGGACCCGCCGATCGTCGACCCCGACCATGTCGTCGAGGCCGACCCGGAGCTGCCGAAGGTCATCCCGACGTCGGACAAGAAGGGCTACGACGTCCGCGAGGTGATCGCCCGCCTCGTCGACCGCGGCGACTTCCTCGAGGTCCAGGCCGGGTATGCCGGCAACATCGTCATCGGGTTCGGCCGGATCATCGGCCGCACCGTCGGGGTCGTGGCCAACCAGCCGATGGTGCTCTCCGGCGTCCTCGACATCAACGCCTCGGACAAGGCCTCGGCGTTCGTCCGGTTCTGCAACGCCTTCAACATCCCGCTGCTCACCCTCGTCGACGTGCCCGGCTTCCTGCCCGGTGTCGCTCAGGAGCACAACGGGATCATCCGGCACGGGGCGAAGCTGCTCTACGCATACTCCGCCGCATCGGTCCCCAAGATCACCGTCGTGCTACGCAAGGCCTACGGCGGGGCCTACGTCGCCATGTGCTCCAAGGACCTCGGAGCCGACAAGGTGCTCGCCTGGCCGACGGCCGAGATCGCCGTGATGGGTGCCGAGGGCGCGGCCGAGATCGTGTTCCGTCGCGAGATCGCCGAGGCCGAGGACCCCCAGCAGCGTCGGGCCGAGCTCGTGGAGGAGTACCGCTCGACGTTCTCGACGCCCTACGTCGCCGCCGCCCGCGGCCTCGTCGACGACATCATCGAGCCGGCGCGCACTCGCGAGCACATATCCCGGGCACTCGAGATCAACATCACCAAGCGCACGATCCGGCCCGCCAAGAAGCACGGGTTGGGCCCGACATGAGTGCCCCGGACACCGGCCCAGCAGGCAGCGGCGCCCCGAATGCGGATGGGCAGACCGTCGCCGAGCTCGTCGACGCGGTCCGTTCGCTCTCGGAGCGGGTGGCCCAGCTCGAGGCCGAGCTCGCCCAGCGCCGGGCCCAGAACCCCGGCGTGCCGGAGGACGTCGCGATCGCCATCTCCGCTGCGGTGGCGGCCTTCCTGGGACACCGGGCGAAGATCAAGCAGATGCACTACCGGACCGGCCAGGCGTGGGCCCAGCAGGGCCGGGTCGTCGTCCAGGCCCACCACAACATCCAGCGGCCGAGGTGAGGACATGCAGCTCAAGGTGACGGTCAACGGCGTCGCGTACGACGTCGAGGTCGAGGTCGAGGAGGAGCCACACACACCCCTTGGCGCGATCTTCATGACCGGCGGCAACTTCTCGCCGCCGCACGCGGGCACTCCGTCGGCGGGTACGGCTGCCGACGCGGACGGCGTCACGGCACCCCTCGCCGGGACGGTGGCGCGGGTCCTGGTCGAGGAGGGTCAGGCGATCGAGGCCGGCGAGGTGGTCCTCGTGCTCGAGGCGATGAAGATGGAGACCGAGATCACCGCGCCGCAGGCCGGGACCGTCACCGCCGTGCTCGTCTCACCGGGCACGGCAGTGACATCGGGCCAGGTGCTGCTGCAGATCGCCTGACGCGGGACGGACCTCAGCCGCTCAGCTCGGCACAGAGGTCCCGTGAAAGGCCGTTCGTGTCGAGGATTGTCCACTGGCCGTCCTGAGGGTTGACCGTGAACGTCACCTTGCCGCTGTACAGCGTCGTCGATGGGCCGGCCGGCACGTCGGACGGGAACAGGATGACGACGTTGTGCCCATTCAGGACGAAGAGGTCCGATCCGTCGGCCAGTGTCGTGGTCCGCACGACGGCGCCCTTCGAGCGCAGCCACACGGTCGCACCCGAGTCCTCGTTCGTGAAGGTCAGCTCCGAGCCCGTCCCCGTGGACATGAATACAGTTCCATGCTTGTTGGTGATGGTGTGCTCCGTGCGGTGCCCGCCGCCCCCGTCGATCCGGATCGGGAAGTCGCACGCCGTCCCGGCAGGGTAGAACTGGGTAAAGTCCTCGGCTGTGGCCGAGCCTGCGGCGACCACCGAGCCCAGCATGGCGAGCGCGGCTGCTGCGGTCATGGCCCTGCGCATTGTCATCGTCCCTCCTCGTTCGGCGCAGGCGCCCAACGAGGTCGACCGACCTGCGCGATGTGCGACACCGGATGTGGCGTCGTACCTCCGATTGTTGTTCTGTGGACCGTGGCAGCACGTGGTGGTGTGACGCACGGATCACTCCCGGTAGCCGTTCGGCTCACTGCGTCATCCAGTCTCGGACGAGCTCGACGTACGTCGTCGGCGCCTCCCACGGCAGAAGGTGCCCCACACCCTCGACCTCCGTGACGGTCCACTCCGGATGGGATTGACGGAGCTCCTCGCAGAGGGCACGCGGCAGGACGGTGTCGTGCCGACCCCAGAGGACGAGGGTCGGTGCCCGGATCCGGTCCAGCTCGGCGCGCACCGCCTCCTCCTTCACCGTCAGAGCGGCCACCGCCGACGCCGCCGCCTGGAGCATGCCGTCGACCCGCCAGGGCAGCCGCACCCGCTCGACCTCCTCCGCGAGAAGGGTGAGCAGGTCCGGCGAGATCTGCGTGACGTCGACACTGCCACGGAACATCCGTTCGGCCAGGGCCGGGTCGGTCGGGTCGGCCTGCCAGCGACGCCAGGCTCTGCCCTTGACCCTGAGGGCGATTCGCACCGGCACCCGGGCCACGGTGGGCGCCGCGCCGAGCGCGAGCCGCCAGGCCCGCGGGAAGCGTGGCGGGTCGGGCGACCCGGGGAGCACGGGGCTGGTCAGGACCAGCCGCGAGACCCTGGTCGGGTGCCGGGCCGCGAAGAGCGTACCCGCCAGTCCACCGAGGGAGTGTCCGTGCACCACGACCCGATCCAGGTCCAAGGCGCGGCAGAGTCCCTCGAGGAACTCGGGACTGTTCTCGGCGCGCGCGTCCCGGGGGTCGGCCGGTCGGGTCCGGCCGGCTCCGGGCAGGTCCGGCACGATGACCCGACCACCGGTGGCCAGCGGCGCGACGACGTCCAACCAGGACCACGACCCCGCACCCATCGGGTGGAGGAGGAGGTGGGTGGTCGGCTCGCCCGGTCGTCGGCTCGGTTCCGCACGGAGGTAGTGAACCTCCATCCCGTCGACCTGGTGGACGCGGCTGACCACGCCGGCCCAGCGGCGGGAGCGCTCGCCCCAGTCCTGCCCAGGCGCATCCGTATGGCCCATCACAGATCACGCCTGCTCGGCGCGGCCCTTGAGTCCCCTCGCCTCGTTGGCGAGGTAGCGGTCCGTCAACCCCCGGTAGAAGCGGCCCATGACCGTGCCGAGCCAGCCGGACTGCGACACCGAGAGGCGCACCCGCGACGTGGTCTCGGAGAGCGGCTCGATCTCGTGCCGGGCGGTCGTGCACACGCCGGGCCCCGAGGCGACCCAGGTGAACGACGAGTCCGGGATCAGCTCGGTCACGACGTACTCGGTCTCCGGTATGCGCGGCTGAGCGACCCTCGCCCGGCTCCCCACGCGCAGGGGGCCGGCGTCGAGCCGTCGCACCGAGGTCACCGTGGAGGTCCACTCCGGCCACGCTTCGACGTCGGTCAGGACCGCCCAGACCCGCGGGGGTGCGGCTTCGATGTCGACCGTGACGCTTTGCTCCATCCGCCCATCATGACGTGGTCGGTGCTACCGCGCGAGAGACTCGACTCGCTCGCACGCCGCGCGCCGACACGACGATGTTGGCCAGGACGATGAGCCCGAGACCGGTCCACTCGTTCGCGCCGAGCAGCTGACCGAGGACGAGCCAGCCGGCCAGCGCGGCCCATACCGGGTGGATGCTGGACAGCGTGCTGAACAGCTGGGTCGGCACCCGCCGCAGGGCGAGCAGGTCGGCGACATACGGCACCACCGAGGCGAGCAGCCCGCACACGACCGCGAAGGTCAGGGCCTCGACCGTCGGCGGGTGCAGCCAGAACCACACGACCGCGACCGGAGTCCAGGCCGCGGCCGTCACCACGGCCGCGGCGGCCGTCCCCTGCAGGCCGGGGAGCCGTTGTCCGACGGCCCGGTTGAGGAGGATGTATGCGGCCCACGCCCCGGCGGCGACGAGACCGAAGGCGATGCCCAGGTAGTCGGTCGACGGTCCCGGTGCGGTGAGCACGGCGACGCCCACTCCGGCCACCAGGGCACAGCAGGCGTCCACCACTCGACGGGAGGCGAGGATCGCCACGGCCAGGGGACCGAGAAACTCCAGGGTCACCGCGAGACCGAGCCCGATCCGCGAGACGGCGGCGTACAGGCCGAGGTTCATCACGCTGAACGCCAGCGCCAGTCCGAGCACCGGCAGCCACTGCGCTCGCGTCATGCGGTGCAGTCGGGGGCGCACCACCGGGGTGAGGAACGCGGCCATCGTCAGCTGCCGGACGGCGACGACACCCACTGGGCCGATGACGGGGAAGGCGAGGGCGCCGATGGCGGCCCCGACCTGGTTCGAGGCCGAGCCCGCGAGCATCAGTCCGAGCCCCGCGGCACGCTCGCTCGCTGTCGCGGTCTCCGCCGACAGCAGAGGAGCGGGATCGGTCCCCTGCGGGGGTGTCTCGACATGAGTGGTCATGTCGAGAAGCGTGCGGCTCACTGTGCCATAAGTCCAGTGCATGTTTCGTACTTGCCATACGCTTTTGTTATGGACTGGAGCCTACGAGAGCTGCGCCACTTCGTCACCGCCGCCGACCTCGGGTCGTTCACCGACGCGGCCCGAGAGCTGCACGTCTCCCAGGCCGCCGTCTCGCGGACCATCGCCTCGCTCGAGCGGGCGGTCGGGGACCGGGTCCTGCGCCGCATACCGCGTGGCTGCGAGCCGACGCCGACCGGAGCGCAGATCCTGCCGCACGCGCGCCGGGTGCTCGCGGAGGCCGACCGGTTCAGCGACTTCCTCCGGTCCCGACACAGCACGCTGCGCCTGGGGTATGCGTGGGCCGGCCTGGGCCGGCACACCGCCGCCCTGCAGCGCACCTGGGCCAGGGACCACACCGACATCGAGCTCGAGCTGGTCAAGCGGAACACCCCGACGGCCGGGCTGGCCGAGGGAACGTGCGACGTCGCGATCCTGAGGCGGGCCGTCGACGACCCCCGCCTGCAGTCGGTCGTCGTCGGTCTCGAGCGCCGGGTCGTGGCCTTCGCCTCCGACGACCCGCTGTGGGCCCGCCGACGTAGCCTCTCGATGGCCGAGCTCGCGGAGCGGACCGTCCTGATCGACTCACGCACCGGCTCGACGACGGGCGAGATGTGGGCCGACCTGCCGACCCGCCCCACCTTCGTCGAGTCCGGCGACGTCGACCAGTGGCTCGACTCGATCGCCGCGGGCAAGGCCGTCGGCACCACGGCGGAGGCGACGGCACACCACCACGTGCGTCCCGGCGTGACCTACCGGCCGGTCAAGGACGGCCCGCGCATCCCGGTCCGGCTCGTGTGGTGGCGCGAGGACCGACCGCGGGGGCTGGCCGAGCTCGTCGACGTCGTGACCCGGCTCTATGCCGGCTCGAGCTGATCGGCCGCGCAGCTGCCGCCGGATCGGTCAGAGGCCGACGCCCTTGGACCGCAGCCACGCGACCGGGTCGACCGGGTTGCTGTTCTCGCCGTTGGGGCGCATCTCGAAGTGCAGGTGCGGTCCGTAGGAGCGGCCGGTGTTGCCGCTGCCGCCGATCTGCTCGCCGGCGGATACCCGCTGCCCCGACCGGACCGCCATATAGTCCATGTGGCAGTACCGGCTCACCGATCCGTCCCAGTGCTCGATCCACACGTTGTTGCCGCACGAGCCGGTGTGGGCGGCCCGGATGACCGTGCCGGACGAGACAGAGAACACCGGGGTGCCGATCGGGGCGGCCAGGTCGGCGCCCGCGTGCAGCCGGCCCCACCGGCTGCCGAACCCGGAGGTGTACTTGTAGCGGTTGATCGGCGCCACGTACCGCTGCGCCGATCGGCGCGCCTCCTCCTCGGCCCGCTCCCGCGCCTCGGCCTCCTTGCGCTCCGCCTCGGCCTTCTTCTTGGCCTCCTCGGCCTTCTTCTTCGCCTCGGCCTCGGCCTTCTTCTTGGCGGCCTCCTCCTTCTTCTTCTGCTCCAGCTCCTTGCGCGCCTTCTCACGGGCGACGCGTTCGGCCTCCTGCTGGCGACCCTGCAGCAGCGCCGTCTGATCCGTAACCGCGGTGCGCCGCTCGGCCAGGGCGGAGGTGTCCGCAACGCTGTCGCTCACCTGGCTCTGCGCGAGGGCGCGGTCGGCGGAGGAGGTCTGCAGCGCCAGGGGTGCCGACCCGGCGACCGAGGCTCCTGCGGTCGAGAACACCAGCGCCAGGGAGGCCGCACTGGGAAGAGCGAACTGCGGACTCAGGGCACGGGGCAGGGGTCGGGGCCGACGTGCGCGGTGGCGGCCGGGGGCGCGGTGGCGGGGCACGTACGAGCCTGAACTCACAGCGGATTGATCCTCACGGCAGGGGCTGATCACGAAAGAGCACGGCGACGACGCCAGGGCAGGGGAGCAGCGGTTCGCCGGTGAAGTCCCCCACCCTAGCGTGATCTTTTCGTTATCTGAACTTAGGGGTCAGGCAGGTTCCGGCAGGTGGGACGCACTCGGCGACCTCAGTGTGTCGCGCGGCCGCCGCTCAGTCGCCCAGGCCGTAGCGCTCGGTGAGGATGATCGCGATTCCGTCGCCCATAGCCACTCCGGTCCCGGCCGTCGCGTCAGCTACTCCGCGGACCGGTCGCCCAGGGGGGACGGATGACCGCCCGATGCGGCCGAAGCACCCTGCACACGCCCGCGGTCACGCTGTTCAGGTCGCATGGTGAAGGCGACGAGGATCGCCCAGATCGGGACCAGGAACTGTGGCGCCCAACCGACGCCGATGAGGAGGAGTGGCGCGATGAGCAGAGCCGTCGTCGTGCACCACCGCGGTGCCAAACCCCCGCGTCGTTGGAGCAACGATGCGACGATCACGAGGACGCCGGCGCAGAGGAGGGCTGCGACCAGCAGCGTGGTGAAGCCGGCCATCGTCAGCTCGCGGAATGGCGAAGGTGTCGCCGTTGGCAGCTCCTCGACGACGTGGCCCATCGGAACCGCCAGGAACAGGGCCGACGCTGTCATCAGCAGCACCCCGTATGCGGTACCGAGCGCGCGGACCAGCGCGGGTCCGCTGGCCTCCGGCACTGCCCGATGAAGCATGTCGGCCAGAATCGAGGTGAATGCGAGTGCGCTGAGCCCGGCCAGGACGAGCGCATAGCCTCCGATGACAATGCCGAGCAGCCCGGTGCCCGAGAGGAGACCGACGACTCGCTCATCGTCGTAGGCGCCCTCGGGAAGGGGTGCGGTGAAGAGCGCGCCGAAGTACAGCGCCGCGAAGGCGATGGCGGTGGCGCGCAGCCAGGAGATGGGGCTCATGGTCGGTTCCTTTCCAGTGAGGTGACTCGAGGTTAGGAAGCGCACACGGGGCCACACATCCGCCTGTGTGACGAGCTCGTTGGTCCATCTGGAGGAGCGGCTCCGACTGCAGGCGGATGCCGTCATGCACGCCTGTGACTACCGTGGCGTCATGGGTGTCCCCCGTCCCCGGTCGACCGACGTCGGTGTCGCCGCGCTGCTGGTCGGGATGGCCCTCGTCGAGCTCTTCGCCGAAGGACGGATTGCCAGCGGCGACCTCATGCTGGCTGTGCTGGCCACGGCGCCGGTAGCGTGGCGCACCGTCGCGCCACGAATTGCGTTCGGTGTCTGTGTCCTGGTGTTGCTCATCCTCTCGGCGATGCAGACGGATGAGTTCACTGTGGCCGAGCTCCTCGCACTCATGTTGGTGACCTACACCATCGCGCTGCTGGAGACGCTTCGACCGGCCGTGGTGGCGCTGGCGGTGGTGATCGGTGCGGCACTGGGCAATAGCGCCGCGTCGGGGAGCCGGGATGCAGGGGACTACGTCTTCCCCGTGATCCTGCTCGCAGTTCCTTGGACCGCCGGGCGTGCGCTACGCCGGTGGCGGGAGCGGACCGAGGAACTCGAGGTCGTCACCGCCGCACTGCGAGCAGAGCGCGAGCAACATGCGCGCCTGGCGGTTGCGGCTGAGCGGGGGAGAATCGCGCGCGACCTGCACGACTCTCTCGCCCAGGCGCTGAACGCTGTTGTCGTGCACACCGAGGTGGCCGAGGCCTCACTCGGGCGAGACGACGAGCTGGTGGCGGGCTCGCTGGAACGCATCGGCACGGTGGCGCGTGCGGCACTTGGGGAGACCCGACGGCTTCTCAACGCCCTCCGGGATCTCACCGACGACGACGACTCGCCACGGCTCGACCAGCTCGCGGCGCTCGCCGCGGAACATACAGCAGACGGATTAGCGGTGGACTTCGCTATGGAAGGCAGAGCGGGAGGATTGCCGGCTTCAGTCGAGGCGGCAGTTTTTCGAATCGTGCAGGAAGGACTGACCAACGTCGCGGCCCACTCGAGAGCAGGGCACGCGCGAGTGCGTGTCTGTCTGGCAGATGTCGTGTCCGTTCGGGTCGAGGACGACGGTCCGTCCATCGTTCGTGACCGTGGCTCTCGGCCTGGACTCGGGTTGGTCGGTATGCGGGAGCGCGCCACCCTTCTGGGCGGCGACTTCCGGGCTGGACCTGCCGGCGACGGATTCGTACTCGAAGCGACCATTCCGCGTGTGGAGAGCCCGTGATCCGTGTCGTGATCGCCGAGGACCACGCGCTAGTGCGTGAGGGACTGACTGTGCTGTTGGAGCTCCAGGACGACATCGGCGTCGTGGGAGAGGCGGCTGACGGCGTGCAGGCGATCGATGCGGTCGCACGGCTCCGGCCCGACGTGCTGGTCCTCGACATCCAAATGCCGCGACTCGACGGCATCGAGGTGACCCGCCGGCTCGCCGCGACGCAGACAGAGACTGCGATTCTCATTCTGACCACGTTTGATCGTGACGAATACGTGTTCCGCGCGTTGGAAGCCGGTGCAGCCGGCTTCCTGCTCAAGGACGTGCCCCGCACGCAACTAGTGCATGCCGTGCGCGTGGTGGCCGCCGGTGACGAGTTGCTCGCGCCTTCGGTGACCCGGCGTCTGGTGGAACGCTTCATGCGTACCCCGGCCGCGACAGGCCTTCTGAACGGCCTGACCGAGCGTGAGCAGTCGGTTCTACGTCTTGTAGGGCGGGGTCTCAGCAATGCTGAGATCGCCCGCGACCTGGTCATCGGTGAGGTGACCGTCAAGTCCCACCTGAGCAGCATCTTCGCCAAGTGCGACCTGCGTGACAGGGCTCAGGCCGTTGTCCTGGCCTACGAGAGCGGCCTCGTCCGCCCGGGTGAAGCTCACAGGTAGAGGTTCCGGAGTCCAGACGGGCGTTCTGAAGTCTCGTCTGGGAAGCGTCCGGCGGACAAAGGCAGTGCTACTGAGCCGCCGGGGAGCGCGCTGCGGGGACAGCACTCGTGTGACCGTCGATCTCAGGGGGCTGGTGGGTGTCCGATCTCGCAGGATGGCCCGCGTCCAGTCGGGAAATCAGCGCCCAGGCCGTAGCGCTCGGCCAGGACGATTGCGATTCCGTCGCTGTCGTTGTCGGCGGTGACGAGGTCGGCGGCCGCTTTGACGGAGTCGAGGGCGTTGCCCATGGCCACCCCGATGCCGGCGATCGAGAGCATCTCGATGTCGTTCTCGTTGTCGCCGAAGGCAACCGTGTGGGCGAGGTCGATCCCCGCCAGCTCGCAAAAGTGCGCCAGCGCGGCGCCCTTGTTCACGCCGGTCGGCAGGCACTCGTAGTGGGTCGGGGCGGAGAAGGCGAAGTCCAGGCTGCCGGTGAAGGGCTCGGCGATGGCGCGGTGCTGCGCGGCGAGAATCTCCGGGCGGCCCGAGACGAGGACCTTGTTCGCCGGCACGGGCACGGCCTCCAGCGGGTCGACCACGGCGACCGTCTGGGCGTTGGCGCGGGCCTCGATATCGACGTTGAAGCCACGCGGATCCTCGACATACAGGGTCGCGCCGGAGGGGACGCTTGGGGTGACCTCGAAGGTTCGCAGGTGCGCCATCAGGGTGCCGAGCAGGTCGGAGTCGATGGCCGCGCTCCACAGCAGGCGGTCGGTCGCGCCGTCGACGATGGTCGTGCCGTTCAAACCGAGGTAGACCAACCGGGTGGGGTCGAGCCCGGCTTTGACCGCCAGGTGCCGCAGCGCCCACGCGTCGCGACCGGAGGCCAGCGCCACCGTCACGCCCCGGTCGAGTGCCTCACGGATCGCGACGATCGTGCCGGGAAGCACCGTTCCGGTGCTGTCGAAGAGCGTCCCGTCCATGTCGAAGGCGAGGAGGGCGGGCGTGGTCGTGGTGATCATGGGTCCTTCCGGTCGTCGGTGGCGAGCCTAACCACGTGCGGCGCGCGACGCGGACGCGTCCGGTGCTCTAGCCTTCGGAAGCGATGAGGCCGCGCCGTCGTGCCATCACCACAGCGGCCAGCTGGGAGTGCACACCGAGCTTCGCGAGCACCGACTTCACGTGTCCGCGGCAGGTGTGTGGGCTCAGCCCGAGCTCCTGGGCGATCTCGCGCAGGTCATGGCCCTCGCCGAGCAGGCTCAGGACCTCCTGCTCTCGGGGGGTGAGCCTCCACAGCTGTGCGGATACATCCGGCTGCGCCGCTTCACGCAGCACGTCGACCAGTGGGGCGCGTCCGGCCATGGCGGTGCCTGAGTCGAGGTCGAGATGAGGGGTGGTCTGGGCGACGCGGGAGTACAGGATCAGTGACCTCAGCCCCGGGAAGGCGGCGACGATGTCGTGCGGTTCACACACGCCGACTCGGTCCGGGAAGGTCACGTCCATGAGGACGACCTGGGGGCGTAGCCGGGCGATCTCGGCCAGCGCCGCTGCAGGCTCTCGGGCGTGACCGACGAGCTCGAGATACGGCCCCGCGTCGATCGTCCGAAAGACCAGCTCCGGCACAGACTCGTGAGCATCGATGACGAACACCTGGGTCCGGTCGGGAGGGATCGGCAACGGATCCTCGACCAGGACCAGCGGCAGGTCCGTGGCCTGCAGACTTACCGACACCGTGCCTCACTCATCCACTCGGCCGAACAGCGGCACCGCGACAGATCGTCATGTGTCGAGGACACCTCGTCGCCACCGCCTCTCCGGCCACGCACTGGGCTGGTGTCACTATCGCAGCCACCCGCACGGCCGTCCAGAGGTCTGCGCTAGGCGACCGAGCCCTCCGCCAGTGCGGGCACCCGGATGGCCGGCTGGGGATAGAAGCGCTCGAGGAGGTCCGCGGTGCAGTTCCGTGCCTGCATACACGCCGCCAGCCGACTCGTCTCCGGGCTGAGGCCCACGCCGAGATCGCGGTCGAGCACCGTCCTGCAGCGCTCCAACGCCCGGCGCACGGCGTCGTGGTGCCCCAGGTCGTAGTTGGCGACCATGATGAGACGGTAGGCCTCCTCCGAGTACCGGTCGTGCCTGAGGGCCAGCTCGGCGTGGCGCAAGGAGGTCAGGCGGTCACCCTCGCCCAGCCAGTCACGGGCCAGGTCGAGATGCGCTCGGGTCATTCGGTCCTCGTACGACGTCCGCTCTTCCTGAACCCACTCGTCGTAGCGCGCATGCTCCAGCAGCGGTCCGCGATAGAGTCCGACCGCCTCGGTGAGGAGGCGAATACGGTGGGGCCGCTCCGGCGACCGCTGGGCCGCGAGCACGAGGTCGTCGAATCGCGCCACATCGAGGGTGATCCCTTCCAGGTCCAACCGGTAGGCGCCGGGCCCGGTCACGATCGTCCGCCGAGCCCGGTCGCGGCAGCTGCCGAACAAGCTGCGCCGGAGAACGCAGACATAGGTGTTCAGGGTCGCCGTGACGTTGTGCGGCTCGCGGCCTTCGGCCCACAGTGCGGCCGCGATGGCCTCTGTCGAGACGGCGTGGCCTCGGGCCAGCACAAGCAGCTCCAAGACTTGTCGGGGCTTGACTCCGCCCAGGTCGCCGGGTCCGAACAACCGCTCGGCATCGCGCACCAGGAGCAGCCCGAGTATGAGGATGTCCACGCGGCTCGCCTCCGCTCTCAAACACAGCCCCTGCCGCCAGGCACAGAGAAGCACGCGGCCCGGATCAGGAGAAACCCCCCAAAATTGGGGGTTTCGTTGAAAGGTCTTCCAAAGGCCCCGCTTGTACGGTCCCCTCCGTCCAGCGAAAGGGGCGAGGGCAATGGCATTGACGAGACGAGAGTTGCTTGCGTTCGGAGTGCTGTCCGGAGGGGCGCTTCTGGTGCCGCTGGAGCGCAGTGTCCTTGCAGCCGCAAATATCAGCCGAATGGCCGATAGCGAGCTCCCGGCGCCGTTCACGGTCCCCTTCGTCGTGCCCCCGGTGGCGGCACCCGTGAGGTCGGCCGGGACGACGGACTACTACCTCTTGACCATGCGTGAGCAGGCCGTGCAGATCCTGCCCGGCTACCAGACCCGGATCTGGGGCTACGAAGGGTCGTTCCCCGGGCCGACGTTCGACGTCCAGCAGGGGCGGGACGTCGTGGTCAGGCAGGTGAACCGGCTGCCTTCCGCACATCCCACTCTCGGCTACACGCCGTACACCTCGGTCCACCTGCACGGTTCGGCGTCGCTGCCCCAGTACGACGGCTACGCCAACGACGTCACCTACCCGGGGTCCTGGAAGGACTACCGCTACCCGAACCACCAGGGCTGTCGGACACTCTGGTATCACGACCACGGGGTCCACCACACCGCGTCGAACGTCTACATGGGGCTCGCCGGCATGTACCGGATCCACGACCCGATCGAACGATCGCTGCCGATTCCCCAGGGGTACTACGACGTGCCGCTCGTCATCACCGATGCCATGTTCGACAGTGAAGGTCAGCTCCTCTTCGACGACGACGACGAGTCGGGGCTCTTCGGGGACGTCATCCTCGTCAACGGTCGACCCTGGCCCGTGATGAAGGTGGAGCGCCGCAAGTACCGGTTCCGCATCCTCAACGCTTCGGTGTCCCGGACCTACCGCTTGCAGCTCGACAGCGGAGAGCCGTTCGTCGTCATCGGCACCGACGCAGGGCTGACTGCCGTTCCGCAGCCGGTCACCACCCTTCTGCAGGGGAACGCGGAACGGTACGAGGTGGTCATCGACTTCGCGAAGTACAAGATCGGCACCAGGGTGACGCTGCGCAACCTCAGTCCCAGGAACAACGTGGACTACACCCACACCGACAAGGTCATGGCGTTCGACGTGGTCTCCAAGGCAAGCACACCGTCGAAGAACAGCATCCCCAAGACGATCTATCCGGGCAACGCCATCATGGCGCTCACCCCGACCGCGACCACGCCGACGAGGACGCTCGCGCTGGTCAGGCAGGGGGGAGAGTGGACCATCAACGGCGAGACCTGGGCGGACGTCGAGGCGAGCGGATTCACCCGGGCGCTCGCCAACCCCGAGCTCGGTGGCGTGGAGATCTGGGAGATCCACAACGACTCCGGCGGATGGCACCACCCGCTGCACATCCACCTCGTCGACTTCAAGATCCTGGACCGCGAGTTCGACCGGAGCGGTGTGCGGGTCGCTCCACGCGCCCACGAGCGCGGCCCCAAGGACGTCGTCCACGTCGGGGAGAACGAGCGGGTGCGGCTCATCACCCAGTTCACACCACATCCGGGCACCTACATGGTCCACTGCCACAACCTGGTCCACGAGGACCACGACATGATGGGCCAGTTCACGGTCGGGTCGGGCGGCTACGACCCGATCACGACGGCCCCGGCCCGCCCGCTGCCCGCCCCTGATCTCTGACCGGCATGTCGTCCCCGACGCGCAGGGAGACGGTCCGGCCCGAGCAGTTCCGCGGCCGGGACGCGATCGGGCAGGACCGGACGGCTGCCACCCGTCACTGGGCCGCGCTCGCCTCGCTCGTCGCCGGGGTCATCCACCTCGGGGTGGCCCCGACACAGTCCGACCAGGGGGCTCTGGTCGTGCCCTTCGTCATCGCCCTCGGGTGCTTCCAGCTCGCCTTCGCCGGCCTCGTCTGGCGACGGGCAACGGTGCCCGTCGCTCTCACCGGCATCGTCGTCAACCTCGGTGCGGCACTGGCGCACGTGGCGATCCGAGCGACCGGCCCACCTGCTGCGTCCACGCCCCTGAACGTCGATGGTCGGCCTCTGCCCGGCCACGGGGTCCACCCGACCGACGGGGCCGTGCCCGGAGACCTCCTCGCGATTTCTGCCGGGCTTGCAGTCGTCTGGCTGCTCGTGACCCTCCTGCCGCCGCGGCTCCGGCGGCGCACGGTCGACGTCCTGCTGGTCGCTGGCGCAGGTGTCTGGCTGCTCCGTCTCGGCCTCGCATTCGGGTGATGCCGGCCCCGGACGTCCCGACCCGACCATCGACGCGGGACGGTCGGACTCGGACCCGTGCCGCGGTCACGGGGGCCGTCGTCGGGGGACTCCTCCTGCTCGCGGCCGTCGAGCCGTTGGAGGTCGTCTCGGACAGCATGGATCCGACGCTGAACCCGGGCGACCACGTTGTCGTCGAGAAGTTGTCCGTGCGGTGGCGCACGCCGGAGGTCGGAGACCTCGTTGTCTTCCGCGTCCCACAGGGCCGTGAGCTCGTCGTCAAGCGGGTGGTCGCCCTGGGCGGTCAGACGGTGGGGCTCGAGGACGCGGTGCTCGTCGTGGACGGGAAGGCGAGGCACGAGCCGCAGGTGGATCTGACGCGGATCGACTCGACGTACTTCGGCCCCGTCACCGTGCCTCCAGGAGCTGTGTTCGTGCTCGGTGACAACCGCGCGGAGTCGATCGACTCACGTACCTACGGCGCCATCCCCTACGGCGAGCTCATCGGCACCGTCCTGCTGACGTTCTGACGGTGAAGCGGCCACAGAAATCTAAAAGGTATGTCGAAGGAGCGTCGGTCAAGGTGTCCCATCACCACCGTGTTGACAGGAGTTCGACCATGAGCAGTTCACTCCGCCGCAGTGACCTCCACAGCCGCGCATCCGGCACCCGGACAGCGGGCACACGCCGGTCGAGGGTGCGCACCCAGGTGCTCGCCGCCGGCGTCGCGGCGCTCACTGCGGCCTCGCTCACGACCTGGCCCGCGGCCTCGGCCGCGGCCCCCGTCGGTCAGGGGTTCAACCTGAACGCCTCCGACCTGCGATTCATCCTCAAGCAGATCAAGATCGCCGAACAGCACGCGGACACACGCACCGCCTCGAACCCCTGCGACACCATGCGCGGCAGCGGCCCCGACCAGATTCCGGCAGGAGAGGTGGGCGACACCCTCCCGTGGGGCCTGCGCCTCGTCGACGGCACGTGCAACAACCTCGTCGAAGGCAAGACGGCGGTGGGTGCCGCCGACCAGGACTTCCCGCGCCTTGTCCCGAAGAGCCTGATCGCCGCCGAGCAGAACACGACGTACACCCAGACCGCCGGAACCGTGGTCGACAGTCGTCCTCGGATGATCAGCAACCTCATCGTCGACCAGACCGAGAGCAACCCGGCGGCGGTAGAGGCCGCGGGTGAGGCGCCCGAGATCACGCCCTCGGGCGCCTTCTTCATCCCCAACGTGGCACCGGACGTCGGGCTCTCCGCGCCGTACAACTCCTGGTTCACCCTCTTCGGGCAGTTCTTCGACCACGGGCTGGACCTGGTGAACAAGGGCGGCACCGGGACCGTCTTCATGCCCCTGAAGTCGGACGACCCTCTGTACGTGGACGGGTCGCCGACGAACTTCATGGTGCTGACCCGCGCGAGCCACGACGGTGACCACGAGGCCAACAACCAGACCTCCCCGTGGGTCGACCAGAGTCAGACCTACACCTCCCACCCCTCTCACCAGGTGTTCCTGCGCGCCTACACGCTCGACACGGACGGCAGGCCGCAGGCCACCGGACGGCTCATCACCGGACCCGGCGGCGGCATGGCCACGTGGGCCGACGTCAAGGCCCAGGCGGCGAGCATGCTCGGCATCGCGCTGACCGACGCAGACGCGCTCAGCATCCCGCTGCTCGCGACCGACCCGTACGGCCGCTTCGACCGTGGACCGAACGGCTTCCCGCAGCTCGTCACCTCGGCCGGTGCCCTGATCGAGGGCGACCCGACGGCCAACGGCGGCGCGGGGATCACGATCCCCGCTGGGACGGTCCGCACCGGCCACGCCTTCCTCGACGACATCGCACACAACGCCGTGCCCAAGGCCGGCGCAGCACCTGACGGGGACAGCGTCGTCACACCCGGGCTGATCGTCTGCGAGCAGCCGGGCGTTCCCGCCGGATGTGTCGACGAGTACGACGACGAGATGCTCGACGCGCACTTCATCGCAGGTGACGGTCGCGTCAACGAGAACATCGGGCTCACCGCGGTGCACCACATCTTCCACGCGGAGCACAACCGGCTCGTCGGTGACATCGACGAGAAGATCACGACCCTGTTGACCGAGGCGGAGCAGGCAGACTGGCGCGCCACCCGGTACACCGCGAACGCCGGCAGCTACGACTACGGCGAGCGGCTCTTCCAGGCGGCCCGCTTCGTCACCGAGATGGAGTACCAGCACCTCGCCTTCGAGGAGTTCATCCGCAAGGTCCAGCCGCTGGTGAACCCCTTCGGCGAGGCCGGCACCGGCTACAACACCGCCATCAACGCCGCCATCCGCGCTGAGTTCGCTCACGCCGTCTACCGCTTCGGCCACTCCATGCTGACCGAGTCGGTCGACCGCGTCCGCGTCGACGGCACCCGCGACGACATCGACCTGCTCGACGCCTTCCTCAACCCGCCGTCGTTCATGGAGGACGGACGGACACCCGAGGAGGCGGCCGGAGACGTCGTGCGCGGCATGACCCGACAGGTCGGCAACGAGCTCGACGAGTTCGTCACCGAGGCGCTGCGCAACCGCCTTCTCGGGCTGCCGCTCGACCTGGCGTCGCTGAACATCGCACGCGCCCGCGACACCGGCATACCCACGCTCAACGCGGCGCGGCGCTCGTTCTACGCAGCGTCGAACAACTCCTCGCTGGCGCCCTACGAGAGCTGGGCCGACTTCGCGTTCGGCCTCAAGCACTCGGCGAGCCTGAACAACTTCATCGCCGCCTACGGGACGCACCCGAGCATCACGGGCGCCACGACCCTGGCCGACAAGCGGGTGGCGGCGGACAGGCTCCTGGCCGGTCCGGCCGGCGTCGACGGGATTCTCCTGAACGACCCGGACACCCCTGCCGACGAGGCCGCGGACAACGGCCCCGCGGACAGCTACGCGTTCCTCAACAGCGTGGCGCACGAGGTCACCGACCCCGACACCGGTGAGACCACGGTCGTCCACAGCGACTGGGTCGGCTCCTCGACCGCGACCACCACGGGTGTGGACGACATCGACCTGTGGGTCGGCGGCCTGGCCGAGAAGCAGCATGTCTTCGGCGGTCTGCTCGGCCCAACCTTCAACTACGTCTTCGAGGCGCAGATGGAGGACCTGCAGTTCGGCGACCGCTTCTACTACCTCTCCCGCACCGCTGGTCTGAACATGCTGACCCAGCTCGAGGGGAACTCGTTCTCCGAGCTGATCCAGCGCAACACGGATGTCAGCGGCCTTCCGGCCGACTCGTTCTCGCGGCCGGCGTACGTCTTCGACGTGGCCAAGCTCGGCACCTCGGGCGCGGTGTTGGACGACCCCGCCACCGAGTACGACGAGTCGGTCCTGCTCACCCGAATGTCGAACGGCACGATCCGCTACGGCGGGCCGGAGCACGTCGTCTTCAACGGCACGGACGCCAACAACCGGGTCTGGTCGAGCGAGGGTGACGACACCATCCGCGGCAACGACGGCAACGACTGGATGCAGGGTGGTGACGGCAACGACAACCTCATCGGTGGTCTGGGCGACGACATCCTGCTCGACTCCAACGGCGACGACACCCTCAAGGGCGGCGACGGCAACGACGCGCTCTCGTCGGGCCAGGGCTTCGGCGGTGACCTCCTCCAGGGCGGACGCGGCAACGACGTCCTGATCCACGGGAACGACCTGGCCGAGTCCTTCGCCGGACCGGGTGACGACTACGTCCTCGGCGGCGCGGGCGACGACACCGTCTTCGGCGACGACGGCGACGACTGGGTGGAGAGCGGGGCAACCATCACCGGGACCGGTGGCGGCGCCTTCAACCTCCTCCAGGGCGACAACGGCGCTCCCTTCCAGGACGACCTGAACGAGCCCGGACACGACGTCCTGATCGGCTACGGCGGCGAGACGGACTACGACAGTGAGGGCGGTGACGACGTCATGCTGCTCGGCCCTGGGATCCAGCGCAGTGAGGGCATGCTCGGCTTCGACTTCACGACACATGACTCTGACCTCGCCGCGGCGGACTCCGACATGGCCCTCACCGGTCTCCTGCCTCCGAGCGTCGAGACAAACAAGGACCGGTTCGACCTCGTCGAGTCCCTGTCCGGTTGGGTCCTCGACGACACCCTCCGAGGTGACGACCGGGACGCCGCAGCCATGGTCGGCCACGAGCTTACCGAGGCGGGCACCGCCCGCGTGGCCGGTCTCAGCGCGGTCCTGGGCGGAGCGACCACCTTCACCGGCGGCAACCTCCTCTTGGGTGGTGGCGGCAGCGACCTCATCGAGGGCCGCGGCGGTGACGACCTCATCGACGGTGACGCCCAGCTCAACGTCCGGATCAGTGTCCGCAATGCCGCCGACCCGACGATAGAGCTCGACAGTGTCGAGAAGCTCGCCGACGTCACGGCGCGGATCACCGCTGGGACGATCAACCCCGGCCAGCTCCGCATCGTCCGCGAGATCCAGACGCCTCCCAACGGTACTGCGGTCGACGTGGCGCTCTTCTCGGACGTTCGGACGAACTACGACATCACCGTCGCGACCGTCGACGGCCAGCGGGTGATCACGGTGAGCCACACCGGCGGCACCCAGGCCGACGGCATCGACACCGTGCGCAACGTCGAGGTCCTCCGGTTCGCCGGTGGCGTCGAGGTGGAGACCTCGTCGATCGCGGCTCCCGCTCCGATCGCCGCGTTCGCGCCGGCGACGACGCTCGCCTTCGGGTTGCGCGACACCGGCACGACGAACACTCTCCCCGTCGTCGTGACCAACACGGGCAATGCCAACCTGACCGTGTCCGCCGCGACGATCACGTCCGGCACGGCGTTCTCGGTCAGCGACAACGGCTGCACCGCGGCCATCGCTCCGGACGGCACGTGCACCATCACGGTGGCATTCGCGCCGGGGACCTCGACAGCGGCCCAGACGGGCACGCTGACCGTCACCCACAACGCGGCCGGTTCGCCGACGGCGATCGCCCTGTCCGGTCAGGGTCAGGCGCCGACGGCCCGGCCCACGATCACCATTCCGGCGACGGTCGACTTCGGTCGTCGGGCGGTGGGGACGACAAGGACGCAGAGCGTGCGGGTCAGGAACAACGGGCCCGTCGCGTTGACCTTCCCGACCAACCCGCTCATCACGACCGGACCGTTCACCGCCACCATGGGCAACTGTCCGGCATCACTGGCAGTCGGCAGGCAGTGCAACCTGTCGGTGTCCTTCACCCCCGCGGCGGTCGGGCCGGTCAACGGCACGCTCACCGTGGGCAGCAACGCGGTCGGCGCACCTCATTCGGTCGGGCTGACCGGCATCGGGCGCTGATCCGGTCCGAGGCGGCCACCACACACTCGCCGAGTGGTGGCCGCCCGGGGCCGGACCTGGCGCAGCCGCGCGGGGCGTCGACCTCGCCGCCCTCGATGTCGAGCTTCATCAGGTCCGGCACGAAGTGCCGCTCGGCGAGAGCGTCGATCGTCACGGGAGCGTCGCCGTCGTCCTCTCCCACGAAGGCTGTCTCCACGGTGATCGGTGCGAGGCCGGGGTTGGCGGCCGAGTTCTCCTCGATCTCGGCCGCCAGCGGCCGGTCGGCCATCACAGGTCGTCGTCGCCGAGATCCCCGAACTCGTCGAGCTCCTCGAGCGGGATGGCGAACAGCGCCGACACCTCCGAGGCGAGCACCGCGCGGACCAGCTCGACGAGGGTGGCGGGTCCGCTGGCGCGGGTCTCGATCGGCCGCCGGAACGCGATGATCCGGGCCGGCGCGGTCTTCGTCGCGGCGACGGTCCGCGCGAGCGGAACCTCCGGCGACCACTTCTCGCCGAGGTCGGTCGGGATGTCCATGGCGGCGTACTCGACGACGAGTCCGCGCGCCTCGAGCTTCTTGTCGAGCTCTTCGGCGACGTCGCGGACGATGTCGTCGAAGCGGTCGCGCCGAGTGCGCATCGCAGGCACCGCCGGCCACGCCAGTGGTCCGCGAGCCCCGCGACCGTGCCGGTCACGCCGCCCCCGGCGGGTGCGCAACGGCCGGGGAGAGCCTGCAGCAGCCATACCGATCATCGTATGCGCGCCGCACCTTCCGCGCTCCGCGCCACTCGGTCGGGGGCAGGTCAGGCGTCGGAGGTGGCGGTGGTGTCCGCGGACGGTGGCAGCCGGAAGGTGGCGAGCAGTCCGACGACGAGCGCGATGGCGGCCAGTCCAGTGGTGAGCCGGCTCGCGTCGATCATGGCGCCCGCAGCGGCGTCGGCGACGGCGGCCATGTCGGGCTGGGCCTGCAGGCCGGCGATCGCGGTGCCCGCCGAGTCGGCCACGACGGCCGTCACCCGATCGACGACCGAGCCGGGCAGCGACAGCGCCTCGAGGTTGTCTCGCGTGGCGCGGCCCAGGGTGCTGATGAGGAACCCACCGAGCACCGCCACGCCCAGCGCGGATCCGAGCTGACGCACCGTGGACTGCAGGCCCGAGGCCTGGCCGCTCTCGTCGACGGGCACGTCGTGGAGGAGCAGCGACGTCAGCTGCGCGGTCGCCATGCCGACCCCGACGCCGTAGAGGAAGAGGAGGGCACACAGCTCCCATGTCGCGATGTTCGCCGAGATCGCGAGGGCGAGGGCTCCGACGGCCGCCGCCTCGAGGCCGAGCCCGATCTGCACGACCGTGCGCTGCGACAGGTGCTGCGAGATCCTCGGCAGGGCCCCGGAGACGAGGAAGGTGCCCAGCGCCAGGGCGACGATGACCCAACCGGTCTGCAGGGCGGTGTAGCCGAGGGCTCCCTGCAGCAGCAGCGGCAGGGTGAAGAGCAGCCCGAACTCGCCGAAGGCGACGATCAGGGCCGCCACGATGCCGGCGCTGAAGGTCGGGATCGTGAACAGCCGCAGGTCGACCAGCACGGGTGCGCCGGCGGCCGCACGGCGACGCTCATGCAGGACGAAGGCGACCATCGCGAGGACGCCGGCGCCCAGCACGAACGGCACGAGGGAGATGCCGCCGGTGTCGGTGCGCCACCAGCCGAAGCTCCCCGACTCGATGAGCCCGAACACGATCGCACCCATGCCGACCATGCTCAGCGCGATGCCCGGGAGGTCTCGGCCCGGGGTCGCCGACAGGTCCCGCGTCTCCGGCAGCGCGCGCACGATGCCGACGACGACGAGGATCCCGACGGGGATGTTCAGCCAGAAGGCCCACCGCCAGGAGAAGTCCGTGGCGAGCCACCCGCCGATGAGCGGACCGAGTGCCGCCATTCCGCCGATCGCGGAGCCGTAGACGGCGAAGGCGACCACCCGGGCCCTGCCGGTGAACAAGGCGTTGAGACTGGACAGCGTCGAGGGCAGGATCAGCGCGGCGCCGACTCCTTGGACGAACCGCGCGGCGATGAGCATCGGGCCGTTGACCGACAGTCCGGCGGCGACCGAGGCCAGCGCAAACACGACCATGCCGATGAGGAACAACAGACGACGGCCGCGCAGGTCGCCGATTCGGCCGACGGTGATGAGCAGCGCGGCGAAGACCAGCGCATACACGGCGTTCATCCACTGCGCCTCGGTGGCCGTGAGCCCGAGATCCTCGATGACGACGGGCAGGGCGACGTTGACGATGGTCGCGTCCATGATGACCAGTGAGACGCCGAAGCCGATCGTCAGGAGTGCCGCCCAGTCGCGGCGGGTCATCGAGAGGGCTTCGCCCCCTTCTCGTGTCTGCGACGACATGGTCGCAGTCTCGCACCGCCGTGCCCGCACCCTTCGGCGGGGTGAGAAATCCGACGAGCCTGGCCTCCCGAGGTGACGAAACGACACGTCATCGGCGTGGCACCGAGCCGCCGCCCCAGGATGGATCTAGAGTCCCGTGACGTGACAGCCGACGTGACTCGAAGTGCCCCGTCCCGTCCGATGCTCGAGCGCAGGTGCTCGCGCATGGGGTGTCGGCACGGTGCCGTCGCGACGCTCACCTACGTCTACTCGGACTCGACCGCGGTGGTCGGCCCGCTCGCGACCTACGCCGAGCCGCACACCTATGACCTCTGCACCGACCACGCCGAGCGACTCACCCCACCACGTGGCTGGGACATCGTGCGCCTGACCCGTGACGATGAAACCTTCGACCCCGCCGCAGTGACGCCGGTCCGGATCAACGACGACCTCTCCGCCATCGTCGACGCCGTGCGCGAAGGCGCCTTCGAGACCCCGACGATCGTCCAGGTGCCGGCGCAGACGCCCGCCACCCCCACCTCGTGGGAGACCGGCGCCACCCGCGGTCACCTCCGCGCCGTCCGCTCGGTTGCTGATCCGCTCGACGGCTGAGACCCTCCGATAGCATCGCTGGGATGACTCAGAGGCTTCGGACGTTGACCTGCTCTTCACGATGACTCGCCCACTCGGCCTGTTGGAGTTGGAAGCACTTCAAGCCCGGCTCGCTGGGCTCATCGGAGCGGATGCCGACCTCGTTTCAGACGACACACTCCTACCTCCCGTTGCCCGTCGTGTCGCCGCAGAGGCCGTTCCGCTGTGACCCGTCACTCGCGCACGGCGGTCCCGATGATCCCGGGCATCACGAACTCGGCCGAGCCGTCCGGCTGGACGTAGGGCGCCAGGGTCTCGCGCGCGTCGGCCATGAGCGCGGCGTACTCGCGCTCGCCGAACTCCCCGCCGATCCAGCCTCGCACCTCGGCCTCGACCCATTCGTCGACGGACGGGAACCGGGTGGTCGCCCGAACCACGTCGACGTCCACCCCGGAGAAGCACGCGTCCTCGAGCAGCGACCAGACCAGGCCGACATCCCCGAGGCAGAACGCCCCGCGCACCGGGACACCCGCATCACGGCCCAGGTGCCGTTCGACGAGGGTGGTGAGCGCCGCATACCCGGGGGTTTGCTTCAGGCTGTCCCAGACGGCCACGACCAGCCGCCCCTCGGGGCGCAGCACCCGCCGCATCTCGAGCAGCGCGGCCCGCCGGTCCTCGAAGAACATCAGGCCGAACTGGCAGGTGACCACGTCGAAGACCTTGTCGGGGAACGGCAGCGACTCGGCCATCCCCTCGCGCAGGTCGAGGTCGGGGAGCTTGCGTCGGGCCACGTCGAGCATCTCGGGGCTGCGGTCGATGCCCTCCACCTTGCCCTCGGGACCGACCCGCGCGGCCGCTTCGGCGGCCACCGCCCCTGTGCCGCAGGCGACGTCGAGCACGTGCTCGCCCGGCTTGATGCCGGCGGCATCGACCACCCGCACCGCCCACGGGCCCGCCATCGCCGGCAGGAACAGCCGCTCGAACACCTCCGCCGTCGTCTCGGTCATGGCGGCCTCCTTCGCCTCGAGTCGCCAGTGCACCGGTCATTCGAGTGTCCTCCCCGGGCAGGTGCCAGGCAAGGAGTGGGGTCTCGTCCCGTTGACAACCCCTCTGATCAGGGCCAGCATGAGTCTCACCAGCTCGACGCCACCCCCTCGTCTAGGAGTGCGACATGGCGGACGAAGAAGCCCTCAAGAACCTGGAACTGCGTCTTGAGCGCATCGAGAAGGCCATCCAGAAGGTCTCGGTTCGACGGCAGGCCACCGTGGACCTCAGCGAAGAGGACGTCGCCGCCTACCACAGAGTGCGTGAGGTGCTGTGGGAGGACGGTGCCTGCGGCATCAACGAGACGAGCCCGTGCGTCGTGAGCTGTCTGGTCATCGACAAGCTCTGCAAGTTCGTCCCGATCCCGACACCGCCGTGCGTGTTCGAGTGCACCTGCGGACCGTGCAACTACTTCGGCGAGTTCGGGCGGCTCCAGAGCGCGGTGTCGCGCTTCAGCGCCTTCGGCCGCTGACCACGGAACCGACTCACCGATGGCGCCGGCACGCGTATTCGTTGTGACGGCCCGATGACCGCTGCGCGCTACTTCCGGTTGTCACCGGGTGTCGAGGTCGTGGAGGTGGGGGAGGACCGGTTCACGCTGCGCTCCGAGTTCGACGCATTCGACCTGAGCGGGTCGAGCGCATCGACATTCGCACGGGAGGTGCTTACCCACCTCCACGACCCGATGCTGGTGGACGACATCGTCGGCCGCCTGCCTGGGTTCAGTCACGACAGCGTCATGGCTCAACTCGAGCGACTCGCAGAGGTCGGTTTGCTGCGGGAGGTCCAGGCCGAGGACTCCCCTTCTCCCGACGCCTTCACGGCGTTCATCGCTGCAGCTGGCTACGAGGCGAACGAGGTCCGCGCCGTACTGTCCTCCCTCACCGCAGCGGTCTTCGGCCTCGAATCTCACGGTGCACTGCTCGCCGCGCAGCTCGTCCGTCTCGGCCTCGGAGAGGTCCGCCTCATCGACCCGCTTCCGGCGACCGCGGCACATCGTGGCGTCGGAGTGGCCCCTGCGGACGACGTCGGCCGTCCTCTTCAGGACGCCGTCGCGGCCGCGCTCGGAGCCCCCGCCACGGTCGTGACCTTGCCTGGTGTGACAGGTGATGACGCCGAAGGCCTGCGTGAGGCGCTGACCGGCTGCGATCTGGCCTTCGCGTGCTGGGACCAGGCGAACGCCGCTGCGACCCATCGACTCAACCGAGTGGCCCTCGATGTCGGTGTCCCTGTGCTCTACAGCGAGCTCCGGGCGACCAGCACTCTCGCGGGCCCCCTCGTCCTGCCCGGTCGCAGTGCCTGCTGGATGTGCTACCGGATGCGACACGTGGCCGCGGCCCCTGACTTCGGGGAGGCGATGGCGTTCGAGGAGCACCTCGACCGCAGCAACCGGCCGGCGCTCGCGACGCGGCCGAGCCTTCCGCCCCTGGCGCAGCAGCTGTCCTCGGCCCTGGCCATGGAGGCGCTGCGGGTCGTGCTCGAGCTGCACCAGCCGATCCACGTTGACACCGTCGTCGAGTACGACGGCCTGAGCGGAGCGCTCGAGCGCCATCCGGTGCTGACCGTCCCAGACTGTCCGGTGTGCCGAAAAAAAGCCCTCAGGGACCAGCCCCCGTTCGATGAGCTGGTCGACAGGACCCAGCCCCGATCCGATCTCCTCGCCCTGGTCGAGCGACTCGTGGATCCGCAGACGGGGATCGTGGTCGATCTCTCGGCGGTGCCTCGCGAACCCACCGAGTCGCCGCTGCCGCACATCTGGCGGGCCAGGGTTGCCAACCATCGGTTCCTCCCGGACTACGAGGCTGAGCGCGCCACGTCCTCGGGCAAGGGCATGACCATCGCCGACGCTCATGTCGCCTGCCTCGGGGAGGCGGTGGAGCGGTACTCCGGAGCCTGTTGGAGCGCAGACGACTTCGCCGTCGCGCGGCGGTCGGACCTCGACGGTCCGTCCCTCGATCCGCGCGCCCTCGTGCTCTACGCCGAGGAGCAGTACGCCGACCATCCGTACGCGCCCTACCGGGACGGGACCGAGCTGACCTGGTTCCGGTGCCGTTCTCTCGTGGGCGGTGAACTGGTGTGGGTCGCGGCCTCGGCTGTCGTCATGGACTTTCCCGTTCCCACGCCGGAGGAGTTCCTCTTCCCGATCACCTCGAACGGCCTCGCCGCCGGCGCAACCCTGCAGGACGCCGTCCTCGGCGCGCTGTGCGAGGTGCTCGAGCGGGACGCCATGCTCATCTCCTGGTACAACCGGCTGTCCGGGACCCTCCATGACGCGATGACCCATCCCGACGACGACGTCCGGACTCTCGCCCGCCTGTGGCAGCGGCGTGGGCTCGTGCTGGATCTCATCCGGCTCCCGACCGACCACCCGGTGTCCGTCTTCATGGGCGTCCTTCGTCCGCACGATCCGACGCAGGTGCCCGCCGCGGTCGTCGGCCTGGGCGCCGACATCGACCCACTGACAGCGGCCCGCAAAGCGGCTCTCGAGGTGGGTCAGGTGCGACCGACGTTCGCCCGGCACTCCCGCACCAGCGGCGCCGAGCGCGCGAGGACCCTGCTCGAGGAGCCGTCTGCACTCGACTCACTCGAGGACCACGCCCTTCTGTACTCACTCCCGGAGATGGCGGAGTCATTCGGGTTTCTGCGCGGCGAGGTGGCCGAGTGGCCACCATCCGCACCGGCCAGCCCGGCCGAGGCCCTCAGCCGGATCGTCGAATCGCTGGCGACGGACGGCCACGACGTCCTCTACGCCAACCTCACGCCGCCCGACATGGCGGGGCTGGGCCTGCATACGGCGCGCGTCATCGTGCCCGAGTTCCAGCCGATCTCCTTCGGGCGCGGCGAGCGGCGACTCGGCGGGTCACGGCTCTTCGACCTGCCCGTGCACCTGGGACTTCGAACGCGACCCGCGACCATCGCCGAGCTCAACCCACTCCCGCATCCCATCGCCTAGGGGAACCCGATGTTCCGAGCCGACCATCCGCTCGCGTGGTCCTTCCACGACGCCACGGCTCGCACGCCGTACAACATGCACGGGCTGAACAAGCCCCGCTACGAGACACCTCCGTTCAGGGAGCATCCCCTGAACGACTCGATCGACCTGCCGGAGGCCGCTGTTCCTGAGGTGGGGCTGCAGACCCTGATCCGAGGTCGCCGCAGTTGCCGCAGGTTCGCTGCCGACCCCCTGTCGCTGAGTGATCTCGCGACCCTCCTCTATGTGGGCTATGGCGTGATCTCCTCGGTGGACTTCGACGGGTTGTTCCTCGAGCGGCCGGTTCCATCCGGAGGAGGCCTCTACCCGCTCGAGCTCTCGGTGATCGCGCAGCGCGTCGACGGGTTGGACGCGGGGTCGTGGCACTACGTGCCGCTTGGGCATCGTGTGGAGAGCATGCACGCGCACCCCTTTCCGCCGCTCATGACCGCGGAGATGTTCCTGGGGCAGCCCTACCTCGCCCAGGCCGCGGCCATCATCGTCATCACCTCGGTCGTGGAGCGATCCCTGTGGAAATACGACGACCGCGGGTATCGGTACATCCTCCTCGAGGCCGGCCATGTCGCGCAGAACGTCAACCTGTGCGCGACGGGGCTGGGACTGGGGTCGCTCAACCTGGGCGGCTTCTTCGACAGCGACCTGCTCGGGGTCGTCCGCGCGGATCCTTCCACGGAGATAGCGCTGTACGGCGTCGCCGTCGGAAGGGCAGCCACGGAGGACCGGGTCGAGGTCCGCACGCCACCGGCGGAAGACGGTGTGTTCCGCCGTTACTGATGCACGGTGCCGGCTCACCGCATACTTGGGCGTGTGACTGCGACTCCGGACCTGTCAGCGTTCATCAAGGCCTACGACGTGCGCGGGCTGGTGCCGGACCAGCTGAGCCCGCGGGTGGTCCGCGCGATCGGTGCGGCGTTCGCGGAGGTGGTCGCCCGACCCGAGGGGGCCGACCACGTCGTCGTCGGTCACGACATGCGGCCGAGCAGCCCGAAGCTGTGTGAGGCGTTCGCGTCAGGGGTGGCCGAGCGAGGAGTCGACGTCGTCCTCATCGGGTTGGCGAGCACCGACCAGCTGTACTACGCCTCGGGTTCGCGCTCCGCGCCCGGCGCGATGTTCACCGCGAGCCACAACCCGGCGCAGTACAACGGCATCAAGCTGTGCCGCTCCGGCGCCCGCCCGGTCGGGCAGGACAGCGGGCTGGTCCAGATCCGCGAGCTCGCGCAGAGCATCCTTGAGCAGGGGTATGCGGTGCTCGCCCCGGTCGAGCGCCCCGGCCGGGTGCGGCGCAAGGATGTGCTTGCCGGCTATGCGGCGTTCCTGCGCTCGCTGGTGGACCTGTCCGGTTGTCGTCCGCTGAAGGTCGTCATCGACGCGGGGAACGGGATGGCGGGGCACACGGTGCCGGCCGTGCTCGGCGACGGCGCCGGCCTCGAGGCGTTGCCGCTCGAGATCGTGCCGCTGTACTTCGAGCTCGACGGCACCTTCCCGAACCACGAGGCGAACCCGCTCGACCCGGCGAACCTCGTCGACCTGCAGGAGGCGGTGCGCGGCGAGGGCGCCGACCTCGGTCTGGCGTTCGACGGGGACGCGGACCGCTGCTTCGTCGTCGACGAGCGGGGGGAGCCGGTGAGCCCGAGCGCGATCACGGCCCTTGTCGCGTGCCGGGAGATCGCGCGCGAGGTCGCCACGGGAACCGCCGCCGCAGACGTGCGCATCGTGCACAACGTCATCACCTCAAGGGTTGTCGAGGAGGAGGTGCTATCGGCCGGCGCCGAGCCGGTCCGCACGCGGGTGGGCCACTCGTTCATCAAGGACGAGATGGCGCGCTGCGGCGCGGTGTTCGGCGGCGAGCACTCGGCGCACTACTACTTCCGCGAGTTCTGGTTCGCCGACACCGGGATGCTCGCGGCCATGCACGTCCTGGCGGCGCTGGGGGAGAGCGACCGGCCGCTGTCGGAGCTGGGCGGGCACTTCGACCGCTACGCCGCCTCGGGTGAGATCAACTCGACCGTCGAGGAGGCGGTCGCCGCGACCGCCGCGGTGCGGGACTGGGCGGAGGCGACCTACGGACCTTTGGAGGTCGACACCCTCGACGGGATGACGATCACCAAGCCGGACACGGACGGGCGGTGGCTGTGGTGGCTCAACCTACGCGCGTCGAACACCGAGCCGCTCCTGCGGCTCAACGTCGAGGCCCGCGACGAGGAGACGATGCGCGACCTGCGCGGTGCGGTTCTCGCCCTGGTCCGCGAGTCAGGGAATGAGGACGTCGAAGGTCTGCACGTGTGAGCCGGTGAGGTGGCCGAGCCGGATCTGCATCTGGGCGAGCTGACCGGGCTTGCCCGGGAGCGGGGGGAGCCGGTGGTGGTAGCGCACCGTCTCGCCGGAGTCGATGTGATGCTGCCGTTGCCGCAGGTGTCCGTCCGCCGACCGTCCGCGCACGGCGAGCTGGGTGACCTCGACGTTCGTCGCGGGGGTGCGACCACGGTTGGTCACCTCGAGCTCGACGATGATCTCGCCGGCCTCGTTCTTCGTCAGGAGCGGCAGCGCGTGGAGGTCGACGCCGGCGACCGGGGCCGTGGGTGAGATCGGGCGCTCGCCGCGTGGACCGGGGGTGACCGGCCTGCGGCCCTTCTTCGCCTTCTTCTCCTTCGGTGCCGCGTCGGTGCTTGCGGTGGTGCTCGTCGAGGTGCTGGCCGACCCGAGCGCGGTCGTGCCCCCGGCTACCGGTGGGATCGGAGCATGGATGCCGGTCACATACAGCTCCCAGGGGTTGGGAGGACGCTTCGTGCCACAGGGTGGGTTGTTGATGCTGGTCGGGATGACCGCGCAGCTTCCGCCCCAGTACAGCCGACTCCACCCGCTGCGGGCCAAGAGCACATCCTCCGTTGACGCGCCTAGCGGGTACAGGGTCTCGGTGTTCCGGGGGCCGGCGAGCTTCTGCATCAGCGCGGTCTCGATGAGGTTGCCCGTCTTCGTGTCGACGACGAAGTACTGCGAGCACTTGTCGGTGCGGAAGGGCTGACGGACGCTTGCGTCGGGGATCGGCCACCAGTACCACTGGGCGTTGACGTAGTTCGGGTAGCTCGGATCCCTGAGCCGGCAATCCTGGAGGTTGATCGACCAGGCCCAGTTCGTCGCGGGCTGGAACATCTGCCAGGCGTTGAGGGCGTAGCCCTGGAGCATCCCGAGCAGGGCGTTGGCCGTCGCCTCGTTGCCCCAGGTCCACTTGGGTGCGACGCCGGCGCGCATCTGTCCGCCCATGGCGGCGAGAAGGCCGTAGTCCCCAGGCACGTAGGTGTTGTCGTCCACGTTCGACCCGCCGGTGATCGCTCCGGGCTGTGCGACGGCGATGGCACTCGACCGTGTCCACAGCTGGCCGAGCTGGTCCTCGAGCACCGTGAGCGTTCCTGAGATGGTGCCGTCGCTCTCGAGGCCCTGGTCGAGGAACTCAGACGCGGTGAGGCAGACCGCGCTGACCGTGCCGGCGATGGACTCGGCGGCCGAGAACGCCTTCTCGACGGCCTTGAACAGCTCGCCGAAGCCTAGGAGCGATGCGCCGATATCGGCGATGAGCGATACGACGTCGAGGATCCAGCTCGTGCTCGACTGGACCTCCTCGGAGAGGGTGAGGTCGCCGGCGAGCGAGGTCAGGGTCAGCTGGTTCTGGGTGTTCACCCGGTCGATGAGGTCGGACAGCAGGGAGTACCACCGCTGCACGGCGGCCACCCACTGGAACTCCGCGCGGAACTGCGCGATGGCGGCGTCCCAGACAGCTTGGTCGACGCCGCTCGGTCTCGCGATCCCGGGGAGTGTGGCGTCGGCCCAGGTGACCCAGTTGTCGCTCTGCTCGTTGTTGTTGTACTGGCCTCGGGGTCCATTCGGGTCGGCGATGCCGAGCGCGTCGTTGACAGCAGCGATAATCGCGGTCTCGTCGGCCGGGTCGTCGGCGATGGCGGGCCAGTCGGCCGACGTGCGTCGCCACGTCCCGCCGACGAGCTCCCACGTGTCGATCGCCGAGGACGTGCGGCCCAGCAGAATGGCTCGGGCCGGTCCGCTGCCGCGCGCGATCGACGCCGTCTGGATGGTGGCGTAGTACTGCACCTGGCCCCAGCCGGCGGCGTCGGACCACGACGGGCCGTCCGGTCCGGTCACCCACTCACCCGAGCCCGTCCCGGCCGACCCGGTGTACCGCCAGGTCTGGACGCGGGCCGCGCCGCGGGCCACGAGCTCGAAGCGGCCGTCGCCGTCGACGTCGGCGCACTGCAGGGTCACGTAGTACGGCGGCTTGTCCCAGCCGGCGCCGTCGTCCAGGTCCGGGAGGAAGGCGATCTGCACCCAGCCGGAGGAGGTCAGCCGCCAGGTGCGCAGGCCATCGCCGCCCCTGCCGACCAGCTCGTCCCAGCCGTCGCCGTCGACGTCGGCACACTGCAGCGTTGAGTACAGGGACGGGTCGTCCCAGCCGTTGGCGTTCGACAGCCCGTCGAGGGTGGGGAGCGAGCTCCATGTCGACCCGTCGAACGTCCACGCCAGCAGGGCATCGAATCCTCGGGCGAGGACCGCCGCGTGACCGGCGCCGGTGGAGGGGTCGATGTCCGCGCACTGGATGGTCAGGTAGTTCGCGGGAAGGACCCAGTCGTTGGCGTCGGACAGATCCTGGAGGGTCGGCAACTGGGTCCACGTGTCGTCATCCTCGAGGCGCCAGGCCATCAGCCCGTCCGGGCCGCGCACGAGCAGCTCGGCGCGACCATCGCCGTCGATGTCGGCGCACTGCATCGTCGAGTAGTACTCGGGCTTACGCCACACGTCGTCCTTGAGCAGCGTCGCGCCGCTCGCGGCGTCCACCTTCGTCCACTCCGACACCCCGGCCGTCGGGACCGGGTCGTAGCGCCAGACCTCGAGCCCGTCCGGTCCCCGTCCGATGAGCTCGGCACTGCCGTCGCCGTCGAGGTCGGCGGTCTGGATGGTCTCGTAGTACTGTGCCTCCCCCCACCCCTGCAGGTCCGACCACGTGGGTGCGTCGCCGAGCAGGTCCCACCACTGCCCCGAGGCGACGTCGAACCGATAGGCCAGGATGCCGCCCGGCCCACGGATGACGAGCTCGTCCGACCCGTCACCATCGAGGTCGGCGCTCTGTCGGGTGCGGTTGATCCGCCTCGTCCCGGCCTGGATGGTGTCGTAGTACCTCGGTTGGTCCATGTTGACCGCGTCGCCAAGGATGGGCAGGGCCAAGGGGGACTGCGGGCTGGTCAGCAGTGGCACCGGTGGGGCCGCCGGTGCGGCCTGGGCGGGCGCCGCCGTGACGGCGGCCTCGCCGAGCACCGCGCCGGTGAGCGCGGTCAGTGTCGCCCCTCGCATGAGGGTGCGTCGCGACACGTGCGGGCCGCGGGGCAGGGGTCGGTGGAATGCGGACTCGGTCGGCTCCATGGTGCTCTCCCAGACGGCGGGCAGATGCTCGACGCTAGCAAGCCCGCGGGAATCCGACTCTGATTAGCGCTTGCTCAATCTTTCGACGGCGACAGCGCGTGATGCGTCGAGCGACGACGTGAGAGGATCGCACCCATGAGCATCAGCCCCTGGCTCCGCGAGATCCTGCGCTGCCCGAAGTGCCTGGCCGAGCTGCGCGACGACACCGGCCCGACCGGGGGACCGGAGCTCGTGTGCATGAGCGACGAGTGCGGCCTGGCCTACCGGATCGACGACGGCATCCCGGTCCTGCTCGTCGACGAGGCGCGGGAGACACGCCAGTCCTGACGCGGATGCAAGACGTTCGGCGACAAGACGGGCAAATGCCCGATGTCAGCGCCGCGGAACCTTCATAGCCTCGGGCCCACCTGGTCGCGTAAAGGACGCGACCGGCAGGCAACCACACCGAGGGAGCAGCCATGGCCACCCAGCGCCGTCATAGAGGATCAGCACGGCTCGCGATCGCAGGACTCATCGTCGGGGCGCTCGCGTGGATGGGGGTTACGCCTGCCATCGCTGCTGAGGGTTCCGAAGTCTTCGTGTACACCGGCAACGATGCAGATCCCCTGGGAGTGGGTTATCTACAGTTGGGCGGCGCGGTCGGGCTTCCGGTCGTCGAGAGCTCCACCTTCCCGACGTATCTCTCGAGCTATGAGTGCATCCTTCTCCCAGTCAACAGGACCTCCTTCAGCCCAGGCATCACGTCCGCGCTTGTCGCATATGTCAATGGCGGCGGCAACCTTCTCGCGATAGGGGAGAATGACCTCAACTACGCGTCTGCGATCGAGACGATGAACGAGGTGTCCGCAGCAGTTGGCGCGTCCATGTCGTTGACCTATGAAAATATCGACCCGGGCGTGTTCGCCACCCACGAGATCGACGCATCACCGCTGACGGAGGGTGTCTCGTCGATCGGATACGCCGGCACGGCCGGAGTGGCGCTCGACGTCGATGGGACCGCACAGAGTCTGGTGCGTACTCGCCTTGGTGGAACCGCCCCGCGGACGACCTTTGTCGCGGCGGAGACGATCGGTGGTGGCACGTTCGTCCTGATGGGTGACCACATGCTGGCCGACAATCTGCTCGATCTGTTCGGCAACGACAACCTCGTTCTCGGAAGGAACCTGTGTACCGGGTCGCTGGTACAGCGATCGTTCGACGGGTTCATGGGTCCCGTGGACGAGGACGTCGTCAACACCGTGAAGGCCGGGGCGACGGTGCCGCTGCAGTTCCGCATCTTCGACGGCGACACGGAGATCACCGACCCCGCCGTGGTCGAGTCCTTCACCGTCACGCCGGTCACCTGCCCTGACGCAGCCGCTCCAGTTGACGAGGTCGAGTTCACCACGACAGGCAAGACCGAGCTGCGGTACACCAACGGAAAGTTCCAGCAGAACTGGAAGACGCCCAAAACGAAGGGCTGCTACCAGGTGACCGTCGCCACCACAGACGGAGCCACCCTGACCTCTGACTTCGTCCTTCGCTGACCCTGAGTGACCAGCGTGCGCCGGCATCGGGCATAGGCCGGAGTCGAGGACGTTGCAGCGGTCTCGGCAAGAAGACGGGCAAATGCCCGATGTCGGCGCCGTGGAGTCTTCATAGCCTCGGTTATCCGGTCGCGCAACGGCGCGACGGCCGGAGGACGACACCGAGGAGCAAACATGGCCACCCAGCAACGTCATCGAGGAACAGTCCGACTCGCGATCGCAGGACTGATCGCCGGGACACTCGCGTTCGCGGCGGGAACGCCAGCCGTGGCCGCCGAGGACGAGAAGATCCTCGTCTACACAGGCAACAACGCCTACACCGACGACGGCTACACCCGGTTCGGGCAAGCGGTTGGCCTGCCGGTGGAGACGAACTCCACGCTGCCGCAGGACTTGTCGGGGTACGCGTGCATCGTTCTACCGCTCAACAGGGCTCCCTTCAGCCCCGAGATCACAGACGCCTTCGTGGCCTTCGTCAACGAAGGCGGCAACCTCCTTGCCCAGGGAGATTCTCCCCCCGGTTTCGACGCTGCGAACACGAACATGAACCAAATTGCCCAAGCAGCAGGTGCGTCGATGTCGCTGACGAACCAGAGACTCGACTTACCTCCCCAGTTCACCACCCTCATTGACCCGTCTCCGTTGACCGACGGTGTCTCGTCCGTCGGATACGCGACGACAACGGCAGTCTCGCTCACCGTAGACGGGGCAGCTCAGAGCCTGGTGCGTATGCGTGAGGGCGGCGATGCACCCGGCACGACCTTCATCGCGGCGGAGACGGTTGGATCCGGCACCCTCGTACTTCTCGGAGATTCCAACGTCCTGAGCGACACCCTGGCGTGGATCTTCTACGCCGACCACGACAACGACGTGCTGGCCAAGAACCTCTGCCTCGGGTCACTGCAGCAGTACTCGTTCGAGGGGTTCTTCGGCCCGGTCGCCAAGGACGTTGTCAACACCGTCAAGGGCGGCTCCACCGTTCCGCTGCAGTTCCGCGTCTTCGACGGCGACACCGAGATCACCGACCCCGCCGTGGTCGAGTCCTTCACCGTCACTTCCGTCGTCTGCCCGGACGAGGACAGCCCGGCCGAGGAGGTCGAGTTCACAACGACCGGCAAGACCGAGCTGCGCTACGCCGACGGCAGGTTCCAGCAGAACTGGAAGACACCCAAGACCAAGGGCTGCTACCAGGTCACCGTCGCCACCACCGACGGAGCGGCCCTGACCGCCGACTTCGTCCTCCGCTGACCGCGAGGGATGGTCCTCGACCTCAGACAGCGTGAGGTCGAGCATCTCAGCCAGCGAGGCGAGCACCTCGCGGGGGCGGTCAGTTCGCGGGTGCCCCCTCAGGCGCTGCGGGTGCGCCACGAGTCTCCGCAAGTGCGGCTGTCAGTGACGCTGTCGCATACAGGGCCGAGGACTGCAGGTAGAGGACGAACATGATGCCGATCGGTGCCGCCAGCGCTCCGTACTGAGGTCTGTCGATGACCCAGCCCACGAGAAGGGCCATCACCTGCTTGAGGACCTCGATGGCCAGTGCTCCCACCGCGGCACCGGCGAGGAGGGGTGTGCGTGCTGGTCGGATGCCCCCGAGCCTGCCGAGCATCAGGTAGACGACAAGGAAGTTCAGCACCATCGTCAGCACCAGGGCGCCGGCAGTGAGCAGCAGCCTCGGACCGACCCAGTCAAGGTCGAAGGCATCGAGCAGCCTGCCGGCAAGGTCAGTGGTGAAGCTGGCGCTGACGAACGACAGCAGGATCAGCGGTGCGAGCGCGAGGAACCAGCCGAGAGCCCACAGCCGCACCCTGACGAAGTTTCGCGGGTTCTTCGCTGCGCCGTAGACCGCATGGAGAGAGCGGCTGGCAGCGAGCACCGCTCCTGTGGCGCCGTATAGCAGCGCGACGGCACTGATGATCGAGGTCGCCTGCGCGATGCTCCGCAGTTCCTCCGGGTCGATCCCGGAGCCGCCCACGAGACCCGGGAACGCCTCCGTGAGCGCCTCGGTGACATAGCGGGCGAGCTGCTCGGCCCCCACCGCAGCCGTCACGCCGTACGCCAGCGTCAGGACGGAGAACAGCGCGAGGAACAGGTAGTACGTCGTGCCGGCGGCAAGAAGTGTGGCGCGCGAGTGCGTGAAGCGAGTGATGGTCCGCATCCCGATGCCGACACCCGCACCGACTGGCCCCGAACGAGACTGCAGGAGACGCAGACGCTCTGGCACATCCCGGACGGGCGGGTCGACGCGCTCACCCGGAATGGGAGGGAGGTTCCGCGGGCCCTGCACGCTGCGACCGTACCGTGCCCCGAGACCCGCGTGGCGGCGACAGGTCGGCCGGTCAGGGTGACACGCTGGTCGCCACGCCTAACGCACCAGGTCGAGCACCTCGGCCCCCGGCAACGAGGCGAGCCCCTCGCCGGTGACGAGGATCTTGCTCTGCCGCAGCCCTGAGCCGATGACCGCCTCACCGGCCTCGACGACTCGGCGGTCGACGAGCACGGGCCAGTCCTCGGGCAGGCCGATGGGGGTGATCCCGCCGAACTCCATGCCGGTGAGCTGCACGGCGTCGTCGCGCGGGGCGAACGAGATCTTGCGGACGTCGAGCCGGCGCCGCACGACGTTGTTGATGTCGGCTCTGGTCGTGGCGAGCACCATGACCGCCGCGTAGCGCGTGACCTCCCCGCGCCGTCCCGCCACGACGACGCAGTTGGCGCTCGCCTCGGGCGCGACGTCGTAGGCGTCGCAGAACGCGGCCGTGTCCGCCAGCTCGGGGTCGATGGGTGCGACGAGGGCGTCCGGGGTGCCGCCGATGGCGGCCAGCACGGGGACGGCGAGCAGCTCGGGACGGTCGGTGGCCGGGGTCCAGTCGAGGGTTCCGCGCGCAGAAGGCATGACCCGACTGTATGCGCCGCGCCCTTCGCAGGTTTCGGCGCCTCGCGTGCGGGCCGGTAGAGTTGAGGGTCTATCCGGCGTGGGTGATACCCCGCAACCGTTCCGCTCAGTTGAGCGCGCCGGGTCCGCCACCTTCAACTCATCTTTGAGGAGATTCGTCGTGTCCTTCGACTACAAGGTCGCCGACCTGAGCCTGGCCGAGGCCGGCCGCCACCAGATCCGTCTCGCCGAGCACGAGATGCCGGGCTTGATGGCCCTGCGGGAGGAGTTCGGCGAGAGCCAGCCCCTCGCGGGCGCCAAGATCGCCGGCTCCCTGCACATGACCGTGCAGACCGCCGTGCTCATCGAGACGCTCACCGCGCTCGGTGCCGAGGTCCGCTGGGCCTCCTGCAACATCTACTCCACCCAGGACGAGGCGGCTGCCGCCATCGTCGTTGGCAACGGCACCGTCGAAGAGCCGGCCGGGGTGCCTGTCTTCGCCTGGAAGGGTGAGACTCTCGAGGAGTACTGGGAGTGCACCGAGGCCATCCTGACCTGGCCCGAGGGCGAGTTCGCCAACATGATCCTCGACGACGGCGGGGACGCCACGATGCTCGTCCACAAGGGCGTCGAGTGGGAGAAGGCCGGCCAGGTGCCGCCCACCACCGAGGAGGACTCCGAGGAGTTCGCGATCTTCAAGGCGCTCGTTCGCCGCACGATCGCCGAGGACCCGCAGAAGTGGACCCGCGTCGCGGCCGAGATCAAGGGCGTCACCGAGGAGACGACCACGGGTGTTCACCGGCTCTACGAGCTGGCCCGTGCCGGCGAGTTGCTCTTCCCAGCCATCAATGTCAATGACTCGGTCACGAAGAGCAAGTTCGACAACAAGTACGGCGTCCGGCACAGCCTTATCGACGGCCTCAACCGCGCGACCGACGTCCTCATCGGGGGCAAGGTTGCCGTCGTGGCTGGCTACGGTGATGTGGGCAAGGGCTGCGCCGAGAGCCTCCGCGGCCAGGGTGCGCGCGTCGTGATCACCGAGATCGACCCCATCTGTGCGCTGCAGGCGGCAATGGACGGATATCAGGTCGCCAAGCTGGAGAGCGTCCTCGAGCACGCCGACATCTTCGTCACCGCCACCGGGTGCTTCGACGTCATCACTGCGGAGCACATGGCACAGATGAAGAACAAGGCGATCGTCGCGAACATCGGTCACTTCGACAACGAGATCGACATGGCCGGCCTCGCCAAGTTGCCGGGCGTGACGAAGACCGAGATCAAGCCTCAGGTCCACGAGTGGACGTTCGAGGACGGCGACTCCATCATCGTGCTGTCCGAGGGGCGCCTGATGAACCTCGGTAACGCCACCGGTCACCCGAGCTTCGTGATGTCCAACTCGTTCTCGAACCAGACGATCGCCCAGATCGAGCTGTTCACAAAGCCCGAGGACTACGTCGACGAGGAGGGGAACCCCACCGTCGAGACGCTCCCCAAGCACCTCGACGAGAAGGTCGCTGAGCTCCACCTCGACGCCCTCGGCGTCGAGCTCACGGAGCTGACCAAGGAACAGGCCGAGTACCTCGGTGTCGACGTCGCCGGACCGTACAAGCCGGACCACTACAGGTACTGACCAGCCTGAGCAGCCACCCTTCGGTCGATGCCGACTGTGGGCTCCGCTGAGGCCGCTCATGCTGGCCGCGTAGAACGGCTTCTGGGCGTTGGTTTCCTAGTCGGCGTGCCGATCCTGCTGGCAGTCGTCCTTATCCAGCCCGTCCGCGATCCTGACACATACTTCCATATCCTTGGAGGACGCCACCTCCTCCAAACGGGTTCCTTTGCCGGCAGCGAGACATTCTCCCGGTATGCGACAGAACCCTGGGTGCTTCACGAATGGTTTGGGCAGGTGCTGCTGTTCGGCGCTTATGCGGTCTTTGACTATCCGGGCGTTGCGTGGCTGAGTGGCACATTTGCGCTGATTCTCTTCTGCGCTCTCTTTGTTAGCTGTCGGCTGCACAGCCGGACGGTCGTTGCTCTTGGGGCGTCTCTCATCGCTTTCGCCGCCGCTGCTGGATCCATCTCCCCTCGCCCCCAAGTCCTTAGCTTCGTCTTCCTATCCATCACCGTCGCCTCGTGGGACTGGGCGAGCCGACAGGGCAAGTTGCCCTGGTGGCTCGTGCCAATGGCGTGGATCTGGGCGTGCAGTCACGGCTTCTGGTTCCTTGGCCCACTCGTGGGATTCACGGTGATCGCCGGAACCGTGTGTGACCAACGCAAGTGGACTCGTCAACACACACGGATGCTCATGATTCCAGTCGCGCAGTTCTTCGCCTCTGCGCTAACACCGCTTGGGCTTGAACTCTTCACGGTCGGAGCCGGCATGGCCCCATATACCCGATACGTGACCGAGTGGCAACGACCTGAGTTGACGGAGTACTCGGTTCTCCTGGTGCTGGCCTCGGCCGGCCTTGTGGTTGCCGGGTGGGCGACCAAGCGTCTTGCCTTCTCGTGGGGCGATCTCCTACTCATGGCCGGCGGGGTGCTTAGTGCCTTGGTCACTGCAAGGACGATTGCAGTGGGCGCTGTCCTTGTGGCTCCGCTGGCCGCTAAGGCGGTTCAAGCGCTCGCCCCACGCCCGGCGACTGTCTCGGCGCGTTGGGATCTTCGGTGGCTCTTGACCGGAGCAGCCGTGGGTTCACTCCTGCTTGCGTTCGCTCTGCCGCAGACGGCTGCCCGACCCGCGGTTCCCACAGGACTGAGTTCTTCGCTCGCCTCACTCCCTGAAGGCACGGGTGTCATCAACGAGTACACCCTCGGCGGCTGGTTGCTTCTTGAGCATCCCAACGTCGAACCGGTGATCGACGGTCGTGCTGATGTGTACGCCATCCAGTGGTTCGCTGCATTCATGGAGGCGAATGCAGGTGGTGAGGCGTGGAGGGGCTTTGTCTCCAGGAGCGGAGCCTTGCGGGCCCTGGTCAAGGACGGCGACCCGCTCGCCAACCTCCTGAAGCAAGAAGAGGGATGGTGCGTCGTCGCTGCCGATCGAGGCTACGTGCTGCTCGCGAGCCCCCGACTGTGCAACAGTGATCCACAACACCAAGGCACTCGTCCGAACGGGTGATCCGTGTGCGTTCTTGTAGTTCGCCCGAGTTCAAGAGGAAGTAAAGTCGGTGCTGCCGGGCCAACCGGACCCGACTCTGCCAGGTCGAAAGGACCAACCATGCTTAAGGCCCTTGTCAAGTTCCAGAACCGTGAGCGCGGTGCGACCGCCGTCGAGTACGGCATCATGGTCGCCCTCATCGCCGCGATCATCGTTGTGGTTGTCACGACGTTGGGCACCGAGGTGAACGCCGCCTTCCAGCGTGTCGTGAACGCCCTGCCCAACCCCTGACCCTCACACAGAGCGAGCCGCCGGCGTCGGTTGCTGCTGCAACTTCGGACATAGTTTCGACCAATCGGAAAGCGAGCACTCACCGCATGGGCCGTCCGGATGGCGAAGGCGGAGCCACCGCGGTGGAGTATGCCATCATGGCCAGCCTGATAGCGGCCGTGATCGTGGGAGTAGTCACCACGCTGGGAAACAGTGTGGTCGCGTTGTTCAATTCTGCTGTAGCTGCTTTCTGAAGTCGCCATGTACCGTGCTGAAGTAAAACGATTTGAAGTGGAATCTGGCGCCGCGGCAGTCGAGTTCGCCATTCTCCTTCCTATCCTGATTATTATTCTCGGCGGGATCATCGACGTCGGGCGTTTGCTCTACTACGACATAACTGCCTCAAATGCTGCGCGCGAAGGTGTGAGGATGGTTGCGTTGGGCATGCCAGCCGACGCTCCCACTCGTGCCATGGCAAGTGTCCCCGATTCGATTGAGGGTCAGTTCACATTTCCGTCCGCCGGGCCCTGTGCTGCTGGGGCTATCGCTACGTATGCAGTAAGTTCAGAATTCACCTGGATACTGCTCGATGCGTTCGTGCCCCTAGCCAGTCCAAACGTCTACGCGGAAGCCGCGATGGCTTGTGGGGGTTGAATGATCATCCTTGACAATTGGCCTCGCGCACATGAGCGGGGAGCAGTCTCGACGATAGTCGTGGTTCTCTTCTCGATGGGCGCTCTGTTTGGCTTCCTGGCTCTCTCAATCGATTTCGGTCGAACAGTGCTGGAACGCAGGGAACTACAAAACGGAGCCGACGCGGGGGCGCTCGCAGCTGCCAGAGTCTGCGCCGATAACCCGTCAGCCTGCACCCAGGATTCATTACTAGCTTCCGTGGGACAACTGATCGACGATAATGCGAGTGATATCGAGGGGCATAACGCGGAAGTCTGCGGGCCGGCACTCGGCGTTTCCTGCCCACTGCCCGATGTGAGCAACCTCGAGGTATGTCCTGAGGTGCCAGCAGGGTTCACGCAGTATGTCGAAGTTCATACTAGTACCGCATCGGCTGAGGGCGACTATATCTCCAATCTGTTTGGCGCAGCCAGCGGTGGCCAGGATCGATCAGTAGTCGAAGCCTGCGCTCGTGCGGCGTGGGGACCTCCTGGCGATACAGGAACGACGTTTCCACTCACTATTCGTCAGTGCAACTGGAACGCTGTCACTCAGAATGGAACTAGTTTCGCACCCAGCCCTCCCTACTCTCCGGCGCACGTGACGCCGGACGCTGCCCCGACAGCGGCCGTCCCTGACGCAGTTTCGCCGTACGTGACGCACATCCTCGCTCACGCCACTGGCAATCCAAGTGATGCCTGCGGGCCGACGAAGTACACCCCTGGGGGCTTTGGCTGGCTCAGCGACGGCGCCACTTCGGACTGCCGCGCCGTATTCTCGAGTAATGGCACGGCCCCAGGTGATTCGGGCGCAGCTCCTACCCAAGGATGCAAGAACGACGGCATGAAGCAATGGGTTGGAAAGGAAGTGCTAATTCCGGTATTTTCAGGAGTGTCCGGAACGGGGTCTAGTACAACGTACACACTGGCGGGGATATCATCGTTCTTCTTCGCCGGCTGGTCTGAGATGCAAACAGCGAATCCTTCGAAAGACTACGGTGTCTACATCAGGCCAGACCGTCTGCCGGGAAGTTCCGAGAATGATATGTGCATGATGCTCGATCCCCCGCCCAATCAACTTAAGAAGGCTACGTGCATTTGGGGCTGGTTCACGTCGCCAATCCTGCCTGTTGGATCAATCGATCCGACTGCACCGACACGCGGCCCACTCATTATTCAGATGGCTGGCTAGAATGCCTCGTCTAGACGTCCACGACCCTGATGTTTGGAATGAGGAATAATGGGTAAGCGCATCATTGCCATCCTCGCCGCAGTGCTTCTTGCTCTGATCGGGGCGGTGCTTGTCCTGTTGTACGCCGCGAACGCGGACGAGCGCGCAGTGCAAGCGCAGGCCCCGACGACCGTATACGTGTCTCAAGACCGGGTCCCGGCTGGGCTATCCCTGCGGGAGGCGGTACGCACCGGTCGCATTGTCGAGACACAGGTCCCGTCGGCATCAAAGCCAGAAGGTGCGCTCGAGAGCATCGACGGGACAACCGCGTCTCTCCTTGCGCTCACGGATCTTCCTCCTGGCCAAGTCGTCCTCGCAGCCGCCTTCGGAGAGACGCCCGAGGGCATCAGGAAAGTCAATGTCCCGGCCGACATGCTTGCGGTGTCCGTTGAGTTATCCGATCCCGCGCGCGTCGGCACGTTTGTGACTCCGGGGAGCCGGATCACGATCTTCGCGACCTATGAACTCAAGTCACTGGAAACAACTGATGACGCAGACCAGTTCAACGAACTAGGCTTTAGCGAGACTTCAGTCTGGTTGCCGGATGTTGAAGTTCTGGCGATGGGCGAGGAGTCCCTCACCCCGACCCTTCGTCCGGCCGATGGCGAAGGGGATGAGGGCAACCAACCGTCGAACCAGGCCCCTAGTTATTTGGTGACAGTCGCAGTAACGCCGCGGGATGCGGCCAAGCTCGTGCACGGAATCAACCAGTACGTGCTTTACCTCGGTCTTCGTGGTGAGGACGCGCAGGTCGCGGAACAGTACTTCGGGGACGTAGAACGTGACAGGATTCCACAGTGATCCTCTATTGGGATTCCTCACCTGGGAGCATCGAGAACTACCGCTTTGCTCTCGGGTCTCAGGCGATGTCGCTCGATTCCGCAAGTCTGACCTTTCGTGCCCTGCACGAGAACGCTGCTGCTGACCACCTGGTGATCGGGCCCGGCGTTTCCCTGGAGAGCGCCATGGGCCTTGCGGAAGAGATACGAGTCGAACGGCCTGACGTGGGTGTCCTTCTCATTCGGCAGCGTCTCGATGTCACTACTCTGTCGCAGGCCCTTCGGGTGGGCGTTCGGGAGGTCGTTGCCGCGGATGACCAGTCGGCTCTCGTAGAGGCGCTGCGGCGGAGCCGCGACCTGTCCGCTCGGATGGCCGGCGTCAGCCCGGGTGGCGCATCGTTCGGCAAGGTCATCACAGTCTTCTCTGCCAAAGGGGGAGTGGGCAAGACGACCCTGGCAACCAACGTGGCTGCGTTGCTCGCAAAAGCTGGCCGTCGGACGCTACTGGTAGATCTCGACCTCGCCTTCGGAGATGTGGCGATTAGCCTGCACCTCGCCCCCACCAGGACGGTCAGCGAAGCGCGAGCGATGACCGGGCACCTCGACCTCGAGGGTTTGGAGTCGCTCGTCACACGTCATGATCCAAGCGGCCTCGACGTGCTTTGCGCCCCGCAGGATCCCGGGGATGCGGATCGTTTGCCGCCGACTCTCGTTGCGGAGATTCTTCGGGTGGCCCGCGGCAGCTTCGACTACATCATCGTCGATACGCCCCCGTCTTTCACCGAGCACGTCCTAGCAGCGGTGGATGTAAGCGACCTATTGATCCTGATCGCTACGCTCGACATCCCGGCCGTCAAGAACCTCCGCGTCGCACTAGACACACTCGACGCCCTCGGCAGCCCGAAAGAGAGTCGCATCATCGTGCTCAACCGGTCTGACGCCAAGGTCGGCCTGAACCCGGACGACGTCGTCGGCGCCATCCACAGTCCGATCAGCGTTCAGATCCCGGGCTCAATCGCTGTGCCCGCCGCGGTGAATCGCGGCGTGTCACTTGCATTGGAGGAGCCTCGACATCCTGTCAGTGTCGCCCTTGCCGACCTCGCAGACCGCGAGATCCGTGTGCGCTTCGGCGAAGACCTGACCACCGCACCCGCCCGTCGAAGAGGACTGTTCAGGAGCAGGACATGAGTCTCGCCGATCGTCTCGACACAGCTCGCCGATCCCAAGCGCCACCACAGGCCACCACCTCGGGGACGACGGCGCGGCGGAGGGTGCGTGATCCGTTTGCCGACCTCAAGGGTCGGGTGCACGAGAACCTCATCGACCGACTCGGTCCGCGCCTCTATGATCCCCACCTGCCCGAGTCTGAGTTGGCTGCCCAGGTCCGCAGCACCTTGCAGGAGGTCATGGATCGTGAGGAGACGCCGCTGTCGGTGGCTGACCGAACGCGCATCGCACAGGAGGTCTCCGACGAGATTCTCGGGCATGGTCCGTTGGAGCCGCTACTTCGAGACACTGAGATCACCGAGATCATGGTCAACGGTGCTGACAGCATCTATATCGAACGCCAGGGGAAGATCCACCCCGTCGAGGCGCGCTTCACCAACGAGGCTCACCTGAGGCGCGTCATTGACAAGATCGTCGGACGGATCGGTCGTCGCATCGACGAAGCCAGCCCTCTGGTCGATGCGCGACTGCCGGACGGATCACGGGTCAACGCGGTCATCGCCCCAGTGGCCCTGGATGGTGCGATGCTCACCATTCGAAAGTTCTCCGCGGATCCGTTCACGGACCGCGATCTCATCGCCTTCGGGACCTTCAGTCCCGGCGTCCGCGACTTCCTCAGGGCGTGCGTCATCGGTCGACGCAACATCGTCATCAGCGGTGGAACGGGATCGGGCAAGACCACGACTCTCAACGTCCTCTCGTCGTATCTTCCCGGCGACGAGCGCATCATCACCATCGAGGATGCCGCCGAGCTGCAACTGCACCAGGACCATGTCGTGCGTCTGGAGTCGCGGCCCTCCAACATCGAGGGCCGAGGTGAGATCTCGATCCGAGATCTCGTGCGCAACGCGCTGCGGATGCGTCCGGACCGGATCGTCGTCGGCGAGGTCCGGGACGGCGCTGCTCTGGACATGCTTCAGGCGATGAACACAGGTCACGACGGGTCGATCACGACGGTGCACGCCAACAGCCCGCGTGACTCGTTGGCACGTCTCGAGACGATGGTCCTCATGGCCGGCGTCGAGCTGCCAGTGCGGGCGATCCGGGAGCAGGTGGTCGGGGCCCTCGACCTCATCGTGCAGCAGGCGAGGCTCAAGGACGGCTCTCGTCGCATCGTCCAAATTACCGAGGTCGTCGGCATGGAGGGCGACGTCGTGACTCTGCAGGACCTCTTCACCTTCGACTGGGGGGCCGGCCGGGACGAAGCCGGGCGCTACCGGGGTCAGCTAGTGAGCACGGGCATTCGTCCCAAGTTCGCCCAGGACCTGGTCGACCTCGGAGTCGACCTCCCGACCACGTTGTTCACGTTCAGTTCGCAATGAGACGACAGCGGCGCTCCATCGTCGACCCATGGTGGCTCCTGTGGCTCGCACTGGTCGTCCTAGGCGTGCAGACCGCCTCAGCAGATATCGACCTCGCGGATGCAGCGCTCACTGGGACCTCGGTGGGCGAGCAGTCGGTCACGACCACACTCACCGTCCGGGGAGCACCCGGCCCCATCGATGAAGAATCGCTGTCGGTCAGGCTCGGAGGTGACGAGACCACGTTCGCGGTCTCCCCGGCAGCGAGTGTCCCCCGCACTACAATGCTCGTCATCGACACGAGCGGGTCGATGGGAGCGCAGGGAATGGCGGTCGTCCGGGAGGCAGTTCGGGGCTTCCTGGACGAACTGCCAGACGATGTCCAGGTGGGCGTGGTCAGCTTCGCGGACACGGCTGGCGTCGACCTCGCGCCCACCCTCGATCGAGAGGCCGTGCTCGAGTGGGTGGACGGGCTCAACTCGGATGGATACACCGCGCTGTACCAGGGCGTACAGACGGCGGTAGATGCTCTCGGTACCGAAGGAGAGCGGAGCATCATCCTCCTCAGCGACGGGGGCGACACAGTCACCGCTCGCGATGGGGGTCCTGGCGCCGACGCGGAAGCGCGAGCGGCGACCGTGGCGGCTGTGCGTGAGGGGGGTGTACGGGTCGAGGTCGTTGCCTTCAAGGAGAGCGACGAGGCTCGGGACGACGTCGTGGCCGACCTGGCGGCTGCCGGGGGTGGCTCCGTCGCCGATGCCTCCGATGGCGCCGCGGTGACCGCGGCGTTCGAGGCTGCCGCTCAGGCGTTCTCATCCCAGCTGGTCCTCACAGTCGACAGGCCGGAGGGTGCCTCCGGCAGCCAATCACTCGGGGTAGACGGGGTGGCCGGTGGAGTGCCATTCACGGCCCAGTCAACCGTCGATCTCGGTGCGGCCGGATCGGCCCCACCCCCGGGCACCGCGTCGCCGACTCCTCCGGCCCTTGAAACGGCCGGAACGACCGGCGGGGCGGGTGGTGTATCCCGGGGTCCGCTGGGCATCAGCTTGCTCCTTCTCGCCGCTGCAGGCATCTTCCTCGGGACGTTCGTCCTCGTCATGGCCTTGCTCTCCCCCGGCCTTCGGAGCCGCAAATCCGAACGTCTCGAGGCGATCGAGCAGTTCCGGGCCGGCGTGGTCGCGACCAGGGCGACCTCACGGGCCCAGGCGACCTCCGTGACCGAGCAGCTCGTCGGTGCTGGCGATCGCTTGATGGCCGGCCGCAGACATACGAGCCGGACAATGGCCCTCATCGAGCGCGCCGATCTGCCACTGCGCGCAGGTGAGTGGCTTCTCGTCCGGATCATCTCGGTCGTGATCGTGGCCTCGCTCGGCTATCTCGTCCTCTCGGGACGGTCCGGACTGCTCGGGCTGGTGGTCGGTGCAGTCATCGGGCTGGTCCTCCCGTCCGTGGTTCTGCGGGTCATGGCTGCACGGCGGGCCAGACGTTTCGAGCAGACCTTGCCCGACGTGATGATGCTCGTCGCGACCAGTCTGTCGAGCGGGTTCTCCCTCCTACAGGCACTCGATGCGGTCGCCAAGGATGCACCAGCTCCTGCCGACAAGGAGTTCTCGCGGGCGCTGGCGCAGGCTCGCATCGGCGCTGACGTGGCCGATGCCCTGGACACGGTCGCGACGCGCATGGACAGCGAGAACCTTCGCTGGGCCACCATGGCCATCCGAATCCAGCGCGAGGTCGGTGGCAACCTCGCGGAGACGCTCCGGACCACGGCCGCGACTCTTCGGGAGCGTGAGTACCTCAAACGCCATGTCAGCGCACTATCCGCTGAAGGTCGGCTCTCGGCGTATGTCCTCATCGCTCTGCCGCTCGGTCTGATGGCCTACATGACGATGGTCAACTACGAGTACGTCAGTCTACTGTGGACCAGGGCCCTCGGGATCCTCATGCTGGTCGTTGCCTTCATCCTGCTCATCATCGGCATCTTCTGGATGCGCAAAGTCGTCCAGATCGAGGTATGACGTCAGTGACCGTTCTGATCCTCGCCGTGCTCCTCATCGCCATCGCGGTGGGCGTGATCGTGCTCGCCGTCTCCCTGGGATCGGGACAGACGACCGGCGTCGCCAGGTCTCTCGAGCTGGTGAACTACCGGCCGGACTCCAGGTCGGCGAGTCGCCATGAGCTGCCGGCGAGAGACCGATTGTTTCTTCCCATTTTGGACGGAACCAGAGCGATAGCCGAACGGTTGTCTCCGACAGGCACCGGGGACCGCCTCGCGAGATCTCTCGACCGGGCCGGCAACCCGGAACCGTGGACTCCGGATCGGGTCATGGGTGCCAAGGGTCTCGGTCTGCTCCTCGGGGCACTCTTCGCCCTGTTCATCTGGGGACTCAACCCGCGCGGGATCCTGTTCGCCGTCATCGCTGCAACCGCCGGCTTCTTCCTGCCGGACCTGCTCGTCTACAATGCAGCACTGCGCCGGCAGGAGCAGCTGCAGAAGGGCTTCGCCGACGCTCTCGACATGCTGACGGTCTGCGTCGAGGCGGGGCAGGGGTTCGACGCCGCGATCCGGCAGGTGGCGCAGACCGTCCCCGGGCCGATCGGCGGTGAGTTCGCCCGAGTCCTCTCCGAGATCCAGATCGGCAAGTCACGGGCCGAGGCATTCTCCGACCTCGGCGAGCGCGCTGTCGTGCCCGAGGTCAAGAACTTCGTGAGTGCGCTCGTGCAGGCCGACCGGATGGGCATCCCCATTGCCGCGGTGCTACGAGAGCAGACCAAGGAGATGCGAGTCGTCCGCCGTCAGCGGGCCGAGGAGAAGGCACAGAAGGTCACGGTCAAGATCCTCTTCCCGCTGCTGTTCTGCATCTTCCCGACGATCTTCGTCGTCATCATCGGACCCGGGATCATCCGGATCGTCGACGCGTTCTCCGGCTTCTGATCAGCGGCCCTGGCGGGGTTTGATCAGGCCAAGCTGGATGGCCTTCATGATCGCCCCGGCGCGGTTGTGGACGCCGAGCTTGTCATAGACCTTCCCGATGTGGGTCTTGACCGTCGACTCACTCATGAAGAGCGACTGAGAAACACCCGAGACCTTATGTCCCTCGGCGAGCAGCTCGAGCACCTCGAGCTCGCGCGGTGAGAGCCGGGGGAGCGACTCGCGCCGGACGAGGGCGTCCTCCAGGTTATGGGCGCGGAAGACGGTGGGCTTCTCCACCGCGAGGCGCACCGCAGCCAGAACCTTCGCCGCACCCTCCGACTTGAGCACCAGCGACGAGGCCCCGGCTTCACGAGCAGCCATCAACGTGGCGTCGTCGTCGTACATCGTCAGCACGACTAGGCCAATGGTCGAGGACTTCGCGCGGATCTGTTTGACGAGGTTCAGGCCGCTGCCGTCCGGGAGGCTGACGTCGACGATGACGACATGGGCCTGCGTCTCACCGAGCACCTGGACCGCCTCACGCAGGGAGCCGGCGTGGGCGACGATGCGGATCGGGCGCTGGCCGTCCTCGACCGTCTCGAGGAACTGCGCCAGCATCTCGACGATCATCGCGTGGTCCTCGACCATGACGACGCGGACCGGCGCAGGGTCAATGGCAGGAGACCGCCCGGGCGGTGCGGCTGTCATTGCTGCAAGGACCTCCTCGGCAGTGGCACGGCGAGGGTCGGATAGGCGGAGTCACCGGTCACGGGCTCGGCTCCCGTCCCCCCAGGAACAGCGTCATCATGCCCGTTCGATAAGGACCGTGTCGACCAAGAGTCGGAGGATTCGTCCGTTGAGAGGGTGTCGACAACGGGGTGCGCGGGGGGCGGCGCCTCCGCTCCGAGACCGATCTCGAGATAGAGCCCCTGCGGAACGAGGGAGTCGACGATGACCGCGCCATGAGCCAGGAGAGGGTGAGAGACATAGGAGTCTGCGGTGATCAAGGTCGCGCCGTCGTGCTGGAAGACGATGCGGGCGTTGGGAGCCGATAGCCAGACGTTCCAGTCGACGAAACTCGCCCCGGTCGCCCGAGCATCGTTGAGGACCTCGAGGGCCGCACGTTGGACCTGCATCTCGACGTGGGCCGGGAAGCGGAAGGGGCTCTCGTCGAGCGTCATGGTCGTGCGCACATTCGTGTTCGACGTGAACTCCTGCAGTGCGCGCGACAGCATGGCGCCCAGTGAGACTCCCGGCCGTTCGACCATGCGGAGTGTCGAGATCTGGCTCCGGATGTCGCCGAGCGAATCGCGCATCATCGTGCGCAGTGACTCCAGGCCGCGCCGCATCGGGGAGTCCTCCGGAGCCTGCTCGATGAGCGTGTCCACCGAGAACGCGAGGGCGGCGAGCTCCTGGGCCACGCCGTCGTGCATGTCCCGCGCCAGGCGGGCCCGCTCCTCGATCGCGGCACGGCCCCGGAGCCGGGAGAACAGCAGACCGACCTCGAGCATCGGGGTGACACGGTGAGCGACCGCCTCGACATGCCGCTGCTCGTCGGCGGAGAACGGCTGGGTGGAGCGATCCAGGGCGATCATGCCGACGAGCGTGTCGTCGGCCGTCGCTATGGGGACGGTCATGATGAACGATCGCTCGGGGGAGATGCCAAAGGCGCCACGCATCGGCACGCCCTCTGACCAGGTGCGGTGCAGGATCGACCACGACTCAGTCGGGGACGGCCACGGCATCCGGGTGTGGCCGCGCAGCCCCACCACAACGGCGTGGTCGTCGGTGCGGAGCAGAACGGCGCCTCTGCCGATCTCGAGCTCCTCCGAGATGTCCTCCAACGCGGAGTCGCCGAGGGCCGGGATGTCGAAGCCGGTCTCGAGGGTGTCGGCGAGAGACCCGAGCCGCGTGAGCAGGGCCTTGGCCTCGAGTGCAGCAGCCGCCTCCGGGTCGAGTGGCGGCTGGTGCCAGCGCTTCGCGATGAGCGCGGCGAGGAAGGCGATGCCCATCCACCCGAGGACGGCCGCACCCTCGTAGACGTGCTCGACGTCCACGATCGTCATGAGGAAGCCGACGATGAGGCTGATCCACCCGACGATGAGGGTGCCCATGAAGCCGGAGTACAAGCCGCCGTGGATCGCCGCGACGAGCAGCAGGAGGAGCGCCTCGGAGCCGACGACCTGCAAACCGGTCATGCTCAGTGCGGTGAGGAAGACCGTGGCGACCGGCATCCAGATCCGAGCGTCCTCGGGTCGCCAGTACCGGACCATCATCGACATCCCGTCGAGTGCGGTCACGGCGAGCGCCCACGGGAGGATGTCGAAGAAGTCGCCGCTGAGGAACGCGATGCCGACGGCGGCGAGCGAGAGGCTCAGCCGGAGGACGAGCCCGAATCCGGGCATCCGGTGCGGCCGGAACCAAAACGCGCCTTCCATCGCTCCAGTCTGTAGTGCCTAGTTGAGTTTGTCCTCGCCAGAGTGCTCCGGCGCGCCGGAATAGAGCCGAACTGCTGATGCCCCGACGGGTCTCGGGAACTCCTCGGGCCCGCAACCGTATGTGATGATCGGGGGTGCACGAGCCTGCCGACTTGGACCGGCTGTGCAAGAACATGGGAAGGATGGATACACCGTGAAGGGTCGCGTTCTCATCGTCGACGACGACTCCTCGCTCGCGGAGATGCTGAGCATCGTCCTGCGCAACGAGGGCCTGGACGTCTCGCACGTCGCCGACGGGTCGGAGGCGGTCGGCGCCTTCCGGACCACGCGCCCCGACCTCGTCCTGCTCGACGTCATGCTGCCCGGGATGGACGGCATGGAGATCTGCCGGCGTATCCGCGCTGAGTCCGGCGTCCCGATCGTCATGCTCACCGCCCGCACCGACACCCACGACGTCGTCGTCGGCCTCGAGAGCGGCGCCGACGACTACATCGTCAAGCCCTTCAAGCCGCAGGAGCTCATCGCCCGGATCCGGGCCCGGCTGCGCCGCGGCGACGAGCCCGAGCCCGAGCAGCTCGAGATCGGCGACCTGACCATCGACGTCGGTGGCCACTCAGTCGCGCGTGACGGCAAGCCGGTCTCGCTCACCCCGCTCGAGTTCGACCTCCTCGTGGCCCTGGCCCGCAAGCCCCGTCAGGTGTTCTCCCGCGAGACCCTCCTCGAGCAGGTCTGGGGATACCGGCACGCCGGCGACACCCGCCTCGTCAACGTCCACGTCCAGCGGCTGCGCAGCAAGATCGAGCACGATCCCGAGAACCCCCAGATCGTCGTGACGGTTCGTGGTGTCGGATACAAAGCCGGATCTGTCTGACCGGGTGACGGTGCTCGCGAGGCGAGCGTCGCATACCGTCCGCCAGGGTCTGCGCCGGCTGACCGGCGTCTGGCGGTCCTCCCTCCAGTTCCGCATCGTCGTCTCGACGATGCTGCTCGGCCTGCTCGTCATCGGCATGATCGGCACCTATCTGTACTCCGCGATCGCCGACGGCCTCGAGGACGACCGGGTCGAGCGATCCCAGCAGCAGGCGCTGTCCCTGACCGCCCAAGCCCAGGGGAGCGTCGACGCCGCCGCGCCCCGCGAAGGCGACGCGCAGAGCCAGCAGGCCTTCGACCTGGTCAACTCCCTCGCCCCGCCCGGCAACGACCAGTCGCTCTCGGTCGTCTTCACCCGCGCCCAGAACAACACCGCCACGACCGTCCTGCCGACCGTCTCCGCCGGCGCGGTCGGCCTGTCCGCCGTCAGCGACGCCCTGCGCGAGTCCGTCGCGGACGACCCGACCCGCCAGCAGACGCAGCTCACCCAGGTGACCATCGACGGCGAGCAGGTGCCGGCCGTCGTCGTCGGATCGCAGATCGACGTGCCCGTCGCCGGACCCTACGACCTGTACTACATCACCCCGATGTACCAGGAACAGGCCACTCTACTACATCACCCCGATGTACCAGGAACAGGCCACTCTCCGGCTCATCTCCAACTCGCTCCTCATCGGCGGCATCGCCCTGATCTTCCTCATCGGCGCCATCGCCTGGCTCGTCGCCCGCCAGGCCGTCACCCCGGTCCGCCGAGCCGCCTCGGTTGCGCAGCGGCTCGAGGCCGGCGATCTCGGCGAGCGCATGCCGGTCAGCGGCGAGGACGACCTCGCCCGCCTCGCGACCTCGTTCAACTCGATGGCCGACAGCCTGCAGACCCAGATCCGCCAGCTCGAGGCGCTCTCGCGGGTCCAGCAGCGCTTCGTCTCCGACGTCTCCCACGAGCTGCGCACGCCCCTGACGACCGTGCGGATGGCCGCCGACCTCATCCACGACTCCCGCCAGGAGTTCACCGTCCCCGTCGCCCGCTCCGCCGAGCTGCTGAGCGGCGAGCTCGACCGCTTCGAGGAGCTGCTCGCCGACCTGCTCGAGATCAGCCGCTTCGACGCCGGCTTCGCCGCGCTCGACACCGAGCCGGTCGACCTCGAGGAGCTCGTCGACCGGGTCGTCCTCGGGGCCCGCCCGCTCGCGGAGCGGCGGGGGAGCGCGCTGATCCTCGAACGCGCCACCGGCGACGCTGAGGCTGACGTCGACCCGCGCCGCGTCGAGCGGATCATCCGCAACCTCGTCGTCAACGCCGTGGAGCACGGCGAGGGCCGGCCGATCTGCATCGCCGTCGAGGGCAACGAGACCGCCGTCGCCGTCCTCGTCGAGGACCACGGCGTCGGCCTGCGCCCCGGCGAGGCCGGGCTGGTCTTCAACCGGTTCTGGCGGGCCGACCCCGCCCGCGCCCGCCACACCGGCGGCACCGGCCTCGGGCTGGCCATCTCGCTCGAGGACGCCCACCTGCACCACGGCTGGCTGCAGGCCTGGGGTATGCCGGGGGAGGGGGCCCGCTTCCGGCTCACCCTCCCGCGCCGCCAGGACCTGCCGATCGGCGAGTCGCCCCTCCCGCTCGTCCCCCGTGGGGTCGAGGAGGACGCCGAGTGAACCCCCTCCACGCCCTTCGGTATGCGGTGGTCCTGGCCGTCTCCATCCTCCTGGCCGGCTGCACGGTCCTCGCGACGGACCCGACGATCCGCCCCGGCCTCGGGGTCGGCCGGACCCAGCCGGACGCCGACCTCCAGGTGGCCCCTCCGGGACCGCGTCCCGGCGCGGAGCCGGCCGAGATCGCAAGCGGCTTCCTCCAGGCGCTCGCCGGCAGCGGCGGGGACTTCGTCACCGCGCGCGAGTTCCTCGTCGGCGATGCCGCCGACACATGGTCGCCCGAGGCCGGCACCGTCGTCTTCGGCGGGGTGGCTCAGCTGACCGACGTGACCGACGTGACCGACGGTGCTGCCGAGGCGACGGAGGAACCGACGGACGAGCCGACTGAGGAACCCACCGACGAACCCACCGACGAACCGACCGAAGAGCCCACCGGGACCGGGCCGGTGCCGCCGCCCGGTCCCGACGAGGTCGTCCTGCGCATCTCGGTTCCGGCCTGGGCCGAGATCGGCCGGGACGGGATGTACCGCGAACTGCCCACCCAGGAGGAGCGGACCACCGACGTCGTCCTGCGACAGAGCGACGGCGAGTGGCGCATACGGCACATCGAGGAGGGTTTCGGGCGCTGGCTGCAGACCGCGGACTTCGAGCGGCTCTACGACCCCTACGCGGTGCACTACGTCTCCACCGGTGAGCGGCAGCTCATCCCGGACATCCGCTACGTGCCGACCGACCGGGTGGCCACCCGCCTGGCCCAGCTGCAGCTCGGCGACACCCCCGGCTACCTGCGCGGTGCCGTGCGCGAGGACATCCCGCCCGACGCCCGCCTGGCCGTCGGTGCGGTGCCGGTCCTCGACGGTGTGGCGACCGTCGACCTGCGCGGCGAGGGGGTCGGCGCGAACCCCACCGCGCGCGCGAACCTCTGGGCGCAGTTCGTCGCCACGCTGACCCAGGTGCGCGGGGTCGACCGCGTCGAGATCACCCTCGAGGGCAGCCCACTCGAGATCCCCGGCGTCGAGGAGGTGCGCTCGCTGAGCGACCTCGGGTTCACCGCACCGCCGACTCCGTCCCGCGTGCCCCCGCTGATCCGACAAGGGACCGCGATCGGGCAGGCGACCCTGCGTCCCCAGCTCGACGACGTGCCCGTCGACGCGGAGCCGGCGCCGCCGAACGATCAGGGCTTCCCGGCCATCGAGCCCGAGTGGCAGGAGCTCGCGCTGTCGTACTCCGGCTCGGAGCTCGCCGGGATCTCCGGTGACGACCTCAGCCGGTGGCGCGAGGAGATCCGCTACGACGTTCCCGGGTTCGCCTCTGACCTGGGGCGGCCGTGCTACGACCGCTACGAGTCGCTGTGGGCCGGCGGGATCGGCGACCTGCTCGCCCGCGACCGGCTGTTCGCCGTCAACGCTGCCGCCTCTCCGGCCGACCCGCTGCGCTCACCGGCGCGGGCCGTGCGGGTCGGCTGGCTCGAGGAGCGCCGCGTCGTCGCGTGCGACGTCTCCCCGCAAGGAACGAGGATCGCCGTCATCAGCACCGCCGAGGACGGCGGGCCCGCGCGGCTCGACATCGGCGCCGTCATCCGCGAGCCCAACGGACTGCCCACGACCGTCGTCGGCCCGCAGAGCGTCGCCGCGCAGTACACGACGGTGACCGACGCCGTCTGGCTCGGGGAGAACTCCCTGGCCATCCTCGGTCGGCCGCGCTCGGTGCCGACCGAGCAGCTCGACGCCGACGGCGAGGCGGTGCCCGGATCGCAGCCCGCGATCCTCACGGTCGGCGGGCGCACGAGCTATCTGCCACCGATCGAGGGTGCCGAGCGGATCACCTCCACCGGCGGCGAACGGAACCTCGTCGTCACCGGGCCCGAGGACCTCATCTATGTGCGGGTCGGCGCCGAGTGGCTGCCGGCCCAGGACCGCGGCTCGGAGGTCATCGTCGCGGCACGGTGACCGTTGCGGGGCCCGCCCCACCTCGTTCCAGCCCCCGGGGCACCCGGGGACGGGGACGCATCGGTCTGCCGACTGAGTCCACACCCGGCGGTGTCGTCGGGTGGGTCGTCCACAGGCCGGAGACAGGGGCTGCGAGCTCGCGGACGGCGAAGGCAGGGTGTGGAGATGTGCTCCACCTGCCTGGCCTCGGTCCGCTTCGAGACCTCGTGTGGCCGGCAGCGTGCGCCGCCTGCGGGGTCGCCGGCCGGGTGCTGTGCCCGCGGTGCGCCCTCGACGTGGCCGCGCAGGCCGACCTCCGGTGGCACTCGCCGACGCCGCCGCCACCGGGCTTCCCGCCGACGCTGACGTGGGGCGGCTATGCCGGGGCGCTGCGGCGGATCGTCGTCGCGCACAAGGACGAGGAGCGCACCGACCTCGAGCCCGTGCTCGCGGCACTGCTCGGGGACGTGGTCGAGGCGGTCATCGATGGCCTCGACGACCCGGTCCTCGTGCCGATGCCCTCCTCGCCTGCCTCGCGCCGAACGAGGGGCCGAGAGCCGCTGCTCGACATCACCCGCCGCATCCGCACCATCCGGCCGGTGCGGATCGCGCCGGTGCTGCGGATCGTGCGCCGGGTGCGTGACCAGGCGGGTCTCGACCACCGCGAGCGACGCGCCAACCTCGCCGGGTCGATGGGCCTGGTGCGCGGCGCAGAGCGCGTCCTCGCAGGTGCGGAGGTGGTTCTCGTCGACGACGTCGTCACGACCGGGGCGACGCTCGCCGAGGCCAGGCGAGCACTGCATACCGAGGGCCTGCGCGGACCCCGCTCGGTGCGCGCGGGAGTGATCTGCGCGACCGCCAGACGGATGTGACCCCAGGCCTACCACCACCCCTGCAAGTGGACTAGCGTCAGGTTATGAAGGTATGCGACGAGAGACCCCGGCAGGGGGTGAGTGGCCGCTAGCGAGGCTTGGCCCGCCGTGACCTCTGGGCAGACGGCCCGGAGCGTGGAGTCCCCCAGCTGCGAAGGAGTTCCCCCGTGGACATTGTCGTGACAGGCCGCCAGACCAACGTCGCCGAGTCGTTCCGCTCGCACGTCGAGGAAAAGGTCGGCAAGGCTGCGATCCTCGCCCCCAAGACCCAACGCATCGAGGTCATGGTGAGCCACGAGCCCAACAGACGACAGTCCAAGGCCGCGGAGCGGATCGAGATCACGTGCTACGGCAAGGGTCCGGTGATCCGGGCCGAGGCCAGCGCCGAGGATCGCTACGCCGCCCTCGACCTGGCCATCGACCGGCTCGTGGAGCGCCTCCGCCGGCGCAACGACCGTCGACGCGTCTCCCGCGGCCACCGCACTCCCGAGTCCGTCGCACAGGCGACCGCCCGCTTCGATGCGACCGTGCTCGAGGGCGAGCTCGGCGAGACCGGCTCCGAGGGCGAGGGGGAGAGCAGCCTCGAGGACCGCTTCGCCGACTCCCCGATCGAGGTCCGCGAGAAGGTCCACGCCAGCGCCCCCATGAACCTGGAGCAGGCACTGCAGGAGATGGAGCTCGTCGGACACGACTTCTACCTGTTCCACGACATCGAGACCGACCGCCCGAGCGTCGTCTACCGCCGCCGCGGCTGGTCCTACGGGGTCATCCACCTTGACGTCAGCGACACCGCCGCTTCGAATGGGTCAGGTTCGGTGAGCCCCGCCCTCGGAGCCGCCGCCTCGTGATCGAGCGGCCGATCCGGGTCGTCATCGCCGACGACCACGTCATGTACCGCCGTGCGCTGCGTCTCGTGCTCGCGCTCGACGGTGACATCGTGGTCGTCGGCGAGGCCGGCGACGGCTACACGGCCGTCGACGTCGTCGCCTCCGCGCGACCCGACGTCGTCGTCATGGATCTGCAGATGCCGCGACTCGGCGGTGTCGACGCCATCCGCGCTCTCACCGATCAGGTGCCCGACGCGCGGATCATCCTCGCGACGATGTCCGACGCGCGCGAGGACATCCTCCCCGCGTTCGAGGCCGGCGCCCACGGTTGCGTCACCAAGGACCTGCCGGGTGACCGCCTGGCCGAGGCGATCCGGGCGGTGCGTCGCGGGGAGGTCTACTTCTCGCCGGCCGTCGCCGCATGCCTGCTGCACCCCGCCGTCAACCAGTCCGCGGCTGGCGCCGACCGGCTCGAGCTCGACGAGCGCGAGGAGCTCGTCCTGCAGCGACTGGCGCGCGGCGAGCGGACCGCCCAGATCGCCTCCGGGATGGGGATCGCCGAGAGCACGATCCGGCACCTGCTCGTCACGATCAACGACCGCATCCGCGCCGCAGCACGCGGCGCCGGGCAGGCCGGACACGGAGGTCCGAGCCCGGCGAGCTCGTGAGCGAGCGCATCTCGGCCGCCGCCGCGCGGCGCATCGCCATCGCGGCCCAAGGTCTCGCCCGGCCGCGCCCGCAGCCCTGGGCGACGACGACCCGTGACCTGCAGCGGGTCGTCCGCGACGTCCGGATCGTCCAGATCGACAGCGTCAACGTCCTCACCCGCAGCCACTACCTGCCGTTCTTCTCCCGCCTCGGGCCCTATGACACGGCGCTGCTGGACCGGATGCGCGACGTCGCGCCGCGCCGGCTCGTCGAGTACTGGGCGCACGAGGCGAGCCTGATCCCGCCCGAGCTGTGGCCGCTGTTCCGCTTCCGTATGGACAAGGCCCACAGCGAGTCGTGGGGGTGGATGCAGCGTGCCGCCCGCGAGCACCCGCACCTCGTCGAGTCGGTGCGCGCCGAGGTCGCCGCCGCCGGTCCGATCACCGCGCGCGGGCTCGAGGCCGTGCTCGCGCACGACCACGACCGTCCCCGCGAGGACTGGGGCTGGAACTGGTCGCTCGTCAAGCGCGTCGTCGAGCACCTGTTCTGGGCCGGCGAGATCGCCTCGGCCGGGCGCACGGCACAGTTCGAGCGGCGGTATGCGCTGCCCGAGCGCATCTTCCCGCCGCACCTGCGTGGGCTGGTCGAGGAGCGCATCGAGCCGTGGCAGGCGTTCGAGCGCCTCATCGACCTCGCCGGTCGCGCCCACGGCATCGGCACCGAGCTGTGCCTGCGGGACTACGCGCGTCTCCGCCCTGCGCAGGCTCGTCCGGCGCTCGAGTCCCTGGTCGACCAGGGTGTGCTCCGCCCGGTCTCCGTCGACGGGTGGGCGCGCACCGCATACCTCCACCGCGAAGCGCGCCGACCTCGGTCGGTGCATACGCGCGCCCTCCTCAGCCCGTTCGACTCGTTGGTGTGGCAGCGCGAGCGCGTGCAGGCGCTGTTCGACTTCACCTATCGGATCGAGATCTACACACCGGCGGAGAAGCGGGTGCACGGGTACTACGTGCTGCCGTTCCTGCTCGGCGACGAGCTGGTCGGGCGTGTCGACCTGAAGTCCGATCGGGCCGATGGCGTGCTCCGGATCCAGCGGGTGACCTGGGAGGACGGGCGCGGCGGTGCAGCGGACCGGGCCGAGCTCGACGCCGAGCTGGACCTCATGGCGGACTGGCTCAGGCTCAGTGAAGTTCGGAATGCGTCGCCTATCGAGTCGAGGACTGCTGAATCCGGTGCCTGAGAGCCATTGACGTCAGTGATCCGGAATCGAGAGAATCCGGACCATCGCGCAACGGTGCGCTCGACAGGAGGGTGTCCATGTCCGGATCCAGTCACTCGTCCGGGAGCGCACCGCGCCGCCGCCGTCCGATCACCCGGCGGCAGTTCCTCGACGGCATGGCGATCGGTGCCGCCGGCCTCGCCGCCGCAGCAGCGTCCCCGGGGATGACCGGCGCCCAGGCGGCCGTCATGAGCAGGCCGATCCCGCCGCAGCCGATCCCACCCGGGTACTACCCGCCGCGCTCGACCGGCATCACCGGCCAGCCGGACGGCGTCATCGACGGCATCGTCCAGATCGACGGCTTCCCCAACCCGACCGACGTCCACGACGCCTCCGGCGGCCCGGGCATCAAGCGGCCCGCCTTCAACACCGGCGAGACCTACGACGTCGTCATCGTCGGCGCCGGCGTCAGCGGCCTGGCCGCCGCGAAGTACTACCGTGACCGCTTCGGCCCCGACGCGAAGATCCTCCTCGTCGACCCACTGCCGGACTTCGGCGGCCACGCGCACCGCAACGAGTTCCTCACCCCCAACGCCGCCACCGGATCCGACGTCCTGATGCTGCGGACGGGCGGTGCGGTCAACCTCGACAGCCCGTACACGTGGAGCGAGACCTCCGGCGCGTTCCTCGACGTGCCCCCGAGCGACGCCGCGCTCGACATTCTCGACTACCTCGGTGTCGACCTGACCGCATTCCCGAGCACGAGCGGTCCGGGGACGCCGACGGCGACCTACGGGCTGGCCGGCTACCTGCTCTTCCCGCGCGAGGAGTGGGGGAGCGACTCGGTGCAGCGGGTTCGCGGGTTGCCCGGCGAGAGCAACACCGAGGCCGGCTGGCAGGCCTTCGTCGACCGCCTGCCGTACTCGCAGGCCGCGAAGGACGCGATCGTCCGGATCCAGACCGACACGACGACCGACTGGATCGCCCTCAAGCACGGTCCGGGCATGACACCCGAGCAGCGCGTGCACCTGCTGACGACGATCTCCTACAAGCAGTGGCTCATGGACTACCTCGGCGCACCGGAGGAGGCGATCCGCGAGTACCAGCGCGGCTCGCACAGCCTGCTCGGCGCCGGCGCCCAGGTCACCTCGGCCGTCGACAACTGGCTGCTCGAGCGCCCCGGCTTCTCCGAGGCTCTCGGGCTGCCCGATCCGACCGGGCTCGCCGACAACGGCTTTCCCGGCATCGGTCGCACCCCGCAGATGGGCTGGCGGTCTGGCACGAACCTGCCTGGCAGCCGCGCCTGGCCCGACGGTAACGCCTCGGTGGCCCGGCTCCTCGTCAGCCGCCTCATCCCGCAGACCTTCCCCGACGGCCAGCCGAATGTCGAGAACGTCGTCACCGCCCGCTGCGACTACACCCGACTCGACCAGTCGGGCAGCCCGGTGCGACTGCGGCTCAACAGCCTCGTCTACCGGGTCATCCCGGGTGGCGCCCGCGGCGGCATTGCGAAGGTCGAGTACCAGGACACCCGCACCGGCGGCACCCACTTCGTCCACGCCCGCCACGTCATCATGGCGTGCTGGCACCGGGTCACCGCGCAGGTCGTCCAGGGCCTTCCGCGTCAGCAGGTCGAGGACCTCAGCTATGCCCGCAAGGTGCCGCTGATCTACGCCCGCGCGTCACTGAACAACTGGCAGGCATTCGCCGACTCCGCGGTGAGCAGCATCTCGCCACGCGGCAACAGCCAGCTCTGGGACAGCATCAACCTGACGATGGGCCAGCGCTTCGGCTCGGTCTACGGACCGACGCCGAACAGCCCCGACCAGCCGGCGATCCTCAACTTCAACCTGGTCGCCACCGGGCATGACACGACCCCGCAGCTCGGCGCCTACGAGGTGGGCCGGCAGAAGCTCCTCGAGCTCTCCTTCGAGGAGCTCGAGGCCGGGCTCTACGACATGATCGACCGCACGGTGAACGCGAGGGGCGGCGACTTCGACCCCGAACGGGACGTCGACGAGATCATGATCAACCGGTGGAACTACGGCTATGCCCACGAGCTCACTTCGCTCTGGGACCCCTCGCTCTACGGGCCCTACGCGGACCAGCCGCAGCGTCGGGCGATCGCCCCGTTCCGCAACATCACGATCGCCAACAGCGACTCGCAGGCCTTCGCCTACTTCCACTCCGCGGTGCAGGAGGGGTTCCGGGCGGTGCAGGACCTGCCGAGCCGGTAGCCGACGGGTCGGGCTTGGCTAGGGCAGCCGCACCCAGTGGCGCGCGTCGTCGTAGGTCCCGTCGGCGCGCGCACAGAACTGCGGCTCCCGGCCCCACTCGGTGAAGCCTGCGCGCTCGAGCACCCGCGCGCTGGCGACGTTGTCGCCGACGCTGAGCGCGGTCAGCCGCCGCAGGCCGCGTCCGCCGTCCGCCTGCGCCCGGAACGCGTATGCGGTGAGCAGCTCCATCGCCTGGCTCGCCACCCCGCGCCCCCGGGCGGAGGGGAACAGGAAGTAGCCCGCCTCGGCGCTGCCCTCCTCCTGGCCCCGGTCGATGAGCACGACGTTCCCGAGTGCCCGGTCGGTCTGCGCGTCGACGATGCACCAGTGCGTCGCGTCCCCGAAGGCCGCCTGTTCCCGCTTGCGCAGCAGCCAGTGTGCGAAGGTGTCCCTCGTCGGCTCCGCGCCCCTCGGCATGAAGTGGGAGGGGGAGTCGCCCGGCTCGACCGCGTCGACGTCACTCTCGCACCATGGCCGCAGCCGGATGCCGTCGCCGGCGAGCGGCACCGGCTCCCACCACGGGGTCGCCGGACGGGTGACGTCGTCGTCGCGGCCGACGCTGGCGTTCCAGGACTCGAGGGCCTCGCCACGGTGCGCAAGGTGGCCGGGGATGACGCCGTGGTACGTGAAGCCGCACGCGTGCGCCACCCGCCACGAGGCGAAGTTGCCGCGGTTGGCCTGCCAGTGCATCCGCACGCCACCCCGGTCCCACCACCAGCGCGTGGCGAGCCGCAGCGCGGCCGCCATCAGTCCTCGCCCCCGCGCCTCTGGATGCAGGCCGAAGCCGATGACGCCGATGCCGGCCGCCTGCGGGCGGACGTCGATCGTCCCGAGGTAGGTAGGCGTGTCGGTTCCCTCGGTCAACGCCCACAGGAAGGGGCCCTTGGTGGACTCCCAGCCGGCCCGGATGCCCTCGAACCACGTCAGGGCGTCCTTCTCGGTGTAGGGAGAGGGCACCGTGGTCCAACGGACCGACTCGGGGTCGACGGACTGCTCCACCATCCGGGGCACGTCCGCATCGGCATGCGCGCGCAGCACCACGCGGCCGTCGGTCAGCACGGGCACACAGTCGGGGAACGAGGCGGTCGCCGAGTCCGGCGAAGGGTCGGTCGCGGTCACGCGCTCACTCAACCACTCTGCACCGACTTCGGACCAGCGGGTATGCGCGGGTGGGCCGATCATGGAACGTGCGCCCCGCATACCTCGTTTGCCACTGTCGACTAACCTTGGTTGGTCGGCCCCCGGTGGCCGCCCCGACCGTTTCCGTGCATTGCCGTCCCCAGAGGTGAGTTCGTGCCCAAGCTGTTCGAGAAGTTGCTTCGCGCCGGTGAGGGTCGCCAGGTCAAGCGGCTCGAGGGCGTCGCCGCCCAGGTCAACGCCATCGAGGACGACTTCGAGCGGATGACCGACGCCGAGCTGCGCGGCGAGACCGACAAGTTCAAGGCCCGTCTCGCCGACGGCGAAACACTCGACAAGCTTCTCCCCGAGGCCTTCGCCGCGGTCCGCGAGGCGAGCAAGCGCACCCTCCACAAGCGCCACTTCGACGTCCAGATCATGGGCGGCGCGGCCCTGCACATGGGCAACGTCGCCGAGATGAAGACCGGTGAGGGCAAGACCCTCGTCGCAACCCTGCCGAGCTATCTCAACGCGCTCACCGGCAAGGGCGTGCACGTCGTCACCGTCAACGACTACCTCGCCGCCTACCAGTCCGAGCTGATGGGCCGCATCCACCGCGCCCTCGGCCTCGAGACCGGCGTCATCCTCGCGAGGATGACCCCCGAGCAGCGCCGCGCGGAGTACGCCAAGGACATCACCTACGGCACGAACAACGAGTTCGGCTTCGACTACCTGCGCGACAACATGGCGTGGAGCCCGGCGGAGCTCGTCCAGCGCGGCCACAACTTCGCCATCGTCGACGAGGTCGACTCGATCCTCATCGACGAGGCCCGCACGCCGCTGATCATCTCCGGCCCGGCCGACCAGCCGACGAAGTGGTACGTCGAGTTCGCCAAGCTCGTCCAGCGCCTCGAGCGCGGCGAGCAGGAGTCCGGCCAGGGCGACTACGAGGTCGACGAGAAGAAGCGCACCGTCGGCGTCCTCGAGTCCGGCATCGAGAAGGTCGAGGACTGGCTCGGCATCGACAACCTCTACGAGTCGGCCAACACCCCGCTGATCGGCTACCTCAACAACGCCCTGCGGGCCAAGGAGCTCTACCACAAGGACAAGGACTACGTGATCATCGACGGCGAGATCCTCATCGTCGACGAGCACACCGGCCGCATGCTCGCGGGCCGTCGCTACAACGAGGGCATGCACCAGGCGATCGAGGCCAAAGAGGGCGTCGAGATCAAGAACGAGAACCAGACGCTCGCGACGATCACCCTCCAGAACTACTTCCGCATGTACGACAAGCTCTCCGGCATGACCGGAACCGCCCAGACCGAGGCCGCCGAGCTCAACTCGATCTACAACCTGGGCGTCCTCTCGATCCCGACCAACAAGGACATGATCCGGGCCGACCAGGCCGACCTCGTGTACCGGACCGAGGAGGCCAAGTACAAGGCCGTCGTCGAGGACATCGTCGAGCGCCACGCCACCGGCCAGCCGATCCTCGTCGGCACCGTCTCGGTCGAGAAGAGCGAGTACCTCTCCGAACAGCTGCGCCGTCGCGGCGTCCCGCACGAGGTCCTCAACGCCAAGCAGCACGAGCGGGAGGCCGCCATCGTCGCCCAGGCCGGCCGCAAGGGCGCCGTCACCGTCGCGACCAACATGGCCGGTCGAGGCACCGACATCATGCTCGGCGGCAACTCCGAGTTCACCGCCGTCGCGACGCTCAAGCAGCGCGGCCTCGACCCGGTCGAGACGCCGGAGGACTACGAGGCGGCCTGGGACGACGCGCTCGCCGCAGCCGAGGCGTCGGTGGCCGCCGAGCACGACGAGGTCACCAAGCTCGGCGGACTGTATGTGCTGGGCACCGAGCGCCACGAGTCCCGCCGGATCGACAACCAGCTCCGCGGACGCTCCGGCCGCCAGGGCGACCCCGGAGAGTCGCGGTTCTACCTGTCCCTGCAGGACAGCCTCATGCGCCGCTTCAACGCCGGCATCGTCGACCGCGTCATGTCCACGTCGGGTCTGGGTGAGGAGGCCCTCGAGTCCAAGGTCGTCTCCCGCTCGATCGCGTCGGCGCAGAGCCAGGTCGAGGCGCAGAACTACGAGATCCGCAAGAACATCCTCAAGTACGACGACGTGCTCAACCGGCAGCGGACCGTCATCTACGAGCAGCGCCGCCGGGTCCTCGAGGGCGAGGACCTCGAGGAGCAGATGCGGTTCTTCGTCAACGACGTCATCGAGAGCTACATCAACGCCGAGACGGCCGAGGGCTTCGCCGAGGACTGGGACCTCGACCGGCTGTGGCAGGCACTCAAGAGCCTGTACCCAGTCACGGTCACCCAGGAGCAGATCGCCGAGGCGAGTGGCGGTTCGATCAGCCGCGATGCGCTGAGGGAGGAGATCCTCTCCGACGCGCACCACGCATACGACGAGCGCGAGCGCACCCTCACACCCGACGTGATGCGCCAGGTCGAGCGGCGGGTCATGCTCTCGGTCCTGGACCGCAAGTGGCGCGAGCACCTCTACGAGATGGACTACCTCAAGGAGGGCATCGGCCTCCGGGCGATGGCCCAGCGCGACCCGCTCGTGGAATACCAGCGCGAGGGGTTCCACATGTGGAACACCATGCTCGAGTCGGTCAAGGAGGAGGCCGTCCGGCTCGTCTTCAACGCCGAGGTGGCCGTGCCCGAGACCCCGGCCGCCACGGTCGGTGCGGCTCCGCAGAGCGCTGCCGCGCTGCTCGCCGGCCTGGCCAAGGCCGACGGTGCTCCGCCCGAGGAGGCCGCGGCCGCGGAGCGGGAGGCTGCTCAGCACGTCGGCGAGGAGGCCGAGCCCGAGAAGGTCGCTGCCGGTGTCGGCGCTGGGGCTGTTGGTGCTGGTGGTGCGGCTGGGGCCGATGGTGCGGCACCGGACGTCGAGATCCGGGCGCCGGGGCTGCAGGCGGGTCCGCGTCAGGAGCGACTGCACTACTCGGCGCCTGACGAGACCGGCGGTGTCAGTGAGCGCGACGTGACGGCGCTGCACGGCGGCAAGGCGGACCTCTCCGAGGAGCAGATGGAGGGCGTGGGCAAGAACGCGCCGTGCCCTTGCGGTTCAGGCAAGAAGTTCAAGATGTGCCACGGCAAGGAGCGTGCCAAGGCGGGCCGCTGAGGTACGTTGACCTGCGACTTCGTCGCTGAGGACGCTGTCGGGTAGGTCTGTCAGACCCCTGCTCTAGCGTGTTTTCCATGAGCGATGGAGCTGCCGACGCAGGGGTGCTGGACGTGGTCCTCCCGGACGCGCCCGATGCCGCGCACGGCGACTCCTCCGACCCAGAGGAGGCCGCGTTCGGAGTCCTGAAGTCGGTGCAGGACTCGATCGGCGTGTGCTCCGTGCCGACCGGCGACCGCTCGGCTGCCGAGTGGATGGCCCTGGTCGCCGAGTGCGGCAAGGCGATGACGGTCCTCTCGGCCGCCCGCGATGCTGCGATGGTGCGGCTGGCGGCCATCGACGAGGTCGTCGATGACGATGGCGTGGTGTCCGAGCAGGTCAACGGCCTCGGCACGGTCTGTGTCGATGCCGGGTCCATGGTGGCTGCCGCCACCGGGTGTTCGCCTGGTTTCGCGGAGGAGCTCGTCAGCCAGGCCGTGATCCGCGTCGTCCGAGTCCCCGCGCTGCACGAGGCGATGCTGTCCGGCCTGCTCGACGACTACTCGGCCCGGTGCATCGCGTCCGAGCTGGCGGATGCCCCGATCGACATCGCACGGGCGGTGGTCGAGGCGCTGGCCAAGGACTTCGGGGTCCGCTCCGGTCCGGCGCTCCGGCGCCGCACCCGCGAGCTGCTCTTCAAGATGGCACCAGAGCTGCTCCGTAGGCGCATCGCCGCCGCCCGCAAGAAGATCGGCCTCCGCCGGTGGGTCGGCGAGCCCGGCACCGACCAGTGGGGCGGGACCTTCGCGTCCGAGCGGGCAGCCACGGCGTGGGCCGCTGTGGACGCCCTGGCTCGGCGGTACCGCACCGAGGACACGTACCCCACGCTCGAGATGGCCCGGGCCTATGCGCTCCTCGATCTCGTCCACGGCAAGGCCTCGGTCACAACGGTTCTCAGTCTCACGGTCCCCGCCGCTGAGGTCGACGACGACGGTGCTGCGACCGAGGAGGAGGCTACCGACGCCGAGGCCTCCGGCCGTCGTCGACGAGCGAGCGCCGAGTCCATGGCTGGACGCGTCACTCGGTCGCGGAGTCGGCGCCGGGGGAGCCGCTCGGCGGTGCCTGGCGCGGCGCACCCAGAAGCGGGCGAGCCATCGCCCGACGAGCCATCGCCTGACGAGCTGGCTGCCGAAGGCCCAGCATCTGGCGCCGGTGCCTCAGGCCTGCGGCCCGCCGGAGAGGAGAGCTCTGACGAGTTCGCCTCCTGCGAGCAGGCTCGTGGCGCTGCGCCGTCAGACCCCTCAGTTGACACGTCGGCCGCGGACCTGTCGCACTCTGCCGCCGTCGGTAGCGCCGACTCCCGAGACGTCGACCGCTTCGTCGCGGTGTCGGGAGCCCAGGGCGGCTCCCTGACCTGGGTTCCGCGGTGGGCGCTGCCGCCGACCGATGAACCCGCAGGGTGTCGTCCGCCCCTCCGAGAGTGCCACCCACTGACTGGGGCCCTCATCGACCCTGACGACGCGCTGAGGTCGGAGGCATACACACCCGGCGAGCGGCTCAAACGCCTGATCCGGGCCCGTGACGGACGCTGCCGCTTCCCCGGCTGCACCGTTCCCCCGAGGTCCTGCGACATCGACCACGTCCAAGCGTGGCCACGCGGTCCGACCTCGGCTGCCAACCTCATGTGCCTGTGTCGGCGACATCATCGGGTCAAGCAGCGCATGCGATGGCGCGTGATCATCGGTGACGGCGCGACGGTGACCTGGACCGACCCCGCCGGTCACGTGCATGCCACCGAGCCCGTCGATCACCTCGGGTCTCACGAAGTTCGCAGCACTCGACTGCGTCATGCCGACGAGTTGGTCGAGCGAGACGATCTGGTCGGGGGCGCCCCACCACCGACAGGCGCGGTGCCCGAGCGCCGGCCGTGGCTCGAGAGCCCGGCGGAGGCCGTCGCCGGCGTGAGGGCAGAGCACTCGGTGGGGGCCGTGGCGCGGGAGCTTCGGGAGCTACGCCGCCACTCGCGGCGTCAGCCGAACCCGTTCGAGGATCGGCCCGAGCGGTGCCCCGTCGTTGAGCCGACGGTTCGGCGGGCTGGGTCGCGGTGCGGTTACATGGATCTGCACCCGTACGTCGAGGGCACGGCCGTGGCGGTCGAGCTGGCTGACGAGTATGTCGGTCAGCACGGTGACTTAGGCGATGCCCCGCTGATGGATACGAGCGAGGCCGGGCCGGCCGATGACCGGCCACCTTTCTAGGTGCTGTCTTGGTGTCCGCTCAGGTGGCGGCCCTGTTCTTCTCCCATTCGTCGTCACGCCGACGCGCATCGGCCAGCGTGCGGGCGAGGCGGACCCCCGAAGCATTCGGGACAACAGTGGACAGGAAGTCCTCCGCGGAGATGCGGAGCAACCGGGACCCGCTCAGAGCCCGTATGGTCGCGGTCCTCGGCACCTCGTGCAGCAGCGCGATCTCGCCGAAACCGTCGCCGGGCGTCATCCTGTGGTGCCGCACCGAACCGTCGACGGTGACGGACAGCTCGCCCGAGTCCACGACGTAGAAGCAGTCCCCGACCTCGCCCTGGGTGATGACCGCCGTGCCCGGGGATACGTCGACCCAGTCCGACCGCTGCGCAAGGCGCTCGAGCTCGTACGGCTGCAGGGCGCTGAGGAAGGGAACGCGCCGCAGGAGGGTGATCTCCTCTTCCCGGGGGACGCTGCGGGAGTCGAGGCCGTGGATCGCGGCATACGACAGGAGTCCGAACAGTGCGACGAGGGCTCCGAGCGGCAGGAACGCCTGCCTGGCACCCATGACCTCGACGAGCAGCGGGCCGACGACGGCTCCGAGCGTCAGGCCGAGGAGTTCGACGCCTTCCTGAACCCCCATGACGCGGGCGAGAACCGCATCGTCGGTGCTGCGCTGGAGAAGGGTCCGGGCGGAGACGATGATCATCGAGATGCCCACGCCGATGAGGGTCAGCACGATCACGGTGGGGGCCAGTGAGCCGAGCAGCGAGATGGCGGCCTGGGCCAGCCCCATCAGTAGCGCACCGCCGACGATGATCGGCGCGAGCCGCCGACGGCGGGCGACGGTGGCGATGACGACCCCACCGATCGCCAGCCCCAGACCGTACGCGCCGGCCATGATGCCCGCGGTCGACTCGGTCAGCCCCAGAACCTGGTCGTTGAAGGTGATTGTCAAGGTGTCGTTCGCGCCCTCGACGACCGACATGACAGCGATCATCAGCAGCAGGGTGATCGCGCCCGCGCTGCGCCTCAGGGAGATGAAGCCGCCGAGCGCCTCGAGGATCCGACTGGGCACATCCTCCTCGCCCAGATGCGCCACCGGAGTGCGGAGACTGCCGGTGAGCAGTGCCGCACAAACCGCAAGCGCAGCGCACAGCATGAGGACGGTCCAGGCGCCGAGGTAGTCGGTGAGGACGCCGGCCAGCACATAGCCGACGAGGAGCGCGACGCCGTCGAGGGTCGAGGACAGCGCATTGGCAGAGACGACGTCACCGGGGCGGCGAGCCAGTAGGGGAAGCATGGCGAAGTGCATCGGACGTGCCACGCCCACCGCGATGTTGAGGAGTGTCGCGACAACGAGCATCGCCCAGAACGAGACGTCGAGGACGAGCATGAGGCCGGTCAGCGCCGAGGTCACCGCGATCGTGACATGGGTGAGCGCGAGAGCGCGGCTGCGGCGCATCCGGTCTCCGACGCCCGCGACGAACGGAATCAACACGATCGCCGGCACAAGCATGACGACCGAAGCGATCCCGACATACACCGGCCCGCCCTCGCGATAGGCGACGAGGAGGATGGCGAGCCACGTGGCGAACTCGACGAACGCGGTGATTCCATAGGCGAGCAGCGCGCGGCGGATCCGGGCGCCCAGACCAGAGCGCCCGTCGGTCGCGGTCGCCTGCATGCTCTTCCTCCGCCCACGAGCCAGGGCTCGTCAAACTACCGTCCGCAGCTGGGCTCCGTGTGACTCACCTCAGGTGAAAGTACTGGCCCGACAAGCGTCCCGGGGAGCCTCCCCGGGCAACTGCCCTAGTCCTCTTGACCATTCCTTTGCTTCTTCTATGGTTTGGTCCGTCGTCGTGCGGCATAATTCTGAGCACCTTTGTGGCGTGAGTCACGACCGTTGGAGCGTGCTGACTCCAACCGGTTTCCCCCATGTGTGGAGTCGATCATGCGAACTCTCAAGTCCTCCGGCCTCCTGGTCCTCGCGGCAGTGACCGCGCTGGTCGGGTCGTCACTTCCGATGATCGGAGCGATGCCGGGACAAGCCTCGCTGAGCTCCACCGTCTCCGCGGCGCCGGCGGCGACTGCCTCAGCCGGGACGCTTACCTTGCGCACGACGTCGAGCGCCGGCATCGTCGAGTGGGCCGGGCAGACCCAGACGTTCCGCGAGAAGACGCAGTGTCAGATCATCCAGGACCCGGGTCAACCGGACCTACTGACTCTCGAGGGTCGCGTCGGCGGCGCGGCTGGCACGGCTGGTTTCCGCAACGGAGACATCGGGGTCTATGAGTTCGACGCGGAGGGCAACGGCGCGGACAACGCGGCGCAGTGCTTCCGGGTCGACGCCGACTCGTTCATCGGCGACGAGACCCTCGTGCTTCGTCTCGGCCAGGATGCGGTCGACGAGTTCGGAGACCTGGTCGCCACCACGGTCACCATCGCGGCGTTCCGCAACTCCAAGTCCGGGGCCGTCTCCGTCGACCTCGTCCGATCCGACGGAACCGTCGTGGATGGGAGCCCCGTCAGCTGGAACGGCGGTAAGCCGGGGAGCCAGATCCCCACTCCCACCTACACCGGCGCCTTCACCGAGATCCGCCTCACCGCAGACTCGGGGAGCTTCAGCCTTCGCGGTGCGCAGTTCGCCCTGGCCTCGGAGGCGGATGCAGTCTTCTGCGCCGACGGACAGGCCGGTGACACGTTCACCAACGACGCCGGCGTCAAGGTCACGTATCTGGGTGACGTGTCGAGTGCCGGATGCGATCCATTCGGCATCCGACTGACCGGGGACGAGGACGCGAAGGTCTGGTTCATCAAGCCGCTGGACGTCAACCCGAACGCCCAGTTCATCTTCGAGGTCCCGTGGGACACGGTGGGATGGCCGGCTCTGACGCCTGGTTCCGAACTCCCGCAGGCCCTCATCGACTTCGAGGAGTCGGTTCCCCCCAACGAGATCGAGATGCCCTACTGTCCGGACTTCCTCTTCGACGGCACGGGGGCCTTGGTAGGCCTCGGCGCGAACCCGAACCCGGCTGACGTCGCTGCACTCGAGGCGCTGGACATGATCCCGGATGTCACGGGTGACCTCCGCACCGACGGCACCCAGTTCGCCTGCATCGGGGACCGGTCGGGGTCGGTCGAGAAGTCCGTCGGAGCCGACGGCTACGACGTCGGACTGACCGACCTGATCTACCTCATCGGTGACGCGAGGATGAGCCTGAAGTAGCCGAGCCGCCCACGACTCAGAGGCGGGGTTCGCGGATGGGCGTCCGGGTCAAGCCCGGACGCCCATCTCCGCGAGCAGCTCGTGAGCTCGAGCCTCGTCCGGGCTTCCGTCCACGAGGGCGGCGCGCACCTCGAGCAGCCGGGCCTCCTCGTAGAGCAGCTCCTGGGCGCGCGCCGACTCGAGCCCCGCGTCGATGGCGACCAATGCCTCGTCGCGTCGACCGAGACGCAGCAGCGCACCGCCCCGCACGAGCTGGGCTTGGGCCGCCACGGCGACGACCTCCTCGCCGGCCGCGACGTCCGCCGCATCCACGAGCCCGAGCGCTGCGACGGCCTGTCCTTGTTCGAGCGCCACCTGCGCACGCACGAGCAGCGCCTCCGCGGCGTTGAGCGGGCTTCCGAGGTCGGTGCTCTGCTCGACCACCTGCGCTGCGGTTCGGTCTGCATCCTCGAGGTCGCCACGCCGCAGGACGAGCCGCGCGAGGAGCAGGTCACCGAACAGCGCGACCAGCGGCATCCCAGAGGCCCGGAGCACGCGGACGGCTCCCCGCAACACCTCCTCGGCCTCGTCGAGATCGCCCTGGTGGATGAGGATCTCGGCGATGTTGAGGTCCGCCTCGGCCGCCTGGAAGTCCATACCGGCGCGCAGCGCCACGTCGCGGCTCGAGCGATACCAGTCCAGCGCCTCACTCCACCGTCCTGCTCCGAACGCCAGCACGCCGAGGTTCGTCCTCGCCACGGCCTGTCCGTGCAGGTCCGCGCACTGTTCGTAGATCTCGAGCGCCTCCTGGATCCGGTCGCCGGGTCCGGGCAGCCCGAGCTGCCACAGCGCGTGGCCGCTGGCCAGCAGGGCCGAGCCGAGGTTGTCGAGATCGTCGATCCGGCGGGCGCCCTCGGCGGCCCTGGTAGCCCACTGCTGGGCCTCGCGCGCCTTCTCCTGCCCGAGTCGGATCAGGGCGATGAGGTTGTCCAGCCGCACCATCACCGCAGCCGCCTCGGCGCCGTCGGCTCCGTCGAGCAGCCGCCGCGCCTGGGTCACGACCCGCAACGCGGTCCGCGGTGCGCCTGCGCGCTGGTGCACCCGCGCCCGCTTGGCCAGCACCAGCGCACGCCCCACCGGGTCCGCCGTCAGCGCGGCGGCCCGACGGTACGCCTCGATCGAGCCGTCGAGCACTCCGGCGAGCTCACGGAGCTCGCCGAGCAGCGCATACAGCTGGGCGCGGTCGGCATCGGTGACCCCGTCGACCCGGCGGCTGACCTCGATGGCCCGCTCGTACAGCTCGGCGGCGTCGACGTTCGCGTAGGCCCGCCGCGCCTCGGCACCCGCCCGGCGCGCATAGGTCCACGTGCGCTCGGAATCGCCGGCGCGCCAGAAGTGCAGCGCCAGAGTGGGGGCGTCGGCGTCGAGGTCGGTGCTGATCCGCTCGAGAGTCTCGGCGGCGGTGCGGTGCAGGCGGGCGCGGATCCGGTAGGCGAGACCCTCGTAGGCCGCGTCGCGGACAAGGCTGTTGCGGAACCGCATGCGCACATCACCGTCGGCCTCGAGGAACGCCGACAGGTCACCGAGGTCGCGGTCGGTGAGGTCGATACCGTCGGCCTCGAGGACGAGCCGCAGGATCTCGGTGCGGAAGCTGCGGCCGAGGACAGCGCAGTAGCGCAGGATCCGGCGGTGGTGGGGGAGGAGCGCGTCGATCTGCGTGAGCAGCGCCGCCCCGACCGACTCGGGCAAGCTGTCAAGAGAGCCCGCCCCGACCGCCACCCGGGTGACCTCGTCGACGAACAGCGGGTTGCCCTCCGCCCGACCGACGACGGCGGCGATCTCCTGCGGCCGCAGCGGGGTGGCCTCGGTCGCGGCGATGACGAGGCGTTCGATCACGTCGTCGGAAAGAGGGTGGAGGTCGATGCGCACGCCGCCGTCGGGGTCGAAGCCGCCGTCCTCGCTGCGGCGGATGGCGACGACCGCCCACGGCCGCTCGACGACGGCCGCGGCGATCCGCACGAGCAGTGCCGCTGAGGCGGCATCCGCCCAGTGCGCCTCCTCGACGGCGATGACCACCCGTCCCGGCATCGCCGTCTCGAGGAGCCGGATCACCGCGTCGGCGAGCCGGTCCGGCCGGTACCGGGGGTCGAGCTCGTCGACCTCGGGCGTGGATGGCACGTCCACCTGGGCGACGTCGGCGAGGAGCGGCGCCCAGGGGAGCAGGTCCGGCGCGACCCGGTCCAGCCCTGCCCGCAGCGCCCGGCCCATCGACTCGGGGTCGCCCCGCTCGATCCCGAGCAGGGTGCGCAGCGGGTCGCGGAGCATCCGATAGGCGCTGGCGGAGCCGTAGGGCTCGGCGCGCAGGACGATGAGGTGGTCCCGGTCGATCGTGTCGAGCACCTCGCGGACGAAGCGGGACTTGCCCATGCCGGTGCCGCCGGCGATGGTGACGACGCCTCCGGCACCGCCGAGCGCGTGCGTCAGCTCGGCGGTCGCGGTCGCGAGCTCCTCGTCGCGCCCGAGGAACGGCAGCCGGGACCCGGGCGCGGACTCGTCCCGGGTGCCGATCTCCTCGCCGACGTCGTAGACGAGCAGCGGGACGGCCTTGCCCTTCATCGGGAACGGCCCGGCCGGCGTCACGGCGAACAGGGTGCGCGAGTGCTCGAGGACGGCCGGGTGCGCGTAGAGGCACCCGGGGGGTGCCTTGGCCATGATGCGCGCAGCGGTGTTGGTCGTGTCGCCCATGCCGGTGTAGGCGCCGCGCTCGGGGATGCCGACCTCGGCAGCGAAGACGTGCCCGCGGTTGGTGCCGAGCTGCAGCGGCAGGGGACTGTCCGCGTCGGCGATGCGTTTCAGGGCACGCAGCATCCGGCCCTCGTTGTCCTCGAAGGCGGTGGGGATGCCCGAGCCGAGGAAGAACTTGCCGCCGTCGCTGTCCAGGTCCGTCGCGAGCAGGCTGACTCCCTCGGGCTCGAGGGCCTCCTCGACCAGGCTGACGGTGCGGTGCAGGCACGCGGCGAGGACGTCGGGTCCCGGTCCGGCGAGGAGGGCGTCCGTGCCGGAGAACCGGATGAAGGCGATGCAGGACAGCCGGTGCTCGGGGTCGGGGATCGCCGGCGCGAGGTAGTCGCCGAGGGCATGCGGGAACAGCGTGCGCAGGAGCGTCGGGTCGGCGGCGGGCAGCGGCGTCGCGCCCGGTGGGTCGGTGTGCGCGACCCGGCGGCGCAGCAGGAGCTGTCCGTCGCCCCGGTCGCGGGTCGCGTTCGAGCCGATCCGGTATGCGGTGGCCGGGCTGACCACGATCTGCCCCGCGTCGGCCGCCTTCTCCGCGTCGGCCGTCGCCGTCGCGCCGGGGCCGAGGATGAGCAGCTCGCGGGTGGGTGCGCCGACGAGGAAGAGGTGGATGTCGCCGGAGTGCACGCCGACCGACATCGACAGGGACAGCCGTCCCACTGAGGTGGGGACGGCGGCCGCGGCCCGCAGGGCGGAGCGCATCTCGACGGCGGCGTCGCAGGCCTGCTCGGGGTGGTCGTCACCGCGGAAGAGGAAGAGGAGCGCGTCCCCGCCGAACTTGAGCAGCTCACCCCCACGCGCGGCGGCGATCCGCAGCATCGGCCCGAAGACGCGGTTGAGGGTCTCGACGATCTCCTCGGCGCCGATTCGACCGCGGCGCGAGAGCTTCTCCGTCAGGGCGGTGAAGCCGGAGACGTCGGCGAAGACCAGGGTGCCGTCCACCACCCGCCACAGGGCACCGGGGCATTCGTCATCCCAGGTGAGCGTCAGCGGTGGAACGTGCCGGCGCAGATCGGTCATGGTGTCCAATCAGCCTTCTCGCAGGGGTCTGACCCCTAGACTTCCACAGGTCGAGAGATGACAGGCGGAGTTCTTCGCTCAGGGTGGAGGATCAAGGATGCGGCTCACCTTTCTCGGAGTCCGGGGGTCCACCCCGGCACCCGGAGCGGAGTTCGTCCGCTATGGCGGCCACACCTCGTGCGTGGCCGTTTCGACCGACTCGGCGAGCGAGCCGCAGCTGATCCTCGATGCCGGCACCGGCCTCCGGATGCTCACCCCGCTGCTCGCGCCCAACGCTTTCACGGGGTCGATCCTGATCAGCCACCTGCACTGGGATCACGTGCAGGGCATCCCGTTCTTCGCCGCGGGCGACCGCCCCGACGCGCGGGCCGACGTCTTCGTGCCGGCGGACGGTGGACTTAACGGCCGCGACCTCGTCGCCCGCTTCATGTCGCCGCCGTCCTTCCCGATCACCCCGGAGGGGCTCAAGGGCGACTGGTCCTTCACCGCGGTCGAGACCGAGGCCTTCACGGCTGAGGGCTTCGGTGTCCTGCCGTTCGAGGTCTCGCACAAGGGCGGGCGGACCTACGGCTACCGGGTCTCCGACGCCTCCGGCTCTATCGCCTATGTTCCCGACCACGCCCCGGCGGCGGGTGTCGATGCTGCTGCGCGGGAGGCGATGCACGGCGTCGACGTCCTGGTCCACGATGCCCAGTTCCTCGACCACGAACGGCCCAGGGCCGTTGACTACGGGCACGCGACCATCGACGAGGCCCTGGCCCTCGCCGACGAGGTCCATGCCCGCAGCCTCGTGCTGTTCCACCACGGCCCCGCCCGCACCGACATCGCGCTCGACGAGATCAGTGCGGAGTTCGGCCGGGACGGCTTCGCGGTGACGGCGCACGAGGGGATGACGATCGACGTCGGCGGCCGTCGCTGAGCGGCGCGCGTCAGTCCCGCGGATACCCGGCGTCTCTGGCCAGCGCGACCAGTGCCGCGCGGTCGCGGACCTGGAGCTTGGTGAGCACCGCCGAGGTGTAGTTGCGGACGGTCTTGTCGCTGAGTCCCAGCCGCCCGGCGATCTCCGTGGTGGAGTGTCCGCGGCAGATCTCGTCGAGCACGTCGTCCTCACGGCCGGTGAGCTGCGGGAACGCGCGACCGGCCCCGACGCCAGGGTCGCGGAGTCGCTGCTCGACCCGACGCGCCGCCTGCGGCGCGAGCACGGACTGGCCTCGGTGTACGGCCAGGATGGGGCTCGGGCGCCCGGCGTCCTGGGAGCCAGGGACCAGCGACCCGTCGGGCCGGGAGGTTTGCTCAGCCCACCTGGAGCGCGTCGATGATCCACCGTCCGTCGATGCCGCGAAGCTGCATGGCGATGGCCCGCACCCTGGTCCCGTCGATGACGACGATCGAGACCTCGGCGATCTCGTCGCGCGGGCGCGTGACGATGACCCGACGGACCGCGAGTCGCACCGGCGTCCCGCGCAGGGCCAGCCGCCGCCGGTGGGCGACGGAAGCGCGGGCGGTGACCCCCGCATACACGGTCGGTGAGGCCCAGCGCACCATCTGGACCACCGGCCGCCGGCCCGCCAGCACCTCGACGAGTGCCTGGGCGAGCGGGCCGGCGACCGCCTCGGGATCCGGCAGGGGCGACCGGAGGCGTGGGGTGGGCTCGTCCTCCTCGTGGTCCTCGAACTCGAGCCAGTCCTGGACGAAGCGGGCGTCGAGATCGTCGGGAGGATAGCCGTGGCCTGGCAGGGGCGCCGGGGTCAGTCGAGGCCGGGGGACCGGGACGATCTGGAGCGGCGAGAGCGCGGGCAGAGCGCTCACCGCGAGCCTCCGGAGACCGTCGAGCCCGGAACCTGGAGGACCTGCCCGGGCAGGAGTAGGTCCGGGTCCGGCCCGATGACCCGGCGGTTGGCCTGGAACCACCGCTGCCACTCGTCGGCGATCTCGGCATCGGTGGCGTCCGTCGCCAGGTGCGCGGCGGCGAGGTCCCAGAGGGTGTCCCCGCGTCGGACGGTCACCGAACGCGTCTCCCGCTCGGCGTCCGTCGTCCGCGGGGCGGTGAGAGTGACCGACGGCAGCGCGCGGACCGGGGTCGGCGTCCACCCCGGTGCCGGCGCCGGCGTGTGGGCCTCGGGATCGGGCTGGACCCAGATCGGCTCGGGCGCGGTGGCTCCCTGAGCCGTCGACCACGGACCCGCAGACCCGGCCGCGCCCACGCTGGTCCGCGTCAAGCTCTCGTGCGCCATGGCGGCACCCGGCAGGCCGGCCGTCAGGACGCTGACCCCGAGCAGCAGGCCGGCCCACCGGCGCACTGCCGCGGGTGCGACCGCGTCGAGGAGCCGGTCGCCGACGAACAGTGGGCCCGGGAGGGCCGCCAGCACGGAGAGCACCAGACCCAGCGCCACCCAGAGCAGGATGCCGAGGGCGCAGGTTGCGCTGGTGGCGACGACGAGCTCGTCGACGGACACCCGTCCAGGGGATCGGAGCGCGCCGAGCGTGTCACGCACGACGATGGCGAGCGCCCAGCCCGAACCGAGCGCGGCCAGGGCAACGGACAGGAGGACGACGACGCCGCGCACAGGATGCGGAGACTCTGATGAGGAGTGCATGTAAGGGACACTAAACAGCATCAAACAGCATGTAAAGCCCTCATTCGATCCTGTGGATAACTCTTCCGCACCGTCCGGCACGACATAGAGTGCGGAGGTATGCGCTGGCAGGGACTCTTCGACGACCTCGACGGGCAGTGGGCGGCGGAGGAGCGCCGTGATCGGGATGCGGAGGTCGCGGACCGCACACGTGCCGAACGCGCCCGCGTCGCCCTCGCCGAGCGGTGTGCCGCGAGCCGCGGAGCGGTCCTCGGGGTGTGGACGGTCACCGGGGAGCCGCTCGAGGGCACCCTCGTCGACCTCGGCGCCGACTGGCTGCTCCTGCGCGACGGCGCGGGCCGCGAGCTCCTCGTCGCGAGCGCCGCCATGACTGCGGTGACCGGCCTGAGCAGGCACAGCGACCCCGCGGTCACCTCACGCCGCTTCGCGCTGGGGTATGCGCTGCGAGCCCTCTCCCGCGACCGCGCCTCCGTCATCGTGACGGACCGCTCCGGCGGGCGGGTGAGCGGGACGATCGACGCCGTCGGTCAGGACTGGTTCGACCTGAGTGAGCACCCCGTCGACGAGCCGCGCCGAACGGGAGCCCTCACCGGCCGGCGGACCATCGCGACGTGGGCGGTCGTCTCCGTGCTCAGCGCGAGCGCGACGCGGGACGACGAGCGCTACTGAGCGTCGTCCTCGAGATCACCGGAGGCGACGAGCTGGGCGGTCCGCGCATACATCCGCTGGATGTAGGCCTCGAGCTCGGCTGTCTCGACGCGCCACTGACCCCGGCCGCCGACCTTGATGGCGGGCAGGTCGCCGCTGCGGACGAGGGCGTAGGCCTGGGCCGACGAGATGTCGAGGACCTCGCAGACCTCGGACAGCGGGATGAAGCGTTTGGCCATCCAGACACGATAGGACACCGAGCGCCGATGTCCACAGGGATATCCACAGATTGGGGACAAACGACACCCATCGAAGCCAAAGAGTGCCGTTGTGGACGAGTATTGGGGCACGCAGCGAAGGTTTGTCATGATGTGGCCCTCACTGCACCGCTGTTCCCGGCCGCAGGGACCCCTCGGGAGGGGTCGGCCGGGTCGTCGCTGAAAGGCACGGGGGACGAACATGTCTGACCTCTCCACGCTCGACCGCGCCCGCACCGAGCGCGCGCCCACCGACCGGGCCGCCCGGATCCAACCGCCGTCCTGGCGGGACTCGCGGCTCCTGGTCGGCGTCCTTCTCGTCCTCGCCTCGATCGCCCTGGGCTCCTATCTCGTGGCGCGCGCCGACGACAGCGTCCCGATGTACGCCGCGGCAGGGCCGCTCACACCGGGTCAGTCCCTCGACGAGTCCGCCGTGGTGCGGGTGGACGTCCGGCTCGCCGACGGGGTCGCCGGATACCTGCCCGCCGACGAGCCGCTCCCGGCCGAAGGTGTGGTGCTGCGCGAGGTCCGCTCCGGCGAGCTCGTGCCGCTCTCGGCCGTCGGTACCACCGATGACGCCGCCCTCTCGCAGGTCACCATCGCCGTCGACGCCACGTCGGCCGCGGCCCTGACCTCCGGCACCGTCGTCGACGTCTTCGTCAACCTGCCTGTCGCGGGCTCGGTCCGCGACGAGTACGCCGGTCCGGAGCGGCTGCTCGAACGCGTCACCGTCGCCGCTGTCGACACCTCCGGCCGAGGTCTCGGCGGCAGCGGGGCCGGCACGGCCGTTCGGATCATGGTCCCCGTCGAGCAGGTCCCCGACCTCATCGCCGCCGTCGACCTCCAGGCCAAGGTCACGGTCGTGCCGGTGCCCGGTGCGGTGACCCGGTCCGGCGGATGAGCGCCGCCCGTCTGCTCGTCGCGCTGTCCTCCGCCCAGGAGGCGCGGTTCGTCACCACGGTCGGCGGCTCCAGGTCGCTCGAGGTCGCGCGCCGCTGTGCCGACGTGCCCGACCTGCTGGCCGCCGCGGCGGCGGGCCTCGGCACGTGCGCGGCGGTCTCGCCGGACCTGCCACACCTCGAGCGTGATGTCGTCGACCGGCTCGTGCGGCTCGGCATCGCCGTGCTCGGGGTCACCGCACCGGGTGACGAGGAGGGGGAGCGCACCCTGCGCCAGCTCGGCGTCGACCGGGTGCTCGCGAGCACGGCCACGGCCCCGGAGATCGCGGCGGTCGTCGAGGACGTCGTCGCGCGCCACGTCCCGCCGCAGCCGGAGCTGCTGCGGGCGCACCGCATACCGGCTCCCGCGGAGCCGTTCGACCCCTCAGCCGACGGGGATCTCGACCGCCGCATCGACCTCGCCCTCGGCGGCGACTTCTCCGCGGTCCGCCCCGAACCAGCGGTCGCGGACCTGCCAGCGGAGGATCCCGAGGGGGAGATCGTCGCGGTCTGGGGACCGATCGGCGCACCCGGGCGCACGACCGTCGCGGTCACCCTCGCCGCGGAGTATGCGCTGGCCGGCTCCCGCGTCCTGCTCGTCGACGCCGACACGTACGGCTCCTCGGTCGCCCAGGTGCTCGGGCTCCTGGACGACACCCCCGGACTCGCGGCGGTGGCCCGCGCCGCCGAGCAGGGGACGCTCGACGCGGCGGGGCTGATGCGCCGCGCGCCCGAGGTGACGCCGAACCTGCGCGTGCTCACCGGCCTGCCGCGCGCCGACCGGTGGCCCGAGGTGCGCGACGGCGCCATGGGCACGATCCTCGACGTGAGCCGCCGGGTGGCCGACGTCGTCGTCGTGGACTGCGGCTTCGGGCTCGAGGCGGACGAGGAGCTCAGCTACGACACGGCGGCCCCGCGGCGCAACGCGACGACCCTGACCACACTCGAGCGCGCCGACCACCTCGTCGCCGTCGGTGCAGGCGAGCCGGTCGGGCTGCAGCGGCTGGTCCGAGGGCTCACCGAGCTCGCGCACGTGAGCTCGCCGTCTCCCCGCGTCGTCGTCACGCGGGTGCGCGCATCGGCCTCCGGACCCGGTCCGGAGTCCGCGATCCGCGAGATCCTCGGCCGGTTCAGCGGGATCGAGGACGTCGCGGTCGTGCCCGACGACCGCGACGCGTGCGACGGGGCGATGCTCGCCGGACGGACGCTCGTCGAGCACGCCCCGGCCAGCCGGGCCCGCCTGGCCCTGCGCGACGTCGCCCGCGAGCTGCTGCCGGACCGGGTGCCGGAGGTCTCCACCCGACGGTCCCGCCGCGGACGGCGGGCCTCCTAGGATCTGCGACCATGGGAGGCGTGACAGACCGCCTCGCCTCGCTCGATGCGTCGTTCCTCTACATGGAGGACGCCACGACCCCCATGCACGTCGGCACCGTGCTCGTCTTCGAACCCGAGCGGGGCTCGGGGGGCGACGGGACGCTCGACTACGACGAGATCGTCGGCATCATCGCCGAGCGGATCACGACGAGCCCGCGCTACCGGCAGGTCATCCGCCACGTCCCCGGACGCATCGCGGCGCCGGTCTGGGTCGACGACCCCCGGTTCGACATCACCTACCACGTCCGCCGCGCCGCCCTGCCCAAGCCCGGAAACCTCAACCAGCTCGGCGAGTTCGTCGCGCGCGTCCAGTCCCGGCTGCTCGACCGGTCGCGCCCGCTGTGGGAGGTCTACCTCGTCGAGGGACTCGAGGGCGGCCGGTTCGCGATCATCACCAAGGCCCACCACGCGCTCGTCGACGGCGTCAACGCGATCGACATCGCGGACCTCATCGTCGAGGAGAAGGCGACGACGGCGCGCGACACCACCCGGCTCTGGCGCGCCCGCCCCGCCCCGAGCGACGTCTCGCTCGTCCTCGGCGCCGTCCTCGACGGGGTCCGCCGGCCCGGCACCGCCGTCGAGGCGATCCGCGGCGGACTGGACGAGATCCGCTCGGCTCTCGGGCGCGCCGGCCAGGGCCTCGGCGACATGGGCTCGGCGCTCATGCGCGCCTCCGCCCGCCCCGCGCCGCCCAGCCCGCTCAACCGCACGATCGGGGAGGCCCGACGGTTCGTCATGGTCGACACCGACCTCGACGACTACCGCACGGTGCGGGCGCGCCTGCCGAAGGGCAACTTCGCCGAGGACGTGACGACGCACGACGTCATCCTCGCCGTGGTCACCGGCGCGCTGCGGATCTGGATGCTCACGAGGGGCGAGCCGGTGCGCAGCGGGACGACCGTCCGGGCCCTGGTGCCGATGAGCATCGACGACGAGGACGACGCAGGTGGGGCACGCGGTGACGGCTCCTCCGACCGGGCCGGTGGGCGCATCGACGCCTGCATCATCGACCTGCCGGTGGGGGAGCCGTCGGCGTCGATGCGCCTGCACCAGATCGCCTTCGCGATGCGCCAGCAGTTCGAGGGCGGCCGCGCGGTCGCCGCGCACCGTCTGTCCGGCGTCGCCGGATTCGGGTCGCCGACGATCCACTCGCTCGCAGCCCGGGCGGGCAGCGCGATGTCGCGTCGCTTCTTCAACGTCTCCATCACCAACGTCCCCGGCCCGCAGGCCGCGCGCTACGTCGGCGGCGCCCGGATGGTCCGGGCCTACCCCGTCATGCCGCTCGCCAAGGGACAGGCGCTCGCGATCGGGCTCGTGTCCTACCGGGGCACCGTCTGCTACGGCCTGAACGCCGACCGCGACTCGATGAAGGACCTCGCCGTCATCGGCGATGCCATCCCCGACGCGCTCGAGGAGCTGCTCGCCGCGCACAGCACCCGACGGAAGGCCTGAGCGACGTGCGTCCCCGCCGGATCTACCTGCCGCTGACCCACGACCAGCTGCGCGCCCTGGCGGCGGACCGCCGCCTCGTGGCCCCGCTCGAGGGGTATTCGGCCGGCGCCCCCGGACGCGTCGACGCCCGGATCTCCCCGGCCGCCGCGGAGGAGGAGGCCGAGTACCTCGCTTTCGTCGCCGCCTCGGAGCACGCCGCGGCGCTCAGCGCAGGCGCACGGCGCGTCATCGCCTCGGCCGACATCGCGCCGGGCTCGGTGCGCGAGAGCGGCGTCGACGAGGCCGGCGGTGGTCCGGTCGTTGTGCTGCTCGGCGACGAGGTCCCACTGCGCGCGGTCGTCTCGTTGCACGTCGACGAGGACGGGGACGACTCCGCGGAGCCCGACCTGCTCTGGTACGACATCACCGAGCTCGCCGCCGTGCTGGAGGATCTCGGTCTGGAACACTGAGGCAACCGCCTCACTACCCCGACACAGAGGAGCTCGACGTGTTCGACGCCGTCACCCACGTGCCCGCCCCCATCAACGAGCCGGTCCTCGACTACGCCCCCGGCAGTCCGGAGCGCGCCGAGCTCGAGGTGGCCCTCGCCGAGGCGCAGGCCACGAAGGTCGACCTCCCGCACACGATCGGTGGGACGCGCGTCCAGGGGTCCGGCAAGAAGATCGACGTCGTCCAGCCCCACGCCCACCGCCACGTGCTCGGCACTTTGCGCAACGCGACGAAGGCCGACGCGAGCGCGGCGGTCGACGCGGCCGTCGCGGCGGCGCCGGAGTGGCGAGCCCTCTCGTTCGACGACCGGGCCTCGATCCTCCTCAAGGCCGCCGACCTCCTCGCCGGTCCGTGGCGCGCCCGGATGAACGCGGCGACGATGCTCGGTCAGTCCAAGACCGCATACCAGGCGGAGATCGACAGCGCGTGCGAGCTCGTCGACTTCTGGCGCTTCAACGTCCACTTCGCCCGCCAGATCCTTCAGGAGCAGCCGCCGGCCAACGGCCGCGGGCTGTGGAACCGCACCGACTACCGAAGCCTCGAGGGCTTCGTCTACGCGGTCACTCCGTTCAACTTCACCGCCATCGCCGGCAACCTGCCGACCTCCCCCGCACTCATGGGCAACACCGTTGTCTGGAAGCCCGCGCACACCCAGCAGTTCGCCGCCCAGGTGATCATGGAGCTGCTCGAGGAGGCCGGCATGCCGCCCGGCGTCGTCAACCTGGTGGCCGGCGACGGCATCGCCGTGAGCGACGTCGTCCTCGACCACCCGGAGTTCGCCGGCCTGCACTTCACCGGTTCGACCCGGGTCTTCCAGATGTTCTGGCGCGAGATCGGCGCCCGGATCGAGGGCTACCGGCACTACCCGCGCATCGTCGGTGAGACCGGCGGCAAGGACTTCATCATGGCGCACCCGAGCGCCGACCCCGACGTGCTGCGCACGGCGATGATCCGGGGCGCGTTCGAGTTCCAAGGCCAGAAGTGCTCGGCCGCCTCGCGCGCCTACGTCCCACGATCGTTGTGGAAGGTCATCAAGGACGACCTCGTCTCGCTCACCGACGGGCTGTCCGTCGGGCCGACGACCGACCTGTCGAACTTCATGGGGGCCGTCATCGACGACCGCGCCTTCGCCAAGCACAAGGCCGCCATCGACCGGGCCAACGCCACGGCCGGGATCGACGTCGTCGCCGGCGGCACCTACGACGACTCCGAGGGCTACTTCGTGCGGCCGACCGTGCTCGTCGGCGAGGACCCGACCGACGAGATCTTCACGACCGAGTACTTCGGCCCGATTCTCTCCGTGCACGTCTACCCGGACCGCCAGTTCGGCAAGGTGATGACCCAGATGGAGTCGGCCGCCCCGTATGCGCTGACCGGCTCGATCATCGCCCAGGACCGGGCGGTCATCGCCGAGGCGACCGACGCGCTCCGCTTCGCCGCCGGAAACTTCTACGTCAACGACAAGCCGACCGGCGCCGTCGTCGGGCAGCAGCCGTTCGGCGGCGGGCGAGCGTCCGGCACGAACGACAAGGCCGGCTCGGCACAGAACCTGCTCCGGTGGGTCAGCCCGCGCTCCATCAAGGAGAACTTCGTCCCGCCGACGGCGCACCCCTACCCGCACATGGGCTGAGGGGACCCCCCGACGTCCGGCTGCACGCCAGTTGTGCGCCCGGGCCCCCGAACTGCGACCTGACCCCTGAAATTGCGGGTGTCAGGTCGCAGTTCGGGTGCTTCAGAGCGGTCGCGGTGCGCAGGCGCGCTTCGGTGCTCCAGCCGCCAGCCGCCAGCCGCCGGCTGCCGCTCTCGCCTACTCCTGCTACTCGGCGCGCTTGGCGAGCAGCTCGGTCTCGATGTCGACGCCGGCGGCGACGGCAGGAGCGGCGGCCTCCTCGATCTTGCGCCCGATGATCGGGATCGAGGCGCTGATCTTGAGGTCGATCTGGTCGTGGGTGGACGCGGCATCCTTCGGCGTGAGCCGTCGGGCACCGGCCACCGAGATCGGTGCGCCCTGGACGTGCACGCGCAGCTCGGCGACGAACAGGCCGCGGTCGTCCGGGCCGGTCCAGGTCTGGGTCTCGTGGATCGAGAAGGTCTCACCCACGAAGCCCCGCGCGACCTCGGGCAGTGGGTCGGTCGGCATGACGCGCCGGGTCTGGATGACGACCCGGTTGCGCTCGACCTGGATGGCGGAGTCCCAGGAGAGGGCGTAGGTCAACCGGCACTTCTCGTTCTGGAAGTCCTCCTCGGCGAGGATGTCCATGACGAGCTCCGGCGTCAGGGCATAGGTCGCGTTGCGCGTCACCTTCATTCGCTCAGGCTAGCCCCTCGCACAGCGCGCCCGCGCCTCCTCCAGGTCGCGTCGGAGAGCCCGTCGGGCGGTGTCCAGGTCGAGCAGGACGGTGTCGAGCACCCGCTGGAGCCGGGCGGCCGACTCGCGCCGCTCACGCTCTGCTCCGGCGTCGGCGACACCCCGCACACCGGCTGGTCCGATGACGGTGCCTCCGTCGACGACCAGGCCCGTCGCGCGGGCCCGCTCGCCGATGCGGCGGGCGAGTGCGAGCGCGTCGCCCAGCTCACTCGCGTGCTCGGTGACGCGGCGACCGGCGAGGTCCATCGCCGCGGTCAGAGCGTCACCTCGAACGCGCAGCTCGCGCAGCCGGGTCCCGTGGAGGCGAGCGGTTGTGTCGCGCGTCGACCCCGATCCGGTATGCGGTCGAGACTCTCCCTCGAGGGCACCGAGCAGCTCGCGCAGCTCCGCGGCGGCACGCTGCAGCGCCGAGCCGAGGGCTGCGAGCGACGCGGGGTCGCCGAGCACCGGCTCGGCCGGACGGGCGTCGGCGGTGCTCCACGGCATCAGGAGCCGCCGTCCCGGCGCAGCCGCGCGACCTCCATGACGCGGCGCAGGTCGTCGGCGTCGGAGCGCAGGGTCCGCAGCGCCCCGACGATCTCGTCCACGCACCCGTCGAGAGTGCTTCCGGTCGACTGGTCCCCCGCATACGGAGTGACGGCGAACAGCTCCTCGCACGCGAGGTCGAGCCGGCCGACCAGCACGGTGAGCACGTCCGGCACCTCGTCGCCCTCGGGTTCGGTGACGGGAGGCTCGGCGCCCTCCTCCACCCCTGCGGTGTCAGGCGCCGACTCCATCACTCTCGCCACTCTAGCCCGGTGCCACGGAACCTCCTCTGCGTCGTCCACAGCCGTCGCCCACGGGGGGCTAGGCTGACCAGCGGGGTGCAACGAGGCGCCCCGCCGATCCCGGCTCGCGACGCCAAGGATGCTGATCACACGATGAGTGACACGCTCGCCACGACCCGTCACGCCCTCCTCGAGTCGGCCGCCTCGATGGCCAAGCGGTCAGCCGGCCGCGGGGACGCCCGCGGCACCTCGCTGCTGCCGTTCCTCGAGCGGTACCACCGGCACACGACGACCGAGGACCTCTTCGCGCGCCAGGCCGAAGACCTGCTCGGCGCCGCTCTCTCCCACAGGTCCCTGGCCGCCAAGCGACCCGAGGGCACCGCCGCGATCCACGTGTTCAACCCCGACATGGACGAGCACGGCTGGGCCAGCGGGCACACCGTGGTCCAGGTCGTCACCGACGACATGCCCTTCATCGTCGACTCCGTGATCGCGGCGCTCGCCGCGCTGGACCGCAATGTCTTCCTCCTCCTCCACCCCCAGCTCGTCGTGCGCCGCGACGCGACGGGCCGACTCGAGGAGGTCCTCGACGCCGACGAGGTGCACGCGGGGACCCACTCGGAGACCTTCGGCGAGCAGCGGGAGTCCTGGCTGCACATCGAGATCGACCGCACGAGCGACCCCGCCGAGCGGGAGCGGATCGCCGACCGGCTGCGGACCGTGCTCGACGACGTCCGCGTCGCCGTCGAGGACTGGGGAAAGATGACCCGCCGGTGTTGGGATATCGCCGCAGGCCTGAAGGAGTCGCCGCCGACCTGCGTCGACGCGGAGGAGGTCCGGCTCACGGTGACCTTCCTCGAGTGGCTCGCCGACAACCACTTCACCTTCCTCGGCTACCGCGAGTACGCCCTCGAGCGTCGTCCCGACGGGCTCGGCGACCAGGTCCGCACCACCCTCGGCACCGGCCTCGGCCTGCTCCGCTCCGACCCGGCCGCAGACCGGATGTCCGTGGACCTCACGCCGCAGGCGTCCGAGGTCGCGCGGCGCAAGGAGCTGCTCATCATCACCAAGGCCAACTCGCGCTCCACGGTGCACCGGCCCGTCCACATGGACTACATCTCGGTGCGCACCTTCGACGAGGCCGGCGAGGTCACCGGCGAGCAGCGGTTCATCGGCCTGTTCGCCTCCACGGCCTACACCGAGTCGGTCATGCGGATCCCCCTCGTCCGGGACAAGGTCCAGGCCGTCATCGAGGGATCCGGGTTCACCCCCGACTCCCACTCGGGCAAGGACCTGCTCGGCGTCCTCGAGACCTACCCGCGCGACGAGCTGTTCCAGGCCGAGGTCCCCCACCTCAGGGAGACCGCGCTGGCCGTCTCGCACATGCAGGAGCGCCGCGGCACCCGGCTGTTCCTGAGGCGCGACGACTTCGGCCGTTACGTCTCGTGCCTGGTCTACATCCCCCGCGACCGCTACAACACGGCCGTGCGACTGCGGATGGAGCGCATTCTGCGCGAGGCGTGGAGCGGGGCCAGCACCGACTACACGACCCGGGTCGGCGAGTCCAAGCTCGCCCGCCTGCACTTCGTCGTCCGAATGGCGCGTGGTGAGGCGATCCCCGACGTCGACGTCAGCGCGGTCGAACGCCAGCTCCTCGACGCGACCCGCACATGGGAGGAGGACCTCGCCGACTCGATGCGCACCGAGATCGGCGAAGAGGGTGCGGCCCGGATGATGGGCCTGTACGGCAAGAGCTTCCCACCGGCCTACGAGGACGACTTCCCGCCCCGGATGGCGATCGCCGACATGCGCCACCTCGAGGCGCTCACGCGCGAGGACGCCACCGGCCGGGCGCTGTACCAGTCACCCGGCGCGCCCGAGGACGAGCGCCGGTTCAAGCTGTTCCGACGCAAGCCGGTGTCGCTGACCGACGTGCTGCCGGTCTTCACCGACCTCGGGGTCGAGGTCGTCGACGAGCGTCCCTACGACATCACCCGGGGCGACGGTGTCCGGGCCTTCATCTACGACCTGGGCCTACGCATACCCGACGGATCGCTCTGGACCGAGGGCAGTCGGGAGCGGGTGCGCGAGCTGTTCCAGGACGCGGTCGGTGCCATCTGGGACGGCCGGGCCGAGTCCGACGGCTTCAACGCCCTCGTCCTCGAGGCGGGCCTGACCTGGCGGCAGGTCGCGATCATCCGCACGATCGGCAAGTACCTCCGCCAGACCCGCACCGCGTTCAGCCAGCCGTACCTCGAGGCTGCTCTCGTGGTCAACCACGAGCTGGCCCGCCTGCTCGTCGACCTGTTCGAGACGCGCTTCGACCCACACCGGTATGCGTCGGGCGGCTCGGGCGAGTCCGACTCCGACGTGAGCGCCGAACGGACCGAGGCGGTCGAGGCGCTCGAGCGCACCATCCTCGACGCCCTCGACGACGTGACCTCGCTCGACCACGACCGGATCATCCGGGCTTTCCTCGGGGTCATCATGGCGACGCTGCGCACGAACTACTTCCAGGTCGACGCCGACGGGGAGCCCAAGACCTACATCTCGCTGAAGCTCGAGCCGGCCAAGGTCCCGGACATGCCGAGTCCGAAGCCGGCCTTCGAGATCTGGGTCTACAGTCCGCGGGTCGAGGGCGTCCACCTGCGCTTCGGTCCGGTGGCGCGCGGCGGCCTGCGGTGGTCGGACCGCCGCGAGGACTTCCGCACCGAGGTGCTCGGCCTCGTCAAGGCGCAGATGGTCAAGAACGCCGTCATCGTGCCGACCGGGTCCAAGGGCGGCTTCTTCGCCAAGCGGCTTCCGGACCCGGCGCAGGACCGCGACGCGTGGCTGAACGAGGGGATCGAGGCCTACAAGGTCTTCATCTCCGGCCTGCTCGACGTGACCGACAACCGCCTCGACGGCGAGATCGTCCCACCGCCGGACGTCGTGCGCCACGACGGGTCCGACCCCTACCTCGTGGTCGCCGCCGACAAGGGCACGGCGAGCTTCAGCGACATCGCGAACTCGGTCTCCCAGGGCTACGGCTTCTGGCTCGACGACGCCTTCGCCTCCGGCGGCTCGGCCGGCTACGACCACAAGGGCATGGGCATCACCGCCCGCGGGGCGTGGGAATCGGTCAAGCGCCACTTCCGCGAGCTCGGGCTGAACACCCAGGAGGAGGAGTTCACGGTCCTCGGCATCGGCGATATGAGCGGCGACGTGTTCGGCAACGGCATGCTGCTGTCCGAGCACATCCGGCTCGTCGCGGCCTTCGACCACCGCCACATCTTCCTCGACCCCGACCCCGATGCGGCGGCGTCCTATGCCGAGCGGCGCCGGCTGTTCGACCTGCCCCGGTCGTCGTGGGCGGACTACGACGAGTCGCTCATCAGCGAGGGCGGCGGGGTGTATGCGCGCACCCTGAAGTCGATCCCGCTCACCGACCAGGTGCGTGACCTGCTCGACCTGACCGACGACCGGACGGCGATGACTCCATCGGAGCTCATTCGCGCGCTCCTCCTCGCACCGGTCGACCTGCTGTGGAACGGCGGCATCGGCACCTACGTCAAGGCCTCCACCGAGACCGACGCCGACATCGGCGACCGCGCGAACGACTCCATCCGCGTCAACGGCCACGAGCTGCGCGTGCGGGTCGTGGGTGAGGGCGGCAACCTCGGGATGTCCCAGCTCGGCCGGATCGAGGCAGCGCTGCACGGCGTGCGGGTCAATACCGACGCCATCGACAACTCCGCAGGCGTCGACACCTCGGACCACGAGGTCAACATCAAGATCCTGCTCGGCGAGGTCGTGCGCGCCGGAGACCTGACGATGAAGCAGCGGAACCAGCTGCTCGCGTCGATGACCGACGAGGTCGCCCGACAGGTGCTGCGGACGAACTACGAGCAGAACGTCCTGCTCGGCAACGCGCGGGCCCAGGAGCACTCGATGCTCAGCGTCCACGAGCGGCTCATCCAGTGGCTCGAACGTCGCGGCGACCTCGACCGGTCGCTGGAGTTCCTGCCCGACGACCAGCAGATCGCCCAGCGTGCGGGAGAGGGGCTGGGGCTGAAGTCGCCGGAGTTCTCCGTCCTCGTCGCCTATGCCAAGCTCGCCCTCAAGCACGACCTGATGCCGACGACGCTGCCCGACGACCCCTATCTGCAGCGCTACCTCGCCGACTACTTCCCGGCCGAGATCCGGCGGCGCTACGGCGACCGGCTCGACCGGCACCCGCTGCGCCGCGAGATCATCGTCAACGCGGTCGCCAACACGATCGTCAACCGCGGCGGCATCACCTTCGCCTTCCGGGTCATGGAGGAGACCGGTGCCGGTCCCGAGCAGGTGGCGCGGGCGTTCGTCGTCGCGCGCGAGATCTTCGACATGGTCGGCTTCGTCGGGGACGTGGAGGCACTCGACAACCAGGTGTCGACACAGGTGCAGTCCGACCTCTACCTCGAGTTCCGGCGGCTCATCGACCGGGCCGTGCGATGGTTCATCACGGCACGCCCGGCGCGGCTGGACATCGAGACCGAGGTGGCGCGCTACCGCCCGGTCATCGACGCCCTGGGTCCACAGGTGCCGAGCTGGCTGCGCGGCGCCGAGCTGAAGCGACTGCAGCGCCGCGTCGGGACCCTGACCAGCGGCGGCGCGCCCGAGCAGCTCGCGGTGCGGTCGGCCTCCGGGCTGGACCAGTTCTCGCTCCTCGACATCGTCGACGTCGCCTCCTCGACGGGCAAGGACCCCGCCGAGGTCGGGCCGCTGTACTTCGTGCTCTCCGAGCGCTTCGGGATCGACGTGATGCTCGGCAAGGTGGCCCGCCTGCCGCGCGAGGACCGCTGGGACGGCCTGGCCCGCGGCGCGTTGCGCGACGACCTCTACGGTGTGCTCGAGTCGCTCGCCGAGGCGGTCATCGCCGACTGCCCGGACGGCGACATCAGCGACCCGGACGCCGCGTTCGAGGTCTGGGCCACCCGCAACCACGACACGCTGCAGCGGGCGCGCTCCTCGCTCGTGCAGATCGAGCGGATGGAGTCGCCGAACATCGCCGCCCTCTCGGTCGCGCTGCGCACGCTGCGCTCGGTGCTGCGCTCGGGGGCGGCCACGACGTGACCTGTGCCGGAGAGGTCCCGGCGCCGGACTAAAGTGGCCGATCGTGGCCACCCTCAACGAGATGCTCCGGGGCTCCTCGCTCCTCGAGCCGCCCGACCGGGAGTGGCTGCACCTGCTCGTCGGCGACTGGCAGCTGATCTCGGACCTGTCCTTCGCCGACCTCATCCTCTGGGTGCGTCGCTCGGACGGGACGGGCTGGATCGGCGCAGCGCACGTGCGCCCCAACACCGGGCAGATGGTCTTCTACGAGGACGTCGTCGGCCGTGGCCCGCTGCCTCAGCTCCGAGGTCTCCTCGAGGAGGCCTGGACCTCCGGAGGAGTCGTCCGCGCGCCGAACGTGCGGCACAGGGACGAGCTGCGGGTGCGGGAGGAGGCCTTCCCGGTGCTCCGGGCGGGTGAGCCGATCGCGGTCGTCTCACGGCATACCAACCTCGGCGGCCGGACCCCCACGCGCCTGGAGCTGACCTACGTCTCCATCGGGGACTCGCTCGTGCGCATGGTCGCCGAGGGCGGTTTTCCCAGCCTGTCGGCCCCGACCGGCGCACGGCGGGGTGCGCCCCGGGTCGGCGACGGGGTCATCCGCCTCGACGCGGACGGCCTCATCCTCTACGCCAGCCCCAACGCGATCTCGGCGGTGCACCGGCTCGGGCACAAGGGTGCCGTCATCGGCACGGTGCTCGCCGCCGTCGTGGCCGACCTGCTCGCGGGCAGCGAGTCACCGATCGACGAGTCGCTCGCGCTCGTGCTCACCGGGCGGGCGGCCTGGCGTTCCGAGCTGACCTCCCGCAGCGCGACGATCTCGATGCGAGCGGTTCCCCTGACCGAGCGCGGCCGCCGGGTCGGTGCGCTCGTCCTCCTGCGCGACGTCACCGAGCTGCGCCGCCGTGAGCGCGAGCTCCTCACGAAGGACGCGACGATCCGCGAGATCCACCATCGCGTCAAGAACAACCTGCAGACCGTCGCCGCGCTGCTGCGGCTGCAGGCGCGTCGGCTCGATGACGGGCCGGCTCGCATCTCCCTCGAGGAGGCCGTGCGGCGGGTGGGGACGATCGCCCTCGTCCACGAGACCCTCAGTCAGGGCTTCGACGAGACCGTCGACTTCGACGAGATCGCCGTGCGGGGCCTGCAGGCGGTCGTCGAGGTGGCCACGAGTGAGCACCACGTGCACAGCACCCTCGTGGGCACGTTCGGGAAGGTCCGGGCCGAGGACGCGACGGCCATGGCGATGGTCATCTCGGAGCTGGTCCAGAACGCCGCGGAGCACGGCTTGGGCGACCGCGACGGGATGATCGAGGTGCGCGCGGAGCGGGTGGCCCAGGACGGCGACGAGATCCTGCGCGTGACGATCTCGGACGACGGAGCGGGACTTCCGGCAGGCTTCCGGCCCGGGCTGGCCGGCCTCGGAACCCGGATCGTGACCTCGCTCGTCCAGGACCTCAACGGCACCATCCGCTGGCAGAAGCGGGAGCCGAGCGGCACCGTCGTGCAGTTCACGGCACGGCTGCGCCCGATGCAGCAGTCCTAGGGTGCAGCCCTCAGCCGGCGCGGCGCGCGCGCGCGTTGCGGCGCTTGAGGGCGCGGCGCTCGTCCTCGGACAGGCCTCCCCAGACGCCGGCGTCCTGGCCGGTCTCGATGGCCCACTTCAGGCAGGTGTCGATGACCTCGCATCGACGACAGACTGCCTTGGCCTCCTCGATCTGCAGGATGGCAGGCCCGGTGTTGCCGATGGGGAAGAACAGCTCGGGGTCTTCCTCGAGGCACGCAGCACGGTCGCGCCAGTCCATGGGATCAGGCTCCTTCGGGGTCGGTAGGCATGAGGCGGGGCAACGACAACTCTGTCGCCCGGATGTTCCGGTCGTGAGCGGACGGGTCGTGCAGAGTCGTTCAGAACGGACCACGGTTGAGCGGTGACGTGAGAGAACACGACGACGTCGGGACCGAATTACAGCATGTCATCGTATCGGTCGTTCACCAGCGCTGACCAGAGCGCGGTCATATTCCGGGCGTGATGTCTCGCACCCGCGGCTCACATCGTCGAGGCCTGCGGGTCGCTGCACGCCGGACCCGTCTAGTGTAGGACACCGTGACACGCGACGAGGAATCGGCGGATCCCGCCGGCGCACCCCACCGGGCGGAGGAGACCGTCGAGCCCTGGGCCCGTCCCGTCGGGGCGGCCCTCGCAGGTGCGTTCACCCTCGCGCTGCTCGGCCTGGCCGGCTTCTACCTGTACGAGCTCGCCATCGGGGCGAGCGACAGCCCGGTGCGGGTCGTCATGTCGATCGTGCTGTTCCTCCTCTTCGCCGCGGCGGGGGCCGCGATGGCCCGTGGCTGGTGGCGAGGGCTGACCTGGCCGGCCACCCCCACCCTCGTCATCGGAGCGCTGTTCATCCCCACGGCGTGGACACTGGTCCAGGGCGGGTCGATCGTGCCCGGCCTGCTCATCGGGGCGGCCGGTGTCGCCGGCATCGCCGTCGGGTGGAAGGGCCGCAGCGCGGACCTATAGCCAGCCGCGGTCCTGAGCGGTGCGGGCCGCCTCGAAACGCGTGCTCGAGCCGGTCTTGCGGATCGCCGCGGAGAGGTGGTTGCGCACCGTCCCCGCCGAGAGGTGCAGCGCGCCGGCCATCGCGGCGACCGGCGATCCGCGCAGGGACATGCGCAGCACCTCCCGCTCACGCTCGGTCAGCGGGTTGGCGCCGTCCAGGAGTGACTCCGACGCCAGTTCGGGATCGATGACCCGCAGGCCCTGGTGGACCCGGCGGACCGCGTCGACGAGCCGGTCGGCGGGAGTGTCCTTGACGATGAAGCCGCTGGCGCCGGCCTCCAGCGCACGCCGTAGGTAGCCGGGCCGCCCGAAGGTCGTGACGATGAGGACCCGCGCACCGATCCCGGCCGCCGTGATCTGGCGGCAGGCCTCGATCCCGTCGAGGCCGGGCATCTCGATGTCGAGGAGACAGACGTCCGGCCGGTGCTCGCGGGCGGCGTCGAGGACCGCGTCGCCGGCGCCCACCTGCGCGACGACCTCGAGGTCCCGCTCGAGGTCGAGCAGCGCCGCCAGCGCCTCGCGGATCAGCGCCTGGTCGTCGGCGATGAGGAGGCGGATCACCCCGGCCATGAGACCTCCAGGCGCGTCCCTTGCCCGTCCGCGCGAGCACCGACCGAGAAGTCGCCCCCGGCCTGGACGACCCGCTCGCGCAGGCCGCGCAGGCCGTTGCCCATCCGCCGGTCCCCCAGGCCCACCCCGTCGTCCTCGACGACGAGGGTATGCGCGGCGAGCTCGATCCGACAGGTCGTGGCCCGCGAGTGGCGGACCACGTTGGTCACGGACTCGCGCAGCACCCAGGCCAGGACCGCCCGGTGGGAAGGGTCGACCACCTCCGGGTCGGGCGGCAGCTCGGCCGCGATCCCCGCACTGAGCAGCCCTTCTCGAGCCGCCGCGAGCTCCGCGGCCAGGTGGGTTGCGCGCAGCCCGCCGACGGTGGCGCGGATCTCGGCGAGCGACTCGCGGGCGATCCGGGCGATGTCGGCCACCTCGGCGCGCGCACGATCGGGGTCGACGTCGATCAGTCGCTCCGCGAGGCCGGCCTTGACGCTGACGACCGTCAGCGAGTGGCCGAGCACGTCGTGGACGTCGCGCGCGACCCGCTCCCGCTCCTCGGTGATGTCAAGGCGGCGCCGGACCCGCGCATACCCCTCGGACTGCTCCGAGAGCAGCCGGGCGGCGTTCACGCCGATGGTGACCGCCACGAGGATGAAGATGAAGTAGCTCCACTCCGATAGCGGAAGGGTCGCGGACAGCGCGCCGACGCAGACGGCGAACACCGCCAGGCCGAACAGCCAGTGCCAGGGTCGGGGCAGGGTGAATCCCGCGAACGAGACGACGAAGGGCGTGAAGGCCACGGCGTCGGACCCGAGGAACGGGATGGCCACGATGGTGAGTGCGACGAGGAAGCCGAGCGTCGCCACGGCCGCCCGGGTGCCGCCGCGGCCCTTCTCGAGGATCTGCCACGCAGCCACGGAGTACGAGACGGCGAAGACGAGGATGAGGACGAGGCCGCCGATGCGCCAGAACGGTGAGCGGTCGTCCCGCCAGACCGCGACCGCGGGCAGGATGAGGAAGATCATCCAGACCGCCCACATCAGCCAGCCCCAGCGCTGCCAGGGGCTGACCTGCGCTGGGGCGGGCGTGTTCGGCTGGGGGGCCGAGGCCGTTGTCGGCAGGCTCACTGGCGCATCCGGCTGCGACGCACGAGGAAGATCGCGATCGCTGCGAGCAGGACCAGCCATCCCGCTACGTTAGCGACCAGGACCCACAGCGGCTCGTGGATGAGCTCACCCGTCGCGCCGTCGGGCAGGTCGCCTCCGCTGATCGGGTAGCGGGCCAGTGAGAACAGGCCGTACAGCGGCGTGAACTTCGCGATCGTGAGCATGGTGCCGGAGAGCGGGAAGAAGATGTTGCCCAGGAAGCCGAGGATGACGACCGAGCCGGTCGCGGCGCTGACGGCACCCTCCGTGCGGAAGGCCAGGGCGAAGACGAGGCCGTACAGTGCGAACAACGTCGTGCCGACGAGCAGGGCGAGCCCGCTCAGTGCCCATGCGGTGGGGGTTCCGCTCGCTCCGGTGAGGGCGCCGGCGACGTAGATCAGGGCGAGGGGCAATGCCGTGACCGTTAGAGCCAGGCCGACCTTGACGGCGATGTACCCGCGGTCCGGCAAGGGGGTCAGCCCGAGTTGGCGACCCCAGCCCTGCATCCGCTCGACCGCGGCCATCCCGCCGATGGACACCGACGCGGTCACTGCGCCGTAGGCGGCCATCGACACCATGATGATCATGGCGACGTTGCCGTTGCCGGCCGACTGTGAGCTGTAGTCCTGGGCGGCCCCGAAGACGAGGTAGAAGAACAACGGAAGAGCCGCGGTGAAGAACAGTCTGACCGGGTCGCGAGCGATCCGGCGGATCTCCAGGCCGAGATAGGTGGTGTTCATCGTGCTGCTCCTTCGAGAACGGGTGTGCGGGTGCGGGAGTGGGTCAGGGTGAGGAAGGCGTCGTCGAGGCTGCCGGCCGTGACCTCGAGATCCGTACCGCCGAACTCGGTGAGGACGGCGCGGGCCACGGAGTCGCTGTCGGTGGTGCGGATCCGGTAGCGGCCCACGCTGCCGGCCGGCTCGACGGACGTGACAGCCGGGTGTGAACGCAGCCGGGTCAGGGTGTCGTCGAGGCGCGCGAGGGGAAGCTCCACGCTGACCGAGCGTCCGCTGGCTTCGGCGCGGATCTCGCTGGTCGGCCCGTCGGCGACGACGCGTCCCTCGGACATCATGACGATTCGGTCCGCGAACTCCTCGGCCTCTTCGAGGTAGTGCGTCGCGAAGATCACCGTGCGTCCGCGGGCGGCCTCGCAGTGCATCGTCGACCAGAACTCGCGCCGGGCGCCGACGTCCATTCCCGCGGTCGGCTCATCGAGGATGAGCAGGTCGGGCTCGGGGATCAGCGCGAGGGCGAACCGGAGCCGCTGCTGCTCACCACCACTGAGCTTGGAGACCCGGCGGTCGGCGAGATGGAGGATGCCGGCTCGCTCCATGACCTCGTCGACGTCGCATGGCGACTCGAAGGTCGAGGCGATCAGACGGACCGTCTCGCGGGTGCGCAGGTCGGCGAGCAGGCCGCCGGTCTGCAGGACGGCCGAGACGCGACCGGCGAGGACGGCGGACCGGGCTGAGCCACCGAGGACCTCGATGGTGCCGGAGGTCGGCTGGGTCAGGCCGAGAATCATGTCGATCGTCGTCGTCTTGCCGGCGCCGTTGGGGCCCAGCAGGGCGAGGACCTCACCGCGCGAGACGGTCAGGTCGATGCCGTCGACAGCCGCCAGGGCGCCGTCGGGGGTGGAGAAGGTCTTGCAGACCTCGGACAGGTGGATCATCGGGGTGCGGACCTCGGCCCGGCTCGGTTGTGTGCTCATGGCCTCAACGATCCGCCGCTCCGGCGGCTCGCGGATGAGCGAGGTGTCACGACCTCGGCATGACAGGTGTCACGGATGCGTGCGACGTGTGCTCGGCCACCTGGACGGGAACGGCTCGCCGGTCGGCCACGAGCCAGCCGCGGCCGGGGACCACCTCCCGGATGCGGGGGAGCCGCACGCCGAGCAGGTCGGCGTCCAGCGGTGTCGGGGCGCCCAGGACGAGACCGACGCGGCCCCTGCCGACGGCCGCGCCGATCCCGCGGGTACGCATCGCGAGGGCGGCTGCGTCGCCGGACACCGCGACCAGACCACCGTCGCGCTCGGCCAGGTCGGCCATCTCGGTCACGGCGCGTGCCGCGGCGCCGTCGGGTGCGCGGTCGACGTCGTCGGCGAGGACGACGAGGTCGGGATGGGTCCGCCGGAGCCGGACGAGGTCGTCGTGAGCGTCCCAGCCGAGGCGATCGACGCATACCCCGGTCGTCTGCAGACGCTCGCCCAGGGGCGAGTGTAGGTCCCCGAGGACACAGACCCTACGACCTTGCCGATCGGCCTGGTGCGCAATGGCGGCCAGCGTGTCCGTGCGGCCCGAGCCGGCGCTGCCGACCACGAGCAGACGACGTCGTCCCGGCTCACCGACGGTGAGGAGGCCGTCGTCGGCGGTGCGGCCGAGGACCAGGGCGCCGGTCACGGACGGCAGGGCGTGGAGGTCGACACGCGGGGGGAGCCGGCGGACCCGCCACGGAGGCTCGACCGGAGGCACCGCCGGACGGTCCGAGGGTGCACGCAGGACGACCTGGAGCTGCACCCCGTCGGCCGCCCGCAGCAGCCGGCCGTTCGGCCAGTGACCTGGGGCGACACTGTGCGAGACCCCGGCGATGGCGAGATCGGTGGGGTCGGCGGGGCGCAGGAGGAAGCGCTGCTCCGCGGTCCGGGCGACCCGGCCGGTCAGGACGCTGCGGTCGCCGGTGAGCACCGCGCGGACTCCGAGCGCGTGTCCATCCCGCAGCGCCGCGAGCAGGCGGTCGGTCAGCGCGCCGTGGTCGAGGACGTCGCACGTCTCGGTGAGGACGTCCCAGCCGTCGACGACGACGAGCAGGTGGTGCGTCCACCCCGCGGACCGGCGACGCGCGACCTCCTCGCAGAGGCGGTCGACGAACCACGCGACGTCCGCCGGAGCCGACCGGTCGACCACGCCCACCGCGTGCGGGAGTCCGTCGAGCCGGCCGAGCGGGCCCGTCGGGTCGGCGACCGTAGCGACGTGGGTCGTCGCGCCGCGGGTGGCGAGTGCTGCAGAGGCAAGCGAGAGGGCCGTCTGCGATCGACCGGAGCCTACCGCGCCGCTCACCGCGATGTGCGGCTGGGTCGCGAGGTCCAGCTCCTCCAGGCTCTGCCGCTGGACGGTGGGCTCGTCGACCAGCGCCCAGGCGCTATCGGGGTCGCCGTCGTCGAGCCCGACCCGGTCGGGCAGGGGAGGCAGCCACGGGGACGGCGGCGCGGTGCGCCCCTGGCGGAGGGCCGTGGCAGCGATCGTGGCGACGAGGTCGGTGGGCGGCGCGGAGTCCTCGAGCGGGAACGTGCGGGTCGTGGCCGTCCCGTCGGACCAGTGCACCGCGACATGCTGGTGGGCGATATCGGAGGGGTCGGCGACCGAGGCGGTCTGCAGCTCGACGAGCGGCTCACCGCCCCACCGCAGCAGTGCCCGTCCCGGGACGGAGCGGGGAAGCCGGGCTGCGGCGTCGGACTCGATGACGTCCTGGGAGTCGCCGCGGTCCCGCACCCTCAGCGCGATCCGCAGACCGAGGTTGGCGCGCATGTCCGCGCTCACCACTCCGGCGGGTCGCTGGGTCGCGAGCACGAGGTGGATGCCGAGCGAGCGTCCCACCGCCGCGAGTCGGACCAGGCCGGTGACGAACTCGGGCAGCTCGTCGGCGAGGGCGCGGAACTCGTCGACGACGATGACGAGCCGGGCCAGGTGCGGCAGGGTCTCCGGCGAGCGGCGCGAGGCGGAGCGGTACGCGAGGATGTCCGCGGCCCCGCAGCCGGCGAGGAGGCTCTCCCTGCGGTGGATCTCGGCGCGCAGTGACGTCAGGGCGCGCGTCGTCAGGGCCGGGTCCAGGTCGGTCACCACGCCGACGATGTGCGGCAGGCGCTCGAGCCCGGCGAAGGCCGACCCGCCCTTGTAGTCGACGAGGACGACGGCCGCGTCCTCCGGCGCGTGGGCGGCGGCCAGCGAGACGACCATGGTGCGCAGGAGCTCGGACTTGCCCGATCCCGTCGTGCCCCCGACAAGGACGTGTGGACCCGCGGTCGCGAGGTCGACGGCCAGGTGTCCGCGGCCGGCGACGCCGAGGGTCACGACGGCGCCGTCGCCCGGATCGGACCAGCGCGCCCGGATGTCGGTGGGGTCCAGCACCGTCGCGAGGGCCAGGCGATTGGGGAGTCCGGCGTCACCGGCTCCGTCCCGCAGTGGCGTCAGGCCCGCGACGACCCGCGCCACCCAGTCGGGGTCGACGGCGTCCACGATGAGCGGCAGGTCGGGGGCGGCTGGGCGGCGGAGCACCGCTGTGCCCCCGTCGCAGATGGCCACGCTCACCGGCGCCCCCGGAAGCGCGGCGCCGACGACGAGAGCCGCCACGCCGGCGGCGGGGCCGTGTTCTACGAGCACGGTGAGCGCTTCGTGGGCCTGAGCGGACAGCGCCCGGCCGTCGACGACGACGATCACGGCTGGCCCCCCGGGGCTGTTCCAGGCGTGGCCGCCGCCGTCGACGCGCCCTCGGACGGTCGACGCCGCGTCGACGAGGAGCTCCTCGGGCGACCCCGCACGGGTGTGCGGTGCGCGGGTCCAGCCGGCTCGGTCGGTCCACAGGTGGAGCTCGCGCGGTGGGTGGAGGACGAGGAGCTGACCGACGACCGCGTCCGCGGCCGCACCTGCGAGAGCACCGCATACCGCCGTCACGCCTGCGGCGTCCAGGTCGAGGACGACCGGTGCGTCAGCGAGCGGCAGTCGGCTCGCCGCACCGTCTTCGGCGACGGTGACCGTGCTGTCGACGGTGCCTCGCCCGAGCCGGACCCGCAGCGGCCGGGTGCGGCTCCAGATCGTCGACCCCGGGCCGGATGCGGTGCGCATGACGGCCGCCGGATCGGGATGGGTGCGTTCGAGCCAGGCGCGTTCCGCGGCGAGCGCGGTGTCGGTGCGGGCCAGGCCGGTGGCGCGGGCGCTCGCGTGGTCGGCCAGGGCTTGGGCGTGGGTCCGTCGTGAGCCGATCCGGTCGGAGAGGTATCCGCCGAGCAGCATGAGCGGGGACATCACGGCCAGGACGAGCAGGTGCGGGCCGAACAGCAGCGCGAGCACCCCGGCGACGGGCAGGGGAACCAGAGCGGCGACCCAGGGGACCCGCCGCGCCGGCGGCGAGTCGGGCGGCCGGGGCAGCTCGACCCGGCCCTCCCGATGGACAGGGGGCGGGGATGCCGCCCGGCTCACGAGCAGTGTCCCGTCGCCGCGAACGATCGCTGCGGCCGGCGCGACCCGACTCGGGCGGACCTGCAGGGTCGTCCGGCCGAGGGTCATGACCGAGCCGGTCGCCACCGGGACGGGTTCGTCGACCGGATGCCCGTCGACGAGGGTGCCGTTCTCGGAGCCCAGGTCGGTCACGGTCAGTCCGTCCGCACCGACATCGACCCGAAGGTGCAGCCGGCTCAGGGGGGGGTCGGCGATGCACAGGTCCGCCCCGACCCGCCCGACCGTATGCGCGCCGGGCGTCAGTGCGCGGGTGCGGCCCGCGTCGGGGCCCGAGGCCACGGCGAGCTCGACGGCAGCCGACCGCGATCGCCGGGGCTCGACCCATGACTCGCGCTCCACGAGCCGCACCGAGGTGCCGTCGAGCAGCGGTGGGGAGCCGAGTGGGGCACCGTCGTCGAGGAGGCGCCCGGAGACGGCGAGAGCGTCACCCGGCACTCCGAGCGTGGTCGCCAGACGGGCGGCGACACGGTCGGTGCGCAGGTCGGCTGTCGCGGTCTCCGGCGTCTCGACGACGACCTCGTGTGCGGCCGGGTCGGCTCCCGTTCGCACGGTCAGGCGGATCCTCATGGGCCGCCACGCTAGGCGGGACGGAGGCGACGGACCGGAACTTGTCCACAAGGCCCCGGCCGTGCGGTCGACCGCTAGCTCGCGACCTCCGTGAGGCGCTCCTGCACCGAGGTCGGCGCGGGGGCGTAGTGGTCGGGCGACCGGGTGAAGGTGCCCGAGCCGTGGCCGAGGCTGCGCAGGACCTGGGTGTAGCGGACCAGCTCGAACGCGGGGACGTGCGCGGTGACCGTCGTGCGGCCCGGGTCGGACGCGGGCTCGGTGCCGCGCACGCGACCGCGTCTCGAGGCGAGGTCGTTCATGACGGCGCCGACGAACTCGTCGTCGACCGTGATCGCGACGTCCTCGATCGGCTCGAGGAGCTGGATGCCCGCTGCGGCGGCCGCCTCCTTGAGCGCCAGGGCGCCGGCGGTCTGGAAGGCCGCGTCGGAGGAGTCGACGCTGTGCGCCTTGCCGCCGGTCAGCCGCACCCGGATATCCACCATCGGGTATCCGGTGACGCCCTGCTCCATCTGGCTCCGGATGCCCTTCTCCACGCTCGGGATGAACTGGCGCGGCACCGCCCCGCCGACGACCTCGTCGACGAACTCGAAGCCGCCCCCCTCGCCTAGCGGCTCGATGGTGATGTGGGCGATGGCGTACTGCCCGTGCCCACCGGACTGCTTGACGTGGCGGCCGATGCCCTGCGCCTGGGCGCGCACCGTCTCGTGGACCGCGACGCGCACCGGCTCGGTCTCGACCGAGACGCCGTCGCGCTCCTTGAGCGTGTCGAGGAGCAGCTCGAGCTGGCTCTCGCCCATCGTCCAGAGCACGAGCTGCCCGGTCTCGGTGTCGACGACTACCTGGCTCGTCGGGTTCTCGGCCTGGATCCGGGCCAGCCCACGCATGAGCTTGTCCTCGTCCTTGGTCGTCGCGGCGCGGATGGCGACCGGAAGCAGCGGGTGCGGGAAGGTCCACGGCTCGACGACGACGGGACGCTCTGGGTCCGAGAGGGTGTCGCCGGTCTCCGCCGAGGCAAGGTTGGCGACGGCGACGATGTCGCCCGCGACGGCCTTGGGCACCGGGGTCAGCCGGCCACCGAGCATGGCGGACAGGGCGCCGGCGCGGGTGTCCTCGTCGTGGCCGCGGTGCCACTCCTCGTCCCTCTCGTCGCCGGTGAACTGTGCGAGGTGCCCCGAGACGTGCACCTGGCTGTCCGGCGCGAGAGTGCCGGAGAAGACGCGGACGACGGAGATGCGCCCGACATAGGCGTCCGTGCTCGTCTTGACGACCTCGGCGACGAGCGGGGCGTCCTCGGACGGCTCGATCGGGTCGGACGTTCCGCCCTGGGGAGTGAACACGTCGGGCATGTGGTGCTGGGCGGGGGTCGGGAATCCGCGGCAGATCAGCTCGATGACCTCGCGGGCACCGGTGCCGTCGATGGGGTTGGCGGCGAGAGCCGGGAAGAAGCTGCCGCGGGCGACCGCCTTGGTCAGGTCGGCGACGATCTGGTCGAAGGAGATCTCCTCGCCGCCGAGGTAACGCTCGAGCAGGCCCTCGTCCTCGCTCTCGGTGATGATCGCCTCGACGACCTCGCTGCGGAGGTCCTCGAACCCGTCGAGCTCGCCCTCGGTGGCGTCGCGGACGCCGCCGTCGCCGCTGCGCACGGTGCGCGAGAGCAGGCCGAGCGACTCCTCGCCGAGCGGGACGTAGATGGGGTGGACGCCCTCGCCGAAGGCGGCGGTGCACGTCGCCACGGTCTCGGCGAAGCTCGCGCGCTGCTGGTCGAGATGGGTGACGACGACGGCGCGCGGCATGTCCTCGAGGGCGCACTCGCGCCAGAGCATCGCGGTGCCGGGGTTGACGCCGTCGACGGAGGAGACGACGAAGAGGGCCGCGTCGGCCGCGCGAAGCCCCGCGCGGAGGTCGCCGACGAAGTCGGGGTGTCCGGGGGTGTCGAGGAGGGTGACCTGGACGTTCTCGAGGCCGCCGGTCAGGGCCGAGTCCGCGACGGTGAACGTCGCGACCGACAGGGAGACCGAGTGGCCGAGGCGTTTCTCGACGTCGAGGTGGTCCGTGGTCGCCGAGCCCTCGTCGACCGATCCCAGTCTGGTCAGGTCCTTGTTCGCATAGAGGAGCGACTCGACGAGCATCGTCTTGCCCGCTCCGGTGGGGCCGACCACGACGACGTTGCGAACATGGCGCGCAGCGCCCGCCCCCGTGGTCGCGGCGGTTCTGCCGTTCGCGCTACCAGACATGGATCTCACTCACCTTCACATCGATGTGGAAGGTCCGGCGGTTGTCGGGCCCGACCCCAAACCTACGCCTCCCGGATCGTCGATGTATGCGCTGGGTGTGTGCTCCTGTACGACACCCGGTCCGAGCACAAGTGGGTCTAGGGGAGACCCGGCTCACGCATACACGCGGCAAGGACTCGGTCAAGGAGAGGTAAATGCCGGATCGCCGTTGTGGACAACGGAATTCGGGATCCGTCCGACTCGTGTTTTCATGTCTCCCGGTGCGGCAGAGGACCACGGCGCACGGGGACCGACAGCAGGGATCAGCAGGAGAGTCATGGACGCGGTGGCCACCGTCGAGCTCGAGGTGCGCGAGCTCATCCGGCGCCGGGGGATCGACCCGGTGGCCGATGTCGCCGGTGCCCGTGCCGTCGTGCAGGAGGCGGTCGCGGACTACGACGACCGGGCGATGTCGGGCGGTCTGCCGACCCTCGGTGACCTCGATGTCGCCGTGAAGTCGATCACCGACGCGGTCGCCGGATTCGGACAGCTGCAGAAGTACTTCGACGACCCACGGGTCGAGGAGATATGGATCAATGACCCGAAACGAATCTTCATCGCTCGCGACGGCGTCCCGGAGCTGACCAACATCCTGCTCAACGAGGACCAGGTCAGGGACCTTGTCGAGCGGATGCTGCGCACGAGCGGTCGGCGGGTCGACCTGAGCAGTCCGTTCGTCGACGCCGTCCTCCCGGACGGCTCGCGGCTGCACGTCGTCATCCCGGACATCACCCGCGAGCACTGGGCCGTCAACATCCGCAAGTTCGTCGTCAAGGCCGACAGGCTCGAGGACCTCGTCCGACTCGGCACACTGACCCGCCCGGCGGCGCGGTTCCTCGAGGCGTCGGTCGCGGCGGGGCTGAACATCATCGTCGCCGGCGGGACCCAGGCGGGCAAGACCACGCTGCTCAACTGCCTGAGCGCGGCCGTCCCGCCCAGAGACCGGATCGTCACGTGCGAGGAGGTCTTCGAGCTGAAGGTGCCGCAGCGAGACGTGGTCTCGATGCAGTGCCGTCAACCGAGCCTCGAGGGAACCGGCGAGGTGCCGCTGCGTCGCCTCGTCAAGGAGGCGCTGCGGATGCGGCCCTCGCGGATCATCGTCGGTGAGGTGCGCCAGGAGGAGGCACTCGACCTGCTCATCGCGCTCAACTCGGGGTTGCCCGGGATGGCGAGCATCCATGCCAACAGCGCACGTGAGGCCATCACCAAGCTCTGCACCCTGCCGCTGCTGGCCGGCGAGAACGTCGGCTCCCGCTTCGTCGTCCCCACGGTCGCCGGCTCGATCGACCTCGTCATCCACGCCACCCTCGAGCGTGACGGCACCCGCAGGGTGCGCGAGATCGCGGCGGTGCCCGGTCGCGTCGAGGGCGACGTCGTCGAGATGGCCGAGATCTTCACGACCCGTGGCGGCGTACTCACCCGCGCTGACGGGTTCCCGCCGCACCTCGACCGGTTCGAGCGCGCCGGGTTCGACGTGGCCGCCCTCCTCTCGGACCGTGGTCAGTGATGGGGGTGGTGACCGGGCTGTTGGCCGGCGTCGGGCTGTTCCTGATCTGGTGGTCGACGTGGGTTCCGTCGGAGACGGCTCCCGCGGCAGCTGACCGCCGGGACTCGGTCCGGGACCGGCTCGGGGACGAGCTGGTGCAGGCCGGCTTCGAGCAGACCGGGCCCGGGGCGTTGCTCGGCGGAGCGGCCCTGGCTGGGTTCTTCGCCGGTTTCGTCACGTTCGCCGTCAGTGGTGCGCTGTCGGTCGCGCTGTGCTTCGCCGTGATCGCCGCGTATGCGCCGCTCGCCCTGGTCCGCTCCCGCGCCCGGCGACGGCGCCGGGCACTGCGTGAGGTGTGGCCCGACGCGGTCGACAACATCACCTCGGCGGTGCGCGCGGGGATGGCGCTCCCGGAGGCGCTGGCCCAGCTCGGCCACCGGGGCCCGGTCGAGCTCCGCCCGGCCTTCGCGGCCTTCGGGGAGGACTACCGCTCGACAGGGCGCTTCGCGCCCAGCCTCGACGCGCTCAAGGAACGGCTCGCCGACCCCGTGGCCGACCGCCTCGTCGAAGCGCTCAGACTGGCACGCGAGGTCGGGGGGAGCGACCTCGGCGGGCTGCTGCGCACCTTGTCGGCGTTCTTGAGAGAGGATGCTCGCACCCGGGCCGAGCTGGAGACCCGCCAGACGTGGACGGTCAACGCGGCCCGCCTGTCGGTCGCCGCGCCATGGATCGTCCTGGCCATCCTCGCGACCAGGGGCGGCGCGATCGAGGCCTACGACTCCCGCCTCGGGGTGATGGTGCTCCTCGTCGGTGCCGGCCTGTGTATCGGCGCCTACCGACTGATGATGCACATCGGCCGACTGCCGGAGGAACGGCGGGTGCTGCGGTGAGCGAGCTGATGACCGGGGTGTGGTCCCGGCCGGGCGCGGCTCTCGGTCTGGTCGCGGCGGTCGGCGTCCTGCTCATCTGGGCCGGGTTGCCGTCTCGCCGCCGGATCGGACTCGTGGACCGGGTGGCGCCCTACGTGCGCGATACGCCCCGGCCCTCCCGACTCCTCGCCGGCGCGGGCGGCGACGCACGACTCGTCGGTCTCCTCGCCCCACTCGTCTCAGAGCTGGGTTCACGACTCGACGCCGTCCTCGGCGGACGTGAGTCGGTTCGCAGAGGACTGCAGCGGGCCGGCCTGCCCGCGGACCTGGACCGGTTCCGGGCCGAACAGGTGCTCTGGGGTGTGCTCGGCGGGGTCGGAGGAGCCGTTCTCGGGACGCTCGTCTGGATCACCGGCGGCTCGCCGCTGCGGGGGATGCTCTTCATCGTCGTCGGGGTCGGTATCGGTGTGGTCGGCAAGGACATGCACCTGTCGCGGCTCGCGAACCGCCGCGAGGCGGTCATGCTGGCCGAGTTCCCCACGATCGCCGAGCTGCTCGCCCTCTCCGTCGCGGCGGGCGAGGGCGCCGTCGGCTCGCTGGACCGCGTCACCCGGCTCTCACAGGGGGAGCTCGCCACCGAGCTCGGTCGATGCCTGGCCGACGCCCGGGCGGGAGCCAGCCTGCCCGTCGCACTCCAGGGCCTGGCCGACCGGACCGGCCTGCCGAGCCTGACCCGGTTCGTCGACGGCATCGTCATCGCCGTCGACCGCGGCACGCCGTTGGCGGAGGTCCTGCGAGCCCAGGCCCAGGACGTCCGAGAGGAAGGTCGCCGGCTCGTCATGGAGGCGGGTGGCAAGAAGGAGATCGCGATGATGGTTCCGTCAATGGTTCACAAGACCTCTCCTACACCTGCGGCTCACGGCGGTCGATGTCGCGCGGAGAGGTCATGGCATCGGCTTCGGCGAGTTGTCTTAAGTTACAGGAATGTCCGCGAGTTTTGGGGAGTCAACTTCGCGGATGGTGGTGGACCGTCACTTATCGAGCGGGAAGCCTGCTCATGCAGGAGCCCGCTGCCGCTCGGTGGTCTCGCTGGCCGGAACTCTCGGGTCAATAGGGACGCTGTGAGCGCGGAATCTTCCTGTTGACGTCTCATTCAGGTGGGTCACGAGTGGTAACCCGAGGCGCATGGCGTCGTGGGGAGATCCCTTGGGTGGGTCTCGGTTGGCGTTCGTGTTCGCGGTCCATGCCGCGACCTGGGTACTGACCGAGCCCACGGTGTCGGGATGGATCTCGAGCCTTTCTGCCCGTTGAGTGGCTCGGCCAACGCATAGCCATCCTCTGCAGATTCAGAGCCTCCCCGAAGCCCGGGGCGGTTCATTCAGGCGTCGCTGACCCTTCTTGACAATCACCGGCTCGAACGTCTCCCGATCCCGCGGCACCTCGATGCTGACCTCGCCGACGGCATCAGTGAGCACCGTCTTGGCGCGGGTGCCGTTGCGGATGTTGGCCGCGCAGCCCTCCGGTGTCTGGTGTTTCGCGTGACCGAGGTGATCGGTCATCTCCTCGTCCAGCTTCGTCTCCAACACCGTCGCGGTGATCGACTCAGCAGCCCCTCCGGCCGCGCATTGGGTATTGGTGCAGCCCGCTCTGCCCCGTTGGTTGAGGACAACTGAGCGGTCCGTTGTCTGAGCGGCTCGGCTGGAGCCAGCGGATCTTCGTGTGCGCATGTTGGGGATGGCTGACTGAAGCTGGAATCGGGCGACCAACGACTGTGTGCCAGAAACGTCGTGTGGTGTTTCAAAGCGCTGATGGTGAGAAGGTGGCTCACGGACCGGGTAGCCGCCCAAGAGCTTCTCGCGCTCCTTGGTGGGCGGCGTCGGCGGCGGCGGTGAACCAGCGGCGGGCCTCCTCCAGCTCGGCGGGTCCAGCAGTGTCTCAAGTAGGATCCCGAGCGCATATTGGGCGTCAGCATTGCCGGCTTCGGCGGCGACGGTAAACCCAGCGGCGGGCCTCTGCCAGCTCGGGCGGGTCCCACTGGGTGGCGAGCAGGGTGGCGAGGTTGACCTGAGCGTCGGTGTGGTCGGCTTCGGCGGCGGCGGTGTACCAGCGGCGGGCCTCCTCGAGCTCGGGCGGGTCCCACTGGGTGGCGAGCAGGTTGGCGAGGTTGACCTGAGCGTCGGTGTCGCCGGCTTCGGCGGCGGCGGTGTACCAGCGGCGGGCCTCCTCCACCTCGGGCGGGTGAAGCTGTGTCTCTAGCAGGACACCGAGGTTGTTCTGGGCGTCGGTATTGCCGGCTTCGGCGGCGGCCGTGTACCAGCGGCGGGCCTCCTCCACCTCCGGCGGGTCCAGTTGTATCGCGAGCAGGACACCGAGGTTGTTCTGGGCGTCGGTATTGCCGGCTTCGGCGGCGGCGGTGTACCAGCGGCGGGCCTCCTCCACCTCGGGCGGGTCCACCTGGTTGGCGAGTAGGAACCCGAGGCTGTTCTGGGCGTCGGTGTGGCCGGCTTCGGCAGCGGCGGTGAACCAGCGACGGGCCTCCTCCACCTCGGGCGGGTCCAGCTGTGTCTCGAGCAGGACACCGAGGTTGTTCTGGGCGTCGGTGTGCCCGGCTTCGGCGGCGGCGGTGTACCAGCGGCGGGCCTCCCCCAGGTCGGGCGGGTCGAGTTCGTCGGCGAGCAGGTTTCCGAGGTTGTTCTGGGCGTCGATCTGGCCGGCTTCGGCGGCGGCGGTGTACCAGCGGCGGGCCTCGTCGAGCTCGGGCGGGTCGAGCTGGTTGGCGAGGAGGTTGCCGAGGTTGTTCTGGGCGTCGCTGTCGCCGGCTTCGGCGGCGGTGTCCCGTGTCAAGAAGGTGGCACTGTTTCGGGCCGGTCAAAGTTGGGGGTCGTGGGGTCGGCGACGCCGGTGTGGACCTCGTAGGGGAAGTTCCAGGAGAGGTGCTCATGGGGTCGGATCTTGTTGAACTCGACCCGGAAGGTCTCCGCGATTGGGACCAGCTCGAGATGGTCGTGGATCTCCTCGAGATAGAGGCGCTCGTACTTCAGTGACTGGAAGCCGCGTTCGCGGACTCCGTTCTGTCCGGGTGATCTGACCCGGGTGCGCACGTGCCGCAGCTCCGGGCGGGAGGCGATGAACCGTTCGAAGCGGATCGAGCGGAACGGTCCGCCGTTGTCGGTGACCAGGGCGACGGCGGGAAAGACCTCTCCGGTGTCGGGGTCGACCGGACAGTCCTCGATCAGAGGGTGGCCCAGCAGGGACTCGGCCTCAACGATGGCGAGCTCGACCGCGGTGATCGCGTCGTACTGGTTCGCCGTCGGTGACCAGTGCCACCCGAACTCGTACTTGGACCAGTAGTCCGCGACCCCGGCCACCCGCCAGGTGCCACCACCGATGGTCTCGAACTCGCTGAAGTCGAACTGCCACACCTGGTTCGGCCGGGTCGGGGGCAGCGCAAACGCCGCCTTGCGCGCCTGGGCGAGCTTGCGCCGCTCCCGATGATAGTCGGCCCTCTGGATCAGGTCGGCCTCGGTGAGCACCCGCAGCACGCTCGACATCGAGAGCCGGTGCCCGGCGTAGCGGGCGGTCGCCCACACCTTGCGGTGTCCCCACGCCGGATGCTCCTTGGCGATCTCGACCACGCTCTCGCGGTGCTCAGCCCGTACCGGCGCCGGCCACGGACCCTTGGGCGGATGACCGCCCCGGGCCTTGGCCTGCCAGCGCCGGTAGGTGCGAAGGGGGATGCCGACCAGTTCGACGAACCTCGTGGTCGGCATCCCCGCCTCGATACGGATTACCTTGAGGTCCGTGAAGGGCCCAGCCGACCCTCCGCGCTCTTCTTCCACACCCGCAACTCGACCGCCGCCTCACCCAGGGCCCGGGCCAGGTCATCGACCTCCGCCTCGAGCTGGGCCTCCCGCGAGGTCGGACCCGAACGGCCCGCAGTCAACGCGCTCTTGCCGGCCTCGAGGAACTCCGCCTTCCACTTCCCGATCGAGGTCTCAGAGACCTTCTCCCGCCGAGCAGCCTCCGCGATCGAGACCTCCCCGGCAAGAACTGAGAGCACGATCCGGACCTTCTTCTCCGCCGGCACCACCGGTGGACGCGCCATCACTCACCTCCTGGACTCCACCCGAGATGGTCCACCACTAACCGGGGTGCCAGAAAGCCTGACGCGGAACAATAGTGCCCCACCCGACCAGGCCATGACCAGGTCTGGCGCGTGAAGGTCTCGCTAGACACTGCCATCACCCGTCCGGCCTCTGAATTCGCTCTAGCGCTTCCTGAGCTTGACTGTCGCCAGCTGCAGCAGCAGCCTCCAGCCAGCGGAGGCCCTCCTCGATGTCAGGTGGGTCCAGCTCGGTGACAACCAAAATCGCGAGGTTGAACTGCGCATCGATGTAGCCGTTCTCAGCGGCAACCGTGAGCCAGTACCGGGCCCCTTCAATGTCCGGGGGGTCCGTCCGTTTCGCAAGAAGGGTGGCGAGGGTGGATTGGGCGTGGGCGTCGCCGGCTTCGGCGGCGGCTGTGTACCAGCGGCGGGCCTCCTCCAGCTCCGGTGGGTCCAGACGCTCGGCCAGCAGGTTGGCGAGGTTGAACTGGGCGTCTGTGTGACCGGCTTCGGCGGCCGCGGTGTACCAGCGGCGGGCCTCTTCCAGCTCTGGTGGGTCCAGACGCTCGGCCAGCAGGTTGGCGAGGTTGAACTGGGCCGCCCGGTTCCCGGCGGCGGCGGCGACGGCGAGCCAGTAGCGGGCACCTTCGAGGTCGGGGGGATCCAACTGAGCTTCGAGCAAGAGCGCGAGGTTGACCTGCGCATCAGTATTGCCGGCTTCGGCGGCGGCAGCGTACCAGTGGCGGATCTGATCGAAGTCGGGTGGGTCGAACGCGGTTTCGAGCAGGAGGCCGACGTTGAACTGGGCAGTGCTGTGGCCGGCTTCAGCGAGCAGGCGCCAGGCCTGCAAGGCAACCGCCGGCGCACCCAACATCACGGCGTTGTAACCAAGAATGCCCAAGACAGCGGGTTGGCTGTTTAGGTCGCCGAGGGCATGCTCCAGGGCGGCGTTCCACACATCCGGGGGTATGGCCTGGCCCTGGCTGGCTCGCTGATTTACCAGCAAGTCCTCGGCCAACAGGGCACTGCCGATGGGCGACAACATCGACGTCATAGTGCCGGCAATCGGCTCGCACGCTACCTCTCGGGTCGCCGTGAACTGCTGCTGGATCTGGTCCGAATCGCCTCTCTCTAAACGAGCTGCGACCCGAAGGGGCAGGTAGGCGGGCCATAGAACAACGGCTTGGTCTTGGGTGATGGGGTTGGGGATGCCGGTGCGTTGCCAGTCGACGACGAGGTCGACGAGGGCGCGGGTGGGTGGGTCGGCGGTCTCGAGTCTGAGGAGCAGCTCGCGGGCGGAGCCGAGTAGCTCACCGAGCCCGGTGCCTTCGTGGACCTTTTGGCGGACCCAGTCCGGGGCGTCGGTCAGAGCGGCCTGGTCGCTGCCTGACCACTCCGATGGGATCGTGATCTTCGCCACCTGGTTCTCGTCGTTGAGGAACTCCCACGTCGCGCGCATGTCCGTGTCGCGTTGGAGGGTGGCGAGCTGTTCCCGCCGGATGGTGGCCACCACGGTCAGGTTGGGGATGGCGCGCCAGGCGGCGGCGAGGTCCTCGGTGAGCCAGGCGAAGTACTCGTTGAGGTCATCCAGCCACAGCACCACACCGCCGGCGGTTTCGTCGCCTCGACCGGCGCTCAGCTCGGCGACGAGGTCACCGACGCGGGCCAGCGCCGGGCTTGCGGCAGGGAGGAGTACCGGCTGGTCGCCGAGGATCGGGTGGGTTTGGAGGGCGTGGGCGCCGGTGCGGGACTTGCCGGCCATAGTCTCACCGACCAGCAGCAGCATGCGCTGCTCCGACCCGTCGACCCGCCGGTCGAGCGCGTCCCGGATCGTGGCATCGACGTCCCGGGTCACGTATGGGTAGTAGGGGTCGCCGTGCAGGTCGAGGTCGGTGCGCGCCTTGCGGGCCCCGAAGATCCCCGCGTCCACATCCTTCACTCGGGGAGGATGGTCGGCGGCATCTCGCACCCGCAGCACCGCCCGGGACAGGTCCGCGACCCGGTCCGGCAGCACCGGCCACACCGCCGGATCCGGCAGCCCCAGCGCCTCGACGAACAGGTCCCGATCCGGGTCCGGCAACACTTCAAGCGCGGTCAGGGGGGTCACCGTCAGCGACATCCCCCCGGCGGCAAGGTTGTGGCTGCGGACCACTCCAAGCACCATGTTGTTGACGACGACCGCGGCACCGGACATCCCACCCCACGGGCTGGACTGCACTAGTTCACCCGGGCTGGTCGGGTGGTCCCGCACCGAAGGCCCGGTGCCTTTCAGCTCGAACAGCTCCACACTGGAGGCGGTGTGGTCCGGGCGCAGGCCCTCGGCCGTTGGCACGGCCCCGTCGACCTGGGCCAGGATCCGGTCCCCGGCCTGGTTGCGGCGCCATCGCGGGAACCCGAGCGCCTGACACCCATTGACACTGTCGGCCACCGAACGGTCCGTGCGAATCGCCGTTAACTCCTCCACGCCGGGAGCTTCCTCGCCGAGGATCAGGACCGCGAGGTCGACCTCGCTCGAGCCGGACCGGACATGCACCGTCGTGTCGTAGGTCGACCCGTCCAGGAGCTGCACCATGTGGCCGGTGCCCTGGGCGCAGTGATCCGCGGTCAGCACGAACCGGTCCCGTACCCGCAACCCACTCCCGACGAACGACTGATATGTAGGAGTTCCTGTCAAGTGGCAGGGTGAAGCGGGGTCCCTTCCTGGTTGGGAGGGGCCCCGCTTCGTCGTTCACGGGGTGGGTTGGGGGAGACGAGCGTGTCAGGCGACGCGCGGTCAGTCTGATATGCGCGGGTTGGGTACCGCGGGGCCCTTGTTTCGGCTGGAGAGCGGGAGCGTGTCTGAGGTCGAGCGTGCCCGGGTCGGGTGCTCACAGTCGTTTCGCTTGTTCTCTCCTCGCGCTGACGCCCACAACCTCCTGGGTCCTCGTGAACGGGTCTATGGGGTTATGCGTCGTCCATGACAGCCAGGGACCAGCACCAGCCGGCGAGCTCGCGGGCGATGGCGGTGGTGGCGACGGTGTGCCGCTTCTTGTGGGCGGTCATGACCTGCCAGCGGCGGTGTAGGTGGCGGTTTCCGGCGTCGCCGCGGGCGGCGGCAGCGGCCGGTGCCAGGGCCCACCGGTCACGCATCGTCTTGCCGACCACGTAGGCCTTCTTGTGGTCCCAGGCGGCCTCGATGAGGAGTCGGCGGGCGTGCTTGTTACCGGTCTTGGTGATCCCACCTTGCACCCTCGAGGCCCCCGAGGACGACTCGGAGGGGACCAGCCCGAGGTAGGAGCCGATACTGGCTCCGCTCAGGCGGTGCCAGTCACCGATCTCGACCGCTAACGCGAACCCGGTCAGCGTCGAGATCCCGCGCAGGCACCCCAACCGGCGGGTCACATCCGTGAACTCGCTATCGGCGGCCATCGCCTCGATCGCCCTATCGAGACGATCCCGACGAGCGGCGGCGTGAGTCACCGCGTCATAGGCGTCATCGAACGCGACCAGCGTCCCGGCCGGGCCACCGAGCAGGTGCTCCTTGCGGGTGCGACGCAACCAGGCGTCATGGCGTCCCGTCCAGGCCTGGTCGGCCAGGTCATAGACGTACCCGTGCCGCAGGAGCAGCTTCGAAAGCCGATGCCGCGCACTCATCAACACCACCCGGGCGTCCTCACGAGCCCGCACCATGTCCCGAGCCGACTCCGCAAACACCGACGGGATCGTCACCGCGACGATGTCGTCATTACGGGCCAGGCGGGCCAGCAACATCGCATCTCGGGCGTCGGTCTTGACCCGATCCCCGGACGGCCGAAGCAACTTGCTCGGTGCCGCGACCTGACACCCATGACCCGCCTCCAAGACCGCCCGCGCCAGGCCGTACCCGGTCGGACCCGCCTCGTAAGTCACCATCGACGGACCATGCCCGGCGGCGATGTCGTTGATGAACGCGACCACGTGATCCGTGCGCGGGGAGATCGTGCGCTCGATGACCTCACCGGTCCCGGTGTCGATCACCGCCGCCCGCACCGATCGCGCGTGAACATCCAACCCAACACTCGTACGATGAACGAACACCGGGGCCTCCTATGCCTGTCGGCACCAGCCAGCCTTATCTGGCTGGTGATCCACGAATCCTGCATACGCGAGGCCCCGGCCCACAACAGCCAAAGCAACCCGCGACCCTCATAGGGTCTGACCGTCGAGTTGGTAGCGGATCAGCACCGCCCGCTCCGTCCCCACCCCCAGACCTCTGCGCTGCCGGTTCGCCAAGGGAATAGAAGCCGTTGGCGGATGTGTACGCCTACGGGGTTCATTCACGCAGGCGCTCCAGAGCGTGCGCGGCCTGCAAGTGGCCACCGTCGGCGGCGATGGTAAGCCATCGGCATGCCTCTTCCAGTACAGGAGGATCGAGTCTCTCCGAGAGCAGGATTCCCAGGTTGTACTGGGCGCCGATGTGGCCGGCCTGAGCGGCAGCGGTGTACCACCGGCGGGCTTCCTCCAGTTGCGGCGGATCCCACTGGTCAGCAAGAAGCACGCCGAGATTGGCTTGGGCGTCGGTGTCGCCGGCATGGGCGGCGGCGGTGAACCAATCACGCGCGTCGTTCAGTTCCGGTGGATCCCACTGGGTAGCGATCAAGATGGCGAGATTGACCTGTGCGCCGGTGTGGCCGGCTCGAGCGGCAGCGGTGTACCAGCGGCGCGCTTCTTCCAGGTGTGGCGGATCCCATTGGTTGGCGAGGAGGATGGCCAGGCCAACCTGTGCGCCGGTGTGGCCGGCTTGAGCGGCGGTGGTGTACCAGCGGCGCGCATCTTCCAGCTGTGGCGGATCCCACTCGATCGCGAGCAGGACGCCCAGTCTGTACTGGGCGCCGCTATGGCCGGCTTCGGCTGCGGTGGTAAGCCAGCGGCGCCCTTCCGCTAGTTCAGGCGGTTCCAGCTTCTCCAACATCAGCACGGCTAGTCTGTACTGTGCGTCAGGATCGCCTGATCGCGCGGCGGCCGTGTACCAGAACCGAGCCTCTTCCAGTTGGGGTGGGTTCCAGCGAGAGGCGAACAGCATCCCAAGATTGACCTGGGCGGAAATGTCACCACTCCGGGCGGCGGCGGTGAGCCAGCGGCGGGCTTCTTCCAGCTGTGGCGGGTTCGATTTGCTGGCGAGCAGGATGCCGAGGTTGACCTGGGCGTCGGTGTCGCCGGCTTCGGCGGCG
>NZ_WESE01000008.1 GCF_009184895.1 Nostocoides sp. F2B08 | reverse complement strand
GCGGGTAGGCCGGTCTTGTCGCGGATCCAGCCGGCGACGTGGTTGAGGGTGGGGAAGTCGCGCAGCTGGAGGGTGGCGTCGCGTTCGACGCCGTACTCCTGGCGGACCGCGGCGAAGACCTCGGCCTGCTTGACGGTGTCGACTCCGAGGTCGGCTTCGAGGTCCAGGTCCGGGTCGAGCAGGTCGACCGGGTAGCCGGTCATCTCGGCGACGATGTCGGCTACCTTCGCCAGCACCGGGTCCCCACCCGCAGCCGACCCCGGGGCGGGCGCCGCCGGTGCCGGCGGCTCCTCGACCGGAGCGGCGGGCGGTGCTGCGCTGGTCTGGGCGGGATCGGCGGGCCGTGGAGGAGCGGTCGGCGTCAACGCGGGGGAGCCTGCCACCCCGGCGGCGTGGTCGAACGGCTTCGGAAAGTCAATCGTCGGAGCGATGGGAGAGGTCGCGCGGCGTGTCGACGCGGCGCCTGCGATCCCGGGATAGGGGACGGGCACCTGGGTGACCGGGGTGACCGGGACTGCGGGGGCTCCCACATCGGTGATCCGGAGCCGCCGGTGGTCGACCTCGAGCGTGCTGCTCGAATGGCCGGAGAGGCCGTCGAGCCAGTGTTGCCAGGCATGGCGGTCGATGATGCGGTAGGCATAGCCGAGCTGGTCAGGCGCCCGGCGTGCCCCGCCGGGGAGCGGGGTCCGACGCAGCAGAGCCATCGCGATCTGGGAGCCGAAGCCCGCGGCGAGCCGCAGGGCGTACTCGACGTCGTACCGCCCGCCGGTCGACAGGTTGAGGCGACCGAGGTCGGGGTCGGGCTCGCGGTAGTTCGGCACCGGCGGGACGATGCCCGTCTCGAGCGCCTTGATGGCGACGACGTCCTCCATCCCGGCGCCCATGGCGTGACCGGTGAATCCCTTGGTGTTGGTGATGACGACCTCGGCGGCATGCTCGCCGAAGACACGTCGGAGTGCGTTGATCTCCGCTGCGGCGCTGCCACCACGGGCGGGGGTGTAGGTCTCGTGCGACATGAACATCGTCTGGCCGGCGATCTCGTGGCGTTTGATGCCACGGCGCTCGGCCTGGACGATGAGGGACTCCATGACTCCGCCGATGTGCTCGACGTCGAGCCGGGTGCCGTGGAAGGCGCTGTTCGCCGTGATCGACGCGAGCACCTCGACGATCGGTGAGAGCCCGCGCTCTCGCGCCGACTCGGCGGACTCGACCACGAACGCGGCCGCGCCCATGCCGACGATCATGCCGTGCCGGCGTCGGTCGAAGGGTGTGGCGGCATCCTCGACATGCTCGTCAGTCGCCGCAGCGCCGGTGGCGAGGAACCCGGCCGTCACCCATGGCAGCAGGTGCGGCGAGGTGGCATCGTCGGCGGAGACGACGATGACGCGCTTGGCCCGACCGGAGCGGATCCAGTCCTCTGCGACCGACAGCGCCTGGGTGGTGCTGGCACACGCGGCGTTGATCTGCGTGTTCGGGCCGCGGGCGCCGATGATCTCGGCGAACTGGCTGTGGCCCATGGCCAGGGTGCGGAACAGGAAGCGACGGTCGAAGCGGTAGGGGTTGTCCTCGACGTCGGCCGCCAGTTCTGCGATGAGCCGATCGACCTCGCCGACCCCCTCCGAGGCATCGGACATGGTCGCGCGAACCGCCCGGAGTGCCGCGAGGTTCTCCCGGCGGGCACGGTCGAACGCGTACTCCTCGATCGCCTCGGCGAAGCGGTCGTACCCGGGGAAAGCGCTGGCGAAAATGACTCCGGTGTCGTCGCGCAGTGCCTCCGGCAGGCCCCACGTGTCCGGCAGCTGAGAGCCGATCGTCGTCGTCTTGTAGCGCCGGGTCAGCGGGATACCTGCGTCGCGCATTGCGTCGAACCCAGCACCGATGGCCAGTCGCGTGGTGTTGTCGAGCGCCTCGTCGCGGGCGCGGTCGACGGCGAACTGCTCGACCATGTCGAGCGGTGCGTGCCAGGCCGCGAGCTTGATGACGTCCGCGGCGTCGTCGATCGTGACGAAGCTGCCTCCGCCGGTCGTCGCATCCTTGACGATCCGGGTGATCCGCATGTCGACCATCCGGTCACGCACCTCCTGCGGCAACGAGCCGATGAAGCTCTGTCCCGCAAGGATTCGCGCGACGTTGTCGTCGTCGAAGGTCCGTTCGACGCCCGGCAGCCCGAGCGCGGCTCCGGTGATGACCACCGGCGCGGTCGTCGCCAGCGCGGCTCCGGGCTCCGGGGCCGCAGCGGTCGCCACCGGCCGCGGCGCGCCTGCGGCGCCGGCGGTCGCTGAGTGTGAGGGCGCCGGACCGGAGTCCTGCCGGTACAGGCGCATGCCCTGCTCGAGCACTCCGGCGAAGAGCCGGCCCAGCTCGGTGATGGTCTCGTCGGACACCTCTACCTCCGGAAGCGTGATCGGGTCGTGCTGCATGGTCGCGGGTGTGGTCTCGGAGGCAGCGTGGGTGCTCGGGTCCGAGAATCCGATCCCGGCCGCCCAGAGTCCGCACAGAGCCTGGTTGACGCCGACCTCGTCGGCGATCTTGGGATGGTTGGTGAAGAGGGCGAGGACGTCGTCGTGGCGGCTGGCCAGGACGTCCTCGACGAATCCGTGCAGGGCCTTCTTGGGGCCGACCTCGACGAAGATCCGGGCGCCCGCGGCGTAGAGGGTCTCCAGACCCTTGACGAACTGGACCGGGGAGGCGATCTGACGCCCCGCGTAGTCGAGCATCGTCTCCTTCGTGGCGTCCGCCGGATAGAACTCGCCCGTCACGTTCGCGACGATCGGCAGGGTCGGCGGGCGCATGTCGAGCCGCCGCAGGGCGTCGCCGAACGGCACCGATGCGGGCGCGACGATCGATGTGTGGAACGCGTGGCTCACCGGGATCCGGGTGGCTGTCATCCCGGCCGCGGTGAACCGTTCGATGAGACGTTCGACGGCGTCGGTGGCCCCGCCGACCACCGCCTGGCTGTAGCTGTTGATGTTGGCCACGACCGCATACCCATCGGCGTCCGCCACCATCTCCTGGATGCTCTGGAGCGGGCCGAACACGGCGGCCATGGCGCCGTTGTCCTCGACGGACAGGTGCGCCATCTCGCGGCCGCGTGCGCTCACCGCCTCGAGCGAGGCCTCGAAGGTCAGCGCACCGGCGGCCACCAGGGCGCCGTACTCGCCGAGGCTGTGGCCCATGACCATGTCCGGTTTCATGCCGTATGCGGCGAGCAGCCTGGTCAGGGCGAGGTCGGTCGCCAGGACCGCGGGCTGGGTGATCTCTGTCTGCATGAGCTGTTGGGTCGCGGTCCGCACGGCTGCCTCGTCGGCCGGGTCGACGAAGATGAAGTCGGTGAGCGGTTTGCCGAGCAGCGGCGTCATGACCCGGTCCGCCTCGGCGAACGTCTCGCCGACGATCGAGACGCGGGCGGCCAGGTCACGGAGCATGTTGACGTACTGCGAGCCCTGGCCCGTGTACAGGAAGGCGACCTTGGGCGCCGGACCTCGTCCCACGAAGGCACCCTGTTGGCGCATCATCTTCAGGATGGCCGCGTTGCCGGTCTGCAGAGCTGTGATGACCTTCTCGAGCTTGCCGGCCAGCTCGTCGGCGTCGCCGTAGTCGACCGCGACCCGGACGGGCGACTGTCCCACGGCGCGCTCGGGTGGGGCGCTCAGCGGCGCCCGACCGCCGCGGGCGGCATCGCGGACCTCGGTCAGCCTCGTCACCATCTCGGCGTCGTCCGCGGCGCCGAGGACCAGGGTGCCGCGCAGTGGGCGCCGGCCTCCGCCCCCGGGACGGACGTCGAGGATGGTGGGCGTCGCGGGCGGGGTGGCCGGGCTGTTCGCGGTGTCCGCGGACGAGCCCAGGAGCGTCGCACTCGAGGGCATCCGGGCCGAGGCATGCACGCGGGGTTGCGGCCGATGGCGGCCGGGGACGTGCTCCTCGAGGACGACGTGGAAGTTCGTGCCGCCGAAGCCGAAGGCGCTCACTCCCGCGCGGCGGATACCGGCAGGGGGTTGCGGCCACGGCCGCAGCGTCGTGTTCACGGCGAACGCGCTCGTATCCCAGTCCACGCCGGGGTTGGGGTCGACGAAGTTCAGGCTCGGCACGAGCACCTTCTCGTGGAGTGAGCGAATCATCTTGAACAGTCCGGCTGCGCCCGCCGCCGCTTTGAGGTGCCCGATGTTCGACTTCACCGAGCCGAGCGCGACCGACCCGGCCGACAGGCCGGCCGAGCCGAAGACCTCGGACAGGCTCGCCAGCTCCGCTGCGTCACCGACGCGAGTGGAGGTGCCGTGGGCCTCTATCGCGCCCACCGTTGCCATGTCCTCCCCGCAGTCCTCCCAGGCCCGCCGCACGGCGAGCTGCTGGCCGACGGGGTTCGGTGCGGTGATGCCCTTGCCCTTGCCGTCCGAGGAACCGGCGATGCCGAGGATGGTGGCGTAGACACGGTCGCCGTCGCGCTCGGCGTCCTCGAGGCGCCTGAGGACGAAGACCGCGGCTCCCTCGCCCATGACGAAGCCGTCGGCACCGGCGTCGAAGGGGCGGGTCCCCGTGGCCGAGAGGGCGCCGATCTTGCAGAACTTGACGAAGGCGTCCACGCCCATGTTGCGGTCGATGCCTCCGCAGACGACGGCGTCGAACCGGCGCTCCCGCAGGCCGAGGACGGCGTTGCCGATGGCGGCCAGGGCCGAGGCGCAGGCGGCGTCGGTCGTGAAGTTCGGGCCGCGCAGGTTGAACAGGTTCGCGACGCGGCCGGCCATGACGTTCGACAGCTCACCGGGCATGGTGTCCTCGGTGATGTCGAAAGTGCTCTCCCGGTACAGGGAGCGCGTCTCATCGACGATGCGGCGCTGCACATCGGCCGGGAGGCTCTGCACCGTCGGTGACTGCTGGAGGCGCCCGAGCATCTCGGGCAGGCGGATCCGCATGGAGGACTCGTAGTGCTTCTCCCCGCCGATCGCGTTGCCGAAGATCACGGCCACTCTGTCCCCGTCGACCTTCCAGTCCGGATACCCCGCGTCGCTGAGGGCGGCGCGTGCAGCGGAGACGGCCCACCGCTGGCCCTGGTCCATCTGCTCGGCCACCTTGGGCGGCACCGGTAGGCGCCACGCAATCGGGTTCCACTCGAACTCGCGCACCCAGCCACCGATCCTCGAGTACGTCTTGTCGACCGCCGCGTGGTCGGGGTCGTAGTAGATCGCCGGGTCCCATCGTTCCGGGGGCACGTCGGTGATGCTGTAGACGCCCTTCTTCAGGTTCTCCCAGAAGATCTGCGCGTTCGGTGCCTGGGGCATGATCGCGGCGGCGCCGACGACGGCGATGGGGTCGGCCGATGAGGTGGTCATGAGGTCCTCGGGGTGGTGCGTATGCGGTGGTGAGCCGTGCGGGGTGTGGTTGCCGTGTTCAGTTGTCGTCGGTGCGGCGCCGGTCCGCGGTCAACCGGTGGCCGAGAGCGGTGAGCCGGAGCCGAAGGGTGCGTACAAGATGTCGCGAACGGTGTCGAGATCCGTGACCAGGCCTGCCTGCGCGGCCATGATCCGTGCGGTCGGCACATCGCCGATGGTGGTGAGTTGCGCAGACCCCGGCTCGGAGGCGCCGGCCACCCAGCGCGTTCCCTCCAGGGCGACCTTCTGCGCCGCTTCGCGGGCGAAGACGCGCGACATCACCGCCAGGGCGTCGGCGTCGAAGCGTGACAGGCACTTCTCGTGCAGCGACTGCTCAGCGGCGGCGGCAGCCTTGGTCACGAAGACCGCGGCCGTCTCGGTCCAGGCGATGAGCTCACCGAGGCGGAACAGAACGTGCTGGTTGCGGGTGAGGCGGCCGGTGCGGCAGGCCTCGAGGACGACCGCGAGGGCTCGGCAGGCGAGCGCGGCGATGTCGGCGCCCGCCGACGGCTGGGCTGCGTGCATGGCCTCGAGACGGTCGGCCATGTCCGAGTAGTGGCGGCCTCCGGACTTGAGGTGGCGCTGCCAGCGGTCCCTGGCGATCGTCATCTCCATGATCTCCGAGGTGCCCTCGTAGATCGTCGTGATGCGCACGTCGCGCCGGATCTTCTCGACGACGTAGGGGCGGGTGTACCCATACCCACCGTGGGCCTGGATGGCCGCGTCGGCGGCGGCGATCCCGGCTTCGGTGGACATGTACTTCGCGATGGCGCCCTCGGTGTTGAGCGCTCCCTCGGCGCCCGCACCGGCGTCGAGGCGGGTCGCGGTGTGCTCGATGAAGCTGCGGGCGGCCTCGAGTCGGACCGCCCACGGCACGATGAGCTTGTGCGTGAAGCCCTGCTTCTCACTGAGCGGACTGCCCCCTTGGACCCGCTCGACCGAGTAGGCCAGGGAGCGGTCCAAGGCCTCCCATCCACCGCCCAGCCCGAACGCGGCGACCATGAGCCGGGTGTAGCCGAAGACGTTCTGGGCCTGCACCAGACCCTTTCCCTCGACCTCGCCGATGAGGTGGTCGGCCGGCACCTCGACGTCGTCGAGGTAGAGGGCGGAGGTGTTCGACAGGCGCAGACCGTGCTTGTCCTCCGGCGGACCCGAGCTGAATCCCGCGGAGTCCTGGGGGACGACGAACCAGGACGGTCCGTCCTCGGTCGCGGCGAGGACGGTCGAAAAGTCGGCGATGCTCCCGTTCGAGATCCATTGCTTGCGTCCGGTGATGCGGTAGGCCGTCACCGTGCCGTCGTCGGCGGTGATGCGCTCGGCGGTCGTCGTCATCGCGCCGAGGTCCGAGCCGGCTTCCGGTTCAGTGGCGCCGTAGGCGAAGACGAGTCCCTCGCCGGCGATCCGCGTCAGCCAGTGCTCCTGCTGCTCCGGCGTGCCGCCGAAGACGATGGGGTCCGAGCCGAGGAAGGTCGCGAAGACAGCGGTCGCGAGCCCGATGTCCTTGCGGGCCATCGCCTCGCATACGCGGTACGAGTCCCAGGCGGAACCGCCCATTCCGCCGAACTCCTCCGGGATGAAGACCAGCTGGACGCCGAGGGTGTCCGGGTCGCTCATCGCGCGGACGATGTCCTCGGGGCAGCGGTCCTCGTGATCGAGCTCCAGCTGCAGCTCGGGCGTCAGGGAGGCGGCGATGAAGTCGTCGAGTGCCTCGAGCATGAGGCTCAACGTGCTCAGGTCGAGTCCGCTCGTGGCGGCGTGCGGGCCTGCGGTGCTCACGGTCTCTGTCATCGTCGCTCGGTCCTGTTCGTCATGTGCTCTGCGATGTCTGGGCTACGGTCTCGCGGCCTGTGGAGGAGGTGAGACGTCGTCGAGGTCAGGGCGAACCGCCCGCAGGAGGACCTCGGCGATGTCGGTCACCTCGACGGGGGCGTCGTCAGGGCGCAGCGTGCTCACTCCGTCGCTCAGCATCGTGATGCAGAACGGACAGGCGGCCGCGATGGTCTGCGCGCCCGTGGCGATCGCCTCGGCGGCACGGTTCTCGTTGATCCTGGTGCCGAGGGTCTCGTCCATGAACATCCGTGCCCCACCGGCGCCACAGCAGAAGGCACGTTCCTTCGCGCGCGGCATCTCGGCAAGCCGCAGGCCGGGGACGGCTCCGAGCAGCTCACGCGGCGGGGCGAAGATCCGGTTGTGGCGGCCGAGGTAGCAGGGATCGTGGTAGGTCACGTCCCTGTCCACCCGCGACACCGGCACGAGTCGCTTCTCGGCGAGCAGCCGACCGAGCAACATCGAGTGGTGGACGACCTCGTAGCTGCCGCCCACCTGCGGGTACTCATTGGCGATCGTGTTGAAGCAATGGGCGCATGTGACGACGATCTTCGTGGCGCCGGCGTCGTCGAGGGTCTGGACGTTCTGTCGGGCGAGCATCTGGAAGAGGAACTCGTTGCCCATCCGCCGTGCCGGGTCACCGGTGCATGACTCCGCCTCGCCGAGGACCATGAACTCCACGCCGGCCTCGTGCAGCAACGTCGCCACAGCTCGCGTCGTCCGCTGGGCCTGGTCGTCGAGCGCGCCTGCACACCCCACCCAGAACAGCCACTCGACGTCGTCCGGGATGCGGTCCCCGCCGTCGGCGCCGAGGACGCGGACCTCGAAGTCGAGTGGTTCCGCCCAGGCCAGACGCTGGGACGCTCCCCGCCCCCACGGGTCGGCCGCGTGCTCGAGGTTGTTGAGCATCGCGCCCGCCTCGTCCGGGAACGCGCCCTCCATGAGGACCTGGTAGCGGCGCATGTCGACGATGTGGTCGACGTGCTCGATGTCGACCGGGCACTGCTCGACACATGCGCCGCACGTCGTGCACGACCACAGGACGTCGGGGTCGATCACCCCTCCGGGACCGAGCGGGGCGTAGGCGGCCAGCGGATCCCCCGCATACCCCGTGTCCCCGACCAGCGGCACGCTGGCGACGGCCCTGGCGTCGTCGGACAGCCCGTCGCGCTCCTGTTCTGCGGCCAGCAGGTAGGGCGCCTTGGCGAGGGCGTGGTCGCGCAGGCCCATGATGAGCAGCTTGGGGGAGAGCGGCTTGCCGGTGTTCCACGCCGGGCACTGGCTCTGGCAGCGTCCGCACTCCGTACATGTGCCGAAGTCGAGCAGCCCCTTCCACGTGAACTCCTCGACGTTTCCGACCCCGAGAAGGTCCTCCTCGCCAGGGTCCTCGAAGTCGACCTCCCTGCCACCGGAGCTGACCGGCAGGAGGGCGCCGAGCGCCGACGGGCGTCGGGCGAGGGCGACGTTCGGGAGAGACAGGAGGATGTGCAGGTGCTTGCTGTAGGTGACGAAGACCGTGAAGCCGAGCAGGACGCCGAGACCGACGAGGAGCGCGACGGTCTCGATGACCTCGTTCACGTCCTGGCCGAGCGGGGCGAGCAGGGAGGCGATGGCCTGGCTGAGGAACGCCCCCCGCAGGAACGGGAGGTTGTCGGTGGTGTTGACCTCCTGGGCGTTGATCTGCGCGCCCCGGGTGAGCAACAGCGTCCAGACGACGTTGAAGATCATGAAGAGGACGAACCAGGCGGGCCCGAGATGGGAGCCGAAGAAGCGGGAACGACGACCCTGGTCCCTGGGCGCCTCGCGCACCCTGATCACGACGAACGCGACAACGGCCAGGATGCAGAGGAGAGCGAACAGGTCCTCCACGAAGCCCAGGACCGGGAACTGACCGATCACGGGAAGGGAGAAGGTGGGGTCGAACAGGGAACCGAACGCCTCGAGCACCGTGAGCAGGAGCACGCAGAAGCCCCAGAACACGGCGGCGTGTGCCAGGCCCGGCGCGGTCCACCGCAGCAACTTGCGCTGTGCGACGACCTCGACGAGCTCGGCCCTGATCGCTGTGCCGACCGCACCCAGCCGGCCTGGCTCGACCGGCTGGCCGGCCCCGCCCACCCGGTAGAGGTACAGCAGCCGTCGCCCCGCCAGGCCGAGCATGACGACGGTCATGAGCAGGCCGACGACGAGTCGTAGCGTATTCACCGGGCGCCCACCTCCTCACAGGGTCCTGGGGTCACGACGTGGTCAGGTCCGCCGTCGCACGATCTCCTCGGTCAGCGCCGGCAGCACGGTGTGGAGGTCGCCGACGACACCGAAGTCGGCGATACCGAAGATCGGAGCCTTGGGGTCCTTGTTGACGGCGACGATCGTCTTGCTGCTCTGCATGCCGGCGCGGTGCTGGATCGCGCCGGAGATCCCCGCCGCGACGTAGAGCGCGGGCGCGATCGTCTTGCCGGTCTGGCCGATCTGGGACTCGTGCGGTGCCCAGCCGACGTCCGTTGCCGTGCGGGAGGCGCCTACCGCCGCACCGAGCGCGTCGGCGAGTGACTCGACCTTCGCGAAACCCTCAGCCGACCCGACACCACGTCCCCCGGCGACGACCACCGCGGCATCGGTGAGATCGGGTCGGCCGGTCGACTCCTTGGGGGTGGTCGCGACGACTCGCGCGCCCCGCGCGACCTCACTGACCGAGAGGTCGACCGTCTCGAGTGTCGCCGACGACGGTGCGGGAGACGGCTCGACGGAGTTCGGGCGGAAGGTCAGGACCGCCGGGCTGCGCACCACCCGCGTGGTCGCGACGAAGCGGCCGGCGACGATGCTCTGGGTGGCGACGACATCTCCGTCCTCGCTCGTGACGTCGACGGCATCGGTGATGATTCCGGAGTCGAGGGCGACAGCGACCCGGGCCGCGATGTCCTTGCCCTCCGGGGAGGAGGTGATGAACACAGCGGTGGGGGAGAGCCGCCGGGCCAGGTCGGTGACGGCTTCCGCCTTGGGCAGGGAGAGGAACTCCTCCATCTCAGGGGCGGGCACCGCATACAGGGTCGTGGCACCGTGCTCCGCGAGGGCGGCGACGACGGAGTCCTCCGGTGACCCGAAGAGCACTGCGCTCGGCTCGCCGAGGCGGCGGGCGAGCGTGAGGAGCTCGAGCGAGGGGATGCGGACCGTCGAGCCGGAGGTCTCGACGAGGACGAGTACTTCACTCATGAGGGTCTCCTGTCGAGTGGGCTAGCGGAGGAATCCGCGGGCGGCGAGGAAGTCCGCGAGCTGGGTGGCGGCATCGCCCTCGTCGGTGATGATGGTTCCGGCCTGGCGCTGAGGGGCCGGAGCGATCGAGAGCACCGACGTTCCGGCGGCCTCGAGGCCGACGTCCCCGGCAGCGATCCCGAGATCGGCCAGGGAGCGGGTCTCCACGGGCTTCTTCTTGGCCATCATGATCGCCTTGAAGGCGGGGTAGCGAGCCTCGTCGGTCTGGTCGGTCAGCGAGATGACGGCCGGCAGGGTCACCGTCACCTCGGTGGTGGCGGTGTCCAGGTCGCGGCTGATCGTGGCGGTGCCGCCCTCGACCGACAGCGCCCCGGCGAAGGTCGCCTGGGGTAGACCCAACCTCGCCGCGACCATCGAGGGCATGACCGACATCTCCGCGTCGGTCGAGGCCATTCCCGTCAGGACGAGGTCGAAGCCCTCCTTGTCGGCCGCGGCGGCGAGCACCCTCGACGTGCCGAGTGCGTCCGATCCCGCGATCGCCTCGTCACTGACGTGGACGGCCCGGTCGGCGCCCATGGCGAGCGCCTTCCGCAGGGCGTCGACCGCTTTGGCGGGGCCGACGGTGAGGACGACGACCTCGTCAGCTGCGCCGGCCTCCTTGAGTCGCACGGCCTGTTCCACCGCATACTCGTCGAGCTCGGAGAGCCGGCCCTCGACGGACTCGCGGGCCAGGGTGTGGTCTGCCTCGAAGGCCCACGTGGCCGTGGGCTCGGGGACGTACTTCGCCAACACGACGACCTTCATCAGCGTTCCTCCCTGGCGCCGGCCCTCGGACCCTTCGGCTCCGATGCCGACGCGCTCAGTTGGGACCACTCAATCCAGTACTGACGGGTAATGCGAGACCACGACTCTGGCTATCTCGTCACAGCGGTCGGACAGCCTTACCTCACAGTGTGACCCCCGCCGGGTCGGCGGCAGGACGGTCGGGCACCCTGCCCTGAGCGGCGCCTGTCGTCGACGGCGGCGAGAGCGCTGCTCGTGTCGGGGGACGCTCTAACGCGACCATGTCCCGTGGTGTCGCGGCCGCCCTCACCGAGATCCTGATGCCGGAGCGGACCAGATCGTCAGCCGGCGACCGATCCGCAGGCGGTTCCGTCATCCGCTCCTGGACGTCGAGGCCTGACAGCAGACGGGGAGGTCCGGTGCTGTCATGACAGCACCGAACCTCCCCGATAACGACCTGCGCCGATCAGATGTCGTAGTACATCTCGAACTCGTGCGGGTGTGGCCGGAAGCGGATCGGGTCGATCTCGTTCTTCCGCTTGTACTCGATCCACGTCTCGATGACGTCCTTGGTGAACACGTCACCCTCGAGCAGGAACTCGTGGTCCGCCTCCAGGGCGTCGAGCACGGCGGGCAGCGAGCCGGGAACCTGCTCGATCTCGGCGTGCTCCTCCGGCGGCAGCTCGTAGAGGTCCTTGTCCACCGGCTCCGGCGGCTCGATGCGGTTGCGGATGCCGTCGAGGCCGGCCATCAGCTGCGCGGCGAACGCGAGGTAGGGGTTACACGACGGGTCGGGCACGCGGAACTCGATGCGCTTGGCCTTCGGCGAGGTGCCGGCGATCGGGATCCGGATGCAGGCCGAGCGGTTCCGGGCCGAGTACACCAGGTTGACCGGGGCCTCGTAGCCCGGGACGAGCCGGTGGTACGAGTTGACCGTCGGGTTGGTGAAGGCCAACACCGCGGGGGCGTGCTTGAGAAGTCCGCCGATGTACCAGCGCGCGACGTCGGACAGGCCGCCATACCCCTTCTCGTCGTAGAACAGCGGCTCGCCGTCCTTCCAGAGGGACTGGTGGGTGTGCATTCCCGACCCGTTGTCGCCGAAGATCGGCTTCGGCATGAAGGTCGCGGACTTGCCGGCGTCCCAGACGGTGTTCTTGACGACGTACTTGAACTTCATCATGTCGTCGCCGGAGTGCAGCAGGGTGTTGAACTTGTAGTTGATTTCCTGCTGCCCGCCCGAGGCCACCTCGTGGTGGGAGCGCTCGACGGTGATGCCGACCTCGGCGAGCTTGAGGCAGATCTCGTCGCGCAGGTCGGCGAAGTGGTCGGTGGGGGAGACGGGGAAGTAGCCACCCTTCATCCGGGGCTTGTAGCCGCGGTTGCCGCCCTCCTCGGAGCGTCCGGTGTTCCACACCGCCTCGATCGAGTCGATGAAGTAGTAGCCCGCGTTGGCCTCGGTCTTGAAGCGGACGTCGTCGAAGACGAAGAACTCGGCCTCGGCGCCGAAGTACGCGGTGTCGGCGATACCGGTCGACTTCAGGTACGCCTCGGCCTTCGCGGCGATGTTGCGCGGGTCCCGGCTGTACGGCTCGTCGGTGAAGGGGTCGACGATCGAGAAGTTCATGACGAGGGTCTTCTGCTCGCGGAACGGGTCGACATAGGCCGTCGCGACGTCGGGGAGCAGCTTCATGTCCGACTCGTGGATGGCCTGGAAGCCGCGGATCGAAGACCCGTCGAAGGCCTGGCCGACGGTGAAGAAGTCCTCGTCGAGGCTCTCGGCCGGAACATTGAAGTGCTGCATGATGCCGGGGAGGTCGCAGAAGCGGATATCGACGAACTTGACGTCCTCGTCCTTGATGTATGCCAGAACCTCGTCGGGGCTGCTGAACACGTGTGGTCCTTCCAGATGGTGGGCAGGGAACGGACGCGCTCGGGGCCGCCGACGGCGGCCGAGAGCCCGTTGCGTTGTCGTCAACCCTAGTGAGGCGCGGTATCCGCATGGTGACCCGTGTGTTTCGCCGGTGTTACGGCGACCCAGGTCTCGCGATCCGAGACGCGGTGTCCGGCAGGTGACCACCGCATGCATGCGGTATGCGGTGCTCGCCGCCCGCCGCACCCTCGCCGGGGCGTCGCGCACGCCCGTCTACAGTGACTACCGTGTCGACGCCCGCCTCGCAGCCCGACCATCCCGGCGCCGAGCTCGGCCTACCGCCGCGCGGTCCCGGCTCACTCGCGACGCTCGTGCGGCGCGCGCTGGCAGCCATTCTCGACTGGCTGCTCGCCCAGCTGATCGTCATCGGGGTCTTCGGGGTGGCGATCGACCAGGGCGGTGCCGCGGCGTTCGCGCCCCTCGGGGTCTTCGCGCTCATGCACCTGCTCCTCGTCGGAACCATCGGCACGACGATCGGGCACCGCATCGTCGGGATCGGCGTCACGGCACTGGACGGCGGACCGCTGCGTCCGGGACAGACGGCGATCCGCACGCTGATGGTCGTCCTGTTCCTTCCCGCAGTCTTCACCGCAGCGGACGGTCGCGGTTTCCACGACCGGGCAGCCGGCAGCATGACGATCAGAACGAGGTGAGCCTCGATCCCCGGTGAGGGCGCGGCTCAGCGGCCGCGCAGCGCCTTGCGGCTCATCCGCACCTTGGTGGGGTCGATGCCGGCGGGGACCGCGTCGCGGATGCTGGGGAGGGACTTCAGCCGCTTGTTGACAACCGCCATCTCCTCCTTGGTCAGGACCGGCTTCTTGCGGGTCACGGTCTTGACGAGCTTGCGCACGGGGACGTCACCCTCGTCCTCGCCCACGACGATGAGGTGCACGGGCACGCCGGGTGCGACGCGGGCGACCTTCTTGCGCTCGGCCTCCAGCAGCTTGTTGACCCGGGGCTTGGGACCCTCGCCGACGAGCACGACGCCCGGGCGACCCAGGGCGCGGAAGACGACGGCCGCGTTGGTGAAGTCGAGCTGACGGTTCTGCACGTCCGCCGCGACCGGCTCCTGGGAGGTGTACCAGCCACGCTGAATGCTCGTGAGCGCGGCGCCTGCGGCGCCGGGCTTGCCGTCGAGGGCGTTGTACATCGCGCTGTTCGCGCGCCTGTTGAGGACGAGCAGCGCGGCGATCATCATGAGCGGAAGGGCGAAGAACAGCGCCCACCACGGACGCCCGATCGCCCAGCCGATGAGCATGACGACGAGGAGGACGACCAGCGCGGCCAGCAGCATGAACCAGCCGACATTGGGGTCGAGCTGCCGGATGGCGCGGTATCCCTGACGGACTTGGGCGATCCGTCCGGGCTTCTTCGCGGCGGCATCCGAGCCGGATGCCGCTGCCTCGGTCGACTTCTTCCTGCGCAGCGCCATAGGGCTCAGGATACGTCGCGATGTCCGCGGGCCACCAATGCGGCGGCCTCCTGGCGGGCGGGTTCGTCGATGGCGGCTGCGAGATGTGACAGCTGCTCCGGGATCGGGCGTCCCCAGCGCCGCATCGCCTGGGCCCAGAGGCGTCCGGCCCGGTACGACGAGCGCACGAGCGGCCCGGCCATGACGCCCTTGAAGCCCACCTCGGTGGCGTGGTCGCTCCAGTGGACGAACTCCTCGGGCTTGACCCACCTGTCGATCGGATGATGGAGCTTCGAGGGACGGAGGTACTGGGTGATGGTGAGGATGTCACATCCCGCCTCGTGGAGGTCGACGATGGCCTGCTCGATCTCGGTGTCCGTCTCGCCCATCCCCAGGATGAGGTTGGACTTCGTCACCAGACCGGCCTCGCGCGCCATGGTGAGCACCCGAAGCGACTTGTCGTAGGTGAACGCGGGCCGGATCCGGCGGAAGATGCGGGGCACGGTCTCGAGGTTGTGCGCGAAGACCTCGGGACGGGCGTCGAAGACCTGACCGACCAGGTGCGGCTCGGCGCCGAAGTCGGGCGGAAGGATCTCGACGCCGGTGTTCGGGTTCAACCTGTGGATCCGGCGGATCGTCTCGGCGTAGAGCCACGCGGCACCGTCGGGCTGGTCGTCCCGGGCGACGCCGGTGACGGTGGAGTACCGCAGGCCCATCTCGCGGACCGACTCCGCCACCCGTCGTGGCTCGTCCCGGTCCAGGGGCCCCGGGCGGCCCGTGGCGATGTCACAGAAGTCGCACCGCCGTGTGCAGACGTCGCCACCGATGAGGAACGTCGCCTCACGGTCCTCCCAGCACTCGAAGATGTTGGGACATCCCGCTTCCTGGCAGACCGTGTGCAGGCCACCGGACGAGACCCGTCCCCGCATCGCGGAGTACTCCGGACCCATCTTCGCCGTCGTCCGGATCCACGACGGCTTGCGCTCGATCGGGGTCTCGGCGTTGCGCGCCTCGACGCGGAGGAGCCTGCGGCCTTCGGGTGCGACAGTCACCGCACCAGCCTAGACGAGGGTGTGGGGCGCCTCAGCGGGCGAGGATGTCGACGAGGTGCTTCTCGGCGTAGGGCAGGACGTCCTGCACGGTGATCCGCCGGCCCGCCTCCCGGCTCAACGACGAGACACCGGCGTCGGCGATTCCGCACGGGATGATGACCTCGGCCCACCCCAGGTCGTTGTCGCAGTTGAGGGCGAACCCGTGCATCGTGACCCGACGGCTGACGCGGACACCGATCGCGCCGAGCTTGCGGTCCGGCCCGCGCTCGTCCGCGCGGACCCACACCCCCGACCGTCCGTCGACACGTTCGACGGCGACGTCGAAGTCCGCACAGGTGCGGATCATGACCTCCTCGAGGCGTCGTACGTGTGCGACGACGTCGATCGGGACCTCGGGGAGAGCGACGATCGGGTAGCCGACGAGCTGGCCGGGGCCGTGCCAGGTGATCTTGCCGCCCCGGTCGACGTCGATGACGGGCGTGCCGTCGAGGGGCCGCTCGTGGGCCTCGGTGCGCTTGCCGGCGGTGTAGACGGGTGAGTGCTCGAGGAGCAGCACGGTGTCGGGCCCGCGCCCCTCGGCGACCTCGGCATGGATCTCACGCTGACGCTCCCATGCGTCGCCGTAGTCGACGTGGTCGGGCGCGAAGCCGAGGTGGACGATCCGCATCGCCCCAGGCTATCCGAGGCCGCCGAGCAGACGCGGCTCGATCCTGTGCTCGACGACGCCACCGCCCTCGTCCCGCCGGACCACGTAGGCTCCTTTGCCGGGCACCTCCGCCACCGCCTCGATCAGCTCGGTGCCGTGGTACACGAGGCCGACCCCGTCGTCCGTGCAGTGTGTCTCGCCAAGCACCCCGGCCTCGACGAGACGGTGGATCGTCGGTCGCCGCTGGCCCTCGGAGTCATAGTGGACACCGTTGCCGTAGGGCAGCAGACCCAGACCGTTCGTGACCGCACGCAGCTGCGGCCCGAAGGAGTCCGTGCAGCCACCCCGGAACCAGCAGATCGACCCGGCTGACACCCCGGCCAGGACGACCCCCGCCTCCCAGGCGGCGCGAAACATGGGCCCGAGGCCGTGGACCTCCCACACCGCGAGCAGGTTGGCGACAGAGCCGCCCTGGACCCAGACGACGTCCTGGGCGAGCAGATGCCCGGCTATGTCCTCGAGGTTGGGCATGGGGAAGAGCTCGAGGCACGTCACGTCGAAGCCGGCCTGCCTCGCGGCCTCGTGGATGTGCGCCTCCACGGAGCGCTGGTCACCGATCGCCGTGCCCACATAGGTCAGCCGCGGCCGACGGTCGGTGACTCCCGCCAGCTCGACGGCATGATGGACGAGCGGTCCGAACGACAGCGCGAGCCGCGGGTCGGGTCGATAGCCGCCCGACGTCGCCAGGATGGTGGGCCGGTCGGCTGGCATGGGAACTCCTGAGTCTTTTCGAGGGTCGGGGGAGCTGCGCTGGGGTGCCGACGAGCCTAGGGGCTCTGTCTACTGTGGAAAACTTCCGGGCACCGGCTGCGGGCGGAGCGAGACTGTGGTCATGCAGCAGCCACCGCAGGTTCCCGGATACCACCTCACCGAGCACATCGCGACGGGATCGACAGCGGTGGTGTGGGCGGGCGGACGCTCACCCGGCTCGGCCGACCTCGCCGTCAAGGTGATACCGATCGCGGATCGGGACGACCTGCACGACCTGACCTTCGAGCTCTCAGCCCTCGCCATGACCTGGGGGTCCGGTGAGCACCTCGTCCGGGTGGTCGACGTCGTTCCCGTCCTCGACCCACCCGCGGTGGCCGTCGTCATGGAGCGACTCCGCCACGGCACGCTCGCCGACCTCGTGCGCGCCCGGGGCCACCTTCTCCCCGGGGAGGTCGTCACGCTGCTCGCCCCGATCGCCTCGACCCTCGCCGACCTCCACGACGCGGCCGTCCTGCACGGTGACCTGTCACCCGCCAACGTGGGCCTCGCCGGCGATGGTCGGCCGGTCCTCCTCGACCTGGGCGTCTCGGCGGTGATCGGGACCCCCTGCGAGGAGGTGTACGGCACACCGGGCTTCGTCGCGCCCGAGGTCGTCGCAGGTGGAGCACCCACCTCGTCGGCGGACGTGTACGCCCTGGGCGCCCTCGGATGGTTCGCGCTGACCGGTGAACCACCGCCGATTCCCGCCGACCGACCCCGCCTTGCCGACCTCGATCCCACCGTCCCCGCCGCGCTGGGGGAGGCGCTCGCGCAGGCGCTCCACCCGGATCCGGAGCTTCGGCCGCGGCCCCGGGAGCTCTCGACGGTGCTTTCTGGCTCGACCCACGCACTGCCCGTACGACCGGGCGCTCAGGGGGACCCGGCGACCATGCTGACCCAGCGTGTCCGTGAGCTCGCTCGGGCCGCTGCCCGTGAGGACGCCGCCCTCGCCGCGAGCACGAGAGCGGACCGCCGGGCCGTCCTCCGACGTCGGTCCCGTGCGGCTCATCTCCGGGTCGCCGCGGCGCTCGTCGCGATGGTGCTCCTCGGCGGCGTCGGAGTCGCCGTGGCCTCGGCTCAGCGTGGGACTGCAGTGCCCACCGCACCCGGACCGGGCGGGACACCGAGCGCCGTCTCGGTCACAGCGGCCGACGACGAGCCGGTCGATCCCGCAGACCGGTTCGCCGCCATGCTCGAGCCGCTCGTCCGCGCACGAGCGGATGCGTGGAACGGCGCCGATCCCGATCTGCTCACCGCCTGCTTCGCCCCCGCGAGCGTCGCACTCGAACAGGACCGCGAGCTCTTGGCGGGAGCACTGGCCGAAGGCCACCGGTACGAAGGGGTGAGTTTCGCCGCCAGGGCGGTCGAGGCGGTCAGTGAGTCCGAGGACCGGGTCACCCTCGAGGCCACGCTGACGACCGACCCGTATGCGGTGCGCATCTCCGGAGGCCGCGACACCCGCCCCGGGACCACGACCCGCGTGCGCCTGGAGCTCGTGCGAGTGGACACCTCGGCGGATGGGGTGGTCGACCCGCCGGGTTCGGAAGCCGCCACGACTGGATGGCGGATCGCAGACATCGAGGCGGTCGACGCCTAGCGGGTGATCCAGGCGGCGGCGTCGGCGACCGTGGCGTGGTCGAACGTGAACCCGTGTTCGGTGAGGACACGGGGCCGGACACGCTGGCTGGAGAGGATGTCGTCGGCGAACTCGCCCATCACCACGCGCAGCGCCGGCGGTGGGACGGGCAGGAGCGCAGGGCGGTGCATCGCCCGAGCGATAGCCGTCACGATCGCGCCCTGCCTGGCCTCCTCCGGTCCGACGAGATTGACCGGTCCCGTGATGTCCTCGTGGTCGAGGAGGTAGGTGATCGCCAACGTCTCGTCCTGGAGGGTGATCCAGGGCCACCAGGCGCGTCCGCGACCGAATGGTCCGCCGAGGCCGAACTTCAGGAGCAGGAGCAGCGGTTTGAGTGCGCCGCCCTCGGGGCTGAGGACGATGCCGGTTCGGATGTGGGCCACGGCCACGCCGGCTCTCTCGGCGGGCTCGGTGGCTCCTTCCCAGGCCGTGACGACCTCGGGAAGGTAGCCGTTGCCGGCCGGACTGGTCTCGTCGAGTGGCTCCTCGCCACGGTCGCCGTAGAAGCCGACGGCTGAGCCGCCGACCCACCGCAGTCGACGCCCTCGGTCGGCCAGCTCGGCCAGCGCGGTGGCGATCGCCGTCGTCCCATGGGTCCTCGATGTCAGGATCTCGCGCTTGTACGCGGGGGTCCATCGCTTGTCGCCGATACCGGAACCGTGCAGCGAGACGACACCATCGCAGTCGGCGAGGACCTGAGGGTCGAGGTGCACGCTGTCGGGATCCCACTGGCGCTCGTGCGACTCACGGACCGGGCGCCGGACGAGATGGACCACGTCGTCTCCGCGCTCACGCAGGTGGCGCGTGAGCGCGGAGCCGATGAGTCCGGAGGACCCGCTGATGGCGATACGCATGAGGAGCCCTTGTCGGTCTCGGTGGTGGTGTCGGCCTGGTCGCGTCGGCGGGTCAGAGGCCGAGGTCGGCCTCGAAGGCACCTTCCTCGAGACGGTTCTTGATCGTCGTGAGGAACCGCGCGGCATCGGCCCCGTCGACGACCCGGTGGTCGTACGACAGAGCGAGGTAGACCATCGGCCGAACCGCGATCGTGGACCCGCCGGAGCCGTCGTCGATGACGACCGGCCGCTTGACGACCGCGCCGGTGCCGAGGATGGCCACCTGCGGTTGGTTGATGATCGGCGTGTCGAAGAGCGCGCCACGGCTACCCGTGTTCGTGATCGTGAAGGTTCCGCCGGACAGCTCGTCGGGGGTGATCTTGCTGTCGCGAGTCCGCGCCGCGAGGTCGGCGATCTTGCGGGCCAGCCCGGCGATGTTCAGGTCGCCCGCATCCCGGATGACCGGGACCAGCAGCCCGCGCTCGGTGTCGACCGCGACGCCGAGGTGCTCGGCACCGTGGTAGGTGATCTCGGCGCCGTCCACCGATGCGTTGATCGTCGGGTGGGCCTTGAGTGCTTCCACGGACGCCAGCGCGAAGAACGGCAGGTAGCTCAGCTTCGTGCCCTCACGCCTCGCGAAGTCCGCCTTCGCCTGGTCCCGCAACCGAGCGATGCGACTCACGTCGACCTCCACCACGGTCGTGAGCTGGGCGGAGACCTGGAGTGACTCGACCATCCGCTTGGCGATCGTCTGGCGCAGACGTGACATCTTCTCGGTCGTCCCGCGCTTGCCCGATGCGTCGGCCGACGGCCGGGAGGCCGGCTGCTGAGCAGCCGGCGCCGTCGCTGCGGCTTGCTGGGCGGGAGCAGCGGCCTCCTCGGACGTCGCCTCCTGCGCCCGAGCCTCCTCGGCCTTCTTCTCTTCGGCCTTCTTGGCCTCCTCGGCCGCGGCGAGGACGTCCTGCTTGCGGATCCGGCCGCCGATGCCCGTTCCGCTCAACGACGACAGGTCGATGCCGTGATCGGCCGCAAGCTTGCGGACGAGCGGAGTGACGTAGCCCGCGGCGTCGCCACCTGACTGTTCCTGGGGCTGCGACGTGTCGGACGTCTTCGGAGCCTCCTTCTCTGCCGCCTCCTGCGGTGCCGACTGCTCGGCCTTGGCCGGCTCGGGCTTGGGCTCGGGTTCGGGCTCCGGCTCGGTGGCCGCTTGGACAGGAGTCTCCGCCTCGGACGCGCCCGCATCCTCGGCCGCCTCGGCCTCGGACGATCCCGCCTCCGGCTCCTCGTCGCCACCGGCCTGCTCGGTGTCGGCCGACCCCGCACCGGAGTCGCCGCCCCCCTCGACCGAGCCGCCGACGATGGCGAGTGCGCCGCCCACCTCGACCGTCTCGTCCTCCTGCGCGAGGATCTTGGTCACGGTGCCGGCCACCGGGGACGGGATCTCGGTGTCGACCTTGTCGGTCGAGACCTCGAGCAGCGGCTCGTCGACCGCGACCTCGTCGCCCTCCTGCTTCAGCCAGCGGGTCACAGTGCCCTCGGTGACCGACTCGCCGAGGGCCGGCATGGTCACCGTCTCCCCGCCGCTGACCTCGCCGCGAGAGGACTCACCCGCGGAGTCCGCCTGCGCGGGAGCGGGCTCGGGAGCCTCCTCCGGCTCGTCGGATGGGGCCGCGGCGGCCGCCGCCTCGCCCTGCTCGGGCTCATCCTGGCCGCCCTCGTCCTGCTGAGGCTCCTCTGGCTGTGTGTCCGCGGAGTCGTCGTCGGAGGCTGAGCCTTCCGCGCCGGAGCCGTCGCCGATCACTGCGAGGTCGGCCCCGACCTCGACGGTCTCGTCCTCCTCGGCAAGGATCTCCTCGAGGACACCGGCCACGGGCGAGGGAATCTCGGTGTCGACCTTGTCGGTGGACACCTCCAGCAGGGGCTCGTCGACCTCCACGCGGTCCCCGACGCTCTTCAGCCACCGGGTCACCGTCCCCTCTGTCACGGACTCACCAAGGGCCGGCATGGTCACGCGTTCGGACATCGAGCTGCTCCTTCGCTCCTGCGGTATGCGCTTAGAGGACTTCTGTGTTCTCGGGTGGTGTTTTCTTGGGTGCTGTGGTCTTGATCATGCTTATCAGGTCGGCAGGCTCCCGAGGGGACTGACCTGCCGGTAACCCTATGGCTATCAGCCGTGCGCGTGCAGCGGCTGTCCGGCCAGCGCGAGCATTGCCTCGCCGATGGCCTCGTTCTGGGTGGGGTGGGCGTGGAGGAAGGGGGTGACGTCCGCGGGCACGGCGTCCCAGCCGACGACGAGCATCGCCTCGCCCACCTGTTCACCCATCCGGTCGCCGACCATGTGCATCCCGACGACCGGTCCGTCGACGACCCGGACGACCTTGACGAAGCCGGCGGTCCCGAGGATCTGCGCCTTGCCGTTGCCGCCGAGGTCGTACTGGTACGTCGCGACGGCGTCGTCGCCGTGCTGCTCCCGGGCGGCCGCCTCGGTCAGCCCGACCGAGGCGATCTCCGGATGGGAGTAGGTCACCCGGGGGATCAGGTGGTCGGACACGGGCTGCGGTGCACGTCCCGCGATCTCCTCGGCGACGAAGATGCCGTGGGCGAACCCGCGGTGCGCGAGCTGAAGCCCCTTGACGATGTCGCCCACCGCATACACCGTCGGGTGCGAGGTGCGCAGCCGCTCGTCGGTGACGACGAAGCCCTCGGCGACCTCGATCCCCGCCTCCTCCAGACCGAGGCCCTCGGTGACCGGCCCCCGTCCGACGGCGACCACGAGGATGTCGGCCTCGAGCCGTTCACCCCCCTCGAGCGTGACGGCGACGCCACCGTCGTCCTGGGTCGCCGACTCGAAGCGGGAGCCGGTGCGGATCGTGATGCCGCGCTTGGTGAACGCGCGGGTCAGGGCGGTCGAGGCGGCCTCGTCCTCGGCGGCGACGAGACGGGGCAGCGCCTCGACGACCGTCACCTCCGACCCGAAGGACGCCAGGGCCGAGGCGAGCTCGACACCGATGACACCGCCGCCGAGGACGACCGTCCGGGCGGGGACGTCGTCGAGCTCGAGCACCTCGGTGCTCGTCATGATGCGTCCGCCGATCTGCAGACCCGGCAGGGTGCGCGCGAACGAGCCGGTGGCGACGACGAGGGACCGACCGCGGAAGCGCCGCTCTCCGACGACGACATCGGGAGTGTCATCGTCGCCCGCCTCGACCCGGCCCTCGCCCTCGACCACGGTGACTCCGGCCTTCGACACGAGCCCGCTCAGCCCGCGGTAGAGGCGGCCGACCACGCCGTCCTTGTAGGACAGGACCGCGGGCATGTCGACCCGTTCCAGCGTTGCGCGGACCCCGAACCGGTCGGCCGAGCGAGCGGTGTCGGCCACCTCGGCGGAGTGCAGGAACGCCTTGGTCGGGATGCACCCGCGGTGCAGACACGTTCCCCCGACCTTGTCCTTCTCGACGAGGGCGACGGAGAGGCCGAGCTGGGACGCCCGCAGCGCGCACGCGTAGCCTCCGCTGCCACCGCCGAGGATGACGAGGTCGTATGCGTCGGTCGAGTCGGTCTCGGGCGTGCGCTGGGTCTCCCGCATGGGTGGCGGACTCCTGTTCGTCGAGGGCTGCACCGACGCCGGTGGTCGGTGGCGCAGTCGATGGATGAGTGCCGGGCAGCGCGGGGCGCAGACGTCGGCGGCTGTCGGCCGGTCGGGCCGTCCGATCATCTTGCCATCCCGCGGCGCCACCCGGGCTGGGGCACTGTCGCCGGCCTCCGGCCGGACCGGTGCTCCCATGGCGAGGCCCTAGAGTTGGGATGCATGGCGTGGTGGAGGTTCGGCTCGAAGCGACGGGCGGTCGCGGACCCGACGACAGGTGCGGAGTCAGGTCGCTCCCGCCGGGGCGAGGTTCTCGCGCACTTCCGAGAGTTCGAACGGACCCGGGTCGGGGTCGAGGCCTACATCGAGCCCGCGACGCATGTCACGTCGACGACGATGGTGCTCATCGACTTCCAGGGGGAGTGGACCCGGCGGGCGATCCCTGACCCGTCGGCGGGCATTTCCCTCGCGAAGGAGCTCGGTGTTCCCGTGTACGACATCAACCTCACCGGCTACCCGCAGCGGATGCGGGACTGGAACGCCCGGCAGCGGCGCGACCAGCGCCGCCGCCGAGAGGACCGTGGCTGAGGGAATGCCGGCTTGCGCGCCGAGCGCAGAACCCGGTCAGGCGTAGGTCTCGAGGACGGAGAGCAGCGCCGCCACGCCGAAGCCGGTCGCACCCTTGGGGGTGTGTCCCCACGGTGCCTTGTCGTTCCATGCCGGGCCGGCGATGTCGACATGCGCCCACGGGATGCGTGGAGCGGGCATCCCCGGCTCTGCCTTGGCGCCCTTGGGCGTGCCGACGAACTCCGAGAGGAAGATTCCCGCGGTGAGCATTCCGCCCCACTGGTCCCCCTTGTGCGCGATGTCGGCGTTGGGGGTGTCGAGCGCGGCGCGCAGGTCCTCCGGAAGAGGCATCGGCCACATCGGCTCCCCGGCGCCGGTGCCGATGGCGGCGATGGTCTCGCGCAGCGCGTCGTCGTTGGCCATCACGGCTGCGACCCGGTTGCCGAGGGCGATCATCTGAGCCCCGGTCAGGGTCGCGATGTCGATGATGGCGTCGGGGTTGCTCTCGCTGGCCAGGGCCAGGGCGTCCGCCATGACCATCCGACCCTCGGCGTCCGTGTTGAGGACCTCGACCGTCGTGCCGCCCCGCATCGTCACGACGTCGCTCGGACGGTAGGCGTTGCCATTGAGCATGTTCTCGGCCAGACAGAGGTATCCGGTCACGGCGACGGGGACTTTCAGCTGAGCCGCCGCGAGGACGGTGGCGGCCACGGCCGCCGCCCCGGCCATGTCGCACTTCATCGTCAGCATCGAGGCTGCCGGCTTGATGCACAGACCTCCCGAGTCGAACGTGATGCCCTTGCCGACCAGGGCGATCGACGCCTTGGCGCCGCGGGGCTTGTAGGTCATGGTGACGAGTCGCGGCTGGCGAGCGCTCGCCTGACCGACGGCGAGGATCCCTCCGAACCCGCCCTTGGCGAGGGCCTTCTCGTCCATGACCTCCACCGTGATTCGAGCCTTGGTCTCGCGAACCTTGTCGGTGACGGCATCGGCGAAGGACTGCGGGTACAGCAGGTTGGGTGGGGTGTTCACGAGGTCCTGGCACCAGGCCCGGGCGGCACCGAGGACCTCGACGCGACCCGCCAGAGCGCCGTCGTCGACGCCGGTGGCGACGGTGATCGTGTCGATGCGCGGGGCGGGCGCGTCCTTCGACGTCAGCCTCCGGACGTCGTATCCGCCGGCATAGGCTCCCTCGGCCACGGCGGACACGCCCTCGGCACTCGCCGTCGGCAGCGCGAGGACGACCTTCGCCTCCTTCTTCAGAGTCCGCGCCGCCGCGCCTGCTGCGCGGCGGAGCACCTCGGGGTCGGTCGGGGCGGTGGAGGGGGTCCCGGTGCCGAGTCCGACGACGAGCACGCGCTTGGCCTTGACCCCGGGCACGGCGACGAAGCTCGACACCTCTTCGGCCTTGGCCGTGGCGCCGGTCGTCTCGAGGGCCGACTTCAGGTGACTCGCGGCGGACCTCGGCAGTCCGTGACCCCTGAGAAGGGTCGCGGTCCCGTCGACCGAGACGGCCCCGATGACGAGAGCATCCGCTGAGAGCGTTGCGGGGTCGCTGCTGCTGAGGGCGACGGTAGGCATCGGTGGTGACTCCTTCATGGGGGACGCATCGGGGGCGCGTGCCGGTGCACGGCGGTGTGCACACCCTAAGCGTCCCGGTAGGTTGACTGCCATGACCACCGAAGACCTGAACACCGATGACACGGGCGCCTCGGGACGGCCGGGACTGCGGACCTCCCCCTTGCACGAGCGGCATGTCGCCCTTGGCGCCAAGCTCGCCGACTTCGGCGGTTGGTCGATGCCGATCGAGTATGCCGGCGGGGGTGTCGTCGCCGAGCACACGGCGGTGCGCGAGCGCGTCGGCGTCTTCGACGTCTCGCACCTCGGCAAGGCCCGGGTCGCGGGGCCGGGGGCGGCGGACTTCGTCAACAGGTGCTTCACCAACGACCTCCGCCGGGTCGGGCCGGGCCGGGCGCAGTACACGATGTGCCTCGACAAGTCCGGGGGAGTGGTCGACGACCTGATCCAGTACCTCGTCGGCGACGACGAGGTGTTCCTCATCCCCAACGCGGCGAACACCGCACGCGTGGTGGAGCTGTTGCGGGCCGCGGCGCCGGAGGGGATCACCGTCACGGACGAGCACGACCGGTACGGCGTCATCGCCGTCCAGGGCACTCGCAGCGACGAGGTGCTGAAGTCCCTGGGGCTTCCGGTCGGACACGATTACATGAGCTTCGTCCAGGCGGAGTGGGAGGGCGAGCCGGTCATCGTCTGCCGCACCGGTTACACCGGTGAGCGGGGCTATGAGCTCCTGCCCCGGTGGGCCAGCGCGCCCAGGCTCTGGGACGCGTTGCTGACCGCGGTTCAGGATGAGGGCGGACTACCCTGTGGGCTCGGCGCTCGCGACACGCTCCGCACCGAGATGGGATATCCGCTGCACGGGAACGACCTGGGCCCGGACATCACGCCGGTCATGGCAGGGGCGGCGTGGGCGGTCGGATGGGACAAGGACACGTTCTGGGGCAAGGGGGCTGTCGCGGCGCAACGTGCGGCCAAGGAGTCCAGACTCATGCGCGGCCTGGTCGCCACCGGTCGGGGGATCCCGCGCGCGCACTGCGCGGTCCTGTCCGGATCGGAGGTGGTCGGCGAGGTGACCTCGGGGACCTTCTCGCCGACCCGCAAGCAGGGGATCGCCCTTGCTCTGCTGGACCGCTCGGTCGCCGTGGGCGACGAGGTCGTCATCGACGTCCGGGGCCGCGAGATCCCCGCCGAGGTCGTCAAACCGCCCTTCGTCGAGGTCTCGGTTCGGGAGGACTGACCGGTGAGTGACGCATACACGTGGGTCTGCCTCGACGACGGCGGCCGAGCGGTCGACGCCGATGCGGGCTCGACGTTCCCCAATCAGGTCGAGGCGGAAGCGTGGCTGGGTGAGTCCTGGGAGCAGCTCGCCGACCGCGGCGTCGCGGCGGTGACGCTGCAGTGCAACGGAGTGGACGTGTACGGCCCGATGAGCCTGGCTCCGGGGAGTTGACCGACTACTCGTGCTCCGCCCGAATGTGACGGCCCGATGAGCCTGGCTCCGGGGAGTTGACCGACTACTCGTGCTCCGCCCGAATGTGACGGCCCGATGAGCCTGGCTCCGGGGAGTTGACCGACTACTCGCTAGAGCGAGGGGAACTGTCCGCGACCGACCTGGGCGCGCGGCATCCGCCACCGGCGCAGCTGGAAGGACCGCATGAAGGTGTAGAAGCCGCCGCCGCGCAGCTCGGCGTCGGAGAACTTCTGCGACAGCTGGCCCTTGATCCGACGCCAGGTGAGCATGGCGTCGCCGATGGCGAAGAGGACGAGCAGGTACAGCATCATCGTGATCGCGAGGGTCGTCTGGGTGGGGCGCAGGTAGGACACGATGAGCGTGATGAGCATGATGGGGAGGAGCCACTCGCCGACGTTCCAGCGGGCGTCCACGTAGTCCCGGATGTAGCGGCGCACCGGTCCGCGATCTCGGACCGGGAGATGGCTCTCGTCACCGGTGAGCATGGCCTGGTGGCGGATCGCCGCGGCCTTGCGCCGCTCCTCGCGGGCCTGACGCTTGGCGGCCTTTCGATCGGTCTGGACCAGTGGCCGCTTCCGCGCCGCCTCCTGGTCCTTGCGCTTCGGCGTCGGTCGGTTCTTCGCACCCTCGCGGTACTCGTGCTCCTTGGGAGCAGGGGCGGTCTCCTCCGCCTCCTGCTTCTTCCGACCGAACGTCGCCTTGCCCATCACAGCAGCACTGTATGTCACGCGCACCACCTCACACCCCTCGCTAGGGTGACTCTCGTGACGGGCGACGAGGCGACGAACGAGACGGGGAGCGATGACGCGGGTCAGGGCGCGGGAGGCGTGAGCGGGTCGGACAGCGTCCCGGTGGAGGAGATCGCGGAGCGCGTCCGGGCTCTCATGCCGCAGGTCCGGGCGGATCTCGAGGGGCTCACCCGCATCCCCAGCATCTCGCTCTCGGCCTACGACCAGGCCACCGTGCGCGCGAGTGCGGAGGCGACGGCCGAGCTACTCCGCGCGGAGGGCCTCAGTGTCGAGATCGTGTCCGAGGGGGGTCGGCCCGCGGTGATCGGGCACATCGACGGCCCTCCGGGTGCTCCGACCGTGATGCTCTATGCCCACCATGACGTCCAACCGACCGGCGAGGAGAGCGACTGGGACAGCCCACCCTTCGAGCCGGTCGAACGCGACGGGCGGTTGTACGGGCGGGGCGCGGCCGACGACAAGGCCGGGATCATGGCGCATGTCGCCGCGCTGCGGGCACATGCCGGCCGGCTTCCGGTAGGGGTGACGGTCTTCGTCGAGGGGGAGGAGGAGATCGGGTCGGACTCCTTGCCGACCATCCTGGAGCGGCATGGCGAGCGGCTGCGTGCCGATGCCATCGTCCTGGCCGACTCGATGAACTGGGCGATCGGCGAGCCCGCGCTGACCACGACGCTGCGGGGGATGATCCGCGTCGTCGTCACCGTCTCGACCCTCGACCACGGCGTGCACTCCGGGATGTTCGGCGGAGCGGTCCCGGACGCTCTCATGGCGCTGGTCCGCGTCCTCGCCGGCCTCCACGACGACGCCGGCGACCTCGCCGTCGAGGGACTGCGCTCGGGACACGCCGCCGACCTGGAGTTCTCGGAGGAGCGGCTGCGTGCGGAGTCCGGCCTGCTCGACGGGGTGGGCACGATCGGCTCGGACTCGCTGCTGTCGCGGTTGTGGACCAAGCCGGCGGCGACGGTCATCGGCATCGATGCCCCCACAGTGGAGACGGCCTCGAACACCCTCGTTCCGACCGCCCGCGCGAAGGTCTCGGTCCGGCTCGCTCCCGACGAGGACGACCTGCACGCCTTCGAACGGGTCAAGGAGCACCTCGTCCGCCAGGCTCCCTGGGGAGCTCGGGTCGAGGTCGAGCTGGAGGAACGGGGACTGGGCTTCGCTGCAGACGCGGACGGACCGGTGTACGACGCCGCCCGCCGCGCGTTCGAGGACGCCTGGGGGAGAGCACCGGTCGACATCGGGGTCGGCGGCTCGATCCCGTTCGTCGCCGCGTTCGCCGAACGCTTCCCCGATGCAGCGATCCTCGTCACCGGGGTCGAGGACCCCGACACGCGCGCCCACGGAGCCAACGAGTCGCTCCACCTCGGCGAGTTCGAGCGGGTATGCGTCGCGGAGGCGATCCTGCTGGCCCGCCTGGGCGAGCTGGCGGCAACCGGGGCCGGGACCGAGCGGCCCGAACGCCGATGACACACCGAGAACGAGCGAAGGGGACCACGTCATGAGCGAGGGCACGCAGGGCCGTTACGTCGAGCCGAGCTTCGAGCGCGACACCACGTACATCACCGACCGAGTGGTCTCGAAGGGGGCGGATGCCGACGGCGCGTCCGGTCTGTGGCCGGTCGAGCCGGGTCGGTACCGGCTGGTCGTGGCGCGGGCGTGTCCATGGGCCAACCGCGCGATCATCGTCCGCCGCCTGCTCGGCCTCGAGGATGTCATCTCGATGGGGATCTGCGGGCCGACGCACGACTCCGACAGCTGGACGTTCGACAAGGACGAGGACGGTCTCGACCCCGTCCTGGGCATCCCGAGGCTCAAGGACGCCTACCTGGCCCGAGACCCGGAGTACCCCCGGGGCATCACCGTCCCCGCGCTCGTCGAGATCTCCAGCGGCAAGGTCGTCACGAACGACTTCCCCTCGATGACGCTCGACTTCTCCACCCAGTGGTCCGACCACCATCGGGACGGTGCGCCCGACCTCTACCCGGACGAGCTCCGCGACGAGATCGACACCGTCAACCGCCGCGTCTACACCGAGGTGAACAACGGTGTCTACCGGTGCGGTTTCGCCGGCACGCAGTCGGCTTACGAGGACGCCTATGACCGACTCTTCACCGCGCTCGACTGGCTCTCCGAACGACTCTCACAGCAGCGCTACCTCGTGGGCGAGACCATCACCGAGGCCGACGTGCGGCTCTTCACGACCCTGGCCCGTTTCGACCCGGTCTACCACGGTCACTTCAAGTGCAACCGAACGAAGCTGACCGAGATGCCGGTCCTGTGGGCCTATGCGAGGGATCTCTTCCAGACCCCCGGGTTCGGCGACACCACCGACTTCGTCGACATCAAGCGCCACTACTACGAGGTGCACACGGACATCAACCCCACCCAGGTCGTTCCCGCCGGGCCGGATCTCGCCGGATGGCTCACCGCACACGGGAGAGAGGAGCTGGGCGGCTCGCCGTTCGGCGAGGGAACTGCACCGGGTGCGCCGTCGGAGACCGAGCGGGTCCCCGTGGCCCACAACCCCCTCCTGGGAGAGGACGGCCTGGTCCGGTCCCTGTGATGTCAAGATGATCTTGACACCAGTGTATGTCAAGATAATCTTGACACATGTCACTCTGGCTCCGTCTCCTTCCCGTCGCCGTCATCGGCGTCGGACTCGTCACCTTCGCCCTCAGTGCCGTGCCGGATGGCGGCTTCGTCAGAGGAATGTTCCAGGGTGCGGGTGGCGCGCTCGTCGTCCTCGGCCTGTACCTCGCCGTCCAATCCTTCCGGCCCGGCGGGCGGACGGTCGCGAGTGAGGGGATGTGGCGGCCCAGCGCCGATCGTCATGAGTGACGGCTCCGCGGGGGGTGCGGGGGATCCGGCCCTGCCCGACCGCATCGCTGCCGCCATCCTGGGCAGTGAGGTCGATGGAACGGCCTTCGACCCCGAGTCGGCGGAGGACCACCTCGCGGTCGTGCGCCGCGCCGCGGCTGCCGAACGAGCGGTCAAGGATCTTCTCGCGCAGTCGGTCTCGGCGGCGAGGGGAGGGGGTCATTCGTGGGCGGCGATCGGCGACGCCCTGGGCCTGAGCCGGCAGGCGGTGCAACAGCGGTTCGGCGGGACCTGGAGCCCCCCGGACGGCGCGCGGGTGCGCCGCGTCGGACCGGTGACCGCCATCGACGAGATGTCCGAGCTCGAGATCGCCGGACGCCAGGGGTGGCGCACGGTCGGTGCGGGGATTCTGCATCATGTCGTCGAGCGAACGGACACCCAGTGGGAGCACCGCCGGGTGGTGTGGACCCGCCCGACCAACGCATACGAGACCGAGGGCTGGACCGTGGCGGTTCGTGCCTTCCCGTGGCTCTATCTCGTGCGCGACCTCGAGGTCCCGCCGGAGCAGTGACCTCTGTGGGCAAGGTTCCCCCGGAGTGCGCCAGCCCCCCTCAGTCCTTGTTCGTCTCACCCGGGAGGGCCAGCATCTGGTCGAGCGCGACGCGGGCGTAGTGCGCGACCTGCTCGTCGACTCTGATCGGGTTGACGACCCGACCCTCGACGAGCGACTCGAGCGCCCAGACGAGGTGTGGCAGGTCGATGCGGTTCATCGTCGAGCAGTAGCAGACGTTCTTCTCCAGGAACGCGATCCGCTGCTCGGGGAACTGCTGGGCGAGGCGCTGGACGAGGTTGAGCTCGGTGCCGACGACCCAGGATGTCCCCGCCGGTGCGGCCGCGATCGTCTTGATGATCTTCTCCGTCGAACCCACCTCGTCCGCGAGCTCGACCACCTCGTAGCGGCACTCGGGGTGGACGATCACCTTGACGCCGGGGATGTCCCGGCGGGCGGCCTCGACCGCCTCGACCGTGAACCGCCCGTGGACCGAGCAGTGCCCCCTCCAGAGGATCATCCGGGCCGACTGCAGCTGCTCGACCGTGAGCCCGCCCATGGGGCGGTGTGGGTCGAACACGACGCAGTCGTCCAGGGATCCCCCGAGGTCGCGGACATAGGTGTTGCGACCTAAGTGCTGGTCCGGCAGGAACAGCACCTTCGCCTGCGAGCCGGCCGGGTCCTCCGGACTCCAGCCACGCTGTTCGAGCGCCCAGGCCAGGGCCGTGCGGGCGTTGCTCGACGTGCAGATCGTGCCCCCGTGCCGGCCGGTGAACGCCTTGATCGCGGCCGATGAGTTCATGTAGGTGACAGGGATCGTGTCCTCGGCGACGCCCGCCTCGACGAGGTCGTCCCAGGCGTCCTCCACTTGGGAGATGGCGGCCATGTCGGCCATCGAACACCCGGCGGCGAGGTCGGGCAGGATCACGGTCTGCTCGTCGGACGTGAGGATGTCCGCCGACTCCGCCATGAAGTGCACGCCGCAGAACACGATCCACGGCGAGTGCGGGCGGGCCGCCGCCTCCTTGGCGAGCTTGAACGAGTCCCCCGTCACGTCGGCGAAGTCGATGACCTCGTTGCGCTGGTAGTGGTGACCGAGGACGAACACCTGGTCGCCCAGGGCGGCCTTGGCGGCTCGGGCCCGCTCCACCAGGGCCGGGTCGGACGGGGCCGGCAGATCTCCGGGGCACTCCACGCCCCGCTCGCTGTGCAGGTCACGGCCGGCGCCGAGGACGAGGAGCGGCAGGGGGGATGCGGTCGAGGTCATACGACGATCGTAGGCCGCGACCATGGGACGCGTGGCGACCTCGCCGCCGCCGTGCGCCGTAGGCTCGTCCCGTGCGCGTCGTCATCGCCCCCGACTGCTTCACCGGCACCCTCACCGCCGCCCAGGCCGCGGCCGCCATGGCCGACGGGTGGCGCGAGGGGGCCCCGCACGACGAGGTCGTCCAGATCCCGCTCTCAGACGGCGGCCCCGGCTTCCTCGACGTCCTCGGCACCGGGCTGGCCGACAGTGGTGTCGAGACGCTCATCGTGACCGTCGAGGACCCCCTCGGGCGCCCGGTTCCCGCTGCGGTTCTCATCGACCGCGCCGCCGGTGGGCGAGAGGGCGCCGTGCCGACCGCATACATCGAGTCGGCCCAGGCGGCCGGTCTGCACCTGCTCGACGCCGCGGAACGCGACCCCACGCGCACCTCCACCTACGGCGTGGGTCAGCTGATCGAAGTCGCCCTCGCCGAGGGCGCTCGACGGGTGGTCGTCGGGCTCGGCGGCTCGGGCACCAACGACGGCGGCGCGGGAATGCTCGCCGCGCTCGGCGCGGGGCTGCGGGACGATCTCGGGATGGGCGGAGGTCAGCTGCACGAGTTGAAGGACACGGCGCTGAGCGGCCTGGGGGAGGTGCGGCAGCGGTTGTCCGGGGTGGACATCGTCGCGGCCACGGACGTCGCGTCGCCGCTCCTCGGGCTGCAGGGCGCGAGCGCGGTCTTCGCCGCGCAGAAGGGAGCCACGCCCGAGCAGGCGCAGCACCTCGAGGCCGCGCTCGGCCGGTTCCACGAGGTCGCCACGGGGGCGCTCGATGCCCCCACCGACCTCCTCACCGGCCGACCCCTCCGGCTGGACCGGACGGCGGGAGCCGGGGCCGCGGGCGGTCTCGGATACGGGCTGTTGGTCCTCGGCGCGCGGCCGGCCAGCGGCGTCGACCTCGTCCTCGAGGTCGTCGGCCTCAAGGAGAGAATCGCCGATGCGGCCCTGGTCGTCACGGGCGAGGGGTGCTTCGACTGGCAGAGCCTGCAGGGCAAGGTCGTGGCAGGGGTCGCGGCAGCAGCCCTGGAGGTGGCCACCCCGAGCATCGTCATCGCCGGTCAGGTGCTCGTGGGCCGTCGCGAGACCATGACGGTCGGGCTGTCCGGAGCGTATGCGCTGGCCGAGACCCCGAAGGAGGTCGAGGCCTCGATGCTCGACCCCGTGACCACGCTCAGCGCGCGGACGACCCGGGTGGCGCGCACCTGGTCCCCGCGCCGGCGCGGCACGCCGTAGCCGGTGCGCAAGGCGTCGTCCGCGCCCTGACGTATCCTTGAAGAGGCGCCGGACCGCCTGCGCGCCGCTTCACCGGGATCGCGCCCGGAACCCGTTCCGTCGAGGAGCCCGGGTCCGGGGAAATACCGGGCCTGTCGCGGCCGTTGCAGCGGTACGAACCGCACCGGCTCGCCACCCCACAGCCAAAGGATGAGATCAGTGACAGAGCAGGCCACCACGGAGAAGACCCACGGCGTGATCCTCACCGACGTCGCCGCCACCAAGGTCAAGTCGCTCCTCGAGCAGGAGGGTCGGGACGACCTCCGCCTGCGGGTCGGGGTCCAACCGGGCGGATGCTCCGGCTTGATCTACCAGCTCTACTTCGACGAGCGCACCCTCGACGGCGACCTCGTGCGCGACTTCGGCGGTGTCGAGGTCGTCGTGGACCGGATGAGCAGCCCCTACCTCGAGGGCGCGACGATCGACTTCGCCGACAGCATCGAGAAGCAGGGCTTCACCATCGACAACCCCAACGCAGGCAGCTCCTGCGCCTGCGGAGACAGCTTCAGCTGAGCCGAGGCCCTTCGACCTCACGACGGCGGCCCCGCACCCGATCCGGGTGCGGGGCCGTCGTACTGCTGGCCGGATGAGGGCGTCGCCGCGCACTGCGGCCCGGGACGGACCGGACGCCGCGCGGAGGAGGGCCCCCGCTCATCGGGTAGCGTCTGACGCCGTGCGTATCGCCATCTGCGGGTCCATCGCGACCGACCACCTCATGACGTTCGAGGGTCGCTTCGCCGACAGTCTCGTGGTGGAGCAGCTCGACAAGATCTCGGTGTCCTTCCTCGCGAGCGACCTGCAGGTGCGCCGGGGCGGCATCGCCGCCAACATCTCGTTCGGCATGGCCCACCTGGGTCAGCGGCCGATCCTCGTCGGCAGCGTCGGGGAGGACTTCGCGGACTACCGGTCCTGGCTCGAGCGGCACGGCGTCGACTGTGAGTCGGTGCACGTCTCGGACACTCTGCACACCGCCCGATTCGTCTGCACGACCGACACCGACATGGCCCAGATGGCCACGTTCTACGCGGGGGCGATGGCCGAGGCCCGGACCATCGAGCTCGGCCCGATCGCCGACCGCGTCGGCGGGCTCGACCTCGTGCTCATCGGCGCGGACGACCCCGAGGCGATGCTCCGACACACCGAGGAGTGCCGGACCCGGGGTCTACGCTTCGTCGCCGATCCCAGCCAACAGCTCGCCTTCGCCGACGGGGCCTTCATCCGTCGCCTCATCGACGGAGCCGACTACCTGTTCACCAACGAGTACGAGTCGCACCTGACCGAGCACAAGACCGGCTGGTCCTCGGACGAGATCGCCGACCGCGTGACGACCCGGGTGACGACGAAGGGCAAGGACGGCGCCACGATTGATACGCGGGGGGAGGAGCCGGTGCACGTCGACGTCGCCGTCGGGGTCCAGCCGGTCGACCCCACGGGTGTCGGCGACGCCTTCCGTGCAGGCTTCCTCACCGGGCTCGTCAACGGTCTCCCGCACCGCAGATGCGCCGAGCTGGGGTCGGTGCTCGCGGCATACGTCATCGAGACGGTGGGGACGCAGGAGTACCGCCTGTCCGAGAGCGCCTTCCTCGAGCGTCTGCGCGCGAGCTACGGCGAGGAGTCCGCAAGCGAGATAGCACCGCATCTGCACTGCCCGAGGCCCTGACCGGCGTGCCGTCCGCACGTCCGGTCGAGCCGCCCCCCTCGCGCTGGGGCTTCTCGCTGGACCGTGCCGAACCGGGGGAGGAGCTGCTCGCGGTCGGTGGCGATCTCGAGCCAGGGACACTGCTCGCCGCCTATCGCGCCGGACTGTTCCCCATGGGCATCGGTCGCAACGGCTCCCCGCCGATCGGGTGGTGGTCGCCGGATCCGCGCGGGGTCCTGCTCCCGGGCGGTATGCACGTCTCACGTTCGCTGACGCGCTCGGCCCGGCGGATGGAGACCCGAGTGGACACGGCCTTCGCCGACGTGATCGGCGCCTGTGCGGACCCGTCGCGAAGCGGGCGGTGGATCTCGCCGCGGATCATCGCCGCCTACACCCGCCTGCACGAGCTGGGCTGGGCGCACTCGGTCGAGACGTGGCGCGACGGACGCCTGGTGGGGGGACTGTACGGCGTGCTCATCGGCGGGTTCTTCGCCGGCGAGTCGATGTTCCACCGGGAGACCGACGCGTCCAAGGTGGCCCTCCTCGGCCTCGTCGAGCGCCTGTTCGAGACCACGGGGGGCGATGACCCCCGCGCTCGGCTCGTCGACGTGCAGTGGCGCACCCCCCATCTGGCTTCACTGGGGGTCGTCGCGATGCCGCGAGCCGAGTACGTGGAGCGGCTCGGCCGAGCCGTCCGTGCGCCGTCAGTCGTCCTCGAGTGACTCCTGGTCCGTAGGCCGACCACGACCGACGAGGTATGCGGTGCCCCCCTCCTCGAGATCCCGCACCTCCTGCAGCTCACGCCCGGTCATCCGGCACCAGGCCGGCACGTCGGCGCGGGCGGCCTCGTCGTCGGCGACCAGGCGGACTCCGGGGGCGTCGGGGTTGCGGCGCCACCAGCGGGCCAGGTCGATGATCGGCTGTGGACAGAGTGAACCCCTGGCGTCCAGGGTCGCCGTGGAGCTCTTGACGTCGTCCGGCCCGGAGCCCGGCCACAGTCCGGCGCGTGCCGCCGCGAGCGCCTCGGCCAGCGCGGCCGGGAACCGGTCGACCGCCGTTGCCCGCTCGGGAGCGACCGCGGCGAGCGGGAGGGTGATCCGCACGTTCCCCTGGGTGAGCACTCCCATGGCGGCCAGGACGTGGCTCGGCTCGAGGGTCGACGCCGTACAGGCCGACCCCGAGGCGACGAGCAGTCCCTCGCGGGCCAGCGCGTGGACGACGGTTTCGCCGTCGACGTAGAGCGCTGAGGCGGTGAGGACATGAGGGAGCCTCTTCTCGGGGTGACCCGCCACGACGACACCCTCGATCAGGCCGACTCGATGCCTGAGCCGCTCGACCAGCTCGGAGGCCTCCCGCGACTCGCGCTCACGCTCGGCCTCCACCTGACGCCATGCCTCGGCCGCGGCGAGAACCAGGGGGACCCAGGGGTCGGACTCGGCGCGACCGTGCTCGGCCTCCCGTCGGTGCCCCGGGAGGGCGAACCGGGTGCCCTCCCGGACCGCGAGAAGTCCGATCGACGGCGGCCCTGCGAAGCTCGCCGCACTGCCGACGACGACGTCCGCGGTGTGTGGCGACGCGACCCGTCCCAAGGAGGCCTGCGCATCGCAGAGGAGCGGCACACCGGCGGACCGGGCCACCGCATACGCCTCCGCGAGCGGTTGGAGGGTGCCGACCTCACCGTTCGCGTGCTGCAGGCACGCCACGGCGACGTCTCCGGCGGACATCTCGGCGTCCCAGGCCGCCGGGACGATCGCCCCATGGCGGTCGACGGGCACCACGGCGAGCGCGTCGGCCGGATCGCGGGCTGCGCGCGCCTGGCCGAACCGCAGGACGACCGAGTGCTCGACCGCGCCGGCCACCAGGCGCCGGCCGTGCCTGCGCCGAGCGTGCACGAGACCTTCGAGAGCCACGGCCAGCGCGTCTGCGCCGCTCGGATGCAGGCTCAGCTCAACGGGGCGCACCCCCAAGCCGTTGGCGAGGATCTCGCGCGCCTGGTCGAGCAGGGCGCGCGCCCGCCGCCCCTCGGTGTACAACCGCCGCGGATCGGCCCAGCCGGCGTCGACGGCGGCCAGCAAAGTCTCTCTGGCGGCCGGGTGCAGAGGGCCCTGAGCAGCGTCGAGGAGAAGGGATGACGGCACGTTCCGACGGTATCCCGACCCTCCCACTCCGGGACCCTGCCCCTGGAGTAATGTGTCTGCGAACGTGTCTGTTTGCTGTGCTCGAGAGAGGGTGCGTAGTGCCTAGGTCTGACAGTCTCGTCGGCGTCCCGCAGAGGCGCGGGCGCGCCCGCCGAGCGGGTTCCCTGGCAGTCATCACCCTCGCGGCGGTCGCGCTGACCGGGTGCGGCCGGGCCAGCTGGTCCGACGGTCTCCTCATCGAGGGGGTCACCGAAGGTGCCGAGAGAGTCACCAGGCTGTGGGTCGGCGCCTGGATCGCGGCCATCGCGGTCGGTGTGCTCGTCCTCGGGCTGCTCATCTGGTCGATCACCGTCTACCGCCGACGCGACGGCGACGACGAGCTCCCCGAGCAGCTGCGCTACAACATCCCGATCGAAGTGTTCTACACCGTCGTCCCGATCTTCATGGTCACGGTGCTGTTCTTCTACACCGCGCGCGACGAACAGGTCCTCCTCGACACCGAGACCCAGCCGGACAACATCATCAATGTCGTCGGCAAACGGTGGAGCTGGGATTTCAACTACGTCATGGACGACGTCCACGAGTCCGGCACGCAGGCCAGGCTGACCGGTGAGCCGGGCGTCGAAGAGACTCTTCCGACCCTCTATCTCGTCGTGGGGGAGCGGACCGAGTTCGTCCTGACCGCCCGCGACGTCATCCACTCATTCTGGGTGCCGCAGTTCCTCCAGAAGATGGACATGGTCCCCGGCCGGGTCAACAAGTTCCAGGTGGTCCCCACCCAGACCGGGACCTTCCAGGGCAAGTGCGCTGAGCTGTGCGGTGCGTACCACTCGAACATGCTGTTCAACGTGCGCGTCGTCGAGCAGGACGAGTACGACGCCCATATGCAGGAGCTCGCCGACAAGGGCCAGACGGGTCTGCTCGGCAGCGATCTGAACATGGAGGAGATCATGGAGAACCAAACCGAGCTCCTTCCTGAAGGGATCCGGCCGTGAGCGCGGCATCGGAGAGCACGACCTACCTGCGCACCGCGGACGGGGCGCCGGCGCGCCGCAAGATCCTTCCCGGTGCGACGGTGCTGAAGTGGATGACGACGACCGACCACAAGGTCATCGGCAACCTGTACTTCATCACCTCGTTCGTGTGGTTCCTCGTCGGCGGCGTGATGGCGCTGCTCATCCGCGCCGAGCTCTACACCGAGGGCCTGCAGATCGTCGACAACGCCGAGCAGTACAACCAGCTGTTCACCATGCACGGCACGATCATGCTGCTGCTGTTCGCCACCCCGTTGTTCGCGGCCTTCGCCAACGCGATCGTCCCACTCCAGATCGGCAGCCCGGACGTCGCCTTCCCGCGACTCAACATGTTCGCCTACTGGCTCTACCTCTTCGGTGGCCTCATCGCCGCGTCGGGGTTCCTCACCCCCGATGGCGCCGCGTCCTTCGGCTGGTTCGCCTATGTCCCGCTGAGCGACGTCGTCTACAGCCCCGGACTGGGCGGCGACCTCTGGATCTTCGGTCTGGCGCTCGGTGGCTTCGGCACCATCCTCGGTGCGGTCAACTTCATCACGACGATCCTGACCATGCGGGCCCCCGGCATGACGATGTTCCGGATGCCGATCTTCACGTGGACCGTCCTGATCACCTCGATCCTCGCACTGCTCGTCTTCCCCGTCCTGGCCGCCGCGCTGCTGGCGCTGGGAGCCGACCGGCAGTTCGGAGCCGCGATCTACGACCCGGCTGCCGGTGGACCGATGCTCTACCAGCATCTGTTCTGGTTCTTCGGCCACCCGGAGGTCTACATCATCGCGCTGCCGTTCTTCGGCATCATCTCCGAGGTCATCCCGGTCTTCTCGCGCAAGCCCATCTTCGGGTACAAGACTCTGGTCTACGCGACGATCGCGATCGCGGCCCTGTCGATGAGTGTCTGGGCCCACCACATGTACGTGACCGGCCAAGTGCTGCTTCCCTTCTTCGCGATCATGACGATGCTCATCGCCGTGCCGACGGGCGTCAAGTTCTTCAACTGGATCGGCACGATGTGGGGCGGCAAGGTCGTCATGGCCACGCCCATGCTCTGGGCGGTCGGCTTCATCATCACCTTCCTCTTCGGTGGCCTGACTGGCGTTATTCTGGCCATGCCGGCCCTGGACTTCCACCTTTCCGACAGCTACTTCGTCGTCGCTCACTTCCACTACACCGTCTTCGGGACCGTCGTGTTCGCGATGTTCGCAGGGTTCTACTTCTGGTGGCCGAAGTTCACCGGCCGCATGCTCGACGAGGGCCTCGGCAAGCTGCACTTCTGGCTGCTCTTCGTCGGGTTCCACGGGACCTTCTTCATCCAGCACGTGCTCGGGATCTGGGGCATGCCCCGCCGGTACGCCGACTACCTCGTTGAGGACGGCTTCCGGTTCTTCAACCAGATCTCGACGGTGTCGTCATTCGTTCTCGGCATCTCCACCCTCGTCTTCATGTGGAACGTCTGGAAGACCTGGAAGACCGCCCCCCTGGTGGAGAGCAACGACCCGTGGGGCTACGGCGCGTCTCTGGAGTGGACCACGTCCTGCCCGCCGCCGAGGCACAACTTCGACTCCATCGTCCGGATCCGCTCCGAGCGTCCGGCCTTCGACCTGCACCACCCCGAGTCGGTGACGCACGATGTGCGCGCCGATCTGGACGAGGCGCGAGCGATGCTGGCCGCTCGGAAGGAGAACTGATCGATGCGCTACTCCGTCAAGCTGTTCACCGTTCTCGGTGTGTTCTTCGTCGTCATGTCGGCGATCTACACCTTCTGGGGACTGAACTATCTGCCGGACCGCTTCGAGCCGGTCGGCATCGTGGGTCTGCTGCTCTCCGCCCTGTTCTTCTGGTTCATCGCGGGATACCTCCATGTCACCGAGCGTCGGCTCGACCCGGCACCCGAGGACGACCCACGCGGCAACATCGAGCAGATCCAGGGTGACTTCGGGTTCTTCAGCCCGCACAGCTGGTGGCCTCTGGTCCTCGCGTTCTCCGCGGCTCTGCTCTTCCTCGGCGTGGCGATGGGGTGGTGGATCTTCGCGATCGGCGCCTTCATCGGTGTGCCTGCACTGATCGGGTGGACCTTCGAGTACTTCAAGGGCCAGCACGCCAACTGACGCGTTCATGGCCTCGGACATCGTCGCCGTGACCGCCGCTAGCGTGTGGTCCGTCAACTCGGGTGAGGCCGGCGCGCCCTCTGGTCGGGGCAGCTATCTGACCGGCATCGAGAAGCGACCGCGCGAGGCGATCCTGATCACGGCACCTCTCGGCGGCGGCGGCCGATCCGGGGTAGCCGGCGACCACGTTGGCAACCGTCGCCATCATGGAGGACCAGACAAGGCCGTCTACGCCTACTCCCGTGAGGAACTGACGTGGTGGGAGGCTGAGCTCGGTCGGGAGTTCCCGAGCGGGTTCTTCGGCGAGAACCTCACGACGTCCGGGGTAGATCTCGAGCTGCTGCTGATCAACCAGAGGGTTCGGATCGGTGCCGACGTCGTCCTCGAGGTGTCGCTGCCCAGGCAGCCCTGTGCGACGTTCCAGGCGCACCTGGGGGAGCGAGGCTGGGTCCGCAGGTTCACCGAGAGGGGACGATGTGGTGCCTACTTCAGGGTGATCTCCCAAGGAACGGTGCGTCCGCACGATGTGATCACGCCGTTGAACGCACCGGATCACGGGGTCGATCTTCGAGTGGCGTTCGCCGCCGTCATGGGCGACGACTCGGCTGCGGCGACGGTGGTCGAGACAGGATGTCTGCCCGAGGTCTACCACCGGAAACTGGCGCAGCGCAGGTCGCGAGTGACTCCCGCTCGAGGTCGCTGAGCGATCCGACAAGCCGATCCGAGGCTCGTGCGCCGGTTCGGCGAGCGGCAGGCGTGAAGTGTCAGCCCCAGCCGAGCTCGTGGAGGCGCTCGTCGTCGATACCGAAGTGATGGGCTATCTCGTGCACGACGGTGATCGTGATCTCGTCCTCGAGTTCCTCGATGTCCTCGCACATACGTGTCAGCGGCCCGCGGAAGAGCGTGATCCGGTCCGGCAGGGCGCCGGCCCACCCGAGGTCACGGTCGGTCAACGGCACCCCCTCGTAGATGCCGAGCAGGTCGTCGGGATAGTCCCCGGGTGGCTCGTCCTCGACGAAGAAGGCGACGTTGTCGAGCATGTCCATCAGACCCGACGGGACGGCATCGAGTGCGGCCTGCATCGCCTCGTCGAACTCGGTCTGACTCACCTCGACCATTCGGGCCCCTCCAGGAGTCTCGCCAGACGCTGCGCGATGTGATCTGGACGCCCGACCACCTCGAGCACCTTGGTCCGAGCTGTGCGACCGCCTACGATCCGGATCTGCGCCCGGGGGAGTCCGAACGCCGCAGCCACCGCACGAACAGCCGCGTCGGTGGCCGCGCCGTCGACGGCTCGCTCACGGACGGCGACGACGAGTGTCTCGTCGTCGCCGTACCGTCCACCGACGGCGGTGCGACCGGCACCCGGTCGGACCCGGATGCGCAGCCGCACCGATATGGTCGGAACGAGCTCCGTCAGTGCTGCCCCGACGTGATGCGCTGCTCCGTTGCGACCGCGGGAACCTCGAGTTGCTCGTGCTCCTCGCCGTGGTGATGTGCCGCGGCGAGCTCCGCCGGGGTGACGGGCTCGACCCGGTCGGTGAAGTAGAACCGGGACAGAGCCGCCCGGACCCGGTCCTTGCGCGCGCCCTTGCGGGCGACCCCGTTGGCGTCCGTCGCCGGCTCGAGCTCCAGCGGAGCGTGGGACTCGAAACTCACGAGCTTCCAGCGGGTGTACTCGTCCAGGGGCTCGTGACGCTCGTAGAACCGTCCGTCCGGAGTGCGGATGACGATGCCGGTCTCACGCCCGTGCAGGACGGTGTCGCGGTCCCGACGCTGCAGCGACAGGGCGATGCGCTTCGTGATCCAGAACACCAGTGGCGGCAGGAGGAAGAGCGACACTCTGAAGGTGTTGGTGAGGTCGTTGATCGACATACCGGTCTTGATCGCGATGATGTCGTTGACACACGCCAGCGCAAGGATGGTGTAGAAGGTGATGGCCGCCATCCCGAGTCCGGTGCGAACGGGTGCGTTGCGGGGACGGTCGAGCAGGTGGTGCTCCCGCGTGTCGCCCGTCACCCAGCGCTCGACGAACGGATAGATCCCGAGCACGACGTAGATCAGCGGCAGCAGGACGATCGACCCGAGGGCGATGTTGAGGGAGAACGTGAACCCGAACACGACGAACTCCAGCCAGCCGGGCAGCAGTCGCAGCGCACCATCGGAGAACCACATGTACCAGTCGGGTTGGGCGCCGGCGGTGACGGCGGACGGGTCGTACGGCCCGTGCACCCAGACCGCGTTGATCTGTGCGACGGCTGCGAGAAGAGCGGTGACGCCGAAGACGAGGAAGAAGAAGCCACCCGCCTTGGCCGCGTACACCGGCATGACCCGGTAACCGACGACGTTGTCGTTGGTCTTGCCCGGCCCGGGGTACTGCGTGTGCTTGTTGACCGCGACCATGACGATGTGAACGATGAAGAGTCCGACGAGGATGGCCGGCAGCAGAAGGACGTGAACGGCGTAGAGGCGGGGGATGATGAGCTCCCCGGGGAAGTCGCCGCCGAAGAGCGCGAACGCGATGTACGAGCCGACCACGGGGACGGTGAGGATGAAGCCCTGGGTGGCGCGCAGACCTGTGCCGGAGAGGAGATCGTCGGGGAGCGAGTAGCCGGCGAAGCCCTCGATGATCGCAAGAAGCGCCAGGACGGTCCCGATGACCCAGTTGAGCTCACGGGGCTTACGGAAGGCTCCGGTGAAGAACACCCGCAACATGTGCACGGTGATCGCCGCGATGAACATCAGGGCCGCCCAGTGGTGCATCTGCCGGATGAGCAGGCCACCCTTGATGTCGAACGAGATGTGCAGGGTCGAGGCGTAAGCCTCGGACATCAGCACGCCCTGCATGGGGACGTACGAGCCGTCGTACGTGATCAGACCCATGCTCGGAACGAACCAGAACGTCAGGAAGGCACCGGTGATCAGGCAGATGATCAGCGAGTACATCGCGATCTCGCCGAGCATGAAGCTCCAGTGGTCGGGGAACACCTTGCGGAGAAGGTAGTTCACACCCTTGGCTCCGCCGGTGCGGTCGTCGACCCAGCCGGTGACGCCGCCGACCCGCCGAACGGTTCCCGACGACGTCTGCTCCGGGGGCGTGTCGTCGGCACGGAGGGCGTCTGCCGGACGCGCCGTGGTGGTGTCGCTCATAGTCGTTCACGCTCCCAGAAACTCGGACCGACAGGCTCCTGGAAGGGCTGGTCGGCCACGAGGTAACCCTCGTCGTCCACGGTGATCTTAAGTTGTGGCAAGGCTCGTTTGGCAGGGCCGAAGATGACCTTGCAGTCGTCGGTGACGTCGAAGGTCGACTGGTGGCACGGGCAGAGCAGGTGGTGGGTGTGCTGCTCGTACAGGCCGACCGGGCATCCGACGTGGGTGCAGATCTTGGAGTACGCGACGATGCCCTCGTAGCCCCAGTCCCGGGCCTTCTCGCTGACGAAGTCCGAGGGGTTGAGTCGCATGAGGACCACGGAGGCCTTGGCCTTCTCCTCGAGGATGTGCGACTCGAGATCGAGCAGCCCCTCGGGCTGGATGTGGAAGACCGACCCGATGGGAACCTCCTCGGGACGAACCGGAGTGTTCTGCGGGTCACGCATGAGTCGGGGCCGGACGAAGATCGGGTTGCCGTCGCCGTCGACCTCGTGACCGTCCCAGAACGTTGTCGCCAACCGCCTGAACGGCTGGTCGAACGGGCCGAGGCTGCCGACGAGCTGGACGAGCAGCGGGATGGCGAACAGACCCAGCGCGCCGCCCATCGAGTACTTCAGCAGCGGTCGGCGGGTGAGCTGGGCGGTCTCGCCGCCACCGAGGACGATGTCGCCGAACTTCTCGCGATCCTCGGGCGCGCTGCGCATCGGGTGCCGCAGCTCGATCTCCTCGACATCCGGCATCAGGGTCTTGGCCCAGTGGATCGCGCCGGCTCCGATGCCCAGGAGTGAGAGTGCCAGGGTCACGCCGAGCAGGAAGTTGCTGGTGCTGACGTCGCCCAGACCCGGGAAGAACATCCGGGCGTCGGTCGGGACCGCGAAGTAGGCCACGAGGAAGCCCAGGGTTCCGACCACCGAGATACCGAAGAGGGTGGCCACCTGCCGCTCGGCGCGTTTGGCGGCACCGTCGTCGAGGTCGGCCATGCGCGGCTGGTGAGCCGGCAGTCCGGGGTTCTCGAATCTCTCGGGGAGCCCTCCGTCACCGACGTGGTCGCCCGTGTCGAGACTGACGGCTGTGCCGACCTCCCGCTCGTAGGCGTCGGCGTCGTAGTCGCTCGGGTGGTTCGCGTCAGCCACGTCAGGCTCCCTTCTGGCCGACCCAGACGGCCGTGCCGATCATGATGCCCAGACCGAAGACCCAGATGAACAGCGCCTCGGACGAGGGCCCGAGGTTCCCGAGTGACAGGCCACCGGGGTTGCCGGTCGCGTGCATCTGCTTGACATAGGCGATGACGTCGCGCTTGTCCTCGGGGGAGAGGTTGGCGTCGTTGAAGACTGGCATGTTCTGCGGACCGGTGAGCATCGCCTCATAGATGTGAACGGGCTCGACGTCCTCGAGTGTCGGGGCGTACTTGCCGCGGGTGAGGGCGCCACCTGCTGCGGCGGAGCTGTGGCACATCGCGCAGTTGCTGCGGTAGAGAGTCCCACCGCGACCGGCGTCGCCCTGCCCCTCCCAGTCCAGCCACTCTTCGTCGGGTCGGGCCGGGCCGGGTCCGAGGGAGGCGACGTAGGCCGCGATGGCCTCGATCTGCTCGTCGCTGAACTCCACCTGGTTGACCCTCGGCGCCTGAGGCCGTGGTGCTGCCATCGGCATCCGTCCCGTCTCCATCTGGAAGTGGACGGATGCGGCTCCGGCTCCGACGAGAGTGGGGCCGTACGCGCCCTCCTCCTCCTGCCCGGGATCGGGTGCGTTGCCCTCCGCGTTGAGCCCGTGGCAGCTCGCGCAGTTCGCCCGGAACAGAGCCTGACCCTCGGACACCTGGTCGGCCGTGACCGCGGCCGCAGCCGCCGGCTCGGGGGCGAGCGCGGCATACAGCCCACCGGTCACGAGCAAGGCCACCATGAGCAGCAGCGCGATGGCCGCGGGGTGGCGGCGCCGGGCGGCTAGTGCGTTCACGTCAGTTCCTTCGAGGATGGTTCGGGATGAGTTCGGTGCCCTGTGCGGATCGGATGGGCCGCGGTCACTGGAGGACGTAGATGGTGAAGAACAACGCGATCCACACGACGTCGACGAAGTGCCAGTAGTACGACGTCACGACCGCGCCCGTCGCCTGCGCGTGGGTGTACCGGCGCGTCGTGAACGTCCGCCCGAGGATGAGGAGGAACGCGATGAGACCACCGGTCACGTGGATGCCGTGGAATCCGGTGGCGAGGTAGAAGATCGAGCCGTACGAGTCGCTCGAGAGGGTCACGCCCTCGTGCACGAGGTGGGCGTACTCATAGACCTGACCCGCGATGAAGATCGAGCCGAAGATGTAGGTCAGGACGTACCACTCGCGCATGCCCCACTTCTTGAACTCGAGGAGTCCGCCGGTGCGGCCTACCTGACCCGCCTCGGCCTTCCAGACGCCGAGCTGGCACCAGACGGACGAGATGACGAGGATGCCGGTGTTGATCGTCGCGAAGCGGACGTCGAGCAACGGGGAGTTGGCGGCCCACTGCTCGGGGACGTTGGCGCGAAGAGTGAAGTACATCGCGAACAGCGCCGCGAAGAACATGAGCTCGCTCGCGAGCCACACCATGGTGCCGACCGCCACCATGTTCGGCCGAGTCGCCGGTCCGTGCCCGGGAATACTGGGGACCACCGGATGACGGGTGTCATGAGGGGTGCCGTCAGGGATCGTTGCTGCAGTCGCCACGGGTCAATACTGCACCATGACATACGCGGGACGGCGGCGGACCCCCCGACAAACCCCGCTAGGATCGTCGCCATGAGTTCCGCGCACGTGCCGCAGGCGCCCGAAGCCGTGTCGAACCGGCCCCACAGCATGTCCGGCGGGACGACGGACCCTGTCTCCCACCGCGTCACGGTCCTGCTCTACAGCGACGACCTCACGACGAGGGACACCGTGCGCGCCGCGGTCGGTCGCCGGCCGGCCCGTGACGTCGAGGTGGTCTCGTGGACGGAGTGTGCGACCCCTGCCGCCGTCGTGACGGAGGTCGAGCGAGGCGACTACGACCTGCTCATCCTCGACGGTGAGTCCTCGCCGATGGGGGGACTGGGCCTGACCCGGCAGCTGAAGAACGAGATCTTCGAATGCCCGCCCGTTCTCGTCCTCACCGGTCGTCCCCAGGACGGATGGCTGGCCGCCTGGTCCCAGGCCGAGGCGGCCGTCCCGCATCCGATCGACCCCATCGCCCTGGCCTCGGCGGTCGCCGAGCTCGCGCGCGAACCCCGGTGACGACACCGTCGAGCGACGCGCCGACCTGGCCCGACCTCCTGACCGCACTCCTGCGTGGCCAGGACCTCCCGGCCGAGCACACCAGGTGGGCCATGGGCGAAGTGATGCGCGGCGAGGCCACGCCGGTGCAGCTCGCCGGGTTCCTCGTGGCCCTCACGGCGAAGGGCCTGACCACCGGCGAGCTCACCGGCCTGGCCGACGAGATGCTCGAGCACGCCCACCGGATCTCCGTTCCCGGGACCACTGTCGACATCGTCGGGACGGGCGGCGACCGGCATCACTCGGTGAACATCTCGACGATGGCCTCCCTCGTAGCCGCCGGTGCCGGCATGACCGTCGTCAAGCACGGCAACCGGGCCGCCTCGTCGTCGACCGGGTCGGCCGACGTCCTCGAGGCACTCGGAGTCGACCTCACCATCGCTCCCGAGCGCGTGGCCCGGATCGCGTCCGAGGCCGGCATCACCTTCTGCTTCGCCCAGGCCTTCCACCCGAGCATGCGGCACGCTGCCGTCGCTCGCCGCGAGCTCGGCATCGGTACCGCCTTCAACATCCTGGGGCCCCTGACGAACCCTGGCCAGCCCACCTATGCGGCCCTGGGCGTCGCCGACCCTTCGGCCGCCCCGCTCATCGCGGGCGTCTTCGCGGCTCGAGGGCGAACCGCGATCGTTACACGTGGCGACGACGGACTCGACGAGGTCACCCTCTCCACGACCACCTCGGTCTGGCTCGCCAGAAACGGCGAGGTCACGACGCATACCCTCGACCCTGCCCACCACGGCATTGCGCGCGCCCCCCTGGAGGACCTGCGCGGCGGCGACGCCGAGTTCAACGCGACGGTGGTGCGTCAGGTGCTCGCCGGTGAGCGAGGAGCGCCGAGGGATGCCGTGCTGATCAACGCCGCCGTCGCGCTGGCGCTGCCGATGATCGACTCTGGCGTCGCCGTGGACGAGGCGGTCTCGCAGGGGTTGGCCCAGGCCACGGCGGCGGTCGACTCCGGATCCGCCGCGGCGGTCCTCGACAGGTGGGTGGCGGCTACTCGACGCCGAGACTGAAGGCTGCACCCAGATCACTGCTGGAGTAGGTGCGGAAGGCGATGTGGGTGTCGGTGGCCGTGACGCCTGGCACCTTGCCGATCCGATCGGCGATGACGTCGGCGAGGTGCTCGTGTTCGCGGACCTTGACCATGGCGATGAGGTCGACCGACCCAGCGACGGAGTACACCTCGCTCACGCCCTCGATCTCGACGAGCGATGTCGCGACCTCGGGGATCTTGTCGACGTCGGCGTGGATGAGGACGATGGCGCTGATCACGGGTCAAGCGTAGTGGGAACGCGACCGCCTAGCCCGCCCGGAGGTCGTCGTACGCGGCCGCGCCGCGCACCGGACAGGACCAGTCGCCGGTGACCTCGACGAGCCGGACTCCCGGAGACTCCAGCCAGCGGGCCAGGATCTCGGTCTCCTCCACGATCGCCGCCGGTGCCGGGCCGACGGGAGCCGGCACGTGCTCCGCGCTGGCGACGAGCGCCGCGACGAACGGCATGGGGTCCGCACCCCGGGGAGCCACGCTCGACCCCGCCAAACGGCCGTGACGGATGCAGAAGAGCTCCCAGCCGCCGGCCGAGTGCCGCGCGGCTGCGACGATCTGAGGACTGCTCGCCAGGGGTCCGAGGCGCTGTATCCGGGTGGCGCCTCCGACGAACGCGCTCAGCCGGTCGCGGACCACCCCCGCCTCCTCGAAGCGCTCCTCATGTGCGAGTTCGCGCATGCGCGCGCGCAGCGGATCGACCACCGCGGCAGGGTCCGCGCGGATCGCCTCGCGGGCCGACAGGACGATCCGCGCGTAGTCCTCCTTGCTCTGGGCGCCGGTGCAGGGGGCACCGCACGAGCCGAGCTCGAGCAGGACGCATGCGGTCGGCCGACGTGGGGCGGAGGGCAGTGACTGGGTGCACTGCCGGAGCCGGAACGCGGTATGCAGTGCCTCCATCGCCTCCATCGCTCGGCGGCGACTCCGGAACGGACCGAGGTAGTCGGCCGCGTCTCCGCGCACGGTGGAGACGACGGACAGCCTCGGGAAGTGCTCCTGGGTCAGCTTCAGCCAGGTCAGGGCGTTGGCGCGGGTCGAGCGACGGTTGTAGCGCGGGTGCTCGGAGGCGATGAGCCGCACCTCGCGGACCCGGGCCTCGAGGTCGGTGGCGCACACGACCGGCGTGACGGACGCAGCGAGCCGAACCATCTGCGCCATCCGCGCACGGCGCTCTCCGGCCGTGAAGTACGTGGTCACCCGTCGGCGGATGTCCCGGGACGTGCCGACGTAGAGAGCCGAACCCTCGGCGTCCCGGAACACATAGGCCCCGGGAGCGCTCGGGAGGCCGTCCGCCAGCGTCCGTTTGCGGCGCACGTCCGTTGGAACGCGGCGGCTGTATCCGCGTAGCTCCTCCAGGGTCGAGACACCGAGGTTGCCGACTCGGGCGATGAGAGCATGCAGCACGTCCACGGTGGCTCGCGCGTCGTGTAGTGCGCGGTGGTCGGGCAGGGTGCGCGAACCCACATGCGCGGCGAGCGTCGCCAGACGGTGGTTGCGCACTTCGTCCCGCCCGAACAGCTGACGGGCGAGGTGAACCGTGTCCACGACCGGGTGATCCGGGAAGTGCATCTCGAGGAGCGCGCAGCCGGCTCGTAGGAACGACATGTCGTAGGAGGCGTTGTGCGCGACCCACGCGGTCACGGGGCCCTGCGCCCGGACGAAGTCCAAGAACGCGGGCAGCGCGACGGCGAGCCGAGGAGCCCCCGCGACCATCGCGGACGAGATGCCGGTGAGGGCGGTGATGAATGCGGGCACAGGGTGCCCGGGGTTCACCAGGGTCTGGAACTCACCGACGACCTCACCACCCCTCACGGCGACCGCACCGATCTCGGTGATGCCGGCCTCGCTCGGCGGTCCCCCCGTCGTCTCGAGGTCGACGACCACGAAGGTGACCGAGGCCAACGACGTGCCGAGCGCTGAACCCGGACCCGCGGCACCGTCGAGGTCGAGCGTGCTCTGCACCGGCTTCCGCATGCCGCACACGTTAGGGATGCCGACCGACAACCCTCGGCAGACACTCTGTGGGAGCGGTACCGACGCTGTGGGAGCAGCACTGTCAGTGGCTCTCTCTACCGTTGTTCCCGTACCCAGACAGCGGTCCGCGACCCTCGCCGGAGCATGGACCGTCCACACGGTAAGGAGGCACAGCCCATGACTCACTTCCACGAGCGAGACCGGGTTCATGCACAACCGGCGTCGGCTCCACCCCCGGGGCGGTTCCCCGCGGCCCGCCCCCGACCCGGTGCGACCGCAGCACGGATCGACTGCGACAGCTGCCCGGTGGCCGGACACGGCTGCGCCGGCTGCATGGTCGCTCTGCTCGGTCCGGTGCGGCTGCGCCTCGACGCGGCCGAGCAGGCGGCCGTCGACCTCCTGGTCGACGCAGGTGTGGTCGATGCCGCCGAGGCACGGTCGGCCTACGCCGAGCCCCACCTTCCCGAATGGCTCGTGCAGGCCCGATCGGCGGGGGAGGACGGTCGGATGGACCGGTCGCGGCCGAGCGGTGCCCGCTCGGCCTGAGACGGTCCTCCTCCGGCAGGTGCCGGAGCACGGACGCCGACCTCGACGCGGGAGGAGAGATCCGGCTCGGCGAGGTCGCACGCCGCCGGTGGTGCGACACTCGTCGGGTGCCGGCATACCCCTCGTTCCCGACGCGATCGGTCGAGCAGTCGGTGGCGGTGGTCGTGGTGTTGATCGCTGTCGTCGCCACCCTTCTCGGTGCGTGCGACATCGCGGCTCCGAGCGCATCCCGAGAGCCTCGCGATCCCGCCCTGGTGGAGGCCGTGCAGGGGATGAGCAGCCCGGCCGACCCGCGACTTCCGGTGCGCGCCTCCGAGGTCCAGGTGGACTCCACGGTGACGCCCGGCACGCTCGCGGTCGACGTCGGGGAGGAAGCCCGGGTGCCGGTCCGCGTCACCTGGCGGATCCCCGGTGTCGATACCGACGATCGCACGGCGGTCGACGTCGTGACCCTCCGGCGGGAGCCGGACGGCTGGACCCGGCTCTCACCGGTCCGTCTTCCGTGGGGTGTCGAGGATCCCGTGGCCGTGACATCCTCGCGGTGTCGCGTCCTCGGCCCCCCGTCGCTCTCCGCGGCGGTCACCGCGGTCCACGAGGCATGTGAGCGGTCGCTGCCCGCTGTTCTGGAGGTCTGGCCGTCCTGGCACGGTGCCGCCGTGATCGTCGTCTCGACCTCCGCCTTCGACCCCGGCACGGGCGCCCGGGTCGAAGGCGCCGTCAGCGACGGACGTCCGGCTCCTGCCGACCGGATGCTCGTGGACAGCGCGGTCGTCGCCGCGCTGAGCGAGGTGGGACTCGACGTGCTCATGCGCCACGAGCTCGTCCACGTCGCCATGCGCGCCACAGGCTCGGCCCCCGTTCCCGTGTGGTTCCAGGAGGGGCTGGCCGTCCATATCGCCTATTCACAGGTGGAGGACGGGCGATCCGAGCAGCCTGCGGAGCTGCGTCGTCTGCGGGAGCTGCGAGAATTCGGGCGGTGGCGAGGTTCGGTTCCCGGCCCCACGGAGTTTGAGGATCCGTTGGCACGGGCTCCCGCCTACGTCGCCGCGCGCCTCGGGGTCGAGGTTCTCATGGATGCCGTCGGCCGCGACCGCCTGGTGGCAGTGGTCGCCGGGGACGGACCCGGCGTCGCGGGCCCGACCGGAGCCGTCGCACGCCCCCGCGGCGACGAGGAGCGCACGATGTGGCTCCTCACGCAACTCGGTCTGTCGTCGGAGTGGCTCGACCGCGAGTGGGCGCTGGCTCTGGACCGTCGGGCGGCGGCCGCGCCGCCGTCTCCATGACCATCGAGACCGCCACCAAACCCGCCACCAGCCAGAACTGGTTGTAGAACGCCTGCTTGTTCACGAGGTTCGCCGTGAGCAGGACAACGGCCGAGGCGCGCAGCACGACGGCCAGCCCGGTTCCCGGCCGGCGGACCACGAGGCCGGCCGCGACGATCGCCGCCAGGACGACGAGACCGGTGAGCCAGAACGGCGGAGTGACGCCGACGACGTTGACCGCCAGGAGATAGAGCGTGTTCGAGAACCGGATCGGGTGGAAGTCGATGAGAAGGAGAACCGTGTCGTGCACGAAGGCTCCGGCGTCCGCGACCAGCCAGGGCGTCACCAACAGGCCCCCGAGCGCCGCGGTTGTGACGGCTCGCGCTGGGCCGAAGCCACGCCACATGAGGAGCACCGGGAGGATCAGGGCGATGTGCTGCTTCGACGCCACCGCGAACGCGAGGGGGATGACCGCCCACCACGGATGCCCGCGCCGGACGAGCACGGCCCACCAGATGACGAGGGTCAACAACAGCGGCTCGGTCCAGGCCTGATCCACCTGGGTCACGATCCCGGGGGAGAGGAGGATGAGCAGCCCGCCGGCAGCGGCGGGCCAGGCCCGTCGCTCGCAGAGCAGCCAGAGTCCGACCGCCCCGAGCAGGCTCCAGACCAACAGGGACCACCGGATGTCGCCGGCCACCCACCGTCCGGGCGCCAGCAGAAGGGCGGTCCACGGCAGATAGGTGAAGGCGTCGTCGACGCCCGGCGATCCGACCCAGGACCGACCGTAGATGTTCTCACCGCGCCCGATCGCGTCCGCCGCCTGCTGCAGCACGACCCAGACGTCGATCCTCGGCGCGGGAGAGAACACGATCGTGAGCGCGGCGATGGCCGCATGGAACGCTGCGACGAGCAGGACGGCGACGGCCGCCGGTCGAGGTCCACGGAGGCGGCGTGAGAGTGCCGAGGACAGCAGCAGGGTCGTCACGGTCACCGCGGCCACGGCGTGCAGGCCGAGGATCCACGCTCGGTGCGGATCGGGGACGTAGGTGAAGACGGGCACGACCACGGTCGCCAGGGCCGTGCCCACCCCCACGACGAGCACCGTCCACGGCTCGAGGACCGGGCGCGCGCCGCGGCCGAGCCAGGTCCATAGGGCGACCGCCGCACAGGTGAGGACGACCACGATGAGCACCCGGAAGCGGACGACGCTCCACTGCATCGCCGTCAGGGTCAGGACCCAACCGAGCCCCACGACCAGGGCGAGCCGGACCGGCGTTGCGCTGGGTCGGGGTGCCTCGGTCACCGGTCAACCCTAGTGGCGGGGGTGGATTAGCCTTGAGCACTATGGCATTGCCCCCCGGCACGAGCGCGACCGTCGAGATCTCGGCACCGCCCGGCTTCGTCCTCGACGCCATCGCCGACGTGGAGAAGTACCCCCGGTGGGCGCACGCCACGGCAGCCGTGACCGTCCGCAGCTATGAGGGTGACGGCTGGCCCGACAACGTGGAGTTCACGGTGACCGGTGGGCCGCTGAAAGACACCTACACGGTGGACTACGACTGGGACGTGAACGAGGACGGGACCGGTGCCGTGACGTACGCCCTCGTCAGCTCCGAGCTGCTCAGTGCACTGGACGGCCGATTCGACCTGCGATCCCGGGACGAAGGCAGGTCGACCGAGCTCACCCACTCGCTCTCCCTCGACGTCACCGTCCCCGTTCTGGGGCTCCTCAAACGCCGGGTCGAGCGCTCGTTGGTGACCGCCTTCGTCGAGCAGCTGCGCACCTATGTCGAGGCGAGGACCCGCACCCGTGGCCAGGCCTGAGGGGCTGCCGCGCGTGCTCGTCTGCACGGGCAAGGGCGGGGTCGGCAAGACGACGACGGCGGCCGCGCTCGGCATCGACGCAGCGCGAGAGGGGGCACGCACCCTGGTGATGTCCACCGACGGGGCCCACTCCCTCGGGGATGCGCTTGCGGTCGACCTGCACTCAGGACCCGTGCTCGTCGAGGAGCGCCTCACGGCGGAGCACGTCAGCGCGGCACACGGCCTCTCCGACGCCTGGCGGGTGGTCCAGGACTACCTGCTGGGTCTGCTCGGCGATGTCGGGATCGACCCCGCCGTGGCCGAAGAGCTGACCAGCCTTCCGGGGGCCGACGAGATCGCAGCCCTCGTCACCCTGCGGGAGCGGGTCCGGGCCGATGAGTGGGACGTCGTCATCGTCGACTGTGCGCCGACGGCCGAGACCCTTCGCCTCCTCGCGCTGCCCGACTCGCTGTCCTGGCATCTGCGTCGGTGGCTTCCCCAGGGTTCGACGTGGCGTCCCGCGGCGGCGGCGGCCTTGGGTGTGCCGATGCCCGGTCCGGCGGTCCTCGAGGCGATCACGCGCTGGCACGACCAGATGACCGACCTCAAGGGGGTCCTTCGGGCCCCCGGCTCGACGATCCGGCTCGTGACGACCCCTGAGAAGGTCGTGACCGCCGAGGCGCGACGGACGTGGACATCGCTCTCGCTGTTCGGCTTCACCGTGGACGCGGTGCACGTCAACCGGATCTTCCCCACGGGTCCCGACTGGCTCTCCGGCTGGAACCGCGCCCAGGCCGAGGGTCTGGAGGAAGTGCACCGATCCTTCACCGGCATACCCATCGTCGCCATGCCGTACCTGCCGGAGGAACCCATCGGCCCCGACGCCCTGGCCCGACTGGCCATCTCGTGTGCGGAGGTGCGGCTGACGAGGGACCGTCCGGTCGGCGCCGCGTCGACGGCACCGCTCACGGTGACCGAGACCGCCCAGGGGTACACCCTCTCCGTGCTCGTCCCCTTCGTGGCCGCCGCCGACGTCTCCCTGGGACGGCGCGGCGACGACCTTCTGATCGACGTCGCCGGACAGCACCGTGTCGTGACGCTCCCCGCGGCCCTGGCCCCCTTGACCGTCGACGGAGCGGGCGTGCGTGACGGACGACTCGTCGTCACGTTCGCGCGCGACGACCGGGTGATCGCATGACCGGGGAGGACCGCCCGGGCTCGGTCGCCGAGGAGATCGCGGCCCTCGCCGAGGCGTTGCGCGCCCGTTCGGGCAGACCGGGACCCGAGGATCCGGACGATGCCCCCTCCGGTCATCACCAGCGGCCCATCGACACGTGCGAGATCTGCCCCCTGTGCCGGCTGATGACGACGCTCCACTCGGTCAGTCCCGCGGCCGTCGTCGCCCTCGCCGACCTCGCCCACCAGGCCGAGGTGACCCTACGGACCCTGGCCGCGGACCTGCAGTCCGCACGGAGCGAGTCCGAGGACCCGCCAGCGCGTCAGGACATCCCGGTCGACGACCTCGATGGGGAGTGAGGGCCCCCGCCGTCCACCGCCCCCGGTGAGGGACGCGGTCCCGCGGACCCGATGCGGCCGGTGCCGAATCGGTACCCTCGGTTGTCGTGAGTGGGAGTGCCGAGCCGGTGGACGACAGCGCAGCGGGCGGGAGCGAGCCGGATGAGCTCGCGCCGCTGGCCATCGGCATCGACATCGGCGGCACCAAGGTCGCCGGCGGACTCGTCGATGACCGAGGACTCATCACCCGACGGCTGCGTCGCGACACGCCGCACCGGTCCACGTCGCCCGCCGTCGTCGAGGACGTCATCGTCGGGGTGGTGGGCGAGCTGATGTCGGGGTTGGCGATGGAGCGGGTCACCGCGATCGGGATCGGTGCCGCCGGGTTCGTGGCCGCCGACCGGGCGACGGTCGCCTTCGCTCCGCACCTGTCGTGGCGTGACGAGCCGCTCCGCGACCGCCTGGCCGCCCGGTTGACCAAGCCGGTCTTCATCGACAACGATGCGAACGCCGCTGCGTGGGCGGAGTGGCGCTTCGGTGCCGCGCGGGGCGAGACACACCTGGTGATGATCACCCTCGGGACCGGGATCGGCGGGGGTCTGCTGTGGAACGGCGAGGTGATCCGCGGCAAGCACGGCATCGCCGGCGAGTTCGGTCACATGCAGGTCGTGCCCGAAGGGCACCGCTGCGAGTGTGGGAACCGTGGCTGCTGGGAGCAGTACGCCTCCGGCAACGCACTCGTCCGGGAGGCGCGAGCCCTCGTGGCCGCCCGCAGCCCGATCGCCATGGACATGCTCGCCCGCATCGACGGCGACGCCGCCAACCTCACCGGGCCGCTGATTACCGAGGCCGCCCGGGAGGGCGACATGATGGCGGTCGAGCTCCTCTCCGAGATCGGCACCTGGCTCGGGGTGGGGATGGCCAACCTCGCCGCGGCCCTCGATCCGGGCATGTTCGTCGTCGGTGGCGGTGTGAGCGCCGCGGGTGAGCTCCTCCTCGATCCCGCCAGGACCGCGTTCGCGCGCACTCTCACCGGACGCGGCTATCGGCCGGAGGCGGGGATCGTCGCAGCGAGTCTGGGCAACGACGCCGGCCTGATCGGCGCCGCCGACCTCGCCAGGGCCAGCGTCGACCCGTGACGGTCGATCCCGCCGGTGACCACACCGGTCGGACTCGGCTACGGGTCGCCGGCTACAACACTCGCGACTTCCTCGACGACCGCCGTGCTGCGTCACGGGTGGTGCGCGCGATCGCGCCCGATGTGCTCTGCCTCCAGGAGGTTCCGAGGCATCCGGTCAGCGGCTGGCGGGTTCGCCGGTTCGCCGAGGAGTGCGGCATGTCCTGGCCGGGTGGGCACCGGGGCGGCGGCGGCACCACGGTCTTCACCGGTGACCGGGTCAGTCCGGTCGAGGCTCGCCACAGCCGGCTCACCGTGGCCCTGTTCACCCGATCCAGAGGGTATGCGGTGGTCCGGGTCCGCCCGACCGGACGGCCGGACCTGGCTGCACTGACCGTGTCGAGCGTGCATCTGAGCCTGAACGCGGGAGAGCGTCACGTCCACACCCGCACGATCATCGACGATGTCGTCGCAACGGCCGGAGGGCCGCATCGCATCGTGCTCGCCGGGGACCTGAACGAGCACCGGTCGGGGAGTGCCAGTCAGCTGCTCGAGTCCCGGCTGTGTCTCGTCTCACCCGATGCGCCGACGTACCCCGTCCGACGTCCCCGGGCGGTCCTCGACGTGATCCTCGCGTCACCGGACATCGAGGTTCTCCCGCACTGCCCGCTCGACCTCGACGAGGAGGAGCTGCTCCGAGCGAGCGACCACCGGCCCGTCTGGGTCGACATCCTCCTCTGATCCGTATCGGCCGCCTTCCGGGTCGTCAGGTTCGGCCTCGCCGTCGACGCCCGTGCCCACGGTCGCGCGGGCTGACTACGCTGGCCCTCGTGAACGAGGAGCAGCCCGACGCGCCCGAACGCGGCACCCCTCCGGACGTCACGGGCGAGCACTTCGTCCACGCCCTCCGCAGCGCGGCTCCCTACATCCACACGCACAACGGCAAGACCTTCGTCATCGCCTTCCCCGGAGAGATCTGCCTGCGAGGGGATACCGACCGGCTGTTGGGCGACATCGCGCTCCTGTCCAGCCTCGGCGTCCGCATCGTGCTGGTGCACGGGGTGCGCCCCCAGATCGAGGCCGAGCTCGAGGTCAGGGGTATCCGGTCCCGGTTCGCCGGAGACCTCAGGGTGACCGACGGACCGACGATGGAGGCGGTCAAAGCGGCCGTCGGCTCGCTGCGCATGGACATCGAGGCACGACTGAGTGCGAGCCTCGGCAATACGCCCATGGCGGGCTCCCGACTCAAGGTCGTCGGCGGCAACTGGGTGACCGCCCGTCCGGTGGGTGTCCGGGACGGTGTCGACCACGCGCTCACCGGTCTCGTCCGCAGTGTCGCGGTGTCCGAGATCCGTGATCAGCTGTCCACCGATCGGATCGTCCTGATCTCCCCGATCGGCTACTCGCCGACCGGCGAGACCTTCAACCTCCGTAACGCCGAGGTCGCCGAGGCGGTAGCGACGGGGCTCGGCGCGGACAAGCTGATCTTCGTCATCGAGTCGGAGCCGGGCACCTGGCGGATCGCCCTCGACGCCGGAGACGCCGGCCAGCTGCCCCTGAGCGCCGCCGAGACGATGCTCGTCACCGAGCTTCGGGAGCGGACGCTCTCACCGGAGGACCGCAACTGCGTGCGCGCTGCGCTCTCCGCGTGTCGTGCGGGCGTCCGCCGGGTGCACCTCATCGGGGCCGAGGGAGCCAGCCCGCTCCTGCGCGAGCTCTACACCCGTGACGGCTGCGGCCTGATGATCTCGGCCGACGACGACTATGAGTCCACTCGGCAGGCGACCATCGACGACGTCGCCGGGATCATGTCCTTGATCGCGCCGCTGGAAGGCGCCGGCACTCTCGTGCCTCGGAGCCGCGAACAGCTCGAGCTCGATATCGACACCTTCTCGGTCATCGTCCGCGACGGAACCGTCATCGCCTGTGCCTCACTGGTCCCGTTCCCGTCAGAGGGCTCGGCCGAGCTGGCCTGCGTCGCAGTCCATCCCGACTACCGGGGGCGTGACCTCGCGGCCGTCCTCCTCCGCCGTGCCCGGGTCACCGCCCGAGGGTTGGGTGTGAGCCGACTCTTCGCTCTGACCACTCAGACGCCGCACTGGTTCATCGAGCACGGGTTCGATCGGGGTTCGGCCTCCGACCTGCCCGACGAGCGCCGTCGGACCTACGACCCGATGCGCAACTCACTAATTCTCGTGGACAGGTCGCTGTCGCGCTGAGGTGACCGCTCGACCACGCTTTCTCAGCTCAGAGCCGGGTCCCGTCATCGGTCGTGTCGCGGTCGCGCGGCTGCCGGAGGATGAGTAGGGCGAACCCACCGACGAACAGTCCGACGGCTCCGAGGAACCACCAGGATGACGTCGACGCACCGGTCAGCGCGACATAGAGCAGAAGCAGACCGCCGCCGACCAGGCCGACGATGATTCCCCAGAAGTGCAGGTCCTCCTGCGGGGGCAACACGACCGGATCGGGACGGAACTCGTCCTCCTCGTCATCCGGTTCGGGGGTCGCGTCGGCGCCTCGGGTGTCCTCGGGCGGCACCCACGCGGTGGGCCCGCGCCAGATGTTCACACCCGGGGGCGGACCCGCTGCAGGGGGCTCGGGCGGTGCCGGCCCCGATGGCGCGGGAGGGGGCGGCGCCGGATCCTCGATCGGACCGGTTGCGTCCCAGCCCGCGATCAGAGCCTCGAACTCCTTGTCGAGGTCGCGCTCGGGCTGCTCCGGCGTCATGACGCGGCATTCACCTCGCAGACCCGGTCGATGAACTGCCGGGTCATGGCGAAGATCGTCGGTGCGTCGTTGTCGATGGTGGCGACGTGATAGCTGTTCACGAGCAGCTCCTCGTGGACATCCGTGCTGCCGACCCGCTCGAGGAACAGCGCCGAGCTCGACGCCGGGACGATGTGGTCCTCCGGGCTCCGGAAGAGCAGGACGGGCAGGGTCAGCCGCGGCAGGTCCCCCACCACCTCGCTCCACAGCTGGGTCTGGGAGTACAGCGCCTTGAGCGGTATGCGGTCGTAGCAGCCCTCGTCCTGACCCGGCTTCTTGATGTCGTTGCCGATGCCGGGCAGGGACGGCAGGACGCGTTGGAGCAGCGGAAGTGCCCGCATCCGGGGGTCCTCGACCTTGAACGCCGGGTTCACCAGCACGAGTCCGCTGATGCGGTCGGGGTGGTCCTGCGCCAGCCGCGTGACGAGTGCTCCGCCCATGGACAGTCCCGCTACGACGACGTGGTGGCACCGGTCGGTCAGTCGGGCGAAACCCCGGCTGAGCTCGGCGTACCAGTCCTGCCAGGTCGTGCCGTTCATCTCCTGCCACGTGGTCCCGTGGCCCGGGAGCAGCGGCAGGGAGACCGAGTGACCTGCAGCGGCGAGGTCCTCGGCCCACGGCCGCATGCTGACGGTGCTGCCGGTGAAGCCGTGGCTGAGGAGGACGCCGACTCCGGAGTCGCCGTCGTGCTGGAAGGGGGTCGCGCCGGGAATGCTCACCACGGCATCATTCCACGCTGAACCGGGCGGTTTCCGCAATCCCCGACTCTGTCGCCGCGCGTCGGGTCCGCTGCCGTCCGAGTCCGGCTGCCGTACCATGCGGACGTGCTCTACTGGTTCCTCAAGCGCTTCGCCCTCGGGCCGGTGCTCCGGTTGTTCTTCCGTCCCTGGGTCGAGGGACTGGAGAACATCCCGCGCGAGGGCCCGGCGATCCTCGCGAGCAACCATCTGTCCTTCAGTGACTCGATCTTCCTGCCGCTCGTCGTGGACCGGCGGGTGACGTTCCTCGCCAAGTCCGACTACTTCACCGGACGGGGCCTCAAAGGCTGGCTCACCGCGACGTTCATGCGCGGCGTGGGACAGCTCCCCGTCGACCGCTCCGGTGGCAAGGCGAGCAACGCGGCGCTCAAGGCGGGCCTGAAGGTCCTCGGGCGAGGTGAACTCCTCGGCATCTACCCCGAGGGCACCCGATCCCCGGACGGCCGCCTGTTCCGAGGGCGGACCGGTGTGGCCCGCCTGGCCCTGGAGGCAAAGGTTCCCGTGATCCCTGTCGTCATGGTCGGGACGGACGAGGCCCAGCCGACCGGACGGGTCGTGCCTCGGATCACCCGGGTGGGTGTCCGGATCGGTCAGCCGTTGGACTTCTCGCGCTACGAGGGAATGGAGGAGGACCGGTTCGTCCTCCGCTCGGCGACCGACGAGATCCTCTACGAGCTGATGCGCCTGTCCGACCAGGAGTACGTCGACGAGTACGCGTCGACGATGAAGGACCGGATCAAGAACCGTGGGCGGGGCCGACACGTCGCCCCGCGTGCGCGGCGGGGCGAGGGGAGCCCCGATGTGGACCGCGCTGCGAGCTGACCGCACCGGCCGCAGCGGCCGTCGGGAGCCGATTGTCGCGGTGGCCTCCTGGGCCGGCCTGGACGTCTTCCGACCCATCGCAGCCCTGTATGCGGGGCAGCTGGCCTACCGCCGCCATGAGGAGATGCTCCGCCCCTGGTTGGCCTTCGTCATCATCGCGGTCCTCATGGCGTGGAGCCTGGCGATGCTCTTCTACCGTCGCCGCACCGTGACGACGACGGTGCTCGAGATCGCGATAGCCGTCGCGGGCATCGTCGCGTCGCGCTTCGTCGACACTCCGGAGAACATCGCGGCCGGAGTGGCGACCATTCCAAGTATCTGGCCGGCCGGTAGCGTGCTCGGTGCTGCGGTGCTCCTCGGCGTCCGCGGAGGACTGGTGGCCGCCGTCGTCATCGGGGTGGCCGACCTGATCGCAGTCGGGTTCGTGCCGACAGCGACGACCCTGCACAACATCGTGCTGCTCGTCCTGTTGGGCGGCCTGTTCGGTCTGGCCGTCGACCTGGCCCGTGAGGGACAGCAGCGGCTCGAGGCCGTGCTGGCCGAGCAGGAACGGCTCAAGGAGCGTGAACGGCTCTCCCGCGCCGTTCACGACGGGGTCCTGCAGGCCCTCGCCTACATCAACCGGCGGGGGAACGAGCTCGGCGGCGAGAGCGCGGAACTGGCCCGACTGGCCGCCGAGCAGGAGAGGTCGCTGCGGGACCTCATCACGTCCTCTCACCCGGCACCGCTCGCCTCCGGGGGACGCGACCTGCGCGCCCGGCTCCTCCCGCTCGAGACCCACCGGGTGAGCGTGGTCACTCCGGCGGTACCGGTCGAGGTGACACCCCGGGTCGCCGACGAGGTCGCGCGCGCGGTCGAGGCGGCACTCGACAACGTCACCCGTCACGCCGGACCCGATGCCGAGGCATGGGTCCTCGTGGAGGGCACCCGGGACGCCGTCCGGGTCACGGTGCGCGACAACGGGGTCGGCATGGAGCCAGGGCGCCTCGCCCAGGCACAGAACCAGGGCCGCCTCGGAGCCTCGGCCTCGATCCGCAGCCGCATCGAGGACCTCGGCGGGAGCGTGAGCTGGCGGAGCCGCCCCGGGGCCGGGTGCACGGTCGTCATCGACGTCCCCTCGCGCCGTGACAGAGTGACGTCGTGACCTCCCCGTCGACCGGCGCCGAACCCCCGGCACCCACGACCGTGCTGGTCGCCGACGACCACCCGCTCTGGCTCGCCGCCCTCGAGCGCGACCTCGTCGCCGCCGGCCTGCGCGTCGTGGCGACGGCCGCCGACGGGCCGGCGACGGTGCGCCGGGCGCACGCGACGAGACCCGACGTGCTCGTCCTCGACCTCAACCTGCCCGGGCTCCGGGGTGACGAGGTGTGTCGCGCCCTCGGTGACCTCGAGACTCGCATCCTCATCCTCAGCGCCAGCGGGGAGCCGGCCGACGTCCTCGCGGCCATCAAGGCGGGTGCGACCGGCTATCTCGTGAAGTCGGCCCGCCCTGCCGAGATCATCGAGGCGGTGCGGGCCACTGCGCGCGGTGAGGCGGTCTTCACCCCCGGTCTCGCCGGAATGGTGCTCGGCGAGTTCACCCGGATCGCCGACGACGAGCAGGCCAGGGCCGACCGGGAGGGGCCGGACGGATCGGGCCGTGACCGGGTGCCGGAGCTCACCGAACGGGAGGTCGAGGTGCTCCGGCTCGTCGCCACCGGAATGTCGTACAAGGAGATCGCGACCGATCTCGGCATCTCCCACCGCACCGTGCAGAACCACGTGCAGAACACCCTCGGCAAGCTGCACATGCACAACCGCGTCGAGCTCGTCCGCTTCGCGATCGCTCGGGGCCTGGACACACCCCCGCCTGGGTGACCCCCGCATACCGGCATCCGAACGCGGACCGGCCCGCCTGAGGAGGGAACTATCCTTGTCCGGGTGAGCAGCACCCCGACCGTCTCCCCGCCGACGGCCCCCGCGGCCGCCGCCCCGTCACCTCCGGCCGCCCAGCAGCCGGAGTGGCCCGACCCGGCCGCCCTAGCCGAGGCGGTGGCGACGCTCGCGAGCTACCCGCCTCTCGTCTTCGCCGGAGAGGTCGACGTCCTGCGCACCCGGATGGCCGCGGCCGCGCAGGGTGAGGCGTTCGTCCTCCAGGGGGGCGACTGCGCCGAGACGTTCGCCTCAGCGACCGCGGACAACATCCGAGACCGCATCAAGACGATCCTGCAGATGGCCGCTGTGCTGACCTACGGAGCCTCGGTGCCCGTGGTCAAGGTCGGTCGGCTCGCCGGCCAGTACGCCAAACCGCGGTCGAGCACGAGCGAGACCCGCGAGGGCGTGACGCTGCCGGCCTACCGCGGCGACATGGTCAACGACTTCGAGTTCACCGAGGGCGCCCGCACGCCGGACCCGCACCGACTCGTGCGGGCGTACCACGCGAGCAGCGCGACCCTCAACCTCGTCCGAGCGTTCACCCAGGGCGGCTTCGCCGACCTGCGCTACGTCCACGAGTGGAACCGCGGCTTCGTCGCGAACGCCGCCAACGTGCGTTACGAGCGGCTGGCGCGCGACATCGACAAGGCGATGAAGTTCATGGCCGCCTGCGGTGCGGAGTTCGACGCCATGCGCACGACGGAGTTCTTCTCCTCCCACGAGGCCCTCGTCCTCGACTACGAGCGCCCGCTGAGCCGGGTGGACAGCCGCACCGGCGACCTCTACGACACCTCGGGTCACTTCATCTGGGTGGGGGAGCGCACGCGCCAGCTCGACGGGGCTCACCTCGACTTCGTCTCCCGGGTGCGCAACCCGATCGGGGTCAAGCTCTCGCAGAAGGCCGAGGTCGACGACATCCTGCGCATCATCGACCTCGTCGACCCCGACCGTGAACCCGGACGGCTTACGTTCATCACGCGGATGGGATCCGGGCAGGTCCGCGACGCCCTACCGGCGATCGTGGACGGGGTGACCAGGTCCGGCGCGACGGTGACGTGGATCTGCGATCCCATGCATGGCAACACCTTCGAGTCCGCGTCCGGCTTCAAGACCCGTGACTTCGAGGACGTCGTCGACGAGGTCAGAGGGTTCTTCGAGGTGCACGCCGCCCTCGGCACGGTCCCCGGCGGGTTGCATGTCGAGCTCACGGGCAACGACGTCACCGAGTGCATCGGCGGCGCCGAGAAGATCCTCGACGCCGACCTGAGCAAGCGGTACGAATCGGTCTGCGACCCTCGGCTGAACCACCAGCAGAGTCTCGAGCTCGCGTTCCTCGTCGCCGAGATGTTGAGCAACCCGCCCGCATGAGCCGCGTGTGACCGCATACCGCGCAGACCTGCTCTCGGACACCCTGACGGCCCCGACCGAGGGCATGCGAGCCGCCATGGCGGCTGCCCCCGTCGGTGATGACGTCTTCGGCGAGGACCCCACCGTGCGGGCGCTGGAGGAGGAGGTCGCCGGCCTGCTCGGCCACGAGGCGGCGCTCTTCACCCCGACGGGCAGCATGGCCAACCAGCTGGGCCTGCGACTGCACGTCGCTCCCGGCCAGGAGCTGCTCGCCGACGCCGACGCGCACGTCGTGCGCGCCGAGCTCGGGGCGGCTGCGGCGTTCTCCGGGATCACGTCCCGGACCTGGCACAGCGAGCGGGGCCGCCTCGAGCCCGAGGCTCCCTTGGGGTTGGCCGCAGTCGGCTGCGGTCAGTACCAGGTCGAGACCGCCCTCGTCGTCGTCGAGAACACCCACAACTTCGGCGGCGGGACGGTCCAGCCGCTCGAGGCCATCCGCCGACTTCGCCATGAGACCGTCGACATCGGGGTGGCGATGCATCTCGACGGAGCCCGGCTGTGGAACGCACACGTCGCCACCGGCACCCCGCTCGCCGCCTATGGTGACGAGTTCGACACCGTGAGCGTCTGCCTCTCCAAAGGCCTCGGCGCCCCCGTCGGGTCGGTGCTCGTCGGGAGCGCCGCGGCAATGGCGGAGGCGCGGGTGTGGCGCAAGCGCTACGGCGGCGGGATGCGCCAGGTCGGCATCCTCGCCGCGGCCGGCCGGTATGCGCTGGTCCACCACCTCGAACGGCTCGCCGACGACCACGAGCGGGCCCGTCGGTTCGCCGAGGCGGTCGCCGAAGCCGCCCCCGACGTGGTCGACCCGGTCGCGGTGGAGACCAACATCGTCATGCTCGATGTCGGCGCGATCGGACGACGCCCGGCCGACGTCGTCGCCGGGCTCGCCGAGCGATCGGTGCGGACCTACGCGTCCGGCGCCAGCCGGGTGCGGTGCGTCTGGCACCTCGACGTCGACGACGCGGCGACGGACCACGCGATCGAGGCTGCGCGAGAGGTGCTCGCGGCGCCCTAAGGCGCCTCGTGATGGAGCATCTCGGCCGGGGGGTCCTCCGCAGCGGTCGCCTGTGGCCGGCGACGCGGGGCGAGCTCGACGAGGTACATCGCGGCGACCACGAACGATCCGCCGAGCAGCATCCGGGCCGTCACGGACTCACCTCCGAGGAGCACGGCGAAGAACGCGGCGAAGACGGGCTCGAGTGACATGACGATGGCCGCTCGGGCCGCGGTCAGGTGCGACTGCGCCCAGGTCTGCGCCCAGAGGGCGAACGCACCCGCGACGAGAGCCATGTAGACGACCGACACCCAGCCACCGGCGCTGTCCGGCGTCTGGACACCGCCCGGCAGGGACGCAACGACGCAGATCGCGGCGACGGCCAGAGCCTGCACGGTGGCGAGGCCGACCGCGGTCTCGGCCCGCGCATACCGGCCCAGTCCGATGATGTGGAGCGCGTAGACGGCTGCCGCCACCAGGGTCACGGTCTCACCGAGACCGAGAGCGATGCCTCGCAGCGAGAGCACCGCGATGCCCGTCATCGCCAGGACCGCGGCCGCCCAGACCCTTCCGGGGATCCGGTCGCGGAAGATCACCGCGCCGAGGATGGGCGTGAGGACGACGTAGGTGCCGGTGATGAAGCCCGAGACCGAGGCGTCGGTGTGCTCCAGGCCGATGGTCTGGAGGATCTGCGCGACGCCGTAGAGGCCGCCGAGGCCCAGACCCACCTGCACGTCGCGTCGGGTCAGCGCGAGTAGCTGTCGGCGGAACACGATGGTCATCGCGAGCGCGGCGATGGTGAACCGGACGGCGAGGAAGTCGGTCGCGGGGATGGTCTCGACCAGATCCTTGATGAGGAAGAAGGTCGAGCCCCAGATCGCCGTGACGGCGACGAGCAGCACGGTGGCGAGCCGCGTGCGAGAGGCAGAGGCGAGGACGGGCACCCCCGAACGATACGAGGTCAGACGATCGTCAGCGTCACCGTGCTCCCGACGCGGACGCGCGTGCCGGCTTCCTCGCTCTGGGCGCGAACCGTGTTGAAGAAGCCGCCGAGCGCACGCTCGACGTCGACCTGCAGACCGAGGGCCTCGAGCTCGGCCTCGGCCTCCTGGAGCTGCTTGCCCACGAGGTTCGGCATCTCGACTGTCTCGGGGCCCTTGGACGGGACGACGGTGACCGTGTCACCCCGGAAGAGCGAGCCCTCCGCCGGCGTCTGGGAGATGACCCGGCCGCTCGCCACGGAGTCGCTGAACCGCGCCTCGGCGACGGAGATCACCAGACCGGCATCCTCGACGGCCGAGGTCGCGTCCTCGACACTCTCGCCGGCGAGCGCGGGCACCGGGATCGGCTCGCGGCCCTTGCTCACGACCAGGGCGACAGGGTCTCCGCGCCGCAGCTCGGTGCCCTCCGTCGGGTCGACGGAGACGACGACGCCGGCCTCGACCTCCTCGGAGTAGGCCTCGGTCACCTCGCCCAGGGCGAGCATCGTCTCCTCGAGCACCTGACCCGCTGCGTCGGCGGGTGTTCCGACGAGGGCGGGCACCGCATACCGCTCGGGGCCGAGGGAGACGCGCACCGCCACGTCCGTGCCGCGGCGGACCTCCCGGCCGGCCAGGGGGTCGGTCGAGACCACCTGACCCACCGGAATCGTCTCGTCGTAGACGTCCTCGCGGACCGCTCCGAGCTCGGCGGTCCGCAGGGTGGCGACAGCCTCGTCGTAGTCGAGCACCGCGACGACCGGCACCGTGGTCGGCGAGCCCGGGCCGACGAGGAACCACCACGCGCCGGCACCCGCGGCGGCGAGCAGTACGGCGGTGACCAGGGCGAGCACCAGACCTCGGCGGCGGTGGGAACCGACCGGTTCGGGGGCATGGTCCGGAAGCTGTTCGCGCGGCACGACCTCGCCGCCCGGACGGACGACGAGCGGCACGACCGGCGTCGCGCCCGGGTCGGGTTGGCCCGCCGGGTCGGGTGCGGCGGTCCGGTGGGCCATGATCTGGGTGGGGGAGGACGCGTAGGCGACGGCGGCCGCGGGTCCGGTCGGACGGTCGTCGAGCTGGTCCTCGGTGAGCCGCGCCCTCGCCGACCGGATCGCCTGGCCGAGTGCCGCCCCGTCGGCCGGGCGTTCCATCGGCTCCCGTGAGGTGGCCAGGTCGACCAGCGCGTCAAGCGGCTCGGGGACCTCCGGAGCCCGCGACGAGGGCACCGGGACGCCTCCGTGAACGTGCTGGTACGCGACGTACATCGGGTTGTCGCCGGTGAAGGCCTTGGTCCCGGTGAGCATCTCGAAGATGACCAGGCCGGCGGCGTAGACGTCGCTGCGGGCATCCACCCGGCCGCTCTCGACCTGCTCCGGGGCGAGGTACGAGACAGTTCCCAGGAGGGCGTCGGTGGCCGAGGTCGCCGTCTCGGAGGTGACGGCGCGCGCCAAGCCGAAGTCGGTGACCTTGACGACACCGTCCTCGCGGATGATCACGTTCTCGGGCTTGATGTCCCGGTGGATCAGACCCGCCGCGTGTGCGGCCGCGAGGGCGTCTGCAAGAGGTGCGGCGATGTCGAGCGCGGCGCGTGGCGACAACGCGCCGTCCTCGTCGAGGACCTGACGCAGCGTGCGACCCCGGACCAGCTCCATGACGAGGAAGATCCGTCCGTCGTCCTCGCCCTGGTCGTGGACCGCGACGATGTTGGGGTGGGACAGGCGCGCCGCGGACCGTGCTTCGCGAGCGAAGCGCGCGACATAGGTGTCGTCGGCGGCCAGCGCCGGGTGCATGACCTTGAGCGCGACGTGCCGGTCCAGACGGGTGTCCAGCGCCTCGTAGACGGTGGCCATGCCGCCCCGGGCGATGTGCCCCACGATGCGGTAGCGACCGTCGACGAGATCATCGGGCGCGAAGACGGACACGCTCGAGATCCTACGGAAGCCGGTCGCGGCCACGGACCGCCCCTCAGCCGAACTTGGCGCGCAACGCCTGGATGTTGCGCACGTAGGCGCGCGTGTCGCTGTACATGCCGTTCTTGCGAACCGAGGACAGTCCCTGGTAGTAGCCGGCGATCGCCGTGGCGTCGTCGGACGTGGCGCGCTGGAGCGCTCGGATGATCACGACTCCGGCGGTCACGTTGTCCTGGGGGTCGAGGAGGTTGAGCTCGCGCCCGACCATCGACGAGGCCCAGTCGCCGGACGACGGGATGACCTGCATGACGCCGATCGCGTTGGCGACCGAGACCGAGCGATGGTTCCAGCCCGACTCCTGGTAGCTGATGGCGAGCGCCAGCGCCGGGTCCACTCCGTGCTTCTTCGCCGTCGCGGCCACCATCGCCTTGGCCTGCTCGCGGGTCGGGACCGGCATGGTCGCCAGCAGGGCGTGGTTCTTCTTGGCCGCGGCCACGGTCGTCGAGGGGAAGTGCTTCGCGGAGTAGCCGCCGGAGTTGAACGGAGTGGCCATCTCCGGCTGCGGAACCGCGGGCTTGGCCGAGCTCGCGGTCTTGGTGGAGCTGGCGGCCTTGGCGGCCGCCGCGCCCGCCGTCGGGATCCGGAGCTTCTGGCCGGGGTGGATGTGCTTGGAGAGGCTGATCCCGTTCAGCGCGGCGATCGCCCGGGCGGTCGTGCCGTGCCGCTTCGCGATCCCGGAGAGGGTGTCGCCGCTGCGCACCGTGTATGCGGTGGTCGTCGCCTTCGGCTTCGTCGCCGGCGCCGAGGGGGACTTGGCCGCAGCCGTGGTGGAGGAACTGGCGGCCTTGGCCGCCGCGCTGCCCGAGGTCGGGACCCGGAGCTTCTGGCCGGGGTGGATGTGCTTGGAGAGGCTGATCCCGTTCAGCGCGGCCACTGCGCGGGCGGTCGTGCCGTGTCGCCCGGCGATGCCGATGAGGGTGTCGCCGCTGCGGACGGTGTAGGTCGCCGTGGTGGCCTTCGCCGGCTTGGCGGGCTTGGCCGACGACGACGCGGAACCTGTGCCCGCCCCTCCGGGCACCTCCAGCTTCTGCCCCGGATGGATGAGGCGCCCGCCCTTCGGCAGGTTGTTGCGCTCGACGAGGGCGGCCACCGTCGTGTGATGGCGCCCCGCGATCGTGTAGAGGCTGTCACCCTGCTTGACGACGTAGGTGCCCCAGTCGGCGGCAGCGGGGAGAGCCGGTCGCACCGTGGCGAGCGGGGCCATGGTCGGAGGAGGGGTCGAGACGACGAGGGGCGCCATGCGTGCTCCTGAGAGGTGGGACGGGCGATGGGAACCGTGGAGGTGCTCTTAGCTGCGTCGGCGGTGTGTGCTCGGGCCGGCTGGTCGGCCGGGCGAATAGGGATGCGGATAGGGATGCGGATGGAGATGGAGATGCGGATTGGATGTGACAGATGAGGCGATTGTGACGTATGTGAGGAAACTACCGCATCACACGCCGCACCGGTGGAAAGGACGTGCGGGTGTCGGCGCGTAGCCTCGTGGCGTGACTACGTCCGGCATCGTCCACGCCAGTCCCGAGCTGATGACCCTGGTTCCGTCCTGGCTCTCCGTGCCCGAGGTCGCAGAACGGGTGGGCCTCCCGATGTCCCTGGTCCGCAGGATGATCGACGACCGCGACGTCCTCGCGGCCCGGGTCGGCGAGAACAACGCCGTCGCCGTCCCCGAGGCATTCCTGGGGCCGGACGGTCCTCTCCATTCCTTGAAGGGGACCTTCACGGTGCTCGCCGACGGTGGCCTCGACGATCTCGAGATCCTCGTCTGGCTGTTCACCCCGGACCCGTCTCTCCCGGCACCCGGAGCGCCGATCGACAACCTGCACGCCGGGTTCAAGACCGAGATCCGACGTCGCGCGATGGAGCTGGCGCTCTGAGCCCGTGACCGGCTGAGAGCGGGGGTGACGTTCTCCTTCGGTCCGACCCCGGTCCTCAGGCGACCCGTCGGGTGGCCTGGTCGGCGAGGTCGGTGAGCGCCGCATACCCCTCGTCGGAGAGGTCCGCGTCCGCGAGAGCCGAGCCCGCCTCTGAGACCAGCGCGGCGATTCGCGACTCGACCCAGTCGACCGCACCCGTGTCGGCGATCTGCTTCTGGAGCGCGGCGACGACCTCCGGTTCGGGCCGCCCCAGGTCGGCGAGCAGACGTGCCCGGCCGTCGGGGTCGAGCCGCTCCAACGCCGCGGCGACGAGAACGGTGCGCTTGCCCTCACGCAGGTCGTCGCCGGCCGGCTTGCCGGTGACCGCCGGGTCGCCGAAGACACCGAGCAGGTCGTCGCGCAGCTGGAACGCGCGGCCGATGGACAGTCCGTAGCGGGACAAGGCGTCGATCCGGTTCTCGTCCGCGCCGGCAGCGAGCGCGCCGATGAGAACGGGGTGCTCGACCGAGTACTTGGCGCTCTTGAAGCGGATCACCCGATCGGCGCGCTGGAGCCGCTCGGAGCCGGGCAGGTCGTCCCAGGGCCTGACCGACTCGACGACGTCGAGGTACTGGCCCGCCATCAGCTGGGTCCGCATCGTCGCGAACATCGCGCGGGCGGCCGACCCGGCGTCGCCCGGCAACTCCGCGCCCGAGACGAGGTCCTCGGCGGCACCCAGGCAGAGGTTGCCGGCCAGGACCGCGCCGGCCAGGCCCGTGCGGTCGGCGGGCCCGAGCCAGCCCCGCTCACGGTGGCGGTTCGCGAGGCGGACATGTGCGGCGGGAGCGCCGCGCCGGGTGTCGGAACCGTCCATGACGTCGTCGTGGATGAGCGCTCCCGCCTGGAAGAGCTCCATCGCCGTCGCGAGGTCGATGACGCCCTCGGGTGCGTCGTCGGCGCTCACGCCGGCCACCGAGCAGTAACCCCACACGACGAACGACGCCCGCAGCCTCTTGCCACCCTGCAGCAGGAACTCGCACACGTCGAGCAGATCGGCGACGTCCGGGCCGAGGTCGGCGAGCAGGACGCGCTGCCGGGCGATCTCGGCGTCGGCGCGCCGCTGGACACGGGCGATGACGCTGCTCATGGGTCCTTCCTCATCGTGGATGGTGGCAGCCTACGGGAGCACCGTCGGCTACCTTGGGCGGCATGGCCACTGGTCTCCCGTCGCGACTGGAGCGCCCGACGCATGTCACGGCGTCGATCCCGGCGAACCTGGCGGCACCGCCGGCCTCGATCTCCTTCGAGTTCTTCCCGCCCAAGGACGACGCGTCCGAGGCCGCGCTCTGGCAGGCCATCCGTCGCCTCGAGGCGGTGCGACCGGCCTTCGTGTCGGTCACCTACGGAGCCGGCGGCTCGACGCAGGACCGGACCGTCCGGGTCACCGAGCGCATCTCCCGCGAGACGACGCTGACGCCGCTGGCCCACCTCACGTGTGTCGGAGCGTCGGTCGGCTCGCTCCGGCGGGTCGTCGGTCAGTATGCGTCGGCCGGGGTGCGCAACGTGCTCGCCCTGCGGGGGGACCCGCCGGGCGATGTACGCGGGCAGTGGGTGGCCCATCCCGGCGGGCTCGACCACGCCGACCAGCTGGTGGCCCTCGTGCGTTCCCTCGGTGACTTCACCGTGGGTGTGGCGGCCTTTCCCGATGTGCATCCGGAGAGCCCCGATCTCGACCACGACGTCGAGGTGCTGGTCCGCAAGGCCGACGCCGGTGCGACCTTCGCCGTCACGCAGATGGTGTTCGACGCGGACGCATATCTGCGGTTGCGTGACCGGGTCGCCGAGCGACGGGACCTGCCCGTCACGCCCGGGTTGATGCCGGTCACCAACCTGCGCCAGATCGCCCGGATGAGCGAGCTTATGGGCACCCCGCTGCCCGCGCCGGTCCTCGACCGGCTCACCGCGGTGGCCGACGACGCCGACGCGGTCCGTGCGGTCGGCGTGCAGATCGCCACCGAGCTCGCCGAGCGCATGCTCGCCGAGGGTGCTCCCGGCATCCACTTCATCACGATGAACCGTTCCACCGCGACGCTCGAGGTCTACCGCAACCTCTCGCTGTGACCGTCCCACATCCTCTCGGCCGCTACCGAACCTGCAGCGGTTCCCCTCCGGTGATGGCGAGCAGATCCGCGTAGGTCGTCGGGAACACCGTGTGGCTGTGGCCTGCGGCGGCCCACACCTCCTCGTGGTCCGCGAGCTCGATGTCGACGATCGTCCGCAGCGGCTCGCCGGAGGTCGTGCGATGCGCCACCGGCGCCACTCCGCCGATGGCGAACCCGGTCTCGGTGCGGACGTAGTCGGCGTCCGCGCGCTCGAGGGCGGCCAGGCCCGCGAGTCGGGCGAGCAGCTCGGTGTCGACGCGGGCACCTCCACTGGCGAGGACGAGGAGTGGGGTGCGCCGTCCGTCGACGTGGACCGCGACGAAGATCAGCGAGTTCGCGATCTGCGCGGCCGTGACGCCGAGCGCGTCGGCTGCGGCCTGAGCCGTGCGCACCGCATCGGGAAGGACGGTGACCTCGGGCTCCGGACGTCCGGCCAACCGGGCGTGCTCGGCGAGAGCCGTCCGGACTGCCGCAACGCTCGGGTGGTCGAGTCGAGCGGCTCGCGGGTCGGTCGTGCTCATGTTGTCCTCCGAGTGGGGTAGTGCCGTCCGAGCCCGGAGCGGCGGCAGCCCTGGGTTGGGTCGCCTCCTGGTGGGCTCGACGTCACGGGGCCTGCCTCGGCGTCACTGTAGCCGCACCCGTGCGCTCCCGGCCTGGTCCGGAGGTCGTCTGGCTACCCTGTGGCCGTGACCATCGTGCCCAGCTCCGACGCCGGCGAGGACGCGACGCGCCTGGCAGCCGCCCTGGTCTCCCTCGACACGACGAACCCCGGTCTGGTCACCGGCGCCCCCGGAGAGAGGGCCGCCGTCGAGCACCTCAGGTCCCGACTCGACCGTGCCGGGTTCACGACCCATGTTCTCACCCCGCACGAGGACGCCGACCGGCCGAGTCTGGTCGCCTATCCACCCGACTCGGAGCGGCTGCCCACGGTCATCCTCAACGGACACCTCGACACGGTGGGGCCGGGGGCGATGGTCGAGCCCTTCTCCGCAAGGGTCGTGGGTGACCGGATGTTCGGTCGGGGAGCCGCCGACATGAAGGCCGGCGTGGCGGCACTCGTCGTGGCGGCGGAGCGCGCCGCCGAATTCGGTGTGGTCCGTCCGGTTCTGGCTCTCGTCGCCGACGAGGAGGACGCCGGCCTCGGGAGCGAGACGGTGATCGCCGCGCTGCCCGCACTGGGCATCCGCCCCGATGTCTGCCTCATCGCCGAGCCGACGGACCTGGCCCTCGCTCGCTCGGTTCGTGGGTTCGCGGTGGTTCTGGTGCGCATCGGTGGCCGCGCGGCGCACAGCTCACAGCCGGATCTGGGGACCAACGCGGTGAGCCGACTCGGGCGACTCATCGCGGCGGTCGATGAGCACGCCCCCCGCGTGCGTGCTGCTGGGGGAGACCTCATGGTTACCGTGGCCAGAGGAGGGGAGTCGCCCTTCGTCATCCCCGCCGCGGCGGAGTGTGTCGTCGAGCGACGGGTGGCACCGGGTGAGACGCTCGTCGAGGTGGTGACGGAGATCCGCACCCTGCTCGAGCCGGACTGGGATACGACGATCGAGGTCCTGGCCCAGCGAGAGCCGTGGCGCTGTGACACCGCCGGCCCCGCGCGGCGGTGGGGGGAGGCGCTCGGTGAACGACTCGGGACCGGGTGGGGGCTCGACGCGCCGTACTGGCTCGAGGCGCCGCTCTGGCAGCGGGTGTGTCCGACGGTGGTGAGCGGTCCCTCCGGCGGTGGCCTGCACTCCGATGACGAGTGGGTCGATCTGGCCCAGCTGCGGGCGTTCACCCGTGTGCTCGTCGACACCCTCGGGATGCCGGAGCTCTGGGGCGCTCGTGCCGACTGATCCGCGCGGTCTGCGCGCCGACGCGCCTCTGCTGGACGCGTGGCTGCGCTTCGCCGAGAGCCCGCCCACCGCGTTCACCATCCCGGGCCACAAGCACCGCCGCGATCTGGTCGGCGATGTCGTCGGCGGTGATGTGCCGTTGTATGCGGGGCTCGACACGATGCGCCTGGAGGGCGGGGTGCTGGAGCGGGCGGAGCGGCTCGCGGCCGAGCTCTGGGGCGCTGACCTGTGCCGCTTCTCGTGCGGTGGCTCGACGCACGCCAACCAGGCACTCGCTCTGGCCCTCGGCGGAGACGGGGACACCGTCGTCGTCAGTCGCACCCTGCACCGATCGATGTTCCTCGGTCTGGTCCTGGCCGGACTGCAGCCGGTATGGGTCCGCCCCCGGATCGACCCCGGGACGGGTCTGCCGCTCGGGGTCGATGCGCAGGACCTGAGCCGGACGCTCGTCGGACATCCGCGGACCCGGGCCGTTCTGGTCGGCGACCCGTCATACGTCGGCACCGTCGGTGACGTGTCGCGGCTGGCGCTGGTGTCGCACGAGGCAGGGGTGCCGCTCGTCGTCGACGCCGCCTGGGCCGCGCACTTCGGCTTCCATCCCGGTCTGCCGCCGCATGCGCTCGCGGCGGGCGCCGACGCGATGGTGCTCAGCGCGCACAAGACGCTGCCGGCCTGGAGTCAGGGTGCGATGGTGCTGACCCGCGGTGGCCGGATCGATGCGGCTCGGCTGGACGCCGGGGTCGAGGCGACGGCCACGACCAGTCCGTCGGGTGCGATCCTCGCCAGCATCGACGCATCCCGGGCCCTGCTGGCGAAGGACGGCCAGGCCCTTCTCGGGACGGCACTGGCCGCTGTCGGGAATGCCCGGGAGCGGCTGGCTGCGGTCGAGGGCTGTGTCGTCCTCGACGGGCCGGGCACCGATCCGCTCAAGCTGACCGTCGGCCTCGCCGGGACCGGCGCAGACGGCCTTGCCGTGGAGGCCGATCTGTCGGCCCGAGGCATCACGGTCGAGAGCGTGGAGCGGGACCTCGTCGTGGCTGTCGTGACGCTGGCGGACGACGAGAGGAGCATCGGTGCCCTGACCGACGCACTGGTCGCCTCGGTGCAGAGGCGGCGGGGCGCGCCTCGCCCCGTGGCCGTGCCGGTCTCGTACGGCATCGAGCCGGTGCAGGTCCTGAGCCCGCGGGAGGCCTTCTTCGCCGGCCGTGACACGGTCTCCCGGACGTCGGCCGTGGGCCGGGTGAGCGCAGAGCTCGTGGCTCCCTATCCGCCGGGGATCCCGGTCCTCGCTCCGGGGGAGCTGGTCACCGAGGAGATCCTGGAGGCGCTGTCCCAGGCCCGGTCCGCAGGAATCCGCATCGCGTATGCGGCGGATCCGGGCCTCCACACGCTGCGGGTGGTCTCGGGGGTCTGAGCCTCCGTCCGTATCCATTCCCTGAGGCCGGATCCATTCCCTGAGGCCGGCGAGCGGTGTCCTCCGGTGCGGTCACGAGATCGTCCCCATCGGCCATCCGACCCCTTGACGGCCGAGCATGGTGATGGCCTACAGTGTTCGAACAGGTGTTCGAACACTGTCCGGATGCGGGGTCGAGTCGCCGGGCAGTCGATGTGCGGGCACCACCGATGGCTCCGCCCGGAGTCGTCGTCGGCGATCGTTCCCCGCGATCGTCTCTCACCGTCACATGACAGGGGCTGACTCGCCATGCGTTCATACGCCGAACCCATCATCGCCCATCCCGATCGGGCAGCTCACCTCCGTCCCGGTGGATCCACCCAGTCCGGATCCACCCAGTCCGGGGCTCAGAGGGAGTCGTCGCCGGCCGACGGCCCACCGTCGGCGTTCCTCTGGCGCGGGCGGCACTACGCCGTCCGGTCCGTCGTCGCGACCTGGCTCGACCAGGCTCCGTGGTGGCGGGGTGGGCAGGCGCCGGTCCGACGCTGCTGGCGGGTCGAGGCGAGCGCGGGGATGGCCAGTGGCACATCGGTGGTCGACCTCGCCTGCGACACCGACGGCACCTGGCACCTGCTGGCCGTCATCGACTGAGGTCCTCACGACCGACCGGGCCGGTGTCACCGCCCAACGGTTCACAAGCCATCGAGACCGACCCAAGGAGAGACCCATGTCCGCCACCGCCGTCCTCGACCTCCTCGACCGCTCCCGGGAGAGCCTCATCGACGCCCGGCACGAGACCACCGTCGACCGTCGTTACCAGATCGCCCACCTCGCCGCCCTGCGGGCCGGTGCGGCGGTCCTCGCCGCCCGCTCCCGTCCTTCCGCCCGGGTCCGGGGGATGGTCACGGTCTGGGACCTCGTCCCCGCTCTCGCCCCGGAGCTGGCCGAATGGTCGGCCGTCTTCGCCCGCTGCGCCTCCCGGCGCGGCCGGGTCAGCGCTCGCGAGGCCGACGACCTCCTTCGTGATGCCGAGCGGTTCCTCGAGCTCGTCGCCCACTCCCTGACCCGCTGAGCGAGCGCGCACCGCAGTCCCATCCCCCTCCTCACCGCAGCCCCACCACCCCCCCTCATCACACAGGCCGGACCATGACCCTCGACTTCGCTCATCTCCACGTCGCCTCGGGCTTCTCCATGCGCTACGGCGCCTCGATGCCGGAAGATCTCGTCGAGCGGGCGGCTCACCACGGTCAGCACACGCTCGCACTCACCGACCGTGACGGGCTGTACGGCGCGGTCCGGTTCGCGACCGCCGCCGCGAGGTCCGGTATCGCCCCGGTGCTCGGTGTCGACCTGGCCTGTGCGGATTCGGTCCCTGCAGACCAGACACGTGCACATCCGACACGTGCGGACCAGACACATGTAGATCAGATCCAGGCGGACCAGACACATGCGGATTCGCCTCATCCCTGGTCAGGTCCGATGTCGCGACAGCGGACCCCGGTCCGGGGCGGGTCCTACGTCGATGCCCGGCTGCCGAGGGTCACGGTCCTGGGTCGCGGAGTTGTCTCGGGTGTCCCGCACGCGGCAGGGTGGCGAGCGCTGTGCCGTGTGGTGAGCGAGGCCCACGCCGACGCGCTGTCCCGCGGGGACCGGGGCCGGCCGGTCACCTCCCGGGAGCGGATCCGGTCCTGGGGGCAGGAGGCGGATGCTCTCGTCGTCCTGCTCGGAGCGGACAGTGACGTGGGACGAGCCGTCCTGGCACGCCGGGATCGCGAGGCGCACGACCGGCTGGTCCGCTGGCGCCGGAGCCTTCCGGGAGCCGTCGTCGTCGAGGTCGTCTGCCACGACGGGCCACCGGGCACTCCCGGGTGCCGGGAGCATGCCCGCCGCATGCTCGCGCTGGCCGATGCGACCGGCACTCCGGCGATCCTCAGCGCGGCGGTTCGGCACCGGGACCGCGACCAGGCCAGGGTCGTCGACGTCCTCGATGCGAGCAGGCGACTCGTCGTGCTCGACCGCCGACACCTCGATCGGACCACCGATGCCGCTCATCTCGCGTCGACGGAGACCATGGCCCGGCTCGCCGAGGTCGTCGCGGTGAGTCCGGTCCGAGCCGCCCAGCTGCTCCACGACACCGTGGCCCTGGGGGCCGAGTGCACTCTCGACATCCGGCGCGACCTCGGCATCGGGTCGGTGCACCTTCCCGAGGCGAGCGTGCTCGGCATCCCCGCCGGGACCGACCCGCAGGCTGTCCTCCAGGCCCGCTGCCGAGGAGCGGTCGCCGAGCGGTACCCCGGTGCCGACGAGACGCTCTGGGCCCGCGTCCAGCACCGGCTCGCCGAGGAGCTCGACGTCATCGCCCGCCTCGGGTACGCCACGTACTTCCTCACTGTGGCCGAGGTGACCGACCTGATCCGGGACCGCGGCGTCCGGGTCGCGGCCAGAGGATCCGGTGCAGGGTCGCTCGTCAACTACCTGCTCCGGATCAGCGGGGTCGACCCGATCCGCTACGACCTGTTGATGGAGCGGTTCTGCTCACCACTGCGCGCCGAGCTGCCGGACATCGACATCGATGTCGAGTCGGCGCGCCGGACCGAGATCTACGAAGCGGTCATCGAGCGGTTCGGTGCCTCGAGGGTCACGTGCGTCTCGATGATGGACACCTATCGGGTCCGTCATGCGATCCGGGACGTCGGGGCCGCGCTCGGCATGGCGCCGCGTGACGTCGACGAGATCGCGACGTCCTTCCCCCACATCCGGGCCAGGGACGCCAGGGCGGCCATCGCGGACCTTCCCGAACTGCGGTCCCGGGGGTTCGGGGCGGCCCATCTGCAGACCTTCTTCGATCTCGTCGAGAGCCTGGACGGGCTGCCCCGGCACATCGCACTGCACCCGTGCGGGATCGTGCTGTCCGGTGCCGGACTGCTCGACCGCACCCCGGTCGAGCCCAGTCTGCTCGGCTTCCCGATGAGCCAGTTCGACAAGGACGACGTCGAGGCGCTCGGCCTGCTCAAGCTCGACGTCCTCGGCATCCGGATGCAGTCGGCGATGGCGCACGCCGTCGGTGAGATCGAGCGGACGACGGGGGAGCGGATCGACCTCGACGACCAGGCCCAGGTTCCCTTCGACGACGAGGAGACCTTCGCCATGATCCGCACCACCCGCACCCTGGGGTGCTTCCAGATCGAGAGCCCAGGTCAGCGTGAGCTCATCGGCAAGCTCGGTCCGACCCGGTTCGAGGACCTCATCGTCGACATCTCGCTCTTCCGGCCGGGACCGGTCAAGTCCGACATGATCACCCCCTACCTGGAGAGCCGGCACGGATGGCGGCCGGTCCGCTACCTGCACCCATCCCTCGTCCCGGCTCTGGAGGAGACCGAAGGCGTCGTCGTCTTCCACGAGCAGGTGCTCCATATCGTCGCCGTGACGACGGGGGTGAGCCTCGCCCAGGCCGACGAGGTGCGGCGCGCCATGGGTACCCCGGCGGGACAGGTGGAGATCGAGGCCTGGTGGCGCCCCGCCGCGGCGGCACGGGGCTACACCTCCGAAGAGATCGACCGGATCTGGGAGGTGCTCCGGTCCTTCGCCTCCTTCGGCTTCTGCAAGGCCCACGCCGCAGCGTTCGCCCTTCCCACCTACCACTCGGCGTGGCTCAAGACGCATCATCCGGCAGCGTTCCTGGCCGGGGTCCTGACCCACGATCCCGGGATGTACCCGAAGCGTCTGATCCTCGACGACGCCCGGACAATCGGGATCGAGATCCTTCCGGTCGACGTCAACGCCTCCGGAGCGGACTACGTCGTCGAGCCGGTCCGTGGCGAGGACGGGGATCGGGTCCACCGGCCGGGGATCAGGCTCAGCCTGACCGATGTCAAGGGGATCAGCGCGGCCGAGGTCGCCCGCATCGCCGAGGCCGCCCCGTTCCTCGATCTCGACGACTTCTGGCATCGCGCCGGAGTGAGCAGGCCGGTCGTCGAGCGCCTGGTCACCGTCGGCGCATTCGACCGGCTCCACGGGATCGGAGCTGGCGGTGTGGGGCGTCGTGGCCAGGTCACCCGGCGCGACCTCCTGCTCCACGTCGCCGCTTTGGACCGGCACAGCCGCAGTCGCGGGTCCGGGGAACGCACTCAGCTCAGTCTCGACCTCGGCGACGCTCCCCGGCTGGTCGCTCACGGACTGCCGGAACTCACCGGTGTCGAACGGGTCCAGGCCGAGCTCGAGATCCTCGGTCTCGACGCGAGTGCCCATGTCATGGACTTCTACCGCCCGCTCACCCGGGCCATCGGGGTCACCCGGGCTGCGGATCTGCTCTCGTGTCGCAGTGGCTCGGTCGTGTGGCTCGCCGGCACCAAGGTCGCGACCCAGACACCTCCCATCCGCTCCGGCCGACGGGTCGTGTTCCTCACCATCGACGACGGCACGGGCCCTGCCGACACGACCTTCTTCGAGGACGTGCAGGGACCCTATGCCGAAGTGGTCTTCCATTCCTGGATGCTGCTCGTGCGTGGGGTCGTCCGGCGCACCGGTGACCGCGGGGTCTCGGTGCGGGCCACCGGCGCGTGGGAGCTCTCCGTGCTCGAGGAGGCCTGGCGGGACGGCGGGATGCCGGCCGTCGAGCGCAGGATCGCCGAGACGGACCTGATGGCGGCACTCGAGGCGGACGAGAACATCCGGGGCGGACATCGAAGGGGTCGCCGGGTCCTCGTGCACGCCTCCGGCTTCCGTCAGTCGCCGTATGCGGATATCGCCCCGGCCGGAACGAGCCGGTCCCGATGGCCCGCCTCCGATGGAGACACCGGCCGGTGGACCGCTCCCGCCGGGCCGACCCGCAAGATCTGGCACGCGTCCCCGGGGAGCTCCGGGCGATGAGTTCCGTCCTCGTGGTGCAGCACCGGTCGCCGACTAGAGTTGGCGTCATGACCGACCTCCCGAGCAGCCGCCCGACCGGTCATCCAGCCGCGACGAACCTGCGGACCGCTGCGATCTGGGAGTCCGTCCACGCCCTCGCAGCAGCTCGAGAGCGTGAGCTCGGCCGCCCGCTGGTCATCCTCGACCTCGGCGGTGGAACCGGTGGCCTGGCGGTTCCGCTCGCGCTCGCGGGACACCATGTTCACGTCATCGACCCGAGCCCCGATGCCCTCGCCTCCTTGCAGCGCAGGGCCAGTGAGCAGGGCCTGGGCGAGGACGGTGGTGGCGGTGGCAGTGTCACAGCGGTCCAGGGGGACGCCGACACGATCACGGACACGGCAGCCGTCAGTGACCTCGTCGGAGGGCGGCCGATCGACCTGATCTGCTGTCACGACGCCCTCGAGATGGTCGACGACCCCGCGGCGACGATCCGGGCCATGGCAGCCATCCTCACGCCCGGTGGCGCCCTCTCACTCGTGACAGCCGGTCGCCTCGCGGCCGTGCTCCACCGCGTCCTGGCGGGCCGGTTCACCCAGGCCCAGCGAGCCCTGACCAGCCGCGACGGCCGGTGGGGCGACGCCGACCCGATGCCTCGACGGTTCGACACAGAGGCCCTCACCGACCTGCTCATCTCGGCAGGGTTCGCCATCGAGGACGTTCACGGGGTCCGGATCTTCTCCGACCTCGTCCCCTCCGCATACATCGATACCGAGGCCGACCGCAGGGCACTGCTCGAGCTCGAGGCCGCCGCGGCAACCCATCCCGACCACCCCCTGCTGGGTCAGCTCGGAGCCGCGACCCATATCGTGGCCCGGCGTCGATCCTGACCGGCGAGACTGATCGGCACCGATGAGCAGACGCCAGTACTCCGCTCCGGCGCAGGTCTCGTCCGGACCGCCGGACGACACCGGTTGCACGATCCTGCACGTCGACATGGACGCCTTCTATGCGTCGGTCTCGTTGCTCGATCATCCCGACCTCGTCGGGACCCCGGTCATCGTCGGTGGGTCCGGCACCCGTGGGGTCGTCCTGAGCGCGACCTACGAGGCCCGGGCCTCCGGTGTGACCTCGGCCATGCCGATGTCCCGGGCGTTGCGCCTCTGCCCGACGGCCACCGTCCTGCCTCCCGAACACGAGCGTTACGCCGAGGTGTCCCGGGCGGTTCAGGCCACGTTCGCATCGATCACCCCCCTGGTCGAGCCGCTCTCGCTCGACGAGGCCTTCCTCGACGTCTCGGGAGCCCGGAGGCTACTCGGATCGCCGATCGAGATCGGTGAGCTCATCCGAGCCAGGATCGTCGATGAACAGGGAGTGACCTGCTCGGTCGGTGTGGCGCCGTCGAAGTTCGTGGCCAAGCTGGCCTCAGGTCTCGCCAAGCCCGACGGACTTCTCGTGGTGCCGTCGGCGGATGTGGTTCCCTTCCTTCATCAACTGCCCGTCGGAGCACTCTGGGGCGTCGGAGACCGCACCGAGGAGGCTCTGCGGCGTCTCGGTCTGCGGACCGTGGCCGACATCGCGCACACGCCGGTCGCGACCCTTCGTCGGGCACTCGGGGAGGCAGCCGGTGGCCACCTTCATGATCTCTCGTGGGGCCGGGACCCTCGGCGGGTCGAGCCGGTCCGTGAGGAGAAGAGCGTCGGTGCCGACGAGACCTTCCCTTACGACGTCGACGACCCCGACTACATCCGCCGGGAGCTGTTGCGGCTCAGCGACAAGGTCGCGTCCCGGATGCGTGCCGCAGGTCTGAGCGGGCGGACCGTGACCCTCAAGGTCCGCTTCGCCGACTTCACGACCATCACCCGATCCCGCACGCTGAAGGACCCCACGGACGTGAGCCGGGAGATCTTCGGGTCGGCCCTCGCCCTCTACGACGCCCTCGGCCTGCAACGAGCGCGGATCCGGCTCGTCGGAGTGCGTCTGAGCTCGGTGGTCGAGACAGCGTCGGCACCCGTTCAGGGACTGCTCGACGAGCCGGATCACGGGTGGCGGGATGCGGACCGCGCGGTCGACCGGGCCGCCGCGCGATTCGGGCGGGGGAGTGTGACACCGGCGACGCTGCTCACTTCGGAGGACGCACACTTCCCACGGCACTCACACACGACTTAGAGTTGTCCCACAGCGTGTGACGAGTGTTCGTTCTGGAGGTCCGATATGCCGCTCAGTGACCGTGAGCAGCAGCTGCTCGAGCAGATGGAGCGTGCCCTCATCGAGGAGGACCCCCGATTCGCGACCTCCATGCGAGGCGGTCCGGGGCAGGCGCGCAACCGGCGCAGGCTGGCCATCGGCATCGGGGGCGTGCTCGTCGGACTGGGCGTCATCCTCCTCGGAGTCACGACGAAGCTGGTCATCGTCGGCGCCATCGGCTTCGCACTCATGGTCGCTGCGGTCGTCTACGCCGTGACGGAGCGGCGCACCCCTCTCAAGGCTGTGCCCAACACCGGTCAGACGCAGCGGTCCGCACCTCGCAGTCGCAAGAAGCACAGCGGATCCGGCACCTTCATGTCCCGCCTGGAACAGCGCTGGGAGCAGCGCCGCGACGAGGGTCGTTTCTAGACCGATTCCCGCTCTCGGACAGCTCGTGTTCTGGGCCGGTCGACGAGCGCCCGCATCCCGCCAGGGCGGCCCCACGAGGCGGGCGCGGACATGCGATTCGGCGTGATGTTCGACACCTGGCCTGCGGCCGACGCACCCGTGATGCAGCGCTCAGGTCGGACCTCGCGCCTCAGCTCAGGTCGACAGGACGCCGATCGTGAAGATCACCGCGATGACGAAGGCCGTGGTGAGTTCGATCCCCATGCTGTGCACGATGGCTCGCAACGCCGCCTTCGTGCGCGTCCAGGCCTGCTGCCGGTCACGGCTGCGCGTCATCTCGACGGCGAAGATGCCGAGTACGAAGCCCACGAAGGCTCCGACGACAGGGATGACGAAGAACCCGACGATCGCACAGACGATCGCGGCCACCATCGTGCCGATCCCGACACCCTGGGACTTCAGCCGGCGTCCGGGAATGAGGAACTGCGCGAGAACGCCGATGGCGTAGACGACCGCGGCGGCCCCGAAGACGACCCATGCCGTCGTTCCGCCGGTCGCGATCGCCCAGATCAACACGGAGAGAAGGACGAGCAGCAGTCCGGGGAGGATCGGCACGACGATGCCGATCATGCCCACGAACATGAGGATCGCGCAGAGCGCGACGACCACTCCCTCGCTCATCGACGGGAAGGGCGATCGACGAGAGCCACCGCGCGAGCGACGACCCCGAGGTGGATCAACGCCCCTCGAGCTCGGCCGACTCCGGCGTGGCCGACAGTCGGTCGGTCTCGTCGTGGATGTGGGCGAGCTCACGCAGAGCCGGGATGTGCTTGCGAGCGTGGTGGGCGCAGAAGAAGAGCTCTCCACCGCCATGCAGCGTGGCCCGCACGTATGCCTGTGCGCCACACCGGTCGCACCGGTCCGCGGCACTCAGCGGGGTGGGGGTCAGCAGAGCGTTCACGTGATCAACCTTTGCGTATGTGTCCGTTCGTGTCTCGATCCAGGAGAACAGTGAAACACGGTGCAGTGTTCCCCACCGAGTTTCGCCCGCCGACCGGACTCTCGGGCGTGGCGTCCGACGGTGCTGTCGGAGCGGACCACTAGCCTGCAGGGGACAGACTCGTTCGCCGGCGTGCGCCGGTGGGCGCCGTGCCACAGGAGGAGTGAGGTCCGTGACGACCGCGAAGAAGGCCGCCACGAGCAAGTCGGCCCAGGACTACACGGCCCATCACCTCCAGGTCCTCGAAGGCCTCGAGGCGGTCCGCAAACGCCCGGGCATGTACATCGGCAGCACCGACGGCCGCGGCCTGATGCACTGTCTGTGGGAGATCATCGACAACGCCGTGGATGAGGCACTCGGTGGTCATGGCAGCAGAATCGAGGTCATCCTCCACGCGGACGGGTCGGTCGAGGTCCGCGACGAGGGTCGTGGCGTGCCCGTCGACATCGAGCCGCGCAGCGGCCTGACCGGTGTCGAGCTGGTGTACACCCGGCTGCACGCCGGCGGGAAGTTCGGCGGCGGGTCCTACACCGCGTCCGGAGGACTGCACGGAGTGGGGGCTTCGGTCGTCAACGCCCTGTCCGCGCGCATGGACGTGCAGGTCGACCGGGGCGGCAAGACCTATGCGATGAGCTTCCGGCGTGGTGAGCCGGGCGTCTTCAGCGACGATGCCGGGATCGTCGGCGAGCCGTCGCCGGACCATGCCTTCACGCCCTACGTCAACACCAGTGAGCTGGCGGTCATCGGAAAGGTGCGCAGGGGAGTCAGCGGCACCAGGGTCCGCTACTGGGCGGACCCGCAGATCTTCACCAAGGACGCCGCCTTCGACGACACCGGTCTGCGCGACCGCGCGCGGCAGACCTCGTTCCTCATCCCGGGGCTCGCCATCGTCGTCCGCGATGAGCGCCGACTGCCCGGAACGCCCGGAGAGGACGGACCGCACGAAGAGACCTTCGTCCACGACGGAGGCATCAGCGAGTACTGCGAGTTCCTCGCCACCGACTCCCCGGTCACGCCGACGTGGCGTCTCCAGGGAACGCATTCCTTCAGCGAGACCGTCCCCGTCCTCGACTCGGCCGGTCACATGGTCTCGACCGAGGTCGAGCGCGAGTGCGGCGTCGATGTGGCCGTGCGGTGGGGGACGGGGTACGACACGACGGTGCGGTCGTTCGTCAACATCATCGCCACCCCCAAGGGAGGCACCCACCTGGCGGGCTTCGAGCAGGCCATGCTCAAGGTCGTCCGCAAACAGCTCGAGGTCAACGCGCGCCGCCTCAAGGTCGGAGGCGACAAGGTCGAGAAGGACGATGTCCTGGCCGGACTGACCGCGGTGGTCACCGTGCGACTGGCCGAGCCCCAGTTCGAGGGCCAGACCAAGGAGGTGCTCGGGACTCCCGCGGTGCGCGCCATCGTCGCCAGGGTCGTGGAACAGGAGCTGACGGCCCTCCTCACGTCGCGCAAGCGCGAGGACAAGTCGGCCGCCTCCCTCGTCCTCGAGAAGATCGTCGCGGAGATGAAGTCGCGGATCAGTGCCCGCCAGCACAAGGAGACCCAACGCAAGAAGAACGCTCTCGAGTCCTCCAGCCTGCCCGCCAAGCTCGCCGACTGTCGGAGCAACGACACCGAGCGGACCGAGCTCTTCATCGTCGAGGGTGACAGCGCGCTCGGCACGGCCAAGCTCGCCCGCAGCTCGGACTACCAGGCCCTGTTGCCGATCCGCGGCAAGATCCTCAACGTGCAGAAGGCCTCGATCGGCGACATGCTCAAGAACGCCGAGTGCGCCTCGATCATCCAGGTCATCGGGGCGGGGTCGGGGCGCAGCTTCGACATCGACGCCGTCCGCTACGGGAAGGTCATCATCATGACCGACGCCGATGTCGACGGCGCCCATATCCGGACCCTGCTGCTGACGCTGTTCTTCCGCTACATGCGACCCCTGCTAGAGGCGGGTCGGGTGTTCGCCGCGGTTCCCCCGCTCCACCGCATCGAGGTCGTCGGCGCCGGCTCCCGCAAGAACGAACTCATCTATACCTACTCCGAGGCCGAGATGCGTTCGACGGTGGCGTCTTTGACGCGGCGGGGAAAGTCGATCAAACAACCGCTTCAGCGCTACAAGGGACTCGGAGAGATGGATGCCGACCAGCTTGCCGAGACGACGATGGACCCCCGGCACCGGACCCTGCGCCGGGTGACCGTCGATGCCGCAGCCGCTGCTGAACGCACGTTCGAGCTGCTCATGGGCACCGATGTCGCACCGCGCAAGGACTTCATCGTCTCTTCCGCCGCAACTTTGGACAGGGAGCGAATCGACGCTTGAGGCGTCGTGACCTGGCCGGCGCGGCGCGCCCGCATCGACCCGACCCGGGACTCGACGTGGCCCGGACCTGTTCGAGTCTGAAGGCGCGGTCGCCCGCCCTCATCGTCGAATCGCCGCGGTGCTGCCTCGCACGACCAGCTCGGTCGCAACGGTCAGTCGCCGGTCCTCGTCGATCGAGTGCGATCCCACGTTCCCAGCGGTGACGAGTTCGTCGAGCAGGAGGGTGACGGCCTGGTCGGCCTGCCCGCGGATGTCCTGTCGCACCGTGGTCAGGGAGAACAGCCCCGCGAGGGGATGGTCGTCGATGCCGACGATCGACAGCTCGACCGGAACGCGCATGCCGAGCTCCTGGGCGGCCACGTGCACGCCGAACGCCATCTCGTCGGAGCCGCAGACGATGGCGGTGGGTCTGTCTCCCCCAGCCGTCAGGAGCCGGTGGGCGAGGTCGCGCGCATTCTCAGCGGTCCAGTCCGAGCTCAACACCCACTCGGGTCGCACGGGAGCGCCCGCGGCCGCCATCGCGGCGATCGCCGCCGCCATCCGCGACCGCGGCGTCTCGTTGAGAGCGGACGACTCGATCGCGGCACCGATGTACCCGATGTCCCGATGACCGAGCTCGAGCAGATGCGCCACGGCGGTGCGTGCCGCAGCACTGTCGTCAATGCCAACCGACGAGCGGTCGTCGAGGTGGTGTCCCACTGAGACGACCGGCACGTGTAGCCCGCTGAGCAGCTCGAGTTCCTCGGGGCTCATGGGGATGTTGATGGAGATGACCCCGTCGACGCGCTTCCAGAGCATCGTGCGGGTCAGCGTCAGTCGCTCACCGAAAACCTCCTGCTCGAGGTCGAACAGGAGCACCTGATAGTCGCGCTCGCGCAGCGCCTTGCCGATCGCGCTGACCATCGACGCGAAGTACCAGCGGCTGACGAAGGGGACGATCACGCCGACGATGCGGGTGCGCCCCGATGCGAGCGACGTCGCCGTCGGCGAGGCAACGTAATGGAGCTCGTCAGCGACCCGGCGGACCTTCTCGCGGGTGTCCGGGCTGACGCGGTCCAGGCCCCGCAGCGCGCGGGAAACGGTCGCCACCGACACGCCGGCCGCTCTGGCCACGTCGACGATGGTGCTCGGCCCGGACCGCTCCTCCATGAGACCTCCTCCCGGTGTCCCCGACTTACCCGGATGTCACGAGCGGTCGGCGTCCGATCTGCCCTTCACGCGCGGGCGCGAAGGGCAGATCGGTGACCGGTCAGCCCTTCACGCCTCCGGCGAGAAGGCCGCGCACGAAGTACCGCTGCCCGAAGAGGAAGATGGCCAGCGGAACGATGAGCGCGACGAACGCACCCGCGGACAGCAGATGCCAGTCCTGTCCACGTGAACCGGACAGCTCGGCCAGCCTGACCGTCAACGGCGCGACGTTCGGCGTGCCGCCAGCGAAGGTCAGAGCCACGAGAAGGTCGTTCCAGACCCAGAGGAACTGGAACACCGTGAATGCGGCGATGGCGGGGACGAGCAGCGGCAGCAGCACGCGGAAAAAGATCCGCACGTGGCCGGCGCCGTCCACCCGGGCTGCCTCGACCAGCGACCGCGGGATGTCCTTCATGAAGTTGTGGAACATGAAGATGGCCAGGGGTAGGGCGAAGATCGAGTGTGAGAGCCAGACCGTCCAGAACGAGCCGGCCAGCCCCACGTCGACGTAGATCGACAGAAGCGGGATCAGGGTCACCTGGAGCGGGACGATCTGGAGAGCGAACACGGCGACGAACAGCAGGTCGCGTCCGCGGAACTCGATCCACGAGAAGGCATACGCGGCCAGCAGCGCGATGGTGATCGGGATGACGACCGCCGGGATCGTGATCACGACCGTGTTCACGAAGTACGTCAAGAAGCCCGTACTGCTCCCGAAGAGCACGGCGTCGTAGTTGTCCAGGGTGAACTCGGGGTTGGTGAACCAGGTCCACCATCCGCTGTTCTGGATCGAGGATTGCGGCCGGATCGAGGTGACAAGGAGCCCGAACGTGGGGATCGTCCACAGGATCGCCATGACGATCGCGATGCCAGTCGCCCACGGCGAGGTCAGCTTCGTCTTGGCTTCAGTCGCCCGGATCTCGGCCTTGGTCAGTTTGCGCGGACCCTTCGGGGCCTGCTTCTTCTCCACCGCGGGGGGCGGGACAGACGGGTTCGACGTGGTCATCTGATGTCCTCCGAGAGTCGAAGCTGGCGCACCTGGTAGACAACGACCGGGATGACGATGACGAAGAGCAGCACGGCCAGAGCAGCGCCGAGGCCGAAGTCGAACTGACGGAAGCTCTGGGTGTAGAACTCGTTGGCCACCACGCTGGTCTGGAAGTTGCCACCGGTCATGGTCCGGACGATGTCGAAGACCTTCAAGGTCGTCATGGTGATCGTCACCCAGACGACCAGCAGCGCGGGTCGGATGCTGGGGATGGTGACGTAGCGGAACATCCGAAGGCCGGACACCCCGTCGAGGCGAGCTGCCTCGATGATGTCGTCTGGGATCGCCTTGATCGCCGCAGAGATGATCGTCATGGCGAATCCGGTCTGGATCCAGACCATGACGACGATGAGGAAGACCGTGTTCCACGGGCTGTTGAGGAGGAACTGGTAGGGATCGAGTCCCAACCAGATGAGGATCTGGTTGGCGAGGCCGATCTGCGGACGGGCAGGGGCCCGGTACTCGTAGATGAACCTCCAGATGATCGAGGCGCCCACCAGCGAGATCGCCATGGGGAGGAAGATCAGGCCCTTGGACACCGCCTCGCCGCGCGTCCGGTCGATGAGGACCGCGTAGAGCAGCCCGAGTCCGACCGCGACGAGCGGCACCAGGATCACCCAGATCATTGTGTTGCGCAGGACGACCTGGAACTCCGACGTCGTGAACAGCGTCGCGAAGTTGTCGAAGCCGACGAACTCACTTCGTTCCGGATCGGACCATGGCGAGCGCCCGTAGAAGGACTGGATGATGGTGCTGACGCCCGGCCAGATCAGTCCGAGTAGCAGCGCGGCGAGAGCGGGGCCGACGAAGGCGATCGCCACCGTCCAGTTCGGCACTCGCTTGCGGCTGTCCACCATGAACAGCAACAGCGCCATGACGCCGACGAAGAGGAGGACCACGAAGGTCATGAGGCCGAGCTTCTCGAGAGTGGTGCTCGAGTCGACGAGGAATGAGGGCCAGCTGATTTCGGGTACGGCGCTGAAGAAACTCGCCGCGATGATCCCCACGACCCCGACGAACACCAGGATCATGACGATGCCCACGGCCAGCGCACTCTTGCTGACCGGGGTGGTTTGGGCGCGGGCCTCTGCGTCGTCCGTGGACGCGCCGGCACGCTCAGGAGACTTGATGTCAGACAGCGGAGCCACCTCCGTGAGGTAGGACTGGTTAGGACTCGGGGCTGGGACCCTCTCGCGAGGGCCCCAGCCCCGTCTTCACTTCAATCGCGTGCGTGCGAGACGCATCAGGTCACGGCCAGGACTGCTCGATGGCGTCGAGGACGTCTTGGGTGTCCTTGCCCTCGGCGATCCAGGCGGTCGCCTCGCGCCAGAACGAACCCGAGCCGACGGCGCCGGGCATGAGGTCGGCTCCGTCGAAGCGGATGAGCGCCGACGGGTCCTGGAACTGCTCGGCGGCCAGCTTGCTGATCGGCGACTCGACGTTGTTCACGTCCAGGTTGAGGTTCGCGCTGACGAAGCCGAAGCCCTCCTTCGCCCGCAGGTTGGCGTAGTCGGCCGAGGCCAGGTACGTCGTGAAGGCGCGGACCTCGGGCCGGTCCTCGAACGCGGCGAGGAACTCGCTACCGACGAGCACCGGCTTCTCAGTGGCGCCCTCGTTGGCCGGGAAGTAGAAGGCGAAGACGTCGCCGTCCTCGGCGACATTGGTGCCCTCGGGCCAGTTGGCGGCGTAGAACGAGGCCATCTTGTACATGAAGCACGAGCCGTCGAGGATCGGCAGGCCACCGTCCTGGAAGGTCGTCGACGCGATCGTCTGGACGTTGCCGAAGCCGCCGTTGACGTACTCCTCGTTGCGCAGGATGCTGCCGACCTCTTCCCACACCGCGAGGGACTCGGGAGCGTTGAACGGCACGTCGTGGTTGACCCACTGGTCGTAGTAGTCGGCGCCCTGGTCGCGGAGCATCTTGTCCTCGACCCAGTCGGTCACCGGCCACCCGGTGGCGTCGCCGGAGCCGATGCCGGCACACCACGGCTTGACGCTGCCGTCGGGGTTGTCCGCGACGATCTGGTCGGAGAGGGCGATGAGGTCCTCCCACGTCTCGGGAACCTCGTAGCCGGCGTCGGCGAAGGCGCCCGGCGAGTACCAGACGAAGGACTTCGAGTTGGACGAGTTCGGGAAGCCGTAGTACGTCCCGTCGACGGTGCCGTAGGCCTTCCAGTCCTCCGAGAAGTTCTCGTCGATGACGGCCTCGGTCTCCTCGAACACGGGCAGGACAGAGCCGGTGTCGCGGACGACCGTCTGCAGCAGTCCGGGCTGGGGGAAGAAGGCGATGTCGGGTGCGTTGCCGGACTGGACACGCACGACGATCTGCGCCTCGAACTCCGAGGACCACTCGGGCTGGACGTCCACACCGGTGCAGTCCTCGAACGGGACGAACGCTGCTTCGTATGCGTCGCTCTCGGGAGAGAGGATGCTCGAGTAGGTGCTCACCGAGGTGCCGCTGAGGTCACCGAACTGCTCGTAGACGGAGCAGTCGATCTCGGACGAGCCTGCGGCGGCGTCACCGCCGTCGCCGGAGTCGGAGTCGCCGTTGCCGCCACAGGCGGTCAGGGCGAGGGCCGCGACGCCGACGAATGCCGCGGCACCGGTGCGCTTGCGCCGGGGGTGTGCCATGGGTGTTGCCTCCATTGCTTCAAAGGGGGTGCAACGCCGATGGACCCGCCGCTGCACTGAGGGGAACGGCTCCATAAAAGCGTTTCCACCGCGTGTGCGGCAAGGAAAGCGCGCAACGGCTAGGTAACAATCCGGACACGAGCGCGGGTGGGCCGGTGTCGGTTGCGCGGCAATCCGGACCCTGACCTGGGCCGATGCGGGGCTTCGCCGACGACGGGGTGCGATCGCCTCAGGACGGTCCGCCGACGGAGGCGCCGATCCCCGAGACGACGGTCGTCGCAGGGACGCCGGAGCCGTCCCTCCGACCCGTCGCCGCAGGCAGATCGACAGCGACCCCCCCTCCGCCGCTCGCCCTGACGGGTGTCGCCCCGGCCCACGCCAGGACGAGGGTGTCCTCGCCCTTGAGGAAGCGGTGACAGCGGACCCCTCCGGTGGCCCGACCCTTGGCGGGGTACTCGCCGAACGGCGTCACCTTGACCGACCCCGGCTGGGTGCCGGGCAGCGCGCCCGCTGAGCCGCTCGCCGTGACGACCACGGCCTCGCGACCTTCAGCGACCGCACCGAAGAAGACGACGTGCGCACCGGCAGACAACCGGATGCCGGACATACCGGCCGCGGAGCGCCCCTGCGGACGCACTGCGGACGCGGGGAAGTGCAGCAGCTGCGCGTCGGAGGCGATGAAGACGAGGTGCTCGGTGCCCGTCACGAGCTCGGCCGCCCCGATGACCCGGTCCCCGTCCTTGAGAGCGATGACCTCCCAGTCACCACGGCTCGGGTAGTCGGTGGTCACGCGCTTGACCGTGCCTGCGACGGTTCCGAGGGCCACTCCGCCGGAACCGGAGTCGACGGAGACGATCGTGAGTGGCTCCTCGCCGCGGGGGAGATCGACGTAGGCGGCCAGGGGAGCACCCCCGGCCAGGCTCGGCGCCGTGCTGGTCGGTGGGAGCGTCGGCAGGTCCAACGCCGAGAGGCGGATCATCCGGCCGGCCGAGGTGACCAGCGCATACTCACCTCGTGCCGTCGTGCGCACCGCCCCGACGATGGCGTCGTGCTTGGCGCGAGGGCCGTCGCCCGGGATCGGTTCATCGGTCGTCGTCCGGGCGAGCAGACCGCTCGAGGAGAGCAGCACCCAGCACGGGTCGTCGGCGACCTCGAGCGACGTGGCGGTGGTCGCCGGGACGGCTGCCGACTCCAGCAGCACGGTTCGCCGCGGGGTCCCGTGTGCGCGGGCCACGTCGGCGAGCTCGGTGCCGACGGTCTTCCGGAGCAGTGTCTCGTCCTCGAGGATCGCGCGCAGCGCCTCGATCTCGCGTTCGAGGTCGCTCTTCTCGTTCTCGAGCTCGATGCGGGAGAACTTGGTCAGCCGGCGCAACTGGAGGTCGAGGATGTACGAGGCCTGTGCCTCGGTCAGGTCGAACACGTCGATGAGCCGCTGCCTCGCGGTGGCGACGTCGTCCGAGGACCGGATGAGCTGGATGACCTCGTCGATGTCGAGGATGGCGACGAGCAGACCCTCGACGAGGTGCAGGCGCGTCTCCTTCCGCGCGAGCCGGTATGCGGTGCGACGCCGCACGACCTCGATGCGGAAGTCGAGGAATACCCGGAGCAGCTCCTTCAAGCCCATCGTGCGCGGCTCTCCGTCGACCAGAGCCACGGCGTTGATGCCGAAGTTCTCCTCCATCGGCGTCAGCTTGTAGAGCTGTTCGAGGACCGCTTCGGGATGGAAGCCGTTCTTGACCTCGAACACCAGCCGCAGGCCGTTCTTGCGGTCGGTGAGGTCCTTGACGTCGGAGATGCCCTGGAGCTTCTTGGCCTGGACGGCGTCGCGGACCTTGTCGATGACCTTCTCGGGCCCGACGAGATAGGGCAGCTCGGTGACGACGATGCCCATCTTGCGCGGGGTGATCTTCTCGATCCTGGTCGTCGCGCGGGTCCGGAACGAGCCGCGGCCGGTGAGGTAGGCGTCCCGGATTCCGTCCAGCCCGATGATCCGGCCCCCGCACGGCAGGTCGGGCCCGGGGACGTGCTTCATGAGGTCGTCGAGGGAGCAGGTCGGGTGGTCGAGCAGGTAGCGGGCCGCGCCGATGACCTCGACGAGGTTGTGCGGGGCCATGTTGGTCGCCATCCCGACCGCGATCCCGGTCACGCCGTTGACGAGAAGATTGGGGTATGCGGTGGGCAGCACCGCGGGCTGGAGCAGCTGGTCGTCGTAGTTGGGGACGAAGTCGACGGTCTCCTCGTCGAGGCCGCCCACCATGAGCAGCGCCGCCGGTGCCATCCGCGCCTCGGTGTAGCGGCTGGCGGCCGGGCCGTCGTCGAGGCTGCCGAAGTTGCCGTGACCGTCGACCAGCGGCAGGCGCATCGTGAAGTCCTGCGCCATCCGCACCAGTGCCTCGTAGATCGCCGAGTCGCCGTGCGGGTGGTACTTGCCCATGACGTCGCCGACGATCCGGCTGCTCTTGACGTGCCCCCGGTCGGGCCGAAGCCCCATCTCCGACATCGAGTACAGGATCCGGCGCTGGACGGGTTTGAGACCGTCACGGGCATCGGGCAGGGCCCGGGAGTGGATGACCGACAGCGAGTACTCGAGGAAGGCGTTGCTCATCTCCTCGGTGACGTCGATGTCGACGATCTTCTCCTCGAAGGCGTCCTCGGGAGGGGTGGAACGGGTCCGGGAGCGAGCCATGGTGAGTCGCCGGCTCCTTTGCGTGACGTCGGGTCGGGCGTGGCGGGGGTCGCCGACATCCTCACACAGGCTCAGGTCGTCCAGGCTCAGGTCGGTCTGCGTGTTCGCGGTCCTCAGGGTCAGTGCCGGCCGAACCGGCCGCGGTGCACCATCCGCTCGACACCGCGCCGACCACGTCGGAGCGAGGGACTGCGCGGTGTCGGCCGCACCGGGTCGGGGTGGCCGAGTGCGACGACCCCGACGATACGGAGCCGGTCCGGGATCGCGAGGACCTCCTTGACCCGGTCGTGCAGGGCACCGGGCACACCGAAGAACAAGGCGCCGAGTGCTCTCTCTTGCGCGGCGAGGAGCAGGATCATCACCGACATGGCCGTGTCGGTGTCCCAGTACGGGATGGGCCAGCGCTCCGTGGACCGATCCCGCCACCCCTTGTCGGGCTCCGCGTAGCGGTCCAGATAGGCCGTCGGATCGGAGAGCGCGAGGACGAGGACGGGAGCGGCGCTGACCCCCTCGAGCCACCGGTCGGGGTATCCGTCCGTGCGGGTCGCGTCCCAGAAGACTCGTCGCTCCGCCTGGGCGGAAAGCACGAGCAGCTCCCACCCCTGGGTGTGCCCGGCGCTGGGAGCTCTGGTGGCCAGGTCGAGCATGTCGTCGAGGACCTCGTCGGCCACCGGTCTGGTGGCATCGAAGCGCCTGCACATGCGCCGACGTCGCACCGCGTCAGAAAGGTCCATGCGGCCAGCATCGCACCGCCGTCTGGTGCCGTCGGCGAACCGTCCCGTGACATCCTTGGACCCATGACCGCACAGGTCGAGGAGCTGCCGCCGGGTTACCCCCTGTCATGGGAGGCCGACGTGGTGCTCCGCGACGGGAGCGTGGCCCACGTCCGTCCGATCAAGCCGTCCGACGGCCCGTTGATCGAAGAGTTCCACTCCAAGCAGTCGGACGAGTCCATCTACCTGCGGTTCTTCGCTCCGCTCCGTCGGCTCTCGGCGAAGGACCTGCACCGTTTCACCCACGTCGACTACGTCGACCGGGTCGCCCTCGTCGCGACCGTGCGCGGGGACATCGTCGGCATCGGCCGCTACGACCGCGTCAGCCCCACGAGCGCGGAGGTCGCCTTCAACATCAGCGACCACTTCCAGGGCCGGGGCATCGGGTCCGTGATGCTCGAGCACCTGGCCGCGATCGCGGAGGAGGACGGCATCACGCGCTTCGTCGCTGAGGTCCTGCCCCAGAACCGCAAGATGCTCGCGGTGTTCAGCGAGGCGGGCTACAACGTGACCCGGCGGTTCGAGGACGGCATCGTCAGCGTGAGCTTCGACATCGCCGAGACCGAGGCATCGGTCGCGGTGCGCACCGCGCGTGAGCACCGCGCCGAGGCCAAGAGCATGTCCTCGATTCTCACGCCGAGGTCCATCGCCGTGATCGGCGCAAGCACCAACCCGGACGCGATCGGCCACCTCGTGCTGCGCAATATCGTCGAGAACGGATTCACCGGCTCCCTCGCCGCCGTCAACGCCAAGGCCCCCGAGATCCTCGGCGTCCCGAGCTTCCCGCGGGTCGGTGACGTCCCCGACGAGGTCGACTTGGCGATCGTGGCGGTCCCGGCCCGCAACATGCTGTCGGTCGTCGAGCAGTGTGCCGACAAGGGCGTCCGTTCGCTCCTCGTCATCTCGAGCGGCTTCGCCGAGTCGGGCGACGAGGGGGCCCGGCTGCAGGCGGAAGTCGTCCGGACCGCCCACGCGTCGGGCATGCGCGTCCTCGGCCCGAACTCCTTCGGGGTCGTCAATCTCGACCCGGAGGTCCGGCTGAACGCCAGCATCGCCCCGCGGCTGCCGGCGTCCGGCGGTCTGGGGCTGTTCGCCCAGAGCGGCGCGCTCGGCATCGCGGTCCTCGACTCGGCGGCGCGCCGAGGGCTGGGAGTCTCGGTGTTCGCGTCCGCCGGCAACCGGGCCGACGTCTCGGGCAACGACTTCATGCACTACTGGATCGACGATGCGGGCACTCGCGCCGTCGGGCTCTACCTCGAGTCGATGGGCAACCCTCGCAAGTTCTCCCGCATCGCCCGGCAACTGGCGTCCCGCAAGCCGGTGATCGTCACCGCGAGCGGCTTCACCGCATACGGACTCCCACCGGGACACCAGGTGCGAGAGTCTCCCCTCGGCCAGAGCGTGCTCCAGGCCATCTTCGGGCAGGCAGGCGTCATCCGCACAGAGAACACCCATCAGCTGTTCGACATCGCCCAGCTCGTCTGCGGCCAGCCGCTCCCCGCAGGTCCGAGAGTGGCCGTGGTCGCCAACTCCGACGCGCTCTCGTCCCTGACCGCCCAGGCGGTCCAGACCATGGGGCTGCAGATGACCCACGGACCGGTGTCCATCGGCAGCGAGGCCTCCCCGGAGGAGTTCCGTGAGGCCCTGGACCGGGCGGCGGGCGATCCGGACGTCGACTCGGTCGTGGCCTGTTTCATCCCGCCACTGCTCACCGAGGACGAGGCCGTCGCGGCTGCCGTGCGGTCCGCCGCGCGGACCCACGGCAAGCCCGTCCTGGGGTCGCTGATGGGTATGCGCCGTGGCGCCGACGACCTGCAGTACAGCGATGCCGAAGGCATCGCGCGGGTCGTCCCCGTCTACTCGATGCCGGAGGACGCTGTGCGGGCGCTCGCCCAGGTGACCCGCTACTCGCAATGGCGGTCTGCGGACCACGGCGAGCTGGTCGCCCCGATCGGCATCGCCAAGCGCACCGTCCAGGAGCTCATCGACGGCATCCTCGGGGATGATCCCGAGGGTCGGGGCCTGAGCGGCGACGAGGCCGCGACGCTGCTCGGGGCCTACGGCGTCCCGGTGTGGCGGACCGTGCGCGTTCTCTCGGCGGACGATGCGGCACGCATGGCCCTCGAGCTCGGCTATCCGGTCGTCCTGAAGTCCACGGCGGAGCGGCTCCGGCACCAGATCTCGGTCATGAGCATCCGGGTCGACCTCGGGACCGAGCAGGAGGTGCGCACCGCATACGAGTCCCTTGACGAGCAGCTGATGCCGGGGGAGAAGGGCTCGATCGTCATGCAGAGGATGGCGAGCACCGGGGTCGCCTGCGTGGTGCGCAGCACAGAGGACCCTCTCTTCGGGCCGGTCGTGTCCTTCTCCATCGCGGGCGCCCCGACCGAGCTGCTCGACGACGTCGAGCACCGGATCCCGCCGATGACCGACGTCGATGTGCGCGAGCTGATCGGTTCGGTCAAAGCGGCGCCGCTCCTGCGTGGCTACCGGGGCGCCGAGCCCGTCCACGCGGCGGCGCTGGAGGACCTCGTGGCGCGGGTCTCGGTGCTCGCCGAGGACCACCCCGAGATCGCCGAGCTGGTGCTCAACCCCGTCCAGGCCCATCCGGGCGGCGCCGATGTGCTCGGTGCCGAGATCAGGATCGCGCCCGCCCCGCAGCGCCGGGACGCAAGCCGCAGAGCCCTCTAGCGGACTCCACGTGCGGATCCGGAGAGCGGGAGCGGCGCCTAGGATGGGCGGGTGCGCCGAACCTCCCCACCGTCTCCGCAGCGGTCACTTCCCGCCGACCTCCTCAGCGCGATCGAGCGGGCGGGCTACTATCCGGCCCTCGTGAGTGACGTCGTGGCGCACACCGTGGGCGGCCGCCCGGTCCTCGCCGGTTTCGTCCACCAGGAGACGACGTTCGACCAGGACGCGGTGCGACGCCATGTCACGGCACTCGTGCTCACCGACGCGACCCTCGTCATCGTCCACGCCGACGACCACGAGGGGCATCCGGGTGAGGCCGACGTCGCGACCGCGACCAGTGAGACGATCCCGCTGTCCGCGGTTCGCGGGGTGATGGTCACCCATGTCGTTCCCGACCCCAGCCGCTACGTCCCCGGATCCCTCGGTCGGGAGGTGACGCTGACGCTCGGGTGGGGCACCGTGAGCCGCATCGACGTCGGCCCGGCGACCTGTGGTGATCCGTCCTGCGACGCCGACCACGGCTACGACGGCACCATCACCGCGGACGACATCTCGCTGCGGGTGAGCGCCGATGCCGATGGTGAGGATGTCGTACGGTCGGCTCTCGACTTCGCGCAGGCCATGTCCGCGGCCACCGGGCTGTCCGTGACCCGATGACGTCCGGCTCCGCGGTGGAGCCCTCGGCTCACGACTGGGTCCTGCCCCGCTACGACTCGATCGGTCTCGGGGCGGTCCTTCCCGGCGTCCTCGCGGCGGTCGGTGCTCCGGTGTCCGAGCAGGACGGCGCCGAACCCGCTCCGGCGATCGCACTGCCGTCGGCGACGCGCGCCGTCGTCGTCCTCGTCGACGGCCTGGGCGAGCGCCTCCTACGGAGACGTGCCGGCCACGCGCCTTTCCTCCGGTCCCTCCTCCCGGACGGACGGACCCTGTCGGCGGGCTTCCCGACGACGACCGCGACCTCCATGGGCAGCTTCGGCACCGGACTGCCCCCGGGCGCGCACGGCCTCGTCGGCTACGAGGTGCGCGACCCCGCCACCGGGAGGATCGTCAACGAGCTCTCCTGGGAGGACGGGCCGGTGCCCGAGGACTGGCAGCCGCACCGCACACAGTTCGAGCACGCCGTGAGCCGGGGCATCGCGACCTCGCGGATCGGGCCCGGCTTCTTCGCCGGTTCCGGACTGACGAGGGCGGCCCTGCGCGGTGGGGCGTTCGTGGGTGCCGAGAGCCTCGCGGACCGCGTCGACGCCACCCTCGCGGCGGCGCGGGCGCCGCGCTCGCTCAGCTACCTCTACTGGGGCGACGTCGACAAGGTCGGTCACGTCCACGGGTGCGACTCCTGGCAGTGGGGCGAAGAGCTCACCGCGGTCGATGTCGAGCTCGACCGGCTGGCTCACGGGCTGCCGTCCGACACCCTCCTCGTCGTGACGGCCGACCACGGGATGGTCGACGTCCCCTCCGAGAACGTCCTCGACGTCGCCCTCGAACCCGAGCTTGCGGCGGGCGTCGAACGGGTCGCCGGCGAGCCACGCAGCCCCCAGGTGTATGCGGTGGCCGGGGCCACTCCGGACGTTTGCGGGCGGTGGGCCGCGAGGTTGGCCGGTCGCGGCGATGTCCTGACCCGCGAGCAGGCCGTCGAGCTCGGGCTCTTCGGATCCGTCGAGGAGCGGGTGATGTCCCGGATCGGAGACGTCGTCGTGCTCATGGCGCCCGGGTACTCCGTCGTCGACTCCCGGGTCCACCGGCCCGAGCTGATCGCCCTGCGCGGCGTGCACGGGTCGTTGTCGGCCGACGAGGTCGAGGTCCCGCTGCTGACCCTGACCACCTCCTCAGCACGGTGATTCGCCCATGACCATGACCACGGCATCACCGTTCGCAACCCGGGAGGTCGGTGCGCATGTCTGAGCTCGTCTTCTTCTCGGGCACCATGGACTGCGGCAAGTCCACGCTGGCCCTGCAGATGGACTACAACCACAGGCGGCGGGGCCGTCGCGGGGTCATCTTCGCCAAGCTCGACCGGGCCGGCTCGGCGATGATCTCCTCGCGTCTGGGCCTGGCGACCGAGGCGGTGGAGGTCGAGGACGGCCTCGACTTCTGGGACACGGTCGTGCGCTGGCTGACGGCGGGGGAGTCGATCGACTACCTCATCTGCGACGAGGCCCAGTTCTACACGGGTGAGCAGGTCGAGGGTCTGGCCCGCATCGTCGACGAGCTCGGTATCGACGTCTTCTGTTTCGGCATCACCTCGGACTTCCGGACCGAGCTGTTCCCCGGGTCGAAGCGGCTCGTCGAGCTCGCCGACCGGGTCCAGGTGCTCCAGGTGTCGGCGCTGTGCTGGTGCGGCCGCAGGGCGACGCACAACGCCAGGGTCATCGACGGCGTCATGGTGGTCGAGGGAGAGCAGGTCGTCGTCGGTGACACGGGCACCGGTGCCGAGGTCGAGTACGAAGTGCTCTGCCGACGTCACTACATGCGCCGGATGAACAGTCGGGCGGCCGCCCTGGCCTCGGCGACCGACGACGTCCTCCCGTTCGACCTCGACGTCTGCCCGGTGATCCCGCCGGCCGGGGGTGCTCCGGGTCACTGACCACCCGACGGTGGCCACCGGACATCGGGGGTACAGCGACGCGGATGCAGCGGCGACCGCCGGACCCGCGCTCGCTCAGGAGGGCGGCTTGGTGCCGAACATGATGTCGTCCCAGCTCGGCACCGACGGCCGCTTGGACTTCGGGCGGCGGTGTCCGGTTCCCGACTCGGGTGGTGCCTCGGGTCCGTCCGGCTCGGGCCTGTCCGCGTGCCCCTGTGGCTCGCCGGGCGTTCCGGAATCGCCCGGCGACTCATCGGCGGTGTCGTCGGGATGCGGCCCGCGCGCGCCGGGTGGATCGCCCATGGTCGCCGGGTCGTAGCCCATCTCCTCGAGAGGCAGAGCGTCATCGGGCTGGTCGAGGGGCACGTCGGACGGGCTGGGGGCGCGTCGGCGTCGGCGTCGGCTGCGCACGCTCGAACCCTCCCTCATCGCCTGCATGAGGTCGATGGGCGGTGGCAGCTCCCGTCGCGAGGGCGACACTCCTCCGTCGGCCTCGACGTCGAAGACCGCGACGCTGTGGTCGGACGGCTGGGGCGGATGCGGTGCGGGGATGGGGCCTGCGGGTGTGTCGTCCTCGCTCAGCCAGCGCGCCTCGTCGTCGGCGGCGACGACCGTGCGGCCGGCCATGTCGAAGTACCACGAGGCGGTCCGCTCGCGCCCACCGGCGGCGAAGGTCGCCGTGACTGTCCAGTTGCCCTCCTCGGAGCGCACCGAGTCCCACGCGGTGGCGGCGGGGTCCACACCCCTGTCGTGCAGGCGTCGTGCGACGCGGTTGCCCAGGGTCAGCGGGCTCGAGCCACCGCGTACGTAGACCTGTTGGGCGAGGTTCGCGGCGTACTCCCGCTCGGCGAGGACGGGCGCCTCGTAGCGGCGGATCCGCTCGACGCTCCAGCCGGTGCGGTCGGCGATCTCCTCCGGGGTCAGCCCGGTGCGCATCAGTGTCTGGACCTCTCGGGGGCGGATCGCACCGTCGATCTCGATCTGCAGCTGCCCGAGGCGTGGCCGGTCCCGCCGGGCCGCGGCCTTGAGACTCTCGTCGAGGGGGAGGAGGTATCGCCCACCGTCACCGTCGGACAGCAGAAGGTGCTCTCCGCTGTCATGCACGCCGATGAGGCGCAAGTGCGTCAGGCCCGGTCCCATGGACCGAGCGTGCCAAAGGTGCGCCGCCTCGCCAAGAGGCCACGCGGCAGACGGTCGAAATCGTGCCGGCCGGCGGGTGGGATCGGCGGGTCGGAGTGGGGTCCAGGGGTCTCGGCCCCGGCCGCACCCCTGCATAGACTGCCTGCGTGCCCGATCCGAGCCCCGCGCTGAGCCCCTATGACGCCATCGTCCTCGTCTCGTTCGGTGGGCCGGAGGGACCGGACGACGTCCTGCCGTTCCTGCGGCGCGTCACGGCCGGCAGGGGCATCCCGGATGAGCGGCTGGCCGAGGTGGGGGAGCACTACGCCCTCTTCGGGGGAGTGAGCCCGATCAACGCTCAGAACCGGTCCCTGATCGCAGCGATCGAGGCCGAGCTGGCGATCCGCGGTATGCCCACGCGGATCGCTTGGGGCAACCGCAACTTCGACCCGCTCCTGGCGGACACCTTCACCGAGCTCGCCACGGCCGGCCACCGGCGGCTGCTCGTGCTCACGACGAGCGCCTACTCGTGCTACTCGTCCTGTCGGCAGTACCGCGAGAACCTCGCCGATGCGGTCGCCGCCGCGCGTGAGGCGACCGGGGTGACTCTCGAGGTGGACAAGGTCCGCCCCTACGCCCTCACGCCCGGCTTCGGTGCGGGCAACGTCGCGGCGGTCCGCGATGCGGTGCTGGAGGCCCGCTCCGGATCGGCGGCGACTCCGGCGCTGCTCTACGTCACGCACTCGATCCCCACCGCGATGGACGCGACCTCCGGCCCGGGGGACGGTGAGGGCCATCTGTACAGCCGCCAGCACCTCTGGGTCGCCGAGGCCGTCACAGAGCAGGTCGCAGGCGAGCTCGGCCTCCCCGACCTGCACGGCGAGCTCGTGTTCTGCTCGCGGTCGGGACCGCCCCAGCAGCCGTGGCTCGAGCCGGACGTCAACGACCGGATCGAGGAGCTCGCGGCCGAAGGGGTCGATACCGTCGTGCTCGCGCCGATCGGCTTCGTGTCGGACCACATGGAGGTGGTCTACGACCTGGACACCGAGGCGCGGGCGACGTGCGAGCGGGTGGGTGTGCGGCTGGTCCGGGCCGCCACCGTCGGGACGCACCCCCGGTTCGTCGGTGGCCTGGTCGACCTGCTCCTCGAGCGGGCCGCTCAGGCCCGTGGCGAGGCTCCGGCACCGGCGGCCTGGACCGGTGAGGACGTGCGGCCCTCGGTATGCGCTCCGGGCTGCTGCCCGAACCTGCGGACCGCGCGGCCCGCGCTGTGCGGGCAGGACTGAGGTCATGGGCACGGCACCTGATCGTCAGGACGACCCGGTGCACGACGTCGAGGTGCTTCGGAAGATCGCCGTCGACGTGGCCGTCTCGGCCGGGCGCTTCATCGTCGACGACCGCCCCGTCACCCTGTCCGTCACGACGAAGACGACGGACACCGACGTCGTGACCGACATGGACCAGCGGGCCCAGGACCTCATCGTCACGGCCCTTCGGGAACGTCGCCCCGACGACGGGTTCCTCGGTGAGGAGGAGGGCTCGACCCGCACGGGTCGGACGGGCATCACCTGGGTGGTCGACCCCATCGACGGGACGGTCAACTACCTGTACGGAATTCCGGCCTACGCCGTCAGCATCGCCGCGGTCGTCGGCGACCCGCAGACGACGGGCGGGTGGCGACCGGTCGCCGGCGCCGTCGTCAACCCGGTCATGGGTCATACCTACAGCGCGGCCGAGGGGGCCGGTGCGCAGCGGATCGATGCGTCCGGGCGGTCCATGACCTTGCGGGTGAGCGATCTGAGTGACCTCAGCCAGGCCCTGGTGGCGACGGGTTTCGGGTATGCGGCCGACCGCCGGGCCTGGCAGGCGGCGGTGCTGGCCGGCATCCTCCCGGATATCCGCGACATCCGCAGGATGGGCAGTGCGGCACTCGACCTGTGCCGGGTCGCCGAAGGCAGCGTCGACGCCTACTACGAGCGTGGGTTGAACGCCTGGGACCTCGCTGCCGGCTGGGTCATCGTCACCGAGGCGGGGGGAACGGTCAGCGGTCGGAGCGACGCTGCTCCGGGGTCCGATCTCGTCGTGGCGTGCGGGAATGCGCTTCGTGCTCCGTTCGTTGAGCGGCTCGAACGGGCGATGTCCGAGTGTGATGTGACATCGGCCTGATAATGCGGCACAATCCGCCTCGCTGCTCAACGTTCCGGGTGAAGGAGACCTACCGTGGCCACTGACTATGACGCCCCACGCAAGACCGACGACGAGATCTCCGAGGACTCCATCGAGGAGCTGAAGTCCCGGCGGGTGGACACCCGGTCCTCGAGCGTGGACGTGGACGAGGCCGAACAGGCCGAAGGGTTCGAGCTTCCGGGGGCGGACCTCTCGGGGGAGGAGCTGTCCGTCCGGGTCCTGCCGAGGCAGGCCGACGAGTTCACGTGCAGCCAGTGCTTCCTCGTCCACCACCGCTCGCAGCTCGCTTCTGAGAAGAACGGCCTCATGGTCTGCCGCGAGTGTGCTGCCTGAACCGAGCCTCCGGATGAGCGGCCCGTCCCCGACCGTCGTCGTCCCCCTTCACCTGCGCGACGGCGGGGTCCGGCCGGAGTACGCCAAGCCGGGCGATGCCGGGGCTGACCTCGCGTCCATCGAGGATCTCGTGCTCCGGCCCGGTGAGAGGGCCCTGGCTCGCACCGGGGTGGCCGTGGCGGTTCCCCCGGGTCATGTCGGCCTGGTCAACCCCCGTTCAGGGCTGGCGGCCCGACACGGGGTCGGGATCGTCAACGCTCCAGGCACCATCGACAGTGGGTATCGCGGAGAGATCCTCGTCAACCTCGTCAACCTCGGGTCCGAGGACGTGGCCATCCGGCGCGGCGACCGGATCGCGCAACTGCTCATCGTGCCGGTCGTGCAGGCGGAGTTCCTCCCGGTGGATTCGCTTCCGGACAGTGATCGGGGGGAGACTGGTCACGGGTCGAGCGGCGGTTTCGCAGCGGCGTCCAACGCCGCCCCATCAGCGGGCTCGACCGGAACCGACCACCTGAGGACTCGAGACCGCAGAGAGGCTGACTGACGCCGTGGGACTTTTCGGCCGCAAGAAGAACGCCCCCGTCGAGGACGAGGTCGACAGCACCCCGGCCATCGCCGAGGACGAGCCGGTGACCCGGGGACCCCGGGACCGCTCGCAGGTCCCCGACCAGGAGGGCCGGGTCGATCTCGGGTCGATCTGGCTGCGCGGTGTCCAAGGCATGGAGCTGCGTCTCGAGGTCGACGATGAGCGTCAGAAGGTCGTCGGCGCCCAGTTGGTCATCGGAGACTCGCAGATGCAGGTGCAGGCGTATGCGGCGCCCAAGTCATCGGGGATCTGGGACGAGATCCGGGACGAGATCGCCCAGAACGTCGCCACCAACGGAGGTACCGCCGAGGAGGTCGAGGGCCCGCTCGGCACCGAGCTGCACGCACGGATGCCCAGTCGGGCGGCGAACGGCCGGACGGTGTTCTCACCCGCGCGTTTCGTCGGTGTCGACGGTCCCCGCTGGTTCTTCCGCGCTGTGCTCTCCGGGCGGGCCGCGATCGACGAGGCTGCGGCAGCGCCTTTCTACGGTCTGCTCGACCATGTCGTCGTCGTTCGAGGAGACGCGCCGATGGCCCCGCGGGAGGTCCTCGCCCTGACGCTTCCGAAGAATGCCGCGCGCACCCCGAGCGACGAGGGCTCCGCGGATGACGAGGGGGGCCCGTCCGAGTCCCACGAGTCCGGTGAGCCTTTGAGTCCCTTCGAGCGCGGTCCCGAGATCACCGAGACCCGCTGAGAAGGCAGGGGCGACGCATGGGCCTGCTCAGCAAGGTCGTGGACCGGATCAAGTCGGTGGCCGCCGACGACGACCTCGTCGTCGAGGACGGACGCGTCGACCACCACGACGACGGCACGATCAGGATCGTCGAAGCCGTCGACCGGCACCGGGCCACCGTGCAAGGGCGGGTCCGCGCCCTGACGCTCCCGACGACGACGGCCGTGACCGCTCTCGTCGTCGAGGTCGCCGACGCGACCGGCGCCATCCAACTCGTGTTCGTCGGTCGCAAGGCCATCCCCGGGATCGAGTGTGGGGTCACCCTCCGCGCCCACGGCCGGGTCAGCATCCGAAGGGGACACCGAATCATGTACAACCCCGCCTATGAGATCGTTCCGCACCGTGAGTCCTGAGCCGCACACCCACCCGCACCCTGATCCACACCGCGGCGACCCGCCGACCGAGGCACCCGAGACCGTGGAGGCGGTGATCCGGCACCGCCTCGCGACGGCCGTGGGTGGCTGGCGGGGCAGTCTCGAGACGGCCGTGCCGATGGTCGTGTTCGTCATCGTCTGGACCATCACGAACGACATCCGGCTCTCCGCCGGCTCGGCACTCGTGACGGCCGCCTTGGCCGCGGCGATGCGCGCGGCCCATGGCGGCTCCATGCAGTACGTGCTGAGCGGCTTCCTCGCCACGGGCATCGCCGCCTTCTTCGCCCTCCGTTCCGGACGAGCCGAGGACGCGTTCCTGCCCGGCATCCTGCTCTCGACCGCGTACGGCTTCGGCGCCGTCCTGTCGATCGTCACACGCTGGCCGCTCGTCGGCTTCATCGTCGGAGCCGGCGATCCCCGCGCCAAGGAGGATCCGTTCGCCTGGCGCCGTGACCCGGGCGTGGTTCGGGTGGCGACCCGGTTGACCTATGTCATCGTCGGCCTGTACGCCGTGCGGCTCGGCGTGATGGTTCCGCTCTACCTCAGCGGCAACGTCGCCGCTCTCGGAGTCGCGCGGGTCGTCCTGGGCTGGCCGGCGTGGGTTGCCGCCCTCGCCCTGATGGGTTGGCTGCTGGCCCGCGGCCGCACACCCGTGGCCCTCAGTGCCTCGGCCGAGCGCCAGGTTCACGACGAGTAGCGGAGACGGGGAGCGGGCGGGGCGTCCGCGCCGCCCGGCGACTACATGTCGTCGACGATCTCGCGCTTGTGACGGTGTCCCGGGCTCAGCATGTTCTCGAGGTCCAGCTCGACGTCGGGGGCCGTGATGAAGAGCAGCTCGTCGTGCGGCTCCAGGGTGTCGTCCGGGCTCGGTGCGATCGGATGCTGCTCCCGGATGATGCCGACGAGGACCGTGTCCCCGGGGAAGGGCACGTCGCCGACGCGGGACCCCGCGTAGGGACTGTCGTCGGGCAGGGTGAGCTCGACCATGGTCGCCAGGCCCTGCTGAAAGGTGAAGATCCGGACCAGGTCGCCGATCGAGACGGCCTCCTCGATGAGCGCGGTCATCAGCCGGGGCGTCGAGACGGCCACGTCGACCCCCCACGTCTCGTCGAAGAGCCACTCGTTGCGGGGGTTGTTCACGCGCGCGACGGTGCGTGGCACGGCGAACTCGGTCTTGGCCAGCAGGGACAGGACGAGGTTGACCTTGTCGTCACCGGTCGCCCCGACGACCACGTCGCAGGTGGCCAGGCCGGCCTCCTCCAGGGCGCTGATCTCGCAGGCGTCGGCCTGCAGCCAGCTCGCGCTCGGGACCCGCGCGACGCGGCTCGGGTCGGTGTCCTTGTCGATGAGGAGCACTTCGTGGTCGTTGCGGATGAGCTCCCGGGCGATCGACCGGCCGACACTGCCGGCTCCCGCGATGACGACTCTCATGGCTGCTCGCCCTCCGTCGGAGGATGCCCGTCGAGCACGCGCTCGACGTGCCCCAGCTCGTCCCGGGGGACTGCGACGTGTAGCAGGTCCCCTGACTGGTACACGGTGTCCCGTTCGGGGAGCATGCCTTCGCCGAGACGGGTGAGATAGGCCACCCGCGCCCGGGTCGCACTCTCGATGCGGGTGAGGCGTTGACCCACCCAGGACACGTCGACCGGGACCTCCGCGATGACGATGCGTCCGGAAGGATCGGTGAACTCGGGCACGTGGCCCTGGGGAAGCAGCCGGCGCAGGATCTGGTCGGACGTCCACTTCACGGTGGCCACCGTGGGAATGCCGAGACGCTGGTAGATCTCAGCGCGTCCGGGGTCGTAGATACGCGCGACCACGTGCTCGATGCCGTAGGTCTCGCGGGCCACCCGAGCAGCGAGGATGTTGGAGTTGTCGCCGCTGGAGACGGCCGCGAAGGCATAGGCGCCGCGGATGTCGGCAGCCTCGAGGGTCTCGCGGTCGAAGCCCACCCCGGTGACCCTGCGGCCCGTGAACTCGGCCCCGAGGCGCCGGAAGGACGTCTCGTCCTGGTCGATCACCGCTACGTCGTGGCCGGCCCGCTGCAGGGCCCGGGCGAGCGAGGCACCCACCCGGCCGCAGCCCATGATGACGAAGTGCACGGTACTGAACGGTACACGGGGAACCTCGGCCGACACGGCGTCGCAGGGGATGCGCGCGCAGACCCTGGACGGACGGCGTACCCTTGCGGTCGTGCCTTCCCGGCGACGAGTTCTCAAACGCATCCTGGTCGGCCGGGCGATGAGCAGCGATCGGCTCGGCGAGACGCTCCTCCCGAAGAAGATCGCCCTCCCGGTCTTCGCCAGCGACCCGCTGTCCTCGGTCGCCTACGCCCCGGACGAGATCCTCCTGACGCTCGGCCTCGCGGGAGGTGCCCTCGCGTTGACGAACAGCTGGAAGGTCGCGCTCGCGGTCGTCGTCGTGATGGTCGTCGTCGTCGCGAGCTACCGTCAGAACGTCTACGCCTACCCGAGCGGGGGCGGCGACTACGAGGTCGCCACGGTCAACCTGGGACCTCGCGCGGGGGTCGGGGTGGCGAGCGCGCTCCTCGTGGACTACGTGCTCACCGTCGCCGTCTCGATCAGCTCCGGTGTGCAGAACGCGGCTGCGGCGTTCGAGTTCGTGCGTGGGCACGAGGTGGAGGTGGCCGTCGGGCTCATCGTCCTCCTCACCGCGGTCAACCTGCGTGGCGTTCGGGAGTCCGGCTCGCTGTTCGCGCTGCCGACCTACCTCTTCATGGCGAGCATCATCACGATGGCGGTCGTGGGAGCGGTCCGGCACGAGCGCGGCACCCTCCCGCTGGCCGAGAGCGCGGGCCTCGAACTCCTGCCCGAGCCGGGCTACGAGGCCCTGGGCACCCTGGCCATGGCGTTCCTGTTCCTTCGGGCCTTCTCTTCGGGCTGTGCGGCCTTGACCGGGGTCGAGGCCATCTCGAACGGCGTCCCGGCCTTCCGGCGGCCCAAGAGCCGCAACGCGGCGACGACGTTGCTCCTCATGGGCATCATCGCGATCACGCTGCTCGTCTCGATGGTGACGCTCGCGCGGTGGACCGGCGTCCAGTTCGCCGAGGATCCCGCGACCCAGCTGGCCATCGACGGCCGACTCGTCGGGGACGACTACGTGCAGGACACGGTCATGGGCCAGGTGTCCAAGGCGGTGTTCGAGGGGTTCCCCATGGGTGTCGTCGTCGTCTCCCTCGTCACCGGTCTCATCCTCGTCCTCGCCGCCAACACCGCGTTCAACGGATTCCCGGTCCTCGGCTCCATCCTCGCCCGCGACGGCTACATGCCCCGCCAGCTGCACACGCGCGGCGACCGACTGGCCTTCTCCAACGGCATCATCATCCTGGCGGGGGCGGCCATCTCCCTGGTGGTCGTCTTCGACGCGGAGGTCACCCGGCTCATCCAGCTCTACATCGTCGGGGTGTTCGTCTCGTTCACGCTGAGCCAGCTCGGCATGGTGCGCCACTGGAACCGACACCTGCGTCTCGAGACACGCCCCGCGGCCAGGCGTGACATGGTGCGGCGCAGGGCCATCAGCACGGTGGGGGCGGTTGTCTGCGGTGTCGTGCTCATCGTCGTGGTCGTCACGAAGTTCGTGCACGGCGCCGGATTCGCCATCGCCGCAATGGCCGTGCTGTTCGTCATCATGACCCGGATCTCCCGGCACTACGCACGGGTCTCGAAGGAGCTGCAGGTCGACCCCGGTGAGACCGACCACACCCGGCTGCCGTCGCGGGTGCACGCGATCGTCCTCGTGTCCCGGATCCACAAACCCGCCCTGCGCGCCTTGGCGTATGCGCGGGCCACCCGCCCCTCGCGCCTCGAGGCGGTCACGGTGTCCGTCGACCCCGCCGAGACGGCAGCTCTTCAGGACGAGTGGGAGCGACTGCGCATCCCGGTCCAGCTCAAGGCCCTCGACAGTCCGTATCGCGAGGTGACCCGGCCCGTCGTCGAGTACGTCAAGTCCCTGCGCTCGGACAACCCGCGAGACCTCGTCGTGGTGTACGTGCCCGAGTACGTCCTGGGTCGCTGGTGGGAGCAGGTCCTGCACAACCAGAGCGCGCTCCGTCTGAAGACCAGGCTGCGTTTCATGCCCGGCGTCATGGTCTCCTCTGTTCCGTGGCAGCTGAGCTCCTCGGCCGGCCAGGAGCCGGCTCTCGACGCGCCCGCGCCCGGTGACGTCCGTCGGGGCGACGAGTGATCGGCGAGGTGGTCGAGCTCGACGTCGGTGCTGTCGCCCACGGCGGACACTGTGTGGCGCGCCTCGACGGTCAGGTCGTCTTCGTGCGTCACGCGCTCCCGGGCGAGCGGGTGCTGGCCCGGGTGACCGAAGGCGAGCCGGGCCGGTCGTTCCTGCGGGCCCACGTCGTCGAGGTGCTGCGCGCATCACCGCAGCGTGTCGAGCCGCCGTGCCGTTATGCGGGTGTATGCGGTGGCTGCGACTTCCAGCACGTCGCCCTCCCCGAGCAGCGCCGGCTCAAGCAGACCGTCGTGCTCGAGCAGCTACGCCGGCTGGGCGGACTCGAACGCGAGGACCTGCCGAACGAGGTCGTCGTCGAGCCGGTCCCCGGCGACCGCGACGGCCTGGGGTGGCGGACCCGGGTGGAGTTCGCGGTCGATGGGGACGGCCGGCCCGGACTGCGGCGCCACCGGTCCCATGAGGTCGTCCCCCTCGACCGCTGTCTCATCGCCTCCCGAGGGGTGACGGAAGCCGACGTCACGGGCCGGAGCTGGCCCGACGCCGACAGCATCGACGTCACCGAGACCTCGCACGGCGAGGTCGTGGTGACCGTGCTCCCGGCGCAGGCCGAGCGGGAGCGGCGGATCGTCGAGCACGTCAGTGCCGAGGAGCTCGAGCTCGACCTGGCCCTGGACGCCCGTGGCTTCTGGCAGGTCCATCCGGGTGCGGCGGCGACGTTCGTCGAGGCGGTTCTGCAGATGCTCGAACCGAGGCCGGGGGAGCGGGCGGTCGACCTGTACTCCGGGGTCGGGCTGTTCGCGTGCGCGCTCGCCGAACGGGTCGGTCCGCTCGGTCAGGTGGTCGCCGTGGAGAGTGACCGAGCAGCGGTCGGTCATGCCCGGTCGAACCTCGCGGAACACCGCCAAGCCCTCGTCGTCGAGGGCCGGGTCGACGACCTGCTGGGTGTCCCGCGGCACGAGCGGGCGCGTCGGCGGCCGCGCCGAGCCCCGGGACGCCGCCGGCGACCGGCCCGGTCGCCCCTGCTGCCGCATACCTGCGACCTCGTCGTCCTCGACCCGCCCCGGATCGGTGCGGGTGCGGAGGTCGTGCGGGAGGTCGCCCGCCTCGGCGCGCGGGCCGTGGCCTACGTGGCGTGCGACCCCGCAGCTCTCGCCAGGGACGTGGCGACCTTCCGTGAGTTCGGGTATGCGCTGGCAGGCCTGCGGTGTTTCGACGCCTTCCCGATGACCCACCATGTCGAGACGGTCGCGCTCCTCGCGCCGGTCAGCCGGCCGACGGCCGACTAGGCTGCTTGGGCAGCCGGTCGTGTGGTTAGATATATCTTGACGTCAAGATAAATCACCCGGATCCGTCACGACATCCAGACCCTGGACGCAAAGGAGCACACAGTGGCCAGCACCAACAGCTTCAACGCCCGCGACACGCTCGAGGTGGGCGACTCCAGCTACGAGATCTACCGAATCGACGCGGTCGAGGGGAGCTCCACGCTCCCGTACAGCCTCAAGGTGCTCCTCGAGAACCTCCTGCGCACCGAGGACGGCGCCAATATCACGGCGGAGCACATCAGGGCGCTCGGCTCGTGGGACGAGACCGCCGACCCGGACACCGAGATCCAGTTCACCCCCGCCCGGGTCGTGATGCAGGACTTCACGGGTGTGCCCTGCATCGTCGACCTCGCGACGATGCGCGAGGCGATGGTCGACCTCGGCGGCGACCCCACGAAGATCAACCCGCTCGCGCCCGCCGAGCTGGTCATCGACCACTCCGTCATCATCGACTTCTTCGGCTCCCACGAGGCCTTCGAGAAGAACGTCGCGATCGAGTACGAACGCAACGAGGAGCGTTACCAGTTCCTGCGGTGGGGACAGACCGCCTTCGACGACTTCAAGGTCGTCCCGCCCGGCACCGGGATCGTCCACCAGGTCAACATCGAGCACCTCGCCCGCGTGACGATGGTGCGTGACGGCGTCGCCTACCCGGATACGTGCGTCGGCACCGACTCGCACACGACCATGGTCAACGGTCTGGGAGTCCTTGGCTGGGGTGTAGGCGGGATCGAGGCCGAGGCCGCCATGCTCGGACAGCCGGTCTCGATGCTCATCCCGCGGGTGGTCGGGTTCAAGCTGAGTGGCTCGATCCCGTCCGGCGCGACGGCGACCGACGTCGTGCTGACCATCACCGAGATGCTCCGCGAGCATGGAGTCGTCGGCAAGTTCGTCGAGTTCTACGGCGAGGGCGTGGGGGAGGTCCCGCTGGCGAACCGCGCCACCATCGGCAACATGAGCCCGGAGTTCGGCTCGACGTGCGCGATCTTCCCGATCGACGACGTCACGCTCGAGTACCTCCGCCTCACGGGCCGCTCGGACGAGCAGGTCGCGCTCGTCGAGGCGTACGCCAAGGCCCAGGGCATGTGGCTGGACCTCGGCGCCGGGCCGGCCCGCTACTCCGAGTTCCTCGAGCTCGACCTGTCCACCGTCGTGCCCTCCATCGCCGGCCCGAAGCGGCCGCAGGACCGGATCGCGGTGACACAGGCCAAGGAGCAGTTCCGCAACGACCTGAAGAACTACGTGGTCAACGGCCACGGCATCGAGAAGAGCAGCGTCGACCAGGAGCTCATGGGGACCTTCCCGGCCTCCGACTCGCCCTCGCACGACGCCCGTGAGCAGTCCGAGAGCGCGGGCCGACCGGTCCACTCGCCTGCCGCGGCAGCCGACGTGGAGCGGGCGAGCGAGCCCACTCCGGTCTCGCTCGACGGGGCGGAGCATGTGGTCGACCACGGTCACGTCGCGATCGCCTCCATCACGAGCTGCACGAACACCTCCAACCCGTCGGTGATGATGGCGGCCGCCATGCTCGCCAAGAACGCGGTCGAGAAGGGCCTGACGGTCGCCCCCTGGGTGAAGACCTCGATGGCCCCTGGGTCGAAGGTCGTCACGGGGTACTACGAGAAGGCCGGCATGTGGCCCTACCTGGAGAAGCTCGGCTTCCACCTCGTGGGCTACGGCTGCACGACGTGCATCGGCAACTCGGGGCCGATCATCGAGGAGGTGTCGCGGGCGGTCAACGAAGCCGATCTCGCCGTGGTCTCGGTGCTCTCCGGCAACCGCAACTTCGAGGGTCGGATCAACCCGGACGTCAAGATGAACTACCTCGCGAGCCCGCCTCTCGTCATCGCCTACGCACTGGCGGGAACGATGGACTTCGACTTCGAGTCCGAGCCGCTGGGTCAGGACCACGCCGGTCAGGACGTCTTCCTGCGCGACATCTGGCCGGCACCGGCGGATGTGGAGCGCACCATCGTCGAGAGCATCAGCAAGGAGATGTTCACGGAGGACTACTCCGACGTCTTCGCCGGTGACGAGCGGTGGCGCTCGCTCCCCACGCCCGAGGGCGACACCTTCGCCTGGGCGGAGGACTCGACGTACGTGCGCAAGCCCCCGTACTTCGACGGCATGGAGAAGGACCCCGAGCCGGTCTCCGACATCTCCGGCGCGCGTGTGCTGGCGCTCCTCGGGGACTCGGTGACGACCGACCACATCAGCCCGGCGGGGTCGATCAAGTCCGACTCGCCCGCCGGCCGCTACCTGGCCGAGCACGGAGTCGAGCGCAAGGACTTCAACTCCTACGGCTCCCGCCGAGGCAACCACGAGGTCATGATCCGCGGCACCTTCGCCAACATCCGCCTCAAGAACCTGCTCCTCGACGGCGTGGAGGGTGGCTTCACCCGCGACTTCACCAAGGACGGGGACCAGAGCACGATCTACGACGCGTCTGCCTCCTACCAGGAGGCAGGGATTCCCCTCGTGGTCCTCGCCGGCAAGGAGTACGGTTCCGGCTCGTCGCGCGACTGGGCGGCCAAGGGGACGGCACTGCTCGGTGTGCGGGCCGTCATCGCCCAGTCCTACGAACGCATCCACCGCTCGAACCTCATCGGGATGGGCGTGCTGCCCCTCCAGTTCCCCGATGGGGAAAGCGCCGAGTCACTCGGACTCGACGGCACCGAGACCTTCGACATCACCGGCGTCACCGGGCTCAACGACGGCACGATCCCGAGGACCGTCGCGGTCGTCGCGACCAAGGGTGACGGGTCGACCGTCGAGTTCGACGGCAGGGTGCGGATCGACACCCCCGGCGAGGCCGACTACTACCGCAACGGCGGCATCCTGCAGTACGTCCTTCGCTCACTGGTCGCCTGAGCCCAGCGCCCTCCGCAAGCGTGGCCGCACCCGATCGGGTGCGGCCACGTTGCGTTAGGGCCGTGGGCATCCGGCGTCCGGGAAGGGCGTCCCGGATGGGGACGCTCCGCTCCGGCCGGAGGGACTCAGTTGCGGACCAGGACGCTCCCCACCCCGGTGCGCACCCGAACGGTGAGGTGCTCCTGACCCTCCTCGGGGGCGCCCACCGACTCGAGGTCCTTCGAGACCCTGCCCAGGCCGCTCGTGAGGTCGAGCCACACGGGGATCCCTCGCGGCACGACGGTCTCGATGTCACCGGTGCCTGAGCGGCCCTCGAAGGTGCCCTGACCGAGGTGCACCGTCACGTCGCCCGATCCGGTCGTCACGGTGACCTTCTGGGTCCGGCTATTCGGCAGGCGCACCGAGCCGCTGCCCGCCCGGCAGTTCAGCTCGGGACCGTCGACGTCCTCGACGGTGATGTCGCCCGCACCCGTCGTGATGTCACCACCACGGCATGACCGGACGGAGACCCGCCCGGACCCACACCCGATTCGAACCCTGCCGGCTCTCTCGACGGTCACGTCGCCCGCGCCGGTGCGGGTGGAGACGTCGCCGGCCTCTCCCGAGACGACGACGTCGCCGAGCTTGGTGCGGGCGCGGATGTCCGAGCCGGCGGGCAGCTCGATCTCGACGTCGACGGCGGCAGCGCTGGAGCCGGTCGTGTCGACCGAGAGGGGGCCGAGCCGGAACCTCACTCCCGCCGGCCCCTCGGGATCGGTCAGCACCGGGATGTCGACGATGAGAGTGCCGTCCTCGGAGCGGACGTCGGCGGCGTCCAGATCGATGTCGGCCCGGGCAGAGAGGCGCACACGCGCCACACCGTCCGGCGACGTGCAGCCCACCCGCACGTCGCCGCGTTCGTTGGTCAGTCGGAGCGCGCCGATGTCGGTGAACTCGTGCGTGCGGGCAGTCGATGTCGCGGTGTTCATGGTGGGTCCCTTCTGTGGTGCGAGTAGGTGTCCGCGCACGTCAGGCCCAGCCGGTGGTCCGGCGACCGCCGGGCATCGGAGGGCGCATGAAGGGCGGCGCGAAGCCCGCGTCGTGCGAGGCCCGCCGGATCGCCTGGACGACCCAGGAGTTCAGCGACTGCTCCGCCTGGGTGGCGCGCGACTCCGCGCGCTGCTTCAGACCCTCGGGCAGTCGGACGGTCACCCGGACGTAGTCATCTCCTTCGTCTGCCGTCGGAGCCGCGGCGGGCTGCGACTCGCCGGTCCGGTCGACGGAGATCACGGGGTCCCGGCCGTCCATGCGAACCACCGCGACAACGTCATCGAGGTCGGCGGTGACGATCGCTGCGGTGTCGGAGATCGCCCGGACCAGAGCCATCCGGAGGCTGGGCTCGAGCGCGTTGAGCAGGCGGCCGGTGATCTCGCGCGTGTGGTCGTCCGCCAACGCGGTGACCTTCTCCAGATCCTCCGCGATGCCCTGTAGATACGGTGACAGTTCCATGACGTCATAGTGACATCAAACTGACGCCAGGACAAGGGACCAGATCAGGAGGCCTCGACGCGTGGTCCAGCCATTACGGTGGTCCCACTCGACGAGGAGGGTGACATGCTCGATGTGCTCTGGGGTCTGGCGGGGATGGTCTTCATCCTCGCCCTCGCGGTACTGCTCTCGACCAACCGGCGGGCGATCCGGCTACGCACCGTCGGAGCCGCGCTGGCGCTCCAGGTGGGATTCGGCGTCCTGGTGCTGTTCGTCCCCGCGGGCCAGACGGCTCTGAACGCCGCCTCGCGGGCGGTGCAGGCGGTGATCGACTCATCCCGGGCCGGGATCGAGTTCCTCTTCGGTCCGTTGCTTCAGGAGGACGCGCTGATCTTCGCGTTCCAGGTGCTTCCGGTGATTGTGTTCTTCGCCGCTCTCACCGCCGTTCTCTATCACTGGGGTGTCCTGCAGAAGGTCGTCGAGATCCTGGGGGGTGGCTTGGCCAGACTCCTCGGCACCCGGCAGGCGGAGTCGGTGAACGCCGCCGCGAACATCTTCGTGGGACAGACGGAGGCGCCGCTGGTCATCCGGCCCTACATTCCGCGACTGACCCATTCCGGTCTCTTCGCAGTGATGGTCGGCGGGCTCTCGACGGTGGCCGGCAGCGTTCTCGTCGGCTACTCCCTCCTCGGTGCTCGGCTGGACTACCTCATCGCCGCCAGTTTCATGGCGGCACCCGGAGCACTGCTCATGGCCAAGATCGTCATGCCGGAGACCGAGACGGACGCTCCCGATGACGTGGCGGCGGTCACGTCAGCGTCCGGGGCCCGCCCCGCTCAGGCCACGTCGAGGTCGGGAGGCGCCGACTCATCGGCCGCGACCGTCGCGACCGTGGACGGGAGGGAGGGGGACGACGCGGACGACGCGGACGACGACGACCTCACGTCGGATCTGGGCTATCGCAACGTCATCGACGCGGCGGCGGGTGGTGCAGCGGACGGCCTCCGGCTGGCCGCGACCATCGGTGCGATGCTCCTCGCCTTCATCTCCCTCATCGCGCTGATCAACCTCATTCTCGGCAGCGTGGGTGGTCTGGTGGGCATACCGGATCTCACGTTCGAGCTGATCCTGGGCTATGTCTTCGCGCCGGTCATGTTCATCATCGGCGTTCCGTGGTCCGAGGCTCTCGACGCCGGGAGCTATGTCGGGCAGAAGATCGTCGTCAACGAGTTCGTCGCGTTCTCGAACTTCGCACCCGTCATCGAGAGCTACACGGCCAAGACCCAGGCGATCGTCACCTTCGCACTCACCGGCTTCGCCAACCTCGGGTCGCTGGGCATCCTGCTCGGCGGCCTGGGCGGGTTGGCGCCCGAGCGGCGAGGTGAGATCGCCCAGCTGGGCATCCGGGCGATCCTCGCCGCGACGCTGGCCAACCTCATGAGCGCCGCCATCGCGGGCATCCTCATCGGCTGATCAGCCACTGACAGCGGGACGGGGCGGGCAGTCCCCCGGCGGTTCCCAGCGCCGGGGGACTCCGTGACCGTGGTCTGAGGCGTCGAACGCACGGTCGATCAGCGTCAGGGCCTCTCAGCCCTTCTCGGCGCCGACGTTGGCACCCTGGGTGAAGAACCGCTGGAAGACGATGAAGACCATCGCCGTGGGGATCGTCATGAGCAGGGCCGCCGCCATCGAGATCGGGAACTGGCTGCCCGACCCGAGCCCACCGGAGGTGAGCTGCCCGACTCCCCGGGTCAGCGTGAACAACGCCGGGTCGTTCGCGGCGATGATGAAGTGACCCAGCTCGTTCCACGACCCCTGGAACGACAGGATGGTGATGGTGATCAGTGCGGGCTTGGCCATCGGCAGGACAACCGACCAGAAGATCCGGAACGTGCCGGCGCCGTCGATGCGCGCCGCCTCCTCCACCGACGGCGGAATGGTCTCGAAGAACTGCTTCATGATGAACACGCCGGCCGCGTCGACCAGGAGCGGTACGAAGAGTGCCGGGAAGGTGTTGTAGATCCCCAGGTAGTTCAGGATGAGGAACTTCGGGATGAGCAGCACGATCCCGGGCACGGCCAGGACGGCGAGGACCGCCGTGAACAGCGCCTCTCGTCCCCTGAACTTCAGCCGCGCCAACGCGTAGCCCGCGAGGGAGACGAAGAAGACCCGCCCCGCGGTGACGAGGAGCGTGACGACGACCGAGTTGCGGAACCACGTCGGGTAGTCGGTCTCCGCGAGACGTTCGAAGGCGGCGGTGGTGAAGGGGTCCGGTATGAGGCTCAGCGGGTTGTTCACCGCGTCCGCGTTGGTCTTGAAGGACGTGGCGACCTGGATGAAGAACGGGAAGACGTAGAGCAGCGCGAAGAAGACCAGCACGAGGTAGACGGCGGACTTCTTCCCACGTCCGGCCCGGGTGAGCCGGTTGCCGTCGTCCACGGTGCGGCTCAGCTGTCGCGTCGCCTCCGGTTGTCGCGTCTCCGGCTGGGTCGTGCTCATGAGCTTGCCTCCGCTCTCTGCGCCTTCCGCGCGGCTCGCCGCTGTGCGCGGATTCCCTTCTTCCTCGCCGCCTCGTCCTTGTCACGCAGGACCCACCGCTGCAGGGAGGTCAGGACGAAGATCAGCGCGAACAGGATGAACGCCATCGCGGCTCCCTGTCCCCACTGCTGCTGGCGGAAGGCCGCGACATAGGACAGGTATGCGGGGGTCAAGGTCGTCTTGGCCGGACCGCCCTGGGTCATGACGTACATCTGGTCGAACACCTGCCAGGTGCCGATGATCCCGAGCGTGATGACGAGCAGGATGGTCGGCCGGAGATGGGGAACGGTCACGTTCCTGAACCGCTGCCAACGGTTCGCGCCGTCGACCATGGCCGCCTCCTCGACCTCGGACGGCAGGTCCTGGAGGGCGGCCAGGAACAGGAGCATGAACGTCCCGGCGGTGGTCCAGATGACCTGGATCATGATGGCCGAGAGGGCGATGCTCGGTCCCCGGAACCACTCCCAGATGGACAGGCTCATCACCGATGTCTCCACGAGCGCGGCAGGAGGGGAGTCGATGCTCCAGATCCCGACGGCGTCTCCGATGATGTGGATGACCCCGCGCGGGTCCTGGAGCCAGTTGGGGCCGACGATGCCGACGCTGGCGAGCACCCGGTTGATCGCTCCGGTTCCGGTGAAGAGGTACAGGAAGACGAGCGAGATGGCCACCGAGGAGACCACCGACGGGAAGTAGAAGGCCGTGCGGAAGAAGGTGCGCCCCTTGAGGAACTTCTGGTTGACGACGACCGCCAGGAACAGCGCGAGCATCGTCTGGACGGGGACGACTCCAAGGACGTAGTAGAAGGTGTTGCGCAGCGAGATCATGAAGTCCTGGCGGGACAGTCCCTCCTCGGTGAGCAGGGCTGCGTAGTTCTCGGCGCCCACGAAGCCCACGTCAGAGCTGAAGGGGCTGCCGCGTCCGGTCCAGTCGCTGACCGACACCCAGATGGCCATGAGGATCGGGATGAAGAGGAACAGCCCGAGACCGAGGATCATCGGTGTGGTGAAGAGCCACCCGGAGAGGTTGTGCGAGTTCCCCTTGCCCTTGGGGCTACGGCTCCGGGGAGCGGGAGGCTCCGAGGTGGGGACCTCCCGCTCCGCCACCGATGTCCCTCGCTGCGACGAGGGCTCGGATTCGCTGGTCACTGCCCGAGCGCCGCGGCGGCGTTCGTGTCGAACTCGGAGAGGACGGTCGGCAGGTTGGCCTGCTCGAAGTTCTCGAGTTTGGAGTTGAGGTCGGCGACGACCTGCTCCATGCCGGGGGCGTTGATCGGTCCGTGGCCGTACTCACCGCCGGCGATGAAAGCGGCGTCCTCGGGGAACTGCTCCCGGTACGGGTCCGCCGCTGACGTCCTGCTCGGCATGACTCCGAAGGCCTCGGCGAAGGCCATCTGCTGGTCCACTGTCGTCAGGGCCCGGACGAGCTCGACCGCCTGGGCCTGCGCGTCCGAGTCGGCGGCGATGCCCCAACATTGCGTGAACGTGAGCGTGCCCTTGCCGGCCGGGCCCTCGGGCAGCTCGGCCACGATGTACTCGACGTTCGGGTAGTCGTTCGACATGGCGCCCTTGATCCAGTTGCCCTCGATGGTCATCGCTGCGCGTTCCGTGCCGAACGCCTCGCCGCCCCAACCTGCGTCCAGCTGGTTGGACATCTGGAAGGATCCTGCCTGGACCTGCTCCTGGACGTAGCCGAGCGCCTCTTCGACCTCCGGGATGGCGGCGGTCGGCTCGGTGGCTTCCTCGTTGAGCCACCAGCCACCGTTCTGGACCACGAAGGCCCCCAGCCGGTCGATACCGATACCGATACCGAGACCTGCCTGGTCGTCTGTCGTCAGTGTCTGGGCCACCTCGGTCAGCTCGTCCCACGTCGTGGGAACGTCCGCCTCCGTCAGCCCGGCGGCCTCCCAGGACGCGGTGTTGATGACGAGCGCCAGAGATGAGAAGTCCTTGGGTGCGCAGTACTGGGTCCCGTCGTAGGTGAAAGCCTGTCGAAGGGACTCGTAGAAGTCGTCGTTGTCCTCGAGCTGGTCCGCGTAGGCGTACAGGCTGCCGTTCTGCGCGTAGTCGGCGAAACGGCCCGCGTCCATGTAGAACACGTCCGCCGGGTTGCCGCTCGCGAAGCCCTGCGCCAGCTGCTGGTTCATGTCGCTGGCCACCGTGACGGTGACCGAGTTCCCGGTCTCCTCGGACCAGGCGTCCACCGCCTCCTGGACGGCGGCCGTCTCGGCGTCGCCGGAGGATGCGATGAGCATCTGGAGCTCGACCGGCCCTTCGGCGGAGGCCGGAGCCGTGGAGCCGTCGCCCGTGTCCTCCTCGAATCCCCCTCCTCCGCAGGCGGCGAGAACGAGCGAGCCGGCGAGGACGAGGCCGAGTCGGGTGCGGCGGGACTTCTGTGGCATTTCCTACTCCTTGTGTGGTGGTGACGAGGTTGAGCGATGGAGGATCTGGAGGGGGTGGGGTCGGGGGGTGGGGTCAGGACAGAGTGGGTGGTTCGAGTCGGGACGAGCTCGACCGGTCGATCAGCGAGGGGATGACGAGTCGACCCTCGACGGGCGGCGACTCGCCGCCAAGCGCATTCCGGACGAGGTGCAGCAGCTTGTCGGCGATGAGGGCGAACGGCTGCTCGACGGTGGACAGGTGGTGCATCTCGGCGAGGAAGGAGCCGTCGAAGCCGACGATGCCGAGGTCGGGACCGATACGTCGGCGCTCCTCGACGGCAACATGGTGCACCGCCAGGGCGAGCAGGTCGGACGCGCAGAGGACGGCACTGCCGGGGTCGAGCGCTGTCACCACGCCGCGAGCCGCCCGCATCGCGTCGTCGAGCACCTGCCGCGAGCTGCCCTCAGGGCCGCGCCGGACCCCGGCGTCCTCACATGCCCGCGCCCATCCGCGCCGACGGTCATCGCCCGTGACCGAGCCCTCGGGCCACCCGAGGAAGGCCACCGTGTGGTAGCCGGCGCCGGCGAGATGGTGCACGGCCTCGGCGGTGCCGGCGGCACCGTCCACGTCCACCCATCGGGTGAAGGTGGGGTCGTCCCACACCCGGCCGAACGAGACGAAGGGGATGCCGTGTCGGGTCAGCCACTCGGGACGAGGGTCGCCATGGTGGGTGTCGGCGATGATGAACGCGTCGACGAGGCGGGACCGCCACATCGCGCGGTAACCGTCGATCATCGGCGTCGGCGTGTTCGACCCGAACGGCACGATGTGGCACTGGTTCTCCACCGCCGCGATGGCCAATGAGCTCAGGACGGGGGAGAGGGTCTCGTTCGCTCGACGGGGACCGCGAGTGCCGATCTCGAACCCGATGGCCCCGGTGCGCTGGTGACGCAGGGACTGGGCGGCGGCCTGCGGACGGTAGCCCAGCTCGTCGATGGCGCGCTGGACGCGGTCGAGGGTCTCGAGGCTGAGCCGCTGAGGATTGTGGACCGCGTTGCTGACCGTCTGGCGGGAAACGCGAGCCCGGCGGGCGACATCGCTGATCGTCGCCCGCTCTGTGGCGGTGGGCGGGTCCTCGGGCACCTGTCCCATGGCCTCTCCTTCGAGGTCAGACGCGTGGTGATTCCAGTCACGGCGAGTGTTGAACGATCCAAGTGCGCTCCGCGTCCTACCCGCACTGGGAGCGGCTGATGCACGCGAACGGCGGAGGGGTCTGTCTTTTGAACGTTCAAATCGCTAGAGTACGACTGTGCTGTACCCCACACGGATTGTCAAGAGGAGGGCGTGGCGACCGCGCTCGGGACCTCTCCGCACGAACCACCAAGGAGTGTCATGACGGACGGGCCCACACTGCGGCAGCCATGGATCTCCGATCTCACGATCGGAGTCCACGGCAACGTCACGACCATGACCGACCGCTCGGGCGACATCGGATGCGGTGCTGAAGGGGTCTACATCGACGACCGTCGGCTGGTGTCGCGATCCCGACTCAGCGTCGATGGAGGCGATCTGGTGCCGATCGTGGCAGCCGCCCAGGGCGGTGTGATGTCCGGACTCGGTGTGGCTCGTCACCTCGGGGACAGCGGACCCGACCCGACGGTCCTGGTGCGCCGCCATCGGAGGCTGGCCGAGGACGCGGTCGTCGAGGAGATCGTCGTGGAGTCGCGGGCCGGCCAGGTGGTCGAGGCCTTCCTCGAGCTCGAGCTCGGGAGTGACGCCGCCGAGCTGCACGACGTCAAGGGCGGCCGCGTGTCCGCTCCGGCCCGCCCGCCTCTGCACCTCGACGCGACCCAGGTCGTCTGGGCCGACGCGCGGCACGAGCTCGCGGTCGGACTGAGTCCACAGGCCCTCCGGATCGGCGAGGTCCACGGCGTGGTCACCGCCTCGTGGCGACTTCAGGTCGAGCCCGGTGCCAGCGCGTCGGTCACAGTGCGCTATCGCGCGAACCGGATGGCCGCAAGCGACTTCGACGTCGGTCCTGGGGCGTCCCGAATGAACTTCGACCACGTCCGGGTGTGGACCGCCGACGACCGACTGCAGCGGCTCACCGAGGTCTCTGCCGCAGATCTCACGGGGTTGCTGCTGACGGACCCGCTCCAGCGCAGCGACTGCTTCGCCGCGGCCGGCACCCCCTGGTACCTCACGCTGTTCGGTCGGGACAGCATCTGGGCCGCTCGCCTGACGTTGCCGTTCGGGACGACGCTGGCCGGGGGGACCTTGCGCTCATTGGCCCGACGGCAGGGCCGGCACAGGGACCCGGCCTCGGCGGAGGAGCCCGGCAAGATCCTCCATGAGGTCCGCAGGACGATCTTCGCCGACCCCTCGAGCACCTTGAGCCTTCCGCCGCTGTACTACGGGACCGTGGACGCCACAGCCTTGTGGGTCTGCCTTCTGCACGACGCATGGCGCTGGGGTCTGCCCGAGGGGGAGGTCCGACAGCTCCTGCCCTCGCTCGTCGCCGCCATGTCGTGGGTGGCGGCGAGCGAACGCGCCGGTGACGGTCTGCTGCGCTACGAGGATGCCACCGGCGTCGGTCTGAGCAACCAGGGCTGGAAGGACTCCGGTGACGCGATGCGTCGACGCGACGGGTCGATCGCCCCGGCGCCGATCGCCCTCGTCGAGACGATGGCGTATGCAGCGGAGGCCGCACGGAAGGCGGCTCTGCTAGTCGCGGAGCTGGAACCGGACCTCGATGACGGGCTCGTCGAGCAGTGGACCGAGCTGTCCGACCGCCTCGCCGGAACCATCAGAGAGCGCTTCTGGACCTCCGACGACGCCGGCCCTTATCTCGCGATGGCCCTGGATGGCCAGGGACGTCACGTCGACGGGATCGGCAGCAACATGGGCCACGTGCTCGGCACAGGTGTGCTGACGACCGAGGAGGCCGCACGAGTCGTCGACCGCTTGACCGCCCCGACGATGCTGCGACCCTTCGGAATCGGGACGCTGTCGACGGACAACCCTGGGTACAACCCGATCGGTTACCACACGGGCTCGGTATGGGTCCATGACACTGCCATCGCCGCCATGGGGATGGCGGCTGAAGGGCATGCCGCCGCCGCGGCCGACGTCCTCCGGAGACTCGTGGACCTCGGCGCCAGGGTGGGCTACCGGCTTCCGGAGCTGCTGTCGGGCGAGACCGTCATGGGTGACCCGGTGCCGTATCCCGCTTCGTGCCGCCCGCAGGCCTGGGCCGCCGCGTCCGGGATGGCCGTGGCACCACTGTTCCTCGGGCTGCGTGGAGAGGCCCGGTCCGGGCGTCTGCGCGTCGCCCCGCTCGACGAAGGACTCGGCCGAGTCCGCGTGAGTGGGGTGCGCGTGGGGGAGCGAGAGGTAGTCGTCACGACGGATGGTGCGGGGGTGGCGTACCTGGACGGCGCGCCAGGCATCCTCCTCACGACCGACATCGAACCTACTGAGCCCGCCCCTGTGAACGATCCCTTCTGATCGGACCCGCCCACCGGTATCATCGAACATATGTTCGACGAACCATCTCCGTCGGCGCCACGGTCCGGGCCCCCCGGATGGCCCAACGCCGTCCCGCCGGCTGGTTCGCCGGGCTGGCAGGTCGCCGCAGCCTCATGGCTGCTCGACCTGTGCCCGTCGGAGTTCCGCGGGTATCCCAGCCTTCGACGTCACCTCGTTCTGCTGGTCTGGCTAGCAGGCCACCACGTCGATGCCCAGCTGGTCGCGCTGCGCCAGGCGTACCGCACGATCCGTGTCGACCTGGCCGACCGACTGCCGGAGGGGTCGGTGGAGCAGGCCATGACCGACATCGAGCTCGAGGGTGTGCGGTTGCGCGCTGCCAGGCGGGCTACACAGCTGATCGCCGAGGCCCTGGAGAACCGGACACACGCCGAACAGGGCTGATCCATGTCGGCGGGGAACCCCGCGACCGGGCACACACGTAGAATCGGGAGGTTCCTGCCTCGACGAAAGGACGTGCCGCACCGTGGCAACCCCCATCCGGGTCTCCTCGCCCACCGAACTCAAGGCGCTCCCCGAGGCCGAACTGCCGGCTCTCGCGGGCGAGATCCGATCCTTCCTCGTCGAGTCGGTCTCCCGCACCGGGGGACACTTGGGCCCCAACCTCGGCGTCGTCGAGCTGACGATCGCACTCCACCGGGTCTTCGACAGTCCGCGCGACAGCATCGTCTTCGACACCGGGCACCAGTCATACGTCCACAAGATCCTGACCGGACGTCAGGACTTCTCCGGACTTCGCGCGAGGGGTGGGGTCAGCGGCTACCCGAGCCGCAGTGAGTCCGATCACGACGTCGTCGAGAACTCCCACGCCTCCACGTCGCTCTCGTGGGCGGACGGAATCGCCAAGGCCCGCCGGCTGCGCGGCGAGACCGACCGTCACACGGTGGCCGTCATCGGCGACGGAGCTCTCACCGGCGGGATGGCCTGGGAGGCGATCAACAACATCGCCGCGGACAAGGACCTGCCGCTCGTCATCGTCGTCAACGACAACGAGCGCTCCTACGCCCCGACGATCGGGGGTCTGGCCGACCACCTCGCCACCCTGAGGACCACGCAGGGCTACGAGCACTTCCTCGACTGGGGCAAGTCCCGACTGCGGCGCACTCCGGTCCTCGGGGGTCCTGTCGAGCGCGCGCTCCACGGGATGAAGAAGGGTCTGAAGGACGTCGTCGCCCCCCAAGGCATGTTCGAGGACCTCGGTCTGAAGTACATCGGGCCGGTCGATGGTCACGACCTGCACGCCCTCGAGTCCGCCTTCCGTAAGGCGCGTTCTTTCGGCGGTCCGGTGCTCGTACACGTCATCACGCAGAAAGGCCGTGGCTACCATCACGCCGTCAACGACGAGGCGGACCAGTTCCACGGGATCGGCGTGATCAACCCCGAGACCGGTCTGCCGATCGAGATCGCGGGCCGCAGCTGGACCGATGAGTTCAGCGACGCCCTGGTCGACATCGGTCGCAAGCGGACCGACGTCGTCGCCCTGACCGCGGCGATGATGATCCCGGTCGGGCTCAAGGACTTCGCCGACGCCTACCCTGAGCGGACCTTCGACGTCGGCATCGCCGAGCAGCACGCCGTCACGATGGCGGCCGGCCTGGCGTACGCCGGTCTGCACCCCGTCGTGGCGATCTATGCGACCTTCCTCAACCGGGCCTTCGACCAGATGCTCATGGACTGCGCGCTGCACCACGCGGGGGTGACGTTCGTGCTCGACCGGTCCGGGGTCACCGGTCCCGACGGTGCGAGCCACCACGGGATGTGGGACATGGCGCTGGCCTCGATCGTCCCCGGGCTTCATCTGGCGGCGCCTCGGGACGGCGATCACGTCGCCTCGGCCCTGCGCGAGGCGGTCGACATCGCCGACGCGCCATCGATCATCCGCTTCCCGAAGGGCAGCGCCCCGGCCGCGATTCCCGCTGTGCGCACCGTGGGAGGCGTCGACATCCTCGTCGAGAGCTCAGTCGAGCCGGTCGTCGACGAGCTCGTCATCGGCCTCGGCGCGATGGTGCCCACCGCTCTCACGGTCGCCGAGAAGCTCGCGGCGGAAGGGCGTTCGGTTCGCGCCGTCGACCCCGTGTGGGCGCTGCCGGTCAGCTCCGCACTGGTCGATCTGGCCCGCACCGCCGAGCGGGTCACGGTGATCGAGGACAACCTCGTCAGCAGCGGTGTCGGAACTCAGGTCGCGCTGGCCCTCGCCGACGCCGGGGTCGGCGTGCCGATCCGGTTGTTCGGAATCCCGAAGCGCTTCCTCGACCACGCCTCACGGGGTCAGGTGCTCGAGGAGATCGGGCTCACGGCGGACCCGATCGCCTCGTCCCTGCTCGAAAACTGATCTGACTCCGGCCGGGGATCTCACAGATCCCGGCCCGGCCGGAGGTCTCTCGCAGCCTCCGCGTGGCCTGAGCCAGGCGAAGGCCCTGGGCGCTCAGATGTCGCGGAAGGTCTCGATCGTCGCGCCCAGCTTGTTCAGCCGCTCGGCGAGGTCCTCGTAGCCGCGGTTGATGACGTAGATGTTGCGCAGCACCGACGTGCCGGGAGCGGCGAGCATCGCCAGGAGGATGACGACGGCCGGCCGCAGTGCCGGAGGGCAGACCACCTCGGCGGCCCGCCACTTGGGGGTCGGGCCCTCGATCTGCACCCGGTGTGGGTCGAGCAGCTGCACCCTGGCGCCCACCTTGTTCAGCTCGGTCAGGTAGATCGCGCGGTTCTCGTAGACCCAGTCGTGGATCATCGTCGTGCCCTCGGCGCATGCCGCGATGAGGGCGAAGAACGGCAGGTTGTCGATATTGAGACCGGGGAACGGCATCGGGTGGATCTTGTCGATCGGGGCGTGCAGGGGACCCGGGACCGTCGTGAGGTCCACGAGTCGGGTGCGACCGTTGAGAGCGGTGTACTCCTCACTGAGGTCGTACTTCATGCCCATGCCATCGAGCGTGGCCAGCTCGATCTCGAGGAACTCGATGGGGACCCGCTGGATCGTGATGGCCGAGCCCGTGACGACGGCTGCGGACAGCAGGCTCATCGCCTCGATCGGGTCCTCACTGGGGGAGTACTCGACGTCGACGTCGATCTGGTCCACGCCGTCGACGACCAGCGTCGTGGTGCCGATGCCCTCGATGCGCACGCCGAGCCGCTCCAGGAAGAAGCACAGATCCTGGACCATGTAGTTGGGGGATGCGTTGCGGATGGTCGTCCGCCCGGGGTGCCGGGCCGCGGCGAGCAGGACGTTCTCGGTGACCGTGTCGCCGCGCTCGGTGAGGATGATGGCTCGCTCCGGTCGCGTTTCGCCGTCGACCTCCGCCTCGTAGAACCCGTGCGTCGCGTGCACGTCGAGACCGAAGTACCGCAGAGCGGTCAGGTGGGGTTCGACGGTCCGGGTGCCGAGGTCGCAGCCTCCGGCGTAGGGGAGCCGGAAGGAGCTCAGCTCGTGCAGCAGCGGGCCGAGGAACATGATGACGGTGCGGGTGCGGCGGGCCGCCTCGATGTCGATGTTCTCGAGCTGCAGCCGCGGCGGGGGCACGATCTCGAGGTCGCTGCTGTCCGGGAGCCAGCGGGTGCGAACTCCGATGGAGGTCAGCACTTCGATGATCCGGTTGACCTCCTCGATCCTGGCCAGGTTGCGCAGGGTCGTGCGGCCCTTGTTGAGCATGGCCGCGCACAGCAGCGCGACCGCTGCGTTCTTGCTCGTCTTGACCGGAATCGACCCCGAGAGCTTGGTGCCGCCGACGATCCGCAGGTGCTGCGGCCCGGCCGACCCGAGCGCGACGAACTCGCTGTCGAGGCTCTCACCGATGCGGGCGAGCATCTCGAGCGAGAGGTTCTGCTTGCCCTCCTCGATCCGCGCAACCGCGCTCGGCTGCGTGTCCAGAAGGTCCGCCAGCTCGGCCTGACTCATGCCTTTGTGCCGTCGTGCGTCACGGATGAGCGCCCCGATCCGGATGAGGTAGGTGTCGGTAGGTGTCACCGCGCCAGTCTAGGTCCAACCGGCCTCGGGGGCCGCATGCCCACCGCACCTCAGGCGGGAACGCTCGCGACCCCGGGGGGCAGGATGCGTCGACCGAGGACCTTCGCCGTGACGCCTTCGCGATCCAGGAGAGGGATGATCCCGCCGTTCCAGAACTGGAAACCGGCTCCGGTGATCATGGCCAGGTCGATGTCCATCGGCGCCTGGGCGACGCCCTCCTGGAGCATCAGGCCGATCTCCTCGGCGAGGACGGAAAGGATCCGTTCCCTGGCCTCGGGGACCGTCAGGGTGACCGGGTCGGCAGGCTTCTCGAGCAGGGCTTCGACGTCGGGGTCCAGGGTGCCGTCGGGGAGGTAGTAGCCGGGCTTGCGCGCCGCCACGATCCGCTCGAGCGTCGGGGAGACGTAGAAACGGTTGCCGAAGGCCCGGTGCAGTGTCTGGCTGTTGTGCAGCGCGATCGGCGGACCGACCAGGCCCAGGAGCACGAACGGCGGCATCGGCGCTAACCCGGCGATCGCCTCGTCGGCCACCGCGACGTCGGTTCCGCCGTCGACGATGCGGGAGAACTCTCCCATGAAGCGCCCGAGCAGCCGGTTGGTGATGAAGGACGGGGAGTCCTTGACCAGCACGGTGGTCTTCTTGAGTGTCTTGCCGACCGCGAATGCGGTGGCCAGGGCCGACTCGTCGGTCCGCTCGCCGGGGATGACCTCGAGCAGCGGCATGACGGCCACCGGGTTGAAGAAGTGGAAGCCGACGACCCGCTCCGGGTGCCGGAGTCCTCCCGCCATGTCGGTGATGGACAGGGACGAGGTGTTCGTGGCGAGGATGCACTCGGGAGCGACGATGGCCTCGACCTCGGCGAAGACCTGCTGCTTGACCGACATCTCCTCGAAGACGGCCTCGATGACGAAGTCCGCGTCGGCGAAGCCGTCCTTGCTCGTCGAGCCGGTGACCAGGGACCGCAGCCGGTTGGCCCGATCGGGCGAGATGCGTCCCTTGCCGAGCAGCTGCTCGACCTCCTGGTGGACGTATCCCACGCCCTTGGCCACCCGGTCCTCGTCGAGGTCGGTCATGACGACCGGCACCTCGAGCCGCTGGGCGAACAGCGACGCGAGCTGGCCCGCCATCAGGCCCGCGCCGACGATACCGACCTTGGTCACGGGCCGGGCGAGGGAGCGGTCGGGGGCGCCGGCCGGGCGCTTGGCCCGGCGCTGCACGAGGTCGAAGGCGTAGAGACCCGCACGCAGCTCGTCACCCATCAGCAGGTCGGCGAGCGCCTCGTCCTCCGCGGCGAAGCCCTCGTCGCGGGTGCGGGTGCGCGCCGCCTCGACGAGGTCGATGGCGCGGTACGGGGCCGGGGAGCGCCCTGCCGTCTTGGCGTCGGCGAGGGCCCGCGCCTTCGTCGCAGCACTGCTCCAGGCAGACTCGTCGACGGTGTGGTCGGCACGCTCGACGGACACGGCACCGGTCAGAATCCGCCCTGCCCAGCGCAGCGACTCCTCGAGGAAGTCACCGGGGCCGAACATCACGTCCGCGATGCCGAGGGCAGCCGCCTGCGGTCCCTTGAGCATCCGGTTGGTCGCCAGGGGGTTCTCGACGATGACGGTCAGAGCCTTCTCGGGACCGATCAGCCGCGGGAGGAGGTATGCGCCGCCCCAGCCCGGGACGAGGCCCAGGAAGACCTCGGGCAGGGCGACAGCGGGAACCCCGGCGGACATGGTCCGGTAGTCGCAGGCGAGCGCGATCTCGAGGCCGCCGCCCATGACGGCCCCGTTGACGAACGCGAAGGTCGGGACCGGCAGGTCCATGATCGCCGCGTAGGCGGCGTGTCCGGCGCGCGCGATCCCGAGTGCCTGGTCGCGCTCGGTGACCGAGGGGACGCCGGTGAGGTCGGCGCCCACCGCGAAGATGAACGGCTTGCCGGTGATGCCGACCGCCTGGATCTCGCCCGCCTCGGCCCGCACGCGCAATGTCTCGACGACGCCGTGCAGCTCGGCGATGCCGGCCGGGCCGAACGTGTTCGGCTTGGTGTGGTCGTGTCCGTTGTCGAGCGTGATGAGCGCCAAGGTGCTGGCCTCGTCGCCGTAGCCGGTCCCCGGCACGGTGACGTCCTGCACGAAGGCGTGGGTCACGACCTCCTGGTGCGTCGGCGTCGTGGTGGTCTGGGGTGCGGCCGTCTCGGACGCGGCGGTGTCTGTCGTGGTCGTCATGGCTCAGGCGTCCTTCGTGGTCGAGTCACCAGCAGGCGTGGCCTCCGGGGGGTCCACGGAGGGCGAAGCCCCCTGTGCGTGCGGGTTCTCCCAGATCACGGCGCCGCCCATGCCGATGCCGATGCACATTGCGGTCATGCCGTAGCGGACCGAGGGGTCCTCCTCGAACTGGCGGGCCAGCTGGTTCATCAGCCGGATACCGGAGGAGGCGAGCGGGTGTCCGACGGCGATGGCGCCGCCGTAGCGGTTCACCCGCGGGTCGTCGTCGGCGAGGCCGAAGTGGTCGAGGAACGCGAGAACCTGCACGGCGAAGGCCTCGTTGAGCTCGAAGAGGCCGATGTCCTCGATCGAGAGGCCGGCCTTGGCCAGGGCCTTCTCCGCCGCCGGAACGGGACCGATTCCCATGACCTCGGGCTCGACACCGACGAAGGCATAGGAGACCAGGCGCATCCTGATCGGCAGTCCGAGCTCTCGGGCCGCCTCCTCACTGGCCAGGATGCACGCCGTCGCACCGTCGTTCAGGCCCGCGCTGTTGCCGGCGGTGACCCGTCCGTGCGGTCGGAACGGCGTCTTCAGGTCGGCCAGGCTCTCCATGGTGGTGCCGGGACGCGGCGGCTCGTCGGTCGTGGCGAGGCCGTAGCCGCGCTCGGCGTGCCGGGTCGCGACCGGGACGAGATCAGGCTGGATCCGCCCTTCCTCGTATGCGCGGGCCACCTTGGTCTGCGAGCCCACCGCGTAGGCGTCGCTGCGCTCCTTGGTCAGCTGGGGGAAGCGGTCGTGGAGGTTCTCGGCGGTCGACCCCATGACGAGCGCAGACGGGTCGACGATCTTCTCGGCGATGATCCGGGGGTTCGGGTCCACGCCTTCTCCCATCGGGTGTCGACCCATGTGCTCGACGCCGCCGGCGATGGCGATGTCGTAGGCGCCGAACCCGATGGCCGAGGCGGTCGTCGTCACGGCGGTCATGGCGCCGGCGCACATCCGGTCCACCGAGTAGCCGGGGGTGGTCGCGGGGAGCCCGGCGACGAGGGCCGCGGTGCGCCCCAGGGTCAGACCCTGGTCCCCGATCTGGGTGGTCGCGGCGATGGCGACCTCCTCGACCCGCTCCTTCGGGAGGTTCGGGTTGCGCCGAAGCAGTTCGGTGATGCACTTGATGACGAGGTCGTCCGCGCGGGTCTGGGCGTAGATGCCCTTGTCCCCGGCCTTCCCGAACGGGGTCCGCACCCCGTCGACGAACACGACCTCACTGACCGTTCGCGGCATACCGCTCTTTCCCTTCGATCGGAGCATTGCTGAGACTCAGCGTGGGCGCCACTAAGCAAGCGCTTAGCCGCCCGAGCACATGCTAACGACCACCCCGGATGCGGGTCAGCACCTCCCGGGTGAGGCGCTGGTCACGTTGGCCGGCCCGGCTACTCGGTCGAGGACGCGGCGAATGCCCGCGCGAGCATCGGGGCGACGATCTCGCGCTGCCACGAGCGCACCCCGTGCTCCGCGAGCGCTGCGGCGAAGGCTTCAGTGGTGCGTTGTCGAGGCGGCGTCCAGACCACGCGGCGTAGCGGCTCGGGGGAGCAGACGTTCTCGACCGGGATGGTGTGCTCCTCGGCGAAGGCCGTGAGCTGCGCCCGCGTGGCCGCGAGACGTGCCGCGGCGACGGGGTTCTTCTCGGGCCAGGTCTTCGCCGGTGGAGGTCCCTCGCTGGGGAGAGTCCGGTCGGGGAGGCGCGCCTCGGGGAGGTCGTTGCCGCGACGGACGGCCGCCAGCCACTGGCGCTGGTACCTCGCGACGGCCCGGTTGCGCGGCAGGTCGGCGGGGGTATGCGGCTCGGAGAGGGCGATCTCGATCAGCACCGGGTCCGGAATGAGGCGGCCGGGGCTGATGTCGCGCTCGGCGGCGATCCCGTCACGGGTCTCCCACAGCTCGCGCACCACGGCGAGGCCTCGTCGGGTCCGGACCTTGTTGATGCCCGAGGTGCGCCGCCAGGGCTCGGGGCGCACCTGTGGTGTCCAGTTCAGGAGGGCCTCGAACTCCTCGCGGGCCCACTCCGACTTGCCCTGCTCCCAGAGATCGGCGCCCATGAGGTTGCGCAGCTCGCCGAGGACCTCCACATCGAGCGCGGCATAGCGCAGCCAGGGCTCGGGGAGCGGTCGGGTCGACCAGTCGACGGCCGAGTGCTCCTTGGCCAGGCTGATGCCGAGGTAGTGCTCGAGGACCGCGGCCAAACCGACCCGGGGGAGGCCGAGGAGCCGTCCGGCCAGCTCCGTGTCGAAGAGCTGGCGAGGCCGCAGCCCCACCTCGGCGAGGCAGGCGAGGTCCTGAGTCGCGGCGTGCAGGATCCACTCGGCGTCGCCGATCGCCTCCGCCACCGGGGTCAGGTCGGGCAGCGCGATCGGGTCGATGAGCCACAGGCCCGAACCCTCCCGCTTGAGCTGGACGAGGTAGGCCCGCTGCCCGTAGCGATAGCCCGACGCACGCTCGGCGTCGATGGCGACCGGTCCTTCGCCTGCGGCGATCGCGTCGGCCACCTCGTCGAGCTCGTGCTCGTCGGTCACGACGTGCGGGACGCCGTCTTCGGGAACGTGCAGCACCGGGAGCGGCGCCGGTGCCTCGGTCGTATCGTCGTCGACGCGTCCGGTCCTCTCGCTCACCGACGACGCCCCGGCAGCGCGACAACCCCCTCGGGCAGCGGCGGCAGCCCACCGATGGCGCACAGCACGTCGCACCATGCCTGCAGGTGGACCCCGATCCGGATGGGGTCGAGCGGCGTCCACGAGGCGCGGATCTCCATCTCGACGCTCGGCGGTCGGTCGGCCAGGCCCGCGTAGCTCTCGGAGACCACGCGAGTCACCGTGCCCGCCTCCGCCGCATAGGCCACGTGATGCTGCTCCAGCGCGTCCATCAGCCAGGACCACCCGACCTCGCCGAGCACGGGGTCGGTCGCCATCTCGGGCTCGAGCTCGGCCCGTGCGTAGGTGACCGCGCGCCAGGCCCCGCCCCAGGGCTCCGGTTCGCTGGGGTCGTGCAGGAGCACGAACCGTCCGGTGGCGAGCGCGTCGTCGGAGTCCGCGGTGGGGAGGACGTCCGCGGTCAGGGCCACCGCATACGGAGCGATGCGGACCGGTGCCGGGACCTCGGTGAGCTTGACCTCGGGCCGCAATGCGGCGGCGCGCAGGTCGGCGAGCGCGGCGGAGAACTCCGCCGAGCCCGCGCCTGTCACAGTGCGGGAGGCCACACGTCGAGGGTATGCGGTGCGCCCCACTTCTCGTGGGAGGCCGGGCCCGTGGTGTCGCCTCGTGGTGTCGACAGTAGGGGGGGCGAGCGCGCGCATACGATCGACGGGTGACCGCCGCCCCCGCCACCGACCCGACCGCCGACCCGGCCGACTCGGCGCTCGTGCGCGCCGCGCGACGCCTGCCGGTGGAACGCACCCCGGTGTGGTTCATGCGCCAGGCCGGGCGCTCGTTGCCCGAGTACCGGGAGGTGCGCCAGGGGGTCGCCATGCTCGACTCGTGCATGCGGCCCGACCTGGTCGCGGAGATCACGATGCAGCCGGTTCGGCGGCACGGGGTCGACGCGGCGATCTTCTTCTCCGACATCGTCGTGCCGCTCAAGGCGGTCGGTGTCGACCTCGACATCGTGCCCGGGGTCGGGCCGGTCGTGGCCGAGCCGGTGCGCAGGTGGGCAGACCTGGACCGCATCCCCGAGCTGACGCCCGAGCACGTGCCCTACATCACCGAGGCGGTACGACTGCTCGTGGCCGAGCTGGGACCCACGCCGCTCATCGGGTTCGCCGGAGCGCCCTTCACGCTGGCGTCCTATCTCGTCGAGGGCGGTCCATCGAAGAACCACGAGCACACCAAGGCCCTCATGCACGGCGACCCGGCGCTCTGGGAGGCGCTCTGCGGCCGGCTCGCCCAGATCTCCGGCGCGTTCCTGCGGGTCCAGGCGTTGGCGGGGGCCTCCGTCGTCCAGCTCTTCGACTCCTGGGTGGGGGCGCTGCAGCGCTCCGATTACAGCCGCTTCGTGCTGCCGCACTCACGGACGGCCCTGGCGGCGGTCGCGGACCTCGACGTGCCGCGGATCCACTTCGGCGTCGGGACCGGCGAACTGCTCGCCCTGATGGGCTCTGCGGGTGCGGACGTCGTCGGCGTGGACTACCGGGTCGAGCTCACCGACGCGGTGGAGCGGCTGGGGCCCGGCTTCGCGGTGCAGGGCAACCTCGACCCCGCGCTGCTCTTCGCGCCCTGGGAGCCGCTCGCCGCCCGCGTCGAGGAGATCGTCCGGGCCGGCCGGTCGGCCCCGGGCCACATCTTCAACCTCGGCCACGGCGTGCTGCCCTCGACCGACCCCGATGTGCTGACCCGGGTCGTCGAGCACGTCCACGCCATTTCCTCCCAATAGGACCGAAACGGCGAACGGTATTCCGGGAGTCGGCCGCCGCACCGCTCGCCATTTCCTCGCAATAGGACCGAAACGGCGAACGGTCAGGCTTTCGTCTCTTGATCGGTCGTCTCTTGATCGGTCGTCTCTTGATCGGTCGTCGCGGGATCCTTGGAGGCGGGGTCGGGCGTCCTTGTCGGAGCAGCGGTCGAGCGGTGCCGCCTGCGGTTGCGGACCCTGCGGACCACGACGAGGAGGAGCCAGCCCGCGAGGCCGACGACGAGCAGCCACGGCAGCAGGGCCCCGACCGTCGTGATGAGCAGCGCGGCCGACCGGGTGAAGGCGTCCCACGCGTCCTTGAGCGCGCCCACGATCCCGTCGTCCGGTTCGCCGAGGTCGTCGGTCGTCGTGAGGGTGACGAATACCGGGGACATCGCGATCCGGTTCTGCAGAGAGTTCAGGCGTGCCTGGAGGGAGTCGAGGTCCGCCTGCCGTTCGCTCAACGAGGTCTCGAGGGAGACGATCTGCTCGACGTCCTCGGTCTGCTCCATCAGGTCGCGCATCCGGGCGATGCTCGCCTCCAGGGTCGCGATCCGGGCCTCGACGTCGACGTACTCGTCCTCGACGTCGTAGGCATTGCTCGAGCGGGTCCGCACCTCGCCCAAGCCGCTCAACTGGTCCAGCGTGGCGTCGAGCTCCTCGCTCGGGACGCTGATGGTCATCGTGCCGTACCGCTCGATCGAGGAGTCGGCAGGACCGTAGAGCACATCGCCGAACTGCTCACTGGTCACCGATCCACCTGCGTCCGAGGCGATCTGACGCACCCGGGCGGCCGCATCGCCGATTGAGTCGACCTTGATGCCGAGGCTGGCCTCCCGGACCTGGTACTGCGTGTCGCCCGCCACCCCCGGAGATGGGAACGGGTCGGTACTGCTCCGAGCAGCGTCCTCGGCTGCCGCGCCGCCCTCGGCTGCCTCGCCGGAGAACACCGGCACGCCCGGCTCGGCCGAGTCGCCTCCGCTGTCGGTCATCGTCGAGCCGGAACAACCCGTCAGCAGGGCCGCTGCGGCGGCGGTCACGGCGACGATCCTGGCGATCCTCATGGCGGGTCCCTTCTCGCGGTGTTACTCGGCTCGCGACCGACGATTCACGTCCGGTCGATGTCGGTGGGACGCACGGTCGGGGTCAGGAGGCTCCCGAGGATTTGGTCACGGTTCGGTGACAGGGCGAGAGTGGTCCGCATGGCCACCGTGATCGTCGGCGCCGGCATCGCCGGGCTCACCGCCGCCTGGCAGCTCATCGGCGCGGGCACCGACCCGGCGGACGTGGTCGTCCTGGAGGGCTCGGACCGCGTCGGTGGGAAGCTCGCGCGCGCCGAGGTCGGGGGTCACCTCATCGACGTCGGCGCCGAGTCCATGCTCGCCGTCCGCCCGGAGGCGTCGGAGCTGGTCCGCGAGGTCGGGCTCGGTGACGCTCTCACCGCTCCGGCGACGACGAGCGCGTCGATCTGGTCCCGGGGCCGGTTGTGGCCGCTGCCCGCGGGGACGCTCATGGGAGTGCCGTCCGACCCGGAGTCCGTCGGCGGTCTGCTCAGCGACGGCGAGGTCGACCGGCTGCGGCACGAGCAGCCGTGGCCGGGTGGCCTCGACACGGACGTCGCCGTCGGGGAGTACCTCGCGGCCCGGCTCGGCGATGCCGTCGTCGACCGGCTCGTCGAGCCGCTGCTGGGTGGGGTCTACGCGGCCCAGGCCCGCAGTCTGTCGATGGCCGCCGTGGTCCCGGCGCTCTTCGCGGCGGCTCAGCGCGGCGACAGCATGCTCGGCGCGGCTGCTGCCGCGGCCGTCGCGCGGGCCGGTACGCGACAGACGAGAAGCGCGTTCTGCGGGGTCGTCGGAGGAGTCGGGCGACTCGCCGAGCACGTGCGCGACGTCCTCGTCGAGCGCGGGGTCCGCGTCGAGACCGGAGCCATGGTGCGTGAGCTGACCCGCACCGCGACCGGCTGGCGGCTCACGTGCGGTCCGGTGCCCGCCGCATACAGCATCGACGCGGGCGCGGTCCTGCTCGCCGTGCCCGCCCCCGCCGCCGCCCGTCTCCTCTCCGGCGCGGCACCGGTCTCAGCCAGCCTGCTCGGCAGAGTGGAGATGGCGTCGGTCGCGCTCGTGACCCTGGCCCTGGACCGTCGCGAGCTGCAGCAGCGGGGGTATGCGCTGCCCGGCTCCGGCTTCCTCGTCCCCTCGACCGAGGGGCGCGCGATCAAGGCGAGCACGTTCAGCTCGGGCAAGTGGGCGTGGGTGGACGCGCTCAGCGATGAGGTGGTGTTCCTGCGGGCCTCCTTCGGGCGAGCCGGCGAGGTGGCCGTCCTCCAGCGGTCCGACGACGAGCTCGTCAGGACCGCCGTGCGCGAGGTGGGGGAGGCCGTGCGGTTTCCGATGCCGCACGTCGTCGACCACCACGTGCAGCGCTGGGGAGGGGGGCTGCCGCAGTACGCCGTCGGTCACCTGGACCGGATGTCGCGGGTCGCCGAGGACGTCGCGGGGGTGGCCGGTCTCGAGGTCTGTGGAGCCACATACGGTGGTGTCGGAATTCCCGCGGTCATCGCGTCGGCGCGGGCCGCCGCGGACCGGTTGATGTCGTCGAAAGGTCTCCGATGAGCGAGCGCCCCGTCCCCGCCAAGCCCAGCCCGTCGCGGATGCGTGAGATCAACGACACGATCCGCTACGCGATGTGGTCGGTGTTCGAAGTGAGCGCGCCCCTCGGGTCGGAGGACCGGGCGGATATGGTCGCCGAGGTCGAGGCGCTTTGCTCCGAACTGGCGGACGCGGGGGTCGTCATCAGGGGCTGGTACGACGTCGCCGGTCTGCGCGCCGACGCCGATCTCATGGTCTGGTGGCACGCCGAGGCGATCGAGGCTCTCCAGGACGCCTACCACCGGCTGCTGCGCACGTCGTTCGGGACGCACCTGGTGCCGGTGTGGTCCAACGCGGCCCTGCACCGTCCGGCCGAGTTCAACAAGAGCCACATTCCGGCGTTCATGGCCGACGAGGAGGCGCGCGCCTACGTCTGCGTCTATCCGTTCGTCCGCTCCTACGACTGGTATGTGCTGGACGACGCCGAGCGGCGCGACATGCTCCGCGAGCACGGGCAGATGGCCCGGGACTACCCGGATGTGCGGGCCAACACGATCGCGTCCTTCGCGCTCGGGGACTACGAGTGGATCCTCGCCTTCGAGGCCGACGAGCTGCACCGCATCGTCGACCTGATGCGCGAGCTGCGCGCCTCTCGGGCGCGGCTGCACGTCCGCGAGGAGATCCCGTTCTACACCGGCCCGCGCGTCGAGGTCGGTGAGCTCATCGCCCGCCAGCGGTGACCGCGGGGCTCGCCACTCGCGCCTCACGTTTCTCTCCCCAACCGGGAAACGCATCGTTCACCACGGTGAGTTCGGGGCTGGAACGATGCGTTTGCCTGGTCAGGAGCGGGGGATGGTTACCCCACAGCGACCGGCCGACGCGGGCGTGTCGTCCCCAACGACCCCGCATGTGGATGCGGATTGTGTCCCATCGTCGTGATGCTCGCTCACATGGCGCAGCTGCAGACGGAGTCCCTCGACGAACGGCCTGACGCTTCGGGGTGGGCGGGCCTCGACCAGACGGTCGTCGATGCCGCTCAGGCCGACCGGGGACTGTTGACGACGGCCACGGCGCATCGGCTGGGCCTCGACCGGCTTGCCCTCACCCGATTGGTCAAGTCCGGCAGTCTGATCCGCGTCTGTCGCGGTCTGTATGCGATCCCTGCGCTCGTGGACAGGTCGCCCTCCGCTTGGCACCTGCACGTCGCCTACGGCGCGTCGCTGCTCTACGACGACGCCACGATGACGGGGGCCACAGCGCTGCTCGCGCACGGCGTCACGGTGTGGAACACCCGCCTGGATCGGCCGGCTCTGCTACGTCCGCCTGACCGGAGCGCCTCCGCCTCGGCATTCTGGGTTCGCCCACGACAGTGCGAGCACGTCGCTACCGCGTGGGGGCGCGCAGAGCCGGTCGCGGACGCGCTGGTGCAACACACGATCGACAACGGGATCGCACAGGGAGTGGTCAGCACAGATTGTGCATTGAGCAGGAGGCTGATCGACGAGGACCGCCTGCTGGCTGCTGCTGAGAAGGTCCGCAGCTGGCCGCGGTCCGGGCGGGTCCGGTCGATGCTCACGTTCGTCGACCAGGCTCATGAGAGTCCTGGAGAGTCCCTGACCGCGGTCGTGGCGGGCAGTGCGGGCATCCGCCTCGTCCCACAGGTCACAATCGTCGACGACGCCGGAGCGTTCGTCGCGCGAGTGGACTTCGTGGTCGAGGGCACCTCGGTCATCGTCGAGTTCGACGGCCGGCTCAAGTACGACGAGGCACCAGGAGCGGTGCTCTTCGACGAGAAGAAGCGCGAGGACCGGTTGAGGTCACTCGGCTACGTCGTCGTGCGCATCATCTGGGCCGACCTCCACCGAAACGGTGCAGTGGTCGCCAAGATCCGGGCTGGTCTGGAGCTCGCCGCAGCGCTGCAGACGGCGTAGGTCTCTCCCCGCGGACGGCTGCACGGCCGCATCCAGCGCCCAGGGTGAAAGCCGCTCTCTTCACCACACAAACGCATCGTTCACCACCGCAATCAACCGTGGTGGACGATGCGTTTCCCGGTTGGGGAGAGAAAGGGAGACCCGGACCGACTCAGCCGTCGGCGGGGCGCAGGGTCAGGCTGATCGAGTTGATGCAGTAGCGCTGGTCCGTCGGGGTGTCATACCCCTCGCCCTCGAACACGTGCCCGAGGTGGCTGCCGCACGAGGCGCACCGCACCTCGGTCCGTGGACGCCCGGGCAGCGAGCGGTCCTCGATGTACTCGACCGTGTCGCCGGCGAGCGGCGCGTAGAACGACGGCCAGCCGCAGTGGCTGTCGAACTTGGTCTCCGACCGGAACAGCTCGGCGCCGCACGCGCGGCACGCGTACACCCCGACGCGCTTCTCGTCGGTGTACTCACCGGTGTAGGGCCGCTCGGTGCCGGCCTGACGGAGCACCTGGTACTCCTGTGGCGAGAGCTGGACGCGCCACTCGTCCTCGGACTTGTCCACCGCATACTTGCGGCCGCTGGTCTCCATGCTCATAGCAACGCCTCTCGCTGTTCGTTGTTCCGTGCCCTGCGGATTCGGGTCGAGGCGGGGCTCAGTGCTGGTAGGTGCCGTGGATGATCGCCCGGCCGACGGTCTTGAAGGCGAGGTTGAAGCACATCACGGCGTTGGAGGCGTTCTCGTCGATGCCGAGGCTCTCCTCGCCGACCGCGTGCACGACGAAGTAGTAGCGGTGCACCTGGTCGCCCTGCGGTGGGGCAGCGCCCATGAAGCAGGAGCTGCCGCCGTCGTTCTTCAGCATGTATGCGCCGGTTGGCAGCTGTGCACCGCCCTCGGCTCCCGCGCCGGTCGGCAGAGAGGTGACATCGGCCGGGATGTCGACGATGGCCCAGTGCCAGAACCCGCTCGGGGTCGGCGCGTCGGGGTCGAAGCAGGTCACGCAGTACGACTTCGTGCCCTCGGGGGCTCCGGACCAGGACAGCTGGGGCGAGGTATTGCCGAGGGCGGCCACCTGGTCGTCCTTCAGCGGGGCGCTGTCGGTGACGTCGTCGCTGGTCACGGTGAACGACGGAACGCTGGGCAGCAGGTCGTACGGGTTCGGGGCGACAGGTCGATCGAGGCTCATACGGCGACCATACCGAGCCGATAAGGTGCCTCGCATGGCATCGCGCGCGCAGGAGCGGATCGTCGAGGTCGCCGGTCCGGAGGGTCGTCGCTCGGTGCGCATCAGCTCGCCCGATCGCGTCATGTGGCCTGCTCACGAGGGTCGTCCGGCCCTGACGAAGGGCGACCTGGCCGACTACACCATGGCCGTCGGGGAACACCTGCTTCGGCACATCGGCGGGCGTCCGGTCACGCTGCAGCGCTTCCCGGACGGCGTCGACGGCGAGGAGTTCTACCAGAAGAACCCGCCGAAGGGCATGCCGGACTGGGTGCGCGTCGTCCGCTGCCGCTACCCGAGTGGACGCAGGCACGACCAGATCGTCGTCGACGAGGTCGCGACTGCCGTCTGGACGGTGCAGATGAACACGGTCACGTGGCACCCGTGGCCGGTCGGACGCGCGGACGAGACGACGGCGGCTGACAATCCCGACGAGCTCCGCATCGATCTCGACCCGCAGCCCGGGCGCGACTTCTCGGATGCGGTGCGCGCCGCATACCTCCTCAAGGACGTCCTTGCGGAGGTCGGCCTGACCGGGTGGGCCAAGACCTCCGGCAACCGGGGCGTGCACGTCTACGCCCGGATCGAGCCGACCCACGAGTTCCTCGACGTCCGGCATGCCGTCATCGGCATCGCCCGCGAGCTCGAGCGGCGCGACCCCGACCTCGTCACGACGTCGTGGTGGAAGGAGGAGCGCGGCGAGCGCGTCTTCGTCGACTTCAACCAGGCGTGCCGCGACCGCACCATCGCGAGCGCCTACAGCCCTCGCCCGATCCACGGCGCACCGGTCAGCATGCCGGTCGACTGGGCCGACCTCGGCGAGGTGAACCCGCTCGACTTCACGGTCCGCTCCGTTCCCGCGCATCTGGAGGGGAGGGGCGACGCCTGGGCCGATCTCGACGCGCACCCGGGCCGCGTCGATGCCGCCCTCGGCCTGTGGGAGGCCGACCTCGAGCGCGGCCTCGGAGAGCTGAACTTCCCGCCGGACTACCCGAAGATGCCGGGAGAGCCGCCGCGGGTCCAGCCGAGCAAGCGCCGCACCGACAAGGACGACTCGGAGTACCTCGCGCCCAAGGCCGACCGCGACGATGAGCACCGCGAGCGCTGGGCGATGCCCGTCGTGCCGCCGGTGCCGCCCATGCTCGCCAAGCCGGTCTCCGGCCTAGATGCCAAGCCGCTCGCGGGGCTCGACCTGTTCTACGAGCCGAAGTGGGACGGCTTCCGCTCGATCATCTTCCGCTCCGGTGACCTCGTCGAGATCGGCAGCCGCAACGAGAAACCGCTGACCCGCTACTTCCCCGAGGTCGTCGAGGCCGTGCTCGCGAACTTCCCCGACCGGGCCGTCATCGACGGCGAGATCATCGTCGAGCGGCCTGGGGAGGACCGGCTCGACTTCGAGGTCCTCAGCCAGCGGATCCACCCTGCCGCCAGCCGAATCAAGCGCCTCGCGGCCGAGACCCCCGCGCGGTTCGTCGCCTTCGACCTGCTCGCCCTCGGCGACGACGACCTCACGGACCGGCCGTTCGCCGAGCGTCGCGCCGCCCTCGAGAGGGCGCTCGCCGACGCCCGGCCACCCGTCCATCTCACCCCGGCGACACGGGACCAAGCGGTCGCCGCCGACTGGTTCACGCACTTCGAGGGCGCCGGCCTCGACGGCGTCATCGCCAAGCCCGCCGACGGCGCCTACGAGCCGAACAAGCGGACGATGTTCAAGATCAAGCACGAGCGGACGGCGGACTGTGTCGTCGCCGGCTATCGCGAGCACAAGAGCGGCCCGGACGCCGTCGGCTCCCTCCTGCTCGGCCTCTACGACGAGAACGGCGAGCTGGCCAGCGTCGGCGTCATCGGCGCCTTCCCGATGGCCACGCGCAGGGCGCTCGTCGACGAGCTCGCGCCGCTCGTCGCCGACTGGGACGAGCACCCGTGGGCCTGGGCCAAGCAGGAGGAGGGGACCCGTACGCCTCGGTCCTCCGAGTACAGCCGCTGGGCCGCTGGAAAGGACCTGTCCTTCATCCCGCTGCGGCCCGAGCGGGTAGTCGAGGTGAGGTACGACCACATGGAGGGGACCCGATTCCGGCACACCGCGCAGTTCGCCCGGTGGCGCCCGGACAAGGAGCCGCACGACTGCACCTTCGACCAGCTCGAGGAGCCGGTGTCCTACGACCTGCAGGACGTGTTGCGGGGTCGGGTGTGAACGTGCGATGAGGTGGGGGACGGCCGGCCGCGCGGCCGCCGGGGGAGTGCTGGGTTCGGCCGTCCTGGGCGGGCTGGCGTCCCTCGGGGCGGCGTCGTACTTTGCCCGAGCCGTTCTCACTCCCGACGGCGAAGGGCCGACCGACCACGTCGTGCATGACCTCGACGCCGAGTCGGTGACGCTCTCGCGCACCGCTGAGAGCGAGGTTCCCGGCCGCTACGGACTGTGGGACGAGGAGCGGACCGCGCACCTTCGGATGGGCCAGATCCTCGAGACGACCGACTCCGACGTCACGCGCGAGGTGCTCGGATTGGACTTCGGCGACTTCCGACCGGGGCCCGCCCGCTTCAACCAGTACTTCTACGCCCAGCCGCCGGACGAAGCGCTGGGCCTGTCCACGGAGCACGTGACGGTCGAGGCCGAGATCGGGGACCTGCCGGCATGGTTCGTGCCGGCGGGCGACGGGGGCGACCGCTGGGCCGTCCTCGTGCACGGGCGCGGAGCCCTGCGCTTCGAGTGCGTCCGGGCGGTTCGCGCTCTGCACGACGCCGGCCTGAACGTCCTCGTCCCCGCCTACCGCAATGACGCCGACGCACCACACGGCCTGGACGGCCGCTACACCCTGGGCCTGTCGGAGTGGCGTGACGTCGAGGACGCCGTCCGGTATGCGCTGGACCGGGGCGCCGGGACCGTCACCCTCGGCGGATGGTCGATGGGCGGAGCGATCTGTATGCAGGTGCTGGCCCAGTCGGACCTCGCACCTCTCGTGGACGGTGTGTTCCTCGACTGCCCCGTCCTGGACTGGGGCCACGTGCTGCGGCACCATGCGCACGTCAACAACCTGCCCACCCCCGTGGCGCTGCTCGCGCGCACGGTCATGGGCAGCGACTCACTGCGGTGGCTGGCGGGGGTGTCGGAGACGGTGGACGTCGCCCAGACCGACTGGGTCACCCGAGCCGAGGAACTGACCCACCCGTTGCTCGTCATGCACTCCACAGCCGACGACTTCGTCCCGATCGGGCCGTCCCGGGCGGTGGCCGTGGCGCGCCCGGACCTCGTGACCTACGAGGAGTGGGACGTCGCGCGCCACTGCAAGCTGTGGAACACCGACAGCGAGCGGTGGGAGCGAGCGGTGACGGAGTTCGTCAGCCGTCCGGGTTGACTCCCCAGAGGGCGAAGACCGTTCCGTCGATGACGGCGCCGCCCCGCCACCGCATCGGCACATCGAGGGGAGCCGTCGTCAGCGACGCGTCACCGACGTCACCGACGATCATCGGAGCCGTGGTCAGCGCGAGCTCGTCGACGAGTCCCGCGTCGAGGAGGGTGGTGAGCAGGCTCGGGCCGCCCTCGCAGAGAACCGATCGCGCGCCCCGGTCCCGCAGTGCCCGCAGCAGGCGCACGGCGTCGACCTCGTCGTCACCGCACACGAGCCGTTCGACCCCGTCCTGCGGCGGCGCCGCCGCACGGGTTGCGAGCACGGCCCGACCGCGAGGAACGCCGCCGTCGTGGGTGGGGGACTCGAGCACCGAGTCGGGCATCCGTCCCGAGTTGGAGACGACGACCAGCTCGGGCGCCCGCCCCGCCGGTGGGGCCTCGAGCCGACCGTAGCCCTCACCGCGGACGGTGCCGGCACCGACGAGAACCGTGTCGGCGAGAGACCGGAGCAGGTCGAACACGCGCTTGTCGGCCGGGTTGTTGATCGAGGAGCTCGTACCGTCGGGGCCGGCGATCCGACCGTCGACCGTCATGATGAAGTTGGCCCGCACGAACGGCCGCTCGGCGTCCTCGCTCGAGGTGGGCACCGCATACAGGGTGTGTAGGTCGTCATCCGTGGGGTCGGTCAGGAACACGCGGCAAGTCTCGCACCACGGCAGCCCGCCGCAGGAGTGCGGACGCGTGCCAGACTCGGTCGCTATGGCGACCACGGATGAGATCTTGTCGAGGACGACCTTCCGGGAGGCACTGCGGGCCGGTCCCTCCTTCGACCTCAGTGCCCTCGACCCACGCTCCACTCCGGCGTTCGACGGCGACAAGGAGGCGGCCGAGGAGCTCATGACGCCCCTCGCGGACCGGGCCAGTGATCTCCAGGAAATGCTCTATGCCGAGTCCAAAGCCGGCGGGAACCGCAAGATCCTGCTCGTCATCCAGGGCATGGACACCTCCGGCAAGGGCGGCGTGATGCGCCATGTCGTCGGCGCCATGGACCCTCAAGGCTCCGAGATCACCGCGTTCAAGGCGCCCACCGACGAGGAGAGGAAGCACCACTTCCTCTGGCGGATCCGCAGGGCCCTGCCCTCTCCCGGCATCGTGGGCGTCTTCGACCGATCGCACTACGAGGACGTCCTCATCGTGCGCGTGCACGACCTCGTCCCCGAGAAGGAGTGGAGCCGCCGGTACGACGAGATCAACGAGTTCGAGGCCGAGGTCGCCGCCGACGGTGCCACGATCATCAAGGTCATGTTGCACATCAGCAACGAGGAGCAGCGCGAGCGCCTCGCCGAGCGGCTCGACCGGCCGGACAAGCACTGGAAGTTCAATCCCGGCGACATCGACGAGCGAGCGCACTGGGGCGAGTACATGGAGGCGTACCAGGCCGCCATCACCCAGTGCTCCACCGAGATCGCTCCGTGGTTCGTCGTGCCCGCGGACCGCAAGTGGTACGCGCGTCTGGCTGTGTTGAACCTCCTCGACGAGCACCTGGCCGCGATGGGGCTGGAATGGCCGGTCGCCGACTTCGACGTCGAGGAGCAGAAGGCGCGGCTGGCAGCCACGTAGCCCACCGTGGCCAGCCTCCGCGGCCCCGGTCGCACGGTCGCCTACGGTTGGGTTCCGTGAGCACGATCGGTATGGCCGCGCGCCAGTCGCGGGAGGCGTTCGGTCGTCTCCCGGGGCTGACGGCTGCGTGGAACCTGCTCGTGGAGACGATCCGGGTCTGCCTGCGATACCGCGTCACCGGGCTGGCGTCAGAGGCGGGGTTCTTCGCACTGCTGTCGCTGCCGCCGCTCATTCTGGGACTCTTCGCCGGGCTCGGGTACCTCGGTCAGTGGCTGGGCGAGGACGCCGTCGGCACGGTCAGGACGAGCATCCAGACGTATGCCGAGCGCTTCCTCACCGACGACCTGGTGGCTTCGACCATCATCCCCACCGTCGACGACGTCCTACAGGGCGGGCGTGCCGACCTGATCTCGCTCGGATTCCTCATCTCGTTGTGGTCAGGGTCCAGGGCGCTCAATGTCTTCGTCGACACGATCGCGATCATGTACGGGCAGTCGGGGGTGCGGGGGATCGTCCCCACGCGAGCGCTGTCGTTCTCCCTCTACGTCTTGGCTCTGATCGTCGGCATCGTGACGATTCCCCTCGTGCTCATCGGCCCGAACCTCGTGGCCCAGATCCTTCCAGAGCAGTGGCAGGTGCTGCAGTGGCTGTACTGGCCGGTGGTCACGCTGCTCACGGTCGCCAGTCTGACGAGCCTGTACCACGTCTCGACGCCCCGCCGGAGTCCGTGGAGCCGTGACCTGCCCGGTGCCCTGTTCACCCTGGCGCTGTGGGTCCTCGCCTCCTTCGTCGTGCGGGGTGTCATCGCGGCATCGCTCGGCGGCTCCTCGATCTACGGCCCACTCTCGGCGCCGATCGTCCTGCTCATCTGGCTGTACTTCCTCGCGATCTCGGTCCTCATCGGTGCCGGGCTGAATGCGGCGGTCCGGCACCTGTATCCCTCGCCCGACGAGCGAGGCCTCCGCGAGCGCATCCTCAGCTGGCTCCGACGGCCATCGCCGGACGAGCCGGGAGAGGAGTCGCTCGAGGACTGGCTCGACGTCCCGACCGAGCCCGCCAACGGCGACTCGACGGGGGAGCAGGTGGCGCTCAAACAGCAGGTCCTCTCCCGAAGAGCGAGGGTGACGAACGGGATCCGGAGCCGGGTTCGGCGGCGCGCCGACGAGTGACTGGGCCGGTTTGGATTCGGGGGGAGCATGGGCTAATGTCTCCATGCGCGCCCCGGAAGCGGGGAGCAGGCGGATGTAGCTCAGTTGGTAGAGCGCAACCTTGCCAAGGTTGAGGTCGCCGGTTCGAGGCCGGTCATCCGCTCGGAAGGGAAAGACCGCCTTCACGGTGGAGTGGCCGAGAGGCGAGGCAGCGGCCTGCAAAGCCGTTTACACGGGTTCAAATCCCGTCTCCACCTCGACTCCAGCGCCGCCCACACTCGGCGTTCGGACCCCCCACTCGGGCGATTGGCGCAGCGGTAGCGCGCTTCCTTGACACGGAAGAGGTCACTGGTTCAAACCCAGTATCGCCCACCATCGGAAAACGGCCCCTGACCTGCGGAAACGCGAGTCAGGGGCCGATTCGATTCCGGAGTTGCATCGGATATGCATCGAATCGTCGGTGCGTCTAGGCCTCTCGCTCCGCCTGGCTGCGTCGTTGCAGGGTCAGTCGGCGGGTCGCTGTGGACGCGCAAGAGCGTGAGCAGAAGCGGCGGCGGGCGGCGCCTCGGAGTGGGCAGAACGCGACGGCGCATTCCTCGCAGACGATGACGGTGCCTTTGCGGGTCGAGCGGCCAAGCTGCCTCACTCTGCGGTCGCGATCGGCAGCGGCTTCGGCGGAGACCGGCCGGTTCTGGGCGAGTCGAGCCGCTCGGGCGCGTTGAGGGTCGCGGGCTCGCACCAGCGCCGCTGGAAGCCGTTCGGCCGCACCAGCTGACATCCTCTCGTGAAGGTCCGCGGCGACGAGGCCTTTGGTGCGGCGCAGGCCGTGGCGTTCACGGTAGGCGGCGGCTGTGATGCCGTGGGCCTTCCAGGAGTGCAAGCCGAGGTGCGTGCCGCGCCAGCCGCAGTCGTGACAGAGAAGGCCGGTGGCGTCCTCGTCCAGCACGCCGTAATGGCCGAAGCCGTCGATGTCGCCATATCTCATGTCTGCTGCCTCTCCCTGCTCGCCGGTTCTGCGCGAGGACCCTAGTCGACCGCGAGGTCGCTGGCAGCAACTCGTCTGACGCGGGTCGGAGATGAGGCGGCCGGGGCGTGCGGCTATCGCAGCGGGGTTACGTCGCTTGACGTCTGTGGGCGCAGGTGCGTGATCGAGTGCGCTCGGCCACTGGTGTAGGAGGCGGCCAGGGCGTGGTGTCCATAAGCGGTTTTGATGCGTTCCCAGCGGCGGATCCAGGCGGGGGCGGTGTAGCTGAGGGTGCCGATGATGGTGATGAAGGCGGCGAGGGGGTAGTAGCCGTCGTGGGCGGCCTGGATGACGGCGATACCGATGGTGATGAACCGGGCTCGCCAGAAGAAGCGGGTGAGGGGGTAGCCGCGGAAGGTGTTGGCGAGGCCGTCGGCGAGGCCGGCGAGGAGCTGCCAGGGGATGGTCCATAGGGCCAGGAACGCGTCGGAGCGGGTGAGGCCTCCGTGGGCGATGTGGGCGGCGCGGAGTAGCTGTTCGGCGGCCTGGGCGGGGGTGGTGTGCCGGTGGCGGAGGTTGTGGATGAAGCCGGTGGTGATGACGATGGTGCGTCGTCCGAAGGCGTCGACGCGGGACCAGGTGGGCTGGTTCTGCACGCGCAGGACGCTCACGGGTGGCCCCAGGCCGTGGCTGGACAGGATCGTCAAGGCCGGGGTGAGGATGTCGAGCTCGGCGGGGGTGGGGCGACGGGCCAGGAGCAGGGTCCGCGCGGTCAGTCCTTCGCCGACACCGGTGAGCAGGAGCAGGGCGAGGGCGAGCCCGGTCAGCGAGAGGGGGTTCGCGACGTGGACGGGCATGAGCAGCAGCGCCATCCAGGTGATGACGGTGCTGACGAACATGGGGGTGGCGAAGGCCAGGGCCTTGTTCAGGGTGCGTGCCATTGCGGGGCTCCTTCCCGCGAGTCAACCGCTCCGGTGAACATCAGGGGCGGGGTGGGTGCATTAGGTCGTGTGGGCATTGTTCGCCCGGAGCGCAACAGCCCGCCCGAGTTATCCACACCCCTGACTCGGGGCTGGTGACCAAGGTCGGTGACGTGGCTGGATGAGCCCAGCAAGTGCATCCAAGAAGAGCAAGGGACGTGAGGAGGACGTGATGGCGATCGTGACCGGCCGAGGCGTAGTCGAGGTATGGATGGAGGTGATCGCGCTGTTGACGGAGGCGGCCGATCTGGGCGTGGCCCAGGTCGGCCGCCGCCCGCAGCACCATTCCCTGGCCCTGGGCGCGGAGCTGGTGGTCGGCAAGGCCGTTGCTCTCCTCGAGGAGCGCGACCGGGCACGGCTGGATGAGGTGGCGCTGCCGGCGGCGGCGGCGGAGTGGAGCGTGCCGGAGCTGATCGTGCAGGCAGAGAAGCTGCTGGCCACGATCTCTTTCGACCGGCTGCCGGCGCGGGCCTCTGGCGTGGTCATCGACCTGGGTGACCTGGTGGGGGAGACCCGCCATGGCTGACCACCCAGGCAACGCCATGTCCTTTCCAGGGCCGGCGTCGCTGAGTGTGGGGGAACTGTTGCGGGAGGCGGACCTGCAGGCACGCAGGATGCTCGCCGACATCGACCCGGCCACCGCCCCCGCCCGGCTCCGTGCCTGGGCCGAGGTGGTCGAGGCCGGCGCCGACGCGTGGCGCGCGATCCCCGCCTCCGGCCCGGGACGCAGCCACATCGATGCCGACATCGACACCCTGCACGAGGTCGCCACCGGCGTGCACCAGCTCATCGTCACCCGCGGCTGGCCCTCCCCCGGGGCGGCGGACCCGGACGCCGAGCAGATCGTGGCGTCCCTGTCCGCCGTCGGGGACCTGGTGCGGGCTCGACACCGGCCCCACGACCCGATCCGTGCCGACGCGGCCGGTGATTTGGAGGCGGCGCGGACGTGGATCATGCACTCGGTGCTGGCCGCCACCCACGCGGTGCGTCGCTCGCTGGAGCAGTATGAGAGGGCCCTGGCCAGCACGCGGGACCGGGCCCGGCTGCCCGCGCCGACCGGGGAGGTCGCGCATGTGCGGGAGCTGATCCGCCGCATCGACACCGCTGAAGGCTTGGCCAGCGGCTACCTCGATATGCGCTGGCCCGCGACCGCCAGGGGTGAACGCCTTGAACCTGTCCATCCGACACGCCTGGAGAGGGCGGTGGCGCAGTGGCAGCTGCAGGCTGCGCGGGCGTTGACGTCCTCACCGTCGGTGGCGGACCTGGCGTTGGTGGTGCGCACCCAGCTCGACGGCGCTGTCTTCGCCTCCGCGATGGCCGGGGCGGCCACCCATGCCGGGCTGCTCACCCCCACCGAGGGTCCCCGGATGCAGCACGCGTTGACCGCGTTCGAGGGCACCGCGGCGCCACTGTTGGAGTCACTGGGCCTGCTCACCGGCAGAGACCGCATCTTCCAGGCCCGCCTGGCCGACGCCTCAAGCCAGCTGCGCCTGGCGTACCGGGAGATCGCCCACGACGGCACCGCGATGGCCGGCAGCGACATCCTTCGCGAACGGGTCGACATCGCTCACGCCCTGGCCGCGGTCCAGCACAGCCTGGTCGCCGGGGTCGACTTGGCCTGGCGGATCCTGGACGCCGCCCGCGACCCGCACCTGCAGGTCCGCGCCCAAGGCGCGCACCGGATCGCGTCCCGCTCCCACCAGCCCCGACCCTCGGCCGGGTGGGTCCAGGCCGTCGACCTGGTCAACAACCGGCTCATCACCGTCCCGGTCCCGGTCCGATACACCCTGCGCCACCAAGCCCAAGACATGACCGACCGTGCCATCGACGCCGCCGCCGCCAGCTACCCCTCCCAACCACGACCCGCGACGACCACCCCGCCCACCCCCAGGCTCACCGGCCGAGCCCACCAAGACCGACAACCCCCCACCCGAGGACCCGAGACACCAGGACCCAGCCTCGGCAGGTAAGGAGCGCCCCGACGGCGACCTGAAGGAGCGACCTTCCGCCCAGAAGGGGTCACCAGCGCGAGCGCATCTAGGCACGCCCTTCTTGGCTCAGCCGCTTCGTTACGATGCGCCCGCGTTCATGGGAGAGGTGGGCGGCTATGGCCTTGCGCACCTCGTGACCGCACCAAGAGCCGCTGACGCCGAGGGCATGATCGTCTGCGTCAGGGCTGGTGGCCTGGGTCTTTTCGTCTGCCCGGGGGATTAACCGGCGTTCCTGGAGTACCGCTGGAGGAAGAGGGCTTCGCTGAGAGCCATCCGCGCGATCTCTTCGGGGTCGACGCTCTCGTTGGGCGCGTGGATCAGGGCCATGGGCTCTTCGACGCCCATGAGGATGATCTCGGCCTCGGGATAGGTCTCGGCGAAGACGTTGCACAACGGGATCGAGCCACCCTGACCAAGGCTGCCCATGGGGGTTGCGTATGCCGCTTCCATGGCAGCCGCCATGGCGCGGTAGGCCGGGCCGTCGACCTCGGCTCGGAAGGGCGAACCCGCCGCCTCGACCGTCACCTCGACCTTGACGCCCCAGGGCGCGACCCCGTGCAGGTGGTCCACAAGAGCGGCCTGCGCCGCCTGAGGAGTCATGCCGGGAGGGATGCGCAGGTTGAGGCGGGCCGCGGTGCGCGGGACGATGGCGGAGGCGGAGCCGACCACGGGTGGGCAGTCGATGCCCAGGATGGTCACCGCTGGGCGGGCCCACAGCATGTCCGAGACGGTTCCGTCGCCGAGCAGGGACACGCCGTCGAGGACGGTGGCGTCAGTGCGGAACTGCTCGGGTTCGTACCGCTCGCCCGGCCAGGTCTGGTCGCTCTGAAGCCCCCTGATGGTCGTGTTGCCGCGGTCGTCGCGGAGGGTGGCGAGCATGGCCACCAGTGCCGCGAGGGCGTCCGGAGCCGCACCGCCGAACATGCCGGAGTGCAGCTCGGAACCCAGCGCCTCCACCGTGACGACGACGTTGATCATGCCGCGCAGGCTGATCGTCGCGGCCGGCCGTCCGACGGCGGCGTTGCCGGTGTCGCAGACGAGGATCGTGTCGGCGCGTAGGAGGTCGGCGTTCTCGGGGACGAAGGCCTCGAGCCCGCCGGTCCCCTGCTCCTCGGACCCCTCGACGACGAGCTTGAGGTTCACCGGCACGTCGGCGCCGAGCGCCCGCAGGGCTGCCAAATGCATGACGATGTTGCCTTTGCAGTCCGCGGTTCCGCGGCCGTACCAGCGCCCTGCCACTTCGGTGAGCTCGAAGGGTGGGGTCTTCCACGCGGCGTCATCGAGGGGAGGCTGCACGTCGTAGTGGGCGTACAGCAGGACCGTGGGTGCGCCCGGGTCCGGACACGGGCGTGACCCGACCACGGCCTTGCTGCCGTCGACCGTGTCCTCCAGGTGTGCGTCCTCGAAGCCGAGCTCGGCGAACTTGTCGAGCACCCACCGAGCGGCTCGTTCACACTCCTCGGGTGGGAACTGTCGTGGGTCCGCCACCGACCGAATCGATACGAGCTCGGTCAGCTCGGTCCGCACCTGCGGCATGAGCCCGTCGATACGGTTCTTGAGCTCCTCCGATCGGCCCATGACTAGCCTCCCGCGACGTCAGCGGTCTTGAGGTCGTCGATGAACGCCTGGAACTCCTCGAGCTCGTCCGGGCAGTAGACCTCCATGATGAGCCGTTGTCCCTCGAACACGCGGCTGTCGGCGATGACCGGCCGCTCGCCGGGCCCGGTTGCCCCGTTCGACAGCCGGGACAGGAGGATGGACCGGCGCAGGGCGCTGTTCGGGTCCTCACAGGTGGGGCCGCCGTCGTCCCCGAGGACGCGCACGATGCGTTCCTGTGACGGCGCGGTGACCCCGGTCGCCTCGATCGCCGCGATCAGCTCGTCGGCCTTCTCCTGTGCCTGCACCGTCTGCCGGCCGGCGCTGAAGGCGAGCAGGCCGGTGACGATGAAGATGCCGAGGACCACGCACGTCGTGATGTAGATCCACCGACGCTCCCGTGCGCTCTGGGTCTCCATCTCTGTGGTGCTCATGGCTGCGCCACCTCCTCAGGGTTGCGCCAGGACGGCTTGCGGAGCTTGTAGAACAGGAACGGCACGAGGAGCCCGAGGCCTAGTGCCCCACCGGCGACGATCGCGAAGTAGAGGCCGGCGTTCCCGCTCCCGAACTGCGAGGGCGGGATGAAGCCGACCAGGAGGGCGGCCAACGAGGCCGCGAAGCCGACCCCGCACAGCCCCACGAGCAGCGGAGCCCGGTACCCCCGCGGGCGGTCCGGGAACTTGCGGCGCAGCTGGACAGCGGCCACGAACATCAGCAGGTACATGATCAGGTAGACCTGCGTCGTGATGACGGAGAAGATCCAGTATGCGCTGGAGACGTCCGGGATCAAGGCGTAGGCGAGGCCGATGATGGTTGTGATGATGCCCTGGACGACGAGGATGTTCTGCTGGACACCGTTGGCGTTGAGCCGCTGCAGGAACGGAGGGAGGTAGCCCTCCTGCCGCGAGATCAGCAGCAGGCCCTTGGAGGGCCCGGCCAGCCAGGTCAACATGCCGCCGAGTGACGCGGTGACGAGCATGATGCCGACGATCGGGGTCAGCCATTGCCACCCGAAGTTGGCGAACACCGCGTCGAATGCCTGCATCACACCGGCGGTGAGGGACAGCTCCTCGGCCGGCACGATCCAGCTGATCGCGAGCGCCGGAAGGATGAAGATCATCAGCACCAGGCCCATGGCCAGGAACATCGACTTCGGGAACTCCTTGGAGGGGTTCCTCAGCGACCCAACGTGGACCGCGTTCATCTCCATGCCCGAGTAGGAGAGGAAGTTGTTGACGATGAGTACGAGGCTGGACAGTCCTGCCCAGACCGGGAAGAAGTTCTCCGCCGTCATGGGCGCCGCCGACTCGTTGCCCTGTCCCAGGAATACCATGCCGAGCAGCACCAGCACGGTACCGGGGATGAGCGTCCCGATGATCAGACCGCCACTGGCCAGTCCGGCCACTCCCTTGGTGCCGCGCGAGGAGATCCATACGCCCGACCAGTACACGACGATGATCACCGCCGCCGTCCACACACCACTGCTGGCCAGCGCCGGATTGAACACATAGGCGAGAGTGCTCGCGACGAATCCCAGCAGGCTCGGGTAGTAGAAGATCGTCATGGCGAACTGGCACCAGACGGCCAGGAAGCCCATCGGCTTGGAGATCCCCTCCGAGACCCACTTGTAGATGCCGCCCTCCCAGCCGGACGCAAGCTCTGCCGAGACCAGAGACGTGGGCAGGAGGAACACGACGGCCGGTAGGAGGTAGAGGAAGACGCACGCGAGGCCGTACACCGCCATGGTCGGCGCGGCGCGCAGGCTCGCCACCGAGCTCGTCGTCATCATCGCGAGAGCGATCCACGAGATCCACTGCGTCGCGGGGGCCTTGACCCGTGCCACGGCCTCGGACGCTGGCCGGTCGGCAGGAACGTCCATGGCGCTCATCCCGGGACCCCCGGACGCGAGCGGCTCGTGCAACAGGTTGGCTTGCGACTGAACCGTCTGGCACATGCGTGCCTGTGTGTAACCATGTGATCGCCCTTTCTGCTGCGGCGTGCCTGACGAAAGTGCACTTCAGCCTAAGGACGACCGTTGCGACGCCACCTCACCCATTGAGGATGACCAGGGACCCTCGGGCTTCAGGGCGCCTCAGCACGGCGAGCGCGGAGCCGGCTCCAGACGAGGTCCAGCACCGTCGCGAGAACGAGGATCCCAATCATCGCCACGAAGGTCTGCGGCTCCGTCCGGAACGTTTCGACCAGGAACATCACGATGACAAGGAGTGTCATCGCGATCGCTGCGACCAGAACCGATGGTCGCGAATGGGTCATCGCTCTGAGCTTGAACGCGGCGATGGAGACGACCAGGAAGATCGCGAGAGCGACGACGCTGCCCAAGGATGCGATGGCGGTGAGGTCGACGAAGATGGCTAGGAGCAGCACGAGGAGGACCGAGACGGTCAGGCCGCGTGTTCCTCCGACGTAAGCGCGCTGCCCGAAGACAGGCGGGAACATCCCGGACTCAGCCAGCTTCTTGGTCGAGCCGGTCGCAGCGTAGATGTTGGCGTTGACCGATGACGAGGTCGGCTAGCAGCGCGGCGATGGCCATCATGGCGAAGCCCGCCTGACCCAGCGCCGGCTTAGCCGCCTCCGCGAGTGCGGTCTCGCCGTTCGCTATCACCTCCTCGACGGTTAGCGTGCCGAAGACTCCCAGGGCGATCAGGACGTACAGCGTGGTCGTGATTGCCGAGGGCGAGGTACATCGCCCTCGGCAGGTCCTTGGCTGGGTTCACGAGATCACCGCCGGTGAAGCTGATGACGGTGAAACCCAGGTAGGCGAAGAACGTCAGGGCAACGCTCGACATGATCGCGCCGTTCCTGGGATAGGTCGACGGCGCCAGCAGGTCCGGGTTCATCTGGGCGAGGGTGACCACCACGAAGACCGCGAAGACCATGAGCAGGATGACGACGATCACGCTCTGCAGCCGGTCGATGGACGCGGTCCCGGCGATGTTGACTACCGCGACCGCGACGATCACGACCGTGGTGAGCACCTTGGCCCATGCCTCGGACCCGTTGAAGAACAGCGCGGACCCGTAGCTCCCGAACGAGACGGAGACCATCGCGGTGACGATGAGCGCGGCGAAGTAGAGCAGCCACGAGGTGATCGCCGTGATGTGCCCGCCTCCGAACCCTTTGAGGAGGAAGGTCACTATCCCGCCCGACGACGGATAGGTGGCGCCCAGCTTGGCAATGGCGTAGCCCTGCAGAGACGCGACGAACCCGGCCACCAGGAAGGACAGCCATACAGCGGAGCCGGCCACGGCCCCGGCCTCTCCGAGCAGCGCGAATATACCTGCCCCGACCATCGAGCCCACACCCAGGAAAGCCGCGCCCCGAACGGTCATCACACCGTGCGCGCTTCGGCGACTGTCTTCCGACTGCGTGGTCATCGTGGACTCTCTAACGGACGATCGCCAAGCCGTGGTCGGTGTTGTTCAGACGCTCGCCACCGCTCTCGGTGACGGTGACGATGTCCTCGATCCGAACGCCGAACCGACCGGCGAGGTAGATGCCGGGCTCGATGGAGAAGCACATACCCGGTTGCAGCGGTTGCTCCTCGCCCTCGACCATGTACGGCGGTTCATGCGTGGTCACCCCGATGCCATGACCGGTGCGATGGATGAACTGCTGCCCATACCCCGCCTCCTCGATTACAGCGCGCGCGACCCGGTCGATCTCCTGGCACGCCACCCCTGGCCGCACCGCCTCGAACGCCGCCTGCTGCGCCTGCCGCACGATGTCGTGCACCTTGCGGACCTCCTCGCTGGGCTCGCCGACACAGACCGTCCGAGTGGTGTCGGAGCCGTAGCCGTGCATGAGACCGCCGAAGTCCAGTACTACCGCGTCACCGTGTTGGATCACCCTCAAATCGGCTTCGTGGTGGGGATTGGCCCCGTTCGGCCCAGACCCGACCACGGTGAAGTCGACCTGCTCGTGCCCGAACTCCCGCAACAGTCGGGCAAGATCGGCCGCAACCTCCGTCTCGCGCCGTCCCTCGAACCGAAGTTGGATGATCTCCCGGTAGGTCGCGTCGGCGGCGGTGCCGGCCAGGGCAAGCCGCGCCAGCTCGTTCTCGTCCTTAATGGCTCGCATCATGGGAAGGGCCTGCGTAATGGCCCGGTAACTGGTCCGTGGCAGCACGTGCTGAAGCCCGAGCAGGTGCATCGCCCACGCCGAGTCCGACACACCGAAACGTCCCTCGCGGTTCAACAGGTCGCGGGCGACCTGGTACGGATCCGAGCCGTCCGCCCAGTCTCTGACCTCAAGACTCGCCGCCCCCTCAGCCCCCTCAGCGTCCGGTCTTTCGAGCGCCGGAACCAGGAGAGTAGGCCGCTGCTGTGGCCTGAGCACCAGCATGGTCAGACGCTCAGTGATCGCCGTGGGACTGTAGCCGGTCAGCCACACCAGGTCAGGACCAGGTGTAACGATGATGCCGTCCAGGCCCGCCCGCCGTGCCTCTTCGGTGACACTGGCCATCCTGGCGCCGTAGTCCTCGCGGGTGAAGGGCACGGGGGGCTGGGTGGTTGCGGTCATCGGTACTCCTTTCGCGGTCCACGCTAAGCAGAGCGCACCGTCGCACAGATCACCCCGCGCGGATGAATCGGTGCACCGTCGACTGGACTGACCTTCGCGTCACAGGCGCACACCGCGTGGCTCAACCATGTTGCGCCAGGACTTCGAAGGGCGCTGGGTCCTGATCCGTCGGCGCCGAGCTGACCAGCCCGCCAGGACGCCCACCGGAGGGATGCGTTGAAAGTGGGAAGCGCTCGGCATGCTCGCCCGCCGAAAGCAGCAGGCAGGCCCTGGATGTCATTGAACGGGGAAGACCAGGCGCTCCGCGCCAGCGATGGCCCCGGCAGGCCTTCACCCCCCGGGGGTGAGGCGGCGCCAGGACCGCCGCGTCTACGGTCGGGATGCGAGCAGTCGGACGCATCGTCGTGAAGGGAGCCGCTCGCATGTCTCCATCCTCACTCGCCGCTTCACCTGTCTCAGACCCGACCGGTGGACCTTCTGGCTCCGCGTCTGCATCCGCTGTGAGCCTGCTGGAGTCCCCTCGCGCGTACAGAGCGTTCGTTGTTCCGGCCGACGCCGTCGGCGCGGGGCTCATCGTGGCGCCAGCGTCGCCACCGGCGGTGCCCACCCCCGCGGAGCACTCGCGTCATCGCCAACGTCTGCAGCTGCAAGGGTGAAATGCAGGTGCCGTGCCCCACTCGCCGCACACGTCGCCGGGTGCGAGGCGAGACGGATGCTGACCCAGATGCGAGACGTGTCCCGACTTCCGAGCCCGGGAGCACGCGCCTGCTCACGAAGCCATGAGTGAGCGTCGCGAAGTCCGCAAGTCCTTCGATCTGGCTCTGCGGATCGGCGAGATGCTCTTGGTCTCGGGCAGCGCGGCAAGCGACGTCACCGAGGCGATGCTCGCCGTGACCCGAGCCTGTGGATTGCACAACGTATCCGCAGACGTCACGTTCATCGACCTGACGCTGCGCCACCAGCTGAACGTCGAGGAGCCCCTCGCCATCCAGGTCCGCAGAGTGGCCCGACGGCCCGTGAACTATGCAGAGCTCATGGACGCCGACCAGATCATGCGCGAGCTGGTCAGTGGCGACCTAACCCGAGACCAGGCACGCGACCGGGTGGCGCGAGTCGTGTCCGCAGGGCGCCGCAGACGGCCATGGGCTCGCACACTCGGCTGGGGGGTGATGGGCACCGGCGTCGCCCTGACCCTCGGGGGTGACGCCCTCGTGTGCCTCCTGGCTTTCGCAGCAGCCGTCGCGATCGACCGGACTCAGTTCCTCCTGCCCCTCGGGCGCATTCCGACCTTCTACCAGCAGGCAGCGGGCGGTTTCCTGGCCACCCTCATCGCCGTAACCGCGTCCGCGACTCAACTCGAGGCGAACCCCTCGCGTGTCGTCACGGCAGGAATCGTCATGTTGCTCGCAGGGGTCGGCATCACCGGCGCCACCCAGGATGCCCTCACTGGCTTCCCCGTCACGGCGACGGCCCGGCTGTTGGATGCCCTCCTGAACACCGCTGGCATTATCGCCGGGGTGGGTGCCGGCCTCACCTTCGGCGGTCTATTCACGGTCGAGCTCGGCACGTTCACCTATGGGGCCGCAGGACTAGCGGCGGCGGGGGTCACAGTCGTAGGGGCGGCCCTTGCCGCGGTCGGGTTCGCCGTTGCAGCGTCCGCGCCCCTACGGGCCCTGGTGGTCGTCGCCCTCGTCGCCGGGCTCGGACAGGCCGTCCTGCTCGGAATCGATGCCGTGACCCTCGGCCGAACCTGGGGAGCAGCCACCGCGGCGGTGGCCATCGGCGCCATCTCCTTCGTCGTATCGGCCCGCTTCCGGGTACCGCCCCTGGTGGTGATCGTCCCCGCGATTGTGCCTCTGCTCCCCGGACTGGATATCTATCGTGGGTTGGCCCTGTTCGCGGCCGGCGAGGACGGTGTGCTCCAACTCGCGTCCGCGTTCGCCACCGCACTCGCCGTGGCCGCCGGAGTTACCCTTGGTCAGTACCTCGCTCAGCCCTCAAGCGCCAGGCGCGCCGCCTGAGTGCCCGGTCATCCGACTTCCACGTGAGGTCTTTCTACCGCCAGCGTTGACGCTGTGATGAGGGCGGTCTCGGCGATGAAGATCGCACACACTCGGCCGAACACGACCAGTGCGAAGACGACGTACGCCCAGGCACCGGTCCTGCCCACAATCATCACGCAGCGGGCTATCGACCTTCGATCTAGAGCTCCCTGGCGAAGTGGTGAGAGCTGATTCGGAAGCCGGCGTTGAGGTAGCGACGGTGTGCGGCTGTCCGGTCGGGTCCGACGCCGGAGTCGAGGTGGATCTGCTGGCACTGGAGGCGGCCGGCTTCGTCGTGCAGCCATTCCAGCAGGAGCCGTGCATTCCCTTGCTTCCTCGCGCTGGGGAGAGTTGAAAGGTCGTCGATGTACAGGTGGCGACCCAGGCGAGGTTCTCGCCGAAACGGAACCCGGCGACAGCCACGGCCGAGTCCCCGTGGTCGAGCAGCGACGCGATGAGGCGGTAGCCGGAGGGGCGCTGTCGCTGATCCACCCGTCGTACGAAGTCGTCTCGGTCGACCAATGCTGGGTGGAGCGCACGCATCGCATCGAAGGCCTGGCCCCGTGTTCGGCGGTACCAGCTCGATGATCATGGTGAGGATCCTGTCAGTGGGCGCTCAACTCCTGGAGTCAGCCGACACCGGCGGCACGTCGCCGGGGTACCGGGCGCGCTCGAGGGCGGTCGCAGCGCCAAGGGTTGGGCATGGCGGCTCATCAACGGTTGGGCGTGTGTACCCGGCGGGCGGGCGACTCCCCCCGGCCCCGGCTACGGCCTGAGCGCATTGAGTTAACTAGGCCGTGTTGATCAAGGTGCTGCGTAGCCAGATCAGGGTGGCGGCCAGGGCGATCGCGGCTCGGTAGTTGCGGGCGAGTTTGTCGGTGCGCATCGCGATCCCGCGCCACTGCTTGAGCTTGTTGAAGCAGCGTTCGACGACGTTACGGGCGCGGTAGCGCTGCTGCTGCTNCGCCTTGGACGGGTAGCCCTTGTCGGCCAGCACCCGATCCGGGCGGGTCCTCGGCCGGCCCGGACCCAGGCGCGGGACGCGGATGCCGTCCAGGACGGTGCTCAACATGGTGGTGTCGTTGATGTTGCCGGCCGTCACCGCCCACGACAACGGCCGGCCCTTGCCGTCCGAGACCAGGTGAACCTTGCAGGTCAGGCCGCCCCGGGAGCGGCCGATCGCATGGTCAGGCGGCTCCCACCACGGCGGATTCTTGTGATTCGACTCGGCCCCCTGTGTCACGGGTCAGGGTCGCGCCATGCTGATGCACCCGGGCGATCGTGGAGTCGATGGCGACCACCCACTCGACCTCACCGGAGGCGTCGGCGAGCTTGTGCACCTCGGCCAGCAGTGCCTCCCAGGTGCCGTCGCCGGCCCACCGGTTGAACCTCTTGTAGATCGAGTTCCACTTCCCGAACCGCTCCGGCACATCCCGCC
>NZ_WESE01000007.1 GCF_009184895.1 Nostocoides sp. F2B08 | reverse complement strand
GCCGCGGTCTCGTAGGCGATGGGTGACATCATCGCAGCGGAGCTGTGCCGGCGGGTGGTGTTGTAGAAGTTGAAGCACCAGTCCATGACCGCGGTCGCGGCGGCGGTCGTGGTCTCGAACTCGTTGCGGGAGAGGACTTCCCACTCCAGGGTGGAGAAGAACGCCTGCGCGGCGCTGTTGTCGAAGCACGAGCCGACCCTGCCCATGGACTGGCGGATCCCGAGGATCGTGCAGGCCTTGGTGAACAGTTCCGCGGTGTAGGTCGAGCCCCTGTCCGTGTGGAAGATGACCTTCTCGGACTCCTCCTCCCGCCAGATCGCGGCCTTGCCGCCACGGACCGTGACGGCCATCGTGATCGCGGCCTTGGCGAGCTCGGCGTTGGGGTGGCGGGAGGTCGCCGCGCCGATCAGGCGACGGCTGAACAGGTCGATCACGGTGGCCAGGTACAGCTTGCCGCCGGCGGTGGGGATCTCGGTGATGTCACCGACCCACCGCTGGTTCGGCGCGGCCGCGGTGAAGTCCCGGTTGACCAGGTCAGGGAACGGCGCCTTGGTCTTGTCCTGGCGGGTCAACCCGTTGCGGCGCTTGATCTTCCGGGCGATCAGACCCTGCCGGCGCATCGAGGCCGCGACCGTCTTCTCCGAGACGACCCAGCCGTCCTCGCGCAGGTCCGTCACCAGGCGTGGCGAGCCGTGCAGGCCACGCTGCCTGACGAACATGACCTTCACGGCCCGGTCGATGACATCCCGGCGCAGGTCGCGGGTGGTGAACAGGCCATGGTCGGCGCCGGGACGCTGCGCCCGCTNTCCACTTGTAGAACCACGACAGCGAGATCCCCAGCAGGGCACACGTGAACGCGACGGGCACGGCGTAGCTGGTCCTCTGGTCGGCGATGAAGCGTGCCACGCTCACCTCGTCGCCTCCTTCACCCACAGGACCACGGATCGCTTGAGCACATCACGCTCCATCCGCAGCTCAGCGACCTCAGCCCGCAGCGCCTTCAGCTCAACGAAGTCGGCCTCGGACAGCTCACCGCGGCCCTCACGCTCGGCGCGGGCGCGTTGGACCCAGTTGCCCAACGTGCCCTCGTTGATCCCGAGGTCACGGGCGACCTGAGCGATCGGCTTCTTCGTCTCCTCGACGATCCGCACAGCCCCTTCACGGAACTCCCGGTCGTACTTCGTTCTCTTCCTTGACATCGCAATCCTCATTGTCGATGCCTCCACACTTCGGGGGGAACCTCATGTACGGCAGCAGGGTCAGTTGCGAGCGTCTGGCCCGATGGTCCGGTTCGCCGTCGTGGGCGATCACCACCACGCCTCTGCATGGTGCCAGGATGGGTGCACCGAAGCCGACGAAGGTCTCTGGCGCCTCCGTTGCCACGGCCGCCCGCCAGTTCCACGGCGCCGAGCGCCCATGTTCATTAACGGGGATGAAGTCGATGGCGTACGTGGTGCCCATCAGGTGTGTTCCGTGGCTGGGCACCCGGCGGGCGGGGCTGTTTCGCGTCAGCCAGCGACCAGAGAATGGATAGGCGAGCACGACCGGTCCAGGCTCTCCCCGTGTGCCTGCGCTCATGCCCAAGTGTCGCACTGACGGCCACCGCAGCCTCCGGCCAGCAGCCGGCGGTAGGGGGGCAGCTGGCAAGTTGGGTCACGGTCAGTCTTTGAAGGCGTACCAGCAGATCGGGTTGCGGCGGGTCTGATCCTCCAGAACGAGAGCTCTGATTCGTTCTGGGAGGTGAGCGCGCTGCCAGTCACGTTCCAGCCGACCAGCGCCGGGGTTGTCCGGTTCGGCGGCCTGTGCCGCCTTGATGGCGTACGCGGCGGCACCCAGGTCGTGCTCAGCCACGTGCGCCACGCAGGCTGCCTGACCGGCTGAGTATGCAGCTAATCGGGAAGCTCCTCGCAGAGGTCGAGCGGCACCCATCGCGTGACCACCCGCCGCTCGTGCTTCCATCATCCTCATCTCGCCGTCGGCCCACGCGCGTGCCGCAGAAATGGCGTCGCGCGGACGGGTGTCCATCGGCTGCTCGGCCTCGAACAGAGGCAACACGTGCTCCGCACACTCGGCGGCCCACAGTGCCAGCAGATGGTGCTCGGCATCGGTGAGCAGCCCCCCACGACGAATCGTCACCATCCGCGGGTCGCGGTGTTCGGAAAGGATCACACAACCAGCGTGCCAGCCCTTATGCTCCACCCCCCATCGGCTTGATCGGTCGGCTCCCGGCGGTGTGACTCAACTACATCGTCGCTTCCGGACCTGTCGCCCATCCCTACTGGGCGTGACCTGGCTGGCGTTTCCAAGCCCGCCGCTGGGTTAGGTGTCGGTCTGTCCTAGTCCCGCGTCGCGCGCGAGCATCGCGGCGTGGGTGCGGTCGTTGGCGTGGAGCTTGGTGAGGATGTTGGAGACGTGGTTGCTGATTGTCTTGGGGGTGACGTTGAGCCGTTGTGCGATGACGACAGTGGGTGTCGCGCTGGCCAGTAGGTCGAGGATCTCGAGCTCGCGGCCGGTCAGGTCGGGGAAGGGGTTCGGGGCTGGCGCGGCTGTGGGTGCGGTCAGCTGGTGGAGTACCCGGACGGCTATGCCTGGACCGAAGATGGCTTCGCCGGCTGCGATCGCGCGGACGGCGCGGGCGATCTCTTCTTGCTCGGCGCCCTTGAGGAGGTAGCCGTGTGCGCCGGCGCGGACGGCGGCGAAGAGGGAGTCGTCATCGTCGTACATGGTGAGTACGCAGACCCGCACCGACGGTGCGGCTCGGGCCAGTTGGTGGATTGCGGTGAATCCGTCGGTCTCCGGCATGTTCAGGTCCATCAGGACCACGTCCGGTCGGTGCAGCACGGCCTCGCGCACCGCTTCGCGGCCGTCGACGGCCACGGCGACGACCTCGAACCCGCCCAGGGATGTGAGGACTCCGACGAGGCCGGAGCGGACGACCGGATGGTCGTCGGCCACGAGGACTCGGATCACACCAGAGCCATCGGCAGGCACACCCTCACCTCCCCACCACGGGCACTGGGACCAACCGCGCAGCTGCCGCCGAGCTGGGCGACCCGCTCGCGCATCCCGGCGATGCCGACGCCGGGGCGCCAGACCGATGTGCCGACGCCGTCGTCGAGGATCTCGCAGTGCAGGCCGGTGTCGTCGGCGTGGAGGCGTACCAGGACCGAGGATGCGCGGGAGTGTCTAATGACGTTGGTGAGGGCCTCGGTGGCGATCCGATAGGCGGCTTGTTCGACGGCGGGCGGCAGCGGAGGGAGCGGGTCTGCCTCGACAGCGGCGCGCAGTGCCGCACCATCGGAGCGCCGCTTGAGCTGGTCGGCCCGGATGCGTAGCGCCTCGACGAGGCCCAGCTCGTCCAGGGCAGGCGAGCCGAGGTTGTCGACGATCCGGCGCACCTCCTGGATCGCGGAGCGGGTGTCGGAGCGTACCGCTGAGAGCCGCGCCGTGAGCGCAGGGTTGGCTGCCGGGCCGGCGAGGTTGGCGGCGGTGTCGGCCGAGAGTGCCACCCCGGTCAAGAGCGGTCCGAGACCGTCGTGCAGCTCGCGTCGGAGCCGACGCCGCTCTTCCTCGCGGGCGACGACGAGCCGTTCGCGAGACACGCGCAGCTGCTCGAGCAACGTGGTCGCGTGCACCGCCGTCGACAGCGGTCCGGACAGTAGCACCAGCACGCGACGGTCGGCCGGGTCGAGACGGCTCTCGCCGCTGCGCAGGCCGACGACCAGCGTGCCTTCTGCCAGCGGCAGCTCGGCAGATGGCCCCGTCAGCTCGCCCCCGGCCGCGAGCTCTACACCGTCGCTGACGACGCCCACATAGGGCAGGCGCAGCGTCCTCCTGATCTCCTCCAGAGTCTCCGGCAGGCCAGCGCTCAGAGAGCGGCCGACACGCGTGGCCACCTCAAGCGGGTCGCCGCGCTCGCCGTAGAGCAGCCGGTCGACCGCCGTCTGGAGCCGCGATCGCAGCGGGAGCGCCAGGAGCGCCACGACCAACGCGGACACCACGCCCGAGAGCACCGCGACCAGAGCGACGTATGCGGCCAGCACCAGTCCTGAGAGCAGGGCATAGGTCAGCCCTCGTGCCACGACGAGCCGGATGTCGAGGAGCTGGTGGCGAAGCACCCCTGCGGCGATGGCCGCGGGAAGGAGCGGGATCGTGAAGAGCACGGCCAACGGCGTGCCCGCGACGAGGGACCACGGGATGACCGCGACGACGATCACCGCCATCGCGGCGACCAGCCACATGAGCTGACGGCGAACGACCTCGTCGCCGCGTCGATACCTCAGGCCAAGACACACCACCCCGATCACTACGGAGAGGGACCACCAGTATTCACTGGCGGTCCACAGCCACGACATCGAGGTATAGGTGCTCTCGCTCACGGTCAGGTAGGCCGACGGCAGGCCGGGCGGTCGCTCCGGCCATAGTCCGCTTCCGAGCACGAAGAGCGGGGTGAGCATGGCCAGGGCGACGGCCACCGGTCGCCATCGCCGAGAGGGCAGGCGCCCGTCGGGCAGGAGCAGGAGCGAGATGGGGATCATGGTGATGTTGATCGGCCATGCCCACTGGAACACGGTCACGGACAGTCGGATGCTCCACTCGGCGACGCCGCGCTCGGCGAGCACCTCCGCCAACGGGAGTGCCAGCGCGCTCAGAGTCTGCAGGGTGCCGCCCACGGCATACATCCAGCCGAGCGGAGAGCGTGGCCGGTGCCACGCGATCAGCGCTCCGCACAGCCCGAAGCTGACGCCGATGACGATGTTGCTGATCACGAACGACTCAAGGGCGACTGTGAAGGTCCAGCCGAGCGCTACGACGCAGACGACCGCCCCCACGGCGGCCAGGACCGTGACGCAACCGAGCGTTCCGGCGATGAACCTACTACGCACTGGACACCTCCTGCGGCCTGGGCCGAGACTACCGCCGGCTACCGGCCCCCGGCCCGGGAAGTCTTCCCGACCGACCCGGGGAAGTCCGGGGCAGGTCGGGAACTCTCCTCTCCTCTGCGGGAACCGAGCGACTGCATCGTTGTGGACGACAACCACCGCATGAAGGGACCGCTGCCATGAATCACTCCGCTCTGACCACTCGCAACCTCGGGTTGGCGATCTTCGCGCTTCTCTCGTTCGGGGACATCGCCACCCTCGCCCTCACCGACGGAGAGTCGCCCCCGTATGCCGTAGCCGCCCTGGCGGCTCTGCTCGGTGCCGCCTCGCTCGCGCTGGTGGTCCAGGGCTACCGCGACCCCGCCAGATCCTTGCGTCTCCTGATCGGGCTGCGCGTGTTGGCGGCGGTCACCGCACTGCCGGCCTTCTTCGTTGACGCTCCGGGCGGCGCCCAGGCGGCTGCCGGCGCCATCGTCGTCCTCACCGCAGCGGCCGTGCTCCTCACGGCCCGCGCCAGCCAGCCGGCGGTGGCATGATGACCGCGACGCTCGCGCCACCCCGCACCGAACGCATACCCCTGACCACCTGGGGCGTGGCCCTACTGATGCCGGTCGGCCCGGCCGCGATCGCGGTGCTCCGGCTCGTCCTGCCGTACTTCAAGGCCAGCGACACCCCCGGGATGGTCGACGCCGTCCAGGCCCAGCCCGGACAGCAGAGCGCTGTGTTGTGGCTTGCCTACATCGGCGTCCTCACCCTCGTCCCAGGTCTGATCGCAGCCGCCGGGATCGCCAGGGCCGGGGCGCCCAGACTGACCACGTGGGCAGTCGCACTGGCCGTGCCCGGCTACCTCTCCCTCGGGATGTTCGTCGGCGCGGACCACCTGCTCTGGGGAGCCACCACCGCCGGGCTTACCGCCGACCAGGCCGTCGCAGTAGTCGAGGCGGGACACCCCGTCATCGACGTCGCACTCGGCGTCTTCGTCCTCGGACACGTGATCGGCACCGTCCTGCTCGGCCTCGCGCTGCTGCGCTCAGGACGCATCCCCGCCTGGGCCGCGTGGGCCATCGCCGTCTCCCAGCCACTGCACTTCGTCGCCCTCGTTGTCTTCGGCAGCCCACAGCTAGACTTCTTCGCCTGGAGCCTGACCGCTGTCGGTATGGCCGTCGTCGCCCGCGAGGTGCTCAAGGACGGATGATCGGTGGCACCGGCACGGCCGCAGCGTCAGGGGCGCTGCGCCCTCGCGATGGGAGGGTCAGGTCACGACGAGTGCCCCGAGCGCGTGCTGAAACACCGCGCGCGTCACCCGGCGCTATGACGCACCCGGTATGCCATACCCCGCTCGAGCCTGCCGTCCGACGCACTGATCTCCCCGGGGTTCATGCATCCTTGGTGGCGGTGCACAGAAAGACGCCGAAGTCCCGGTCGTCCTTGAGGATGGTCGTGGCGTCAACGAAGCTGACGTTGGCGAAGCCGGCGCGGGTCAGCTGCTCGGTGAGGCGTTCCCTGTCGAATCCGTGGTGTCCGTCGAAGTCGACCTTGTCGGCGTGGAAGGCGCCGTCGGGATCCTCGTCAAGGTCCGCGATGGCCAGCCGGCCACCGTCGACGAGAAGCTCGGCGACAGACCGCAGCAGCTCATCCAGGTCCTGCACGTGGTGCAAAGCCATGGAGCTCCACGCCACGTCGTAGGACCCACTGAGCCGGTCTGTTGCTAGGTCGGCTTGGACAGCGCGCAGCCGGTCGCCGAGTCCGGCCTCCTCGATCCGCTGCCGTGCGACCTGCACCATTCCGGCGGACGGGTCGGTCACGACCGCCGAGCCGATCCGGTGGGCAAGCAGGATGGTCAACCGACCCGTGCCGCCGCCGATGTCCAGCGCGCTCATCCGGGGGTTGAGGTCCAGTGCCTCCACGATGGCCCGGGCCACCGCCACCTGCCGCTCCTCGTGGCTGGGATCGTCGTCCCAGGTCGCGGCCTCGGTGTCAAATCCCTTGTGCTCGTGCATGCGCTCGACCTTAGCCTCGAGATCTCCGGGCCCGGGCCTGGGGCCCCAACCGATGAGGTCGCTTTCACCCTAAGGGCACCTCACAGGCGCCTGTCGACGATCCCGGGGTAGACGGCCTGGCAAGCGTGCAGGAGTGGCTCGAGCCTGAGTGCTCCTGACCTGGAACCCGATACCTTCAGCTTGCGGAAGAGCACCGCCTTGCCCAACGGCAGCGTGCCCAGCAGCAGGTTGTGCATCGAGTCGGCGCTCAGTTCGGCGGTGAGCGTCGCATCGACACCGATGGGTTCGAAGGTCGTGGCGACAGGCCGGGTCCTGCCGTCGACCCAAATGTCGACGGAGGGATCGTGCAAGCGGAAGTTGATCACCATCTGCTGTGCGACGAGTCCGTCCATCCCATCGGCGTCGGCGACGTCGTCGAACATCTCGGAGAAGACCGCTCGGAGCTGCTCGGCGTCGGCGTAGGTGCGTCCCACATCCGGAACCCTATGGCCTGACTGTTCACGCAGGGGGTGCGGAGGCGACTCCGAGCGACCCCCGATCGGTTTGGTTCGACCGATCCCCACCCCGCCAGCCCCGACGTACCTGGTCAACCCGTATCGCGACGTAGTGCCACTGGTATCGGGACGGCCTCCGAGTGGCGCCCAGCAGCCGGCGAAGTGGGTCAGGTCGATGGTCTCGCAGTCGAGCGAGTGTGGCTACGGGAAGGCGACCCTTGTGGGCCGGTCGTGAGTAGCCTCGTTTCCGTGTCCAGCAAGTCGGAGCGGCAAGCTGCGCGTGCGGTGGTCGCGGACTATCACGCCGCGCAGCTGGGCGCGCTTGTTGCTCGCGTCGGGGAGGCTGTCGATCGCTACCGTGTCGGTGAAATGGATGCCTTCGAGATCGATCGTGTCCTCTTCCAGTACTCGCGAGCGGCGAAGGAGCTGTGGAAGTTCTGCAACCACCTTCACGTGGAGGTCGCAGCGGCGATGATCAAGGACCAGCCACTCCAGGACTGGTGGGAACTCGGAGCTCCGAGAGAGCGGTTGTGACGGGGCTCCACCGCCCGAGGTACGGATCTTGGCAGGGCAATGGTCATGCAACAGCCGGCGGAGTGCAGCGCCTTTCGCCAGCTCTACGCCGGGTCTGTTTCGCCCGAGCGGACCGCCGGGGTCAAGCACTAGCCTCGGGTCATGGTGGATAGGGCCACGCCGAACCTGCCGTCGCGAGATTTCGAGACGACGGCGGCGTTCTTCGCCGCGGTGGGCTTCACCACGGCCTACCGCGACCCGGGGTGGATGATCCTCGCCCGAGGCGATGTCGCCCTTGAGTTCTTCCCCCACGCCGAGCTCGATCCCAAGTCGAGCGCGTTCTCCTGCTGCCTTCGCCTCGACGACGTGGACGGGTTCTTCGAGACCTGTCTGGCGGCGGGCATACCCGAATCGACGACGGGCTGGCCACGCGTACACCGGCCCGTGCTCGAGGACTCCGGCCTACGCATCGGCGCACTCGTTGACCCCGACTGCACCCTCCTGAGACTGATCCAGAACCCCTAGGCGACCCACCACCCGCTATGTGGTCGGCCCGTAGCGAAGAACCCAGCGAGTTCGAATCCTTCTTAAGCAGCGGTCGGCTTCCGGCGCAGTGCCCTATGTCCGGAGTCGCTCGGTGGGCTGGCCGGTGATGGTGGCGATGAGCTCGAAGTCTTTGTCCATGTGTAGGACGGTCAGCCCGGCCAGTTCGGCTGTTGTGGCGATGATGATGTCGGGGATGGAGGGCGCGCGGTGTTGACCCTGTCCGGCTAGCAGCAGCTGCACTTGTACGGCGCGGTCCTCGATGCTCGGGGTGAGGTACTCCACCGGCATCGCCGAGACGGGTGGGCTGGTAAACATCGAGCGAGCGTCGTGGCCGCTGCGGGCGGAGTAGCCAACTTCGAGACGCGTCACGGTCGTGATCCGGACCAGGCCTCGCTCGATGCGCTCTGCCCACAGCTCGGTGTCGGGGCTGTCCGCCAGGCGCACCAGGGCCGATTTGTCGATCAGCCATTCGGTTACTGCCACGCCGCGCTCATCACCTGCGGATCGGCCAGGTCCGTGACTTTGTCGGCGAAGGAACGCAGATCAGCGGCGGAGACCGAGGCTCCCGAGGTCGCCGCGTCCGCGGCCAGTCGTCGCCGGATGTACTCCACCCGCGACAGCCCCAACCGGGACGCGTGGGCATCCACCGCCGCGAGCACCGATTCCGGGATATCGCGGATTAGCACATCGGCCATCGAAACCACCTCCGATATCAAACGATACCATCTGGGATCAGGCCGTGTGCTTGACGAGCGATACCCGGCGGAAGGGGGCTGCCTATTGGGCGCGGGCGGTGGGAGACTGCGGAGATGCGGGTGCTCTGCTCGACGACCGCCGGCGAGGGCCATTTCGGGCCGCTCCGGGTGCTCGCGCAAGCTTGCCGGGCTGCCGGGCACGAGGTGCGGGTCGCCGCCCCCGCCTCGTTTGCCGGTGCGGTGCAGCGGGCCGGCCTGGAGCATGTTCCCTTTGCTGAACCGTCCCCCGAGGCTATGCACGCTGTCTTTGCCTCGCTGGCGCGGATGAGCACAGAGGAGGCGAACGGCACCGTGATGGCCGAGGTGTTCGGGCGGCTGGACGCTCAGGCAGCGTTCCCCGACGTCAAGAGAATGGTGAGGGCGTGGCGTCCGGATGTCGTACTGCGAGATCCGGCCGAGCTCGCCTCGCTGGCTGCCGCAGAAGCGGCTGGGATCGCCCACATCGAGGTGGCCATTGCGGTGGCGGCCCTGATGGAGTGGGGATTGGTGCACCTGACTGACCCTCTGGCGGAGCTGGACGAGGTGGCGGGGCTCACCCACGGGACTCTGTTGCAGGCGGCCGCAGCGTCGCCGGTGTTCACGCTGGTTCCCGAAGCCATGGATCGAGCCGCTGGCCACTCGACCGGCGCCGCGTCGGCGGTGCGTGACGTGGTTCGCTTCCGGGCCCGGCGTGAGACAGGGCCGGGCCGCCTCCCGGGTTCGTGGGGTAACCCGGAGGCCCCACTGGTGTACGTCACCTTCGGAACCGTCGCGGGGGGTCTGGACCACTTGCGGGAGGTGTTCACTTCGACATTGCACGCACTGTCCGCCCTACCCGTGCGCGTGCTGTTGACTACAGGCGCCAGCGGAGAAGTCGCCCTCGCCGACGTTCCCGGCAATGCCCGTGTCGAGCAGTTCTGGCCCCAGGACGATCTCATGCCGCTCGCCGCTGCCGTTGTCAGCCACGGCGGGTTCGGCACGACTATGTCCGCGCTCTCGGCCGGTCTACCCCAAGTCGTTATACCCCTGTTCAGCACCGACCAGTACCTGAACGCCGAGGCGGTCTCGGCCATGGGTGCCGGAGTCACCATCCACGGCGGGCCCGAGGCGACACCGGCCATGGCAGCGGCTGTCTCGCGAGTGCTCGCGGAGTCATCATTCAGCATCCGCTCCCGCGAGATCGCCGAGCAGATCGCGGCACTACCAGAGGCGGCCGATGTCGTCGACCAAATCGGCCGCATCACCGACACCGCCGCCCCCAACTGACCCGGTCCGTCGCAGTCCCACGCGGCCGGCACCCAGCCCGGCACCCGGCGAAGTGACTCACGTATCGCGCAGGAGCGCAGGCCGATCCATGCCCGCGCTGCAGACGTGGGGCCTGTGCTCAGGATCTTTCGTGGCGTCCGAAACGGCGGATGACGTCGCGGCGGCTGCGTAGCTGGAGTTTCGTCAAGATGTTGCTCACGTGATTTCGGGCGGTTATTGGTGAAATGACGAGTCGGTCTGCGATCTGTTGGTTCGTCAGGCCGCGGGCGAGGAGTCCGAGCACCTCATGCTCGCGCTCGGTCAGTCCGTAGTCGATGCCCAAGTCCGCGGACCCCGGCGGGCCGGGGTCGGTGAGAACCTCGAGGGTGCGGGCCGCGACGGGCGCGCCGATCAGGACGTGACCTGCGGCGACCGAGCGGATCGCCGAGACGATCTCCTGACCGGGTGCACCTTTGACGAGGTATCCGCGTGCACCGGCCCGCAGCGCAGCGAAGAGGGCTGTGTCGTGTTCGGACATGGTCAGTACCAGGACGGCGACGCTCGGGTGGTCGTGGAGGATCCTCGTGATCGCTTCGAGGCCGCCGATCCCCGGCATCGCGAGATCCATGAGAACGACGTCCGGAGCGGTGTCGGCGACGGCGGCGATCGCGGCGGCTCCGTCTGCGGCCTCGGCGACCACTTTGATGTCGTCGGCTCGGTGGAGCGTGAAGCGCACGCCCTCTCGGAACATGGGGTGGTCGTCGACGAGAACGACCCGGATTGGGCTCATCGGATCCCTCCCTGCGCGGGGAGGGGAAGCCAGGCGCGGACGGTGGTCCCTCCGCCGTCGGTGTCCTCGATCGAGAGCGACCCGCCGAGCTCGTGTGCCCGCTCCCGCATGGACAGCGTCCCCACTCCGGTTGGGCCGCTGCGCCCGGCACCATGGTCACGCACCTCGAGCTGCACGCCGTCGCGGTGTCGGGCGATCGTTAGCTGCGCCGACGTGCATCCGGAGTGGCGGGCGACGTTGGTTAACGCTTCGCGCCCGATCCGGTATGCGGCGGCCTCGGGTCCAGGCGGGAGCACGCCGAGGTTCTCGCTGACCACCACGCAGTCGAGGCCCAGGCTCTCGGCGACCTCTTCGAGGGCACCGACCAGCCCGAGCTCGTCCAGTGCCGGCGGGCGCAGCTGCCGGCTCATCTGTCTCACCTCGTCCAGGGCCTGATGGGTCGCCTGCGCCAGGCGGTCCAGTCTGCTCCGCGCCAGGTCGGGATCCTCTTGGACGATCTGGTCCAGGTCGCGCAGCTGCATCGCGACTCCTGCAAGCGTCGGCCCGAGGCCGTCGTGGAGCTGACGTCGCAGCAGCACCCGCTCCTCCTCCCGGGCGGTGACGAGCTGGTGCCGGCTGGAGGCCAGCTCTTCGGTCAGGCGCCGCACCCGGGCGCTCTCGCGCGAGTCGCCGTAGAGGGCCCAGTCGACCGCGTCCTGGAGGCGGGCCCGGGCCGGGGCTAGGGCGAGGGTGACCGCGGCGGCGATGAGGCCGACCGCGACCGGTGAGAGCTGCGACCCAGCAGTGGACGCGAGGGAGACGACTAGGGCATACCCGAGCGCGAGCACCGTGGCGAGCACGAGGAAGACGGTCAGCCGGCCCACGACCCGGTCCACCCAGCCCAGGCGGAAGCGGAGCACGCTCGCCGTCACGGTCAGAGCCAGCAGCCCGCCTGCGACGATGTCGAGCAGATCGCCGCCGGCCGGCCAGAGCCAGCGTCCTACGACGATGAGGAGCGTGAAGGTCACGACGGCGAGTAGGACGCTCACCACCCGCCGGCGGGTATCTCCGTGGGCGCCGCGCAGCTTCCCGTATACCGCGACCGGCACGAGCAGGAACGGCACCTGGATCGCGACCTCGGCCCAGCTCTGTAAGGGCTCGCCCCAACCGCCGGGGAGGAGTCCGACCGGGTTCGCGAGCTCACCCGTCCAGGCCGGCAGCGAGGAGTCCGAGGCCGCCGCCGGACCCTGCAGGGATGCCCAGGCGGCCACGGCCAGAACCTGGAGCCCGACCGCAGCCGTAGCCCAGGGTCGCCAGCGCCGCGATGGCAGCCGTCCGTCCGGCAGCAAGAGCAGCACCACCAGCGTCAGCGGCACGATCAGTGCCGAGGCCCGGTCGGCATACCAGATCCACCAGGGTGCACCCGAGGTGACGCCGGCCTGCAGGCTCGCACCTGCCAGGGCGGAGAGGGCGAACAGTGCCGCCACCGCGATCATCGACCAGCCGAGCAGCCGCGGGCCGACGGTTGCGATGAGCGCCCCGGGGATGGCCCACAGCAGCGGCATCACCAGAAGCTTCAGACCGACCCCGTCCAGCCCCGCCGCCCCGCCGGACCCGGTCCCGGCAACCCACGCGGCGCCGAGGGAGAGGGCGATGGTAGCCGCCGCCGCCGACCATGGCCCCACCCTCGCCGGAGTGCTCCCGCTCACGGGATCAGTATGTTCCGACCTCCGCCGTCCCGCTCCACTCCTGCCACGACATCCGCGCCACGTGCACTCCGAGCCAACCGAAGCAGATCAGCAGCAGCAGGTGTGCCTCCAGCGGCCCGGCCGGCGGCAGGAGGAAGTCCCAGAGCAGGAACGCGACCAGCAGGACCAGCGGGATGCGCGGCAGACTCCTGCCACGCCAGCCCGCCGCCGCCAACAGGATCAGGCCCAGGAACGAGCCGAGCAGATGCGGCACCAACGCTCCGAACACCGAACCGGGGTCCTCCATAAAGGCGTCATTGAGCCGGACCGCGGCATCCACCCCGAGCGCGGACGGTGCGATCGTCCCGGCGGTGTAGCCCAGCGCGAGGATGTTGTGAAAACCCCAGAAGCCCCACAAGGTGAGCACGATCCCGGCGGCGGTCAGCCGCGGCGCCCGGTGCCGCGTCACCTGGGCCAGACCGAGGACGGCGACCGGCAGGAACACCATGCTCGCCAAGAGCGCGAACTGCTCCACGCCGTGGAAGACGGGGTGCTCGACGCCCCAGCGGATCTGGTCGCTGAAGTCGCCGCTGCCGTCATCGATGACGAGATGGCCGACGAACTGGGTACCTCCGTTGAGGAGGCCGGCCGCGATCAGGCTCGCTGCGACGGCCAGTTGGGCGGCGCGGGAAAGCGGCGGCCGGGTGTCCAGGGCTTGGATCTCGTTCAGCTCCGCGGGGGCGGCAAGGTGCTGTGCGGTCATGCGGGTGTCCTCCTATCGGCCGGGCCGTCTGCCCGGGCTGACTCATCGTCGCCCGATCAGATAGGCCGACGCATGGGTCACCTGCACCATCTCTACGCACCAAAACCGGCACACAAAGCGCTCATCCGTCCCGGGTGCTGAACGCTGCTTTGCCCCGCGACTTCCGGCGAAGTGCAGCACTGTGGTTGGCGTCGCGCAGCATGTGGGGCGATGACGTTCTCGCGTTGGCATAGGTCTCGGCTAGCCACTGACGGACCTCGTCATCGACTTCGGCGACCTTGCGCAGCTCGGGGTGGTGCATCCACACATCGCCGCTCGGATGGGCGGCTTCCTTGAATCGCTCGGACCTGATCTCGTGCCCTCCGTCGCCCAGATTAGGTGCCGCCCAGTCCTGACTGTCGTGCTCTGACGATGGCGGCCGACCTGTCGGAGACCTGGAGCTTGGTGAAGATGTTCGAGACGTGGTTGCGTACGGTCTTGAGGTTGATCATCAGTTCGTGGGCGATGCTGGCGTTGCCCTTTCCGGCGGCGATGAGTTCGAGGACCTGCCGTTCGCGTTCGGTCAGAGCGGGGAACGCCGTGGTTGTCGAGCGGGCGCTGTGGGTGAAGTGGTCGATGACGCGCTGGGCGATTTGTGGGCCGAAGATCGCCTCGCCTGCAGCGGCTGCGCGGATCGCCCGCACGATCTCGTCTTGCTCGGCGCCTTTGAGGAGATAGCCGCGGGCGCCGGCTCGCATCGCGGCGAGGACCGAGTCGTCGTCCTCGAACATGGTCAGGACGACGATCGCTGGAGCGGGGTTGTTGCGGCTGAGCCGACGGGTTGCCTCGATGCCGTCCAGGTCGGGCATGCGAAGGTCCATGAGAATGACGTCGGGAGCGAGCTGGTTGGCGAGCTCGACGGCTTGAGCGCCGGTGGCTGCTTCACCCTCGATGCTGATGTCGTCGGTGTCGGCGAGCATGAATTGGAGTCCGCGCCGGAAGGCGGGGTGGTCGTCGGCGACGAGGAGGCGGATCATCGCTCGGCCTTGATGTCGGCTGGTTGGTGCGGTGTGTCGTGGAGCGGGAGGATGGCGTGCACGATGAGGCCTTCGTTGGGGGTGCGAGAGGAGATGGTGCACGTGCCGCCGAGCTCGGCGGCACGTTCCCGCATGGAGGTCCATCCGAGACCGCCGTGTATGGGCTGCTCGACGCCGTGCCCGTTGTCGGCGATGGTGAGCTCCAACGAGCCGTTGACGGCGATGGTGACTCGGCAGCGGGACGCCCCGGAGTGCCGGGCGACGTTGGTCATGGCCTCGGATGCGATCCGGTACGCTGCGACCTCGACCGCCGCGGGCAGGGCGGGCAGAGCTGTGGGTCCGGTCACCTCGATGGCAAGCTCGCCGGACAGGCCCATGGCGCGCTGGCGGATCGCGCCGAGGAGGCCGACCTCGTCGATCGCGGCCGGGCGCAGGTCGTCGACGAGCCGCCGAACCTCGGCGATGGCGTCTTTGGCCTCTGCGCGGGCCTCGTCCAGCAGCGCGCTGCGTTCGGTGCTGTCGGTGCGGGATCCGGCCGCGTTGAGCATCAGCACGATGGCCGCCAACGACGGGCCGATTCCGTCGTGCAGGTCGCGGCGAAGCCGGCGACGTTCCTCCTCGCGGCCGGCGACGATCCGGGACCTGGACACGCGAAGCTGGTCGCCCGCCTGGCTTGCCTTGACCAGGACCGCGGCGTATCTCGCTAGGTCATCGAGCAGCGACATGTCGGCTAACGAGAGTCGCCGACCGGGTGGCACTTCGAGCGCCAGGTCGCCCAGTTCCTGACCGCGGTGTCGCAGTGGGACCCGGACGACGTGCTCCTCGTGGATGGCGTTGCCGGTGTCGACCCACACCTTCTCCACGCGCAGCGCCTCCGCCACGGCGTCGGTGATGGACGCGGAGAGCGTCTCGGCGTGAGCGGCCTCGGCGCGGTCGGCCAGCAGCCGCAGTGCCCGGTGTGGATCGGATCGGTAGCCGTAGACGGCACGTTCGATTCGCCGACGCAGCCAGGAGTGGGCCGGGGAGACCGCGACCGCGACGACACCGACCGCCAGCAGGCCGCCAAGGGTGCTCGTGCCGCCGACCCTCTCGGCGGCGAAGAGCACCAGGGCGTACACCACGACCAGGCCCACCATCAGGGCTGCATAAGTCAGCGTTCGGCTCAACACAACCTGGATGTCGAAGAGCTGATGCCGCAGGACGGCGATGGCGATGACGCTCGGCAACGCGACGGCCACAACGGTCAACGCGGCATAAGTCAGCCAGTCGTGGTCACCGAGGAGGAAGTGGTTGGTCCAGCCCACCATCAGTCCGAGCGGAACAGCCACAGCACCCCAGACCAGCCACAGCAGCTGCGTCCGCACGACGCCGACAGCGCTCTTCAACCTGGCGCCCACTGCGATCGCGGAGCCGATGAACAGCAGCACCACCAGAGCGAGACCGACCACACCGAGAACGTCGGCGAGCGGCTGAGGAAGCGCGCCCAGGGGAGGATCCTGGCCGGGGTGCTCCTCTCGGAAGCTGTCCGCGTCACCGGCGGCCCCGACCACGAACAGCACCGCCCCGACCACACCGGCGCCCACCCACGACCGCCAGCCCGCGGAAAGAAGGTGGCCATCTGGCACCAGGTAGGCCAACAGCACCAGCCACAGGAAGAGGAGAATCCAGCCGCCTTGCGCCAGCTGATCGAGCGCTTGCGCGCTCGTGCCTGTGCCCGTGGTCCGAGAGGCACCCAGCAGCAACCCGACCGATACGCCATGTGCGAGCAGCAGCCACGCGATCCGACGCTGGGCACTGCGCAACGCCAGGAGAATCCCCAAGGCGAGCGGGACCCCAGCGCCCACCGCGACGGCTCCATAGACCATGTCGCCATTGTGGCGGCAGTGCCCGCAGCCGTCAGCCTTCCCGGGAACTGTTCCCGACCCGAGCGGGACGGCTGCATCATGCGGCTGGGTCTGGTCACGGTCGAAGGTTGTCCCGCCGGTGAGAGACGCCGGTACACGAACGCGAGGGAACAGACCATGCCGCGCAACACATTCGAGAGCCTCCTGCCATACAGCGGCGCGGTCGCCGGCCTGTGCTGGATCGGCCAGTCAGCGCTGCAGAGGACCACAACCCGTGACGCGCCAGGAGCAGCCACCACCAGCGTCGTCCGCGACAACCTCGCGACCAACTACGCAAGCGTGGCATGCCTGGTCCTGATGGGCATGAGCCTGCTGATCTTCGCCACGGCCGTGCGCAACCTGCTGCGCTCGGGCGAACCCGGCGAGGCGACCTTCTCGCACATCGCCTATGGCGGCTGGCTCGTGGTCGTGGCCGGCATCTCGCAGATGGTCACCTGGAACTGGGGCCTGATCAACGGCGCCGCGGTCGCCGCGGACGACGCGGCACTAAAGGCCCTGAGCTACGTGCACTTCTTCGGCTGGGCCGGAATGGGCATCGGCCTGGCCACCGCATTCATCGCGACCGGGCTCGGCGGACACCGCGGGGCCCTGCTGCCGAAGTGGTTCACCATCCCCACCATCATTTTCGGCGCCCTCGGCGCCCTCGGCACCGCCGGCATCCCACCCGGCGGCTTCGTCACCTACCTCCTCCTGCCCCTCTGGCTCATCGCCGCATCAATCCTCATGGCCCGACAGCAACGCGCCCACACCACAACAACGCACGCCGTCAACATCACGACCTAACCCACCACGCCGACTTGCGGGGCTGTGACTCGTGGACCACGGAGTGCTAGCATTGCTGTCACTAGGAGGTGAGTGATGAGTACCTTGACGATCAGGCAACTCGATGAACGCACGCATGCCCGGCTCCGGGGGCGAGCGGCGGAACACGGCCGCTCGGTCGAGGCCGAGGTCCGCGCGATCCTCGACGCTGCGGTCAACGTCCCCGAGCACAACTTCCTCCTCTCGCTGCACGCGTCAATGGCGAAGGCAGGGGGCGTCGAGCTCGAGGTTCCGGCTCGGACCGACCAGCCCCGGCCGGTGGACCTGTCGTGATCATCGCTGACACCAACGTGGTGTCCGAGTTCATGCGGGACGACCCCGATCCGGTGGTCATAGCCTGGGCGCGCACCGTCGCGCCGGCTGACCTGAGCATCTGTGTTGTGACCGTGGAGGAGATCGAACGAGGCCTCGGGCTCCTCCCGGCCGGGCGGCGGCGACGAGAACTCGAGGGCCAGTGGCACGACCTGGTGGACACCTTCGCCGACGCCGTTGTGGTCTACGACCTGCCTGCAGCTCAAGAGACCGCCGCGATCCTGGTAGCCGCCCAGGCCGCCGGGCGGCCCATGTCTCTGGCCGACGCTCAGATCGCCGGCATCTGCCGGTCCGGCGGCCATGAACTGGCCACCCGCAATATCGATGACTTCGCCATCGTCTCCGGGCTTGCCCTCATCAACCCATTCCAGCAGTAGCCCTTTGTGGGCGCTGTGACGCTCACCGGAGTAGCCGAGAGCAGTGGGGGAGTACGAAGGGTCTAGTGAACCAATGACCCGTCGAAGATCCTGATCTCCTAGTCCGCTCGTCGCCGCGTGCCGCGCTCAAGGATGAGGAAGACGTCGGATCCTCCCTTGACTCCAAAGGCCAGGGGCGACAGTGCAACGCGTCGATCTCGAACCGCGAGCCCTGATCTCCGTTTCTTGATGTGTGGTCAGGTCGCGGGGAACCGCCGCTGATCGGATGCGGTGTCACGTGCGGGTCAGACGCTGCCTCCGTGTCTTGGTGCTCTGTGGGGCGGCGCTCCTCGCGCCGTGGAGCCGCGGCCGGCCAAGTGACTCGCTCTGGGTCGTCGAGCTCGCACCTGCAGATCCGGCCCCATGGACGCCGGCCCTCCGCCGCGTTCAGCGGGGAGCGACCGCGGAGATCACTATCGCCCCGGTGATGCCGTACACCAGATGGGCGGTCGCGTCCTGCAGGATCACCTTGCGGTCGTACTCCCAGATCGGCTTATAGACCCCGAGCAGGGGAAGGACGACGTACGCGGTACCGAAGGCGACGGAGGCAAGTCCAACACCTCCCGGTATCGGGCCGACGCGGCGTACAAGGGGCGCCGCCAAGCCCCCGGCCACCCCCCACTGCACTCCGGTCGCCCAGTGCATGACGTTCGTCATCGCGCGGGCCGACGACGGAGACGGTTCCCGCCCGAGCACAGCGACACTCAGCTTTCGAGCGACCTGACCGGGAGCCGGGGCGTCGTCGTACGAGGTCGTTCCCGCGGCGGTCTCCCAGTCTGCGAATCCCTGGGTGCCGCCACCGCGGCGGTAGCGGGCGTACCAGACCAGGTCCATCGCCAACGTCCCTGCCGCACCACCCGCGGCGCCGGCGGCCAGCCGCCCTGCCACTGAGGACACCACACCCATTCCGACCTCCCCACATCGTGAACCGTAGCTTCGGACATTACTCCTGAAGCCTCTCCGGCGCTCTCCGTTCGGAGGGCGCAGCGAGACCGTCCGCAGGCGATGTGCCCCTCAGGTCATCAGGGTGGCCCCTCCCGGGTATGCGGGTCTCGGGTCTCCAGCGATTGCCGTCGCGGAACGCAGCGGCGGCGTGTGGAGTGGTCTCCCGTCCTCCTCGAGCCTCCTCAGGGCGGCAGGCCGGCGTTTCACACGGCAGCCGGTCAGTCGAAGATGGGCTGGGTGAGAGCGTGCCAGGTGACCGGTCCGACGACTCCGTCGACAGGTGGAGCGAACATCGACTGGAACTCACGGACGGCCGCCTCGGTCGCGGGGCCGAAGGAGCCGTCGACGGTGAGGCCTCCCGGGAGCAGGGTCTGGAGGGCCTTGACCGCCTCGCCATGGTCACCGGTGCGAACGGTGAGAATCAGGGAAGGCCAGTCCAACTGGCCCAGGGTGGAGCCGATCTCCGTGGTTCGCAAGGTGTGCTGGAACGCCTGGACCGCCGCGCCGCTGGCCGCTCCGAAGTCGCCGTCTGCAACGATCGTCGCGCCTCTCGCGCGCAGGAGGCGCTGGGCGGCGAGCACCCGCCAGTTCGTGGCCTGGGTGGCTCCTTGCTTGACCAACGGCCACGGCCGCGGGCCGGGTGCGAGGGTGCTGAGAAACGACCACGTCTCCGGGCCGGTGATGCCGTCGAGCCCCAGCCCCCACGACCGCTGGAACTGCCTAACCCGGTCCGTGGTGGCCGGCCCGTAGGAACCGTCCACGACCAACGGCTCCAGGCCGGGGGAGGGGATGAGCCCGAACTGCTGGACGGCACGGACGGCGTCACCGGTCGATCCGTCGCGCGTCGTGATGACGAGCGCCGGCCAGGTCTGGGGTCCGACCACACCGTCGGCCGACAGACCTGCGGCGGACTGGAAGGCCGTGACCGCAGCCATCGTCGCCGGCCCGTAGGAACCGTCCGGCGTCACGAGGTGGCCGCGGGCTCGCAGGAGGTACTGGATCCCCGCCACGGCCGGCGAGACCGTTCCCGATCCGGCCGTCTTCCATGGCTTCGTGTTCATGGTGTCCTCCTCTGTGGTCGACCCCGCACCAGCGGAGCTCTCATCACATAAGAGTGCCGCCGGGCTCGGCTGATACGCCAGCGTCGCCCTCGGTCACCGCCGGCTGACGCCCTCCACCTCTCGCATCAGGACCAGGCGCCGGACAGGCCCGACCAGGCGAGGTCGGTGAGGAGATCGGCGAGCTCGGTCCGGTCCAGCCCTGAGTGCGCACCGCCACGGGTGAGCCAGTCGTCCGCTGCGGCCCGGACCATGCCGACCACTCCGTGCGCCCAGACGCGCGAGCGCACCGGCTCGCTGACGCCCGCAGCCAGGGTGGCGTCGAGAAGCGCGCTGATCTGCTCGGCGATGTGAGCGCTGACGGGTGCGCTGGGGTCACCGACGGCGCCCCGCTCGAGCAGGGGAGCGGTGACGACGAACCGGTAGATCTCGGGCTCCTCCTCGACCATTCGCAGGTATGCGTCGATCGCCGCCGCGATGACGGCGCGCCCTCCGTGGTGGGACCCGCTGCGGTCACCCGCAGCCGAGGTGACATCGCGCATGATGTTCGCGTCCACGCGCGCGGAGACCGCGGCGTACAGTCCGGACCGGTCGGTGAAGTGTCTGTAGAAGACCGTCTTGGACGTGCCGGCAACGGCGGCGATGTCGTCCATCCCCACCTTGGCACCGTGGACGCGGATCGCGCGGAGCGTGGCGTCGACGAGCTCCTGCCGCCGGGCTGCGCGGTGCTCGTCCCAGCGCCGGCTGCGCCCGTCGACCGTGGTCACCTGGGCCTCGTCGGCACCCGCGGCGGGTGTGGTCGCGCTCACGTCGACGACGTTAGCAGGTACTGCCGGTACCTGATACCTTCGGAGCAACCACCATCCCTCGCGCGCACGACGTCGCTGCTCCGTGCCCTCACGCGGCCGCGGTCGCCTTCTCGCGCCGACGCACCGATTGTGCACGTGACCTAAGGAGACCGACGTGACCACCACCGTCCGCAAGGTCGCCGTCATCGGCGGCAACCGCATACCGTTTGCACGACAGGGAGGGGCCTATGCCAAGGCGTCCAACCAGGACATGCTCACCGCTGCCCTCGAGGGCCTGATCGCTCGGTACGGCCTGGCGGGTGAGCGGCTCGGGGAGGTGGCCGCCGGTGCGGTCGTCAAGCACAGCCGCGATTTCAACCTCACCCGCGAGACCGTGCTCGGCTCCTCGCTCGACCACGCGACCCCGGCCTGCGACCTGCAGCAGGCGTGCGGGACCGGGCTTCAAGCGGCGATCTACATCGCCAACAAGGTCGCCCTCGGCCAGATCGACGTCGGCGTCGCCGGGGGAGTGGACACCTCCTCCGACGCGCCCCTCGTGCTGAGCGAACGGCTGCGCAAGTCGATCCTCGCCGCGAGCTTCGCCAAGACCCCCGCGACCCGGGCCAAGGCCCTGGCCGGCATCCGCCCGTCCGACCTCGTGCCGGCGCAGCCGCAGAACAGCGAGCCGCGGACGGGGCTGTCGATGGGTGAGCACATGGCCATCACCGCGCAGACCTGGGGCATCAGCCGCGAGGAGCAGGACGAGCTGGCCCTCGCGAGCCACCAGAACCTCGCTCGCGCCTACGACGAGGGCTTCTTCGACGACCTCATGACCGGCTTCCTCGGCCTCGGCAAGGACCAGAACCTGCGCCCCGAGTCCTCCATCGACAAGCTCGGCGCGCTCAAGCCGGTGTTCGGCAAGGGTGAGGGCGCCACGCTGACCGCCGGCAACTCGACGCCTCTGACGGACGGCGCCTCCACGGTGCTCCTCGGCACCGAGGAGTGGGCGGCCGAGCGCGGCCTCGCCCCCCAGGCCTGGTTCGTCGACGGCGAGACGGCGGCGGTCGACTACGTCCACGGAGACGAGGGACTGCTCATGGCGCCCGCCTACGCGGTGCCCCGCCTGCTCGCTCGCAACGGGCTGACCCTTCAGGACTTCGACTACTACGAGATCCACGAGGCCTTTGCCGCGACGGTCCTCTCGACCCTCAAGGCCTGGGAGGACCCGGACTTCTGCCGCGACCGCCTCGGTCTCGACGCCCCGCTGGGCTCCATCGACCGCAGCCGGCTCAACGTACACGGCTCATCGCTGGCGGCTGGCCACCCGTTCGCCGCGACCGGCGGCCGCATCGTCGCGACGCTCGCCAAGACACTCCACGCCCAGGGGCCTGGGAGCCGAGGACTCGTGTCAATCTGCGCTGCCGGTGGTCAAGGCGTCGTCGCCATCCTCGAAGGCGCCTGAGCCAGACCTACCTGAGCCAGACCTGCGTGAGCGGAACCGCCGGGTCTTCACGCACAGCACACCAACGGAAGAGAACCTGATGTCCGACACCTACAGCTCCCTCGTCAACTCGCCGATCGGCGCCCGTATCGCCGGCGCCCTCGGACTGCCCAAGCCCACCGAGCTGCGGCGCTACGAGCCCGGCGCGCCGATCGTTCCCGGGCCGGTTCTGCTGGGCGGCCACGGCGCCGCGCCGCTCGCCGTCAAGATCGGCGCCGTCCTCTCGACGCACAACGTGCAGGTCCTCTCCGACCCCGGTCAGCACCGGCTCGGCGCCGTCATCCTCGACCTGTCCGAGGTGCGCACACCCGCCGACCTCGAGTCCGCGCGGGCCGTCCTCGCGCCGGGCCTGAAGGCGCTCGGCAAGCATGGCCGGGTCATCGTGCTCGGCCGCCCGCCGTTCGACGGGCACAAGGACCCCGCTCTGGGCGCGGTCCGCCGCGCCCTCGAGGGCATCACGCGCTCGGTGGGCAAGGAGCTGCGCGGCGGCGGCACCGCCAACCTCGTCCTCGTCTCCGACGGTGCGGACGGCGCCATCGAGTCGACGATCCGCTTTCTGCTCTCGGGACGCAGCGCATACGTCTCCGGGCAGGTCTTCACCGTCGGCGCCACCGGCGCCACGGCTGCACCCGTCCCCGACTCCTGGGACCGGCCCCTGGAGGGCAAGGTCGCGGTCGTCACCGGAGCGGCCCGGGGTATCGGCGCCGCGATCGCGGACGTCATGGCGCGGGACGGCGCCAAGGTCGTCTGCGTCGACGTCCCGTCGGCCGGCGACGCACTCGCGAAGGTCGCCAACCGGATCGGCGGCACGGCCCTGCAGCTCGATGTGACGGCCGAGGACGCCGGCGCCCGGATCGTCGAGCACTGCGCACGCTTCGGCGGCATCGACATCGTCGTCCACAACGCCGGCATCACCCGCGACAAGCTCCTCGTCAACACCGACGAGGACCGCTGGCGCTCGGTCCTCGACGTCAACCTCCTCTCCATCCTGCGGATGAACGAGGCCCTGCTCGGGGAGGGCGGCGTGCGCGACGGCGGGCACATCGTCCTCGTCTCCTCCACCTCCGGGATCGCCGGCAACCGTGGTCAGGCGAACTATGCCGCGTCCAAGGCCGGCATCATCGGCGTCGTCGAGACGATGGCGCACGAGGAGGACCTCGCCGCGCGGAGGATCACCGTCAACGCGGTCGCGCCGGGGTTCATCGAGACGGAGATGACGGCCCGGATGCCGGTGGCGACCCGCGAGCTGGGACGCAGGGTCAACTCGCTGTCCCAGGGCGGGCTGCCCATCGACGTGGCCGAGACGATCGCCTACTTCGCCCAGGACGCCAGCGCCGCGGTGAACGGCAACGTGGTCCGGGTCTGCGGCCAGGGGTGGCTCGGAGCATGAGCGCCACCTCCGCGCAGGCGGTCGAGACCCTCGCCGCGCCACCCTCGCTGGCGGCTACCTTCCTCAAGGCCGTGCTCACCGCTCGCGGCCGCTCCGGAGAGGGTCCCCTGCCCGAGACCGTCCTCGAGCTCTCGGACCTGGCTGTCGACCGGGACGACCTCGCCGACTACCAGGGGGTCTGCGGCATGCCGGTGGGCGACACATTGCCGCACACCTATCCGCACGTCCTCGGCTTCCCGCTCCAGGCGGAGCTGATGGCCCGGCGCGGGTTCCCGCTGCCCCTCGCCGGCCTGGTCCACCTCGAGAACGTCATCACCGTCCGCCAGCGGCTCACCGCCGACGACCCGCTGACGATCGCGGTCCACGCCGAGGACCTCCGACCGCACCCGAAGGGCACCGTCGTCGACCTGGTCACGGAGGCGCACTGCGACGGTGAGCCGGTCTGGCACGGGCGCTCGACCTACCTCTCCCGCGGCCGCTCGACACCGGACGCCGAGCCGGGCACTGCTGCTCCGGCCATGCCACAGGGGCCGCCCGCTTCCCGATGGCGTCTGCCGGGTGACCTCGGCCGCACGTACGCCGGTGTGAGCGGCGACGTCAATCCCATCCACCTGTACCCGCTCACCGCCAAAGCCATGGGGTTCCCCCGTGCGATCGCGCACGGCATGTGGACCTACGCGCGCACGATGGCCGCCCTGGGGCCCGCTGCGGACGGCCCGTCGACCTCGCACGTGTGGTTCCGCAAGCCCGTGCTCCTGCCGGGCTCCGTCGAGCTCGTCGTCGACAGGGGCGACGACGGGTCGCGCACCGCAGGGCTCCGATCGGCGCGCAACCCCGAGACCGAGCACCTCGTCCTCACCCTCGAGGTCGGCTGAGGCGCCTCAGCGCAGAGGTGGGGTCCTCGGAGGCGCAGTGCGACGGGGCCGCAGCGCCTCGACGGCCGCGGCCAGGCGTAGCAGGGCCGCGTCGTCGTAGGCCCGCCCTGCGACGGTGAGGCCGGCCGGCATTCCGGTGTCGGCCATCGTGCCCATCGGCACCGTCACCGTGGGGATGCCGAGGTGTCGGATCGCGAGGTTGCCGTTGGCCACCCACACTCCGTTGCGCCAGGCGAGCCGAGCCGAGTCCATCTCGACGTCGGCGTCGGCGGGCGCCACGTCGGCGACGGCGGGGAAGACGACGGCATCGAGCCCCAGCCCGTCCATCCACCCCTCGACGTCGACCGTGCGAGTCCGCTCGAGGCCGCGCAGGCCGTCGGCGAGCTCGGGCAGGTCGTCCCAGCTCCAGCCCGGATGGTCGCGAACCCACCCCGGATAGCTCGAGATGTCGTCGCCGGCGCCGCTGGCGAAGCCGGTGACTGCCCCGTTCGGCACAGGGCAGATGAGACTCCCGTCGACGCCGGCGAGCGTGCTGAGTGCAGGGTCACCGTTGGCGGCCAGGAAGTCCTCCCAGGCCCAGGCGGACAGCGAGAGGAGCTCCTCGTCGAGGAAAGCCGGCGGCACCAGGCCGCGGGACCGGATCGTGGGTGCACCGGCCCGGTCGCCCTCGTAGTTGCTGACCGCCGGGAAGTCGACCTCGACGACCCGCGCTCCCGCCTCCTCGAGGTCACGCCGCATGGCCTGCCACAGCTCCAGCACGGACGGCCGGGTCTCGATGCGCCGGCCGGTCGGTCCGCCGATCCCCACGCCGGTGCCGGCGTCCGGGTCCGCGCCGATGTACATCCGGGGCACGCCGAGGCGGCGCCCGGCCAGCCGACGCACCGCGGTGGGCCGGTCGGGGCAGGCGAGCACCGCATACGACTCGGGGCGGATCCGCGAGGCGCGGGGGAGCGGCACCCACTGCTGGGTCCGCCACAGGTCGCCGCGGGTGTCTGGGTCGTCGGCGACGACGACGTCGAGCACCTCGAGGAGGTCCGTCATCGTGCGGGTGTGGGGGACGACGACGTCCATGGTGGGCACGAGCGGCCAGTTGCCCCGCACCGAGATCAGGCCACGGGAGGGGGTGTATGCACAGAGCGCGTTGTGCGAGGCCGGCCCCCGACCGCTGGACCAGGTCTCCTCGCCGAGGCCGAACACCGCGAAGGACGCAGCCGTCGCCGTGCCCGAACCGTTGGACGACCCCGAGACGAACGGAGCGGTGAGGTAGGCGGGGGTGTATGGACTCTCGGCCCGTCCGTACAGGCCTCGCTGCATGCCGCCGTTGGCCATCGGCGGCATGTTCGTCAGGCCGAGGCAGATGGCGCCGGCCGCCCGGAGTCGCCCGACGGCGAACGCATCACGCTGGGCGACCAGACCTGCGAAGGCCGGGCTGCCCGCAGCCGCCGTCAGGCCCCGCATGAGGAAGCTGTCCTTGGCCGTGAAGGGTATGCCGTCGAGCGGGCCACGCACGTGGCCGGCGCCGCGGCGCTCGTCCGCCGCCCGAGCCTCCTCGATCGCGTCCGGGTTGTCGACCACCACGGCGTTCAGTGCCGTCGGCGTCCCCGGCCGGTCGTAGGCCTCGATCCTGGCCAGGTGCGCCCGCACGATCTCCACGCACGTCGCGCGGCCCGACTCCAAGGCACTGCGCAGCCCGGCGATGGTCGCTTCGACGACGTCGATCACCCTTGGTCGGACCCCGGCGCGTCGGCAGTGAGCCCGAAAGCGTGCAGGTAGTGCGCGAGCTCACGCTCGAGGCAGTCGACCATCGCCTCGGCGGAGCGGAAGCCGTGCCCCTCGCCCGGGTAGACGACGAGCTCGACGTCCTTGCCGGCCGCCGTCATCGCATCGGCCATCTGCTGCGCCTGGCTCAACGGGACCACGATGTCGTCGGCTCCCTGGAGCAGGAGGAGCTCACCGTGCAGGGACTCGACGTGGTGCAGGGGCGAGCGCTCCGCATACACCTCCCGACCCTCCGGCCACGGTGCGACCAGGCCGAACGTGTATCGGGACTCGAACTTGTGGTCGTCGACGAGCAGGCCGGTGAGGTCGCTGATGCCGAAGTAGCTCGTGCCGGCGCTGAACAGGGTGCAGGTCGTGAGGGCGCGCAGGACCGTGTAGCCGCCCGCTGAGCCGCCGTGGATGGCGAGCCGGTCGCCGTCGACGATCCCGGCCTCGGCCAGTGAGGCCGCCCCGGTGATGCAGTCGTCGATGTCGACGACACCCCACTGACCGCGCAGCCGCTCCCGGTAGGCCCGGCCATACCCGGTGCTGCCGCCGTGGTTGACGTCGAGGACCGCGAACCCTCGGGTCGTCCAGAACTGGGTCTGCGAGGAGTAGGCCGCCTCGGCCCTGCTCGTGGGACCGCCGTGCACGCTGACCAGGAGCGGCGGCAGCTCGCCGTCCGGTGCGCGGTAATCCGGGGTGCGGGGTCGGTAGAGCAGGCCGTGCGCCTCCTCACCGGAGGAGTTGGTCCAGGTCCACGGCTCCGGAACGGAGACCAGCTCGGGGTCAGGCTCGTCCTCGGCCGACCGGCCGATGACCGTGCGGGGACCGTCGATAGGCCCGCGCACCACCTCCGGAAGGCGGTCGGGGAGCAGCCGTCGGTAGGCGAGGTCGTCACCCGCCGCCTGGAGGTGTTCGAACATAGAGCCCTCGTCCTCGATCGCGGTCAGCCGCCCCGTCGCGGGATCGAGTAGCCCGAGTCGGGCGATCTCGTCGACCCAGTGCCTGACGAGGACGCAACCATCGGGCCGCAGCGCGTAGTCGACCATGCCGAGCACCCACTGGGGCTGGGCGATGTCCGCCTCCAGGCTGTGGAGCGGCCGTGTCATGGTGCCGTCGCGGCGGTGGAGGTTCCAGTACCCGCCCTCGTCGGAGACGAAGAAGAGGGTGCCATCGCCGGCGAACTGCGGCTGCGCGACTGAGATCCCCTCGCCGCCCGCCAGTGCTCTGACGTGCTCGAGGCCGTCATGGGTGACCTCGGCGACCATGAGAGTCGTCGAGTCCCAGGGCATGTTCGGGTGGTCCCAGGCGATCCAGGCGATCTCGGTGCCGTCGGGGGAGACCGCCGGCCGCGAGACGAAGTCGGTGCCGCTGGCGAGGACCTGCCCGCAGTCGTCGTTCGGCCCGTCGACGGTGAGCCGGACGAGCTCGTTGACCGGTTCGCCCTCCCTGCGATGGTCCTCTCTCACTCCGTAGACATGGTGGTCGTGCAGCACGAGCCCTCCGTACCGCACAGCGACATCCGGGGTGATCGGGCTCGGCTCGAGGGGTGTGGCGCGCTCGTGCGTGCTGACGCGGAACAGCCTGCCGGAGGAGAAGTCGGAGAAGACCAGCACGCCGTCGCCGACCGCGTAGGCGCCGCCGCCGTACTCGTGGACCCGAGAGCGCACGTTCCACGGGGGTGCGAGGACGTCGTGGCGCTCGCCGGTGCGTGAGTCATGCCGGACCAGCGCCGAACGCCCTCCCTCCCACGGTCGCGACTCGAGCCACCACGTGTGGGGCCCGTCGATCCGCACCTCGTCGATCCGAACCTGTCCCTCGGTGAGGGAGGCCGGGGTGATCGGCGAGGGCCAGGTTCCGTAGGAAGCGGTGCGCATGGCATCACCTTCGCATGTCGGTCCGCCGAAAGTGTGCGGGACAAGGCAGCTCAGGGGAGGACGCGGATCGTTCAGTGTCCGGAACTATCTCGGTCGGGATCCGCCCCGCCATGGGGTGATGGCTGCTAGGTTTCGGCCACCATCATCAGGCGGAGTCGGGTCGGACTCTCATCCCGGCTCCACATCAGGAGGTCCCATGCAGTCACGTCATGCCTCCCGCTGGTTCGCGACGACCGCCGCCGCCCTCGCGGCGGCGCTCATCATGTCGCCGACAGCGGTCTCCGAACCGGCGCCAGGCGAACCACCGGGCGGACCGCCCGAGACCAGCCAGGGCCGCGGGCCGGAGCTCAACATCAACGCCGCCGAGCGCCGGGAGGCCCGCGGCCCACGCCCCGAGGTCCCACTCGTCTCGGGGCTCGACATGCCCTCGTCGTATCCGTTCCAGCCGACGCTCGAGGTCTTTCCCGAGGACGAGACCGACCGGTCCTACGTCGCGGACCTCATCGGGTATGCCGACATCGCTCCCCGGCTCAACGAGCTGATGGCCGAGAGCGACCGGGTCTCGGTCCAGCTGGTCGGCGAGTCGACCCTCGGCAAGGACCTCTACCTCATCACCGTCACCGCCCCGGAGACGGCAGCCGAGACGCGACGCCAGACCGCCTGGCGCGAGATGATCCAGACCGAGCCGGCCAAGGCCTCCCGCGATGCCCGCCTGAAGGCGGGGTACAAGAAGCCGATCTGGTTCTCCGCGAACATCCACGGCAATGAGTGGGAGGGGACCGACGCCTCGCTGAACTACATCGAGGACCTCGTCTCGGCACCCTGGTCCGAGGTGAGCGACCTGCTGACCACACACCGCCTGTACTTCTCCGTCAGCCTCAACCCCGACGGTCGTGTCCTTGGCACCCGGGCCACCTCGCTCGGGTTCGACGCGAACCGCGACATGATCACCAACGTCAACCCCGAGGCGGCGTCCTTCGTCCGCAGCACGCAGTCGATCCTGCCGCTGTACCAGGCGGACCTCCACGGGTACACGGGAATCCTCCAGGTGGAGCCCTGCGGTCCTCCGCACGGTGAGAACTACGAGTACGACCTCTTCATCCCGCACGCCTACGCAGCCGCCCTGCAGGTCGAGGAGGACGTCGTGGCGGCCGCCATCCCGGACAACCCGCTGTCGTCGGCCGGGGGCATCCGCATCCCGTACCGCGACACCCCCACCGGGTGGGACGACTACCCGCCGATCTTCACGGCGCAGTACGCCGCGTACTACGGCGCCCTCGCCAACACCGTCGAGCTGCCGCTGCGGCGGGTCAACGTCCAGGGCGTCGGCAGCGTCCAGACACCGGAGCGTGCCGCCGTCAACACGGCCGTCGCCGAGCAGACGATCCGGAGCATCGTCGACTACGTCTCGGAGAACAGCGACGACATCCTCGCGAACCAGATCGAGTTCTTCCGTCGCGGGGTCGAGGGCAAGCCCAAGTCCTCGCTGACGCTCGAGACCATCGCCTCGGTGCCGGGCCCGGAGCAGTGGAAGCCGCTGTGGGACGTCGCCGACAACCAGGACCCGGTCACCCTGCCGCGTGCGTATGTCATCCCGGTGGGTGACGGTCAGCGGTCGGTCAGCGACGCCACCCGGCTCGTCGAGCAGCTGCTGTTCCATGACATCGAGGTGCGCACGCTCAACCGCGACACCCGAGTCGGGGACACGACATACCCGCGCGGCTCCTACGTCGTCGACATGCACCAGGCCAAGCGGGCGCTGGCGAACACCCTGCTCGATCTCGGCACGGACATCTCGGACAAGGTTCCCCTGATGTACGACATCTCGGCCTGGTCGTACTCCTACCTGTGGGGAGCGACGGTGGACAAGGTGGGCCTGACGACGGACGCGCCGATCAACGGCACCAAGCTGGTCAGCGCGCCGACGCGGCAGGCGGCCATCCCGGCCCGCGCCCAGTACGTCACCTTCGATGTCGCCGGAGTCGAGGACTTCCGGGCCCTGAACCGCCTGCTCGACGAGGACGCCATGGTGTGGCTCCTGGACAGCGGGGAAGCGGTCGTCGCGCCGCAGTCGCACAGGCTCGCGATCGATGTCGCGCTCGACCTCGACATCGCCTTCCGCAGCTCGTCGACCGCGCAGGCCGCGGCGGTCCAGGGCGGGGAAGCGAAGCTTCTCGAGGACATCCGCCTCGGATACACCGGCAACCAGGACGATCGCGAGTCCCTCGCCCAACTGGGGTTCACGGATGCGACTCCGCTCTCGACCTCGATCATCACGGCGGACCCGAGCGTCCTGGACGACCTCGACGTCCTGTGGCTCGGCGGCGGATTGAGCTTCGGCTCCTCCCAGTCCGCCGGTCGCGATGCGGTCGAGGAATGGGTCGGCGAAGGCAACTCGATCATCGGGCGCGGCTCCAGCGCCCTGACCGCTGCCAGGTCTTTCGGGCTGCTCACGGCGACCGCCAGATCCGGGAACGGCGACGGCAACGGCATCGTGGCTGTCGACACCCCGGCCGACTCGGTCTTCGCGGCGCACCCGCAGGACTCGGCGTTCGTCTACCCGGCGGTCTCGTTCGTCGACCTCGGCGAGGGGACGAAGGTCGAGCAGTCCTACGCTGCCGGCAACCCGCTGCTCGCCGGGCACTGGCGGGCGACCAACTCGACCAACGGTCCGCTTGAGGCCGGTGGGAACGCGTCGGTCATCTCCGCGGAATCCGCCAACGGGGCCAGGGCGCTGGTCTTCGGCACCTCGGTGTTCTTCCGGACGCACCCGAAGGGCGGCCTGAGCCAGGCGGCCACCGCCATCTTCTGGGCAGCCCCGGATGCCGCCGCGGGATCCGCGTCCACGAGCTCGGAGCTCGCGGAGGCGACGCCGTAGGCCGGACGGCAGCCACCTGACGGGGCGGCGTCGACGGGAGACCGTCGGCGCCGCCCCTCCCACGTTCGAGGACCGCTCCGAAGACCGGACCGGCCCACCGGTTCTACAGTGGCGAGATGAGCCAGAGCCTGACCCGCGCACAGGCCCAGGAGGGCGCGCCCCAGTGGCGGCTCCTCCTCGGGCGCCTGATGCTCTCGGTGGCCTTCCCCGACTTCGCCTCGGCGCTGCGCTTCGTCGACGCCGTCGGCGCGGTCGCCGAGGAGCAGCAGCACCATCCCGACATCGACCTGCGCTGGGGACGAGTCGTCCTTGCGGTCGCGAGCCACGACGTGGGGGGCCTCACCGACCGCGACCTTCGCTTCGCGGCCGCGGTGACACCACTCGTCGCCGACCACGGGGGCACGGTCGAGCACCCGCGGCTCACCGAGCTCGAGATCGCGGTCGACACCATGGACGCTGCCCGGATCATCCCGTTCTGGGCTGCCGTCCTCGGGTTCGTCCCCGACGGGGAGGATGCGGCCTCGGACCCCGAGGGCCGGCTCCCGTCACTGTGGTTCCAGCGGCTCGACGAGCCGCGCGAGCAGCGCAACCGGATCCACCTGGACGTCACCGTGTCGCACGACGAGGCGGAGGCGCGGGTCGAGGCCGCGCTCGCGGGAGGGGGCACCCTTGTCTCGGACGCTGACGCGCCACGGTTCTGGGTGCTCGCTGACGCCGACGGCAACGAGGCCTGCGTGTGCACCTGGCAGGGCCGCGACGGGTGAGGCGCACCCCGGAGGAGGGGTATGCGTCGCTCGCCTCGGGCGAGCAGGTCGACCTCTTGCGTGAGGTGGCCCGAACGGGCGCGGGCCACTTCGGGCTCGAGGTCCGCGGGATCGAACTGGTCCGGCACGAGTTCAACACCACGTTCCGGGTGGACGGCTCGGACGGTCACCGGTTCGCGGTCCGGGTCAACACGAACTCGTTCAGCTCGCCGGAGCACATCCGCGCACAGCACGCCTGGATGCGGGCGCTGGCGGCCGAGACCTCACTGCGACTTCCGGTTCCGCTGCGAACGGTCGCAGGAGCGGACCACACGATGGTGCCGACCCGACACGGGGAGTTCGTGGTCGTGGCGGCGAGCTGGCTCGACGGCGAGGACGTAGGGGAGTGCGACCCGATCCAGGCTCGCGCGATGGGACGGGCGATGGCGGCCATGCACGCCCATGCCGAACGCTGGGCTCTTCCCCCAGGAGGCCGGTTGTCGAGCTTCACGGACCCGTTCTTCGGGGACGACGACCGGCTCAGCCACGCGTTTCCTGCGGACTCCAGGGAGGCCGACCTGGTCCGGTGGTCCCTGCGCCGGTGCCGAGACGCGATCCTGACCGCCGAGCGGGACTGCCCACCCGTCGTCGTCCACGGCGACCTGCACGGTGGCAACCTCAAGTGGCACCGGGATGAGCTGGCCGTCTTCGACTTCGACGACTGCGGCATCGCCAGCCCGGCCCTCGACCTGGCCATCGCGACCTTCTACCTGCGCGGTTCCGCTCCTCGGGTGGAGGAGCGGCTTCGAGGGGGGTACGGCGACGTCCGGTCGCTCCCAGACGTCGCCCCTGCAGTGTTCGAGGCACTGGTCGCCTCGCGTCAGCTCCTCCTCGCCAACGACCTCCTCCTAAGCACCACCGAGCACCTCCGGGCGCAGGCGCGCGGCTATCTCGACCGCACGGTCGACCGGCTTGGGCACTGGCGGGAGACAGGGCACTTCAGCCTGACCCCCGGGACCGACCGCGGCCGATAACGGGTTCGGCACCCCGGCCCCGGGTGACTACGCTGGGGGCCGGTGTGCGCCGCATACCGTCATGTCGCCCGACGCGAGGAGAACCGCACCATGTCCGCCGAGATCACCGTCCACGTCGCCGACAGCGCGCGATCGGTGCCGGCCGGGACGACCGCGGCCGAGCTCTTCGAGGGACGCCGGGAGATCGTGGTGGCGCGCGTGGGGGGCGAGCTCGTCGACCTGGCCCACGCGCTCGCAGACGGTGACGAGGTCGAGCCGGTCGCCATCGACAGCGAGGACGGACTCAACGTCCTGCGGCACTCCTGCGCCCACGTGCTCGCCCAGGCGGTCCAGCAGCTGCACCCGAACGCCCGGTTGGGCATCGGACCCCCGGTCCGCGACGGCTTCTACTACGACTTCGACGTCGAGGTCCCATTCCATCCCGAGGACCTCAAGGCCATCGAGAAGGCGATGCAGCGCATCATCAACGAGGGTCAGACGTTCGTCCGGCGCGAGGTCAGCGATTCGGAGGCCCTCGCCGAGCTGACCCACGAGCCGTACAAGTGCGAGCTCATCGGCCTCAAGGGCGGGGCATCGGAGGATGCCGCAGAAGGTGCGTCCGTCGAAGTGGGCGGAGCCCAGCTGACGATCTACGACAACGTGCGCAAGGACGGTACCGTCGCCTGGGGAGACCTGTGCCGCGGCCCGCACATCCCGTCGACCAAGCTCATCGGCAACGCTTTCAAGGTGATGCGCTCGGCAGCCGCATACTGGCGCGGCTCCGAGAAGAACCCGCAGCTGCAGCGCATCTACGGCACGGCGTGGCCGAGCAAGGCGGACCTGACGGCCTACCTCGCGCGACTCGCCGAGGCCGAGCGTCGGGACCACCGTCGGATCGGTGCCGAGCTCGACCTGTACTCCTTCCCCGACGAGCTCGGCTCGGGTCTGCCCGTCTTCCACCCTCGGGGTGGCGTGATCAAGCGCGAGATGGAGGACTACGCGCGCCAGCGGCACATCGACGAGGGGTTCGAGTACGTCGGGACGCCGCACATCACCAAGGAGGGGCTGTTCCACACCTCCGGACACCTGCCGTACTACGCGGACACGATGTTCCCGCCGATGGAGCTCGAGGGCAGCGACTACTACCTCAAGGCGATGAACTGCCCCATGCACAACCTCATCTTCCGGTCGCGCGGGCGCAGCTACCGCGACCTGCCGATGCGGTTGTTCGAGTTCGGGTCGGTCTATCGCTACGAGAAGTCCGGGGTGGTCCACGGGCTGACCCGCGTGCGCGGTCTCGAGATGGACGACTCGCACTCGTACGTCACCCCCGAGCAGGCGCCGGCCGAGATCAAGCACCTGCTGGACTTCGTCCTCTCGCTGCTTCGCGACTTCGGCCTCGACGACTTCTACCTCGAATTGTCGACCCGCGACGAGACCGGTGAGAAGAAGGACAAGTTCATCGGCACCGACGAGCAGTGGGCCGTGGCGACCAGGGTCCTCGAGGACGTGTGCGTCGGGTCCGGGCTCGAGCTCGTCCCGGACCCGGGCGGGGCCGCCTTCTACGGCCCCAAGGTGTCGGTCCAGGCTCGCGACGCGATCGGCCGAACCTGGCAGATGTCCACGATCCAGTACGACTTCAACCAACCGGAGCGCTTCGGCCTCGAGTACCAGGACTCCGACGGTGCGCGGAAGCAACCGGTCATGATCCACTCCGCGAAGTTCGGGTCGATAGAGCGCTTCATGGGGGTGCTCGTCGAGCACTACGCGGGGGCGTTCCCGCCCTGGCTCTCGCCGGTGCAGGTCCTGGGTGTTCCCGTGGCGGAGGAGTACGAGCCCTACCTGCAGGACGTGCTGGACCGGATGTCGGCGCATGGCATCCGCGTCGAGCTCGACGCCTCCGACGACCGGTTCCCCAAGAAGATCCGCAACGCGAGCCGGTCCAAGGTGCCCTTCATCCTCATCGCGGGTGGTGAGGACCAGGCGGCCGGGACGGTGTCCTTCCGCTACCGGGATGGTTCCCAGGAGAACGGCGTCGCCGTCGACGCCGCTGTGGCCAAGGTGAGCGAGGCCATCGACGCCAAGGCCCAGGTGTAGACCGGTCAGCGAACCCCTGAGGGCGTCCCACGTCGGCCTACGTCGGCCAGGCCTCGATGAGCTGACGTCGAACGTCCTCGATGAGCATGGGGACCGCCTTGGTCCGCGCGATGATCGGGAGGAAGTTCGCATCCCCGCCCCACCGGGGGACGATGTGCTGGTGCAGATGAGCCGCCACGCCGGCGCCGGCGATCTCGCCCTGGTTCATCCCGATGTTGAAGCCGGCCGGCTGTGAGGAGCTCTGCAGGGCCACGAGTCCGGCCTTGGTCAGAGCGGTGAACTCGCGCGTCTCCTCGTCGGTCAGGTCGACATAGAGCGAGACGTGTCGGTAGGGACACACGAGGATGTGACCGGGGTTGTAGGGGAAGAGGTTCATCACGACGTAGCACCACTCACCGCGGTGCACGATGAGCCCGTCCCCGTCCGCGCGGGTCGGCGCCACGCAGAAGGGGCAGCCGTCCCCCGGATCCGACGTCGGACGCTCCGCGCGGATATAGGCGATCCGGTGTGGCGTCCACAGCCGCTCGAAGCCGTCCGCCACACCGGCCAGATCCCTGGCGTCGACGGACTCCGGCGGGGCGGAGGGCGCGTCCCGCTCAGGGGTCGTCATGGCGTCGATCCTACGGGTGGCCGCTAGGCTGACCAGCGTCATGCTGAACAAGTACGCGCGCGCCTTCGTCACCCGGCTCCTGACGCCGGTCGCGAGGCTCCTCATCAAACTCGGGGTGAGCCCCGACGTCGTGACGATCGTCGGCACCCTCGGTGTCTGCTTCGGCTCCCTTGCGTTCTACCCGCGCCGGGAGTTCCTGACGGGCACACTCGTCATCACGGCGTTCGTGTTCTTCGACACGCTCGACGGAATCATGGCGCGGATGAACGACCGCTCCACGCGCTGGGGCGCGTTCCTCGACAGCACCCTCGACAGGATCGCCGACGCCGCGATCTTCGGCGGTCTGGTGCTGTGGTACGCCGGGTCGGGCGACAACGCGATCATGGCCGGTCTCGCGCTGGCCTGCCTCATCCTGGGCATGGTCGTGTCGTACGCCCGGGCACGCGCTGAAGGGTTGGGCCTGACGGCCAACGTCGGCATCGCGGAGCGGGCCGAGCGACTCGTGCTCGTCCTCGCGGCCACCGGGTTCGTCGGCCTCGGCGCCCCCGAGATCCTGCTGACGGTCGTGCTCGCGCTGCTCGCCCTGGCCAGTCTGGTCACGATCGTCCAGCGCATGCTCGAGGTGCGACGGCAGACGCTCTCCGAGCGGGTATGACCGGCGCGCGCCACCGGGCCCAGGACGCGATCGTCGTCGCTGGGTACCGGCTCGGGTGGAAGGCGGTCCGACTGCTCCCGGAGCGCACCGCATACGCGGTATTCGACCGGATCGCCGATGCCATGGTGCGTCAGGACGGAGGATCCGTGCGTCGGCTACGCGACAACTACCGCACGGTTCATCCGGATCTCGGCGACGAGGAGCTCGACCGGCTCGTTCGCGCGGGTGCCCGGTCCTACTTGAGGTACTGGTGCGAGGCCTTCCGGCTGCCCGAGCTCGAGCCGGACGCGCTCACCCGGGCGGTCCGGGTCGTCGGCGACGGACCGGTTCGCGGCGCGCTGGACGAGGGCCGCGCCGTCGTGTGCTTCCTCGGGCACCTCGGCAACTGGGACATGGCGGGCGCCTGGGCCACACGGCACCTCGGGCCGGTCGTCACCGTCGCCGAGCGGCTGCGACCTGAACCGGTCTTCGAGGAGTTCCTGGACTTCCGCCAACGGCTCGGGATGCGCATCATCCCCCTGACCGGGGGTGGCGACGTCTACGAGCTCCTCCGGGAGGCGGCCGCCGAACCCGTCGTCATCCCGTTGCTCGCGGACAGGGACCTCACGCGGCGCGGTCTCGAGGTCGACTTCGCCGGTGATCGCAGCCGGGTCGCGATCGGTCCGGCCGCCCTCGCCTACGACACCGGGAGCAGCTTGCACCCGGTCTCGATCCACTACGAGCCGGCCCCGGACGGCCCCGGCGGGTGGCGCAGTGTCATCACGTTCCACGACCGTGTTCCGGCGCCGGCGGGGGAGTCCAGGCACCGCGCGGTGCAGGCGATGACGGCGTCGTGCGCCGCCGTCCTGGGCGACGAGGTGCGGATGCACACGGTCGACTGGCACATGATGCAGCGGGTGTTCGTTCGCCACCTCGACCCTGCGAGGGTCGCATCGTGAGCGGCCCGCACGTGAGACCGGCCCGATGAAGGTCGGGATGGTCTGCCCCTACTCGTTCGACGTCCCGGGCGGGGTGCAGTTCCACGTCCGGGACCTCACCGAGTACCTCCTCGGACTCGGTCACGAGGTCGAGGTGCTCGCACCTGCGGACGACGATCTGGACCTGCCGGCCTATCTCACCTCGTCGGGACGGGCGGTGCCGGTGCGATACAACGGGTCGGTAGCCCGGCTGACCTTCGGGCCCGTGACCTCGGCGCGCACCACGCGGTGGCTGGAGCAGGGGGACTTCGACGTCGTGCACATCCACGAGCCGGTGACCCCGAGCGTCTCGGTTCTCACCCTCTGGGCCACGGACGCCCCCGTGGTCGCGACCTTCCACACGTCCAACCTGCGTTCGAGAGCGATGCAGGCGGCCTACCCCCTCCTGCGTCCCTCGCTCGAGAAGATCGTCGGACGCATCGCCGTCTCCGAGGCGGCCCGCCGGACCGTCACCTCGCACTTGGGTGGGGACGCGGTGGTGATCCCCAATGGCGTGTGCGTCGACGACTTCGCCCGGGCCGAGGCCCGGGACGAGTGGCGCGGGACACCCAGCGCGCCCACCCTGGCGTTCCTCGGTCGGATCGACGAACCGCGCAAGGGTCTACCCGTCATCAGCGCGGCCATGGAGCGCATCCTCCGCGACCGGCCCAGGGCGCGCCTGCTCATCGCCGGTCCCGGAGACGTGGCCGCTGCCCGGGAGCGTATGAGCCCGCAGGTCGGCGCGGCCTGCACGTTCCTCGGTCTGATCAGCGACGAGGACAAAGCCGCTCTGTTCGCCTCGGTCGACGCCTACGTGGCACCGCACACCGGAGGTGAGAGCTTCGGCATCGTGCTCGTCGAGGCGATGGCTGCCGGCGCCCCCGTCGTGGCGAGCGACCTCGCCGCCTTCACCGCCGTCCTCGACGGCCAGGCCAACGGCCGCCTGTTCACGACCGGGGACCCCGACTCGTGCGCCGCCGCCGTGCTCGGGCTGCTCGGCGACGACGCGGAGCGAGCCCGACTCCGCTCCGCCGGGCAGCAGCGGGCCCGGAGGTACGACTGGCCGGTCGTCGCGGCCCAGATCCTGGCCGTCTACGAGACGGTGACGCAGACCGCGGACGCCGCCGCCGATGTCGAGGAGACCGGGCTGTGGTCCCGGATCGTTCGGCCCCGCCGCCGTTCCGAGGGTGGTCGCGGATGATGGAGACGATCACGTGGGTCGCGCTCGCCCTCGTCGGGTTCGTCCTCCTGGCGTGGTACCTCACCTACTCCGCGGCCAGGCTCGACAGGCTTCACGCCAAGGTCGAGGGATCTCTGGCGGCGCTCGATGCGCAGGTCATCCGTCGCGCGGAGTCCGCCCTCGAGCTCGGCACGTCCGGTCTGCTGGACCCGGCCACGTCCCTCCTCCTCGTCGACGCCGCGTCCCACTCGCTGGAGCGGGCCGGTGCGGAGCGTGCTGGTGAGCGGCACGGGTCCGACCTCCTGCACGGCCAGACCTTCAGCGGCCGGGAGGCGGCGGAGTCCAACCTGACCGAGGCCTTCTCGGTCGCCCTGACCGCGGAGACCCTCGCGGACGTGCGGGTGCGCGGCGGGGTGGCGGCGGAGGAGGTGCTCGGACGGATCGAGGCGACGGCACTTCGGGTCCAGCTGGCCCGCAGGTTCCACAACCAGGCCGTCACCGAGGTCCAGCGCGTGCGTCGAAAGGGAACCGTCCGGCTCTTCCGGCTCGCGGGCCGGGCACCCCTTCCCGAGACCGTCGAGTTCGACGACGAGGTGCGCTACCAGGCCTGAGTCTGCTCAGACCTACACTTCATCGCATGAGCACCCACACCGACCCGCAGACCGCCTCCGCGGGACCATCCTCGCCCGGCTTCGCGACCACCGACCCGGCGGCGCCCGGTTCCGGCACTCCCGGCTCCGCCACCACCGGCACGGGCACGAACCGCGTCAAGCGCGGGATGGCCGACATGCTCAAGGGTGGCGTCATCATGGATGTCGTCACGCCCGAGCAGGCGAAGATCGCCGAGGATGCTGGCGCCGTCGCCGTGATGGCTCTCGAACGCGTCCCCGCTGACATCCGGGCCGAGGGGGGAGTCTCGCGGATGAGCGACCCCGACATGATCGACGGGATCATCGAGGCGGTCTCGATCCCCGTCATGGCGAAGGCTCGGATCGGTCACTTCGTCGAGGCCCAGGTCCTACAGAGCCTCGGCGTGGACTACATCGACGAGTCCGAGGTGCTCACGCCGGCGGACTACGAGCACCACATCGACAAGTGGGCCTTCACGGTCCCCTTCGTCTGCGGCGCCACCAACCTCGGTGAGGCGCTGCGCCGTATCACCGAGGGCGCAGCGATGATCCGCTCGAAGGGCGAGGCCGGGACCGGCGACGTCTCCAACGCGACGACCCACATGCGCCGGATCCGGCAGGAGATCCGTCGGCTCCAGTCGCTGCCGGAGGACGAGCTCTACGTCGCGGCCAAGGAGCTGCAGGCGCCGTACGACCTGGTCAGTGAGGTCGCGCAGGCCGGCCGTCTGCCGGTCGTCCTGTTCACGGCAGGCGGGATCGCGACGCCGGCCGACGCCGCGATGATGATGCAGCTCGGAGCCGAGGGCGTCTTCGTCGGGTCCGGAATCTTCAAGTCGGGCAACCCGGCCCAACGGGCAGAGGCGATCGTGCGGGCCACGACCTTCTACGACGACCCCGACGTGATCGCCGCGGTCTCCCGTGGGCTGGGCGAGGCCATGGTCGGGATCAGCGTGGACTCGATCCCCGTGCCCCACCGCCTCGCCGAGCGCGGGTGGTAGCCGGCAGGCCGCAGATCGGCGTCCTCGCGGTTCAGGGCGACGTTCGCGAGCACTCCGCCGCGCTCGTCGCGGTCGGGGCCGAGCCCCGCGCGGTTCGCCGGCCCGGCGACCTCGAGGGAATTGCCGGACTGGTCATCCCTGGGGGGGAGTCGACCGTCATGGACAAGCTCGTGCGAGCATTCGGGCTGTATGCGCCGCTCACCTCGGCGATCCGCTCCGGTCTGCCGGTTTTCGGGAGCTGCGCGGGAATGATCATGCTCGCCGACCGGCTCGTCGGGGGGCGCGCGGACCAGAGGACCCTCGGTGGACTCGACATCACGGTCCGACGCAACGCGTTCGGACGGCAGGTCGACTCCTTCGAGGCCGACCTGGTCATCGACTGTCTCGGGTCCGACCCCGTGCGGGCGGTCTTCATCCGCGCACCCTGGGTCGAGCACCACGGTGACTCGGTCGAGGTTCTCGCGAGCGTCGAGCGCGACGGTGTCTCCCATCCGGTCGCCGTCCGCGCGGGTCGGCTCCTTGCGACGTCGTTCCACCCGGAGGTCACCGGCGACCTCCGGGTCCACCGGATGTTCGTCGACGACCTCGTCGGCAGCCGCTGACCACAGGGGCGACGGTGGTGGGACCGTGTCGGGCCTGCCGGTAGGATCGGCAGTCGGCTCTGGCCGGGACGGAACGCACGGGCCCGGCGCACGCACGACGACGCGCGAAGGTAGGTAGTGATGAGCGGCCACTCCAAGTGGGCGACGACCAAGCACAAGAAGGCTGCGATCGACGCCAAGCGAGGCAAGCTGTTCGCCAAGCTCATCAAGAACATCGAGGTGGCTGCCAGAACGGGTGGTGGCGACCCGGCGGGCAACCCCACTCTCTACGACGCCATCCAGAAGGCCAAGAAGTCCTCGGTCCCCAACGACAACATCGACCGCGCGGTCAAGCGTGGCTCCGGTGCCGAAGCCGGAGGGTCGGACTGGGAGACCATCACGTACGAGGGCTACGCCCCCGGAGGTGTGGCCATCCTCATCGAGTGCCTCACGGACAACCGCAACCGCGCGGCCGCCGAGGTGCGTACCGCGCTCACCCGCAACGGCGGCACACTCGCCGATCCCGGTTCCGTCTCCTACCTCTTCAACCGCAAGGGTGTCGTGATCGTCCCGAAGGAGGCAGCGCCTGACGAGGACGGGCTGCTCGAGGTCGTCCTCGAGGCCGGTGCCGAGGAGATCGGAGACAATGGGGAGACGTGGGAGGTGGTCTCGGAGGCCAGCGACGTCGTCGCCGTGCGGACCGCCCTCCAGGACGCCGGAGTCGAGTACGACTCAGCCGAGGCCTCCTGGGTTCCGAGCCTGCAGGTTCCGCTCGATCTCGAGGGTGCCCGCAGGATGATCAGGGTCATCGACGCCCTCGAAGACTCCGATGACGTCCAGAACGTGTTCGCCAACGGCGACATCCCCGACGAGGTCCTCGCCCAGCTGGACGACGAGGACTGACCTGCGGCGGCGGTCGGCAGACGAAGCCGCGAGCCGACCGATCCGATCGACCCGGCGTGTTGGGCGCTGCGCAACCGTCGTGTCGGGCTAGCGTGTCGTCCGAACAGGTGTTCTAGCCCGTCCGTGCAGTCCGTCTCCTCGACCAAGGTGGTGTCGCCCGTATGCGCGTCCTCGGTGTCGACCCCGGACTGACCCGATGTGGTCTCGGGGTCGTCGACGCCCGGCCCGGCCGAGCCACCATGGTGGCCGTCGGTGTGGTGCGCACACCACGCGACGCCGAGCCAGGGGAGCGGCTCCTCTACCTCGAGGAGCAGCTCCAGGTCTGGCTCGAGCGGTTCACACCCGACCGGGTCGCCGTCGAGCGGGTGTTCGCCGACGTGAACGTCGCGTCGGTGATGACGACTGCGCACGCGAGCGCCATCGCCATCCTCGTCGCGGCTCGCGCCGGGCTTCCGGTCGCGTTCCACACCCCGACCGAGGTCAAGGCGGCCGTCACCGGCTCGGGTCGGGCCGACAAACGTCAGGTCACGGCGATGGTGCAGCGCATCCTCGGCCTCGAGGAGCCGCCCCGGCCGGCCGACGCTGCGGACGCTCTCGCGCTCGCGGTGTGCCACGCCTGGCGCGGTGGGGCGAGCGAGCGGCTAGAGCGTCTGGCAGCCGGGCGATGATCGCCTCACTCGCAGGTGTCGTCGAGCATGCGGCGCTCGACCGCGTGGTACTCGGAGTGGGCGGGGTGGGTCTTCTCGTGCACACCACGCCGGCGACCGCCGCGGCGTCCCGGACCGGGTCGCAGCTGCTCTTGGCGACCACCCTCGTGGTCCGCGAGGACGCCCTCACCCTCTACGGTTTCGGATCTGTCGACGAGCGCGACATGTTCGAGACGGTGCAGAGCGTCTCCGGTGTGGGACCGCGCATCGCCCTTGCCATGCTCTCCGTCATGGGTCCGGATGATCTGCGCAAGGCGCTGTCCGAGGGGGATACGAAGGCTCTGACTCGCGTGCCGGGCATCGGTGCGAAGTCGGCCGAGCGCCTCGTCCTCGAACTGCGCGACAAGGTCGGCCACGCCGCCCCGGGCACGGGGAGCGCACCCACGGATGCCGCTCGCGGCGGCGGCGACGACTGGCGCGCACAGGTGACGGAGGCGTTGACCGGACTGGGCTACTCGGCGAAGCAGGCCGGCGACACAGTGTCCGCCGTGGCGCGGGAGCATCCGGATGAGCGGGACGTCTCCACGCTGTTGCGGTTGGCGCTTCGAGGGCTGCGAACATGACCGGCTACACGAACGACATTCACGAGGGTTCGGCCCACGAAGACCCGGCGCGGAAGGCGGACGTGCCGGACGGTGACCTGAGCCGGGCGGAAAGTCTCGACACGGCTGGCACCCCCCGAGTCGTCGACGCCAACCCGGTGCCGGGCGGGGAGGACGAGCGAACGGTCGAGGCCGCCCTGCGGCCCCGCAGGCTCAGCGAGTTCCCCGGGCAGCCTCGAGTGCGCGACCAGCTCGGGCTCGTCCTGGCCGCGGCGAAACAGCGAGGCGCCGCGCCCGACCACGTCCTTCTCTCGGGACCACCCGGCCTCGGCAAGACCACGCTCGCGATGATCGTCGCCGCCGAGCTGGAGCGTCCGATCCGGGTGACGAGCGGCCCGGCGATCCAGCACGCGGGCGACCTGGCGTCGATCCTGTCCTCGCTGGACGAGGGAGAGGTGCTCTTCCTCGACGAGATCCACCGGATGAGCCGCGCTGCCGAGGAGATGCTCTACCTCGCCATGGAGGACTTCCGCGTCGATGTCATCGTCGGCAAGGGTCCCGGAGCGACGGCCATCCCACTCGAGCTCCCCGCATTCACCGTCGTCGGTGCGACGACGAGGGCGGGCCTGCTGCCGGCGCCGCTTCGTGACCGTTTCGGTTTCACTGGGCATCTCGACTACTACGACGTCGCCGACCTGGCGACGATCCTCCGGCGCTCGGCCGGTCTGCTCGACGTCCGGACGCACGACGAGGCCATCGTCGAGATCGCCGGTCGCTCTCGGGGGACGCCTCGCATCGCGAACCGTCTGCTCCGGCGTGTCCGCGACTACGCCGAGGTGCATGGCAGTCCGGGTCACCGGGTGACTCGGGAGGACGCGCGGGCCGCACTCGCCCTCTTCGACGTCGACCAGGCCGGCCTGGATCGTCTCGACCGCGCGGTCCTGTCGGCCCTGTGCACCCGCTTCGGGGGCGGGCCCGTGGGGCTCTCCACCTTGGCCATCGCCGTCGGCGAGGAGACCGAGACCGTGGAGACTGTCGCCGAGCCGTTCCTGGTCCGCGAGGGCTTCATGGTGCGCAGCCCACGAGGTCGTCTCGCGACCGCGACCGCCTTCGCCCATCTCGGCCTGAGTCCGCCGCTCGCAGCAGCCGGAACCACTGCCTCGACCCTGCCGTTCGACGAGGAGACACCCTCGTCGTCGGTCGGCCGACTCGGATCCTAGGCCCGGGTGGCCTAGACTCCCACCTTGGCCACCCCACCTCGTCAGAGAGACCCGCATGAACTCCGGCAATGCCGCATCGTTGCTCATCCTGCTGCTCCCGCTGCTTCTCCTCGCCGCTCTCGTGCTCAGCCAGCGGCGACGGGCCCGTGCCATGCAGGAGTTCCAGGCATCGGTGTCGGTGGGGGACGAGGTGCTCATGACCTCCGGCCTCTACGGCCGCATCGTCTCCACCGATGAGCGCGTCGTGCAGCTCGAGGTCGCCCCGGGCGTGGTCATGCGGTTCGACCGCCGCGCCGTCGGCATGCGGGCCGGTGCGACAGACGGACCGACGAACACGTGATCCTCATCGCCGACCACCAGAGTTCCCGACCACAGACAGACCACTAGAGACAGCATGCCTTCGCAGACCACTCATGCCCGCCCCGGTCGGGTTCTCGCCGGATTCGCGGCCTTCATCGTCGCCCTCGTCGTGCTCCTCTTCGCGGGCAGTCAGTGGGGCAGCGCCCAGCTCACCCCGAAGCTCGGACTCGACCTCGAGGGTGGCACGCAGCTCGTCCTCACCCCGGTTCTGTCGGGGCAGGAGACCGAGATCCAGGAGGAGCAGCTCGACCAGGCCCGCGACATCATCTCCCAGCGGGCCGATGCCGGAGGCATCACCGGCGCCGAGGTCACCACGCAGGGTGGGCGCAACATCGTCGTCAGCATGCCGGGCGTGCCGCCGCAGGAGGTCGAAGACGCCATCCGGCGTTCCTCGCAGCTGCAGTTCAGGCCGGTCCTGGTCGTTCAGCCGGTCGGCGGTCTGACACCGGCACCCACGGAGACCCCGACAGGTACTCCGACCGGGGGCGCCACGCCCACCGACGGGTCCACCGCGAGTCCGACCGAGGCCGCCACTCCGGCCGCGAGCCCGACGACGAACAGCGGACCCGTACCCGAGGGATTCGCGGCCGAGGCGACCGAAACCGCGGAGCCTACGCCCGAGCCGACCGCGACGGAGCCGGTCGCCCCGGCGCCGACCGGTGAGCCGACCAGCGCCACGGACCCGGCGTGGATCACGGACGAGCTCATCGCTGAGTTCGAGTCCCTGACCTGCACCGGCGGCGACGACACGACCACGGAGCAGGACCCCGACACCGCGGTCGTCGCCTGCCGTGACACAGGGACGGAGAAGTACATCCTCGGCCCCGTCGTCGTCGACGGAAGCGGGATCGCTGACGCGAGTGCCGGGTACCAGGCCGGCCCGACCGGTCAGCCGACCAACACCGTCGAGATCGCCCTGGAGCTCACCGGCGACGCCCGTGAGGCCTACGGTCAGATCAGCACGGAGATGGTCCAGCTGCCGGCCCCCCGCAACCAGCTGGCGGCGGTCCTGGACCAGCAGGTCATCGTGGCCCCGTTCTTCCAGTCCGCCATTCTCGACGGGCGCGCCTCGATCACCGGCGCCTTCACGCTCGAGGAGGCGCAGACGCTGGCCCAGCAGCTGAAGTTCGGCGCCTTGCCGATCTCGTTCGAGCTCGAGACCCGCGACCAGATCAGCCCTCTGCTCGGAGGCGAGCAGCTGAGGTTGGGTCTGGTGGCCGGAATGATCGGGATGCTCCTCGTCTTCGTCTACTCGCTCTTCCAGTACCGCGTCCTCGGTTTCGTGACGATCGCGTCGCTCATCCTGGCCGGGATCATCGTCTACCTCGTCGTGACGATCCTCGGGTGGCGGTACAACTACCGGCTCGATCTGGCCGGCATCACCGGTCTGATCGTCGCCGTCGGTATCACCGCCGACTCCTTCATCGTCTTCTTCGAGCGGATCCGCGACGAGGTGCGTGACGGTCGGACGGTGCGTAGTGCGGTCGATGCCGGCTGGGAGCGAGCATCCCGCACGATTCTCGCGGGAGATGCCGTCACCCTCCTCGCCGCGGGCACGCTCTACGCGCTCGCCAGCTCCAATGTCCGCGGATTCGCGTTCACGCTCGGCCTGACGACGATCATCGACCTCATCATCGTCTTCTTCTTCACCAAGCCGATGATGCAGTGGCTCGTCCGCAAGCCCTTCTTCGGCGAGGGGCACCCGTGGTCGGGACTCAATCCCCAGCTGCTCGAGGCCCGCAATCCCAAGTACGCCGGCCGAGGACGCGTCCGCGGCCCGATCCTGGAGGGGGCCCGCTGATGGGACAGCTCGCTCAGCTCGGCAACGACCTCTACACCGGCAAGCGGACCATCCGGTTCGTCGAGAACAGCAAGAAGTTCCTCGTCATCTCCCTGATCCTGCTGCTGCTCGCGGCCATCGGATTCTTCGTCCGCGGACTCAACCTCGGCCTGGAGTTCCGCGGCGGCTCCGAGTTCCGCGTCAGCGCCAGCGCGACCGACGGCTTCGAGAGCCGCGCGCGCGAGGCCGTTCGCAGCGTCGTGCCGAACCAGGCCGTCAACGTGACCCTCGTCGGCGGCGGGACGGTGCGGGTGCAGACCGAGCGGCTTGAGGATACCCAGAGTAGTGAGGTCCGGTCAGCGCTCGCCCAGGAGTTCGACGTCTCCGACGAAGCCGTCTCGGCGTCCTTCGTCGGCCCCTCATGGGGCCAGAGCGTCTCGAGCAACGCCCTGCAGGCACTGGCCTGGTTCGTCGTCCTCGTCGCGATCCTCATGGCGGTCTACTTCCGCAACTGGAAGATGTCCCTGGCCGCGCTGGTCGCCCTGGCGCACGACGTGTTCATCACCGTGGGGATCTACGCCTTGAGCGGGTTCGAGGTCTCACCGGCGTCAGTCATCGGCTTCCTCACGATCCTCGGGTACTCGCTGTACGACAACGTCGTCGTCTTCGACAAGGTCCGTGAGAACACGACGATGGCCTTCGAGACCGGCCGGGTGACCTTCTCGCAGGCGGCGAACCGAGCGGTCAACCAGACCCTGATCCGGTCCCTCAACACCACCGTGACGACCCTGCTGCCGATCAGCGCCCTTCTCATCGTCGGGTTCTTCTTCATCGGCCCGGGGACCCTGCTCGACCTTGCACTGGCGCTGTTCATCGGTATCGCCGTCGGCGCCTACTCCTCGATCATCGTCGCGACCCCGCTCCTGGTCTGGCTCCGCTCGAAGGACGACGACGTCAAGGCGTTGGAGAAGAAGGCACTGCGCCACCAGAACGCCCGCGCCAAGGAGGCTGCCGCGGCGCGATCGCACGAGCCGGGCCACCACGACGAGCTCGACGATGGGGCGCTGGTGGGTTCGGAGCCGACCGGCGGTCAACGGTCCATGGACGACGAGCCCGCGGCGGCTGCGACGCTCACCGGCCGCGCCGTGCACAAGTACGCTCAGACCGGGCCACGGAACCAGCCGAAGAGGGCGCCCAAGTCGAAGCGCTGAGCACGGACACAGCGGTGGATCGGGACTGGCGAAGGTGGGACGGATGACACAGGAGGAGACGGCGTCGCCGGGGACGGACCGAGCCGACGCCGGGACGGTGGTCGCCGAGCACCTCGTCGACGTCCCCGACTTCCCGACTCCGGGCGTGGTGTTCAAGGACATCACGCCACTTCTCCAGGACGGCCCCGCCTTCCGGACCGTCGTGCGCGCCATGGCCGAGCGCTACCGTGGCCGGGTCGACGCAGTCGCCGGGATCGAGTCCCGTGGCTTCGTCTTCGGTGCGGCGCTGGCGTACGAGCTGGGCGTGGGGCTCGTCCTCATCCGCAAGGCGGGCAAGCTCCCGCGGGACCGCCACAGCATCTCCTACGAGCTCGAGTACGGCAGCGCGACCGTCGAGGTGCACCAGGATGCCTTCACCCACGCCGACCGGGTCCTCCTCGTCGACGACGTCCTCGCCACGGGCGGCACTGCCGCAGCCGCGGCCGACCTCGTCGAGACGGCCGGGGGTGTGGTCGCCGACATCGCGGTGATCGTCGAGCTCGGTTTCCTCGACGGCCGAGCCGCTCTGCCCGGACGGTCGGTCTGGGCACTGCACACCGTCTGACCTCCGTCTCCCGACCCGACCCCACTTAAGACGCCCCGGGACACCACGCCGGACACGGCGAACGGCCCGTCCAGGTCGCTGGACTACCATCTCGCTATGGCGGAGGATCTCACGACGACTGGCGCGAGCGCCTGGGCCCGGTCCGGCCTGGCGCGTTTCGTCGGCCCTCGGCTGCCCGCCAACCCCGTCCTCCAGCCGCTGCTGTCAACGGTCAAGGCGACCCACAGCAAGGCTGACCTGTCGGTCATCGAGCGTGCCTTCGCGGTCGCCGAGCGCGCCCACGACGGGCAGACGCGCAAGAGCGGCGACCCCTACATCACGCATCCGCTCGCCGTCGCGAGCATCCTGGCCGAGCTTGGTATGCAGCCCGCGACCATCGCGGCGGCACTCCTCCACGACACGGTGGAGGACACCGCATACGGCATGGACCAGCTCAGGGCGGACTTCGGCGAGGAGATCGCCATGCTCGTCGACGGCGTGACGAAGCTGGACAAGGTCCAGTACGGCGAGGCGGCCCAGGCCGAGACCGTGCGCAAGATGGTCGTGGCGATGGCTCGGGACATCCGGGTCCTGTTCATCAAGCTCGCGGACCGACTGCACAACGCCCGCACGTGGAAGTACGTTTCGCCGGCCTCCGCCCAGCGCAAGGCCCGCGAGACCCTCGAGATCTACGCGCCGCTGGCCCACCGGCTCGGCATGAACACGATCAAATGGGAGCTCGAGGACCTGTCCTTCCAGACGCTGTACCCCAAGGTCTACGACGAGATCGTCCGCCTTGTCGCAGACGCCGCTCCGGCGCGCGACGAGTACCTGGGTGTGGTGCGCGCGCAGGTCCTCGACGAGCTGGGCCGGGCCAAGATCAAGGCCACGGTGACCGGTCGCCCGAAGCACTACTACTCCGTGTACCAGAAGATGATCGTCGGGGAGCGTGAGTTCAAGGACATCTACGACCTCGTCGCGGTGCGCGTCCTCGTCGACTCGGTCCGGGACTGCTATGCCGCCCTCGGTGCGCTGCACGCGCGATGGCATCCCGTGCCGGGCCGGTTCAAGGACTACATCGCGATGCCCAAGTTCAACATGTACGAGTCCTTGCACACGACCGTCATAGGCCCGGGCGGCAAGGCGGTCGAGGTCCAGATCCGGACCCATGCCATGCACCGACGCGCGGAGTACGGCATCGCCGCGCACTGGAAGTACAAGGAGGACGGCAGGACCGGGGGATCGCGGGGACGTGCCCCGAGCCGGGCTGCAGAGGACTCCGGGCCGTTGGGTGACATGGGCTGGATCCGTCAGCTGCTCGACTGGCAGCGGGAGACCGAGGATCCGGACGAGTTCCTCGACTCGCTGCGCTTCGAGATCAAGACCCAGGAGGTCTACGTCTTCACCCCCAAGGGCCGGGTCATTGCGCTCCCGGCCGGGTCCACGCCTGTCGACTTCGCGTATGCCGTGCACACCGAGGTGGGTCATCGGTGCGTCGGTGGCAAGGTCAACGGCCGGCTGGTGCCGCTGGAGTCGCGTCTCAACCACGGTGACACCGTCGAGATACTCACGTCCAAGGCGCAGGGCGCCGGCCCCTCCCGGGACTGGCTCGGCTTCGTCAAGTCACCGCGGGCCCGCAACAAGATCCGGCAGTGGTTCACCAAGGAACGCCGCGAGGAGATGATCGAGAGCGGTCGCGAGTCGATCGCCAGAGTGCTGCGCAAGCAGAACCTCCCGCTCCAGCGGCTGATGACCGTCGACAGCCTGACGGGAGTCGCTGCGGACCTCCGCTACACGGACATCGAGTCCCTGTTCGCCGCGGTGGGGGAGGGACACATCTCCGCCCAGGCGGTCGTGACCCGTCTGCTTGCGTCACTCGGAGGTGAGGACGGCGCGGAGGAGGACCTCGCCGAGGCCACCCACCCGCAGCACGTCCCGAGCCGTCGTCGCCGTGTGGGGGACCCGGGCGTCGTGGTCAAGGGGACGACGGACGTCTGGGTCAAGCTGGCCCGCTGCTGCACGCCGGTGCCGGGCGACGACATCCTCGGCTTCATCACCCGGGGCGACGGCGTCTCCGTGCACCGCGAGGACTGCACGAACGCGTCCACGCTGCGTTCCCAGCCCGAGCGACTCATCGAGGTCTCCTGGGCGCCGACGGCGGGCACGGTGTTCCTCGTCCAGATGCAGGTGGAAGCCCTCGACCGCAACGGCCTGCTGTCCGACATGACGCGAGCGCTGTCCGAGAACGGCGTGAACATCCTCTCGGCGAGCGTCACCACCAACCGCGACCGACTCGCCATCTCGAAGTTCACCTTCGAGATGGGCGACGCATCCCACCTGTCACACGTCCTGAAGGCGGTGCGCAAGGTCGACGGGGTCTACGACGCGTACCGGATCACCGGGAAGGGCCGCACCGACAAACCGATCGCGGCAGCCGCCGACGCGTCCTAGCGTGACCTCGCCGGAGCTCAGCTGAACTCGGTCAATGCCGAGCGAGCCTGGTCCAGCAGTGCCTGACGGCCCTGGATCGCTGACCGGGCCTCGGCCGCCTTCTTGTCGTTGCCCTTGGCCTCGGCGTTGGCCAGATCACGTTCGAGGTCTGCGACTGCGCGCTCGAGCTGCTCGACGAGGCTCTGCGCCCGGGCGCGAGCCTCGGGGTTCGACGAGGACCACTGGCGTTGCTCTGCGTCGCGGACCGCCTGCTCCACCCGACGGATCCCCTTCTCGGTCCGGTCGATGTCGGCGCGGGGCACCTTGCCGGCCCTGTCCCACCTGTCCTGGATGGATCGGAGGGCCGACTTGGTCGCCTCGAGGTCGCGAATCGGGAGCAGACCTTCGGCCTCGGCCAGCAGCTGTTCCTTGACGGCCAGGTTGGCGCGGAACTCCTGGTCCTCGGCGGCCGCGACCTCGTCCTTGGCGGCGAAGAACGCGTCCTGGGCGGCCTTGAACCGCGCCCACAATGCGTCATCGTCCGCACGTCCCGCCCGTCCTGCCGCCCGCCAGCGGTCCATGAGCCGCTTGAACTCACGCGCCGTCGGACCCCAGTCCCGACTTCCGGACAGCTGCTCGGCCTCGCGGACCAGGCTCTCCTTGGCGGCCTTGGCCTCCGACTGGCTGGCTTCCAGCTCGGAGAAGTGGGCTCGGCGGGCCTTGTCGAAGGCGCCGCGCGCGGCGCTGAAGCGGTGCCACAGCTCTGCCTCGACCGGCTTGTCGAGGCGGGCACCCGAACGCTGGTGCGCCTTCCACTCCTCGAACAGGGTTCGCAGTTCCTCGCCGCTGCGCTTCCACTGGGTTCGTTGCGGGTCCTGGGCGGCGATGTTCTCGGCTCGGACGACGAGGGCCTCACGTTCGGCGAGCGCGGTGGCCTTGGCCGCCGCGCGCTGGGCCGACTCCTCCTCGCGCCGGCGGTCGATGAGGATGCCGATGCTCTCCAGCCGGGCGTGCAGCGCCTCCAGGTCGCCGACGAAGGTCGGCTCTGCGGCCTGCTCGGACAGATGCGTCAACTGCTCGGCCGCGTCCTTGGCGGTGAGCTCGCTCGAGCCGGTGAGCCGCTGCTCGAGGAGTTCGGTCATGCCGTACAGCTCGTCGTACTTGCGGGCGAAGTACTGCAGCGCCTCGTCCGGCCCGGCGCCGGGGTAGGACCCGACGGCGATCTCGTCGGTGCCCCTGCGCACGAACACCGTCCCGTCCTCGGCCACCCGGCCGAAGCGGGCGGACTCGGAGTGGTCCGCGGTGGTAGCCGGTGGGGCGGGACGCGCTGTCCCGATCCGCGCTGCCAGGGCAGCGGGGCTGGGAACGGGAGGCCGCGGGGGAGCGGGCCGGGCCGGGATGACCGCCTCCTCGAGTGCTGGAGCCGATCCACCGGAGAGCTGCTGGTCCGCGGCCGCCGGCTCGACGTGTGTGGGCTCGTCACCGGCCTGCTCGGCACCGGCTTCTTCGTCTGCGGTCGAGTCCGGAGCGGCCGTCTCTGTTGTCGGTCTTTCCGCAGCCGACTCCGGGGCGGGCGAGTCCTGCGCGGCCGCCTCCACAGTCACGTCGGGAGTTGTCTCGTCGGCCGCCGCCGGTGTGGTCGTCGCTGCTGTGTTCGTCGCCTGATCGGGCGCCGACTGCTCCTCGACCACCTCGTCCGGGATCGCGGGGGTCGGCTCGTTCGGGGTGTCGGTGCTCACGTCAGACCTTCTTCTCGGTGACAGCGATCCGCAGGATGCTGAGGGGCAGGGCAGGGGCACCGTCGACTCCGCCGCCGTCGACTCCGGCGGCGACGACCTGGTCGATGATCTCCATACCGGATGTGACGTTACCGAAGATCGTGTATCCGCCGTCCTCGGGAGGCCAGGACGAGTCCGCGGCCACGATGAAGAACTGGCTGCCTGTGCCCCGCTCGACGTCCGAGGTGCGAGCCATGGCGACGGTTCCGCGGGGATAGCGCCCGTCGTCCGGCACGGACTCTACGCCGAAGCCGTATCCGGGACCGCCCTGACCGGTCCCGGTCGGGTCGCCGCACTGCAGAACGATGTTGTCGGCGTCGAGCAGCCGGTGGCACGGGGAGTCGCGGTAGAAGTCCAGTCGGGACAGCTGCAGGAACGACGCCACCGTCTGCGGGGCCCCGGTGCCGTCGAGCTCGATCACGATGTCCCCGCAGTTGGTCGTCACGACGGCCTCGAAGGTCCGGCCCGCCGCGTCCTCGGGCGGCGGCAGCTCCAGCCTCGCTTCCGTCCCGGGGGCCGGGGGCGCCGGCGTGCAGTTGTCGGGTACTGAAACCGTCGGGGTGGTCGTCACCACGGCCGCGGGTGTGGTCTCGTCGGGCGGGTCCGATCCGAGCGCATCGACGAGGACCACGACGACCAGCACCAGTGCGAGCACGGCGAGGGCGGCCAGGACGGCATAGAGGGTGCGTCGCCTCCGCGTTCGACGGGTCGCAGCGGCCTTCTCCCGACGCGCGGCGCGGCGACGCGCACGGTCGCGTTGTTGTTGCTGGGTGGCCTTGTGCGCTCTCGCCGGCCTGCGGTTCCTGGTCGACACAAGCGCACATCCTAGGACGACTAGGCTGACCGGGTGCTCACCGTCGCCTTCCCCGCCGCCGCGTTCGCGACGAACTGCTACGTGCTCGCAACCTCGGCCGGCGAGGAATGCGTCATCGTCGACCCGGGGATCGGCGTCGAGGACCGGATCGCCGAGATCCTCCGCCAGCATCGCCTGCGGCCGGCGGCGGTCCTCCTGACCCACGGTCACCTCGACCACGTCTACTCGGTGACGCCGGTATGCGGCGGCGAAACGGCGGCCTACATCCATCACGCCGACCGCTACCGCCTCGTGGACCCGGTCAGGACGCTGGAACCCGGCCTCGTCGCCATGCTCGAACAGCAGTTCGGGCGCGCCGCCGCCTGGAGCGAGCCGTCGAACGTCGTCGAGGTCTCCGACGGGGAGCGCCTGGGCCTGGCCGGTCTCGACCTGGAGATCCTCCACGCCCCCGGCCACACCGAGGGATCGGTGATGTTCAGACTCCCCACCGTTCCGGACGGGCTCGGGTCGGACCACGACCTGACGTCCACCCTGCTCTCCGGCGACGTCCTCTTCGCCGGCTCGATCGGCCGCACGGACCTTCCCGGCGGCGATCATTCGGCCATGGAGCGCTCGCTGCGGGACGTCGTGCTGCCCCTGCCGGATCCCACTCTCGTGCTCACCGGGCACGGGCCGGCGACGACCATCGGCCGCGAACGGGGGACCAACCCCTTCCTCCAGAATCTCCGACCGTCCCAGAATCTCTGACCGTCCCAGACCGTCCGGCATCGGACGTGACCCGACCACGATCTCGACCGCTGCTTCCCTACGACGAGGACCCACGCATACCCCATGGCGACCAAGGTGACCCCGCTCTCGGGCTTCCCGGAGCTCCTGCCCGCCGAGCGACTGCTCGAGCTGGCCTTCCTCGACACGATCCGCGAGGTGTTCGAGCTGCACGGGTTCGCGCCCATCGAGACCCGTGCCGTCGAGCCCGTCGAGCGACTGGTCGGCAAGGGCGGTGACACGGACAAGGAGATCTACGCCGTCGGCCGACTCGCTGCCCGCGGGGAGGAGTCCGGCGAGTCCGATCTGGGTCTGCACTTCGACCTCACCGTCCCGTTCGCCCGGTACGTGCTCGAGCACGCCGGCCGGCTGTCGTTCCCCTTCCGCCGCTACCAGATCCAGAAGGTCTGGCGGGGAGAGCGCCCGCAGGAGGGACGCTTCCGCGAGTTCACCCAGGCCGACATCGACGTCGTCGACGTGGACACGCTCGCTCCGCACTTCGAGGCGGAGATGCCGCTCGTCATCGCCGAGGCCTTCGCCAGACTGCCGATCGGCGAGTTCCGCATCCAGGTCAACAACCGCAGGATCCCGGAGGGCTTCTACCAGGGCATCGGTCTGACCGACGTCGCCGGCACGCTCCGGATCGTCGACAAGCTCGACAAGATCGGGCCCGCGGGCGTCACCCGGCTGCTCCTGGAGGCGGGCGCGACCGCGGAGCAGGCAGAGCAGTGCCTCGCGCTGGCCGCGATCCGCACCGAGGACGCCGGCTTCGTCGACCGAGTCCGTGCCCTCGGGGTGACCAACGACGTCCTCGAGGACGGCCTGCGGGCGCTCGCCGCGGTCATCGACACGGCCGCCGCGGTCGCCCCGGGCGTCGTCGTCGCCGACCTGCGGATCGCCCGGGGACTGGACTACTACACCGGCACCGTCTACGAGACCCAGCTGGTCGGCGACGAGGAGTGGGGATCGGTGTGCTCCGGTGGCCGCTACGACGCCCTCGCGAGCGACGGGCGGACCACCTACCCGGGTGTCGGGATCTCGATCGGGGTCTCTCGGCTCGTGCACCTCATGGTGACCAAGCGCGGCCTGACAGCGAACCGCAGCACGCCGTCGGCCGTCCTCGTGGCCGTCACCCACGAGGACTCCCGACCGGCCTCGACCGCAGTCGCTACCGCGCTGCGCGCCCGGGGCATCGCGTGCGAGGTCGCTCCCCGGGCCGACCGGTTCGGCAAGCAGATCCGGTATGCGGACCGCCGGGGCATCCCGTACGTCTGGTTCCCGGGCGCGGACGGGCCAGGCGACGAGGTCAAGGACATCCGCTCCGGTGAGCAGGTCCCGGCCGACCCGGCGACGTGGGAGTGTCCGGCGGCCGACCTGCACCCGACCGTCGTCGGCGGGTGACGTCTCAGCGACGGAGACGGCGACCGGGACTGAGGCCGGTGTCCGCCAGCTCGAGGTAGGCGAGCGCGTCGATCACGTCGACCTCACCGCGCCGCCACGCCCCGGCTGGGTCGTCGCTGATCCGGGCCAGCACCGTCATCGGCTGACGGGACAGAGCCCGGAGGGCGAAGAGGTCGAGGTCGGCCGTGGAGTCGATGAACCTCGCGGCCGCCGTGGCCTCACGGATCCACCGAAGGCGGAGGGTGAGCCACAGCGCCCCGACGAGGACGATCGGCACCGCCGCAGTGACCACCGCCGAGACGAGCGCCACCCGCTCGACCGCGGTGACGAGGTCTGAGCCGGCCGTCGCGATCTCGGTCCCGACTCCTGCGACGTCGCGCAGCGGCTCTGCCAACCGGTCCTCGACGAGCGGGAGACCGTCGACGCGGTCGCCGGCGCCGAGCATCCGGTCGCTGAAGGCACCACCCGCCTCCTCGAGGCGTCGTCCGGGCTCGGCGAGCTCCATGGTCGTGGCGTGGACCCACCGCGCGACGAGGATCCACGTCACCACCCACAAGAGCATGAGCAGGTCGGCGAGAAGCTGCCGGGAACGACGTTGCGGAAGGTCCGCATACAGAGTCACCACGCTGACTAGACTCGCACCTGCGCGCACCGCCGCACGCAGCGATCGGCTTCGCCGGTCGGTTCGGACCGCCACGAAGGAGCAGGTCGGGCCCATGAAGGTCGGAGTACCCCGCGAGGTCAAGAACAACGAGTTCCGGGTGGGCATCACCCCGGTCGGCGTCCACGAGCTGGTCCGGCACGGTCACGAGGTGCTGATCGAGAAGGACGCCGGCGTCGGCTCCGGCATCAGCGACGAGGACTTCACCGCCGTCGGCGCCCGGATCATCGGGGTGGCCGACGATGTGTGGGGTGAGGCGGACATGGTCATGAAGGTCAAGGAGCCCGTGGCCGAGGAGTACCACCGGCTGCGAGAGGGGCTCGTGCTGTTCACCTACCTCCACCTCGCCGCCGACGAGGCCCTCACCCACCGACTCATCGAGTCCGGCACCACGGCGATCGCCTACGAGACGGTGCGCCTGCAGAGCGGGATGCTGCCGCTGCTCTACCCGATGTCGGAGGTGGCCGGCTGCCTCGCGCCTCAGGTCGGCGCGCACTCCATGATGAGGCCGCAGGGTGGCCGGGGCGTCCTCATGGGGGGCATCGGGGGAGTGGCCAACGCCAAGGTCGTGGTGCTCGGGGCGGGGGTGGCGGGCCAGAACGCCGCGAACATCGCGCTCGGCATGGGCGCGGAGGTGACGCTCCTCGACACCGACCTCGACAAGCTGCGGATGAGCTTCTGGCGCTACGACAACCGCGTGCGCCAGATCGCGTCCTCGGAGCTCTCGGTCCGCAAGGAGGTGCTGGAGGCGGACATGGTCATCGGCACGGTCCTCGTTCCCGGCGCCAAGGCCCCCAAGCTCGTCACCGACGACATGGTGGCCCAGATGAAACCAGGCTCGGTCCTCGTCGACGTCGCGATCGACCAGGGCGGCTGCTTCGAGGGTTCGCGCCCCACGACCCACGCCGACCCCACCTTCCCGGTCCACAACTCGATCTACTACTGCGTCGCGAACATGCCCGGCGCCGTGCCTCACACCTCGACTTGGGGTCTGACCAACGCCACCGTCGCCTACGCCGTGCGCCTCGCCGACGTGGGGTGGCTGGAGGCGATGCGCGCGGACCCCGCGCTGGCCCAGGGGCTGAACACCCACGGCGGTCACATCACGTGCGCGCCCGTGGCGGAGGCGTTCGGGCTGGACTCGATCCCGCTGGAGCAGGTGCTCACCTGAGCGGCGCCACCCCGCTGGAGCGGGCTGTCGCCGGCTGGCTGACCCATCTCGACGTGGAACGCGGCCTGGCCGCGCACACCCTCACGGCGTACCGTCGCGACCTCGACCGCTACCTCGAGCACACGCGTGCGCTCGGTCTGGGACGACCCGAGGAGATCACCGAGGCCACCGTCTCGGACTTCCTGCGCGCGCTGCGCACCGGCGGTCCGGATCGCCGGCCGCTCGCCGCCTCGTCCGCGGCCCGCACGATGGTCGCCGTCCGCGGCTTCCACCGCTATCTCGCGGCGGAGGGGTTGACGGATCAGGATCCGGCACGCGCCGTCGCGCCGCCCACGCCCCCCAGCCGGCTCCCCAAGGCGATCCCCCTCGACGAGGTCGAGCGGCTGCTGGACGCGGCTTCGCTCGGCGACCCGCCGATGTCGCTGCGTGACCGGGCCCTGCTGGAGGTGCTGTACGGCGCCGGAGCGCGGATCTCCGAGGCCGTGGGCCTCGACCTCGACGACATCGACCTCGACGAGGGCGTCGTGCGGCTCTTCGGCAAGGGCTCCAAGCAGCGGGTCGTCCCCCTGGGTTCGTATGCGGTGCGCGCCCTGGGCGAGTACCTCGTGCGTGCGCGGCCCGGGTTGGCCGCCCAGGGTCCGGGCACGCCGGCGGTCTTCCTCGGGCGCCGCGGCCGCCGGCTCTCGCGGCAGTCGGCGTGGGCGGTGATCCGGACCGCCGCGGAGCGGGCCGGACTGGAAAAGGTCTCACCGCATACCCTCCGGCACTCCTTCGCCACGCATCTGCTGGACGGGGGCGCCGACGTGCGCGTCGTCCAGGAGCTCCTGGGGCACGCATCGGTGACGACGACCCAGATCTACACGCTCGTGACGGCGCAGCGCCTGAGGGAGGTCTACGCGCAGGCGCACCCTCGGGCGCGCTGATAAGGTCGGGGCGATCAGCGCGACGCTGACCGGCGATGGTGGGAGAGGACTACGTGGCTTTCGAGGAGACCGCTGAGCAGGCGCCCGGCGCACCCCCGGGCACACACGACATACTTCCAGGCACGGACGACGCCGGCCACGGCACCATCGGACCGACCGGTCGACCGCTTCCCGACTTCCCCGTCCCGCCGCCACTCGCTGCGCACGGTCCGGCCCGGATCATCGCGATGTGCAACCAGAAGGGCGGCGTCGGCAAGACGACGTCGACGATCAACCTCGGCGCCGCGCTCGCCGAGTACGACCGCCGCGTCCTGCTCGTCGACTTCGACCCGCAGGGCGCGCTCTCGGTCGGCCTCGGCATCCGCACCCATGAGCTCGACGTCACCATCTACAACCTGCTCATCGAGCGCGGCCACGACGTCACCGACGTCATCCAGGCCACGGGCACACCCGGCGTCGACCTCATTCCCGCCAACATCGACCTGTCGGCCGCCGAGGTCCAGCTCGTCGGCGAGGTTGCCCGGGAGCAGATCCTCGCGAGAGTGCTGCGGCCCGTCCTCGACGACTACGACGTCGTCCTCATCGACTGCCAGCCCTCGCTCGGACTCCTCACCGTCAATGCCTTGACGGCCGCCCACGGTGTGATCATTCCGCTGGAGTGCGAGTTCTTCGCCATGCGCGGGGTCGCCCTCCTCGTGGAAACGATCGAGAAGATCACCGACCGGCTCAACCCGCGCCTGCAGATCGACGGCATCCTCGCGACGATGTACGACGGCCGCACCCTCCACTCCAAGGAGGTCGTCCGCTCGGTCGTCGACCACTTCGGCGACCAGGTGTTCCACACGGTCATCAGCCGGACGGTGAAGTTCCCCGATGCCACCCTGGCCGCGGAGCCGATCACGACCTACGCCTCGACCCACAGCGGAGCGGACGCCTACCGGCAGCTCGCCCGCGAGCTCATTGCCCGTGGCGGAGCAGCCTGATCCGGTCACCCCGGGAGGGGTGATCACCCGTCGATCACCGGAGCAGGTCTTCGAGGTCCACCTCGACGTCTTCTCCGGTCCGTTCGACCTGCTCCTCGGCCTGATCGCCAAGCACCGCCTCGACATCACCGAGGTCGCCCTTGCGACGGTGACCGACGAGTTCATCGCCCACATCCGGGCTCAACAGGCCTCGGACAACGGGTGGGACCTCGACCAGACGACCGAGTTCCTCCTCGTGGCCTCCACGCTTCTCGACCTCAAAGCCTCACGGCTGCTGCCCCAGCGCGGACCCGAGGACGACGAGGACCTGGCCCTCATCGAGGCACGTGACCTGCTGTTCGCCCGCCTCCTGCAGTACCGCGCGTTCAAGGACATCGCCCGCACCTTCGGCGAGCGGTTGGGCTCGGCGGGCCGGATGTCCCCACGCCAGGCCGGCCTCGAGCCGCGGCTGGCGGCGCTCCTGCCCGAGCTCGTCATGACCGTGACCCCTGAGCAGCTGGCGATGATCGCGGCGCGCGCACTGACTCCTCAGCCGGTTCCGACCGTGGGTCTCGACCATCTCCACGCTCCGGCGGTCAGTGTTCGTGAGCAGGCCGGCCTCATCGGCGCGCGGCTCCGCCGGGACCGGGTGTGCTCGTTCCGCAGCCTCGTCGCCGATGCCGACAGCACCCCCGTCATCGTGGCGCGGTTCCTCGCCCTCCTGGAGCTCTTCCGGGATGCCCAGATCGCCTTCGACCAGGTCGAGGCCCTCGGGGACCTGACCGTCCGCTGGACCGGCGCCGACGAGGGCGAGATCGACGTGGGTGACGAGTTCGACGAGGACCTGACCCCCGCGGGCGCCGACCAGCGGACGGACACCGACCGATCACAGGACGACACATGACCCACACCGACGACGGATCCCGAACCGAGCCGACTGCGGCCGAGAACCAGGCTGGGCCCCCCGAGGGGATCCCGGCACAGATGGGGCTCGACGTAGCGGCCTTTCCCGGCGGTCTTCGCGGGGCTCTGGAGGCGGTGCTCATGGTCGTCGACGAGCCGGTTCCGGAGCTGACGCTCGCCGCCGCCCTCGAGGTGCCGCTCGAGGATGTCTCGTCGGCCTTGGTCGCCCTCGAGGACGAGTATGCCGGGGCCGGGCGCGGCTTCACGCTGCGCCAGGTCGGTGGAGGTTGGCGGATGTACAGTCGCGCCGACTACGCCCCCGTGGTCGAGAAGTTCGTGCTCGACGGACAGCAGGCTCGCCTCACGCAGGCGTCGCTGGAGACACTGGCCGTCATCGCCTACCGGCAGCCCATCTCGAGGTCGCGGGTGAGCGCGGTCCGCGGCGTCAACGTCGACGGTGTCGTACGCACCCTGCTCAGTCGCGGGCTCATCGAGGAGGTCGGCTCCGAGCACGAGTCCGGTGCCGTCCTCTACGGCACGACGACCTACTTCCTCGAACGGCTCGGTCTACGCTCGCTCGACGACCTACCCGCCCTGGCTCCCTATCTTCCGGAGGTCGACGTGCTCGACGAGATCGCAGAGGCGGGTCGAGGATGACACCCCCTCGGCAGCGCCCCCGCCGTGGCGGCTCCCAGTCGCGCAGCAGCAAGTCCGCCTCGGGATCGACCAAGAGGTCCCAGCCGACGCGCACGGTCGGCCCGGACGCAGGGCCCGAAGTGGACGTCCACGACCCGGACGGTGTGCGGCTGCAGAAGCTGCTCGCCGCCGCCGGCGTCGGCTCGAGACGTCAGTGCGAGACGTTGATCAGCGAGGGGCGGGTCCAGGTCGACGGCGTCACGGTCACCGAACTCGGGGTGCGGATCGACCCGTTGCGCCAGGTGGTCCACGTCGACGGGGACCGGATCCAGCTCGACGAGTCCCGGGTCTACCTGGCCTTCAACAAACCTCTCGGAGTCGTCACGTCGATGAACGACGAGCTCGGTCGCGTCGACATCGGCGACTACCTCAGCGGCCGCAGCGAACGGCTGTTCCACGTCGGCCGACTGGATGCCGACACCGAGGGACTCCTCCTGCTCACCAACGACGGTGACCTGGCCCATCGGCTGCAGCATCCCCGGTACGGCGTGCTCAAGACGTATCTCGCCCAGGTGCCGGGTCCCCTGCCCCGTGACCTCGGTAAGCGGCTGCGGGCCGGCATCGAGCTCGAGGACGGACCGGTCGCCGTGGACTCCTTCAAGGTGGTGGACTCCCAGCCCGGCAAGGCCCTTGTCGAGGTCGCGCTCCACGAGGGGCGCAAGCACATCGTCCGTCGGATGCTGGCGGAGGTCGGACACCCGGTCATCAGCCTCGTTCGCACCCAGGTCGGGCCGATCCGGCTCGGCGACACCAAGCCCGGCAAGTGGCGGGCTCTGTCGTCGGCGGAGGTCAGCGCGCTGTACTCGGCCGCGGGGATGTGACATGCCAGGATCCCGCGACATGCCGAGTCGTCCGCGGATGACCGGCTCGGTCCACGTGATCGGAGCCGGTCTCATCGGCGCCAGCATCGGGATGGCGCTGCAGGCACAGGGGGTCCGGGTGACCCTGGAGGACCTCTCACCGACGACCGCTGCCCTGGCCCGCGATCTCGGTGCCGGCTCCCTGCCCGCTCCGGCCGCCGAGGCAGCCGGGTCCGTCGACATCGTCGTCGTCGCCACCCCGCCCGACGTCACCTCCGACGTCGTCGTCGCGGCCCAACGGCGTTTCCCGGCGGCCATTGTCACGGATGTCGCCTCGGTCAAGGGGATCATCGTGGACGAGGTCGGCGTCCGAGGTGGTGACCTCGCGCGTTTCGTCGGCGGTCACCCGATGGCGGGGCGGGAGCGGAGCGGCGCCATCTCCGCCAGGGGGGACCTCTTCGAGGGACGGGCCTGGGTGCTCACCCCGACCAGCGAGACGACCTCGACGGCCCTGACAGCGATCCGGAGGCTGGCCGAGTCCGCCGGTGCCGCCGTCGTCGTCCTCGGAGCGGACGAGCACGACGAGGCGGTGGCCTCGGTCAGTCACGTCCCTCAGATCGCGGCCTCGGTCGTTGCCGCACGCCTCGAGCACCTGTCGGACACCTCCGCTGCTCTGGCCGGTCAGGGCGTCCGGGACGTCACCCGGATCGCTGCCAGCGACCCAGGGCTGTGGACCCAGATCCTCGTCGGGAACGCCCCGGCGGTGCGCCGGGTGCTCATGGAGGTCATCGCCGACCTGCAGGACCTTCAGGAGGCGCTCGGTGCGATCGCGCGCGACGGATCGCACGACCTCGGAGCCCCCGGCTCGCGCGCCGTGATCGCCGGCCGCCTCGCGGCGGGCAACGCCGGCCATGCGCGGATCCCGGGCAAGCACGGCTCGGCGCCCACCGCATACGGCTCGGTGACCGTCTTCGTCCCAGACGAGCCGGGACAGCTCGGCCGGCTGTTCAACGATGTCGGCGCGGCCGGCGTCAACCTCGAGGACCTGCGCCTGGACCACGCGCAGGGACAACCCTTCGGCCTGGCCGAGATCTTCGTCGTCCCCGGTGCCGTCGGGCACCTCACCGAGGCGCTCACCGAGCGCGGATGGAGGTTGCACGGATGACGACGCGTCGTCCCGTCAAGATCGCGATCGACGGACCGTCCGGTTCGGGCAAGTCGAGCGTGTCCCGGGCCGTGGCACGCTCGCTCGGTCTGGGTTATCTCGACACCGGTGCGATGTACCGCGCTCTGACCTGGTGGTGTCTGGACCAGGGCATCGAGCTCGCCGACACCGCTGCCGTGGCGGATGCAGCACGTCGGGTACCCCTGCTCATGGGCACCGATCCCGCGGCCCCCACCGTTGCCGTCGACGGTAAGGATGTCGGTGTGGAGATCCGCACGACCGACATCTCGTCGGTCGTGTCGGTGGTCGCGACCAACCTCGAGGTGCGCGCAGAGATGCGCAAACGGCAGCGCGTGCTCATGGCCGACATCGCCCGCGAGTCCGGGGGAGTGGTGGCCGAGGGACGCGACATCACGACCGTCGTGGCCCCCGACGCCGACGTCCGCATCCTGCTGACCGCCTCGGAGGAGGCCCGACTGCGGCGACGGTCCGCCGAGCTGCACGGCGAGGCCTCGGACACCACGATGGAGGCCACCCGCGACCAGGTGCTGCGCAGGGACCGCGATGACGCCACAGTGTCCACGTTCCATGTCGCCGCGGACGGCGTCGTACTCGTCGACACGTCCGACCTCGACTTCGACCAGAGCGTCGCCGCCGTCCTCGAGGTGGTCGCCAGGGCCGAACCGACATGACCCCCGACCACCCTCCACCGCCCGAGTGGCGGTCCACGTGGTTCAGACGCGGGGCGCGACCGATCCTCGCCGCTCTGTACGACACCCAGGTCCACCATCGTGAGCGGATGCCCGCGGGCGGTCCGGTCGTCGCGGTCCTCAACCACACGGGGTTCCTCGACGGACCGTTCGCCTTCGGGTTCCTGCCGCGACCGGCGCACTTCCTCGTGCTCGACCGCACGTTCGTCGGCGGAACGGGTCGGTTGCTCAGGTGGTCGGGGCAGATCCCGCTCGACCAGCGTCACGGCGACCGTCGTGCCCTGGGCCAGGCGCTCGAGGTGCTGCGTCGAGGAGGGGTGCTCGGCGTGTTTCCAGAGGGCGGACGTGGGCGCGGCGACCTCGCGGAGGCCGGCAAGGGCGCGGCTTGGCTCGCCCTGCAGTCCCGGGCGACAGTGATGCCGGTGGCCTGCCTCGGCACGAGACGCACGGGGGACCTCGCCAACTCGTGGCCACGACCCCGCTCCCGGCTCGTCCTCGACCTCGGTGAGCCGCTGACCGTCGAGCCGCTGGCGGGGGTGCCGGGTCGGGTGCGACTCGAACGGGCGAGTGAGGAGATCCGCACTCGTCTCGCGACCCACGTGACGGGGGCGTCCGAGCGACACGGCATCCCGCTGCCGACCGACATCCCTCCCGATCTCCTCCCCGACCTACCCTGACCACCGCGTGGCGGACGGTTCCTCCCGGGTAGGGGAGAATGGCCGGATGAGTTCTTCGGAGGAGACCACGACGCAGGCCGCCCGCGCAGCGGCATCCGAGGGGATCGCGTCCGGGCACGAGAGCGAGATGCCCGCCGAGGGCATCGAGGTCGAGCGTGCGCTGCGCGCAGGTCTGGAGGACTTCGACCTCACCGACGAGGACCGCGCCCTGCTGGCCGGCGAGTACGTGCCGGATGCGGAATCGGACGCCGGACCGCTGCCCGTGGTCGCGGTCGTCGGTCGCCCCAACGTCGGCAAGTCCACGCTGGTGAACCGGATCCTGGGCAGGCGGGAGGCCGTGGTCGAGGATGTCCCGGGAGTGACCCGGGACCGGGTCGCCTACGCAGCGGACTGGGCGGGACGACGGTTCACGCTCCTCGACACCGGCGGCTGGGCCGTCGATGCCAGCGGGATCCACCTGCGTGTGGCCGAGCAGGCCGAGGTGGCGATCGAGATGGCCGACGTCGTGATGTTCGTCGTCGACGCCGTCGTGGGAGCCACCGGCGACGACGAAGCCGTCGTGCGCCTGCTGCGACGCTCCGGCAAGCCGGTCGTCCTCGTCGCCAACAAGGTGGACGACCAGCGGTTCGAGGCGGATGCAGCTGCGCTGTGGAACCTCGGTCTCGGCCAACCGTGGCCGGTGTCGGCCCTCCACGGGCGGGGGAGCGGTGACATGCTCGACGCGGTGCTCGAGGTGCTCCCGGAGGTGGCGGCACACGGCGGTGTGGATCTCGAGGGGGGACCGCGGCGGGTCGCGCTCATCGGACGGCCCAATGTCGGCAAGTCCTCCCTTCTCAACAAGCTCGCCGGTGAGAATCGGGTCGTCGTCGACGAGGTCGCCGGCACCACCCGGGACCCGGTCGACGAGCTCATCGAACTGGGAGGTCGGACGTGGCGCTTCGTCGACACGGCCGGCATCCGACGCCGGGTGCACCAGACCCGGGGAGCCGACTTCTACGCGTCCCTCCGCACCCAGACCGCCTTGGAGAAGGCCGAGGTGGCGGTCGTGCTCATCGACGCCGGCGAGCCGATCGCGGAGCAGGACATCCGCGTCGTCCAGCAGGTGATCGACGCCGGACGAGCTCTCGTCATCGGCTACAACAAGTGGGACACGACGGACGAGGAGCGGCGCCATTATCTCGAGCGCGAGATCGATCGTGAGCTCGTGCAGATTCCGTGGGCGCCACGGGTGAACCTCTCGGCACGGACGGGACGGCATCTCGAGAAGCTCGTGCCGGCGCTCGAGCGGGCGCTCGAGTCCTGGGACACGCGAGTGCAGACGGGGCGGCTCAACGCCTTCCTCGGGGAGGTCGTCGCCGCACACCCCCATCCGGTGCGCGGAGGCAAGCAACCGCGGATCCTCTTCGCGACCCAGGTCTCCACGCGCCCGCCGAGGTTCGTGCTGTTCGCCTCGGGGTTCATCGAAGCCGGGTACCGGCGATTCGTCGAACGTCGCCTCCGCGAGGAGTTCGGCTTCGAGGGCACCCCGATCGAGGTCTCGGTGCGGGTTCGCGAGAAGCGTCGCCGCTGAACGGTGAGGCGATTCGGAGAAGCCAACCGGCGTGCGATATGGTGCTTCTCGCTCTCCCCGGAGGGCAGCCACGGGCTGTGGCGCAGTTTGGTAGCGCACTTGACTGGGGGTCAAGGGGTCGCAGGTTCAAATCCTGTCAGCCCGACCAGAGCTCACGGACCATAGACGGCTCGCCCCCACCACGGCGACCACGGTTCTTCCGTCCTACAGTGTCGGTGTGACATTGCACGGAGCAGGGGTCGCGGCCGGCCGGAATCCGGGGCGTCGACTGCTGCGCGGCGGCGACCCGGCCGGTCTTCTGTACGGCGCCATCGTCTCCGCCACCGCTCTGGCAGCGGTCAGTCTCAGCACCTCGGAGGCCGTACGTGTGGCGATAGCCACCGGTGCGGTGCTGGTCATCTACTGGATGGCGGATCTGTACGTCCATGCTCTGGCGATGCGCTTCGAGGGTGACAGCCGGGGTCTGCTGCGCAGACTCGGCTCGTCGGCGACCCGCAAGTCGGGTGTCCTCATGGGTGGACTTCCCAGCATCGCGGTCTACGTCGGTGTCTATGCGGTGACCCGCAACCCGACCGTGGCGGCCTTCTCAGCACTCGTCTGTGCGATCGGAATCCTCACGATCGCCGGCTACCTCGGCGCACGACATGCGGGAGACCCTCGACGAGCCGCCATGCTCGAGGCGAGCGGAGCAGGGATGCTCGGAGTCGTCGTCCTGTTCGCCAAGTCCTTGTTGCACTGAGGCACCGCCGGCCCGGGTCCCCTCAGGCGATGCCGGAGCTCTCCCAGCTCGCGCGGATGCTGGCTCGCATGCCGGCCACCTTGGCTGCCTGGAAAAGGGCACCGGCGACCGTGAGGATGACGACCAGGGCGTACCACCACCAGTCGTCCGCGATCTGGGCGCTGAAGGCTCCGCGGGTGAAGGTCGAGGTGTCCATGGCGCCGACCAGCAGCATCAGGCCGCCGACAACGGCGACGGCGCCACCCAGCGCGCTCAGCAGTGCGAGCACGATCATGGGCATGTCCGTCGCCACTGCGGCGACACCGAGGACAGCACCGAGGACGAGTCCGGCGAGGACGGCGACCCAGTTCCAGTCGATACCGAGCGCCACCACGAGACCGGACCCCACGGCGAAGCCGATCGAGGCCATCACCAGCACGACCGCCACCGCATAGGAGAAGTAGGCGAAGATGGCGAAGAGCACGGCGAACACCAGTCCCAGCACCCACCCGAGAACGGTCCCCAGGAAGCTCTGGTCGGCGAAGCCGGCCACCAGCCCCGCCCCGAAGGCGAAGCCCGCGAAGGCCCCCCAGATCGGAAAGACGATCCGGAGCGCGAAAGCACCGCCGAAGCACAGCAGCATGCCGGCCACGATGGCGAAGAGCCCGAGCACGATGTCGACCATGACTCGAGGCTACAAACGGCCGTGTCCAGGCAGATCACCCCCCGGAGGTGATGTCTCGTCGGCCGACAATCGGCAGAGTCGCAGGGAAGGCGCCGGCCGGCTGATCGCCTCCGGACGCGTCCACCAGGTGAGAGGAAGACCGATGCCGGACATCAGCTTCGAGCGGAAACGGTCGCTCAGTCGCCAGGAGGCGGCGGTGTGGCTGAAGGCGCTGGCCAAAGGCTTCGCCGACGGTGACGAGGTGAAGCTGCCCGTGGGCGGCGGAGGTGTCGTCACTCTTCGCATCCCTGAGCACGTGGAGGCCGAGTTCGAGGTGGACGTCAGCGGCGACGAGGTCGAGGTCGAACTCGAGTTCACGTGGTCCCTGACGGCGGACGAGTAGTCACGGTGGCACGTGTCGATGGGTCGTGAGGTGACACCTCGCGACGGTGACCAGGACGTAGGCGCAACCGCGGCCCTCGAGTTGTCGTCGAGGAGTTCGCCACCGCCTCGCCGGATGGGACTGACCGACATCCTCCGGCTGCTGGCCGCCTGGGTCTCGGCGACGGTCGCACTCGTCGTCACGGGGGCGATCCTCCCGGGACTGTCGGCGACGGGTTGGTGGCCGTACATGGCGGTTGCCGCCGTCGCGGGCGTCGTGGGACTGGTTCTCAGACCGGCGCTCGTCGAGGTGTCGGCCCGGCTCGGCTGGCTGGCCGTGATCCTGGTCGCTCTGGGCGGCCAGGCCCTGATCATGTACCTGGCCATCCTCTACGTCCCCGGCATCGAGTCGACGCCCTTGACCGCCCTGGTGGCCACCTGGGTCAGTGCAGGGGTGGGGACCCTCATCTCGTGGGCCACGACAGCCGGCACCGATGACGGACTCGTCACCTCCCTGACGCGCCGTGCGCGTCGCCCACACAGTGTGCCGGACCCCGAGATCGACGGGATGGTCTTCGTCCAGATGGACGGCGTTCCGTTCCCGGTCATCCGCTGGGCCGTCCAGTCCGGTGCCGTTCCCAACATCCGCGCCTGGCTGACCTCAGGGGACTATGTCCTGCAGCCATGGACGGTCCAGATCCCCTGCACCACGCCGGCCAGCCAGCTCGGCATCCTTCACGGGACGATCGCGGGCATTCCGGCCTTCCGGTGGTACGACCGAGAGCTAGGACGGGTCCTGGTCGCCAACCGGCCGGCTGACGCCCACGTGATCGAGGAACGCGCGAGCACCGGGAACGGGTTGCTCCGCGACGATGGGGTCTCGATCTCGAACCTCTTCACCGGCGACGCTCCACGCTCCCTGATGACGATGAGCCGTATCGAGGTCCATCGCGGATCGACCCAGACGCGGCGGGCCTTCGCGTGGTTCCTCGCATCGCCGAGCGGCTTCATGCGCAGCTTCACGAGAACCGTGGCGGAGATCGTCAAGGAACGCTGGCAGGCGCGACGGCAGGTCAAGCGGCGTCTCGACCCCCGGGTGCACCGCGGTTGGACATTCGCGGTCCTGCGAGCGGTGACGAACGCACTTCTTCGCGACCTCAACACGGCGCTCGTCGCCGAGGAGATGCGCCGAGGCACCCGAAGCATCTACGTCGACTACGTCGACTATGACGAGATCGCCCACCATGCCGGCATGTTCCGGCCGGAGTCCCTCGCCGCTCTGGACGGCCTGGATCGCGCCGTCGCCGTCATCGCCAGGCTGGCCGAGGGAGCGCCCCGGCGGTACCGGATCGTCATGCTGTCCGACCACGGCCAGTCGCAGGGCGCGACGTTCGCCGACCGGTACGGCCGCACTCTCGGTGACCTTGTCTCGGCCCTGATCGAGGAAGACGTAGAAAGCGTCGACGTCTCCGTGGAGGGCCTCGGGCGAGCGGACTCGATCGTCGGTGACCTCGGCACTGAGGGCCTGACGGGGAAGCTCGCGGCGCGCGCCGACGAGAGTCTGAGTCGGGCCGCGAAAGCGTCTGGGCCCGAGCAGGACGATGGGACGGCGGATCCGGTCGTCGTGCTCGGCTCTGGCAACCTCGGACTGCTCTACGTGCGAGAGCCTCGACGGTTGACTCTCGCTGATCTCGACCGTCGTTGGCCCCGTCTCGTCCCCGGCCTGCTCGACCATCCTGGGATCGGCTTCGTCGCGGGCGTCGACGATTCGGGCACACCCTGGGCGATCGGAGCCGCCGGCCGCCGTAACCTTACGAGCGAACAGGTCACCGGGACAGATCCCCTGGAGCAGTTCGGACCCCACGCGGCCCACACCCTGCGCCGCGCGGTCTTGTTGGTCGAGGCGCCGGACCTCTATGTGAACAGTGCGCTCGACCCCGTGACCAACGACGTCAACGCCTTCGAGGGTCTCGTCGGCTCACACGGTGGGCTGGGCGGCTGGCAGGACCAGGGCATGCTCCTCGCACCAGCCGATCTGATGAGCGCGGTCCCCTCGCGGATCGAGGGAGCCGACGACTTGCATAATGTCCTCGTCGGCATGCTCGAACGATGCGGGCAGCGCACCGCCGCGAACCAGGACCGATGACGACCGACGGTGAGCGAGGAGGAGAGGCCATGACCGCCCGCTCGATCGTGACGCGGCCGGCGGCACGGGCAGTTGTGATGCCGGTTGCGATCCTCGTGCTCTACTTCGTCGTCCCCGTCGATGCGGAAAGGGCTCCGATCGGAGTGCTGCTGGGTGTCACTCTGAGTGCGGCGGCACTCGTCGGCGTCGTTGCGGTGGTCGTTGCCGAGGCGCGCGGTGCACGGCGGTTGGTGGGGCGACACTTCATCATCGCGCTGGAGATCTCCCTTGTGGTGTTCGCCTTCGCGTACTACGTCATCGCCACGAACGACGCGGGACAGTTCGGCGGGCTCAGCACCCGAGTGGACGCGTTGTACTTCGCCACCGCCACTGCTGCGACGGTCGGCTACGGCGACGTCCACCCGACGGGCCAGCTTTCTCGAGTCTTGGTCACGGCGCACATGATCTTCAACCTCGTGTTCATCGCGGGCGTCGTCAACCTGGTTCGAGACCGCATGAGTGAGCGACGCGCCGCACTCCATCGCACGTCAACGCCGCACTCGACTGACGCCGAGTGAGAGGCTCGGAGGGCGGCCTCTCTCCGGGGGCTCAGGCCTCGCCGCCGAGCTCCCCCGCCAATGAGCCACTCGCCACAGCGTCCGAGAATCGCGTGTAGTCCTGCTCGTTGAGGTCCGCATAGGAGTGGGCGAACTCCGCCAGAGCCTGGGGGAAGGCGTCATCCTCACCGAGGTATCCGGAGATCGCAAGACGGTCGCCAGAGCGTGCATGCGCGCGGGCCAGGGTCCACGCGCACAGCTCGCCGTACATCCTCATCCCGTCCGGAGCAAGTGTGTCGACGTTCGCAGAGCCCTTCCAGTCGTGGAGTTGACGAACGTAGAAGTCTCGCGCGCGACCGTCAAGCCCGAGGACTCGGTGCCATCCGAGGAAGATGTCACTGGCCGCCTGCATGATCTGTTGCCCTGTGACGACACGTTGACCCTCGTTGTCATACGGCTTCCGGCCGGCGTCGAGGTGCTTCGCGAGGACCGACTCCTGTGCCTCCTTCACCTGGAGGAACAGAGGATCGTCGTCGTCGCGCCCACGGAGGAGGACGATCCAGCACCGTGTGCCGACGCTCCCCACGCCGACGACCTTGCGCGCCATGTCGACGAAGGTGTAGGAACCGATCAGTCGGCGATGGTCCTCCCGGAGAGAGCCGGCATAGCCGTCGAGGATGTCGGCGACCGAGTCCTCGATCTCGCGCCGGTCCAGTCCCTGGGCGAGCTCGGACACCGGGACGATCAGGGGTGCGTCGCTGACTATCCGTCGATGACCATCGACGACCTCGGTGAGCTTGTCGAGGGCGCGGTGATGATCCCGGCGGCGGGCCTTCTCAGTCGTTTTGACCATTCGTTTGCGCATCCTCGGGTCGAGCCGATCGCCGAAAAGTCCGTCGACCCCCTCGAGGTCGACTCGCGCATACCAGAGAGCCAGATTGCCGATCCCCGCGAACGAGTCCATTGCATCGCGATACCTGCGCACCGCCGCGACGACCACAGCGCGGGTCTGCTTCGTCGAGAACTCGTTGTCCCGTCCCGCGACGACCAGGCTCGCGACGAGCCGCTTCAGGTCCCACTCCCACGGACCCGGGTAACTCTCATCGAAGTCGTTGATATCGAAGAGAAGGGCGCGCTCCGGGGACGCGAACATCCCGAAGTTGGCCAGATGCGCGTCACCACAGAGCCTGACGTCGATCCCGGAGACCGGCGTGCGGGCGAGGTCGTCGGCCATGACGGCGGCCGCGCCGCGGTAGAACGTGAACGGCGACGCCGACATCCGAGTGTGACGGATCTCGATCAACTCCGGGACCCTGGTCGTGTTCTGCTCGCTCAGGATGTGGACCGGGCCGGGACGATCCGCTGTGGGGAGTGCGGCATGCGCCTCGGGCGGGACCCGTCGACGTGCCTCGAGACCGGCCCGAGCCCGGTCCTGCGGATCCTGGCCGGTCACCCGCCGAGGATCTTCGACTTCTGAGCAGCGAACTCCTGCTCGGTGAGGATGCCCTGGTCCCTCAGCTCCGCTAGGGCCTTGAGCTGGCTGACGACGTCAGTCGCCGCCGCGCCAGAGGCTTGGGAGGGCGGGGGAGGGGGCGGCGGTGGGGCCTGGTAGACAACCTCCTGCTCGTAGGCCGCATTCCGTTGCGCAGCGGCCGCTGCGTCCCGGTCGGCGAACTTCTCGGCCTGCCGCCTCTGAACCCGACCGTGCACGGCACTTGCAGTGCCGGCGACCACGGCCGTGCGGGCCACACCTCGGATCAAGCCCGGCATCGTTCCTCCTCAGTCCTCGGCCTCGAGCGCCTCCAGCGCTGCCATCACCTGCGGCGCCGGGATGCGGGCGCTGGCGATGAGCTCGCCACCGTTCTGTTGGACGGCACCAACGAACGGGATCGCCCAGCTGTTCTCGTAGACGATGAGGGCGGCGACCGTTCCGGCGCCCATGGCGCCGGCGGCCTCGTGCATGTCGTCCTCCCCGAGCAACCCCGAGCGGGCGCCCGCGAAGTATGCGAAGCCGGCCCCAGGGCCTGTCGGGTCGGTGACCTCGAGGGCCTCGACGGTCCCGTCCGCCGACTTGCTCACCACGAGGAGATCCAGCAGGCGGATGACGCCAGACTCGACCAGGTCGACGAGCGCCGATCCGGCTGAGCCGTCGAGGCGATCCGCCGGGAACTCGATGAGGACATAGTCGATGGGGCCGTGCACTTCAGGTGTCGTGCTCACTGGGTTGCTCCTGTCAGTGGTGTGGTGGTTGGTCGAGACTACTCGCCGAGAACGTCTCGGCCGTGCATCGACAAAGCCCAGATGACGGCGATGCCGAGGGCGATGATGATCATGCTCCACAGCGGGTAGAACGGCATCCAGACGAAGTTCACGAGGATGCTGACCGAGGCCACGACGATGGCGACGACCCGGGCCCACGTGGCGCCCTGGAGGAGCGAGAAGCCGGCAACGGCGACGACGATGCCGAGGAGCAGGTGGATCCATCCCCAGGCGGTGACGTCGAACTGGAACAGGTACTCCTCGCCGACGACGTAGAACGTGTCGTTGAACAGAGCGACGAGCCCTTGCAGGGCCTGCATGACTCCGCCGATGATCATGACCGTTGCAGCGAACACGATGAGCCCGACCGCTCCCGCGCTGTACTCCCGCTGTGCCGTGGAGCTCGTGCGTGTGGTTGACATGGTGCCTCCTCCTCAGCGCCGCTGGGGCCGCTGTTGACTGTTCTGTGTTCTACGGCTTCGTTTCTACGGCTTCGGAGGGGGTGGCCGCCTCACCCGCGAGAGATGACCTTTTCTCGAAGTCGTCGGGTTGGGCCGACTCGGACGACCCCATCGGCAGTCGTTCGGTCGGTTCCTCACCGACGTTTCGGACCAGGGGCGGGCGTCCCAGGAAGGCGATCACGGCCAGGACGACGATGACGATCAGGGCGACCAGGACGACGTCTCCGACCGTGGGGCTGTCCCAGAACATCAGTGCGAGTCCGGCGACGACGAATGTGATCATCCAGAGTGTGCTCTTGTACCGGTAGACCCACCGCCCCACGGTGTCGAGATGCCAGCCGGCGTCATCGGCGCTGCCTCTGGCGTGGCCGATGCCCCGGTCGACGACGGACCGTATCCGGACCGCGAACGGTGCGGGCCCGGTGACGAAGGCGGCCAGCGCGACGAGCAGGGCGAGGACGCCGGTCGCCCGCAGGCTGGTGCGCAGGAACCGGACGAGCATGTCGAAGACGTTGCCGGCCGTGTCCGCCGTCAGGATGTCGGCCGGTGTGGTCTCCACGTAATACGTGCGCACCAGTGTCAGTCCGGCGCCGAGAGCGATCATGGCGACCGCCACCCCCAAGGATCCTCGAAGAAGCGCCCGACGTCGGTCTGCGGCGAGAAGCACCCCCGCGGCGAGGAGCGCGACGGCGACGATGGGGAGCCAGACCCCGAGCGTGTTGAGGACACCGTAGAAGCGTTGTGCCTGGCCGATGCCCTCGGACTCGGCCAGGACGAAGGTCCGGTCCACGGCCGGGACGTTGGCTGCCAGCTCGAACCCCTGGTCGACCAGGCGTGCGCTGACCTCCTCGATCACCGGGCCGAGGTTGAGGGTGATCTGGTTGTTCTGCGCCGTGATCGCGCCACTGGTGTCACCTTCGAGAAGGTCCACCAGCTGAGCGTGCGCGATGCGGTTGACCTCCGCCCACACGATCTGGAACTGGTCGCTGGCGACGAAGTTGCCGGTCTGCGTGCGCGTGAAGTCCTCGATCCCGCGTGTGAGCGGACCCGCCAGAGCGGGCAGGGCGGCAGCGACGCGCGGCGGCATGTTCTCCTGCTCCGACAGAACCTGCAGGGCCTGAGTCGTCACGTCGGCGACATCGAGGTTCTCCATGACCGCGGCGGTCACCTCATCCGCGATGGCCGCCTGAACGCCCGGGTCGTCGGCGATCGGGGCGACCGTCTCGACATAGCGGTCTGTCTGGGAGACGACCGTGCTTGCCCACACGGACAGAACCGAGACCGGAGCCAACAGGCACGCGATGATGATGAGAACGGCCGAGACGAAGGACCGTGTGCTGTCGTGACGGCCGGTGGGAGCCTGGGGAGAAGCCGCGGTCTGAGCCGCCTCCAGCTCTGCCACCCGGGCCCGCAACCGGGCCAGCTCCCGGGCGTCGTCCGTCGAGGTGGCGGCTGTTGGACTGGCGTTCGGCTGGCCGTCGTTGCCTGGACTGATCTGGACCGAGTGCGTGACCACGACTCCACGCTGCGTCGAGAGCACACCGAAGTCATCACCCGGCAGGGGTGAACCCGTCGAGGGCGGTGCGGATGCCGCGACGCCCGAGCGTTCTCAGGCGAGAGGCCGACTCCGTGTCCGGCGAACGGTGATCTGGGTCGGCATGAGTCACCCCGCGCGGGTGATTCGGGGGACGAGGCCAGGGTGTGCGATGAATATGTCGCCCGCGGTGTACGCGGACGATCCGGCGAGGACGCCCATCGGGGTCCGACGTGCCACGAACGAACCGAAGGTGTGCCGTGAGCGAGGATCGGGAGGACATCGACCCGGTGGCGGTCGCTCTCGCGGTGTCCGGTCTCTTCCTCGGTGCCGCCGCGGGGACGACGCGCCGGGCGGCGTCGGCCTTGGAGCCGGTGGGTCGGGCACTCCTCGACCCCTCGTGGCTCCCTCCTCGGCTGAACCCCCGACGGGTGCTCGAATCGCTGGCCCGCGATGGGCAGCGGCATCGCAACGCCCTCCGTGTCGAGCTGGCCAGAGGGCTCGATGCCCTTGTGCCGGTCGTGCTCGCCGAGATCCTGCGTCGGGCAGCGGTTACCGAGCTCGTGCTCCGGTACGTCGATCTGGACCGCGTCGTCGCGGGCGTGGACCTCGACGCCGCGGCAGGCCGACTCGACGTCGCCGCGATCGTGGACCAGGTCGATGTCGACCCTGTGGTCAGCCGGGTCGACCTCGACGCAGTGCTCGACCGGATCGACATGGAGAGCGTGCTCGACCGGATCGACATGGAGAGCGTGCTCGACAGAATCGACATGGAGGGCGTCATCGAGCGGATCGACATGGACGTCGTCCTGGACCGGATCGATCTGACCAGGATCGTCCTGGAGCGGGTGGACCTGGACGCGGTGGTCGCGGCGATCCTCGACCACATCGATCTCGTCGGCTTGGCGGGCGAGGTGATCGAGGGCGTCGACCTGCCAGAGATCATCCGCGAGTCGACCGGCTCCATGGCGTCCGACACCGTGCAGGGTGCCCGGATGCAGGGCATCGCCGCGGACGAGGCCGTCAGTCGGGCGGTGGATCGACTGCTTCTGCGGCGCAGGCACCGGGTCACGCAGGCTCCGAGCCAGCCCGGCGACGCAGAGGGAGGGACGCCGGTCCATACCCGCCGGGGAGGGCAGGGGGAATGATGTCCGACGGCTCGCTATCTCCGGTTCCGCGCGAGGCGCGACCGTACCAGGGCAAGCGGGCCGGCGTGGTGACGCGCATGGTGGCAGCGGCCATCGACGGAGCGGTGGTCACGACTCTCCTCCTGGCCGGGTATGCCGCCTTCAGCATCACCCTCTTCCTCATCGATCCCCGGCAGTTCAGCTTCCCCGACGTCGGTCTGCTCTTCAGTCTGACGTCGGCGTTCGCTGTGCTTGTGGTCTACCAGACCCTGGCCTGGTGGCTGGTCGGGCGGACCTACGGCGGACGCGTCATGGGGCTGCGGGTGGTCAGTTTCCGTGGACGCCGACAACGCCTCTCCGGTGCTCTGGTGCGCTCGCTCTTCTGCACCGTGTTCCCCATCGGACTGCTCTGGGTCGCGGTCAGCCGGGAGAACCGCTCTGTCCAGGACATGGTGCTGCGGACCTCGGTGATCTACGACTGGCAGCCCAGAGCGCCGCAAGGACCCGAACCGAGCGGGGACGAGCGACCGGGGAGCGGCGGGACGCAGCGGCCGGTCAGCGGAACATAGGGGCGACGTAGGCGCTGCTCGGGGGCACGTCGAAGTCCCAGCGGCGCAGGATGTCGTAGGCGTGCCTGAGGCGTGCGGTGAGGTCGGTGTGGTTCACCTCGTCCGTCGCCGGCCAGTCCGAGCCCGGACGACGGAGGTATGCGGTGTTCCGCTCGCCGAGGAGTGTCTCGCGCCGGAACTCTGCCTGGTAGGCGCCCGTCCGGATCCGCAGGACGTTCTCATCGCTGGTGTGGCGGACGACTCCCTGCGCTTCGAGTGAGCGCAGCATGCGCCCCATCGCCTGACACTCGAAGGCACCGAGGTACGGGGTGTTCAGGGCCAACTCAGCCTCCACGTCAGGCGGCGGCACCTCGAACGCGATCGCCAGGGCCCGCTGGAGGCTTCTGAACTGCGGCCCGTCGATGATGGGTACGTCGATCCACGGCAGCCTGCCACCCCCGGCCGGCGGGCGCGGCTCACCGCGTGCGTCACCCCGGTTCCCGAGGGACACGATCCGCGGAAGCCACTCGCTGCGGGGCTTGTCCCGGTCGACTGCTCCGCCCTCACCTACTGTCGCGTTCATGGTGTCGTGCACGCACTGGACGTGCAGCATGCGAGCGCTGTTGAAATCGGCCACCGATACGGCGTCCATGTCGAGCGCATGCAGGCGCGCGCACTTGGCGTCGAACACGGTGGTGACGACCTGGTCCCGGATCGTCGCGTAGACCCTCGCGCCTCGTGACCCGAGGTCGTCGATGGTGCCCATGAGGGCACGCCAGTGGGCGTCGTCGCTCGGACGCCGAAGGAAAGGGACACCGCTGAAGGAGGTCGGCCGGATGGCATCCACCCCATTGAAGCCGACCTTCTCACCTCGGGCCTGCGCGTCCTGACGGTCGAAGAACCCCCGTAGTCCGGCCTCCGGATCTTGCGGCCAGTCGCGGTTGGGGTCGAAGAGCATGCGGTGATGGGGGAACTCGACGTACACCACCCTCTCGTCGACCTCGGCCCACCGCTTGCACAGGTCGCTCGTCGTCATGTCCGAGAAGTCGTGCTGTTCGCGCTCGATGAGCGTCGGTTCGAGGAACGGCTGGAGCTCGCGTGGGATCGCTGCTGTCGCGTGCGGACCGGTCAGCACGAGATCGATCCGCCCCGCGACGTCCGAGAAGGGCACCTGCCCCTTGCCGCGGTAGAAGACGAGGTCATCGAAGCCGAACGTCGTGCCCTCAGGGATCCACACGACCCCGCCGTTCTCGTCCTGCTCGAACGTCGACGACGGGGTCATGGGCATCTCCTTCGGGCGAGATCGAGTCCGCGGACTATGGCGTCCGCTCGGCGAGGCGCTGGAGCAGGAGAACCTGTGCCAGCACCATTCGTTCGATCTCGGCCGGGTCCACGCTCTCGTCGGAGGAGTGGATGCGTGAGAGGGCCACGTCCTCCGGGCCCCAGAGCACGAACTCCGCCTTGGGCGCGGCTTGTTGCAGTGTCCGCAGGAGGGGGATCGACCCACCGGATCCGGCTTCACCGGCCGTCTTGCCGAAGGCCTCGGCCAGCGCCCAGCGAGCCGCCGCATACCCCGGTCCGCCAGTGTCGCACTCGAAGGGTGGTGCCTCCTTCGTCCGCTGGATCTCGATCTGGGCGCCCCAGGGGACGTTCGCCTCGAGGTGCTCGACGAGGGCGTCCAGCTCGCGAGCCGGGTCCGAGCCGGGCACGATGCGCATGGAGATCTTCGCCCTGGCCTCAGGAATCAGCACGTTGGAGGAGCCCGCGATGCTCGTCATGTCGATCCCGATGGCGTTGATCGAAGGCCGTGACCACAGCCGGTCGCCGATGGTCCCCGTTCCGGTCAGCGCGACGCCGTCCAGGACGTCTGCGCTGGCACGGAAGTCCTCCGCGCTCATGTCCCCACCGCTCCACGACCGGCTGGAAGCGCCCGCGACAGCAACGTTGCCCTCGTCATCGTGGAGGGTGGCCAGGAGCCGCGCGAGGGCCATCATGGCGTCAGGAACGGGTCCTCCGAAGACACCCGAGTGGAGAGGGTGCTTGAGGGTGCGCACCGTCACCACACAGGCGACGTCGCCCCGCAGAGCGGTGGTGAGCACGGGTTCCCCGACCCGGAGGTTGCCCATGTCGCAGATGACGAAGAGGTCGCACTCGAAGAGATCCGGATGAGCCTCGACGAAGGCCTCGAGGTTGCTCTCGGTCTCCTCCATGCCTTCGAGGATCAGCCTCAGGGTGCACGGCGGCTTCCCGTCGAAGAACCGCAGCGTCCCGAGATGGGCCACCAGACCACTCTTGTCGTCGGCGGCGCCACGGCCGTAGATCCGACCGTCCTGCTTCGTGGTTGGGCTCCACGGATCGCTCGTCCATCCCTGCTCGGGAGGCGCAGGCTGCACGTCGTAGTGGGCATAGAGCACGACCGTCGGGCTTCCCTCCGGCCCTGCGAGCTCGCCATAGATCGGCGGGTAACCCGTCGGGACGTCCATGAGCCGGGCAGTGTCGAACCCGACCTCGCGGAACATCCGCAACGCCTCCTCCGCCATCTGGTTGACCGGCTCCGACGGATAGCCGGGGAAGGCGATCGAGGGAATCGCCACCAGCCTCTCGAGGTCGGCGATGAGACCGGGCATCAGGTCGGCGACCTTCTGGGCGGCTTCGGTGGAACTCATTCAGGTATTCCTTTCCGATTGTGGGTCGACGGGCGAAGGCTCAGAAGAAGACGCCGCCGATGAGTGCGCCGACGGCGATCGTGATGACCGACATGATGAGCATCGGGACGAAGAAGCTGTGATCGAAGAGCTTGGATCCGAGCTTCGTCGTGCCCGAGAGGTCGAAGTTGGCGGCTGCGATCTGGGTGCCGTTCGCCGGAAGCGTGTAGACGCCGCCGAGCGCGCCGGCCCACATGCCCGTCACGACTCCGGGTGCGAGACCCGCGGCGAGGCCGATCGGGACAATCGTGCGGGTCGCCGTCGACTGGCTTGTGGTCAGAGCCGCGACGAGGAACACGGCGAGGGCGAACAGGAACTTCCAGTCGGTCACCCAGGCGCCGATGGTCTCGACGATGAAGGCCTCGTGGGCGGCGATGAACGTCGCGGTCAGCCACGCGATTCCGAAGAGTGCGATTGCCGAGATCATGCCGGCCTTGAACACCGACATGTCGGGGACCGTCTTCACGTCGGGCCGCCCGATGAACAGGATGAGCACGCCGATGACGAACATCACCATGACGATCGTCGTCGTCATGTCGATGGGAACCGGTTGGCCGTCCTCACCGGCGAAGGCCGGGCGCAGGTCTGGGAAGAGTCCGAAGAGGACGATCGCGATCACGCCGAAGAAGAAGGTCAGAGCCGAGTTGCGCCCCTGGGCCGTGTACGTGAGCCCCGAGGAGGCTGCGGCACCGGACTCGGGAGCGGGCGCCTGGTCGACGGGAGCATCCGCGCCATCCGTGCCGCCGCCCCCGATACGGGCGGCGGCAGGCTGGGCGACGGCCTGCCAGTGCGCAAGCTCACCCGAGGCGATCTTGGCCTGGACGACGGGATCCTCCTCGAGCTCCTTGCCCATCCGGTTCACCAGGAGAGCGGTAGCCACGATGCCGATCACGCACGCTGGGATTGTGATGGCAAGGATCTGGGTCAGTCCGAGGTTGTACGGAGCGACATCGGTCAACGTGAGCATGGCGGCCATCGCCGCCGAGACCGGCGACGCGGCCAGAGCCATCCCGGACTGCACGACCGTGACCGTGAGCGGACGAGACGGACGGATGCCGTTCTTGTACGAGACGTCGTATATGACCGGCAGCAGTGGATAGATGATGTTGCTCGTCCCCGCCCCGATCGAGAAGAGGAACGCCGTGAGCGGCGCGATGAGGGTGATCTGCTTGGGCCGGCTCTCGATGACCTTGGCGGCAACGTAGACCATCCAGTCGATTCCGCCCGCCGCTTGCATCAGCGCTGCCGCTGTGACGACGGCCAGGATGATGGCCATCGCCGCGGCCGGCGGCGCGCCCGGAGCCTCACCGAAGATGAAGACGAGGACGAAGACGCCCAAGCCGCCCCAGAGACCGACGCCGACGCCGCCGGCTCTGGTGCCCATGACGATGGCGCCCAGCACCACCAGGGCCTCGAGCACGAAGGTGATGTCCATCAGATGTCTCCTTGATCTCGCGTAGGTCGTCCTACTCGGCGGGGCATTGCGTCTCGATCCGGTCCTGAATCGCCGACCATGCCGAGCGGACCTCGGCAAGGTCCGCCTCGATGAGCGGGCGAGCCGCCTCGACGGCCTCCGCACCCGCCACTGCGGTCTGTCGCATGTCGTTCACCCGGTCGCGCATCCGAGTGATCGCGTCGTCGAAGCGACCCTCGGACACGGCCTGGAACTGGTCGAGCGCGACGCTGACCTCGTCCGCGGCCGCCCGGAGCTCCTCGACGTCGGCAGTCACCGGGTCCACAGTGCGCAGTTCGTCCGCCGCCGCCACCAGTCCTTCGTACTGGGTACAGAGGTCGCGGTTGGACGTATCACCGCAGGCAGACAGCAGCGGAGCGATAAGCAGGACGGCGCAGAGCGATCCACCCAAGCGTCGTACCGACACCGCAGCCACGTGCCGACCCTTCGTAGGTTTGTCGGACGTCCGCCGTTCCATGCCTGGACCTCCTGATCCCGCACTCACTTCTCATGCTGCTGGCGGCTCTTTCACTCTTCATGCTGATGACGGCTCTCGAACCCTGGATCACCCGCCGAGGATGATCTTCTACGGCCCCCAGACAGCCGACTTCGGCGACATCCGACTTCGGCGCAGTCCGGCCTTCCCGCTCTCGCTGGTACCTCACCCATGACAGGTGAGGCGACAGACAGAGGTACGGCGAGAGACTGTGGAGAGTTCGCCGCCTCACGAAAGGTCGTCGCATGTGTCGCTGGCTCGCCTACTCGGGTTCCCCGGTGCTCCTGGAGGACCTGCTCTTCAAGCCCAAGAACTCCCTGGTCGTCCAGAGCCAGGACTCCAAGCTCGGCGCGACGACGACGAACGGAGACGGCTTCGGGGTCGGCTGGTACGGCGAGGGTGAGATTCCCGGACTGTTCCGAAGCACCGAGCCGGCCTGGAACGACCGCAACCTTCGCGAGCTCTCGGCCCTCGCACGGTCACGACGGGTCTTCGCACACATCCGCGCGTCGACGGGATCGGCCGTGCAGCAGACGAACTGCCACCCGTTCCGCCACGATCGGTGGCTGTGGATGCACAACGGCGTGCTCAGCGGGTTCCCCCTGATGAAGCGGGACCTGGCCATGCAGGTCGACCCCGCCCTCTTCCATCTGATCGAGGGTTCGACCGACTCGGAGATGCTGTTTTTCCTCGCACTCACCTACGGCCTCTCGGAGGACCCTCCCGCCGCGGTGAGCCGCGCCGTGGGTCTGGTCGAGGCGACCGGGCGGCGCCACGGCATCGCCGAGCCGGTGCAGATGACGGTGGCGACGACCGACGGCGTGACCACGTGGGCTTTCCGCTACTCGACCGAGCGGCGATCGCGGTCGCTGTTCCACAGCACCGACGTCTCCACCCTCCGGCACCAGTACCCCGACCATCCCGCCCTGCACGATCTCTCGGACGACGCCCGACTGGTGGTCTCCGAACCGCTCGGCGATCTCCAGGGGGCCTGGAACGAGGTCCCCGAGAGCTCCTGCCTGACCGTTGACGGGGCCAGTGAGAACCTGCGACCGTTCAGTCCCACGCTGCCGTGATCCGACCCACCGAGGAGCCACAATGACATCCGGGCCCACCACGCCGGCTGAACCGCGCCCCCTGTCGGGGTCCGACCTCGGCGAGGTCCTGTCCGAGTACCGGTCGATCAGGGAGGGCATCGAACGCAGCATCCTCCCGCTCGCGACCTCCGTCGACGGGGTCACCTTCGACCTTCAGTCATCGCTGTACCACCTCGATCTCACGCGGGGTGGCTACGTCGTGATCGGAGCCACTGACGAGGCACGGCTCGGTCAGGTCACCGACCTGCGGGTGGGATCAATCGATGCGAGCGAGGGTGCACTCGCCCCGGGCGCCAGCGTTCATGTCCAGCTCGCGCAGGGATCGGGCCTCCTCCTCGAGGGCGAGGGTCGTCCCTTCCACGCCGAGGCGGTCCGTCCGGCCACGTCCGAGGAGGTCGCCGCATGGTGCGCCCGCAACCCCACACGGTACGCGGGCCTCGACGTCGGCGAGTTGCTCCTCGCACCCGGGGTGCCGGCCACCCTCGACAGCGGCGGACTGGATCGGCACACCTTCATGTGCGGACAGTCAGGATCGGGGAAGACGTACTCCCTGGGGCTGCTCCTCGAGAGGGTCCTGGCGGAGACGACCCTTCGCGTCATCATCCTCGACCCGAACTCGGACTACGTGGGTCTGGGCGATATCAGGGAGGGGGTCGACGGCGCGCTCGCGGAACGCTATGCCAGCGTGCCGACGCAGGTCGACGTCTGGCGCAACGATCCCGAGGCGACCCATCCGCTGCGGCTGCGGTTCGCCGACCTCGACCGAGCCGCTCAAGCGGCCGTGCTCGGGCTCGACCCGATCCGCGACCGCGACGAGTATGCGCGCCTCGCCGAGCTGCTCGCGCACCGGGAGGAGGGCAAAGCCTTGGTCAGCGGGCCGTCGGAGCTGCTCGAGTCGGACGCGCCGGGAGCCCGAGACCTCGGGCTCCGGGCCATGAACCTGGGAGTCTTCGACTGGAGTGTCTGGTCGCCCGACCTCCCGTCCCTCATCGACGAGATCCGCCGGCCGTCAGCTCGGTGCACCGTCGTCGACCTCGGTTCCTTGGACACCCCGCAGGAACAACGGCTGGTGGCGCAGGCGGTCCTCTCCACCCTGTGGGAGTCGCGGCTGTCGCGCGAGCCGTGCCTCGTGGTCATCGACGAGGCGCACAACATCTGCCCCGCGGAGGCTCTCGACCCGGTCACCCTGCTGGCCGCCGAGAAGGCCGTCCAGATCGCCGCCGAGGGCCGGAAGTACGGCCTCTATCTACTGACCTCCACCCAACGACCGCACAAGGTTCACGAGAATGTCGTGTCCCAGTGTGACAACCTGCTGCTCATGAGGATGAACTCCCGCGCCGACGTCGCCGACCTCAGTCGCGTGTTCTCCTTCGTGCCCGAAGGACTGATGGCGGGGGCGACCTCGTTCCGCCAGGGACAGGCACTGGTCGCCGGCAAGGTGATGCCGCGTGCCACCTACGTCAAGATGGGCGCCCGAGTCTCGGAGGAGGGCGGGGCCGACGTCCCGCGCACCTGGGCGGCTCCCCGTGAGGAGGCCTGAGGTGGCCGGCGACGTGACGGACAGCGGCATGGCGTCGGAAGATTCTCCGTCGCACCTCGACGGCCGCTGGATCCTCGAGTCCGTCACCATGCCGTCCGACGCCCAGGTGTCTGCCGATGCACGTGCGGTACCAGTGCTGACCTTCGCCGGTGGCGCGATCTTCGGGACCGGAGGAGTCAACCGGTTCCGCGGCACGTACGAGACGGACGGGGAGGTCTCGCTGACCTTCGGTGGGGTGGCCGCGACGCGAATGGCCGGTCCGGCCACCGCGATGTCCGAGGAGAGCCGCTTCTTCGCCGCCCTCTCCGCGACCGCGGCCTTCCGGATCGGCGCTGACCGCCTCGAGCTGTTGGGCGGGAGTGGCGAGACCGTCGCGGTACTCGTCCGGGCGGAGGAGGACACCCGACCCGAGGAGACCGCACCCGAGGACGCCCGACCCGGAAACACCGAGCCGGACTGAGCCACCCGGGCCGGTGCGACAATGCACCGATGCGTATCGCGATCATCGGCGGCCACGGCAAGACCGGGCAAGCCGTCTCGGCAGGCCTCGCGGAGCGCGGCGCGCCGTCGACGAGCCTCGGCAGGGCCGACTGGCCACACCTGGTGACGGCCCTGCAGGACTGCACCGTCGCATACCTGATCGCACCCAACCTCCATCCCGACGAGCCCGCCTACGTGCGAGCGGCTCTGGATGCCTTTCGAGAGGCGGGCGTCGGCCGGGTGGTCTATCACTCGGTCGCATCACCGTACGCGCCGGACATGCCGCACCATCTCGGCAAGGCGGTCGGCGAGGACCTCGTCCGCCGTAGCGGCCTGCGATGGACGATCCTCCAGCCCGGCGCGTACCTGCAGAACCTGGACCTGTCCCGACCGGTCCGGGTGCCCTACCGGGTCGACCGGCGCTTCGGGTTCCTCGACCTGGTCGACCTGGGCCGCGCTGCGGCCACGGTTCTGGTGGAGCCGGGACACGCGGGAGCGACCTACGAGCTGGCCACCCGACAGGCATCGGTCGCCGACCTCGCAGCTGAGGCCGGCGTGACGGCCGAGCGTGTGCCGGACGGCGGGACGATGGACGGCCTGGACGACCGCGAGCGGACCTGGCTGTCGGCGATGTTCGCCTACTACGACCGGTACGGCCTGCTTGTGGGGCTTCGTCCGCTCAGAAGCCTGCTCGCCGATCCACCACCGGCGCCCTGAGCAGTGACGGCCGATCGCCCGTCTCTTCGAGCGTGGACACCCGTTTCAGGTGAGGCGGTCCGCCGTCGAAGACCGCACACTGACACCGACCGGGAATCGAGCAGAGGAGTTCGACAGTGTCGTTCTGGGACATCGTGTGGTTCATTCTGATCAGCTTCGCCTTCGTGGCCTATCTCATGGTCATGTTCAGCATCATCGCCGACCTGTTCCGGGACCCGGAGTCCTCGGGGATCCAGAAGGCGCTGTGGATCGCCGCACTGATCTTCCTTCCGTTCCTGACGGCGCTCGTCTACCTCATCGTCAAAGGTGGCGGCATGGCCGAGCGACAGGCTCGCAGCGTCGAACGGATGCGTGAGCAGCAGGACGCCTACATCAAGCAGGTCGCCGGTTCGGCAACGCCCGCGGACCAGATCGCCCAGGCCAAGTCGATGTTGGACGCCGGGGCCATCACGACCGAGGAGTTCCAGCGCCTGAAGGAGAAGGCGCTCTCCTGACGAGGGCATCCGAGGCCCACCCACCCCACACCGCACCCCGACCACGTGTGCGTAGCATGTGGAGGTGACCACCCACCTGCCAGTCGAGGTCCGCCGTGCTCTGGACGCCCGGCTGAGCTATCCGGAGGTCGGCGCCACGCTGGACGCGGAGATGCCCCAGGGTTATCGGCACAGCGAGCGCCGGGTGAGGGTCGGAAAGGGCCGCGAGGCGTTCGACCGCGCCGCGGACGCGGTGATGTCCTGGCAGATCCACCGAGGGGCCGGTCTGACCGTCCTCGCCTCCGAGGAGAGGGCCGAGCCCGATGAGGTCGCCGTGGTCCGGTTGACGGTCGGTCCGCTGCACGTCGACGGAGCCAACCGGGTCGTCGCCGTCGTCGACGAGCCGGACCGGCGCGGCTTCGCCTACGGGACGCTCCAGGGTCACCCGGAGCGGGGCGAGCAGGCGTTCCTCGTCGACATCGACGACAGTGACGTCGTCACCTTCACCGTCCGGTCTTTCACACGGCGAGCGTCCCTGCTGGCCCTGGCCGGAGGGCCCCTCAACTCCAGGATCCAAGACCGGATCACCGAGCGGTACCTCATGGCGCTGCTCGAGGCGGCGCACCAGGCCCGCAGCTAGGCGCTTCGCGTCCTCCACTGGGGACAGCGTGCGCGGATGGGCCGAGCACCGGCCGGAGGTCAACGGTCAGCCGAAGTCCCCGGCCTGCCGCCGCAGCCGCGCCAGGATGTCGACGAGCGTCGTGGTATCGCGTCGCGTGAGTCCGGGGTTCGCGAACACGGTCTCGTTGAGCCGCTGCGTAGCGGTGTCGGCCACCTCACGCCCGGCCCGCGTGATCTCGATGAGTGTGGTCCGCCGGTCCGACGGATGAGGCACCCGTCGCACCAGTCCCGCGCGCTCCAACCGGTCCACGGCGTTCGTGACGCTCGTCTGGTGGACCTGAAGTCGGGTGCCGATGCGGCTCATCGGCAGCGTTCCGCGACGGGAGAACACGAGAAGCATGAGCACCTCGTAGCGTGCGAACGTCACGTCGAGCGGCCTGAGGACCGCCTCGACGCGGGAGAGGACCAGCTGGTGGGCGCGCATCAGTGAGGTCACGGCTGCCATGCCCGGGGCAGAATCCGGCCACCCGTGCTCGGTCCACAGCCGTTCCGCCTCCCGGATCGGGTCGAGGGGGAGCTCGCGCCGCGTCATGATCGTCAGTCTATGCGGCAGAGATCGATCATCCGATAGTTGGACGTCCTATGATCTTCGCGGCTACTCTGGCAGCATGGCCAACGCTGACCTCCACGTCCCCCGTCACCCCGTGCGCTTCGTCACGGCGGCGAGTCTCTTCGACGGTCACGACGCCGCGATCAACATCATGCGGAGGCTGCTGCAGACTCAAGGGGCCGAGGTCGTCCATCTGGGTCACGACCGGAGCGTCGACGAGATCGTCACCGCGGCGATCCAGGAGGACGTCCAGGGCGTGGCCGTCTCGTCCTACCAGGGCGGGCACGTCGAGTACTTCAGCTATCTCGTCGACCGGCTCCGCGAACGCGGCGCCGGACACGTCCGTGTCTACGGCGGTGGAGGGGGCGTCATCGTCCCCTCCGAGATCGACCTGCTGCGCGAACGAGGGGTCCACATCTTCAGTCCGCAGGACGGGCAGCGCCTCGGCCTGCCCGGCATGATCAACCGGCTCATCGCCGACTGCGACGTCGACCTCGCCGCCGAGCCGGCGCCTGTGGAGGCGCTCCTGGCCGGCGAGGAGCGTGCTCTGGCGCGGGTGATCACCGCACTCGAGGCCGGCTCTCTCGCCGAGGACGACCTGAGCAGGCTGCGGTCGGCGGCGCAGCGACATCACGCGCCCGTGCTCGGGATCACCGGAACGGGCGGCTCGGGCAAGTCGTCCCTCACGGACGAGCTCGTTCGTCGGCTCCGGCGGGACAGCGAGGACAAGCTCCGCGTGGCCGTCGTCGCCGTGGACCCCACACGGCGGCGCGGAGGAGGTGCACTCCTCGGCGACCGCATTCGGATGAACTCCATCAGCGAGGGGACCGTCTACTTCCGTAGCCTGGCCACCCGCTCGACGGGCGGGGTGCTACCCCCGGCCCTCGACGACGTCACCGCGGCCTGCCGCGCGGCCGGCTACGACCTGATCATCGTCGAGACGCCCGGCATCGGACAGGGGGACGCCGCGATCACCGAGCACGTCGACGTCAGCCTCTATGTCATGACACCCGAGTACGGCGCGGCCAGTCAGCTCGAGAAGATCGACATGCTCGACTTCGCCGACGTGGTCGCGATCAACAAGTACGAGCGCCGCGGTGCCGAGGATGCCCGTCGGGACGTGGCCCGACAGATGGTGCGCAACCGCGAGGCCTTCGGCTCCTCGTGGCAGGACATGCCGGTGTTCGGCACGAGCGCGGCCCGCTTCGACGACGACGGAGTCACCGCCCTCTACCACGCGCTGCGATCGGAGCTCGGGCGCCATGGTCTGCGCGACTTCGACGGACATCTGCCCACCGTTGACACCCGGGTCTCGACCGGCCTGACCAGCGTTCTGCCGCGCGGGCGCGAGCGGTACCTCGCCGAGATCTCCGAGACCGTCCGGGGCTACCACGCCGAGACGAGTCGCCTCGTGGGAGTGGCGCGCGAGGCGCAGCACCTGGCGACGACGGCGGACCTGCTCGGTGCCGCGGCTCCCGAGGCCCTGGACCGGATGCGGGCCGAGCGCGAGCAGACGTTGGGCCCGGCCGGCGCACTGCTCGCGTCGTGGCCACAGATCCGGGAGCGCTACACCGGGGATGAACAGGTGTATGTCGTGCGAGGTCGAGAGATCCACACCCCTCTCACGAGGGAGACGTTGAGCGGCAACCACGTGCCGAGGGTCGCCCTTCCGCGGGACGCGGACCAGGGCGAGCTGCTGCGGTTCCTCCGCTCGGAGAACCTGCCGGGCTTCTTCCCGTTCACGGCGGGTGTCTTTCCCTTCAAGAGGAGCGGCGAGGCCCCGGCGCGCATGTTCGCGGGTGAGGGTGACCCGCACCGCACCAACCGGCGATTCCACCTGCTCTCCCAGGGTCAGCCGGCGACTCGGCTCTCGACCGCGTTCGACTCGGTGACCCTCTACGGCCGGAATCCCTCGCCCCGTCCGGACGTCTACGGCAAGGTCGGGACCTCGGGAGTGTCCGTCGCGACGCTCGACGACATGAAGGACCTCTACGCGGGCTTCGACCTCGTCGCTCCGACGACGAGTGTCTCGATGACCATCAACGGTCCGGCCCCGACGATCCTCGCGATGTTCCTCAACACCGCGATCGACCAGCAGCTGGACGCGTTCCGGGCCGAGGAGGGGCGCGACCCCGACGAGGCGGAGCGGGACGAGATCCGAGCGCGCACCCTGTCCTCGGTCCGCGGCACCGTTCAGGCCGACATCCTCAAGGAAGACCAGGGACAGAACACGTGCATCTTCTCCACCGAGTTCGCCCTGCGGGCGATGGCGGACATCCAGGAGTGGTTCATCGAGCACCAGGTGCGCAACTTCTACTCTGTCTCCATCAGCGGGTACCACATCGCCGAGGCTGGGGCGAACCCCATCAGTCAGCTCGCCTTCACTCTCGCCAACGGCTTCACCTATGTCGAGGCCTACCTCGCACGAGGGATGGACATCGACGACTTCGCCCCCAACCTGTCGTTCTTCTTCTCCAACGGCATGGATGCCGAGTACACCGTGATCGGCCGGGTGGCTCGCCGGATCTGGGCCGTCGCCATGCGGGAGCGGTACGGCGCGAACGACCGCTCGCAGAAGCTGAAGTACCACGTCCAGACGTCGGGTCGCTCGCTGCACGCCCAGGAGATGGACTTCAACGACATTCGCACGACGTTGCAGGCCCTGTGCGCGCTGTACGACAACGCGAACTCGCTCCACACCAACGCGTACGACGAGGCCATCACGACTCCGAGTGCGCACTCGGTGCGCCGGGCCCTGGCGATCCAGATGATCATCGACGCCGAATGGGGCCTCTCGATGAACGAGAACCCCTTGCAGGGGTCGTTCATCGTCGAACAGCTGACCGATCTCGTCGAGGAGGCGGTCCTGCAGGAGTTCGACCGCATCGCCGAGCGGGGCGGTGTCCTTGGGGCGATGGAGACCGGCTACCAGCGGGGCCGGATCCAGGACGAGTCGATGCTCTACGAGCAGCGCAAGCACGACGGGTCGCTGCCCATCGTGGGCGTCAACACGTTCTTGGCCGACGATGCCGGGGGTGCCCCAACCGAGGTCGAGCTGGCGCGCGGCACCGAGGACGAGAAGCAGTCCCAGCTGGCCCGGCTCGAGGCGTTCCACGAGCGCAACCGCGAGGAGGCTCCCGCGGCACTCGAGCGTCTGCGCGTGACGGCGACCTCCGGCGGAAACGTCTTCGAGGCGCTCATGGACGCCGTCCGCTACTGCTCGCTCGGACAGATCAGCGAGGCGTTCTTCGAGATCGGTGGCCAGTACCGCCGGAACGTCTGAGCGAGACTCAGCCGGTGCGCGCCTCCAGCGCACCGGTGATCCGGTCGACGGCCTCGGTGAGGATCCCAGGCGAGGTGGCGAGGTTGAGCCGCACATGCCCCACCCCCGAGGGTCCGTAGTTGGTCCCCTCGCCGAGGGCGACCCGCGCGGTGGACACGAGAGTATGCGCGGGTCGGCTCCCCAGACCGAGCCCGCCGACGTCGAGCCAGGCCAGGTAGGTTGCCTGGGGCGCCGCCCACCGCACCTGGGGCAGCCGTGTGTCGAGGAGCCGGCGCACCAGCGCGCGGTTCTCTGAGAGCTCGCCGCGGACCTCGTCGAGCCAGGGTCCGCCGTCGCGGTAGGCGGCGGTGTGAGCGCGGACGGCCACGTGACTGGCGGCATAGGAGACCACGGGGTGCAGCCGACCCAGGACGTCTCGGGCCTCCGGTCCGGCGGTGACGAGTCCGGCTTTGAGCCCGGCGAGGTTGAACGCCTTGGACGGCGAGGTCGCCGTGAGTCCTCGCGGGTCGACGCTCAGATACGGGGTGAACGCATCATCGTCGATGCACAGGGGAGCATGGATCTCGTCGCTCAGAACGCGCACATCGTGGCGCGCCGCGACGTCGCGCAGCTCCTCGAGCTCGGCGCGGGTCGGAACGGTTCCGGTCGGGTTCTGGGGGTTGCACAGCCAGTACACCGAGGGGACGCCGTCGCGCGCGCTCGTGGCGAAGGCCGCCTCGAGGGCGTCGAGGTCGAGCCGGTTCGCGGCGGTGAGCGGAACCTGCCCCAGATCGCGGAGGATCGCCGCGGCGTGGAGGGCGAACGCGTCGTAGACCGGGTCGTCGACGATGACGCGACCGCCGTCGGGCAGCAGGATGCGGGTCAGCTCTTCCATGCCCACCATGACGTCGGCGACGACACGGACGTCTGCGGAGTCGACCGACCACTGCCACCTGTGGTCGGCGAAGGCCGCGAACGACTCGACATAGGGCTCGGGCCAGGCGTACCCGGTGTCGCCGCGCGCGATCAGTGCAGTGACCTCCGCGACGACCGGGGGAGCGAGCACCGCATCCATCTCGGCCACCCACAGGGGGAGGACATCGCGTGGGAAGGCCCGCCACTTCACGCTGGTGCGGAGGCGGTTGGTCGCGAGGTCGGCGCCGAGGATCCGCATATCGGAGGAGGGTATCGGGCGTCCGCGGCGTGCGAGCCGCTGCCCCGGGTGCCTCTCGCATACAGTGATGGCGTGGTGGCACGCGAGACCGGGGAGCACGGTGCGGCGGGGCTGGTCTCCGACCGCGTCCTGACCGTGCCCAATGTGCTCAGCGTGGTGCGCCTGATCGGGGTCCCCGTCTTCCTCTGGGCCATCCTCAGCGAACGCGATGTGCTGGCCCTGGTCGTGCTGGCCCTCTCGGGGGCGACCGACTACCTCGACGGCAAGATCGCGAGGTCCATGGGCCTGGAGTCCCGGCTCGGCCAGCTCCTCGACCCGATCGCAGACCGGCTCTACATCCTCACGACCATTCTCGGGCTCGCGTGGCGCGACATCATCCCGTGGTGGTTGGTGGCCATCCTCGTCGCGCGCGAGGTCTTCATGGCGGTGGTCGTGCTCCGCGTGCGGTCGTTGGGGCAGATCGGGCTTCCGGTCCACTTCGTCGGGAAGGCAGCGACCTTCAACCTGCTCTATGCCTTCCCCGTGCTGTTGCTGGCGCAGGTGAGCGAGCCGCTCCAGGCCTGGGCCGAGCCGCTCGGGTGGGCGTTCGTCTGGTGGGGGACCGCGCTGTACTGGCTCGCCGCATACATCTACGTGCTCCAGCTCCGCGACCTGCGAGAGTACCGAGCGCGGGCGGCGGCAGCGGGGCATGCGGCATGAGCGTCGGCACCGGGAAAAGACCACGCGACGCGTCGATGTCGCTCATCAACGAGCTCCTCGAGCGCCCGATCGACCCGGGGTACGCGGCCGCCGCTCAACGGCGTGCTCGGGAGGGCGCCTCCACCGCACCTCGTCCGTCGAGCGGTCTCGTCGTCGTCACCCTGCTCGTGATCGGACTCGTCTTCGGCGTCTCGGCGCGCACGCTCGGTGCACGTGAGACCGAGCGCAGTGCGGCGCGAGCCGATCTGATCGAGCAGATCGAGGCGCGACAGGACCGTGCTGACGCGAACGCCGCCCGCGTCAGCGAACTGCAGTCGGAGGTCGCTCTCGCCCAGGAACAGATCCTGCGCGACACGGCCGGGCCGGCCGCCGCGGGCATCACCTCAGATCTGCTCTCGACCGTCGGCGCTGTTCCGGTCCAGGGCCCGGGCCTGGTCATCACGGTCGACGACGCACCGTTCGACGAGTCGACCGACCCGGCTGCTCGCAATGAGGGGCGCGTGCTCTCCCGCGACCTCCAGATCGTCGTCAACGCCCTCTGGGCGGCGGGCGCAGAAGCGATCGATGTCAATGGCCAACGGCTGACGAGCCGTTCGGCCATCCGGTTCGCCGGCGAGGCCATCCTCGTCAACTACCGGCCACTGCCCCGGCCGTATGTCATCAGGGCCATCGGCGACCCCGACCGGCTGGAATCACAGTTCACCGCCGGCGACGGTGGCGCGTACCTGAAGGCGCTGAGCGACAATTTCGGCATCAGGGCGAATGTGCTCACCGAGGAGGAGATCACGATGGACAGCGCGTCCGCGCTGCGGGTGGAGAACGCCGCACCCCGGCCTGCGGGAGCCGAGCAGTGATCCCTGCCATCGCCCTGATCGTCGGGCTGATCATCGGGCTGGTCCTCGACCCGAGCGTGCCGGTGTGGATGCAGCCGTACCTGCCCATCGCCGTGATCGCAGCCCTCGACGCCGTCTTCGGAGCCATTCGCGCCGTCCTCGACGGCATCTTCGACGACAAGGTCTTCGTCATCAGCTTCCTCTCCAATGTCGTGGTGGCCGCCTTGATCGTCTTCATCGGTGACCAGCTCGGCGTCGGCTCGCAGCTGTCGACCGGGGTCGTTGTCGTGCTCGGAATCCGGATCTTCTCCAACGTCGCGTCGATCCGACGTCATCTGTTCCATGCCTGACGACTCCATGCCTGACGACCCCATGCCCGACGACCCCATGCCTGACGAGCTGCCCGACGCAGAAGGGCCCGGCGGCGACAGCGACACCCGCAGGGACAGAACCGACGCCGACCCCGACGGCGCCGTGTCCCCCCCTTCTTCTGAGCCGGGTGACGGTGAGACCCCGGTGCGTGGGTCGGTGACCGGGTGGGCGGCCTGGCGGCGCCTCGGGCTGATGGGCCGTCCGCGTGCGACGCGGGCGAATGTGATCGTCGGTCTCCTGGCCCTCGCCCTCGGCTTCGCGATCGCGGCACAGGTCCGGCAGACCGACCTCGAAGGCCTGGCCAACCTCCGCGAGGAGGAGCTGGTCCGCATCCTCGACAACGTGACGCAGGAGAACTCCCGCCTGTCCGGGGAGATCCGTGAGCTTGAGCAGACCCGCAGTCAGCTCGCGGCCGGTGCCACATCCGAGGAGGCTCGCGCTGCGGCACAGGCGCGTCTGGACTCCATTCAAGTGCTCTCCGGAACGGTCGCCGCCACGGGTCCCGGGATCGTCCTCACCGTCACCGATCCCGAGCGCCAGGTCAGCGCCGCACTCCTGCTCGACACCCTGCAGGAGCTTCGCGATGCCGGCGCCGAGGCCGTCGAGATCAACGGTGTCCGGGTCGTCGCATCGACGTACTTCACCGATCTCGACGACGGAGTCACTGTCTCCGGACAGCCGATCCGCCCCCCATACGTCATCCGCGCGATCGGAGACCCGCCCACCATGGCAGCGGCGATGGACATCCCGGGCGGTGTTCGCGAGTCGGTTCGACGACTGAACGCCGACGCCACCATCGACCAGCGCGATAGCCTCGACATCACCTCGTTGCACAGCCCCACCACCCCTCAGTACGCTCGGCCCGTCCCGAGCCCCACGTCGTGACCATGCAGCCGACCGCCACCTCGCGGGCGCGCTCGTGAGTCATCCCCGCCCGCATGCGCATGGCACCCTCGACAGCAAGGAGCAGTGATGAGTGAGATCCCCGCCGACCTGCGATACACGGCTGAGCACGAATGGGTCAAGGAGCAGGGCGACGGTGTCGTGCGCGTGGGAATCACCGCCTACGCCGCCGAGGCGCTCGGCGACGTCGTCTTCGTCAGCCTCCCGGCCGTCGGTGCGAGGGTCAGCGCCGGCGAGGCGTGTGGGGAGGTCGAGTCGACGAAGTCCGTGAGCGACCTCTACGCCCCGGCAGACGGCGAGATCGTCGCCGTCAACGAGACACTCGACTCGACCCCGGAGTCGGTGAACACGGACCCGTACGGTGAGGGATGGATGTACGACCTGCGACTCTCGGACGGAGCCGCCCCAGCGGCGATGCTCGACGCCGAGGGTTACTCGGCGATTCTCGACTAACGAGCCGAATGTCCAGGTCAACGTCTACGATGCTTCAGTGGAGGACGAGATGAGTGATAAGCCCGGGGCTGAGGACAGCCCGATGACCGAGTCGCGCGAGTCGACGACGATGCGGTTCCCGAGTGTGGGGGGAGCAGACATCGAGGCGACGGAGTCGGACCACGTCCTGACCCGGGCCGACCAGGCCACCGTCGACGCGTTGCGACCGGGCACCGCGCTGCTCGTCGTGTTGCGGGGCCCGAACACCGGCGCGCGGTTCCTTCTCGACGACGCCTCGGTGTCCTCCGGACGCCACCCGGACTCCGACATCTTCCTCGACGACGTGACGGTCTCGCGCAAGCACGCGGTCTTCACCCGGGAGGGGGACTCGTTCTCCGTTCGGGACGTCGGCTCCCTCAACGGCACCTACGTCAACCGCGAGCGCATCGACGAGGCCGTCCTGCACACCGGCGACGAGGTCCAGATCGGCAAGTTCCGCCTGGTCTTCTATGCCGGCCGGGCCGACTCCTAGACCCGCTCGGGCCGCGTCGACGACGCGACTGACCATCGGGAAGGTCATCGCCCGCCTGAGTCCGGAGTTCCCGGACCTCTCGGTGTCCAAGGTCCGCTTCCTCGAGGCGGAGGGACTCCTCACACCCACCCGGACGGGCTCCGGCTACCGGACCTACTCGGACCGCGACGTCGAACGGCTCCGCTACATCCTCGCAGCGCAGCGCGACCATTTCTGGCCCCTGCGGGTGATTCGGGAGGCCCTTGAGACGCTGGACCGTGGTGAGTCGACCGCGACCCCGGTGCCGCCGCCCCGGCCGCTGCGTCTGACCGCCGACGATCTGGCCGACGCCGCCGATGCCGATGCCTCCCTTGTGGCGTCGCTCGTGGATATGGGTGTCCTCGGGGGCGACGTGAGCGGACGATTCACGGCTGAGGACCTCCAGATCCTCGAGGCGGTCGTGTGGCTGCAGCAGTTCGGGCTCGAGCCGCGGCACCTACGGCCGTTCAAAGCGACCGCGGACCGGGAGGTCGGTCTCATCGAGCAGATGCTCGCGCCGAGCGGCCGAGGGGGCCGCCAGGCGCGGGCCGGACAGATCGCCCGCCACCTACAGACCATCCATGCCGCTCTCGTGAGCAAGGGCCTCGGCGGCGTGCTCTCCACGGGGCAGGAGGGGAGTACCGTGGAGGGATGAAGCCGTTGGAGGTCATGGGCGTCCGCGTGGAGATGCCGACGAACCAACCGATCGTCCTGCTGCGCGAGCGTGACGGCGACAGGTACCTGCCCATCTGGATCGGCGCGGCGGAGGCCACGGCGATCGCGTACGTCCAGCAGGGTGTGGAACCGCCCCGACCGTTGACGCACGACCTGATCGTCAACGTCCTCGCCGAGCTCGGACACGAGGTGTCGGCGGTGCGCATCGACGACCTCGTCGACGGGGTCTTCTTCGCGACGTTGGTCATCGACGGAGGGGTCGAGATCTCCGCGCGCCCATCGGATGCGATTGCGATCGCACTACGCGTCGGTGCGCCGGTCCTCGGCAGCCAGTCCGTCCTCGACGACGCCGGGGTTCACATGCCCGAGGAGCAGGAGGACGACGTCGAGGCGTTCAAGGACTTCCTCGAGTCGGTGACTCCTGAGGACTTCGTCGAGCATGCGGGGGACGAGGACCAGCCCGGCAGTGAGTCCGACGACGCTCCGCGTGGATGATTGACGCCATGGCGAGGCTGGCCGTACCGTCTGGGACAGACAGCACTGTGACAGGTGTGACATGTGTGACCGATGAGGAGCCCCGATGAGCACGGCAGAGCAGCCGACACGTCCTACCACGGTTCCGGTGGGCTCCCAGGGCGTCCTCTTCGATGCCGGCGGCACCGAGCTCAGCGAGGAGACCGGCTACCGGGGCCCGGCGGCCTGCAAGGCCGCGGGGATCACCTACCGACAGCTCGACTACTGGGCCCGCACCGGGCTGGTCGAGCCGAGTGTCCGGTCGGCGAAGGGGTCGGGAAGCCAGCGGTTGTACGGCTTCCGCGACATCCTGGTCCTCAAGGTCGTCAAGCGGCTCCTCGACACCGGGGTGTCGCTCCAACAGATCCGGCTGGCCATCACCTCACTCCGTCAGGCGGGAGTCGAGGAACTGTCGGGCATCACCCTCATGAGTGACGGCGCGACGGTCTACGAATGCACCTCCGCGGACGAGATCGTCGACCTTCTTGCAGGGGGACAGGGAGTCTTCGGGATCGCTCTCGGCAAGGTGTGGCGCGAGGTCGAGGGGGAGCTCGCCGAGCTCCCCAGCGAGCGCCCCGAGGACGATGCGCCTCCAGCGCACCCGGGGGACGAGCTCAGCGCGCGGCGGGCGGCCAGGCTCGCCTGAGACCGGTCTTGTCATGCCACGGCGCGCCGTGCACCGGACGACGTGCCCACGACCGACCGACGGCGGGACAGGACGTGCGGTACCCTGATGCCCGCTGCTCACACCGTGTGGGAGAGACCTCGGTCATGACCGGGGCGCCGAAGGGGCAAACCTCCCCGGAACCTCTCAGGCGCAAGGGACCGCACGGGTCAGGCACCTCTGGAGTCCACCGACGGGTGACAGATGGGGAGGCATACCCCCGCGCGCTCGCCGAGCGCCTTGCGACAGCAGGAGTGCCTCTGTGACCACCTCCGCAGCGACCGACCGTCCCGTGCCCGCATTCGCCGACCGGCATATCGGACCTCGGGACGCCGACCTCGCGGTCATGCTCGAGCGCGTCGGCTTCCCGACCCTCGACGCCCTGACCGACGCCGCAGTTCCTGCCCGGATCGCCGATGAACCGCATCTGACGATCGAGGCGGCACGGTCGGAGCATGCGGTGCTCGACGAGCTGCGCTCGTTCGCGCGGGAGACCCGGATCACGACCTCGATGATCGGGATGGGGTACTACGGGACGATCCTGCCGCCGGTCATCCAACGCAACGTCCTCGAGAGCCCGGGCTGGTACACCGCCTACACCCCATACCAGCCTGAGATCTCCCAAGGCCGTCTCGAAGCGCTCCTGAACTTCCAGACCGTCGTCTCGGATCTCACGGGACTGCCGACCGCCGGAGCATCCCTCCTCGATGAGGGCACGGCGGCGGCGGAGGCGATGACGCTCATGCGCCGCGGGAGCAAGCTGGCCGACGAGGCGGTCCTCCTGCTCGACGCCGAGCTGTTCCCGCAGACGCGAGCCGTCATCGAGACCCGCGCCAGGGCGCTCGGGTTGACTGTCCTGGTGGCCGACCTCTCGACGGTGGGCGACGAGGCCGCGCTGCGGTCGGCAGCCGACGGGCACGACGTCTTCGGTCTGATCGTGCAGTACCCCTCGGCCGACGGGCTGATCCATGACTGGTCCGCGCTGGCGGGTGCGGCACACGCGGCAGGCGCCCTCGTCACGGCCGCATGCGACCTGCTCGCCCTGACGCTCCTGACGCCGCCGGGGGAGTGGGGGGCGGACGTCGCCGTGGGCAGTACCCAACGGTTCGGTGTGCCCATGGGCTTCGGTGGTCCACACGCGGGGTACATGAGCGTCCGCGCCGGTCTGGAGCGCACGATGCCGGGGCGCCTGGTCGGCGTCTCGGTGGACAGCGCCGGCGCGCCCGCCTATCGACTCGCCCTGCAGACCCGTGAGCAGCACATCAGGCGGGAGCGGGCCACGTCGAACATCTGCACCGCACAGGTCCTCCTCGCCGTGATCGCCGCCATGTATGCGGTGTATCACGGACCCGACGGGCTGCGGCACATCGCCGAGACGGTTCACGGCAAGGCGGAGGCGCTGGCCGACTCGCTGCGGAGGGGCGGACAGGCCGTGAGGGAGGGGTCGTTCTTCGACACCCTCACGGTCAGCGTCCCCGGACGGGCGGACGACATCGTGGCCGCCGCCCTCGAGCGGGGGATCACCGTCTGGCGCGCAGATGCCGACGAGATCCGGCTCAGCGTGGACGAGACAACGACCGACGAGCACCTGAGGTCGGTGGCTCAGGCCTTCGGGGTGGACGCCGAGCCCGAGGCTGCTCCTGTCGCCATGGGGGGACCCCTGGCCCGGGTGGGTGACTATCTCACCCACCCCACCTTCCACTCGTACCGGAGCGAGACCGCGATGCTGCGGTACCTGCGGCGCCTCTGCGACCGCGACTTCGCCCTCGACCGCGGCATGATCCCGCTCGGCTCGTGCACGATGAAGCTCAACGCGACCACCGAGATGATCCCGATCACGTGGCCGGAGTTCGCCCACCTCCACCCGTTCGCCCCACGCGAGCACAGCGCCGGCATCCGACGCCTCATCGCCGAGCTCGAGGCGTGGCTCTGCGAGATCACCGGCTACGACGCCGTCAGTCTGCAGCCCAACGCGGGCAGCCAGGGCGAGCTTGCCGGACTGATGGCCATCCGTGCATATCACCGAGCCAACGGTGACGACGGGCGCGACGTCTGCCTCATCCCCGCCAGTGCACACGGGACGAACGCGGCCAGTGCCGTCATGGCCGGCCTCCGCGTCGTCGTCGTCGCGACCGGACCCGGCGGTGACATCGACCTCGCCGATCTGGAAGCGAAGATCGAGACCCACGGGGATCGGCTTGCCGCGATCATGGTGACGTATCCGTCGACCCATGGCGTCTTCGAGGACACCATCACCGAGCTCTGCGAGAAGGTGCACTCCGCCGGCGGCCAGGTCTACGTGGACGGTGCCAACCTCAACGCGCTGGTCGGGCTGGCGCGTCCCGGTCGGTTCGGCGCGGACGTCTCGCACCTGAATCTGCACAAGACGTTCTGCATCCCTCACGGAGGCGGAGGACCCGGCGTCGGGCCGGTCGGCGTGCGTGAGCACCTCGCCCCGTTCCTTCCCAACCATCCGCTCACCGGCGACGGCCCATCATCCGGAGTGGGTCCGGTCGCCGCGGCTCCGTTCGGTTCGGCGAGCATCCTGCCCATCTCGTGGACCTACATCCGCCTCATGGGTGCCGACGGTCTGCGCAAGGCGAGCCAGGTCGCTGTTCTCGGCGCCAACTACATCGCGACGCGACTGGCCGACGCCTACCCGATCCTGTACACCGGGGCCCACGGGCTCGTCGCCCACGAGTGCATCCTCGATGTCCGGCCTCTCACGAAGGCGAGCGGCGTGACCGTCGACGACATCGCCAAGCGGCTCATCGACTACGGGTTCCACGCCCCCACCATGTCCTTCCCGGTCGCGGGCACGCTGATGGTGGAGCCGACCGAGAGCGAGGACCTCGGTGAGCTGGATCGCTTCTGCGACGCCATGATCGCGATCCGCGCAGAGATCGCGGCGGTGGAGCGCGGTGAGGTCGCGGTCGCCGACAGCGTGCTGCGCCATGCGCCGCACACGAGCGCGAGCCTCGCCGGCGAGTGGGAGCATCCCTACGACCGAGGGTCGGCGGCCTTCCCGGCCGGGGTCTCCAGCACGGACAAGTACTGGCCGCCCGTCGGACGCATCGACGGCGCCTACGGCGACCGGCACCTGGTCTGCTCCTGCCCGTCCCCGGAAGCCTTCGAGGACTGACACCCGCCACGTCGACCGCGATCGACCGCACGGCAGACGAATCACGCCCCGGCGCGCACCTCGACCGCGGAGCCCGTGGCGGTTTTGGTCACCACCACCTGATGGGTGATGCGGGAGCGAAGGTCGCCCACGTGTGAGACCACGCCGACGGCGCGGCCTCCCTCGCGTAGTCCGTCGAGCACGCCGAGGACCTGCTCGAGCGACTCGTCGTCGAGGCTGCCGAACCCCTCGTCGACGAAGAGCGTGCCGAGGTCGACACCACCGCTCTCCTCGCGCACGGCATCGGCCAGTCCCAGCGCGAGCGCGAGCGAGACCATGAAGGACTCGCCCCCCGACAACGACGACGTGGCACGGGCCCGTCCGGTCCACTGGTCGAGCACCCGAAGATCCAGACCGCTCCGGCCGGAGCCCGCGACCCGGTCGTCACTGTGCTCGAGGAGATAGCGCCCGGCATCCATGCGGATCAGGCGCTCGTTGGCCAGCGCGACGACCTTCTCGAGCCGAGCCGCCAGGACGTACGACGAGAGCCGCATCCGCAAGGTGTTTCCGCCGCCGACACCCGATACGGCATCCGCCAGGTCCTTGACCTCGGCGGCCCGGGTGCGGGCCGAGTTCAGCCGGTCGGTGAGCACCGCGAGAGGACCCAGAATCGAGCGCAGGACGCCGAGCCGGGTCTCGGCCGCCGTATGCGCGGCCTGGGCTTCGCGCACGAGTCGCCGGGCCCGTGTTTCGGCCCGCTCGAGGGCGTCCAGATCGGGTGGGTCGACCGTGAGAGCGACGCTGACGGGCGGGTCGGTCAGTGTGGCCTCGGTGACCGCCAGGGTCTGCTCGTGTTCGGCGATCACGGCCCGGTGACCGTCGAGGGTCGCGGGGGGCCATCGGGCGGTCCGCGCCGCGTCCAGGCCGTCGAATCCTCGCTCGGCGGCGGCGTGGCGGGCGGCCGCCTCCCGATCGGCCCGTCGGGCCTGGGCATCCGCGAGGGCGCCGTGGCAGACGCGAAGGCGGTCGACCGCAGCGGCGAACAAGCGGTGCCGGGTGACGACGGCCTTGACGTCGTCGTGGTCCGCGGCGCCTCCGCCGCAGGGGCAGTCGTCGTGAGCGGTTGCTCGCGACGAGATTCGGTCGACGAGGTCGTCGCGCGCCGTCGTCGCCGAGCGCAGCGAGGAGGAGGCGGCGGCCGCGGCGGTGGAGGACTCCGCCACTCGCGCCGATGCAGCCGCGGCGGCGGTGCGGGCGGCGTCGAGACGCTCCTCGAGCGTGGCGATCTCGTCCATGCCCCGGCCGGCCTCCTCGATCGTCGCCGCGAGCTCGTCCCTGCGCCGGCGCAGGTCCGCCGGATCGGCCTCGGACTCCGGGCCGAGGCGGTCCCGCAGCGACTCCTCGCGCGCCAGTTGTGCGGCGGCACGACGGTCCAGCTCTGCGACCTCGGTGCGGAAGCCCTCCAGTCGGGCCTCCCAGGCGAGGACCTCCTCGGCGTCGACGACCGACGCGCCGGATGCCGGATCGGGGTGCGCCGTGCTTCCGCAGACGGCGCACGGCTGACCGGGCTCCAGGCCCATCGCGAGCTCGCCCGCCATCCCTTCGAGTCGCCTCTGTCGCAGGTCGATGACGGTCTGCTGCGCCCCGAGGAGTCGCTCACGCGCATCAGTGAGGGTGGACGTCGTCTCGGACCGAGCCCGCCGTAGCGACGTCAGCTCCTCGAGCAGTCCGAGCCGCTCACCCACGGCTGCCCGCTCCTGGGTGGCCGAGGTCAACCGCGTCGAGATACCGCCGAGGTCGGTGAGCCGCTGCCCGACGCCGACGACCTCGGCCTGCGCGTGCTCGGCGCGGTCCACCGCGGAGTCAAGGACGGCGAGCGCGGACGTCGCCGTCGTCCTCGCGCGGTCGAGGAGCGCCTCGGCCCGGGCGAGCTCGTCGGCGAGGTGGGCCAGCTCCGACACCACGGCGTCACCATCGCGCACGCCGTCGACAAGCTCCGCCACCAGCCCGTCGTCAACCGTCTCCGGTGTCAGACCGAGCCCCGCGGCTGCCCCGCCGAGCTCGGCGAGGTGGGAGTCCTCGTCACGCACGGCGTGCTCCAGGCCGTCGAGGTGGCCTGCGAGACCGTCCGCGGCGAGCGCGCGGGCGACCTGGACGCGCAGCTCCTCGATCCGGGCGCAGCGGGCCAGCTCCGCGGTGCGCCGCGCCTGGGCACGCTCACCGCGCTCGCGGTGAGCGGCGAGGGTCCTGCCCACCTCGGCGGCCCGAGCGGTTGCGGAGAGAGTCCCGGTCGCCGCATCGGCGGCGGCGAGCAGATCACCGACCTCGCGTTCGAGATCACCGATAAGGGTCGCGAGCAGCTCGGGCAGACGATCCGAGGGCGTTTCGCCCCAGGGCTGCTCCCCGGCATCCGGGGCGTGGTCGTCGAGGCGGTCGATCTCGCGGCTCAGGGCCGCCGCGAGCTCTTCGACGACGGCAGCGGTGCGCCGACGCTCCTGGACGAGCCACTCCTCGACGTCGATGTAGGTGGAGATGTCGAACAGCCGCTCGAGCAGCGCCCGGCGGTCTTCGGGCGAGGCGCGGAGGAACGCCGAGACGTCGCCCTGCGGGAGCACGACCACCTTGGCGAACTGCGCCAACCCCATCCCCAGCACCTGGTCTAGCAGGTCGGCCACCTCGTCGTGCCGTGTGGAGAGCGGCCGCCAACCCATCCCGGTCCGCTCCGCGAGAACCACCGAGGCCGGGACCCGGGTCGTGCCCGAGCCGCGGCGTTTCGGGCGAGAGTAGTCGGGACTCCGTTCGATCCGGAACCTCCGGCCGCCCGAGGTGAACTCGAGGGTGACGACAGGACGGGTGCCCTCGGGCGCGTGGTCGCTCACGAGGCCGCGTCGAGTCCGGGAGCCGGGGACATCCGCGAAGATCGCGAAGCAGACGGCGTCGAGCAGGCTCGTCTTGCCCGCCCCGGTTGCACCGTGGATGAGGAAGAGGCCGGCCGCACACACCGCGTCGAAGTCGACCTCGACCGGGTCAGGGAAGGGGCCGAACCCGGCGACACGCAGGGCGTGGAGCCTCATGCGGCGCCGACCTGCCCCTCGTCGCGCGTCGCCGCCCGGGTCTCCCGTGAGCGTCCGAGGGCCTCTTCGAAGAGGCCGGTCTCGTCGCTCGTGGTCGGTGTTCCGCCACGGACGTGCGACAGGAAGTCACAACACACGTCCAACGACGTGCGGGCGGCGACCCGGGCGGTGTAGGTCGAGTGCTGCGAAGACCCGCCACTGGGCTCGAAGCGGAGCTCGAGGGTGTGTGGGAACCGGGAGCGCAGGCGGTCCATCGCGCCCAGCGGACGATGCGCGTCGGTGAGCGTGATCTGACACCAGGCGGTCTCGGCGTGGGCGTGAGCGCGCGAGGTCAGGAGCTCGTCGAGCTCGCCTCGCAAGGTGGCGATCCGGCGGTGCACGGGAGCCTCGACGGTCTGGACACGAGCACCCGACGGGTCGAGGTCGACGAGCAGGCTGCCCTTGGTGTGGCCGACCTCGCTGAAGGACATCGCGACCGGAGATCCGCTGTACCGGGTGGTCTCCGCAACCTGCTGGCGACCGTGGAGGTGCCCGAGGGCGACGTAGGAGTAGCCGGCGAAGACGTCCGGATGGACGGCGCCCAACCCCCCGGACAGGATGTCCCGTTCGGAGTCGGTGGTCGCGCACCCGGTCACGAACGTATGGGCCATGACGACCGACGTCGTGGCGCCGCGCACGAGTCCGGCGGGGGGGAGCATGGCGAGGACGGTCGTGAGAACGTCGGTATGCGTGGGCGAGCAGTGCAGTATCGGTGCGACGAGGCGGGGCTCGAGGTAGGGAATGGGATAGACGGCTGTGTCCCGCACGACGACCGGTCGAGCCACGTCCCCCAGCCCGGTGCGCACGTGGACGCCCGCCCGCTCGAGCAGACCCGAGGCGAACCCCAGGCGGACGGCCGAGTCGTGGTTGCCGCTCGAGACGATGACCTGGGCACCGGCGTCGACGAGCCGCACGAGGGTCTCGCTGAACAGCTCCACCGTGTCCGGGGAGGGCATGGCCCGGTCGTAGACGTCTCCGGCGATGAGCACCGCGTCGACGTGCTCGGTCCGGACGACCTCGATGAGGTGCTCGACATAGCCCCGCTGCGCATCGAGCAGACCGACCTGGTGGAAGGCCCGGCCCAGGTGCCAGTCCGAGGTGTGGAGGAACCGCATACCAGCAGGCTAGGAGAGCGCACCGACAGCGCCCGGGAGGGTCGGCCCCGCGGTTCGTCCGCGTGTTGCGCAGGGCGATGGGCCACGAGGGATCCCGATAGCCTGCCGCGCGCGCCCACACTCTGGTTGGATCGGGTCATGGGAGCCGAAGTCAGTGCACAAAGCTTCTCCCGCGAGGAGCGGCAGCGGTACCGCGAGAAGGTCCGTCAGAACCTCGACGTGTTCGAGCAGATGCTCGCCACGAGCCAGTTCGAGTTCGACAAACCGCTCACCGGCCTCGAGATCGAGCTCAACCTCGTCGATGACGCCTACCAACCACGCTTCGGCAACGCCGAGGTCCTCGAACACATCGCGAACCCGGACTACCAGACCGAGCTCGCCCAGTACAACATCGAGCTCAACGTCGATCCTCGGCCCCTGCCGGGGGAGGAGGCCCTCGGCCTGGAGCAGGAGCTGCGGGACTCGCTCAACGAGGCAGAGCGACGGGCCCAGGAGGTCGGGGCCAGGATCGTGCCGATCGGCATCCTCCCGACGATCATGCCCGAGCACTTCGCGGGCGAGTGGATCAGCGACAACAACCGCTACACCGCTCTGAACGACTCGATCTTCGTGGCCAGGGGTGAGGACATCTACCTCGACATCGACGGGCCGACGGGGGAGCGGCTGGCGACCTACTCGGACTCCATCGCACCGGAATCGGCCTGCACCTCCGTCCAGCTGCACATCCAGGTCGCCCCCACCGAGTTCGCCAACTACTGGAACGCCGCGCAGTCGATCGCCGGACCGCAGCTCGCCCTCGCCGCCAACTCGCCGTTCTTCTTCGGCCGCCGCCTGCACGCGGAGACCCGCATCGAGCTCTTCGCGCAGGCGACCGACACCCGACCGATCGAGCTGCGCAACCAGGGCGTGCGTCCCCGGGTCTGGTTCGGTGAGCGGTGGGTGACCTCGATCTTCGACCTCTTCGAGGAGAACGTGCGCTACTTCCCTGCCCTCCTTCCCGAGTGCAGCGACGAGGATCCGGTGGCCGTCCTCGCGAGCGGCCGCGCGCCCCAGCTGGCCGAGCTCCGACTCCACAACGGGACGGTCTACCGGTGGAACCGCCCGATCTACGACACCGTCGACGGCAAGCCGCACCTGCGCGTCGAGAACCGCGTGCTACCGGCCGGGCCGACGATCTGCGACGTCATGGCGAACGCGGCGTTCTACTACGGGCTCGTCCGGACCCTCTCCCAGGAGGACCGTCCGGTCTGGACCCAGATGAGCTTCGCCGCCGCCGAGCAGAACTTCAAGGAATGCGCCCGACGCGGGATCGAGTCGCGGGTGTACTGGCCGGGCTTCGGGGAGGTCGGCGTCGACGAGCTCGTCCTGCGCCATTTGCTGCCGATGGCCCATGAAGGGCTGGCGGACTGGGGCGTGGCGAGCTCGGTCACGGACCGGTACCTCACGGTGATCGAGGGTCGGGCCACCACCGGCGCCAACGGAGCGACGTGGCAGACCGACACGGTCCGGGCGCTCGAGGACCAGGGCCAGGATCGCGCGAGCGCCCTGCGCGGCATGCTCGAGCGCTACGTCGAGAACATGCACACCAACGAGGCGGTGCACACGTGGCAGGTTCCCTCTTCTACGCGTTCCAGCGCTTGACCGCCGGCTGCCCGCGCTCGACCTCGAGCACACACAGGGATCCGGCGTCGAGCAGCAGGTGGGCACCGAACCGCGGCTGCTGACGCAGATAGGTCGCCGCGAGGACCCGCAACGCGTGACCGTGCCCGAACAGGACGACGTCGCGTTCGGCGAGGACCGGACTGACGCGGTCGAGGACCCGGGAGGCGCGCGCCGCGACCTCCTCGACGGTCTCGCCCGGGCTGTCCCCGGGCACGACGCCGTCATCGAAGACGGTCCACGCGTAGCCGAGCTCCTCGCGGATGTCCGGGGTCGTGCGTCCCTCATATCCGCCGTAGTCCCACTCGCGGAGGTCGTCGTCGACGACCGCGTCGGGGAAGCCGGCCAGCTCCGCTGTTCGGCGAGCCCGGCGCAGCGGTGAGCACAGTGCCAGTCCGACGTCGAACGCAGCCAGCCGCTCGGCCAGTCCCCGGGCATCGGCTTCGCCCTGGGGGAGGAGCGGCAGGTCGGTCGTGCCGGTGTGCCGGCCGTTCTCGGACCACTCGGTTTTCCCGTGGCGGACGAGGACCAGGCGGCCCCGGTCATGGCGGGCTGGACGCGCGGCTTGGGGGTGCATGCGGCTCATTCTGTTCTAGTGTGCCTGTGGGAGTCTCGGCGAGAGTGAGGGAATCGACGATGGGCGAAAGCACCGAACCGACCGGCGGAACCGGACTGGGCCGTCGGAGTGTCGCTCTCAGCAGGGTGGCCCAGGGTGTGTACGAGGTCACCAACGAGCGGGGCGGGAGCATCAGGCTCGGCAACGGCAGAACCGCGGACTTCACGCCGGTCGAGCTGCTCCTGGCCGCCATAGCGGGCTGCTCGGCTGTCGACGTCGACATCGTGACCAGCCGTCGGGCCGAGCCCACCGCGTTCGCGGCGACGTCGACGGGGGTCAAGGCGACGGACCCGGAGAACGGTAACCACATGACCGACCTCGAGGTCACCTTCACGGTGCGGTTCCCCGCCGGGGCCGACGGCGATCGGGCGCGCGAGATGCTCCCTCGTGCGGTGGCCATGTCGCACGACAGGTTGTGCACCGTGTCCAGGACCGTGCAGCTCGGGACTCCGGTCGAGATGAAGGTGGAGTGAGCCGTGGCCCGATATCTCGACATCCACCCCCACGACCCGCAGCCGCGCCTGATCGCCCAGGCGGCCGCCATCCTCGCTGACGGGGGTCTCATCGCCTACCCGACCGACAGTGGCTACGCCCTGGGGTGCGCGCTCGGCAACCAGGAGGGCAAGGAGCGTATCGCCCGGATTCGGCGGCTGGACGAACGGCACCACTACACGCTGGTCTGCTCATCCTTCGCCCAGCTCGGCCAGTTCGTTCTCATCGACAACTCGGTGTTCCGGGCGATCAAGGCGGCGACGCCTGGGCCGTACACCTTCATCCTCCCGGCCACCAAGGAGGTGCCCCGCCGCCTCATGCATCCCAAGAAGAAGACGGTCGGTGTGCGCCTTCCGCACCACCGCCTCGTCTCGGCCCTCCTCGCCGAGGTGGGGGAGCCGCTGCTGTCGTCGACGCTGATCCTGCCGGATCACGACGAGCCGCTGACCGAGGGGTGGGTCGTCGGGGACGAGATCGGCCACCTCGTCGACGCCATCATCGAGGGGGAGTGCGGACTCGAACCCACCACCGTCGTGGACTTCTCCGACGGGACGCCCGTCATCGCCCGGCAGGGAGCCGGGGACGCATCGTTGTTCGTCGAGGGAGCCTAGCCACCCGCCGCTCGCTGCGGGTCGCCCGCCCGCACGGTGGGTGGAGTCGGGTGCGTTGTCGATCCCGTGGGGCCACGACGCTGCGAAAGCGTTTTCGTGTGGTGTTGAATACTGCCCATGATGCGCGCGCCGGAGCAGGTTCGACGGACCACCGCCGCCCACCTGCGCGAGTCCCGGTGCACCGCGGAGCACGGCCGCGCGCTGCTCGTGCGCATCGACCGGTTCTGGGACGATCTCCTCCAACCGCTCGAGCGGCTCTACCCCGACGGCGACCCCGGGGCCGTCGCGGCGGACCTCGTCGAGCGGGCGACCCGCGCATACCTCGAACGAACCGACGACCTGCACCTGCTGGACTACAAGCGGGCGCTGACGCCGGACTGGCTGCAACAGCCCGGCCAGGTGGGGTACGCCTGCTACGCCGACCGCTTCGCCGGGACGCTGATGGGCCTGACCGAGAAGGTCGACTACCTGAGCGAGCTCGGTGTCACCTACCTCCACCTCATGCCTGCGCTCAAACCTCGCGACGGGGACAACGACGGCGGCTACGCGATCGCCGACTACCGGACCATCCGACCCGACCTCGGGACGACGGACGACCTGCGCCACCTCGCGACCACCCTGCGCGGTCACGGGATCTCGCTCGTCATGGACCTCGTCCTCAACCACGTCGCCCGAGAGCACGAGTGGGCCGAGCGGGCCAGGTCCGGTGAGCAGCGCTACCGCGACTACTTCCACATCTTCCCGGACCGCACCGTTCCGGACGCCTACGAGCGGACCCTGCCCGAGGTCTTCCCCGACTTCGCGCCCGGCAACTTCACGTGGGACGAGGACCTGCAGGGGTGGGTGTGGACGACCTTCAACGAGTGGCAGTGGGACGTCAACTGGGCCAACCCGGACGTCCTCACCGAGTACGTCGACATCATCCTGTTCCTCGCCAACCTCGGCGTCGAGGTCTTGCGTCTCGACGCGATCGCCTTCACGTGGAAGCGGATGGGCACCACCTGCCAGAACGAGCCCGAGGTCCACGACCTGACCCAGGTCCTACGGACCGTGGCGCGGATCGCGGCCTCTGCTGTCGTGTTCAAGGCCGAGGCGATCGTCGGGCCGCGCGACCTCGTGCCGTACCTCGGGGTGGGGCGGCACGTGGGCCGGGTCAGCGACCTCGCGTACCACAACTCACTGATGGTCCAGATCTGGTCGATGCTCGCGAGCCAGGAGACCTTCCTCGCCCGGCACGCCCTCACCTCGCTGCCGGCCACACCGCCGCTCGGCACGTGGATCACCTATGTCCGCTGCCACGACGACATCGGCTGGGCCATCGACGACCGGGACGCGGGCGAGGTCGGGGTCTCCGGCTTCGAGCACCGGCGCTTTCTGGCGCGCTGGTACGACGGCAGCTTCCCCGGCTCCTGGGCCGACGGGATGCTGTTCCAGGTCAACGAGCAGACCGGCGACATGCGTACGAGTGGGACGACAGCGTCGCTGCTCGGCATGGGAGGGGCCACGGGGGAGCGGCTGGACACAGCGCTCTCCCGGTACGTCCTGGCGCACGCCATGATCTACGGCTGGGGCGGACTACCGGTCATCTGGTCGGGCGACGAGCTCGCGACGCCGAACGACCCGAACTGGGCCGACGAGCCCGGCCACGAGGACGACAACCGCTGGGCGCACCGACCCCGGCTGGACTGGACCGCGGCGGAACGCCGCCATGACCGGCGCACGGTCGAGGGCCGGGCGTTCGCGGCACTGAGCCATCTGGCGCACGTGCGCACGTCGCTGCCGCAGCTGCACGCCCAAGCGCCCTCGCGCGTCGTCCGCGACACCGACAACGGGATCCTCGCGGCGATCCGGGAGCACCCGAGCGGGCCGATGGTCACGGTCTACAACGTCACCGAGAGCTGGCGGCCCTTCGCGTATGCGGTGGTCGCCGGCATGGGGATCGGCTCACCGTGGAACGCACTCGGGGACCACGGGATCGCCCCGGGCGAGGACGGTCTGGTGTGGCTCCCTCCGCTCTCGGCCTGGTGGATCGTCGACCGCCCCGACGGTCAGGGTGTCGTCGGGTAGTCGTGCCCCGCGACGAACTCCTCGTATAAGGCGTCGCCGATGCCCCCGGCGGCTACGGCGCGGGCGAGGAACCGCCCCGAGGGCCGCACCCGGCGCTCCATCGTGTCGACGTCGAGCTCGACGAGCCCGAACCGCGCGGTGTATCCCTGGGCCCACTCCCAGTTGTCGACGAGGCACCAGTGGTAGTAGCGCTCGAACGGGAGTCCGCTCGAGACCATCGCGGTCAGGTGGTCGGCGATGAACCGGGCGCGGAAGGCGTCGTCCCGGTCGGCGGTGCCGTTCTCGGTCACCCAGATCGGGCCGGGAAAGCGTCCGTGCAGCCACCGCGCCACCTCGACCAGGCCCTGCGGATGGATCTCCCAGCCCAGGTCGTTGACGGAGACCCCGTCGAAGCGGCCGTCCGCGAGTCGGCTGACGGCGCTGCGCGAGTAGTAGTTGATGCCGAGGTAGTCGTAGTGGGTCCCGGGGGTCACGTCGGCGGGCTGGGCGCCGAGCACGCGAGGGAACCGACCGCCGAGCATCGCATCGGTGATGGCCTCCTGGAACAGGTAGGCGTTCGTGCGGGCCAGCAGGCGGTGGACCGGGTTGCGCCCGTTCAGCGGGGCGAAGACGCGCAGGTGGTGGGCGATGCCGACCTTGGCATCCGGCTGCAGGTCGTGGATGAGGTGGTAGGCGCGGCAGTGCCCTCGTGCCATCGCGTTGAGGACGCGGCGGATCTCGGTCCACCCACCCGTGTGCCCTGGAGGGAACTCTCCGAAAAGGAACCCGCTCGACGCATACACGTTGGGCTCGTTGATCGTCACCCACTCGGAGACCAGGTCGCCGAAGCGGGTGACGACACGCTCGACGTGGGCCAGGAAGGTCTCGACGGCGTCGGGAGCGGTCCACCCCCCGCGGTCCTCGAACCAGGTCGGGTGACTGAAGTGGTGGATCGTCACGAGCGGACGGATGCCGCGACGGCCGAGCTCGGTGAGCTCCTCGCGATAGCGATCCACGGCCGACTGGTCGACGCGGCCCGGCTCGGGCTCGATGCGCGACCACTCCAGGCCCAGGCGGTAGATCCCCAGGTTCAGCTCGGCGAGCAGGTCGGTGTCCTCCCGCCACCGGGTCCAGTGGTCGGTCGCCGGCGTCGGCGTGCTGCCGTCGACGATGCGCCCGGGCACCTGCGCGAACTCGTGCCACTGGTTGCCGGTGTCACCGCCCTCGATCTGCACCGCGGCAGTCGCCGCGCCGATGAGGAGACCGGACAGGTCGACATGGGTCATGACGACACCCAGGGCAGGGCGCGGACGACGAGGACGGTGACAAGGGCGGTGACTGCGGTGGCGACGGCTCCCCAGGCCATGTCGATGGGTACGATCGAGGCGGGGAAGCCACGGAGCACGGCGAGGTTGGTCAGGTTCCACGTGGCGTAGGCGACGAGTCCGAGGACGGCGCCACCGACGGCTGCCGAGAGCGGGGAGTCGCGCTCCAGCGCCGGCACCGTGACGAGGTAGGTGATCCCGAGCACGTAGATCGCGTAGAAGAGCAGCGCCGCCGTCATGTCGACCCTCGGGGCGAGGAGCTCGCCGAGCCGGTCGGTGTAGATCGGCCGCCCGATCCGTCCCAGCCAGATCGCGTCGAGGAGACCGAACACGACAGCGGTGACGACCGCCGCGGAGACCCAACGCATACCGATCATCCAAGCGGATGTCTCAGGGCCGCGAGAGGAGAACGAGGACCTCACTGTGCCCGGTCTGGGGGAACATGTCGAAGACCCTGCCGCGCACGGGCCGCAATGACGGCATCGCCGCCAGGTCGGCGGCCAGGCTGTCGGGGTTGCAGCTGGAGTACAGGACGTGCCGGACGTCGCTGCGCTCGAGGTCACCCGCGAGTCCGGTGATGCCGCGCCGCGGCGGGTTGACCACGACGAGGTCCGGCGCCGGGGTGTCCCGCAGGTATGCGGTGGCGTCGCCCGCGCGGAAGTGCGGCGGGGGAGTGGTGCCGGTGAGGCGGGCGGCCGCGACGGCCTCCTCGGAGATCTCTACCCCGGTGACGGGTCGACCCGGGGCGGTGAGGTGGTGGGCGAACCCGCCGACGCCGCAGTAGAGGTCGGCGACCGAGCCGACCGGCCCGGCGTCCTCGTCGAGGTCGGCGACCCATCGGCGTGCCGTCCGGTAGAGGGAGGCGGCCACGTCGGTGTTGGTCTGGAAGAAGCTGCGGACCCCCAGGTGCAGGGTGACGTCGTTGACCCGCATGGGCAGTGTGGACTGCTCCGTGAGGACGATCTCCTCCGCGCCCTCGAGGACCGCCTTGTGCTCGGGATGGAGGTTGACCGAGACCACCCGCGCGGACGGCACCCGCCGGAGGATGATGTCGAGCCGGTCGGTGATCTTCTCGAGGTGGTGCCGGGTCCGCAGCACCAGGCGCAGCATCGTCTCGCCGTCCGGGGAGTGGGTGAGCAGGACGTACTTCAGCTCTCCGCGCCGTTGCGGCACGTCGTAGGGCAGGAGGCGTAGGTCGTCGACGACTCCGGCCACCGCGTGGATGGTGTCGCGCAGACCCGGCTCGTGGAGTGGGCAGTCCCGCAGGTCCACACCGCGCCGGTTCCCGTCCAGGATGCCGAGACGCACCGCCCCGGGGCGACCACCGGCGACGAGCTTGGCCTTGTTCCGGAAGTGCGCCGGCCGGCTCGCTCGTGGCGGAACCCAGACCCCGGCCGGGACGACCTCCCTGAGCGCCCCGCGGACATCTCGGGCCTTCTGCCGAAGCTGACGCTCGTACGGCGTCTCGATGAACGTGCACGACCGGCAACGGCCAGCCCGCCAGTACTCACAGTCGAGCAGCTCGGGGGAGGGGACGGTCACCGTCCAAGAGTAGTGAGGCCGACATGCCGGGCCGCTCGCGGAGACGGGTGTCCGTCCGCCTCAGTATCGTGGCCCGCGTGGGGCAGGCCTTCTGGATCGACACCCCGGCACCCGCCGAGGCGCCGGAGGTCGCGCGGGTCCATGTGCGCACCTGGCGCGAGACGTACGGGGACATCCTTGCCGACCGCTTCTACGGAGCCACCGCGCTGCAGTGGCGCACACAGTTCTGGACCCGAGTGCTCACGTCGGCCGGTCCTGACTACCCCGCAGCGGTCGCCCGCACTCCTGACGGCATCGTCGGGCTCGCCCTGACGGGGCCCACTCGTCCGCCGCCCGGGTTCTCGCGACGGGCGCCCGAACAGCTCTTCATCCTGTACGTCCTCGCCGCCTGGCACGGCAGGGGAGTGGGGCAGGCCCTCCTCGACACGGTCCTCGACGCACGAACGGCCGAGCTCTGGGTGGCTCGGGACAACCTCCGGGCCCGCGTCTTCTACACCCGGAACGGCTTCGAGCCCGACGGTGACGAGCGCGTGGACGCGGACTTCGACGGACTCGTCGAGGTCCGCATGGTCCGAGGACTTCGAGACGAGGACGCATGAGGGAGACTCCGGCTCTGGCCGCGATCAAGACCTACCGGTACCTCCGACTGGCCCTCGTCGGTCTCGTCGTGCTGCTCTTCGCCGCGTTGGCGATCGAGTGGCTCGCGGTCGACCGGGAGTGCGTGCAGCCCACGATCTCCGCGTACTGGCACACGCCCGGGCGCGCCGTCCTCGTCGGGGTCCTCGTCACGATGGGGATCTGCCTGATCGCCCTGAAGGGCAACGACGAAGCCGAGGACGTGCTGCTCAACCTGGCGGGCATCCTCGCTCCGGGAGTTGCGTTCGTCCCGACCACCGCATACTCGGCCTGTTCGTCATCGCCGGCCGGCACCGGGCAGGACACGGCGTCGATCTCCAACAATATGCAGGCGCTGTTCGTCCTCGGTGCGGTCGCCGTCGTCGTCGCGCTCGTCATCGCCCGAGGGGAGCGGGGGCGCACTCGTCGCCTCAGCACCTGGGACCGGGTCGGCCTGTTCCTCGGTTTCGCGGCCACGGCCGGGGGAGCGCTCTGGTTCTACCTCGACCGGGACGGGTTCGTGGCCCACGCCCACAACGTCGCGGCCGTCCCCATGTTCCTCGCCATCGTGGCGGCCGTCTGGGTCAACGCCCGCGACGTGCAGGAGACCATCGAGACGCATCCTGCGCTGCGCGCCGTCCGAGGCCGATACAGCATGGCCTACCGGAGTATCGCCGTCGCCATGCTCGCCACCCTCGTCCTGGCCGTCGTCGGCCACCTGGGCGGCTGGACCAATGCGCTGCTCGTCGTCGAAATCCTGCTCATCGCGCTCTTCGCGGCGTTCTGGGTGATCCAGACCCGTGAGCTGTGGAACCAGGGGCTGCGCGAAGCGGAGTGAGCCCGCGCGACGTGACAGGTCAGGCCACCCAGATCTTGCGAAGGGTGTTCGTGATGGTCCACGTCGTCTGCTCGCCGGCGTGGAGGCGGACGACGACCCCGGGGGCCAGGTCTACTGCCTCGCCGTTCTCGAACTCGACGCGACCGGTCCCGGAGAGAACGACGAAGATCTCATCGACCTCGGTGTCGCGGACCGCTCCTTCGGTGATCTCCCAGACGCCCACCTCGACATCGCCCACCATCCCGAGGACGCGGTTGGCCGTGGTCGGCGTTCCGTGGACGACCCGTGGATCCGGTCGGTGCGTGAGTCGACAGCGGGCGACGTCCGCGGCGAGGAGACGGGAGGACGTGGATTCGGTCATCCGCCGACCCTAGCGCCGCGGTCAGCCGCCAGTGCGCGCGGCGACCCGCTCGTCGGTGAGCGCGGGGGACATGCGTCGGATGACGACGAGCACGATCGCGACGACGACGACGAGCGTGAGGAACCCGACGAGCACGCTGCCGGTGACCGCCAGCGCGCAGTAGGCAAGGAGTGCGGCGAGAGCGCCGATGAGTGCGTAGGGCAACTGCGTGGTGACGTGGGTGATGACGTTGCACGCCGCCCCCGTCGAGGACAGGATCGTCGTGTCGGAGATGGGCGAGCAGTGGTCGCCGAACACGGCGCCCGCGAGGACGGCCCCGAGGGCCGGCAGCAGCTGCTCGGTCGCCCCGAGGGAGTTCATGATGTCTCCGGCAATCGGGATGAGGATGCCGAACGAGCCCCACGACGTGCCGGTGGAGAAGGCCATCACAGCGGCGACGATGAACATCACCGGGACCAGCCACTGCGGCGATATCCCGGCATCCTCGACCAGTCCGCCGAGGAACTCGCCGGTGCCGAGCTGGGAGATGAGCGAGCCCAGGGCCCAGGCCAGGAGAAGGATGTAGACCGCGGGGAGCATCGACTTCAGGCCCTCGAGCAGCCCCTTGCCGAGCGTTCCCCATCCGAACTTGGGATTCTCGCTGGTGTAGCGCGCGTAGTAGTAGAGGGCGGTCCCGAACCCGAGTGCGCCGCCGTACAGCAGGGCCTCGGTGACGTCGGTGTTGGCGAGGATGTCGAGCGGTGCCCAGCTCCGCGGGTCACCTCCGGAGTAGCCGGTCCAGATGATTCCGCCGAGAACCCCGAGGACCAGCGCCACGAACGGAACGATGAGTGAGCGTTTGGCGCCGGGTTCGTGCACCGGCAGGTCCTCCGTCAGCTCCCCGGGGATCTCCTGGCCGGGCTCGTAGGGGTGACCGTCTTCGATGGCCCGGCGTTCCTCGGTCCGCATCGGGCCGAAGTCCACCTGGAGCGCGACGACGAGGATGATCGTGAGGATCGCGGCCATGGCGTAGTAGTTGGTGGCGGCCGCCCCGAGGAAGGCCTCGACGTCGCTGACCGCCAGGGCCGAGGCCGCGATGACCGGCGACATGATGCCGATGATCGAGGCACCCCAGCTCGAGAAGGGTGCCAGCACCGCCACCGGGGCCGACGTGGAGTCGATGAGATAGGCCAGCTTGGCGCGGGCAACCCGGTGCCGGTCGGTCACCGGCCGGGTGACCTGACCGACGGCCAGGGCGTTGAAGTAGTCGTCGATGAAGATCGCCATGCCGAGTCCGGCGCCGAGGCCCTGTGCCCCGCGGCGGGTCTTGATCTTCGTCATGGCCCAGTCCGAGAAGGCCTGGCTGCCGCCGGACATGAGGATCAGGGCCGTGATCATCCCGAGGGTCAGGGTGAAGACGAGTATGTAGATGTAGTACGTGTTGAGGGCCCCCTCGTCCCAGAAGATCTGGAGGAAGGCCTCCCAGGTCAACCGGAGCGTCTCGATCGGGTTGAAGCCCGCGACGATCGCCGCTGCCGACAGGACTCCGGCGCCGAGGCTCAGCACGACCTTGCGGGTCAGGATGACCAGGGTGATGGCCACGATCGGGGGAAGGATCGAGATCCAGCCGGGGTCGTCCATGGCGTCCTCCTCGGTGTCGCGGACCCGGTGGCGCCCCAGACGCCGTCGGGTGCTGTCCGGCCACCGTAGCGCGATGCGACGCTCTAGGGCGTCGCGGCGGGTGCCCACCTGCCACGACGCCCTCGGGACGAAGAGCTCTCAGACCAGCGCAGTTGCCGGGTCGGTCGTCCTCGCTGCGGCCTCGGCCTCCGTTCGCCAGTGCGACGTCGAGGAGGACCGGACGGCAACCGCGAGGGCGCCGAAAATGACGAGGTACAGCAGCCCCGATCCGTAGAAGGCCCACTCGGACAGGGAGGAGCCGACGAACTCGAGGACCAGCCAGGCCACCAGGGCGGGTCCGGCCCAGCGGGGTCCGACTCCTGAGCGCCACAGCGCGACGGCGAGGGCGGCGAAGCCCAGGACGAGCCCGAGCATGCCGGCCGCCATGAACGGGATGCCGATGCCCGCCTCGAGGCGGTCGAGAACCGCGGCGTGCGTCGCGATCCCCGCGCGGTCGTCCGCCATGGAGAGCATCGTGAGGTTGACGCCACCGTAGACGCAGTGGCCGAAACAGCTCAGGCCCACGAGGACGGCTGCCACGGTCGACAGCACCGGCGCCCGGTGCCGGGTGAGGTGTGCTACGCCGACGACCCCGATGAGGATGAAGACCTGCGACACGACCCAGGCGAGAGCGGAGAAGGTGGCCAGCGACGAGCCGGCGATGGCCTCGAGTCTGGAGACGTGGTCTCCCGCGAAGTCGGGCATGGTCGAGATGCTGGCGATGGTGAGGACGGCGGCTGCGAGCAGCGAGCCGGCCACCGTCGTCCGGGTGAGTCGGGCGAGATCCATGGTTCCTCCTGGGTCGGGGCCGGACTCTTCGGTCCGGCGTACATCGACGCTAGGGATCGACCCCGTCGGTGCGGATCGGCCGCGGGCGTGACACCGACACATCGCACGTCGCGCGTTGTGCCGGTCCGGCTGCGACGTCGGATGATCGAGGGTCGACTTCAGATGGACGGCACCGGCGTCCATCCCGTCTAGATTTGTGTTGTGGCCTCGGTGATGCGCTCTCGGTGGACGCTCGACCTGGCGCTGGCGGGGCTCCTCGCGGTCCTGGGCCTGATCGAGATCTGGCTGCCCATGGAGTCCGTCATGGGTGACGGCTCGCCGGTCGTCAGCTCGATCGGGGTGCTGTGGTTCGCTCTGCACCTGACCCAGCGTCGGGCCCGGCCCTGGATCGCTCTCGCCGGGTTGCTCGTCTGGCCGATCCTGGGGCTGGCACAGGACGGCCGGATGCAGGTGCTGTTCTTCGGACAGCTCGTGCCGGTCATGGTGCTCGTGTACTCCCTCGCCCGGCACGGTGACCGACCGGTTCGGTGGAGCGCCGCCATCTGCGGCATCGCCTTCGTGACACTGGCCGACCTGTTCATCCCTCTGTTGCGCGACCCGAGTGAGCTCATCTTCCACTGGGCGTCGATCACGCTGTCGTTCGTGCTCGGCAACGCCCTGCGGGTCTTCGAGGCGCGAGCGCGTGAGCAGGCCGTGCGAGCGCATGTCGCCGAGATACAGGCGCGCGAGAGGGCGCTGGCGGCGGTCGCCGAGGAGCGCGCGCGCATAGCCCGGGAGCTGCACGACATGGTCGCTCACGCCGTCGGAGTCATGGTCGTGCAGGCCGGTGCCGCCGAGCAGGTCGTGGAGGAGGACCCGGAGTATGCGCGGACCGCCTTGGGAACGATCCGCTCCACCGGCTCCTCGGCCCTGGTGGAGATGCGTCGGCTCGTGAGCGTTCTCCGGGAACCGGAGTCCGACATCGAGCTCGCGCCCCAACCAGGGCTGCAGTCGCTCTCGGAGCTCGTGGACCGAGCACGCGGAACAGGGCTCGAGGTCGACCTGAAGGTCGAGGGCGGCGACCGGCCACTTCCCGCAGGGCTCGACCTCGCGGCGTACCGGATCATCCAGGAGGCGCTGACCAACATCCGCCGGCACTCGAGTGCGACCCGGGCGCGCGTCCGGCTCGCCCTCGCCGCGGATGAGGTGAGGATCGAGGTGGACGATCCCGGCCCGGCACGGCGGCTCCAGGGTGGTGAGGGGACCGGACACGGCCTCATCGGAATGCGGGAGCGGGCTGCCCTGTACGGCGGGCGTCTGGAGGCCGGGCCACGCGGGGCGGGCTTCGGCGTCCGCGCGGTCATGCCCCTGGAGGAGTCGTGAGTGGGACGTCCGATGGGTCTGCGCACCGACCGCTGAGCGTGGTCCTGGTGGACGACCAGGAGCTCGTCCGCGCCGGGTTCCGCCTCATTCTCGAGCGGGCCGGGATGACGGTGGTGGGGGAGGCGGCAGATGGCCTCCAGGCCGTTGAGGTGGTGCGGGATCTCGCCCCGGACGTCGTCCTCATGGACATCCGGATGCCGCGGATGGACGGCGTGGAGGCCACGCGTCGGATCGCGAGCTCGGGGAGTGGCCGCACGAGGGTTCTGGTGCTTACGACGTTCGACCTCGACGAGTACGTCTACCAGGCGGTCGTCGCCGGGGCCTCGGGATTCCTGCTCAAGGACGTGGCACCCGACGATCTCATCCACGCGGTGCGGGTGGTCGCCCGAGGGGAGGCGATGGTGGCCCCGGCCGTCATCGCCCGGCTCCTCGAGCGGTTCAGTCGCTCCCCGGCACCGGGGGCCCTGCCCCCGGTGTGGTCGGGGCTGACGGAGCGGGAGCTCGAGGTGGCCAGACTCGTCGCCCGAGGGCTGTCCAACGCCGAGGTCGGCGGGCAGCTCTTCCTCTCCGAGGCAACGGTCAAGACGTATGTCTCCCGGATCCTCGCGAAGCTGCAGCTGCGGGATCGGGTTCAGGTCGCCGTGCTGGCCTACGAGAGTGGCCTGGTCCGGGTCGGTGGCTCCTGATCCGTGTCGAACGAGGCGACGAGTGCATCCACCTGACGTCGGGTCGCCTCCAGTGACCCCTCGTTGTCCACCACCGAGTGCGGCACCGGGGGAGGGGTGTCGGGGCGCGTCCGCCGCACGAAGGCCTCCCACTGCCCGAGCTTTCCGGTATCGAGCCCGGAACCGCGCTGCGTCAGCCTGCTCCGGAGCGCCTCGGGGCCCAGCGACACCCAGACCAGCCGGACCGGGTCTCCACCCAGCGCGGCCACCCAGTTCGTCCACGATCGCAGGTCGCGAATCTGGGTGGTGAACGGCGCGACGAGGAGCACCGGACAGCCCCCGGCGCGGATCTGGGCAGCCGACGCCGTCATCCCGGCGTACTCGTGGACCTTGACGTGGGCGTCGTACCACGAACCCTCACGCTCACCCTCGGAGCGGCCGTGGGCCCGCCGGACCTCGTCGACGAACCCGGCGAAGAGCGTGTCTTTGTCGAGCAGGGCCGGGGCGGGATGGACCCGGCGACGAAGCTCGTCGGCGACGGTGGACTTGCCCGCACCCGGCGCACCGGCCACGACCCACACGACCCCCGGCGTGCCGGCGGACGACTGTGCGGCGCGGATGGGGTCGGTCATCGTCCCAGCATGCCGCAGCGGCACGAGGGGGAGAGTGGAGTTCGAGGTCGCCGAGTAAAGTGACATAATGTCGATTATCGGCATTCGGTAATCAGGGTGTTCCCGACGGCCTGAGCAGCGATAATTCCTCTCATGCGCACGAAGACCAGGGACACATCCGAGTGGATCGTCAACGGACGGCAACGCAGCCGTCCGTGGGTCATCGTCCTCATCGTGGCGGCGATCGCCGTGCTGATCGTCCTGACCTACCAGCGGTTCATGGCGTTCGACACGGTCACCTACGAGCTGCGGTCCTGTGCGACACCCCTCGACGCACAGTCGTCCTGGAGCGACGTGGAGGCCGCAGCATGCACCCCGGTCCAGGACGACTCGGTCTCGGTCATCGTCTACGAGGGCACGTCACGGCATGAGCCGTCATCGGTCGCCGACGCGCGCTACTCCTTCGGCGACTTCCCGGTCAACACACCGGCGCACTCGGTCGAGATCACCGGCACCGAGCCGATGGGAACCGTTCTCATCGCTGAACCGACGAACGAGCGGATCCGACGTCAGATGTCCGGGAACGCCGACGGAACGGCCTGGACTGGTTTCGTCGGCGCCCGAGGCCCCACCGAGTACTGGTTGCTCATGTCACCCCCGAGCTGAGCTCCGACCCCGACCCCGTGCTTCGCCCCGTGGGCCGACTGGCCCGCACCGAGGTGGCCTCGACCTCGTACCGGCTCGCGGTCGCGCCGCCGGCGCGGAAGAAGCGCCGGCGCAAAGAGCCCTCCACCCGGGCCCGATCCCCCGCCTCGAGCCGGAGCGCACTGCGCCGGGTCCGCGCTGTCCAGCACGCCACGTCGATCACGTCCACGGTGGTTCGCTCGGTCGCGGAGCGCTTCGTGGCACCGGCGTCGCGACGGCGCCCCGGGCGTGGCACGACGAGCCGGAACGTCACGAGTGCGTCCCCGCTCGGCAGCTCACGCACCTCGGGTGCGGCGCTCACCCGTCCGACCAGGACGACCGTGTTCTCACCGTCGCCGATATCGGACGGGGAGTGCGCGGCGTCGGCGCCCCGTCTCTGTCGAGTGCGCTGCTGCTGAGGGTCTTCATCGTCGGATCTCATGGGGCGACCCTCCCCTGGCCCCGCACGTCGCCGACAGGGGCAGGACGAAGAGTGGGGACGACACTCCCGACCTGAACAGGCGCTGTGGGCGGCTGCGGAGAGCGCGGCCGGAGCAGGCAGACTGGTCCGATGATCCTGAGGGCGTCGACACCGGAGGACGACGGCGCGATCCTGGCCTGGAACGAGGCGGATGTGCACTTCCTCGCACCGATGGACGCCTCGCGTCTGGCCTTTCTGCGGCGTCACGCTCACGCAGTCGACGTGATCGAGGTCGACGACTCGCGCGCCGGCTTCGTCATCACCTTCATCGAGGGGAGCGCGTACGACTCGCCGAACTATCGGTGGTTCAGCGAGCGCGAGCCCGAGTTCCACTACGTCGACCGGATCGTCATCGACCCCGCTCACCGGGGGCGCGGGCTGGCCCGGAGGGTCTACCGGGTGCTGATGGAGCGCCATCCGAGCCGGCCGCTGGTCGCGGAGGTGAACTTCGAGCCACCGAACGCCACGTCCCTGGCCTTTCACGCTGCGATGGGTTTCGAGGAGGTCGGGCGGCTCGGGGGTCGTCCGTACGGTGTTGTTCTTCTCAGATACTCCCCACAGGTCACCCCTGAGGTTTAGTGTGAGGACGAGTAGTGGGTGGATCTTCCATCGACGTGTTGTATCGACGTGTTCGGAGTCTGGGGACATGAGGCGTTCGCGAGTCGTCCCGATCATCGGGATGAGCCTCGCCATGCTCGTCGCCGCCCCGCTGGCCCACGCCGAGCCGGTGCCGGACGCGACCGTGACCGCCACGGCCACCCTGTCCGCGACGGTCACGGCGACGACCGAGCCGGCGCCAGAACCGGCGCCCACGTCGGACCCCGTCCCCGAGCCGCCACCGCCGCCCCCCACGAGCGACCCGCCGCCGACGACCGCCCCACCGCCGCCACCGCCGACGACGACTCCTCCCCCGGCACCTACCACGCCGGCGCCGACGACCTCGAGCCCATCGGCGCCGAAGCCGAAGCCGACGACGTCGACAACGCCGACCGTTCCGCGGACCACGTCGCCGACGACGAGTCGGCCGGCTCCAAGCGAGGTCTACACGCCGCCACCGAGCCCCTGGACCGCCTCCCCCGACGATGCCACGTACGACCACCACGACGACACGCCGCTGACCCCTCGGGACGTCTCCGCGCAGCTCGCCGAGGCCGACGCCCTGATCGCCTCGCTCACCCGCGGCAACGCCGAGATGGCGGCCCTGCTCGCCAAGCTCCAGGCTGTCACGAAGGACGCGAACGACGCCCTCGAGGCCAAGGCCGCCGCCAACGAGACCGCACGCCTGAGCCTTGCTCGCGCCGCGAGCTCACGCGCCACCGCCGTGCGGCTGGCCGAGCAGTTGGCCCGCAAGCACCAGCAGCTGCGCGACTGGGCCTTCAGCGCCTACAGCGACGGAGGATCGACCGCCGAGATGGTGTCGGTGTTCGACGCGCTCATCAACGACCCGGCCGAAGCGGGCAACCCGGTCGGCGACCTGGCCTACCTGACCGACGAACGCATCCGGCTCTTCGACGACATCCGTGATCTCACCGAGCGTCAGGCGGAGGCCGCCGAACGCGCCCAGGACGAGAGCGCCGCCGCCCAGGAGGCGGCGGCCGAAGCCGCTCGTGCCACCGTTGAGGCCGAGGAGGCGCTCGAGGCACAGCGAACCGCCGTGGCGGAGGCCCAGGAGGAGCACGCATCGACCCTGCGCGAGGCCGCACCTCTCGCCGCGGTCCTGCTCGGCATGTCCTCGCCCGAGGCCAAGGCACGCGGCGAGGCGCTGCTCAAGGAGCTCACCGAGAACAACATCGAGCTCCCGGAGATCGACCAGCCGTGCAGCGACGACGAGGGCGTCTACCCCAATGGCCAGCTGCCGGCGAGCGCTCTCTGCCCGCTCTGGATGGCCGAGGCCGAGTTCGCCATCCCCAGCGCGGCAGTCGCCTTCAACGCCCTCAGCCAGCGCTTCGCCGAGGACTTCGGACGGCCCATCTGCGTGACCGACTCCTACCGTTCGTTCAGCCAGCAGGTCGCGGTCAAGGCGACGCGCGGATTCTGGGCCGCACCGCCCGGGACGAGCAACCACGGCCTCGGCAAGGCCCTCGACCTGTGCGGTGGCATCAACAACTTCGGAACGATCGAGCACCTGTGGATGAAGCAGAACGCCCCGCTCTTCGGGTGGTTCCACCCGAGTTGGGCTGCCGCAGACGGACGCAAGCCCGAGCCCTGGCACTGGGAGTACGCCGGCTGAACAGGCCCGCGTCCGCAGCCGCAGGCGTGACCCCCGGGACTACGGGCTCATCTGCACGGCTGCGCCGACCGCTCAGCTCGAGCCGACCTGACCCATCGTGTGCTCGCCGTGCTCGCGAACGGGGATCATGACGGCGAAGCCCGCGGCGAGGATGAGGACGATGCCGAGGATGCCCCAGTACTGCGTGTTGTCCTGGCCGGTGATAGCCGCACCCAGCGCGATGAAGGCGCCGAAGGCCAGCGGTGAGAGGAACGACACGACGCGCCCGGTCGTGGCATAGAGGCCGAAGATCTCGCCGCTCTTGCCCTGCGGGATGAGACGGGCCAGGAAGCTGCGGGAGGCAGCCTGGGCCGGGCCGACGAACACTGTGAGCAGCAGTCCGAGGACCCAGAAGACGGTCTTGCCCCCGTCGTGCAGGATGAAGATCAGGAGGCCGAGGGTGACCAGCGCCGCAAGGCAGATGAGGATGACCTTCTTCGGACCGATCCAGTCGTCGAGCGTGCCGAAGGCCATGGTGGCCAGCCCGGCGACGATGTTCGCGGCCGCCCCGAAGATGATCACCTCCCCGGCCGACAGGCCGAACGTGCCGGCGGCCAGGATGGCTCCGAAGGCGAAGACACCCGCGAGGCCGTCGCGGAACAGCGCGGAGGCCAGCAGGAAGTACACGGTGTGCCGGGAGGTCGACCACAGACCACGGATGGAGCGCCATACAAGGCGATAGGAGTCCGCGACGCCGACCCGCGGAGCGAGTGGCCGCGGCCGGTCGCGCAGGACGCGGAAGGCCGGAATGGTGAAGAGAGCGATCCACAGCCCGCAGACGAGCATCGACACCCGGATGTCCAGCGCGCCGTCGTCCGTCACCCCGAACGGGCCGACCTCGGGCTGGATGAAAAGGAAGAAGATGAGCAGGAGGACGAGGATGCCGCCGAGATATCCCATCCCCCACCCGAAGCCGGAGACCCGGCCGACCGTCCGTGGCGTGGCCACCTGGTCGATCGTCGCGTTGTAGTTGACCCCCGCGATCTCGGAGATGACGGAGCCGGCTCCGAGGAGCACGAGTCCCAGGATGAGGAATGCGGGCTCCGGCTGCACGAAGAAGAGCGCGGCCGAGAGAACGGCCAGGACCCACGTCTGGATCTTGAGGTTGCGCACCGTCTTGCCCGAACGGTCGGAGTTCTGACCGAGAACCGGTGCGAGCAGGGCGACGAAGAGGCCAGCGACACCTGTCGAGACGGCCAGCGCCATGGATGTGAAGTTCGTCGCACCGAACGCACTGCTGGTGAGGTAGACGGAGAAGACGAAGGTCGTGATCACCGTGTTGAACGGCTGTGCTCCCCAGTCCCACATGCCCCACGCGATGACGCGGCGCTTCGAGGAGTCCGCATTGCCCTCGAGCGCGGTCGGTCCGGTCAGGTCAGCGGGGTCCGAGATCATCGCCACAGTCGTAGACGCTATCGACTCGAAACCCGACGTGGCAGGAGTCACGACGATTCGGACGATCGTGTCATGCGCCGCGCGGTCCCCCGCCTCGACCCCACACGTCAGCTGCGCCGGTGCTCACATGCCGATAGCGCCGATGTGACAAGTTAGTTGCCGCACCGGTAACTTAGAGGCTTTAGGTGGACCGGGGCGCCTCACCCATCCGAACGGCGCCCAGCGGCGAACACCCCCACGAGACGGTGGTCCACATCATGGAACAACACTCTTCTCGCCGCCGTTGTCCTGAATCGAGACCCCGAATCCTAGGGAGATGAAGCCATGGCAGAGCGAGCCTTGCGCGGCACCAGACTCGGTGCTTTCAGCATGGAGAGCGAAGAGAACGTCGTTCCCAGCGAGCGCCAGATCACGACGTACATCTGCAGCAACGGTCACAAGATCGAGCTGCCCTTCTCGGTCGAGGCCGAGATCCCTCCCACCTGGGAGTGCCGCTGCGGCGAGAACGCCCTGCTCCAGGGGGGCGAGGCCCCCGAACTCAAGCCGGTCAAGCCCGCCCGCACGCACTGGGACATGCTGCTCGAGCGCCGCTCCATCCCCGAGCTGGAGGAGCTCCTCGAGGAACGTCTCGAGCTGTTGCGCGCCTCTCGCGGCGAGAAGCCCAAGAAGCGCAGCGCCTGAGAGACGCAGCCCAGAAGTCCTGCGGAGACTGCCCAGAAGGGAAGTCTCGAGGCGACAGCCCAGAGGCGCTCAGTCGATCACATCCCCCCGGATGGTGTCACCGGCCCCGGTCGAACCATGAGGTTCACCGGGGCCGCGCCATGTGGCGGGGTCGGCCTGGGGCACGATGCCACCGAGTAGGCGCTGCGCGACGACGCGCTCGAGAAGGCGACGTGCGACCGGACGGGTCATCGGCAGCACCACGACGAAGCCGACGAGGTCCGTCACGAAACCCGGTGTGAGCAGCAACACGCCGCCGACGAGGATCAGCGCGGCGTCCGAGAGTTCCCGGCTGGGCATCCGCCCGGTCTGGAGGGCGGTGACCAGCGCTTCCCACGCCCTGCCGCCCTCACGGCGGACGATCCAGGCTCCCAGCGCCGACTCGAGGACGAGGAGGGTGATCGTCGGCCACACGCCGATCAGCTGACCCACGGCGATCACGGCCGTGATCTCGATCAGTGGCATGACGAAGAGCAGTACGGCGATCAGCATGAGCAGTCGCCGGGACGATCGGGGGCGGGGCGGGACGGTCGGACTCATGTGTCGTGCAACGCCTCAGTCCGCGAGGTCGTGCCAGCGCCCGCGACGACCCACGAGGTCGCGCACCTGGCCACCCCGGTAGCCGAGACCCCACCTGGTGATCCTCCGCAAAGACTCGCGGGCGACGTCGGGACTCATCTTGGATGAACCGAGCTCGCGCTCGACGAACGTGATCGGGACCTCCCGCACCGTCAGTCCGGCCCGGACGGCACGGCGAGTGAGGTCGACCTGGAAGCAGTACCCTTCCGATGCCACGTCGTCCAGCCCGATCGCCACGAGCGCGTCGGCGCGGTACGCGCGGTAGCCGGCTGTGGCATCGTGGACCGGCATCCCGAGCATGACCCTGGTGTACAGGTTTCCCCCCACCGAGAGGGCCTTGCGGTGGAGTGGCCAGTTGCGGACCGCTCCCCCGCGCACCCAGCGACTTCCGATGACGACGTCCGCATCTGACAGTGCTGCCAGGATGTCGGGCAGGTGCGTGGGTTGGTGGGAGCCGTCAGCGTCCATCTCGACGAGAACGTCGTAGCCCTGGGCGAGCGCCCACGCGAACCCATGGAGGTATGCGCGCCCGAGTCCCTCCTTGCCCTCACGATGCAGGACGTGGATCTGCGGGTCCCTGGCCGCGTATGCGTCGGCCACCGCCCCCGTTCCGTCCGGACTGTTGTCGTCCAGGACGACGATGTCCACGGTCGGCACCTCGGCACGCAACCGGTCGAGAGTACCCGGCAGCGCCTCGCGCTCGTTGTAGGTCGGAATGAGCACGACCACGCGTTCGTTGGTGGGACGCGCCTCGCGGCTGGTCACGTCACGTGACACGGGCACCCTTTCGGTCGCGGACATCGGAACGTGGTGCGAGCACGATACCCCTCCTCCCCCGCCGCACCCGTCCGGCGACGAGCAGTCCCAGGACGGCGAGGGTCACGAGCACCTCGGGTGTCCGTCCGAGCCGGTCGCTGAGTGTCACTCCGTCGCGGACCACCGGACTGTCGACCAGCTGCCGGGCGGTGAAGAGCTCGCTCACCTCCCCGGTCGAGCCATCCGGTGCGATGAAGCCGCTGACACCCACAGTGGACACGTGTGCCACCGACCGACCATGCTCGATCGCCCTGATCCGGGAGATCGCGAACTGCTGCGCCGCCTCGGCCGAGTAGCCGAAGGTGGCGTTGTTCGTCTGGACGATGAGGAGCGAGGGCGAGCCGCCCGCCTCGGCGAGCACGTCACGCATGAGCTCGTCGTAGGCGACCTCGAAGCAGATCGTGGGGACCGCCGTGTATGTCTGCCCCCCTCCCGCGTCGATCTCGAAGACGACGGGTGCGTCGCCCGCGACGAAGTCCCTCCTCACGAGGTCCACCTGGTCGCTGAAGATCCGGAAGAAGTCGCGGTACGGGATGTACTCGGCGAAGGGAACGGGGTGCTGCTTGACGTACTGCTCGACCTCGTCCTCCGTCGTCGGGCCGCCGGGCCGGAACAGGGGCGAGACGTTGGCCACCGTGCTCTCGCTCCGCTCGACGACCGCCCCGACGAGGATCGGGGCCCGCACGTCGTCCACCGCCTGCTGGATGACGTCCATGGCGTCGTCGTTGCGGAACGGGTCGATGTCGGAGGAGTTCTCCGGCCAGATCACGAGCGAGAGGTCCTCGGGGCGTCGCTGTCCGACCGCCCGAGCCACGGCTGCGGTCCCGGCCGCGTGGTTGTCCAGCACCGCCCGCCGCTCGGCGTTGAAGTCCAGCCCCGGGCGAGGGACGTTGCCCTGGACCATGGCGACCGGGACGGGCACACCGTCCGTCGGACGGGGCACGACCACACCACCGATGACCAGCGCGGTCGCGACACCGACGGCGATCGCCGTCGCGCGCGCCGAGACGTCGGTTCGACGGAACGCGGCCCGAGCGACCGCATACAGGGCGGCGCCGACGGTCGCCACCGCGAAGGTGACCCCCGGCGCGCCGGCGACCGAGGCCCATGTCGCGAGTGGACCGTCGGCCTGGCTGAAGGCCAGGCGCACCCACGGGAATCCGCCGAACGGGGTCGTGCTGCGCAGAAGCTCGGACACCACCCATGCGAGTGGGGTCATGAGGACGACGTACCTGCTCAGGGTGAGCAGCAGCCCGATCACGGCGATGTAGAGCGACTGCAGGACAGCGAGCGCCATCCACGGCAGCACCCCGACGTAGATGCCGGACCACTCGAGGGTGGGGATGAAGAATGCGAGCCCCGCGACGAAACCCAGGAGAGCACCGAACGGAGGCCGCGCGCCATCGACCGCCCCCGTGAGGAGGGCCACGCCGACCGGGGCCAGAAACCACAGATCGAGCGTCGGGAACGCCGTATACAGCACTCCGCCGGAGGCCGCGGCGAGCAGCAGGCGGATCAGCGGCGGCACCGCGTCAGCCTATGTCACATTCCTGGCCGCCCCGCCGCCGCATCGGCGCGGCCGGTCGCGACACGACCGCGCTCAGGGGACGACGACGACCCCGCGAGCCGTCGTCGCGACGATCGGCGGGTCCAGGACGTCCGCGGCCGACGCGCCACGACCGGGGTTGCCCCGTGTGACGACCCGCGCCTCGAACTCCATCTCCCGGCTCCGGGAGCCGGCCCGAACGATCCGCGCCTCGATCTCGAGGCAGTCACCCGCCCGCACCGGCGCGCGGAACTGGACGTCCGAGTAGCTCGCGAACAGCCCCTCGTCACCATCGCTACGGATGCAGAGCTCGGTGGCCACGTCCCCGAACGCCGCCAGGCTGTAGGCGCCGTCGACGAGGTTGCCTGCGTAGTGAGCGTGGCTGTAGGGAACGTACCGGCGATGGACCACGCTGAGACCGACGAGGTGGTCGTTGCTCACGAGATCTCCTTCTCGGGCGGGCTCACGCGGATCGGGAGGACCGTGAGCGGGTGTGCGGATGGGTGTCCGTCGGTCGGACCAGGGCGTGCACGAGGTAGGACGCCACCTCACCGGGGGTCGTACCCCGACCGAAGATGCGGTCTACACCGAGGTCTGCGGCCGACCCCTCCTCGAACCGAGGACCCCCGACGATGAGGTGTGGCACGCGGCCGGCCGGGAAGGCCTCCCGGAAGGCCGCCGACATCGCCCGCGTGTTGTGCAGATGGGCCTCGCGCTGGGTGACCACCTGGGATACGAGCACGGCGTCGGCGCGCACCTCTCGCGCGCTCTCCACGAGATCCGGGATGAGCACCTGGGCGCCGAGATTGTGCACGGTCATCTCGCGGTAGTACTCCAGGCCCTTCTCGCCGGCGAAGCCCTTGATGTTGAGGATGGCGTCGATCCCCACGGTGTGTGCGTCGGTGCCGATGCAGGCCCCGACGACCACGAGCTTGCGGCGCAGGTGCTTCCTGATGGCCTGGTTGACCTCCTTGGAGGACAGCAGCTCGAACTCCCGCTCGACGATCTCGATCTCGCGGATGTCGACGAGGTGCCGGACCGGGCCGTAGACCACGAAGAAGGTGAAGTGCGGTCCCATCGCCTTGGCGTGCACGAGCAGGGCCGGATCCATGCCCATGGCCTGAGCCATCCGCACCGCGGCACCCTCGGCGCGCTTGTCGTGCGGCAGCGGCAGCGTGAACGAGACCTGCACCATGCCGTCACCCGTCGTATCGCCGTACGGTCGGATCAGCGGGCCGGGCTCGGGTGTGGAGCTCTCGGCAAGGCTGAGCTCCCCCGGCTCGGGGTTCTCCCGGCGCCGGCGGGCCTCGTGCGCGCGGACGGCGCTCATCGGGTGGCTCCGCTCTCGAGCAGGTCGATCGCCGGGTTGACGTAGCCGGCGGCTCGCCGGACGACCCCGTCCAGACCCTTGCCCTTGGTTGGGGGGCGGCGCATCGCGCCGAAGGTGCCGTCGGCGATCGCGGCCAGCAGGGGCGGGTCACCGGCACCGTCGGTGTCGGCCAGGATCGTCTCGAGCAGGTCGACCGCCTCGGCGAGCACGTGGCGGGCCCGGGTCTGGATCATCCCGTCACGGGGCGGGTGGAAGTCCTCGGCCAGGCCTCCGGCGGCATTGAGGACGTACCGGACGTTCTGCAGCGCCAGATCACGGTCCGAGAGCCACGGGGTGACCACGGCCTCGGTCATCATCCCCACGAGGAGGATCCCCTGGCCGGTCATCGCGCCCACGAGGTTGAAGAACCCGTCGAGCAGGTACCCCCGGAAGATGTCCCCGGTCATGTGCTTCGTCGGGGGCATCCATTTCAGGGGGGCCTCGGGGAACAGCTCCCGAGCGAGCAGGGCGTGGGCCAGCTCGAGGCGGAAGCTGTCCGGGATGCTCGGGTCGATCTCGAACGCGTGCCCCAGACCGAGCTGCCAGTCCTCGAGCCCGGCCTCCTTCGCGAAGTACTCGTTCAGGAGCTGGCTGACCGTGACCGTATGCGCAGCCTCCACTGCGTCCGCCGTCGTCAGGTAGTTGTCCTCTCCCGTGTTGATGATGATTCCCGCTCTCGCATGGATCTGGCGGGAGAACCGCTGGTCGACGAAGGTCCGGATCGGGTTGATGTCCCGGAAGAGGATGCCGTACATGCTGTCGTTGAGCATCATGTCGAGTCGTTCCAGCCCGGCAAGGGTGGCGATCTCGGGCATGCACAGTCCGCTCGCGTAGTTGGTCAGTCGGATGTACCGGCCCAGCTCCTTGCTCGTCTCGTCGAGAGCGGCCCGCATGAGACGGAAGTTCTCCTGCGTGGCGTAGGTGCCGGCGTAGCCCTCCCGGGTGGCTCCCTCCGGCACGAAGTCGAGGAGCGACTGGCCGGTCGAACGGATCACCGCGATCACGTCGGCGCCCTCGCGCGCTGCGGCCTGCGCCTGTGGGATGTCCTCGTAGATGTCACCCGTCGCGACGATGAGGTAGATCCACGGCGTCGCGGCCGGGTCACCGTGGCGCGTGATGAGCCGGTCCCGCCGCCGCCGCTGCGAGTCGATCGCCCGGATCCCTCGCGCGACGGCAGAGCGACTGCTCCTCCCCGCTCGCGTCCTGGCCGCACCCTCCGGGACCCGGAAGTCCACTCCCCCCGCGGCGGCCTTCTGCGCCAGCGTCGTCAGGTCGGGCGCAACGTCGCGTCCCAGGGCGTCCCACACCGGGAGAGCGACCCCGTGCTCAAGCCCTACGCCGTCGCGAACGGCGTCGACGAGATGGTTCACCCACGGGATGTTCTCGTGGTCGGCGCCGCCGAGCCCGGCCAGTCGTAGCGTGGCGCGCTCGACACTGACGGTTGTGTGGCTGCGCGCCAGGTCGACCACGGGTCGGCCGGCACGACGCGCGAGGGATCGCGCCCTCCGCACCATCGCACGGTCGAGCTCGAGAACGTGACGAGAAGACACGCTCCGAATCTAGCAGCGGACGACAGGATTTCCGGCGATCGGAGGGTGCAGGTGGAGGATCTTCTTAGATGGCGGTGCGTTCACGCACGAGCGCTGCCGCTTGCAGGGCGATCTCCAACTCCTCGTTGGTCGGGACGACGAGCATGGCGGTCCGGCTGGAGGCAGTCGTGATCCGTCGTGCTCCTCCACCGGTCTCGTTGGCCTCGGCGTCGAGCTCGACGCCGAGAAGGCCCAGCCGACCGGCCAGCAACGCGCGCACGTCCTCGGCATGCTCGCCGATGCCTCCGGTGAGCACCACCGCGTCGATGCGCCCGAGCACGGCCGCATACGCCCCGGTGTACTTCACGAGTCGGTGAACCATGACATCGAGCGCGAGCCGAGCATCGGCATCGCCGGCCGACGCCCGCTCACTGACCGCCCGGCAGTCGTTGTCGCCGGTCAACCCCAGCAGACCACTGCGCTTGTTGAGCGCCTGGTCCACTGCCTCGGCGTCCATGCCGGTCATCCGGGCGAGGTAGGCCCCCAGCGACGGATCCACGTCGCCCGAGCGGGTGCCCATCACGAGCCCTTCGAGGGGGGTCAGACCCATCGAGGTCTCCACGCTCTCCCCGGCCAGAACCGCGGTGGCGCTGCAGCCGTTGCCGAGGTGCAGCACGACAAACGCGGCGTCCTCCACTGCCAGCCCGAGTAGCTCCGCGGCCCGCCTCGAGACGTAGGCGTGGGACGTGCCGTGGAACCCGTAGCGCCGGACGCGCAGGTCGTCTCGCCACTCGCGCGGCACGGCGTAGGTGTAGGCGGCGGGCGGGATGGTCTGGTGGAACGCGGTGTCGAAGACGGCCACCTGGGGCGTGTCGGGGAAGAGCTCGATGGTGGCTTCGATGCCCTGCAGGTTGGCGGGGTTGTGCAGCGGCGCCAAGGGCGCGAGCTCGGCGATGGCGGACCGGACCGACCCGTCGATCACGGTCGGGCCGGAGAAGTGGGCGCCGCCGTGCACGACGCGGTGCCCCACGGCGAGCAGGTGAGCGGGATCGAGCCGGTCGCCCATCCCCGACAGCGCCCGTTCGAGCGCCCTCGCATGGTCGGGCACCTCGCTGCCCGCTTCTCCGATGCGCTCCACGAGACCCTTGGCGTGGACCTCTCCGGAGTCGGGGTCGATGAGCTGGTACTTCAGCGAGGAGGACCCCGAGTTGACCACGAGGACGAGTGTCGAGGACATCATGCACCCGCTTGGATCGCGGTGATCGCTTCCGCCCGGTACCGACCCTGCATGGTGAGCATCATGCACCGGCCTGGATCGCCGTGATCGCAACCGTGTTGACGATGTCGCGGACCAGGGCGCCGCGGGAGAGGTCGTTGACCGGCTTGTTCAGTCCTTGGAGCACCGGTCCGATGGCCACCGCCGAGGCGCTGCGTTGGACCGCCTTGTAGGTGTTGTTGCCGGTGTTGAGGTCCGGGAAGATCAGCACGGTCGCGGCCCCGGCGACGGGGCTGCCTTCGAGCTTCGTGGCGGCGACAGCGGGATCGACGGCAGCGTCGTACTGGATCGGTCCCTCGACGAGCAGGTCGGGTTGGCGTTCCCGCACGATATGGGTCGCCTCGCGGACCTTCTCGACATCGGCACCGGTGCCGGAGGAGCCGGTCGAGTACGACAGCATCGCCACCCGAGGCTCGATACCGAACTGAGCGGCTGTGCGAGCCGACGAGATGGCGATATCGGCCAGCTGCGGTGCGGAGGGGTCGGGGTTGATCGCGCAGTCGCCGTATACGAGCACCCGGTCCGGCAGACACATGAAGAAGACGCTCGAGACGACGGACACGCCGGGCTCGGTTCGCACGATCTCGAGAGCCGGCCGGACCGTTGCGGCCGTCGTCGTGATGGACCCGGAGACCATGCCGTCGGCGAGCCCGGTGTGCACCATGAGCGTCCCGAAATAGGAGCGGTCGGTCACGATGTCGGACGCCTGGTCGACCGTGATGCCCTTGTGCGCTCGCAACCGGGCGTACTCCTCCGCGAAGTCCGAGCGCCACCCGCTGCCTTCCGGGTCGACGACCGCCATACCGTCGAGGTCGATCCCGCGGTCCTTGGCGACCGCGTTGACCGCGTCGGGGTCGCCCAGCAACGTCAGCCGAGCGATCCCGCGCTCGCGACAGATCGCCGCCGCCTCGAGGATGCGCGGCTCCGTGCCTTCAGGAAGCACGATGTGCGCTTCCGCCCGTCGAGCGCCGTCGACGAGCTCGTGCTCGAACATCAGCGGGGTGATGACCCGGACCGGCCTCGGGCGCTCGACGACGGTGAGCAGCTCGCTCGCGTCGATGGTGTTGGCGATGGCGGAGACCGCAGCGTCGATCTTCCGCTGCGAGGACGCGGTGATCCGCCCCGCCGTCCGCAGCAGCGTCGTCGCGGTCTCCATGGTGCCGGTCTCGACGCCGACGATCGGCAGGGTGACGTCCACCCCGTCGACCAGCCGTGACACCTGGGGCGAGAGCGGGAACCCGCCGTTGAGGATGATGCCGCTGAGCGCCGGGAACGTCGTCGACCGATGTGCCAGAAGGGCTCCGACCACGATCTCCTCACGGTCCCCCGGGACGACGACGACGCAGCCCTCCTCGAGCCGGTCGAGGACGTGCGGCATCGTCATCGCGGCCACGACGACGCTGTGACACTCACGGTCGAGCCGGGCGGAGTCACCATGCACGAGCGTCCCGCCGGTCGCGTCCAGATAGTCCTGCATCGTCGGAGCACGCAGGAGGGGTACGTCGCCGACGACCGAGAGCGTCATGCCGTGGACGGTGGCGGTGAGCTGCTCGCGGGTGCGTTCGATGCGATCGGGTCGCACCTGGTTGGCGACGACGCCGACCACCGTCGCGTGGTTGTCCCCAGCGGCGGCGATGGCCAACCGTGCGGCCGTCGCCGTCGAGGCCGGCCCGCGGGACCCTCCAGGGATGACCAGGAGCATCGGGGCGCCGAGATTGGCCGCGACGCGAGCGTTGAACGCGAACTCGCTCGGTGCGGTGACATCCGCGAAGTCAGAGCCGATGACCAGGACGGTGTCGAAGTGGTCGGCGACGGCATGGAAGCGGTCGACGATCCGGTTCATCGCCGCGTCGGAACCGGCATGGACCTCCTCGTAGGTCACGCCGACTGCCGACTCCGGGTCCTGAGCGGCCTCCTCCATGCCGAGAACCGTGAGCTGGCGGAGCAGCAGCTCGACGAGCTCGTCGTGAGGACTCGCAACGGGCCGATAGACCCCGATGCGGCCGTGTCGGCGGGCGAGCTGGTGGAGGATGCCGAGAGCGACGGCGGACTTGCCGGACGCTGCGTCCGTGGCACTGATGTAGAGGCTCGTCACGACCTCCAAACTAGTCGTGTGTCACGCCCGGGACTCGAAGAGTCGGCGCACCTCCTCGTTCGCGCGCACCAGGTCGAGTGCGTATGCGGCATGGCCCGGGACGTAGCCGTTCCCGATGAGCATCCGCACATCGGCGGCGAGGCCCTCCGCGCCCAGCGCGGCGGCCGCGAAGCTCGTCGCCATCGAGAAGAAGATGACGGTGCCGCCCTCGGCGGTGGCCAGGACCGCAGGCTGCTCGCACCCTGGGACATCGACGCAGACGACGGTGATGTCGGCGGGACCGCCCGCTGACGCCACCGCGGCCGAGAGCCCGAGCGGTGACCGGGCGTCGGCGACGACCACCCGGTCGGCGAGCCCGGCACCACCGAGGGAGTCGGCTTCAGCGTCGTCTCTCACGACCGCGATGCGCCCTCCGGCGCCCGCGGTCTCTGCTGCAGCGAGGGACAGGGAGCCCGACTTGCCCGCTCCACCGAGGACGCACACCGTCGGTGCGATCCCTCGGGCCGTGTACTCACGCACGACGCGGTCGACGAGGGCCGGCGCGCCGCACACATCCATGACCATCAGGGCCAGCCGGGACGGGATGTCATCGGGGATGGCGGCGGCGATCGACCTGCGGAACAGGACCGCGTGACCCTCGGCCGGCACTCGCTCCCCCAGTCCGTCCCACCGACGGAGCTCGTCGGTGACGACGAGCGGGGTCAGACTGAGCGAGACAAGGGTGGCCACGCGCTGGCCCACCGTGAGCCCGAGCTCGGACTCGGGGCCCGTCTCCGCGACCGTGCCGATGAGCATCCCCCCGGATCCGGTTGCGGGGTTCTGCATCTTCCCCCGCGTCCGGATGATGTCGAGCACCTCGGCCCGGATGGCGGCCCCGTCGCCGCCATGCTTGTCGTGGAGCTGCCGGTACGACGCCGCGTCGAGGTTGAGCATCTCGACGTCGATCCGCACTTCCCCGGGCCACAGCTCGGATCGGGTGTCCAGTCGCCGCGCCGCCTGCGGCAGCACGGTGGGTGACCCCGTGTCGTCGAGCGGATCCAGGACCCGGTGCAGTCCGACCGGCGACTCACTGCGCACGAAGATTCTCCCGTCTGATGCGAAGTCAAGCACAAGGATTGTGGTCTGAAGACGCTGTTTCCAGAGTTTCTCCACTATCCTGCCATCTATGAGCGCTCTTGAGCAGCCCTATGTGTATGCGCGTCGACAGCTCGTCGAGCCGGACTGGACCCGTTTTCCGGGCTGGCGTGACATCACCCCCGGCCAGTGGGCCGATGCCCAGTGGCAGCGGGTCTCGTGCGTGAAGAACGTCGCTCAGCTTCGCGCTCTGATGGGCGACCTGCTCGAGGAGCGGTTCTACGCCGATCTCGAGCGGGACCAGCAGGAGCGGGCCACCATGTCGATGCTCGTCACCCCGCAGATGATGAACACGATGGTGCCCGAGTCGGTGTGGCCGGACGGTCGGATGCCCCGGGCCGGTGCCGCGTTCACCGACGCGTTCTACGCCGACCCGGTCCGCGCATACATGCTCCCGGTGTTCTCGGACCGCCGGACCGACTGGCCGAGTCACCCGTTCGCGACCCGCGACAGTCTCCACGAGCACGACATGTGGGCCGTCGAGGGACTGACCCACCGCTACCCGACCAAGGTGCTGGCCGAGATGCTGCCCACGTGCCCGCAGTACTGCGGCCACTGCACCCGGATGGACCTCGTCGGCAACTCGACCCCGCAGGTGCTCAAGCTCAAGCTCCAGGGCAAGCCGGTCGACCGCTACGCGGCGATGCTCGACTACCTGCAGCGCACCCCGGGTGTGCGTGACGTTGTCGTCTCCGGTGGGGACGTCGCGAACATGCCGTGGAAGAACCTCGAGGCCTTCCTCGACCGGCTCCTCGAGATCGACACGATCCGCGACGTCCGCCTGGCGACGAAGGCGCTCATGGGACTGCCCCAGCACTGGCTGCAACCGGACGTCGTCGAGGGAGTCGGCCGCGTCGCCGCCACAGCCCGCAGCCGCGGGGTGTCGCTGGCGATCCACACCCACGTGAACAACGCCCAGTCCGTCACGCCGCTCGTTGCCGACGCGGCCCGCGCCATGCTCGACGCCGGGGTCCGGGATGTCCGTAACCAGGGTGTCCTCATGCGGGGAGTCAACGACTCCCCCGCCGCGCTGCTGGACCTGTGCTTCGCGCTCCAGGACGAGGCGTCGATCACGCCGTACTACTTCTACATGTGCGACATGATCCCGTTCTCGGAGCACTGGCGGCTCTCCCTGCGTGAGGCGCAGCACCTCCAGCACGCGATCATGGGCTACCTTCCCGGCTTCGCGACGCCGCGAATCGTCTGCGACGTGCCGTTCGTCGGCAAGCGGTGGGTGCACCAGGTCGAGAGCTACGACACCGAGAAGGGCATGTCGTTCTGGCGGAAGAACTACCGAACCTCGATCGAGGCCGGTGACGAGCAGGCGCTCTCGCGTGAGTACGTCTACTACGACCCGATCTACACCCTCCCCGAGCCGGGACAGCGGTGGTGGCGGGAGAACACCGACGTCGACGCGGCCCACGCCGCCGCCCTCGTCTCGGCCGAGTCAAGCCGAGTAGCCTCGCTGGGGTGAGCACTCCGGCGACCGCGGCCCTGACGCGCGCCGGTGTTGCCTTCCGCACCCACACCTACCGCCACGACCAGTCGGTCGACTCCTACGGTGACGAGGCGGCGGCCGCCACCGGCGTCCCGGCCGAGCGGATCTTCAAGACCCTCCTCGTCGACACCGGCCACGGCCTGGCCGTTGGGGTCGTCCCGGTGTCCGGATCGCTCGACCTCAAGGCCGTCGCTGCTGCTCTCGGCGTCAAAAGGGTCACGATGGCCGAGCCCGCGGCTGCCGAGCGGAGCACCGGGTACGTCGTCGGGGGCATCTCGCCGGTCGGGCAGCGCCGGGCCCTGCCGACCGTCATCGACGACTCGGCTCGTGCATACACCTCGGTCTTCGTCTCCGGCGGACGACGTGGCTTCGAGATCGAACTGGCACCCGACGATCTGGCGCGGGTCACCCGAGCCCGGTTCGCGCCCATCGGACGCTGACGGTCACTCCCAGGGCGTCGAGAGCACGACCGTGGTGCGGGTCGAGACAGCCGCCGCCGCCCGGATCCGGGCGATGAGATCCTCCAGACCCCCGGGTCCGGCCACCCGCACCTTGAGGATGTAGTTCTCGTCGCCGGCGACCGAGTAGCACGCCTCGATCTCGCTCAACCCCCGCAGCCGGTCCGGGATGTCGTCCGCTGCAGCCGGGTCCACCGGAGTCACCGAGATGAACGCGGTGATGGGGAGCCCCACCTTGGCGGCGTCGATCCGAGCGGAATAGCCGGTGATGACCCCGCGCTCCTCGAGCCGTCGGACCCGCTGATGGGCGGCCGAGGTCGACAGGCCGAGCTGCTTGCCGAGGTCGGTGAAGCTCAGCCGGCCGTCCTGGCGCAGCAGGTCGACGATCCGTCGGTCCGTGGGTTCCACAGCGCCAGCGTAGTCGTCGCCCGGGACATGGCAGGCTGGCCCCGTGGACCGCCTGCTGCTCCTCGACTCCGCCTCTCTGTACTTCCGCGCCTTCTTCGGCGTGCCGGAGCAGGGCCGAAGCCCGTCAGGCACGCCAACCAACGCGGTGCGCGGATTCACCGACATGATCGCGACGCTGGTCACCGCCCACGGCCCGAGCCATCTCGTGGCCGCGTGGGACGACGACTGGCGCCCGCAGTGGCGCGTCGACCTCATCCCGACCTACAAGACCCACCGGCTCGTCGAGGGCAGCGCGACCGTCGAGGAGTCGCCGGACGAGCTCACCCCCCAGGTCCCGGTGATCCGCGACCTGCTCACCGCGGTTGGCATCGCACGGGTCGGGGCGGCCGGCTACGAGGCGGACGACGTCATCGGCACCCTGGCCCACCGCCACGGGGGTGCCATGGCGGTCGACGTGGTGACCGGCGACCGGGACCTGCTCCAGCTCGTCGACGACGAGCGCTCGGTCCGGGTGCTGTACACCGGGAAGGGCGGCGTGCGCGACCCGGACATCGCGACGCAGGACTACCTCCAGGGGCGGTATGCGGTGCCCACCGGCCGCGCGTACCTCGAGATGTCCATCCTGCGCGGCGACACCAGCGACGGCCTCCCCGGCGTCAAGGGCATCGGCGACAAGACCGCGGCTGCGCTCATCGCCGAGTTCGGCTCGCTCGCGGCGCTCCGGGCAGCGGTGGCGGACGGCGATACGCGCCTGAAGGGAGCGCGGCGCACCAATCTCGAGGCGGCCACCGCATACCTCGACGCCGCGGAACGGGTCGTGGCCGTGGCGCGCGACATCCCCCTGCCCCCGCAGTCGTACGCCCTGCCGACCGAGATCGCCGACCCGGCGCTGCTCGAGGACCTCGTGAGCACCTACGGGCTCGGCTCGCCGGTGCGCCGGCTGCTCACGGCGCTGCGCCTGGCCTGATCGTCCGCGCGCCGGTGCGGGCTCAGTCGAGCCGGTCGGCGGCCACGACCCCTCTGAGGACCGCGTCGACCGCGCGGCGAGCCGCGCCCCGCAGCTGCGGGGTCGGCGCCGCGTCGGCGACCTGGCCGAGTAGGTCGACGAGCTGCTTGCAGCGTCGCACGAAGTCTCCCGCGGCCATCTCACCACCGCGGAGCACGAGGTCAAGGGATTGGCCGCTCGCCCAGCGGTGGACCATCCACGCCATCCCGCCGTCCGGCGCCCCGGTCTGCGGGAGTGCCGCATCCGCCTCGCGATCCGTGATCTGCGACCACAGGACCGCCATGTCGCGGATCGCGTCCGCGACCTCGTCCGACGGCATGCGCGGCGACGGGTCCGCGTCGTCATGACGCGGCTCGTGGATCAGAGCGCTCACCGCGGCCGCGAGAGACGGCGGGTCGAGACGCGCCCAGATGCCCAGGCGCAGGCACTCGGCCGCGAGGAGGTCACGCTCGGTGTACAGACGCCGCAGACGCTCCCCGAGCTCGGTGGTCGACGACCCGCCGGCATCGAGGTAGCCCAGGTCGGACAGGACGTCGCAGATCCGCTCGAACGTCTTGGCCACCGAGGTGGTCCGGCTGTCCACCTTGCGTTGTACCGCAGTCGTCTCCCGCTTGAGCCGCCACCACCGCTCGGCCCACCGCGCGTGCTCCTCCCGGTCGGGGCACTGATGACACGGGTGCGCACGCAGACGCTCCCGCAACTCGGCGATGCGTCGGTCCTCTCCTCCGGCGGCATCCGCGGCCCGCTCCCGGACCGGCGCTTCGTGCGGCACGGCGATGCGCAGCGACGTCGCGAGATCGCGGCGTGCCTTGGGGTTCTTGGGATTGAAGCGAGAGGGCACCTTGATCCGGGCGACCGCCTCGACCGGGCGGGGCACGTCGACCAGGGTCAGGCGTCGGATCTGACGCTCCTCGGTCAGCACCGTCGGCAGCTCGGTCTGGCCGCGGTAGGTGCGGGCCGGGGTGACCACGACGGCCCATCCCGCCCGCCGACCCGTGGGGATCCGGAAGACGTCGCCGATGCGCAGCTCGGTCAGACTCACCTCCGCGGCGGCGCGCAGGGCCGCCGCGCGCGCCTTGCTGCCTTCCTTCTGCGCCTGCGAGATCCGGTGCCGGATCGAGGCGTACTCGGCGAAGTCGCCGAGGTGGCACTGCATCGCCTCGGCGTAGGCATCGAGGGCCTCGGCGTTCCGGCGCACCGTGCCCGCCAGCCCGACCACCGCGCGGTCGGCCTGGAACTGGGCGAAGGAGGTCTCGAGGATCTCCGCCGCCGTCTCGCGACCGACTGTCGCGACGAGGTTGACCGCCATGTTGTATGTCGGCCGGAAGCTGGACCGCAGCGGATAGGTGCGGGTCGAGGCGAGCCCGGCCACGACGAGCGGGTCCATGCCCCGGTGCCACAGCACGACCGCATGTCCCTCGACGTCGATGCCGCGACGCCCGGCCCTCCCGGTGAGCTGGGTGTACTCGGCAGGGGTCAGCTCGGCGTGGGTCTCCCCGTTGAACTTGGTGAGCTTCTCGATGACGACCGTCCGGGCCGGCATGTTGATGCCGAGCGCGAGGGTCTCGGTGGCGAACACCGCGCGGATGTCGGCGGAGGTGAACAGCTCTTCGACGATCTCCCGGAAGAGCGGCAGCATGCCGGCGTGGTGGGCCGCGAAACCTCGGGTGAGTCCCTCGACGAAGTCCCAGTAGCCCAGGACGGACAGGTCCTCGTCGGCCAGAGCGGCCATCTTCTCCTCGACCCGCCTCCTGATCCGCTCCCCCTGCCCCTCGGGCACGAGGCGCACGCCGGAGGCGAGGAGCTGGCCCACGGCCGCGTCGCAGCCGACCCGGCTGAAGACGAAGGTGATGGCCGGCAGGAGCCCGTCACGCTCGAGGCGTCGGATCACCTCGACCCGGCTCGGCGCGCCGCCGCGCGCGCGACCCTCCGGCCGCGGCCCCGAGCGGCGTGGCCCGCCGTCCCGGCGCGCCCGACCCTGCCCCCGTCCACCGCGCGAGCCGGGGCCCGTCGAGGCCTGCTCGACCCACGCCCCCTTGTGCTCGGCGTTGCGGATCGCGGTGATGACCTCCGGGTGGACCCGTTCACCGTCGAAGAGGTCGAGCAGCCGCTCCCCGACGATCAGGTGTTGCCACAGCGGCACCGGCCGATGCTCCGACACGACGATCTCGTGCTCACCGCGGACCTCCGCGAGCCAGGCGCCGAACTCCTCCGCGTTGCTCACGGTCGCCGAGAGCGAGACGACCTGGACGGCCTGCGGCAGGTGGATGATGACCTCTTCCCACACCGCGCCGCGGAACCGGTCGGCCAGGTAGTGCACCTCGTCCATGACGACGAAGCCGAGCCCGTCCAGCGTGCTCGACGCCGCATACATCATGTTGCGCAGCACCTCGGTCGTCATGACGACGACCGGGGCCTCGCCGTTGATCGAGGAGTCCCCGGTCAGCAGCCCGACGCGGTCGGCCCCGTGGCGGTGCACGAGATCGTGGTACTTCTGGTTGGACAGTGCCTTGATCGGCGTCGTGTAGAACGCCTTGCGACCCGTCGCGAGGGCGAGGTGCACGGCGAACTCCCCGACGACCGTCTTGCCGGCGCCGGTGGGCGCGGCCACGAGCACACCCTTGCCGTCCTCGACGTGGGCGCAGGCCTCGCTCTGGAACTCGTCCAGCGGGAACTCCAGTCCCCCGCGGAACTCCTCCAGGTGCGGGTGGCGGGCCCGGGCCCGTGAGGCGGCGTACCGCTGCGCCGGGCTGCTCATGACGGCCAGCCTACGTGACCGGACGGGGCGCGGCCCCGGAGCGGATCACCGCTCAGGAGGTCCCGGACGCATCCGTGCTCCCACGATGCGCATGGCCGCCGGAACAACCTCGACGGTCCGCGGCAATGGCCCGAGGCGCTCGCCGTCGGCGTAGGCGACGATGCCGGTCGCCCGGAGCTCGATCCGGCTGCCTCGGATGATGCGGACGGCCGGGTGGTCCACGTGCCGCCCGGAGAAGACCCGGGGGAAGACTCTCAGGAAGGTGGCCGTCGAGACCTCGCCGAGCAGCAGGACGTCGAGTTCGCCGTCGTCGAGGACCGCCGTCGGCACAACCTTCATCCCGCCCCCGTAGGACGTCGTGTTCGCGACCGCGACGAGCATGGCCCGCTGGTCGTGGAGCACCCCGTCGATCACGACCTGGAACGGGATGGGACGGAACACGGGGAGCTCACGCAGGGCGGCGATGGTGTACTTGGCCCTGCCCCGGGGCCACGTCATCATGTTCGCGCGCTCGTTGACGACCGCGTCGAACCCGGCGGCCAGCACACCGACGAACCAGCGCTCCTCACCACGTGAGCCGCGCACCCGAGCGGCATCGACGGTATGCGTCGCCCCCGTCAACATCAGGTCGAGAGCGGCTCCCGGGTCACCGACCGGGACGCCGAGTGCCATCGCGGTGTCGTTGCCCGTGCCGGCCGGCACGATGACCAACGGGACCCCCGACCCCGCGAGAGCGTGCACGGCCAGGTTGACCATTCCGTCCCCGCCCACCACGACGAGCCGGTCGACCGCGCCCGCCAGGACGGCCGCCCGAGCCTGCTCCACCGCCGCCGACCCGGTCGGCCCGCTCAGGTCGACGTAGGGGATCTCGCGCTCCCGAAGTCCCCGTGCGACCTCGTGGCCGATCTGCGCTGCGCGTCGTCCCCCGGCGGTGGGGTTGACCACGAGTCCGACGCGGCCGAAGCTCCGGAACACGTCAGAGCGCCGAGGCCTGGTCGTCAGCGAGATCGGTGGCCCACTCGGGCCGGTTCTTCGCCCGTCGGGCCTCGATCAGTCGCATGACGCCGCCGGCCGCGAGGTAGAGCAGGAGCAGGGGACCACCGAGGAGCAGCATCGTGAAGGCATCGCCTGTCGGGGTAGCCACGGCTGAGAAGACCATGATCAGCAGCGTCGCGACGCGCCAGTGCTTGAAGACGAAGTCCGAAGCGAGCAGCCCGAGCAGGTTGAGCGCCACCATGAACACCGGCAGGAGGAAGGCGATGCCGAAGACCAGGAGGAACCGGGTGACGAAGGCGAAATACTTCGCGTTGTCCTGGATGTTCGAGGTTCCCTCGGGGGTGAATCCGTACAGCACCATCAAGGCGGTGGGCAGGACGGAGTAGGCGACGAAGACCCCGGCCAGGAACAGCGGAACGACGGCCCCGATGAACGCCAGCGACAGGCGCTTCTCCTTGCGGGTCAGCCCCGGCACGATGAAGGCCCAGATCTGGTAGAGCCACACCGGGCTCGACACGATGATCCCTGCGAACAACGACAGGCTGATGGTCAGACTCAGCGGAGAGGTGGCCTCGCCGAGGTTCAAGGTGATGAGCGAGTCGGGGTTGGCGTCCTTGTAGGCGTTGAAGGGAGCCGAGAGGAGTGCGTACACCTCCTCGAAGTAGAGGACTCCGATCGCGATGGAGGCGACCGCCACGGCGATGGCGGAGACGACGAGACGTCGCCGGAACTCGCGGAAGTGCTCGGCGAGGGTCATCCTCCCCTCGGGATCCCGGGGGGTGCGTCGCAGGGCCACCTGTCGGTCGTCGGGTGAGCCGCGGGGTCAGGCGACCGGGCGCGTGGGGTCGTCCGGAGGCTGCTGTTGACTCGGGCTCGCCTGAGGCTGCTGGTACTGCGGCTGCGCGGGCTGCTCGTAGTGCGGCTGTCCATAGCCTGACTGGGCCGGGCCCGGCTGGGTCGGGTTCGGCGGCGGTGGGGCCACCTGCGGGGACTGCCGGGTCTCGGACGACTGACCGGTCACGGTCTCATCGGAGGCGTCCGACTTGCCGTCCTTCTTCATCTCCTCGACCTCGCTCTTGAACACGCGGGCCGAACGGCCCAGGCTGCGAGCGGCGTCGGGCAGACGCTTCCAGCCGAAGACAAGGATGAGCAGGATGACGATGATGAGGATCTCTTGGCCGCGAAGACCACCCATGAGGATCCGCCCTTTCGATGGTGACTCGTGCCCGTGATGACACCGGTCGTCGTCCAGTCTACGTGAGGGATTCCGCGGTCCCCGGTCGCTGCGGGTCGACGCGCTTCAGGCCGTGGCGGCGTGCTGGTCGCGCGAGGCCATCACGCGCTCGAGCATCCGCATCCGCAAGGCCTCCGGCGCGAGGACGAGACAGTCCCCGCCAAGGCGGACGGCGAGGCGGATGAGCCACTCGGGCCGGGAGACTCGGAGGGTGACCGCGTCGAACGTCTCCCCCGCCGCGGAGGTGACGACCGCCTGCTCCTCCACGGGGTAGTAGTCGGAGACCCAGCGTGCTGAGGGACTGAGCAGCACCGTCGCGACGAGGGCGTCCGGCGCGGGCAGGTAGGTTCCCGCGTTCAGGTCTCGTGCGCTGGCCTCCTCGGGCGGTGTGCCGTCGACCTCGAGGACCGTCGCCGACCGGATCCGGTCCAGCCGGAAGAGCCTCGTCGCCACTGCTCGGTGGCACCACCCCTCGATGTACCACCGCCCGTCCGCGCTGGCCACCCGCATGATGTCGACATCCCGCTCGGAGACGCTGTCGGTGCCCGCCGACTCGTACACGATGCGCACCCGACGGCGGTCCGAGAGGGCACCACGCAGGGTCGAGAGCAACCGGGGGTCGACATCCTCGGCCAGCCTGGCCCGAACTCGGTCGGCAGAGGCCGCGAGGTCCCCGGAGGCTCGCTCCAGCTTCGCGAGAGCACGCTGCACGGCGTCGTCGTCGTGCAGTCCGGGGACGGCCGCCAGGGCGCGCAGACCCACGATGAGGGTCACCGCCTCGTCCCACCCGAGGCGAAGCGGGCGGGAGATGGTCTCGGCATTGCGGATGAAGATCCGCCCGCCGTCGGCGTCGACCTCGATGAGCTCATCCGGCATCGATCCGGTGCCGCAGAGGAAGAGCAGGTCGAGGTCGGCCCGCAGCTGGTCCTCTTCCACTCCAAGACCACGTGCGGCCTCCGCCATGTCGATGCCCTGGCGGTGAACGAGCCAGGGGACCATGGACAACAGGCGCGCCAGTCGCTCGGTCGCCGGTTCCGTAGACCCGTGCCGCCGTGGAGCCACGGCCCGCCCGTCTGCGAGCACCCGGTCAACCGCCTCACGCAACTGGTCCAGGTCCGCTCGTCGATGAGCCGCGAGAACGGCGCCGAGATGCGACACGACCCGGTCCCGGACGGCCCGCGGGGTGACTCCCCGTGCTTGTTCCAGTAGGGCCGCGATCTCCGCAACCGCATGGTCGCGGTCCATCCCGGCCACCACGACGCGATCCCAGTCGGTGCCCTCTGCGAGGACGGTGGCCGACCTTCGCAGTCCTGCTCCCGCCCCCCGCTCGACGTCGAGCTCGATGACGGGCGTGGGGTCCGCCGGGCCGGGATCCACCTCGATCTCGGTGCCTCGGGAGTCCTCCGGCACGGCGTAGGCGCCGGGGGTGCCGTGCCGGGTGACCTGGCCGACGATGCGGCTCAACCGGAAGACGCGACGATCGTCCCGGTCGAGATCGAGTCCGGTGAGGTACCAGTGTCCGCGGACGAAGGTCAGATGCCAGGGCTGTACGCGTCGGGCGGACGCTTCCTCGGAACCGGGTCGGCGGTAGGCGAACCGGATCTCGCGGAGCTCCTGGACGGCCCTCAGGATGTCCGGGAAAGTCGGTTCGGAGGTTCCGAGCCGGGGCTCGACCCACGCCTCGGCGCTCTGGCGGTGCTCGGACTGGGTCGCCTGGAGCTTGCGCAGCGCCTGGGCCGCCGCCCCCCCGAGCGTGCCGTGCGACCAGGTGCGTGCGGCGAGTCCGAGGACGACCAGCTCGTCGGCCTCGAACTCGATCTCCGGCAGGACGTACTCGTCGGCGCGGATGCGGTAGCCCACCTCGTCGCCGAAGAACGGGTCGGCGTCGACGGTCTGCAGCGGGACCCCCAGCGCCCGGAGCTCGTCCTTGTCGCGCTCGAACATGCGCTCGAACGCGTCGTCGCTCGGCGCGAGGCGGTACTGCTCGACAGTGCGCCTCAGCTCGTGACGCGTCAGCGGGCGGCGCGTCGACAAGAGGGTCATGACGAGGTTCATCAGACGCTCGGTCTTGGCCGACGGTGCGGGTGCCACCCTGGCACGCTACCCGACGGCTACGGTTGGGGCCGTGACGACGCACATCGACCTCAGAGGTGTCCAGTGGCGCGTGGGTCGGGTGACCGCCCGACGGCGCGACTGGCCCGGTGCGATCGAGCTGTCCGTCGAGGTGGAGGAGCTGCGCGGACCCGGTTCGCCCGCCGAGACGGTGACCGCCCTCGCCTACACGGGACTGCACGGAGAGCCCGAGATCGGCGAGCGGGTCGTCCTCAACGTGGGAGCGCTGCTTCGGGGTCTCGGCACCGGGGGCCTCGCCTTCGTCGTGACCCGGGAGACGCTGCCTCCGGATACGGCCGCCCCCGGACACATCGTCAAGGCCCGCTACACGCCTCTCCAGCAAATGCTTCTCGCGGTCGACGAGCAGGACAGCGTCCACCACGCAGTCCTCGCCGCAGCCGACGACGTCGGCGGCATGCCGGTCGTGGTCGCCGACCTGCACTCGGCGCTTCCGGCCGTCATCGCCGGTGTCCGTCGGGAGGATCCCCGCCTCCGTGTCGCCTATGTGATGACCGACGGGGGTGCCCTCCCCCTCGCCTTCTCCCGGACCGTCGCAGCGCTCCGTGACGCCGAATGGCTGGTCGGATCGGTCACGGTCGGACAGGCGTTCGGCGGAGACCTCGAGGCCGTCACCGTGCACACCGGCCTCCTCGCTGCTCGCCACGTCCTCGACGCCGATGTCACGGTCGTGATCCAGGGACCGGGCAACGTCGGAACCGGCACCCGATGGGGCTACTCGGGCGTCGCCGCGGGAGAGGCGGTCAACGCAGTCGCCGTCCTCTCCGGGCGGCCGGTGGCCGCGCTCCGCGTCTCCGATGCGGACCCGCGACCCCGGCACCGCGGCATCTCGCACCACAGCACCACCGCATACGGCACAGTCGCGCTGCGACCCGCAGACCTGCCCGTCCCCGACGACCGACCCGACCTCATCGAGGCCGCGCACCGGCTCGCAGCGGAGTCTCGTGCTCCTCACCGCGTCGTGAGGGTCGCGACGGACGGGCTCGAGGCCACGCTGCGGTCGAGCCCGGTGCGCCTCTCGACGATGGGTCGGGGGTACGACGAGGACCCGGCCGCCTTCCTGTCCGCCGCTGCGGCCGGCCGGCATGCGGCGAGGCTCACCGCGGAGGTCGACGCGCGGCCGGCCGGACCCTCCGTCTAGCGAACGTCGACGAGGTCGACGACGAAGATGAGCGTCTCGCCGGGCGCGATGGCCGAGCCGGCACCGCGGTCACCGTAGGCCAGGTGCGGTGGGATGACGAGCCGGCGTCGACCACCGACCCGCATTCCCACGATCCCCTGGTCCCACCCCTTGATCACCTGACCGACGCCCAGCCGGAAGTCCAGCGGTGTGCCGCGGTTCCACGACGCGTCGAACTCCTCCCCGGTCGAGTGGGCCACCCCCACGTAGTGCGCGCAGACAGTGCTGCCCGCCACGGCCACCTCACCGTCGCCGACGACGATGTCCTCGACCACGAGGTCGGTCGGCGGCTCCTCGCCGGGAAAGTCGATCTCGGGCTTGTCGTGCTGGGGGCTCACGGTCACTCCTTGGATGCGGGGTGGGTCGGTCCGGTCCGCTCAGTAGGCGGCGAGGATGTCGACGACGAAGACCAGCGTGTCGCCGCCCTGGATGTCCGGAGGGCTCCCCTGCTCGCCGTAGCCCTCCTCTGCCGGGATGACGAGGAGGACCCTGCTGCCGACGGTCTGTCCGACCAGTCCCGTGTCCCAGCCCTGGATGACGGACCCGACCCCGATCGGGAACTCGGCGTAGCCGGTCGCGGCGTTCGCCGACGAGTCGAACACGTTGCCGTCGCGCGCGGTCACGCCGGTGTATGCGACCCGCACCGTCTGGCCGGCGGTCACCTCGGGGCCCTCCCCGGTGATGAGCGGCTGGACAACCGTCTCGTCGGGGTCCTTGAAATCCTCAGGGATCGTGATCGTGGCCGGCTCCCCCGGCGTCACCTCGACAGTCGGGAGACCGTCGACGGGCTCGACCGCAGCGCCCGTCGCCTCGTCCAGTGGCGTCACCGCCGCGAGAATGTCCACGAGGAACAGCACCGTATCCCCTGCCTCGATGCCGAGCTGTGGGTTGCCCTGCTCGCCGAACGCCTCGGCCGGCGGGAGTGCGACCAGGAGCCTGGAACCGACGTTCTGGCCCGTGATCGACGCCGTCAGCCCGGGCAGGACGTTCTCGTCGGCGAGGTCGAGGCCGACGGGGGTCTGCGGGTAGCTGCTGCTCAGCTCCTCGGCCGTCTCGCCGGAGAAGATGGCGAAGTCGAAGCTGATCAGCTCGGAGCCGGTCAGCTCGGAGCCATCGCCCTCGGTGACGACCCGGGACTCGGTCTCCTCCACGGCCACCGAGCCCGGCTCGAAGGTCACCTCGGGTGTGGTCTCGTCGTCGGCCGCCTCCGAGACGGTCACGTCATCGAGGACACCGGACGAGGTGTCCGTCTCGGGCGCGTCCGAGCCGCAGGCGGCCAGGCTGATGGCGGCCGCCAGGACGGTGGCCACGAGGCGGGGTGAGCGGGGCTTGGGCACGGGTGATCTTCCGGTCGGGGACGTGGGTGTTCGGGCCGATGCGGCCAGACAAAGACTCCAGTCTAAACGGGCGTCCCGGAGGGTGCGTTCCCCGGTGCGGTTCGCATCCCGTCGATGAGACGCTCGACTCTCGCGTCCACGGCCGTGAACGGGTTCTTGCACAGGACGGTTCGCTGCGCCTGGTCGTTGAGCTTGAGGTGGACCCAGTCGACGGTGAAGTCCCGTCGGTGCTCCTGCGCCGCACGCACGAACTCTCCCCGCAGCCTGGCCCGGGTCGTCTGCGGTGGCGTTGTCATGGCGGTCGCCACGGCGGGATCGTCTGTGCTGCGCGCCGCCAGACCGCTGCGCTGGGCGGCGTAGAACAGCCCCCGTGCCGGGTCGATGTCGTGGTACGCCAAATCGAGCTGGGCGATCCGGGGGTCGTCCAGGCCCAGGCCGTGCTTCTCCGCATAACGGAGCAGGAGTCGCCGCTTGATGACCCAGTCGATCTCGGTCTCGACCGCGGTGAAGTCACCGCTCTCTACGGCCGCGACGGTCCGGCGCCACAGGTCGAGGACGCGACCGTGCACGGGATGTCCGAGCAGGCCCTCACGCTCGGCGAACGAGTGCGCGGCGTCGACGTAGGTGCGCTGCAGGTCGAGAGCCGAGAGCTCTCGGCCGTTGGCCAGGCGGACGGTGCGTCGGCCGGTGATGTCGTAGCTCATCTCGCGGATCGACCGGATCGGGTTCTCGAGCGTCAGGTCGCGGATCACCACTCCGGCCTCGATCATCCGGAGCACGAGGTCGGCGGAGCCGACCTTGAGCAGCGTCGTCGTCTCGCTCATGTTGGAGTCGCCGACGATGACATGCAGCCGGCGGTACCGTTCGGCGTCCGCGTGCGGCTCGTCCCTCGTATTGATGATCGGACGGCTTCTCGTCGTAGCGGACGACACGCCCTCCCAGATGTGCTCCGCCCGCTGGCTCACCGCATACCGCGCCCCGCGGCTGGTCGCCACCACCTTCCCGGCGCCGCAGATCAGCTGTCGGGAGACAAGGAAGGGAAGGAGCGTGTCGGAGACGTCCTGGAAGCTCCCGGTCCGCTCGAGCAGATAGTTCTCGTGACACCCGTAGGAGTTGCCGGCAGAGTCCGTGTTGTTCTTGAACACGTAGATGGTGCCGGAGAGGCCCTCCTGGGCCAGGCGCTCCTGGGCGTCACGAACCAGGTCTCCGACGATTCGCTCACCGGCCTTGTCGTGCACGACGAGCTCGGCGACGTCGTCGCACTCCGGCGTGGCGTACTCGGGGTGCGAGCCGACGTCGAGATAGAGACGGGAGCCGTTCTGCAGGAAGACGTTGCTCGAGCGTCCCCAGGAGACGACCTTGCGGAACAGGTAGCGGGCGACCTCGTCGGGGGTCAACGTCCGCTGCCCGTCGGCGACGCAGGTGATGCCGTACTCGGTCTCGATCCCGAAGATCCGGCGGTCCATGAGGTCGACCCTACGGCACCGTGCCGGCCGTCCCGAGGCGGGCGGCGGGCCGTGCGACCCACTGCTGGGACATGCGACGATGGGGCCATGTCCGAGACCGTGACCCCGCAGAGCGACGGCACCGCTCGGCACACGGCCTCGATCCTCGAACGAGCGCAGGCCTACGCCGACGCCACGCGGGCAGAGGCGGAGCGCGTCCTGGCCGAGGCCCGGACGGCTGCGCAACGACTCCGGTCCGAGGCACAGGCACTCCACGACGACGCCGACCGGATGCGTGCCGAGATCGAGCCGAGACACCGGCGGGCGACCGAGGTCGTCGAACGCGCCGAGTCCGACGCCCGGGAGCTGTTGTCGGCGGCGGCTGCCCAGGCTGCGGCGATCACGACGCGCGCGACCGAGCAGGCCGACATCGCCCTCGCCGAGGCACTCGAGCAGGCCCGGGCACGGGCCGCATCGGCCGCCGAGGATGCCGCCCGGATTCGCGCTCAGGCAGAGACGGAGCTGGCCGAAGGCAGAGCTCGTCTGGCCGCTGAGACAGCCGAGCGAGACGCCGCCAACGAGGCGTGGGTGCGCGATGCGGCCGACCGACTGGCCAGGTCCGAGGCCGAACACGAGGATCGTCTCCAGAACAGGCTCGCGGCCGCTGATGCGGAGGCCGCCCACATGAGGGCTGCTGCGGAGGAGGAGTCCGCCGAGCTGCGGGCCCAGGCCGAGCGGGTCGTCGAACAGGCCCGCGAGCACGCAACAGGGATCCGGGAGGTCGCCCGTCAGGACATCGAGGCTCAGCGGGCCACGGCGGACGAGGACGTGGCCAAACTCCTGCAGGAGGCTCGCGAGCATCTCGACTGGAGCCACGCCACCGCCGAGTCGATGCTCGCTCAGGCGCGGCATCAGTCGGAGTCCGAGCGCAGACAGGCGCACCAGGCCCTCACAAGGCACGTCCGCGCGCGCCGGCGAGCCCTGGCCGACATCCTCGGCCGCGCGCGGCACAAGGTGACGACCCAGGTACGCGACGCGACCGCTGAGAGCGATCGCGTGCGGGGTCTGGCCACTGCCGTCCTCGCATCCGCCGAGCAGGCAGCGGCCCGCACCGTGAGCCGGGCCGAGGAGGAGGCCGGCCGGACCCTGACCGCAGCACGGGAGGAGGCGGCGGAGATCGTGGAGCGGGCCGAGCGGCGACTGGCTGAGGCTCGCGAGGGCGCCGAGCTGCTCCGAGAGAGCACGACCGCCGAGTTGGAGCGGCTCCATCGGGAGAGTCTCGAACGTCACCGGCACCAGCGGGCAGAGCTGGTCGCGCTCACGGACGAAGCGCGCGCCGACGCGGACCGCGTCCGACAGGAGGCCGCCGAGATGCTCGAGCGGGCCCGAACGGAGGTCGACGCCCTCGCGCGCCGGAGGTCGGACATCACGACCCAGCTCGGAGCGCTCTCGGGCGTCATCGATGCCTTGGCGGTCCCGGGGTCCGGGGCCGACCAGCCGAACGCCGGCGCCGGCGCCGGACCGGACCCCGCGGGCACGCCGCACCAGCCCACCCAGACCACCAGCACCGACCCCGGACGAGAAGGACGATGATGACCCAGGAGAACGGCTTCCGCACGGTCCTGCGCGGATACGACCCCACCGAGGTGGACCGCCGCATCCAGGAGTGGCGCCAGGCTCTGGAGGAGGCCCGGAGCGAGGCAGCCGACCGGACCGTGGAGGTCTCTCAGCTGCAGGCCTCCCACGAGCGGCTCGGCGACGAGATCCGGGCCCACAAGGCCCGGATCGCTGCGCTCGAGGATGAGACGAAGAAGGTGGGCTCCCCGACCTTCGAGGCCCTCGGTGAGCGGATCGGCGCAATGCTGTCGCTGGCCGATGAGGAGGCCACGGCGTTGCGTGAGTCAGCGGACAGCGACGCGCTCCTGCTCCGGGACGGCGCCAAGCGCGAGGCCGAGGAGGTTCGCGTCGCGGCCGAGGAGTATGCCGCGGAGACTCGGTCGGCCGCCGACACCGAGGCGGTGCGCATCGTCGAGAAGGCCCGTCAGCAGGCCGACTCGATCCTCGATGACGCAGCCCGTGAAGCCGCGGCCCGACGGGAGGAGGCCGAGGCCTTATTCGAGAACCAACGTGCCCGGGCCTCCGCCGCGGCGGCCGACTTCGAGGCGACGCTCGGTGAGCGCCGAGAGAAGGCGAGCGCTGAGTTCGCGACCCTCATGGAGGAGCAGCAGCGCACACTCGACGAGGCACAGGCCCGCTCGGCGAGCCTGGTCGCCGACGCGGAAGCGGATCGGCGGCGGGCCCGCGAGGAGTCCGAAGGGCTCCTCGCCCACGCCCGATCGGAGGCCGAGGAGCTTCTGGCGGCTGCCCGTGACCAGGCTGATCGGATCCGTCGCGACTCGGAGCGTGAGCTCGCCGCCGTCACGGCCCAGCGCGACGCCATCACCGCCCAGCTCGGCAACGTGCGCACCATGCTGGCGACCGTCGGCGGCGGCTCCGTTCTCGGAGGCTCGCTCATGGCCGCGGCGATGGACGACGGTGGGCAGCAGCCAGCCGATGACGCCGGCGAGGAGGCCACCGCCGCCGACGACGCCGAGACCCACGCCGAGACCCCTGCGCAGATGGATGTGCCCGGAGAGCCCAGTCTCGACGAGCCCTCGGGAGAAGGTCGCGGTGAGGGGAACGGCGAGCAGTCCGATGACGACCGCGCGGACGGCCCTGACGCAGCCGAGTAGATCACGGCAGCGATCATCGCCGCGGCGGTCAGCCCGACGTCAGCGGTCGGTATCCCCCTCGGGCGGGTCCCCGGACTCGTGTGGCTCCGCGCGCTCGCGTTGTGTCTGCGGGTTCGTGGACTCATGACGGGCCGATTCTCCGCTCGAGCCCGTGTCACGATCATGGGGCCCGGGTCGGACCTCGTCCAGACGCTCGTCGGATCCGGCGAGCAGGTGCTCCAGGGGCGTGCCGACGATCCTGCGGAACGTTCGCCTCGGGCGTCCTCTGTCCAGGACCGCGACCTCCAGCTGGTCCCCGTCCAACTGGCGCGTCTCCCCCGTCACGGCGTCGCCCCCGAGCACGCTCACGGCCAGGGTCAGTGCCTGGGCGAGCGTGAGGTCGGGGGTGTACCGCTCGGTGAGGGCGGCCTCGATGGGCTCGGTGGCACCGCCCATCGCCACGAAACCGTGCTCGTCGGCGACGGATCCGTCGTATGTCAGCCGGTAGATCTGGTCGCTCCGCGGCGACTCCCCCACCTCGGCCACCACGATCTCGACCTCGTAGGGCTTGGACTCCTGGGTGAAGACCGTCCCGAGGGTCTGGGCATAGGCGTTGGCCAGTCCTCGCGCGCTGACGTCGCTGCGGTCGTAGGAGTAGCCGCGCAGGTCGGCGTACCGGATGCCCGCGACACGAAGGTTCTCGAACTCGTTGTACTTGCCGACGGCCGCGAAACCGATGCGGTCGTAGATCTCGGAGATCTTGTGCAGCGCCCGCGAGTGGTTCTCCGCGACGAACAGGATGCCGGTGTCATAGCTGAGGACGATGACGGAACGTCCCCGTGCGATGCCCTTGCGAGCGAAGTCCGCCCGGTCCTTCATCAGCTGCTCGGGCGAGACGTAGAACGGCATCTGGGTCATCGGGCACCTCCTGGGTTGCCGGAGCGTGCCTCGACGACCGCCCGCACGATGTCGCCGACCCGGTCGCCGGGAACGAAGTGTGCGCCGTCGACGTCGACGGTGGCGATCGTCGGCCAGATCCGGCGCGAGACGTCCGGGCCACCGGTCGCGGAGTCATCGTCCGCCGCGTCGTAGAGCGCCTCGACCGCGATGCGGATCGCTCCGTCCCGATCAAGGCCCGGACGCCAGAGCTTCTTCAACGCGCCACGGGCGAAGAGTGACCCGGAGCCGACGCAGTGGTGGTCGCGCTCCTCGTAGCAGCCGCCGGTCACGTCGTAGGAGAAGATCCTCCCCAGACCGACCTCGGTGTCGAAACCGGCGAACATGGGGATGACCGCGAGGCCGCGCATCGCCATCGCGAGGTTGCCGCGGATCATCGACGCCAGCCGGTTCGCCTTGCCCTCGAGGGACATCAGGGTGCCCTCGATCTTCTCGTAGTGCTCGAGCTCGACCTGGAACAGCCGGACCAGCTCGATGGCCAGCCCGGCGGTGCCCGCGATACCGGCCACGGAGTACTCGTCGGTGACGAACACCTTCTCCATGTCCCGGTTCGCGATGAGGTTGCCCATCGTCGCCCGGCGGTCTCCGGCCATCACGACGCCGTCCGCGGAGACGAGCGCGACGATCGTCGTCGCGTGGGGTGCCTCGACGGAAGCCGGCGGCAGGGTGCGCCCGCTGGGGATCAGCGTCGGGTCATAGGAGGCAAGGAACTCGGTGAAGGACGAGCCCCCCGAGGTGTGGAAGGCCCGGTCCAACCGACCGGTCACTGGCCGCCCTTCTGCACGAATCCGCGGACGAACTCCTCGGCGTTGGACTCGAGGACGGTGTCGATCTCGTCCAGCACCGAGTCGATGTCGGAGTCGAGTGCGGCCTTCTCGGCCGTCGGAGCGGTCGGCACCGGCTCGGGAAGGTCGTCCGGCCCGTCGTCCTTGCGTTGCGGACGGGTCTGCTCTTGTCCAGCCATGGCACCAACCTATCCCGTGCCACCCCCGACGGACGCCGCGCCGAGCCGACGCAGCATCGTGCCCGCGTCGGGGCTGTCGTCCAGCAGTGCACCGACCGCCTCTCGGGTGCCGCGCAGCGGCTCCAGCATCGGCACCCGCTGGAGGGCCCGGCTGTCGGGGACGTCGAAGATGACCGAGTCCCAGGAGGCCGCGACGACACTGTCCGGGAACAGCGAGACGCACCGACCACGGAAGTATGCGCGGGTGTCCTCGGGGGGCATGGTCACCGCGGCGCGGACCTGTTCCTGCGGCACGAGCTCGTGGAAGCGCCCGGCTGCCGCCATCCGGTGGAAGATGCCCTTCTCCAGCCGCACGTCCGACCATTGGATGTCGATCGCCCTCAGCTGAGGCGACTCCCACGTCAGCGCGTCCCGGTCCCGGTAGCGCTCGAGGACCGCGAGCTTGCCGACCCAGTCGACGTACGGAGCCGCTGCGTCACGATCCGTCTCGAGCAGGTTCAGGACCCGCTCCCACCAGGTCATCACCTCGTCGGTGTCCTCGTCCGGCGTCCCGCCTCGCTCGTCGAGGTAGTCGCGCACCATCTCGAAGTAGGCCCAGAGAACCTCGACGGGACGGATGCGCTCGCCGGACATGAGTTCGACTGTGGACCGCAGGTCGACATCGCGTGAGACGGCATGCAGGGTCGGGACGGGTCCCCGGATCGCGAGGTCACGCGTGATGGCTCCCTCCTCGATCATGCCGAGCACGAGCGACGTCGTGCCCATCTTGAGGAGCTGCGCGACGTCGCAGTGGTTCGCGTCGCCGATGATCACGTGGAGCCGTCGGTACAGGTCTGCGACGGCGTGGGGCTCGTCGCGAGTGTTGATGATCGGTCGCTTCAACGTGGTCTCGAGGCCGACCTCGGCCTCGAAGAAGTCACTCCGCTGAGCGATCTGGTATCCGGGCGTGCGCGACTCCATGCCGATCCCGACCCGGCCGCTGCCGCACATCACCTGACGCACGACGAAGAACGGCGTCAGCTGGGCGATGATGCGCTGGAACGGCGTCTCCCTGCGCATGAGGTAGTTCTCGTGGGTGCCGTAGGAGGCGCCCTTGCCGTCGGTGTTGTTCTTGTACAGGTTGACCGGCACGCCCATGGCGGCCGGCAGGTTCCGCAGACGTTCGGCGGCCTCCCGCATGACCAGCTCGCCGGCGCGGTCCCAGGTGACCGCGGCTCGCGGGCTGGTGACCTCCGGGGAGCTGTACTCGGGATGGGCATGGTCGACGTATAGGCGGGCCCCGTTGCTCAGCACGACGTTGGCCATCGTCGGATCCTCGACATCGGTCAGCTGGCTGGGGTGTGCCGTCCCGCGCCCCATCTCCCAGCCCCGGGCATCGCGCAAGGGTGCCTCGTCCGCGTAGTCCCAGCCCGCCCTGGCCGCCGGAAGGCCCTGGTGTGACGCGTAGGCGTGAACCACGTGCCCCGAGAGCACCATCGGGTTGGCGCCGGGATCTCCCGGCACGGAGATCCCGTACTCGGTCTCGATCCCCATGACCCGCCTGACAGTCATCTCCCGCACCTCCCGCACGGGGAGCGGGAGAGAACGATCCCCATGACCCGCCTGACAGTCATCTCCCGCACCTCCCGCACGGGGAGCGGGAAAAAACGATCCCCATGACCCGTCGCGTCGTCATGATGGCAGCCTATGCGCATGGCACTCACACTCCGCGGGATGTCCCTGCGCACCGCTGTCATCGCCACCCTCGTGGACAAGTTCGCCCGCAAGCCCGTCTGGTCGATGACCGAGGACGACATCCGCGAAGCCCGCACGGCGGTCTATCCCAGGACACGGCTGCTGACCGGCATTCTCGGTGAGATCCGAACGGACGTCGGGATCGGCTACGCCACGGCGCCGGCGCGGGACGGCTACGAGATCCCGATCCGAACCTATCGCCCGCACGGTGCGCGCGGCCGGGGACCTCTTCCGGTCGTCATGTACTTCCACGGTGGCGGCTGGGTGTTCGGCAACGTCGTCAACTACGACTCCCTGTGCACCTACCTCTGCGACGAGCTCGACGCGCTCGTGCTGTCGGTCGACTACCGAATGGCGCCGGAGCATCCGGCGCCGGTTGCGGCTCACGACTGCATCGACGCCGCACGCTGGGTCGTCGGGAACGGCGCGCAGATCGGCGCGGACCCGACTCGTCTGGCTGTATGCGGTGACAGCGCCGGCGGAAACCTCGCCGCCGTCGCGGCCCAGTGTTTCCGGGACGACGGTCTCGACGCCATCCGGCACCAGGCGCTGATCTACCCGGTCACGGACCTGACGATGTCCTCGCCCTCGATCGTCGAACACGCCGATGCGCCCATCCTCACGAAGCGCTCGATGGACTGCTTCGCGGACCACTACGTCCCGGACGTGACCAAGCGGTGCGACCCTCTTGTCTCCCCGTTGTTCGGCGACCTCGAGGGCCTGCCATCGACGTTGGTCCAGACGGCCGATCTCGATCCGATCCGCGACGACGGGATCCGCTATGCGGAGGCTCTGCGTGCAGCCGGCGTCGAGGTGCGCCTGACGAACTACCTCGGCGTCCCCCACGGGTTCGCCTCGGTTCCGGGGGCCACCCTCATCGGTCGACAACACCGCGCCGAGATCGTCGCCGAGATGAGCCGCCACCTGGGTGCCCGCGTCTAGAGTGGACGACGTGCGAGACATCGTCGTGTTCTCCGGCTCGGCCCACCGGACCCTCGCCGACCGGATCTGCCGGGAGCTCGGCACCTCGGTCTCGGAGGCGACGATCACCCGTTTCTCCAACGACTGCCTGCAGACCCAGCTCCTCGCCAACTGCCGCCAGCGGGACGTCTACATCGTCCAGCCACTCGTGCCCCCGACACAGGACTCCCTGATGGAGCTGCTGCTCATGATCGACGCAGCCCGCGGGGCCTCGGCCGCCCAGATCACGGCGGTGATCCCCCACTACGCCTACGCGAGATCGGACAAGAAGGACGCCTCCCGGATCAGTCTCGGTGGGCGCCTCGTGGCGGACCTCATCTCGACCGCCGGCGCCGACCGGGTCCTCACCATGACGCTGCACGCACCTCAGGTCCACGGCTTCTTCAGCGTTCCGGTCGACCACCTGACGGCGCTGGGCGTGCTCGCCGACCATTTCCGCGGCACCGACCTGAGCGACTCGATCGTCGTCTCCCCCGACCTCGGCAACGCCAAGGACGCCACTCAGTTCTCCCGGCTCCTGGGTCTGCCCGTCGCCGCGGGCTCCAAGCGCCGACTCGCCGACGACCGGGTCGTGATCGACTCCATCGTCGGTGACGTCAGCGCGCGGCGCGCCATCATCCTCGATGACGAGATCGCGACGGGAGGGTCGATCATCGAGCTCCTCGACAAGCTCGCCGACGCCGGCTGCACCGAGGCCGCGGTCGCCTGCACGCACGGCCTGTTCGCGGGGCGGGCGGTCGAGCGGCTCCGTTCGCACCCGATGATCTCCCAGGTCGTCACGACCGACACGGTGCCCGCCCCGCGGGCGTGGCCGGAGCTGCAGGTCAGGTCGGTCGCCGGTCTCTTCGCCGAAGCCATCAGCCGGATTCACGCCGGCGAGTCGGTGAGCAGCCTGTTCGACGGTGTCGACCCCACCTACGCCCCGCCGCAGCGCTCGCTCTTCGACGCCGTCCACGCCTGACCCGGTGCCCTGCCTCGGGCCAGTGTGCGGGGCGGGCGTTCAGAGGTACTGTCCGGTCCCCTTCACCGAGTCGATGGCCCGACCGGGCTCGGAGCCGGACTTGCCGTTGATCAGCGTGCGGATGTAGACGATCCGCTCGCCCTTCTTGCCGGAGATACGCGCCCAGTCGTCGGGGTTGGTCGTGTTCGGGAGGTCCTCGTTCTCCTTGAACTCATCCACGCATGACGCGAGGAGGTGGTCGACGCGAAGACCCCGCTGCCCCGTCTCGAGGAAGTCCTTGATCGCCATCTTCTTCGCTCGGTCGACGATGTTCTGCATCATCGCGCCGGAGTTGAAGTCCTTGAAGTACAGGACCTCCTTGTCGCCGCCGGCGTAGGTGACCTCGAGGAAGCGGTTCTCGTCGATCTCGGAGTACATCCTGTCCACCACGGCATGGATCATCGCCTCGACCGTGGCCTCGACCGACCCGCCGTGCACAGCGAGGTCGTCCGCATGGAGCGGTAGCCCGGTGGTGAGGTACTTGCTGAAGATGTCCTTGGCGGCCTCGGCGTCCGGACGCTCGATCTTGATCTTCACATCGAGCCGTCCCGGACGCAGGATCGCCGGGTCGATCATGTCCTCACGGTTGGAGGCGCCGATGACGATGACGTTCTCGAGGCGCTCGACCCCGTCGATCTCGGAGAGCAGCTGGGGGACGATCGTCGTCTCGACATCGGAGGACACGCCGGACCCGCGCGTTCGGAACAGGCTGTCCATCTCGTCGAAGAACACGACCACTGGGGTGCCGTCCGAGGCCTTCTCGCGAGCCCGCTGGAAGATGAGCCGAATGTGGCGCTCCGTCTCGCCGACGTACTTGTTGAGCAGCTCGGGTCCCTTGATGTTGAGGAAGTAGGACTTGGTCAGCTCCTTGCCTTCCTTCTCCGCGACCTTGCGGGCCAACGATGCTGCGACCGCCTTGGCGATCATCGTCTTGCCGCATCCGGGCGGGCCGTAGAGGAGCACGCCCTTGGGCGGCTTGAGGTGGTGCTCGGTGAACAGGTCGGGGTGCAGGTAGGGCAGCTCGACGGCGTCCCGGATCGCACTGATCTGCCGCCCGAGACCTCCGATGTCCTCATAGGCGATGTCGGGCACCTCTTCGAGAACGAGCTCGGCGACCTCGATCTTCGGGATCTTCTCGTAGACCAGTCCTGACCGCGACTCCAGCATGAGCGAGTCGCCGGCTCGGATGGGAACCTCGACGAGCGACTCCGCCATCCGGCAGACGCGCTCCTCGTCCGCGTGCGCCACGATGAGGACCCGGCCGGTGTCGAGGACCTCCTTGACCGTGACGACCTCCCCCACCTGCTCGAAACCACGAACGGCGACGACGTTCATCGCCTCGTTGAGCATGACCTCACGTCCCACCCCGAGGTCGTCCACCTCGACGGTCGGACTCACGGCGACGTGCATCTTGCGACCGCCGGTGAGGATGTCCACCGTGTCGTCGTCGAAGGTCTCGAGGACCACGCCGTATGCGCTGGGCGGCTGCGCGAGCCGGTCCACCTCGGACTTGAGTGCCACGATCTGCTCGCGGGCGTCCCTTAGGGTGCGCACGAGGCGGTCGTTCTGCGACGACACCGTCGAGAGGTTCGACTGCAGCTGAGCGACCCGCGCCTCGAGGTCACGGGTGCGCTGGTAGCTCGGCGTCTCGCTCATGCTTCGACACTAACCCCGTGCAGGCGAGATGTCCCGCACCCGTGAAGAGGCAATCGCATGGTGGTCGCGTCAGTCCTCGAGCGGGTCAGGCGGTGGGCCCGTCCGTGATGGCACGTCGGAGCTTGCGGGCGCGCTTGGGCGACGTCTGGCGTTCCCCCAGCGACTCGGCCGACCAGGCGCCCTCGTCATCCCCGGCGCCATCGGCATCGTCGGCGGCGGCGAACCCGGCCGACGGACGACGCTTGCGCAGCGGCGGGGTCACGCCGGGCGCAAGCCGTCGGGTGGTGATGAGGAAGCCGGTGTGTCCGTGCATCCGGTGTTGAGGGCGAACGGCCAGTCCCTCCAGGTGCCACCCTCGGACCAAGGACTCCCAGGCCGAGGGCTCGGTGAAGCAGCCCAGGTCGCGCATGGCCTCGCCCACCCGGGACAACTGCGTCGTCGTCGCGACGTAGCAGAGGACGAGTCCACCGGGACGCAGTGCGTCGGCGACGACCTCCAGGCACTCCCACGGCGCGAGCATGTCGAGCACCACGCGGTCGACCGTCCCGGGATCGACGTGCCGCGGTAGCTCCTCCACCAGGTCACCCACGGTGACCGTCCATGCCGGGTGGTCGGCTCCGAAGAACGCGCGGGCGTTGGCGAGAGCGATCTCGGCGAAGTCCGCCCGCCGCTCGAAGGACAGCAGGCGACCGGTGTCCCCCACCGCGCGCAGCAGTGACATCGACAGGGCGCCGGAGCCGACACCGGCCTCCACCACGACGGCCCCGGGGAAGATGTCGCCCATGGTGACGATCTGCCCGGCGTCCTTGGGATAGACCACTGCCGCACCTCGCGGCATCGACATGACGTAGTCGGCCAGCAGCGGGCGCAGCGCGAGGTACTCCACGCCGGCCGTGTTGGTGACCGTGAAGCCATCCTGCGCACCGATGAGGTCGTCGTGCCGGAGGTATCCGCGATGAGTGTGGAACTGCTTGCCCGGCTCGAGCGTGATCGTGTGGAGGCGGCCCTTGGGATCGGTCAGCTGGATCCGCTCCCCTACCTGGAAGGGACCCCGGCGCAGGTGTTCGCCGGTCGCGGCACCCTGGTCGGCCGGGACGGGCACATCGGGACGGTCGCGCTTGGTCACGGGGTCGAACCTACTGGACGGCACGCACCGCATCTGCTTCGAACACGATCCCCCGCACCTGGCCCGCCTCGCGGACGAGGACCGCATCCTGACCGGACCGACCCATGGCGCGCAGGACGTCGCCGAGGTCGGGAGGCTCCGAGAAGTCGACGACCCATCCCGGCGATCGGCTGACCGCAACGGCGGAGGCGGGGACCCCTGGCCACTGGTCGCGGGGCACGGACTCGACGACATCGGCGCGCACGATTCCGGCGGGCCGGCCCTCGACGTCCGCCGTGACGTAGACCCGATCCGGACCGGCCCACCACGTCGAGATGGGTGCCGTCGCGGGCACGATGACCACGGGGCGCATGACCTGCGGGAGGGGCGTGGCCTCCACCCGTGCCCGAGTGCGCCCGACGAGGATCGACTGACTGGCTCCACGCCAGAGGAAACCCACGATCAGCACCACCCAGAACAGCGTGAAGAGCTCCGGCGGGCGTCCGTCGGCGAGGGGAAGCAGGATGAACCACGCCACGACGAAGAGCACCACGATCCGACCGCCCCACCCGGCCGCAACCGCCCCCCGGTTCGGGGATCCCGTGATCCGCCAGACGATGGCGAGGAGGATCTGTCCTCCGTCGAGCGGCATGCCCGGGAGCAGGTTGAAGAGAGCCAACAGGATGTTGACCTGGGCAATCGTCTGGGCCAGGTACGCCCACACCCCGGTGTCGAGGACCATCGCCACCGGCAGAGCCACTGCCGCGAGCACGAGGTTGCCGATCGGGCCGGCCAGAGCGGTCAACCCTTGCGACCATGGCGTCGTGCGACCGTCGAACGCCGTGTGGCCCCCCATGAGGTCGGCCACGATCCGCCGCACCTGGAACCCGAACGCCCGGGCGCTGACGGCGTGGGCGGCCTCGTGCACGAGCACCGAGAGCAGGAAGCCGAGCGCGACGAGCACACCGACCCCGTAGGCCCGCACGCCGAGATCCGGGCGCTGCGCCGCCACCGACGGGCCGACGATCGCCGTGACGATCGCCGCCAGGATGAGCCACGACCACCCGATGTAGACCGGGACCCCAGCCAGCGACCCGATCCGCAGACCCGAGACACGCTCGGTTCCGCCTCGCTCTGAGGGTGCCATATGGCAAGACTAAGCGGCGTTCAGGGCAGCGCTTGCCATACTTGGTGGTCGTGCCTGTGCTTCGCCCGGACGCCACGGCGTCCCTCACCGCCGCTCTACAGGAGCGTCTTCTCGTCATGGACGGCGCCACGGGGACCCTCGTCCAGGGGTTGGGCCTGGGTGAGGCCGACTACCGGGGGGCCCGCTTCGCCGACTGGCCAAGCGACCTCGAGGGCAACAACGACCTGCTGGTTCTCACCCAGCCGGACGCGGTTCTCGGGATCCACCGTGCCTATCTCGAGGTCGGGGCGGACCTCATCACGACCAATACGTTCAACGCCCAGCGCATCTCGCTCGCCGACTACGGGATGTCCGATCTCGCCTACGAGATGAACGTCGCCGCCGCCACACTCGCCCGGACCGCCGCGGACGAGGCCGTTGCCCAGGACCCGTCCCGCCCGCGCTACGTCCTCGGTGCCGTGGGGCCCACCAACCGGACGGCATCGATCAGTCCCGACGTTGCGGACCCCGGGGCCCGCAACGTGACCTTCGGTGAGCTCGCCGACGCCTATCTCGAGCAGGTCGGCGGACTGGTGGACGGCGGGAGCGACGTCCTCCTCGTGGAGACGGTCTTCGACACCCTCAACGCGAAGGCCGCCATCTTCGCCATCGAGACACTGTTCGAGCGGCACGGTCGACGGTGGCCCGTCATCATCTCGGGCACGATCACCGACGCCTCCGGCCGCACTCTCTCCGGCCAGGTGACGGAGGCCTTCTGGCACTCGATCCGCCACGCCCGACCCCTGGCCGTCGGCCTGAACTGCGCGCTCGGCGCTGCGGATCTGCGGCCTTACCTCGCCGATCTCGCCCGGGTCGCCGACACCTTCGTCAGCGCCCATCCGAACGCCGGTCTGCCCAATGCGTTCGGGGAGTACGACGAGACCCCCGAACAGATGGCGGCTGTCATGGGCGAGTTCGCGGACTCCGGGCTCGTGAACATCATCGGTGGGTGCTGCGGGACGACGCCGGAGCACATCGCCGCAATCGCCGACGCAGGCGGCTCCGCCGCTCCTCGGAAGATCCCGACCCTCCGGCCCGCCATGCGCCTGTCCGGCCTCGAGCCCGTGACCATCGACGAGAACTCCCTGTTCGTCAACATCGGTGAGCGCACGAACATCACCGGGTCGGCGCGGTTCCGGCGGCTCATCCAGTCCGACGACTACGACGCCGCCCTCTCGGTGGCCCGCCAGCAGGTCGAGAACGGCGCACAGGTCATCGACGTCAACATGGACGAGGGAATGATCGACGGGGTCGCCGCGATGCGTCGGTTCCTCACCCTCGCCGCCAGTGAGCCGGACATCAGCCGGGTGCCCGTGATGATCGACTCCTCCGCATGGGACGTCATCGAGGCGGGCCTGCAGTGCGTGCAGGGCAAGCCGATCGTCAACTCGATCTCGATGAAGGAGGGCCTGCGCCCGTTCGTCGAACAGGCCCGGCTCTGCCGCAAGTACGGGGCCGCGGTGGTCGTCATGGCCTTCGACGAAGACGGCCAGGCCGACACGCTGGAGCGACGGATCGAGGTCGTGAGCACGGCATACCGGGTCCTCACCGAGGAGGTGGGCTTCCCGGCCGAGGACATCATCTTCGATCCCAACATCTTCGCCGTCGCGACTGGAATCGAGGAGCACGCCCGCTACGGGATCGACTTCATCGAGGCGACCCGGTGGATCAAACAGAACCTTCCGGCTGCGCTCGTCAGCGGCGGAGTGTCCAACGTGTCATTCTCGTTCCGCGGGAACAACCCCGTGCGCGAGGCGATCCACGCGGTCTTTCTCTACCACGCGGTCGCCGCGGGTCTCGACATGGGCATCGTCAATGCCGGCGCGCTCGTCACCTACGACGAGATCGACCCCGAGCTCCGGGACGCCATCGAGGACGTCATCCTCGCCCGACGCCCGGACGCGACCGAGCGGCTGGTCGAGATCGCCCCGCGGTTCAACAGCACCGGTGAGCAGGAGGAACCCGCCGATGCGGAGGAGTGGCGGTCGCTGCCGGTCGAGGAGCGGATCAGTCATGCCCTCGTCAAGGGGATCGATGCCTTCATCGAGGCCGACACCGAGGAGCTCAGGGCTCTGATCGCGGGGCGTGGCGGTGAGCCCATCGAGGTCATCGAGGGACCCCTCATGGCCGGGATGGGCGTGGTGGGGGACCTCTTCGGAGCGGGCCGGATGTTCCTGCCTCAGGTCGTCAAGAGCGCGCGCGTGATGAAACGAGCCGTCGCCTACCTGATTCCCTTCATCGAGGCCGGAGCGGCGGCCGGCTCGACCAAAGGAACGATCGTCATGGCGACGGTCAAGGGCGATGTCCACGACATCGGCAAGAACATCGTCGGTGTTGTTCTGCAGTGCAACAACTACGAGGTAATCGACCTCGGTGTCATGGTCCCCGTGCAGCGCATCCTGGAGGCGGCCCGCGAGCACGAGGCCGATGTCATCGGCCTCTCCGGGCTGATCACGCCGTCCTTGGACGAGATGGTTCGGGTGGCCGGTGAGCTCGAGCGCGAGGGCTGGCAGGTGCCGCTCCTCATCGGGGGCGCCACGACGTCGCGGGCGCACACGGCGGTGAAGATCGACGAGCGGTACTCCGCTCCGGTGGTGTGGGTCAAGGACGCGTCACGGTCGGTGCCGGTCGTCTCGTCACTCCTCTCCCCCACCCGACGGGACGAGTTCCTCTCGGGGATCCGCCGCGACTACGAGTCCATCCGGACGCGCCACGCGGCGAAGTCGACCGAGCGGCCACTGATCAGCCTGTCCGCCGCTCGGGCGAACGCACCGTCGATCGACTTCACCGCCACTCCGCCGGTTCGGCCCCGACGTCCCGGCCGGCACGTCATCGAGCGGCAGGATCTCGGGGTTCTTCGGGAGTACATCGACTGGGGCCCGTTCTTCCTGTCGTGGGAGATGAAGGGGCGGTTCCCGGACCTCCTGAGCAACCCGTCCTCGGGAGAAGCCGCCCGGCGCCTGTTCGACGACGCCCAGGAGATGCTCGACCGCATCATCGAGGAGGAGTGGCTGACGGCTGCTGCTGCCTTCGGCATCTTCCCCGCGGGCTCGGAGGGGGACGACATCCACGTCTTCGAGGACGACTCACGCCAGGCGGTGCGGCACACGTTGCACACACTTCGTCAGCAGGGGCGGCACCGCGATGGTGTCGCGAACAAGGCGAACGCAGACTACGTCGCCCCGGCCGGGTCCGGCATCGAGGACTGGGTGGGAGCCTTCGCCGTCACCGCGGGGCTCGGTGTCCAGGAGCGGGTCGCCCGGCTCAAGGCCGACCACGACGACTACTCGGCGATTCTCCTCGAGTCGCTCGCGGACCGCCTCGCCGAGGCGTTCGCCGAGTGGCTGCACGAACAGGTGCGTCGCGAGCACTGGGGGTATGCGCCGCACGAGTCACTCGCCAGCGAGGACCTGATCGCCGAGCGGTATGTCGGGATCCGACCCGCGCCCGGATACCCGTCGTGTCCGGACCACACCGAGAAGGAGACCCTCTGGGAGCTTCTCGATGTCGCGTCCGCCACGGGGATCACGCTGACGGAGTCGATGGCGATGTGGCCTGGTGCGTCGGTGTCGGGCTGGTACTTCAGCCATCCCGACGCCGGCTACTTCGTCGTCGGCCGACTCGGGCCGGACCAGGTGTCCGAGTATGCCGAACGCAAGGGCTGGGATCGGCGTACCGCGGAGCGGTGGCTTGCTCCGAACCTCGGGTACGACCCGGAGGACTGACCGCTGTCGGCCCGCGCGCATACCCTCGACACATGACCCCAGCCCTCTCCCCGAGCCGGGCGTCGGACTTCAAACAGTGCCCGCTGCTCTATCGGTTCCGGACGGTCGACCGGCTCGCCGAGCCCCCCAGCCCGGCGGCCGCCAGGGGAACTCTCGTCCACGCCGTCCTCGAAGAGCTGTTCGAGCTGCCGGCCCACGAACGGACACCGGAGCGTGCCGTCCAGCTCGTGGCACCGCGGTGGCGGGCCCTCGTCGAGCTCGAGCCCGCTCTCGCCGAGCTGCCCGCCGCGGAGGAGGACGGCGACAAGCGCTGGCTCGACCAGGCCGGCGCGCTCGTCCGCCGATGGTTCGAGCTCGAGGACCCCACCCGTCTCGAGCCGGCCGAGCGTGAGCTGTACGTCGAGGCGGACGTGGACGGGCTCGTGCTCCGCGGCTACATCGACCGCCTCGACGTCGCGCCGACCGGCGAGGTCAGGATCGTCGACTACAAGACCGGCCGTTGTCCTGACGAGCGATTCGAGGGCAAGGCGCTGTTCCAGCTGCGCTTCTACGCGCTCGTGCTCTGGCGACTGCGGGGCGCCGTCCCCGACCTGCTCCAGTTGGTCTACCTCGGCGACGGGAGGGTTCTGAGGTACTCCCCCGACGAGGCCGACCTCCTGGCCGTCGAGCGCAACATCAAGGCGGTGTGGGCGGCGATCGAGCGAGCGGCACGGACGGGAGACTGGCGTCCCAGGACCTCCACGCTCTGCAGGTGGTGTGACTTCCAGGAACTCTGCCCGGAGTTCGGCGGCACGCCCCCTCCTCTCCCGATCACCGCCGCCACTCTGGCGCTCGAGCCGAGCGTTGCAGGAGCGACCCCGTCCGATCGCGGGGCATGTGTGCCTACACCGTGACGAAGGACTCGGCCGCCCGACGCCGAAGCGCGCCGAGGTCCTCCACCGCCACATCCGAGAGGCTTCTGAGGGGGAGGGCGCCCGGCATGGCAGGGATGTCGACGATGTGGCGTACCGCAAGGGTGGGGACACCGGCGCTCGTCGCGGACCGGACCCCGGTCGGGGAGTCCTCGATCGCCAAGCAGTCGGCCGGATCGACGGACAGCTCCCGGGCGGCGTGCAGGTATGGCTCGGGGTGGGGTTTGCCGTGGGCCACGACATCCCCGGATGCGACGGCGTCAAAGGTCCCGGCCGGAAGCGCGTCCATGACCGGTTCGACGAGTCGGGTCCATGACATCGTCACCAGGGCCATCCGGATGCCCGCTGCCGAGCCGGCGAGCAGGAGCTCGCGGGCACCGGGCCGCCACGGGATGTGCCGCTCGACCCGGGCGACCACCGTGGCGAGGAGCGCATCGATGATCTCCTCGGGACCGAGTGTGATCGGTGAGTTGGCCCGGATGAACTCCGCGGACACATAAAGGTCCTGACCGACGAGCTGCCTGGCGAGCTGCTCCGACCAGCGGCCGCCGGCTTCCTCGACGAGGTTGTGCTCGGCCTCGATCCAGTACGGCTCGGTGTCGACGAGGGTGCCGTCCATGTCCCAGAGCAGGGCCGCGGGAGGTCGAGGTGCGAGCACGTGCCACAGCCTAGACATAAGGTGTCGGCATGATCGAACTCGATGACATCCCCGAGCTCGCCGACCCGATCGTCATCGCCGCCTTCGAGGGCTGGAACGACGCGGGCGAGGCTGCGACGGCCCTCATCGACCACCTGACCCTGATCTGGGAGGCCGAGCCGATCGCCGCGTTGGATCCCGAGGACTACTACGACTTCCAGGTCAACCGGCCACGCGTCATCGTCGATGACGGCCGGCGCCGGATCCACTGGCGCACGACCCGGATGCTCCTCGCACAGCGCACCACGCTCGGCCGGGACGTCATCCTCATCCAGGGGGTCGAGCCGTCGTTCCGGTGGCGCGCGTTCGTCATCGAGATCATGGACTTCGCCCACGCGATCGGGGCCAGCACGGTCATCACGCTCGGCGCCCTCATGGCGGACGTGGCGCACACGCGCCCCATTCCGGTGACTGCCACGTCGGACGACGAGGCGACCCTGCACCGGTATGACCTCGAGATCAGCCGGTACGAAGGACCGACGGGCATCGTCGGTGTGCTCGCGGATGCCGCCGGTCAGGGCGGCCTGGAGTCCATCTCGTGCTGGGCCGCGGTTCCGCACTACGCAGGACACACCCCATCGCCCAAGGCGACGCTTGCACTGTTGACCCGGCTGGAGGAGATCCTCGACGCCCCCATCGACCACCTCGACCTCGACGACGACGCCCGGGCCTGGGAGCGAGGGGTCAACGAGCTGGCCGAGGGTGACGACGAGGTCGCCGAATACGTCGGAGCCCTGGAGGAGGCCCAGGACACAGCCGACCTTCCCGAGGCCAGCGGCGAGGCGATCGCGCGCGAGTTCGAGCGCTTCCTGCGTCGACGCGGTGAGTCGGATCCCGGCTCAGCCGGCCTTGCTGGCGACAGCTGACCCCAGCGCGGAGCGTGTCTCCGAGGGCGGCACCTCCCGCGTGCGGGACCTCCTCACAGGCGCAGTCCCAGAAGGGCGTCCATTGCCCTGGACACCAAGCCCGGTCCGTCGTCGTGGTGCCCCCCAGCGGTCAGCGTCCGGTCGGCCCAGGCATCGAGTGCCTCGAGCGCGCTGGGGCCGTCCAGGTCGTCGGCCAGGGCGGCTCTGATCCGGTCGATCGTCCCCTGGGCATCCGGACCGGTGTTGACCGAGAGGGCTTCACGCCAGCGCGCGACGCGGGCCTCGGCGGCGCGCAGGAGGTCGTCCGTGTACTCCCATTCACGCCGGTAGTGCTGGCCGAGGATCAGGGCACGGATGACCATGGGGTCGACGCCGGACTCGCGCAGCGCCGAGACGAAGACGAGGTTGCCCTTCGACTTGCTCATCTTCTCGCCGTCGTAGGCAACGAGTGCCTGGTACAGGTGGTGGTCCGCGTAGGTCGGGGCGCCGGTGAGGGCGACCGACTGCAGCGCTGACATCTCATGGTGCGGGAAGACGAGATCGTGTCCCCCGATCTGGACGTCGAAGGGCGCTCCGAGGTGCTCGAGCGCCAACGCGGTGCACTCGATGTGCCATCCCGGACGACCCCGGCCAAGCCCATCGCCGCCATCCCACGCCGGTTCCCCGGACCGTTCCCCGCGCCACAGCAGCGGATCGATCGGATCGCGCTTGCCGGGGCGGTCGGGGTCACCGCCACGAGCATGGGAGAGGCCGACCATCGCCTCGTGGTCGAGCCCACTGAGGGCACCGGCCGGGGCAGAGACCATGGAGAGATCCAGGTAGACGTCACGGGCCCCCGAATCGTCGGTGAGGGCGTAGGTGAGACCACGGTCCACGAGGCTCCTGACGGCGGCCACGACCACCGACATCGACTCCACCACCCCGAGGTAGTGGGTGGGCGGGATGACGGCGAGGGCCGTCATGTCGTCGCGGAACAGCGTGATCGAGGCGGTGGCCAGGTCCTGCCAATCGACTCCGTCCCGGTCCGCACGCTCGAGCAGAGGATCGTCGATGTCGGTGATGTTCTGCACGGACAGGATCTCGTGACCGGCGTCGAGCAGTGTCCGGTGCAGCAGGTCGCCAGCGACGTAGGTGGCGGCGTGCCCGAGGTGGGTCGAGTCGTAGGGTGTCACCCCGCAGGCGTAGATCCGGGCGACCCGCCCTGGCCGCACAGGGCGCAGGCTGTCCGTTCTCTGGTCGTGCAAAAACAACTCTGCGCCGGTGCCCGGGACGGCGGGCACGAAAGGAGTGGGCCAGGAGATCACGGGAGGCAAGCCTAGTCGGCGCGCGTCACAGCGCCGGCCACGGAACAGCCGGCCAGTCCGGGCTCGGTCCCGGGAAGACCCGCTGTTCGAGCAGGGCGTCGGTCCGCTCGGCCAGCGCGGCGAGCTCGTCCTGGGTGAGATGCAGGGCGAGCTCGTCGCTGCGGGAGTCCTCCAGAGCGGACCGCAGCCGGTGGACGGGCTCGAGGTCGGCGTCCCCCAACGGCTGTCCCATGAATCCCCACAGCACCGTGCGCACCTTCGGCTCGACACCGAGGGAGACGCCATGGTCGACACCCCACACGTGGTCCGTCGCGGCGGACCGGATGAGATGGCTGCCCTTTCGGTCCGAGGTGTTGAGCACCAGGTCCAGGACTGCGACGCGACGGGTGGCCGGATCGGTCGTATGGACGAGGAGCACGGCCGAACCGTGCTGGTCACTGCCCTCGATGACGGCGGTCCAGCCGTCGGGGACCGAACCGGGGGCGATGATGTCGACGACGGACGAGCTCTCGCCGTCGACCCAGAGCTGAACCGACCCTGAACCCAACGGACCCTCCTCCCGCAGCACCGTGGGAGGCACGACGTGCCACCCGCCCAGCTCGGAGACCAGGTACGCGGCTCGCTCCCGGCCGGCGAGAGTGCCGTCTGGGTAGTCCCAGAGGGGTCTCTCGCGCGCCACCGGCTTGTAGATGGCGTGAAGTCGCCGCCTGTCCACCGACAGCGAGACGAGGAGAGCGGCGTTGCTCGAGACGAGGATGCGCCCCTCGACCATGAGGTCCTCGGACGCCAGGGCCCGCTCGACGACGTCGTCCGGAATCGGACGCTCGCCCTGCGGCTGGGCGGGTCGGCTCACTGGCGGCGGTAGCCGTTCGCGCGCGGGCAGATGTGGCCGGAGGCCTCGAGCGGCCCGCCGCAGAACGGGCACGGCGGTCGGCCGGCGGCGGCAACCGCGAGCGCGCGGCGCGCGAACGCCCTGGCATGCTGGGGGCTGAGCCACACCCGGATGCCCTGCGCCGCTTCGGCCTCGTCGGGGTCCTCGTCGTAGAGCTCCACCACGACCGCGCCGCGCTCGGCGTCCCAGAGGAGTCGGACGGTCGTGACGCGGAAGTCCTCCTCGATCGGCGCTTCGAGCGGGTCGTTGTCGGCGACCAGGGCGGCCGCGGTCTCACTCGCGGAGGCTCCGGCGACGCGGTCGAGGACGTCGTTGATCCGGTCCGCGAGGGTCGTCACGTGGAACTTCTCGATGGAGACGGCCGCGGATCGGCCCTCGGCGCGGACCTGGACGAAGAAGGTCCGCTCACCCGGGGGACCCACCGTGCCGACGACACACCTGGTCGGGGGGTCGAAGTCGATGGTCGGCATGGAGTCACCCTAACCGTCGCCCAACGCCCCGACGGCGTCGATCGGCACGTTCAGCCGTTGCCGCCACCTACGGTTCCTGCGTTGGCGGCGGGCTGGCCGGAGGAGGATGCGGCCTCGGCCAGACGCTGAATGACATCCTCGCGGACGTTCATGGCCCCCACGGCCGTCCGGTCACCCATCCGATGCACGACACTGACGGATGCAGGGTCGACGACGATACTCTGGAAGGCATCCAAAGCCAGCCCCATCGCCCTCGCGAGAAGTGCCTTGATGACGTCACCGTGCGAGACCAGCGCCCAGACCGCCTGCGCGCCGTAGGTCTCGCCGATGGTGTGATCCCACTCCTGCCAGGCCTCCCAGGCGCGATCGGTCATGGCCGTCATCGACTCCGAGGCATGCACCGGGTCAGCCGGGAAGGTCACGGAGCTCGGCGTCGACTGGATCGCGGACCAGAGCTCCTCCGACGCCAACTCCTTGAGCGGGCGTCCGGTCCAGGCGCCGTACCGGACTTCGACGATCCGTTCGTCGGGCTGGGCGTGCGGACGCCCTGGCTGGGCGGCGACGATCTCTCGAGCGGTCACCGCGCACCGTTGCAGCGGGCTGGTGACCACGAGCCGGACAGGAACGGCTGAAAGGGTCTCGGCGAGTCGACGAACCTGGGTGGTGCCCGCGTCGGTCAGGCGACTGTCCAGGTGACCGGCCAGGATCCCGTCGACGTTCGCCTCCGACTGTCCGTGGCGAATGAGGAGGCAGGTCGTCACCGGCGCGACCCCAGGACGAGTTCGGACATGATGCGGAGCAGTTCAGCGCCCTCCTCCAACGTTGTGGAGTAGGGCGCCACCGTCAAGGTCGTGACCCCGGCCGCGCGGTACCGCTCCAGGCGGTCGGCGATCCGCTCCCTGGGTCCCACGAGCGAGGTGGCGTCGAGGAACTCATCCGGGACGGCATCGGCCGCATCGCGGTGGCGGCCGGTGAGATAGAGGTCCTGAATGTGTGCCGCCTCATCCTCGAAACCCATCTCGCAGGCCAGGCGGTTGTAGAAGTTCTGCTCACGAGAGCCCATCCCGCCGATGTACAGCGCCGCGTAGGGCGCGATGCGGCGGAGCCCTTCGCGGACGTCGTCGACGACCGCGACCGGCACGGTGGGGACGACGTCGAAGCCGGACAGCGGGTCGTCGGTCGTACCCCGGCCGGCCGCACGGCGCCCACGTCGCAGTGCTTCCAGCTGCCTCTCGGACCGCTCCGGCGCGAAGAAGATCGCCAGCCACCCGTCGGCGATCTCCCCCGCGAGCTCGAGGTTCTTGGGGCCCACAGCGGCGAGATAGATCGGGATGTGCTCGCGGACCGGACTGATGGTGAGCTTGAGCGCCTTGCCCGGTCCGTTCGGAAGAGGCAGGGTGAAGTGGCGTCCGGCATAGGTGAGTCGCTCCCGCCGAAGCACCTGTCGGATGATGTCGACGTACTCGCGGGTCCGTCCGAGCGGATGCCGGAACGGGACGCCATGCCACCCTTCGCTGACCTGCGGCCCGGACACGCCGAGGCCGATCCGGACCCGACCGCCGGTGAGGGTGTCCAGTGTGGCCGCGGTCATGGCTGTCATGGCCGGTGTTCGCGCCGGGATCTGGAGGACGGCCGAGCCGACATCGATCGCTGTCGTCCGCGCACCGACCCACGACATGATCGTCGGGGCGTCCGACCCGTAGGCCTCTGCCACCCATGCGACGCGGTAGCCGAGGTGGTCGGCGAGCACGGCCGCCTGGATCATTGTCTCGAGGTCCGCGCGGGCGCGTGCGCCGGCGTCCGGTCCGGCAGCGCTGCGGACAGCGCTCTGGCCGCGCAGCCCGACATATCCGAGGTTGATCCCGAGTTCCATGAGGGCCCCCGGGTCAGCGGCTCAGGGTGTCGTCGTCCTCGAGGTGGTCGTCGAAGTCGTCGTCCGGGTCCGGGTCGAGGTCGTCCTCGTCGAAGTCTTCGCTCTCGTCGCTGTCGTCGTCCTCATCGTCGTCCTCATCGTCCTCGTCGTCCTCATCGTCATCGTCGAGTTCGTCCTCGTCCTCGAACTCGTCGATCCCCTCCCCGTCATAGATCTCGAGGGGTGTGACCTCGCCGTAGGTGTCGAGAAGCGCCTCGTCGTAGGCGTCGAATGCGTCCGCGAGGGCGTCGGCGGCGACGATGATCGCCGGATCGTCGTCTCCGTGCTTCGACGCGCACGCCTCCAGGTGCCGTTCCAGCGCAGCTGTGAGGACGGCGAGGGCAGCGCGAGGATCAGGGCTCATGCCAGCGAGATTACTGCCAATGGGTGACAATGGCACCGATGTACGACACAGACGGAACACGCGGACCCGACCCCGCGGTCCCCACCGACCGGGTCATCGCGCCGGGGCCGGGGGGACGCTACCGCGGCGAATATGAGATCCGGGTGCTCGACTTCACCCGCGACGTGACCAAGTCGGACATGCGGCGCCGCCTCACCGAGGACGCGGAGTACGGCCACTGGGAGCTGTTCCGCACCCGCATCTATGTCGGTGGGCGGCGCAGGACCTGGCTGAGACGCAAGATCATCCGGGCTCGTTACTGACTCTTCTCGGTTCATTCAGCCCGGTTCGCTCGTCCCGGTTGACTCAGTCCCGAGCACTCAGCTGGATGAATCGGTGCAGGACGGTGGCCCCGAACTCGAGTGACTCGGTGGGAACGCGTTCATTGATGCCGTGGAACATCGGCGCGAAGTCGAGATCGGCGGGCAGTCGGAGCGGCGCGAAACCGTACCCGGTGATGCCGAGGAGGGACAGTGCCTTGTTGTCGGTGCCGCCCGAGAGGCAGTACGGCAGAACGACGGCCCGAGGATCCTCCGTGAGGAGCGCTTCCTTCATCGCCTCGACGAGCGGGGTCTCGAAGGGCGCATCCAGCGCGATGTCCTGATGCTCCACCTCGATCTCCACGTTTCCGCCGACGAGATCCTTCAACGTGGCCAGCAGGTCGTCCTCGTGGCCGGGCAGGAACCGGCAGTCCAGCGCCGCCGTCGCCTCCTGTGGAATCACGTTGTGCTTGTATCCCGCGCCGAGCATCGTCGGGTTGGCCGTGTCCTGGAGCGTAGCTCGCACGAAGCCCTCGGCTCCCCCGATCTGATCGAGCAGATCCTCGACGTCGTCGTCGGTGTATCGGATGCCGGTCAGGTCGGCCAACCCGTCGAGCAACGTGCGTGTCGACGCGATGAACTCACGCGGCCACTCGTGGGCCGCGATCCGCGCGAGCGCCCCAGCGAGATGCGCGATCGCATTGTCGGAGTTCGGGACCGAGCCATGGCCGGCTCTGCCGTGCGCCCGTAGTCGTAGCCAGGCGATGCCCTTCTCGGCCGTCTGCAGCAGGTATGCCCTCGTCGGCGTGCCGTCGCTGCTTTCGACCGTCACGCTGTAGCCACCGACCTCGCTCACAGCCTCGGTCACCCCGTCGAAGACCTCGGGGTGGTTCTCAACCATGTAGTGCGACCCCTGCACGCCCCCGGCCTCCTCGTCGGCGAAGAACACGACGACGAGATCTCGCGGCGGGAGTTCGCCGGTGCGTGCGAGGTGACGGACGACAGCCAGGATCATCGCGTCCATCCCCTTCATGTCGACGGCCCCGCGCCCCCAGACACAACCGTCGCGCAGCTCTGCGCCGAACGGATCGACCTCCCAGTCGGCGGCCTGAGCCGGCACGACGTCGAGGTGTCCGTGGACACAGAGGGCCGGACGTTCGCGGTCCGCACCGGGAATGCGGACGGCGACACTGATCCTGCCGGCCGCGGCCTCGTAGACCTGCGGCTCCAGACCCACCTCACGGAGTCGGTCGACGACGTAAGCCGCAGCCTCCGCCTCACCCGGCCCCGAGCCGTCCCCGAAGTTGCTTGTGTCGATACGGATCAAGTCACGGCACAGCTGGACGACCTCGTCGCGAGGCGCCGCCGGCCGGGTCGACGTCGTGGACCCACTGCTCCCCGGTGTGTCAGACATACCTGCCAGCCTACGCACCGGTCGGCTTCGATATCCTGCGGAGACAGAGGCGATGACCCTTCCCCCAGGGTCGTGCGAAGGTCGAGGAGGACCACATGGCAGTCGTTGTCGGGTACGTACCCACCCCTGAGGGGCATGCGGCACTCCATGCCGCCCGGCAGGAGGCCAAGGACCGACACCAGAAGCTGGTGGTCATCAACTCGCACAAGGGCGGGGTGTCCTTCGACGGCGACGAGGCCATCAGGACCGAGGAGGAGCTCGAGGCGGTCCGCGCCGAGCTGGCCGCGGCGGGGTGTGAGTTCGAGGTGATGACCCTGGTGCGTGGCAACGACCCGACCGACGACCTCATCGAGGTGGCCGAGGAGGTCGGCGCCACCCTCATCGTCATCGGGCTGCGTCGACGCAGCCCCATCGGCAAGCTCGTCCTCGGTTCGAACGCGCAGCGCATCCTTCTGGAGGCGGACTGCCCGGTGCTGTCGGTCAAGGCCCCCCGCGCCCGCTGACGTATCGGCTCCGTTGCACCGAGGTCGTCGACGGACTCGCGGCGCGGCGCCTGAAGCACGCGAGCTCTGCGAGGCTCCTCGGCTCACGGTGAGGTGGCGAGCACCGACTCGAGCCATCGCTGGGTCTGTGCGTGGCTCTCCAGCCGGACGATCGAGGGCCGGCCTGGACCACATCGCTGCCTGGACCCGCCGCGCGGGCAGCCGCCCGGTGGTCCGGGCCCAAGCGGACGATGCGGTCGCACCGGTCGAGGAGCGGTAGGCGAACCGTCGAGTACTGCCCACTCCGTGTCCTATGTGGACCCGCGCGAGAATCGCTCGACATCGGCGGCGAACCGGGTTCGTTCCGTCCAGTTCCGTCCGCGGACGAGCCCGTCCATCTCGATGTGGAGAGCGCCGATCGTGTCGGCGACCCGGCACGCGAGGGTGCTCTTGCCGGCTCCGGAGACGCCCGCGACCAGCACGCGGCGAGGACGCTCGGCAAGGGCGTCGTCAGCCGTCGGCAACGGCTCAGTGGCAGCGGTAGACGACACCGGCCGAGGGGTCCGGTCCGGGCCACGGACGCGTCACGAAGGGAGGCCGAGGACGGGCGGCGGTCGGACGAGACCGGTCGCGGTGGGTGGACTCGGGCGACGGAAGGGTGCAGGCTGAGGATCCACGGACGTGACGCCGCTCACGCCCCGCACCCACCTGGGGAGGACCCATGCCCGATCTCGACACGACCCAGTTGCTCGCGGCGCTGGAGCCGGTTGCCGAGGAGAACCTCAACCGGCATCTGCAGGTGGCACAGGACTGGATGCCGCACGAGTACGTTCCATGGTCGCTCGGTCGCGATTTCGCGGAGCTCGGTGGCGAGGCGTGGTCGGCGGACCAGTCCCAGCTGTCCCAGATCGCACGCACCGCGCTCGAGGTCAACCTGCTGACCGAGGACAACCTGCCGAGCTACCACCGTGAGATCGAGCGGGCGTTCGGCCGTGACAGCGCGTGGGGCTCCTGGGTGAACCGGTGGACCGCGGAAGAGGGTCGCCACGCATTCTGCATCCGCGACTATCTGCTCGTCACCCGCGGCGTGGACCCCGACGAGCTGGAGCGGGCCCGCATGCAGACGATGGAGACGGGCTACGACTCAGGCGACAAACCGCTGCTCAACGTGTGCGCCTACGTCTCGTTCCAGGAACTGGCTACTCGGGTCTCACACCGGAACACAGGGAAGTTCACCGACGAACCGATCGCCGAGAAGCTGCTGACTCGGGTCGCCAAGGACGAGAACCTGCACATGATCTTCTACCGCAACATCATCCAGGGCGCGCTGGAACTGGCGCCCAACCAGACGATGCGCGCGATCACCGACGAGGTCGTCGACTTCCAGATGCCCGGTGCGATCATCCCGGGGTTCGGGCGCAAGGCCGTACAGATGGCGATGGCCGGCATCTACGACCTCCGCATCCACCACGACGATATCGTCGCGCCGTTGCTCCGTCAGTGGGGCGTATGGGAGCTCGAGGGCCTCGATTCCGAGGGCGAGAAGGCACGCGACCAGCTCGCCTCGGCGGTGGCGGCCCTTGATGCCGAAGCGACCCGGTTCGTCGAGAAGCGGGAGGAGCGCGCCGCCAAAGTCCGCGCACGGCAGGAGGCGTGAGTCGCCGCGCTCGACAGGGCGCGACGATCGAGGGGCGCCCTCCGGGACCCATGAACTCCGGCGGCTGGGACGATGCTTCGGTCCCCGCGCGAGCGCCTACGGCAGGTTCTGCCGGACCCGGAACAGATTGTCCCCCGCGCTCCTGACCTGCAGGAACACGGGGGACGTCCGGTGTCCGAGGGGGGACTTGAACCTGATCGAATCGTGCTCAGGGCCAGCGAATTCGACCGTTTGAGCACGAAATTGGATCTCGTTCGTCCCCGTTGTCCCCTGCAAAACCGGGGCCGTGCCCCCTGGGGGTGCACCGATCTTCAGGTTGTCTCTGCGAGTCTATCGTCCCGAGTAGAACCGGTACTCCCTGCGCGAGTCACAACCAACCACCACCCGTGGATCCGAGACTGGACCGTCGTGATGCCTACGTCAGCTGACGAGCTGTCAGCCGCATCTACAGGAGACCCCAGGACCTGCTGCTCGTCCACGACCTCCAGATCCCTCTCGGCACCTCTGTCCGCTCAGGGCAGCTCTCGTCCTGCCTCGTGTGAGGACGTTTGTGAGGGTGCTGTGAGAGAGACGTGCGCGCTACTCGCGCGGGGTGCAGGTGCATCCAAAGGCTATGTCTGCCAGCCTCTCGGCTGTGATCTTGCCGCAACGAACACACTCAGTTCGGTGAGGATCGCTCGGCAGAGAAGGGTTGGTCAGTGGTCCTAGATAGCGAAAGCCGTGGGCCTCGGCTATCGCCTGCGCGTCAGCGTATGTGACCGGGGTGAGGTTCGCGAACCGGCCCTCCAGGCGCATTGACTCCTGGGACCACTTCCGCCAATAGCAGGCGCGGCAGGTTCTCTCTCCCTCGCCGATCTTCTGCTGGACGTACTCGAACCTGTAGTGGGCGACGTTCTCGCACTGAACACACCGAGTCAGTAGGTAGTCCTGCGGGTGGGTGAACGACTCAAGTGCGATCAGACCCCCTTGCCACAGGATGGCGCCTATGTGGACGTTGCAGAACGCGGGTTTGGTCCGGGTGCGGAACATGGCCGTGTCGCTGCATCCCTCCACCGAACAGGTCTGATCAGTGGGGACCCACTCCCGACGTAGCGGCCTGGGAGGTTTGTGAGGCTTCGGCTCGGCAGGGGGTTGTCGCGCGTCCAAGGGCACCTTCCTCTCCCTCGGTTGAATCGTCAGTTCCTTGACACCTCCATCGGGAAGGACGAACTTGTCGAACGCGCCTCCATCGAGGCAACGCAGGAAGTCGTCTTCCGTCATGACCTCAATATGCTGGCCCTCGTCTTGGAGTTCGAAGGCCTTTCGCGCCTTGCCCGTGATGTTGGCTCCGGGCCTGAGAACCGCCGGGTTGATGTCTCCCACGACAAGCACGTTCGTCCTCTTGGTGGGTGTCTTATCTGCCCGCGCCCCGACGCGAGCGCACTCCTCCCAGGCGATCTGTCGGGTCATGCTCATCAGCGTGCCGGTGAAGACGACGACCCGGCCAAACAGATACCCGTCAGGGTCTGCTTCTGGGTTGACTCCCGGGAAGGTCAGCCCAGTGCCGCCGCCCGAGGTCGCCACGCTGCCGATGTAGATACCGCTACTCATGCGGCCGATGCTCATGTGGTGGGCAGCGGCCACCTCGGCTAGCTGATCCGTGCCGGCCAACTCGGCCAGAGCCAAAATGATCCTGCCCGCTGCCCGAGCGTCTGCTAACGGATCGTGATGGTCCCCCATCTCGAACCCCACTGCTTCGCACACGAACGGCAGCCGATAGGAGGGAAGCCTGATGGCACGGCGGCTCATCACGAGAGTGCATAGGAATCGCATTTCAGGCCACTCGATGTTGTCGACGGCGCAGGCGTACCGGATCACTCCAATGTCGAATCCCGCATTGTGTGCGACCACTACGTCATCGCCTATGTAGTCGACAATCGCCGGGAGGACAGTCTGCCACCGGGGGGCACCTCGCACCGTGTCGGCGTCGATGCCGTGCAGAGCGACATTGAAGGGCGCGAAATAGTCGACCTGCTCCGGAGGTCTGATCAGCCACCGCCGCTCATCAACGGGCTGACCGTTCCGATACCGGATCAAGCCGACGGCACAGGGTGAGCCCCGGTAGGAGTTGGCCGTTTCAAAGTCGATGGCTGTGAAGTCCAGCATCTTAGTCCGATCCCCGCTTACTCATACGAGGGTCGGACCCTTGGCGGGTTGGATGCTCACAAGCGAGAAGGACGTCTGGAGAGCCGCTCCTGTGCCCAGAACACGACGGGTGAACATCGCCACCCGCGCGATCACCTCGGTGTTCGGCGACGCGTGTAGTTCGCCGACCCGCACTTGGAGCGACATCGGTACGGAAACGCGGATGAGGCCACGGCTCTCGGTCTGCATTGTCAGTTCCGAACGAGACCAGACCCAGCCATCGAGAGTGCCGACGACGGGAATCGTCTCCTCGGACTCAATTCCCTCGCGGGAGGCTCGGCTAAGCAAGTCGGCGCCCGCTACGGCGAGGTGAATCGGTGCTTCCTGGCTACCCCGCCGAATCGTGCCCGATACGTTCCATCCGGCTTCACGCACGGTGTCAGCCAACCGAGCGACACTGAGCCGCGCCCGCACTGACAGAGGGGAGAGCTGTGCGACTAGTTGCTCGGTATCTGGTGACGAAACGGCATCGTTGGCGGCTGCAAACACTCCCGCAAGGTAGACGAGCGCCACCCCCTCCACAGTCTCTGGAGCGTCGGTGATCAACGCTGTCGAGTCTGAGTAGTCAGGCTCTCGGAGGACCACACGGACAGAGCCCGGAAGCGGACCGCCTACGACCACGAGATTTCGTGCGTGATGCCTGGTACCGCGTGCTGACTTAACGAGTTCCTTCACAGACTCCGCGGCGCGCATAACGAAGGTTCCAAACTCGTAGGCACGAGTCTCGTTTTGCCGCACGCCGTGGCCGCTCAGGTGCACGTCCAGTTCCACCCGACCGGGGGCCTCACGCACCCGGACCTGCGACGAGACCGCGATCTCTTCGGCTTCCTTCACCGCTCTGCGCCACTCAGTCAGGATTTCCTCTACCGGTTCCTTGTCGGCCAGGGCGAGGGCCTGCGCAAGACGGTTCCATGGCGGCGAATCCACTTCCAGGCGGCGTGGCAGCACCGTCTCATTGGAGCCACGCGCCCAGAGTTCGCCTGAGGGGCCCTCCGCCTTGTGCCGCCATCCAGTTGCAATGAGGTAGTCCAAAACAACAGACCGTGCGCTCTCGGTCATGCGGTCCCACCTCCAAAACCATAGGCCGCAGCCCGAGCCCTCAAGTCTGCGGACCACAAGTCGAGCGTGTCCACAGTCAGGCGATCACTCGCCTTCACCGTGATCGACTTCCTGTCCGGAGGTAGGGGGTCGATCCGTGTCCAAAATGCTGCTGACTTCAGCACCGTCGTCCACGGCTTCGAACTGTGCTCCATCCAGTCTGTTGTATCCGGGGGGACTGACACCACTACGAAGTAGCCGGGGAGGTCGAGCCTCTCCCAGTTGCGTCGCCACCCTGGCCTGATCCGATAACTGCGCGCCCGTGTGATCGGTCGGCTCGTGCACTTGACCTGTACAAACACCGAAAGGGTTGTGGTCATGAAGATTTGCCCATCGAGCGAGTACACGTCTCCGTCCGAAGGCGTGGGATCGAACCGGAAACCCGCCTGATCACATACTGAGCCGAGGTAACGGACGCCCCACCAGCCCTTGCGTCGATCAACTCCGACCGGCATCGCCCAGCCGCCCCCCGAGATCATGGATCGACCCTATCGATCCAGTTTGCTCTCCGCGGGAGTAAGCGTGAGGCCTCAGCGCCGATCCAGGTCGTTCGCGCTCCCCGGGATGATGAGAGCCGCGCCCGCATGCGCTCCCCGGGTGCTCGCAGCTCGCCGCAGAGTCATCCGCAGGCGGCAGTGCCGGGTCGCGTCGCGCACCGTCCGCCGGGGGATCAGCCCGAGCGGCACCCGCACACTCCCCCGCCCGAGGTCCGGCCGCTTCGTCAGGTCCACGACGACCATGCCGACAGCAGCCACGATGTCATCGTGCGCCGGCGGGTTCGTCAATCTGACCGTGCTGGTGCTGGTCTCGACCATGCGCGTGGCGATGAACTCGGCACGCGTCTCAGGGTCGTCGGGCAGGCTGAGCGAGCGGTCCCGCAGTGACCCGTAGAGGGTACGCGCGAGGCGGCTCGCGCCGGAGGCGGAGAACACGAGCTCGTCGGTTCGCACCCCGGCGCGGGTGAGGTTGCCGGTCAGCTGCTCGGCCTGCATCCGGCCGACCACGAGGGAGGGGTGGCCCGCATCGTCGAGGTGGTGCAGTTCGGCGCGGACCAAGCGGGACGCAAGCGAGCGGCCGTGCGCGATCGGAACAAGCAGGTCGTTGGAGTCGTGCCACACCTGGGTGGGGATGACGATCTCGTCGAGGTCGAAACCTAGTCCCCGCGAGGGCAAGGACGTCGTCGCACCAGCCGTCGACGCCGTCACGCAGGGCCGAGTAGGTGCTGGCGTGCAGGTCGGCGACGAACTCCGCGTTCAGATGACGACGGTCCGCTGGAGCCAGGCTGGTCGCGATGATCGGCAGAAGCTCCGCCGCCGTGGCGGCGAGCATGCCCGGGCGGTCTCGCTCGAGCAAGAGCCGCAGCGACTCCTCACCCGATGGCGCTGCCTCGCAGCCGGCTACTTTGGACTCGGTCATGCCGTCGACCGAATCGAGGTCGGCAGCGCGGAGGGACGCCCCGGAGGCGATCGTGGCGACAGCCGATGCCTGTGGCAGCCGGGCCGCGCAGGCGAGGGCGTGCGGGCCACCGCCCGACCAACTGAGCACCAAGCATCGATCGATTTCGAGTTGATGCAACACCTGGTCGACGTCGCCGACGACGTCTACGACCCGACGCCCCGGGCGGCGTGTCGAGCAGCCGTACCCGGGACGCGAGAGCGACACGTCTTGCAGGCCGCGCGCTGCGGTCGGCTCCTCGATGAAGCGCAACCCAGTGGCGGCCGCCGGAGTGCCGGAAAGGAACAGCACCGGCTGTGCGTGCGTGCCGGGTCGTGGAACCGGGCGACTGGTGATGGCGGTGGGGCCGCCACACGCGGGGTAGGCACTTCGGGCGGTCCAACCTACACCTCTGGCGGAGGGTAGTCAGCCGTCATGCCCGCTTCGACCTGGTTGGAGTGAACTCCCGCTCCTTCGAGCGCAGCCAGCCGCGCCGAGATGTCTCGTCGCCCTGCCCCGGGCCCAAGCCCGCTCTCCATCGCGCGGGCCAGGACCGCCGCCTCGCCTCCATGGTTTCGTGCGTGCCGCAGGTGCCCGGCGGCCTCAGCGTAGGCCGCCGGGGCCGTCCCGTAACCCTCGGCTCCGGCACGGTTCTCCTCTGCATCCATGCAGCGGAAGACCAGCTCGAGGTGGGTGACCAGTGCCGCGCCCTCGAGCTCGCCCGGCCAGGGGAACTTGGTGCTCGAGAGGAGCTCCCACGTCTGCTGGCCCTCGATCTCGGCTCCTCGGTTCACCTGGTCGTCCCGCCCGGGATAGGGCGTGTCGGAGAAGGTGGCTCCTGCCGCGTCGGTGACCCTGTGCGTCCAATAGCGGCCGTCCCACCACCTCGAAGCCCCGCGGCCAGTCGGATCGGCGTACCAGCCCTCTGCCGGACCAGCCGGGGTTGGCTCGGGGATTGCTGGCTCGGCCTTGCTCAGGACCTGCGGTTGCGTCGGCAGAGCCCGCCGCTCACGTGTCGCCAAGTCGAATCCAAGGCGCTTTGCCAGCCACTTCTGGGTCGCGGCCCACGTCAGCATGTCTTTTGGGTAGATCTCGATCAGGTCGATGCCGTACTTCTCGGCGGTTACACGTTTCTCCTGGATTCGCGCGTCGTAGTCGGGGTTGCCGACGAGCCCGAAGAACTCAATGAAAGAGCCACCCACGAGGAAGTCTCCTCGGTAGTTGCTGTCGGGGTATCGCGGCTCCTTCTCATGGTCGACGCCGTACGCCGACAGCCAGTCATCGAGCGTGCGCTCGGGCATAGATAGGCATACATGGCCGTCGGCGGCAACTGATCGGACGCCGCGGACGGTGTGGTGCGCTCCATCTGGAAGCACGCCGGAGACAGTGAGTAGGTTGAGCCACGACTCGAACGAGTCCTTGATCCGCTTCGCAGTCGGCCGCCGAGCCGCAAGGTCAAGAAGTTGTGACCGGGCGCTATCGCCGGAGACCGTCTCCAGGAAGTCACCGCCGCTGAAGAAGTTCTGCGCTGGGATCAGTCCGGTGAGCGTCGCCACAGCGCGAATCCAGTCAGCGATGTCGGCGTCCGAGAGTCTCAGGTCGTCCAGGTCGCTTCCGCCAGCGAACGCAGCGCTGGAGCAATATTGGCAGTACCGGATGTTGCTGATGTCGCCAAGTCTGCGAGCCGTTGACGCTCCCACTTGATCTTGGCGGAATGCCTTGTTGCACCTGAGGCAGATCAGGGTCTCCGGTGGTCGCATCGCCTGTTCAAGGCCGATCGTCCGCGCCCGGGCGACCCCGAAGTACAACAGGACGTTGTACCAGGCGTACTGCTCGCAGAGGGGGTCCTCTTCTCGCCAGGCGGCTACGACATCTTCTGGGGTGACCGCGACGATGGCCTCAACAATGTGCCACGGGTACAACCATGCAAACTCGTCAATGAGGCGCCCAAGTACCTCGTCTTGAGGCACACCCCACCACGCAAGGATGTGTTCGTTCGCCGCATACGACGCTCGCGCCTTCCACAGGTACGAGTAGTCGTCAGGTGTCGTCACGCCCAGCCTCCGCACCTACGTCGATCTGCTCACTTGACGATGGTATCGAGACGTCGAGCTGGCGCTCGTGCCCGAAGGTGAAGGTGCGCAGGAACGAGACCAACGTCGAGGGTGCGTAGCAGCGCTCGAAGAGACGACCCATCCCGCCGTGCCGCAACAGGGCCATGTCCTCGAGGGAGTCGGCGCCGGCAACCATCCCCGCCACCAGCGCGGTGACCTTGGCGCTGGCGTTGGCGCCTTTGTCGGTGGGAACGCTCAGCCGCTCGTCCGACAGGGCGCCCAGGCCGCAGCATCGGGACCAGGCCGCAGCATCGGGACCAGGCCGGCCGACCCGGTCAGGTTCGGGTCATCGAAGACCGCTGACGTGGCTGCCGGAGTGTGAGAGAGTCTCATCCCAGAGATGCGCTTCCCCGATCGGGATTTTGGAACCGTCGCAAGTCCCAATCTCCCATCGCGGGAGGGCATCTCGTCATTGCGTCACGCTCACCGCCCCCAACTCACCGGTGGATCCGTGCTAAGCAAACCCGATTCGCATGGAGGCCGCCGCGTCATCCGTCGGCAGTCATTCTCCTCAACAGCTTGCCCTTGCACCTGCGGTTGCAGGCCTGGACCGAAACAGAGGCCGGGCTCCGACAGCAGGGAGCAGCAGTCGCCGATGAACTAAATCTCGGCGGGATCACCTTCGCCGAGTCCCGAACGTGCTACGCCTTCTTGCTCTCACAGATTGATCTCAACAAACTTGGCGCGTTCCACTTCGGTGCGCCGGAGGCGATGCTCTGGGCCATCCGCCCGTCGAACCTGGAGCGCGCGCTGGCTCAGCGGGTTGCGACATCCGCGGCGCGCGCCTTCATTGAGATGTGCACGTTCTCGCGGGGCAGTAGCCCGCTGTCCGCACCGCTAGTTCCGAACGGTGACTTCATGCTGATTCCGAGCGAGATCATCTCCCCATTGCCTACGAACGCACGCTCCTGCGCGCGGCCTCGGCCAGCCCCAGCAAGGCCGGGCAGCTCGGCAATGTCCTTGGCGAGCGCGCCACGAGATGGGCTCAGCGGCTGCGCGAGATCCCGGGCTGTCTCACGGCCGAAGGTGTCCGGATCAACGACACCCAGGGTCGCACGGTAGGCGATCTCGATGTCGTGGCCTGGGACCCCAATCAGCGCCTGATGATCATCATTGAGACGAAGTGGCCGGTTGACGCGGCAACTCTCGCTGAGAGCTTCAAGGTCGCCGCCTTGTTCGACAAGGGCGTCGACCAGTTTCGGCGACTGCGCTCCGTTCTCGACGAAGGGTCCGCTATCGCCAGTTGGCCGAGCATGTGGCAAGTGCCGCCCGACACAACATGGTCTTGGTGGGTCGGGTCGGCCCAACAACTGGACAGCCGCGAGCCGCGGCAACCCCATGACATCGGGACCACGTCGCTTCGCCTCGTCGAACACCTGCTTCCAGCACGAGACCTACTCGATCTCATGACCAGAATGGCCGCCGTGTCTCTCCCAAAGAGGGGGTTGGACTGGGACCTGGAGCCGCGTGCGGTCTCGGCGGGCCACTTGACGCTCCACTACGACGCCCTCGCTCTCCTCGGCGCACCTCAGGCCCCCGCCATCCGAGCGTCGGATTCACAACGGCTGGACGTGATCGTAAGTCTCGCCACGACCATCATCGGTCCGGCGTCCTGACCCCCGCCGCCAAGTCGTCCTCGCGGGCGAGCATCCAGGTCCCGTCCGCGAACTGGATCTCGTACAGATACCGGTCCCTGTCCACAGGGTTCTCCTCCATAAGACGATTCACAGCGAAGTAGGGCTGGCCGTCGCGCACCATAGCTTCGCCGTCGCGGGTGACACGGGCCTGGAAACATCCCATCCGACCGTCGTTGGACATAGCCCCATCCTGCTCCTAACGAGACGACGTCCGCACCGGTTGAGTCCAGCCCTGTGGACAGTTCTCACGATTGACGCCGCGTGCAATGAATCGGCTGGCTGGTCAGGCACTACGTCGTTAGGCCTCCCCTGTCGACGGACGGGTCCCAGTCGATGGCAACTCCGCGTGGACCTGTCGGCGTAACGTCTTGTACGGCCCCCACGGGCACACATCGCGTCCGTGACGGTGCCGAGGATGGACATTCGTGCGAGCCTGTTCGCATGACTCGGCAGGCATCGTGGGCATCTACCCCCGGCCGACGGCGCAACATGCAGGCCAACCGCTCGCGTGACACGGGTCCTGAACTGGCGGTTCGGCGACTGCTGCACGCTCAGGGATTCAGGTATCGGGTGGCAATCCGGCCTGAGCCATCGCTGCGCCGACGTGCCGACATCGTGTTCACCAAGCAGCGTATTGCCGTTTTCATCGACGGGTGTTTCTGGCATGGCTGCCCTGAACACGGGCGGCCCGAGTTCCAGCACAACACGGACTACTGGCCGCACAAGATCAAGACGAATCGGGATCGGGACATCAACACCACTGACTCACTGGAAGTCGCCGGCTGGCGGGTGCTCCGTTTCTGGGAGCACGAGGCAGCAGAGAGTGTGGTGTCGAGCATCGCCGCTACAGTCAGGGCCGCTCGTTCCTGACCTCACTCCGTCAGCCAGCAGTGCTGGACCTCTAGGCTGTCGGCGTGAATGAGACCTGGAACGAGGACGCGCTGCTGAGTGCACTCGATCCCGATCCCATCCGTGACCTGGTCGCTTCAGCCTTCCGTCGCGCTGACCCTGACGGAGAGCGGGCAGCGCAGGTCTTCCGCGAGACGTTCGACCAGCTTTACGACGGGCAGCACACGGGCCGTTTCCGCTGGGATCAGCTGTTCAAGACGGAGAAGACGCACTACGGCACGCTGCTGGAGATCAACCTGCGGCGAGAGTTCGACGACGTCATCGATGACGGTGAGCTCCTCGACTACCGGGTGGTCGGGCATGACATCGACTGCAAGTACTCTCAGACCCTCGGCGGCTGGATGCTGCCGCCCGAATGCTTCGGGCACCTGCTCTTGGTGGCTACCGCCAGTGACGCTGGAAACACCTGGAGTCTCGGCGTCGTTCGCGCAAAGGACGAGAACCGTCGGGTTAGCGAGAACCGTGACGGTAAGACCAGCCTTAACAAGCGCGGCCGGACGCAGGTTGACTGGCTGCACTACGACGCCGAACTGCCGCCCAACATCCTGCTCAGCCTGAGCGAGGAGACGCTTGAGACGGTCCTCGCCCCGAAATCGGGTCAGGCGCGGGTCACCCAGCTGCTGCGCCAGGTGACCGGACGGCGGATCGGGCGCAACACCATCGCGACGCTCGGCAAGCAAGCTGACTACATGGCCCGAGTGCGCGACAACGGGCATGGTGCTCGCACGGTGCTCCGGCGAGAGGGCTACTTGATCCCCGGTGGTGACTACGCGGTCCATCGCGCGGTCGCTCGTCAGCTTGGTGTCGAAGTTCCCCAAGACGGCGAGGTGGTCAGCGTCCGCGTGGTTCCTGCTAAACCTGACGAGCCGTGGACGGTCGAGCTGGAGGGCCGACATTGGCGGGCGGCCCGGGATGGCGAAGTGGTGAGCGTGGAGGCACCTCGCCTCCCCAAGACTAAGAAGTAGGCCGACCGGAGCGGCGAATAAAGGGCGTCGAGACCCGCCGGCTACGTTTGAAATCGTGTCAGAGGAGCGGCCGCTTCCCGAGCCGGATAGCGAGGAGCTGTTCAGCTTGCTCGGGCCGTCTGCGCTGCGCACGCTCTACGGCTGGCTGTACCGGCGCCGTGGTGACAATGCGCCCACCATGGCTGAGGTCCGCCTGTTCATGGCGGACGCTCTCGGTGAGCCCCAAGAGCACATTGACCGGCGGCTGCGCGAGCTCCGGCGCTACTTCGACATCCCGTCCGTACCCACGCCACCTGGCAACCCGCGATATCCGCTCCGGGGCTGGGCAGCCAACGCGCCGGACTCGCAGAACCTAGCGATCTCTTCTCGTGTCCGTGCACAGGTCTTGGCGCCGCAGCGGTGCTTCCAGTGTGGCAAGACCCCGAAGGAAGACCGCGTGAAGCTCGTCGTCGACCACAAGGTGCCGCAGTCGTGGGGCGGCGGTAACGAGCAGGAGAACCTGCAGCCCTTGTGCGAGGAATGCAACGCGGGAAAGCGCGACTACTTCCAGACGTACGACGTGCATGCCGAGAGTATCCGAGCCGCGATCAACTACGCGGAACCACAACGTCGGATCGGCGAACTGTTAAGGGCGTTCGACGGCGATTGGGTGCGCACCGATCTCCTTGGCATCGTCGCAAGCGCGCAGGAGTTCCAGGAGGACTGGCAGCGTCGGCTACGCGACCTCCGCTTCCTTGGCTGGGAGATCGAGTACCAGCGGCGACACTACGAAGGTGCCCGTGTCTGGACGTACTACCGGGTCAAGAAGTGGAGACCGTGGCCGGCCAGTATCCGCGATGCCATCACGGCTGAGGAGAGGCGTCGGCGGAGCCGCGAGCGACCAAGCGGCGCGTAATCGAAGTGTCAGCTGACTGCCCGGAGATTGGTGTTCCGGCTGGCAGCTTGTGCGGCTTCGATGGCCTTCTTGATCTGCTCCCCGATCGCCTTGGCGACGGGTGGCGGGAAGGCATTTCCGATCTGGCGGTAGGCAGCCGTCTTACGACCTGAGAACTTCCAACCCGCCGGAAAGCCCTGGATCTTCGCAACCATCTCGAGCGTCAACTTGGGCGTGTGGTCAACCGCGTCATCGTCAGAGGGCGCTGCTGCAGCGATCGAGCGACCGTCGACGCCAAGCCGCAGCCATGCTGCGCGCGCTCGGGTCGGGCCGAGGTCAGGGCCACCATGCTTGCGCGACCCGCCGACCAGCGTTGGAGCAATGGCGTCTGCCTTCTCGACCCACGCATCGATACCGGGCCAGCCGTTGGCGCCCATCAGGTCGCGCAGCGTTTCGCCAACGGTGGGCGGGGTCTTCTCGGCGTGGGGCCATTGGAAGTGCTCGTAGGCGTCGGGCTGCAAGGCGACCAGGATGAAGCGGGGACGCAGCTGCGGGACACCCATCTCGCTGGAGTTGAGGACCTGCCAGTCCCACTTGTAGCCGAGTTCCTCCAAGCGGTCGGTGATCTGCTTGCGGTAGTCCTTGAAGCGGGCGGTCGCCAAACCTTTGACGTTCTCCAACATGACGGCCTTGGGCTTCATCTCCTCGATGAGGCGAAGGGCTTGCGGGAAGAGGTCTCGTTCGTCGTCGGCGCCAAGCTGCTTTCCAGCGATAGAGAAAGGCGGGCAAGGCACGCCACCGGCGAACAGGTCGATCGTGCCCTCCAGTTCGGCACCGTCGAGGTGGTGGACGTCGACCTCGCGGACGTCCCACTCGGGGCGGTTCAATCGGAGCGTCTCACAGGCGTCTGGATCAATCTCGACGGCGAGTGCATGCTCAAAGCCAGCCAACTCCAGGCCGAGCGACTGGCCCCCTGCTCCAGCGCAGATCTCAACGCACGTGAACGTACCCATGTCACTCCTTCGTTCAAACAAATGTTTGATTTGGTCGGAGTCTGCCATGCTTCGCCGACAGTTTGCAACCGCCGTTCACCACGGTATCCGCGAGCGCCCGCCGGACCGCGTTGCCACGCGGGAGAACCGCCCTCTTTCCCTGGCGCTGTCAGAGGGCGAGGCCCGAGAAGTAGCCCAGTGTTGGGTCGCTGAACGTCCCGACAACCAGTCCCCGGTCGAGGAAGCGGTTGAACTCCTCACAACTGGTTTCGGGGAGCAGCGCGCAGCCGTGACAGGCAGCAAGGTTGCAGGAGTCCGGTCCCTGTCCCTTCTCGCCGGCATCCATGCAGACCGGGTCCGTCGAGCACCAACGGGCGTCGGAGATCGCGGACGCGAACACCGACCGCAGGTTGTCAGGTCGGGCCATGCGCACCAAGCCGCCCATCGTCCCTTCGGAGTCGCCGGCTGCAGTGTAGATCAGGAGGCCCGCCATCTCACGTCCAGCATTGGTTGAAACATATAGCCGCTCACGGAGCGAGGCGGAACTGTAGCCGCAAGCGAACACCAGCTCGTTGATGAGCAGGTGACCCAGGCTATGCAGCAGCACGAAGCGTGGCGTGAGGGTGCGGTCCTGGAGGCCTCGTTGCGAGGCGACCCGCCCGTAGTGGTCGGTGATCTTCTGGGCGCGAGCGTGGACTTCGGCGCGAGCTTCCCACGCTGCCAGGCGTGCAGGATCGAGCTCGAAGTAGATGCCCTCGCCCTTCACGACGTAAGCGGGTAGCCAGTCTTGTACGGGCGGGAGCGGCTCGCGGCGCAGAAGGGCCTTGCCGACGCTGAGCTTCAATGCGTCGTCCCGGACGCGGGTGAAGCCACGTAGTGCTCTGGTCTCGCGGAGGACGTCAACCGAGCGCACTCGTTCCAGGTGGGGATTGAGATCGGCGTGGATGCCCGGATTGGTAGCGGTCAGGTAGTCATCCTTCGGGGTTTCCCGGATGTGCTGGAACTCCGGGTAGCGCCACTCGTCGTCGCCGGTGAGGAGTTCGGCATCGGACTCCTCACCCGATTCAGGTTCCTCTTCTCCGACACCGAGTAGGTCGCGGTAACCGGCAATGAGCTCGTCGTCGGAGATGGGACCGAAGAGCTCCGGGGGAACGTTCTTGAGTAGCTGCGCGCGCAACATCTCGACCTCAAGCCCTCCCCCGAAGATGCTGTGCAACGTTCGCATGGTGGTGCTGACTGCTGGATGGCGCATCAGGTCGTGCATCTCGGCGCTGACCGCGCCTTCATTGCGAGGCAGATAGATGGAGGACTCAACCTTCGGGAAATAGACGTTGCCCGCGGCGCGCAATGCTCCGCGCATGGGCTGTCCGCAGGCTCCGTCGAGCTTGGCGAGCCACGGACGCGCCCCGGTACAGAGGTAGGGGTCGTCGGGTGAGGACAGTTGGTCGCTGAGGTTTGTGTGCTCTTCGCCGTTGACAAAGCGGGCCTCGGTGATGCCCCGCAACGTCCGGTCCTTCTGGCAGCCGTCGCAGACGACACGTTGGCCTTCAAGTCCACCGCCGCCGAGCGACTTTAGGCGCAGCGTTCCTTTGCAGGTGGGGCGCTGGGCCCGGTGTACCCACTTGTCGAACGGGAAGTCATCAAGGTGACCGGCGGCACAGACGGCCACGAATGGCACCTGCGACATGCGCGGCTTGTACTTCCAGTCGGCGTGCTTCTTGTCCTTGCAGGCCACCGCCTGTTGCATGGTGAGAGTGGAGAGTTCAAGGCGCTTGCAGAACATGCAGAAGCACCAGCGCGGGAACCGCAGAACCGGCACTGTGAGCTTAACGTTGCGGTTGTCGTTGCCTTGCCCCTGGTAGCGGTAGTCCGGGGGCAGGCGGAACTCCGAGACCCTCAGGCGGGCCTCCAGTCGCCAGTCGTGCTCCTGGTACTCCTCCAAAGCGAGGCTGCTTGCGTCGTCAGTGTCGTACCAGTGATCCAGCCCTGCCGTGATGACTGAGGTGCCATTGACGAGGACGCTCATCGCGCCCACACCGAAGGGAGTGACGAGTTGGGCTCGCCTTATTGCTCCGGTGCTCATAGTCCGTCCTCCACTTCAGCATCGGCGTGGGCATAGGCCAGCGAGATCGCCAGCCGACACTCGGCATCGACGTTGCGCATGCTGGTGGGTACATCCCAGATGGTGGCTTTGCTGTCGAGATCCGGCAGCGTGCCAGCGAAGCGCATAAGGCCCTGCTTGGGGTCACCCCACGGAGCCGGGTTGGCCTCCCAGATGGTGCGTTCCCAGCCATCCCACTGTCGGGCGCGCTTGTCGGCCATGCGCTCCAGGACGGGTACTTCGCCGGCGTCGGCGATGAGGGCACGTTCGCGGAGCAGCTCGATGGCTGCGTCGTACTCGATCGACGGGAACGGGTATGGCGGCAGGTCTTCCGGTGCGGTTTGCCGGACGTATGCCACAGCGGCGGCGTGCAATGCGCGTCGGAGCACCGGGGTAGCGAAGGGTGTTACGGAGGTGGGTTCTACCTGGGCGTACAACTGCTGGTGATAGGTCAAGAACCGCTCGTAGTGGCTGCGGTCACGCGGCTTGGCCGCGCCGTAGATGGTGATCACCAGGCCCGGGCTGACGTCGGCGCGACGGCCGACGCGACCAGATACCTGGATGTACTGTGCCGTGGTCTTGGGCTGGCCAACGATGGTCATCAGTCCGAGGCGATCGATGTCGACACCGACCTCGATGATGTTCGAGGCGAGGCAGATATCGATGGCCTCCTGACGTTCCTGTGCTGGGACATAGCGGGCTTGGAGTTGCTCGATGGCCTTGGGGATCTCATCCGACCGCCGGCGGGAGGTGAGCTCCATCGTGCGGTTTGGCCAGCGCGGCTCGATGCCGTCTCGGCGCACCAGCCCGGTCAGGTAGTCAGGAACGTCGGACTCCAGCAGTGAGACGGTGTTGCCGAGCTCGCGCAGTGAGTTGAGGAAGTTGAGATTCGTCCAGTAGCCGTCGCGGTCCGATTCGGGCACCATTGTCGCCGCCTGCAGGGTCGCAGCGGCCACGCGGGTCTGGACGGTTTGCATCGAACCGAGAGAGGCGCTCATGACTCCGAGATAGCGGCGTCCCGGCTCAAGCGAACCGTCTGCTAGCCGCGCCGGCTCAGCGAAGAATGAGCGGCCTTCCTCCAAGCCGTGTGGCGGGAACAGCGCGACTTCTTCACGGCCGAAGAGTCCCTTGATCTGGTCCTCATAGCGGCGGATGGTTGCCGTGGAGGCGATGACCTTCGGTGGGATCGGCTCCTTGCCTCGTCGGTCGGTGCACAGCTCGTCGATCACTGGCTCGTACAGGCCGACCATCGAACCGAGCGGGCCCGAGATCAGGTGCAACTCGTCTTGGACAATCAGACCGGGCGGAGAAACTACCCGCTCGCCACGCTCGTCGAGGCCGAAGAGGTTCCGGGCTTGGGGACGCCAGGCCATCATGGCGAACTTGTCGACGGTACCGATAACGATCGAGGGACGCACTTCGTAGATGTCCTCGTCGACGACATGCACCGGCAGGCCGGAGCGCCGCGAGTAGCGGCACTGGGAGTCGACGCAGCGCAGCACGACCCGGTCGCGCCCCACTTGCTCGTACCCGATGACATCCTGGCCACCTCTGCCCTTGGGCTTGGTGCCCATCTGCGCTCCGCACCAGGGACAGCGCAAGAGCAAGAAGAGGTTCTGCTCATGCGGGTTGCGCCGCAGGCGTGCGAGGACGTCGACGGCCTTCCGCCAGCTATTGGGGGTCGAGGAGCCACCCAGCCAGATCCCGATACCGAACGGTGAGGCACCAAGCACATCGGTGTGGTCGTCACGGATTGCCTCAAGCACACAGACCAGCGAGGCGGCACGCAGGAACTGCTGGGCAGTCAGCAGCCGCAGCGTGTAGCGCATCAGGGTGTCGGTGCCCGCGTCGTCGGGATTGCGCAGCCGGCGTGCGAGCAGACTGATCGCGCACGCGCCGAGGTACGCCTCGGTCTTGCCGCCACCAGTCGGGAAGAAGATCAAATCGACCAGGGAGCGGGTCTTTCGAGAGGGATCGACCAACTCGGGAAGGCTGGCGAGAATGAAGGCGATCTGGAAGGGACGCCAAGTGCCCCTGCCCGCCGGGATGACCGGTGCAGGATGGGTCCCGTTGACGCGCAGGACATCGTCCTTGCCTCGCTCGACCTCACGCAGTGGGAAATTGGAACGCACTTGTTGGTAGAGCATGGCTTCGTTGGCCCATCGGAAGGCTTGCTGAGCTGTTTGATGCGAGCCGACCAACTGCCAGCCGGTTTTCATGCGGTCGAGCGCCCCTTCCGCGAGCGCCATGTGGCGGCGAGCTGCGTCCTGGAAGCGCTGAGGCAGGTCGTCGATCTCTTGCTTGCGAGTATCGATCCAGTCGCCGTAGAGACGCAGCACGGTTTCAACCTGTGCTTGCCCTTCGGCGGTCCAGTCAGCCAGCTCCTTCATGCTCACGGTGACCGCTTGGCGCTGACCCTCCGAGTCGAGGCGGTAGCGCCCGTTCTCGTCAGTGAGGTAGATGTTCGGGGTGAGGCTGACGACCTCGTAGGCCGGCAGTGCCACGGCGCGTACCAGCGGGACAGGTGATCCGGCACCGCCTTCCCACTCGGCAGCGCAGCCGTGCCCGATGGCGTAGGTACGCTTGTTGCGGTACAGCAGGTCGATCGACTGCTCTTCATCGTCACGGTCAGGCAGCTCGACTTCGGGGTACGGCTCGATGACGAGGCCGCCAGCGGTTGCGACGGTGAAGCCCATCTGGAACAAGGCGCTGCTCGGCCCGGTTCCCATCACCTGATTGACCACCGCCACCGTCACCAGGCGCAGCCCCGGGTCGTCGACTCCTGGTACCGGGCGGCTGAAGACACGGGTCGTCGGTGAGATTCCAGGTGGGTCGCCCTCTGCCGTGGTCTCGACGATCTTGAGCCGATACGTCTCGTCTCTAAGGACAGTTCCGGGCACCGATCCGGTGAGCGTGAAGGGCCGTCGACGCCACCAATCGACCGCCTTAGAGACCCCCGGGATGTGGACGCTGATCCTCTCGTAGTGGGCGCCGGTCACGGTGACTGCGAGTGAGCCCACGTCCGAGACGCGGCACTGGAACGAGATCGCCATCGCCGAGGGCTTAAAGCTGTTGGCGTCGGTGAGATCGAAGTCGTCGGAGTCGGCCTCGTCGTGCCGCAGCGAGCCCCGTATCTCAACGGGCGGTCCGTCAGGGTCCTCCTCATTACGGGCAACGCCCGGTATGCCAGTCAGGTCGACATCCCCATCGCCTGACTCCCCGATAGCCGTGCCACCGCTCGCGGCGCCGCTATAGAGCACTCCGATGCCGTAGCGCGTGAGCGGCGTCCCGATGGTGAGGATCTCTTGCATCGTGGGGCCGTCGTGAAACCGTCCTCGGCTCTCTTCGGCCGTAGCGAATGTGAGCGTGCCACTCGAACAGTCGACCGGCTTCCCGGAAGGCTCCTCCGAACCGAGGGGGCCGAACAGTTCGCGCCGGAGTTCGGCTTCAACGATGGCACGGGCCTCGAGTCCGCTCATGTGGTGCCTCCTACGGCGCGACGGAGTGTGCTGGCTTCGATGAGGGCGATAAGGCGGTCGGTAGCACGGGTGAGTCCTACGTAGAGCAACGCATCGAAGTTATCCGTGGTGGTGGCCGCATCGAGGTCGGTCACCACGACAGCAGGCGCTTCGAGTCCCTTGAAGGCATGGATGGTCGAGTACTGAACCTGACCGGGACGGGCGGTGAGGCCATCGGCGGGCTTCAAGATCTGCCGGAGCCATGGGTCGCTCGTGCTGGCTGCGGTAGACGCGTCTCGCAGAGGACTCAAGACGACGATCTCGCTGAGTTCATAGCCGTCGTCTTTGAGCCCGCGGATCGCCGTGGTGAGGAGCGCCGACTGGTCCTGCCCCGCCTGGTATTGGCGGAAGACAGGGTCGATGCCGTCGTCTTGTCGTCGGAATTGCTGGTAGCCAGGCTGCAGATGACTGAGCAGATTCACTTGGTACCCGATGCGCGGCAAGTTGCGGCAGTTTTGCATCAGCTTGTAGGTCGACATGTAGGGAGCGCGTGACCGCAGCCGGTCGCGGCCGGTCTCGTTATCGAAAATCGCCTGTCGTTCGAAGTCACCGAAGAGGAGCAGACGCCCTTCCCTTAGCCCACCGGTGACCAAGAGGTCGAGGACGTCGAGGTGCGTGTCGGTGGCGACGTCTTGTATCTCATCGATGATGAGGAAGTCGGAGACCAGCGAGCTGCCGCCGTCGAGGAGTGTCTCCATCGCCCGCTCGGGCAACTCGTCAGCCCAGAACGTGGGTCCGGCCCCCTCCGGGACCCGGTCGATCCCTGCCAGGCGCAGCAGCTCTTGGTGGAACGTGCTGACCCTGAGCCCGTTAAGGCCCGCCAGATCGTTGGCGAGTCGTTTGCCGAGGAAGCGGTTGAAGCAGAGCAGCCGGCCCTCGTTACCGGTGGCGATTTCGCGGCGGGCGGACTCCATCGCGAGGAAGGTCTTGCCCGACCCCGCTGGTCCCGTAAACAGGACTGCGTGGTTGTCCGAAGCGGCATCGAGCGCCTGGAACTGCTCTTCAATGAAGTTGACCAGCTGAGACTCGCGGGCACGCCGACGATCACCGGCGACTGTGACCAGCTCGAACTTGGGGCGGAGCAGGTTGGCGATCCGCTTAGCGGTCTCGCTGTCCGGTCCGACACCGCCGTACGAGAAGTACTTGATCTTGTCGTCAAGGTGCGTTGTGCCTGCCGCGAGCGTGCGCAGGATCGCCGCAGGTGCGGACTTCACGTCTTCGGAGTCAATGACCTGCCAGTCGTGCCACTCGGGGTTCGCGGGCAGCATGGTGCGAGCGCGCACGCCGGTGAACCAAACGGCCGAGAGCATCGGGATAGAGCGCAGGTCGACGTGTTTCCTCTCCAAGTAGGAGCGCAGGCTGTGCATGGCCTCATTGGCCTGCCGGAACGGTCCATGCGCTGTGGGCGCGTCGTTGCCGAGTTTCCACGTGCCGTCCGACCGCCGGTCTATCGATCGATGGGATTTGACCTCGATGACAAGGATGCCGGTGTCCGGAACCAGGACGACGAAGTCCGCCTCGCCTTCGACCTGGCGGACGTGGTCAGCAATCCCCAGCGAATGGAGTACCACCCACTCCTCGGTGCCCTCACCGTCGCGCAGCGCGGCATATACAGCCTTCTCTCCCGGCGGGGCGTCGTCCGGGCAATAGGCAGGCATCATTCGAGCCACTGCCCACTCCGATCTTCAAACGGAACCCTTGCATCGTGCCGCGACACGATCTCGGAGTATGGCGCAATCCCAAGCACGCGGGTTGCGAGGATGCCTCGGAAGCCTGCAGTCTTCACGTCCAGGCTGAGGTGGCCAGTCGTCTCCAGCTCCGTCAGGTCGGCAGCCGAAACAGCGGCTTCGAGCTGCTTCCCGATCTCCGCGCTCACCTGATAGAGCATCTTGCGTAGCAGCGTGGCGTAGCCAAATGTCGGCTGGATCGGGATGTCGAGCCATTGCAGCAACGCTTCAAAGTCATGGTCGCTGTTGGGACGAATCAGGCTGGGGTTCGTCCACGCTCGTGCCCGATCGGCGGTCTTGACGCCAGCCGCGCGCAGTTCCTTCACCACTCTCCGGTAACCAAGGAGTTCCAGACGGTCAGACAAGCCGCGTTTCCAGGAGAGCTGTGCGGCGTCGACAGTGCCCCCGCGCTGGCCGAGTTTCGCGAGGGCGGCGTGGTAGAGCGCACCGCGTTCGGTCGCGCCTTGGCGGAGCAGCAGATAGGTGCCGGCCCGGACGGCGGCGACTTCGGTATACGTGACGCGCTCACCGACGGGCTGCTCGGGGTCAAGCGAGCGGATGCGTTCGCCGTCATCGAGCCACATCGCCAAGTTGCCGCTGAGGAGCACCTTGCGGGCTTCGACCTCCTCGGAACTAGGTTCGCGGTCATCCGAGGAGCGGGTGCCCCACAACGGCTGCGGAAGGTAGACGTCCTCGTCCTCTGCCTCTTCGGGGATATCGAGGACAGGTTCCGAGGTGTCACCTTCGGCGAACAACTTGGCCTCGACCCGAATCGCTCCTTCGGCATAGGCGGCGATGGCGGAGCGGGGCACGCTGCGGTCGCCGAACCATGCCGGGAGGAGGAAGCTGATTCCACTCGTCACCGGCGCTGTGACGAGTGACGAACGGTAGAAGCGCGGCGGTCCAACGACGTACGCCTGATCGCGCTCCGGCTGGTCGCGCTCGAGTTCGCCAGCTGTGAGGACGAGGATGCCGTGATCCTTCAACCAGAGTTCGAGGGAAGCTTGAGCAGGTTTGCTGGCAGCGATAACGACGCACTCGCAGATACCCGCCTCGAGGCAGTCTCGGAGTAGCACTGCACCCACGAGCGGGTCGGTTTCGGCGACAGCGAGTGCTGAGGCAGCGAGCTCGTCGAGGAGTGGCTGATCTGCAACGGCTCCCCGCAGCCGACGCGCTTGCCGACCAACCTCCCCGGCGAGCTGGACAAGGCCGGGGTTGAATTCGATGGGCTGCGGTTGGGTGATAAGCCGCCATCGCAGCGCCTTAGACGCCCCGATCAAGTCATCCCAGAGCCCTGGGCCGTCATCGCGTAGTGCGACCACGAGGCGGCGTACCGCTGCGTTGAAGCGCGCACCGGAAGGATCGCCGACTGCGGTGATCTGCACGCCGGCACGCGCCACGGCGGCCGAGGCCGCATACCGCTGATTGAGCGAATCGATCCGGCTCAAAGCGGCACCGTGAAGGCAAGTGCCTCGATCCCAGCGGGCGGGTACCAGCCGAGATCCTCCTTGAGGGAGATGGGTTCGCCCCGCGAGTTCCGCAACTGCACCGCAATTTCGGCGGCGGTCTCGTCTGCGACTGAGCGGTCCAGAATGCAGATGACGATGGGAGCCTCCACTTCCGCCACGTACTTGATCGCGCCCGAACCATCGAGAATGACGCAGCGAATGTCGCTGGGAAGCGGCAGGTGATCGGCGAAGCGAGCTGCGGCGTAGAGCCGGGTGTACCAGGTGGCGCAGTTCTTGTTTGCCGGGAGAAGCAGGTCAGCAAGCGAGCCGCCCAGACCAGCAACTAACCGAGCTCGCTGGTCTACCCCGAGCTTGCTGAGCTCGGCGTTGATCGGATCAGGTACGACTGTCTCACCTTCCCGAGTCAGGTAGGCACCCAAGTCTTCGAAGAGCCACTTGAGCGTCCCGATGATCGCTAGATCGGCCTGGGGAGCCGCTAGCCGGGCCTCCCAGGTCTCGCTAAGGCGCGCGATCTGCGCAACGACCCCCGGCCTGGGGATCGGCTGGCGGATCGCCTTGTCGAGTTCCTCGTCAATCACAGCGGCGGCGTGGATACCTGTTGCCAGCCACTGCGACCCAAACAGTCGGATCCGCGGAATCTTGTTGGCCTCGTCGACGGCGCGGAAGTGGTCGGCTATGACTTCTGTATGGGTGACCACCCGGACTGGAGTGCCGGGCTCAAGCTGGCGCAGGACGTCGAGGGGTTCGTTGGGGGCGGGCGCTGCGCTGTTCATGATCCAGCCCATGCCGGTGAGCGCAGCGGCAAAGTCTCGCTGAGGAACCGAGAGCACGACGACCAGCTGGCGGCCGGTGTCTAGTTTCGCGATGTACCGAGCGGTACGACCACCAAGTGCCACGAGTGGGCCAATCCAGGGTGCGGCGACCGCAGGCGTGCAGGCATCCTCGGTAAGGGCGAGCGTGACCGCAGATGCACTCATCGGCGCCCCTTCCCCGTGGTGTACTCACTGCCGCGTCGTTCGAAAGTAAGACTAAGGGAACGGTCCGGACAGAAAGGATCAGTGCGCCGCGATCTGCTCCTCGTATCGACGCCGACCGATGGCGTTGCGGAGCATTGCCGGGAGGCTGAACACCCCAATCCATGCGAACTTCATGGCATTCCAGGAGAACAAGAACACGAGCACATTGAGCCAGCCAAGGTCGGGTCGGGTAGCTCCTTGGATGGCGAGCGCGGTCAGGCCGAGGTACGCGGGTGTGGCGATGACGGCGATGGGGAGGGCCCACTTGAGGCCGCGTGGAGTGCGGAGCCAGGCGATTGCGCGGTTGGTGGGCATGTAGCGCTGCATGAAGCCGTAGAGTGCGGCGCTGAGGATGAGACATAGTGTCAGCATCAGTTGTCCCTTCGTTGCGGAGTCGGTCCTGCTCTACGCCGCCGGCACGACCAGACGGGACGACCGGACCGATCCTGGTGGACAACTCGCCCGGAGTGGCCGCGGTGGAGCGCTACCCGAGCACCCGGAGCGTCGGTCCGAGTGTTCGGCGTTGCCCGTCCTGGGAGTCCGTGGCGTCGGTGATGGCTCGGGCCCGGCGGATTGCCTGTTCGGCTCGTGCGGCCTCGAGCTTCTGCGCCTCGGTGAGTGGCTCCCCCAGCGCGTAACGTGCATCGATCCGGTAGCGGTCGCGGTAGGCAGCAACGATCCTGACTTCGTGGAGCCATCGACTCCGGTCCGGGTCGGTCGCGGGGGTCCGGCCAAGACGCTTCAACCAGGGGGCGTTGGCTTGGGCGACTTGTTCGGCGAGTGTGATCGCTCGCGCCTCCATCAGGCCGGCGCGTTCGGTCAGGGCGGCGGCCATCTCATCGCTCATGGGGCCGTCGGCGACGGGGATGAGGCCGGCGAGAAGCTTTGGCTCACGATGGCGGCGGCTCGGCCTTGCGTGGGTTGCTTTCTGGAGCCGGCTGATGAGTACGGCGCCGATGTCTTGAGCACTGTCGAGCGAGCGCCGAGCGACCAAGACTGGCAGGAGCTGGCCGACGTCGTGGTGATTCGCCTCGGCCCGCCGCAGTTCGGCGGTGAGCGGGCCGAAGGAGTCAGAGGCGAGCACCTGCTCGACCTCGACCTCGCTCAGGCCGCAGTGTTCGATCAGGTCGATCCAGCGGTCGCGTTGAGCGACGGCTGCGATGGTTTCGTACTCCGCCGCGATCTGGGCGATGGAGGAGTACCGGTCCTGCTCTGCGGTGATCATCTGGTGCGCGGACAGCTCGGCGCCGGTGTGCTGGAGCACCCCGTAGAGCACGGTGTGGGCGTTGACGTCGTCCGGCTCTGGTGGGGTGTGACCGTCATCAGGGGTGTCGAGGGCGACGTAGGCGGTGTTCGACTCCCGCCCTCTGGTCATGGACACGTAGAAGTTCTCCCGGGTCGTGCCCCGTGAGACGACGACGTGTGAGGTGTCGACGGTGATGCCTTGGGCGCGGTGGGCGGTGACGGCGTAGCCGAGGTCGACGTGCTCGGCGACATACGCCGCGGGCAGGATGACCGACCCGCCGACGTCAACCCCGGTGCGTTGGACCTGCATGGACCCGTCCTCGTGAACCTGGGTGACGGTCCAGCGCTCCCCGTTGCGGACCCAGCCGGCACGGAGGGTTCGCAGTCGGCGGTCGTTGCGGCGGGTGATGATGAGGTCGCCCTCGGAGGCCTGGGTGCCGTCGGCGAGGCTGACCTCGATGTCACCGACCGGGTCGGCGATGATGCGATCGGCGCGGGCGCGACGGTTGAGGTAATGGACCGTCTCGCTCGCCTCGGCGACCAGGATCGAGGAGCGCCCGCCCTGGACGTCGGCGGCCCAGGCGAGGTAGGCGGCGTCCATCATCTCGTCGGTGCTGCCTTCGCGGACTCGGTCCTTGGCGAGGTAGGTGCCGATGACCTCGGTGCGCCCGAACCGCAGGCTCAGCGATGCGGTCTTCTCCCACTCGTGGGTGAAGCGATGGACCTCGCTCAGCTCGGGGGTGTCGGGGCGGGCGCTGGCCAGCAGGGTGAACGCCCCTCCTGCGTCGACAGACTGCAGCTGTGCCCAGTCGCCGACCAGCAGCACCTTCGCGCCCGCCTCGGCGGCCAGTGCGGTGAGTCGGTCCAGGGTGAGGGTGCCGGCCAGGGTGGCTTCGTCGATGATGACGAGCTGACCGGCGCGGAACTGCGCCCGTCGTCGGTCGTACTCGTGTAGCCACTTGGCGGTGTTCTCGCACCCGATACCCAAGTCTTCGGCGAGCACCTGCGCCGCGACCGCGCTCGGGGCGAGACCGACGACGCTGTCCTTCCCATGGGTGCTCGTCCAGGCGGTCTTCAGGGCGTGCATCGCGGTGGTCTTGCCGGCACCTGCCGGGCCGATGAGCAGGTCGACCTGCCGCCCGGAGACGGCGATGCGTGCCAGCGTGTCGGCTTGCTCGGCACTGAGTAGGTGCTCCTTGGTGGTCGCCTGCTCGATCACTGCCAGGCTCACATCAGGGGCGGTGAGGTCGCGTGAGCGGGCGAGCAGGCGGTCCTCGGCGTCGAGCAGCATCGTCGAGGTGAACACCACTGAATGCCGAGGGCGGAACGTGGTGGTGCCGTCCGGGCGGCGAAACACCTCCGGGCTGGTCGCCAGCTCCGGCGGGGTCAGGGTGAGTGATCGCTGCTTGGCCGCGTTGACGATCGTGGCGGTAACGGCCTCGCGGTCCTCGATGCTGGCGAAACGCCAGCCCATCGTCTGGCGGGATGCCTCGGCCCAGAGGTTCCAGTGCCGCCAGGTCGAGCGCTTCTCCCCCACCGCTTCCACGACCGAGGCCCCGACCTCGCCGATCACATCGAGGGGTATGTCGTCGGCCCGCAGGGTGGGACGGGCGACGGGACGGGCGGTCACCACTCGTGCCCACTCAAGCGCGCCCGTCCCCAAGACCGAGCCGGCCCGGGCACGCCAGTCCTCGCTCAGCTGCGCGAAGGGGCGGATGACCTTCTCGGGACGGGTCGCCAGCGTAGCCCGGGCCCGCAGCTCGATGACCTTGGTGCGGGAGGGGCGCTGCCCGTGCGTGGCGGCGTACTGGTCGATGAGTCGGTCCTTCTCGGCGTCGATGTGGCGCGAGCGGCTGGAGAACTCCCGCACCAGCAGCTCGGGGACAGCCGCGAGCTCCCACGCAGGGTTTCGGTCCTCACCGCGGTCGCGCTGCTCCCACTCGATCCCGAACAGCCGGGTGATCCGGTCGGCGAGCACGGCGTTGTAGTGCTCGGAGATCGCGACGACAGCGGCGTGCATCGGGCGCCCGTCCAGACTGCGCCATCGCCCGTCATCGACGGTCTTGACCTTGTTAGAGATCACCACATGCGTGTGCAGCTGCGGGTCACCGAGGCGGGAGTCCCAGTGGTCGTAGGCGGTGGCCGCGACTCCGACGATGTCGGCCTGGGCGACCGCGCCGTCCCCAGCATTCACTCCCCTGCGGGTGGTGGCGACCTCGTGCTCCATGAACTCGAGCACCTCCGCGACTGCCTGGTGATGTGCCTCGACGATCAGTGCCTGGGTGCCGATATCGGCGATCCCCCACAGCGCCGAGAGCGACTTCGGGACGCTGAAGGTGAAGTCGTAGCCGGCGACCGCGCGTCGCGTGCCGGCGGCGACCTCCTCGGCCGCGATCGTCGCGGCGGCCTGATGACGCTGCTCGGGCGTCAGGTCGGCCGGGAGGTCGGCGACCCTGGCGGCGATCCTGACCTTCAACCGGTCGTATGCGGGGAACGCCCGCCCCAGCGGCTCCCCGGTCACCGGATCGTGTCCTGTGCCCAGAAGCAACTGCAGTTGCTCGGCGGTAACGATGTCACCCCGTTTGATGTCCCCGTTACCGAACGCATGCATACCTGAGCCGAGCCAGCGGCCGAGCGGGTTCCCCGCTTCGGTGAAGTACCCGACCATCGGGTTGGGGTCCCTCCGGTCGCGGTCCCCGGTGACGACTCCCTTGAGCAGATACCGATAGCCGTCCCCGGCAGACATCACGCGCATCGATACGGTCACCGTCGCATACCTCCTTGGCGTGAAGGTGCACTGGAGGGGTCCACAGGCCCCGTTTCGGTCGGTTCGTCCACAGCCAGCCGGGCACGGAGCCCCCCTCGATCTGCAAGACGTGTATCCCATTTCTGAGAGGTGGTTCGCGGAGGACGGGCGCAGGCTGACGATCGGCGCGGGACACCTGCACTGTGAAAGGCGAAATCTCGACTGCCGAGGCAGAAGGAAATGACATGGACATTCGTCGAGCTCAGAACGCTAGGCGTGTCGTACGATGCTCGGACGGCGGCCTCGCCATTGGTCGGCAGGACGTCGGTTTGAGCTCAACACCAGACATGGTGATGAGCGAAGGTTCCTCATCATGACGCGCACACGACTGGCAGGGAGTGTCGCGACGGCAGCACTGATTGTCGCCGCGGTGACGTCGTGCGCCAGCGACGGCCCTGCTCCCGTCCCTAGCCCCACCACCAGCGCTGCGCCCACTCTCACCTCCCCGGCGCCACCCACCACCAGCACCGCCACTGCGACGCCGCCTACTGACAGCGAGATCGCCGCCAACGCAGCGTCTGCCGTACTGCGAGAGTTCTACGACGTCCGCAGCCAACTGCGCCAGGACTCCAGCAGGTCGCTGACCCTTCTCGAGGATGTCGCGATCAGCACCGAACTGACCGCTCAGAGGAACCTGTTCGAGAGGGAACGGGAACAAGGGCTGCGTCAGATCGGCGAGACAAAGATCGTCGAGCTGGAAGTCACGTCGGTCAACCTCGACAACTCAGACCCCTCCGCCGGCAAAGTCCCCACAGTCCAGATCGAGTTGTGCTTCGACGTCAGCGGCGTTGACGTCGTCGACCAGGACGGGAAGTCGGCCATCAGCCCTGACCGACCGGACACCGGTTGGATTCAATTCCAGGTGGCGAACTACGAGTGGGACACCAACCCGGAGGATGCGTGGCGCGTGGCCTCAAGCCAGGACATCGAGCGGACGCCATGCGCCACCTCGTAGTTCGACTCGTTGTCTTCACTCTGACCTTGGGCGGTTTCCTGGTCTTTGTCCCTTCGGCAAGCCATGCCGAGCCGGTCTGTCAAGTCACCGATCCAGAGACAGGGATCTGCCTCATCACGGTTGAGGTGCCGGGTACCCCTCCCAATGCCGGAGGTGGTGGTGACGACGGCCCGCAGGACACGGGGTCCGGCGTCGCCTGTTTCTGGGACGGCCCGGCGCGTGGCATCGCGAACCCGCCGTCTGGACCGGTGCCGTGCAGCAACGAGCGTGGGTACTGGTCGAATCAGCACCAGTGCTATGTCGCACTCGCGAATCCTCAGCCTCCTCCAGGGGACGCCTTCTGGGAGGGCGAATACGCGGACTACGGCGCGGTGTACACCTGCTATCAACCGCAGACCGGCCAACTGGTTCTCATCTGGGCGCCCGACCCGCCACCGAACTCCGGCGCGGGACCGACGCCACGCGAGGTCGCTGAGATGGCGGTCGAGCAGATGAACCTGCGGGCGATCGATATCGGCATCACCCCTGAGCCGGGCGAAGGCAGCGTCGGGATCGTGGGGATGCCGGTCTGGATGTGGGCGGCCAACGCCGACAGTCACACAGTGGGACCGATCACGGCGTCGGCCAGCGCCGGCGGGATCACGGTCACGGCCACCGCCGAGGTCCTTCGAATCACTTGGGACATGGGCGACGGCACGGTGGTCCAGTGCGCCACTGCCGGCACGCCCTACACGGCGGCGTACGGCAAGTCGAAGTCGCCCGACTGCGGGCACGTGTACGAGAGGTCGAGCTCGACGAAACCGGGCGCCAAGTACACGGTCAGTGCCACGTCGAGCTGGGTCGTCACGTGGGCGGGGGCTGGGCAGACCGGGACGATCCGGATGGACGGTCTCACACGATCGGTCGCGATCGCGGTCGGGGAAGCGCAGGTGCTCGTGCAGTAACGGGCCAGCGGAAGGGCAGGGATGATGAGCAGCACAGCCACTCGGGTCGAGGGGACGATCAACCAGGATGGTTCGGGCGCGTCCACGCTCGTTCCTCCGCCCAGGCTGCGGCGCAGGCCGGCGCTGGTGGTCGCCGCGATCGGCGCCATCTGTGTCGGCGCTCTGCTGGCCGGCTGGGCGTGGACCGCCACGACCACGACCCAGGAGGTGCTCGTCGCGCGGACCACCATCGAGCGCGGCGAGGTGATCGGTGCCGAGGACCTGGCCCGGCTGCGGGTTAGCGCCGACCCGGCCCTGACACCGGTCTCTTCCGCTGAACTCGACCAGGTCGTCGGGCAACGGGCCGCGTTGGACATCGCGGCGGGCGGTTTGCTGACGCCCAACTCGTTAACCACCGAGGTGGTGCCCAACGAGGGGCAGTCGGTGGTCGGTATCGCGCTGACCCCGGAGCGGGCTCCAGGGCTCGAGCTCCAGTACGGCGACCGGGTGCGTGTTGTCGTCACCCCTGCTCAGGGTGAAACCCTCCCGGCTGGCACGCCGCTGTCCAGCGAGGCCACGGTGGTCGGCGTCCACACCTCTACACAGAGCGGGCAGACCGTTGTCGACCTGCTTGTGCCGAGAGTGGACGCCGCGGTGCTCGCCACCCGGATCGCGACCGGCAACATCACCCTCGTCCTGGACTCGAGGGAGCGCTGATGGCAGTCCTGGCCCTCGCTTCGGCATCCGGCTCGCCCGGGGTGACCACCACAGCACTTGGACTGGCGCTGCTGTGGCCACGTCCGGTGCTGCTCGTCGAGGCCGACCCCACCGGTGGCTCGAACCTGCTCGCCGGCTACTTCCGCGGGACGCGGGAGTACGAGGCAGGGCTGATCGAGCTGGCACTGACCGCAAGCGACCTCGAGGATGCGCTCGCCGACGTGGCACGTCCGATCGAGGGCACCACCGTCTCCTTCGTCGCCGGGATCCGTTCCCACACCCAAGCCCGGGCGGTGCGCGATCTGTGGGCTCCCCTGGCGCAGACTCTGGCCGACTTGGAGAGCACCGGGCAGGACGTCATCGTTGATGCGGGTCGACTGGGTATGCACGGCTCACCAGAACCTCTCCTCGAGGCGGCCGACCTGGCGCTGCTCCTCAGCCGCACCACGCTGCCCAACCTCTCGGCACTGCGCTCCTGGGCCGAGACGTTCCGACGCGGCCCTGGGGACTGGCACCAGTCATCGGTCATCCTCGTCGGCGAGGGACAGCCCTACACCGCCCGTGAAGTCTCCGGGGTCGTGAACCTGCCCGTGCTGGCGTCCCTGCCCGACGACCCCGACTCGGCTGCGGTGTTCTCCCGTGGAGCCGCTCCGCCCAAGCGTTTTCAGACCAGACCCTTGGCGCGGGCGCTGACCTCGGCCATCGCCGCGATCCACTCCACGATCGCTGGCCGTCGCACCGAGCTGCTCGAAGGAACCCCGTCATGACAACCCGAGTCTCTGAAGACCACCCGGGCGCGCTCCCCCAACTCCCCCTCTTCGCCCAGCCCGCGCCACCGACGAAGGATGGGCGCGACGTCCCCGGTGACCCGCTCTTAGGGGCGGGGCGCCCCCTGAGTGAGAGCGCCGCACCGAACGGCGCTAGCGTGGATTGGCCCCTGGTGGCTGCTCTGCGCGCCCAGGCTTCGGACCAGCTGAGCCAGGCAGTCGCCGCCGACCGGGCCCGGCTGGACCGGATCGCGCAGGAGGAGCTGGGCCGAACGGTCGTGCTCGACCTGATCGAGACCACCGTCGCGGACCGCGTCAACGCCGGCCTGCCCACGCTGTCCGGCCCGGAGCAGGATGCGCTGGCTCGGGCCGTCTTCGACTCCCTGTTCCGGCTGGGACGTCTCCAGCCGCTGGTCGATGACGACCGGGTGGAGAACATCATCATCACCGGCCACGACAACGTCCTGCTCGAGCTCACTGACGGCTCCCTCGTCGACGGGCCCCCGGTTGCCGACTCCGACGAGGAGCTGATCGACTTCCTCGTCTTCCTCGCCTCACGCTCGGAGGTCAACGCTCGCGGGTTCTCTGCGGCCCAACCCAGGCTGCACCTGCGCCTCGACGGCGGGTCCCGGCTGGCGGCTGCCGCCTGGGTCACGCCGCGCCCGTCCGTGGTGATCCGTCGTCACAGGCTGATGGAGATCACCCTCGATGACCTGGTGGCCCGCCAGATGCTCTCACCGGTCGCGGCCTCCTTCCTGCGTGCGGCGGTGCGGGCCCGCAAAAGCATCGTCGTCTCGGGCTCTCAGGGAGCCGGCAAGACCACTCTGGTGCGGGCCTTGTGCGCCGAGTTCCACCCGAAGGAGGCGCTGGGCACCTTCGAGACAGAGTACGAGCTGCACCTGCACGAGCTGCCGGACCGGCACCGGATCGTCCACCCGTGGGAGGCGCGCCCCGGCTCGGGCGAGCGCGGCCCGGACGGCCGGGCGGCTGGCGAGTTCACCCTCGACGATGCCCTCGTCGACTCCTTCCGCTTCAACCTCTCGCGCCAGATCGTCGGCGAGGTCCGAGGCAAGGAGATCTGGGCGATGATCAAAGCGATGGAGTCGGGAACCGGGTCGATCTCCACCACGCACGCCTCCGACGCCGTCGCAGCGATCCGCAAGCTGGTCACGTGCGCGATGGAGGCCGGCCCGCACGTCACCCACGCGCTAGCGACCAGCAAACTGGCTGCCACTATCGACGTGATCGTCCACTTAGACCTGCGGACCATCGACGAGGGCGGGCACACGACGCGGCTGCGCCGGGTCGCCGAGATCATCGCCCTGGACCCCGGCGAGCGTGACACCGGCTACGCCACGACCCACGTGTTCGCGCCCGGCCCTGACGGCACGGCCGTGCCCGCCGTGTTGCCGGACGCCTACCTTGACCTCGCGGCGCACGGCTTCGACGTCGCCGGCTATCTCGCGCACACCCAGGAGCGCTCATGAACGCCCTGGTCCCCGCCCTGGCCGGCGGGCTGGTCGTCGCAGGAGTGATCGGCCTGTTCGTGGGGTTGCGCCCCTCCCCCGTGGTGCAGCGCCCCTCCCGCCCACGCAGCGTGCGGAGGCTCAGCAAACAGACCCGGATCCTCATCGTCGCCGGGTGCGCCGCTGGCGTTGTCGCCTACTTCGTCACCGGGTGGGTGCTGGCGTTGGTGCTGGTGCCCGTCGCCTTCGTCGGGCTGCCCGTGCTGCTTTCCTCCTCCTCGGCCGCCGCGCGGATCGAGCGGCTGGAGGCGATGGAGGAATGGACCCGTTCTCTCTCGGGCGTGCTGACCGTCGGGGTTGGTCTTGAGCAGGCTCTGGTGGCCACGCTGCGGTCAACCCCTGCCGCGATTGCCCCCGAGGTCACCCGCCTGGTGGCTCGGCTGCGGGCCCGGTGGGTCACCGAGGACGCGCTGCGGGCCTTCGCCGATGAGCTCGACGACGCCACCGGCGACCTGGTCGCGGCGAACCTGATTCTGGGCGCCCGACGCAGGGGCGCCGGGCTGGCCAGCGTCCTCGAAGCTCTCGCCGAGTCGGTCGCGGCCGATGTGCGCGCCCGCCGTCAGGTCGAGGCGGACCGCGCCAAGCCTCGCGCCACCGCCCGGTGGGTGACGCTGATCAGCGTCGGGGTGCTGGTCGTCCTGTCGATGTCGGGAAGCTACGTCCAGCCCTACCGGAGCCCGCTCGGGCAGATCGTCCTGGTCTCGCTGCTTGCGGCCTACATTGCAACGCTCCTGTGGCTGAAGCGCATGGCGATCGGACAGGCATCGCCCAGATTCCTCACCCCGGCCCCCACCAGCGTGCGGGAGGGCGCCCGATGAGCACCGGACTGAACCTGGCTCTGCTCAGCGGCGCGCTGCTCAGCCTCGGTGTCGTCCTGCTCCTTGCCCGCTTCATCCCGGCCGAACCCGACCTGGCCGAGGCCCTGGCCCGGCTCACGCCCGGCCGCACCCGCGCAAACGCCGTCGGCCCGCTCACCTCGGCCACGGGGAAGGAGCGAATCGGGGTGTGGGCGCTCAAGGCACTGCCGCCGGCGCTGTGGATCCGGACCCCGCACCGGGAGCTGGCGCTGCTGCGGATCCCGCTGGCACGCTTCTATGGCGACAAGATCGTCATGGCGCTCATGGGGCTGCTCATCCCGCCGCTGCTGGGGTTCTTCTTCGACCAGATCGGGCTCGGGCTCCCCGTCGCTATCCCGGCCGTTGCCTCGCTCGCCCTGGCCGTGGTCATGTTCTTCCTGCCCAACTACAACGCCGTCGATGATGCTGGCAAGGCTCGTCTCGAGTTCACTCGCGCACTGGGGGCCTACATCGACCTGGTCGCCCTCGAACGTCACAACGGCTCCGGGGTGCGCCAAGCGATGGAGGCAGCCGCGCAGGTCGGCAACTCGTGGGTCTTCACCAGGCTCTCCGAAGAGCTGACCCGCTCCCGCTGGTCCGGCCAGCCGCCGTGGGATGCCCTGCACGCTCTGGCCGACGAGCTCGGGCTACCCGAGCTGGACGACTTCGCCGACATCATGCGCCTCTCCGGGGAAGAGGGCGCATCGGTCTACACCAACCTGCGTGCCCGCTCAGCCGCGATGCGCACCGCCATGCTCAACGACGAGATCAGCGAAGCCAACGCGGTCGGCGAGCGGATGACAATTCCCGGCTCCCTGCTCGGGGTCATCTTCATGGCCCTGCTGGTCGCCCCGTCCGTGCTGCGGATGTTCGGCAGCACCTGACAACCACACCATCCAAAGGGAACCGCCTCAGAAAGGAAACACTCAGATGAACCGATTGCTCGCACTCCTCCTCACCTTCTATCTCGGCCTCGACACCCGCGTGCGGGTCCGCGATGAGAAGGGCTCGGTGACCACGGAGCACGTGCTCTGGGCGGTTGCCGTCATCGCCATCGTCGGCATCGTGGTCGCGGCTGTGAGGGCCTATGTGGAAACCCAGGCCGCCAACATCCGGTAGCAGGCGGGCGGGAGAACACGGCTCGGCCTCGATCCAGATGGTCGTCCTGCTCCCTGCGCTGTTCGCGGTGATGTTCCTGGGGATGCAGGCCGCGCTCTTCTACCACGCCCGCACCGTGGCGATCGCTGCCGCCCAGCAAGGTGCGAGAGCCGCAGCGGGCGAGAACGGCAGCACCTCCGACGGAGTCTCGGCCGCGTCCGACTTCATCACCCAAGCCGGCGGAGAGGACGTGCTCGTCAACGCACGAGCGTCCGCACACCGCACCGCGACCACGGTCACCGTTGCCGTCACCGGGCACGCCCTGAGCGTCATCCCGGGCTGGACGCCAGCGATCGTCCAGTCCGCTTCGCTGCCCGTGGAGAGGTTGACGGCCCCGTGACCAGGTGCAGACGTGGTCGGATCGAGCGTGGCTCAGCCGCCGTGGAGGCCGCGATCGGGCTGCCAGCCTTCATGCTGTTCGTCGGGCTGATCATCTTCGGTGGCCGCACCGCCATCACCCACTCCGCGGTCGAGTCCGCCGCCGCCGACGCCGCCCGCACCGCCTCGATCGCCCGGTCGGCATCACAGGCGTCCCAGGGCGCCCAGAGCGCCGGCCAGGCCAGCCTGGCCAACCAAGGCATCCGGTGCCTGAGCGTGACCGTGACCGTCGACGTGTCCGACTTCGCCAAGACAGTGGGCGAACCCGGCTCGGTCACCGCCACCGTGGAGTGCCGCCTCGACCTGGCCGACCTTTCAGTGCCTGGAGTCCCCGGTAGCCGGCTCATCACGGCCACCAGCAGCTCGCCCATCGACACCTGGAGAGAACGAGGATGACGCATCCCAGCCGGGGCGAACGTGGCTCCATCACCATCTGGCTCGCCGTGACCGGCTTCATCATGATGATGCTCGTCGGCCTGGCCGTCGACCTCGGCGGGCACGTCCACGCAAAACAACGTGCCCACAACATCGCCGCCGAAGCAGCCCGCACCGGCGGAGAACGGGTACAGGCCGCACCGGCCATCATGGGCGAGCAGGTCACCCTCGACCCGCAGGCAGCACACAGCGCCGCCCAGGCATACCTGGCAGCCGCCGACGTCATCGGCAACGTCCGTATCACCGGCGGCGACACGATCACGGTCATCGTCACCGACACCTACAAGCCCAAGTTCCTGAGCATCATCGGAATCCGCGACCTGACCGTCACCAGCACCGCAACGGCGCGCGTCGTCCGCAGCCTGGGAGGGAGCGAGCAGTGACCCCACCCACCCTTCGTCAGCGACTCATGGGGCTGGCCGCCACCCTGGCCATCCTGCTGCTCCTCGCTGGAGTGCCGTTCCTGCTCGTCGCCATCGGCGCCGCCCCGTGGCACACCGACCTGGCGGAACTGCGGGCCCTGCTACTCAGTCCCGACGACGGCACCCTGGCCTTGGTCGTCATCGCCGCCGTGGCGTGGATCGCGTGGGCCTTCGTCGCCATCTGGGTCGTCCTGGAGGCCGTTGCCCAGATCCGCGGCCTGCCGGCTCCCTCGCTACCTGGTCTGCATGGGCCGCAGGCAGCGGTCGGTCGCCTCGTCGCCGTGGCAGCACTGCTGTTCATGGCCCCTCCCACGGTCGTCGCGGCATTCCCGGCCCCGCCCGCCCACGCTGTCGCGGCCGCGCCCGCCCACCACGCCCCTCCCCCGGCGGCTGCCTCTCCAGCGCCCGTCCTCCCGCAGGCCGCGCCCGCCCAGGCCACCGTGAACGCCACCTCTGAGCGGTCGAGCATCGACTACACGGTCAAGCGCGGAGACAGTCTCTGGAAGATCGCGGACCGACTCCTCGGTGACGGCACCCGATTCCCCGAGATCGTCGACCTCAACGTCTCCCTGCTGGGCGGCAGACCCGACTTCATCACCCCGGGCGTGGTCCTCAAGGTGCCCCGCGATGCTCCAGAGGCGGTACCCAATCCCGCGAGCGACGAGTACGTCGTCCAACCCGGTGACACGCTCTCCGAGATCGCCGAAGCCAGCCTCGGAGACCCGATGCGCTACCCCGAACTCTTCGACGCCACCCGCCACACGGTCCAGCCTGATGGTGCACGGCTCACCGACCCGGACCTGATCCGCCCCGGCTGGCAGATCACCATCCCCGTACAGCCCCAACCCGCAACAGCAGCGACCGAGCAGCCCGCGATTGCAGACGCGACCCCGCCCACTGCAGGGCCAACCAGCCCACCACCGACCGCCGTGACACCCCCAGCGGAGCGGACGCCGACGCCTGCTCCCACGGACGCCACTGACGAGCCGTCACCTGAGTCCGCGCCTGGCCCCAGCGTCGCCGCGGACGATGAGGCTGCAGCCGACGAGGCGGAGACAACGGCACCCGGATGGCTGCTGCCGGGGCTGAGCGGCGCAGGCGCTGTCCTGGCCGCGCTCACCCTGGCCGCGGTCCGCGCGCACCGCAACACCCAGCTTCGCTACCGCCGGCCCGGGCAGGTCATCGCCCCTCCCCCAGACGAGCTGCGAGCGGTCGAGAAGACAGCGTTCGTCTCCGGCGCTCCGCTCACCGCACCCATCGAGCAGCTGAACCGTGTCCTGAACCACCTGGCCGCAGCATGCGCCCACGCAGGACAGCCGCCGCCGGCCCTGCTCACGGCGACCCTTGCGACAGGCAGCGTGACGCTGCGCCTCGTCCACGATGGCGACCTTCCCCAGCCCTGGACCGGCAGCGGCCGAGAGTGGACGATCCGCCTCGATGAGTCCCTGCCTGACGAGCCCGGCGTGCTCCCGCCGTACCCCATGCTCGTGACCATCGGATGCGACGCAACCGGTGTGCACCTGGTGAACCTGGAGCAGCTGGGCATCGTGGCCCTGAGCGGTGACCCGGACCGGGCTCTGGGGCTGGCCCGGCATATCGCCGCCGAGCTGGCCCTCAACCCGTGGTCGACGCTCGTCGAGGTCACCGTGATCGGGTTCGGTGACGAGCTTGCCGCGCTCGACCAGGTGCGCCTGCACCACCACCGTGACGGGCACCAGATCGTGCCCTCCCTCACCCGCGACCTGACAACGTCGAAAGGGATCGGTTGGGGTGACCCGGACCCCTACCGCGTCATCCTCACAATCAGCGACGGGACGGCCGAGCTCGCGCCCCTCCTGACCACGCCCGCCCCCTGGGTTGGCGCTGCACTGCTCACCTTGTCTGCAACCGTCCCCGAGGCAACTGAGATCCATGTCGACCGCGCCGGGCAGCTGCACGCGCCGACCCTCGGGCTCGACCTCCAAGCGGCCGGGCTCACCAGCGAGGAAGCGACCGCCTGCGCCGCCATCGTCGACGTGACCCGCGAGAGCGAGCCGATCAAGACCCCGACCTTCGAGCAGCCAGCGCCCGGCTGGCGCGCCCTCGCCGACCAGGCCGGGGCGCTGCGAGAGGAACTGACCGAACCCCGTGAGGATGTGGGTCCGGCAGGCGATGGATCCCTCTTGCCCAACGCCACCGAGGACTACACCGCGACGGCCGCCACCACCGCGCAGGACATCGGGACCCTCGCCCCCGTCGTCTCCGAGCAAGTCGCCCGAACCGTGCGCGAGACCGACCCGACTCTCGACGACGACCTCGCCGACTGGCTCAACCCCACCAGCTCGCGCCCCCGGCTGACGGTGCTCGGTCCGGTCAACGCCATGGCGTTCGGCCAGCTCAAGACGGTCATCACCAAGCGCAAGCCCTACTTCGTCGAGATCCTCGCCTACCTCGCGTTGCATCCCAAGGGTGCCACCGCCAACGAGATCGCCGACGCCTTCGGCATCGCGGCATCCAGAGCCAGAACCGATATCAGCTCCCTGCGGACCTGGCTCGGCACCGACCCGCAGACCGGGCAGCCCTACCTGCCCGCCGCGAACGAAACGCCCACCTACCTCGAGACCGGCGTTAAGACCTACCAGCTGCGAGAAGTCCTGGTCGACCTCGACCTGTTCAGACGGCTGCGCGTCCGCGGCCAGGCACGCGGAGCCGAAGGCATCGACGACCTGAAGACGGCGATGTCGCTCGTCCAGGGGCCACCGTTCAGCCTGCTGCGGGAGAAGGGGTGGAGCTGGCTGCTCGACAGCGAACGCGTCCACGAGACAATCGGCTGCGCCATCGTCGACACCGCCCACCTCCTCGTCACCGACGCCCTCGCCGAAGGAGACTTGGACGTTGCCCGTCAGGTCTCCGAGGTCGCCTGCCAGGCCGCCCCCTACGACGAGGTCTGCCGTCTCGACCTCATCAAGGTCACCGAGGCCGAAGGGAACGAAGAAGCCGCCGACAAGATGCTCAACGGCGACATCTTCAACCGGACCGACGACTACCTGCCACCCATCGACCTCCCCGAGAGAACCAGCGAGATCATCGTTCAGCGGGATCGGGCCAGGAAAGGACGGCGCCCACAAGAGCGCCGAACATGATCACAGATAGGACGGTGACAGCGTGACTCTCGACTTCTGGTTGGGTGCCATGTTTGCTACAGGCGTGTGGCTGATCCTGTGGTGGGCCCGAGATCGCGCTCGGTACAAACGATCTCTCTCGCGGGATGACTAGTCGCGGCTGTCGTTGCAGGGATATAGCCGGCGGTGTGCAGCACCTCTGCGCGCGCCGAAGCTACGCTGACGTTGATGTGACCTCGCCACGTTGGGGAGGGTTCGCATAGATCCCACAGGGGACGGCAGGTCCCTCGAGAACCTGAGTGTTATGCGGCTGGAGGCTCCCGATGTCCTACAACGAGGTTCTGGCCGAGCGGATCCGGTCGGCGGTCGCCGCGGCGGCCGGTCCGGAGGGCTTTCGGGAGATCAAGATGTTCGGCGGCCTGTGCTGGACGATCAACGCCCACATGGCCGTTGGGACCGGTGACGATGATCTGATGGTCT
>NZ_WESE01000006.1:500-228362 GCF_009184895.1 Nostocoides sp. F2B08 | reverse complement strand
CGGCGCGGCCGCGGTGAAGTCCCGGTTGACCAGGTCAGGGAACGGCGCCTTGGTCTTGTCCTGGCGGGTCAACCCGTTGCGGCGCTTGATCTTCCGGGCGATCAGACCCTGCCGGCGCATCGAGGCCGCGACCGTCTTCTCACTGACCTTCCAGCCGTCCTCGCGCAGGTCCGTCACCAGGCGTGGCGAGCCGTGCAGGCCACGCTGCCTGACGAACATGACCTTCACGGCCCGGTCGATGACATCCCGGCGCAGGTCGCGGGTGGTGAACAGGCCATGGTCGGCGCCGGGACGCTGCGCCCGCTCGATCCACTTGTAGAACCACGACAGCGAGATCCCCAGCAGGGCACACGTGAACGCGACGGGCACGGCGTAGCTGGTCCTCTGGTCGGCGATGAAGCGTGCCACGCTCACCTCGTCGCCTCCTTCACCCACAGGACCACGGATCGCTTGAGCACATCACGCTCCATCCGCAGCTCAGCCACCTCGGCGCGCAGCGCCTTCAGCTCCTCGAAGTCCGCCTCGGACAGCTCACCACGGCCCTCCCGCTCAGCGCGGGCGCGCTGGACCCAGTTGCCCAACGTGCCCTCGTTGATCCCGAGGTCGCGGGCGACCGCAGCGATCGGCTTCCTGGTCTCTTCGACGATCCGGACCGCCCCTTCACGGAACTCCCGGTCGTACTTCGTTCTCTTCCTTGACATCGCAATCCTCATTGTCGATGCCTCCACACTTCGGGGGGAACCTCATCCTCCTCCTTGGTGGGAAACGATGCGGCATCAAACCGTGAACGCTTCACACCGGCGCCCAGCTGCTGTTCCGGTTCGTCGCCGCCGCCTACGAACGCCGATCCCTCGGCTTAGCGTCGCACTGGTCGTTCGAGGACTGGGGCCGGTTCCTGCCCGAACACCCCACCGCCGTCTCCATGCTCGACCGGCTCCTGCACCACGCCACCACCGTGATCATCAGCGGCCAGTCCCACCGCATGAGGCACGCCCGAACCCGCCAAGGGGGTGACCGCCCCACCCGCTGAGAACCAGCAGAGGGCCGGGGACTTCCACTTGGCCACCAGCGGGGACCCCCACCTGGCCATTGGCAATCGCCCGCGAAGTCTTCCAGGCCCTGCTCGGCAACTGTTCTGTGCCGGACTACTCCGACCTACGACCCGCCCGGCAAGCCAAGAACATCACCCTGACCACGGTCGCCGACCCCCTGCGCGTGCGGCCCTCCGGGTCGGCGAACTCGAACTCGGCCGACGCAGCGACGACGACTTCGCCCACCGCTACCGAGAATGGCTCACCGCAGCTTGACAACACATAGGAGCATCAGTCCCACTTGTAGAATTCAGGCCCAGGTCGTGTGACCACAACCCATACAAGGCTGCTGACTTCTACGCTTGGATCCGCAGCGAACTCAGATAGCGGAAGAACCGACTGTAGTTGGATTCAGCGCGAAAATGTTCATGCCACGTCTGCTTCGCGTTACTCCGAAGAGCTGAGATCGTCTGCGCGTCCGCCGAACAAACTCTGTCTATGACTTGAGCGAAACGATCTTCAACTGCATCATCGATAGGCACAATGAAACCATTGACATTGTCACGCACAATCTCGGCAACGCCACCCACGTCGGTGCCCACAACTGGCACTCCGAACGACATGGCCTCCATCATCGTGACTGGCAGGCCCTCGTGATCAGAGGTGCTGACAAAAAGATCGACGTGCGAGCTCTCATAGTAGGTGGTCACTTCTTCGTTAGATAAGAAACCGAGAAAATCACTTGTGATTTCTGGACGGCTACGGAGCCTCTCGCTCGCATACTCACGCAATGCAATCATCTCGGCATCGGGACCACCTATATGCGTCCAGTGAATCGGACCGCATGTGGTTAGGCTCAACGCGTCTACAACGCGCTCAAGCCGCTTTCCCGGATTCACGTTAGCGCAAGTCAGAACATGAAACGCCTCGCAATGGTGACTGGGCGTCACCGGAAGAGCAGCTGGGGATCGGGTGCCGAGGTACGCTCGGTGAATTCTCGTGCTGTAGTCCGGCAATTCAACGCGTAATCGATTCATTCCATGCTCAGAGCAAGCGAACACGGCGTCCAACCGCCTGATCGAACAACTATGGAAATACCGATACCCGTAAATGTCATCATATACATCAAACGCGTGGGCGCGAGCCACCGCCTTTCCGCCAAGTTCATCTGCTAACAAGCCGGCTAGGTACGCCCCGCCAGCAAACCAGTACGAATAGAAAACAGGGACACGACTCCGCGCGAGGAGAGGAGAGAGCTCGTCCTTGAGTACTGCAGCCTGAATGCGCAACTTGAGGATGCCCAGAACCGACGGGCCGATGACCGCCAACGTTGGCCTTCTTCGCCCGCTGTGTTTTGCGCGAGCCATGACCTCACGCAATAGGTCAGGACCAGCCGCCGGGAGCACGAGCAGTGCACGCATCCAGAGCGCCCATGTGTGACCCCGGATAATCGGTACACCGATCACATCAACTATAGCGTTGATCCTCGCTAGAGCTTCCGGCCGAACGTCGTTCCGCTCTTTACCGAAGTGGCAGAAGATTACTCGATCGAAGTCAGCGAGATACTGCATTTCAGTATCGAGGAAAACTTCGGCATAATCGGCGAAAGGGTACCTTAAGGTGAAAACGATGAGGGTCACTTGATCCGATCCGCAGCGTGACGGATCCAGCCATGGGCTATTCATGCGTGGCATACGTGTCGTTCTCGCATTCAGCACTCTGCTTCTGACTCTCCAAAATCGTACAGAGGCGGCGGCCCGATATCCCGATCGACCTGGTTCCTATCGCCTCTCCAAGCGTAGATATAGTCCTTCTCGGCTTCAAGCCCAGGCCCATGTGTTCTCACCTCAAATCCATGGTCTTTGAGCCACTTGGTTACGACCATTTTGGATCGACCCCAGTCAGTACCAAGAAAATCGTGACATGAAATGGTCATGTTCTTCACATTCGGAGCCATTCTCTCCATGCCTTGTATGGCTTCCTTTTCCGCACCTTCAATATTCATTTTCAGCCAGTTGACAGAAGTGATACCGAGCTGGTCACAAAGGTCATCAAGGGTTGTTGAACGCACCTCGCTTGTACCACCTTCGTAGATGTTGCTGCTCACCCAACTCTCCGACTCAGAAATACTGACCGTCCCCGACGTAGCCGAGAGTGCCACTTTATGCGGCTCTACGTGTGACCATCGATTGAGAGCACACATCGCTACCAGGCGCTCGAATGGTACGTCGGCAGGTTCGATGGCGACCACCCGGCCCTCCTTGCCGACCATGCCAGCAAGAAAAAGGGTCTCCCCCCCATTACCAGCCCCAACATCAATCACGACATCTCCCGTAGCCGGTTTGTAGTGACGCCAAAGCAGGTCATAAATGTCGTAGGCCCCACGCGTCGCGTAATGTTCGGCAGAATGCCATCTCTGGCGGTCGAGTAGCCTACCCTCAGGAAAGTTGTGTCGCCACATTCCATTCCCTCGCGACCAATGTACAGTCGCCAGCTTTCGGCTGTTGTAGGTACTTCTGATCGTGGTAACGACGCCAAGAAGCAGACGTACCGCACCATATCCTAAACCCTCGTATGCATCTACCCTTCGTATCGCGCGCTTCTTTATCCACCTTATCCGCTCCGCGTTAGTTGTCACAGCTTCCCTTCTTTCAGTGACGAGTTTCCGGTCGGGCAGAGAGGTCCAAATTCATCCATTCCTGGCCTCGGATGAGAGCTCTTACTATCATCAGTATCGCGATGTGTCTACCTACCTACGCAGGTAATGGTAAAGTCGTCGAAGTATCGACTGATTCCCTGGGATTAGACGCGCCACGAGAAAAGCAATTGCTTTGACATCGTGGAGTCGGAAAATATAGCTAATGTACGCTTTCACTGGAGGCTGGGGGCCATCGATTGAGCTGGCTTTGAGTATGCTTCTTCCCCGCTGCCGCGCCCAAGAGCGCTCCTGGCCATTGGATGCATAACGGCCAAGAATCGTCAACCGATCTGTACGCAGCGTCTCGTTTAACGACATCGAGCCCTTGTGCCTACGCGTCACACTGTAGTGCCCCGGACAATAGACAAACTCCCCCCGCTTGGCAGTCGCCAACCATAGTTGCAGATCACATACTCTAAGACTGGCATCGATTTCACTCACCATCTCCGCGCGAATTAACGTCGAGTTAAGCGGTGTGAAGACGTGGCGGGTTAGCAAATGTTCGATTGCGCCTTGGCCAATAGGTGGACTCTGCACTCTTCTAGCCTCAAGCACTCCGGTCTCGTTGTCTAAGACCAGGTCATCAGAATACACGACCGCAGTTGTTGGGGGTGACTGCCCAAAGGCCGCCAATTGCGCTATGCTTTTTCGCGGTAGCCAATAGTCATCAGCGTCAATTATTGCCAGGAACTCGTCTTCAGGGCGGAGACGACGAATGATCTGATTGTATGAGTCTCCGGGCCCAGTGTTGACCGATTTGAAGACTATCTCGGTTTGATGTGGGGATGAGCGCGCCCACTGTTCTATAATCTCTCGAGAGTTGTCGGTCGAGCAGTCATCAACCACTATCACCCGAATATCGTCGACTTCTACCTGTTCATCTATGGATTGGAGGCACTCCTTGAGAAAGTCTGCATAGTTGTAATTGATCACGCCGCACACAATCCTCGCCATACAAACACCCCCTCTTTCATGTGGTCGGTAGCGTGCTGGCCGCCCCTATCGATTACCATGATTAGGCTTTGCGAAGCTTGGAAAGGTAGTTCAATCGTTCGGTAGGTGGACGTCCTGGCGAGGAGGCCTGTCGCCGGGCAAGTCATCGCATCCGACAAACCGTCGCGCGGTTGCCTCACCATCGCCCGTTATGCCCTTCCTGCGCAAGACGAACATAATCGTCGCAATAAGAATTTTCAGATCCATCCAAAATGATTGGCCATCTACATACTCCAGGTCCTTCGCAAACTTGGCTTCCCAAGGAATACTGTTGCGTCCTGAAATCTGAGCGAGTCCCGTGATCCCCGGCCGAACGCTGTGACGTCGCAGTTGGTCGGGACTGTAGTGCGGTAAGTATTCCACCAGGAGAGGTCGAGGTCCGACTAAGCTCATTTCGCCTCGGAGAACATTTAGCAATGATGGGAGTTCATCGAGACTTGTAGACCGCAAAAAGCTACCCAGAGGCGTGAGCCGCTCTTCATCTGTCACATGCGATGCATCCGGGTGCCGCATCGTTCGAAACTTGATCAGCTCAAACGCCACGCCATCCTTGCCCGGCCGAAGCTGGCGAAAGAGAACCGGGGCTCCCATTGACCGACGGATCGCTATCGCCACCGCCGCTTGGATCGGCATGGATAGAACTAACACGGCGCTCCCGACGACTACGTCGAACGCCCGCTTCGCTCGATCCCCTGACCTTGTCACTCCATTAGCCTAGAGCCGCAGATCGGATGCGGATGGGTCGAGCGCATACTTCAGGTCGTAGACCACGTGACCCGCCTCGGCGCCCCACTTGCGGATCGCCCCGCCCCCCAAGTCGGTGAACTCCCGGTGGGCGACGGCGAGAATGATGCCTTGGTAAGCGCCCAACTGGGGCTCCGTCACAAGCGAAATCTGGTACTCGCTCAGGGCCTCGTCCGGCTCGACCCACGGGTCGAGGACATCGACGTGGACGTCATACTGCCGCAACTCCGTGATGATGTCGATGACGCGCGAGTTGCGTAAGTCCGGAGTATTCTCCTTGAAGGCCAGCCCCAGGACGAGCACGCGCGCACCTTGCACGGCTATCCCGCGCTTCGTCATTGCCTTGACAAGCTGGGATGCGACGTAGCCACCCATGGAGTCATTGAGTCGCCGTCCGGCAAGGATCAGCTCCGGATGGTAGCCGACCTGCTGGGCTTTGTGGGTCAGGTAGTAGGGGTCCACACCAATGCAGTGTCCGCCGACGAGGCCTGGCCGGAACGGCAGGAAGTTCCACTTCGAGCCGGCGGCAAGGAGAACCTCTTCGGTGTCGATCCCCAGCCGCTCGAAGAGCACGGCCAGTTCGTTAATGAGGGCGATGTTCACGTCACGCTGGGTGTTTTCGATGACCTTCGCGGCCTCGGCGACCTTGATCGAGGACGCTCGATGGGTGCCGGCCTTCACGATGAGCCGGTATAGGGAGTCGACGAAATCAGCGGTCTCCGGCGTGGAGCCGGAGGTCACTTTGACGATGTTAGTGACTCGTCGATGCTTATCACCGGGATTGATGCGCTCCGGGCTGTAGCCGACGAAGAAGCCTTCATTGAAACGCAGGCCGGAGTACTCCTCAAGCACTGGCACGCACTGCTCCTCGGTCGCCCCCGGGTACACCGTGGACTCATAGATCACGATGTCACCTGGACTTAGAGCACCCGCTACGGTCCGAGTCGCTGAGAGGAGCGGTCCGAGGTCCGGCTGCTTTGCATCGTCGATTGGGGTCGGTGTCGTAACGATGTAGACGTCCGCCTGAGCCAGCCCCATGGGGTCTGTTATGACCGTCAGACGATCAGCGGAGATCAGCGCCTCGGAGTCGACCTCCAGCGTGTGGTCGCGCCCCCCGCGGATCTCGGTGACACGGCCCTCGTTGATGTCGAAGCCGATGACGTCGACGACCTTGCCGAACTCGACAGCCAGAGGCAGGCCGACATATCCCAACCCGATGACCCCGACGGTTGCGGCCCTCGGGTCACGCTCAGCGATCACGCTGCGCCCTGCTGGTCGCGGAGGCCAGCGTTCGCAAGGGCCTGCAGTCGGTCCACCTCACCGTGCGCGCTGTCCAAGCCGCCATGGGCCATGTGGCTGGGGTCGAGCCCGGGCACCTCGACCCTGGTAATGAGCTCGTGATCGCTCGGGGTGCCGCGTTCCTCGCCGCTTAAGAGCACCTCGTGAAGCTTCTCCCCCGGCCGCAGGCCGGTGTACACCACGTCGATGTCCTGCTTCGACTCAGCGATCAGCCGCCGAGCCACCTCGACGATGCGCACCGGTTCGCCCATGTCGAGAACGAGCACGTCTCCCGGGTCACCAATTGCGCCGGCCTGAAGGACGAGCTCGCACGCCTCGGGTATGGTCATGAAGTACCGCGTCGCATCTGGATGCGTCACGGTCACCGGTCCACCGCGCTCGATCTGCGCACGGAACGCGTACAAGACTGAGCCGCGAGAACCGAGGACGTTGCCGAAACGGACCGAGACGTACGGCAGGTCGTGCACCATCGCATACCAGGCAGTCAGTCGCTCAGCGATCCGCTTGGTCTGCCCGAGAACGCTCGTGGCGTCCGCGGCCTTGTCTGTGGACACGTTGACTACGTGCTCCACCCCATGCGCCAGCGAGCAGCTGAGCACGTTATGCGTGCCGAGAACGTTCGTCTTCCACCCCTCGTCAGGGAACCGCTCCAACATCGGCAGGTGCTTCAGTGCTGCCGCGTGGAGCACGACCTCGGGGCGGTGCCGACGGAAGATCTGGTCGAGCGCCTCGACATCACGGATATCACACAGGACGATGTCGTCGCGATCGAGCAACCCCGAGCCATAGAGACGGAGCTGGACGGCGTGTAGCGAGGACTCGTCACGATCGAGCAAGACCAACGACGCCGGATCGAGCCCGTGCACCTGGGCGGCGAGCTCGCTGCCGATAGACCCGCCAGCACCGGTCACGAGAACCCGCCGTCCGGTGATCAGACCTGCAACCTCCGACAGGTCGGTCTCGATCGGGCGACGACCAAGGAGGTCTGCCACGTTGAACTCTCGCAACTGACCGAGTTGGACCTGCCCGTCAATCATCTCGCGCACCGGTGGGACAACGACCAGCGTGATCCCAACCGGCTCCAGTCGATCGGCGAGGTCCTGGATGAACGCGGGCTGAGCGTTGGTAATCGCGAGGATGACCACGTCGACCCTGTGCCGCTGCGCGAGGTCCGGCAGGTCCCCACCCTTCCCAAGCAGACGGTGGCCACGAATCCGCAGGTACCGTTTGGCAGGGTTGTCGTCGATGAAGCCGACGATCGTGTACGGCGGCTCGTCCGCGGTGTCCACCAGTCCGACGACCTGGTGGCCGATGTCCCCGGCCCCATAGACCAGGGCCCGCTTCGCGCCCTCAGGCCGGTTACGCAGGATTGGGTCCGTCACGGCCGCACGGAACACCCAGCGGCCCGCTGCCATGAGGATGAACGCCAAGGCCGGCATCGCGACGGCCACGCCTCGCGAGAAGACCGGCTGGGTGAGGAAGAAGGCTCCTCCGAGGAAGATGCTGATCGTCAGGACCAGGGCACCGAGCGCGGTCACTTCGTCGAAGCTGCCCACCCGGCTTCGACCGAGGTACAGATGCAGATAGAACCCGCCTGCCACCTGGAGCAGTATCGCTGCGGTCGTGTATGCGAGAGTCGCCTCCCAGATACGCTCGGACAGTGCGAGGTCGTGGCGGAGAAGTAGGAACAGACCCAGAGCGATGATCCATGAGAGCGCGTCCCAGGCCACCATGGCCGAACGCTTCACATACACGGAACTGCTCATCTGATCTCCCGCCCCCCTGTCATGTTCGTTCACGCCGCCTTCATGTCGCCTCGGCAACCCGCCCAATGCTAACCGCTCTCCCCCGAAACCGTTACCCATAGGTCAAGAATTGGTCAAGGATCCTCCGAACGGACCGGACCTGCGCTCACCACCACGTCCTGCTGGACAAGGTCGCTGATCAGGGACTCGAAACGGCCCGCTGGTGCGGGCCCGAAGATGCTCTCGAGATGCCCGCGCACGTCATCGCCAGACCGTGGGACTTCGAGGAACTCAAGTACTGCGGCGGCGACCGATGACAGTCTGAGGCACTCGTTCTCCAACAGGACGACGCATTCGTCCTCATGAACTAGCAGGTCGACAATCGGCCCTCTCTCCAGACTCACGCGACAGCCTCCAGCCGGGCCGTGATCGACTCACGAAGGTCGGTCGCCTCTGCATACTCGAGCCGCCAGAAGCCTCCGAGCCGTCCGTAGAAGTCCTGAAGCACCTGCAACGGGCGGTCCAGCGCGCTCAGTGAAGAGGTTTCGGGTACGACAGCCATGACTCCGTCGAGCAGGTCCAGCCTGGTCCAGCGGGGCTCGTGAGCGGCCGGCACCCTGCGAAGCAGCACCACAGCCGCGAGCCACGGAGCAGGGTGCGCAGCCTGCAGGCCCAACTCGTCGGGCCCACGCTCGATCTTGGGGAACCCGCCCTCGGGGGTCCTCGTCGACAGTGGTTTGGGGTAGGGGGAGATCTCGCCGCTCACCGGATCGACGCCAACGGTCTCGTCGGTGAGGTAGCCGTGCGATTGTGCGAGAACTCTCGTCAGGGTCGTCTTCCCCGTGCCGCCTGGTGCCACGTAGGCGACCGATGCCCCGGTTATCGGATGGCTGACCGCCCCGGCATGGAGCATTAGGAGCTCGCCACGACGTTTGCGAATGAGCTGTCTGGTGATCGCCTGGGTGAGCCCGGACATCGATGGGACCGGCCCGACGCGTTCGTCACTCGCGAGCGTTTCGTCCTCCTGGGATTCTGACTCCAACAGGCATCGGCTCCACGCCGCGTCGAACTCGGTCTCGTCGATGCCATCCCCCAGGTCGACCTCAACAGTGGTGCCGAGCGCGCGCAAGGTCCTCATGAGTCCGACACCCCAGCAGCCACAGACCGCTGACCAGACGTCGGGGTGGCACGCTGCTGATCGTCCCGACGCGTCACCTTCGGCACCACTGCAGGCAGCGCCAGCAGGACGAGGAACGCCGGCAGCATGAGCACCCGCTGCCTGGCCAGGATGCCGAAGTTGCCGACCGCCGAGAACGCCCACGCGAATGCGATGACATAGAACAGTGCGAACGCGATATTGGGGTTCCGGCGAAGCATCGCCGGAAGGTTCCGGAGGCGCCGCCAGGACGCGATGACAAGTCCGAGAAGCACGAGCCCTTCGATGCCCTGCACGAGAAGTTGGAGGTTTGTGGCCTCCCACGGGAAAGGCCGGAAGAGCACCGTCACAATGGCGACCGGGAACTCCTGCAGCGACCGCACCGGCACGGCATCGAACTCCGAGCCGCCCTGAGTCGCGCGCCGGCTCCGTTCGTCGATCTCCGCGCTCAGGGCGTCCCACGACGTCTCCTCCAGCTCGAGGAACTGCGCGGACTGAGCCGCAAGAACGACGATGCCCGCCAAGAGGACGACGACGCCGACGACCTTGGTGAGGATGCTAATGGGACTCTTCGTCGTGGGACGCAGCAACTGGGCGGCGACGACTGCCCCGATCGTGAGGACCGCGACGTGCGGACGCACCACCGCTGTCCCGGCGGCGCCAAGCGCGAGGAACGCAAGCCCCCGAGGATCCTCGGCGAAAAAGCGTGCGGCCCCGTAGGCGGTCAGTCCGACAAACAGGAGCAGCCAGGATTCCTTGCCGATGCTGGCCGGCCAGAAGAGCAGCGATGGGAGTAGGAAGACGAGCAGCGCATACCGACGTCTGTCGCCGTTCGGGAGTGCCATGCGGAAGGCGCGATAGAAGAAGTACGTGCCCCAGAACGCGAAGGACGCGAACACGAAGAAGCCGGCCAATGGTGATGGCCCGATGACCGTGAAGACAGCAGTCGTGACCATCTCGAGCCACTCAGTGCCGTCTACGTCCAATGCCTTCAGCGTGACGTCGCCACTGCGCCAGCGGAGGTACTCCCACGCTGCGTAGTTACTGTAGCGAGTAGCGTCTGACACACCTCCGTACAGGAGGTACACCATCCCGTACCGTGCAGCAGTAGCGGCGAGCTTGGCTGCGAACGCCAGCCACATGAGGCGGACGATCCAGGGGTCGTCTTCGCGCGACGTTACATGAGCGAGGAGCAAACCATTGACAAGTACGACGAGCGGAACGACAAGCATTGCGCCCCACACGTTGTAGGAGCGGGACTCGAGGGCGGCTGTGAAGGCCACCGCTAGCAGGACTGCGGCCCCGAGACCGGCGGCGGCTCCGGCAGCCCGGATCGAGTGATGACGCACTGCGAGGGTCAGTAGTCGAGGCTGTCGCCGCGAGTCTCGCGGCGTGATCTACGTGTCGCGCCCGCCGTCACAGCGTCGTCTTCGGTCCACTCCGACGGCGGCGTTTCGACGCGGCCTGCCCGGCGGCCTGACAAGGGCTTCTTGCCGGCCGGGTACTCGCCGTAGCCGTACCCATACCGACGGGCGCGCGGCATGCGAGAGCCGATGGTGATAACGCCACTGACGGGAATCCGGAAGCGGCTGAGCAGCTCGGCGACGCGAGTCGCGTCGTGCTCAGTGAGTCGGCCGCTGCGGGCGACGAGGACGACGGTGTCGACTAGAGGGATGATGTCGAACATGTCGCTGGCAGCGAGCACGGGTGCGCTGTCGATGAGAACAACGTCTGCGAGGTTGCGACACATCTCGAGGAAGCTGCCGGTGCGCGACGCGAGAGTGGCGGGGTTGTGGAGCTGGGTTCCGGCCGTGACGATGTTGACGTTCGGGGCGTTCGTCGGCCTGATCAGGGAAGTGATCGGGAACGCCTTGGGGTCGATGACATGGTCCGAGATGCCGACGCCCTGGGGGACGTCGAAAGCGCGGTGCAGGTCGGGCGAGTGGAAGTCGGCGTCGAGGACGAGGACCGACTTGCCGGACTCGGCGAAGCTGAGGGCAAGGTTGGCGACGCTGGTCGTCTTGCCCTCCCCCGGGTTCGCGGAGGTGACAAGGATGAGCGGCGGGCGGTAGCTCGATCCGGCGTCAGTCGTGCTGAGTGTGTGTGTCACGGCGGTTCGGGCGGCGCGGTAGCCGTCAGCTGTCGAGCTGCGGGGGTTGCTCGACACCATCGTGGCCGCGTGCTGGCGGTCCTTGCCGCGGAGCTTGTGGATCTCGGCGATGATCGGCATGCCCAGCGCGGTCTGGATCTCGCGACGGTCGCGCATCCGCGAGTCAAAGCGCTCGATGACGAGGGCGATGGCCATCCCGAGCAGGAGCCCGAGGAAGGCGGCGAGGATGGTTCGCGGGAAGCGTCCCGGCGGGATGATGCTGTTGACACCACCCTCGTTGGGGACGGCCACAGCGCGTTGCAGAACGACGAGCTCGGTGTCGCCGGTCTCCGGCCTCGGCTCCTCGAAGAAGGCAACCGACTGGTCAGCGAAGGTGTTCGCGATTTCTTCGGCCCGCTCGGGGTTGCCCTCCGTGCTTGCGATCGAGAGCGACGCTGACTCGGGGTCCCTGGTCACGACGATGCGCTGGCCGAGAAGGGCAGGCTCACCCTCGTAGGCAACCTGGGATGCGACCAACTGGGGGACCTCGCCTGTCGTGATGAAGAGAGCGATGCGTCCCAAGGTGAGTCCCGGTGTGGTGCCGTCCTCGCTGCCTCGCGAGTCGGCGAGGATGGTCGCGGTCGCCGTGTAGGACTGGGCCGTGTTGCTCACCGATTGGGCCGGCGTGAGCAGGAACGTCGCCAGCGCCGTCACCAGAGTCACGACGGTGATGAGCAACCATCGGTGGCTGAAGACCTTGGCGTAGTCACGCAAAGTCACAACATGTCTCCTGATCGAGTCGTCCCGGGCGCCCGACCGGCACCCCCAAGGACCTGGTCAGCGAGCGTGGCTAGTCTAGTGGCTTTCCCCCTTATCACCGATTTCGTCCATTTGGTGGGTCCATCGAATGGGTGACTGTCGTTCTATCAGCCCGCTTGGGCCGCTTCGAAAGGATGGCGCGTGCGCGTACCTTCGATCGAACGCGCTGTCCACTACGCAGGGCCGTATCATGCCGGTTCGGCGTTCTTCTCACTGGCCGGGGACGACGCCTCCCTGATCGGGAGGATCGACTCTGATCTACGCGACCTGCGCGTTGGCTCGGGTGAGTCCGTGCAGGCAAAGCGCATCACGCAACTGACGGTCACTCGCCGGCAGCCGCGATCTGAGACCCACCCTTGGGACGTATCGGCCGACGGCGAGATCTGCCAGACAGTGACAAACGACTACGTCCGCCCATACGTCCTTTGGGAGGTCACCCGGATTCTGCTCGAAGCTGACGAGCCGACGCTGGCGATCCATGCGGGCTCGGTCGCACTGGATGGGCGGGCGATCGTCATCGCCGGCGTCTCTCACGCCGGCAAGAGCACATTGTCCGGGTGGCTGGTCGCTCACGGTTGGGGCTTCCTGACCGACGAGGTGTCGCGTCTAGAGCAGTCGGGCGAAGGCTGGCGGGTTCACCCGTTTCCGCGACCGATAGGTGTGCGCCGACCTACACCGCTCGAGCCGTTCGTCCAGCCGGAGTTCGGCGAGGCCACCGAGATCCTCGTGCCGGCGAGCACTCTCGGCACTCTGTCCGGGGTCGCCGACCTGACGGCGATCGTTCTGCCGGAGCGTCGCCCGGGAGCCTCGTCCACGCCCACTCCCGCCCACCCTGCCACTGCCGTGCGTTTGCTCGCTGAGCACCTACCCAAGCGCGCATCGGATGGGCGGGCTGGCTTCCGGACCCTCGTCGACCTCATGCAGAGCGTGCCGGTCTACTCGCTGCACGTCGACAACCTGGGTGCGGCTGAGCGGGCCCTCCGGGAGCTTGTCGCTGGGGACGTGTCATGACCGCTGCGCGCCTCGAGAGGCATCCCGCGATCGAGACCGCCTGGGTCGTCGACCGGTATCTGCTGTTCGACGAGCGGGACGGTGTCGTCCACGAACTCAACCCGTCGGCCTCAGCCGTATGGGATCTCATCGATGGGGCACGCGCCGAGAAGGATGTGATCGAGTCGCTGAGCGCGCAGTTCGGCCAGGACCTCAGGGCGGATGTCCAGGTGGCGCTCAGCGACTTCCGCACACGCGGTCTGCTCAGCGACGACCCCGTCGACCGGGCTTGAGGCCCAGGTCCCACGCATAACGCAGCGCGCCCCGTCCGACCAGGACCGGTAGTGCCGTCATCGCCTGCATGCGGAACGGTTCTTCCCGCGCGAAGACTCCAAGGGCGTGTGCGTCGAGGCGCCCGATCCGCTGCCCTCTGGCCCACGTGAGCGCGTCGTGATGCAGCTCCAGCTCAAGCCGGTCCCACGTCTCGATGAGTGCGCTGGCGACGACCGCCTGCACCTTGAAACGCTCGGCTGTGGCGATCGTTTGCTGCCAGTCGACCTCGCTGACCAGCATCAGCTGAGCCACGTCGCGGAAGGCGCGAAGCTCGCGCCACCCGCCGAGTGCCGCGTGGAAGCACCCGTGGAGGAGTCGGTTGGGTCCGCTCAACGCCGGTATGCGACGGCCGGCCAACACGAACTCGTCGCCTCCCTCGAAAAGAGCTCTGGTGTCGAGCCGGAGGCCGAATCGTCCGATCGCCAGGCGGCGATGCAGGTCCACCTCGAGTGAGTCCGTGTTGGTGAGGGTCACGCCCTTGCCGAAACGGCCGTCAAAGCCCGGCGAGACCTCAAGGGCATCTCTGGTCCACCCGATACCAGCGAGCGCTGCGACGGCTCTGTCCCAGGAGTCAGGGTGGATCAGGACGTCGACGTCACCGAAGGTCCGGAGTGACGGGTCAGGGAAATCGAGGTGCGCCAGCGCGGGGCCTTTGGTCAGTCGCCACTCGACACCCGCACCGTCGAGAGCCCGAGCAACACCGATGAGAAGTCGCTCGAGATCGACTGCGGCAATCAGCTGGTTGTGCCAGGCGTCGACCACTGCCGCAGCGAAGTCCGCGGGAGCCGCGACGGCGCCCTCAGCGATCGCAGTCGCCATATACCCCGCGAGGCGATCTCGACGGATGACGTGGATCAGCCGATCGGCCTCCCCGTCGGTGATGTCTCCTGTGCGGCTATGGACGGGGATCCCGTGCCGACTGGCAACCACCAGCGCTGGATGCCTACTCGCCATCCGTGGCCTCGAGGTAACCCTGATCGGTCAGCAGGTCGATGAGCTCCTCCACGTCGGTCCGGACGACCTCGGCTGGCGCCCCGTAGCGTGCTGTAAGCGTGGTCACAATCGATGTCTTGTCTACGCCGCCCTCTATGAGCTCCCAAATGTCCGCTGCTGCGCCGTGCACGACGGTCACATCTCGGCCCTCTCGGGACAGCGCCAGGAAGCCCGGCGCGCGTCGCCACACGATATTTGTGCGTCGACGCACGGCTCATCCTCCATTCGGACACCCGATGTGAACTGGCAATTCGGTTCCTGTAGGGTAACGGCGGGCGCTCGGACTGATCCGGGCGTCAGTGATGTCACCGCAGGGAAACACACCATTCAGCAGGGGGAACCCATGGAGAGCACGTCTCCGACCGTGGAGCAACACCGCACCATCAGCCGCCGCGCGACCCTGGCAAAAGGCACCGCCGCTGGGGCTCTCGCGTGGGCGACACCCGTGGTGATGTCAACTTCGGCAAGCGCGGCTGATGGTGTGTGCACCCCACGGTGCATTCCGACTTACACCGCAACCTTCTCAGCGGTGCGTTTCACCTCGGGCACGGATCAGGGTGTGCTCGTCTACGTGGCAAACCTCTCATTATCCGCCTCGACGACACCATCTGTCGTCGAGACAGTGTGCCCCTGCAATGGCAGCAATGCGGTGGTAGCTGCTCCGGATGCTTACTCCTTCACCGGAGTGGGCTGGGGGCATCAAAACGACAACTGTACGGGTAATGTCTCGACAATAACGCCACAGCCACTGAACTATACGAGCGCAGGGGTCACTCGGCCTGGGATCTTCCTGCCGATTAACCAGAACAATGACAGATGTGTCCGAGGTTGTGTTCGGGTCTTGATCGAATGTCGAGATCGTGCGGGAGACATAGTTCGCCGGTATTGCGACGTTCGACTTGACATCGATTTCGTTCAGGCTGCAACTTCCGGTACCTCTGCGCCGATCACTCCTCTGGCAGGTCCCGTATGCAGTTTTGTCTGCAACTCAAACCCTGCACCGCTGACCTGCCCACCGGCCGGTGCCTGACCCTGCCACAGGGTCAGCGACTGCTGATAATGGCATCGGTCACACGGTTGCAGGTTTCGCGGGAGCAGGCGGCAGCGCCGAACACTAGAAGTTGATCATGTGGCCGACGATGCCTTCGACGGCCTCCTTCACACTCTCCGAGAGCGTGGGGTGGGCGAAGACGTTGCGGGCCACCTCGTCCGCGGTGAGGTCCCATTTCTGAGCCAGTGTCAGCACGGGCAGCAACTCGGTGACATCAGGGCCGATCATGTGGGCGCCGAGGATCTCGTTGTGCGTCGCGTCGGCGACGATCTTGACGAAGCCGACCCCGTCGCCCAGTCCTTGGGCCTTGCCGTTCGCCGCGAAGGGGAACGTCGCGGTCTTGACGTCGAAACCCTTCTCCTTGGCCTGCGCCTCGGAGTACCCGAACGAGCCGATCTGCGGGTGGCAGTACGTCGCGCGCGGGATGAAGTCGTACTCGATCGGCATCGTGTCGGCGCCGGCGATGGTCTCGGCCGCGACGATGCCCATCGCTTCAGCCGTGTGGGCGAGCATGAGCTTGGCGGTCGCATCGCCGATCGCGTAGACGCCGTCGACGTTCGTCCGCATGTAGTCGTCGATCGCGATCGCGCCGCGGTCCGTGAGCTCGACGCCGGTCGACTCCAGGCCGTAGCCCTCGGTGCGGGGGGCGAACCCGATGGCCGACATGAACTTGTCCGCCTCGAGCGTCTGCTGGTCGCCGCCGGAGGCCGGTGAGACGGTCACCTTCACGCCCGACCCGGTGTCCTCGACACCCTCGACCTTCGTGCCGAGCATGACCTTCACGCCGAGCTTCTTGTAGTGCTTGAGCAGCTCCTTGGAGATGTCCTCGTCCTCGGTGGGGACCATCCGGTCCAGGAACTCGACGATGGTGACGTCGACGCCAAAGTTGCGCATCACATACGCGAACTCGACTCCGATCGCCCCGGACCCCGCAATGATGATCGACCCGGGCAGCTCGGGGTCGAGGATCTGCTCCTCGTAGGTGACGACGTTGTCCGACACCGTCACTCCGGGCAGCATCCGCGTGACCGCGCCAGGGGCGAGGATGAGGTTGTCGAATGACAGGGAGCGATTAGAGCCGTCCGACGCCTTGACGTCCATGCTCTTCGGGCCGGTCAGGGTGCCCCAGCCGTGGATCTCCTCGATCTTGTTCTTCTTCATGAGGAAGTGGACGCCCTTGACGATGCCGTCCGAGACCTTGCGCGAGCGCGCGTGCGTGGTCCCGTAGGCCATCGTCACCTCGCCCTCGATGCCGTACTTCGCCTTGTCGTGCGTGAGCATGTGGGCGATCTCGGCGTTCTTGATCAGCGCCTTGCTCGGGATGCAGCCGACGTTGAGGCAGACCCCGCCCCAGTACTTGTCCTCGACCACCGCGGCCTTCAGGCCGAGCTGCGAGGCGCGGATCGCCGCGACGTACCCACCGGGACCTGCACCAAGGACAACCACGTCGAAGTCAGACATGCGTCCAACCCTAGTAGGAGCGCAGGTTGCGCTGCTCGTCTAGGTCACGGCTGTGGCTTCCGATGCTCGTCCAGGGCGTCGGCCACCCCCGCGAGGAAGGTGCCGGCGCGGATCCCGGCTGCGTACAGCCGCGACCGGGTGGTCCCCGGCGGCGGCTTCTCAAAGAGAGGTGCAGCGGGGTCGTTCTGAGGTGTCGGGGGCGGGGGCGGCTCCTGTGGCGGTGGGGGGCCGCCCGGCTCTGTGGACTCATCTGGCACGAGCACACTGGTCCTGAGCACGCGCACCACATCAGGGAGGGCGTCAACGAGCTCGCGCAGCACCTCGCTCTTGCTTGGCGCAGACTCTGCCGACCCGGCCGCCGAGGACGGAGACGCCTCCTGGCCACCGCGACACTTCGCCGCCGATGCAGAGCTGGATTCGTCAGTCTTAGCTGCTGCCGTCGCGGAGCCCCCAGCGCAGTCTGGGTGGTCAGGCGGGTCTTCGGGGTCTGCTTGCTCGCAGTTCGAGTCTCCTTTGACTCGCACCTCGACCGTCACGGCCGAACAACGCGCCGCTCCGTCGGCGGCCGCCGTCGCCTCCGCCTCCTTCGCTGCCTTGTCTGCCTCCTTCGCCGCCGTCTCCGTCTCCTGCGCCGCAGCCGCCGCCAAGCCGTCGGGCGCAGCCTTGTCCACGATGTTGTCGAGCAGTCGCTCGACGAAACCGAAGAGGAACGCCGCAGCAAGCGTGGGGACGTTGGCGGACTCAGCGTTGAACTGAACCTGGTCGAAAGTCTCCCCGAGCAGACCCCAGGTCCGTGCGGCGTCGATGACGAGAACGCCCGCGTAGGCAGACAGGCCGCCCACGATGGGCACGAGGAACAGGATCACCCAATTGAACTTGTGCGCCTCGTCGGTGGACTCTCGCGAGAACGCGATCATCCGACTGACGACCGCACCGAGGACGCCGAAAGCGACGATGGCCGGGTTACCGAAGAGGATGACGAGCAGCACGATGAGCAGTAGGCCCGTCACGCCGATCGCCTGCGACTTGCGCATCCGTCGGAGCACCATCCGGTTGTCGACCCAGAACTTCTCGGCGTTGTCGTGGCTGATTGCCGCGAGTGCCTGGCGGAGCGCCGTGCACTTCTCTGCGGTCAGCGTGGAGAGCTTCAGGTAGGCCGCGATCGGCGGATGCAGGGAAGCCTTGAACGAGTCGGCCGCCGCACGCAGACCGTCACTGTCGAGCGCTGCGAGCTCCAATAGCCTGGCTTCGGCGGCGAGATCACGACGCAACGCGAGCGCTCGCATGACCAGTTCCTCTTGGCGCGCCGCCTCCCTGACCGGGCTCTCCAAGCCGTTGGCCAGCGGAATGAGATCAGGATGCTGCAATCCCCGCCGGTGGTAGGACCACAGATCCTGCGCGACGGCTATTCGCGTCGGGCGCAGGATCATCCGGTCTTTGGCGTGCCTCGAGAGCCAGTAGTACAAGGCCGCGGTGATGGCGATGATGACCGTGTCGCGGACCCGCTCGACGGTCAGGAAGTTCTCGATCCCCTGGCCGAGCGCGCCCCACCACCCTTGTTGCTGAGCGGGATCAGCCTCCTGGAGGGGAAGCAGGACGACACCGGGAACCATCTGGGCCATTGCCATGACGCACCTTGCCTGATGAGGGGTGATGACTCTGTCGTGTCGACAACTGTCCTCGCCGCGGTGGGACGGCGCAATCGGCCGTTCGCACATTCGGGCAGGCATCGCTGAGGGCCATCTAGGTGACGAGACTTCCTGAGGCTAAGTCGAATTGAGTGATGTGACGGAGGAGACAGGCCGCGTCGAGGCGGTTCCCTGTACCGGTGGCGCCGGGGGTGCTTCGATGGAAGTGGCAGGTCCAGGGGACTTCATCAGATGTACCGACCAGCACTCGCTCGTCTTCAAGCCAGTGCATCGAGTCCCCGGCAGGTAGGGAGCGGGTGTCGATCGGGACAGCCCCATCCCTCCGACGAAAGGACTGCGCCATGTCACCATCCACCGCTGAGACCCTTCCGAAGAAGGGTGTGAAGCTGCCGACCGTGCCGATCGACCCGGTCGTCGCCGACAAGGCACTGCTCGTGCAACCGCCGAGGGCCTTGGGCACCGCTGAGGCCGCCGGCATGACGAAGGTGCTCCTCACCAACGCCACCATCGCCCCCGGCGCCGAGGTCCGCCTCTGGCCGGGGCTCGATGTGACGAAGTGGGACACGCTCCACCTCACCGTCGGTGCCGACGCCCGCGGGGTGCCGAACCTCAACGTGCGCGTGCTGTTCAGCATGCCTCTGCCCGGCACCCACTGCGGCGGCCTGCTGACGAACAGCACGGTGGACTTCACGACCGACGCAACGCAGCGCCGCTTCGAGTACACGACACCGGCGGGCTTCGGCAGCACCGGGTTCACCATGAGCGTCCCGGTCATCGCACCGATGCTCTACGACGTCATTCTCCGCAACACCGGATCGACGCCGCTCGAGACGATCTACGTCACGCTCTTCGCGCAGGAGATCTGAGCGTCGCCGCTCCAGCCGGTCGCTCGGCCACCGCTCACCCGGCCCGAGCGGCCGGCTCCTGACGTGCGAGGGGTGCGGCGCGCATACCGCAGGTTGTGGTGGTTCCGGCCGACGATCGAACCGAACGGCTAGTCCTCAGGGCGTTTCCGCCTCTAACGGCGACCCCAGCGGGTCCGGCCACGGTACTGTGACATTCCCCTGCGGCACTGACCTGCCGAAATGCGGCGTGGGTCGCTCCAGGGAGTCGCGTTCGCGCCGATGGGGAGGGAGCCCTCGTGACGACCATCGTGGTCATCGGCACCGGCTACATCGGCCTGCCGGCCGCCCTGATGTGGGCGAAGTCGGGGGCCGAGGTGGTGGGTGTCGACATCGACGAGAACGTCGTCAAGACCATCAACGACCGGACCCTTCTCGTCAACGAGCGGGAGCTCGACGCCCTGTTCGCCGATCCCGAGGTGCGACGAAACCTACGCGCGACCCACGACGTCCCCGAAGCGGATGTCTTCGTCATCGCTGTGCCAACCCCCGTCGATCCGTTGCGGAAGGTCGCCGACCTCAGTCACGTCGACGCCGCGATCCGGTCCATCGCGCCCGTCCTGAGGGCCGGCAACCTCGTCATCGTCGAGAGCACCATTCCACCGAGGACGTGCCGGGACGTCATCAAGCCCCTGATCGAAGAGCTCACGTCCATGCGGGTCCCCGAGGACGTCAAGGTCGCCCACTGCCCGGAACGCATCCTCCCTGGCGACATCTTCACGGAGATCGTCCGCAACGAGCGGCTGATCGGCGGCATGGACGACGAGTCCACCGCGCGAGCGACGGAGATCTACGGGCTGTTCGTCAAGGGGACACTGCACCCGACCTCCGCGGTGGTGGCGGAACTGGCGAAGCTGATGGAGAACGCCTACCGCGACATCAACATCGCCATCGCCAACGAGTTCGCCGCCATCTGCGAGTACGTAGGCGCGGACGCTGATGAGGTCATCCCACTGGCCAACCACCACCCACGGGTGAACATCCTCCGCCCGGGTATCGGCGTCGGCGGACACTGCATCCCGGTCGACCCGTGGTTCCTCAGAGAAGTCGCGCCGTATGACTCATCCCTCATCACCGCGGCGCGCCTGCTAAACGACGGGGTTCCGCTGAAGATGGCCCACCGGATCCAGGAAGCCGTGCAGGACGTGGCCGAGCCCAAGATCGTGCTGCTCGGAGCAACGTACAAACGGGACTGTGAGGACACCCGCGAGTCGCCGGCCCTCCAGATCTACTCACTGCTGCAGAACGACAGCTGCGACGTCCACGTGTTCGACCCGCTCGTCGAGGACCTCCGCTATGAGAGCCTGAGCGCCGTGGCGCAGGATGCGCATCTGCTGGTGGTGCTCGTCGCTCATCGCGAGATCACCGACGAGCTCGCCGCTGACGCGACACGCATCAGATCGGTCATGGCTCGGCCCGAGATCCTGGTCCTGGACCGGTGACGCGATTGGAGACACACCCCATGCAGAGGATCCTGGTCACAGGCGGGCTCGGAGCCGTCGGCCGCTACCTCGTGACGTCGCTCGAGGCGCGCGGTCACGAGGTCTTCGTCGTCGACCTGCAGCACCACGGCGGGCAGAACTACGCCCGGTGTGACGTCGGGGAGTTCCGCCAGGTCGAACGGCTCTGGACCGGCGGCGGATGGCCGGGCGGCGACACGGCTGAGCCGAAGTCCTTCGACGTCGTCTATCACCTGGCTGCGGAGTTCGGTCGGTGGAACGGCGAGGACTACTACGAGCAGGTGTGGCGCACCAACGCGGTCGGCACCAAGAACATCCTGCGGATGCAGGAGCGTGAGGGCTTCAAGGCCGTCTACTTCTCCTCCTCCGAGGTGTACGGCGACTTCCCCGGCGTCATGACCGAGGACGTCATGGACACCATCGAGATCAAGCAGATGAACGACTATGCGATCTCCAAGTGGGTCAACGAGATGCAGGTCCTCAACAGCGCGACCCAGTTCGGCACCGAGTCGGTGCGGGTGCGGCTGTTCAATACGTACGGCCCCGGTGAGCCGTACAGCCGGTACCGCTCGGTCATCTGCCTCTTCGCCTACCGCGCGCTCCACGACATCCCGTTCACCGTGCACACCGGGCATCGGCGGACGAGCACCTACATCGCCGACTGCGCCAACGCGTTGGCGGCCATCGCGGACAACTTCAAGCCCGGTGAGGTCTACAACGTCGGGGGAACCCAATACCACTCCATCGAGGACGTGGCCGCGATCATCCTGCGGGAGCTGGGCAAGGAGCACCGCGCCGACGAGCTCGTCACCTACGCCGAGCCGGAGGTGCTGACCACGAAGCAGAAGCACACCGACTGCAGCAAGGCGGTCAGAGATCTCGGTCTGACCAGCACCATCAGCCTCGAGGACGGCATCCGGGAGACCCTCGCCTGGATGAAGTCCCACTACAACGTGACCTAGGTCGACTCGACGTGAAACGCGTTCTCGTCGTGGCGGGCACCCGCCCTGAGGTGATCAAGCTGGCGCCGGTCCTGCGGGCGCTGAGAGAGCGACCCGATGAGTTCGACCCGATCTACTGCTCCACAGGTCAACACCGCGAGATGCTCGACCAGGCCAACGCGGTCTTCTCACTCGAACCGGACATCGAGCTCGGCGTGATGGCTCCCGGTCAGGATCTGGCGTCACTGACCAGCCTGCTGTTCCGGGAGATCGACGGGGCCATCGACGGCACGATGCCGGATGCCATTGTTGTGCAGGGAGATACGACCAGTGCCTTCGTCGCCTCGATGTGCGGCTACTACCGCCGGCTCGTCGTGGGACACGTGGAGGCCGGACTGCGCACGCATGACGTCCTCTCCCCCTTTCCCGAGGAGACCAACCGACGGATCATCGGGACCACCGCGACGCACCACTTCGCACCGGTCGAGCGTGCGCGGCAGAACCTGTTGCGCGAAGGGGTCGACCCAGACCGCGTCTTCCTCACCGGAAACACCGTCGTCGATGCGCTGCAGTGGATCACGTCGGAGCCCGGGCGAGCCGACGGGCTCCCCTCGGGCCTGCGGGAGGCGCTGCGCGACCAGCGGATGGTCCTTCTGACCAGCCACCGGCGGGAGTCCTTCGGGCGAGGCCTGGCCGATGTCTGTTCCGCCGTGCTCGCCCTGGTGCGGGACCATCCGGACGTCTCGGTGGTCTATCCGGTGCATCTGAACCCACGCGTCCGGGGCACCGTGACCGAGATCCTGCACCCCCACCCGCGGGTCCATCTGATTCCCCCGGTCTCCTACCCGACGTTGCTGGCGCTGATGCAGATGTCCTACGTCGTCGTCACCGACTCCGGCGGGATCCAGGAGGAGGCGCCCAGTCTCGGCAAGCCCGTTCTCGTGCTGAGGGACACGACGGAGCGACCCGAGGCGGTCGAGGCCGGCTGCGCAAGGCTCGTGGGCACCGACCCCGACGCACTCCTGAAGAACGCCGACGAGCTGCTCACGAGTCCTGCTGCCTACTCGAGCATGATCCCCCGAGAGAATCCGTTCGGAGACGGGCGCGCGGCCGGTCGGATCGTCGACGTGCTCGCGGTGGCTGAGCAGCGGGTCAGGGACGAGGGAGCGCGGTGAGTGAACCAGAGGCCGACGCCGTTGTCACATGGGTCGACGACCGGGATGATCACTGGCGTTCGCTCCGCGACTCCCACGCCGCGGAGCGGGGTGTCGAGCCCCGCGCACAGGACTACCGCAGCTGGGACAACCTCATCTACTGGTTTCGCGCGATCGACCGGTTCTGCCCCTGGATCCGCCTGGTGCACCTGGTCACCGAGAACCCTGTCCCCGACTGGCTGGATGCCGCCCACCCCAGACTCCGGGTGGTCCGGCACGGGGACTTCATCCCCGCGGAGTACCTGCCGACCTTCAACTCTCACGTGATCGAGCTCCAGCTGCACCGGATCCCCGACCTCGCTGCGAACTTCGTCTACTTCAACGACGACACCTTTCCGTTGCGGCCGCTGTCTCTGGGGCACTTCTTCCCCCGGGGCAAACCCGCCGGCATCGCGGCGCTGTCCGCCCTGTCCATCGGCGACCCGGTGAACCACGCACTGCTGAACAGCCTCGATCTGGTCAACCGGCACTTCGACAAGCGGTCGGTGATCCGCCGCAACCCGGCCGGCTGGTTCGCCCGGGTCTACGGCCCCCGCCTCCTCGCCCAGACCGTCTCGCTGCTGCCGTGGCCCCGGTTCACCGGGTTCCACAACTCTCACCTCCCGCAGGCACTGCGTCGAGCCAGCTTCGAGCGGGTCTGGGCCGCCGGCGAGCAGCAGCTCGAGGAGACGTCGCGGTCGAGGTTCCGGTCCCCCAGCGATGTGCACCCCTACGTGTTCTCCCACTGGCAGGTATGCGTGGGGGACTTCACGCCCGTGTCACCCAGGGGATACGGGCGGAGCTTCCAGCTGGGGATCGACTCGGCCGAGGACGTGGCTCGTGCGATCACGAGCGGACGGCTCGCCCAGGCCTGTATCAACGACGGCCCGCTCGACGACTTCGAGCAGACCCGCGATCTGATCAACGGTGCCCTGGCAGAGCTGCTGCCGCGGCCGTCGTCCTTCGAGCGCACCTGAGCCCGGGACACCATGTCTGCGCTCAAGGCGGTGATCGCCCAGGCAGCGGCCAGCCTCACCACGCTGCTGCTCTCGGTGGTCATCGCCCGGACAGGGGGGACATCCGCCCTCGGCAACTTCGCCGTGGCGATGGCCATCCTCATGCTCGCCCAGGCCGTGGCCCGGGAGGCGACCATCGTCACACTGGTCACGAGAGCGCCCACGATGCAGCTGATCCGGGAGCGGTGCGAACGGCAGTCGCTGATCGGCCTGGTCGCGTCAGCCGTGATGATCGGCGGGGCCGCCCTCACGGGCTCGACGATCATGCTGATCGTCGGGGTCGGGGCCCACGGCATCCTGCTCGCCTCCTACGGCCGGCTGGTCAGCCTGACCCTGTGGCGGGGAAGACTGGCCATCGGACAGGAGCTGCTGCTCCTGACGTGTGTCCTCGTTCCGGCCGCCGGGTCAGTGCTGTGGGGTTGGAACGGGCAGCACGCTCTGACTGTCTGGGTCGCCTCGTCCGCAGCGGTCGGATACCTGACTGCGTGGCGTTTGCGCATGCACCTCCGGCCGAGGTGGGGCGGCGCCGGGAGGGAGAGCAGGGTCGGCGGGGTCTTCGCCGCGCAGTCCCTGTTGACCGCGGGGTCGGTTCACGTCCTGACCATCGTCGTGGCCATCGCGACCGGGCCGGTCGTCGTGGGAGCTCTGCGGGGGGCCGGCACAGTCCTCGGACCAGCCAACCTCATCCTCACGGCCCTGCAACCGGTGGTGGTCCGCCACCTCAGCCCTCTCCGCCACGGGACACGCCGGCAGATGGTGTCGCGGCTCGCGGGCCTCACGGGCGTCCTGGCGGCCGGGTATGCGACGGTCGCCCTGGCCATGGTCGCGACCGCGCTTGTGTACGGGGAGGTGCTTCTGGGTAGCGCGTGGGTCGATGTCGAACCGATCATCTGGATCAGCCTCGTCGACGGTGTGCTCAACGTCCTCAGCTTCGTACCGGCGGCGGCACACCGGTCCTTCTGGGAACACCGACGGTCATCGGCGTTCGCCGTCCTCGCGGTCATCCTCCGGTTCCCCCTCGTTCTCGGTGGCGCCGTCACCGCCGGGGCCAAGGGAGCGGCGCTCGGGCTCGCGGTCTCGACGGGAGCGCTGTGCGTCGCGTGGTGGATCTCGGCCGTTCGGTTGGACATCGCGCAGCCACGCGAGGAGGACGTGGCCGGATAATCGGCGTTATCGCAGGTCAGCCCTTTGGAGGAGACTCAGCCAACCCTGGCTCTGCGCGTCAGTCCTTCGCTACTATGCAGCGAACCGCAGGGCAACGACGCCGCCGATAGGGCTGTCGGTGGCAGCACGCCAGGTCGCGCATCGCCACTGTTGCCCAGCCAGGAAAGGGGACCACATGCATACCCGTCCGTGCGGGACGGGGCTGCGACGCATACTCCCGGCCGCAGCCCGGGTCGGCAGTTCACGTCCCCTGCACGGGCGTGCGACGATCGTGGTGGGGGTCGGGAGATGAGGATCGGCTTCATCACGCAGTGGTTTCCCCCGGAGCAGGGAGCACTGATCCCGGAGAGCATCGCGACCGGACTCGCGGAACGTGGCCACGACGTCCACGTCCTGACGGCCTTCCCCAACTACCCGACAGGCAGGCTCTACCCGGGCTGGCATCAACGCCCCTACGTGAAGCAGCCGTACTCGCAAGGTGTCACGATCCACCGGACGCCGGTGTATCCCAGCCACGACACGAACCCAGCCCACCGGATGGCGAACTACCTCAGCCACGCCGCCTCGGCCGCCGTCTTCGGCACCATGCGGTTTCCCCGTCCGGACGTGTGGCTGATCTACTCCTCTCCCGCGACGGCCGCCATTCCGGCGCAGGTGGCGCTCAAGGGTCACCGCGCGCCCGTGTGCCTGCTCATCCAGGATCTCTGGCCGGACAGCGTCACCGGCAGTGGCATGGTGTCGGGAGGTCTGGGTCGGGTCGTGCACGCCGGCCTCGATGCCTACACCCGCCAGTCCTACCGGCACGCCGCACGAATCGGGGTGACGTCGCCAGGCATGGTGGATCTCCTGGTCGAACGGGGTGTCCCCGCGACGAAGATCCGCTGGACCCCCAACTGGCTCTCCGACCCCGCACCGAGGGATATCGCGGGCTCTGCCAGTTCTCCCCCGGTCAGTTCTGCCTCAGTCAGTCCACCCTCGGCAACCGGCCGGAGTACGCGACGGACGTTCCTCTACGCGGGAAATCTCGGCGCGATGCAGGGGCTGGACGCCCTGGTCGACGCCTTCGCCCTTGTCCCCGAGGCCGAGCTCGAGCTGATCGGAGATGGCGTCCATCGCGATGCCTTGGCGGACAGGACGACGCACGTACCGAATGTCAACGTCCTCCCTGCGGTGGGCCCGGACGAGATCGGCGCCCGTCTCGCTGCCGCCGATGTTCTGGTCGTCTCGCTCAAGGACACCCCGCTGCTCAGGGTCACCATGCCGAGCAAGGTCCAGGCCGCTCTGCGCGCGGGCCGGCCCATCCTGGTCCACGGAGCAGGCGACGTCGCAGCACTCGTCGAGGACAACGGAGCCGGTCTGGCCTGCTCGCCGAGCGACCCGAACCAGGCCGCGCAGGTCATTCGTCGCTTGGTCGCCGCGAGTCGCGACGAGCTGACGAGGATGGGTGACGCCGGAAGGCACCTGTACGCATCCACGTTCTGCCGGTCTGAGGGAGTGACTCGGTTGGAGTCGCTGCTGCTGGAAACGCAGGCACTCGGACGGACCACCGTGGTGCGCCGTGATGACGCCGGGCGAGACATAAGGGACGGCACCGCCTCGCACCGGGTGCGGGTGGGAGCCAGACGGAGCCCGTGACGGACCAGAACACGGACCGGCTCGGCGCCAACGCCCAGGTGCTCGCCTTCGCGCCGTTCTACCTGCCGGGTTTCAAGGGTGGTGGTCCGATCCGCTCCATGGCGGAGATTCTCCGGGCCCTGCCTTCGACGGTGTCCGTCCTGCTCGTGACATCCGACCGCGATCTGGGCGATGGACAGCCCTATCCGGGCCTGTCCTCGACGGTCGTCGCCGATCGTCACCACCGGATCTACTACTGGGATCGTGCGAGTGCGAAGTCGTGGTGGCACCTGTCTCGACTGGTCGTCGGTCCCCGGTTCGAGCTGCTCTTCCTCAACAGCCTCTGGTCTCCCTCCTTCTCCATGCTGCCGTGGTTCCTGGCTCGGGGGCGGCTCATCCGCACCGAACACCTGGTGGTCGCCCCTCGAGGCGAGCTGTCCCCCGGAGCGTTGGGGATCAAGGCCCGGAAGAAGCGCCTCGCCCTGGCGACGTGGGGCAGGCTGGTCGCACGGAGTGCGCCGGTGTGGCAGGTGTCGAGTGAGATGGAGCGCGATGACGTCCGTCGCGTGTTCCCGTCGGCGGACGTCGTTCAGCAACCGGATTCCCGTGGGCCGGAACCGATGGATCTCGTCGAGAGCGGCCCCGAGCCCAGATTCGCTTTCGTCAGCAGGATCTCCCCGAAGAAGAACCTTCTCTTCCTCCTCGAGTCCCTCCGCCGTTGTCGGGAAACCGTGACCCTGGACGTCTATGGTCCGACGGAGGACGCGGCCTACTGGGGTCGGTGCACCGCGAAGATCGGTGAGATGCCGCCCAATGTGCGCGTCCGCTACGCCGGGACTCTGGGTTCGGATCAGGTGCAGTCGCGCCTTGCGACGTACGACGCCTTCCTGTTCCCGACCCTGGGTGAGAACTTCGGTTTCGTCATCCCGGAAAGCCTTTCCGCCGGCTGCCCGGTCGTATGTTCTCCGCACACCCCGTGGACAGCTCTCCTGGACAGTGGATGTGGCACAGTCGTGTCGGTGGATGCTCCCTCGGAGTGGGCTGCCGAGATCGACGACCGCGCGCGGCAAGGCGTGACCGAACGCACCGAGGCCAAGCGTCGAGTTCTCGACCTCTACACGTCATGGCGGCAAACCCAGGCCTGGACGGCCGGTATCGAGCAGGTGCTGGCGCGCCGTTCCGTGGGGGCCCGATGATCACGTGGGGACGGATCTCTCCTGCGATTCTCGCGTGGGCGGCGATCGGCGTCTTCGCCCTCCTCCTGGGCGGCTACGGACTCAGCGAACCGACCGTCCAGGGCATCCTGGCGAGCGCGGGTCTGGCTCACTCCGTCGCCGGCTTCTGGTCCGATGGCCGGCAGCGCATCTCTGCGCCGAGCATCTACTTCTTCGCCTCCGGCCTGTTCATCTTCTTCCCCGGCATCTACCTGGCCGGCCATGATCCGACCATCTTCGGTTTCGGCGAGGCGTCGCTCGTCCCCGTGCTGGCTTTCTGCTACTTCTCACAGCTCCTGATGCACTACCTGTTCTGGAGTCCACGGAAGGCTGCGGTCGTCGCCGTCGAGTCCGCCACCAACCGCAGCGTGGCCCGGTGGGGGATCTGGATGGGCCTGCTCCTGGTCTCGCTCGGCGTGGGCCTCAGCATCACCGGCCGGGGCGAGAACCCGCTCGTCAATGCGGCTTCCTACTCCGGGGTGGCGCTCGTCGCGGTCGCGAGCCTTCGCGGAGAGAAGCGCGTCAGCCTCTTCGGGTACGCCCTGATCGGCGCCGCGTTCCTCGCATACATGCAGTTCCTCTTCACCGGCTTCGGCCGACTGGGGCTCGGCTCCTTGGCACTGTGCATCGCCATGGCCGGCGCCCACAGGTGGCGGGGACATTTCGTCAAGGGCGCAATCCTCATCGGGATCACGCCCGCTCTGCTGTACTTCGCCCGGTCGAGGGTCGAGTTCACGGCCACGCTGAACCCGGCACAGTCCGACAACGTCAATGGTCTGGAGTCCGTGCTGAGCCCCCTCGTCAGGTTCGCCCAGCTTCTGGAGATGGTGCAGGCGGGGGACGTCCAGCTCACGTACTTCAAGTCCTTCTACGCCACTGCCGTCATCTTCGTCCCGCGACGGTTCTGGCCGGAGAAGCCTGTCGGACTGGGTGCGGAGCTGGCCCAGCTGTTCCGTCCCGAACTGCAGGGGACCGGACACTCCGAACTGGCTCTGTTCCATGGAGAGTGGCTCCTTGCCCTCGGCATCGCCGGGCTGGTCGTCATGGTTCCCGCCGTGGCCCTCCTGGTTCGGTGGATGGACAGCGTCCTCATCCGGTCGGCGTCCATCCCGATGTTGAGCCACACGGACCTGCTCAAGATCGTCGCCATCATCATCGCCAGCGCCAGCATCGTGGATCTCGTATGGGGTGGGACGTTCACCTATATCGCTCGCGTGGCGGCCAGACTCCTGATCCTCGTGGTGCTGTACGCCCTGGTCTGGCATCACGACAAGGACATGAAGTCGGGTCCGGCTCCACCAGAGCGGGACCTGTCGACTCGGGGACAGCCGGTCCGCCGGGCGAGCGGGTAGCGGCACGACCTGAGCCGGCGACGCGACGGAGAAGCGGCCCACCATTGAGAGTCACCCGCGAGTGAGCGCCTCCCAGCCGGATGCGCTGCGGGCTAATATGCTCTGGCCAGAGGGGTGAACCCACGCTCCGGACGCCCTTGGAGGAGGACCGTGGAACTGCAGGAGTACCTCAACACCGTTCGCAAGAGGTGGCGGATCATCACCCTGGTGGCGCTCCTGGTCGTCGGGCTGGCCGCGGCGGCGACAGCTCTGTCGACCCGGGTGTACGAGTCGAGTACTCAGTTCTTCGTGTCCACGACCGGCGCAAGCGACAGCGGAGCGCTGTTGCAGGGGAGCACGTTCACGCAGCAGCGGGTGAAGTCGTATGCCCAGCTCCTCACGACACCGAGCATCCTCGACCAGGTCGCGGAGTCCACGGGAGTCGACCCCGAGGGTCTTGCGGACCGCATCGTCACGACGACCCCTCCCGACACGGTTCTCATCGACGTGGCCGTGCGCGACACGGACCCTGAGACGGCGCAAGAGATCGCTGCCGCGATCGCAGAGGTCTTCCCCGACACCATCGCCGAGCTGGAGAGTCCGGCGGGGACAGCTTCCAGTCCGGTGAAGATCACGGTGGTGCAGCCCCCCACGGTCCCGACGTCTCCGGTCAGCCCCCAGCCCGTGCGCAACCTCGGCCTGGGACTGATCCTCGGCGTTCTGGCCGGACTGGCGGCCGCCGTGGTGCGCGAGACCCTCGACCGCACCGTAAAGACGCTCGAGGACCTCAAGGCCGTGACCGACCGGCCGGTGCTGGGAGTGATCACCTTCGATCCCGACTCCCCCAAACGGCCCCTCATCGTTGAGGTGGACCCTCGCTCACCGCGCGCAGAGTCCTTCCGCGCCCTGCGCACGAACTTCACGTTCATCGACGCTGCGGATCACCCGAAGACGATCCTCATCACGTCCTCCATGGCCGGCGAGGGCAAGAGCACGATCACGATGAACCTCGCGCTGGCGATGGCTCAGGCCGGCGGCACCGTCTGTCTCATCGAGGCGGATCTGCGTCGGCCCAAGGTGCTGGAGTACATGGGCCTGGACGGATCGGTCGGGTTGACGGACGCCCTCATCGGACAGGCCGATATCGACGACCTGCTCCAGCGGTACGGCAACACCGACCTGTGGGTCATCGGCTCGGGGCCCATCCCGCCCAACCCGTCGGAGCTGCTCGGATCCATCGCCATGCGCGAGGTGCTCGAGAAGCTCGCGAGCCGATTCGACCAGGTGATCATCGACGCCCCGCCGGTGCTGCCCGTGACCGATTCGGTCGTCCTCTCGACCATCGTCGACGGAGCGATCGTCATCGCGGGGGCGGGACTGGTCGAGCGTGACCAGCTGAGCCACACCGTCGAGGCTCTCGAGTCGGTCAACGGTCGCGTCTTGGGGCTGGTCCTCAACCGCGCGGTCGAGCGGACCGGCGGTGCGTACTCGCGCTACACCTACCACTACGAGCTTCCCGAGGAAGAAGTCAAGCGGGGTGAGCTGCGCCGGGCCAAGAAGGCGGGGCGATCTGAAGGGCCGGCGTTAGAGCGCACGAACGTTCCGGGGGCGGGCTAGCACGCCTCCCTCGGCACGAGGTCCGTCGGCTCGGTGGCCTCAGTCCTCGACCGGACCGCGAAGCACCGGGACGATGACCCGGAGGGCGGACTCGACCTCGTCGGACATCCGCTCGAAGGCCCCTCGGGAGCGGCCGATCGGGTCGGTGATGTCGACTCCCGACTGGCGCGCCGGCACCAGTGAGCGACGGCTCTGCGCCACGGTCAGCACCTGGCTGACCCAGGTTCCCGGCAGGTCTTGGTCCCGAACGTCCGACGCCGTCACTCCGGTGAGCAGGTCGGCGAGGTCCCGAATCGTCATCGCCGTGCGAAGTGCCGGTGGGTGCATGCGTACGACCGCACTCCGGTGCTCGCGCGCCGCGGCGAGGACGAGGTCGGCCGGTGCGATCAGCTCCGGCTGCAGCTGCTGCGCTCGGAAGTCCCTGGCCTGTCCGCCGCTCCCCTCGACGAGGATGGCGCTCTCTCGATCCATCGGCTCTCCGACGACCGCAGTGGTCCCCGCGCTCGTGATGGTGATCTCCGTACCCTCGAGGGCCTGCCGCAGCCGCCTCTCGATGTAGGGCGAGCGACAGAGGTTGCCCGTGCAGACGACGAGGATCGAGCCGGAGATCGACACTCTTACCCCCTTCCCGTGTCGTGCCTCAGCGGTCCGCCGGCTCCGATCGTCCGGACGGGCCGCAGTGTGCGGGTCCGTTCCAACCCTATGCGGAGCCTCGCCCGGCAAGGGGCGGATCCGAGCAGGTCGCGCACGGGTTTCGCGTGGGGCTCGTGGCGGGCCGGGCCGGTCAGCGTTCGCTGGTGCCGCGAAAATCGGTGCGCCCTTCCGACGCGCGGAGGCGGGCCATCCCCGATACCGTCGGCATACGGGCACGTCAGATGCGTGTCCGTGCCTCCTCATCAGGCTCAACTCAATAGGGGGTCCACCAATGGACATTTCTGATCGGAAACGGCTGCGGCGGCTCGCCGGCGTGGTCGCAGTAGTCGGAGCGCTCGGCCTCACTCAGGTCGGCAGCGCCAGCTCGGCAGTGGTTCAGAGCGACGAGCCACTCGCGCCGGGCACGGTGGCCAGCACAAAGAACCTGCAGCTGGTCACGAACATCCCGCGGCAGGGAGTCAACGACGGGGTCTTCCAGAGCGACCTGGCATTCGCCGGCGACGTCGCGATCCAGGGCACCTACGGTGGCCTGAACTTTTATGACATCAAGCAGCCGCAGAAGACCAAGCTCATCACGCAGTTCGCCTGCCCGGGTGGTCAGGGTGACCCGTCGGTCACCCCGGACGGCGACCTGGTGTTCATGTCGGTCGACTCGGCACGCACCGACGACTCGTGCGAGAGCAGCGGGACCTCGACCGCCAACCCCGACGGCTGGGAGGGGATCCGGATCATCGACACGAGCGACCTGTCGAACGTCCAGCAGGTCGCCACGGTCCGCACCGACTGCGGCTCGCACACCCACACTCTCGTGCCCGGCGAGAGCGACGACGTCGTCTACCTCTACATCTCGTCGTACGGGCCGAACGCCGTCTTCCCGAACTGTCAGCCTCCGCACGACGCGATCTCGATCGTCGAGGTGCCGCTGGACGACCCGGCGTCCGCCTCGGTGATCGAGAAGGTGGTCCTCTTCCCCGACGGTGGCGCGATCAGCCGGACAGCAGGTTGCCACGACATCACCGTCTACCCCGAGCTCGACCTTGCCGCCGGCGCCTGCATGGGCGAGGGAGTCCTGATGGACATCTCCGACCCGACCGCGCCGTATGTCATCGACAGCGTCACCGACACCAACTTCGCCTTCTGGCACTCGGCGACCTTCAACAACGACGCATCCCGGGTCATCTTCACGGACGAGCTCGGCGGCGGCGGCGGTGCGACCTGCAACGAGGCCGTCGGCCCGGAGCGCGGCGCCAACGCGATCTTCGACATCGTCGGCGAGGGTGACGACCGGTCGCTGGAGTTCATCGAGTACTTCAAGATCCCGCGTCACCAGGCCGACACCGAGAACTGTGTTGCCCACAACGGCTCGATCGTCCCGGCCAAGGGTCGCGACATCATGGTGCAGTCCTGGTACCAGGGCGGCGTCTCCATCCTCGACTTCACCGACCCGACGAACCCCGTCGAGATCGGGTGGTTCGACCGTGGAGCCCTTGACCCGCCCGGCCTCGGCGGCAGCTGGTCGGCCTACTGGTACAACGGCTACATCTACTCGAGCGATATCACGAAGGGGCTCGACGTCCTGAGGCTGACCGGCACCAAGGGTCTGCCCAGCGCCAACAGCGTCAAGCAGAGCTACTTCAACGCCCAGACGCAGTACGCGTTGTAGGACGAGCATTCCGGTGACGATGACCGGTGCTCTGCCACGGGCACCGGTCATCGTCCCTTCACCACCGAGCAGGAGAAAAGCACCATGAAGCTCTCCAAGAAGGCCCGCAGCGTCGCAGTGGTGGCAGGACTGGTCTCAGCCCTGGCCGTCGGCGCCGTTGCCTACGCCGACCCGCCTCCGGGCAAGGGAGGCGGCAAGCCACCGAAGAATCCGGTGCCGACCACGAGCACGAGCACGACGGCACCGGCGCCGCCGCCGGAGTTCAACACGGCGGACAGCGAGTTCGTCGCGATGATGATCCCGCACCACTTCCAGGCGACTCTGATGAGCCAGCTCGCCCCCGAGCGCAGCGGCGACCAGACCTTGCAGGCGTTCGCCGACCGCATCGACGTCGAGCAGACCGTCGAGATCGGCATGATGCAGAACTGGCAGACCTGGAACGATCTCGAGGTCACCGATGCCGAGATGGCCTACGAGATGATGCTCGGGATGCCGATGCATGTCGAGCACATGGGCATGGCGACCGCTGCGGAGATGGACGCATTGGCGGCCTCATCCGGCACCGACTTCGACCGGATGTACCTGGAGCTGATGATCGACCATCACGAGGGCGCGCTCGCGATGATCGAGGACGTCCTCATCAACGGAAGCGACACGACCCTGCAGTTCTGGGCGACGGACATGCTCGTCGCACAAGGCGTGCAGATCGACCAGATGGAGCAGATGCTCAGCGAGCTGGGCTGAGACCATCGCTTCTGCAGAGGGAGGTGCTTGACGCCTTCCTCTGCAGAGGCGTCCGGGGATGGGCCGGTTCGGAGCGGGGCTTGGCCTTGGGGTCGCGGCTACTCCATCCGGCGCAGCTCGTCATGGATGAGTCGCGCGATCGGAACGGCCGCCTCGGAGCCGAGTCCCGCCTGGGTGACCGCCACGGCGACGACGTAGCGGGGAGAGCCGGCCGGCGCATACGAGACGAACCAGGACGTGTCGTTGCCGGCGGCCATCTCCGCCGTGCCGGTCTTGCCCGCGACCGGCCACTGCTCCAGCGGGAAGCCCTCGAAAGGTCCGGCGGCGGTGCCCTCGGTGACGACCGCCTCGAGCGAGTCGCGCAGATAGGCGCCGACCTTCGGGTCGAGCGGCACGGTGCGGCCCGGCTCCGGCGCGAGGTCCTCGACCGCCTCGCTGACCGGGTCGACGAACGCGTCGGCGACCTGCGGGACGAACGTCGGCCCGCCGGTCGCGACCGCCGCGAACACCTGGGCCATCTGCAGCGGCGTCGTCAACGTGTCGCCCTGGCCGATGCTGAAGTTCGCGGCGTCTCCTCCGCGGTAGAGGTAGCCGTCGACACAGTTCTCCTTGGCGATCTGGTGCAGGTAGGCGCGACGCTCCTCGTCGGCGACCTCGGGGTAGCCGGTTCGGGCGCGCGCGCAGGTCCGCTCCTTGGTCGCCTCCCACCGGGCCTGCCGCCACGCGCGGTCGGGGACGACGCCGCTCGCCTCGTTCGGCAGGTCGATGCCGGTCGGCTCGCCGAGGCCGAACTCTCGTGCGGTCGTCAGGAACGGGTCGCGGCTGTCGTCGGTGGCTTCGATACCGCCCTGGGCGCGCCAGGACTCGTAGGCCGCCTGGTAGAAGATCGTGTCGCACGAGACCGCCATCGCCTCGCGCCAGTCGACCATCCCGTAGTCGTTGTAGCGGAAGTTGCGGAACTCGCGTCCCCCGATGACGTAGCGGCTCGGGCACGGGTGCAGCGCGCTGAGGGACGTGCCGGCCTTGACGGCCGCCGGCATCGTCACGACCTTGAACGTCGACGCGGGCGGCAGACCCACCTCGGTCACCCGGCTGATCAGCGGCTGGGACGAGTCGGGGGCCGTGAGGCGGGTGTAGTCGGCCGGGTCGATCCCGCCGATCCAGAGCGCGGGGTCATACGTCGGATAGCTCGCCAGCGCGCGCACTCCCCCGTCGGTCAGGTCGATGACGACCGCGGCGGCACCGTCGGCGGCCTTGCCCGCCTCTTTGCGCTCCTCGACCCGCTCGGCGAGGGCTCCTTCGATGGTCGCCTGAAGGTGCGCGTCGAGGTGCGTGCGGACGTCCCGGCCGGGGGTGGGCGGCTGCTCGGCGACGACCTCCGTCGGGATGCCGCGGGCGTCGGTGCGGACGACCCGGTGGCCGGGGGTGCCGCGCAGGACGGCGTCGTACTGCTCCTCGAGACCGGTACGGCCTTGTTCTTCCTGGGGTTCTCCCGGGGCGAGATAGCCGAGGACGTGCGGCGCGAGCAGACCCTCCGGGTGGGGGTATGCGCGGCTCGCCACCGGCGTGATGCTCACCCCGGGATAACGGTCGGGTCGTTCGACGATGGCAAGCGCCTGCTCGGCGGTGACCTCGGTCGCGATGGTGGCCGGGGCGGCCGGAGATCCCGGGGTGCAGTCTGGCGGGGGTGCGGCGTCGGGTGCCCCACAGGATGTGGTGCGGGCGCGCAGCCGGTCGGGGGTGGTCTCGAGCGCCTCGGCGAGGTTCGTGAGGAGTCGGTCCTGCTCGTCGTCGGTGAGGCCGGCGAGGATGGCGCGGTCCAGGGTGAGGGTCGGGCGGGCCTCGTTGTCCGCCAACGGAACTCCGCTGCGGTCGAGGATGCGGCCCCTTGTGGCGGGGATCGTGATAGTGGTGAGGGAGGGGTCTGTCTCGGCCCGGCTGAGGGCGTCCTCGACGGCTCCTGCCGAGGCGGATGTGGCGGCGAGGGGCGCGGCGGATGCCGAGTCGACCAGCTGGATCTGGGTGAGGCGGCCGACGAGCGTGCCGAGCATGAGGAGCAGGACGACGACGAGCACGACGACCCGACGGCGCAGGCGATGGATGGGGGTGCCGCGTCCCTTGGGGCGGTCGTGGCGCGAGCGCGGCGTCGGCTCGGGTCCGGGGTGAGGGCCCGGCCGGCGATGGTCGTCCGGAGGTCTCACCATGCCGGCTCCCCGCGGTCGAGCGCGAGCAACGGTGGGACGAGCACGATCCCGGCGACTGTGGTGGACGCGAGTGTGAGGGCGGCTGTGGCGAGGTCGAGCTGCTGACCCTGGGTGGCGCCGAGCAGAAGACGTCCGGCTATCGGGACGGCGGAGGAGCCGAGGACGACGAGCGCGACCCACCGCACGGGGACCGGACCGACGCGCGAGGCGCGGCCGGCGAGGGAGCCGGCCAGCGCATACAGGATGGGGGTGAGGCCGAGGGGGTCGCCGCCCGGCGGGACGAGGTCGACCAGCCAGCCCGTGGCGAGGCCGAGTGCGGTGCCGGCGGGCCAGCCGCGGGACAGGCCGAGGGCGATCACCGGCAGGAGGGCGAGCTCGGGGACGGCCGACCAGCCGCGGGCACGGAGGGCGACGACGAGAACTGCGCCGGCGAGGGAGAGCGCGAGAAGGGCGGCGATGCGCAGGGTGTTGGTCATCGGTCGGCCTCGGCCGATACGGGCTCGGCTGGGGCTGGGACGACGACGCCGACGACGTCGAGGCGGGCGATGTCGGCGGCGGGGCGGACGGCGGCGGCTGGTCCGACCCGGCCGGTGCCGGGGTCGACGGAGACGACCGTTCCGACGGGGATGCCGGCGACGAACGGGCTGTTGTCCGGCGAGCCGACGGTCGTGAGGACGTCACCGGGCTCGAGGTGTGCGATGGCGATGGCAGAAAAGGTGAGCTGTCCCGGGTCGCGGGCGCCGTCCGCCGGGGTGGGCGCACCGACGGTGCCGAGGAGTCCGGAGTCAGTGCGGGCGCCGACGATGAGGTCCTGGGCGCCGAGGACGAGGACGTCGGCGGTGGTGGCGCCGACGAGCACGGTGCGCCCGACGAGGCCCTCGTGGTTCAGGACGGTCTGGTCCTCGGAGATGCCGTCGCGGGCGCCGATGTCAATGGTGAGGCGCTGCGGGCCGGTCGCCGTGGGGGTGCCGAGACCGACGACGCGGGCGGTGACGACGCGGTGAGCCGCGTGAGGGGCACTGTCGGTGGCGGCTGCCAGGGTGGCGGATGTGTTCAGGTCGACGATGCCCGTGAGGCGCCGGACCTCGCTCTCGGTCAGGGCGAGGCGGGCGCCGGTCGCGGCGAGGTCGGCGCCGTGATCCGGTGGCTCCGGGAACGTGTCCGCCACCGCGGTGAGAAGCGGTCCCGTGACCGCCGCGCCGGCGGAGCGGAGCGTGGACGGGACGGTGGAGTCGGGGTCGGCGAGGTCCAGGCCCATGAGGAGGAGAGTGATGAGCGCTCCGGCGAGGAGCGCATACCGGCGGCGGCGCGGGTGGTGGGTCATCCGCGCCGGACGTCGGCGAGGATCCGACTGAGCGAGGCGAAGTCCTCGACGCAGCGGCCCGACCCCCGCGCGACCGCTTGCAGTGGGTCGTCGGCGACGCGCACGGGCACGCCGAGCTCGTGGCGAAGCCGGGCGGTCCAACCGCGGAGCAGGGCGCCGCCTCCGGTGAGGGTGACGCCGTTGTCGAGGATGTCGCCGGCGAGCTCGGGAGGGCAGACGTCGAGGACGGTTCGGACGATGTCGGTGATGGTGATGACGGGGGTCTCGATGGCTCGTCGGATGTCCGGGGACGAGACCTGCACGGTCTTGGGCAGGCCGGTGACGAGGTCGCGGCCGCGGACGCGGGTGGTGAGCTCCTCGCTGAGCGGGAAGACCGAGCCTACGGCGAGCTTGATGTCCTCGGCGCTGCGTTCGCCGAGGAGGAGGGAGTACTCGCTCTTGACGAACGCGATGATCGCCTCGTCGATCTCGTCGCCGCCGACCCGGACCGAGCGGGCCGTGACGATGCCGCCGAGACTGATGACCGCGACGTCCGTCGTCCCGCCGCCGATGTCGACGACGAGGTGGGCGCGGGTCTCGTTGACAGGGAGGCCTGCGCCGAGGGCGGCCGCCATGGCCTCCTCGATGATGTAGACCCGGCGTGCCCCCGCGCGCAGGGCGGAGTCCTCGAGTGCCCTGCGCTCGACTCCGGTGACCTCGCTCGGGACGCAGATGACGATGCGCGGGCGGACGATCTTGCTCGGGCCGACCTGCTCGACGAAGTAGCGCAGCATCCGCTCGGTGACCTCGGCGTCGCTGACGACGCCGTCCTTGAGCGGGCGCACCGCCTCGACGTGGTCGGGCGTGCGGCCGAGCATCTCTTTGGCCTTGTGACCTGCGGCGATCATCCGACCACTGCGCCGGTCGATGGCGACGACGGACGGCTCGTCGAGGACGATGCCGCGGCCGCGCTGGTAGATCACCGTGTTGGCGGTCCCGAGGTCGATCGCGAGGTCGCCGACCCCGTGCCTCGACCACCATGCCGCCATGTGTTTCAGGCTACGTGCGGGATATGGCCCTGCCGGTCAGGCCACGCCGAGGGTGGCGGGTCGACCTGCCGAGCCGCTGCCTTCCGCCTTGGCGGTGGACCCGGTGGCATGCCACAAGCGTCGAATAGCGCGCGAACGGCATACCGCCCGTCAGACCCAGCACCAGCGGCATGCCAGAGGCGTCGAATAGCGCGCGAACGGCATGCCGCCCATCCGATCCAGAATCGGTGGCATGCCACAAGCGTCGAATAGCGCGCGATCGGCATACCGCCCGTCCGACCCAGACCCGGCAGCATGCCAGCAGCGTCGAATAGCACGCGATCGGCATACCGCCCGTCCGACCCAGCACCAGCGGCATGCCAAAAGCGTCGAATAGCACGCGATCGGCATACCGCCCGTCCGACCCAGCACCAGCGGCATGCCAAAAGCGTCGAATAGCACGCGATCGGCATACCACCCATCCGATCCAGACACGGTGGCATGCCAGAGGCGTAGGAGAGCTCAGGTGAGCTGGAGCGTCGTCACGCAGGTGGGGTCGTCCGGCCCGGTAGCGATGGGCGCGGTGACGGACCTTCCGTCGTGGGTGACCTCGATGGTGCCGGTGATGTCCCGCGGCAGCCAGAAGCCGACGAAGCCGTTGTCGTAGGTCGTCACCGTCTCGTCGACGAGTACCTCACCGTCGTCGGTCGTGATCGTGACGTCGAGGTCCTCTCCCACGAGCTCACCCTGGCAGGTCGCAAGGTTGTGGTAGTAGCAGTCGTGGGTCTGGTCGACGTACGGCGCGAGCGCCAGGTAGAACCCGTCCTCGATCGGCACGGTGGTCTCGCCGTCGGCGGTCGTGAAGACGACCGCGTCGTAGCGCACCGAGCCCATGACGCCGGAGTCGCGGTCGTCGTTGGTGCGGTCCAGCGCCGTGACGATGTCGCGGGGATCGTCGCTGCTGTCAAGCCCGAACTGTTCGAGGAACGCCGTGGACCCGGACTCCCCGGAGGTGGCCGCTGTGGTTGCGGTTGCGGCCGGACTCTCGTCCTGGACGCTCGAGCACCCGGTGAGGACGAGCAGGCCGATCGCGGCCACCGAAAGGGTGGAGCGAGTGAGGGTGGAACGGGTCATGGCTCTCCTTGCCGATCGGGCCGCCGCTGAGTCGAACGGGCATGTACGCGCGAGGGTTCCGACCTGCGCAAACGCGACTGCTCATGCCTGACGGCCCCCGCAATCTTCGGGAAGGAAGCGTCGGCTACCGGAGGGAAAGCTTGTTGCCAGAAGCGGGGGTTTCTTTCCTGAGGAAGAAATGCAAACTCCGGCTCAGAGCTCGGGGAACCAGATCGCGATCTCGCGGGCGGCGGACTCCGGGGAGTCGGAGCCGTGGACGATGTTCTGCTGGACCTTGGTGCCCCAGTCGCGGCCGAGGTCGCCGCGGATGCTGCCGGGGGCCGCGTCGGTGGGGTTCGTCGCGCCGGCCATGGCGCGGAAGCCCGGGATGCCGCCCTCCCCCTCGATGACGACCGCCGTGACCGGGCCGGAGGACATGAACTCGAGCAGCGGCTCGAAGAACGGCTTGCCCTCGTGCTCGGCGTAGTGGGCGGCGAGCATCTCCCGGGTGGGCGTGAGGATGCGCAGGGCGACCAGCGCATACCCCTTGGCCTCGATCCGGCGCAGCACCTCCCCGGTGAGGCGACGGGCGAAGCCGTCGGGCTTGACGAGGACGAGCGAGCGCTCAGGCGCGGAGGATTCGGTCACCCGCACAGCCTAGCCACTGGCCGCGGCCGCCTCCCGCTCCGCCATCATCCGCTCGACCTTGTCCCCCTGGACCAGGCACATGACCCACAAGGCGGTGAACATCAGCCCCACGAACAGCATCATGGGCACGATCACGGCACTGGCGAGAGTCAGGACCTGGACAACCCATCCCAGCGGCAGTCCGAGCGGCCCCCGCAGCAACCCGGCGGCCACGATGCACAGACCCGCCAGGGCGAGCCCTCCGTAGAGATAGGTGTCCGCCGCGGAGTTCTCGTTCGCCATCGCGATTCCTCGGGCGACCATGGCACCGAGGCTGATCGAGATCGCCTGCCCCACGAGCACGGTCGCGAGCATGCGCCAGGTGAACTTGCCCAGCGTGCCGGTGAATCTGATCGCGGACCCGGATGCCATGTCTCTACGGTACGGGCGTGCGCAGCGCTCCCGGCACACCGCGGTCCGGCCGCATGCTCCGGCCGAACGACGGATGGCCGGGGGCGGCCCTGCTCGACACACTGGTGGTCTCATCGGACTGGAGGTCGTCATGAGGGCAGACGTCAGGCAGGCGGTCGTCGTCATCCACGGCATGGGCGAGCAACTGCCGCTCTCGACGCTGACCGGGTTCATCGATACCGCGCTCGCGCCCGGCGAGGACGGCACGCGGGTCTACTACTCCCGGCCGGAGTCGGTGACCGGGAGCTACGAGTCGCGGCGGTTCCTCGCGCCGCGATACCCCGCCGACCGGGACCAGCCGGAGTGGCATGCGCAGACCGACGTCTTCGAGTACCACTGGGCCGACAAGATGCAGGGCAACCGGCTCGACGACCTGTGGCCGACCTTCCGCCGGATCCTGTTGCAGTGGCCCACGCGCGTGCCGTACGGCCTCAAGGGCCTGTGGGTCATCGCCTGGGCCCTGATCCTGTGGACGGTCTGGGCCGTGCTGTGGGGCCCGTTCGAGGGCAAGGTCATCGGCGCGGACAACCCGCTGACCGAGGCGATCACCGCACTGGTCTCCGGTGGCCTGGTCGCCGCCGCGCTGTCCTACCTGTTCTCCCGGGTCCTCCCCCGGTGGCTCACCTCGAGCTTCGTCGACGTCGTGCGCTATCTCGACACCAGTCCGCGCTCGTATGCGGTTCGCCGGGACATCCGGAAAGGTCTGGTCGAGATGGTGCAGGCTCTGCACGACTCGACGGCCCCGCGGTATGACCGGATCGTCCTCGTCGGGCACAGCCTCGGGGCGTTCATCGCGTACGACGGGATCGCCTACCTGTGGGGGACGATGAACGCGAAGACGAGCCGGCGCACCGGGGAGCACGAGCTGGACGGCCTGCTCGAGCTCGAGCAGGCGGCGAGCGCCTTGCCGGACCGTCCGCCGGTCGACGACGGGTTGGTCGACGCGTACCAGGACGCCCAGCGGGGTCTGTGGTCGGGTATCCGGCGCCAGGGCAACCCTTGGCTCATCACCGACTTCATCAGCGCCGGCACGCCGATGTACTTCGCCGACCAGCTCCTGCACGGAAAAGGCGGCCGCTCTTTCGACGCGCGGATCGAGCGACGTGAGCTGCCGACCTGTCCGCCGCAGGACGAGGAGTCGGACTACAACAACATCCACCGCGACCGCGGCGTGACGCGGTTCTACTCGTGGCGCAAGACGTGGTGGACCGGGCGCAAGGGGGCACGGAAGAGATCGACGTATCGCGTGCTCTACGAGGGAGCGCCGTTCGCCGTCGTGCGCTGGACGAACCTGTACTTCCCCGTGAAGTGGGGGCTGTTCGGCGACTGGTTCGGCGGTTCGCTCGGGCCGCTGTTCGGAACCGGGATCAAGGACGTCGCCGTCACGGGCAACACGCAGGGCCGGCCCGGGACCAAGCCGTGGCGGCACCGGTTGATGCCGGCGGTGGCGCACTCGTACTACTTCCGCTTCCCGGAGGACGACGCCGAGGACTCGGTCGCGACGCAGATCAGGCAGGCTCTCGGGCTGGCGTCGACGTCGTGGCTGCGACCGGAGGCGGTGGCGGCTGATGACGAGACTGACGAGGCCGATGAGGCGGATGAGGCGGTTGAGACTGAGGAGGCGGATGAGACTGAGGATGCGGACGAGGCTGAGGAGGCCGACGAGACCGTGCCGTTCTGACCCCCGTGAGCCCGCGAAGGCGAGCGCGGGGCGCGGGAGCCGGCCCGCGCATACCCGGTCTGGGAAACCTGCTCAGTAGGCGATCGAGAACACCCAGGCAGCGATGGTGAGGACCACGCAGGTGATGAGCACGATGCCGATCAGGTTCAGGCCCAGGCCTCCTCGCACCATCTGGCCGATCGTGACATACCCGGAGCCGAAGGCGATGGCGTTCGGCGGGGTGGCGACCGGGAGCATGAACGCACAGGTGGCGGCGAGAGCGACGGGGATGGCGAGCAGGAGGGGGTCGGCGCCGATGCCGAGGGCTACGCCGCCCGCGACCGGGAGGAACGTCGCGGCCGTCGCGGTGTTGGACGTCAGCTCGGTGAGGAAGATGATGCCACCGGTGAGGATCACGAGCATGAGGACGACCGGCAGTCCGCCGAGCCCGGCGGTCTGCTCCCCGATCCATTCGGTCAGGCCGGATGAGCCGAACTGCGCCGAGAGCGCCAGCCCGCCGCCGAAGAGGAGCAGCACGCCCCACGGCAGCTTCTCGGCGGTGTGCCAGGGCAGGACCCGCACGCCACGCTGGGCACCCGCCGGCAGCACGAAGAGGAGGAAGGCGGCGACCATCGCGATGCCCGCATCGGTGATCGGCGTGTTGTCCGGCCAGATCAGCGGGGTCGTGACCCAGGCGACGGCGGCGAGAGTGAAGACGGCGGCGACACGCTTCTCCGCGGTCGAGGCCGGGCCGAGAATGCGGATCTCGTCGTCGATGAGACCGCGGCCGCCGGGGATCTCGTCGATCTCGGGCCGGAAGAGGACCTTGGTGAGGAGCGCCCAGGCGATAGCGAGGAAGACGGCCGCCAGCGGCAGTCCGACGAGCATCCACTGGCCGAAACCGATCGAGATTCCGTGCGCCTCGCGCAGGTAGCCGACGAGTAGCGTGTTCGGCGGGGTGCCGATGATCGTGGCGAGCGAGCCGATCGACGCGGCGTAGGCGATGCCGAGGATGAGCGCGGTGCCGAAGTCGGACTCGATGACGGCCGCACGGAGGCGTTGCTCTTCGTGGTCAGGGTCGGCGGGCGGCTCGGCGCTTGCGCTGATGTCGGTGACGAGGACGAGGACGGAGACGCCGATCGGGATCATCATGACCGCGGTGGCGGTGTTGGAGACCCACATCGACAGGAACGCCGTCGCGAGCATGAAGCCGGCGACCACCATCGGCGGTCGGGTGCCCATGGCGCGCACCGTGCGCAGGGCGATCCGGCGGTGCAGGTCCCAGCGCTGCATCGCCAGGGCGAGCATGAAGCCGCCCATGAACAAGAAGATGATGCTGTTGCCGTAGCTCGCGCCGACCGTATTGATGTCCACGTCACTGGCGATGGGGAACACGATGAGCGGCACGAGCGCCGTCGCGGGGATCGGGATCGCCTCGGTCATCCACCAGATGCCCATGAGCGTCGCGGTGGCGGCGGTGACCTTGGCCGCGGTGGCGAGGTCGTTCGGGAGGGCGGTGTAGACCAGGGCTGCGGCGAAGAGGCCTGCCGCGAGACCGATCCAGCGGATGCGGACCGTGTGGTGGTCGAGCGGGGTGTCGTGGTGGCCGGGCGCGCGCCGGGCCGCCTTCTCGCGAAGGTGGCGTCCGGTGGCCACGATGCTCTCCTTGGATCGTCACCTCAGTCTATTGAGACCTGGTCCGCTTCGGTATGCGGTGCGCCACTCCCCCAGTGGGCTCGGCGGTGGCGTGGCTCACCGAGGGCGGTCAGGTTGTTCTCCACATCGGTCGCCTGACGGGTTGCGTTTCGAACATGTGTTCGGTAATGTGTGGTCATGGAGATCCCCCGCAGCCTTGAAGAGCACCGTGAGGTGCTCGCTGTGGCGCGGGATGCGCTGGGCGTTCTGAACGAGGTGCTGTACCAGGCGGGGAGCGGCGAGTTGGGAGAGCTGCTCGGCGAGGTGGACGCGTTGGCGGCGGCCGCCGGTGGGGTGCGGCTGGAGGTCGTTCTCGAGGCGAAGCAGCGTGGAGTCATCGTCGAGGCGGGCAGAACCACGCGCGAGTGGGTGTGGGAGTACGCGCCGTCCCAGCGGCAGGCCGGGTGCGGCCAGCTCGCCACGCTCGTCGACAAGGTCGCCTCGAGCATGTGCGCCCGCGGGCTGGACGGTGAGGTCGGCTTCACGGATGCGGACTCACCGCTCGCGCTCGTGTGGGCCCGAGCGGTGACCGGTGAGGTGGCCCCGCCCCTCGCCTTGGCGGTGCTGAACGAGATGGGCAAGCTGAAGGACCGGCTCTTTCCCGAGGCCGTCCCGACCGTGACGACCGCGATGATGGACGCCGGCGTGTCGTTGGGTCGGGCCGCCCTGGGGGAGCTGCGGATCATGATGCTCGCCACCTACGGGCTCGCCGACGAGGTCGACGACGTCCAGAGGCGGCTGCGCCCGCACGCGTTCCTGTCAGCGCCGCAGGTGGAGTCCGGGGACCTGACGATCTACCGGATGGGGCTGACCCCCGAGCAGGCGACGATCTTCGAGGCCGCGCTGGGTCCGCTGGCCAAGCCTGACCCGAATCCGGAGACCGGTGACCGCGACCTGCGCAGCAACGGCCAGCGCCGCGCCGAGGCGCTCTTCGAGCTCGCGTCCCGGGCCGCGTCGACCAGCGCTGAGAAGAAGGACGGTCCCGCCGAGTCGACTTCGACCGTGTTCGTCACCGTCGGCCTCGACGAGCTGCGCAATCATCAGGGTGCCGGCGAGGTCCTCGCCTCGAGCGCCTCCGGGACGATGCTCGGCATCGAGACGCTGCGCAAGATGTGCTGCGATGCGGACCTCATCCCCGTGGTCCTCGGCGGCGACAGCGAGGCCCTCGACCTCGGACGGGTCGAGCGGCTCTTCACGAGGGCACAGCGCCGGGCGATCTGGCTGCGCGACCGGACCTGCACCTTCCCCGGCTGCACCGCACCGGGAGCGTGGACCCGCGTCCACCACGTCAGGCACTGGGTCGACGGCGGGTTGTCCGACCTCGATAACGCGGCGCTGCTCTGCCAGAGACACCACACCTATGTCCACGACAACCGGTTGGGGGCCGAGATTCGAAAAGTCCCCGACGAGAGCGGCAGATACGTGGTGTGGGACCTGCGGCACGGGAGCTATGACAGGGCCTCGGGCGGGCTGGACGGCCCGTCGTGGGCGGCGTGAGTTGTGGTTCAGACGCTCGTGACGCCGAGCAGCATGCGCACCTCGGCGGCGGTGACGACCGAGCCGGTGGCCAGGACCGCTCCCCCGACGCCGCCCTCGTCGGCCATGCCGGCTGCGACGTCGAGGGCGTCGGGCAGGTCGCGCACCACGGTGACGCGGTGGTCACCGAAGATCTCACCGGCGATCTGGCCGAGGGTCTCCGGCGCGGTGGCGCGCGGCGAGCTCGTGCGGGTGACGACGACGTGATCGAGCGCCGGCTCGAGGATCTCGAGCATCTCCGCCGCATCCTTGTCCGCGAAGATTGCGACGACGCCGACGAGGCGCACGAACGTGAACGAGTCGGACAGCGCCTCACGCAGCGCCGCCATCCCGTGCGGGTTGTGGGCCGCGTCCACGAGCACCGTCGGCGAGCGCCGCACGATCTCCAGACGACCGGGAGACTCGACCTTGGCCAGTGCGGCGGCGAGCACCTCGTGGTTGAGCTGCTGCGTTCCACCACCGAGGAAGGCCTCCACCGCGGCGACCGCGACCATGGCGTTGGCCGCCTGATGCCTCCCGAACAGCGACAGGACGACATCCTCGTAGTCACCGGCGAGTCCGCGCAGCGACAACAGCTGCCCCCCGACGGCGACCTCGCGGGTGAGGATGCCGAAGTCGATGCCTTCCCCGACGAGTCGGGCGTCGACTTCGCCGGCGCGGGCCCGGATGATCCCCCAGACGTCCTCGTGGGGCTGCAGCGCCGAGACGACGACCGCACCGGGCTTGACGATGCCGACCTTCTCCGCGGCGATTTCCTCCGGCGTGGTGCCGAGGAAGCGGGTGTGGTCGACGTCGACCGGGGTGATGACGGCGACGTCGGCGTCGATGACGTTCGTGGCGTCCCACGCACCGCCCATGCCGACCTCGACGACCGCGATGTCGATCGGCGCGTCCGCGAAGGCCGCGTAGGCGACGGCGACGACGACCTCGAAGTACGTCATCCGCGGTGCGCCGGTCTGCGCCGACTGCGCGTCCACCATCTCGATGAACGGGATGACCTCGTCGTAGGCGCGGATGAACGCCTCCTCCGAGATCGGCTCCCCCGCGATCGAGATCCGCTCCCGGATCGAGTGCAGGTGCGGCGAGGTGAAACGCCCCGTCTTCAGACCGGTCTCCCGAAGGATCGCCTCGATGATCCGAGCGGTCGACGTCTTGCCGTTCGTGCCGGTGATGTGGATCGACGGGAAGGACCGCTGCGGGTCGCCGAGCAGCTCCATGACCGCCTGGATCCGCTCCAGCGACGGCTCGAGGTCGTGCTCGGGCGTGCGGGCGAGGATCGCCTGCTCGACCTCACGCATCCGCTTGTGCAGGTCGAGCTGGCGAGCCGCCTCGCGTTGGGCGGCGTCGGGGCGTCCGGAAAGCGATGCCATCTGCGAGCGCCCCTCTCAGACCCGGGCCAGCGTGATCCGGACCCGCTCGTCCGCACCGACCGTCGCCTCCGTGACCCCGCCATCGGCAGCATCGTCAGCGGCAGGCAGGTCCTCCAGCGAGCCAGAGGCGCCGAACTGGCTGGCGAGGGTCTCCGAGACGATGAGGTCCCGGTGCGCGATCGTCGCATCGAGTACGGCCTCGCCGCCGGTCACGGTGAGCGAGATCCGGTCGCTGACGTCGAGCCCCGCGTCCTTGCGGGCCTGCTGCACCGCGCGGACGATGTCGCGCGCCAGACCCTCGCGGGCGAGCTCCGGGGTCACCTCGGCGTCGAGCACGACGAAGCCACCACCCGGCAACACCGACGTCAGGACCGAACCACCGTGGGAGTGGGCGTCGTCGACGACGGTCTCCAGTGCATACTCACCCTCCTGCAGTGCGATGCCGCCGGAGATGACGGTGCCGTCCTCGTCAACCGACCAGTCGCCCGACTTCGACCCGCGGATCGCCTGCTGGACGTCCTTGCCGAGGCGAGGACCGGCGGCGCGGGCGTTGACGGCGAGCCGCTGGACGATGCCGAAGTCGGTCTCGTGCGCGTTCTCGACGTCGACGACCGAGATCTCCTTGACATTGACCTCGTCGGCGACGATGCCGCGCAGCGGCTCCATCGCGTCCGCGGACGGCGTGACGAGCGTGAGCGCGGCCAGCGGCTGGCGGACCCGCAGGTTCTGCGCCTTGCGCAGCGACGACACCGTCGAGCACACGGTCTGGATGCGGTCCATCGCCTCGACGAGCTTGGGGTCGGTCGGGAACACGTCCGCCTCCGGCCAGTCGGTCAGGTGCACCGAGCGCTCGCCGGTCAGGCCACGCCAGATCTCCTCCGTGACGAGCGGCAGCAACGGCGCGGCGACCCGGCACACCGTCTCGAGGACGGTGTAGAGCGTGTCGAAGGCCTGCCGCGACGACTCGTCGACCTGCCCGTCGGCGGCCCAGAACCGGGCGCGGCCCCGGCGGATGTACCAGTTCGTCAGCAGCTCGAGGAACTCGCGGGTCAGGTCGCAGGCCCGCGCGATGTCGTAGACGTCCTGCGCGTCCTGCGACCCGCGCACGTAGTCGCCGAGCTTGGCGAGGATGTAGCGGTCCAGGTCGTGCGTGGAGTCGGTCGACCAGCGCGCCTCGTAGCCGGCGGCGTTCGCGTAGAGCGAGAAGAAGTACCACGAGTTCCACAGCGGGATGAGGGCCTGGCGGACGCCGCCGCGGATGAGCTCCTCGGTGACGATGAGGTTGCCGCCCCGCAGGATCGGGCTCGACATGAGGAACCAGCGCATCGCGTCGGCGCCGTCGCGGTCGAACACCTCGCGCACGTCCGGGTAGTTGCGCAGCGACTTGCTCATCTTCAGCCCGTCGTTGCCCAGGACGATGCCGTGGCTGACACAGGACTGGAACGCCGGCCGGTTGAACAGCGCGGTGCCGAGGATGTGCATCGTGTAGAACCAGCCACGGGTCTGGCCGATGTACTCGACGATGAAGTCGCCCGGGAAGTGGTGCTCGAACCACTCGGCGTTCGCGAACGGGTAGTGCACCTGCGCGAACGACATCGACCCCGACTCGAACCAGCAGTCGAAGACGTCCGTGACGCGGCGCATCGTGGACGTGCCGGTCGGGTCGTCCGGGTTGGGCCGGGTCAGCTCGTCGATGAACGGCCGGTGCAGGTCCGGCTCCCCGTTGTCGTTCAACGGCAGGCGGCCGAAGTCGCGCTCGATCTCCTCGAGCGAGCCGTAGACGTCGATGCGCGGGTACTCCGGGTTGTCCGACTTCCACACCGGGATCGGGCTCCCCCAGAACCGGTTGCGCGAGATCGACCAGTCGCGGGTGTTCTCCAGCCACTTGCCGAACTGGCCGTCCTTGACGTGACCCGGCACCCAGGTGATCTCCTGGTTGAGCGCGAGCATCTCGTCGCGGATCGTCGTCGTCGAGACGAACCAGCTCGAGACCGCCATGTAGATCAGGGGCTCGCGGCACCGCCAGCAGTGCGGGTAGGAGTGGTCGTAGGTCTCCCGGCGCAGCAGCACCGTCCCCGGCGTGATCGCGCCGGTGTCGACGTCGGCGGCCGTCGTGCCCTCAGGCAGCCGGCCGGCGTCGACGTGGGTGCGCGCCTTGAGGTGGTCGATGATCGGCAGGTTCGCGTCGAGGACGAGCATGTTCTCGTACTCGGTCACCGGGTAGGTGAAGCAGCCGTCGATCCCGACCGGGACGACGACCTCGATCCCCTCGCGGTCGGTGATCTGCTTGTCCTCCTCACCGAAGGCGCCGGCGGTGTGGACCAGGCCGGTGCCGTCCGTCGTCGTGACGAACTCGGCCGGCACGATCCGGAACGCGTTCTCGTGCCCGAGGTAGTAGTCCATCGGCGGGGCGTAGCGCCAGCCGAGGAGGTCCGAGCCCTGCAGCCGCTCGACGACGAGCTCCGACACATCGCCCTTGGCGTCGCCGGTGAACTCGCGGGCGTAGGCCTGCATCCGCTCGGTCGCGATGATGTAGCGCTCCGGGTTGCCGGTGGGGAGCGAGGACTCGACCACCGCATACTCGATGTCCTCGCCGACCATGATCGCGAGGTTGCAGGTCAAGGTCCACGGCGTCGTCGTCCACACGAGTACGTGCGCACCGGCCTGCGGACCGTCGACGAGGCGGCAGCCGATGGTGACGGCCGGGTCCTGGCGCATCTGGTAGACGTCCTCGTCCATGCGCAGCTCGTGGTTCGACAGCGGCGTCTGGTCGTTCCAGCAGTACGGCAGGACGCGGAAGCCCTCGTAGGCGAGACCCTTCTCGTGCAGCTGCTTGAAGGCCCAGATGACGCTCTCCATGTAGTCGACGTCGAGGGTCTTGTAGTCGTTGTCGAAGTCGACCCAGCGGGCCTGGCGGGTGACGTAGTCGCGCCACTCGTTCGTGTACTGGAACACCGACTCGCGGCACTTCTCGTTGAACGCCGAGATGCCCATCTCGCGGATCTCGTCGGTCGTCTTGATGCCGAGCTGGCTCATCGCCTCGAGCTCGGCCGGCAGACCGTGGGTGTCCCAGCCGAAACGGCGCTCGACCCGGCGGCCACGCATCGTGAAGTAGCGCGGAACGACGTCCTTGACGTACCCGGTCAGCAGGTGCCCGTAGTGCGGCAGGCCGTTGGCGAACGGCGGGCCGTCATAGAAGACGAACTCGTTGTCGCCGTTCTCCCCCGCGTCGCGGTTCTCGACCGAGGCGATGAACGTCCCGTCCGCGTCCCAGTACTTCAGCACCGCCTGCTCGACGGCGGGGAAGGACGGCGCGGACGGCACGGCCTGCGTGGATCCGTCGAAAACATGGGACACTTTGGGATAGGCCATGGCGAGGGATCTCCTGTATGCGGTGGTCGGGTCGGTCGAGGACGACGCTCCGCTCGAGATCGTCGAGCAGGACACCGCGGTACCACCTCGCTTGCCGGAGCGAGATCTCTCCGGCCGCTCATTGGAGGCTGTGACGGGCCACCCGTCCGGGTCTAGTGAGGCGCCCCACCCTTGTGATCGAGAGCAGGGACGCCCGTTCTTCCGGAAGCTCGCCGCTGATGACGGCTCGAACGCCTGTGGGTCGAAAGTGTACTTGCCCACACCGCCGGCACCGAAACCAGCGGGCGGCGCGAGGGGCCGGCCGACTCAGCCTCGGGACCGGTATGCCGTGGCTCGGTGGGCGATCCGGACCACGAGAACACTCCCGTCGGCCTCGACGATCCGGTAGAGGATCCGGTAGTCCCCTCGCCGTGCGCTGTGCAGGCCGTCCAGTTCCCCGCCCGACGGCCTTCCCACCCGGTGCGGGTTCTGCGCCAGCAGCCTGGCGCAGAACTCGAGGATGCCCGGCACGACGCGATGCGGCAGAAGAGCGAGGTCACGCTGAGCGGCCGATGCGAGGACGACCTCCCACGTCACGGGGCCGTTGCCCCCAGTCCGGGACCACGTCGCTCCGTGGCCATCTCCGCCTTGAGCTGATCGACAGTCACGGTCCGGCCGGCCGCGTAGTCGGCGTCCGCCTCAGCGATGGCGTCGCGAATTCCCGGCACCGACAGCCAATGGAGCGTCTCCTGCAGCGCCTCCCACTCGTCGGCACTGATGAGAACCGCAGCCGGCGTGCCGTTCCGGGTGATCGTCACGTGCTCACCCGTCGTCACGACCTCATCGACGAGTTCGCTGAGGCGGGCCTTGGCGGCGCTGATCGGGAGTGTCTGCATCCCCCTACGATAGACCACAATTCTGGTCTATTCATGAATCGCGGCTGGTCCCGCACCCGTCCCGGCTCCGCTACAGTGAGCCGTAGGTCCTTCGGGACCACCACGTGCACCCGCTGAGGGGAAGCCCGGTCCAAGTCCGGCACTGACCCGCAGCCGTAGGTCCACGCTCCGCCCCGGCGGACGCGGACGAGTCGGAATGCCTCGGCAGGTGCAAGCGGCTCTTCTTACCGTCGAGGAATGCGGGACGAGCCCGGTCTTTCGCTCGTATGCGCGTGCGACTAGGCGGGGTCCGTCACGGATCCGCTAGCGAAAGGCATGGTCTCCATGACCACCTCCACCCTCCGCCGCGCACCTGTGGCGACCCGCACGACTGCGGCTGTCGCCCTCGCGGCCGGACTGACCCTCACCGGCGCACTCACGACGAATGCGTCGGCCGAGACTCTCCCCGAACCCGGGACGTCCGCCGCCTACTACCTCCAGCAGCAGCTCGAGGCCGGCGGCAGCCACTTCTCCCTCGAGACGGACTTCGGCACCTCCGTCGACTACGGGGTGACCGCCGACGCCGTGCTCGCCCTCGCCGCCGCCGGCACCGGACAGGCCGAGGCCCGCCAGGCGACCGACTACCTCGCCGCCAACGTCGTCAACTACATCGGCTTCGGCGACCCGAACGAGATCTACGCCGGCTCGGTCGCCAAGCTCGTCAACGTGGCCCTCGTCCAGGGCCTTGACCCGAGCGACTTCGGCGGCACCGACCTCCTCGGCACCCTGCAGTCCCTCGAGACCGAGACCGGCCGGTTCAGCGACGACTCCCAGTGGGGCGACTTCTCCAACACCTTCGGGCAGTCGCTCGCGCTCATCGGCCTCGAGCGCGCGGGGATCGAGCCCAGCCCGGAGTCGGTCGCCTTCCTCGGCGAGCAGCAGTGCCCCGGCGGCGGCTTCCAGCTGTACATGGACGACAGCCCCTGCACCGACGCCGCGAACAGCGACCCGGACGCCACAGCGCTCGCCGTCCAGGCCCTCATCGCCGTCGGCGGACCGGCCGACAGCATCGAGGCCGGCCTCGACTTCCTCGCCTCGGCGCAGGGTGCTGACGGAGGAGTCGGCGGAGGCGCCCCCCAGACCGCACCGAACGCCAACAGCACCGGGCTCGCCGGCCAGGCCTTCGTCGCGGGTGGGCGCACGGCCGAGGCGGAGCTGGCCGGCGCATACATCTCGGGGCTGCAGTACGGCTGCACCTTCCCCGACGCGCTGCGCGGCGGCATCGCCTACGACCCGGCCGCCTACGCCGTCCAGGAGGCCGCCGGCGCCGAGGCGACGCCGATCGACCAGGACCGGCGCTCGACGACCCAGGCGCTCCTCGCGCTCGCGGGCACCCCGCTGTTCGAGGTGACCGCCGAGGGCGCCGCCGACACGGCTCCGGCCCCGACCTGCGCGTCCGAGCCCGGGCCGACCGGCACCCCGACCGACGAGCCCACCGACGGTGCCGCGCCGACCGCCGCACCGATCGTCACCGGTCCGGTGGTCGAGACCGACCTGCCGCAGGCGACCTCCATCCCGGTGTCGGCGCTCGCCCTCGCCGGGCTGCTCGTCCTGGCCGGCGGGGGTGCGGCCGCAGCCACCGCACGGCGCGGCGCCCACCGATGACCGCGCGGCTGACTTCTGCGCGGCGTGGGTCAAGCGCGCTCGCGGCCCTCGCGCTGGCGGGCGGCGGCGTCCTCGTCGCCGCGCCGCCGGCGCAGGCGGCCGCGTGCGAGTCGACCGCGAGCGGCGTCACCGTCGTCGTGACGTACCCGAACGGCAGCACGAGCGTGCGCTGCTCCCCCGGCGACCCGGGTAGCGGCGCGGCTGCCCTGACGGGTGCCGGGTTCGCCGTCACCCAGGTGCAGACCCAGCCCGGGTTCGTGTGCCGGATCGACGGCGCGCCCGCCTCCGACCCGTGCGTGCGAACGCCGCCGACCAGCGCCTACTGGTCCTACTGGTATGCGCAGCCCGGCGGCTCGTGGACCTACAGCTCGGCCGGTGGTTTCGGCCGCAACCCGGCACCGGGCACGGTCGAGGGCTGGTCGTTCGGGGCCGGCGCGCCCCCGGCGGTGGCGCCACCGGCGGTCTCCGCACCGGCGCCGAAGCCGGCGCCGGCACCCTCGCCGAAGCCCGCCCCCGCGCCGAAGCCGAGCACGACGAGCCCGAAGCCGTCGACCTCGTCGAGCGCACCACGTCCGTCGACGAGCTCGTCCTCTTCGAGCAGCAGCAGGTCGAGCAGCAGCGGCTCGACCAGCAGCGGCACTGCGGCGCCGGCCGGTTCCGCTGCCACGGCCACCTCGTCGCCGTCGCCCTCGTCGGCGAGCACGTCGGCGTCGCCCACGACGTCGCCCGACCCGACCACCGCGACGCCCACGGCGCCGACGACCGAGGCAACGACCGAGACCGAGACCGAGCTCGCCGCAGGGACTCTCCCCGGCTCCGGAGCCGGGGGTGGGTCATCGACTGCCGCAGGCCCGGAGTCGATGCTGCCGACCCTCGCCGGGCTCGGCGTGGTCGGGGCACTACTCGGCACCGCCGGCTGGATGGGGTGGCGACGACGCGCAGCAGCCTGAGCACCCTCGCGAACGCGACGTTCGCGGCCCTCCCCCGCCCGCTGCACCCCGCGGCGTGGTGGGGGTGGGCGCTCTCGCTCGCCGTCGTCGCCAGTGTGACGACGAACCCGCTGCTGCTCCTGCTGATCGTCGCCGTCCTCGTCCTCGTCGTCACGTCCCGCCGCGGTGACTCGCCCTTCGCGCGCGCGTTCCGGTACTACCTCGTCCTCGGCGGCGTCATCATCGCCATCCGCGTGGTCCTGCACATCCTCGTCGGGCTCAAGACCGGCACGATCCTCCTGTTCAGCCTGCCCGAGCTCGAGCTGCCGTCGTGGGCCGCCGGCATCACCCTGGGCGGCCCGGTCTACCTCGAGGGTCTGCTCCGCGCGATGGTCGAGGGTCTGCGGCTCGCGACGATCATCGCCTGCATCGGCGCCGCCAACGCCCTCGCCAACCCCAAGCGATTGCTCCGCGCCTTCCCCGGGGCGCTGCACGACATCGGCACCGCCCTCGTCGTCGCCGTCAGCGTCGCCCCCCAGCTGGCCGAGAGCGTCGTGCGGGTCATGCGCGCCCGCACCCTGCGCGGCGACCACCGTCGCGGGCTCCGCGGCCTGCGGCACATCGCGATCCCCGTCCTGCACGACACCCTGGAGCGCTCGATCCAGCTCGCCGCCTCGATGGACGCCCGCGGCTACGGCCGCCGCGACCACGCCACCCCGGCCGCCGAGCGGGTCACCACCGCGCTCACCCTCGGCGGGCTCGTCGTCGCGATGCTCGGGCTCTACGGGGTGTTCACGACGGTCGGGTTCAGCGTGCTCTCGTGGCCACTGCTCGCCGCGGGTCTTCTCGTCACCTGGGCCGGACTCAGGCGGGCGGGCCGGCTGGTCCGGCGCACCGCATACCGACCCGATCCGTGGGCGGCGCCGGAGTGGCTGACCGTGGTGAGCGGGATGGTGGTCGTCGCGGCCGTTCTCGCGGTGCGGCGGAGCACTCCCGACGCTCTGACCATGCCGCTCGAACCGCTCGGCTGGCCGGCGCTGCCGCCGCTCGCGGTGCTGGGCCTGCTCGTCGCCGCCGCGCCCGCGGTCCTCACCCCGCCGCCCAGGACCGCCCGCGCGGTCCCGCGGACCCGGGAGCCGCAGGAGGTGGCGGCATGACGCTGATCCGGCTCGAGGACGTCACGCTCACCTACGGCGACAGCCTGGGCGACGAGCTCGCCGCTCAGCCGACGCTGCGCGACGTGCGCCTGCAGGTCGAGGAGGGCGAGCTCGTGCTCGTCATCGGCCCGACCGGCTCGGGCAAGTCGACGCTGCTCGGCCTGCTCGGCGGACACGTGCCGCACTTCACCGGCGGGCTGCTGCGCGGCCGGGTCGAGGTCGCCGGGCGCGACCTGCGCGAGCACCGGCCGCGTGACCTCGCCGACGTCGTCGGGGTCGTCGGGCAGAACCCGCTGGCGGGCTTCGTCACCGACACCGTCGAGGAGGAGCTCGCGTATGCGATGGAACAGATCGGCCTGCCCCCTGCGGTCATGCGCAAGAGGGTCGAGGAGACCCTCGACCTGCTCGGTATCGCCGAGCTGCGTCACGCGAGCCTGCGTGACCTGTCCGGCGGTCAGCAGCAGCGGGTCGCCATCGGGTCGGTCCTGACCGCCCATCCACGGATCCTCGTCCTCGACGAGCCGACCTCGGCCCTCGACCCGACCGGCGCCGAGGACGTCCTCGCGGCGCTCTCCCGGCTCGTCCACGACCTCGGGGTGACCGTCGTCGTCGCCGAGCACCGGATCGAGCGGGTCATCCACCTCGCGGACTCGATCATCGAGGTCGGCGCCACGGGGACGGTCCGGCACGGCTCGCCCGCCGAGATCATGGCCGACGCCCGGGTCGCCCCGCCCGTCGTCGAGCTGGCCCGGCTGCTGCACTGGTCCCCGGTGCCGCTGTCGATCCGCGACGCTCGCCGCCGCGCCGCCCGCGACGGCTCCGCCCTCCCCTCGGTCGAGAGCGCGCCCGTCGAGAGTCCACGACCCGCGTCGACCGCCGTCAGCGCCGAGCGGCTCGTCGTCCGCTATGGCGACGTCCCCGCGGTCTCGGACGTCACGGTCGGCTTCGACACCGGCACGGTCAGCGTGATCATGGGCCGCAACGGCGCCGGCAAGTCCTCGCTGCTGTGGGCCATCCAGGGCTCCGGTCCGCGCACGTCCGGCACGGTGCGACTCGGCACGCCGGGCTCCACCGTCCCGCACCGCGGTGACCCGGCCGATCTCCCGCCCGCCGAGCGTCGCCGCGCGATCACCCTCGTCCCCCAGTCGGCGAGCGACCTGCTCTACCTCGAGACCGTCGCGTCCGAGTGCGACCAGGCCGACGCCGAGAGCGGCGCCGCCCCGGGCACCTGCGCCGGGCTGCTCGGCGCGATGGTCCCCGGCATCGACCCGGCGAGCCATCCGCGCGACCTGTCCGAAGGCCAGCGCCTCGCCCTCGTGCTCGCGGTGCAGCTGACCGGCGAGCCGGGCGTCGTCATGCTCGACGAGCCGACCCGCGGCCTGGACTACCCCGCCAAGGCCGCACTGACCCGCGTGCTCCGCGACATGGTCGTGGCCGGACGGTGCGTCGTCGTCTCCACCCACGACGTCGAGTTCGCCGCCGGTGTCGCCGACCGGGTGCTCGTCATGGCCGAGGGAGAGGTCGTCGCCGACGGGGACCCGCACGAGATCCTCGTCTCCTCGCCGGCGTTCGCGCCCCAGGTCAGCAAGGTCCTCGCCCCCGCCCCGTGGCTGACCGTCGACGACGTCCGGGCCGCACTCGTCGAGGCGGGTGCGTCCCGATGACGGTCACCCGCCCTCAGAGCACCACCTCGGCTGCGCCTCCGCGCGCGACCCCAGCCGTGCCTCCGTCGTCCCCGTCGCGCCCGTCCCGCACCCGCCTGGTCCACCTTCACCTCAGCGCCCGCCTCTCGATCGCCCTGGTCAGCCTGGTCGGGCTCGCGTCCTTCCTCTGGCCGCTGCTCGTCACCCCCGGCTCCGGCCTCGACGACGCGGCGACCGCGCCGCTCATCCTCGCCGCGCTGCTCCCGCTCTTCGTCGTCGTCGTCCTCGCCGAGATCGCCCGTGGCGGCTTCGACGTCAAGGCGATCGCCATGCTCGGCGTCCTCTCCGCCGTCGGCGCCGTCCTGCGGCCGCTCGGCGCGGGCACCGCGGGCCTGGAGACCGTCTTCTTCCTCATCATCCTCGCCGGCCGGGTCTACGGTCCGGGCTTCGGCTTCGTGCTCGGCTCCACCACCCTGCTCGGCTCGGCGCTCCTCACCGGCGGCGTCGGGCCGTGGCTGCCGTTCCAGATGATGGCCGCGGCCTGGGTGGGTCTCGGCGCGGGACTGTTGCCACGCCTGAGGGGCAGGGCCGAGATCGGGATGCTCGTCGCATACGGGATCGTCGCCGCCCTGGCGTACGGCCTGCTGATGAACTTCTCCTTCTGGCCGTTCGCCGTCGGCCTCGAGACCCAGCTGTCCTACGAGGCCGGCGCACCCGTCGTCGAGAACCTCCAGCGCTTCGTCCTCTTCACCCTGGTCACCTCGCTCGGCTGGGACATCGGGCGCGCCGTGACGAACTCCCTCGCCATCCTCCTCGTCGGCCCCGCGGTCCTGTCCGCCCTGCGGCGGATCGCCCGCCGCGCGGCCTTCGACCGCGCTCCCACCCCGGCGGACTCCGCCTGACCACGACCCGCCTGGTAGGAATGTGCCCATGAGCTTCGGCAGCAGTGGCTTCGCGGGCGACGACTACACCGGCGGCGTTGACGTCGAACGTCGCGAGGGATGGCTGAGCCGCGAGGACCTCGAGTCGATGCGCGGCCGGATGCCGATCCTCTACGTCGACGCCGTGCCGATCCGGGTCGACGGTTCCGGAGCAGTCACCGCGGTCGGCCTGCTCCTGCGGGCGCGCGACGACGGCACGATCGCCCGTGAGCTCGTCTCAGGCCGGGTGCTCTACCACGAGCGGGTCCGCGACGCCCTCATGCGTCACCTCGAGAAGGACCTCGGCCCCGTCGCGCTCCCCCAGGTGCCCCCGAGCCCGCAGCCGTTCACCGTCGCGGAGTACTTCCCGACACCCGGCGTCACACCGTTCCACGACCCGCGCCAGCACGCCGTCTCGCTCGCCTTCATCGTGCCCGTCGCCGGCGACTGCGCACCGCAGCAGGACGCCCTCGACCTGTCCTGGCTCACGCCGCAGGAGGCGCTCATGGTCGGCATCCTCGAGGAGATGCCGGGCGGGCACGGGGTCCTGCTGCGCCAGGCGCTCAGCCACCTCGGCTACGCCGTCTGAGGCGGCATTCCTACAGGGTGTCGTCCTGCAGCGACTCGGCTACTGCGTGCGCGTCAGCGTGACCTCGACGTCGTCCTCGACGACGAGCAGGTTGACGTCGAAGCCGTTGCCGCGGGCGATGATCGCTCCCGAGGCCACCTCGGTGCTGTACTGGTCGCTCGTGCCGGGAAGGAACTCGTAGCCCGCCGCGGGCAGCTCGGTCCGGTAGAACACGAAGGCCTCGGCCCCGGACGGCACCGTGAACATGACGTTGGCGTTGTCGTCGGTCACCGTCGGGTCGCCGAGGATCGTCAGCTCCGGCGGAACCGGGAAGTCCAGCGGCAGCAGCTCGGCGAGGGCGGCCGCATCGCGCCCGGCCGGGGTGGCCGTCCCGCCGGGGGCCGCAGTCGTCGGCGCAGCCGTCGCCGTCTCGGTGGGCTCGGCGCTCGGCTCCGTCGTCGGGGACTCGGTCGCCGTCTCGGTCGGGGTGGGGGTCGCCGTCTCGCTCGCCGTCGTCGCGGGCGTGCTCGGGACCGGCTCGGGCTCATCCCCGGAGCACGCCGTGAGCCCAGCGACCAGGACGAGGGCCGAGGTGGCGACGGCACGGCGCAGCAGGACGGGACGCGTCATGACCCCATGGTCACACCCGTCACACGGATCACAAAGTCCCCACGCCGCGCGTGACGCTGGGACGAGCGGCGCCCAGCCGCGCCGGACCGCGGGAGGCGAGCACCGCATACCTCCTCGTCATGCCTGTGTCGCGGAGCCGGCCTCAGCCGCGGCGGCGCTTGCGGCGCGATGACCTGGGCTGCGCCTTGGCGCTCTTCTTGGCGTTGAACTTGTCGACCGTGCGGGTGCGGTCGTGCTCCTCCTTGCGCCGCGCCTCCTCCGGCGTCGGCGCGGTGCCGCCCAGCCGGGCGGGCACGAAGCGCAGGTCGCGCCCGGTGAGCTTGGGGTATGCGGCGATCTGCTCCTCGAGCTGGACCCGCATGATCTCGTGGAGACGTTCGGTGGCCTCGGTCACGTCCTCGTCCGGGCCGATGAACATCGGCGGCCCGACCCTGATGAACACCGGGATCTTCGAGCGGCCCAGCCGCTTCGGCAGGTGCTTGGTCCACACCCGGTGCGAGCCCCAGACGGTGGTCGGGAGGATCGGCACGCCGGCCTCCTGCGCCATCCGCACCGCGCCGGACTTGAACTCCTTGAGCTCGAAGGACAGCGACATCGTCGCCTCGGGGAAGACACCGACGATCTCACCCGACTTGAGCGCGTCGATCGCGGCCTGCAGGGACCCCTGCCCGGCCCGCCGGTCGACGGGGATGTGCTTCATCCCCCGCATGAGTGGCCCGGTCACGCCGTGCTCGAAGACCGACTTCTTGGCCATGAAGCGCGCCACCCGCTTGTGCTTGCGCAGCGCGAGCCCGGCGAAGGTGAAGTCGAGGTAGCCCTGGTGGTTGATGGCCTGGACCGCCCCGCCCGTGTGCGGCACGTACTCCTCGCCCTCGATCCGGAACTTCAGGCCCATGGTGAAGAACGCGGTGCGGGCGAACCCGATCACGGGGGTGTAGACGGGCTCCATGGCGCTAACCCTACGGGAGCGTAGGAATACCGGTTCGGCCCAGTCCCGCAGGTCTGGGAGGATAACCGCCATGACCCACGACCTCACCCCATCCCGTGCTGCCTCGATCCCCGAGCGGCCCTCGCTGGAGGGCCTCGAGGAGAAGTGGACGCAGGTATGGAGCGAGGAGCAGACCTACGCCTTCGACCGTGAGCGGGCGCTGGCGGGCGAGCGTTCGGACGTGTTCTCGATCGACACCCCGCCCCCGACGGCCTCGGGCTCGCTGCACATGGGACACGTGTTCTCCTACACCCACACCGACTGCATGGCCCGCTACAAGCGGATGTCCGGCTTCAACGTGTTCTACCCGATCGGCTGGGACGACAACGGCCTGCCGACCGAGAAGCGCGTGCAGAACTACTACGGCGTGCGCGGCGACGCGACCCTGCACTACGACCCCGACTTCACCCCGCCGCACCACGGCGACCGCACCTCGCTGAAGTCCGCCGACGAGGTGCCGATCAGCCGCCAGAACTTCATCGAGCTGTGCGACGAGCTGACCGTCAAGGACGAGGAGGCCTTCGAGTCCCTCTTCCGCCGCCTGGGTCTCAGCCTCGACTGGAACATCTCCTACCGCACCATCGACGACAACACCCGCGCGACCTCCCAGCTCGCGTTCCTGCGCAACGTCGAGCGCGGTGAGGCGTACCAGGCCGAGGCGCCGGGGCTGTGGGACGTGACCTTCCAGACCGCCGTCGCGCAGGCCGAGCTCGAGGCCCGCGACTACCCCGGTCACTACCACCGGGTGTCCTTCCACGGCACGTCCGAGGCCGGCGAGAGCATGCCGGTGCACATCGAGACGACCCGCCCCGAGCTCATCCCGAGCGTCGTCGCGCTCATCGCTCACCCGGACGACGAGCGGTATGCGTCGCTCTTCGGCCGTACGGTCCGTTCCCCGCTGTTCGGGGTCGAGATCCCCGTGCTGGCCCACACGGCCGCCGAGATGGACAAGGGCGCGGGCATCGCGATGTGCTGCACCTTCGGCGACCTCACCGACGTCCTGTGGTGGCGCGAGCTGCAGCTGCCGACGCGCTCGGTCATCACCCGCACCGGACGCCTGCAGGCGGAGGTGCCGGAGTGGCTCGCCGACGGGCCGGGCGCCCAGCTGTACGCCGAGGGCCTGGCGGGCAAGACGGCGTTCTCGGCGCGCGAGGCGATCGTCGCGGCGCTCCGCGAGTCCGGAGACCTCGAGGGCGAGCCGACCCCGACCCAGCGCAAGGCGAACTTCTACGAGCGCGGCGAGAAGCCGCTCGAGATCGTCACCTCCCGGCAGTGGTACATCCGCAACGGCGGCCGGGACGCCGAGCTCAACGACGCCCTCGTCGCCCGCGGCGATGAGATCGACTTCCACCCCTCGTTCATGCGGGCCCGCTACGCGAACTGGGTGCAGGGCCTCAACGGTGACTGGCTCGTCTCACGCCAGCGCTTCTTCGGCGTCCCGATCCCGGCGTGGTACCCGGTCGACGCGCAGGGCGAGATCGACTACGACAACCCGATCCTGCCCGCTCCGGAGCAGCTGCCGGTGGACCCGGCCGCCAACCCGCCCGCCGGTTACGAGGAGCCCCAACGCGGCGAGCCCGGCGGCTTCGTGGGCGACCCGGACGTCTTCGACACGTGGGCGACCTCGTCGCTCACCCCGCACATCGCGGCCGGCTGGCGAAATGGGGATCCCCTCTTCGAGAAGGTCTTCCCGATGGACCTGCGCCCGCAGGCCCACGACATCATCCGCACGTGGATGTTCGCGACGGTCGTGCGCGCGCACTACGAGCACGGCAGCGTCCCGTGGACGAACGCCGCCATCTCGGGGTGGATCCTCGACCCCGAGCGCAAGAAGATGAGCAAGTCCAAGGGCAACGTCGTCACGCCCGAGGACGTCGTCCAGCAGCACTCCGCCGACGCGGTGCGCTACTGGGCCGCGAGCGGCCGGCTCGGCACCGACGCCGCCTACGACGTCGGGCAGATGAAGGTCGGCCGCCGGCTGGCGATCAAGATCCTCAACGCGAGCAAGTTCGCGCTGTCCTTCGGCGAGGTTGCCGGCACCACGACCGAGGACCTCGCTGCTCAGGTCACCGACCCGCTCGACCAGGCGCTGCTCGCCTCCCTGCGTGAGGTCGTCGTCAAGGCCGGGGCCGGGTTCGAGTCGTGGGACTACACCCGCAGCCTCGAGATGACCGAGACGTGGTTCTGGAGCTTCTGCGACGACTACCTCGAGCTCGTCAAGGACCGCGCCTACGGCGGCCGCGGCGAGGCGGGCGCGACGAGCGCCCGCGCCACTCTGCGATTGGCCCTCGATGTCGTGCTGCGGCTCTTCGCGCCGATCCTGCCCTACGTCACCGAGGAGGTGTGGAGCTGGTTCCACGACGGCTCGGTGCACCGTGCGTCCTGGCCGAGCGCCGACGAGCTGCCGAGCGTCGGGGACGCGAGCGTGCTCGCCTCGGTCGGCGCGGCGCTGGCGGCGATCCGCAAGACGAAGTCCGAGGCCAAGGTGGGCATGCGCACCGAGCTCTCGGCCGTCACGATCACCGGCCCCCAGTCCTCGCTCGCCCAGGTGCGGGTCGCCGAGGCCGACCTGCGCGCCGCCGGCCGGGTCACCGGAACGCTCGACTACGCCCCGAACGGCAGCGCGAGCGAGCCCGTCGCTGCCCGCGATGTCGAGCTCGTCGTCGAGGAGAAGTAGCGGCCCGGCTCGTCAGCCGATGACACGGGGCCGGACGACGACTGAGCTGCCACGTCCCCGGGTGAGCACCGGGTAGGACTCGGTCGTGACGAGGTCGCCGATCTCGATCTGCCGCTCGGCCCGGGACCGGTCGGCGACGTGGACGCGGACGACGAGGTCCGCGCCCGGGTCGACCTCGCCGACCTCCACCTCGGTCATTGTTGGAGTGCCGGGATCCACCTCCTCCAGCAGCGTCTCCCCGACCACGACCGACGGTGCGTCGGCCCTGCTGACGTCCTCCACCGTCACCACCGCGTATGCGTTCTCGGGCAGAGGGGCGTGCTCGGGCCATTCGATCCGCACGGATACCTTCGGCATCATCGGCCCCTTCAGTCGGTGGCGGTTGCGGTCGGTGACGTTTCAGTCGCTTGACGTTTCATCCGGTGACGGTCACCGGCGGTCGAGGTCGGTCAGCATCCGCGCCATGCTCGCCGTGATCTGCTGACCGGTGACCTCTTCCACGAAGAGCCATTGTCCCGCGGGGTTGACCTCGAGGAAGACATGCCGCCCATCCGGTGTGCGTCGCATGTCGACGGCGCCGTAGCGCAGGCCTGCCGCCTTGAGCAGCCGATGCAGGGCCTCGACGACGACGTCGGGAAGCACCGCGGGCCGCATGGAGACTCCCCGCCCCGTATCGAGGAAGAGTCTGAAGTCGAGCGGGTAGGGCAGTTCCTGGCTCTCGATCGCCGCCGCGAACACGTGCTCCCCGACGATCGTCACGCGAAGGTCGACCTCGGCGGGCACGAACTCCTGGAAGATCACGGGCGCCAGCTGGACCCGGTCGAGGAGCTCGTACTCCGCCGACCCCACCTGTCGCGTCTCGCGCCAATGGGTCTCGGTCGCGGAGAATGCCTTGCAGATGACCCGGGTCGGACCGAGCCGGTCGACGAAGGACCTCGCCTCCTCCGGGTCGCTCGTCACGAGGGTCTCAGGGATCTCGAGTCCAGCGGCGCGGGCAGCCGGCAGCTGCCACGTCTTCATCATCGCGGTCTCGATGGCCGCAGGAGGGCTCACCCAGGTGATCGGCAGGGCACCCCAGAAGCCGGCCATCGCCTCGTAGGTCTCGTTGGCCGCCCACGCAGCCTCCATGGGGTCCGTGATGCGGGGATCGTGGGCCGGTGGTCGTGGCCGGCGCCACCATCCCGATCCACACCGGTCGAGATCGAGCCAGGCACCATCCGCCAGCCTCAGCCGCCACCTGTCACCCCGGGGCCCGTGCTCGGCGGCCATTCCGACTGCTGCCGGCAACCCCGCCGTGTCGACGACGACCGCCTCGCTCCCGATGGCCGCCAGAGCGGACAGCATCGGGGCCAGGTGGTCGTCCTCGTCGTGCGATACGAGCAGGATCACAGAATCAACCCGGATACTGGATCGCCGCCACCACCGCGTCGTACTCCTCCTGCGCCCGGGCCAGCTCCGAGGTTGCCGCGGTCAGGGCAGTCTGGAGCGCGACGACGTTGCGTCGAGCCTCCTCGACCGCAGCCGACGCTGCCTCGAGCGCATCCATGAGCGCCGCGTCCTCGCCCTGGACGTCCGCGTGGTGCCCCGTGGACAGCAGGAACGGAGAGATCCTGCCGGGGAAAGGGCCCGGCTGTCGAGGGATCGGGATGCGCACGTCGTCAGCGACCTTCTTGATGCCTCCGCTCGGCCCGTCGTCACGCACCTTCTTGATCGGGTCCGACCACGGCTGCTTGGGTATGTCGTCGCGTAACTTCTTCCATCGAGGCGGGTCGGTCCACGGTCGCTTCGTGGTGGGTCCGTCGTCGCGGATCTTCTTGAACGTGCCCACCCCGCCGCCGTCGTCGAAGGTCTTCTTCACACTGGGGCCCGGCCGGCCGTACATCTCGGCCACCGCATCGAGGTCGCCCTGGCTGAGGGCTGTCCGCTGGCCGATCTGGGCGGTCGCTGGGTTGGTGGGCGTGATCGTGTCCTGCCCGTTGCGGGAGAACGCAGTCCGCTCGTAGTGCATGATCGAGCCGTAGTCGTACGGCCCCACGTCATCGCCATCGGCGATGTGCTGGTTGAAGTTGTGCTCCCGACCGGCCTGGATGTTCTGCCAGTGGATGGTGACGAACTGGTCGCGGTCCTCACGGCTCTGTTCGTGCCACAGACCCACGGCGTGACCGATCTCGTGGATGCCGCGCCCGGCGTCGCAGCCGGTGCCCATCGAGATGTCCTGCCTTCCGGTCCCTCTCATGCCCACCTGAGACGAGCATCCTGTGCCGTGCATGAAGCGCACGTAGTTCGGGTAGCTCGCGGCGTTGGCCGATGTCCGCAGGATGAACCGGATGACGGTGTGCTGCTCCCAGTGGGCGATGGCGTCGTGCACTCTCTGCTGGTCCGGCATCGCCGGGTCGATCTCGTACGGCACCTGCCCTCCGGGCCAGCGGAACTGACTCCCGGGGAGGATGACGCCCTGCTCCAGGCCCTCGGTGCGCATGGCGGCAGTCGCGGCCTCGACCTCCTCGACACTGCCCAGGTCGATATCGCCCTCGAAGATGGCTCGGCCATCGACGACGGCATACTGGACCGCCTTGGGTCCGAACGTCAGTCCCGCGATGATCGCGGTGCCGATCTCCGGGGAGCTCTGCGCCTCCGGGTTGTCGGGGCTCTTGCGGGGGGTGCTCTTCTTGGCGGTGCTCTTCTTCGCGCCGCGTCCTGGTGTCTCTGACATGACCGTACCCTTGCACTAGGCGAACGGATGGCCACGTCGGTGGCGGCCACCGCGAATCACCTGTGCTCGCGGCGCGTCGTCGCCAACGCCACCCGGACTCAGGTTACGCCCGGCGTTGCCGACGGACAATGTCCTCGGGCATCGCCTCAATGTCGTCCTAACCCTTCCGTCGGACCCCTCTCGGGTCCACCATGGTGCTACAGTGGGGGGCGACCTCTCATGAACGCGGCGAGTCGTCCGGCGGCCGAACCCCGGTCAGGGACTGCGGCACGTGGAGGCGACGGATGAAACCAGCCGAAGTGAAGGCGCTGAACCCACGACTGTCGCCCAAGCTGGACGTTTTTCTGGGCGGCTCAAACGAGGTCAACGCAGCCCGTGCGGAACAGTGCCCGTCGGTTGCGCTGCCCGAGCCCGCTGCCGAGCTCGACTCCGAGGCCACGGGTGCGGCCGAGACAGCGACCCCGGCCGGCGCCGACGGCACGTCCGGTGTCGAAGCACCGGAGGACGGGGCGCGACCGATCCGAATCCTGCAGCCGGAGAAGGTCGCCCGGCTCGCGGCCGACCTCGAGGAGGACGTGACGCCGACCCAGGTGTCGTTCTCCGCATTCGTCCAGATCGACCGTGACCTCGACCCGGAGGCCCACGCTCGTGCCGTCTCCGAGGTGCGCGAGCACGCGACGAGGGTGCGCTGGAAACTCGACACCGCCTCCGTCGAGACCACGGCCTCCGGGATCTCGCGGATCCTCGCCATCCCGGGTGTCTCGTACGTCGAACCGGGACAGACCCTGCGCGGGCCGGAGCCCGTCGTCGGGACCCGGACCGGCCCCCCGGACCGGGCCATGCGCAAGATCGCCACCCAGAGCCGCCGGCACGGGTACGGTCATGACGTTCTCGTCGGCATCATCGACGTCGGCGGCTTCGACTTCGCACACAGCGACTTCCTGGACCGCGACGGCCAGACGCGGTGGGTGGCCATCTGGGACCAGGGCGGCACCACGCGGCCACCCCCATCCGCCACACGCCCGGGGGACCGGGAGGCGCTGCACTACGGGTCGGAGATCCTCCAGACGCACATGAACGCCGCCATCGCCGCCTCCTCGACGCGGAGGATGGCGGCCACTGCCCTGGAGCCGCAGTCCCAGATGAGGATCGCCTCGCACGGCACTCACGTCGCCTCCATCGCGGCAGGCAACAGAGGGGTGGCACGGAGGGCCATGCTCGCCGGCGTGCTCGTCGTCCTCCGTCCGGAGGACACCGAGGCGGCTTCCAGCTTCTACGACTCGACCCGCATCGCGGACGCGGTCGACTACCTGCTCGACCTCGCGGCGGAGCTCGGGAAGAAGCGGAACAAGGACGGGATACCTCTGCCTCTCTCGATCAACATCAGCCTGGGCACCAACGGCCACGCGCATGACACCTCGAGCACTATGGCGCGCTGGATCGACAACGCCTTGGCCACCCGTGGCCGGTGCGTGTCGGTGGCGGCCGGAAACGCCGGGCAGGTCGAACCGCGCTGGCCCGGGGACATGGACTTCGTCAAGGGCCGGATCCACGCCGGCGGCTCGCTACCGGCGACGAGCCTGCGCCATGAGCTCGGATGGATGACCGGCGGCGAGGGCATCTCCGACGTCTCGGAGAACGAGCTCGAGATCTGGTACGGACCGCAGGACAGGTTCGACGTCGAAGTGAAGCCCCCTGGTCTGCCGTGGCTGCCGAAGGTGCCGCAGGGCTCCAAGATCCGCAACGAGGTCCTCAAGAACGGCACTGTGCTCAGCGTGTACAACGAGGCCTACCATCCGGCGAACGGGCTCAACCGCATCTCCGTGGTCCTCTCGCCGTTCTTCGGTGAGGTCGCGGCGGACGGTTCGCACCAGATCGGTCCCATCGCGACCGGCGAGTGGCGGGTGCGGCTGACCGGGGTGGTCGTGCGCGACGGGCGGTTCGACGCCTGGATCGAGCGCGACGACCCACGTCGGCTCCCGGGCACCGGGAACCAGTGGGCGTACCCCTCGCACTTCGCTCCCAGCTCCTACACCAGCGACCGGATGATCAACTCCCTCGCCTGCGCGGAACGTATTCTCGCTGTGGCCAACGCCGACCTCGGGGTGAACGCCGCTCACATCACCTCGAGCCGAGGCCCTACCCGAGACGGACGGAGCAAGCCCGACATCGCAGCCGACGGCACGAAGGTCGTCGCGGCCCGCGGCTTCGACCGTGCTTTCCCATGGATCGAGATGACCGGCACGAGCATGGCCTCGCCTTTCGTCTGCGGGGTCGCCGCACTCATGCTGGGGCTCGCACCATGGCTGACGTCGGCGCAGATCCAGGGGATCATGCGCTCGACCTCGGCGCCGCTGCCCGGCCAGACCTTCGGGTGGCGCAACGACACCGGGTTCGGAGTCATCGACGGTGGAGCCTGCCTGGCCCGTACGGCGGAGTTCGTCGACATGCATCGGGCGATGCTCAAGGAGATGCGTCGGAAGGAGGGATGACATGCGCCTCAGGGTGTTCTTCGCGAGCGACGGCGACTGCCTCCTGCTCACCTCCGGCGACGGTCGGCACGTTCTCATCGACGGCGGGCGCAGCGGGACCTTCACGAAGCACACTCGTCCATCTCTGGACGAGCTGGCTGCGGCCGATGAGCCCATCGATCTCGTCGTCGTCAGTCACACCGATGCCGACCACATCTCCGGCGTCATCTCCCTCCTGAAGGAGGTGGCTGCCTGGGAGGTGTACGACTACCAGGTGAACGAGCAGGGGAACACCTCGTTTCCCAAGCCGAGGTCCTCGCAACCACCGGCGATCCTCGGACTGTGGCACAACTCGTGGCGCGCGCAGGTGCAGGACCTCGAGGGCCCCATCAGCGCATTCGCCGGCCGGGTGGCCGAAGCCCTCGAGCTCACCTCGGGGACAGCCGAGGGTCCGGCCCTCGACTCCATCGGAGGCCTCGCCGAGAGCATCGCCGATGGAGTCACCCTGCTCCACCTCGTTGACGACGAGACCCCGATCTCTCGCAACGAGGCCTTCGGCTCGGGGCTGGTGCTCCTCCGTGATCCGGTGCACGAGGAACAGGTGGGCACCATGAGCCTTCGCGTGATCGGTCCGGCCGAGCGCCACCTGAAGACGCTGCGCGACGAGTGGCGCGACTGGCTTGAGCGCCAACCCGGCACCACCACAGGGCGCGACACCACACCTGGCTCGGGTGTGGAGTCGTCCACGAGCACCCTGCCGATGTCGCCCGCGGCGGCGCGCGCGATGGTACGTGAGATCGCCGCTGCCACCCTCACCGACGATGCCGCCGACGCTGAACCAGCCATCATCGAGAAGACCCGACCCAGTGCTGTGTCTCCGCCCAACCGGGCGTCGATCACGCTGCTCGTGGAGGAGGACGGGCACACCCTGCTCCTCACCGGCGACGCGGCCGAGGAGGAGATTCTGGACGGCCTTGAGGCGGCCGGCTGTTTCGAGGACGGCGATCCTTTCCGGTGCAGCGTCGTCAAGGTGCAGCACCATGGGTCGGAGCACAACCTGAGTAGAGGATTCGCCAGCCGTGTGCTCGCCGACCACTATGTGTTCTGCGCCGACGGCGCCCACGCCAACCCGAACCCGTCCGTCGTGAAGACCCTCCTGGAGACCCGACTGATGGATGCGCGACCCTTCACGGTCTGGTTCAACTGCTCAGTGGAGCGCACGCTGCCCCAACGCCGCAAAGCGCTGCGAGCGGCACTGCATGAGGCGCACAGGCTGCAGACCCGGCATCCCGGGCAGCTCACCGTGCGTGTTCTGCAGGACGATCAGGCCTTCTTCGACATCGAGGTGTGACGGCCGGTCGGTGCGCACCGAGGCCAGGTCTATGGCTGAGTGCCTGTCGCGATCTCATGTTCGCTCACAGTGAGCGCTGCCGCAGCGTCGTCCACCGCCGCATACCGCTCGCCGTACCGCTCGAGCACCCAGCGGAACTCCTGCTCACTCGTGAACCGATCCACGGTCAGGAAAGCCCTGGGATCGCTGACGCTACGGAACAACTCGGTTCCGCGGAAGCCATCGGACCGGGCGAACAACCGAGCCCATGTCCCGTCGCCGCCGTAGACGCGCAGGAACTCAGCCTCACGGCCGCCTCGGACCTCGTACTGCCACACCCTCACGAACATCTCCCCAGGGTCCCCCTTCGAAGGCCGCCGCGTACACACAGAGACCCTGGGACGCGCCGCAACGCGGGTGTGGTCTCCCCCACCCTTCCCGAGCCGTGGCGACCTGCGCGAGTAGCGTCGTAGGTGCCGGGTCAGTGCGCGTTGACACTCCGGTCCGCCGGCCCGGTCGTAGTCAATGGCCCGACGGGCCGAGAAGGTCGAACGATGACCCACAAGGCGCTCTCCGAAACCCGCACATCCTCCCCCGCGCCACAGGTGGCGGGACCGCCAACGACGCGGCACGGAGACATGACCCCACGGTCAGTGTGGTGGTTCTTCGCCGCCACGTTCGCGGTGACCTGGGGTCTGGGCATGCTGGTCATGCTCTTCCTCGACCCGATCGAGTCCGTCTTCGGACCGATGGGGTACACCAACCCCGTCTTCGTCCTCATGGTCTACTCGCCGGGCTTCGTCGCCCTCGTCATGGTGTGGCGGCACTACGGCGTGCGCGGTCTCAAGGGATTCCTGCGCAGGCTCACGTTGTGGCGGATGAGCCTCGGATGGTGGCTCCTCCTTCTCCTGGGGATGCCGGCGGTCTTCTACGCCGGCGCGGCGGTCAACGGCACCGCGACCGACTTCCCCTTCGACCCCTGGGTCGGCGTGCTGCCCGCCCTCATCCCGGCCTTCCTCATCGGGCCCATCGAGGAGCTGGGGTGGCGGGGCATCGCTCTGCCACTCCTGCAACGCCGATTCGCCCCGCTCTGGTCCGCGCTCATCGTCGGCGCTGTCGCCGCACTCTGGCACACGCCGGCCTTCCTCATGTCCGGGACGAAACAGTCCGCCTGGAGCTACTGGCCGTTCTTCTTCGGCGTCGTCGCGATCTCGGTGATCCTCACGCCGATGTTCAACGCCGCCCGCGGCAGCCTGCTCGTCGCCGCCGTCTTCCACGCGCAGATGAACGGTCCGGCCTGGCCGGACGCCCAGCCCTGGGACATGCTCGGCTTCGTCATCGTCGCCGTCGTCATCGTCCTCGTGCAGCGCCGCACGATGCTGACCCCTGGCACGGGTGCCGTCGATGTGGTCCTGCCATCCCGCGACGACGCACGCACCGGTCGACCCGCGACCACAACGGACCGGGCGGTGGAGCTGAAGCGGCCGTCATGAGGCTCTCCGGCCTCGGGGCGGGACGGGCGCTGCTCGCGGCAGTGGCCACGCTGCTTCTCGCCCTCCCTGCTCCGACGGCCGGTGCTTCCGATTCGCCGGCGGCCCTCGATCGGGCAGCGAGTACGCTGCAGTCCGAGCTCGACGCCGTGGGCATTCCGGGTGGCGCCGTCGCGGTCGTCTCCGACGGGCGGGTCGGTGCCACAGGCGTTGGCGGTACCGGTGACGGCCGGACGACGACGGCGGACACCCCCTTCGTCATCGGCTCCGCCACCAAGTCCTTCACGGCCCTGGCCGTGATGCAGCTCGTCGACGCCGGTCGGGTGGACCTGGACGCCCCGGTTCGCCGATACGTGCCCGAGCTCGAGCTGTCCCCCGGGGAGCCGGTCGACGCCATCACCGTCCGGCACCTCCTCCACCACACCAGCGGACTGGACGACCTGGCCGGGGGTCCGCTGCTCGCCTCCGCCGCCGACGGGACGCCGCTGGATACGGTCGCCGAGCTCGACCAGGCCCGCCTCGTCTCGGCACCCGGCAGGCATTGGCGGTACGCCAACGTCAACTACGTCCTCGCCGGTCTCGTCGTCGAACGCGCCTCCGGCCTCGCCTACGGCGACTACGTTGAGCAACGGATCTTCGAGCCGCTGCAGATGACCGACAGCCACGCCGCGCCAACCTCGACACCCGCTGACGAGCTGAGCAGGGGACACCGGTTCTGGTTCGGCTGGCCCGTCGCGACCGAGCCGGTCCGGCGCGAGGCCACTCTGGCAGCCGGCTACCTCGTGTCGACCGCCGAGGACCTCGGCCGCTACCTGGCGATGCTCATCTCCGGTGGCGTCTCCGCGGACGGCACCCGTGTCGTCTCGGCCGAGGGCCTCGACCTCATGCTCACCCCGGCGGCCGACGCCACCCTCGGACCCTGGGCCGACGGGCAGGCGTCCTCCTATGCGATGGGCTGGTTCCGCGGAGGCCCGTGGGGCGACGACATCGTCTTCCATCCCGGCAACACCCCCGACACCACCACCCTGCTGCTCATCGCGCCCGCGCAGGGCACGGCGGTCGCCACTGTCGTCAACGCCGGTCACGAGATGCCCGTGCCGGGCAACCCGGCCATCACCGACCGGGTGACGCGCAACGTCGCCCACGCCGCGCTCGACCAACCCATCGTCGACCTGCCGTCCCTTCAGCGCTTCTACCTCGGCTTCGACATCGCTGCAGCGCTCCTCGTGGGAGCGGCCATGATGGGGGTGGTCCGAGCCGTGCGCGCTGCCCGTCGTCCTCGTCCATCGCACCGGACCCGACGCTGGGTCGGCGTGGTGCTGAGGTCGCTCCTCGCCGCCGCTCTCGTCCTGCTGCCCGCGTCGAGCGTCGGGTGGGGAGGACTGTGGACCTGGGCACCCGACCTCGCAGTCGTCATCGCCCTCCTGGCCGCCTGCCTCACACTCACCGCCGGGCTGCGCCTGATCGAGCTGCTCCGCGCCATCGGGGGAACCCCGTCCCCGAGCCCACCTCCCACGCCGGCCCGCGATGCGGCCACGGCGGCGGCGCGCAGCTGATGACGAGTGGTCGAGGTGCGGCTGCGGCGGACGAGGCCCGGCTGGCTAGCATGGCGAGTGGGCCCAAGCCCGGCTGAACCGCAGCCGGGACAGGCACCGTCAGGAGAGGACGTCACATGCCGAACGAACTGCTCGTCGTAGGACTGGACGGCACGGACCGCTCGCACGACGCCTTGCGGTTCGCGCTCACCGAGGCCCGGCTGCGCGGCGGCTCGGTGGAGGTCATCACCGCCTTCACGGAGGATGAGAAGGACGGCGGCCGCCAGAAGGCCGAGATGATCCAAGAGGAGGCCAGAACGACGGTTCTCGCCGACCACGACGGCGAACCGCCGGTCTCGTTCCACGTGGTCGCAGGCCGACCCGAGCACATTCTCGTGGACGCGTCCTCCCGGGCGAGCCTCCTGGTCGTCGGCGCGCACGGCGTGGAGTCCATCATGCACACGGCCCTCGGCTCGATCAGCGAGTACACCGCCCGCCTGGCCTACTGCCCCGTCGTGGTCATCCCCGCACCGGAACCCTCGTGACTGACCACCGTCGCCGGCCTGCTTCGGATCTCTCACGCAGGTGAGGCGTCGACCTCGGCGAGTCGCGCATACCCCCTGCTGAGGACGCCGTGGCGGACCGCACGCGGACCGGTCGGCGCGACCACGAACCACGGCACGTCCCACCCCGACAGCCCCAGCTCATGCGTGGCGAAGCTGCGCACGCTCCGCGCCCGCACCGACCCGTCCGCTGGATCGTAGATGTCGAGGCGGTCGTCGCCGTTGCCCGGCAGGATGAGCAGCACGTGCCGCGGCATGGTCGCCGAGCCGACGTACAGCAGCGCCGGCATCCCGTCGGTGACGACGGCGTTGAGGCGGTCGAACACCTTGGCGAGCGTCTCCTGCGGCAGCGGCCGCAGCACGACGATGTCATAGTCGGTCCCACTCTTTGCCGCGCCGAGCTCGAGCTCGCGCTTGGCGCCCCACGGCGGGGTTCCGAGGAACCGCGGCCATGGCAGGTTCAGCCCCGCCCGGTCCAGCGCGAGACGGTTCGTCCGGCGGTGCACGACCTGCTCGTAGGCGGCGAACCGGGCCGCGGGCGAGTCGCCCTTCGGCGAGCCCGGGCGGGCGCCCTCCCCCGTCGCGATCCACTGCGCGAAGACAGGGTCGACGAGCATCCGGGCCACGGTCAGACAGGCCGACCCGCAGGTCAGGTTGCTCTGCTGGCGCGGCCCGGTGTCGCCGTTGGCGAGCCGGTATGCGGTGGGAGCCACTCCCCTATCCTTGCCGACGTCTCGGGTCAGGGCCAGAGGTGAGCGCGACCAGGTGGGCTGCGCTCAGGCGGAGCGCTTGCGGGTCCGCTTGGGGGCCGGCTCGTGGCGGACGATCGTCGGCAGCACGTTGTTGTCGACGACGTCCTTGGTGATGACCACGCTCGCGATGCCGTCGTCGCTCGGGACGTCGAACATCGCCGGCAACAGCACCTCCTCCATGATCGCCCGCAGGCCACGGGCACCCGTTCCCCGCAGCAGGGCCAGGTCGGCGATCGCATCGATCGCCTCGTCCTCGAAGACGAGCTCGACCCCGTCGAGGTCGAACATCCGGTGGTACTGCTTGACGAGCGCGTTAGCAGGGCCGGTCATGATCTCGACGAGCGCGTCCCGGTCGAGCGGGGTGACGCTCGTGACGACCGGGAGGCGGCCGATGAACTCGGGGATGAGGCCGAACTTGATGAGGTCCTCGGGTCGGATCTCGTCGAAGCTCTCGCCGGCGTCCTTGGGCATGTGCAGCTCGGACCCGAAGCCGAGGCCCTTCTTGCCGGTGCGCGCCTCGATGATGCGCTCGAGTCCGGCGAAGGCACCGCCGACGATGAAGAGCACGTTGCTCGTGTCGATCTGGATGAACTCCTGGTGCGGGTGCTTGCGCCCGCCCTGGGGCGGCACCGACGCGGTGGTCCCCTCGAGGATCTTCAGCAGCGCCTGCTGGACGCCCTCGCCGGAGACGTCGCGAGTGATCGACGGGTTCTCGCTCTTGCGGGCGATCTTGTCGATCTCGTCGATGTAGACGATGCCGGTCTCGGCCTTCTTGACGTCGTAGTCGGCGGCCTGGATGAGCTTGAGGAGGATGTTCTCGACGTCCTCACCGACGTATCCGGCCTCGGTGAGCGCCGTGGCGTCGGCCATCGCGAACGGCACGTTCAGGCGCCGGGCGAGGGTCTGCGCGAGGTAGGTCTTGCCGCAGCCGGTCGGGCCGACCAGGAGAATGTTGGACTTGGCGATCTCGACGTGGTCGGCGTCGCGCTTGCCGGTCGGGTTCTCCTCGGCCTGGATCCGCTTGTAGTGGTTGTAGACCGCCACCGACAGCGCCCGCTTGGCCTTGTCCTGGCCGACGACGTACTTCTCGAGGAAGTCGTAGATCTCGCGCGGCTTGGGCAGCTCGTCGAAGGTGAAGTCCGTTCCCTCGGCGAGCTCCTCCTCGATGATCTCGTTGCAGAGGTCGATGCACTCGTCGCAGATGTAGACGCCGGGGCCGGCGATGAGCTTCTTCACCTGCTTCTGGGACTTGCCGCAGAAGGAGCACTTGAGCAGGTCGCTGCCCTCACCCATGCGTGCCATCTCCTGATCGTCCTCTCGCTGGCCTGCTCTCCTCCACCGAGGCTTCGAGGATCCTGATCCGTGCTGATCAATGCTGATCCGGACGTGCCCGTGGCTTCGGCGTATCCCCGACGGTACCTGCCCGACGCGGCGCTACCCCTCAATGAAACCGCCAATCGGCCCGCGAGTCCGGCTCTGTCCGCTCTCAGCGGACAGCGCCTCGCCGCGGCAGAAGCACCTCGATCGTGGCTCAGGTCGTGCGGGCGGTGCCCTGCCAGGGGCGGCGCAACGCGAGGATCAGGGTGCCCACCGCCGCGGCGGCCACACCGGCACCGAGCCAGAGCCAGCCGGTGCGCGTGACGGCCCATCCCGACGGGCCGGCGTCTCCGTCGGCAGCCGGTGGTCCGGCGACCGGCGCGAGGGGCGCGCCGAGGGCGTCGAGGTCGGAGTCGGGGACGTCGGCCAGACCTGCACTGCCCGTGCACAGGTTCGTCTCGAGCCCGTCGGCCGACGACGACGCCATGACCAGATAGGTCCCTCCCTCTTCGAAGGGGAACCCGCACGCCGCGCTGTTGTCGGCGGTTCGCACGACCGCGTCCTGAGCGACCGGACCGCCCTTGTAGACGTCGCCGACCTCGAAGGTGTAGTCGAGCATGGCCCCGAACTCACCGTTCGGTGCGGCGTCGCGGCTCGTGACCGTGCCGACGAAGATGACGTCCGCCTGCGCGCTCGCCTCCTCGAACGTCATCGCGAGGCACGAGCACGCCGCGCAGGTCTGGGGCGCGAGGACCGCCAGGAGGGCGGCGACCACAAGGAGTACAGGGGTGCGGAGCAGCCGACGACGCTGTCGGCTCACTGTCGTGTCCATGCGGGTCAGACGCGACGACCGCCCCGTCGGTTCCCGGGGCGGTCGTCGAGATGAGGTTGTCGAGATCGAGTCCTCGAGGCTGTCTGCGGGTCAGGTCTGGAAGCTCGCCTTGCGGGACTCGAGCACGGTGTCGATGAGCCCGTAGTCTCTGGCCTCGGCGGCCGAGAGGATCTTGTCGCGCTCGATGTCCTCGTTGACCTGCTCGGGCGTCCGGTTGGTGTGGTGGGCCAGGGTCTCCTCGAGCCAGGTCCGCATCCGGAGCACCTCGTTGGCCTGGATCTCGATGTCGGACGCCTGACCGTAGTCGCCTCCGGCGAGTGCCGGCTGGTGGATGAGGATGCGGGCGTTGGGCAGCGCATACCGCTTGCCGGGCGCTCCGGCGGCGAGCAGGACCGCGGCGGCCGAGGCGGCCTGGCCGATGACGAAGGTCTGCACGTCGGGGCGGATGTACTGCATCGTGTCGTAGATGGCCGTCATGGCCGTGAACGAGCCGCCCGGGCTGTTGATGTACATGAGGATGTCGCGGTCCGGGTCCTGCGACTCGAGCACGAGGAGCTGGGCCATGATGTCGTCGGCGCTCGCATCATCGACCTGCACACCGAGGAAGATGATGCGGTCCTCGAAGAGCTTGGTATAGGGGTCGAGGCGCTTCATCCCGTAGGACGTGCGCTCCTCGAACTGCGGCAGGATGTATCGGCTGCTCGCACCGGGGACGGCGAGCCGGCCCTGCGGGCCGAGCGGCATGGCGTGGTTCATCGAGATCTCCTGTGCTCGTTCGGGTCGCGTCGGTCCGCTGCTCACGATGTGACCGGGTTCTCGTCGGTGCCGCCGGCCTGGGTCGCGTTGGTGATGACGTGGTCGACGAAGCCGTACTCCTTGGCCTCCTCGGCGGTGAACCACCGGTCCCGGTCCGAGTCGCGCTCGATCTGGTCGAGGGTCTGACCGGTGTGCTGGGCGATGAGCTCGGCCATCTGCTTCTTGATGTGCAGCATCTGCTCGGCCTGGATCTTGATGTCCGAGGCGGTTCCGCCGATGCCGCCCGACGGCTGGTGCATCATGACGCGGGCGTGGGGCGTCGCATACCGCTTGCCGGGGGTGCCGGCCGAGAGCAGGAACTGGCCCATCGACGCGGCCATGCCCATCGCGACGGTGGCGACGTCGTTGGGGACCCACTGCATGGTGTCGAAGATGGCCATGCCGGCGGTCACCGAGCCGCCTGGGCTGTTGATGTAGAGCCAGATGTCCTTCTCCGGGTCCTCCGCGGCGAGGAGCAGCATCTGCGCGCAGATGGCGTTGGCGTTGTCGTCGCGCACGTCCGAGCCGAGGAAGATGATCCGCTCCTTGAGGAGCCGGTTGAAGATGTGGTCGTCAAGGCCCAGCGAGGGGCCCTGGCCGTTGGCCAGGTCAGGGGAAGTCACGCGAGGTCTCCTCATCCGTGGGGTCGCAGCTTTCGATCGACCCTAACGCCCGCTCCACCCCGGATACTCCCGACTTCTCGCGGTGTCCGCCCTGGGCAGACAGCGGCCTGCGGCCGGTGGTCGACGCGGGCGGTCGTTCCGCGATCAGGCGTCGAGCCGCTCCGGCTCGGGCTCCGGCTCACGGACGGCGGGCACGACGAGGAGTGCGAGCAGCGCGAGTGCGCCCACGACGGACAGGGCGCGGAGCACCCCGACGTGCTCGCCGAGGAAGCCGAGCAGCGGCGGGCCGGCGATGAACGCCATGTACCCGATCGTCGCGACGACCGAGATGCGCATCGGTGCCCTGTCCTCCTCGTCGGCTGCGGCGGACATCCCCACCGGGAACCCGAGGCTGGCGCCCAGTCCCCAGAGGGCGGCTCCGACGAACGCGAGGACGGCGTTGCCGAAGACGACGAGCCCGGCGCCGACCGCGGCGACGACGAAGAGGACCCGCAGGACCGGGACCCGTCCGTAGGCGTCCAGCCAGCGGGTGCCGATGATGCGTCCCGCGGTCATGAAGCTGAGGAAGACGGCGAGCCCGAAGACGCCGGCCGCGTTGCTCAGGCCGTAGCCGTCGACGAGGGCGACGGCGAGCCAGTCGTTGGCCGTACCCTCGGTGAACGCGGCCGCGAGCACGAGGACCCCGATGAGCAGGGTGCGCGGCTCGGTCCAGGCCGAGCGCTGCCGCTCCGGAGCGGGTATGCGCTGGTCACCGGCGCCGTCCTCCGCGCCCGGGTCGAGGGCCTCGGCCACGCGGCGCGGCAGGAACGACCGGGTCGCCCAGAGCCCCATCAGGCCGAGCATGGCGACGACGACGAGAAGGTGCACCGAGACCGGCACCCCCAGCCACGAGAGCATCGCGCCGAAGAGGGCCGACGCCACGGTTCCGGCGGAGAACGCCGCATGGAAGTGCGGCATCACCGACACCTCGAGAGCGCGCTCGACGGCGGCGCCCTCGATGTTCATCGCGACGTCCCAGATCCCGACCCCCGACCCGGTGAGGAAGAAGCCGAGCATCAGCGCCGGCTGGGGCGCGATGACCTGGACCGCGACGGCGATGGTCGCCAGGCCGGTGCTCGACATGGCGAGCCCGAGGAGCACGGCATTGGCCTGACCGATGCGCGCTGCGATCCTTCCGGCGATCGGCAGTCCGATGACCGAGCCCACGGACAGCGAGAGCAGGATGATGCCGAGTGACTGCGGGCTCACCTCATAGGCGTCGCGGATGTCAGGGATGCGCGAGGCCACCGCAGCGAACCCGATGCCGGCGAGGGTGAAGACGACGAAAACCGCAATGCGGGCCCGGCGGGCCCGCATTGCGGTCTCGGTGTCGAGGACGTCGGCCAAGTCCTAGGCCTTCGATTCGGTGTCGTCTGCGGCGGCGGTGTCTTCGACGGCGGCGTCTGCGTCCGTGGTCTCGTCGCTCACCTCGGCGTCGACGACGTCGACCTCATCGTCCGGCTCGGAGTCCTCGAGCTCGTCGTCCTCGCCACCCGGGACGAGCGCGTCGAGGTCGACCGGGTTGCCGCTGGCGTCGGTGATCCTGACGGACTCGAGCAGCGAGGCGAGCGCCTTGCGGCGGGTGACCTCACCGACGATGGCCGGGATCTGACCCTGCTGGTCGACGGCCTGGGCGAACTGGTTCGGGTCCATGCCGTACTGCTGGGCCTGCATGATGAGGTATTCGACGAGGTCGCCCTGCTCGGCTCGCACGTCGTTCTTCTCGGCGAGGCTGTCGAGGATGAACTGGAGCTTGAGCGAGCGGCGGGTGCTCTCGTCGACCTCGGCGCGGTGCTCGTCGTCCTCGAGCCGACCCTCGCCCTCGAGGTGCGAGTGCACCTCGGCCTCGACGATGGCATCCGGGACGGGCACGTCGACGACCTCGAGAAGGTGCTCGACGAGCTTGTCGCGGGCCTCGATGCCCTGGCGGTACTTCGCCGCCTGCTCGGCCTGGTTCACCAGATCCGCCTTGAGCTCCTCGAGGGTGTCGAACTCCGACGCCATCTGGGCGAACTCGTCGTCGGCCTCGGGCAGCTCGCGGACCTTGACGGACTGGACCGTCACGGTGCAGTCGGCCACCTGACCGGCGCGGTCGCCACCGGCGAGCGGCGCGGTGAAGTCCTTGCTCTCGCCGGCGCTGAGCCCGACCAACGCCTCGTCCATGCCTTCGAGCATGTTGCCGGAGCCGACCTCGTAGGAGACACCGGAGACGGAGTCGACCTCCTCGCCGTCGACGGACGCGCTGAGGTCGATGGAGACGAAGTCGCCGTCCTCGACGGCCCGCTCGACACCCACGAGACTGCCGAAGCGCTCGCGCAGGGTCGTCAGGCGCTCCTCGACCTCGTCGTCGTCGGCGACGGCGTCGGCCACCTCGAGGGTGAGGTCGTCCAGGCTCGGCAGCTCGACCTCGGGGCGGACGTCGGTCTCGACCGTGAAGGTGAGCTCCTGGCCCTCCTCGAGGGGGACCTGCGTGATCTCGACGCTCGGCTGACCTATGGCGCGCACCTGCTGCTCCTCGATGGCCTGACCGAAGAACTGCGGCATCGCCTCGTTGACGGCCTCCTGCAGGACGGCGCCACGGCCGATGCGCTGGTCGATGATGCGGGCCGGGACCTTGCCGCGGCGGAAACCGGGCACCTGGATCTGGGATCCGATGGTCTTGTAGGCGGCGTCGATGCTCGGCTTGAGCTCGTCGTAAGGGACCTCGACGGTCATCTTGACGCGGGTCGGGCTGAGCTTCTCGGCGTCGCTCTTCACAGCAGGAACTCCAGGGTTGGGATCGGGTATCGGCAGGGACCCTGACAGGGGGTCGGGCCCGGGATGGAGCGGGTGACGAGAATCGAACTCGCGTAGCCAGTTTGGAAGACTGGGGCTCTACCATTGAGCTACACCCGCGGGCGCGGTCGAGCAGCCGTTTGGCCGCACTGACAGCAAGGGCTAGCCTAATGGCCGCTGCCGCGCTCGGTGAAATCGTCCATCGGTCCCCGCTTCGTCGGGCTCCACACGATGATGCGCCCGCTCGGCACCGGGGTATGGCGCAGGTTGGTAGCGCGTCCGCTTTGGGAGCGGAAGGCCGCCGGTTCAAATCCGGCTACCCCGACGGCGAGGACGAAGCGACGCGCCAGCGTCGACTTCGTCCTGCTGTCGGGGAGCCGGATGCCGGGAGACGGAGCGGACCACCCGACGAAGGAGGGCGGAACGTGACGTCGGCGTCCGGCTACCCCGACAGACCCGGCAACCGGTGCGTTGCGCCCCCCACCGGTGCGAGACATCACGCCGAACTGATGACTTCGCACCAAACGCGGATCAGCCAGGACGTGTCGCGCGGATGTCGTGGATGACGCGTCCGGCGCGCAGGCCCTTGGCCTCGAAGCCGTCGGTCGGTCGCCACGTCGGCCGCTCCCCCACGACGACGTCCCAGCGCCCATCGTGCCCCTCGAGCGCAGCGAGCGTGTGCTCGGCGTAGTGGTCCTGGTCGGTCGCGACGAGCAGCGCCGCGCCGGGAGCGAGTCGGTCTGCGATCAGGTCGAGAGTGAGCGCCGAGACGAACCGTCGCTTGGCGTGCCCCTTCTTGGGCCACGGGTCGGGGAAGAACAGGTGAACCGCGTGCAGCGATCCATGTGTCAGCCGGTCCCGCAGCAGAAACACAGCGTCCCCCATCGCGACCCGCAGGTTCGGCACGTCGGCCTCGTCGGCGGCCGCCATCATCCGGGCGACGCCCGGGGTGTGCACGTCGACCGCCAGCAGGTCGTGGTCCGGGTGGGTCCGGCAGTATGCGATGGCCGCCGCTCCGTGGCCGCACCCGATCTCGAGGACCAACGGAGCGACCCGCCCGAACGCGGCCTCCTGGTCGAGGGGACCCTCGGGGATCCGTCGCTGCGGGAGGAAGCGCGCCATCCGCTCCTGGGTCAGGGCCGAGCGGCGCCCGCGCCGGGCCGCGTACGAGCGGATCCAGTCACGCGCGGGGCCTTCAGTGCCGTGGACCGTCACTCGCGCCAGATGACGACCGCGGCGCGGTCGTCGGAGGATCCCGAGCGGGCGACGCGGCATGCATGGTCCGCCAGTCCGGAGAACCCGACGGATCGGCCCCGCTCGGCCTGGCCGAGCAGACGGTCGATTCCGTCGTCGAGCTCGCTGTCGCGGTCCTCGATGAGTCCGTCGGTGTAGAGCATGAGGGCATCGCCCTTGGCGAGGACACCCTCGACGCGGCGGTAGTGGAAATCGTCGACGATGCCGAGCGGCGGGCCGCCGGCCGGGACCATCGACCAGCCGCCGGACGAGGCGCACAGGTGCAGCGCGGGTGGGTGGCCGGCGGATCCGACGGAGTAGGCGCCGGTCTCGAGGTCGACGGCGACGTGGACCGCGGTGGCGAAACCTTCACGCCACTTCTGTCGACCGAGGAAGCCGTTGGCGGCACCGAGGAACTCGTCGGGTGAGACGGCCGACAGGAGTCCGCCGAAGGCGCCCGAGAGGAGCAGCGACCGGGTGCCCGCCTTGGTGCCCTTCCCGCTCACGTCGACGAGCGCGACCTCGAGACGCTGGGAGGACGGGTTGAGCGAGGCGACGGCGAAGTCGCCGGAGAACGAGTCACCGTTTGCGCTGTAGACGGCCGACTCGGCCGACCAGCCACGCGGCAGAGCCGGCAGCTCCCCCATCCGGCGGAGCCGGTCGCGCAGGTCGACGAGGATCCGGTCTCCGCCGATCCCCTGCACCCCGATACGCGCCCTGGACCGGGCCACCCAGAACATCAGGGACGCGACGGCGAGGAAGACGACGAGCGCGCCGAGGAAGGCCGGCTTGGTGTTGTCGAAGACGAACCGCGCGGACAGCATGGCGGCCAGGAGCGTCGCGTAGGCGACGATGAGATAGCGCGGGGCGAGGAACAGCCCGGCGAAGACGGCGATCGCGATGAGTGACGCCCACGGTGTGTGTGGCTCGTGGACCACCAGACCGTAGAAGGTCACGGCCGTCCAGATCAGCGTGATCGTCAGGACCAGCAGCTGGGTGCCCATGGGGCCGAGGGCTCGGCGGACCGTTCGCACGGTGCGAACGGCGGGCAGTCGCGCGATGCGCGCGTCCGTCGTCAGCTCGTGGTCGACGATCATTAACACACCTTCGTGACGGTAGCCAGGGACGAAGGTCATGCTACGGGCGCGCGCTGCCGAGCGAAAGGCCGTCGGACACGAAACGGTAACGGCGCCGAAGCGCATCGTTCGAGATCCGAGCCGGGTCAGGGCTGTTGGCGATGTATTCGGCGTCTCCGACGGTGCGCCGGAGTGACCCGCGTCCATCGCCCACGGCGGTCACAGTGCGCAGAAGTCACTCAGCGGGTTCGGGCAGTGTCCCGTCGGACTCGTAGGCGGCGATCATCGCGAGCCGCCGGCTGTGTCTCTCACCCTCGCTGAAGGGCGTCGACAAGAATGTGCGCACCATCGTGCGGGCCTGCTCCACGGTGTTCATCCGCGCACCGATGGAGATCACCCTGGCGTCGTTGTGCTCACGCGCCAGGCGAGCCAGCTCGTCGGAGTAGCACAGCGCGGCGCGCACCCCGGCGACCTTGTTCGCGGCGATCTGCTCGCCGTTGCCGGACCCACCCAGCACGACACCGAAGGAATCCGGGTCGGCGGCCACCGCCTCGGCCGCGCGAAGGACGAAGACCGGGTAGTCGTCCTCCGCATCGAACTCGAACGGCCCGTGGTTGACGACGTCGTGGCCGTCGGTCGCGAGGATGTCGACGAGATCGTTCAGCAGGTCGTACGCGGCGTGGTCGCCACCGATGTGGACACGCGTCATGGCCGCCCTCTCAGTCGGTCGTGTCGAAGATCGGACCGACGGTGCGAGTCCGCTTGAGCTCGAAGAAGCCCTCGGTCCCGGCGACGAGGACGCAGCCGTCCCACAGCCGTCCGGCCGCCTCCCCCTTGGGGGCGGGGGTCACGACGGGACCGAAGAACGCGACGTCGTTGACGGCGATGACGGGCGTGCCCACGTCGTCGCCGACGAGCTCCATCGCCCTCGCGTGCGAGGCTCGCAGCTCGTCGTCGACCGAGTCACCGGACGCGACGTCGGCGAGCTCGGCCGGCAGTCCCACCTCCGCGAGCGCCTGCTCGACGACGGCGGTGAGGTCCTGCATGCCCTGATGGTGGATGCGCTCCCCCATGGCGTCGTAGAGCGGCTTGACCACGTCGCGTCCGTGCTCCTTCGCGGCCGCGATGACCACCCGCACCGGGCCCCAGCCGTTGTCGAGCATGGCCCGGTAGTCCTCGGGGAGGTCCCGGCCCTCGTTGAGCACGGACAGGGACATGACCGACCACGTGACGTCGATCGGACGGACCTTCTCGACCTCCATGATCCAGCGGGAGGTCATCCAGGCCCACGGACACAGCGGGTCGAACCAGAACTCGGCGGCATCGCGCGAGGTGTCGTCGCGCGAGGTGTCGTCGTGCGCAGTGTCATCACTCGTGTCGGAGACGGAAGCAGTGCTCGCAGTCATGGCGCCCATCCAATCACGATGCACGTCGCCGTCCTGGCTCGTGGAAGGATGGCTGGGCCTTTCACAGCACCGCCCCGAAGGAGATCTCCACCCGTGCCCGGCACCAACCTGACCCGCGACGAGGCGTCCACCCGCTCCGCTCTCGTCTCGGTCTCGACCTACCGGATCGAGCTCGACCTGACCACCGACGAGAAGACGTTCGCGACGGCGAGCACCATCGCCTTCACGGCCGAGGAAGGAGCCGAGACCTTCGTCGACTTCGTCGGCGAGTCCGTCGACGAGATCGTGCTGAACGGCGCCTCCCTCGACCCCGCGGACCACTTCGCGGACTCCCGGGTCCGGCTCCCCGGACTGGCACCCGAGAACACGGTCACGATCAGGGCGACCGGCGCATACACGAACACCGGCGAGGGCCTGCACCGCTTCGTGGACCCGGTCGACGGCGAGGTCTACCTGTACAGCCAGTTCGAGGTGCCCGACAGCCGCCGCATGTACCCGGTGTTCGAGCAGCCCGACCTCAAGGCGAGCTTCGAGCTGCACGTCACCGCACCGGCGCACTGGCAGGTGATCTCCAACTCCCCCACCCCCGAGCCGGAGCCGACCGGCGCCGGACCCGACGGCGGGGCGCGCACGGTGTGGCGGTTCGCCCCGACCCCGCGGATCTCGAGCTACATCACCGCCCTGGTAGCCGGACCCTACGACGTCGTCCGCGACAGCGTGACCAGCCGCCGCGGCGAGGTGCCGCTCGGGATCTTCTGCCGCAAGTCCCTCGCGCCCTACCTCGACGCCGACAACATCTTCGACGTGACCAAGCGCGGCTTCGCGTTCTTCGAGGAGGAGTTCGACTGCGAGTACCCGTTCGAGAAGTACGACCAGATCTTCACGCCCGAGTACAACATGGGCGCGATGGAGAACGCCGGCTGCGTGACCTTCAACGAGGTCTACGTCTTCCGCTCCAAGGTGCCGCAGGCGCTCGTCGAGCGCCGCGCCCTGACCGTCCTGCACGAGCTCGCGCACATGTGGTTCGGCAACCTCGTGACGATGAAATGGTGGAACGACCTCTGGCTCAACGAGTCGTTCGCCGAGTGGGCCTCGACGACCTGCCAGGCGGAGGCCACCCGGTGGGCCGACGCGTGGACGACGTTCGGGACGATGGAGAAGGACTGGGCCTACCGCGAGGACCAGCTCTCGACGACGCACCCCATCGTCGCCGAGATCCGCGACCTGCGTGACGTCGAGGTCAACTTCGACGGCATCACCTACGCCAAGGGGGCCTCGGTCCTCAAGCAGCTCGTCGCCTACGTCGGCCGCGAGGCCTTCCGCGACGGCCTGCGCGCCTACTTCGCCGACCACGCGTGGGGCAACACGACCCTGGCCGACCTCTTGCGCGAGCTCGAGCGCACCTCCGGTCGGGACCTGCACTCCTGGTCGGCGGCGTGGCTGGAGACCGCCGGTGTGAACACCCTGCGCCCCGTTCTCGACATCGACGACTCCGGGACGATCACCTCGGCCGTGATCGAGCAGACCGCCCCGCAGAGCCACCCGACGCTGCGCCCGCACCGTCTCGGGATCGGTCTGTATGCGGTGGAGCGGGGGCGTCTGGAGCGCACCGACCGGATCGAGATCGACGTCGACGGCGCGAGCACGGGGGTGCCCGAGCTGGTCGGGCGACCCATGCCCGACCTGCTCCTCGTCAACGACGACGACCTCGCCTACTGCAAGATCCGCCTCGACCGGCACTCGCTCGAGACCGGCCTGACCTACCCGCGCGGCTTCACCTCGTCCCTGCCCCGGGCGCTCTTCCTCGCCTCGGCGTGGGACATGACCCGGGACGCGGAGATGGGGGCCCGGTCCTTCATCGACCTCGTCCTGCAGACTGTCCCCGGCGAGACCGACTCGACCCTGCTGCGCACCCTCATCCAGCAGCTGCAGACGGCGCTGTTCTCGTATGTCGAGCCGGCCCGCCGCGAGGAGACCCGGGTCCGGGTGCGTGACGCGTTCTGGCAGCTCGCGACCGAAGCCGAGCCGGGCAGCGACGCCCAGCTGCAGCTCGTGATGGCCTCCTGCGCGGTGACCGGCCAGGGCGACGACACCTCGTTCGCCGCCGCCCTGCTTGACGGCTCGCGCACCCTCGAGGGCCTCGTCGTCGACTTCGAGATGCGCTGGACGCTGCTCACCGCGATGACCGCCGCCGGGAACGCCGACGCCGACGCCATCCGGGACGAGCGCGAGCGCGAGGACACCGCCACCGGCCGTGAGCGCGCGGCGCGGGCCCGGGCCGCCCGCCCGACCGCGCCGGCCAAGGCCGAGGCGTGGGAGGCCGCGGTCGTCGGCAACGACCTGCCCAATGCCGTCGTCGGCGCGATCGCGCTCGGCTTCGGGCGTCCCGGCGCGGACCCGGAGCTCCTGCGCCCCTACATCGGGCGCTTCCACGACATGCTCCAGCACGTCGAGGAGAAGGGTTCGCACGCCATCCTCGAGGCTGTCGTCCAGGGCTTCTACCCCCGGGCGCTGGCCTCGCGTGAGCTCGTCGAGGCCACCGACGCGTGGCTCGCCGAGCACACCGAGGCCGAGCCGTCCCTGCGGCGCCTCGTCACCGAGAACCGTGACCCCGTCGAACGCGCGCTGCGCGCCCAGGAGAGGGACGCGGAGGACTCATGACAATCGAGATCGCGACCGTCCAGGAGTGGCTCATCACGGTCGGGCTGCGGATCGTCCTCGTCATCGTGGCCGCGATCGTCGGCCGGTGGCTGCTGCACCGGGCCATCGGCCGGATCGTCGCGACGGTCACGGCGCGCAATCGACGGGCGGACGAGGAGCGGCCCGAGCGAGCCGCCGTCAACCCGGACCGGCAGAACCAGCGGATCAGCACGCTGGGATCGCTCCTGCGATCCATCACCACCTTCACCATCGCGACGATCGCGGTCCTCACCGTGATGGCGCTCCTCGGCCTCCCGCTCGGGCCCGTCCTGGCCTCCGCCGGCGTCGGTGGCGTCGCCCTCGGTTTCGGTGCCCAGAGCCTGGTCAAGGACTTCCTGTCCGGCGTCTTCATGATCTTCGAGGACCAGTACGGCGTCGGTGACGTCATCGACACCGGCGAGGCGATCGGCACCGTCGAAGAAGTCGGCTTGCGGATCACTCGGCTGCGCGACGCCAACGGCGTCGTGTGGTACATCCGCAACGGCGAGGTCATCCGGATCGGCAACCGGTCGCAGGGCTGGTCCGTGGCGATGGTCGACACCTCGGTGTCCTACGCCGAGAACGCCGAGCGCGTCATCGCCATCATCGAGCGCGTCGCGCACGAGCTCGACACCGACCCGGCGTGGCGGAGCAAGCTGCTCGAGGAGCCCAACGTCGTCGGCGTCGAGTCCATCGTCGGCACGACCATGACGATCCGCACCTTCGCCAAGTGCGCCGCCAACGAGCACTTCGGCGTCCAGCGCGAGCTCCGCGAGCGCATCAAGGCCGCCCTCGACGAGGGGGGCGTCCAGCCTCCACCTCCGCCGCTCACGACCCAGGGTGCGGGAGCGTGAGCGAGGAGTCGTTCTACGAGCAGGTCGGCGGCGCGCCCACGTTCGAGAAGCTCGTCCACGAGTTCTACCGGGGCGTGGCCGGGGACGAGGCTTTGCGCGCGCTCTACCCCGAGCAGGACCTCGCTCCCGCCGAGCGCAGGCTGCGGATGTTCCTCGAGCAGTACTTCGGCGGTCCGCGCACCTACAGCGACGAGCGGGGACACCCGAGACTGCGTATGCGGCACGCGCCCTACCCGGTCACGCTCGACATGCGCGACCGCTGGCTGCGTCACATGGTCGAGGCGGTCGAGCGGGTCGACCTGCCCGAGGCGCACCGCGAGGCGATGCTCGACTACTTTCTCCGGGCGGCGCACATGCTCGTCAACACCGCCGACTCCGCGACAGCCCACGGCCAGACGCGCCACGGCACGACACCTCACGGCACAGCCCCCGATAACCCATGACCGCCCGGCGGTCCCGAGGACTCATCCTCCTCGCGATCGTCCTCGTCTCGTTCACCATGCGGGGCGCGATCGCCGCGGTGCCGCCACTCATCGGCGAGCTCTCGGCCGACCTCGGTCTGACCCAGGCCGGCGCCTCTCTCCTGACGAGCCTGCCGGTCCTGATGTTCGCCCTCGCCGCCCCGATGGCGGCAATGCTCGGACGACGTCTCGGGACCGGGCGCGCAGTCATCGTCGGACTCGTCCTCATCGGTGTCGGCACCCTGGGCCGGGTCGTCGCCGGCGTCCCGACGCTGCTGGTCGGCACGGCTGTCATCGGCGTCGGCATCACGATCGCCAACGTGCTCGTTCCCGTCGTCATCAAGCGCGACTTCGGGCTGAGCGCCGGGAGGGTCACCGGCTACTTCGTCGCGACGATGGCGGTCGGCGCGACGGCGACCTCGGCGCTGTCCGTGCCCGCGGCCGAGCTGTTCGGGTGGCGCGGCGCGCTCGCGATGTGGACCGTCCTGGTGCCGGTCGCGATGGTCGGCTGGTGGCTCCATGTCGTGCGGCGAGAGGACCCGCAGAGGCGAGTCGCGCATACCGCCGACGTCGCGGAGCCGGCCCACGCGCACCGGGACGGCTTCGTCTGGCGGCTGCCGCTGGCCTGGGCGCTGGCGATCGCCTTCGGCAGCCAGTCCGCGCTGTACTACTCCCTCACCACGTGGCTGCCGTCGATCCTCGTCGACCGCGCCGACGTGACCCCGGGCGTCGCAGGCGTGGCGCTCGGGATGTTCCAACTGACCGCCATCCCCACGGCCCTGACCATCGCCGGGCTGACCCGGCTGCGGCGCAGCCAGGGCTGGATCGGCGCGACCATCGCGGTGTCGTGGAGCACGTTCCTCGTCGGGCTGATCGTCGCACCAGCCCTGTGGCCGCTGTGGACGGTCCTCGGTGGACTCGGCCAGGGGGCCGGGTTCACCTTCGTCCTCACCCTCATCGTCCTGCGCAGCGGGGACGAGCACGTCGTGCGGGCGCTCGGGTCGATGGGTCAGCTCGTGGGCTACCTCGTCGGCGCCGCCGGACCGTTCGTCGTCGGCTGGCTGGCCCAGACGACCGGCGGGTGGGCGGCCCCGGCCGGCTTCATGCTCGCCCTGGCCGCCGCGCTCGGCCTGGCGAGCCTGGTCGCCGGACGTGACGTGGTCGTCCACACGCCCCGCCCCTGAGCTCATTTGGTGTACGACCGGACGTCCGGAAGCATAGGCGCGGTGACCGACACCACGCTCAGCCCGAAGCCTGTGAGCCCGAAGCCAACGCCGTTGCACGCCGGACCTCCCCGCGAGGGAAGCGACGTCGCCTGGTGGCGGACGGCCGTGATCTACCAGGTCTACCCGCGCTCCTGGGCCGACAGCGACGGCGACGGCGTCGGCGACCTGCCCGGCATCATCGACCGGCTGCCCTACCTGCGCGAGCTCGGCGTCGACGCGCTGTGGCTGTCGCCGTTCTACGTCTCGCCGATGAACGACGCCGGCTACGACGTCGCGGACTACGAGGACATCGACCCGCTCTTCGGCACTCTCGAGGACGCCGACCGGCTCATCGCCACCGCGCACGACCTCGGCCTGCGCGTCATCATCGACCTCGTCCCCAACCACTCCTCGAGCGAGCACCCGTGGTTCCAGGCCGCGCTCGCCGCGGCCCCGGGCAGCCCCGAGCGTGAGCGGTACATCTTCCGCGACGGGCTCGGCCCGGACGGCTCCGAGCCGCCCTCGGACTGGCTGTCGGTGTTCGGCGGCCCCGGCTGGTCCCGGGTCACGGAAGCGGACGGCACCCCCGGTCAGTGGTACCTCCACCTCTTCGACGTGACCCAGCCCGACTTCAACTGGCACAACCCGGAGGTCGTCGCCGCCTTCCACGGCCACCTGCGCTTCTGGCTGGACCGGGGCGTCGACGGGTTCCGGGTCGACGTCGCCCACTCCCTCTTCAAGGACATGACGTTCCCGAGCTGGCCGTACGGCGGCGAGATGCTCGTCCCCGAGCACATCCACTCCAGCACCGGCCCGATGTGGGACCTGGACGAGGTCCACGAGGTCTACCGCGGCTGGCGGGAGATCCTCGACGAGTACGCCACCCCCGGCGACCCCTCGACCGACCGCATCCTCTGCGCGGAGGCGTGGGTCAGCCCGCCGTCGCGGCTGGCCCGCTACGTCCGGCCCGACGAGATGCACCAGGCCTTCAACTTCGACTTCCTCGAGGCCGGCTGGGACGCCGAGCGTCTCGGCCCGGTCATCGCCGACTCCTACGCGCGCAACGACGAGGTCGGCGCGCCGACGACGTGGGTGCTCTCGAACCACGACGTGGTGCGCCACGCCTCCCGCTTCGGCCTGCCTGACCCCACCCACCGGCCGAACGGGATCGGTCCGGACGACATCCAGCCGGACGCCGAGCTCGGGCTGCGCCGAGCGCGGGCGGCGACCACGCTGATGCTCGGTCTGCCGGGCAGCGCCTACGTCTACCAGGGCGAGGAGCTCGGCCTCCCGGAGCACACGAGGCTGCCGGGCGAGGTCCGGCAGGACCCGACCTACCACCGGACCCACCACGCGAAGCTGGGACGTGACGGCTGCCGTATCCCGATGCCGTGGACAGCCGATGGCCCGAGCTTCGGCTTCGGTCCGAGCGGCGACACCTGGCTGCCCCAGCCGGAGGTCTACGGTGAACTGGCCGTGGACCGCCAGGACGGCACGCCGGGGTCGACGCTCGAGCTGTACCGCGCTCTCCTCCGTCTACGCCGCGAGCGTGACCTCGCCGCCGGCTCGATCGTCGAGGTCGAGACGCCGGAGGGGGTGCTCGCCTACGTCGTGACCAGTCGTTCGGGGGTCCGCACCGGCCTCGTCCTGAACGAGAGCGCCGAGTCCGTGCCCGTGCCGTTCGACGGCCGGCTGCTCGTGCACTCGGCCCCGGAGATCGACCCGGCCACAGCACCGGCGGACGTCGTGGCCGCCGACTCTGCGGCGTGGTTCGCGCTGGACTAACGTCTGGAGCATGGCGACCGCTGCGGAGTTCGCGTTCTTCGCGGGTGCGGGGCCGCTGGCCCTCGCGCACCGGGGCGGCACGCTGTACCCGCCGAACGCGGGGATCGAGAACTCCATGACGGCGTTCCGCAACGCCGTCGCGCTCGGCTACCGCCACCTCGAGACCGACGTCCACGCGACCGCGGACGGCGAGGTCGTCGCGTTCCACGACCCGCGCCTGGACCGCGTGACCGACGCCACCGGAGCCGTCGCGGAGCTGCCGTATGCGGTGGTCGCCCAGGCGCGCATCGGCGGCACCGAGCCGATCCCGAGCCTCGTCGAGCTGCTCGAGGAGCTGCCCGACGTGGCGCTCAACATCGACATCAAGGCCGACTCGGCGCTCGGACCGACGATCGACATCCTCCAGCGGATGGGCGCCCTCGACCGCGTCTGCCTGGCGTCCTTCTCGGACAAGCGGATCCGCACGGTGCGCAGACTCCTCGGCGGCCGCGTCGCGACCTCGGCCGGCCAGGGGGAGATCGTCCGGATGCGGCTGGCACCCCGGCCCCTGGCCCGCTGGCTGCAGACCGAGGCGCCGGCCCTGCAGGTTCCCGCCCGGCACCGCATCCGCGGCCGCACCGTCGAGGTCGCCACCCCGGGGCTGGTCCGGGCGGCCCACCGTCTCGGCAAGCACGTCCACGTATGGTTCCACGGCTGGGACATCGAGGACGCCGCGGAGCTGCACCGGCTGCTCGACCTCGGCGTCGACGGCATCGTCTCGGACCGCATCGACCTGCTCGCCGAGGTCCTCGCCGAGCGCGGCCACGGGCTGCAGGGGGCATGACCACCCCCGGCACGTCGGACCGCACGACCCGCGACCGGCCCCCGCCGCGGGTCGAGGGGCCCTTCGCCCCCGCATACCGGATCGTCACCGTCTCGATCCTCGCGCTCGTGACGATGATCGCCTTCGAGTCCATGGCGGTCTCCACGGTGATGCCGGAGGTCGCGGCCGAGCTCGACGCGGTCCGCAGCTACGGGCTCGCGTTCTCGGTGCTGCTCACCGCCCAGCTGCTCGGCATCGTGCTGGCCGGCGTGTGGGTGGACCGGTCCGGGCCGCTGCCGGCGCTGTTCGTCGGGCAGACGCTGCTGGCGATCGGCTCGCTCGTCTGCGGCGCGGCGAACAGCCTGGCAACGCTGCTCGTCGGTCGCGCGGGCGCCGGGCTGGGCGCGGGCCTGCTCGTCGTCGTGTTCTACGTCGTCATCGGCCGCGTCTTCCCCGAGGACGTCCGGCCGCGGCTGTTCGGCATGATCTCGGCCGCGTGGGTCCTGCCGAGCCTCGTCGGACCGACGCTCGCCGCGTGGATCGCCGGAGCGCTCTCGTGGCGCTGGGTGTTCTGGGTCGTCGTCGCACCGATCCTCGTCATCGCGCCGCTCCTCGCGAGCCGCCGACACGTCATCTCCGCCGGCGAGGGGGCGCGTCCGAGCGGGCGCGACCGGGCCGCGCACGCGCGGGCGGCGTGGCTGGGTCTCGCCCTCGCCGTGGCGGCCGGGGCCATGCAGCTCGGGACCTACGAGCTCGTGCTCGAGTGGTCACCGCGCACCGTCGTCGGTCTGCTCGGCGTCCTCGGCGTCGCGGTCGTCGCCCCGATCCTCCTCCCTGCTGGGATGTGGGTGCTCCGGCGCGGACTGCCCTCGGTCATGACCGCCCGGCTCCTCTCCACCTTCGCGTTCTTCGGGACGACATCGTTCGTGCCACTCTTCCTCGTCAACGAGCGCGGGCTGAGCATCACCGTGGCCGGGCTCGTCCTCGCGATCGGCTCGGTCGGCTGGGCCAGTGGGTCGTGGATCCAGGGAAACCCGCGCTACGACGGCCATCGGGAGCGGCTCATCGTGCTCGGCGGCGCCGGCCTGCTCGTCGGCATCCTCGGCTGCGTCGCCACGGCCGCCGCCGGACTGCCGTTCTGGGGGGTTCTCGTCGGGGTCACGCTGATGGGTCTCGGGATGGGGCTCACGACGGCGACGACCTCGGTGCTCATGCTCGCTCTGTCGACTCCCGAGCAGCACGGCGAGTCGAGCACCTCGCTCAACCTCTCCGACGTCCTCGGCTCGGTTCTCGGCATCGCGACCGGCGGTGCGGTCTTCGCCGCCCTGCACACCGAGGCCGGCGCCGACGCGCCGGTGTTCGCGCTGATGTGGACGGTGACCGCGTTCGCCGCCCTCGTGCTCATGGTGGCCGGGCTGCGGATCCGGCGGGTCTGAGATCGAGGCCCGGCCGGCGGCACTCTGCCGTGTGTGGTGCGTTCTCCCATGTTTGGTGCGCTACAGCACGCCGAACACGCCGCCGAGCACCGGTTGAGGGAGAACATACCGGTCGACAGGGAACGCACCGGTGCCGTGGCAGCGCCGGGTGGCTCAGCGGGTCAGGACGTGCCCCCCCGGGCCGCTGACGCGCGTCCAGCGGTTCGTGCGGTGGACCGTCACCGGCTGCCCCGGGCTGAGGAAGCCGAGGGCGTAGGCCGCCAGGGCCACCCCCGACGGCAGCTCGACCGGGTGCTCGACCGGGTGCTCGGCGGCGCGATCGGTCCCGGCGTCCGCATCGGAGCTGCTGTAGGTGACCATCGCCCCCCAGACCCGCTGCTTGGTCAGCCCGGCGGCGGCACCGTGCTCCTTCACGGCGGCGGCCACCTCCTCCAGACCCGACCGGGCGACGGCGGCGAGATCGTCGCCGTCGGCGCGTCCCGCATACTCCCAGCCGCTGCGCGGTGGCGTGAGGGAGGCCCAGGACGGGGTGAGGTGGACCGGCGGCAGCGACAGCGTCGACCGTCCGGGGGTGTGGGCGGTGCGGTCCGTGATGGCGGCCGCGGGCACGGCGACGTCGACCCGGGTCGGAGTCGCGAGCGCGAACGTGCGCAGGCCGAGGACGAGGCCCTCGCCGAGGATCCCGCTGCCGGGCAGGACGCCGACCCAGGCGGCCAGCACCGTCCCGTCGGCCTGGAGGCGGACGGCGGCCTCCTCGTCGAGGGCACGCGCCCTGCGGGCGTAGCGGCCGAGGTCGGCGAGGGACGCCGCGTCGTCGAAGTCGATGGTCGGCTCGGCCGGGTCGCCGGGGGGCGCGCTCACCGGCGTCGCCACCGGAACGGGACCTCGCCGCCGCCGAAGGAGAGCAGGTTGTCCTTGACGTGCGGCGCCATCCGTCTCGGCCGGGCGGTCTCGAAGTCGTACAGGACGAGGGTCGTCTCCGCGCGGGCGTAGACCGTGTCCGGTGTGCGGTCCGAGCCGGCCGGCTCGCGCACCTCGTAGCCGACGTCGAAGCTCGCGGGCGTGATCCGCATCGTCCACATGCCGATGCGGACCGGCGCCTGGCGGAAGGTGAGCGGCGCGAGGTACTCGATCTCGTGGCGGGCCACGAGGACGCCCTCGTCGACCAGGGAGCGGTCCTGGCCGAACCAGTCCGAGAACGCCACGACCCGGGCGTCCTCGAGCAGGCGCAGGAACTGGACGTTGTTGACGTGCCCGTAGGCGTCCATGTCGCTCCACCGCAGCGGCACGTCGACGAAGTAGTCGCTCACGCCGGACAGTCTCTCAGGCACGGCCTCGCCAGGCCGCCTTCGGGGCACGGCGCAGCGGCGTCTCCGCCCGCCCATGTGGACGACGACGGGCGGACTGTCGGGACCAGCGCATACGGTGGGGGCGATGACTTCGACACTCGAGCTTCCCGCCGACCCCTCGACCGAGGACCTCCTGACCTGCGCCCGCGGGGCCCTGCACCGACTCGTCGGGGCGCCCGTCGGCACGGAGGTCGACTTCCGCGACGGCCAGGACGAGGCCGTGCTCGCTCTCGTGCGCGACCGGGCGAGGGTGCTCGTCGTGCAGCGCACCGGATGGGGCAAGTCGGCCGTCTACTTCGTGACGACGGCGCTGCTGCGCGCCGCCGGCGCGGGTCCGACGATCATCATCTCGCCGCTGCTCGCCCTCATGCGCGACCAGATCGCCGCGGCCGGCCGGGCCGGCATCCGGGCCGTGACGATGAACTCCGCCAACGCCCAGGAGTGGGACGACGTGCGCAGGGCGCTGGCGGCCGACGAGGTCGATGTCCTCCTCGTCAGCCCCGAGCGGCTGAACAACCCCCGGTTCCGCGAGGAGCAGCTGCCCGACCTCGCCGCCCGCGCGGGCCTGCTCGTCGTCGACGAGGCGCACTGCATCAGCGACTGGGGCCACGACTTCCGTCCTGACTACCGGCGGATCCGCGACCTGCTCACCGGACTCGACCCCGCCGTGCCGGTGCTCGCGACGACCGCGACGGCCAACGAGCGCGTCGTCACCGACGTCGTCGAGCAGCTCGGGGCGAGCGACGCCGGGCACCGCGACGTCCGCACCATCCGCGGCGGCCTGGCCCGCGACTCGCTCCGGCTCGGGGTGATGTCCTCGATGTCCCCGGAACAGCGGCTGGGGTGGCTGAGCGCCCACCTGGACTCCCTGCCGGGCAGCGGCATCGTCTACACCCTCACGGTGTCCGCCGCCGAGGACATCGCCGCGGCGCTCACCGAGGCCGGGTACTCCGTGGCGGCCTACACCGGTCGCACCGACCCGGCGGACCGGGAGCGCCTCGAGGACGCCCTGCGGCGCAACGAGGTCAAGGCGCTCGTCGCGACCTCCGCGCTCGGCATGGGCTTCGACAAGCCCGACCTCGGCTTCGTCGTCCACGTCGGCGCCCCGTCCTCGCCGGTCGCGTACTACCAGCAGGTCGGCCGCGCCGGCCGTGCGACCGAGCGCGCCGACGTCCTCCTCCTGCCCGGGCCGGAGGACAAGGACATCTGGACGTACTTCGCGTCCGTGTCGATGCCGCGCGAGGAGCAGGCCGAGACGGTCATCAGGGCGCTCAGCGAGGCGGGGCGCCCGCTGTCGACCGCTGCCCTCGAGACGATCGTCGACGTGCGCCGCACCCGCCTCGAGCTGCTCCTCAAGGTGCTCGACGTCGACGGCGCCGTCAGCCGGGTCAGCGGCGGCTGGACGGCGACGGGGCGGCCCTGGGTCTACGACGCGGAGCGGTATGCGCGGGTCACCGAGTGCCGCAAGGGCGAGCAGGACCTCATGGTCCTCTACGAACAGGGCCCGAGCTGCCGGATGGCCTTCCTGCAGCGGTCGCTCGACGACGACACCGCACAGGACTGCGGCCGCTGCGACCGGTGCGCCGGACCGTGGTACCCGACCGAGGTGCCCGACGCCGCGATCGGCGCAGCGCGCACCAGGCTGGCCCGCGCCGGCGTCGATGTCGAGCCCCGGGCCCAGTGGCCGACCGGCATGGACCGGCTCGGGGTCCCCGTGCGGGGTCGGATCCCGGCGGAGGAGGCGATGGCCCCCGGGCGAGCCCTGGCGCGGCTCTCGGACCTCGGCTGGGGCCAGCGACTGCGGTCCGTCCTCGCCGAGGACGCGCCCGCCGCCCCCGAGCTGCTCCAGGCGGTCGTGCCGGTCCTCGCCGAGTGGGGCTGGGCGGAGCGCCCGGTCGCCGTCGTCGCGATGCCGTCACGGCGTCGGCCACAGCTCGTCGAGTCGCTGGCCGCCGGCATCAGCGAGATCGGGCGACTGCCGTTCCTCGGCTCCCTCGAGCTCGCCCACGGCGGACCGACCGGCGAGGCGGGGGGCAACAGCGCGTTCCGTCTGGCCGGCGTCTGGGAGCGCATCGTCGTCGGCGCCGACCTGCGCGAGCGTCTCGACCGCATACCCGGTCCGGTCCTGCTCGTCGACGACGTCGTTGACTCCCGGTGGACCATGACCGTGGCCGCGCGAGAGCTGCGGCTCGCGCACGCGCCCGCCGTCCTGCCTTTCGCGCTCGCCGTCGACGGCTGAGGGCTGGCTAGGCTGGACCGGTGACCCGCTCCCCCGACGACGCCTTCCCCGACAGCCCCGCACCCGGGCCGCTGGAGGACCTGCTCGCCACTCTCGACCTCGAGCAGCTCGGCTCGGCCAAGGTCAGCGTGCAGCCCACCGAGCTGTCCGGCTCGATCCAGGTGCCCGAGACCTTCGCCGAGGACATCACGCTGTTCCGCGGCAAGAGCCAGAAGATGCCGCACGGCCGGGTCTTCGGAGGTCAGGTCCTCGCGCAGGGCGTGATGGCGTGCGGTCGGACGATCACCGAGTCCAACGGCGGCACCGAGCGTCGCCTGCATTCGATCCACGCGTACTTCATGCGTCCGGGGGACGACACCCAGCCGATCACCTTCAGCGTCGAGCGAATGCGCGACGGACGGTCCTTCTCCACCCGACGGGTGCACGCGATCCAGAACGGCGCACCGATCCTGTCGATGAGCGCCTCCTTCCAGGACCCGGCGGGCGGGATGGACCACCAGGACGAGATGCCCGAGGTCCCCGGCCCCCTCGAGGTGCCCTCGCTCAGCGACATCTACGGCGACCTCGACGACCCGCGCGCCCGCCACATCGCCTGGTCGCGGCCGATCGAGCTGCGGCACGTCGAGGGCAACCTGTTCGTCATGCCCGGGCATGAGCGGGTCGCGCAGAACCACGTGTGGATGCGGGCCATCGGCGAGCTCCCCGACGACCCGCTCGTCCACGACGCGGTCCTCGCGTACGCCTCCGACTACTCCCTGCTCGAGTCGGTCCTGCGGCGGCACGGGCGGGCCTGGTCCCACTCCGGCCTGCGGGCGGCGAGCCTCGACCACGCGATGTGGTTCCACCGCCATGCCCGGGCCGACGACTGGATCCTGTATGCCCAGCAGTCGCCCTCGGCCCAGGGCGGCCGGGGGCTCTCGATCGGCCGGATGTTCACCGCCGACGGTTCACTCGTCGCGACCGTCGCCCAGGAGGGCATGCTGCGGCTCAAGGACCTGCCCTAGCGCCTCGACGGTCCGGGCGAGCACGTCGGGCCAGGCGGTCGGGGCGAACCCGAAGGTCTGCTGCGCGGCCGAGGAGTCGAGGACGAACGGCCGCTCGAACTGGTGCCGCGTCTCGTCGAGCTCGCGGATCGTCGGCGACAGCCGCGCCAGACGCATGAGCCAGCGCGGGTAGGTCGTCACCCGTGGCGCCGGCCGGCCGACGGTCGCGGCGACGTCGGCCGCGACCTGGCGGACCGAGCGCGGCTCGGTCGTCGGCACGTGCCACACCCGTCCCCAGGACCGCTCGTCCGTCGCGAGCAGGGCGGCGAAGCGGCCCACGTCCGGGACGAACGACCACGAGTGCGGCGCGTCGAGGCTCCCGATCGGCATCCGGGCCGGCTTGCCCGCGGCGACCGGGCCGACCACGTAGTCGCCCAGAAGGCTGACCCTCCTGCTCACACCCGGGCCGACGTAGTCCGACGCCCGCAGCTCGCACGCCCGGACCCGGCCGGCCTCGTGCGCGGCGAGCGCGTCGGCCCACATCCGTGCGCGGATCTCGCCCTTGCGCCCCGCCGGACGGACTGCCGTGGACTCGGTCATCGGGGCGTCGACGCGGCCGTAGGCGTACAGGTTGGACACGGTGACCAGGCCGGCCCCCGAGGCCTCGGCGGCCGCGAGCAGGGCGGTGGCGACCGGCGGCCAGTCGCGCTCCCACGTGTGGTACTGCCGCGGGTTCGCCGCGTTGATGATGGCCTTCGCTCCGATCGCGATGCGAGTGACGGCCTTGCCGTCTGCCGCGTCGGCGGCGTCGGCCGTGACTCCGGCGATGCCCGGATCGGTGCCGCTGCGGCTGACGACGGTGACGTCGTGGCCGGCCTCGGCCAGGGCGGCGGCGGCCGCACGGCCGACGCCGCCGGCTCCGATGATGACGAACCTTCCCATGGTGGGGCTCTCCTCTGCTGGGTGCACACTCAAAGCGTGAACAGTGTTCTCTATGGCGAACAGTATTCACTGAGGTGCGAAGAAATGCAAGAGCACCGTTCACATCAGAGTGCAGCGTTCTCGGATGTGGCAGAGTGGACCCATGAGCGTCGACGGAATCCGGGCCCGCAACCGCGCCGCGATCGAGGCCGAGATCCTTCGCGTCGCGGGTGAGCAGCTCGCCCACACCGGGGCGGCGGCCCTCTCCCTCCGCGCCGTCGCGCGTGACCTGGGCATGACGCCGTCGGCGCTGTACCGCTACGTCGCCGACCGCGACGATCTGCTCACTCTGCTCATCATCGACTCCTACACCTCGATGGCTGACTCCGTGGAGGCGGCCCTGGACCGGTCGGCCGCAGTTGCGCCCGCCGACCGGTTCCGCACGATCGGCCGGTCCACGCGCGCGTGGGCGCTCGATCACCCGCACCGCTACGCGCTGATCTACGGCTCCCCGGTCCCCGACTACCGCGCGCCGGCCGATCGGACGACCGAGGCGGGGACACGCGTCCCGAACCTCCTCCTCGCCGTGCTGGCCGACCTGCCCGCCCCGCCCGAAGAGCCCGCCACGGACCGGGCCCTGGCCGGCATGCTCGCCGACCCCGCGACCACCGCCCTCGGGATCGGCGGCGCGATCCTCCGCCGGGGTCTCACAGCATGGATGCTCGTGCTCGGCGCGGTGTCGACCGAGCTGTTCGAGGGGTTCGGGTCGGACGCGTTCAGCGAACCGGAGGTCTTATTCGAGAGCGTGCTCGATACCGCGGTGGAGATCGTCCTCGACTGAGGAAATAGGCGACCGGCCAGGCACCGGCCAGGCACCGGCCAGGCACCGGCCAAGCACTGTCGGAGGGCTCTGCTTGGGTTGTGGGTATGCAGCAGTCGCCTCCTCTCCCCGGCACCGGTGACCACTCACCCGAGTGGACCTCGGTGCCGGCAGGCATGCGACCGCGGCTCGTGGCGGTCGACCCGTCGACCCTCAGCGACACGCAGCGGTTGGCCGCGGTGGAGGAGCTGGAGCGGCTCAAGGGTGCCGCGGCTGCGGCCCAGGCCCGGCTGACGGCGGCGATCGCCACTGAGCGGGGTCTGCCGATCCACCCCGTGCCCAGCGAGCCTACGGACTTCCGGCCGTACGGCTCCCAGGTCGCCCTCGCCCGGCACGAGTCCCCATCCCAGGGTGATGAGCACGTCCGCCTCGCGGTCATGCTCACCGTGCATCTGCCGCGAACCATGGCGGCTCTCGAGCGCGGCGACATCAGTGAGTGGACGGCGATGCTCATCGCGAGGGAGGCGGCCCATCTCGACCCGGCCCGGCGCCATGAGCTGGACGAGCGGATCGGCCCGGATCTTCCTGGCCTGTCCAGTCGTGGCGCCCGAGCCGCGGCCCGGCGGATCCTCGCCGACATCGACGCCGAGGCTGTCCGCCGTCGGATGGAGCAGGCGCGAATGTCGCGGCGGGTGAGCATGCGCCCGGTCGGTGACGGCATGGCCTACCTGAGCATCCTCGCGCCGATGACCGAGGTGGCCGGTGCCCACGCATCCCTGAAGGCGCACGCGCTCGCGGTGGTGGCCGGCTCCGTCGACGACGAGTCGAGGTCCGGTCGCGACGGCCGGGAGCGGAGCCTCGGCGCCATCATGAGCGACACCGCGCTCGAACGGCTGACGGGCCGCGCGCCGACGGCGGCCCAGCCGGTCACTGTGAACATCGTCATGACCGACCGGTCGCTGCTGGGCTGGGGCGAGCAGTCCCGCTCCGACGATGAGCCGGCACTGGTGCCAGGACTCGGACCGGTCCCCGCGGGGTTCGCCCGCGAGCTGCTCTCCGATCCCGAGGTGGACGCCTTCTACCGCCGGCTGTTCACCTCGCCCGACGGTCGTGACCTGGTCGCCATGGACTCCCAGGCTCGGTCCTTCCCCGCGGGGCTGCGGACGATGATCGCGCTGCGCGACCAACAGTGCCGCACTCCCTTCTGCGACTCACCCATCGCCCAGACCGACCATGTCCATCCGCACGCACGAGGCGGACCGACCACCTACCGCAACGGCATGGGGCTTTGCCAGCGCTGCAACCTCGTGAAGGAGGCGCCAGGATTTGCGGCACATGTCCGCCCCCGAGACGGCACCCACGTCGTGGACGTCAGGACGCCTGCCGGACAGGAGGCAGTCTCTGTCGCCCCACCACTGCTCGGCTGGGGGTGGCGAGCGCCGCCGGACGTCGAGGAGCTCGACCTCAGCCCCGACGTGGCACCCAACGAGTCCGTCGCCGAACGCGCGCTGCGTCTTGCCGTCGCAGCCTGAGCCGACGCGCCTCACCCGACGCCACTGAGCCGACTCCGACCCGCGACGGAGTCCACACGGCGACCCATAGGGTGGAGACCATGAGCGGACTGTCGAGGGATGGGCTGTCGAACGATGGACTGTCGTCCGAGCAGGTGCTCACCCTCCTGCAGGACGTCGCGGCGGAGATCATCACGCCACGGTTCCGGGCGCTCGCCGAGCACCACGTGTCCGAGAAGGCGCCGGGCAGCCTCGTCACCATCGCCGACCACGAGGCGGAGGTGGCGATCACGGACGCGCTGCGCACCGCATACCCCGAGGCGGTCGTGCTCGGCGAGGAGGCCTACGAGGCCGACCACTCGATCCTCGCGGACTACGCCGCCGCCGAGCATGCCTTCACCGTCGACCCGGTCGACGGCACCCGCAACTTCGTCCACGGCTCGGCCGACCATGCGGTCATGGTCGCCGAGATCGTGGGCGGGCGCACCTCCCGGGCCTGGATCTGGCAGCCGGAGCACGGCGTGGCCTGGACGGCCGAGCGCGGCGCGGGCACGCTGCGCAACGGTGAACGGCACCATCGCCGACCCGTGCCGTCCGGGACCCAGGCCTCCGGCGCATCCAGCATGAAGTCGCTGCGCCGACACCTGGGAGGTCGCGTGCGACCCTCCTGGTTCTGCTGCGGCGTCGACTACCCCCGACTCGTCGAGGGCCGCACGGATTTCCTCGTCTACAAGAAGTCCTTCCCCTGGGACCACGCTCCCGGATCGCTCATCGTGGCGGAAGCGGGCGGACGGGTCGGGTACCCGGACGGCGCCGACTACGACCCCCGGTCGCTGCGCCCGGGCATCGTCGCGGCCGCCGACCCGACGACCTACGAAGCCGTCAGCGCCCTCGTCCTCGACAGCGGGCTGGTCCCATGAGGTTCGGCATCAGCGTCCCTCCGTTCACCGACACGGAGACCGTCCTCGACTGGGTGCAGCGAGCCGAAGAGGCCGGCTGGGACGGCGTGTTCGTCTGGGACCACGTGCAGTGGGACGGCCGGGTCGCGCCGCTCGACCCATGGGTGGTCCTCGGCGCCATGGCCACCCGCACCGAGCGGGTGCTGCTCGGAACGATGGTCACGCCGCTCTCGCGACGCCGCCCGCACAGCGTCGCCAAGCAGCTCGTCACCCTCGACCACCTGAGCGGCGGACGGGCGGTCCTCGCCGTCGGCCTCGGCGAGCCGCCCGACCTGGACTTCGCCGACCTCGGCGAGGAGGCCGACCCCCGGGCCCGTGCGTCGATGCTCGACGAGTCCCTCGACGTGATCGACGCGCTCCTGCGCGGCCCGGTCTCCCACCACGGCAGACACTACGACGTCGAGGCGGACTTCCGGCCCCGGCCGGTGCAGCGCCCGCGACCCCCGATCTGGGTCGCCGGGGTCGTCCCCAACCGTCGTCCGCTCGCCCGGGCCCGGCGCTGGGACGGCGTCGTCCCCATCGGCGCGACGGCGGACTGCACGCCGGAGGAGCTGTCGGCCTACCTCGCCTCCGACGGCCGGCCCGGCCGCGACGGCTGGGACGTGGTCGTGCACTGGGGCGAGGGCGTCCCGGCGCAGGAGTACGCCGACGCCGGGGCCACCTGGCTGGTCCGCTCCACCTGGCCCGCCGTGAATGGCTGGGAGCGCCACCTGAGCGAGGCGATCAGCGCGGGTTCGCGCTGACGAGGCGTCCGTCCACGAGCTCGAGCACGCGGTCGGCCAGCGCCAGCAGCGCCGGGTCGTGCGTGGTGACGACCGCCGTCATACCCTCCTCGTGCACGAGCCGCGAGATGAGCTCCATGATCCCCCGTCCGGTCTCGCTGTCCAGCTGTCCGGTCGGCTCGTCGGCGAGCAGCAGGCTGGGCCGTGCGACCAGCGCCCGGGCCAGCGCCACCCGTTGCTGCTGGCCGCCGGAGAGCTCGTCCGGGCGCTGCCGGCTGTGCCCGGTCAGGCCGACGTGCTCGAGGGCCTCGGCGACCCGCTCTTCCCGCTCGGACACCGGAGTCTCCCGCAGCCGCAGCGGCACCGAGACGTTCTCGGCGGCGGTGAGGATGGAGATCAACCCGAAGCTCTGGAAGACGTAGGCGATCTCGTCGCGCCGCAGCGCGAGCAGCTCCTCCGCCGAAAGCGTCGTGACCTCCCGCCCGTCGAGGACGATCGAGCCGGAGGTCGGCCGGTCGAGCCCGCCGAGCACCCCGAGCAGGGTCGTCTTGCCCGATCCGGACCGCCCTCGCACGGCGAGCAGCTCACCGCGCGCCACCTCGAAGGAGACGTCGCGGAGGGCGTGCACGGCGGTCTCTCCGGCGCCGTAGGTGCGGCTCACCCCGCGCACGACGAGGTATGCGTCGCTCGTCACTGCGGGTCCCTCCCCTCGTCCTCGGGCCGGGGCTCCTCGCCCGCCTGCGCCGGCCACACCCCGATGTGGTCGGACTCGAGGTCGAGCCGGACGAGGTCGCGCAGATGCAATGCGCTGGTGAACTCCGCGGGGAGCTGGAGGCGCCCGGCCCGGTCGAGCACCGCATACTCCTCGGCGATGACCTCCTCGGCGCCGTGCTCGTCGACGGCCGTGCGCCGGCGGACCTCCGAGGAGGTGCGACCGTCGCGGATGCCGACGGTGCGCTGGACCTGTCCGCTCACGTGCGGGTCGTGCGTGACGATCAGTACGGTCGTGCCGAGCCGTTCGTTGGCCGCCCGTATGGCGGCGAACACCTCGTCACCGCTACGGGTGTCGAGCTCGCCGGTGGGCTCGTCGGCGAGCAGCAGCTCCGGGCCGTTGGCGAGCGCCACCGCGAGGGCGACCCGTTGCTGCTGGCCACCGGAGAGCTGCTCGACGCGCCTGTCCCCCACCTCCGGCACGCCCACGACCTCGAGGAGCTCAGCGCTGCGGGCAGAGCGCTCCGAAGCCGACGACCCGGCGAGCCTCATCGGCAGCTCGACGTTCTCCCGAGCCGTCAGGTAGGGCAGGAGGTTGTGGCTGGCCTGCTGATACAGGAAGCCGACCGTATGCCGCCGGTAGCGGACCCGGTCGGCCCGGCCCATGGTCATCAGGTCGGACCCGGCGACGCGGACCGTCCCGGCACTCGGGGCGTCGAGGGCGGACAGGATCGAGAGCAGGGTCGACTTGCCCGAGCCGGAAGCGCCGACGATGGCGACGACCTCGCCCCGGGCGACGGTCAGGTCCAGGCCCTGGAGCGCGACGACCTCGACGCCCTCGCGCTTGAAGATCCGGACGAGCCCCTCGCAGCGGACGAGCGGCTCGGCCGGAGGGCGCGGGGCGGGCGCCGCCGATCGTGCTGGTGCGGTCACGAGTGGTCTCCTTCGCGGAGGGTGGCGGTCAAGGGTCTGCGGTCCCGCACCCGACGGTCCGTCGCGAGTGCCACGAGGGTGAGCAACACCATGACCACGCCGGTCAGGACGGCGAGCAATGGGCTCGCGTCGACGCTCCGGCCGGCCATGGCTCCGGTCAGCGTGGACAGGTCGATGGCCGGACCGACGAGGTCGGGAAGCGCACTGCCGACGACGGCACCGACGAGGGCGACCACGAGGACGGCCGGGAGGAGCCCGAGCAGCTCGCTGCGGCGTCGCCCGGGACCGGACATGCCGAGGATGGCGGAGCGGTGCCCGAGCACCTGACGGGACGACCGGGTGGCGAGCACGAGCAGCGCCACCGCGGCGACGACGAGCACCCCACCGACGACGGCCGACCCGACGAACGCCTGCCGCACCAGCCGCGACGTGGCCCGGTCCGCAGTCTGCGCGACGACCACGTCGTGCGAGGCGCGCCCGGTCTCGAGCGGCAGCTCCGGCACCTGAGCCAACGGGTCATCGAAGCCGTCGGCCGCCGACACGAAGACGGTGGTCGGTTGCACCCGGACCCGCTCGTCCAAGGAGGCGAGGTCGACGAGGGCGACCTCGACCTCGCGGCCGTCGACGACCCGGGTGAGCGCCGGGTCGACGGCGACGACGACCGCCGGGATGCTCCGGCCGGCCAGGCGGATCTCGACCGTCCGGTCCGCGAGGACCGGCCGACTGAGCACAACGGGAAGCGGGTCCTCGTCACCCGTGTCACCGGTGGCGCGCTGCTCTCCCGCCGAGGCGGCGGCCCCGAGCCGCACGGGGGTGTCCTCGCGGGTCGCCACGAGTGCGGCGACGTCAGCGGCGACGAGCTCGACCTCGGCCGTCGTGGCGGATCCGGCCAGGGTCGTGCGGGGTGACACGTGCGCAGCGGTCACCGCGCCGACGCCCGGGGAGCGTTCCACGGTCTCGACGTCGGCAGGATCGATCCGCAGCGCGTCGATGCGCGCCTCGCCCCCGACGTACTGGTAGGCCGCGAGGTCCCGCTGCCCGACCAGGGCCGATCCCACGGTCGCGAGCAGGGCGACGAGGGACCCTCCGACGACGAGCGCGACGATCGGCAGGGCCGCGGCCGACGCGGTCGACCGGAGTCCGGCGGCGCCGAGCAGCGGGGTCGCACCCCGCGCCCGGTGGGCGCCGCGGGCGACGAGCCGGGCGAGTATCGGCAGCAGCCGGATGACGACGAGCGCGACCGCGACCCCGACGACGGCCGGCACCAGGGCGGCGACCCAGTCCTGGGTCCCGGCGGCGATCGTGCCACCCCTGCGGCGGAGCTGGACCACGAGCAGGACGGCGGCCGTCACGACGGCGACCTCGAGCACGAGTCGTCGCGTGCGCCGCAGTCGGTGGGCGCCCTCACCCCCGCCCGCCTCGAGTCGCCGGACCGGGTGCAGCGCCGCCAGCACGGGCGCGAGGACGACACCGAGGACGAGCAACCAGCTGGCGGCGGGGACCGGGCCCGACCCGCTCGCGAGCACGACGAGCGCCCCGAGGGCCGCGGCCGGCGCGACCCACACCGCGACGTCGCCGACGAGCAGCCGGGCGAGCTGGCCACGACCCATCCCTCGTGCCGCGAGCAGGCGCAGCTCTTCGGAACGGGTGCCGAGCAGAGCGGCGACCGCGGCCATGAGGGTGCTCGCGGCCAGCGCCGCCACGCCGGCGGCGGCGAACAGCGCGAGCACCGAGGTGACGCTCACGTCACGCGCCCACCCATCGAGCACCGACGGCAGCCCGGTGGCCACCGTCGGCGCGTCCCCGGCCCAACCGCCCGGAGCGCTGCGCAGCCGGGCGACACCCTCACGGAGCGTGGCCGCGTCGGCTGCGCTCAGCCCGTCCTCGGTGACCCGGTAGCGCCACGTGTGCTCGAAGGCCGGCGTCGTCTCCTGCGTCTCCATCCGCTCCGGCATCGGCTGGAAGGATCGGCTGAGCGGCGCATACGCCTCCTCTCCGGCGAGGAGTGCACCTTGGCTGATCACTCCGCCGTCGAAGGACGGTACGGCCGCCGTCCCGAGCATCCGTCCGTCGGCGCTCCAGAACGGGTCCTCGGCGTCCAGCGGCCGGAACACTCCGACGACCTCGACCACGCCGTCCTCGTCCGCTCCGCGCTCGAAGTTGGCCGCAGTCAGGTCGAGCCGGTCCCCGACGCCCATCCCCCACAGCCGGGCGGTCTCCTCCGCGAGCGCGACGGGCACGACGTCGAGCCGACGCTGGAGCGGCTCCTGGCCGGGCGCGGTCGGGATGGGCACCTCGACGATCTCGGTCGGCGCGCCGGGTGCCTGCCCCTCGACCCACTCGACGTGCTCGCCCAGCCCGTTCTGGATCCGCACGACGGCCTGCGGCGGCTCGACCGCCAGCGGCTCCTCGCGGCGGGCGAGAACGAACGGGTCGGTCTGAGCGGCATAGCTGTAGCTGTCGAGAAGCTCGAGGAAGGCCGGACCGAACCGTTCCCGGGCCACCTCGTCGACCCGCTCGAACGGAGGCGCCGGAGACTGGAGCGGCACCGTGTCGGGCAGCACGCCGAACGCGCCGAAGGCCGGGTCCACCTTGAGCCGCAGGGTCACGTCCCGCAGGCCGTCCTCCGCGGTGGCGACCCGGTCGCCGAGCGCCTCGTCGAAGGCCGCCTCCGCCGCGCGCGGCACGGCGACGAGGTATGCGGTGGCCAGGCCCGCGAGAACCGCGATGGCCATGCGCAGCGCACGTCGGGTGCCGGCCGAGCGGACCTCGGCGAGCCAGAGGCCGATCACTCAGGGCCTGCGCGCGTGTCCCGGGTGCCCGTGGGTGCGGCGCTCCTCCTTGAGCTGGGACTCGGCCAGGTGCCGCCGCCCCTCGACGAGCTCGTCGCGCACCTCCCGCTCGGCGTCGCGCAGCGGCTGCCAGTAGCCGTCGTCGTACTCCTCGACGACCTGGAAGGTCCACCGGCCGGGCAGCACGTTGCGACCGACGATGCGCCTGCTCAGCGAGTCGGCGAGCTCGGTGTGTCCGGCGGCGCGCAGCTGGTCGACGGCGTCACCGATCTTGAAGTCGGCCTCGCCGCTGAGCTGGTGGAAGGAGTACAGGTGACCGCGGGCGCGTTCGACCGTCTCGAGAGCCTCGGTGAGACGGCCCACCGCCTCGATGGTCGCGTCGTCGACGCCCGGCGGGTCCTGGTGCTCCTCGTCGGGTGTGCTCTGCTCGTGCATGGGCCAACCGTATGCGGTGGCCCCCTGACCTGCACAGGGGCCCCACGCAGAGCGCGATCCGCCGCTGGCGCCGTCGCGGTATGCCCATCGAGAGTCGGCAGCATGCCAACAGCGCCGGATATCGCGCGGACGGCATACCTCTACGCCCACGACGAACCACCAGCATGCCAACAGCGCCGGATATCGCGCGGACGGCATACCTCTACGCCCACGACGAACCACCAGCATGCCAACAGCGCCGGATACCACGCGGACGGCATACCCCTCCGCCCACGACGAACCACCAGCATGCCAACAGCGCCGAATACCACGCGGACGGCATACCCCTACGCCCACGACGAACCACCAGCATGCCAACAGCGCCGGATACCACGCGGACGGCATACCCCTGCGCCGACACCCGGCGGCGGCGTGGCGTGATGGACTACACGGCGCTGTCGCGCAGACCAGCGGCGAGGTCGGTCGTCAGCCGGCGCGCGGCGACGAGGGTCGCCAGGACGAGCGCGCCGGTCGTCGCGAGGGCGACGAGCACGACCGCGGGCCACGGGACGACGGCGCGCACCGACGGCACCAGCGGGTGACCGTCGCCTCCGACGAGGAGGGGGACCACCGCATACGTGATGAGCACTCCCACCGCGAGGCCGGCGGCGACCGCGAGTGCGATGACGACCCAGCGCTCGACGAGCACGGTGAACCGGATCCGTGTCGGCGCCAGCCCGAGCGCGTGGAGGACGGCGCTCTCCTGGCGGCGCGTGCGACCGACGGCCGCGGTCGTGGCGGCGAAGCCGAGCGCGGCCAGGGCCGTGGCCGCGACCCCGACGAGCTGGAGCGCCGCGCGCATCCCCGCGTGGACGGGGCTGCTCAGCCGATCCGCCTCGAGCCGCTCGACCGAGACGATCGTCGCGGCCGCAGCAGGGTCGTCGGCCAGGGCGCTCTCGGCGGCGTCGACATCGACCGGGTCCAGCCACACCTCCCGCGGCGCCGTCCCGACGATGACGTCACCGTCGGCGGCCGCGAGCGCCGCCGCGTCGAGCGTGGCGAAGTCGGCGACCACTCCGCGTTCGGGGACGACGGCCGTGGGCAGGGCCCGCACGACGCCCGTCACCTCGACGTCGAGACTCTGACCGCGGACCGGCAGGGTCATCAGGTCCCCGACCCCCACCTCGAGGTCGGCCGCGACCGCCTCGGTGAGGACGACGGGCGGAGGGTCCGTCTCGTCGCGGGTCGCCGTCAGCACCACCTGCCCCTCCTGAACGACCGGGTCCTCGAGCCCCCCGAGGGACACCGGGCGACCGTCCGCGGCCACCGACTCGAGCGTGACCCGCAGGAGGGGCCCCTGCTCGTCGGCGTACCAGGCCAGGCTGGTGATGACCTGCAGGGCGGTGATCGTCACGGGTCGTGGGAGCCCCGCGTCGAGCGACACCGTCGCCGGCCGCCCGCTCGCGATGTCGCCCGCGGTCACGGGCCACGTGCGACCCGTGCCGTCGGTGAGCACGACGACGAGGTCGCCTGCCTCGGCCGGCGCCTCGCCGGGAGGGAAGACGACATCGGCGTCGCGCATCTCGAGGTCCGCGGCGATCTCGAGCTCCGTCACGTCGTCCGGCAGCCGGATACCCGCCACCGACGCCGGACGCGCCTCGGCGAGGCCGTCCATGAGGCCGGTCCAGGTCCCACCGAAGACGAGGTCGTCGCGTGGACGCGCGACGGTTCCCGCGGTCGTGCTGTCGAGGGCCAGGACGGTGACCCGATCGAGCGAGCCGAGCGTCATCGTCTCTCGCGCGACGGGCAGGACGCGATCCGGGCCACCGGCTACTTCCGCATACCGGGTGAGGATTGCAGGGTCGCGCACGGCGTCCGGACGCGGAACCACCCTCAGTGGTGCGCCGGCCGCGAAGTCGCTCTGGTCGGCGATCGCGACGGTTGTCGTCGACTGCTGCGACACCGCGAGGACGCCGATGGGGACGGCGAGCAGGATGAGGAGGAGCGCACCGGCCTGGGTGCCGAGTCGGCGCGCCACCTGCCAGCCACCCCAGGCGACCGGAAGGGAGCGTTCGTCCGTGAGGCGACCGACACCTCGGGCCAGCAGCGGCAGCACCCGCAGCACCGCGACAGCGGCCGCCGCCACGAGGAGTCCCGGCGCGGCCGCCGTGAGCGGGTCGAGGGTGGGGGTCGGATCCTCGAGGTAGCGCCGCAGCTGGAGCAGAGCCAGCACCCCGAGGGCGACGAGGACGAGGTCGACCCCCGCGCCCGCGAGCACCCGGACCAGCCCGGGCCGCGCCGTCCCTCGAGGCAGGTCTCGCGAGCGCACCACGGTCGTGACGACGACGGTGACCACCGCGAGCACACCGACCGCGGCCGACGTCGCGAGGAACGTGGGGTCCCGTAGTGCGTCCGTGAACCCCGCGCCCACCGTTGCCGTGACCGCGGACCCGAGTCCGGCCCGGGCAGCGGCGAACGACGCGACCAGAGGCGCGAGGAGGGCCCCGGCGACGATGGCGACCGCGACGAGCAGCAAGCCCTCGCCGAGCGCGATCCGGGCGATCTGCAGCGTGCCGGCGCCCCGGGTGCGCAGCAGCCGGGTCTCCCCCTCCCGCAGGAGAGCGAGGAGGGAGACGCTGACCGCGAGGGCGGTCCCGCCGAGAAGAAGCAGGAGGAACACCGGCGTGAGCAGAGCCGCCTGCGCCCGGGTGGAGAGCTCTGCGGCCTCGTCGAGGATGGTGGGCAGGTCCGAGGATGTCTGGGCTCCGCGCAGGACGGGCACCGCGCTTGGGTCGTCCAGTGAGGCCGCCGCCCGGCCCGCCTCGAGCGTCTCCCGGACCCGGTCGGCCAGGGCGGCGACGGCGTCGGCGCTCGTCCCCGGGATCTCCGGTGAGACCCGCCAGGTCACGGTCGTCGAGCCGCTCTCGCCGGCGTCGAGGGCGCCGTCCGCGAGCAGAAAGGGTCCATAGGTCTCGAACTCGGTGCTCGTCGTCCCCGTCGCGGCGATGGGCAGGGCCGTCCAGACGGCGTCCGCGGGATCATGGGGAAGGAACGTGCCGACGACCTGCGCCTCACGGTTGGCCGCGTCTCGGTCGAGCAGGTCGACCAACCCGATCCGCGACCCGACCTCGAGGCCGAGCGCGTCCGCTGCCGCCTCGTGGACGGCCACCTCGAGCGAATCACCGCCCGCCGGCGCGCCGCCGCGGGTCGGCCACGCCCCCGCGACGAGGTCGGCCTTCACGTCCACGTCGCCGACCTCGGCGAGCAGCGCCCGAGCGTTCTCGGGCTGGCCGACGATGCCCCGCGTGGTGGCCGTCGCGACGGTCGTGACCTCGGCGCCCTCGCTCACCGGCCCCAGCAGCTCCGACACCGCCGCATCGGCCTCGGCGCGGTCCCCGGCGGGCACCGAGGTGGTGACCGCGACCGACCGCGCTGCGGGGTCGGCCGCCGCGATCAGACCGCGAGTGCTGGCGGCCCCGATCTGGGCGCTGAGCAGCACGAGCGCGCCGACCGCTGTCGCGGTCACGAGGATCGAGACGAGCACGGCCAGCCAGGTGGCCAGGTGCGGCCGGATCCGGCGCACCGTCACGATGGCGAGCGACACGCCCGTCAGCCTAGGCCGTCCTCACGACAGCGGGCCGACGTGTTGACAGATTGGTAACTGATTGGTTACCTATTTCCGTGGACGTGTTCACCGCCATCGCCGACCCGGTGCGGCGCAGTCTGCTGGAGGACCTCGCCCGGGACGGCGCAACGCGGGTCGTCGACCTGTCCCGGGGCCGCGGGATCTCACGGCCGGCCGTCAGCCGTCACCTCCGCGTCCTCACCGCGGCCGGTCTCGTCCGCGCGACCGACCGGGGCCGCGAGCGCCACTTCGAGCTCGTCACCGAGCCCCTCGAGCAGGTGGACCGCTGGACGTCCGCCCTGCGGTCGGCACCCCCACCGCCGGTCGCCGAGCACGCACTGGACGCCCTCGAGCTCGAGGTGCGCCGCACCGTCCGCGAACGGGCAGGTTCGACGGGGACCGGACCACCGCATACCGCATCCGAACCATCCCCCGCACAGTCAGGAGAGAGCGCATGATCACCGGAACACGAGAGCTGCGCGGAGGCCAGGAGCACCTCGTGCTCACCCGCACCTTCGCCGCACCCGTCGAGGACGTGTGGGCGGCGGTCACCGAGTCCGAGCGTCTCGGGCGCTGGTTCTGCACCTGGACCGGCGACCCGGCCACGGGTCTGGTCGAGGTCACGTGGGCCTTCGAGGACGAGATGCCTGTCGAGCCCTACGCCATCGACGAGTGCCACCCGCCGCACCACCTGCGCGTGCACAACGTCCACGACGACCCGGGCCAGGTGTGGACCCTGGACCTCCGGCTGCACGAGGAGGACGGCCGGACCGTGCTCACCTTCGCGCAGGTGCTCACCGGCGCCCAGCCGGTTACCGACGTGGGCCCGGGCTGGGAGTACTACCTCGACCGACTCGTGGACAGCGTCCGGACCGGCACGGTCAGCCAGGTGCGCTGGTCGGACTACGAAGGCCTCGGCGGGGAGTACGCCGCCGCGTTCGGCGCGACCTAGGCGGTCCGAACCACCGCCACGCTGTGCCCGCCGACCCGCACGGTATGCGCTCCTCGCCTCGGGTTCGGGACCTCGCCGAAGGAGGCGGTCACCTCCCCCACGGTCCCCTCGAGCGGGGCCCGCACCTCCTCGGACCCGAGGTTGGCGACGACCCGGAAGGCGCCACGTCGCACGACGACCCAGCCGGCATCGGCGTCGCGCTCGACCGCGACGGCCCGCAGATCCGGGTCGGCGAGATCGGGCTCGGAGCGCCGCAGCTCGATGAGCCGGCGGTACCAGAGCAGCATGGCGCGGTGGTCGCCGACGCCGACCTCGTCCCAACGCAGCACCGAGGCGTCCCGGGTCGACTCGTCCTGGGGGTCGGGCACCCCACCGTCGACCCAGCCGTGCTCGGCGAACTCCGCGCGCCGCCCCTCGCTCACCGCCCGCCCCATCTCGGGGTCGCGGAAGTCGGTGAAGTACTGCCACGGCGTCGAGGCGGCCCACTCCTCGCCCATGAACACCATGGGGGTGAAGGCCGACAGCAGGTACAGGGCGGCTCCCGCGGCCTGCTGCCCCGGCGTGACCGAGGCCCCGATCCGGTCGCCGGTGGCCCGGTTGCCGACCTGGTCGTGGGTCTGCAGGTAGGCGACGAACCGGTGACCGCTGACAGTGGCGGGGTCGACCGGCGCGCCCCACTCCTCGCCGCGGAAGGTGCTGAACGACCCGTCGTGGAAGAACGCACGGGTCAGCGTCTTGGTCAGCGCCTCGGGGTCGGCGAAGTCGCCGTAGTACCCCTGGGTCTCGCCGGTGAGCGCGACGTGCAGGGCGTGGTGGACGTCGTCGGCCCACTGCGCGCTCATGCCGAGCCCACCGTCGGCGACCGGCGTGATCATGGTGGCGTCGTTGAGGTCGCTCTCGGCGATGAGGTCGAGCGGACGTTCCACCCGTTCGGCGAGCGCCGCGGTCGCCTCCGACAGCTCGGCGAGCAGATGCGGGCCACCGTCCCGCTCGGGGGTGTCGTCCTTGAGCTCGTGCACCGCGTCGAGCCGCAGGGCGTCGACGCCGAACAGCTCGAACCACCGGGTCGCCGCGTCGACGATGAACCCGCGCACGACGTCGCTGTGCTCGGCGTCGAGGTTGACCGCCCAGCCCCACGGAGTGTCGTGGGTGTCGGTGAAGTACGGGCCGAAGAGTCCGAGGTAGTTGCCGACCGGGCCGAGGTGGTTGTAGACGACGTCGAGGCAGACCCCGAGACCGCGGGCGTGACAGGCGTCGACGAAGCGGATGAACGCGTCGGGCCCGCCGTAGGCGTCGTGGACGCTGTAGAACCCGACGCCGTCATACCCCCAGCCGCGCCGGCCGGGGAACGCCGCGAGCGGCATGACCTGGACGACGTCGACGCCGAGGTCGACGAGGTGGTCGAGCCGCTCGACCGCGCTGTCGAGGGTCCCCTGCGGCGTGAAGGTGCCGACGTGCATCTCGTAGACGACTCCGCCGAGCGTCCCCGCACCCCCGCGCGGCCCACGCCACTCGCGGTCCCTCCTGCGCAGCGGCGCTCCGCTCCACCACCGGCTGCGGCGGTGCACGCCGTAGGGCTGCCACGCGCTGCGCGGGTCGGGCAGGACCGTGCCACGGTCGAGGACGAAGCCGTAGTCGAACACGTCGTGCTCGCCGGGATCACCGTCCCAGCGCCACCACCCCCCGCGGCCCTTGCGCATCGTCTCCCGCAGCGGCTCGCCGTCGGCGATCGCATCGATCTCGACGGTCTCGGCGTTCGGTGCCCAGACGCTGATCACGAGTGGTCCTCCCCTGTCGTCGGTCGGTCGCTTCCCTCCGCCCGCACGAGCAGTGCGACCGGCCTCCCGGCGAGCACATCGCCCACCCGGGCACCGTCCCCGCCCACGGTGAGCGAGCGGTCGGCCAGCAGGTCGGTCCACTCCCCTTCCGGCACCGGTATGCGCTGCTCGGCTCCTGCGCTCGGCTGCGCCTGCGCGCGACGCGCGACGACGACGACCGCAGGCCCGGCCGCGTCACCGCGGGTGAAGGCGAGGATCCCGTCGGGTGCGGTGAGCGGCGCATACGTGGCCTCCTCGCCGGTGAACCACTCGGGGTGGTCCCGGCGCAGCCGCAGGGAGCGCGAGACCACGAGGAGCTTCTCGTCGTCGAGGTCGACCGGCGGTTCTCCCTCGTCGAGGCGCGCGAGTCGCGTAGCGCGGTCCTCGTAGTTCACGGGGCGTCGGTTGTCGGGGTCGACGAGGGCGAGGTTGACGATCTCGCAGCCCTGGTAGACGTCGGGGACCCCCGGCATCGTCAGCTGGACGAGCCGCTGGCCGAGGATACCGGCGCGGATCGTCTCGGCGTGGGCGAGGACCCACTCGTCGAGGTGCGCGCGGATCGCCGGGTCGCGCAGGACGGCGAGCGCGAAGGCGGTGACCGTCTCCTCGTACTCGGCGTCGCCGTCGATCCACGCGGTGTGGGCCTTGGCCTCGCGCACGGCCTTGAGGAGGTACTCCTCGAGCCGAGCGGCGGTGATCGGCCACGTGCCGACCAGGGTCTGCCAGATGAGGTATTCGGTCGGGCGGTCGAGCCGCTCGGTGCGGTGCGGTTCCGCGAGCCGCTCGGCCTCGACGAGCCACCCGGCCCAACCCGCGGGGTCGGCCGCGAGCACCATGAGGCGGGCGCGCACGTCCTCGGAGCGCTTCGTGTCGTGCGTGGTGAGCGTCGTCATCGTCAGCGGCCAGTGCTCGAGCCGGCCCCGCGCATACTCGTGGAACGCGTCGACCTCGATCGCGAGGTGCTGCGGGTGCCCGCCGACCTCGTTGGCGCCGGCGAGGCGCAGCCAGCGGTAGAAGGCGGTGTCCTCGATCCCCTTGGCCATGACGGGTCCGCAGGTCTGCTGGAAGCGCACCCGGAACTCGTCCCAGACCTCCTGGCTGCCGGCCGGCACGTGCGCGAGCCAGCCGCCGGCGACGAGCGTGCCCATGACCTCGAGGGCCTCGTGGTCGGCCTCGTCGAGAAGGTCCCGGGCCCGGTCCCGCACCCCTTCGAGCACGGAGACCGCGACGCCGTCACCGGCCTTGCCCGGGATGACGTAGGCCCGGTAGCGGTCCATCGAGACGAGCATCGCCTCGAGCGCGCGGCGCAGCGCGTCCTGGTCCCCGTCCGGCACGATGCGCGCGACGAGGCGCATCAGCCGGTCGACCTCGGCGGCCTGGACGTCGTCGACGACGAGCCGCTTGGAAGCGACGATCGTCTGCTCGAGCGGGATGCCGTGGGGGGTGTCGTGGGACCGCTGCTCCCAGAGCCGGTCCAGCTCGTCCGCGCCGCGGCCGTCGGTGAGCACCTGCTGGACCCGCAGCAGCGCGTCGTACCCGGTCGTGCCGGCGCAGCGCCAGCCGGCGGGCAGCTCCTCCTCGCCCTCGAGGATCTTCTCGACGACCACCCAGCCGTCGCCGGTTCCGGCCGCGAGCGCCTCGAGGTAGCCACCGGGGTCCGCAAGCCCGTCCGGATGGTCGATGCGGAAACCGTCGATCGCGCCGTGGCCGTACAGGGACAGCAGGAGGGCATGTGTCGAGGCGAACACGACGGGGTCCTCGACGCGCACGGCGACGAGGGTCGTGACGTCGAAGAACCGGCGGTAGTTCAGGCCCTCGGCGGCCTCCCGCCAGCTCGAGAGCCGGTAGGCCTGCGACTCCAGCAGCTCCGGCAGGGGCAGGTGCTCGGTACCGGGCCGCACGGGGAACTCGTCGCCGTAGTGCCAGATGACCCACTCGCGTCCGGTCGGTCCGCCGTCGGAGGCCAGGACGATGTCGCCCTTGGCGATCGCGGCCTCGACGCTGCCGCCGAGGACCGGCATGAGGATCCGGTCGTCCTCGACGTCCCAGTCGACGTCGAACCACGCCGCGAACGGCGACTCGCGTCCCTCGCGCAGCAGCGACCACAGCGGGGAGTTCAGGTGGGTCGGGCGCGGGACCGTCATGTGGTTGGGCACGACGTCGACGATGATCCCGAGACCGTGCTCACGACAGACGTCGACGAGCCGGTCGAAGCCGGCGTGCCCGCCCGCCTCGGCGTTGATCCGGGTGTGGTCGAGCACGTCGTAGCCGTGCATCGAGCCGGGGGCCGGCTGCAGGATCGGAGAGAGGTATGCATGACTCACGCCGAGTGCCGCGAGGTAGGGGACCTGCCGGGCCGCGTCCTCGTAGGTGAAGCCGGCGTGGATCTGGAGGCGGTAGGTCGAGACCGGCACCGGGCGCCCCGGTCCCGGCCGGTGCCGGGCGGCCAGGGCGTGCCGTGCGGCGGCGAGCCTGGCCCGCCGCTGCACCGTCCGGTCGTGTGCGGTCCTGTGCTCGTCTGCCGCCGCGGTCGTCACGCCCGAGCCACCCCCGACACCCCGGCGGGAGCCGGCATGGGGTCGTCCTTGCGGCAGCGCAGGACGACGAGGGAGCGGGACACGACGTCGATCTGGGTGTCAGGGCCGTATTCGCCCGGGTCGACGACGTCGGCGGCGGTGTCGATCTCGACGAGCCACCCGTCGCCGTACCCCTCGTCGGGGAGGGTGAACGTCATGTCCTCGCCGTGGGCGTTGAAGAGGATGAGGAAGGAGTCACCGACGATCCGGTCCCCCCGCGTGTCCGGCTCCGGAATCGCCTGACCGTTGAGGAAGACCATGACCGCCTGGGCGTCGCCCTGGGTCCAGTCCTCCTCGGCCATGTGCTCACCGTCCGGCGTCAGCCACGCGATGTCGCCCATCGACGACTCGCCGCCGTGGTCGGCGCTGCCGGCGAAGAAGCGCCGCCGCTGGAACACCTCGTGGTTGCGGCGGATCTGGATGAGACGGCGGGTGAAGCCGAGCAGGCTCTCCTGCTCCTCGGTGAGGTCCCAGTCCATCCAGGACAGCTCGTTGTCCTGGCAGTACACGTTGTTGTTGCCCTGCTGCGTGCGGCCCATCTCGTCGCCGTGGGCGAGCATGGGCACGCCCTGGCTGAGGATCAAGGTGGTGAGGAGGTTGCGCTGCTGGCGGGCCCGCAGGGCCTTGACCTCGGGGTCCTGCGTCGGGCCCTCGATCCCGCAGTTCCACGACCGGTTGTGCGACTCGCCGTCGCGGTTGTCCTCGAGGTTGGCCTCGTTGTGCTTCTCGTTGTAGGACACGAGGTCCCGCAGCGTGAACCCGTCGTGGGCGGTGATGAAGTTGATCGAGGCGATCGGCTTGCGCCCGCTGTGCGCGTACAGGTCCGAGGAGCCGGTGATGCGCGAGGCAAACTCACCGAGGGTGTGCGTCTCACCCCGCCAGAAGTCCCGGACGGTGTCGCGGTACTTGCCGTTCCACTCGGTCCACAGCGGCGGGAAGTTGCCGACCTGGTAGCCGCCGTCGCCGACGTCCCACGGCTCGGCGATGAGCTTGGCCTGGGAGACGATCGGGTCCTGCTGGACGAGGTCGAAGAACGCCGACAGCCGGTCCACCTCGTGGAACTGTCGGGCCAGGGTCGCGGCGAGGTCGAAACGGAAGCCGTCGACGTGCATCTCGGTCACCCAGTAGCGCAGCGAGTCCATGATCAGCTGGAGGACGTGCGGGTGCCGCATGAGGAGGCTGTTGCCGGTGCCGGTCGTGTCGTAGTAGTGGTGCTCGGCACCCGGGACGAGGCGGTAGTAGCTCGCGTTGTCGATGCCCTTGAAGGCGAGGGTGGGGCCGAGGTGGTTGCCCTCGGCGGTGTGGTTGTAGACGACGTCGAGGATGACCTCGATGTCCGCGGCGTGCAGCGCCTTGACCATCGACTTGAACTCGAGCACTTGCTCGCCGCGCGAGCCGTAGGCGGCGTAGGCGTTGTGGGGGGCGAGGAAGCCGATCGTGTTGTAGCCCCAGTAGTTCGACAGGCCCTTGTCCTGGAGCGTGGTGTCCTGGACGAACTGGTGGACCGGCATGAGCTCGAGGGCCGTGATGCCCAGGCTGCTCAGGTGCTCGATCGTCGCGGGGTGGGCGACCCCCGCATACGTCCCGCGGATCTCCTCGGGCACGTCCGGGTGGGTCTGGGTCAGGCCCTTGACGTGTGCCTCGTAGATGACGCTCTCGTGGTACTCGTGCCGCGGCTGGCGGTCCTGCCCCCAGTCGAAGAAGGGGTTGGTGACGACCGAGTACATCGTGTGCGGGAGCGAATCGAGGGTGTTGAGCTCGTCCGACCCGTCGAAGTGGTAGCTGTAGAGCGACTCGTCGCTGCTCACCTGGCCGTCGATCGCCTTGGCGTAGGGGTCGAGGAGCAGCTTGGCCGGGTTGCACCGATGCCCGTGCTGTGGCTCGTAGGGCCCGTGGACGCGGTAGCCGTACCGCTGGCCGGGCTGGATGCCGGGCAGGTACGCGTGCCAGACGAAGCCGTCGACCTCGGGCAGCTCGACCCTGGTCTCGGTGAGGTCGTCGTCGATGAGGCACAGCTCGACGGCGGTGGCGACCTCGGAGAACAGCGCGAAGTTCACCCCGGCGCCGTCGTAGGTAGCGCCCAGTGGATATGCCTTGCCCGGCCAGACCTGCACGGATGAGTCCTCTCAGCGCTCTTGATCGCTGCCCCCTGGATAGAGTGACGACAGCAGCCGCCTAATCTATCGAAGCGCTGGGCCCGCCCCCAATCGGGAGGTCGGGCGAACGTCTGCCTGGAAGGAACATTCGTGACCGCTGCCCGAGTCGCCATCGTCACCGGAGCCGCCCGTGGGATCGGGGCCGCCACCGCCTCGCGCCTCGCGAAGGACGGGTACGCCGTGGCCGTCGTCGACCTCGACGAGTCCGCCTGCGCCGACGCCGTCGCGGCCATCGAGGAGGCCGGGGGGCGGGCGATCGCGGTCGGCATCGACGTCAGCCGGGCCGACCAGGTCGAGGCCGGGGTGCGGCGCATCGCGGACGAGCTCGGACCGCCCGTCGTGCTGGTCAACAACGCCGGAATCATCCGCGACAACCTCCTCTTCAAGATGACCGAGGACGACTGGGACGCCGTCATGGGTGTGCACCTCAAGGGCGCCTTCCTCATGAGCAAGGCGTGCCAGGGCTTCATGACGGAGGCCAAGTTCGGCCGGATCGTCAACCTCTCCTCGTCCTCGGCCCAGGGCAACCGCGGTCAGGCGAACTACTCCTCGGCCAAGGCCGGCCTGCAGGGCTTCACCAAGACCCTGGCCATCGAGCTCGGCAAGTTCGGCGTCACCTCCAACGCCGTCGCGCCGGGATTCATCGAGACGGAGATGACGAAGTCGACCGCGGAGCGGATCGGTGTCCCCTTCGACGACTTCATCAAGCACTCGGCCTCCCAGATCCCGGTCCAGCGGGTCGGCCAGCCCGAGGACATCGCCGCGACGATCTCGTTCCTCTGCTCCGAGGAGGCGGGTTTCGTCTCGGGGCAGGTCATCTACGTCGCCGGCGGTCCGCTTGACTGATCCCGCCGGTTCCCTGCTGCTCCGCCGGGCACGGCTCGTCCCGGTCGCCGGTCCGGCACCGCAGCATCCGGTCGACGTCCTCGTGCGCGACGGGGTCGTGACCGAGGTGGCGCCGCGTCTCGGCACCGCGGTCGGTCTCGAGGTGATCGACCTCGACGGCCGGTGGCTCATGCCGGGCCTGTGGGACCAGCACGTGCACCTCGGGCAGTGGGTCCTGCGCACCGCGCGTCTCGACCTGGGTTCCGTCACGGATGTCGCCTCCACGTGCGCCGCCGTGCGCGAGCGGCTCGCGGCGACGAAGGACGCCCCCGTCGTCGCCTGGGGCCACCGACCGGCCACGTGGGCCGAGCAGCCGACGGTCGCGGCCCTGGATGCGGTCAGCGACACGGTCCCCATCGTCCTCATCGCGGGCGACGGGCACCACGGCTGGGTGAACACCCCGGGCCTGGAGCTCCTGGGCCTCCCGCCCCGCGAGGGGGTGGTCGCCGAGGGCGAGTGGTTCGACACGTACGCGCGCCTCACCGACGTCGGTCTGGGCGGGGACGCCTCGCCGGCGGCCTACCGACTGACCATGGAACAGCTCGCCCGGCTCGGCGTCGTCGGGGTCGTCGACCTCGAGTTCGCCGCTCCGGTCGAGGCCTGGGGTGAGCGGGTCGCCGCCGGGGCCGACGTCCTCAAGGTCCGCACCGGGGTCTACCCCGACTACCTCGACGACTACCTCGCCGCAGGCCTGACGACAGGCACCCCGATGCCGGGCTGCGGTCCGCGCCAGGTGTTCTCGGCGCTCAAGATCATCTCCGACGGGTCACTCAACACGGGGACCGCCTGGTGCTGCGACCCGTATCCGTCCGGTGCGGTCGGGGACGGTGAACCGGGCGCCGAAGGAGTGAACTACGGCGCTCCCAACTACAGCGCCGCCGAGCTCGACGAGCTCGTGGGCCGAGCGGTCGCGGCCGGCCTCGAGGTGGCCACCCACGCGATCGGCGATGCAGCCGTCTCCATGGCGCTCGACGTCCACGAACGCTGGAACGCTCGCGGCTCGATCGAGCACGCCCAGCTCGTGCGGCGGGCCGACCTGCCCCGGATGGCCCGCCTCGGCCTGCGGGCGAGCGTCCAGCCGGCGCACCTGCTCGACGACCGCGACCCGACCGAGCAGAACTGGCCGGACCGCACCGAGCGCTGCTTCGCGCTGCGCTGGATGCTCGACGCGGGTGTCCCCCTCGCCCTCGGCTCGGACGCGCCCGTCGCCCCGCTCGACCCGTGGCTCGCCATGGCCGCGGCCGTGCATCGCTCGGCCGACGACCGCGACCCCTGGCACGGCGAGCAGGCGCTGACCGTGGGCGAGGCGCTGGCCGCCTCCGTCGACGGCCAGGGCACCGTCCACGTCGGCATGCCGGCCGACCTCATCGCCCTCGACCACTCACCACTTCTCCCCAATAGGACCGAAACGGCGAACGGCACCACGCCACTTCCCCCACATAGGACCGAAACGGCGAACGGCACACTGGACACCGCCGCGGCGGCGGCGCACCTGCGCGCCATGGGATCGGCCCTGACGGTCATCGACGGGCGAGTCGCGCATACCTCGCTCTGAGCTCTCGGCTCAGAACGATCTCTGCTCAGAAGCCGAGGTCGCGGCCGATGAGCTCCTTCATGATCTCGTTGCTGCCGGCCCAGATCTTCGTGACGCGGGCATCCCGCCAGGCGCGGGCGACGCGGTACTCGTTCATGAAGCCGTAGCCGCCGTGCAGCTGGACGCACTCGTCGAGGACGTCGTTCTGCACCTGGGCGCTCCACCACTTGGCCTTGGCCGCGTCGACGGCGGTCAGCTTTCCCTGGGCATGAGCCGCAACGCAGTCGTCGACGTAGGCCTCGGCGACCTCGATCGAGGTGACGAGCTCGGCGATCTTGAACTTGTTGTGCTGGAAGGCGCCGATCGGCTGACCGAAGGCCTTGCGGTCCTTGGCGTACTGGATGGTCTCCTCGAGGATCGCCTTGGCGTGGGCGACGTTCGAGACTGCGGCACCGACGCGCTCCTGCGGGAGTCGCTGCATCATCGCGATGAAGCCCATGCCTTCCGGGCCGATCCGCTGCTCGTCCGATACGCGGACGTTCTCGAAGAAGAGCTCGGCGGTGTCGGACTCCTCCTGGCCCACCTTGTCGAGCTTGCGGCCGCGGGTGAAGCCCTGCATGCCGGTCTCGACCATGAACAGCGTGATGCCCTTGGCACCCTTGGTCGGATCGGTGCGGGTCGCGACGATGACGTAGTCGGCCTGGTAGCCGTTGGTGATGAAGGTCTTGCTGCCGTTGATGACCCACTCGTCGCCGTCGCGCACGGCGGTCGTGCGCAGCGCCGCGAGGTCGGAGCCGCCGCCCGGCTCCGTCATGGCGATGGCGCAGATCTTCTCGCCGCTGGCCATCCCGGGCAGCCAGCGCTGCTTCTGCTCGTCGGTGCCGAGGTCGACGATGTAGGGAGGGCAGACGTCGGCGTGGATCCCGAAGCATGAGGCGACCGCCGCGTTGAACCGCGAGATCTCCTCGGCGAAGACAGCGTTGAACCGGTAGTCCTCGGCGCCGGCGCCGCCGTACTCCTCCGGGATGTCGAGACCGAGGAAGCCCTGCTTGCCGGCTTCGACCCAGATGTCACGGTCGATCGACTTGGCCTCGAGCATCTGCTCGGCGCGCGGCACCAGGCTGCGCTGGACGAACTCGCGGACGGAGTCGCGGAAGGCCTCATGGTCGGGGCTGTAGACGTTGCGGGGCATGACGACCTCTCGTGTGATGACTGTGCCGATGTCCGAAGCGGCTGGTGTCCGAAACGGACTAAGCGCTTGCTTAGTCTCGGTCGGGTGCGCGATGCTGTCAACATGTCGTTGCCCACATCGCTGTCGTCACGGCGCAGACCGCCTCCGCGGACGGGGACGTCCACCCCGGACCGGCTGAAAGAGGCCGCGGTCGTCGAGTTTGCGACGCGCGGGTTCCACGCGACGACGACCCGTGACATCGCGGCTCGGGCCGGGCTGTCTCCGGCCGGCGTCTACGTGCACTTCCCCTCCAAGGAGGACCTCCTGTACGCGATCTCGGTCGACGGCCACACCGCCGCTCTCGAAATGCTGCGCGAGGCGGCCGAGGACGCCGGCACGCCCCCGGATGCGCTGCGCACGACCGTGGGCACCTTCGCGCAGTGGCACGCCGAGCGCTTCCAGGACGCCCGGGTCGTCCAGTACGAGTTCCCCCATCTCGCACACGAGCACCGCGAGCACATCCTCGACCTGCGCAAGGACATCAACCGGGTCGTCTCCGACATCCTCACCGCCGGGGTGGAGAGCGGACACTTCGACGTCGACGACGTGCCCGCGACGACTCTGGCCGTGTTGTCCATGGCTGTCGACGTGTGTCGCTGGTACGACTCCGAGATCCGGCGCAGCCCGGAGAGCATCGGCACCGACTACGGCGAGCTCGCGGTCCGACTCGTCTCGAGGCGCGGCGCGTGAGCACCGCCGTCCACCAGGGCACCGGACACGGCGGCTCCCCGTCGATCGCGGTCCCGGACTACTGGTGGTACCAGGCGCGGACGAGACTGCTCGAGCAGGCACTCGGCGATTTCGTCGAGCCGGGCGGTCGCGTGCTCGACGTCGGCAGCGCCGACGGTCCGAGCGCCTCGTGGTTCCGCGAGCGCGCTACTGTGACAACGGCGCTCGATGTCGACCCGAGAGGCCTGGCGAACGACGGCGTGTGCGGTTCGGCGACCGCGCTCCCCTACGCCGATGCCGTCTTCGATGCGGTGGCGGCGTTCGACGTCGTCGAGCACTGCGAGCCGGAGTCGCTCGCCTTGCACGAGATGCGGCGGGTGCTGCGCCCGGACGGCGTGCTCGTGCTGTCGGTCCCGGCGTACCAGTGGGCATGGTCCGACCACGACGTCGCCAACGGGCACTACCGGCGGTACACGAGACCCCGGATCGTCGATGCGGTGACGGCGGCGGGGTTCACCGTCGACCGGGCGACGTACGCGTTCGCGGCGGTCTTCCCGATGTTCGCCGCCGAGCGACTGCTGCGCAGGGTTCGAGACCGGGGGCGCACGGCCGGAGCGGCGGACATCGCCACCGTCCCGACCGTGCCGCGGCCGCTGCACCATGCCCTGATGGGTCTGTGCCGACTCGACGAGCGTCTGCTCGCCTCGCGGGACCTCCCCTTCGGGTCGTCGGTGCTGCTCGCCGCTCGCCCTAGTCGCGCGTGAGCTTGCGGTAGGTCACCCGGTGCGGCCGGGCCGCCTCCTCGCCGAGCCGCTCGATCTTGTTCTTCTCGTAGGCCTCGAAGTTGCCCTCGAACCAGTACCACTTCGCAGGGTTCACGTCGTCGCCCTCGTAGGCGAGGATGTGCGTCGCGACGCGGTCGAGGAACCAGCGGTCGTGGCTGATGACGACGGCGCAGCCGGGGAACTCGAGCAGTGCGTTCTCGAGTGAGCCGAGGGTCTCGACGTCGAGATCGTTGGTCGGCTCGTCGAGGAGCAGCAGGTTGCCGCCCTGCTTGAGGGTGAGCGCGAGGTTGAGCCGGTTGCGCTCTCCACCGGAGAGGATGCCGGCCTTCTTCTGCTGGTCGGGTCCCTTGAAGCCGAACTGCGAGACGTATGCGCGGGACGGGATCTCGACGTGACCCACCTTGATGAAGTCGAGCCCATCGGAGACGACCTCCCACAGTGACTTCTCGGGGTCGATGCCCGCCCGGGACTGGTCGACGTAGGAGATTTGGACGGTCTCGCCGACCTTGACCTCGCCGGAGTCCGGCTCCTCGAGGCCGACGATCGTCTTGAAGAGGGTGGTCTTGCCGACGCCGTTGGGGCCGATCACACCGACGATGCCGTTGCGCGGCAGGGAGAACGACAGACCGTCGATGAGGACGCGGTCGTCGAAGCCCTTCGTGAGGTTCTTGACCTCGATGACGACGCTGCCGAGTCTCGGCCCCGGCGGAATCTGGATCTCCTCGAAGTCCAGCTTTCGGGTCCGCTCGGCCTCGGCGGCCATCTCCTCGTACCGGGCCAGGCGGGCCTTGCTCTTGACCTGGCGCGCCTTGGCGTTCGACCGCACCCATTCGAGCTCGTCCTTGAGGCGCTTCGCGAGCTTGGCGTCCTTCTTGCCCTGGACCTGGAGGCGCTCGGCCTTCTTCTCGAGGTAGGTCGAGTAGTTGCCTTCGTACGGGTAGAGGCGACCCCGGTCGACCTCGGCGATCCACTGCGCGACGTTGTCGAGGAAGTACCGGTCGTGCGTCACGGCGATGACTGCGCCGGGGTAGGACTCGAGGTGCTGCTCGAGCCAGAGGACCGACTCGGCGTCGAGGTGGTTGGTCGGCTCGTCGAGCAGGAGCAGGTCGGGCTTGCTCAGCAGCAGCTTGCACAGGGCGACCCGACGACGCTCACCACCGGAGAGGACGCTGACGTCGGCGTCCGGCGGCGGGCAGCGCAGCGCGTCCATCGCCTGCTCGAGCTGGGAGTCCAGGTCCCACGCGTCCGCGTGGTCGATGTCCTCCTGGAGCTTGCCCATCTCGGTCATGAGCGCGTCGAAGTCGGCGTCCGGGTCGGCCATCTCCTCGCTGATCTGGTTGTAGCGATCGAGCTTGGCCTTGATCTCGCCGACACCCTCCTCGACGTTGCCGAGGACCGTCTTGTCCTCGTTGAGCGGCGGCTCCTGCAGGAGGATCCCGACTGTCGCGTCGGCCGCGAGGCGGGCCTCGCCGTTGGACGGCTGGTCCAGGCCGGCCATGATCTTAAGGATCGTCGACTTGCCGGCTCCGTTGGGCCCGACCATGCCGATCTTCGCCCCCGGGTAGAAGGACATGGACACGTCGTCGAGGATGACCTTCTCGTTGTGCGCCTTGCGGGCGCGGGTCATGGTGTAGATGAACTCGGGCATGCGGCCAGGGTAGTTGTCGACCCGGCCCGCCTCCGAATCCTTCTCGTGCGCCACGATGCTCCTCGCGCCGGCGACCCGCGCCCGCGAGGGCCTCAGGCCGCGGGCTCTTCGACCTCCTCCTCGGAGCGCATCCCTGGGGGATCGAGGATCACGCCGTTCTCGTCGACGCGGACCTCGTCATAGGTCTCCTCGTCCTCGTGGTCGCGCCGGGCGGTGAACCCGACCCGGTCCGGGTCGGGCAGGCCGGTCGGCTCCGACTCGCTCGAGTGCTGCCCCCAGGGCTGGGCCTCCCCCGCGGCGGCCGACTGGCCTGCAGTGGTCGTCTTAGGGCGGCGCATCCACTGGGCGATCCCGAACGAGAGGTCCGGGCCGACGGTGCGCGCCTCGATCTCGCAGCTCATTCCGGACGAGCCGTCCTGCCTCGTGAAACGCCGCTGACGGAGCTGGCCCTGGACATAGACGGCGTACCCCTTGTGGAGCGAGGCCCCGGTGTTCAGCGCGAGCTGCCGGAAGGCGACGACGTCGTAGTAGTTGGTCACACCCTCCTCCCACTGGCCGGTGCGACTGTTGAAGTATCGGTGGTTGGAGGCGACCCGGAAGGTGAGCATGGGATGCCCGCCCTTCGTCTGTCGCATCTCCGGCTCGGCGATGACATTGCCGGACACGGTGATGGTGTTCTCGTTCATCGGCGTCCCTTCTCACGGATGCCGGTGCGACTCGCGTCGCGACCGTGACCCGGTCGTTCCGGGCCTGCGACCAAGTCAACGGCGAGCGCTCCGCAGACACCACGGCTCGGCACGACGATGTGGACGACACACCCGGCGAGGCTCCGCGATGTGGGCTCAGCGGATCGCGGAGTCGAGCAGCTCCCGGGTGCGACGGTGCCGGTCGAGGACGGCGCGCACCGGGTCCACGACGGTCTCGGTCGCCACGGCCTCGATCGACTCTCGGAGTCGCCGGTCCATCGTCCGCGCCCGCCGCCGTCCCCCGACCGCGGCGAGGAAGCGGGCCAGCACCGCGAGAAGCATCCCGGCGAGCAGGCCACCGAGGAACATCAGCGCGGGGATGGGCACCGGACCCCATGTCGGAGTCTCGAAGAGCGCCTCCATCTGCAGCCATCCGAGAGCGAAGAGGACGGCGAGCCAGACGAACCCGGCCACCGCGGTGATCGCGAGCAGGATCTGGAGCAGCCCCAGGACGGTCCACCAGAACGGGTCGCGCGCCCGCAACGACGTGCGCACGACGGCCTGGTCGAGCCGGTCGGCCATGAGCTCACCCTGCGGTGTGGCCGCGTCGCTGACCGCGTCGGCCCAGCGCACAGGGAGACCCGAGCCCGCCTGGTCGCCGACCGCCCGGGTCGCCATCTCGACGGCTGCCCGCGCCGCGGGTGTCGGCGGCGGGAGGGATGAGCGACCCAGGACGGCCCGCACGTCGTTCTCGTCGATCACGGTGGACCGGTCGGTGCTGCCGGGGTCGAGGCGGAGGCGTCGCAGCGGCGAGGCGCGCAGACTGCGCATCCAGCGGGTGAACGGCCATCCCGTCGCCCCGACCGCCTGGTCCCGGTACTCGCGGTCGACAGCGGAGACGACGGTGGGGATCCCGGCGGCGCGCGCGAGCGCGTCCACGAGACCTGGCGCGGCCCGCTTGCCCAGATCGGGCTCGGTGTCCGCGACACCCGTGCGGATGGCGCCGGCCGCGGTGCGCACGTCGCCTGCGAGGCGCGTCCTGGCCGCAGCCGCCCCGGCGACGACATTGGCCAGACGCTGACGCAGCTCATCCACCCCGAGGCCGGTGCGGGCCGAGGTGGCCAGCACCTGTGCGTTGGGGACGCCGTCGGCCTTGAGCAGTCGGGACAGGTCGGCCAGACAGCTCTTGCGGTCCTCGTCGCCGAGCCGGTCCGCGTGGTTGAGGACGACGATCATGACCGCCTCGTGCGCCTTGAGCACCTTGACGTAGTCGTCGTGCAAACGGGCATCCGCATATTTCTGTGGGTCCGTGACCCACACGAAGACGTCAGCCAGCGCGAGCACCCGCTCCGCCTCGGCCCGGTGCGCGGTCTCACGCGAGTCGAAGTCGGGCAGGTCGAGGAGCACCAGGCCGTCCATGCCGCCGGCACTGGTCATCGCGGCCGGTGAGTGGGCACTGACGAAGTGGCGTGAACCGACGCCGAGCCAGGTGAGCAGTCTGCCCACGGGCTCCTGACCCCAGATGCCGGCGGTCGGCGTGCTCGTCGTCGGGCGCCGTGCGCCGACGGTGGCCGCCTCCGCGCCCACGAGCGCGTTGAAGAGGCTCGACTTGCCGCTTCCGGTGGCTCCGGCGAGGGCGACGACGGTGTGCCCTCCGGTCATCCCCAGCCGCTCCTGCACCTTGGTCGTGATGGCGCGGGCGTCCTGCACGGTGTCGGGGTCGAGCTGGGCGCCCCCGGCGTCGATCGCCTCGTCGAGGGCGGCCGATCGAGCGGAGAGGTCGTCGGCGGTGACGGCGGTGACCTTCGCGCGGCCGGGCCGGATCGGGCTCACGAAGCAACCTCCTCGGGGTGCTGCCGTTGGGTCTGGGCGACCTCCGCCACCGCGGCGTCCAACCGGCGTGCCGCCCCACTGCCGACGAGGAACGGACCGAGTCCCGAGTGGTACCGGGCCCGCTCGTCGTCGTAGAGCCCGTCGACGCGCTCGAGGAGTGCCACCCTCGCCTTCTTGGCCATCGAGCGGACCGCCTGGTCTCCGAAGATCGCCTCGAGCACCCGTTGGGCGAGCAGGGAGGCTCCACCGGCGATGCCGACCTCGGCTCCTACCAGGCCGCCGGTGTGAGCGAAGGCGACGAGCATGAGGAACAGGGCGATGCCGTTGATGCCGAAGGCGGCGATCCGGGCGTTCGTGCGACGGTCCTTGCCCTCGTGGCGGACCAAGTCGAGGATGTCGCCCTGCCATTCCCGCACGAGACGCTCGATCCGGGAGGGGACGGTGGGATCGGAGCCGGCGAGAGAGGGTGCCTGCTCGAGCACGGAGTCTCCGCCGGGCATCCCCCGCCACGTTCGGGCGATGCTCGCCGCGGCACCGTCCGCCTGGGAGCGGACGAGGTCGGCCACACCGCTCTGCAGTGCTTCGTCGACACTCTCGGCGGGCATCGGGTTGCCCCGGATCGCCGCGGAGACCTTGTCCCGCCAGCGCGAGATCGTCGTCTCGACCTGCCGGAAGAACTCACCGGTTCCGATGAACTCCTGCCACCGAGCCAGCACCTCGCCCCGGAGCAACGAGCCGTCGGTCATCCCCGCCTCGACCCGGTCGCGCGCGAGGTCGTAGGCCTTGTCGACCTCCTGGGCCAGAGCGCGGGTGGCTTCGTGCTGTCGGCGGGCGGCCTCGACGACGAGGGCGACGCGCGAACCCAGCGAGCTGAGGGCGCCGTCGAGGGTCTGGGCGATGATGATGTCGCGGGCGCGCCGGTCGGAGGCCAGCGCCTGCAGCCACTGTCCGAGTCGCCCCAGCGCCTCAGGAGGGAGGAGCCCGTCGTCGGTCAGCTCGGACTCCGGGACCGTGAACACCGGCGAGGTGCCCATTCCCTGGTCTCGAAGCATCTCGACAAGGTGGGGGCGGACCACCTCCAAGTCCTCGGGCGGCACCCGGTCCAGGACGATGGCGACCGCAGTCCCGCGGTCCGAGGCTGAGCGCAGCAGGTCCCACGGAACCGCGTCGGCGTAGCGGGCCGCCGTCGTCACGAACAGCCACATGTCGGCGGCCTGGAGCAGCTGCCCGGCGAGACTGCGGTTGGCCGAGACGACCGAGTCGATGTCGGGGGCGTCCAGCAGAGCCAGACCCGACGGGAGCGTGCCCGACTCCACGAGCCGGACGGTGCCCGGCTGGTCCTCGTCGCCCGGTCTGCCGGTCACCCTGCCGAGCCGCGGCAGCACCCGAGCGGTCGTGAACCACCGCGAGTCGTCGGGGTGGTGGATCAGGACGGGGATCGTGGTCGTCGGGCGGAGCACGCCCGAGCGGCTGACCTCACCTCCGATGATCGAGTTCACCAAGGTCGACTTGCCGGCGCCGGTGGACCCTCCCACGACCGCGAGGAGCGGCGCGTCGATGGACTCGAGCCGGGGCAGGACGTAGTCGTCCAGCTGACGCAGGAGAGACTCGCGCTCGGCCTTGCCGTCAGCGGTGTCAGGGAGGTCGAGGGGCAGCTCCGTCGCCTCGACGGCATCACGCAGTGCGCCGACGGCGTCGCGCAGCGCGACGGACCCCTCGGTGCTGGCACTCACGCAGCCAACCCTACCCAGCGGTTCACGGTTGTCGCGGCCACGTCGAGGCGCGTACCGCGTCTGCGACGCACGTTCGCCTCGCGGCTGCTCCGCCGCCCCGGGGTACTCTGCGGACGTGCTTGCCACCACCCACACGCACGCGAGGGTCTGGGGCTGGGCGATGTTCGGGGTCGGCCTCGCATTGACGAGTCTGACCATGTGGGTCCACGGCGTCGGCGCGGGCACCCAGCTCCGGTTCGGTCTGGTCACGGCGGTGACCATCCTCGCGCCCGGATTCGCGCTCTCGACCTGGGCGGGCAAGAGTCCGTGGGCCGCTCGTCTCTCGGTCGCCTGGGCGGTCGGCCTTCCTGTTCAGCTGCTCGGATGGGCCGCAGCAGTGACCTTCGACGCCGCCCTGTTGGCGTGGGGCGTGCCGCTGCTCGTGTCCGCCGTGGCCACCGCCGTCTGGCGCCAGCGCATCCGCGACGAGCTCCGCGTGCCGAGGGAGCCCCTCGGCGTATGGATCTCGATCACCGGTCTCGGACTGTGGATCGTCGCGTTGGCTCGTTTCGCCAACAGGTGGTTGGAGGATCCGGCACGCAATCCCCTGGCGTGGTACCAGGACCTGTATTGGCATCTGGCGATCAACGCATCGGCGCGGTCGCGCATCCCACTGGTCGACCCGCAGGCCGTCGACGAGCCGTTCAGCTACCACTGGCTCACGAACGCCCACATCGGCGGGATGGCTCTCGCCGGCGGAATCGACCTGCCCGCCCTCAGCGCGGTCGCCTGGTACGTTCCCGCCTTCGCAGCCACGCTCGGCCTCGCCTTCGGACTGGCCCACTACCTGACGCGCAGTGGCTGGGCCGGGCTGATGGCGGCCGCTCTCGTGACCTTCCCACCGGCCTTCGCCCTCGACGCCGCCCTCACGGGCGGCACGACCGCCAACTTCATCCCTCGGTCACCGTCGCACATGCTTGCACTTCCCGTGATGCTGGCTCTGATCTGGACCCTGATCGTCGTCATCAAGATGGCCGACGTTCGCAGTCGCTCCGCGATCCCCGCACTCGCTGCTCTGGTCATCATCGCTCCCGGGGTGAAGGCGTCGATCCTGCCCGTGGTCGTCTGCGGCCTCCTCCTCGCGCTGGTCTGTGCGGTGATCACCCGCGGCCCGGTGCGAAGGCTGGCGATCGTGACCGGAGCCGTGGCGGCGGTGACGGCACTCACGTGGCCCGTCTTCGGTGGGGGCGGAGGTGGGTCGCGGCTCGAGATTCTCGGCGGAGCGCGGCAACGACCGGTCTTCGAGGCCAGCGCAGGCGCACTGGCGGACTCGGGAGAGGGGACCACCCTCGTCGTGCTCGTCGCCTTCACCGTTCTGATCCTGCTCAACCACCTGTGGTGGGCTCCGGCTCTCGCAGCATTCTCGGTCCGCGACCCGATCTTCTGGCTCTTCGTCGGGACCCTCGGGTCGGCCATCGGGGTCACGCAGGTCTTCGTCCATCCGGGCGAGTCCCAACGCTACTTCGCGTTCGGTGTCCAGCCTCTCGCTGCCGTGGCCGTCGCCGTCGGCCTGTGGCGCCTCATCGAGTCGGCATCGGCGCGCCCCGGGTCGAGCCTGCCGCCCCTGCTCGTCCCGGTGGCGCTGAGCGGCCTGGTCCTGGGGTCGATGCTGTCCGGAGCCGCCCGGATCGAGACCCTGAACCTGCCTGTCGTCCTCGGTCCGCTGCTGCTGACCGTGGGGGCGATCGCAGCATCGATCATGCTGCTTCGCCGGGCGGATCGACGGGCGCTCGCTGCCCTCGCGGTCTTCGTCGTGGCCTTCAGCGCCGGCGCACCGCTTGTGAGCGCGCTCTCGGGCGACCGGTACACCGCGCTCACGCAACGGACTGCTCCTCCGGCCGACCCTCCCCCCAACTACGCACTCACCACCGATGAGCTGCGGGCCATGCGATGGATGGCCGACAACGTGCCCGAGGACGCGGTCGTCGCCACCAATCTGCACTGCCGGAACGTCCGCACGGAGGAGAACTGTGCGGCGCGGGGGTTCTGGGTGGCTGCGCTCGGCGAGCGGCAGGTCTTCCTGGGCGGCTGGGCGTACACGGCCCTCGGCCGATCGACCGACGGTATCGACGGGCGCTACCACGTCCTCCAGCCCTATCCGGACGAGGAGACGTTCGAGCTCAACGAGTCGGCCTTCTACCAGCCCACACCGGAAACGCTGGATCAACTGGCTGACCGAGGCGTCACTCATCTCGCGGCGATCCGCCGAGCGGGCGATGTCTCTCGGGAGCTGTCGCAGCTGTGCTCGGTCGTCTTCGAGAACGATGACGTCCTGATCTGCCGGATCGGTGACGAGTCCTGAGGGTGCGGACGCGAGGAACTGTGGCGGCCTCCGGCCGACCCCGGCAGACTGGTGGCCGCCATGCGAGTCTTCTGTGCCGTCATTCCACCGGAACGAGCCGTCCTCGACCTCGACGAGTTCCTCGACAGTCGCCGCGACGACCCCTCCACCCGCCGGCTCGGATGGTCGCGGACGGATCACTGGCATATCACCCTCGCCTTCATGGGCGATGCCCGCCCAGACGCCGTCGATGAGCTGGTCGATCGGCTCGCCGATGGGACACTGGACCTACCCGCCCCGACACTCCAGGTCCGCGGTGGGGGCGCCTTCCCCGTGATCGAGCGGGCAAAGGTGCTGTATGCGTCGGTCGCCGGCGACCTCGAGGTGCTCGGGCGACTCGGCGCCAGGGTGCGCAACGCGGCTGCGGTGACCGGCTGCGCGCCCGACGGACGCGCCTTCGTGCCGCACCTGACGATCGCCCGGGCGCGGCAGCCGTTCGAGGCGACGAGGTGGGTGCGGGTGCTCGAGACCTACGCGGGTCCGGCTTTCACGGCAGACCGGGTGGCCGTCGTGGAGTCCCACCTCGGTGGCCCGCGCCCTCGCTACGAGGTGCTGGCGGAGGTGCCGGTCGGTCCCCCCGGCGCCGGGTCGGGTCCAGCGTCGGAGCGTCTCCTACACTGAGCCACGCGTCATGCCCCCGTAGCTCAGTCGGATAGAGCAAGGGCCTTCTAATCCCTAGGTCGCAGGTTCGAGTCCTGCCGGGGGCGCATAGCCCGCCAGGTGCGAACCGCGTGGCGGAAGCCGCGTCACCGGCGCGGGAGGACGACGGCCCGGAGCGGTGCCCGCAAGGCGCGAGGTGCCGGGACTCTCCCCTGTGCCGTCACGGGATGGTGGTCCGCGTACCGACGGTCGTGAGGGTCACGGCCGCTCGGCATCCAGCACCACGGAGCCCCCGGACCCACCACAAGGCCGGCCACACCCGATGCGTACCCCGGTACCCGGCCGGACAGATTGCTCGCTACCGACCGGTCGAGTATCCGAACCAGGGGTACGAGGCGCAGCAGCCGGAGCGACCGTCGAGGGTCGAGAGGCTACCGTCGACCCCCACTCGGCTCCGCTGGCCCCAGGGCGGGCCTCAGTCCAGCGCGCGCCGGACCGCGGGCTCGGCGCGGTCTGCCACCTCGTCGAGCACCCCGCGGCGCTGCAGCCGCGCCAACCCGTCGGCGGCGATCACGGTGGCCGGGACGGCAAGGATGAGGCCGACGATCCCGCCGACGAGGCCCCCGAGCGCGGTCACGACGAGCACGACGAGCGGGTGGATGTCGAGGTTGCTGCCCATGACGACGGGCTCGACGAAGTTCTCGAGCAGCAGGTTCGCGGCCAGGACCACGATCAGCATGATCACCGCCTCGGGGATCCCGCCGTCACCGAGTGCGATGATCACGGCGAGGCCGCCCCCCAGGAACGCGCCGATGTACGGGATGTAGCCGCCGACGAAGTTGACGACCACGATCGTCAGCACGAGCGGGAGGCCGAGCAGCAGACTCGTCAGACCGATGACCGTCGCGACGATCGCGGACATCACCGTCCGTCCCCACCCGTAGCTGCGCAGAGTGCGACAGGCCGCACCGATGAAGTCGTCGAGCTCCCCGCGAACCCCCCGGCCGACCCGGTTGACGAAGGACCGGCGCAACCGGGTGCCGTCCTTGAGGAGGTAGTACATGATGAGGGCGCCGAGGATCGAGGCGCTCGCGATGACGACGAGCGCTCCCAGTCCGGACACAAGGGTGCTCACGAAGCCGAACTGGAGGGTCGGCGCCATCGTCTCGACCGACTCCTGGACGGCGCTCCAGGTGGCCGGATCGACGCTCAGCGAATCACCCGCCTCCGCGGCCGCGTCGTCGACGGAAGAGCCGATCGCGCCCCGCTGGGCGACGATGCCCTGGACCGTCGCCACGGCGACGAGCACCATCAGCCCGAGCAGTCCGAGGACCACGATCCCGGCGGCGACACCGGCCCTCATCCCCCGCCTGGTGAGCCGGACCGCCATCGGCTTGAAGATGATGGCCAGGACGACCGCGAAGGTCAGCGGGAGCATGATCTCCTTGACCGCCGCGAAGGCCGTGACGATGATCGCCGTCGCCGCGACGATCCCGACGAACGCCCAGGCCCACACGCCGAGCCTCGGCATGCCGATCCCGGCCACGACCGGCCTCGTCCGTGGATCGTAGGGGGTCCGGTCGGCTCCGACCCTTCGGTCCTCGGTCATCGCCCGCCACCGGCGCCCCCGCGGCTCATCCGAGCAGCTTGGCCTTCTGGGCCGCGAACTCCTCGTCGGTGAGGATGCCCTGGTCGCGCAGCTCCGCAAGCTCCTTCAGGCGGGCGATCATGTCCACCTGCGGCTCGGGCGCCGGTTCCGGGGCGGCGGGCGCGTACGTGGGGGGCGGCGCCTGCGCGGCCATCTGCTGCTGGTAGGCCGCGTTGCGCTCGGCGACGATCTGCGCGTCACGGTCGGCGAACCGCTCCGCCTGACGGCGCTGGACGCGGCCGCTGACAGCGCTCGCGGTGCCCGCGACGACGGCGGTGCGGGCGACCCCGCGGAGTAGTCCTGGCATGGTGTTCTCCTCTGTTCGTAGGGTGGGTTCTTCGTCGGATCCCGGTGCGATGCTATGAGTATGCGGTGAGCGGCTACGACTCGTCGACGAGGTTGGGTCCGCGGAACACGGCGGCCCAGATGACCAGGGCGTCGAACGCGATCACGGCCAGGCTCCAGAAGGGGTAGTGCGGCAGCCAGGCGAAGCTGGCGACCATGCTCGTGGCGGCCAGGATCACCGCCACCGTCCGCGCCCACACCGCTGCGCGGAACAGGGCGATCCCGGCGAGGACGACGACCACGCCGAGCACGATGTGTATCCAGCCCCACGCGGTCACGCTGAACTGGAACGTGTACTCGCTCTCCAAGGAGAAGAAGTCCTCGTTGAGGAGGGCGACGACACCCTGCAGCACGTGGAAGGCGCCGGTCATGACCATGAGCACGCCGGCGAAGGCAGTGACCCCGCCCGCCGTACCCACCGCGTCGGTGTATCGGGGACCAGACCGATCCAGGTTGGTGATCATCGACGTGTTGTCGTTCGACACGGTGCTCCACTCCTTCGGTCCTCAGCGGGCTCGGTGCACTTGACCCGTCCTCGGAGACTACGTCCGGTGCCGCGTGGCGGTCATCACCCTGCAGAGGTGAACCCGTCGGCGTTCCGTCGCCATGTCAGAGGAGGCCGAGCTGGGTGGCCCGCTTGACCGCGTCATCCCGCTCCGTGACGCCGAGCTTGCGGTAGATGCTCGCCACGTGCGTCTTGACGGTGTTGACGGACACGAACATGTCGGCCGCGATCTCCTGGTTGCGCATCCGGCCCGGGAGGTATGCGAGCACGTCGAGCTCGCGGTGGCTGAGCGGCTCGGCCAGACCGTCCTGCGCGCCGAGCCGCGGGTTGAGCGCGGAGGCGGCGGCCCATAGGGCTTCGGACGTCAACCACGCGGAGTCCGGCAGCGGCCTGCGCCGGAGAGCCTGTAGGGACGCGGGAACCTCGAGGAACACCCACCGCAGCCGGTCGCCACGGGCGGCGGCGACGGCCCGCTCGAGCGAGGCCCGCGCGCCGCGGCTGTCACCCTCCGCGTCGAGCACCGCGAAGGTCCTCAACTCGTGACGAACGGCCTCACGCAGGTCGCCGTCCGGCGGCACCCAGCCGTCGACGACCGCCCGGGCCGCTCGGACGTCACCCCGGGCGAGGTGGAGGTCCACCCGAGCCGACGGGAGCGCCGAGGTCTCGGGGGCTTCGTCGAGCACCGCCTGAGCCCCGGACACGTTCCGGACGCCGATGAGCAGCCGCATTCGGAACGTCCGACGCCCCTCCCGCAGCACCGGCGCTTCCGTTCCTGTTGCCGAGGGCTCCCGGAGGAGCTCCAGCGCTCGAGTCGGTCCCTCGGTCAGCGCCGTCATCCACGCGTCCAGCGCACCGTGCAGGTCGAAGTAGACCTGGCTCCCCGGCCGCGAAATGACCCGATGTCTGGACTGGACGATGCTCCGCTCGGCGGCGTCGATGTCGACGCGGTCCAAGTGGGCGAAGGACACGGCGAGGTGTGCGAGCACAGTCCCTTGGTGATGAGGCACGCCGAACTGTTCGGCGGCATCGATGGCGGTCCGCGCGATACCGAGGGCATCGGAGGCATGCCCCTGCCAGGCGCGCACCAGGGCCAGGGACCCCAGCAGGTAGATCCGCCACAACGGGTAGACCAGGCTCGACATCTTCCGAAGAGCGTCGAGAGTCGCGGCCGCCTGCCCCAGGTCACCCCGGAAGAAGTGGGCGAGACCGGCCGCGTGCTCGTTGATCGCGCGTACCGACTCAAAACCTCCGACTCCGAGGAAGTCGGGAACGTCGCTGGGTTCAATCCGCTCCAACCCCCTGCGGACCTCGTCGGTGAGCTCGAGAATCGCCTCGGGAGCCATACCGCGGAACACCTGTGCCGAGTAGAGGGTGTGCGCCGCGATGCGCTCACCCTCGGTGAGTTCGGACCTCCGCAGGATCCGACGATAGGTCTCCATGGCCGCCTCGGCCTCGTCGGCCCCGAACTGGGCGGCGAGAAGACCCAGCATCGCCTCCGCCGAGCCGCCGGGATCGTGAGCGTTGAGGACGGTCAGCCACCGCACCAACGTTGCGGACTCGCCACGTTCGAAGAGTCGGTGACCCATGGTCGAGATGAGGCGCACCGCCTCGTCGTTCTCGTGGGCCCGGATCAGGTGCTCGATCCCGCGCTCATCCTCGCCGTGCTCGATGAGCCAGGTGGCGGCCCGTCTGTTCAGCTCCTTGACGTGGTCGGGTCCCTCGCTGCCCAGGCGGTAGCGGAGCACCTCCGCGAAGAGATGGTGGTAACGGAAGGTCCTCCCAGAGGGGTCCAGGGGGACAAGGAACATCGATCGTCGGTAGAGCTCGTCGAGCATCTGACGAGCGTTCCCGGCGCCGGTAACGGCATCACACAGATCGGCGTTCAGGTGGTCGAGCACACAGGTCGTCAAGAGGAACCGCTGCACCTCCGGCTCCGTACGATCGATCACCTCGTCCAGGAGGTACTCGGCCACCAGACGGTCGCTGCCTGCGAACGACGAGACGAAGGCCTCCGGGTCCGCAGCGGTGCGCAGCGAGATGGCCGCGAGCTGAAGGCCCACCGCCCACCCGTCCGTGCGGTCCACAAGTGCGGTGACGACATCGTCCGACAGCTCGCGTTGGGCGACACTCTCCAGTAGGCCTTTCGCCTCGTTGCTCTCGAACGCAAGATCGGCGCTCCGGATCTCCGTCAGCCTGCCGGCCAGCCGAAGCCGCTGCAGCCGCCAGGGCGGGTCGATGCGGGTGGTCGCCACCATGCGTGTCGTCGCGGGAAGGACGGCCGCGAGTCGTCCGAGGTCCGCGAGGACGGCACGGTTCGAGAGTACGTGCAGGTCCTCCAGAACGAGGACCAGGTCCCGATCGAGGGTGGTGAGGCGCTCTGCGAGCATCTCCACCACGTCCTCGCCGAGAGACGCGCCGACACCGGCGGCCAGGGCGTCCAGAGCCTCGTCGACCTCGGGTGCCGCTGCACGAATAGAGCCGAGGAGTCCTCGCCGAAGTCTGACCACGTCGTCGTGCCGGGGCGTGAGCGCCAGAACGGCGACCCGGAGGCGGGGGCGGTAGGAGAACCACTGGTGGACGAGCACCGACTTACCGGATCCCGCTGAGGCGGACAGCAGAGCGAGCCCCCCGGGTGCGACGGCATCGAGTCGAGCCTCCAGCCGGGGGCGACGAACTTCCTCGTGCGGTACCGGATCCCGCACATACCCCTGGCGGGAAACTTGGCCCATGGCCACCATGGTGCCACTCGACGGCCCACGCCGCTGATGTCGGTGATCAGGTGTCGTCCATCCGATGGATCTCGACGATCTCGAGGCGGAGGTCGTGCAGGCGGTTGAGCATGCCGTGGAATGCTGCCTGGTCGATGACCGACCCGACCAGCCGGCTATGCCCCCCGGAGATCTCCACGACCTCGAAGCCCTCGAGTGCCTCGAGCGCCAGCGGACCGACCGGACTGTCCACGGTGATCTCGTAGCGCTCCATCGGGAACTCCCTCCACGGTATGGGCCGGCCTGCGTCGGTCAAGTCGTCGGACGATGCTCGACGCGTCCGTCCTCGGTAGGGGTTGGCTGTCGGTCGGTGCACCGTGAAGCCCACGCTAGAAGCCCCAGCCTGTCGGGAACATCACCCGCGCAGGATGAAGCCGAGGGCGAGCCGACCGGTCCGAGGGCGGACCATGCCGAATCGCCCGCCGCGGGTGATGGCAGCCGCCACCTGGGGCGTGATCCTTGAGGGCTAGGAGGCGTCGGGCCGGCAGTCGGTCCGACCGACAACGGAAGGGAACGCGATGACAGAGGACACCAGCCGTCAGGACGACGCAGTCTCCGAGATCCAGGCTGAGATGGCGGTCGTGACCGACGGGGCGACCACCGTCTTCGTCGCCGACTTCGACGACACGGACATGGCCTGGGAGGCCTACGAGGCGTTGAAGTCGATCGAGGACGGCCGGCACGTCGCCATCGACGGCGTCGTCGTCGTCAAGCGCGACACCGACGGCACGCTCGAGGTCCAGAAGGCGACCGACCACTCGACTCGCAAGGGCCTGACCTGGGGCGTCGTCGGTGGCGCAGCCCTAGGGCTCCTCTTCCCGCCGAGCCTTCTCGGCAGCGCAGCGGTGCTGGGTGGAGCGGGTGCTGCCATCGGCAAGGCGCGAGCGATGCACCACAAGAGCCAGTTGGCCGAGCGGCTCGAGTACGCCGTGGCGCCGGGCCACTCCGGAATCATCGCGCTCGTGTCGGACCCGGGCGCCCTCGAGATCCGCGCCGCTCTGCGGGGGGCGAACGCGATCGTCGAGGCAGCGGTCGACGACGTCATCGCCAGGGACATCAAGGCTCTCGCCGAAGAGGCGGAGAAGGACGCGACGAAGGAATGAGCCTCGGGCGACGGCAACGGGCGAGCATGAGTCGGGGCACGGATCGACAGCCGGCGGATCGCCGCCGGAAGCGGCTGTCCCTGCTGACCGCCGCCGTTGCGGCCGCTGCGGTCCTGACGGGGTGCAGCGGCGAGGGGGGGCCGGGGCTGCCCTCGACGCTGCCCACCACGCTGCCGTCGGTGACCGTACCGTCAGTCACCCTGCCTACACTCACGCCTCCCACCGTCACGCTACCGACAGTCACCCTGCCCACTGTCACCCTGCCCACCGTCACCCTGCCCACCGTCACAGGGCCGACGGTGACCGTGACCGAGGAGCCGGAACCGACGACCGAAGAGCCGGAACCGACCACCGATGAGCCGGCTCCGGAGACGGAGGAGACGCCCGAGACGGAGGAGACCGCAGCCGCACCGCAGGAGAACGCCGACGATGAGGACGGCGGGAGCGGCTGGCTGTGGCTGCTCCTCGCACTCCTCGCTGCGGCACTCATCGCGGCAGTCGCGGCTCTCGTGCGTCGACGGCGAGCACGGGCGGCCTGGTCGGCCTCCGTCGAGGGGACCCTGCCGGAGGCGATCTGGCTGCGCGACTCGGTCGTGCCGGATCTCGTGACCGAGGGCCCGGACGGGCGTGCCGGCATCTGGGTGGTCACGCGCCAGCGGGTCGTGGCCCTGGAGGAGGAGCTCCGACGACTCGTCGCCGACCCTCCGGACCCGGCTAATGCGCGTCCCGTCGTGGCGCTCACGACCGCCGTCGAGGCGCTGCGACGCCTGCTCGACCAGGCCGACGCTCTCCCGGACTTCGGAGGTCCCTCGGTCACGGCAGCGCTGCAGCGCTCACGTGCCGAGATCGATGAGGCGATCACCGCCATCCAGCCGCCGCCGGTGCCGCGGGCGGGCGAGCCCGTCTAGCCGACCCACTCCCCGAGGAAGGCCCGACGCTGCTCGACGAGCGCCTCGAGCAGCCGGCGCTCGTGTTCGACGGCGTGGCGGTTGGCGGTGGAGTGATGCATCCGCTTGCGCACGAGGGCGAGCTCGGACGCCGTGTCCTGGAAGGCCCGCATCGACGCCAGGCCGGTGGGTCCGGAGTTCGCCCGAGCCCAGATGCGCGCCTCGCGGCGTCTCGACATCGACGCGAGCATCGCCACCTCGCCGCGGGAGAGCCAGCCGGCGTCCGCATACGGGGTGAGGTGCTGGGCGATGAGGCGACCCTCGCGGCTGCGGGCCCACACGATCAGGCAGACGAACCCGAAGAAGATCGGGACCCCCACGAGGAAGTAGCCGACGAGCAGACCGGCCCCGCCGGCCACCGCGGCGAGGTTCCACAGACCGTGTGCGAGAACCGCGAGCAGGTAGCCGACGAGGGGGGCGACGACCTTGACCGACCTGCGCGGGCTCGCCGCCGCGATCCCGACGCCGATGCCGAACAGCACGGTGAACATGGGATGCGCGAACGGGCTCATGACGCCGCGCAGGATGAAGGTGCCGGCGAGGAACGCGCCGCCGCCTTCTGTGTAGGCCTGACCGAGGTACTGGATGTTCTCGGTGAACGCGAAACCCGCGGCCACGATGCCGGCGTAGACCATCCCGTCCGTGATGCCGTCGAACTCGTTGCGGTGCAGCCACCAGACAAGCAGCACCAGCGCGCCTTTGAGCGCCTCCTCGGTGAGCGGCGCGACGACGATCGCGGTCGCTGCCAGCGCGGAGTCCGGGTCGGTCGCCGACTGGAACGCGATGATGGCGCCCGTGTTGAGGACGGCCGCCCCGAAGGCCGAGACGAGGGCACCCCAGAGGAATGCGAGCACCAGAAGTCGGGTCGGCTCGGCCTCGAACCGGTCCAGCCAGACGAACGTCGGGATGACGACGAGGAGCGGGAGCGTCGCGAACAGCACCGCAAGGAGCGTCACCTGGACCCCGAGGGAGGCGCTGAAGTAGGCCGCCAGGACGAGCGCGCAGATCGCGAACCCCACGACGGCCACACCGACGAGCACCACGGCGCGCAGCCGTGGTCGCGTGGTCGGGTTCCGGGGTGGTGTGTGCGGGGGCGCGGCCGGCGCGACAGACATGGTCGTGAGGTTATCCGTTGCGAAGGGGTGATTCGGCCCACCTAGCATGGCAGCCATGACGGACACCACCGCCACCCCGACGACCGAGGGCTCTGCGCGTTCGCTGACCGACCGGATCGTCTGGGTGGACTGCGAGATGACCGGACTGGACCTCGAGCGGGACGCGCTGGTGGAGGTGGCGGCTCTCGTCACCGACTTCGAGCTCAACCAGCTCGGCGACGGGGTCGACCTCGTGATCCGCCCGCCGGACGAGGCGCTGACCCAGATGGACGACTTCGTCCGCCAGATGCACACGACGTCGGGTCTGATCGACGAGCTGGCCGAGGGCGTCTCCCTCGAGCAGGCCGAGTCGGCCGTGCTCGACTACGTCCGCGAGTGGGTCCCGGAACCCCGCAAGGCGCCGCTCGGCGGCAACACGGTGGGGACCGACCGGGGGTTCCTGGCCCGCGACATGCCGGCGCTCGAGGCGCACCTGCACTATCGCGTCATCGATGTCTCCTCGATCAAGGAGCTGGCGCGCCGGTGGTTCCCCCGCGCCTACTTCGCGGCCCCGGCCAAGAACGGCGGCCACCGGGCCCTCGCCGACATCCGCGAGTCGATCGCCGAGCTGCGGTACTACCGCGAGGCCGTCTTCCAGGCCCGGCCCGGCCTGGACTCCGCGACGCTGCGGACGATCGCCTCCCGTCACGCGCTGACACCCCAGGAGGGCTCCCCCGGGTCCCCCTGAGGCCGGTTCGGAGCACGGACGCCGAACGGGTACGATAGGCGCCGCTCCACTTCGCCGGGACGTCAGACGCCCCGGTGGGAGCCATGGTGGGTGTAGCTCAGCAGGTAGAGCATCTGGTTGTGGTCCAGAGGGCCGCGGGTTCAAGTCCCGTCACTCACCCCAGTCACGACGCCGGTCAGCCGGCGGCTCATCGCACCACAGCGGTTCGAACCACGAGGAGTGAGGTATGCGGTCGTCACCACCGCGCCCCTCGCACCTGCGCGCATCACGGCTGCGGACCGTCGGCACGATCGTCGTCGCGCTGCTCCTCATCGCGGGGCTCGTCGCACCAGCAGTGCTCGCTCACGCTCAGCTCCTCTCGTCGAACCCGACGAGTGGCGCGAGCCTGCCAACCACGGACGAGGTGTCTTTGACCTTCAACGAGGACATCAATCCCGACTTCGTCCAGATCGTCGCCGAGGGGCCCGACGGTGACGTCGCCGCGGGTGAGCCGGACGTGTCCGGAGCGGTCGTCACGCAGCCGATCGCGCCCAGCGGGTCTGGTCCCCACACCGTGACCTACCGCGTGGTCTCTCGAGACGGCCACCCCGTCTCGGGCAGTGTGACCTTCACGCTCACCGACGTCGAGGCGGAGGCGCCGGCGGCCGCGCCGACACCGAGCGAGGCCACGAGCGAGACCTCCCCCGCGGTTCCAGAGACCCCCGAGTCCGCGACGCCGGTGAGCAACGACGAAGCCGTCGCATCGGCGACCGGGACCGACGGCGAGGACGGCGGGTCGGGCGCCTGGCTCGTCGCCGGCGGACTTGCCGGGCTCGTCGCGGTCGGAGGCGGCGTCGCGTGGGCCGCCCGCAACCGGCGCCACCCCGAGCACTGAGCCCACCCGGCTCCGGCCACTAGCCTGTCGTCGTGCGCAGCGACCCCATCGGGATCTTCGACTCCGGCTTCGGCGGCCTCACCGTCGCCCGCGCGGTCCTCGACCAGCTGCCGCACGAGTCCGTGGCCTATCTCGGCGACACCGAGCGGGCACCCTACGGCCCACGGCCGATCGCGCAGACGCGCGAGTATGCGCTGCAGTGCCTGGACCGACTCGTCGACCACGGGGTCAAGCTCCTCGTCATCGCCTGCAACACCGCCAGCGCAGCCGTCCTGCACGACGCCCGCGAGCGCTACGACGTGCCGGTCGTGGAGGTCATCCGCCCGGCCGTGCGGCGCGCGGCCGCGGCCACCCGCAACGGCCGGGTCGGGGTCATCTCGACGCAGGGGACGCACCAGTCCGGCGCCTACCTCGACGCCTTCGCGGCGGCGCCGCACCTGAGCGTGCGGAGCCGACCGTGCCCGCGCTTCGTCGAGTTCGTCGAGGCGGGCATCACCGGTGGCCCCGAGCTGCTGGAGGTCGCGCACAGCTACCTCAATCCTTTACGTCGGGCCGATGTCGACACGGTCGTCCTCGGCTGCACCCACTACCCGCTGCTGACGGGCGTCATCTCCTATGTCATGGGCGAGGACGTCACGCTCGTGTCCTCGTCGGAGGAGACCGCGAAGGACGTCTACCGGGTGCTCGCCGACCACGACCTGCTCCGGGCGGACACGGCGGTGCCGGAGCACCACTTCACGACGACCGGCGACCCGGACGAGTTCACCCGGCTGGCCCGGCGCTTCCTCGGTCCCGAGGTGATCAGCGTCACGGGTCACCGGCACTTCGCCTCGACACATGGTGAGGTGAGCAGATGACCGCGTCCCTCGCCGTCACCGTCGTCGGCAGCTCGGGCTCGTTCCCCGGACCGCACTCCCCGGCGTCCTGCTATCTCGTCGAGTCCCGGATCGACGGCGTGAGCACGAAGGTCGTGCTCGACCTGGGCAACGGCTCGCTCGGACCGCTGCAGTCGTACACCTCCCCGACGGACCTCGACGCGATCCTCGTCACGCACCTTCACGCCGACCACTTCATGGACCTGTGCGGTCTGTACGTCATGCGGCGGTACGACCCACGTCGCGCTCCGGACGGGCCTCAGGTCGTCCACGCGCCGGAGGGACTCGCCCGCCGGCTCCAGCTCGCCTACTACGGGTGTGAGGAGCCGGCGATGGCGACCCAGCTCGACACCCGGGTGGTCCGGGACGGACAGGTCATCGAGGTCGGGTCGCTGCGCATCGTCCCGGCCCGCGTCGTTCATCCCATCGAGGCCTACGGCTATCGCTTCGAGTCCCCCGCAGGAACGATCGCGTTCACGGGGGACACCGACACCTGCCCCGCCCTCGGTCCGCTCCTCGCCGGTGCCGATGTCGTCCTCGCCGACGCGGCGTTCCTCGAGGACCGCGACGAGGCGCGGGGCATCCACCTCACCGCGCGCCGTGCGGCGCAGGCCGCCCTCGACGCCGGGGGCGTCGGTCGCCTCGTCCTGACGCACATCCCGCCGTGGAACGACCCGGAGGACTGCCGCGCCGAGGCCGCCGAGCTGTGGCCGGAGGTCGAGGTCGCCCGCCCGGGTGACCGCTACGTCGTCGGCGGCTGAGCCGCGCCACCCCACCTCGGCGACCCGGGCCGCACCGTCGGTGCGACGTACTACAGTCCTAGCGACCGCATACCCGCCGGAACCCGACCGCACAGGAGACCTCCACCCATGCCCTCGACCGACCCACGCCACGACGGACGCGGGCCCCAGGATCTGCGCGACATCCGGTTCACCCGCAACTGGCTCGACCACGCCGAGGGCAGCGTCCTCGTCGAGTTCGGCCGCACGCGCGTCCTGTGCGCCGCGAGCTTCACCGAGGGCGTGCCGCGCTGGCTCAAGGGCCGGGGCACCGGCTGGGTCACCGCGGAGTACGAGATGCTGCCGCGCTCGACCAACACCCGCAGCGACCGCGAGTCGCGACGGGGTCGGGTCGGCGGACGCACCCACGAGATCTCCCGGCTCATCGGCCGCTCCCTGCGCGCGATCATCGACACCAGCGCCCTCGGGGAGAACACCGTCGTCCTCGACTGTGACGTCCTCCAGGCCGACGGCGGGACTCGCACCGCCGCGATCACAGGTGCGTATGTGGCGCTCGCCGACGCGATCGACGACGCCCGGTCCCGAGGCCTGATCGCGACGGGGGCCCAGCCCCTGACCGGCTCGATCGCGGCGGTCAGCGTCGGGGTCGTCGGAGGCGCCCCGGTGCTCGACCTCGACTACCCGGAGGACAGCACCGCCGAGACGGATATGAACGTCGTGATGACCGGGGACGGGCGCTTCGTCGAGGTGCAGGGCACCGCCGAGGGCGCGGCCTTCGACCGGGTCGCACTCGATGCGCTGCTCGACCTGGCGGCCGGCGGCTGTGCCCGGCTGACGCAGCTGCAGCAGGAGGCGCTGGCGGCGCCGGCCCGCGAGCGCGTGCGCGATTGAGGGCCGACGGATGAGAGTCGTCCTCGCCACGACCAACGAGCACAAGGTCCACGAGCTGCGGCAGATCCTGCGCGACGTCGTCGACGAGCTCGACCTCGAGATCGTCTCGGCCGCCGAGGTGGACGGGCTGCCCGACGTCGCAGAGACCGAGGTGACCTTCGTCGGCAACGCGACCCTCAAGGCGGTCGCCGTCGCGCGAGCGAGCGGGCTACCAGCGCTGGCCGACGACTCCGGACTCTCCGTCGACGTCCTCGGAGGCGCACCCGGTGTCTTCTCCGCGCGCTGGTCCGGGAGCCACGCCGGTCCGGACGCCCCGCGCGTCGAGAAGGACCGCGCCAACCTCGAGCTGCTCCTCGAGCAGGTCTCCGACGTGCCCGACGAGCACCGGGGTGCAGCCTTCATGTGCGCGGCGGTGGTGGCGACGCCCGACGGGCGCACCGCATACGCGATGGGCGAGGTGCGCGGCACGCTGGCGCGAGAGCCCCGGGGCGCCAACGGGTTCGGCTACGACCCCGTGTTCGTGCCGGCCGACCAGCCGGACGGTGCGAGCCGACACCTTGCCGAGTACTCGGACAGCGAGAAGAACGCGATCAGCCACCGTGGCCGGGCCTTCCGCGCCCTCGGGCCGGCGATCCGGGAGCTGCTCACCGCCGCGCGTCCGACGACGTAGAGTTGGGCCGCGCGCGAGTGGCGGAATTGGCAGACGCGCCAGATTTAGGTTCTGGTGCCTTCGGGTGTGCGGGTTCAAGTCCCGCCTCGCGCACGTGAGTGAGGGAGCAAGCGGCGGCTGAGCCCCGACCTAGGCTCTGACCTGCACCAACATCGAGATCTGGGCTCCCTTGTCCGCCGTGCAGGATGCGACAGGTGAGGCTAGTGTGACGTGGGTCGTCGCCGATAGCCTCTGGGAGCACCCACATGAGTTGGTCAGTCGTCCGCAAGTCGCTCATTGCTTTGACAGCTTCAGCGGGCATGGCCGCCGCTGCTCTTGTGACGCCGGTGCCGGCGCTCACGCCCCAGGCGGCGGCCGCACCCTTCCCGTGGAGCCACGACGCCACCGTCGACGTGCTGGCGTTCGGAACGAACCACGCGCCGGCTCCCACCGTTGCGGACTGGGACGGCGACGGCCTCGACGATCTCCTCGTCGGTTTCAGCTCCGCTTCTCAGTACGGAGGCATGGCGGTGGCCCTGCGGCAGGAGGATGGTTCACTCACCGAACCGGCCACGGTCTTTCGTTCGGGGGACGTCACCGACATCTTCGGGTCCACCCTCTACGCCCGACCCTCGGTGGGCGACTGGGACGGCGACGGAGACCTCGACCTGGTCATCGGCACACAACACGGCCACAAGGGAACGGCGGTATGCCTCAATGACGGCATTGGAGCCGTCGACACTGCTGACTGCTCGACCCTGACCACCGAGGATGGGGCTCTGGTCGGGGCCACGACGGTTTCCAACATCGCCTACGTCTCACCCGAGCTGGTCGACTACGACCTGGACGGCGACCTGGACCTGCTCGTCGGAACCGGCGCCCTGGCCGCCGAGAAGGGTGTGCGGCTCTACGAGAACACCGGGTCGGAGACGAATGCGGTGCTCGCGTCGCCCGTCACCGTCGTCTCCAAGTCCACCACTCCGGGCCTCACGTTCGAGAACTACTACGAGCCGACGGTCGTCGACATCGATGACGACGGCCGCCGCGACCTGCTTATCGCGGGCAGTCAGTTCTCGCCGGATCGGGAGTTCGCTCTTCGCCAGTGCCTCAACACCGGAACCGACCATGCACCGGTCTTCTCGTCGTGCACCGTCCTTCGACTTCCGGGTCTCGTCAACAACGTGGTGGATGCCACGGACTGGGACGGCGACGGCTACCTCGATCTCCTCCGCGGGTTCTCCTCCGGCTTCATCGCCAATCCCGTGACGCTGCTACACGGCACTGCCCCGGACACCGACGGGGACGGGATCTCGGACAGCCTGGACAACTGCATCGAGATCCCGAACCCGGCCGAGCTGATGCTGGACAAGACCAATCCGGTCCAGATCGACACGGACGGCGACGGACTCGGCGACGCGTGCGACCCCGATGACGACGGTGACGGAGTCGCTGACGCGGTGGACATATGTCCCTGGACCGCGGACGGTGCCCAGGGCGATGCCGATGGTGACGGCAGAGGCGACGCCTGCGACCCCCGCGACGACCGGTCCGACCACCCTGCCGCCGGGAGCTATGAGGTGGAGATGGCAAACCTGATGAACTGGGGCCGCACAGCGGTCGTGATGATGCGTGCCGATGCGATGTCGGTCGGATACCGCTCCGGCATCGCCCGCGCTCTGACGACCGAGGCGCTGGACAGGGGACTGCCCTTCTCACTGGCCCTCATTCCGTGGGACGCAGCACGCCTGACCGCGTCCGACACCCCTGAGTACCTCGACACGGTCCTGGACGACCCGAACTTCGAGCTCGTCAACCACGGGACCTACCACACCTGCGTGTACCAGCCCTACCTCGAGGCGAACGGCCCCTCCGCCGCAGAGTTCGACTGCGGTATGCCAGTCGCTGAGTCGGTCAACCTCATGCGAGTCGGTCAGGACGCCATGCTCGACGCCCTCGATATGGACAGCGCGAGTCATGGGCTCACCGGCTTCATCCCGCCGACCGATGCCTATGACGAGGCGGCGAACGAGGCGATCCAGGCAGTGGGCTACCGATATGTCTCCTCGGCCTGGTATGCGGAGCCGGCGGATCGCGATGAGTTCGTGTACGTGGACGACGCCGGACTCGTGCACCTCCCCTGGTCCCAGATCGCCTGCGGCAACGGGGCGGCGTCATGGACGAACTGCCAGGCGGGCTCGACCCAGGGCCTCGACGCCCACTCCGGTGTCGACTGCGTCGACGAGAACCTGTGCACGCCGACCCGCGACGGGAAGGACTACAGCGACTGGGAGAAGCACGCCGCCACGGCGCTGCCCCAACGCTGCGCGAACGACTTCGACCGGTACGGCGTCTGCACCGTGCTCTTCGAGCTGACGTCCTATGACGGCGACTTCAGCACGGGCGCCTTGGACCCGGCTGCTTTCGAGACCTACCGGCAGACGCTCACCGAACTCGAGCACATGGCCGAGGCCGAGGACGCCATCTTCATGACGCTCGGGCAGTACGCGGCCGCGATGCAGGCGGAGGACCACGTCGAGCCGGTCGTGGACATCACCGCCGATGACCGGTACTCGTACACCGGCACGTTCGTCGTGGACGTCGACGTCACGGATGACCTGTCCGGTGTGTGGGCTACCGACATCACACTCGACGGACATCCGGTCGAGAACGGCGACCAGGTCTCGCTGGCGGATGCGGAGCTCGGAACCCACACTCTCCGTGTGCGCGCGGAGGACACCGCAGGCAATGTCACCGAGCGTGAGGTCACATTCGATGTCGTGGACGACATCGCGCCCGTGATCAGCATCGGTAGCCCCGAGTCGACGACATACGCGCGACACCTCGTCATCGACGTCGACGTAGACGTCACGGACGCGCGCGGCAGCGTGGCCCATACGACGATCCGACTCGACGGCGAGATCTTCGACGGTGACCGGATGGATCTTCTCGACCTTGCCCTCGGGGAGCACACGCTGACGGTCACGGCGACGGACGAGCACGGCAACTCAGCAGAAGAGTCGGTGTCGTTCACGGTCGAGTCGGATCCGGAGACACTACGCGCCACGGTGGAGCGACTCGCCGATGACGGGGTGATCACCAACGCAGGCGTGCTCAAAGCCCTGTTGTCACAGATCGACGCCGCAATGGCAGCAGTCGACCGCGGCGACCGAGCGACAGCCGTGAACATCCTCGGTGCCCTGCACAACACCGTCGACGCCCAAAGCGGGAACAAGATCCCCGCCGAGGCCGCCGAGCTCCTCCACGGTGACATCGAGGCCGTGCGTGCTGCACTCGACTCTTAAGTCGTGGGTGCGGCCCAGACGTCGCCGGGCTCCCTCGTGAATGCACCTCGCGTTGAGTCGATAATGCCCGTGTGACCGAGAACAACGACGGGCTGGTCCGCGGCGAGGACGGCCTGCTCCGGCCCGCCTGGGCCAGCGTCGACCCGATGCTGCGGGAGTACTACGATACCGAGTGGGGCCTGCCGGTCCGCGACGAGCAGGGCCTGTTCGAGCGTCTGTCGCTCGAGGCGTTCCAGTCCGGCCTGTCGTGGGCGACGATCCTGCGCAAGCGCGAGGCGTTCCGAGCCGCGTTCGCCGACTTCGACCCCGAGGTGGTTGCGGCGTTCGATGACCGGGACCGCCAGCGACTTCTTGCCGACGCGGGCATCGTCCGCAACCGCGCCAAGGTCGACGCGACCATCCGGAACGCCCGCGCCACCCTCGCCCTGCGGGAGCACCCGGACGGCGACCTCGCGCGACTGGTCTGGTCCTTCCAGCCGGACGAGACCCCGGCTCCGCGGTCGATGTCCGAGATCCCCACGCGCACAGCGGAGTCCGAGGCCCTGTCGAAGACGCTGAAGGCACACGGGTTCAGCTTCGTCGGGCCGACGACGATGTTCGCCCTTATGGAGGCGGTCGGCATCGTCGACACCCACCTCGTCGGCTCCCACCGCCGCGGCACCTCCGGCATCTGGTGACGGCATGAGCCGCGGCCGCTGCCGGAGATCCGAACAGCGGCCGCACACCCGGGCAGTGGGCGCAGATCCGGGCATCGGATGCAGAAGTTGCTCCGGCACGAGCCGAGAAGTCCGTCTGGTGGTGACAACTGCGGCGCCAGCCCGACGGTCGGCCCGCCCGACCCTCCTATTGCGTCGGTTTCGACCGGGCGGGCAGGGTGGTCGGGTCGAACCCGAACGGCAGCTCGAGGCGGTGGCGGGCCATCGTGTCGGCGTCCGAGAGCACCTCGAGGGTCGGGCCGTCGACGGCGATGACCCCGTCGTGCAGGACGACGGAGCGCTCACAGAGCTGGGCGGCGTAGGGCAGGTCGTGGGTCACCATGAGGACGGTCACCGGCAGCGCTTCGAGGATCTCGGCGAGCTCGCGCCGCGACGTCGGGTCGAGGTTGCTCGAGGGCTCGTCGAGGACGAGGATCTCGGGCTCCATGGCGAGCACCGTCGCGATCGCGACCCTCCGCCGCTGGCCGAAGGACAGGTGGTGCGGTGGGCGGTCGGCGAACTCGCCCATCCCGACGACGGTGAGCGCCGTCTCGACCCGCGCATCGAGCTCGGCCCCGGTCAGGCCGAGGTTGGCCGGCCCGAACGCGACGTCGTCCCGGACCGTCGGCATGAACAGCTGGTCGTCGGGATCCTGGAAGACGATCCCGACCCGGCGCCGGACCTCGCCAACGGTCTCGTCCGTGACCGGCAGACCGGAGACGGTGACCGACCCGAGGCCGGGCCGGAGGATGCCGTTGAGGTGCAGGACGAGCGTGGTCTTTCCCGCCCCGTTCGGACCGAGTAGGGCCACCCGCTCCCCCGGGTGGATGTGCAGGTCGACGCCGAAGAGCGCCTGGTGCCCGTCGGGATAGGCGAACGCCACGCCGTTGAGCTCGATGACCGGGACGCTCACGGCAGCCGCCCCACGGGCAGCAGGGCCGCAGTGACCAGCGCGAGCGCGGCGGCGGCCGGCACGGCCGCGACCCTGGCCCAGTCGCGGACCGCGGCCGGCGTGTGCCGCATCGGCATCCGGCCCGTGTACCCGCGGGAGACCATCGCGAGGTGGACGCGTTCCCCCCGCTCGTAGGACCGGATGAAGAGCGCCCCCAACGTTCTTGCCAGGACCGGCCAGTGCCGCGGCGACCGCGCCCGGAAGCCACGCGAGGTCAGCGCGATCGACATCCGGCGCACCTCGTCGGCGACGACCTCGAGGTAGCGCAGCATGAACGCGAGGATCTGGACCAGCGGCTGGGGCAGGCGCAGCTGGTCGAGGCCGCGCACCAGTTCGCGGGGCTCGGTCGTCGCCGCGAACAGCACCGCGCTCGTCGCCGCGAGCAGCACCTTGAGCAGGAGCGTCAGCCCGCCGCGCAGGCCCTCGACGGCCAGGCTCACCGGCCCCACGTCGACGCGCTCCCCGGTCGCGACGACGGGCAGCAGCAGCGCCACCCCGACGAAGGGAACGACCGGCCAGAGCCGCCGCAGCACATAGCGCACGGGCACCTCGCTCACCGCGACGAGGACCGCGATGATGATCGCGTAGGCGGCGAAGGCCAGCACATAGGCGCCGGGCGTGAGCACGACGACCGAGACGAACGCCAGCAGTCCGACGATCTTGGCGTGCACGGGGGTCCGGTGCAGGACCGAGTGCCCGTGGTAGTGCAGCGAATGGCCGTGCGCGGCGCCCACGACGCGGGCGCCCGGCTCAGTCCCGGCCCGAGGGCCGCGCGAGCAAACGCATCAGCCCGAAGGCCACCAGCCCGGTCACGAGTAGTCCGACCACACCGGCGATGGCGGTCGAGAGCCACTCGTTGCCCACACCGGCGGTCCCGTAGTCGGCGAGCGGCGACTCCGCGACCGCGGAGTCGGCCGCGGTCTCGGCGAAACCGAGCGTCTCGGCGACGTGCTCGAGCCCGTCCGGGGAGGCCGAGGCGAAGAGCGAGACGACCGCGGCGAGGGCGAGGCTGACGAGGAGACCGGCGACCACGAGCGTGCGGGTCCGCACGCGGTGCGCCGGCGTGGTCGACCGCTGGTCGGTCTGGGTGCTCATGAGGAGGTCTCCGCGGCGGTGCGAACCTGCAGCTCGGGCTGCGAGGTGAGATGGCGGGCGGCGTGGACGATGTCCGGGCGGGCGCTGAGGACGGCCGAGACGGCGAGGAAGGTGATGACGGCCTCACCGATCCCGATGAGCGAGTGCCAGGAGATCATCGTCGTCGCGAGCAGGCCGAGGTCGATCGGCGCCGCGCCGCCGACGGCCCACAGGCCGGTGAAGACCAGCGCGGCGGCCGGGACGCTGACGAGTGCGCCGATCGCTGCCGCGAACGGGATCAGCCGGTGCGACTGCGGCCGGACGGCCTGCACGAGGCGGAACACCCCGTAGCCCACCCATACTGCGACGACGGCGATGAGGGTGACGTTGGTGCCGATCGCCGTCAGGCCCCCGTCGGCGAAGGCAAGGGCCTGGACGACGAGCACCACCGTCAGGGCGAGGGTCGCCGTCCACGGGCCGACGAGGACCGCCGCCAGCACCCCGCCCATGAGGTGGCCGGACGTGCCCGCCCCAACAGGGAAGTTGACCATCTGCGCCGCGAAGACGAAGACGGCGACGAGGCCGGCGAGCGGCGCGGTGCGGTCGTCGAGCTCGCGGCGCGCGCCCCGCAGGGCGGCCGCGACGGCGACCGTGGCGACGCCCACGGTGGCGAGGGAGGTGGGTCCGTCGAGGAACCCGTCGGGCACGTGCATGGCTCTCCTTGGTCGGGCGGCTCACCGAGCGGCGCACGTCGTAGGGTGGACGCTGACTGCCACCACCTTATTGCAAATGAGTTGCGATAACAGAATCAGGAGACCGCGAGATGACGACCCGCCTGAGCGCCGGAGACCGGGCGCCCGACTTCACCCTCACCGACGACCGCGGCGAGCGGGTCTCCCTCGCCGACCTGCGCGGCCGCAAGGCGATCGTCTACGTCTACCCGGCGGCGATGACCCCCGGCTGCACGACCCAGGCCTGCGACTTCAGCGACAATCTGGAGGCACTGACCGGACAGGGGTATGCGGTGGTCGGCGTCTCCCCGGACTCACCCGAGAAGCTGGCCAGGTTCCGGGAGAAGGAGAACCTGTCGATCACCCTCCTCTCCGACCCGGACAAGGAGATGCTGCGCGCCTGGGGTGCCTTCGGCGAGAAGAAGCTGTACGGCAAGGTCGTCGAGGGGGTCATCCGCAGCACCGTCGTCCTCGACGAGGACGGCGTCGTCACCCACGCCTGGTACAACGTCAAGGCCACCGGTCACGTCGCCAAGATCATGCGTGACCTGGGGCTCGACGCCGCCTCGCAGCGTTGATCGGCGCCTCCTCCGGGCCGACGTGCACTAAGTTCGGTGGGGACAGGGCGCGTCGGGAGACACCGCTCGCAGCAGACGATCACGAGGCGCCGACGAACCACGGCCGACGAACCACCGAAGGAGCACCGAGGCATGACTGAGCCGACGTCCACCGCACAGCCGTCCATCGCACAGCTCGAGGCGGACATCGCGGCCCGGCGGGCCCGGCTCGCCGACACCCTGGCCGAGCTGAACTACCGCAGACAGCCCAAGGTCATCATCGAGCGGCAGAAGCAGTCTCTGCACCGGCGCTTCAGCGCCGCCACCCAGGACGAGTACGGCGAGGTCCGGATGGAGGTCGTCGGCCCGCTCGCGCTGGCCGCCGTCGTCCTCATCGCCTGGGGGATCCGGAGGCAGGGCCGCCGGTGACGGCAGTGCCTGCTCCCCCGGTTCGGATGCTCGGGGATCGGGTTCTGCTCACCACCGACGGGGAGGACGGTGAGCGCCGCTCCGGCTCGGGCATCGTCATCCCGGCTACGGCCTCGATGGGCCGCCGGCTCGCCTGGGGCACGGTGGTGGCGGTCGGCCCGAACGTCCGCCATGTCGTGCGCGGCGACCGCGTGCTCTACGACCCTGAGGACCGGGCGGAGGTCGAGCTGGACTCGCGCACCTTCGTCCTGCTCCGCGAGCGCGACCTGCATGCCGTCTCGCAGGTCCCGCGCAGCGACGAGCCGACGGGTCTCTACCTGTAGCCCTCCGACTAAGCGATGATCCGCCGATCCGTGGCCGCCTCCGCTCGGACCCGTCCGGAGGTCACGTCGTCCCAGGCCTGCGCGAGCCGCTCGGGCACGAGCTCGATCTGGCCGGCGGGCAGCGAGTACGGCAGCCGGACCCACCCGTCCAGTCCGCCGCGCGGTGCGAAGTTGGGCCCGGCCGCGAGGGCGATCCCGTAGCGCCTGGCCGCGACGACCAGAGCCGTCGACCCCTGCTCGGGGAGTGCGCACCACAGCGCCATACCGCCGGCCGGGGCCCGCACGCGCCACGTCGGCAGGTGCGTGGCGAGGCCGGCCAGCAACGCGTCCCGCGAGCTGCGCAGCTGCGCCCGCCGCTCGGCGACGATCTCGTCGCGCCGTTCGAGCAGGTATGCGGTGGCCAGCTGCTCGAGCACCGGAGCCCCGAGGTCCTGGCGCAGCCGGCTGGTCGCGACCTGCGCGACGAGCGCCCGGGGAGCCCGCACCCAGCCGATCCGCAGCCCGCCCCAGAGCAGCTTGCTGGCGCTGCCGACCGTGACGGCCGAGGGCGCCGAGCGGGCGAAGGGCGCCGGCATGGGCAGCACGTCGTCGTCGATGGCGAGGTCCACCAGGGACTCGTCGACGATCGGCGTGACGCCCCGCGACCGGAGGACCGCGGCCACCTCGCCCCGCTGGCCGCTCGACATGAGCGCGCCGGTGGGGTTGTGGAAGTCGGGGATCAGGTATGCGGCGCGCACCCGGTGGCCGGCGAGCACCCCGCCCAGGCCGGGGACGTCCCAGTCGGAGGTCAGGTGGTCGATCGGGTGCGCGAGCAGCCGCCCGCCGGCTCCCTCGATGGCGGCGATGGCGTTGGCGTAGGTCGGCGACTCGACGAGGACGCCGTCGCCCCGGCCGACGACGGCCCCGAGCGAGACGCTGAGTCCGCCCAGGGCGCCGGGGGTGACGATGATCTGGTCCGGGTCGGTGGGCAGGCCCCGCGACGCATACGCCTCGGCGATCCGCTCGCGCAGGATGGCCAGCCCGCTCGGGTAGTAGCCGGTGCCCGGGAGATACCGGGGCAGCTCCTCGACCGCCCTCCTGAATGCTTCGCCGGTTCCGGTCGGAGCCGGCTGAGCCGTGCACGTCAGGTCCAGCGAGTCCCCCTCCAGAGCGGACGGTGTGAGGAGGTGGTCGACCCGACCGCCCGGCACCTGCGGGAGCACGATGACGCTGCCCGACCCCCGCCGGGTCATCACGTATCCCTGGTCACGCAGCTGACCGTATGCACGGGTCACCGTCGTCCGACTCAGGCCCAGGCGGTCGGTGAGCTCCCGCTCGGAGGGCAGGCGCGTCCCCGACGGCAGGCGGCCGTCGACGAGGGCCTGGCGCAGGGCGTGGGCCAGGCGGTCGTAGACCGGCCCATCCCCCCGGCCGATCATCGGCTCGACGAGTGTGGCGAGGCGGTGGGCACCGAAGCGTTGAATGCGTCTCACACGTCGATTCTCCCTGAAGTGGACTGATTGCAAAAGGCCAGTCAGGGGCCACTTGCGACGAAGTGGACCTTTACCACCCGCCACCTGTCCGGGCACGCTCGCTGGTATGTCCGATGCACCTCTCGCCTCCGCGCAGTGCCCACCCCGCCCCAGCCGGCCCCAGCTGCTCGCCATCGGCCCGCTCGCCCAGCTGCGCGCCGGACGGCTCGGTCGTCGACTCCCCCAGCTGGTCCTCGGCCTCGTCCTCTACGGGACCTCGATGGCGCTGCTCGTGCGCGGCGCCTTCGGCGTCATGCCGTGGGACGTCCTGCACCAGGGAGCGGCGCGGCACATCCCCCTGAGCTTCGGTCAGATCGTCATCCTGGCGTCGCTCGTCGTCCTCCTCATGTGGATCCCATTGCGACAGCCTCCGGGTCTGGGCACCCTGCTCAACGCGGTCCTCATCGGTCTCGTCGTCGACCCGGTCCTGGCATGGATCGACGAGCCGTCCGGTCTGGCTGCCAGGCTCGCCCTCGTTCTCAGCGGACTGGTCCTCAACGCCGTCGCCACCGCGATGTACATCGGCGCCCAGCTCGGCCCGGGGCCGCGCGACGGTCTCATGACCGGGCTGGCCCGACGCACAGGACGGTCGATCCGGTTGGTGCGCACCTCGATCGAGGTCGCCGTCGTCACGGCAGGGTGGCTCCTCGGTGGCGTCCTGGGACTGGCGACCATCGCATACGCGGTCCTGATCGGCCCACTGACCCAGGCGATGCTGCCGGTGTTCACCGTCCGGCTCGACCCCTCGGGTGAACCGGCCCGGCGGTGACGGGCCCGCCGACAGCACGAAGCCCCCGGCCGATGCCGAGGGCTCTGGATCGAAGTGCGCCATCAGGGACTCGAACCCCGAACCCGCTGATTAAGAGTCAGCTGCTCTGCCAATTGAGCTAATGGCGCGCGACGAGAGACGTTAGCACTCCTGCCGTCCAACCCCCAAAACGAAAAAGGCGCTCCGGGGATGTATCAGGAGCCGGCCCCCGTGCTCCTTATCCATGACCCGCCCCTCGCGCACGGCCCACCGACCCCGTGCCCGGGCGGCGGGCCCTCGCCACGAGGGACGGAGCACATCACCTCGGAGGGGGTGCGCCGTCCCTCGGGCGACAGACCCGCCAGGCATTCCCCGGGCGACCCGCTCGGCACTACGATCGAAACCGGGCTCGGCAGGGGCCCCCGACCGCGAGAGGTGCTTCGTGAGCGAGACGCCACAGACCCGAGGTTCGACCGGACGCCGCAGCCACGTCCCACCCACCTTCTCGGTGCCCGAGACCGCCGGGCGGCGCCGCCGGATCAAGGTGCTGCACCCGGACGACCCGTGGGCCTCGACGGTCTATGTCGCCGACCGGCTGATCCTCGGGCCTCCGGCGGTCGAGGAGTCCGAACGCGCCTCGGAGCGCAGAGAGCTCGATCGACTTCAGGACGAGCTCGGGGTCACTCTCACCGACACGCCCCTCCGGGGGCGGGGCAGGCGTCGGAAGGACACCGGGAGCGACGACGCCGACGCGCGACGCACTCGTCGCGCTCAGCGCCGCGTGTCCATCACGCGAGGCGAAGGCAGGGTGAAGGACCCTGACGCCTGGGAGGTCCTCGAGCGCGCCCGGGAGGACGGTCTCGAGATCGCGCACCGACTCCATCTCGACCACGTCCTCATGGCTGCCAGCCCGATCCAGGGGGTCGGCTACGTCTCCGGCGTCGGCTACGTCTCAGGCGTCGGCTACGTCTCCGGCGTCGGCTACGTCTCCGGGGTCGGCTACGTCTCAGGCGTCGGTGGGTCCGCCCCAGGAGCACCCGCAGGTCGTATCCCCGTCTTCTGGCCCGGTCACGAGCACCTCCCCACGCCGCCCGGGACGAATTCCGGTCCGACGGTGGCCATCCTCGACACCGGCCTCGGCACGCACCCCTGGTTCGTCGAGTTGGTCGAGGACCCGAACGACCCGCAGAAGGTCGTCGAGGGGGACCTCATCAACGCGACCCGCGGAGAGAACCTCAACCCACCGATCGGTGTCTCATACGGCCAGGATGAGGACCCCGAGCGCGATGGCATCACGCTCGACCCGGTCAACCGCGGCCTCGACCCCATGGCCGGCCACGGCACCTTCATCGCCGGCATCGTCAGGGCGGCGTGCCCGAAAGCCCACATCCTGTCGATTCCCGTCATGTACGGCGACGGGTCGGCCGACGAGTCGGTCCTCATCGAGGCCCTGACCGACCTGCTCGAGCGCCACCGAGGCGGGTTGCGGGCCCTGGCCGAGGGACGCGAACCGGACCACGACAGCGAACAGGTCATCGACGTCGTGAACCTCTCCCTCGGGTACTACCACGAGGACCCCGACGCGGTGACGAACGAGGTCGCGCTGATGGCCGTGATCCATGAGCTCGCCACCGAAGGCGTCACCGTCATCGCCAGCGCCGGAAACGGCGGTTCGGACGTCAAGTTCTGGCCCGCCGCCACGGCGAACGACCCCGACGGCGCGCCGGTCGTCAGCGTCGGCTCGGCCAACCCGGGCAACCCGACGGTGTCCCACTTCTCCAACACCGGAGACTGGGTCCGGGCCTACCGCCCGGGCGTCGGCGTCGTGAGCACCATGCCCGTCACGTTCAACGGCTCCCTGCAGGCCGCTCAGGAGGCCGACGGCCCGCGCTACCCGGACCGGGGCACCACCGACCTCGACGACTTCGCCGGCGGGTTCGGCCTGTGGAACGGCACGTCGTTCTCGGCACCGATGTTGGCGGGCGAGCTGGCACGGCTCCTGGCCGAGTCGAACCCCTCCGTCCGGACCGCGGAGGACCGGTGTGCGACCGCCCGCAGGCTCGTCGACACGCTCTGCCCGCCCCGACCCGAGGACAAGCCATGAGTGCCGCCGGTGAGGAGACCGTGCCCCTGACGGTCCGCGCCGCGCGAGCCTTCGCGGCCTACGTCGACGGGGACACCAGCCTGATGTCGCATCTCGTCGACGAGCTGACGCCGCTGCTCTGGCACGTCGCGCGGGGGCAGGGCCTGCCTCGCGAGACCGCCGAGGACGTGGTGCAGCAGACCTGGCTGCGCCTCGTCGAGCACGCCGGCGAGATCCACGATCCTCAGTCCGTCGTCAAGTGGCTCATGACCACCGCCCGTCGTGAGGCGTGGCGCTCGAGCCGAGCCGGCCGCAACGTCGACAACCATCCCGACCTCGAGCAGCTCGACGACCTCTCCGAAACCGCGACCGAGCCCGTCTCCGATGCCGTCATCGAGGCATCCGAGCAGGCCGTCCTGTGGCAGCACGTCGCAGAACTGTCAGAGCGATGCCGTCACCTGCTGCGTGTCATCGCCTTCGCCGACCGTCCCGACTACGCCGCCATCGCCGAGGCCCTCGGCATGCCGGTCGGCAGCATCGGGCCGACCCGGGGTCGCTGCCTGGCGACCCTTCGTGCCGCCCTGCTGGGCGATCCCGCCTACGAGACCGGAGTCCGCTGATGAGCACACCAGACGACATCGACCGCCTGGCCACGGCCGCGATCGACGACACAGATGAGCGAATCCTCGCGGACCTGCGCCGGATGTGGGACGCCGCCGACCCTCCCCCGACCGACCTCACCGACAGTATCCGTTTCGCCATGACGGTCGCCTCCCTCGAGGCGGAGGTCGCGCGCATCGTCGAGGAGAGCGTCCTCGAGGGAGTGCGTTCGGTCGGCGCCCGGTCGACCTACGAGCGCGCGAGCACCGTGACCTTCACGAGCGGGTCCCTGAGCGCCATGATCGACCTCGAGAACGCCGACGACGGGCGGGTCCGGGTCAACGGGTGGGTCTCGGAGACCGCCGTCGAGGTCGAGCTCCGCGAGCGCGAGGGCTCGCACACCTCACCCGTGGACGCGACCGGCCGGTTCGGCTTCGGCGCGATCGAGCGCGGTCTCGTACACTTCGTGTTCCGACGCACCGACGACCCGGCCGCACGGCCGGTGATCACCCCGACGATCGAGCTGTGAAGGGCGGGACACATCGACGGGCTCGCACAGGCCGAGCAGCTCTGGGCCGAGGGACGACGCCTCAACGACCTCGGTGACTTCCGTGCGGCTGCGGACACACTCGAGCAGGCTCGTCAGACCCTTGCGCGCCTCGACGGGGCTGAGCCCGTCCAACGGCTCCGGGTCCGGGTCGACGTCACCGGAGCGCTGACCACCCTCGAGCTCGAGGGGTATGCGGCGGCCGCCGAGCTCCTCCGGCGCGCCCGCTCCCTGGCCGGGGCGGCCGGGGCCGGCGACCTCGTCGCCCTCACCCACATCCAGCAAGGTGTGATCGACGCCCGGTCCGGCAACTGGGCGGCGGCCCGTGAAGAGCTCCTCGAGGCGGTGGAGCTCTTCGAGCACCTCGGCCCGGTGGAGCAGGCGTCCACGCTCATCACCCTCGGGCTGGCCGACCTGTCCCTGCGCCGGCTCGACGATGCCAAGAGCCACCTCGAGCGGGCGCGTGAGATCGCGGCGGCCGCCGACCTCGACGCCCACGTGTTCAAGGCGACCCACAACCTCGGCTGTGCGTACTTCGTCTCCGGCGACCTGCCCCGCGCGCTGACCCTCATGGAGGAGGCCGACGCGATGGACGTCGAGGTCTCCCGCGACCGCGCCAAGCTCGACCACGCGGAGGCGCTCATGGACGCCGGCCTGGTCGAGGAGGCCGAAGAGCTGCTGTGCGCCGCCCTCGACGACGCGCGCGAGTCCGACCACCTCCTCGACGTCGGCGACATCCTCCTCGACCTCGCCCGATGTGCGGTCCTGCGCCAGGACCCCGACCACGCGCGCAGCAGGGCGAGCGAGGCCGTCGAGGCATTCGCGACACGCCAGGCCGAGTCGCGTCAGGCGCTCGCCGAGCTCTTCCTCGCCGGCCTCGATCTCACCGAGGGACGGTCGGCCGACCGGGCCCTCGCGGCCGCCGCACGGTGGCGGACACCCGATCCGCGCAGTGCCGAGGAGGTCGAGGCCACGCTCGTCGGCGTCGAGGCCGAGGTGCTGCGGGGCCATCCGGACCGGGCGCGCCGGCAGCTGGCCCGGCTCAGACGGCCGGCGACGCTGCGGATGCCGGTGCGGATCCACGAGCACTACCTGCGCGCGCTCGTGGCCCACGAGACCGGCGACGACGCCGGCTTCGCAGCGGCGGCCCGCGCGGGGAGCGAGAGCCTGACCACCGCACAGAGCGCCGTGCAGAGCCTGGAGCTGCGCGCCGCGCTCGCCCAGCACGCGGTGCGCCTCGCCCAGCTCGACCTCCGGCGATCGATCGGCTCGGGCTCGGCCGCTGCCTTCATCGACACGATCGAGCGGTGGCGGGCGGCGTCGGCCCGGGCCCGCGAGCTGACGATCTCGACCGACCCACGCACTACCGCACTGATCGAGGAGCTGCGGTGGCTCTCCTCCCCGGTCGGCCTCCAGGAGACCGAGCCCGCGGAGCGTGACCGGCGGACGGCGCGGCTGCAGCGCGAGATCGCCCGCCGCGCCTGGCGCACCGGCCTGGCCCGGGGCGCGACGCCGGCCACCGACACCCTCTCCCACGACACGCTGGCCGAACGGCTCCCGGCGGGCACCGCATACCTCGTCTTCGCCGAGACGGCAGGTGAGGTGTATGCGGCGGTCACCGACGGCGCGGACGTGCAGGTCCTGCGCCGGATCGGGTCACGCGACGACGTGGCGACGCTCGCCGGGAACGCGCGGCGCGACCTGCGCGGGTCCGCCTTCGCCCAGCACCAGCCCGCGTTGCAGGCCATGCTGCGCCGGGCTCGGGCCGAGTCCGCGGCCCGCCTCGGCGAGGTCCTCCTCGGCGCCCTGCCCGAGGTGGCCGACCACGACCGGCTCGTCATCGCGCCGAACCAGACCCTGCACGCCGTGGCCTGGAACTCCCTGCCACAGGTGGGACAGCGACCCGTCACCGTCACCCCCTCGGCCACCCGGTGGGACCGCCACCGCGCCGAGACCCCCGTCGCTGTCGAGCGCCTGGGCGCCCACCTCGGTCCCGGACTGAGCGGAGCCCGGGACGAGGTGTCCCGGATCGCGTGCCTGTGGGGTGAGCGCGGGGTCGGTGCGGCGGCCCCGCCCGAGGGCTCCTCGACCGGCGACGTCGCACACTCGCTGGCCTCGGACGACGTCGTCCACGTGGCGGCGCATGGTCATCACTCCGGTGACGACCCGCTGTTCTCCTCGCTGCGGCTGTGCGACGGCCCGCTGTTCGCCCACGAGCTCGTCCACGACGTCCGCGCCCAGCATGTCGTCCTGTCCGCGTGCGACGTCGGGCGCGCACAGGTGCGGGTCGGGGGCGAGGCCCTCGGGATGACCGCCGCGCTGCTCGCCTTCGGGGTGCGCTGCGTCGTCGCGGCCGTCGCACCCATCGCCGACGAGGCCTCCGCCGCGGCATCGGTGGCCTACCACGAGCGCCTCGCCCGGGGACAGGACGCCGCTGCTGCGCTCGCCGCGGCCGTCTCCGAAACCCCCGGGGCCGAGCCGCTCGTCGCGTTCGGCAGCGACGTCACGTTCCAGACCTGAGGGGACGGACTACTCGCTGCGGGTGCCCTTCTCCGGCACCGACCGCAGCAGCGCCACCGCGAGTGACTCCTGGAGCCAGGTGAGGAAGTCGTAGACGAGGACGAAGTGCAGCCGGGGGTCGTCCTCGTCGAGCTCGGCGGCCACGAGGTCGAGGGAGGCGGCGTCCTCGTCGGTGCGCAGCCCCATCCGCTCGCCGATGACGACTCGGACGTCGGTCAGTGCGACGAGCACCGCCTGGGCGTCCGCCGGCGTCAGCTCGATGGTGTCGGTCACGTCGAGCACGGCGGCGGCACGGAGGAGGTTGTCCCGCTTGCGCTGCCTGAGCCCCGACTCGCTCAGCCGCGCGAACTCGGCGGCCGCCTCGGGATCGGTGCGGTTCGCGATCGGGAACAGTCTCCGCACCGCGGGGTCCTCGCTCTCGGCCACATGACCGGGCCGTTCGGCCCGCGAGCCCTCCTCGGCGTCCGGTCCGGGGGCCGCCGGACCGACGCTCATACCGAGCCGGGCGACGATGTCCTCGAACGCGTCCCCCGGCGCCTCCGCGCTCGGCGCCTCGGGCACCTCGATGAGCTCGGCCACCTGGAGCATCAGCCCCGCGACGATGGCGCGCTCGTCGGCGTCCATGCGCGCCGCATACCGCGGCTCCTTGTTCCTCCCCGCACCGACGTGCCGGACCTTGAACCCTCTCGCCATGTCAGTCGTCCTTCTGGAACGTCGCCCACAGGCCGTACCCCTGGAGGGCCTCGGCGTCGCGCTCCATCTCCTCACGGCTGCCGTGCGAGACGACGGCCCGCCCCTCGACGTGGACGTCCATCATCAGCTTCTCGGCCTTGGCGCGCGAGTAGCCGAAGTAGCTCTGGAACACGAAGGTCACATAGGTCATGAGGTTGACCGGGTCGTTCCAGACGATCGTCACCCACGGCAGGTCCGGGACGACGTCCTCGTCGGCCTCGACGATCTCGTCGAGGGCAGGGCTCGCGGTCACCCGGCCAGCATAGGTTCAGTCGTCCGACTCGTCCGCGCTGCCCCAGCCCCGTGACCACGAGCTCGCGTAGACGCCGTCGTCGGCCGCCCGACCGGCCTCGCCGAGCTCGAGCGGGCGGAAGGTGTCGACCATCACCGCGAGCTCGTCGAAGCGCTCGACGCCGAGCGAGGCCTCCATCGCCCCCGGCTGCGGACCGTGCGGGTGACCACCCGGGTGCAGCGAGATCGAGCCGCGGCCGATGCCCGAACCCTTGCGGGCCTCGTAGTCCCCGTCGACGTAGAACATGACCTCGTCGCTGTCGACGTTGGAGTGGTAGTACGGCACCGGGATGGCCAGCGGGTGGTAGTCGACCTTGCGCGGGACGAAGTTGCAGATGACGAAGTTCCAGCCCTCGAAGACCTGGTGCGCCGGCGGGGGCTGGTGGATCCGGCCGGTGATCGGCTCGTAGTCGGAGATGTTGAAGACATAGGGGTAGAGGCAGCCGTCCCAGCCGACGACGTCGAGCGGGTGGAAGGGCAGGGTGTGGATCGTGCCGGCCACCCCGCCCGGACCGGTGCCGCGGTGCTTGAGGTAGACGTTCGTCGGCTCCTCGGGCTCGGCGCCGATGTCCTCGGCGAGGAGGGGACCGACCGGCAGGCGCAGGTCGCGCTCGCAGTACGGGCTGTGCTCGAGGAACTGCCCGTAGCGCGAGAGGTAGCGCTTGGGCGGCGCGATGTGGCTGTTGGCCTCGACGACATAGAGCCGCAGCGGGTTGCTCCGGGACCGCTTGGGGAGCCAGCGGTGGGTGGTCGCCCGCGGGATGACGACGTAGTCACCCTCGCCCACCTCGAGCGACCCGAACACCGTCTCGACCCGCCCCGAGCCGCGCTCGACGTAGACGCACTCGTCGCCGATCGCGTTGCGGTACCACGGGGAGTCCTGCCCCGGCACGACATAGAGGATGCGGACGTCGCCGTTGCCGAGGACGAGGCGCCGACCCGTCACCGCGTCCGTCGTGCGGATGTCCTGCTCGGCGAACAGGTCGTGCAGCTTCAGGTGCCGCGGCACGAGCGGCTGGTTCGGGCTCGTCGCGAGGTCGCCGACGACCCACTCCCGCGCCCCGCTCACCGTGGACGGGATGTAGCGGTGGTAGAGCAACGAGGAGTCGGACGAGAAGCCCTCCTCCCCCATCAGCTCCTCGTAGTACAGGTCGCCCTGTCGAGGCCTGCGGCCCTCCTGGGGCACCCGGTGCTGGGTGTGTCGCTTGGGCGGGATGCTGCCCATCGCCTGGTAGTGCGCCATGCCACAGCACTCTATCGACCAGCGCTCCATCGACCCTGCTCAGCCGTGCCCCGCCGCGACGCGCTCCCTAGACTGGCGGCCATGCAGCCCACCCCCTCCTCGACACCCCCGACCTGGCTCGACCTCGCGGCCGACGACCCGTTCGGCATCGACAACCTGCCCTACGGCGTCTTCTCGACCGAGGGCACCGCGCCAAGGGTCGGGGTGCGGGTCGGCGACCGGGTCCTCGACCTCGCGCCCTGCGCCGAGGACGCCGGCATGGAGTCGGCCCTGGTGTGGCGGGCGGAGACGCTCAACCCGTTCCTCGCACTCGGGGCGCACGCGTGGCGTTCGGCGCGCGAGTGGGTCACGGAGATCCTCGTCAACGACTCCTACCGCGACGCGGTCGAGCCGCACCTGCTCCCCCTCTCCGACGTCACGATGCACCTGCCGATCGCCGTCGCGGACTACGTCGACTTCTACGCGAGCGAGCACCATGCGAGCAACGTCGGCCGCATCTTCCGGCCCGACTCCGAGCCGCTCACCCCGAACTGGAAGCACCTGCCGATCGGCTACCACGGCCGCTCCGGCACGGTCGTCCTCTCCGGCACCGACATCGTCCGTCCGTGCGGGCAGCGCAAGCCGCCCACAGCGGACGCTCCGACGTTCGGGGCCTCCCAGCGGCTCGACATCGAGGCCGAGCTCGGCTTCGTCGTCGGCGGCTCGACCGACCTCGGCGAGCCGGTCCCGCTCGACCGGGCCGACGAGCACCTCTTCGGCGTCGTGATCCTCAACGACTGGTCCGCACGGGACATCCAGGCCTGGGAGTACGTCCCCCTCGGCCCGTTCCTCGGCAAGTCCTTCGCGACGTCGATCTCACCGTGGGTCGTGACGATGGACGCGCTGCGAGCGGCCAGGGTGCCCCTGCCCGGGCAGGACCCTGCCCCACTGGACTACCTGCGCGGCGCTCCGACCGAGGACGGGGCGAGCACCGCATACGGCCTCGACATCGACTACGAGGTCGAGTGGAACGGCACGGTCGTCTCGCGCCCCGCATACCGCGACATGTACTGGTCGCCGGCCCAGATGCTCACCCACCTGACCGTCAACGGGGCCACCGTCCGGCCGGGCGACCTGTTCGGTTCGGGGACTGTCTCGGGGCCGGCCAAGGAGACCCGCGGCTGCTTCCTCGAGCTCTCGTGGAGCGGTCAGGAGCCGGTCCGGCTCGGCGACGGATCGGAGCGGACCTTCCTCGAGGACGGTGACACCGTCGTCCTGCGTGCGAGCGCCCCGGGGCCGCACGGGACCCGGATCGGGCTCGGCGAGTGCAGCGGAACGGTCCGCCCGGCCCGCACCCCCTAGCGGCTACTGCTGCGCGGCCCGCTCCTGGTGGGGCACCCGCTCCTGGCGGCCCTGGACGACGACCGTGCGGCCGATCTTGTCGTGCAACGTCTGTCGGCGCGGGTCCCAGAGCGCGAACGCGGCGTCGAGAACGCTGAGCGGCATCGCGAAGAGGCTGAGAACGGGGGTGTAGGTGAACAGCCAGAGCACCGGCCGTAGGACCGAGCGGCGCAGCGCGTCCGCGGGGCTGAGGACCCCTGGTCGCTCGACGAGGCGGACGCTGATGCCCGCGACGGTCTTGCCGGGCGTCGCACTCGTGCGGCTGAGGAAGAGCGTCTGGTAGAGCACTCCGATCACCATCTGGAGCACCGCGAAGGCCCCGATCCAGACCAGGTCGAACTCGATCTGGTTCGCGAGCGCCGTGGCGTCGGTGGTGCCGGCCTGCAGCGCGTCGGACACCACCTGGGGATAGTTGCCGAGGCCGCGCCACAGCATCCAGCCACCGAGGACCAGGCCGATGGTCCAGGTGATGAGCGAGTCCAGCAGCCACGCCGCGAACCGCACGACCAGGCTCGCGAGCGGCGCGCCGTCCTCCGTGGCAGGGCCCGGGCGGGCGTGCTGCGGGTACCCGTAGGTTCCGGGCTGCGCCGGCGGGTATGCGGTGGGCGGCTGGGCGGGAGCGTACGGGTTCTGCTGCGGGACGGGGGACGCGGTCCCCGGCGCGACCGCGCCGCGCGCCGCCGGCGCCGTCTCGGGTTCGGTCACGACCGGTTCGGGACGGCTCCACGTCGTCTGCCGCGGCGTCGTGTGCTTCGTCCAGAGGATCCCGTCGAAGTAGCGCAGCTGCTCGGGCTCGTCCGGGTCGTCGAACCAGCCCGCTCGGTCCGGGCGCGCAGGCGTCGCGGGGCGGTCCTCACTCATACCCCAAGCCTCTCACGCTGCGGGGCGCGGCCCCGCACCGCTCGAAGGACGCCGGTCAGAGGTTGCCGCGCTTGTCCTGCTCGCGCTCGATCGACTCGAAGAGCGCCTTGAAGTTGCCCTTGCCGAAGCCGAGCGAGCCGTGCCGCTCGATGATCTCGAAGAAGACCGTGGGCCGGTCGCCGAGCGGCTTGGTGAAGATCTGCAGCAGGTAGCCGTCCTCGTCGCGGTCGACGAGGATGCGCCGCTTCTTCAGCTCCTCGATCGGCACGCGCACCTCGCCGATGCGGGCCCGCAGCTCCGGGTCGTCGTAGTAGGCGTCCGGGGTGTCGAGGAACTCGACGCCCTCCGTGCGGAGCTCGTCGACGGTGCGGAGGATGTCGTTCGTCGCGAGCGCGAGGTGCTGGGCGCCCGGGCCGCCGTAGAACTCGAGGTACTCGTCGATCTGGCTCTTGCGCTGGGCCACGGCGGGCTCGTTGAGCGGGAACTTGACCCGGTGGTTGCCGTTGGCGACGACCTTGCTCATCAGCGCGGAGTAGTCGGTGGCGATGTCGTCGCCGATGAACTCGGCCATGTTGACGAAGCCCATGACCCGGTTGTAGAACACGACCCACTCGTCCATCTTTCCGAGCTCGACGTTGCCGACGACGTGGTCGAGCGCCTGGAACAGACGCTTGGGGGCGCCGTCGCGCTTGACGTAGGTCGAGGTCGCGGCGACGTATCCGGGGAGGTAGGGCCCGGCGTAGCGGACCCCGTCGACCTCGCGCTGGACCAGGCTGTGGCGGGTCTCGCCATAGGTCGCGATGGCTGCCATGCGGACGGCGCCGTGCTCGTCGGTCACCGTCTGCGCCTCCTGCACGACCGTCGCGCCGGCCCGGCGGGCCTGCTCGATGCACGCGTCGACGTCGGGCACCTCGAGCGCGATGTCGACGACGCCGTCACCGTGGGCCGCGTGGTGCGTGACGAGCGGGCTGTCGGGGGTCACCGCACCCTTGACGACGAACATGATCGAGCCGGACTTCAGCACGAAGGCCTTGTGGTCGCGCACGCCGTGCTCGGGACCGGTGTAGGCGATGAGCTCCATACCCCAGACGCTCTGGTAGTAGTGCGCCGCCTGGGTGGCGTTGCCGACGACGAAGACGACGGCGTCCCAGCCGGTGACCGGGAACGGGTCGCGGCTCTCGTCGTGCTCGACGAGGCCGACGAGCTGGGCCAGCTCCTCGGCGGTCAGGCCGGCCTCCTGCTCGGTCGCGGTGAGGTGGCGGGCCACCTCCGCGGCGTTCTGGCGGGCGGTGCGGGTCGTGGGCGTCGTCGCAGTCATAGTCCTCCACTGTGCCCAGCAGGTGCGGGGCTGAGCAAGAGCGGCGACTGCGGCTGGTCAGATTGTCCATTCTGTATGCGCTGGTCACCGCTATGCTGCACACGGTGACCACCGCATACCGAATCGACGACCTGGACCGGCGACTGCTCCTCCTGCTCTCGGAGCACCCGCACATCGGGGTGCTCGGCGCCTCCCGCCGTCTCGGGGTGGCCCGCGGAACCGTTCAGGCGCGCCTGGACCGGCTCACCCGATCGGGCGTCATCCGCTCGTTCGCGCCGACCGTCGACCCGGCCGGCCTGGGATACCCGGTGACAGCGTTCTGCACCGTCGAGATCCGGCAGGGTCAGGGGCACGGGCCGGTCGTCGAGCACCTCACCGCCATCCCCGAGGTGCTCGAGGCCCACACGGTCACCGGTTCCGGCGACCTCGTGCTGAGGATCGTCGCGCGGGACAACGCGGACCTGCAGCGCGTCCTCGACGCCATCCTCGACGACCGGCACGTCACCCGGGCCAACACCCTCATCGCCCTCGCCGAGCGCATCCCGTACCGCACCGCGCCCCTCGTCGCCGCGACCGCGGAACACGACTGAGCCGGCTCGCTCGCGCGCGTCTCGGGGGCGTTGTGGACGAGGAACGGGCGTCGTCGCTCGGACCTGCCACAGTTGTCGCCTCGCGGAGCGAGGACGACGAACGGGAACGAGGAGGACGAGGGCGATGCACGGCACGGGCGGGGAACAGGGCACGAGGGCACGGTGCGACCGACTGGTCGGGCTGGTGGATACGGCCTGGCAGCGGGGATGGCGTCCGGCCGATCTGCACGGCTATGTCGCCAGGCACTGGGACGCCCTCACGGCCAAGGTGCTCGGGGACGCGATGGCGGCCAACCTGGCCCGGTATGCCCCAGCGACGGTCACCGCGGGATGGCACGACCACCTGGAGCAGATCTCCGCCTCGGTGTGGTGGTCGCCGGAGACCGACCATCTGCGCGCCCGTGCAGCACGGACCTCGGGCGGGGCGGCGGCGATCGACGCGGCGACGGGGATCTTGGAGGTCGCCCTCGGGCGGCTTCCCGAGATCGAACGACTCGACCCGCTGCCAGGGCAGGCGGTCCCGGGCAGGTCCCCGGTCGACGCCGACGAGCGGCTCCTGACCCGGGTGCGGATGATGCTCGCCAAGGCGGAGTCGACACCGTACGAGGCCGAGGCCGAGGCGTTCACCGCAGCCGCGCACTCGCTCATGGCGCGACACAGCATCGACCGGGCCCTCCTCGACGCGAGTGCCGACGCGCGTCGGTCCGGCGGTCCGAGGGCCACCCGCATCCCCATCGCCGCTCCCTACGCCAAGGACAAGTTCGGCCTGCTCTCGGCCGTCGCCCGGGCGAACCGGTGCCGCGCCGTCTGGCACGAGCACTTCGGCTTCGGCACCGTCATCGGCCACGAGTCCGAGCTGCGGGCGGTCGAGCTGCTCTTCGCGTCACTGCTCGTCCAGGCGAGCACCGCCATGCTCACGCACAGATCGACCGGGTCCGCCGGAGACGCCCGGGTCTTCCGCCGCTCCTTCCTCTCCGGCTTCGCCGTTCGCATCGCCGAGCGACTCGCCGACGCCACAGCGGAGCAGACCCGGGCCGCGGCCGCCGATGCGGACCGGCTGTCGCCCTCGCCGGCCCGCTCCGCCGGCGCGGGGACCGATATCGTCCGGGTGCTGGCCGACCGGGAGCGCGAGGTCGACGACGCGGTCGGCGAGCGCTTCCCCCACCTGTCGACGATGCGGTCGCGGGCTCGGCTGGACGTCGATGGCTGGATCTCGGGTCGCGCCGCAGGTGACCGCGCGAGTCTCGGCGCTCACCCGGGCCTCGACAGCGCCTGAGGGCTCACCGGCCGCAGATACGGTCAGTAGCCGCACCTAGGACCATGCGGCGCGGAAGTTGCTGCGGCAGATGACCGGAGGTCGGCGCTGCGGCGAGAAGTCCGGCCGCTGCCCGTAGGTCCGTCCGATCAGCGGCGGCCGACGAACCAGCGCCGGATCGTGTCGATCCGGTGCTGCACCTGCTCCGAGCTCGCCGAGGGCACCTCGGGTCCACCGCTGGCCCGGCGCAGGTCGAGGTGGATCGTGGCGTGGGTCGACCCGGTCTTGCGCGCATAGGCGGCGACCAGGCTGTTGAGCTCCTTGCGCTGGGCCCGCAGCGCGCGGTGCGCCGCGACCGGTGCGTCAGCCGGGGGCGTGGCCGCAGGACGCCCCTTGGACTGCTTGCTCTGCCGCTCGGTGAGCAGCGCCTCCACCTGGTCCGGCTCGAGCAGTCCCGGCAGCCCGAGGTAGTCCTGCTCCTCCTCCGAACCGACGGCGGCGTGCAGCCCGAACTGGCGCGCGTCGAAGAGGACGTGGTCGAAGTGGGCGTCGGACTCGAGCGCCTCGAACCGTTGCTCGAGCGCGTCGCTCACCCGCTCGCTGCGCGCGGCCTCGTCGAGGAGGGACTCCTCCTGCGCCCACATCGACGCGACGTCGTCGGCGTCCTGTGGGCGGTCCAGCGCATGGTCTCGCTCGGCTTCCATCGCCCCCGCGTGGGCGAGGATCACCGGCACGCTCGGCAGGAAGACCGACGCCGTCTCCCCCCGCCGGCGGGCCCGGACGAACCGGCCGACCGCCTGGGCGAAGAACAGCGGGGTCGACGTCGACGTCGCATACACGCCGACACAGAGCCGGGGCACGTCCACGCCCTCGGAGACCATGCGCACGGCGACCATCCAGCGGGCGGTTCCCTGCGCATACTGCTCGATCCGCTCGGAGGCGCCGGCATCGTCCGAGAGCACCACCGTCGGCGGCTCACCCGTGATCCGCTTGAGGATCGACGCGTACGCCCGGGCCTGGGTCTGGTTCGAGGCGATGACGAGCCCACCGGCGTCGGGAACGTGCCGGCGGACCTCGCTCAGCCGGGTGTCGGCCGCCGCGAGGACGGCCGGGACCCACTCACCCTTCGGGTCCAGCGCGGTCCGCCAGGCCTGCGCGGTCTGGTCCTTGGTCATCGGCTCGCCGAGGCGGGCGGCAACCTCGTCGCCGGCCTTGGTCCGCCACCGCATCGACCCGCCGTAGGCGAGGAACAGCACCGGCCGGACCACCCCGTCGGCGAGCGCCGCGGCGTAGCCGTAGGTGTAGTCCGACGCCGAGCGGAGGATGCCCTCAGCGTCCATCTCGTAGCGGACGAACGGGATCGGGCTGGTGTCCGAGCGGAACGGCGTGCCGGTGAGCGCGAGTCGGCGCACGGCCGGCTCGAACGCGGAGCGGATCGCATCGCCCCAGGACTTGGTGTCCCCGCCGTGGTGGATCTCGTCGAGGATGACCAGCGTCCGGGAGCGCTCGGTGCGGTGCCGGTGCAGGTCGGGGCGGCTGGCGACCTGCGCGTAGGTGAGCGCGACGCCGTCGTAGTCGCTCGCCGTGGCGGCGACCGAGTTCGAGAAACGCGGGTCGAGGTGGATGCCCACGCGACCGGCGGCATCGGCCCACTGGGTCTTCAGGTGCTCGGTCGGCGCGACGACGGTGACGGCGTCGACGACGCCGCGGCCCATGAGCTCGGCGGCCACGCGGAGGGCGAAGGTCGTCTTGCCTGCACCCGGCGTCGCGACCGCGAGATAGTCACGGGACTCGGAGCGCAGGTAGCCGTCGAGCGCAGCCGCCTGCCACGCGCGCAGCTTGTCCGCGGTTCCCCACGCGGCCCTCTCGGGAAAGGCGGGAGGGAGGTGGGAGGCGGCCGATGTAGACATGGGAGCGGCCACCGTAACCGATGGCCGCGCGACTCAGAGCATCGACACGCGCCGGCCGGAATCCGGGTCAGTCGCCGCCGTCCTGCGGCGCCCGCAGACCGTCGTAGATCTCCTTGCACACCGGGCAGACGGGGAACCGGTCGGGGTTGCGGCCCGGCACCCAGACCTTGCCGCAGAGGGCGACGACCGGCTCGCCGGTCACGGCACTCTCGACGATCTTCTCCTTGCGCACGTAGTGCGCGAACCGCTCGTGATCGCCCGGCTCCCAGAGGTCCTCGTGCGCGCGGGTCTCCTCACGCTCGAGGACCGAGGTCGAGGTCGCCGGCTCGCTCGTCGGCGCCTGGGGCTGCTCCAGCGGGGTCTGGGATGCCTGCATCACCCAACTGTATGCGGTGGTCGGCTGTGCGTGGCGGGTCCGCTGATGCGGCGCGACCGACCCAGTCGGCGTCAGTTCATCGTGGGGTCGACGGGATAGGTCGAGACGAAGGCGAGCTCGTCGCGCTGACGACGCAGGACGCGTACCCAGAGTCCGTCCGGATCGTCGGTGAAGGCGTCCCTCGCCTCGGCGTCGACGACGTACCAGCTTCCGGTCCTGACCTCACCGTCGAGCTGACCGCCGGTCCAGCCGGCGTAGCCGGCGAAGATCCGCAATCCGGTGACCTCCGAGGCCACGAGGGGCGGCGGGGCATCGAGGTCGAGCACGCCGATGCCGCCGAAGAGCCGGCGGATCGCCATCGGCGCCTCGCCCTCCCCCGGAACGGCGACCAGTCCGAGAGCGGAGTCCGTCTGCACCGGTCCGCCGTGGAAGACCCGCGGTGGCGCGGTCGCGAGCTCCTGCCAACCGGGCAGGACGGCGTCGACGTCGGCCTCGAGGGGGCGGTTGAGGACGACGCCCTGGGCGCCCGCCTCCGAGTGGTCGAGGACGAGGACGACACTGCGCGCGAAGATGCCCTCCTCGATCTGCGGAGTCGCGACGAGCAACCGCCCGGTGAGCCTCTCGTCCGCCATACCTCCATCATGGCAAACGCGGCCGCGGGCCCAGCACGGTCTAGCGGTCGCCGCGCCGGTCCTGTCGGGGCCGGCGCTCGCCGGAGCGTCCGCCCTTGCCGAACCTCGGCCGGCCGCCACCGCCGGGAGTGCGGGCCGGATGGCCGCGGCGGTGTCCCCGATGCTTCGGAGCCAGGATCGCGGCCACCTCCTCGGCGACGGAGACGCCGGGCGGGGTGCTGCCTCCCGCGGCGTCGATGAGCGGGTCACCGGGCCGCACGGACACTGGTGAGATGTCGAGGCCGGCGGAGGCGATCATGCGTTCCATGGTGCGGCGCTGGTGCGGCAGCGCCAGCGTCACGACGGTTCCGAGCTCGCCGGCCCGGGCGGTCCGTCCCGACCGGTGCAGGTAGTCCTTGTGGTCCGCGGGCGGGTCGACCTGAAGCACGAGGGAGACGTCGTCGACATGGATGCCGCGGGCCGCGACGTCGGTCGCGACGAGGACGGGCAGTCGCCCCTCCCGGAAGGCACCGAGCACCCGGTTGCGGACGGACTGGGTCAGCCCGCCGTGGAGAGCGGCGGCGCGGATGCCGCGGTCCTGGAGCTCGCCGGCGACCCGGTCCGCGCCGAGCTTGGTCCGCACGAAGACGATGGTGCGCGTCGTGCGGTTCGCGAGCTCGGCGGTGACCGTCTTCTTGTCCTGGGGACCCACGAGGAAGACGAAGTGGCTCATCGTCTCGACCGAGGCACCCACGTCGTCGACGCCGTGCTCGACGGGGTCGGTGAGGTAGCGGTCGACGACCTGGTCGACACCGTTGTCGAGGGTGGCGCTGAACAGCAGGCGCTGACCGTCGTTCGGAATCTCGTCGAGGATGGTCGAGACATCGACCATGAAGCCCATGTCGGCCATGTGGTCGGCCTCGTCGAGGACCGTGACCTCCACGTCACCGAAGTCGACCGCCTCCCGTTCGCGGAGGTCCTTGAGCCGGCCCGGGGTGGCGATGAGGACGTCGACGCCGCGGTCGAGTGCGGAGATCTGGCCGGTGTAGGACAACCCGCCGGCGACGAGCCGACATCGCAGCCCGCTCGCGACGGCCAGAGGCTCGAGGGCGTCGTTGACCTGCATCGCAAGCTCGCGGGTGGGCACCAGGACGATGGCTCGAGGGCGCCTGGGCTTGGACTTGCTGCCCATCAGGCGGGTGAGCAGCGGTAGCCCGAACCCGAGGGTCTTGCCCGACCCGGTCTGGGCGCGCCCGAGGACGTCCCGACCTGCAAGAGCGTCGGGAATCGTCGTCGCCTGGATCGCGAAGGGCTCGGTGATCCCGTCCCGGGCCAGCCGCTCGACGAGCACCATGGGCAGACCCATGGCGGCGAACCCGTTGTCGTCCGTGACCTTCGCCGGCCCGCTGGCTCGCGCTCCGGAGTACCGCACATAGGTATCGGCCTCCGCGCGCTCGGCCTCGGCCTCCTCCCAGGTAGGCGGCGCGTCCTCGCGGCCGCGGGTGTCCGGGCGCCGGTCATCCCTTCCGCGATAGTCACGCCGGTCGTCCCGGCCGCCCCGGTCGTCACGGCGGTCATCACGCCGGCGGTAGTCACCGCGGTCATCGCGACGGTAGCCGCCCCGGTCGTCACGGCGGTCATCACGCCGGCGGTAGTCACCGCGGTCATCGCGACGGTAGCCGCCCCGGTCGTCACGGCGGTCATCACGCCGGCGGTAGTCATCCCGGTCATCGCGACGCCGGTACTCAGTGCGGTCATCCCGGGACCGGTAGTCACGCCTGTCGTCCCGCTGGCGGTAGTCACCACGGTCGTCCCGAGACCGGTACTCCCTCCGGTCGCCACCCCTGTCGTCCCGGCTGCGGTAGTCGCTGCGCTCGCCGCGGGGACGCTCGTCGCGGGCGCGGTACGGCCGGTCCTCCCGCTTCTGGTACTCGCGCGGCTCCCTGCGCTCGTCCCGGGTCGACGCCGCAGCGGTCGACCCGCCCTTGCGGTGCGGCTTCTTGGGGCCGCCGGCGGCCTTGAGCTTCTTGGCGGCCGCCTTCTGGGCCGGGGTCCAGCGTGCCTTCTTCGGGGCGCCGGCGGTATCGGTCTTCTTGCCGGCGCTCTTCTTCGGCGGGCGAGCCATGGGTGGTCCAATCACATCAACATCGGGGGTAGGTGCATCCGCGCGTCAGTCGCATCGCACGGGAACTCACGCGGGCCGAATGATGAGGCGGACCAATCAGTCTACCGCCGCCGGAGCCCTCCGGATCACGCTGTGACGACTGAGCATCACCGCTCCGATGGCGAGACCGATGAACACACCGACGACGTCGGCGACGACGTCCCACGGGTCACCCGTGCGACCGGGGATCCACAGGTGCTGGACGACCTCGCTCACCGGTGCGTGCACGGCCAGGATCACACCGACGAGCCACGGCCGCAGGCCCGCGAGCACCCCGAGAACGGCGGGCAGTGCAAACACCAGGGCGTGGACGACCTTGTCCGCGTGCGGCACAGGCAGAGCGGCTGAGCCGCTCGGCACATAGAGGTACAGAACCCAGAGCTGGGCGAGCACTGCGGCGATGAACCCGCCCCGTAGGAACACGAGCGGACGGCGCGGCAAGAGGCTGCCGTCGGTCCGTTCCCCACCGCTCCCCCGTGCGGCATAGTTCGTATCCATGACGAACATCCTGCCCTCATGCGTCGACGTCACGGGCACCGGCAGCGCCGGTGCCGTCCCGGACATGGTCAACCTGGAGCTTCGCGTCACCCGCGAGGGAGAGAGCGTCTCGGCCACCCTGCGCGAGGTCGACGCGGTCGTCTCCGCCGTCCGCGCAGTTCTCGCGGACTCGGGAGTCGCAGAACGCGACGTCACCACCACGTCGAGCGGCATCCACCACAGGTACGACGACCGGGGCCAGGTGACGAGCCGGCTCACCGGCTTCCACACCCTGCGGGTCGGGATCCGCGACCTCGACCGGGTCAGCGTCATCCTCGACCGTGCCGTCGAGGCAGCCGGTGACGCTCTGCTCATCGACGGCATCGCCCTGGCCATCGCGGACCCGACGCCGCTGCTCGCGACTGCGCGCGAGCGCGCCTTCGAGGACGCCCGGGCCAGAGCGGAGGAGTATGCGCGGTTCGCCGGCCGCACGCTCGCTGAGGTGGTCTGGATCGGCGACCACGTCAGTGGACCAGAGCCCCGGCCGTTCGCTGCGCGCGCCGATGCGATGGCGACCAGCCTGTCCGTCGCGCCGGGCGAGAGCACGGTCACGGCCCAGGTCAGCGTGCGCTGGGCCTGGCACGGACCCGAGGTCGCCACCCCGTGAGCTGGATCGACGCCGTCGGCTGGGCCGGCTCGGCACTGCTCATCTTCTCGCTGCTCCAGGCGAGGGTGCTGCGGCTGCGGATCCTCAACCTCGTCGCCTGCCTCGTCCTCGTCTTCTTCAACGCGGTCATCGAGGTCTGGCCGATGGTGGCGATGAACATCGTGCTGGCCGGGATCAACATCTTCTTCATCACGAAGCTGCTGCGGGAGCGCCACGACGAGGACGCCTACGCGGTCGTCGAGGTCGACGAGGGCGACGCCTACCTCGAGCATTTCGTCCGGACCCATGAGGGTGAGATCGGACACTTCTTCCCGCACTTCTTCGGCGAGGTCGCCTCGGCCGAGGGCCGGATCGGGGCCCGCGAGGACCGGTTCACGTACCTCGTACTGCAGGGCGACGAGACCGTCGGGGTCGTCGTGGTCCGCGACGCCGGCGACGGGGTCGCGCAGATCGAACTCGATTACGTGACACCGAAATACCGGGACTTCACGCCGGGTGAGTTCGTCTACCGGAGGTCCGGTCTGTTCACGGATCGGGGCTTCACCAGCGTGCGCACCCCTCCCGACATGGTCGCGCCCTACTACGAGCGACTGGGCTTCGCGCGCGAGGGGACCTCCTGGCGCTTGGAGGTCCACTGACTACTACTATGTGTAGTACCAAAGTCCTGCAGCACCCCTGAGGAGGGCTGGCGATGAGCCGCTACGTCTACGACTTCACCGAAGGCAGCATGGAGGACAAGGACCTCCTCGGCGGCAAGGGCGCCAACCTCGCCGAGATGACGAACCTCGGCATCCCCGTCCCACCCGGCTTCACGATCACCACCGAGGCCTGCCGCGCCTACCTCGCCGACGGAGCGGTTCCGGAGAGCCTCGAGGCCGAGATCGACGACCATGTGGCCGCCCTCGAGAAGGCGATGGGTCGCAGTCTCGGCGACGCCGTCGACCCGCTCCTCGTCTCGGTCCGGTCGGGTGCGAAGTTCTCGATGCCGGGGATGATGGAGACCGTCCTCAACATCGGCCTCAACGACGACTCGGTCGAAGGTCTGGCGTTTCAGACGGGCAACCCGAGGTTCGCGTGGGACAGCTACCGGCGCCTGGTGCAGATGTTCGGCAAGACCGTGCTCGCACTGGACGGCGAGCACTTCGAAGGCGCGATGGACCGGATCAAGGAGGCCAGGGGGGTCACGGCCGACGTCGATCTCGACGCCGGGGACCTGCGCGAGCTCACCCGGCGTTTCCAGGCGATCATCGAGGCCGACTCCGGTGCCCCGTTCCCCCAGGACCCCCGCGAGCAGCTCCGCGAGGCGGTCGTCGCCGTCTTCCGCTCGTGGAACGCCGACCGGGCCGTCCTCTACCGCCGCCGCGAGCGCATACCGACGGACCTCGGGACCGCGGTCAACGTCCAGGCGATGGCCTTCGGCAACCGCGGCTCGACGTCGGGCTCGGGTGTCGCCTTCACGCGCGACCCGGCGACCGGCCAGCAGGGCGTCTACGGCGACTACCTGCCCAACGCCCAGGGTGAGGACGTCGTCGCAGGGATCCGCAACACCCTCTCCCTGCACGAGCTCGAGGAGCTCGACAAGACGTCCTACGACGAGCTGCTCGCCATCATGGACCGCCTCGAGAAGCACTACCGCGACATGTGCGACATCGAGTTCACGATCGAGGACGGCCGGCTCTGGATGCTCCAGACCCGCGTCGGCAAGCGCACGGCGGCGGCCGCGTTCCGCATCGCCGTCGACCTGCTCGACGACGGGACGATCAGCGAGGAGGAGGCACTGCAGCGGGTCACCGGCGACCAGCTTGCCCAGCTCATGTTCCCGCACTTCGAGACCACGGGCGAGCGCGCCCTGCTCGCCACCGGGATGAGCGCGTCACCGGGAGCAGCGGTCGGTCGCGCCGTCTTCGACTCCGAGACCGCCGTGCGGCGCGCCGAGGCGGGCGAGGCGGTCATCCTCATCCGTCGCGAGACAAACCCCGACGACCTGCACGGCATGGTCGCGGCCACCGGCATCCTCACGAGCCGCGGCGGCAAGACCTCCCACGCTGCCGTCGTCGCCCGCGGGATGGGCCGCACCTGTGTGTGCGGCGCCGAGGCGCTCGACGTCGACACCAAGACCAGGTGCTTCACGACCCCCAACGGCACGAAGATCTTCGAGGGCGACGTCATCTCGATCGACGGAAGCACCGGCGAGATCTTCGCCGGGGAGGTGCCGGTCACGGCCTCACCCGTCGTGCAGTACTTCGAGGGCGAGATCGAGCCGGACGAGGACCACCCCCTCGTCTCGGCCGTGCACCGCATCATGACGATCGCCGACGCCCGCCGCCGGATGCGGGTGCGGGCCAACGCCGACACCGCAGAGGACGCTGCGCGTGCTCGGCGGTTCGGAGCCGAGGGCATCGGGCTGTGCCGGACCGAGCACATGTTCCTCGGTGAGCGTCGCGAGCACGTCGAGCACCTCATCCTCGCCGAGACCGACGAGGCCCGGCATGCGGTCTTCGAGGAGCTGCTCCCCCTGCAGCGCGCGGACTTCGTCGAGCTCTTCCGGGCGATGGAGGGTCTGCCCGTGACGATCCGGCTCCTCGACCCGCCGTTGCACGAGTTCCTGCCCGACCTCACCGACCTCTCGGTCAAGGTCGCGCTGGCCAAGGCCACCGGCCACGAGATCGACAAGGACACCCAGCTCCTCGTCGCCGTCCAGCAGCACCACGAGCAGAACCCCATGCTCGGACTGCGCGGCGTCCGCCTCGGCATCGCCATCCCCGGCCTGTTCGAGATGCAGGCCCAGGCGATCCTGGAGGCCGCCGCCATCATCACCGAGCAGGGCGGGTCGGCCCATCCCGAGATCATGGTCCCGCTCGTCGGCGCCGTGGAGGAGCTCCGCAACATCAAGGAGGAGATCGCCGAGGCGGCCCACGAGGCACGACTCAAGCACTCGGTCCACCTCGACCACCTCGTCGGCACCATGATCGAGCTGCCCCGCGCGGCCCTGACCGCGGGCGAGATCGCCCAGGCCGCGGACTTCTTCTCCTTCGGCACCAACGACCTCACCCAGACGACGTGGGGGTTCTCCCGCGACGACGTCGAGTCGAGCTTCTTCTCGCAGTACCTCGACGCCGGCATCCTCGGGGTCTCGCCGTTCGAGACCATCGACCGCGACGGTGTCGGCCGGCTCGTGCGGATCGGCACCGACGAGGGCCGGCGCACCAAGCCGAACCTCAAGGTCGGCGTGTGCGGGGAGCACGGAGGCGACCCCGAGTCGGTGCACTTCTTCGAGGAGCGGGGCCTGGACTACGTGTCCTGCTCGCCGTTCCGGGTGCCCGTCGCCCGCCTAGAGGCCGCCCGCGCGAGGTTGGAGCGGGAGGACGCGACCGCCTGAGCTGCCGGCATCGGGCGTCACCCGGCACCGCCACGAACCTCATCCGCCCCCATGTGCGCCGGGGGCGGATGAACCGTGACGGCGGAGGCCGGCTGTGCGACGACCCGCCGGATCGAGCGAGACGAATCACCCGGCGGCGCCGGCGAGCTCCGCCAACGCACGGCAGTCCGGGATCTGGAGGAACCGTTCTCGGACGGCGGCGTCCTCGACAAGCGCGGCCCGCCGGGTCAGAAAGCGGGCTGCGACCACCGGCACCTCCCGGGCCCACGGGTCGCCCAGAGCCTCCAGGGCTCGGTGGCAGGCGATTAGGGCGCGTCCGGGGTGCGGCTCTCCACACGGTTCGGGACCATTGGGTCCCATCGCGACGAACGCTTTGCGAGCCAAGGCCCGCGCCTCCTCAACGCGAGTGGCCGTGGCCAACGCATCGGCCAGGAACGCCTCGCTCTGAACAGTCTCGGTGGCCACGCCCAGCAGCCGGGTCCGGTCCGACGCCGCGGTGAGAGCATGCACGGCCGTCTGTGTGTCGCCGGTAGCAAGAGCGGCGAGCCCGAGGGCGATGTCCGACTTCGCGATCGCGAGCGGGATGTCGCTCAACGTCGCCGACGCGCGCGCCTCCTCTGCGAGGGACAGAGCGTCGGCGGGGCGGGACTCATCGAGCGCCAGGGCGCTCAGCGACGCGAGCGCATGGCAGACGAAGTAGTGCAGCGAGTGCTGGCGCCCCAACTGAACTGCGCGCTCGAGGTGCTCGCGCGCTGTCGTCCCGGCACCGGTGAGGCGCTCGGCTTCACCGAGGCGCTGAAGGGACGAGACGATGCCTTCGAAGTCCTCCACCCTCTCGCTCAGCTCCACGGCCCGGACGGCGGTGACGAGCGCCTCATCGAGGCGCCCGGTGTCCAGCGCGATGCTGTTGAGGTTGCCCAGCACGATGCCCTGGCGCAGGAGGTGCCCGTTGGCGGTGAAGACCGCGAGAGCCGCTTCTGAATGCACCTTGGCCTCCTCCATCCGACCGGCCAGCATGTGCACCGCAGCGAGCTGGCCGCTGACGAGTGCCTGACCCTCCTCGTCACGCACCTGCCGAAAGGCGTCTGCGGACTCCTCGAGCAGGTCGACTGCCAACCGCTCCTCGTGCAGGTTCGTCGCGACGACTCCCAACAGACGGAGCGTCTCGCCGACCTGTCGCATCGTGCCGGCCTCCCTGGCCATGTCCAGTGCCGCCTGCAGATGACGCCGGGCCTTCAGGTGCTCGCTGGCGAACGCGAGCGAGCGGCCTCCCATGATCCACGCCTCGACCTCGTCAGTGCGCAGCCCGGCCTTCTCCGCGAGGGCGGCCGCCTCTGAGGAGACCCGGACGGCGTCTGCGTACTCGGCATGGAAGAACAGCCACCGTCCTCGCACCAGGAGCACCTTCGCCCTGCGTCCCAGGTCGTCGCCGGCCGCCTCGACGAGGCTGTCCAGCACGGCCCGTTGCTCGTCACGCCGCCCGGTCCGGTCGAGCACGCGCTCCTTCTCGAGAAGAACCTCGAAGCGCAGGTCGTCGCGGGTGCCCGCGGCGGCCCGGTCGAGAAGCGTGAGCGCCTCGTCGTTGGCGTATGTGCGGGCCGCGTGCCGAGCGGCGCTCAGCAGCCACGGTGCCGCAGCCTCCTCCTCGCCGGCGGCGAGCAGGTGTTGGGCGACAGTGCCGGCATGCTCGTCCAGTCGCCCACTGGCTCGCGCGGTCTCGAGCACCCAGGCAGCGGCTCTCGCGTGGTAGGTGCGGCGCACCGGGCTGAGCAGGCCGTCGTAGGCGACGTCACGCAGCAGGGCATGTCGGAAGGCGAACTCGTGCGCGTGCGCGAAGGCCGACGACGGACGCTGATGCACGACCTCGCGCCGACGAAGGGCGTCGTAGGCCTGGGCCGATGGCGCCGGCAACCCCTCGGCGAGGTGTGCCACGGCGGCGTCCCAGAAGACTCGACCGATGACGCTGGCCCGGTCGACGAGGTCCCGTTCCGAGCGAGACAGCGTGTCGAGCCGCGCCTCCAGCACGGCGCGGAGAGTGCCCGGTACGGCCGCGGCGTTCGGCGGGGAGGGGAGGACGGTCCATCCCCCGGGACCTGTGCCGATGGTCCCGGTGTCGACGAACCAGGCGATGACCTCCTCGACGAAGAACGGATTGCCCTCGGTCGCGTCGACGACGACCTCTCGGACCCAGTCGGGGACGGTCTCGAGTTCATGGAGGATCTCGGATACCAGCAGACCTGCCTCTCGTCGCGAGAGCGGCTGGAGCCGCACCTCGCGGTGGCCAGACAGTCCCTCCCCCCAGTGCGGGTGTTGCTCGAGCAGGGTCGGCCGCGCCGTGGCGACGACGAGCAACGGGTATGCGCGAGGCCGGGCCTGCACGTCGATGAGCAGGTCGAGAACGGGGCGGTCGGCCCAGTGCAGATCCTCCAACAGCAGCACCACCGGGGCTTCATCGCACATCGCACGCATGGTGGCGTCCAGTGCCGACCACGCGCGATGCTGCAGGGCTGCAGGATCGAGAGGCGCGGTGTCTGTGGCCGAGGTGTCCGTCGTGGTGAATCCGAGCCAGCCGATCAGGTCCTCCGCTCCGCTCACTGCACCCGCCGACATCGCAGCCATGCCTTTGTGCCACTTCTCCAGGACCTCGGCGGGAGGGTCAGTGTCCTGGATCGAGAAGCGTTCGGCGAATGCGGACCGCACGAGGCCGTGCGGCATGCCGTCGGCAGAGGGGTCGGCGCGGCCCCTGAGCAGCCAGACGGTGTCGGGCAGGCTCGCCAGCCAGGCCTCGAGGTCGGCCAGGAGGCGCGATTTGCCGATGCCGGCGTCACCCACCACTGTCACAACGCGTGAGGCCCGCTCCTCGACCGTGTCCTCGAACAGCTTGGCGAGCAGCTTCAGCTCGACGTCCCGCCCGATGGTTCGTGTCGAGACCCCCTCCAACCCTCGCGCCGTGCTCCAGAACCCAGACTCTGCGGCCGAGTGGACGAGGTAGGTCCGCACCGGACGGTCCAGACCCTTGAGGTCGAGTTCGCCATGGTCCTGGAGACCGAATGAGCCACGCACGTGCCTGGCCGTCGCCGAGGACAGCAGGATGCCGTCGGGTGGGGCAGCCGTCTGCAGGCGGGCCGCGCGGTTGACCGTCGCACCGACCACGACGACGTCCCCGTCCCCCCGCTCGTCGAAGCTGCCCAGCACCACGTCGCCGGTGTCGATGCCCACGCGGGTGCGTAGCGCCTGCCCGTGCTCGGTACGCACCTCATCGGCCAGGCGGGCGAGATCGGGCTGTACCGATACGGCGGCCCGCACGGCTCGGTGGGGGTCGTCCTCACGGGCCCGGTCCATGCCGAAGACGCCGACCACGGCGTCCCCGATGAACTTCAAGACGTGCCCTCCCTGCGCCTCGACCGCCTCGCGCCAGAGCCCGAAGTAGCGTCCCATCAGCTCCCGCATGGCCTCGTCCCCCAAGGCAGCGGTCAGCGGCGTGGAGTCGACCAGGTCGCTGAACAGGACCGTGACCAGCTTGCGCCGGTCCCCGGGATGCGCGGAAAGCCGCTCCCGTCGCTGCAACAGAGGCCGCAGCGCCGCGTCGACGACCGAGTCGCCCAGCGTCTCGCGCTGACGCTCGAGGGCGGCGATTCCCTGGTCCAGAGCGTCCAGCTCACCGGCCGGGCCGTTCACGGACATGCACCGATGATGCTCGACCCCGGAGCCGCTGTCGAGTGTCCCGCATCATGAAGGTGGCACGAATTCGGGTCGGTCAATGTTGTGGATGGTCGGGTCGGCGGCGCCAGTTGTGGACCTTGTACGAGAAGTTCCAGGAAAGGGGGGTCGTGGAGTCGGATCGTGTTCAACTCGACCCGGAGTGTCTTCGCGCGTAAGGCGCGGAGTTGCTCGCTATCGGCCGAGGCCACGGACCTGACCGCAACGGTTCCGTCGAGCTTGCCGGGGACCTGTGTGAAGCTCGCGCATTGTCGAGCGAAAGCATTCCGATGAACGCCCCAGGAGCCGATAATTCGCTGAGTACCGCTGTTCCCGGCGGCGGGCCAAGTGGGCTGGACGTCGTAGGTGTCGAGGCAGACACGAGATGTTGGGTGGGACCCTCGCGCTCGTGGCAGTCATCGTTCTCGGGCTCAAGGTGATGGAACGCCGTGCATCGCAAGATGTTCGCGATCGCCTTACCGCCTGCGTGTCATGGGAAAGACATTGCCACCTGGCGGAGTCCGCTGGACCTGTGAGCCCCCGCGGGCCCATAAGGCGCCAGAGGGTGACACGTGACGCCGAATACCGTGAACTTGGCGTCGCTGCCTCCGGTGATTCGGTTGCCCGGTCCCCGCTCTCGGCTATGACGAAGAGAACTCGGTTGTCGAGGCCAGCAGCCGTCGCGCTCGACGACCAAGGTCATTCAAGTCCACCCGGCCGGCATCCGCTGCCGCCGCTAGCCGCGCCGCCAAGTCCAAGGCCTCATCGAGCTCAGGGCCAGCGATCGCCGCTTCCTGCCCCATGTCACGGAGGATGGTGCCCTCGGTCCTCGAGGCGGTCAAGGGCTCGGCGACTCCATCTATCCAGACCCGAGTGCGGCGCCCATCCCCGCGTTCGTCGCCGGTGATTCGCTCAAGCGCGAAGATGCGGTCGGCCCGCGCGAACTTGCCAAAGCCCAAAGCCACCATTCGAGTGTCAGATGCCACGCAGACAATCTTGTCATCGCACACGACAACTCGTCAGGCACCGCCTCGACGCGCGACGGACGAGCTAGTGTGAGGCGGCCGGAGACGAGATGCCTCCTTTCGCCGAGAGCCGGGGCATCGGGGCGACCGCGGGGTCCTGTCGTCCTGTGGGTTGTGGCTGCAGGGGGTGGCTGAAGTCGTTCTGGGATTCCTTGACTGGTTCGATAGGGGCTGCTAAGCCTGGACAACACTTCTACCGAAGGCGGTCGCCATGGGTCCAGGACGCGACAACACCGAGACACCAGGCTCGAGAACAGGTGAGTCGCCGGCGGCTGATGGGGGGAGGCGGCAGTCGCTGTCGGGGATGCGCGCCCGTCGCCGGTTGCGGGACGTCCCGGGGGTGGTTCGCCGGCAGTGGGTCGAGCGCGGACTGGACCTCGGGTTACAGGCGGCGCCCTCGGTGCAGGACCGGAACATTTCGTTGTTCTCGCGGGGCATGGACCCGCAGTTCGCCGGGATACCGACCTTTGCGCGGATGCCGTATGTGGAGGACGTGCAGACCATCGGCGGCTACGACGTCGCCGTGGTCGGGGTCCCCTTCGACATGGGCACGACGTACCGCAGCGGCACCCGCTTCGGGCCGGAGGCGGTGCGCACCATCTCGAAGGTGTACGACGCCTACAGCCCCGACCTGGGTATGGACCTGCTCGAGGAGGTGCGGATGTGCGACGTGGGCGACATCTTCGTCATCCCCTCGAACATCGAGAAGACCTTCGACCAGGTGGAGCTCGGCATCAGCCACATCCTCGACAAGGGCTGCTTCCCGGTGATCATCGGAGGAGACCACTCGATCGGGTACCCCGACGCCAAGGCCCTGGCGAAGCACGTCGACGGCAAGCTCGGCATCATCCACTTCGACCGCCACATCGACACCGCTGATCGCACCATGGACGAGCGGATGCACACCACGCACTGGTCGCACGCGACCAAGCTGTCCAACGTGCCACCGACCAACCTGGTCCAGATCGGCATCGGCGGCTGGATCGGCAACCACTCCGGGGTCCACGTGGCAGATGACATGGACACCACCGTGATCACCATGTTCGACGTCGACGAGCGCGGTATCGACGACGTCATGGACGTCGCCCTCGAGATCGCCTGGAAGGACGCGGACGCGGTCTACCTGTCGTTCGACATCGACGTCTTCGACCCCAGCTGCGCCCCCGGCACCGGCACCCCCGACGCCGGCGGCATGACCTCGCGCGAAGGCCTTCAGGCCGCGCGCCGCGCCGCACGCGAAGGCCTCATCGGCATGGATCTGGTCGAGATCTCACCGCCCTACGACAACAACGACATCACCGCCCTCCTGGGCGCCCGCGTCATCATGGACGTCCTGGCAACCCTCGTGGAGCACGGCCACCTCGGCAACCGCCTCACCCCCGAAGACCGCACTCAGGCCGAACGCGACCGGGACCAGGCAGCCGGCATCGACAACATGAACCTCCCCCGCCTCGGAGACCGCCACTACCCCTAGAAGCGACTACCCACTCCGCCACGTGCCGGCAGACGAGAGTCGACGATCGCCAGTGCGGTCCTCTGTTGTGCAGCGACCGCCACGAGACTTCGCTTTGAGCACTGAACAGCGTGGGAGCGGACCGCATTGGTGGAGGTGGCGGGAATTGAACCCGCGTCCAATGACGGGAGACCAGGGCTTCTCCGGGTGCAGTGCGCTGTGGAGTTTCTCGGCCCCAGGGCTCGCACGCACACGTCCCCTGACAGGCCCAGTCGGGTGGGAGTCCCGCGCCGACCCCCGACGAGCCGACGCAGCAAGATCTCTAGATGACGCTGGTGACTAAGCCGAGATCACACTTAGGCCAACGGACTTCGGGCTCGCTCAGGCGGCGAGGGCGAAGTCGGTGCGCTTGGAATCGGCACCTGTTGTTTTGCACGGAGCGTTGACGAGATGACCGTGCATCCTCGACCCGCTTCCCCTGACCAGCCGACCACTGTCGAAACCGATCACCCCCATGAGGGGGTTGCTCCCACGCTGTTCAGTTGTCTTCGTCGGTACAGCCAGAACGCGCAGAGCGCGCCTGTCCAGTATGCCGTCCAACGACCCGTCGCCCAAACGCATTCCCTAGGCTGGGCAACGATCGGCCCGCCCGCAAACCACCCGTCGGAGGTACGCCGTGTTCAGCAAGGTCCTGGTCGCCAACAGAGGCGAGATCGCCGTACGCGCCTTCCGTGCGGCGACCGAGCTGGGGGCGAAGACCGTCGCGGTGTTCCCGCACGAGGACCGCAACTCGGAGCACCGCCTCAAGGCCGACGAGTCCTACCAGATCGGGGAGAAGGGACACCCGGTTCGCAGCTACCTCGACTACGAGAACATCGTCCGGGTCGCGCAAGAGTGCGGAGCCGACGCGATCTATCCCGGCTACGGATTCCTCTCGGAGAACCCCCTGCTCGCCGAGGAATGCGCACGCAACGGGATCACCTTCATCGGGCCACCTGCCGAGGCGCTGCACCTCGCCGGCAACAAGGCGAGGGCGATCGCGGCGGCGCGTGCGGCCGGCCTGCCGACACTGCGGAGCGCCGCCCCCACGACCGACCTCGAGGCCTTGGCCGAAGCAGCCGAGGGGATCGGCTTCCCCGTGTTCGTCAAGGCCGTCTCGGGAGGCGGCGGTCGCGGTATGCGCCGGGTCGACGGACCCGGTCAGCTCCGGGACTCGCTCGAGGCGGCACAGCGGGAGGCCGAGTCCGCCTTCGGCGACCCGACGCTGTATCTCGAGGAGGCGGTGGTCAACCCGCGCCACATCGAGGTCCAGGTACTCGCCGACGCCACCGGCACCGTGCTCCACCTGTTCGAACGGGACTGCTCACTCCAGCGGCGTCATCAGAAGGTCGTCGAGATCGCCCCGGCCCCCAACCTCGACCCACAGCTCCGCGACCGGATCTGCGCCGATGCCGTCGCCTTCGCGGAGTCGATCGGATACGTCAACGCCGGAACCGTCGAGTTCCTGCTCGGTGAGGACGGTCGCTACGTGTTCATCGAGATGAACCCGCGTATCCAGGTGGAGCACACCGTCACCGAGGAGGTCACCGACGTCGACCTCGTCGTCGCCCAGATGCGCATCGCCTCCGGCGAGACCCTCGCCGAGCTGAACCTGCGCCAGGAGGGGGTATACGTTCGCGGCTTCGCCCTCCAGTGCCGCATCACAACCGAGGACCCCGCCAACGGCTTCCGTCCGGATGCCGGGCAGATCACCGTGTACCGCTCGGCCGGCGGTGGCGGGGTGCGACTCGACGGCGGGACGGTCTTCGTCGGGGCCCAGGTCAGTCCGCACTTCGACTCGATGCTCGTCAAGCTGACCTGCCGCGGGCGGACATTCGAGATGGCGGTGCGCAGGGCCCGGCGGGCGCTGGCCGAGTTCCGCATCCGGGGCGTCTCGACGAATATCCCCTTCCTCGAGGCCGTGCTGGCCGACCCGACGTTCCAGGCAGGTGAGGCGACGACGAGCTTCATCGACCAACGTCCCGAACTCCTCAACGCACGCATCCCCGCCGACCGGGGGACCAAGCTGCTCGCCTACCTCGCCGACGTGACGGTCAACCAGCCGTACGGCCCACCCCGAACGACCATCCGCCCCCGCAACAAGCTTCCCGAGATCGACCGGGATGCCCCGCTCCCCCGCGGGTCGCGCGACCTGCTCCGCGAGCTCGGCCCCGCGCAGTTCGCGAGACAGCTGCGTGAACGCAGCGACGTCCCCGTGACGGACACGACCTTCCGCGACGCGCACCAGTCCCTGCTCGCGACGCGGATGCGCACCCGCGACCTGCTCCACGTCGCAGAGCACGTGGCCCGCCTCACCCCCGAGTTGCTCTCGGTCGAGGCGTGGGGTGGGGCGACCTACGACGTCGCTCTGCGCTTCCTTTCCGAGGACCCGTGGGAGCGACTTGCGCTTCTGCGCGAGGCCATGCCGAACGTGCCGCTGCAGATGCTGCTGCGCGGGCGCAACACCGTCGGCTACACGCCGTACCCGACGAAGGTCAGCGACGCCTTCGTGCGCGAGGCGGCCGCCACGGGGCTCGACATCTTCCGCATCTTCGACTCGCTCAACGACGTCGAGCAGATGCGCCCGGCCGTCGCGGCGGTGCTCGAGACGGGGACAGCGGTGGCCGAAGTCGCCCTCTGCTACACCGGCAACCTGCTCGACCCGGCCGAGCATCTCTACACCCTCGACTACTACCTGCGCCTCGCCGAGCAGATCGTCGACACCGGAGCGCACGTCCTCGGCATCAAGGACATGGCCGGCCTTTTGCGGGCACCCGCCGCGCGTCGACTGGTCACGGCACTCCGCGAGAACTTCGACCTACCGGTCCATCTGCATACCCACGACACGGCCGGAGGCCAGATCGGCACCCTGCTGGCCGCGATCGACGCCGGGGTCGACGCGGTGGATGCAGCGTGCTCCTCGATGGCCGGGACGACATCGCAGCCGAGCCTGTCGGCCCTCGTCGCCGCGACGGACGGGACCGAGTGCCCGACCGGCCTCGACATCGACCACGTGTTCTCCCTCGAGCCGTACTGGGAGGCCGTGCGCCGGTTGTACTTCCCGTTCGAGAGCGGACTCGCCAGCCCGACCGGGCGCGTCTACTTCCACGAGATCCCCGGCGGTCAGCTGTCCAACCTGCGCCAGCAGGCCATCGCCCTCGGCCTCGGCGACCGCTTCGAGGACATCGAGGACATGTACGCCGCGGCCAACCGCATCCTCGGGAACATCGTCAAGGTCACACCGTCGAGCAAGGTCGTCGGTGACCTCGCCCTCGCCCTGGTCGGGCTGGGCGCCGACCCGCGTGAGTTCGAGGAGGATCCGACCCGGTTCGACATCCCCGACTCGGTCATCGGCTTCCTCGCCGGTGAGCTGGGCGACCCTCCCGGCGGGTGGCCGGAGCCGTTCCGCACGAAGGCGCTGCAGGGTCGGCAGAGCAAGCCGCGGGTCACCGAGCTGACGGCGGAACAGGAGGAGGCACTGGAGGCGGACCCGCAGCGCACTCTGAACACCCTCCTCTTCCCGGGGCCGACGGCCGAGTTCGAGCAGTCACGCGAGAGGTTCGGCAACCTCGGGGTCCTCGGCACGAGCCAGTTCCTGCACGGTCTGCAGTCCGGTGAGGAGTACGAGGTCGAGATCGAGGCCGGCAAGCGGCTCATCCTCGGCATCGCGTCGGTGGGCGAGGCGGACCGACAGGGTATGCGCACGGTCATGTGCACCCTGAACGGCCAGTTCCGCCCGATCCAGGTGCGCGACCGCAGCGTCACCGTCGAGACCAAGGCCGCGGAGAAGGCCGACACATCCAACCGCGGACACGTCGCCGCCCCGTTCGGCGGGGTCGTCACGCCGACCGTCGCCGAGGGTGATGCCGTGGAGGCCGGTGCGGTCGTCGCGACGATCGAGGCGATGAAGATGGAGGCGAACATCACCGCGGCCGTCGGCGGGACCGTCGAGCGCCTCGCGATCGGCGAACATCAGCAGGTCGAGGGCGGCGACCTCATCGTCGTCATCTCATGAGTCGTCGGCCGTCCGGCGACCACGCACACTACCCCTGAGCAGCGCTTTTGAGGTTTCGCCCGACCTTGGACAGCGGTAGGTTCGGTCATTGAGGGGGTCGGCGACCGCCGTCACCCACCCGCGAGGAAGGAGTCCACGATGGGCATTGGTGACAAGTTCGAGAACACCAAGGACGACCTGGTCGGCAAGGCCAAGGAGGCCACCGGCAAGGCGACCGACGACGAGCAGATGGAGGCCGAGGGCAAGGCCGACCAGACGAAGGCCGACCTCAAGCAGGCCGGCGAGAACGTCAAGGACGCTTTCCGCAACTGAGGTCTCCCGACGCGTGACGACGGGGCGTCCGGCTCAGGCCGGGCGCCCCGTTCCGTTACCCCGCGACGGCTACCAGGACCCGCCCGAGGCGCCGCCGCCACCGCCCCCGGAGAAGCCGCCTCCCCCGAAGCCGCCGCTGCTGAACCCTGAACCCCCGGAGGACCCCGGCGTGGACGCGAAGGTGCCCGCGGCGACGGTGGAGAAGTCGTTCATCGATGAGGCCATCGAGCCGTACGACCCGCTGCCGATGTACCAGGTCGGCAGGACGACGCTGTGACCGGCGGCGGCAGCCGCCTGCGCGACCTCCTCGAACGTCGTCGCCCACTTCTCGGCGATGCCGAACACGATCGCGTAGGGCAGGAAGCGGGAGAAGATCTGCTCGGCCTCCTCCCACCGGATCTGGTTCGCCTCAGCCGTCTCCATGTAACGACGGAACCCGAGTGACTGCGCGAGGACGGCACTGCCGTCAGCGGTCCGGCTGGCCATCCGCCGACCGAGGGCGATGACGATGAGCCCGGCGATGAACAGCCCGACCACCAGCGCCAGGAAGGGCGGGAAGGGGAGCCCGGTGTTGTCGAGGAGCCGCGCGATCGGCCCGAACGCGAGGAAGCCGAGCAGGATCGCCCCGCCGCACATGACCGCACCGAGCGACTGCCAGGACTGTCGCATGACGTCCGGCGACCTGCGGAACCAGCCTCGGTCGACCACCTCGGAGTACATCCGTCTCTGCACGAGGTCGAGCGTGGGGCGGAACTTCTCGCGTAGCGCGGACAGGCGCACCGGGGAGCCGGACGCGAAGATCCCGTCCATCAGAGCGTTCTCGTATGCGGTGAGCGGCTTCGCGTCCGGCGGCGGCGTGAGCCAGGTCAGCTCCCAGTCGTCGCGGCCGAAGAGGCCGCCCTTCTGGACCTCCTCGATCTTGAGGAACCCGCGCACGGCGAGGTCGACGATGGTCGCCGAGACGTCGACGGTGTCGGCCTGCTCGTCGACGATCGTTCCGACGAGCCCCGGTTGGACACCTTCGGGGGGATGGAACTGGACGACGACACTCGGGGTCCCACCACGCCGCACGGGCGCGTCCTCGCCGTGGCCGGGCGTCAGGCCGGGGGTGAGCCCCGCATACCACTCATCTCGCCCGCGCGTGTGCACGAGGGCGCCCATGAGCGCGGCCGCTCCGACCGGAAGGAGGACACCGGCCCCGACGAGCAGCCCGCCGAGCGCCCGCTGGGTCGCCGGCGGGAGCGAGGACTGGCTGTCCGGTCCGAAACCGTCCGTGGAGTCGTAGGGGACGAGGTCCGGGGTGAGGTCGCCGAAGGCCTCCCGAGGGAAGGACAGCACGATGGTCACCCCCTCCCCCGGTCCGACGTCCGGTGACGAGAACGTCGAGATCGCGCCGGTCTCGTGGGTGCACTCCTCGGTGGCACCGAGCTCACCGACGAAGCAGGCGGTGCGAGTCGCCGGCGCGGGTCCGGTGACGCTCGCTCGGATGCCCTGGTAGACGCTGTTGTTCGACGGGGCGATGAGGTTGTAGTAGAGCTCGGCGGTGCCGTCGCCGATGTCGTTGACCACCTTGGCCAGGCGGTAGGACACGACATAGTCCTGGGTGCCGCTCACGGTCCGGTTCGGGTCGCCCACCCTGATCCGGGTCGTCGCGCCGAAGTCGGTGACACCGACGTCGTCCGGCGCACCGGTCGGCGAGGAGGCGGTGATGTCGCTGATCCGGTAGCGGCGGTAGACCTCGTCGCTCTCCTGGTACCCGACCGACGTCGTCACGAGTCGCTCGATGCCGCGACGCGCCTCGTCACCGGGGAACTCCCAGGTGATCCGTTCGGTGACGAGCACCGAGCCGTCCTCGGCCACCTCGAAGGTGACGTCGAACGAGGTCGCCTGGTCGGCCATCGGCAGGGCGACGGCGGAGGCAGGCGCCACGGCCAGCAGGAGGAGGGAGAAGAGCAGAGCCATTGCCGCAGCGACGCGTCGCACGCCCCTGACCACCATGTCAGCGCCCCTTGTACCGAGCGCTCATGGCGCGGTCGACCTCACGGCGGTCCTGGCGCTCGCGCAGGGTCTGCCGCTTGTCGTGGAGCTTCTTGCCCTTCGCCAGGCCCAGCTCGACCTTGGCCCGACCGTCCTTGAAGTACAGCGACAGGGGCACGATCGTGTGGCCCGTCTCGCGGGTCTTGGCCAACAGCTTGTCGAGCTCCGCGCGGTGCAGGAGCAGCTTGCGCCGGCGGCGCGGCGTGTGGTTGGTCCACGTGCCCTGGACGTACTCCGGGATGTGCACCCCTTCGAGCCACAGCTCGTCCCCGCGGAAGGTGGCGTAGCCGTCGATGAGCGAGGCCCGGCCCATGCGCAGCGACTTCACCTCGGTGCCCATGAGGACCAGACCCGCCTCGACCGTGTCCTCGATGTGGTAGTCGTGGCGGGCCTTGCGGTTGCTCGCAATGAGCTTGTGTCCCTGCTGCTTGGCCATGATCGACAACGCTACATCGTCGTCCGGACGTCGAGGACGCGCATTCCGCGGCGCCTGGCGCCGCCTCCGGTCAGAGCCAGCGACGCGGGTCCTTGGGGACCCCGTCCTCGTAGGTCTCGAAGTGCAGGTGCGGGCCGGTCGAGTCGCCCGTGCTTCCGATGTAGCCGATGACCTGACCCTTGCGCACCGTGCCGCTGCGGACGGCGAAGCCGTTAAGGTGCTTGTAGACCGACACCAGGCTGACGCCACGCTCGATGCCGTGGTCGATCATGATCATGTTGCCGCCACCGCCGCCCCAGCCGGCGGAGATGATCCGGCCTCCGGCCGCCGCCACGACAGGGGTGCCGGTGTTCCCCGCGTAGTCCCGGCCGGCGTGCAGCTGCCAGCGATCGTGGATCGGGTGGAACCGCATCCCGAACTCCGAGGAGATCCAGCACCCGCTCGGGCACGGTGAGGCCAGGACGCCGCTCGGAGCCGGCGCGGGTGCCGGTGCCGGTGCCGGCGCACTGGACCCGGAGCCGCGCGATGACCGCGCGGCGGCCTCCCGTTCGGCCCGGGCCCGCGCCTCGCGCTCGGCACGCGCCTTGGCCTCGCGCTCCGCCCGCGCCTTCGCCTCGCGCTCCGCTTTGAGCTTGGCCTGCCGGGCGATCTCGACCAGGACTGCCTCGAGCCGGGCCTGCTCGGCTTCGGCAGCCGCGAGGTCCGCCTCGGTGGCGGCCCTCTCGGCCTCCAGGGTCTCGGTCTGGGCCTGCTGCTGTGCGGCGAGCTCGTCGAGCTGGCGCTTGGCGGCATCCGCCGCCGCCCGCGCGGAGGTGGCGCGCTCGAGTGCCGCCTCCGCCTCGGCCTGGGCCTGCTGCTTCTCGACGCGCAGCGCCTCGAGCAGGGCCTCCTGGGCGGCCTGGTCGGCCTTCGCGGTGTTGAGCCGGCCGATCTGACCATGCTGGACGTCCATCACGGTGTCGACCATGGCGAGGCGGTCCGCGAACTCCTGCGGGGTCGTGGCCTCCATCGCGATGGCGAGCTCGCCGATGCCGCCCTGCTCCTGGTAGATCTGGGCGGCGAATCGGGCCACATCGTCCCGGGACGCCTCGATCGCCTCCGTGGTGCGGGCGAGCTCGTCGCGGGCGCGCTCCTCCTTGGCCTGGGCGACCTCGAGAGCGGTGCGGGCCCGTTCCTCCTCGGCGATGGCGGCGGCCTCGGCCGCCTGGGCCTGCGCGAGCGCGGCCTCCGCGCCCGGGATCTGGGCCTGCGTCTCCTGCAGGGCGTTGTATGCGGCGCTCAGCGCGGAGTTCGTCTCGTGCAGGTCACCGGTGAGCGACTCGACCTGGGCGTCGGCACGCGCCTTGTCCCGCGCGGGGTCGTCCGCGGCGACGGCCGTGACCGTGACAGCGAGGGAGGCGACCACGCAGGCGCTCGTCAGCGCCGCCGCGCGCCGGACGGCACGCGACAGGAACTTCCCGGCGTCGGGGGGTGCAGTCATGAACTGAGCGGGGGACCTCGTGGTTGACTCGGCGTGCTGTCACAGACGTCACAACAGTCACAGGGTGCTCACGAGCATAACCGTGCCCCTCGGGTCAGACAACCTAGACGCGCAGGTACCGCCACAGCGTGACGGTCGACGTGAGCACGGCCAGGGCCACGACCCCCGCGAACATCAACGGGGCCACCGCGAAGACGTCGGAGTCGCCGATGAGCGCCTGGTCGAGGACCACCTGGTTGAGGAAGCGGCTGAAGATGTAGTGCACGGTCGCCCAGAGCAGGCCGAAGGCGAGCAGGGCGCCGAGCACGGCGGCGATGAGCGTCTCGATGACGAAGGGGACCCGGATCGTGAAGTTCGAGGCCCCCACGAGTCTCATGATCCCGATCTCCCTCCGTCTGCTGAACGCCGACTGGCGGATCGTCGTCGCCATGAGCAGGATCGCCGCGAGCACCATCAGCGCAGCGAGCAGCACCGAGAACAAGGTGATGTAGTTGATCACCGTGAAGAACCGGTTGAGCACCCGTTCCTGGTCCTGGACGTAGGCGACCCCCGCGGCGCCCTCGAACTGGGAGACGACGACGCCGAACCGGCTCGGATCCTCGAGCTGGACCCGGTAGGACTGCGGGATGTCGCCGACCTGGATGTTCCCCGCGAGAGGGCTGTTGCGGAACTGGTCCTGGAACCGCGAGTACGCCTCCTCCTCGGACTCGTAGAAGACCTGCTTGACCTCGGGCAGGGCCTCGAGCTGGGTGAGCAGGGTGGACTTCTGCTCCTCGGTCACGGCCCCGGTGCCGCAGTTGGGCCGACTCGAGTTGTCCGTGCAGAGGTAGATCGAGACCTGCACGCGGTCGTACCAATACCCCTTCATCGTGTCGGCCTGGCGCTGGGCGAGCAGGCCCAGGCCGAGGAGGTACATCGACACCATCGTGACGAGGACGACCGAGACCGTCATCGACGCGTTCCGTCGGATGCCGGTCCAGATCTCGCCGAGGAGGAAACGGGGGCTCATGAGTGCTCGATCGTGAGGTAGTCGCGGGTCTGGGGTGCCGCAGCGGCTGCGGTCGTCGCGGTCATGAGGCCGGCATGTAGGTGCCGTGCTCGTCGTCGCGCACGATCCGACCGTCGGCGAGCTCGATCACCCGGCGGCGCAGGTCGTTGACGATCGTGTCGTTGTGCGTGGCCATGACGACCGTCGTGCCCGTGCGGTTGATCCGTTCCAGGAGCCGGACGATCTCGAGACTGATGGCCGGGTCGAGGTTTCCGGTCGGCTCGTCGCAGAGCAGGATCATCGGCTTGTTGACGACGGCCCGCGCGATCGCCACCCGCTGCTGCTCGCCGCCGGAGAGCTGGTGCGGCAGCCGCTTCTCCATCCCGGTCAGACCCACCATCTCGAGGGTCTCGGGGACCACGCGCCGGATCGAGAGGCTGGACTTGCCGATCACCTGCAACGCGTAGGCGACGTTCTGGTAGACCGTCTTGCCGGGCAGGAGGCGGAAGTCCTGGAAGACGACGCCCATCTGGCGCCGGAGCCTGGGCACCTTGCGCAGCGGCATGGCGCCGAGGTCGTGACCCGCCACGAGGACCGTGCCCGAGGTGGGGGTCTCCTCGCGCATGACGAGACGGAGCATCGTGGACTTGCCGGAACCCGACGGCCCGACGACGAAGGCGAACTCACCCCGCTCGACCTCGACCGAGACCCGGTCCAGGGCCGGCCGCGTGCCGCGAGGGTACTTCTTGACGACGTTCTCGAAGCGGATCATGCGGCGACTCCCCTGCTGTCCGAACCCCTGCTCTGGTCCCCCTGCTCACTCACCGGCTAACCCTCCCTGGCCGCCGTCTTCTCCGCGTTGCGCCGCCACCGGATGCCCGCTTCGAGGAATCCGTCGATGTCACCGTCGAACACGGCGCTGGTGTTGCCGACCTCGTACTCGGTGCGGAGGTCCTTGACCATCTGGTAGGGGTGGAGGACGTAGGATCGCATCTGGTCACCCCAGCTGGCCTTGACGTCGCCGGCCATCTCCTTCTTCGCGGCGGCCTCCTCGGCCTGCTTCATGAGGAGCAGTCGGGACTGCAGGACCCGCAGCGCGGCGGCCCGGTTCTGGATCTGGGACTTCTCGTTCTGCATGGAGACGACGATTCCGGTCGGCAGGTGCGTCATCCGCACGGCCGAGTCGGTCGTGTTGACCGACTGCCCCCCGGGCCCGCTGGAGCGGAACACGTCGACCTTGATCTCGTTCTCGGGGATCTCGATCGAGTCGGTCGACTCGATGAGCGGGATGACCTCGACGGCCGCGAACGAGGTCTGGCGACGGCCCTGGTTGTCGAACGGACTGATCCGGACCAGCCGGTGGGTGCCGCCCTCCACGGAGAGGTGCCCGAACGCATACGGCACATCGACCTCGAACGTCGCGGACTTCAGCCCGGCCTCCTCGGCGTAGGACGTGTCCATGACCTTGGTCGGGTAGCCGTGGCGCTCCGCCCAGCGCAGGTACATCCGCATGAGCATCTCGGCGAAGTCGGCGGCGTCGACCCCGCCCGCGCCGGCCCGGATGGTGATGACGGCCGCACGCTCGTCGTACTCACCGGAGAGGAGGGTGCGCACCTCGAGCTCACCGACGTCGCGACGGAGCGCCTCCAGCTCACGCGCGGCCTCGTCGAGCGTCGCCTGGTCGTTCTCCTCGGTGCCCATCTCGACGAGCACCTCGAGATCCTCGACCCGCTGGTCCATGCCGGTCACCCGGTCGTACTCGGACTTGGCGCGGGAGAGGTTGGACGTCACCACCTGGGCCCGCTCCTGGTCATCCCACAGGTCGGGCTGGGACGCCTGGGTCTCGAGCTCGGTGATCTGCGCCTCCAGCCGCGCGAGATCGGTCACCTCGCGCACGGAGTCCATCGTCGCGCGCAGGTCCCGGATCTCTTGGGTGAAGTCGACAGCCACGAGGCCCAAGCCTACGTCAGCGAACCGGGCACTCCCGGCAGCACCGAACCGGTGCGGCGGAGCACGCGGAGCGAGCCGGTCACCGACACCTCGTCGAACGCGCCGGACTCCAGCGCCCGCCGCACGACATGCCACGGCGCCTGCCCGCCGTCACGCGGGTCGGAGAAGACGTCGTGGACGAGGAGCAGGGCCCCGTCGGTCAGGTGCGGGGCGAAGGCGGCGTAGTCGTGCTGCGCGACCTCATCGGTGTGGTTGCCGTCGAGGAACAGCAGCTCTAGCGGGCTGGTCCACCACGGAGCGACCTGCTGGGTCGAGCCGACGAGCAGCGTGACGACGGGCTCGAGGCCGGCGTCGTGGAGGGTATGCCGGGCGTGCGGGAGGGTCTCCAGGCGCCCGGTCCGCGGGTCGACCAGCTCGGCGTCGTGGTACTCCCAGCCCGGCTGGTTCTCCTCCGACCCGTGGTGGTGGTCGAGGGTGACCAGGTGTGCCCCCGCCGTCTCGGCGACGGAGCCGAGGTGCACGGTCGACTTCGCACAGTAGGTCCCGATCTCGAGCCACAGGCCGGGGCGGGCGTCGGCTGCGGCGGCGCGCAGCGCGTCCGCCTCCTCGGCCGGCAGGAAGCCGCGAGTCCGATCGGCGACGGCCCGGCGTTGGTCGTCCATTCACCTCACCCGGTTCCGGCCGGGGCGACAGCAGGGGTATGCGCTGGTCGCCCCACGTCCCGGAACAGCCCCGAGGCCGGGGTCAGGTCGTGCACGGCATCGGTCGCGAGGATGACGGCCGCAGCGGTCCAGGTCGTCTTCTCGACCGGCCAGACGGCCCGGTCCGGCCAGACGTACCCCGTCCAGTAGCCGCCGTCGTCGGCGCGGTGCATCTCGACGTCCGCCAGGAGCACGAGGGCGTCGTCGCGCCGGCCGATCGAGTCGAGCGTGATCGCGAGCTCGGACGACTCCGCGGGCGTGGCCCACGGACGGTCCGCCACGCAGCGGATGCCATAGCCCGGAGCGATGAACTCCGCCCAGCGGCGGTCGATGTGCCGGTGCGCCGCATCGCCGGTCACCGCGCCTCCGAGCACCGGGTAGAACCAGTCCATGGAGTGGGTGGGCTTGTCGATGAACACCCCGTCACCGGCGCGGGCGCCGCGGACGGCCGCAGCTAACCGGTCCCGGGCACGGCCCCACTCCGGCCTGTCATGACCGAGACGCGTCGCGATCTCGAGGGCGCAGCCGAGCGAGAGCACCAGGCACGAGCTGCCGGTCAGCAGGCCCTCGTCCCACCACTCCCCGGTCGGCGCCCGCCCCCAGGCGATCGCGCCGGTGGACAGCTGCGCGCCGACGACGAGATCGACGGCGCGCTCGAGCACCGGCCAGTGCCGGGCCAGCTGGTCGACGTCCCCGGTGAGGAGGTGGTCGTGCCAGAGCCCGACGGCGACATAGCCGCACTGGTTCGTGTCGACCGTCGCCTCGGTGACGCGCTCACCCGAGGTCTCCATCGGCCAGGAGCCGTCCGGCGCCTGCGTCGTCGCCAGCCACGCCATCGCGGCCCTGGACTCCTCGAGCCGTCCGACCACACCGAGCGCCATCGCCGCCTCGACGTGGTCCCACGGGTCGGCATGGTGGCCCCGGAACCACGGGATCTGTCCGCTCGCGAGCTGGTGACCGGCGATGAAGTCGCCGGTCCGCTCCAGAGCGGACCACCGCATACCCATCAGCGGGTGTCCTCGTCGGGCTTGCGGAAGTAGAGGACGACACTCTTGCCGAGCACGGGGTTGAGGACCCGCTCCCCCACCCGGGTCAGCGTCGGGCGGGTCATCATGTCCCACACGAGCAGGCGGTGGTATGCGCGGGTCAGGGCCGTCTCGCGGTCGACACCGACGGCGCACTTGAGCCACCAGTAGGGCGAGTGCAGGGCGTGCGCGTGGTGGGACCCGGTGAACACGAGGCCGCCGGCCTCGAGCGAGGCCCGCAGCTCGCTCGCCCGGTAGATGCGGACGTGGCCGCCCTCGACCTCGTGATAGGCGTCGGAGAGGGCCCAGCAGACCTGCTCGGGCCAGCGGCGGGGGACGGTGACGGCGACGAGCCCTCCGGGCACGGTCACCCGGACGATCTCGGCGATGGCGCCCCGGTCGTCGGGGAGGTGCTCGAGGATCTCGGCGGCGATGACCCGGTCGAAGTGACGGTCGGCGAAGGGCAGGTCGAGGGCGTCGGCCACGTGCGTGACCGCCGCGGCCGGCGCGACGATCTCGCCCTCGAGGGCCATCGCGCCGACCATCGCCTCGACCTGCTCAAGGTCCTCGGCGGCGAGGTCGACCGCCACGGCCTCGGCCCCACGACGCAGGATCTCGTAGGTGTGGCGCCCCTGGCCGGCCCCGAGGTCGAGCACGCGATGGCCCGGACCGACGGGGAAGCGGTCGAAGTCGACGGTCAGCATGGGTCCATTGTGTGCGAACGGACCGCCTGCTCAGGCAGGCGGTCCGTTCTGTGCTGCGGGTGCGGTGATGAGTGTGCGGCGCTCGGGTCGTCCTCAGGCGGTCGCCCGCTCACGGGTCGACGCCGCGTCGGTCGCGGCGGAGGGCTCGGAGCTCGCCGCCTCGGTCTCGGTCGAAGCAGCCGGCTCGTCCGCGCCGGTGGCCTCCGCGTGGTCGGCGAGGATGCGTTTGGCGCTCTCGCTGACCGTGCCGTCGAGGTGGATCGACCCGGTGGCGGTGACCCCCGACCGTCCGCTGCCGCCGACGTAGATGCGCAGCTCGGGGTGGCTCTCTGCAAGCAGGGAGACGGTCTCTCCGGCCGCGACCGCGTCGTCGGTGGTCGGGACGCTGACGCAGACGATGTCCGCGGTCCGGGAGGTGACGGCGTGAAGCCAGGCATCCGGCGGAACGTCGGCACCGAGGTAGGTCACGTCGCAGCCGTTGCGGCGCAGGCTCGTCGCGAAGGCGAACGCGCCGATCGTGTGGCGGGAGCCCCGGGGGGTCCCGATGACGACCCGAGGGCCGGTGACCCTCGTGTGGGATGCCTCGTCGAAGGCCTTGGACAGCCGGCGCTCGATGCCGGCACTGAGGAAGTGCTCGCCGGCGACGGACAGCCGACCCTCGGCCCACGCCTTGCCCGTGGCGACGAGGATGGGGCCGAGCCAGATGTCGACGAGGTCGTCGAAGGAGTGGATCGAGAAGGCGAAGTCGAGCTCGTCCGAGACGCGCGGGGCGTCGAGCGCCTCGGCCGCCTGCATGATGACCTCGATGTGCTCGGCTTCCTCCTCCGGGGTGGGCGGCACCGGGTCGGGCCGGACCTCCTCGGTGGCGACGGGCAGCGGCGCACCCTCGCCGTCCCCGTCGTTCATGACATAGGCGGCCGCGTGCCGCGGCGACCAGCCGGAGGCGATGAGCGAACTCATCCGGGTGAGGCGACGGAGAGCGGCATCGTCGTAGACGCGGTAGCCGCCCTCGGTGCGGATGGGTTCCACGACGCCGTAGCGACGCTCCCATGCTCGGAGGGTGGACGGGCTGACTCCGCAGAGTCGAGCTGCGCTGCTGACTGAGTGCATGGTGATGACTATACCCCCAAAACCCTGCACGCACCTTGTACGTGCAGGTGAACCTTGTACAAAACGTGATTTCTACCCGTGCGGGTGCGTGCTGATCGCCTGCCGGTACACCTCCACCGTCCGTGCTCCGATGGCCGTCCAGCTGAAGCGCTCAGCGACCCGCGTCCTGCCGGCCTCTCCCATTCGGGCCCGCAGGCCCGGGTCTGCGAGCAGCTTGTCGAGGGCGACGGTCAGCGCCCCTGGGTCACCTGCGGGAACGAGTAGCCCGGCCCGGCCGTCGCGGCCGACGACCTCCGGCAGGGCGCCGGCGTCCGACGCGACCACCGCACATCCGGAGGCCATCGCCTCGATGGCGGGGAACGAGAAGCCCTCGTAGAGCGAGGGCACGCATCCGATCTCGGCGGAGGAGATCAGGTGGGCGAGCTCTTCCTGCGAGAGACCGTGCACGAACCGCACCCGGTCACCGAGGTCGAGGTCGCGGACGAGCCGCTCGGTCGCACCGCCGCTCTTGAGTTTTGACACGACGACGAGGTGGGCAGGGCTCTCCTCCGGGAGGGCCGCCATCGCGCGCAGGAGGACCGGCACGCCCTTGAGGGGGATGTCCGCGCTGGACAGGCAGACGATGCGACCCGGTATGCGTGGCCCCCGCGGTGCGAAGACCTCGGTGTCCACGCCGACCGGGATGACGGAGAACTGCTCCGGACGCATCCCGAAGTCCTCGACAGCGTCATCGCGGCTGCTCTCGGACACGGTGATGACCGACCCGTCGGCGAGCCTCCGGGCCACTCTGGCCTGCATGCGTACGAAGCCGAACCAGCGGCGCTGAGTCAGGCGGTGCAGGCCGCGCGCCTCGGCGAGCGCCACGCGCCGATCGACGGAGATGGGGTGATGCAGCGTCGTCACGAGCGGGAGCTCGGCGTCGCGGACCCGCAGCATCGCGGGGGCGAGGGTCTGGTTGTCGTGGACGACGTCGAAGTCGTGACGCCGGTCGACGAGGATGGGGGCGACCCGGCGCGCGAACGTGCGCGGCTCGGGGAACCCGGCGGTGCACATCGTCGCGAACTCGAGGACGTCCGTGCGGTCGCGGAACTCGCGCAGAGCCGGGGTCCGGAACGGGTTCGCGTCGTCGTAGAGGTCGAGGCTGGGGACCTCGGTCACTCGAAGGCGCCCGGTGTCGAGGGCCGTGAGACCGGACATGTCCGGGTAGGGCTGGCCGGAGAAGACCTCGACGTCGTGCCCGAGGTCGGTGAGCGCGTGCGCGATCTGGCGGACGTAGATGCCCTGCCCACCCGAATGCGGCTTCGATCGATAGGAGGTCAGCGCGATGCGCAGCGGGACGTCCACCCCCCGTCTGGGACCACCCGCACGAACGTTCACCCGACGACCCTACCCGCGAGTCACCTGTGCACCTCAACGAGTGCGACGACCCCTACGGATGCGAGGAGGCATCAGCCGACGAGGCCTGCGCGGGCACTGCCGCGCACGGTGATCGTCACCGAGCTGCCGACGGCGTCGAGGAGGGGCCCGACGACGGGCAGCTCGACCCGACCCGTGACGACGACGACGGCCGTCGTGCCGTCGGGCGTCCCGGTGCCCGCCTCGATCCCCCAGACCGTGACCCGGCTCGGCCGGTCCCGATCGCCGAGGTAGCCCGTCGCCGACTCCCACACGGTCGCGTCGCTGATCGCGACCGCGTCGTCGAGGCCCTGCTCGTAGGCGCGGGCGTCCAGTGCGTCGGCGGCGTCGAGGGCCGCGCCGTCCACCACGTCGAGCAGTTGGACCCGCGCGAGCTGCGCGCTCGTGGCGACGACGGTCCCGAGGATGAGCAGGACGGCGATCGCCATGCACCCCGTGACGAGAAGCGTCATGCTCCCGTCCTCGGCAGTCGGCCTGGACCGGCTCACGACGCGCTCCGGAACCGGTCGACGGTCGACACCGACGTGGAGTCGACCGGGATCCGCAGCGGAACGACGGCCCGTGCGAAGTCAGGGACGAGCGGCAGCGGCACGGACACCTGCGCGCGGGTCGTGATCCGCCCCTCCGGCCGCAGGCACGGCGAGCCGTCGCACCCGATCTCGAGGTCACCGGCGAAGCCGAAGTCGGCGAAGGCGATCTCCGCCGCCGCGTAGGCCCGTCCGGGGGCGCTCTCGGCGGACTCAGCCGTCACGTATGCGCGGCCCGCCTCGCGCGCGGCCTGCGCCACCGCATACGTTCCGGCCTGGATCCGCGCGACGGTCAGGACGAGGTAGATAAGCGGTACGAGCACGACGACGGTGAGGAAGACGAACTCGACGACGGCACTGCCCCTGTCCTCGCGGTCGAGCCGAGAGGCCAGTGCGCGCAGGTCTTGCGGTCCACTCACTGTGACTCCTCGAAAGCCCGCCCCGTGACAGTCAGGCCGCGGTCGGGTCCGATCGGGCCGAGCACGGGGATGGGCGCCCGGATGGTCACCACGACGACGGCTACGCCGTCGACGCTGCCGCCGCCCGCGGTGATGTCCTCCGCGAACCGGGCGGAGAGCGAGCCGGTCACCACCTCGCGCGCCCGGGCCACCCCCGCCTGTGGCCCGGCGTCCAGACGTGCCCCCGCCCTGGCCCCTTCGGAGGCCGCCAGGGTCAGCGTGTTGCGCACGTGCAGCGCGAGTCCGAGCTGCATGACCGCGAGGAAGACGAAGATCACGAGTGCGCTGACGAGGGCGAACTCCGAGACGGCGGCGCCGCGCTCATCGCGTGCCACCCCCTGCGGGACAGCCGCCGGGTCAGCGCGACACGTCATCGATCGCGTCGTTGAACAGCCGGGTCAGGGCCGGCTCGGCGAGCGCCCAGACGGCGGCGACGATGGCTGCGGTCATGAGGGTCACCATGACCCAGCCGGGGATGTCTCCCCGCTCCTGGGCCGCGACGGCGGCGGCTCGCTGGCGGAGCCGGATCGTGAGCTTCGTCAAGGTGGTGGTCATGCTCTGGTGTCCTTTCGGTGACTGGTGAGGGGTGTCGACAGGTGTTGTTCGATGGGGCGATCGGTGCGTCGTCACAGCGAGAAACTGAGGAAGGAGAAACCGGGGAAGGCGGCGAAGACGACCGTGATCGGCAGGATGAGGAAGACCACCGGGGGTATCATCGGCTAGACCTTCCTCAGTAGGAGTCGCCGTGTCGGTACCAGCAGGCATCTACCTTCGGATTTCGCGTGACTCGGAGGGCCTCGGTTTAGGTGTCCAGCGGCAGCTGGACGATTGCGAGAAGCTGGTCAAGCAGCTGGGGTGGGAGCTGGTCCAGGTGTACGAGGACAACGATGTGAGTGCCACCAAGCGCAAGCCGCGACCTGCTTACGTTCGGATGATGCAGGACGTGGAGCGCGGAGCGATCAAGGCCGTCGCAGTCTGGGACGTGGACCGTCTCACGAGGACTCCCCGCGAGCTGGAGGACATCATCGATCAGGCCGACCGGGTCGGGTTGAAACTCGCTTCCGTTGGCGGAGACATCGACTTAGCTACCGAGCAAGGCCGGATGATGGCTCGAATGAAGGGCACGGTGGCTCGCTATGAAGTTGAGCAGCAACGGCGACGGCAAAAGGCCAAGCATCGTCAGTTGGCTGCCGCCGGCACTCATATCGGAAAGCGGCCCTTCGGGTGGGACTTCAGGCCCGATCGCACGTTGGCCATCAACCCCGAGGAGGCCGCCGTCATCCGCGAGTGCGTGGAGCGCGTGCTCGCCGGGCAGGCCCTGTGGCGGATCTGCATCGACTTAAACCAACGCGGGATCACGACCAACTCTGGCAAGGCGTGGCAGAGCGTCGTGTTGCGGCAAATGCTGCTGCGGTGGCGGAACTGTGGCGTGCGGACTCATCACGGAAAAGCCGTAGCGCTTGGGCAGTGGGAGGCGATCATCGACCAACCCACCCACGAACGAGTCGTCGCCCTGTTGACCGACCCAGGTCGTCGAAGCAGCAACCGCGGCTCCGAGCCTAGGTACTTGCTCACCTCGATTGCACGCTGCGGCGTTTGCGGCAGGGACCTAGTGGGGACGAACGAATACACCTACGTCCTCAAGACCGGACGCACTCGGTTCTATCCCCACACCTACACGTGCCCACACTCGGGATGTATGAAAGTCAGGCGGCGCATGGCCGATGTGGACGAGCTCGTCACCCAAGTGGTCGTGGGCGTCCTTGAACGTGACGGAGTTCGGCTGCTAGGCGGGGACCCTGGAGTTGCGGCACACGCCCGCACGCGCATTGCTGCACTGGAGGCCAAGCTCGCACTAGCAGCTGACCAGTTCGCTGACGACACCATCTCAGGCGACCAACTACGACGGGTTTCCGAACGCATTAGGCCTCAACTGGCAGCAGAGCGCGGCCGTCTCGCCGCAGCACAGCCGAGCCCCGAGCTGACAGAGTTCGCTGGGAGCAGCGTCCGAGCGGCGTGGGAACGGGCCGATGTCGAGACCCGCAAACACATCATCCGGCTCCTTGGCATGGACATTGTCATCAAGCCAATCGGCTCCGGCAAGGGTCGCATCTTCGACCCCGACGCCGTACAGATCGAATGGACGAAGGCCATCGTCGGCCGACCTCCCTCTCCTTAACAAGACAACCTCGAGGACCCGCTTGACAATGTGACTGTGACATCACTGCGCCGACAGGACAGCAGTGTCACAGCGCCCACTGTGGGCGCCTTCTCCCAAGGCTAGGAGGCTCCCCTGGGTGCAACGGCCCTCGTGCCCAGTAGGTGAACGACTTCCACGCCGAGGTGTCAGTGCTCGCGAAAGAGGGCAGCGTGATCGCGCGCTACGAGCGGGGGCCGCCTTACCCGCGGAACGGGATCCGCGAGCGACGGAAGATCATCCAAGCGACCTTCGCTTAGCTGTCGGTACGCCGCGCGTGAAGCCGAACGCGGCAGATGAGGATGTTCGCTGCGCCGCCCGTGAGGGTGGGCGTTGGGCATGCACCCGAGCTCTTGCAGTAGATGGATTCCGGGGCGAGAATCAGGTACGGACCCTGACAAGAGTCCCCAGGCGATATCGCTCCAGGAGGCTCGAATGGGCCGTGACGTATCACTTATCAACGACTTACAGAAGACGGTCCTGCACGCCGCTGGGAATAGGCCGGTCACAGCACGGCTGACCGCCGCGATCACCGCCCTGGCAAACGCCCCCGACAACGCCGTTGCCGCATCGATCAACGAGTACCGGGCCGCGCTTGCGGAGGCCGCCGGAAAGACACAGGCTGAGCTCAGGGAACTGATCAACGAACTGGCCGCGGCACCGGTCGCGTTCCTCGGCCCGGTGCATGCGGCGGCCGGGCAACTGCTGGACCGCGCCACGGCGCACGGCACTGACTTGGCCGACAGCGTAGAGCTTGGCCCGGCCACGCTATCTCTGATCGCGAAGGCGGCCGCGGTCCGCAGTCTGCCCACACCCCCGGAGCGGCCGACCACAATGGTGGTGGGCCACCTGCCCATCGCCGGTCTGGCGGCCGCGCTGGAACTGGGGCCTATCAGCGCCTCCGGCGCGGGCTACTTCGACGTCGCCAGCCGCAGCGCGGGGGCGGCGCTCACGTCAGAATTGGGACCTGCCCGCGTGGACGTGGCGTTGCTTGTGGACGCCAGCGGCCCGCTGTCCGTGCGGGCGCTTCTGCGTGCGGAGTTCCGCCCCACCGGCATCCATCTGGGCTTCGGGTTCTCCTTGGACGCGGTGGGCGGGATCGTCGGCATCAACTGCGGCGTCGACGGCGACCGAATGCGCGACGGCATCGCGGATGGCTCCGCCATGGACGCACTCTTCGGCGGCGGGCGCTCCGCGGACCAGATCCGTGCCACGGTGCGCGCCCTGGAACGGATCTTCCTCGCGCGGGACGGGAGCCACGTCGTCGGACCCACCCTGAGGTTGGGCTGGCTCAATGTGGGCGGCACGTCGCTGGCCAAGGTGGACGTCGGGGTGATCCTCGAGCTCCCCCGCGGCCGGGTGCTGCTGCCGGGCCGCTTAGTGGTGGAGGTGCCCGGGCCCGGTGTGCCGCTGCTGCACGTAAGGCTGGACCTGCTGGGGGAGGTCGACGTCGCAGGCAAGCGCCTTGCCCTGGACGCCGCACTCGTCAATTCGTACGTGCTCGGCGGCTTTAGCATCGCCGGGACGGCGGCGGTGCGGATGGCGTGGGGGGACCACGCCACGATGCTGGCCACCGTCGGCGGCTTCTACCCCGGCTTCTCTCCCTCCCCCGCCGTGGTGCCGCCGCAGCGACGCATCTCCATCGGGCTGCGCAACCCCATCCCCGTTGGCCTTAGCATCACGATCAACGGCTACGCAGCGGTCACTGCCGGCACCGTGCAGGCCGGGGCACACCTAAGCGTCTCCTTCAAAGTGCCGGGGGCCAGCCTTAACGGCTCCGCCGGGTTCGACGCAATCGTGCAGCTCTCACCGCTGTGGTTCGAGGCGCAGGTGCACGGCTCCGTCTCCATCCGCGCTCTGGGCCAGGACCTGCTCAGCGTGAATTTGAAGGGCACCCTCACCGGCCCCGGGCCGCTTGTGCTCACCGCCGAGGCCTACTCCAGGGTCCTCGGCGTGAAGGTGGGCGGGCGCAAGTCCTTCATCCTATCGAACGAGGCCGGGGCGGACCGCGCGCCCTTCGACGGGCTAGCCGGCTTGGTGCGCGAGGAGTTGGCGCGCGCTGCCAACGTCACCGGCAAGGGAGGTGCAGACCCCGACGTCGTCCTCGCACCGCGCGCCGCCGACGACGCCCCGCTGCTGGCTCCCAACGCCGAGCTCGTGTGGGCGCAGGAGGCGTTCCCGCTGGACGGCCCCTTCCAGAAGGCCGGCGGCCGCACCATGGCCAGCCCCGCCGCCGTGCTGGTGTCGCCTGCCGTCCCCCGGGCGGGGACCGTCAAACGGCAGCTCACCACGGCCGCCTACACCACCATCACCCCGGCCAACGCGCTGACTGTGCCACAGTTCGAGGACCGCGAGGCCGGCTGGCACCTGCAGTGCGTCTCCACCAGGTCCAGCAGCAGTAAGACCGTGGACAGAAGCCACCGCACCATCATGCTCCCCAAGCCGACCCCTCTTTGGAGGGACTCCATCCACGTCGAAGTGCCATGGTCGGTGGCCGCCGCGCTGCGCAGCCGTGAGGCGCCCGCGGCGTTGGCGAAGGGGGTTGGGGCCGCCGTCGTCGTGGACAGGGAGAAGTGGGCCTCCGCTGAACCTGGCAACCCGATCGCCGATTTCCACGGCTCCGGCGCGGCCTCCCATTCCGCCGCGCTCCTCAAACCCGGCGGGTTGGCCTTGCCGGCGTACGCACTGGACCCGGTGGTGCTGCCATGAAGGCCAAGCTGGAGGGATTCGTCCGCACCGCGCCCGTGCCGCTCACCGGCGCCGTACCGCACAAGGGCAGGCTGCGCGTGAATCTGGTCATGGACGCGGTCATCACGACCGGCGCGGGGACCGAGGCGGTGGCTCCCGTCGCTCGAACCGTCGACCTGTACGGCCCGGGCGACGTCACGGGCCTGGCTCCGGGCGCCATCGCCCGCACCAGCCCGCCCGACGGTGCGGGCGACGTGGACGGCGAGTACTGCTGTTTCGTCGAGTTCACCTCCGAGGACCTGCCCTGGCGCTACTCCGCGGACCCCAACACCCCGGAAAAGGCCAAGCCGTGGCTGGCCCTGGTGGCCGGCGTCGAGAACCGTGAGCTGGGCGTGGCAAGGGACGGCACCTTGTGGTTGCGGCCTGCGGTGACCAGCTTGCTGGACCCGGACCTAGCCGCGGCGTGGGCCCACACCCAGGACGGCAACTTCTCTCGGCTGCTGTGCCCGCGGGTGCTGCCGGCAGGGGCACAGTGTCTGGCCGCGCTGGTGAAACTCCACAGGCCCGACGGCTCCTACAGCTGGACCAAGGGCGCCAAGGCCACCGGCATCCCCGTGCTGCACACGTTCCGGTTCTCCACCAACGAGGCCGGCACCTTCAAGTCGCTGGTAGAGGCGCTGCACCCGGTTGATCCGCCCGACGCGCTGGGCCAGGTGGTGGTGCACGCCGGGCTGCCCGGCCACCCCGAGCGGGAGACCACCACCTACGGCGCTCTCGCCCGGTACGACGCCCCCGGCCACGTCCCGCTGCCCGACGCCGGCCTGCCCGCTGCCATCGACGCCCGGCTGGAACCCCGGCCGTCGACCGCCCGCGGGCAGCCCGACGACGCCGTCCCGCCACCGCCCGCACCGATCATCGGCGCACCCCGCTGGTCCGCGCCGGTGTGCTGGGACGAGAGCGCCCCGTGGGTGGCCGAGGTGGATACCGACCCCCGGCACCGCGCCGCCGCCGGCCTGGGCGCGCGAGCCGCGCTGGACTGGACCGACACCATCCTCCGCGCCGCCGCCACCCGCTTGGGCGACACCCACCTGGCCGCCGCCAAGCTTCGTCACCTCACCGGCGGGGTGGCTATGGCCAGGCTCACCGCCGGGCACCTGCCCCCGCCCGGCGCGGCGCGGCTGGCGTTCCACGGGCCGGGGCTGGCCGCCGTCGTCGCCGGCACCCCGTCCGGTGTCGCCGGTGCGCTCGGGCAGTTGTTCCCCGACGAGAGGCCGCTGCCGGCGTCGCTGCTCAGTTCCGCGGCATCGCACCTGCTGCGCCCCACCGGGCCGACGGCGAAGGCCAGCGCCGACCCCGGGGCGGTTTCGAACCCGGCGACGGTGCTGGAGGAGGCCAGGCGATCCCCGGAACCGTCGGAGTCGCCGCTGGGGCTGGTGGAGCCGCTCGACGGGAACGAGGAGGGGGTGCTGGGCGAACTGCTCGGTGAACGGGAGGAAACACCTCGGCTCCCCGAGCAGGACCCCGGCTGGGTGGACGCGGCAGACCAGGCCGTCTTCGACGCGTTCCAGCCCGACGGCATCCCCGTGGCCCGCGTGGTGAGCCTTATCTCCGGCCTGCACGAGCGCTGGGACGTACCTCTGGAGGTGCGGCCGGACCTGGACCTGCCGCTGTGGGACTGGTTCCGTCGCCACGAGCCGGACTGGCTGCTGCCGCTAGCCGGTGAGCTGGGCCGCGACGGAGTCGTCGCCCTGCGCACCGACCGGGCGTTCATGGCGTCGGCGCTACTGGGCGCGTCGCGCCAGGTGGTTGCCGAACTGCGCTGGCGCGGCGTGCCCGTGGTGCACGGGTGGATGCCGATGCGCACCTTCTGGCAGAACGTCGAGTCCGCCCAGAACCCGGCCCCGATGGTGGACCTGGTGCAGACGTCGTCGTGGCCATCGGTGCCGCTGGCGCAGCTGCCCGGGCCGCGCGGGAGCGGGCAGGAACTGGTGATCGCCATGCGCTCAGACCTGGTCCGCCGCTACCCCGACACGCAGGTGTACCTTGCCCCGGCCTTCGGGATTTCCGGCCACGGTCAATTCCCCATCCTGCAGGACCCCATCTGGCCCGTCTGGGTGGCGCGACTGGATCCCGACGTGTGGTGCTTTGCGTTTCCGCGCCCGCCGTCGGACCTGCCGAATCTGTGCCTGGTGCTGGAGGAGCCGGACAAGGGGCCCAGGTTCCGGCCGCCCGACGGCGCCACCGCCGCCGGGTACCAGGTGAGGCCGGTGACCTATAAGCAGGACGGCAAGAAGGTGACGGGGAACGTGGCTGTGGTGGTGGACGACGGCGCGGAGCTTGGCGGCGCCACCTGGGACCAGCCCATACGGGCCATCCTGCCGGGCACTGAGCTGGTGCAGCAATGACCGCCATCACCGCGCTGCTGCCCGTCCGGCTGGAGACCCGCTTCCACGGCTCCGAATCCTCGGGCTGGCGGCTGCGGCTGCGGCTGGTGCCCGACACCATCTCCTTCGACACCCACGACCCCGCCATCACACCTGCCGAACAGCTGGCGCTGAGCGCGTTCTGGGGGTCACTGCGCACCCAGCAGGATGCGGCAGATCCCGCTGCCGCCGTCGCCGCCGCACGGCAGGAGGAGGGTTGGGCCGACGCATTCGCGCGGCTGGCCGGGCAGGTGGGTGCCGGCCGGGCGCACTGGCTGGTGGGCACCGTCGCCAACCCGACGGCCGAGCCGCTCGAGGTGCAGGGGGTGCTGCGCGGGCTGCCACCGCAGGTGCAGGTGTGGGCGAAGGTGTCCGGGAACTCCCAGCCGGTGGAGCTCGGCCTGCTGGAGATCATGGTCGCGGCCCTTGAGGCACCGACCGCGGTGGCGGAGTGGCTGGTGGACTGGGCTGCCGCAGTCGACGTCGGGCTGGCGAAGGAGATCACGCTGCCCATGCACCCCAAGGACATCGAGGTGCTGGGGGTCAGCGGCTGCCGCGACGACGGCACCCTCGCACAGCTGCTGGCCGGGCACGCCGCCGAGGGGAACTTGCTGCTTTCGGGCCCCGGCGCCGCCACTACCGGCGTGCACGGCCAGCCCGTGCCGCTGTGGAACGCGCCGTTCGTGGAGCCCGACTCGATGCCCGCCCTCGCCGAGCGCACCCTGCATGCGCTGGGCGCCGGGGACCTGGCGGTGCGCAGCGTCGGCGACGACGACGTCGACCAGCTGCTGCTGCGGCTGACCTTCCCCACGCTGTTCGGGTACGGGCTCACCGAGGTGACCCGCGCCGTCGAACGGCTCGAGATCGGGACACTATGGAAGTGGGCGGCCCAGTGGCTGCGGCCCCAGGGCACCTACGCCACCCTCGCAGTCGGCGACACCTCCTACGGCGTCCTGCCCGTGGTGTACCCCGGCTCGGTACCGCTTGACGGGCTGGAGCCGCTGCAAGGCATGCTGCCAGGGCTGGAGATAGCGCTGCGCAACTGGGCAGAGGCTGCCCGCACCGACGAGGGGGCCGTCGGCGACGGCGTCGAGGAGGCCGTGCGGACCCTGCGGCGCGGCCCGGTGCCCGGTGACGTCGCGGGCGCACCGCTGCTGCGCACGGAACTGCTGGCGCACCTCGCCGGCGGCGACGTCGACGACGCGATGGACCGTTGGCAGGTGCGCAACCGCGAAGCCTTTGAGACGAGCCTGTCCCCGGAGTGGGGGCTGAGGTACGACACCCTGAAACCCGGCCTCAAGCCGCTGGGGGTCCCGCTGCTGGTTGGGGACGAGGCGGCGCTGCACCCGCTGCTGGACTGGCTGGGCGAGTGGCGCAGCCAGTTCCTCGAACCGTACCCGGTGCAGTTCGACCAGAACCTCCCCCCGGTGGTGGCCCTTTACGTGGCAACGAGGTGGGAGTCAACCAGCAACACGTACGTGGAGTATGAAGCGCCCCAGAGCATGCTAGTGCGGCTGTTCCGACGCAGCATCGCGCTGGCCGGCGGCGGGCTGGACCTGTGGCGGCAGGCGCTGGGCGCGGCCCCGGTGATGACCGAGCCGGAGCCGTTCCTCGGCGAGCACCTCGAACGGGTGGAAAGCACGCGGCTGCGGGAACACCTGATCGCCCTGGCAGAGGGAGTACTGGCCAACGGGTCCCTGGCCGCCTGGGTGAACGCCGAAGCCCGCGCCCTCGAACTGGCCACCCAACTCACCTGGCTGGGCGGGGACGGGATGACCGCGCTGACGGACCTGCTGATCGAGAGCGCGAACACGCCCGAGTACTCGCTCCGGGCGGAGCGGGCTCTGCGGGCGCTGATCGAGACGGCGTCGGGACGCTGGGACGTCTGGTGGCACGCCGTGGGCGCCCATCACGTGGCGAAGGTGGTGAGTGCGCACGGAGCCCCGACCACCGGCCTCTACGGGTGGGTGGACCGGCCCTTCCGCGGCACCCCCGGGCCGGGGCCGGGAGGGTTGCTGCTGGCACCGTCGACGGCGCAGGCCGCCACCGCCGCCGCCCTGCGCGACCGGGCGGTCCACGAGCCGTCAGACCGCTGGCAACTGCGCCTGAACTCCTCGCTGGTGGGGCCGGCGCGAACGCTGCTGGAGCGAATCGGCGACGACTGGCACCCGGCCGAGGTGGTGGGGCGGATGGTGGAGTCCGAGGTGACCGCCGCCGCCCTCGAGGTCGGCGTGGTGCTCGGCGCCGCGGACCTGCAGCCCATCCGTACCCTCCACCCCCTACGCGTCGGGCAGGGGCAGTTCGGCTGCTGCCACGGGCTCGACGTGCTGGCCGACGGCGGGTTACCCGACTTGGTGCGCGCCCCCGGGCTGCTGGCCCGCGCCGTCTCAAGGGTCCGGGACGTGGTGCAGGCGGCGTCTGACCTGGTGCTGGCCGAGGCGCTGCACGGCGTGCTGGCCGGACGGCCCGAGCGCGCCGCCGTGGCCACCGAGTTCCTCGCCGGGCAGGGCGCGCCCGGGCCGCTGCAAGTGCTGGACCCCATGCACGAGGCGCGGCAGGTGCGGACGCTTGTGCTGGCGGGGCTGCCTTCTGTTGGGGCATCGGGTGAACTGGGCACATTGGGGGCCTTGGGGGCCGCGCCGGCCTTCGACGCGGCGTTGCGGTCTGCGGTGGCGTCGTCGTGGACCGTCTCGGTGCCGGGTGGCTCGTCCGTGGCTCTTACCGAGTTGGGGTTGTCCGCCGTACATGCCGTCGTCCTCGACGAAGCGGCCCTGGTGCGGCTGGCGGCGCTGCGGCTGGGGCTGTTGGGGACGCCGGTTGTGTTGGAGGACGTTGTGGGCGGTGTGCCCGAGGCGCCCGAGGCTCGTTCGTTCGCGGCGGCGGTTGCAGGGAGCGCGCCGCACCCGTCGGAGCTGGTGGCTTCTGCCGCTGCCGACGTGGGGCCGGTGCTGGCGACGGCGACGGCGGGTTGGGAGCAGCGGCTCGACGCGCTGGCATCCGGGGCATTGAACCTTGTGGATGCGGTGTTGGTGGACGTTGCTGCGGCGCGGTCCGCGTGGGAGGCGGAGGTGGACCGTTTGCTCGGGCTCGATGCCGACGGTGCGCCGCCGCCCGTCGACGTGCCCGCCGATCTGCGCGACGCCGTCGCATCCCGGCTACTGGACGTGGCGGCCTGGGGGTTCAGCCCGCCGCCCGAGGCGCCCGACCTGTTCGCCCTCGAGGTCGGCACCCGCGAGGCTGCCCTGGTGGCAAGCCTGGCCGCGCTGGACGCCGCGGCCGGTGGGCTCTCGGCGCGGGTGCTTGCGGCGGGCTACTCAGTGTCCGACGGTGCGCTGACCCGTACCGGGTCCCTGGGGCCGGGCGCACTGGCCGAGCTGGGTGCCGGCAGGTCGCTGCCCGTGGGGACGCCGGCGCCGGTCGCGCTGCTGGGCGAGCCGCTGGCTCCCGTGCCCGGCACCGCCACAGCCGATTCCTGGATGCCGCTTATGGCGAGGCTCCGGCCTTCATTGGGGCGAATGTCCGGGTTCATGGGGAGTCTGCTGGCCGTTGCCCCAGAGGACCCGTGGCGGGTTGCGGCACTGACGGGGTCCGACGAGCCGCGATTCACGGTAGTCCTGGACGCCGGCTCCGGGCCGGAGCGCGAGTGGGTGGTGCTGGACTCGTTCAGCGAGCAGGTCCCTCTCGCCGAGCAGCACCTGGGTGTCGCGTTCGACGCGGCCACGCCGTCGGCATGCCCACCGCAGGCCGTGCTACTGGTGCCAGCGATTGACCCGGACGCCGGGGTCACCCAGGAGGAACTGACACACGCGGTGCTGCTGGCGCGGGCCATGGCGCACGCCCGGATGGCGACGACCAAAACCCTCGCCGACGCCGGGCTCGGGGCGCTGGCGGCCACCTGCGTTCTGCCGCAGGACTGGGACACGGGCGCGCCGATCTCCGACGACGGCGACCGCCTGCCAACGTACGACCTGCCCGTCGCCCTCCTCCCACGAACCACCAACCGGGACACCGACGAACTCGTCGCCGGCACTACGGCCGACGCTGCTTGGATGGTGGGGCTGCAGTGGCGCATCGGCGAGCACCTCGGCGAGGACGCCGCCACCCCCGTACGGCTCGACCTCTACGTCTCCAGTGAGCCCATCACCGAGGCCCTCCTCGCCTCCCAGCCTGCCGAGGCCGTCCTCGAGAAGACGGGCTGGCGGCCCTCGTCGCTGGACCACGCCGGAACCTGGTCAGCACTCCAGGTCCCCACCCACGACGCCGGTCCCCTCGACTGGTGGTCCCTACGGCTCACGCCTCCAGCGCCCGCCGCTCCGGTCGTGGCCGTCGAGCGCCACGTCGCCCACCCGACCCGCCTGGAGTGGCCGGGCCAGCCACGGCGTCGGTACTGGGAGGTGGAGGACGTCGAGGCCAACCCGCTGTGGCACCCCGTCGACCGGGCACACCCCGCGACGCTGCACCTGGTCGAGCTCGTCAACCGGCTGGGCGACGACTGGTACCTCGCACCCATGCCCGGGCGCGCTGGGGAGTTCACGCGGATCCGCTGGGCCGCCATGACCGACGCGATGGGCGCCATCTGGTCGCTGTCATCCGAGCCAGGCTGGTCCCTGTTCGCCGTCGAGGGCGACGACGTCGGGGCGGGGGGACATCGGTCGCTGCCCGTGCTGCTGTGGGCGGCCGGCGCGCTGGAGGGCAAGCCGTTCGAAGAGATCGCCCTCGCCGTTGATGAGGACGCCAACCTCTTGTGGGCTGCTCTGCTCCGCGGACAGGGACTTCAGCCCGCACCCACAGCGGAACCGACCCTCGGTGCCGTCCCAGTCGGACACTCGGTCCCCGACGACGGCGCGGGGCACGTCGCACGAATGAGCGTCCTCTGGGAACTGGGCGGCATGCCACCACTGAACCGGGTGCCCTACCTGTACGGCGGCTCGGTGCGGCCAGGCTGGTACGGGCACGGCCGGGACCTGTTCGTGCAGGCACGCATCCGGGACCCCCTCACGGGCCAACTGGCCCCGCTGCCGACGATGGCGATCCTCCCGCCACCACCCGACGGTGCACCGCATACCCTGCTGCCACTGGCGGTGCCCTCATCCGGCATCCGGCTGTCGCGACGCCTGGTGCTGGCGCGCGATGTCGACGGCAACCCGGTCTTCTGGGAGCGGACCGAGCGCCGCCCTCTGGACGTGTCGGTGGATGTGGACCTGCGCTGGGACACACTCAACCAACGCCCGCCGGTAACAGAAACGGGGGCGTGAACGCCAAACGGGAACGACGGCGGCGGGATCGCCCGCATCCGGCTGTGCGGGCCGCGGCTGAGGGTCCTAGACATCGCCGCGTGCGCCCCACACACCGAGTGCGGGTCTGTCCGACGAACGGTGTTTCCGGCGTTCATCTCTAGGGGGTCTCCGCCGGGGGCATGCGCTCGGCGAGGGTGACGGCGAAGGCGTTCAGGGCCGGCTTCCACCGGGGCGGTTCAATACAAGAAGCGAATGACGGTGCCATGACTCGGCTACCCGAGGGCCGTGACCCGACAAACATCAACGGGATCAACCGGCTGATGCCTGCCGAGGCCGTACAGGACCGTGCGGCCTCCCAGGCGTCGCCAGGTCTGCCTGGCCTCGCGTGCCGGGAAGTGACGGCGTTGTCCCCTTGGGGCGGTGATGCCGTGGACTCGGCGCGGGCAAACCCCTGCGACACGCATTAACTCTGGCCTTGGCCGAGGAATGGGAGTAGGTTGGCCCACCATCCTGGTCTTGCGGAGGCTGTCATGACCATCGAGGTGCAGGTTCGGGACAGTGTCTTGGCGCAGGCGGTGACGGAAGAGGTTCAACGGCACCTGTTCACCCTGTGCGTCGCGTCGCCTGTGCCTGCGGTGTCTGTCGACCACGTCGACACAGTCGACCAGTCGGCGCGCTTCACCACCGTACCCGGCGCCGGTGTCGACGTCCGGCTGGACGTGGGCGTCCACATGGTGACCGACGACGACGTGATGGCACATCCCAACGCGCCGGCCCCGACCCACCAAGCCATCATCGGGGTAGTCATCCGCCTGGCTGTGGTGGACCGTAAACTGGTCATCGCGCGCGCCCTGTCGGATGCTTCGGCGCTGCCTGGACCCAGGCCCTTGCGGGCTGCCGTCCAAGCCGCGTTGGATGCCAGATTGGCCTCCCTGAACGGGGAACTCATCGACGTGGCGCCCATGGTCACGGCCCTGACACCGCTCGCCCCGTCAGAAGCAGACCTGGTGCACGGGCAGGGGGTAGTAGCGCTGCGGTTCGGCGCCCATGGGCCGGCCTCTCCTCGCCTCGGTCCAGGACAGGACTGGGGAGTCTTCCTCGACGCTGACGAGGCCATCGGAATGATCGAGCGTCGGCTGCCCCGCGGACTGCCGACCCGCGTGGTATGGCAGCCCCAGGGGGCTGCACCGTCGCTGGCGCTGACGCTGTCGTTCGACCTCAGCTTCGTCGGCGAGGTCAACGGAGTCGCCACCGCGATCCCCCAGTTCCATCCGCCGTCCTTGCTGCGACTGGCCATCAGCTGGGGCGTCAACCTCTCTGGCATTGCGAGCGTGTTCGAGCGACTGGCGCGGAAACTGCTCAGGAACTTCCTGCGTGACCGGATCCCCGACGCGGTCCACGACGGCGCGCAGAGCTTCTATTTCGACGTGCCACTGCCGCCGCCGCCGTCGTTCCTCGGAGCCCGCGCGGAATGGGCGGGCATCACAGCCAGCCCAGCGGGCATGACCCTCGGTGGCCCCGTCAGGGCTGCCCCCGACGCTGACCGCGGCCTGCTCGATCTGTCGGTGCACCGCTTCGGTCGCCCGGTGGTGTGGTTGAGCTGCCGTGAGTTGGCGCGCACCGGCGACGGTTCACCGCCCCGAACCTTCCACCGCTCAGACCCAACATTGCGGGCAACAGCCGGTGCCGGCTTTGCGGATGCCGGTGCATTGTGCACTGCGCACATCATGGCGCCCAACGCCAAGTACGAGGCATGGATGAGTCTGAGTACGGCAGGAGCTTCCATCAACCTACCCCTAGGCCTGGCCGCCACCGTCCCCAGCGAGATCCGCATCCTGGTCTCGACCGCCCGTGGATGCCGCCTCATCGATCTCGGCATCCCGGACATCCGTGTCGATGGTGACGGTAACGTCGACGTCCAAGTGAACAGGCTAGAGAACTGCCTCCATCTGGATGGACCGTGGCTCAAGCTCGCCACTGGCGCAGCTCTCACACCCGAGGATTTCCGTCCAGTCCCGCTGGAAGACGAGGACTGGATGGCTGCACTGAACGCCACCATCGGACTGGACAGCCACCTCCTGACCATGCGCGGCCTCCACCCGGGGGAAGCGATCCGCGTCCAGGGGCGAGGGCTGCACCTGGAAGTCGTCGCCGACGATCGCGGTCGCATCGCAGTGCCGGCGCTCCTGGGCCGGGCACCGACTCTCAGCGACTTCATCATCGAACGGGCGTCCGGGCAAGACCTGCCCGCGGACACCGAGATCGTGACTGTCACGTTCACCTGGTTGGCCGACCTCGGCCCTGCCGACGCAGCAGCAGTCCGTGACGTCGGTGGACACGCCGTGGTGGCGCGCCTCCTCGGCGAGGACCTCGTGGTGGAGGAGTTCCGGCCAGATGAGGACGACCCCGTGCTGGCGGTGGAACCAGGCAGCGAAGTCGCACTCAACCCTCAGCCCCTCCCGCCGCACCCACCGGAGGCTGCCCGCATCGCCGCCGCCGCCGGCGTCGACGACGCCGTGGCGGTTGCCCTAATGCCCGGTCATCCATCGACACTCGTGCTGGCACGCACGGCCAACGCTGAGATGCTCGTGGTCGACGGGGGAGGCTCCGACACCCCGCGTCGTGCCGGCGTCTACCACGGGCCCATGGTCGGGATGGACGTGGACGGCTCGTTCGCCATCAGCAGCAACGCAACGACGGTACAGCTGTTCTCGGTCCAGCCCCTCGAACCGGCGACCATCAGCCAACTGGTGTCCTAACCGGGGAGACACTCCGGGCGGGCAGATTCCGCCCGGGACCACGCTGACAGCACCTGTTTCGTCGCTGTCGAACATGTCCCGCGTCAAGAAGTCGGCACGAATTCGGGTCGGTCAAGGTTGGGGATCGTCGGGTCGGTGATGCCGGTGTGGACCTCGTAGGGGAAGTTTCAAGAGAGGTGCTCGTGGGGTCGGATCTTGTTGAACTCGACGCGGAAGGTCTCCGCGATCGGGACCAGCTCGAGTTGGTCAGCGATCTCTTCCAGGTACAGGCCCTGGTACTTCAGTGACTGGAACGCCCCCTCTCGCGCGCCGTTCTGCCCGGGGGTGCGGACCTTGATCCGGACGTGCTTGAGCTCGGGACGGGAGGCGATGAACGTCGCGAACGCGTGGGAGCGGAACGGGCCGCCGTTGTCGCTGACCAGGGTGACCGCGTGCAGGATCTCACCGGGGTCCGGATCGATCGGGCACAGGTCCGCCAGCGGGTGCCCGAGCATCGACTCGGCCTCGACGATGGCCAGCTCGACCGCGGCGATCGCGTCGTGCCTGTTGGCCGTCGGTGACCAGTGCCACCCGAACTCGTACTTGGACCAGTAGTCCGCGACCCCCGCCACCCGCCAGGTGCCCCCGGCGATCGTCTCGAACTCGCTGAAGTCGAACTGCCACACCTGGTTCGGCCGGGTCGGGGTGACCGCGAACGCCGCCTTGCGTTCCCCTGCGAACTTGCGCCGCTCCCGCTGATAGTCGGCCCGCTGGACCAGGTCGGCCTCGGTGAGCACCCGCAACACGCTCGACATCGATAACCGGTGTCCATGATGGCGGGAGGTCGCCCACACCTTTCGATGCCCCCACGCCGGCTTGCTCTTGGCGTTCTCGACCAGCGCCTCGCGATGCAGCGCCCGCACTCCGGCGGGCGAGACTCCGTCGCTTCAGGGCTGAGAATGGCTGCCTCGAACGAACCAGTCGTCTGTTCTGAGATTCGCTTAGACGGGTGAGGACATGGGGCTGAACTGGTGTCGGCAGTCGCGCGTAAACGTCCAGGCCCCATTGGCGCTGAGGCTGCCGATCGCCAACGGGGCGTAATGGTGGCTTACCCCTTCAGGGGGCCTGGGCATCGGCAACCAGGAGCCGTCGACCGTCTCCTCGGGCCAGAGGACGGCGCCGATCGTGGTCCTGGCGGGGATGAGCCAGTAGTCGCCCGTGCGGTAGTCGTGTGGTTTCCCGTCAGTCGAAGCCAGGAACTGAACGCTAACGCCATCCTCGAGCTCTATCCACGCATCGTCGGGGTCCGTGGCCTCACGCACGAGGAGCGCGCCGGCGTCGCCGGTGGAGTGGTCGGCGACGACGTGGTCCCAGCGGCGTAGTGCAGGGTTCATTGCCGGGTCCCTGCCAGTGTCGTCGGCGAACCCTGTAAGGGACACTGTTCGCTTGTCAGAGTCGACCCTCGCCACTTGAAGCATGGGCGTAGGTGAACCGCGCAGGGAGCTTCCGTCATCGACGATTTGAACCCAGTCGCCGACCGTCAAAGCGGTGCGTCCGTCGGGGCCGAAGTCCGCCAGCTCGAGCACTGTCGCGCTTCCGTCGAAGAAGTGGCTCAGGACTCGAATGAGAACCGAGCCGTTCTGACGAGACCAGGAGAAACTAGCGCCACCCTCGGATTGCGCTGCTGCGCGGGCGGTGCCGCCGCGCTGTATCTCGATGCGGTACAGCCGGTTCTCGGCGCCGCGGTACCGGGCCTCCGAGTAGATTTCGCCCTTACCGTCGAGCTTCTCAGGCGTGCGCGCGGCTGCACGCAACAGCGGCAGTCGCTCACGTGCCAGGGACTGGTAGTGAGCGCACTTGCGGGGGGTCTCGCCGCGGCTCACCTTAACCTGCCAAACCAGCTCACTGCGGGTGCTGGTGTCGAGGCCGTCGAGGGCCGCGTCGAGCAGTTCCGGCCGCTCGGCAGCAGCCAGGTGACGCTCCCAAACATCCAGATAGATCAGCATATTGTCGACGCCGAGCAGATTGTCCACGGCGGTGTCCTCGCCAAAGGGATACCCGAGCTGCTCGCTGTATGTGGTCCACGTGTCGCACTGGGCGAGGCGCCCATGTACGTAGTAGCGACCCTGTCCGATAAGGAAATCTCCACGAGCAAGGCGCGCTTTGATCTCCTGCAGCCGATCGGGTGGCAGCGGCTGGCCAAGGTCGTTGGTTAGGGCGTTGAGGGTGCTTGCGTCGCTGATGATTTTGAAGCCGCAGTTGGCGAGAGGACCGCCGTGCGGGCCGATCAGATCAGCAGCCAGGGTCTGTAGGAGATGCTGTGATATCGCGGACTGCTCATTCAAGTCGGCGTCGAGCTGCATGCGACCCTGCTGCGCAAGGACACGTGTGTAGTGCCGATGGCTGTTGAACGTGTCGCGTGTGAAGTCGCCCTTCATCGCCTCTCCCAAGAGTCGGCAGCTTCTTATCACGGTAGGCCCGCAGCAGGTCCTACGGTTGATGAGGGGCGCAGGTTCGTCCTCTCTCTATCCGCCGCCAGGTGCTTGCTTGCCTGGCCTCTGCCGGCGCCGCAGGCGGGGACCCGGTCGTTGAGAGGTTAGTAGGATTTGCGCTCCACTACCGACCTCATTTCGGGTCCATACTGCTGGCGCCCACCGCCAAGGCCTCATCGACCTCAGGCCCGGCATGGCGGCTGCTGCTCCAAGTCACGGAGGATGGTGCCCTCGGTCCTTGAGGGGACAAACGCTCGGCGACGCATCTATCCCAGACGCGAACGCGGAGGCCATCCCCACGTTCCTCGCCGGCGATCTGCTCGAGCGTGAGGATGCTGTCTGGGCGGGACTTGCCGAATCCGAAGGTCACCATTCGAGTCTCGGAAGTCGTGCGAACAACCTTGACATGACATCGCGTACCCAACCTCCTCAGTCACTCCCGTGAAGCGGTCGGAGGGGTAGGTGCGACAACCGTCCTTCGTGCGTCCTACCGCCGGCAGTCGACCGCACCGCGTTGGTGGGTCCCCGCGCCCACAAAGGGGGCAGGTCGCGGGTCTTGGAGGTGGCCTGCAGGCGACGGATACCGCTGGGATACGTCGCCTGCCTCGGGCGGATACCGCGGCCGGTGAGCCGACGCCTTCACCTGCGAGGAATTCTGAGCGGCTCCGGCCCCGCGGTCAGCGAGCCCCTAGTCGTCGTTCGGCGCGAGGTCGATACCGGACGGATACCAGTCAGCGCCACCGTAGGGGTTCGTGCTCGGTCTGTCGCCCCTGACTCCCGGAAGGAGAACATCATGCGGCATGTGACGATGGAGGTAGCAAAAGCGACGGGGGCGGCATGGGCGGCGGGGAGAGGTGCCATGCCCGTGCGGCGAGCGGGTTGGCTGGCGGTCGTCGTCTCGCTCCTTCTCGCCGGGACCGCCGTTGTTCCCGCGGCCGCGACGGTGATCAAGCTGGAGCCCGTTCAAGGCACCGACTCCTGGGACTACTCCGACTGCGGGTACCCCGTGCACGTCGAGGCGCAGTTCGAGTCGACAGCCAGCCTCCGGGTCGGCAAGAACCGCGACGAGTCCGTGTTCTTCGTACGAGCCCGCGGGTCCTACATAGAGGTGCACACCAACACCCTCACCGGCGAATGGTTCGTCGTCCGTGGGCAGTCCTCCTACCGTGAGGTCAAGGCCACTCAGGTCGAAGGTTCGGTCTATGAGATCGCCTCGCTCGAGACCGGTCAGCCTTTCGTGATCGAGGATTCCTCCGGTCGGGTCGTGGTCCGGGACCGGGGTGCCATCTGGCGGCATCTGCTGTTCGACACCGGCGGGGACGCCAACCCCGACGCGGCGTTCGTCGACTTCCTCGGTCTCGAAGTTCGTGGTCCGCACCCGGGCTCCTTCAGCGACTTCTGTGGTTACGCGGGGGATCTGGTGGGCATCAGCGACTCTTCGCAGCGCGTCACGCTGCACCCCCGGGGCACCACGGGCTCCCCCCTCGGGTACAGCGAGTACCTGCCGCCCAGCTACGGAGACGACGGATCGAGCCCGTTGCTGGTGTTCCTGCATGGCTTCGGCGAGAGCGGGGACGGCTCCGAGGAACAGCTGGCGCTCCTTGCGTCGACCGCGATCCCGTACTTCATAGCCAACGATGGCTGGCCAGACGAGCGGCCCTCCGTCGTACTGTCACCCCAGCATGAGATCTCCGGAGACCTTTCCGCGTACGACGCATGTGACGGGGTCGAGTTTGGCGCTTCGTGCGTGATGGCCGTCCAGCACGAGCTGGGCAACCCGGCGACAGGCTCGCTGTGCTTCACACCCGGCGAAATCCAGGCGTTCCTCTCCTACGCGATCGCGTCCTACGACGTCGACCCGACACGCGTCTACCTGACCGGTTTGAGCTGCGGCGCATTCGGTGCCTGGGAGTATGTGGCCGAGCACGGTGGAAGCCAAGTCGCCGCGGTTGTCCCCATCGCCGGAGAAGGTCGTCCGGCCTGGGCAACCGCGAGCTGCTCACTTGGTGAGGTGCCACTCTGGGCGTTTCACGGCGAGGCTGATGACGTCGTCAACCCAGCTGGCAGCATCGAACCCATCACCGAGCTCCAAGCTTGCACCTCGCCGACACCCCGTGATGCCCGCCTCACGACCTATCCCGACGTAGACCACGACTCATGGACGAGGACCTACGCGGCCGGCGCCGAGAACGACATCTACACCTGGATGTTGGATCAGTAGCGCCACAGCCGAGAACTAATCCGGGAGCCCCCGGCAGCGGGTGCTGCACGCCGACGAGCCACACAGGCCGGCGTGCATCGGACTTCCGCTCCTGAAGGTGAGTCACACCGCCGGCAGTTGGGCGCAAGCGGGTTCCAGGCGGCGTCACGGCGCCGCGTAGCGCGCGGGCTTGGCCCGGGGTCCCTAGACTCCGATCATGTCGGAGACGGTGGTGTCGGCGTCGGGGGTGGAGCGCGGGGGTGAGCAGCCGCCGTCGTGGTGGCCGGTTGCTCGGTGGTCGGTGCTGGCGCTGTCGGTGCTGACGCTTGCTGTGTTCGCCGTCCAGGGGCATCTGCAGACCTCCTATAGTGACTTGCAGCAGGCGCTGCGGCAGGGCACCGTCACCGAGGTACGGATCGAGGGCGGCCTCGGCGGTGCGGACGGCATCGACCCTGCCGTTCAGGGCGTGGCAGTGGTGCACGTGTACTGGGATACCGGCTGGCCGAGCCGCGTGACCCGGCTCTGGCAAACCACGTCGGTTTCGGAGCTGAACAGCGACACCCTGGCCGGTGCCGAGGCAGACGCCGTCGTCATCGGACCAGTCGATGACCCTCTCCGCATGGAGGCTCCAGGGCTCACTGTGACGTTCGCGGAGCCGACGGAGGCGAGCGCGGGGGCGATCTTTGGTCGCTGGGAACTGCCCGGCAACTGGATGGTGCTGCCGTTCGTTCTCCTCGCCGGCTTCTTCCTCGTCCTAGGGCGCGGACCAGAGCCGCGGTGGGCTACCCGGTGGGCCTGGGTGTGGCTGAGCCTGACCCCCGTCATGGTGCTCGTGGTGCCGCTCTACGTGCTCTTCGGTGCCCGACCCGACCCGTCTAGTGCACGCCGCCTGACCGGCGGCTGGGCCTTCCTCATCACCCTCATCGTCTTCTCCAGCCTCGGAGTCCTCGTTCCGATCTAACTTCCGAACGCGCTTTCCAGGGTCTCGACATACATCGGCCAGATGCCCCACATCGCCGCCTGACGACCCACTTGCCTCTGCCGCCAGCAGTTGACGGACCCGCGCTGTGCGGTCACCGCGGCTCGATTCGGAAGACGGGCAGGTTCGCTGCGACGGCCTCGAAGTCGGCGAGTGGGGCGCCCACCGGCACGGGAATGTGGGGTCGGCCTCCTGGAACCTTCTGCACATACCGGCGCAGCACCGGGGCCCGGTCGTTGACTGGAACCTCGACCAGTCGCACCGGACCCCATCCCCGCCCCTCGCAGCACGACCTCGCCGTGCGCGGCTCGCACGTTACGCACCCAGGCGCACTCACCGGGCATCGAGACGGCGAACCACTGCCCGCCGACGTCGGCGAGCCCGAGGGGGAACGAGCGCACCTGCCCCGAGCGCCGGCCAACCACGTCGAGGCGCACCCATCGTCGTGGGGCCAGGCCCGACGCGAGAACGCGCGACCACAAGGCGGACAACCGGCGCGCCGCGGCGTTGCCGCGACCCCCGGCATACATCGCCCGCAGTCGCCGGGCCCGCCGTTGGCTCCACCACCCCACGCCCCTAGCGTCCCACGCCCACGGGCTGGCTTCCATGGCCATGAACATGCCTTGAGCCAAGACCCGCTGCACACCGCCGGGTAGTCGCGTCATGGCGTTCTGCACCTGCTGCGATCAGAGCTCCATGGCCTCTCGGTTGACTGCACCCACGACAGCGGTGAGGAGCACATGGCCAGCATCGGGTGCTACTGGCACGGCTCCGAGATCCACGCGTCTGATCTGGACGCATTGGGGTTCGAGGAACCGCTCAGTTGCGATGACGCCGGCTTCAAGAATCTGGATCGGCGACAGCGCACCAACCCGCGGGAGTTGCAGGTCGTAGTCGACCTTGAATGCCCTCCGCTGGTGATGGACGCCAGCCATGAGTGCGGCAACGGTGACGACCACAACGCCTGGGGCCGTCCCGCGAGCAAGCTTGACCACGTCCGGGCCAAGCCATCGTTCTCGCTCGGCGCTTGCGTTCGGGGCAAACGTCCACACCCCGAACGTGGATTTGAACTCGATAGCCGTCCCGCCCACCACCAGATCGACGCGGGTCAAGCCACCGAGGCTTGCTTCTCGAGCCACGTGAAGTCCTCTGTGGGCAGCCTGCCACGCGGTCTCTGAGACCCAAGCATGTTCGCCATGGGAAAGGGTGGAGGCGAACGCAATTCGTTCTCTTGACTCGACGCTGTCGGAGACCAGGCGCAACAGGTTGACGACGATGTCCATTGGCGTCGCGGTCATCAGGAAGTCCGAGCCCCTGGGTCCCCCGTATGCGCTCGATCTTGATTCCATGGCTATGTCTACAGGCCCTGCAACTGCGGCGGGAAGGTTGGAGAGCCCACGCCAGCCAGCCCTTGCATGAGCATGGTGCGCATGTAGGAGGTGACCCCTACCGCCGGGTGCTGGGCGTGGGAGAGCGACTCCTGATGTTGTCGTCGGTGGTGCGGCCGGTCGAGGCAGCGTGGCGATCTTGGGTGGACGAGGTCAGTCTGGGAGTCCCCAGAAGGGTCCGGAGAGTCCGACGCTGCGTAGGTAGTCGGCCGCGACGCTCGGTTCACGCCGCACGTAGCCGCGCTCGAGCCGTCCCGCGTACCACCCGGACGCGAGCCGCCACAGCGTGAACAGGTCCATCACGTACCCGCGCTGGTTGCCCGTCCGCTCCAGCCAGGCGCTCACGCACTGCTCGGAGCAGAAGATCCGCTGGTTGCCGCAGGTGTGGACCACGTCGTCCCACATGTGACTGGCCGGCACCAAGAAGTGCGCGACCTGCTCACCAGGCGGTGCCTCACGGGTGTCGACACTCCAGGCGTGCGGTCCCTGGCAGGCGGGACAGGTCGTGGCCACCAGCATCGGGCTCTGCTCGGGCAGCAGGTGCGCGAGAGCGAACGAGTCCCACGCGCACCCGCCCCACCACAGCGTGTCTTTACCCATCACCGAGAATCCCAACGGGACCGCCGTGAACGGGTGAGCCATCGCGATCTCACCGTCCGCGCCGAGCGCCAGGTGCCGTTGCCCGGCCAGGTCTTCCAGGCCCTCCCGGACCTGATCCACCGACACGGCGAGGTCGACGGCGAGGGCGGCCACGGCGGGGAGCCGGCCGTGCCGGAACCGGTCGTACACGGCGATGCGCAGGTCCTCGGAGTCCACCACCGCAGCGTAGGGCAACGCCCTCACCCAGATCAGCTGCCCCGAGGTGGGTAGGCCGGACGATCTCGACCGCCGCAAGGACACGGCGCACCCACCCGGCGTGCTGCGCACCGCCGGGTGCGGGACCTGTCTGCGACTGCGACGAGAGGTGCGCGCGGAGCGGGGCTGGGGTCAGGTGGGGTAGTCGCCCACGATCGTGGTGCCGTACTGCGCGGCCAGCGCGATCAGCCGATCCGGATCCGCCAGCAAGTCCTCCTCGCCGTGCTCGGCTACTGCCGCGAAGATCCGCTCGAAGCCTGGTGGGGAGACCAGCGTGAGCATCCGTACCGGCTCGCTGGAGAGACGACGCAGACCGTGCGGAACGGACCTGGGCACGACGATGAAGGAACCCGTGGAGGCCTCCGAGACCACCCCGTCAGCCCACACCTCCACCAGCCCGCCCAGAACGTAGAAGACCTCTTCGGCGTCGGGGTGGATGTGTAGCGGGGTGGCCTCACCCCAGAACTGTTCTTCCATCGCCGAGTAGGCGCCCGAGACCTCTGCGCCATCGGTGAGCACGCGGTAGGTCGAGCCGAGCGCGGTGACCATGCGGCCTCCCGACGGCGGGATGAGAAGCGAGGACATAACTCCTCCTGGTGGGATGCGTTACGGCCATCAGCGTGCCACCGACGGGATGATCTGTCATGCGATGCAGGACCAAACGCGCCGCCGGAATCGCCCACCACCGGGGTGCCCCACATCGCCGGCTGTTGTCCGCACCGTGGAGGGCTCTGAACCGTTTGAGGTCGCACTCCGTTCGTCTTTACGGTCAGTTCCTGGCTCGACCGTCCACCGGAGCCTCCCGTGGCGAGGAACGCGCAGTTGGCCGACGCCTCAGCTGCTCACCGCGGCGAGGCCACCGAGGATGAGGGCGGCGCCGGTGAGGGCACAGATTCGCGCACCGGTGGCCCTGTCGGGTCCCTCCCTAGCGATCAGGACGGCGGTCCCCACGGCCACAACGGCCGCCACCACGATGTAGATCGGAGTGGAGTAGAGCCAGGAGTAGGGCACGAAGTGCACCGCCAACGTCACCGCGAGTGCCCCGACCGCGACGGTGTACCGCTCCAAGGTCACCAGGACGATGACCAGCGGCAGGATGAGCAACTGCCCCGTGCTGAGGTAGATCGACAGCGAGTTCAAGCTCGCGTCCTGGGGACGCGGGCCATCCGCGGCGGCCGCCGTCAGCAGAAGCCCGAGCGGCAGGCCCACCATGCCCTGGAACAGCGCCGCATAGGTGCCGACCCGTTCCCCGAAGCGCCACCCCAGCACGGCAGCCGCGAGCCAGGTCGAGCCGTAGGCAAGCAGAAAGCCGAAACCATTGCGGTTCACCTGCGCCAACTCGCGCAGATACTCCTGCACATCCATGCCTACCCCCTCGACCAGCCCGAACGCGAGCCCTCCACCTTACGGAACATCAACCACCGGTCTCTCCAGCAGCGCCACCCCCAGTGCACGGCTGCCCCCAATCGCGGCATCTCCGCGCGTCCGAGCCTCAACGCCTCCTGCCAGGCCCGCAGATCGTGACCCACTCCGCAGTGGTATCGCCGGTGTGGAGGGCGCGCAGGCCATTGCCTGCTGCGGGCGTCAGTCGATCAGCTTGTCGAGGAGCTCGAAGGACTCGTATGGCTGGTCGATGTCTCCGAAGTGGCCGTCGTCGCGGACGATCTGGGTGCCGCCGAGACGCTCGAACATGACGCGACCTTGCGTGTCGTCACAGCCGTACGGATCCTCGCGGGAGTTGATGAAGTACAGGTCGCGGACATTGGCTCGTATCGCCGCCCAGTCGTAGCTGTCCTGGAGGACCGGTTCGTCCTCGTCGTTGGGTGGCGTGCAGTAGCCGGCGACGAGGATGGCCTGATCGACCGTGGTCTCGATGTGCTCGAGGATCGCGAGCAGCAGTGCTGCCCCGCCCGAGTGACCCACGAGCACGGTGTTCGCATCGAAGGTGTGGTTGGCCAGCACCGTCGGCAGGAAGGTGGCGATGGGTTCGACGTTGAGGCTGGGATAGTGCGGCGCCTCGACGGCGTAGCCGCGCTCCGTCAGCCGCCCTCGCAGCCACGGGAGCCACACCACGTCCGGATGCGCTGAGGTGCCGTGAAAGAGGATCGCCTTACGGGTCACTGACTGGTCCCATCTTCGTGGTCGGCGAACGCCCCGTTGGAGCATC
>NZ_WESE01000006.1:0-489 GCF_009184895.1 Nostocoides sp. F2B08 | reverse complement strand
AGGCGGCTCGCAGCATTCGCGTCGGACCCTACATCAGCGATCCATGACGACCCGCGCCCGACATCCCGCCGTGAACGCACCCGGCGGCGACGCCGACCCCACTGGCCGCGCCTTGGCCCAGGTGCTGCACTTCGCTGGAAAGGAAAACAAACTGAGCGATTAGTCCGGCATCTCGGGGCTGCGGCAGGGATGCTCGACCGTTGACGATCCCGAAGGTCGTGGTTCACACTCGACCGACAAGCGGGGAGGGCGGAGGAGGACCGCATGTGGTGGCTGTGGATTTGGCTGATGGGGGCCTTGTTGCCCACCGTGCTCTTGGCGCTGTGGGTCGACCACCACCGTGGCTCCCGCGGTGATTCTCGCGACGCCGACTTACCGGCGACGAAGCGCGGACGCCCCAGGCCCGTCGACTTCGACCACACCATTGGTCCTTGTCGCTACGACGTTGGCCCAGACCATAGGTCAGGGTGACCGGCTGCTCAGCGAATA
>NZ_WESE01000005.1 GCF_009184895.1 Nostocoides sp. F2B08 | reverse complement strand
CGACGGCACCAGCCTCCGCCTCAGCGACGCCACCGAAGGACGAGGAGTGATGCCCCTGACCTAACCCCCGACAGGGAGAACACCTGTCCGCCGACAGGGAAGTCACCTGTCCGCACACAAGGAAATCCCGCTGTCCGTTGACACTGCCGGAGAGCATCGAGCACCGGACTCAGGGCGGTCGCGTGGTGACCGCCGTCGATCTCGACGACGAGCCCGACGTCCTCCCAGGCGAGATCGAGATAGACCCGTCCGCCCGGCGTCCGACGGACTGCTTGGCGGGTCGGGGGCGGGAGACCGTAACGCCGACACAACGACGCCACATCGAGCTCGCCGAGCGAGTGGGCGCCATCGCATACGTCGCGGATCACCGCCTTGATGAATGCACGGCGACGACAACGGGTGAGGGTCATGAAGGCGCTGGTCAACCGCTGCGGAGAGACGATCCTCTGCTGGACCGCCAGACACAGCAGGAGAGCAGCGGTCCGGTCGGTCATGGCCCACTGCATCGCATTGAGCAGCGCCCTCTCGGGAACCACGCGAGGGATCCCGCCCCGAGTCGAGGGAGGCATGACGGAGTAATGGCGCAACCGCACGCCTGCTACGCGGTGACGCCTGTTGCGCTTGGGGATCGCAACGTCGATCGCGTCCGCGGAGAAGCCGGTCATCCCACTGGCCAGCAACGCAGACACGCCGTCGAGAATCGCCCCGGCGCCGCTCTCCCAGATCGCGTGCCACCACTGGGCCGGACCCGTCACATCGCCTGTGGTCACCCCGACGGTGTGGCGACCCAGTCGCCGCCAGCGCCCCGCCTCGACCTCACCGCGGACGTCGTCGCGACCCACGCCGACCTTCCTGAGGTCGGCTCGATGCGCGACGCCGCCGTACCGCGCTGCGATCCCGGCGGCTCGACGGCTGCGGACGTCACGCGGAAGTCGGCGTCGGGGAATTTCCATACCGGGAGGTTGGCCTGGCTACCCACCCTGCGGAAGACGCCGCAACGATATGTGTGGACGACCCGCCCGGAAGGTCGTTCAGTGTGGACGACGGCTGATCGCGCCCCTGGCACACCCGGCAGCCCGCACCACACACCGGCATGCCCACCGCGCGACATACCGCGCCCCTGGCACACCCGGCAGCACTCCACCACACACCGGCATGCCCACCGCGCGACACACCGCGCCCCTGGCACACCCGGCAGCACCCCACCACACACCGGCATGCCCACCGCGCGAGCAACCGTCTCGGGGAGGAGGGCGCGGCGCCGGCGGAGACGTGGAGCGGAGGTCCGATCCGACTCAGAAGGCGTCGTGCGGGGTGTAGGTGCCCCACACCTCGCGCAGCGCGTGGCTGACCTCGCCACCCGTTGCACGGGCGCGCAGCGCCTCCTTCATCGGGTACAGGACGTTCTCAGTCCCGCGCGCGGCCTCCTTGAGGCGCTCCAGCGCCGCCTCCACCGCCGCGTTGTCGCGCTCGGCGTGCAGGGCGGCCAGCCGCTCGCACTGGTCGGCCTCGATCTGCGGGTCGACGCGCAGCGGCTCGTACGGCTCCTCCTCGTCGATCCGGAACCGGTTGACGCCCACGACCGTCCGCTCCCCTTCGTCGATTTCCAGCGCGATCCGATAGGCACTCCGCTCGATCTCGCTCTTCTGGAACCCCTGCTCGATCGCGGCCACCGCACCGCCACGGTCCTCGACCGCCTCGATGAGATCGGTCACCGCCCGCTCGAGGTCGTCGGTCATCGACTCGATGACATAGGACCCGGCGAAGGGGTCGACGGTCTTGGTCACGTCGGTCTCGTACGCGATGACCTGCTGGGTGCGCAGCGCCAGACGTGCGGCCTTCTGGGTCGGCAGCGCGATCGCCTCGTCGTAGGAGTTCGTGTGCAGCGACTGCGTCCCACCGAGGACCGCACCGAGGCCCTGGAGGGCGACACGGATGAGGTTGACCTCCGGCTGCTGCGCCGTCAGCTGGACACCGGCGGTCTGGGTGTGGAAGCGGAGCATCATCGACTTCGGGTTCTGCGCGCCGAACTCCTCCTTCATGATGCGCGCCCAGATGCGCCGTGCCGCGCGGAACTTCGCGATCTCCTCGAGCAGCGTCGTGCGCGCGACGAAGAAGAACGACAGCCGTGGGGCGAAGTCGTCGACGTGCAGCCCGGCGTCGACCGCCGCCCGCACGTAGGCGATCGCGTTGGCCAGCGTGAAGGCGATCTCCTGCGCGGGCGTCGCCCCGGCCTCGGCCATGTGGTAGCCCGAGATCGAGATCGTGTTCCAGCGCGGGATCTCCGTGTGGCAGTAGGCGAAGATGTCGGAGATCAGCCGCAGGGACTCCTTCGGCGGGAAGATGTAGGTGCCCCGGGCGATGTACTCCTTGAGCACGTCGTTCTGGATCGTGCCGGTCAGCCTGTCGGCCGGCACCCCCTGCTCCTCGGCGACGATCTGGTACATGAGCAGCAGGGTCGCGGCGGGGGCGTTGATGGTCATCGACGTCGAGATCTTGTCCAGCGGCAGCCCGCCGAAGAGAACCCGCATGTCGTCGATCGAGTCGATCGCCACGCCGACCTTGCCGACCTCGCCGCTGGCGATCGACTCGTCGCTGTCGTAGCCCATCTGCGTCGGCAGGTCGAAGGCGACCGAGAGCCCTCCGGTGCCGTTCGCCACGAGCTCGTGGTAGCGCTCGTTGGACTCCTTGGCCGTGCCGAACCCGGCGTACTGGCGCATGGTCCACGGCCGACCGGTGTACATCGACGGGTAGACCCCCCGGGTGAACGGATACGCCCCTGGATCACCCAGTCGCGAACCGGCGTCGAACCCGTCGAGGTCGTCCGGGCCGTAGACGGCCTTGATGGGGAGGTCGGACTCGCTGCGGGCGCCGGTGTCACTCATGGGTCCAACCGTAGTGGGGCGCGCCGAACCGCGGACAGGGGCCGTGGCCGACCTCACCGCACCCTGACTCCGCCGTCCGTCGGAGCCGCGCGAACGCCCCACCGGCTACCCTGCTGCGCATGCAGCCCGCTCCCGCTCGCGCCGCGATCGTCAGCGGCTACTTCAACCCTCTCCACATCGGCCATCTCCAGATGATGGAGGCCGCCCGCGAGCTCGGCGACGGCCACCTCGTCGTCATCGTCAACTCCGACGAGCAGCAGCGGATGAAGAAGGGCAAGGTCATCTTCACGGAGGACGTCCGCCTGCGGATCGTGCGGGCACTCCGGGTGGTCGACGACGCCTTCGTCGCGGTCGACACCGACGGCAGCGTCACCGACTCGCTGCGCAAGGTGCGCGCCGCATACCCGGGCAGCTCGCTGGTGTTCTGCAACGGCGGCGACCGGCGCGACCCGGACGCGATGCCGACGAGCGAGTCCGAGGTCTGCGCCGAGCTCGGCATCGAGATGGCGTTCGGAGTCGGCGGCCAGGACAAGGCCGACTCGAGCAGCCGGATCCTCGAGGAGCTCGGCGAGGGCCCCTGAGCCCGGCATCCCAGGCCTAGCGGGACGGGTCTCGCACCTGCTGCTCACCGGAGCGTCACCGGACACTCTCCGGCAGGTCACCGGATCCGCACCGGCGCCTGCCACGGTCGATCCGTGCGGATCGCGATCGTCACCGAGTCCTTCCTCCCCTCCCGCAACGGGGTCACCACGAGCGTCTGCCGGATCACCGAGGAACTGACCGCTCGCGGTCACGAGGTCGAGATCATCGGCCCGGGACCGACGACCGATCGGTATGCGGGGGCCCGGGTCCACAGCCTGCCCACCGTGCGCGTCCGAGAGTTCCCGACGGGACTGCCGACCGCACGCGTGGACCGACTGCTCCGGGACATCGGCCCCGACATCGTGCATCTCGCGTCACCGTTCGCGGTCGGGAGACGTGGGGTGCACGCCTGTGCCGCTCTGAGACTCCCCTGCGTCGCGGTCTACCAGACGGACATTCCCGCCTACCTCCGCCACCACGCTCCGGGCGTGGTCGGCCGGTCCGCCGAGCGTGCGGCCTGGCGCTGGGTGCGCGGCATCCACGACTGCGTCGACCGCACGCTCGCCCCCTCGACGGCGTCGGTCGAGGCCCTCCAGCGGGCCGGGATCGAGCGGGTCCACCTGTGGCGACGCGGGGTCGACACGACGTTGTTCAGCCCCACGCGGCGAGCGGGCAGCGGGTCCCGCAGACTCCGCGAGCGGCTCGCTCCGCGCGGTGAGGTGATCGTCGGCTATGTGGGGCGCCTGGCGCCGGAGAAGGAGGTCGAGCGGCTCGCGGAGGTGGTCGGGTTGTGCGGGGTCACCGTCCTCGTCGTCGGCGACGGACCCAGCCGCCCCGAGCTCGAGCGACGCCTCGTGGGCGCCCACTTCGTCGGGTTCCGCGACGGCGACGACCTGGCCGACGCCTATGCGGCGTGCGACGTGTTCGTCCACACCGGCACCGCCGAGACCTTCGGGCAGACCCTGCAGGAGGCGGCGGCGACGTCGCTGCCCGTCGTGGCACCGGCGAGCGGGGCCCGCTCGACCTCGTCCGGCCGGGCGGCACGGGCTTCCTCTTCGACCCGCACCGCCCGGGCGCCCTCCGCGACCAGGTGCTCCGCCTGGTCGCCGACCCGGCCCTGCGTCGGCGGCTGGGAACCGCCGGTCAGCTCGAGGTCGAGGGCCGATCGTGGGGTGTGCTCACCGAGCAGCTGCTGGAGCACTACGCCGCCGTCCGCGGGAGGTCGGCACCGGTCGAGCCGGTGCTCCGAACAGCCGTCAGGCCAGACCGAACTCGAAGCGCGTGACGGGCCGCCACACGCCGTCGCCGCCGTGCTCGTAGACGTGCACGGCGTCGACGGGGAAGCGCACCTCGTACGACGCGAGCTCGGTGAAGGCCCGGTCGAGTGCCGCGTCGGGCAGGTGGTGGGCGACCGTGACGTGCGGGTGGTAGTTGAACTCGAGGTCGCGGTCGACGGGTCCGGACCGCACCGCGGACTCGAGCCACTCGCACTGCGCGATCCCGGCGGCGAGCTGGATGAAGACGACCGGCGAGACGGGGCGGAACGTGCCTGTGCCGCGCAGGTGCACCTCGAACGGCTCGAAGCCGGCGCATACCCACTGGAGGTGATGCTCGAAGCGCGCGCGGTCCTCCTCGGGGACCTCGGTGGGCGGCAGGATCGTGATGTGCGCGGGGATCTGGCAGGCCATGGGGTCACCGAAGTCCTCACGGAACCGCTGCAACGCGGCGCCGTGGGGTTCGGGGATCGCGATCGCTACGCCGATGGTCGCCATGACCGCAGCACCTTAACCCACGGGTAACAACGCTCAAACCCGATCGGCGCGGGGCACCGGGGGGAGCAGACCCATCCGGTCGTAGACGCGGGCGACGGTGCGGCGCGCGACCTCATGGGCGCGCTCGGCGCCGCGCGCGACGATCCGGTCGAGCTCGGCCGGGTCTCCGAGAAGCTCGGCCATCCTCGTCTGGAAGGGCTCGAGCGCCGTGACCACGATCTCGGCGACCTCCTTCTTCAGGTCGCCGTAGCCGCGACCGACGAAGTCCCGCTCGATCTCCTCGATGCGCCTGCCCGAGAGGATCGAGTGGATGACGAGCAGGTTGGAGACACCCGCCTTGGCGTCCGGGTCGTAGCGCACCTCGCCGTCGGTGTCGGTCACGGCCGCCCTGATCTTCTTCGCGATGCGGCCGGGCTCGTCGGACAGGAGGATCAGACCCTTCTCGGGCGAGGTCGAGCCGGACATCTTCGACGTCGGCTCGGTGAGATCCATGATCTTCGCGCCCTCCTTGAGGATGTACGGCTCGGGCACGACGAGCCCGTCGCCGAAGCGCTGGTTGAACCGCAGAGCGAGGTCTCGGGTGATCTCGAGGTGCTGGCGCTGGTCCTCGCCGACCGGGACGTAGGCCGCGTCGTACATGAGGATGTCGGCGGCCATGAGCATCGGGTACGTGAACAGCCCGACGTTGGCGTTCTGGCCCTTGGAGGTCTTGTCCTTGAACTGGGTCATCCGGCTCGCCTCGCCGAATGCGGTGAGGCAGCCCATGACCCAGCCGAGCGCCGGGTGCTCGTGCAGGTGGCTCTGGACGAAGACCGAGGAGCGCTCGGGGTCGACGCCGCCGGCGATGAACTGGGCGGCGGTGATCCGGGTGCGGCGCCGCAGCACCTCGGGATCGGTCGGAACGGTGAGCGCGTGCAGGTCGGCGACGAAGTAGTACGCGTCGAACTCCTCCTGCAGCCCCACCCAGTTGACGAGCGCCCCGAGGTAGTTGCCGAGGTGCAGCGAGTCGCTCGTCGGCTGCATGCCGGAGAGGATCCGCGGCCGCTCGGCGGTGGTCGGCTCGGCGGGGGTCGTCGGGTCGGCGGAGGCGCTGGACATGGCCGCGATTCTCGCACCCGGCTCGGCCAGCCCCAAACGGTATGCGGTGCGCACCCCGTCGGCTGGTTAGGCTCCTGCAGGTGAGCACCCAGCCCCCCATCCCGGACGCCCCGGACGACGACGGTCGCATCCTGTTGTCGCAGGCGACCGTGGGCGACCTCGAGGAGGAGTACGTCCTCGACGCGCTGCGCTCGGGATGGGTCGCACCTCTCGGGCCGCACGTCGACGCCTTCGAGACCGAGATGGCACAGCGGTGCGGGGTCGAGCACGCGCTGGCGCTCTCGTCGGGCACGGCTGCGCTCCACCTCGCTCTCGAGGGCGTGGGTGCCGGCCCGGGTCGGGCCGTCGTGATGTCCTCGATGACGTTCGCGGCCACGGCGAACGCCGTGGCGTACACCGGCGCCACACCGGTCCTGGTCGACTCCCGCCCGGGGGACGCGAACATCGACCCGCTGCTCCTCGACGACGCGCTCGGCACGCTGCGCCGCGAGGGCGTCGACGTCGCGGCCGTCGTCCCCGTCGACCTCTTCGGCCGGGTCTGCGACTACGACGTCATCGACCAGGTGGTCGCGACGCACGGGGGTGACCAGCGCATACCCGTCATCGCGGACGCGGCGGAGTCGGTGGGGGCCAGCTTCCGCGGTCGGCCCTCGGGCTCGTTCGGCCTCGCGGCCGCGCAGTCGTTCAACGGCAACAAGATCATGACGACCTCCGGCGGCGGGATGCTCCTGTCGAACGACGGGGACCTGATCGCGCGGGCGCGCTACCTCTCGACCCAGGCCCGCCAGCCGGTGCCCTGGTACGAGCACACCGAGACCGGCTACAACTACCGGCTCTCGAACCTGCTGGCGGCCCTCGGCCGGGCACAGCTCGTCCGGCTCGACGACCTCGTCGCCCGTCGCCGCGAGATCCGCGACCTCTACGCCGCCGGACTGGCCGAGGTTCCCGGCATCCGCTTCCTCGGCCGCGAGGAGGGTCGCGACGACGAGGAGGACAACTGCTGGTTGACCGGGATCGTCGTCGACCCCGCCGAGCACGCGACCACCGCCGACGAGATCGTCGCCGCGATGAACGCGACGGGTATCGAGGTGCGCCACCTGTGGAAGCCGATGCACCGACAGCCGGCTCTGTCCGGCGCCCGGGCGTTCGTCTCGGGAGTCGCCGACGACCTGTTCGCGCACGGCGTCACACTCCCGAGCGGAGCGGGGTTGCGCGACACCGATATCGAGCGTGTCGTCGCTACTTTGCTGGCACATCTGGGACGCTAGGCTCGCCGCGTTGTCCAGCGGCCCCGGCTGCAGCAGCGACCGGGATGTGAGCCCTGCGGCTCCCGCACGACAGGATGGTCACCATGCGTGAGACAACCCTCGGTCAGAAGCTCGGCGCCGAGTTCCTCGGGACGTTCTGGCTGGTCTTCGGCGGGTGCGGCACCGCCGTGTTCGCCGCGAGCTTCGTCGCCGGCAACATCGTGGCGGGCCAGAGCCTGCTGCTGGGGGTCGGCTTCCTCGGCGTCGCACTCGCGTTCGGCCTGACCGTCATGACCATGGCCTATGCGGTCGGGCACATCTCCGGAGCTCACTTCAACCCGGCCGTGACGGTCGGCCTCTCCGTCGCCGGCCGCTTCGAGTGGCGCGACGTGCCGGGCTACATCGGAGCGCAGCTGCTCGGCGGAGGCCTCGGCGCGACGGCGATCTGGGGCATCGCGCGCGACCAGCCCGGCTGGGACCGGATCGGCAACATGGCCGCCAACGGCTACGGCGACAACTCCCCCGGCGGCTACGGCCTGGTCGCCGTGATCGTGGCCGAGGTCATCCTCACCGCGGTGTTCCTCTACATCATCCTCGGGGCGACCGACGACAGGGCGCCGTCCGGATTCGCTCCGATCGCCATCGGCCTCGGGCTCACCCTGATCCACCTCATCTCGATCCCGATCTCGAACACCTCGGTCAACCCGGCCCGCTCGACCGCTGTGGCGTTCTTCAACGGGGACGGGGCCCCCGCGCAGCTGTGGGTGTTCTGGCTCGCGCCGATGGTCGGCGCCGCGATCGCAGGGGCAACGTTCGTCCTCATCACGGGCATCGACCGCCGCGACCGCGACATCGATGGCACCATCGACCTCGAGGACGTCAAGGTCGCCGACCACGTCGACCCCGACGCCCCCCGCTGACCCCACCGCCTCGTTTGGTGCGTAGTTCCGTGTTCGGGGCGAGACTTCGCACCGGTCGGCGGAGGAACGCACCCGACGACGAGGGCTCCTGATGCCCGACATCGGCTGAACGGGCCATCCCCGCCCAAGGCCCTGACAGCCATGATCCCCGGCCCTAGCCTGCATAGAGGCAGATGCGTGAGCACGCCGAGGGAGCACAGCCATGACACAGTCGTCCGGGCCGGTCGTCGGCCGCCGATCGTTCCTCGTTCTCACGGCATCGGGGGTGCTCACGCTCTACGCGGGCGCACCGGGTGCCCGCGCCACGGCGGTGGCATCGACCAGACCCGCGACCCTCCCACTGGGTGAGGTGCCCAAGTTCGTCGCGCCGCTCGTCGAACCGCCGGCGATGCCACGTTCGGGTCGGACACGTCACGACGGTCGGCTGGTGGACGTCTATCGCATCGCGATGCGCCAGTTCGACCAGCAGGTCCTGCCGCCGGATCGGCCGGCGACGACGGTGTGGGGCTACGGACCCGAAGACGTCGGCCGGGGTCAGGTGCTCTTCTTCGCCCCGAGCATGACCATCGAGGCCGAGCACGGGACCCCGGTGCGCGTCACCTGGGTGAACGGTCTCACGGATTCCGAAGGTCGGTACCTGCCACACCTCCTGCCCGTCGACCCCACGCTGCACTGGGCCAACCCGGAGCAGCGGGCGAACGCCGACGGCCGGGAGCGCACCGACCAGACGCCGAGCTTCGACGGCCTGACCTACGTGCCACCCGAGGAGTTCACCGATCCCGCGACGCAGTACACCGCATACTCCGGGCCGGTCCCGATCATCACCCACGTCCACGGGGCGATGGGCGTCGGCGAGGAGAGCGACGGCTACACCGAGGCGTGGTACCTGCCCGACGCCTCCGACATCCCCGGCGGGTACGCGCACCACGGCCGGTGGTTCGAGTACTTCCGCTCGGTCGCAGACTCGAAGTTCGGCGTTGCGTGGAGTGCCGGCGAAGCCACCTTCCAGTACCCGAACGACAACCCCGCCTCCACGCTCTGGTACCACGACCACGCCCTCGGGCTGACCAGGACCAACGTCTATGCCGGACCCGCCGGCTTCTACATCGTCCGTGGCGGACCCTACGGCGACGACGCCGTCATCGACTCCGCGACCGGACGGCGTGCGGTGCTCCCCGGCCCCGCACCGGGCACCCCGAACCAGGGGCAACCGCGCCACCACGAGGTGCTCCTGGCGATCCAGGACCGCTCCTTCACCGACGACGGACAGCTGTTCTACCCGGACTCGCGGGCGTTCTTCGACGGATACGAGGGGCCGTACATCGGGGAGCCCGACTCCCCCATCCCGCCGATCTGGAACCCGGAGTTCTTCGGCAACGCCATCATCGTCAACGGCCGCACCTGGCCCTACCTCGAGGTCGAGCAGCGCCGGTACCGGCTGCGGCTGCTCAACGGGTGCGGCTCCCGCTTCCTCATCCTCGACTTCGCCGCGATCCCCGGCGTGCGCGTCTGGCAGATCGGCGGCGACGGCGGCTTCCTCGACGCACCGCTCGACCTGGCCACCGCATACGACAACCGGGTGCTGCTCGGGCCGGCCGAGCGGGCCGACCTCATCGTCGACTTCACGTCGGTTCCGCTCGGGGCGCACGTGCTGACCAACCTCGGTCCCGACGAGCCCTTCGGTGGGGGCGAACCGATTCTCGACTTCGACCCGGCCGACCCGGCGACCACGGGCCAGGTCATGCAGTTCCGGGTCGCGCGTCGCCGGGGCGCCGACCGGACGACGCCGCCGGAGCGGCTCGTGCTGCCGGCACCGCCGCCCGTGCCGGAGCCCGACCACGTCCGCAGACTCGCCCTCATCGAGCACCTTCACGAGCCGGACGAGAACACGGAGGCGCCGATCGCGGCCTTGCTCGGGGTCGTCATGGACCACGGCGACGGGATGCTGCACGCCGAGGAGCGGATGTGGTCGGCGGAGGTCAGCGAGACGGTCGAGCCCGGCGCGACGGAGACCTGGGAGATCTACAACCTCACCGCCGACGCCCACCCGATCCATCTGCACGAGGTCAGCTTCGACGTCATCGACCGGCAGGGCATCGTGATCCCCGAGGACGGCCACGGGTTCATGCTCGGCGACGCGCCCCCCGTGCCGCCGATGCCCTGGGAGTCCGGACGCAAGGACACGGTCATCGCCTACCCCGAGCAGGTCACGCGCATCCGGGCGACGTTCTCGACGCCCGGCCGCTACGTCTGGCACTGTCACATCCTCGAGCACGAGGACAACGAGATGATGCGTCCGATGCAGGTCGGGGAGGTGGGTGGGGGCGCACCGACCGACTGACGGTCGAGTGAGCCACTCCGGTGGGCGGTCCGAGGCTGCGCCGGACGGCGCGGACCTGAGTGGGTCGAGCACGCCTGCCGCTGCTAGCGTCAGGGACGTATCCGCGTGAAGGCGGCACGCTGTCGCCTGCGCCCACCCACGAAGGAGTGAGGGAACCGCCATGAGCACCACCCCCGTCAAGGTCGCCGTCACCGGAGCAGCGGGCCAGATCGGCTACAGCCTGCTGTTCCGCATCGCGAGCGGCTCGCTCTTCGGGCCGGACGCCCCCGTCGAGCTGCGGCTGCTCGAGATCACGCCGGCCCTGAAGGCTCTCGAGGGCGTCGTCATGGAGCTCGACGACTGCGCGTTCCCGACCCTGGCGAAGGTCGAGATCGGCGACGACCCGAACATCATCTTCGACGGCGTCAACCACGCGCTCCTCGTCGGCGCCCGCCCGCGCGGACCCGGCATGGAGCGCGGCGACCTGCTCGAGGCCAACGGCGGCATCTTCGCCCCCCAGGGCAAGGCGCTGAACTCCGTCGCCGCCGACGACGTGCGGGTCACGGTCACCGGCAACCCAGCGAACACCAACGCCCTCATCGCGATGAGCAACGCGCCCGACATCCCGCGCGAGCGCTTCGCGGCCCTCACCCGCCTCGACCACAACCGCGCGATCAGCCAGCTCGCCGCCAAGACCGGCGTTCCCGTCACCGACATCCGCAAGATGACGATCTGGGGCAACCACTCCGCGACCCAGTACCCCGACATCTTCCACGCCGAGGTCTCCGGCAGGAACGCCGCCGAGGTCGTCGACGACGAGGCCTGGCTCGCCGAGACGTTCATCCCCACCGTCGCCAAGCGCGGGGCCGCGATCATCGAGGCGCGAGGCGCGTCGAGTGCCGCCAGCGCTGCGAGCGCCACCGTCGACCACGCCCGCGACTGGGCGCTCGGATCGGCCGACGGCGACTGGGTCTCGATGGCGGTGTGCTCAGACGGCTCCTACGGCGTTCCCGAGGGGCTCATCTCGTCCTTCCCCGTCACCACCTCGGGCGGCGAGTGGTCCATCGTGCAGGACCTCGACATCAACGACTTCTCCCGGCAGCGCATCGACGCCTCCGTCGCCGAGCTCGCGGAGGAGCGCGAGGCCGTCAAGGGCCTCGGCCTGATCTGAGCACCAGGTCCGGGTCGACCGCAGCCGGTCGGCCCGGGCGCGTGCCGCATACCCCTGTCGCTGCCGCCGTCTGCCGACCGCACCCGAAAGGACTCCCCCGACGTGAGCTCCACCATCATCTACACCTTGACCGACGAAGCCCCGATGCTCGCGACCTACTCGTTCCTGCCGATCGTGCAGGCCTACGCCGGCCAGGCGGGGGTGGAGGTCGAGACGCGCGACATCTCCCTCTCGGGCCGGATCCTCGCGGCGTTCGCCGACGTCCTCCCGGAGGACCAGCGGATCGCCGACGACCTCGCCGAGCTCGGCCGCCTAGCGACGACGCCCGAGGCCAACATCATCAAGCTGCCGAACATCAGCGCCTCGACGCCGCAGCTGAAGGCCGCGGTGGCCGAGCTGCAGGACAAGGGGTATGCGCTGCCCGCCTACCCCGACGACCCGCAGTCGGACGAGGAGAAGGACGTGCGCGCCCGGTACGACGCCGTGAAGGGCTCGGCCGTCAACCCCGTGCTGCGCGAGGGGAACTCGGACCGTCGCGCGCCGGAGGCGGTCAAGGGCTACGCACGCAGGCATCCCCACTCGATGGGCGAGTGGAGCTCGGACTCGCGCACCGAGGTCGCGACGATGGGCCAGGACGACTTCGCGAGCAACGAGCAGTCCGCCGTGCTCGGCTCCGACGACATCCTGACGATCCAGCACATCGCAGCCGACGGCACGGTCACCACCCTCAAGAGCGGCCTGAAGGTGCTCCAGGGCGAGGTCGTCGACTCCACCGTCATGCGGGCGGCCGCGCTCGACGAATTCCTCCGTGAGCAGGTCCGGCGGGCCAAGGAGCTCGACGTCCTGTTCTCGGTCCACCTCAAGGCGACGATGATGAAGGTCTCGGACCCGATCATCTTCGGTCATGTCGTGCGGGTCTACTTCGCCGACGTCTACGCCGAGTACGGCGACCGGCTCATGGCGGCCGGACTCGACGGCACGAACGGGTTGGCCGCGGTGCTCTCCGGACTGGACTCGATCGACGGTGGGGAGGAGATCCGTGCGGCCTTCGAGCAGGCGCTCGCCGACGGACCGCGCCTGGCGATGGTCAACAGCGACAAGGGCATCACCAACCTGCACGTGCCGAGCGACGTCATCATCGACGCGTCCATGCCGGCGATGATCCGCACCTCGGGGCACATGTGGGGTGCGGACGGCGAGGAGCACGACACCCTTGCGGTCATCCCGGACAGCAGCTACGCAGGGGTGTACTCCGCCGTCATCGAGGACTGCAAGAAGCACGGCGCGTACGACCCGACGACGATGGGCTCGGTACCGAACGTCGGGCTGATGGCCCAGAAGGCAGAGGAGTACGGCAGCCACGACAAGACCTTCGAGATCTCCGCCGACGGCAAGGTCCAGGTCGTCGCCGAGGGCGGAGAGGTCCTCATGGAGCACGAGGTCAGCGCCGGCGACATCTGGCGCGCCTGCCAGACCAAGGACGCTCCCATCCGCGACTGGGTCAAGCTCGCGGTCACCCGCGCCCGGGCGACCGGCGACCCGGCGGTGTTCTGGCTGGACGAGAACCGCGCCCACGACGCCCGGCTCATCGAGAAGGTCCGCACCTATCTTGCGGACCACGACACCGACGGTCTCGACATCTCGATCATGGCGCCGGAGGCGGCCGCCGCGCACTCGGTCGAGCGGATCCGGCAGGGGCTGAACACCATCTCGGTGACGGGCAACGTCCTGCGCGACTACAACACCGATCTGTTTCCCATCCTCGAGCTCGGCACGAGTGCCAAGATGCTCTCGGTCGTCCCGCTCATGAACGGCGGCGGACTGTTCGAGACCGGCGCCGGCGGCTCGGCGCCCAAGCACGTCCAGCAGCTCACCTCGGAGAACTACCTGCGCTGGGACAGCCTCGGTGAGTTCCTTGCCCTGGCCGAGTCGTTCCGCCACCTCGGGGACACGACGGACAACGCCAAGGCGCTCGTCCTCGCCGACGCGCTCGACAGGGCGACCGGCACCCTGCTCGACGAGAACAAGTCGCCGGCGCGCCGGGTCGGGCAGATCGACAACCGCGGCAGCCACTTCTACCTCGCGCTGTTCTGGGCCGAGGAGCTGGCGAAGCAGACCAGCGACGCCGAGCTCGCCGAGCGGTTCAGCGCGCTCGCGTCGTCGCTGCGGGAGCAGGAGCAGACGATCACCGACGAGCTCATCGCCGTGCAGGGTTCCCCCGCGGACATCGGCGGCTACTACCGACCCGATGACGAGAAGGCCGCGGCGGTGATGCGCCCGAGCCCGACGTTCAACGCGGCGCTGGCGTCGCTCGCGTCCTGAGCATTCCCGCGCCGCCCGGTCGCGTGTTTGGTCCGTTGTCCTGAGTTCGGTGTGCTGTAGCGCGCCGAACGCAGTGCAACGGACCAAACGCGGCAATGGACCACCCGCGGACTCCGGGCTCAGCGCAGGTCGCGCAGGTCCAGCGTGAACGCCGACACGGCGACGAGGATGCCGCCGATGACGAGCATGGCCACGTCCAGCCAGCGCTGCCGGACGACGAGCCCGCCCGCCCGCTCGTCGGGGTAGAACGCCCGGATCGCGGCCGCCAGCCACATCGAGCAGGCGAAGCTCGCGCCCGCGCGCCACATGTGGTCGGTCGCGACGAACAGCAGGGCGACGACGAGCCCGATGGCCAGCAGCCACCACAGCCCCAGGTTGCTGACGATCGGCGGCCGCGGCTCGGCCGTCGCCACTGCCGAGCCGGGATCAGGGACGGGACCCTCGGTGCCGGGCGGCGCATACCGCCTGATCTCGCGCACCTCGTCGTCGCGGAGGTGCGCCTCGGGCTCCGGTTCGCTCATGGCGGAGGTATGCGGTGGTCGCCTACGCGAGACCCGCGTGCCGCTCGGCCGCGTCGACGACGTTGCGCAGCAGCATCGCCCGCGTCATCGGGCCGACGCCGCCGGGGTTGGGACTGATCCAGCCGGCCACGTCGGCGACGTCGGGGGCCACGTCGCCGGCGATCCGGCCGTCCACCCGTGAGACACCGACGTCGAGGACCGCTGCGCCCGGCTTGACCATGTCGGCCGTGATGATGCCCGGCACCCCGGCTGCGGCGATGACGATGTCGGCACCACGGACCTCGGCCGCGAGGTCGCGGGTCCCGGTGTGGCAGAGGGTCACCGTCGCGTTCTCGGATCGACGGGTGAGGATCAGGCCGAGCGGCCGCCCCACCGTGAGGCCGCGTCCGACAACGGCGACCTTGGCACCGGCGATCGGCACGTCGTAGCGCCTCAGCAGCTCGATGCATCCCATCGGCGTGCACGGCAGCGGCGCCGGTTCGCCGAGGACGAGCCACCCGAGGTTCGTCGGGTGCAGACCGTCGATGTCCTTGTCGGGGTCGACGGCGGAGAGGATGCGGTTCTCGTCCAGGCCGGTCGGCTGCTGAACGAGGAATCCGCTGCACGCGGGGTCGGCGTTGAGCTCGGCGACGGTGGCCAGGACGTCGTCGAGCGTCGCGGTCGCGGGAAGGTCGCGGCGCAGGCTCGTGATGCCGATCTCGGCGCAGTCGCGGTGTTTGGCCGAGACGTACCAGTGGCTCGCCGGGTCGTCGCCGACGAGCACCGTGCCCAGCCCGGGGGTGACACCCTGCTCGGCCAGATCGGCGACGCGGTCGGTCAGCTCGGCCTTGATCGTGGCGAGGATGGCCTTGCCGTCGAGGATCGTTGCGGTCACGGGCTTCACCCTAGTCGGGCGGGTGCAAGCGGTCGGACGCGCCCGCGCGGTGTCGGCGGTGCGTCGCGTCGGCGAGAGCCGTCCGACGGCCGCGTCGGAGAGCTCAGCTCTCGAGCACGCCCATCCGCCGCGCGAGCTCGTGGACGGTGTCGATCGTGTCGGCCTCGTCGGCGGTCTTGTCGTCGCGGTAGCGCAGCACCCTGGCGAAGCGCAGGGCGACCCCGCCGGGATAGCGGACCGAGCGCTGTAGCCCGTCGAAGGCGATCTCGACGACCTGCTCGGGTCGGACGTGCACTGCGTAGCGGCTGCGGGACCGCTCGAGCTCGAGGAACCGCGTCGTCTGCCACGCGAGCATCTCGTCGGTCATCCCCTTGAACGTCTTGCCGAGCATGACGAACTCACCGGTGCGTGGGTCCCGCGCCCCGAGGTGGATGTTCGACAGCAGACCGGTGCGCCGCCCGCTGCCCCACTCCACGGCGAGGACGACGAGGTCGAGGGTGTGCCGCGGCTTGACCTTCACCCAGCCCGCACCACGCCGGCCGGCGGCATAGGGGATGTCGAGGTCCTTGACGACCACTCCTTCGTGGCCGGCGGCGAGCATCCGCGCGGCGAAGTCCTCGGCCTCGGCCAGGTCGTCGGTCACCGTGCGTGGGACGAGGTATGCGCCGGCCACCTCCTCGAGAGCGGCGAACCGGTCGGCGGTGGGCAGGTCGATGAGGTCCTCGCCGTCGCGGTGGAGGACGTCGAAGAACATGACGGTGAGCGGCCAGCGGGCCCGGAGCGTCTCGACATCGGCGGAGGACGCGGTGCGTGAGGCGCTGTCCTGGAAGGGCACGGGCCGACCGTCCTGCATGACCAGGGCCTCGCCGTCGAGGATCAGCGCGCTCGCCGGAAGGCCGAGGACGACCTCGACGACCTCGGGCAGTCGCGCCGTGATGTCGTCGAGGGACCTCGTGTAGACCGTGACCCGCCGCTCGCCGTCGTCGTCGGTGACGAGGTGGGCCTGGATGCGGATGCCGTCGAGCTTGCCGTCGACGGCGGCCGGACCGCTGCGGCCCTCCCACGCGGCCGGGAGGTCGGCCGCCGAGGAGGCGAGCATCGGCCGCACGGGAGAGCCCGGAGTGAGGCTGAATCGGTCCAAGCCCGCCTCGCCCTCACCGGTCAGCGCGTGGGCCACCGCGGCGCTCGAGGCCCCGAGCATGGCGGCCCGCCGGACCCGGGCCGCGGGGACCTCGAACGCCTCGGCGAGTGCGTCGAGGAGCACGCCGTCGAGGGCGCCCTGACGGACCTCGCCGGTGATGAGGCCGCGCAGGAAGCGCTGCTCGTCCTCGGTGGCCCGGCCGAACAGCGACTCGAGGTGCTCGCGACGTCTCGTGGCCGAGCCCGGCCCGGCGAGGGTGCTCATCGTCTCGAGGGCGTGGTCGACGTCGGCGATGGTCAGGCTCGACTCGGCCGCTGCGATCGGCAGCGACTGCAGCGAGCGGTACCCGATCCCGGTGCGGCGCTGGCGCAGGGTGCCGGAGAGGTAGAGCGCCGCGAGCTCGGCGTCCTCCGGGCTGTGGGCCGAGCGGATGGCCTCGGCGATGACGGCACGTTTGGCCAGGCGGGACGACGTGGCGCCGACCCGCGTCGAGGCGTCGACGACCACACGCAGGAGCATGACCACCAGTCAACCGCATGCCACCGACACCGCTCGAGGGCTCGGTCCGGTTGAGCCGACCCGCCGGCGGTCCGGGCACGTGAGAGGGAGCGGGAGGTGCGCCCCGCATACGATCTGCTCGTGACCGACCCGACCGCCATCGGCCTGCTCCTCGCCGCCGGGGCGGGCACCCGGATGGGCCGTCCCAAGGCCCTCGTGCACGACGAGGCGGGCCGGCCATGGCTGCACCGCGCGGTGGACGCGCTCCGGGACGGCGGATGCGACCATGTGATCGTCGTCCTCGGCGCCCGCGCCGGCGAGGCCGAGCGGCTGCTGGACGGCATGGTGGTCACGGTCGTCACCGCCGAGGACTGGGCAGCGGGCATGAGTGCTTCGCTGCGCACCGGCCTGCTCGCCGCGGTCGACCACGTGCGGCGGACTCCTCGGGACGTGGGCGCCGTCGTCGTCACGCTCGTCGACCTGCCCGACGTCGACTCCCGCGTCGTCGAGCGCGTCATCCGGCAGGTCGGCACCGACCCGTCGGCGCTGGGCCGGGCGACCTACGACGGCAGCCCGGGCCACCCCGTCCTCATCGGGCTGGACCACGTCGAGGCTGTGCTCGCGACGACGAGCGAGGACAAGGGCGCCCGTGACTACCTGCGCGAGCAGGGCCTCACGCTCGTTGAGTGCTCCGACCTCGCGACCGGCCACGACGTGGACTCACCGCCGACCTGAGGGTGGGCGGGTCGATGGCCTTTTCTTCCTCAGGAAGGAAGGGCCATCTGTGGGAGACCTGCGATGTGTCCCCACCCCGGGGTTTCCTTCCCCAGGAAGAAAACCCGCTCCACCGCCCCGATCAGTCGACCGCGCGGGCCAGGGAGGCGAGCGCGGCGGGGAAGCACTCCGCCGGCGGGGTGACGAGCCCGGCGCCGACCTGCCCCGTTCCCGCGACCGCGCCGGCCATGCCGGTGTTGATCTGCGGGAGGATGCCGGTGCGCGCCACCTTGGTGACGTCGATGCCGGTCGGCGTGCCACGGAACTCGAGGATCGGCACCTGGTACACCGGGTGCTCGGCCTCGGTGATCTCGTACATCCGCTGCGTCGCCTCGAGCGCGAACGGCACGTCTCCGCCGACGAACTTGACGATCGCCGGCGCCGCGGCCATCGCGAAACCGCCGATCCCACCGGTCTCGGTGATCGCCGAGTCGCCGATGTCGGGGTTGGCGTCCTCCGGCCCGAAGTCGCCGAGGAAGAGCCCCTCGGGCGTCAGGGCCGGACCCGTGAACCACTCATCGCCGGTGCCGGAGACGCGGATCCCGAAGTCGGTGCCGTTGCGGGCCATCGTGGTCACGATCGTCGAGCCGGGTATGCCGTGGGCCGCGAGCGTGGCCAGCTTCGCGGCGGGCATGCCGAGGTTGAGGAAGAAGTGCTCGTTCGCGCCGGAGAAGCGCACCGCCTCGGCGATGTCGGAGGACGAGCCCTCGGCGGTGACCAGACCCGGGAGCAGCTCGCGCAGCAACATGAGCGAGCCGGCGCGGTTGCGGTTGTGGCCCTCGTCGCCCATCTGCAGCATCTGCGCGATGATCGCGGTGATGTCGATCGACCCGACCGAACGGACCGCCTGACGCAGCAGTGGGCCGAGGACGTCGGTCATCCAGTGCAGCCGGGTGATGACCTCCTCGTTGTAGGCGCCGTAGCGCAGCACCTTGCCGAGCCCCTCGTTGAGGGAGCACCACGAGGTGTTGTCGTGGACCTCGTCACGCAGCTCGTACATCCACATCGACGGGCTGACCACGCCAGCCATCGGCCCGACCGCGTCGCGGTGGTGGCACGGCTCGAACTCGTAGACGCCAGAGGCGAGTTGACGCTCGGCCTCCTCGGCCGTGTCGGCCAGTCCCTCGAAGAGCACGGCACCGATGAGGGCACCTTGCATGGGACCGGACGCGCGGTCCCAGGTCAGCGGTGGTCCGGCGTGCAGGAAGCTCCCCTTCTCGAGGCCGAGCGCCTCACCGGCCGGCACGACGTCGACGAGCGTGGCGGTCGAGGCCGTCATCCGGGCGACCGCCGTCGCGTTCGCCTCGACGCGCCGAGGGTCGCCCATGACGCGCGCCAGATCGGTCTCGGTGCCCTCCATCGGCGGCTGCCAGTCGGCCTCGCTCACGGCGACGGCCTGGTCGCGCAGGGCGTCGGCGAACAGGCCGACGCCCGCGGTGGCGACGACGGGGTCGGTGCCGAGGAGTCCTCGCAGCGGGCTGGTCATGATGCGTTCCCTTCGAGCTGGGCGACGGCGTGCCGCGCGGCCGCGGCGTTGGACAGGAAGATCGACGCACCGGCGCCGGCGAGGACCTCGGCGGTGCGCGCATACCCCTGCGGGTCGTCGTCGGTCCCCGTGAGGGAGACGACGACGGGGAGCGCTCGTCCCGACTCGTGCGCCGTGACCCGCGCGTCGCGGATCGCGTCGGCGAGCTCGAGGGCCGGGACCGGGTGGGCACCATGGCCGAGGACGAGGTCGAGCAGGAGCACCCCGCAGGACGCGTCGGCAGCCTCGGCGGCGATCCGCTCCATCCGCAGGCTCGGGTCGATCATCGGGTGGGCGCGGCCCTGGGTCATCTCGTCGTCACCGAAGTCGACGACGAGATGCCCGGCCACCCGCTCGTGCCCGCCGACGTGGAGCGCGGCGTCGTGCGCGATGTTGGAGCGGATCGGCTCGCTGAGCAGCTCGGCCGCGACGATCATCGCCTCGTCGGCGAGGGTTCCCCCGCAGAACAGCCCGCGCAGGCCGGCCCCTCGGGTCAGACCCTCCGGATCGGGCTCCGCGACGTGCACGGGCCAGGTCGGCACGGACGCGCCAAGCGAACCGAGCGCCGACTCGACAGCGGCCGTGAGGTCGGGTCGACCCTCGCCGAGGATCGCCCAGTGCACGTCCAGCCCGAGGTCGTCGGCGTACGAACGGATCTCGGCGAGCACGGTGTCGTCCGGCGGCTTCGAGACGACGATCACCGACGTGGTCTGCGGGTCGTCGGCGAGGGCCGCGAGCGCCTGGCGCGTCGAGCGGCCGCCGACAGCGGACTTCAGGTCGCGGCCGCCGACGCCGATGCAGTGGCTGACCCCGACTCCGGCCGCGTCGAGCAGGCACATGACCTGCTGGGCGCCGGTGCCGGACGCGGCGACGAGACCGACCGAGCCTTCCCGGACGACATTGGCGAATCCGAGCGCCACACCCCGCACCAGCGCCGTGCCGCAGTCCGGGCCCATCACGATGACGTCGGCCCCGCGGGCGGCGTCCTTGAGCCGGATCTCGTCCTCCACCGAGACGTTGTCCGAGAAGAGCATGACCGACAGGCCCGCCGCGATCGCGTCGTAGGTCTCGGTCACCGCATGCTGCCCCGGCACGGAGATCAGGGCGAGGGTCGCGTCCGCGGCGCGCGCCGCCGAGCCGACGGTGCGCGGCGGGGGCGCCTCGCCCATGCCGCCGCCCCCGCGTGAGCCGGCCCGGAGCGCGGCGAGCTCGACCTCGACGGCGGCCAGACCCGCCTGGATCGCCTCGTCGGAGTCGCCCCGCAGGGCGACGACGAGGTCGTTGGCCGCGGCGCCGTCGGGCACGGCGAAGCCCATCCCGGTCAGGACCTCGACGTTCAGCTCGGTCGCCATCGCGACCTGGGCCGAGGTGATGCCCTCGGTGCCGGCGACGGCCCGCGAGACCTGCATGAGGCTCACCGAGTCGTGGTACGCGCCGCGCCTGAGCTCGACGACAGTGGGCTGGTCGGTGGTCACGCGACGGTCCTTTCGACGGACGGGTGGGACGGTGGAGCGTAGAGAGCGGCGTGGATCCCCCGCAGCAGCGCCGGGCCGGACGTGTGTCCGATCGCCGCGACGCGCGGTCGGAGCCGGAGCGCCCCGTCGCGGTCGCCGCCGACGACGGCGTCGACGTACTCGACGACCTCGGGCACCGCATACCCCTGCGCGGCGGCGCGCAGGAGTGCGGCGGACAGGGCCGTCGTGCGGTGCAGGTGCGGTTCGAGATCGGGGACGCACCCGCCGAGGGCCCACCGCACGAGGAGGTGCCCCGCGAGCTCGTCGTCGGCCTCGGGCGTCAGACCGGGACCGCTGCCGAGCCGACCGATCAGCCGGGTCATCGAGGACGGGGTATGCGCTGCGCACCCCGGCGAGCCGCGCCGCTCGGTCCGGGGTTGCCAGGCGCGACGAACGCGGGCCGGGCGGACGGTGCGGACCGCCTCGACGAGCAGGCCGGATGCGCAGACGGATCCGCCCCCGACGGACACCGTCTCGCCCTGCTCGACCGGCCACCGGACCGTCGCCGAGGTGACCGGAAGCCGCAGCGCGATCGGCAGCGCGAGGGCGTCGGAGGTGACGACGGGCAGCACGTCCGTCGTGCGGGCCTCGCCGTCGCGATCGAGGAGGAGGTACACGCCCAGCCTCGTGCGGGCGGCGACCCGCGCCTCGCGGACCGGGCCGTGCACGAGCGCTGCGGACAGGCTGCTCACCGCACCGCGGATCGGAGCGCTGGCGGTCATGACACCTCTGTCGTGGTGAGTCGGTCGGATGAGTGGCGGCGAGGGACGCCCCGCGTGGGCTGGGCGGCCCGGGCCCCGAGTGGTCGGACACGAGTGGTCGAGCCACCCGGTCCGTTCGACGCTACCGAGGGGGCTATCGTGGGCGGATGGTAGATGTTGCCAACGATCTGCGACGTCTCTGCCACAACCTGCCAGATCGACCGTGACACGAGCATCGACGGTGACATGAGCACTGAGCCCGATTCGAGCGCCACCGGCACCACCGCACCCCGCGTGTCCGCGCGATGGCGCGCTCAGGCCGAGAGCGAGGGCGTCCCGGTCGACGGGCTCGGGCCCGAGGTGCTCACGCTCCTGGACCGTCAGGCGGCCGTCATCCAGCGCGAGGAGGACGCCCACCGCATCCTCAACCGGATCGTCCTGGCCGGCGGCTCGCTCACCGAGCTGTGCACCGACCTCGTCTCCGTCCTCGGCGACGAGGGTCGCGCCGCCGCCATCGTCACGACGACCGACGGACGACTGCTCGCCGAGGGCGGCGACCCGCAGGCCCTCGAGTACGTCCACCGGCTCGACTGTTTCGACCGCACCGGACGCCTCATCGTCGAGTCGGAGCCGGTCGGCCTGCGGACCGGCGGCGGCGAGCGCGTGCGACGGGCCATGGTCCGGGTGCTCGCCGGGTCGACCGACCTGGGCCGGATCGCCGCGTTCAGCATGGACCGCGCCCTCGACGAGGAGGACATCCACCTGCTGCAGCGAGCGGCGACCGTGGCGGCGCTGGCGATCACCAAGGAGCAGGCGGTCGCCGCGGTCGAGAGCAAGTACCGCGCCGAGTTCCTCCGCGACGCCCTCTCCGGCCGGGCCGGGCGCGACACCGAGGCGGTCGCGCATGCGGACTCCCTGGGCTGGAACATCGACCGGCCGATGGTCGTCGTCGTCGCCGAGACCGACGAGAACGACGACGAGTCGCATCGCTCCGCCGAGGAGGTGCGGGCTCTGCAGCAACGGTTCGTGCGGGCCTGGGTGCAGGCGGTCGCCGCGCGCGACACGAGCATCCCCGTCGCCGGCTTCAGCCAGGAGGTCGTCGGACTCTTCCCCGTCGCCACGGACCAACCGACCGAGTCGATCATGCGCACCGTCGGCGAGGTGGTGCGGGTGGTCTCCGGCGACGGCGGCGGCGGGCGGCGCACCTTCGCCACCGGGGTGTCGCGTCCGGTGACCTCGCTCGCGGGGCTGCCCACCGCATACGAGGAGGCGCTCAAGGCGGTCTCTGTGGGCCGCCAGATGAACGGCACGTCCTCGATCGCGCACTTCGACGACCTGGGGATCTACCGGCTGCTCGCCCTCATCCCGGACAGCACCGACCTGCGCCGCTTCGTCGAGGAGTCGCTCGCCGAGCTCGCGACGGACGACTCGCCCGAGTACGCCGACCTGCGCCGCACGCTCTCGGTTCTCATCGACACGAACATGAACGTCGCCGAGACCGCGCGCGCCCTGTTCTTCCACTACAACACCCTGCGATACCGGATCGCCAAGCTCGAGCGCATGCTCGGCCCGTTCGGCTCCGATCCGCAGCTGCGGCTCACCCTCGCCCTGGCGCTGAAGATCCACGAGATGCGCGGCATCTGAGCACGCGCGCGCCCTGCCGGGGACGTCGGCCCACCCCACCGGCATGCCAACCGCGCGACATGCCACGCCCCTGACATACCCCCACCGCCGGCCCACCCCACCGGCATGCCAACCGCGCGACATTCCACGCCCCTGGCATACCCCCACCGCCGGCCCACTCCACCGGCATGCCAACCGCGCCCCGTGCCCGTGAACGGGCGCCGACAGGCGCCCCACCTGCGGAATCCGCAGCACCCGCTGCGACAACTCTCACCAACGGGGCCGCCCCTCCGCTGTCACGTATTGCCAGTAGAAGATCCCACACCGGCGACTAGGTTCCCTGTATCCATAACCCGTAGAGAGCCACGCCGCTGTGGCGGGCTCGCCGTTAGAGAGGATCCGCCGATGGCACTCGGTCTCGGTTGGAAGCAGGTCAGCCCCGAGCGGGTGGCCTCGGGCGACGTCGTCGCCCCGAACGAGCGACTCCCCTGGCCGAAGACCGTCGGTCTCGGCGCCCAGCACGTCGTGGCGATGTTCGGTGCCACGTTCGTCTTCCCTCTGGTCATGGGCCTGAACCCGCAGCTCGCGATCATGATGAGCGGCATCGCGACCGTCCTGTTCCTCCTCATCGTCCAGGGCAAGGTCCCGAGCTACCTCGGCACCTCGGCGGCCTTCGTCGGCGGTGTCGCCGCGATCCGCGCCAACGGCGGGGACTCCCCCGAGGTGACCGGCGCCATCTTCGTCGCCGGTCTGATCCTCCTGGCTGTCGGCGTGGCCATCCACTTCGTCGGTGCGAGCCTGCTCCACAAGGTGCTGCCGCCCGTCGTCACGGGCGCGGTCGTCATGCTCATCGGCTTCAACCTCGCACCGGTCGTCGCGAACATCTACTGGCCCCAGGACCAGTGGGTCGCCCTCGCGACCATGCTCTTCACGATCGTCGTCGCCGTCGCGTTCCGCGGCTTCATCAGCCGGATCTCGGTCTTCCTCGCCCTGATCTTCGGCACCGCCCTGTCATGGGTGCTCGACCAGACCACGGGCCCGATCTTCTCCGTCCTCGGTGGCGCCACCGAGCCGACCGAGCACCTGCGTTGGGACACCTCGGCCGTCGGTGACGCCTCCTGGTTCGGCCTGCCGCAGCAGACCACGGTCGCAGCGGACGGCATGGAGGTCGTCGGATGGCACTTCCCGACCTTCTCCGCCGCCGCGATCGTCCTCGTCATCCCGGCCGTCATCGCCCTCATCGCGGAGAACGCCGGCCACGTCAAGGCGGTCGCCGAGATGACCGGTGACGACCTCAACCCCTACATGGGCAGGGCGATCGGCGCCGACGGTGTCGGCACGGCCGTCGCGTCCTTCGTCGGCGGCTCGCCGACGACGACCTACGCCGAGAACATCGGCGTCATGGCCGCGACCCGCGTGTACTCCACCGCGGCCTACTACGTCGCCGCCGCGGTGGCCATGCTGTTCGGCCTCTCTCCGAAGTTCGGCGCCCTCGTCGCCTCCATTCCCGGCGGTGTCCTCGGCGGCATCACGGTCGTCCTCTACGGCATGATCGGCCTGCTCGGCGCCAAGATCTGGAAGGAGAACGGCGTCGACTTCGCCAACCCGATCAACCTCGTGCCCATCGCGGCCGGCATCATCATCGGCACCGGCAACGTGTCGATGAACATCACCGACACGTTCAGCCTGAGCGGCATCGCCTTCGGCACCATCGTGGCCATCGGCGCCTACCACCTCGCCCGCGCCCTGGCCCCGGCCGAGCTGCGCGCGGACGCCGATCGCGTCGGCGGCACGATGTCGGCGGTCGGTCCGACCGTCTACGGTGACAGCGACGGCATCGACGACCTCTACCAGGACGGCTACCCCGGCCAGCCGGGGCGAGAGCGTCGCCACGACGAGCTCTGACCCGCGGTCCGGCGGCCACCCGCCGGACCCCGAGTCCACCGTGCGCCCCGTCTGCCGGCCCCGGGAGACGGGGCGCACGCTTTGGCCCGGGTCGCGCCCGGCCCGGTCAGCCCGACCGGAGCACCCAGCCCACGCATACGAGAGGATGGACGAGTTGTGAAACCGGGACCATTCCGATACTTGAGCCCCGACTCGCTCGACGAGGCGGTGGCGATGCTCCGCGAGCACCCGGAGGCCAAGGTGCTGGCCGGCGGCCAGAGCCTCATCCCTGTGCTGTCCATGCGGCTCGCCCGCCCGACCCACCTCGTCGACCTCGCGGGCATCCCCGGTCTGGACCGCATCGAGGTCCGCGACGACTGCGTCCGCGTGGGTGCGCTCGTGCGGCACGCGCAGCTGCTCGCCGACGACGAGGCGTATGCGGCGCTCCCCCTCCTCCGTCAGGCCCTGTCCAACGTCGCGCACCCCGCGATCCGCAACCGGGGCACGACGGTCGGGTCCATCGCGCACGCCGACGCGGCCGGCGAGATGCCGAGCATCCTCGTCGTCACCGACGGCGTCGTCGAGGTCGTCGGCCCGAACGGCCGACGCGAGATCGCCGGCACCGACTTCTTCGCGGGTGCGCTCGAGACCGCGCTCGAGCACGACGAGATCGTCGAGGCCGTGCGCTTCGGACGCTTCCCGGCCCGGACCCGGACCGCCTTCCTCGAGTCCGCCCGGCGTCACGGTGACTACGCCCTGGCCGGCGTCGCCGCCGTGCTCACCCTCGACGAGATCGGGCGGATCGCGTCGGCCCGGGCCGCATTCGTGTCCGTCACCGACGTGCCGGGGGTCGTCGACCTCACCGACATCCTGAGCGGGATGGACCCCGACTCGGCCGACTGGTCGGTGATCGACGAGCCGGTCCAGGCCGCGCTCGCCCCCGAGTCCGACATCCATGCCGACGCCGACTACCGACGGATGCTCGCCGGCGAGCTGGCCCGGCGGGCGTTCGCCGCCGCTGCCGGCGCTACCCACGGAGGGACCCATGCCTGACACGACGACCTCGAGCCCGATCTCGACGACCACCTCCGCCGTGACCGCCGCGGACCTGCTCGCCGACGAGATGCACGACGTCACCGTGACGGTCAACGGCGTGGCCCGCTCAGCACGGGTGCCGGCCCGTCGCCTGCTCTCCGACTTCCTCCGCCACGACCTGCGCCTGACCGGCACCCACGTCGGCTGCGAGCACGGGGTCTGCGGCGCCTGCACCGTCCTCGTCGACGGCAGCCCGACCCGGGCCTGCCTGATGTTCGCGGTCCAGGCCCAGCGACACGAGATCACGACGGTCGAGGGCTTGGGCAGCACGCCGGAGACGATGAACCACGTCCAGCGCGCCTTCGCCGAGTGCCACGGCCTCCAGTGCGGCTTCTGCACCCCCGGCTTCGTCACGACGATCACGGCCTACCTCGAGGATCACGACGACCCCACCGAGGACGAGGCCCGCGAGCTCATCTCCGGCAACCTCTGCCGGTGCACCGGGTACCAGAACATCATCAAGAGCGTCCTGCGAGCCGCGGAGATCAAGCGCGAGGAGATCACGCGCGACGAGGGGGGGCGAGCATGACGACCAGGCAGTTCGGCGCACCGGTCCAGCGACGCGAGGACCCCCGCCTGCTCACCGGTGGCGGCCGCTACCTCGACGACCTCGGTCACACCGCCTACGAGGCCGCGTTCGTCCGCAGCCCCTACGCCCACGCGCGGATCCTCGAGATCGACACCGATGCCGCCGTCGACGTCGACGGCGTCATCGCGATCTACACACACGAGGACCTGCCCGGGGCCGTCGGCGAGCCGCTCCCGGTCCTCATCCCCCACCCCGCCCTGACCGCAGCCCGCACCGGGTACCCCCTCGCGAAGGGCGAGGTCAACCACGTCGGCGAGGCCGTCGTCATGGTCGTGGCCACCAACCGCTACGTCGCCGAGGACGCCGTCGACCGGATCGTGGTCCGCTACGAGCAGCTCCCCCCGGTCGTCGGGATCGAGAACGCCCGCGAGGCGGCGCACCTCGTCCACGAGGACGCGCCGGGCAACGTCTCGGCCCACCTCGTCCAGGAGGTCGGCGACGTGACGTCCGCGATGGCTGGAGCACCGCATACCCTCACTCTCGAGCTCGACATCGAGCGCAGCGCGTGCATGCCCATGGAGGGCAAGGGCGTCTACGCCCGGTGGAACTCCGACGACGAGTCCCTGCGCGTCTACTCCTCGACGCAGACCTCGACCGGCGTGCGCGCCTGCGTGGCCGCCAAGCTCGACCTGCCGCTGGCGAAGGTCGAGTGCATCGCGCCGGACGTCGGCGGCGGCTTCGGGGTCAAGATCATGCACCCGTGGCCTGAAGAGGTCCTCGTCCCCTGGGCCTCGCGCAACCTCGACCACGACGTCAAGTGGACCGAGGACCGCCGCGAGCACTTCATCTCCTCGGCGCACGAGCGCGGCCAGCTCCAAGAGGTCACCGTCGGGTTCGACGACGAGGGCCGCATGCTGGCGCTCGATGTGCGCTTCTGGCACGACAACGGCGCCTACACGCCCTACGGCATCATCGTGCCGATCATCACCGCCACCCAGCTGCTCGGTCCCTACAAGCCCGGCTCCTATCGCGTCGAGTTCTTCTCGCTCTACACCAACACGGTGCTCGTCACGCCGTACCGCGGCGCGGGACGCCCGCAGGGCTGCTTCGCCATGGAGCGGACGATGGACGCGATCGCGGCCCATCTCGGGATCGACCGGGCCGAGGTGCGCTCGCGCAACTTCATCCAACCCGACGAGATGCCCTACGACCACGGCCTGATGTTCCAGGACGGGCGCCCGCTCAAATACGACTCCGGCGACTTCCCCGCGTCCTTGGCCAAGCTCAAGGAGCTCGTGGGCTGGGACGACTTCGCCGACTACCGCGCCCAGGCGGAGGCCGAGGGCCGCAAGGTCGGGCTCGGCATCGGCTGCTACGTCGAGGGCACCGGGGTCGGTCCCTACGAGGGCGGGCACATCCAGATCGAGACGAACGGGCGGGTCAACGTCGCCACCGGGCTGACCACCCAGGGCCAGGGCCACCAGACCTCGCTGGCCCAGATCGTCGCCGACGAGCTCGGTGTGCCGATCGAGAACGTCCACGTCACCACCGGCGACACCCGTCGGATGGCGTATGCGGTGGGCACCTTCGCCTCGCGGGCTGCGGTCATGAGCGGAAACGCCGTCGCGCTCGCCGCCAAGGTCGTGCGCGCCAAGGCGCTGCGGATCGCCGCCGACGCCCTCGAGGTCTCGCCCGAGGACCTCGAGATCGAGGACGGCGTCATCTCCGTCAAGGGCGCCCCGGGCAGCTCCATCGACCTGGGCACCATCGCCGTCATGTCGAACCCGCTCCGCTACGCCTTCGACGAGGCGGCCAAGAAGGCCACCCAGTTCGCCGGGACCTTCGATGTCGAGAAGCCGCCGATCGGTGACGACGACGAGCCCGGCCTCGAGGGCCAGGACTTCTACTCCCCCACCCAGGCGACCTTCGCGAACGGCATGCACGCGGCGATCGTCGAGACCGACCCGGTCACCGCCGAGATCCGGATCCTGCGCTACTGCGTCGTCCACGACTGCGGCAACATGATCAACCCGCTCATCGTCGAGGGCCAGGTGCACGGGGGCGTCGCCCAGGGAGTCGGTGGAGCCCTGTACGAGCGAATGGTCTACGACGAGTCCGGGCAGCTCCTCAACGCCTCGTTCATGGACTTCCTCATGCCCTACGCCTCGGAGGTCCCGTTCATCGAGACCGACCACCTCGAGACCCCGAGCCCGCTCAACCCGTTGGGGATCAAGGGCGCCGGCGAGGCCGGCACCATCCCGGTGACCGCGGTCATCGCCTCCGCGATCGAGGACGCGGAGGGCTTCCCCATCACCTCGATGCCGATCAGCCCGCCCGAGCTCTGGGCCCTGCGCCGCGCGCACGCCCGAAAGGACGCCTCATGAAGATCTCCGGAAGCAACACCCTCACCGCGCCGGTCGACCAGGTCTGGGGAGCCATGCTCGACCCCGCCGTGCTCGCCCGGTGCCTGCCCGGCTGCGAGAGCCTGACCACGACCGGCCCCGACGAGTACGCCATGCGCGTCACCGCCGGTGTGGCGGCGATCAAGGGAACGTATGACGGTCAGGTGGCCATCACGGACAAGGACGAGCCGCAGTCCTTGCGGATGAAGGCGAGCGGCAGCGGCGCTCCCGGGACGATCGACGCGGTCGTCGACGTGCGGCTCGCGCCGCACGACGGCGGTGGCACGGTGCTCTCCTACGACGCCGACGCGACCGTCGGCGGGACGATCGGCGGGGTCGGTCAGCGGATGCTCGCCGGCGTGACCCGGAAGATGGCAGGCGAGTTCTTCACCGCGCTCGACAACGACATCGCGACCGGCGGTGCGGTCGCCGTCGAGCCGGAGCTCGCCATGGCCGGAGCCCCGGCGGCGCAGGCCCCCACGCCCGGGGTCGGTGCGGTCTACGCCGGGCGGGCGCCCGCACCGGGGGGCTTCGACCTCGGCGATGCCAAGGGCTTCGTGCTCGGCACCGTCCTCGGAGGTGCGCTCGTCGCCATCGGCGTCCTGCTCGGCTCGCGGCTCGGGCGGCGGCGATGAGGGCCTTCACCGCGGCCGCGGTGCAGGTCGCCCCGCGCACCGAGCCGCTGTCCCCCGAGTCTGTCCAGGCCAACATCGAGCACGCGATCATGTGGACGCGGCGCTGTCACGAGGCGACCAGCGCGGAGCTCATCGTGCTGCCGGAGACGGTGACGACCGGCTTCACGCCGGACTGCTCGACCGAGGACCTGTGGGACCTCGTGAGCGAGCTTCCCGCGCGCGGGGACGCCACGCATACCCTCGTCGCTCCCTTCGCCGACCTTGCTCGCGAGCTGGACGCGGTCCTGTGCGTCGGCACCTACGAGCGCGGTCCGGAGCGCGGCATCGTGTACAACTCGGCGGTGCTCATCGACCGGGACGGCGCCATCCTCGGGGTGTACCGCAAGACGCACCCGTTCTGCAGCGAGGCCGTCTCGGGCGGCGGCTGGGTCACCCCCGGTGACACGGTGGCCGTGTGCGATACCGACCTCGGCCGGATCGGCATGATCATCTGCTTCGACGGCGACTACCCCGAGCTGTCCCGCATCCAGGCGGTGCGGGGGGCCGAGGTGATCCTCCGGCCGACGGCGCTGCTGCGCTCGGCGGACGTCTTCGAGCTCACCTCGCGGGCTCGCGCATACGACAACCACGTGTTCATCGTCGCCCCGAACGCGACCGGAATCGACCCGGCCGGGGTGCACTTCTTCGGCAACAGCCACATCGTCACGCCGATCGGTCACATCGTCGCCAAGGCTGCCTCGCACGAGGGCTGGGTCTCGGCCCGGCTCGACCCCGACGAGGCCCTTGCCTCGCTCACTCCGGGCTCGAACATCCCGCAGGCGTTCGACCACCTGCGCGACCGCAACCTCGACCTCATCCGCAACCACCGCGATGATCTCGAGGCGCCCGCGAAGACGTCCTTCCCGCACTGAGGCGGCACCGGGGGCGGGGACCCGGCAGCGGTGTGCCGACGCAGTGCGATGACGCCGATCCGGCACACCGGCGTCGCGGGGCCTCACTGTCGCAGCTCCTTCCGGATTCACAGAGCCTTCACGAACTCCGGCCGGGGCCCTTCACGGGCTCCGCGTTGAATCGATTGCATCAGCAGATCGATCTCACGAAGGAGGACCCGATGAAGACCATGACACGCAACATCCTGGTCGTCGTCTCGGCGGCATCGCTCGTCGGGCTCGCGGCCACGGCACAGGCGGTCGGAACGGCGCAGACCACGACGCCCGCCCCTGCGGTGGCCACAGCGGCCGCGCTCGACCCAGGGCTGGCAGAGCAGCTGCGCTTCACCCGCGAGGAGGAGCGGATGGCGCGCGACCTGTATGCGGCACTCGCCATCGAGCATGACGGCGCCCGCCCGATGAGCCGGATCACGACGAGCGAGCAGCGCCACTTCGACCAGGTCGGCCTGCTGCTCGAGCGCTACGGCGTCGCAGACCCCTCCGACGGTCTGGAGGCCGGCAGTTATGCCTTCCCCGAGCTCCAGTCCCTCTACGACCGATGGCTGAGCGAGGGAAGCGGGAGTCTCGATGCGGCCTTCCAGGTCGGGATCGAGCTCGAGGAGCGGGACATCGCCGATCTCGAGGCGATGATCGAGGAGACCGACCAGGCCGATGTCCGCACCGTGCTCGAACGTCTCCTCGCCGGCTCCCAGCACCACCTGACCACCTACACCATGGCCTCAGAAGGCGGCCTGCCCGACGGCACCGGGGACGGTATGCGGTACCGCCCCGGCCGGCACAACGGGCCGATGCAGAACGGGCCGTGGGGCAACGTCGGCCAGGGCGGCGGCACGGGCCGTGGGCCGGGCAACGGACAGATGCTCCGCCAGTCGCCGAGCGACGAGGACGGCATCCGTCCCTGGGGTCCCGGACCGAGCGCGGGTCTGAGCGACTGCTGGCTCCGGGACCAGCTCGAGAACGACGACACGAGCGAATGAACACACAGCCGAATGACGACACGGCCGGTTGACGTGACGCCCACGACCTCGGACCGGTGAGCAAGACCGGGGGCCCTACGCTCGGAGGGTCCCCGGTCCGGTCGTTGCCGGGCGGGAAGAACCGCACGCGGAAGGAGCTCAAGGCACCATGGCGCGCCGCATCCTCGTCGTCGACGACGAGCCGTCGATCCGCGAGCTGCTCCGGGCCTACCTCGAGGCCGACGGGTTCGAGGTCGTCCTGGCGGGCACCGGTGCCGACGCCCTCCACGAGGCGACGGAGAGCCAGGACCCACCCGACCTCGTGCTCCTCGACATCGGCCTCCCGGACCTCGACGGGCTCGAGGTGCTGCGGATCCTGCGCCGCACGTCGGACGTCTACGTCATCCTCGTCACGGCGCGCGCCGAGGAGGTGGACCGCATCATCGGCCTCTCGGGTGGTGCCGACGACTACGTGACCAAGCCGTTCAGTCCGCGTGAGGTCGTCGCCCGGGTCCGGACCGTGCTGCGCCGTTCGCGGATCCCCGAGGGCGAGGATCCGACCGGCGGCGGGCGGGGCGGGCCGCTCACCTTCGTCGGCCTGACCATCGACGAGTCGCGTCGCGAGATCACGCGCAACGGGTCGCCGGTGTCCCTGTCCGCCCTCGAGTTCGACCTCCTGCGCGCTCTCGCCAGATCACCGGGACGCGTCTTCTCCCGCGCCCAGCTTCTGGAGGAGGTCTGGGGATACGACTTCTACGGCGACGAGCGTGTCGTCGACGTGCACGTCCGGAGCATCCGGAGCGCGCTCGGAGACGACGCCGTTGCTCCCGAACTCATCGCCACCGTTCGCGGCGTCGGCTACAAGTTCATCGGGGAGCCGTCGTCAGCGGGACCGGGCCGCGGCGGGAGCACATGATGAACCGGCTCACCGTCAGGCTCGTGGTCAGCCATCTGCTCGTCGCCGCGGTGGGGGCCGCCGCCACGTTCCTCCTCGTGCGGGTCCTCGCACCGCAGGCCCTGGACCGCAGGATGCGGGGCCTCGGTGGCGGTCCCGGTACCGGACGGATGATGCGCGACCAGTTCGTCGCCGCCGTGGACTCGGCCCTGCTCGTCGGAGTGGGTGTCGGGGCCCTCGCAGCCGCCGCCATCGGTGCGGCGGCCGCATACCGGTTGGCGCGTCCGCTCGAGCGGCTCAGCTCGGCGACCCAGGAGATGGCCTCGGGGAGGTACGACGTCGACGTGCCCGCACCCGGCACCCGCGAGCTGGACGACCTCGCCGACAGCGTGCGCACGCTGGGCGCATCCCTCCGGGAGACCGAGGAACGGCGGGTCCGGCTGCTCGGTGAGGTCGCCCACGAGATGCGGACTCCCCTCACCGTCGTCGACGGCTACGTCGAGGGGATGATCGACGGGATTCTCCCCGCCGACGACGAGACGCTCGCGCTGGTCTCCGGCGAGCTGCGCCGGCTGCGCCGGCTCTCCGACGACCTGTCCTCCCTCTCCCGGGCCGAGGAGGGGCGTCTCGACCTCTCGGTGAAGGAGACCGACCTCACCGAGGTCGTGCGTCAGGCCGCCGAGCGGCTGCGCCCCCAGGCAGAGGATGCCGGCGTCGAGCTGGTCGTGCGGGTCGGTGACCCACCGCTGCGTGCGGAGGTCGACGCCGACCGCGTCGCCCAGGTCATCACCAACCTCGTCGGCAATGCGCTCCGGGCGACCCCCTCGGGGGGCCGCGTGAGCGTGTCGGTCGAGTCCGCCGGTGAGACGCTGGTGACACGCGTCGAGGACACCGGTGAGGGTCTCGACCCCGCCGATGTCGAGAGGGTCTTCGAGCGCTTCTACCGGGTGCCGGGTAGACGGCGGCCCGAGCAGGGGTCCGGAGACGAGGGCTCCGGAATCGGCCTGACGGTCTCCCGGCGGATCGCGACCGCCCACGGGGGCACTCTGACCGCGAGAAGCGCGGGCCGGGGACAGGGTGCGACCTTCACGCTGGTCCTTCCTCGAAGCGGTGCGTCACACTCCTGACGGTGACGGGACGTCGGGGCATAGGGTTGCACCGGAGGACACCGGTGGTGTCCATCGCTCGGCGGAAGGGATCGCGATGACGCGCGGTGACGGCGTGGTGAGCAAGATCGGCCGTGAGGAGAGCTGGCAGCTGCTGCGCTCCACGTCCTTCGGTCGGATCGGATACCGCCTTCGAGGCAGGACCCGCATCACCCCCGTGAACTACGTCGTCGACGGGTCGCGCATCGTCTTCCGAACCGCCGAGGGGTCGAAGTTCTTCGCCCTGAAGATCGAGGACGACGTCGCCCTGCAGACCGACCACTACGACGAGGACCACGCGTGGAGCGTGCTCGTGCACGGCATCGCGCGGGAGATCACCGACGAGCCGGGCACCGCCGACGTCGTGGCCCGGCTCCGACCATGGGTCCCGACGAGGAAGGACCACGTCTTCGCCATCGACGTCGACAAGGTCCGTGGTCGGCGGTTCGTGCTCGACCGGTCCCCGGACTGGGCGATCTGACCCGCCGCGGCGCCCGACGCATACCGCCGCCGGTCCGTTCCCGCGCGACACAACCTCCGTCGCGCGACACAACCTCCGCCGATCACCGGACATTGCGGTCTCGGCACGAACCGAAGGTCTCCCCGGGGAGCATCTGTCTCCTGGCGGAGTAGACGTCCTATCCACGTCGCGTCATGCGGTCTGGCGAGGTCTGCCGGAGGAGCGCCCGGTCGTTGGCAAGGACTGCCAACGATCGACGCGCGGCTCGACGGTTTGATGGACGCATGACGGAAGTGACGGCCGACCAGGCCAGGGACATCAGCACGAGTGAGCACCGGCGGATCCGCATCGGGATCGACACCGGCGGCACCTTCACCGACGTCGTCGCCGTCGACGAGGACTCGGGCGAGCTGCTCACGACGAAGACCCCGAGCACGCCGAGCAACCCGGCCGACGGGTTCATCACCGGAATCGAGAAGATCCTCGGCTTGATGGGCGCGAGCGGCACCGACATCACGGCCGTCTCGCACGGCACGACCGTGGCAACGAACAAGCTCCTCGAGGGCAAGGTCGAGCAGCTCGGCTTCATCACGACCGAGGGCTACGAGTTCATGCTCGAGATCGCCCGCCAGTCGGTGCCGGACGGATACGGCAACTCGTACTTCTGGGTCAAGCCGGAGCGGATCGTGCCGGCCGACCGGGTGCGCACGGTCGCGGGCCGGATGGACTTCGAGGGCGGCGAGATCCGGCCGTTCGACGAGGAGCAGGCCCGCACGGTCGCCCGGTGGTTCCGGGACAAGGGCATCACGACGATCGGCGTCTGCTTCCTGCACGCCTACGCCAACGACGCCCACGAGCTCCGGATGCGGGACATCCTCCGCGCGGAGCATCCCGAGGCCGTCGTCTCGATCAGCAGCGAGGTGCTGCGCGAGTACCGCGAGTACGAGCGCTCGATGACCACCCTCGTCGACGCGGCGGTCAAGCCGAACGTCAGCCGTTACGTGACGAACATCCACGACCGGCTCGCCGACTTCGTCTCGGCGAACGGCGACGAAGGAGCTTCGTTCGACGCAACAGAGGGTCGCGCGAGCGCAGCGAGCTCCGAGCAGTCCGGGGGGGTGCACGGGGGGGCGGAGCCTCCCCGTGGGATTCCGTTCTACGTCATGAAGTCCAACGGTGGGGTGCTCTCCGCCGACGAGGTCGTGCACCAGCCGATCACCACCGTCCTGTCCGGGCCGGCGGCGGGAGCGCTCGGCGCGGCGCTCATCGCGCAGAAGGCCGGCTTCCCGAAGGTCCTCACGTGCGACGGCGGCGGCACGAGCACCGACGTCTCGGTCGTCCTCGACGGCCAGCCCACGCTCACGACCGAGGGCTCGGTCGGCGCCTACCCGAGCAAGATCCCGATGATCGACGTCGTGACCGTCGGCGCGGGCGGCGGCTCCATCGCATGGATCTCGCCCGAGGGTGCGCTCAAGGTCGGACCGCAGTCGGCCGGCGCCGACCCCGGCCCGCTCTGCTACGCCAAGGGCGGCACCGAGCCGACCATCACCGACGCGCACGTCACGCTCGGCCGGATCCCTCCGCACCTGCTCGGCGGCGAGATCCCGCTCGATGTGGACGCCGCGCGCGCCGGCATCGAGAACCTCGCCGGCAAGCTCGGACTCGACTTCGAGCGCTGCGCCACCGGCATCCTCGAGATCTCGGCGTGGAACCAGGCGAACGCCCTGCGCCAGGTGAGCGTCAAGCGAGGGCTCGACGTCCGCGACTTCATGCTCACGACCTTCGGCGGCTCGGGATCGCTCCTCGCCTGCCGGCTCGTCGACATCCTCGACCTCGCCGGGGTCGTCGTGCCGCCGAACCCAGGCAACGTCAGCGCCTTCGGGCTGCTCACGGTGGACGTCAAGAACGACTACGTGCAGACCCATGTGGCGCGCGAGTCCGCGCTCGACCACGCGGTGGTCCAGGGCATCATCGACGACCTCACCGGCAAGGCCCGTGCCGCACTGGACAAGGAGGGCTTCTCCTTCGAGTCGCATCGCTTCGACCGCACGATCGACGTCCGCTACGTCGGGCAGGCGTTCGAGGTCCGGGTCCCGGCTCCCGAGGGTCCCGTCGACGAGCGGTTCGTCGCGACGATCGCCGACCGTTTCCACAGCGAGCACCGCCAGCTCTACGGCTACGACTTCCGCGGTGACCGCGACCAGCACGTCGAGTGGGTCAACCTGCGCGTCACCGGCATCGGGCCGATCACCCGTCCGGAGATCCTCGCCGTCCCGGGCGGCGACGGCGAGCTCGCCGAGCGGGCCGTCACAGGAACCCGCGACGTCTGCTTCGACGCCACCGACGGGTACGTCCCGACGACCGTCTACGCCCGCGAGCGCCTCGGCGCCGGCGACGCCTTCGCCGGTCCCGCCATCGTCGAGGAGTTCGGCTCGACGATCCCCGTCCACCCCGGGTTCGTCGTCCGGGTCGACGACTACGGCAATCTCGTCATCACGAAGGAAGGTGCGGTTCGATGACCGCTGTCGACATGGACTACGTCCTTGCCAAGCCGGACAACCCGGCCGGCCTGCCCACCGCATACGAGCACGGCGGTCGACTGACGCCGGAGGGGGCGTCCGTCGACCCGATCCTCGTCGAGATCGTCCAGGGCACCCTGGCGAGCGTCGAGATGGAGGTCGAGACGGCCATCGGCCGCACCAGCCGCTCCCCGATGATCCGTGACGCCCACGACTTCCGCGCGGGCATCCACGACCGCCAGCTGCGCAAGCTCACCGGCCGGTCCTACTCGGCCCTCGTCCACCCGGTCGCGCGCGACTTCCCGCTGTCGGAGATGCGCGAGGGAGACGTGTTCTTCCACAACGACGTCTACGAGTCCGAGGGCGGCATCGGCCACCTGCCCGACCTGTGCGTCACCGTGCCGGTGTTCCACGACGATGGTCGAGGGCCCGAGGTCGTCGCTTTCGTCCAGGCCTTCGGGCACCACGACGACATCGGCGGCGGCTGCCCAGGCTCGATGCCCAGCGGCGCGACGAGCGTGTTCGAGGAGGGGCTGTCGGTCCCGCCGATCAAGCTGTGGGACCAGGGTGTCCCGAACAAGGCGGCGCTGCGGATCATGACCCGCAACTCCCGCATGCCCGACAGCCTGGCGGCCGACCTCGACGCCGAGTGCTCGGCGTGTCTGATGGGCGCACGCCGGCTCTCCGAGCTGTTCGACCGCTACGGCCGCGACCAGGTCGAGGGCGCTTTCGACGCCATCCTCGACGCGACGACCGAGACCTACCGCCGCGAGATTCTCTCGAAGATCCCCGACGGCACCTACGTCTGGGAGGACTACGCCGAGCACGACGGCGTCGACGAGCCGACGCTGCACACCCAGCGGATCACACTCACCAAGGTCAGCGACGCACCGGCCGACCCGGAGAACAACCGCCCTGCCGGTCCACGGCTGATCGTCGACTTCACCGGAACGGCGGCCCAGGCGAAGGGGCCGATCAACCACTGCGGCGACTATGTCGGCGGCAACTTCCTCAAGAAGTGGCTCGCCCCGATCCTGCGCAACCTCGCCGACACCCCCGAACGGATGGCCGAGCTCGACGTCAACGAGGGCATCGTGCCGCTCATCGAGATGCGCTTCCCCGAGAAGGGCACGCTGCTCACCCCGGTCTACCCGGCGCCGACGAACGCCCGGACCTTCGTCATCCTCCGGCTCCTCGGCGTCCTCGCGGGCGTGGTCGCCAAGGCGGTCGACGGGCAGATGCCGGCCGACCAGGAGACGATCCGCTACACCGGCGTCTACGGCGAGGACCGTGACGGCAACAGCTACCTCATGCGCGAGGTGCTCGGCGGCGGCTCGGGTGGCCGGTACTACGCCGACGGCGAGGACACGATCCACGTCGTTCCGGACAGCCGCAACCTGCCGACCGAGTTCACCGAGAGCCGCTTCCCGTTCATCGTCGAGCGGCTCGGCCTGGCCGTCGACTCCGGCGGCGCGGGACGGTACCGCGGCGGCCTCGGCTACGAGAAGCACATCAGAATGCTCAAGGACGCGCACTTCATGTCCATCGCCGACCGTTCGATCCTCGCCTGCTGGGGCGTCAAGGGTGGCAAGGCCGGGGCGCCGTTCCAGGTGACGATCGACCCGGGCGGCCCGGACGAGCGGGAGGTCGACGCACTCGCCGACGCCGAGCTCGTCCGGGCGGGGCAGGTCATCCGCATCCGGACCACCGGCGGCGGGGGCTGGGGCGACCCCCTGACGCGTCCGTACGACGAGGTCGAGCGTGACCTGCGCTGGGGCAAGGTCTCCTTCGCGGGGGCGCGCACCGCATACGGCGTCGTCGCCTCCGGGACCACGGACCAGCCGGTCGTCGACGTGCAGGCGAGCGACGAGCTGCGCGAACGAATGCGCGCCACGCGCAGCGAGGAGCCGTTCTTCGACCGCGGTCCGGGGTATGCGCGACTCGCCTCGGGCGCGAACGCCGCGGACGTCGACTGGCTCTGACCCCCGCCCCCTGTTGTGTCATGGAGACACGCCGACGACAGCGCGACGCGGTCGGCGTGTCTCCATGACACAAGCCCGCTGAAGTGTGGATTCGGCGCCGCCCGGCGACGATCGCATCACAACCGCGCACGTGGAGCGACCCGTGCTGGCAGGATCGCGGTGTGGTCGCAGAGCTGGTGGAGGTCCAGGAGTTCCTTGTCGCGCACGCGCCGTTCGAGGCGTTGCCCGAAAGCGTGCTGCGGGGCCTGCCGCCGCGCCTGACGACGCGCTACTACCGCCGCGACACCGAGATCGTCGCGGCGGGCAGTCACAACGACGAGATGTTCGTCCTGCGCTCCGGCGCGGTCGAGGTCCGTGACCCGCACGGCGGGCTCGTAGACCGCTACGACACCGGACGGTGCTTCGGCTGGGCCGCACTCCTCTCGGACGGCATCGCGCCGTTCACCCTCACCGCGATCGAGGACTCACTCGTCCTCGTCATGCCGGGCGAGGTGTTCCGCGAGCTGTCGCGGACCCAGCCGATGTGGTCGGTGTTCTTCCAGCACTCGCTGAGCGAGACGATGCGGATGGCTGTACGCGCCGTGCACACCGCCGACCGCGGCACCACCGTGCTCAAGACCAAGGTCGGCGACATCATCCGCCGCGCACCCCTGTGGGTGACGCCGGCGACGACCATCCGCAGCGCCGCCGAGACGATGCGCGACGAGCGGGTCTCGAGCCTGCTCGTCATGGCCGAGGACGAGCTCGTCGGCATCATGACCGATCGCGACCTCCGCAACCGGGTCGTCGCCGAGGGCCGCGACATCGAGCAGCCAGTGAGCGCCATCATGACCGCCGACCCGATCAGCGCACCGGTCGAGTCGATGGCGTTCGAGCTGCTCCTGTCGATGGTCGCCAAGAACATCCACCACATGCCCGTCACCGACGGCGGCCGCGTGGTCGGCCTCGTGAGCAGCACGGACCTGATGCGCCTCGAGCGCGCCAACCCGGTCTACATCGCCGGCGACATCCAGAAGATGACCACCGTCGAGCAGCTCGCCGCCGTGCAGCCCAGGGTGGCCGAGATCGTCGGCCAGCTCGTCACCGAGGACGCCACCGCCGACGACATCGGCCGGGTCGTGACCGCGATCGCAGACGCCATCGAGCGGCGGCTCATCGAGCTGGCCGAGGTGCGGCTCGGACCGCCTCCGGGTCCGTACTGCTGGCTCACGCTCGGCTCGGCCGGGCGGCTCGAGCACGGCCTGTCCAGCGACCAGGACCACGCGCTGATCCTGAACGACGAGACCCTCGCCGGTCCGGACGGGGACGCCTACGCCGACTACCTGAGCGAGCTGGCGACGTTCGTCTCGGACGGCCTCGCCGCGTGCGGCTACCGCTACTGCACCGCCGGCCTGATGGCGACGAACCCGCAGATGCGCCAAGGTCTCTCCCGGTGGCTCGACACCGTGGCGAGGTGGGTCGAGAACCCCTCCGACGACACCGTCCACCGGGTCCGGTCCTTCTTCGACCTGCGCCCGCTGCACGGCGACGCGCGACTGTTCGAGGAACTGCAGCGGGCGGCGCTCGCCGAGACGGCCGACAGCATGCCGTTCCTCGGCCACCTCGCTGCCCAGGCGACCCGCACCCAACCGCCGATCGGCTTCTTCCGCGGCTTCGTCCTCGAGAAGGGCGGCGAGCACGCCGACACCCTGGACCTCAAGGACCGCGGCGTGCGCCTCGTCGTCGACCTCGCCAGGGTGTATGCGCTAGCCGGGGGCCTCCCGCAGGTGAACACCCAGCTGCGACTCACCGCGGTCGAAGGAACCGGGCGGCTCAGCGCCGAGCGCATCGCCGACCTCAAGGACGCCTTCGAGTTCATCTCCTATGTCCGGCTGCGGCACCAGGCCCGCCAGGTCCGGGCCGGGGCGGAGCCCGACGACTTCGTCCCTCCGGACGAGCTCAGCCAGTTCGAGAAGCGCCACCTCCGCGACGCGTTCCAGATCGTCCGGCAGGCGCAGTCGGTCCTGACCACCGCATACCCCGACCAGGGCTGAGCGGCGGATGCTGTTCCGGCGCTCCCTCGACAGCAGGCGGGCGGCCGCGGCGAGGGCGACGCCTCCGGGGCCGTTGCGCGACTTCCTCGAGGTGCCGATCGACGACCCGCGCATCGACTGGCTCGAGGGTCGCTACCTCGCCGTGGACCTCGAGCTGACCGGACTCGACGAGCGCACCGACGAGATCCTGTCGATCGGGCTGATCCCCGTCGACGGCCCAGCGCTCGTCCACCGGGGCGCCGAGCACCTGTTCGTCGTGCCCGACGGAGAGGTAGGGCAGTCCGCCGGCATCCACGGCCTCACCGACGACCGGCTGGCGGCCGGCCTGCCGCTCTCCGAGGCGCTGCCCGCGCTGCTCGCGGCGCTGGCCGGACGCACCCTTGTCGCACATCACGCCCCGGTCGAGGTCGGGTTCCTGTCGCGGGCCTGCGAACGGCTCTACGGCGCGCCGCTCCTGACGCGTTCGATCGACACCATGGCACTGCAGCGGCGAGTGCTGCGGATCGCCTCCGACGACGAGGTCCGACCGGGGGTGCTGCGGCTGCAGGCGGCTCGTGACCACTTCGGGCTCCCCCGCTACCGTGCCCACGAGGCGCTCACCGACGCGATCTCGGCCGCCGAGCTGTTCCTCGCCCAGGCCGCGCACCTCGGCGGACGCACCGGGATCACCCTGAAGTCGCTGTCGAGCTGAGGGGTGACGCGATTTCTTCCCATGGAAGGAATCCCCACCATCGGGAAAGAAGGGTTGTGTCCCAAACCCGGCGTTTCCTTCCCAAGGAAGAAAAGGAAACCCCTCCTCGCCTCTCGGAACACCTACCAAGTCCGTTGGCGACCTTTGGCAAGGGGTGCCAACTCAGCGACCACGCCGGGCGTGGTTGAGTGAGTGCCGTGACCGCACCGCTGCAGGACATCGTCGTCATCGACCTCTCACGCGCACTCGCCGGCCCGCACGCCGCGATGATGCTCGGCGACATGGGCGCCCGCGTCATCAAGGTCGAGTCCGGCACAGGCGACGACACCCGCGGCTACGGGCCGCCTTTCGTCGGACCCGAGGACGACCCGATCTCCACGTACTTCCTGTCGTGCAACCGCAACAAGGAGTCCGTGACGCTCGACCTGAAGAGCGAGGACGGCACGGACATGCTGTCCCGGCTCGTGGCGGCGGGCGACGTCCTCATCGAGAACTTCCGCCCGGGTGTCCTCGACCGCCTCGGCTTCACCGTCCAGCGTCTGCACGAGCTGAACCCGCGGCTCGTCATCCTCAAGATCAGCGGCTTCGGGGAGGACGGCCCCGAGGGCGGCCGCGCCGGCTACGACCAGATCGCCCAGGGCGAGGCGGGACTGATGTCCATCACCGGACCCGGACCGGACGACCCGCAGCGCGTGGGTGTGCCGATCGCCGACCTGCTCGGCGGTCTGCACGGCGCCTTCGGCGTCGTCGCCGCCCTCAACGAGCGCCACCTGACCGGGCGGGGGCGCGTCGTGCGCACCTCCCTGCTTGCCGCGGTGGTGGGGGTGCACGCCTTCCAGGGCACCGCATACACGGTCGCCGGGAAGGTCGCCCGCGCCCAGGGGAACCACCACCCCTCGATCTCGCCGTACGGTCTGTTCGAGTGCGCGGACGGCAAGCTCCAGATCGCGTGCGGCAGCGAGGGCCTGTGGGTGAAGTTCGCGACGGCGTTCGGCATCGACCCGGCCACCCCCGGCATGGCCACCAACGCCGACCGGGTCCGCAACCTCCCTCTCGTGATCGAGACGGTCAACGGTGTCTTCGCCGAGTATGCGAGCGAGGACCTGCTCGCCCGACTCGCCGAGATCGGCATCCCGGCCGGTCGCGTGCGGACGATGGACGAGGTCTACCAGTGGGACCAGGTCGCGAGCCAGCATCTGCTGCTCGGCGTCGACCACCCGGTCCTCGGCGAGATCACGCTGCCGGGCTCGCCGATCCGCCTCGACGACAACCCGTTCGCCGGAGGCCGCGCCGAGCACCTGCCGCCGCCCCGCCTCGGGGAGCACAACGCGTCCGTCCGCGCGTGGCTGGACTCCCTGGACCACGGCGATGGCTGAGAACCGGCCGCGCCGACCGAACTCCGCCGAGCTCATCGCGGCGGTCCTCGACGAGGGCACGTGGCTCTCGTGGGACGAGGCACCGCTGCGGGTGGCCGAGGACGGATCGGAGTATGCGGCGACCCTCGCCTCCGCGGCGGAACGGGCCGGCACCGACGAGTCGATCGTCACCGGCGAGGGCCGCATCGGGGGCCACCGGGTCGCGGCCATCGTCGGTGAGTTCCACTTCCTGGCCGGCTCGATCGGCCGGGCCGCCGCCGAGCGGATCGTGCGGGCGTTCGAGCGCGCCACCGAGGAGCGCATCCCGCTGTTCGCCGCGCCGACCTCCGGCGGCACACGCATGCAGGAGGGCACGCCGGCGTTCGTGACGATGGTCAAGATCACCGCCGCGGTCGGAGCATTCAAGGCGGCCCGCCTGCCCTACATCACCTACCTGCGCCATCCGACCACCGGCGGCGTCTTCGCCTCCTGGGGTTCGCTCGGTCACGTCACCGTCGGGGAGCCCGGCGCGACGATCGGCTTCCTCGGCGCCCGCGTCTACGAGTCGCTGTACGGCAAGCCGTTCCCGGACGGCGTCCAGACCGCCGAGAACCTCTGGGACCACGGCCTGCTCGACGCGGTGCTCCCCGTCGAGGACCTGCGCGAGATCGCGATCAGGTTCCTCTCGCTCGTGCTGGCCCCGCGGGAGCAGCCGCCCGTCGAGGATGTGCCGCTCGAGCGCTTGCCCGACGTGCCCGCGTGGGAGTCGATCACCCGGTCCCGCCACCCGGACCGTCCGGGCGTGCGGGCCGTGCTGCGGTACGGCGCCGACGACGTCATCCCGCTGTTCGGGACCGGCGCCGGAGAGTGGGACCGGTCGTTGTTCCTCGCGCTCGCGCGCTTCGAAGGAGTGCCCTGCGTCGTGCTCGGCCAGGACCGCCAGGCCGAGGCAGCCGAGAAGCCGCTCAGCCCGTCCGGTCTGCGAGTCGCCAGACGCGGTATGCGGCTGTCCCACGAGCTCGGAATCCCTCTGGTCTCGTTGATCGACACCTCGGGCGCGGCCCTGTCGAAGCAGGCCGAGGAGGGCGGCATGGCCGGGGAGATCGCGCGCTCGCTCGCCGAGCTCGTCGCGCTGCCGGAGCCGACCGTCTGCGTCCTGCTCGGGCAGGGCACCGGCGGTGGCGCCATCGCGCTCATGCCGGCCGACCGGGTCATCTGCGCCCAGCACTCGTGGCTGTCGCCGCTGCCGCCGGAGGGTGCGTCGGCGATCCTGTACCGGACGCCGGACCGCGCACCCGAGATCGCGGACCGCCAGCGGGTGCGGTCCCTGGACCTGCTGGCGGCCGGGATCGTGGACCGCATCGTCGCCGAGCGCCCGGACGCCGCCGAGGAGCCGGTCGAGTTCTCCCGCCGGATGGCCCAGGCGATCGCGCACGAGCTGACCAGGCTGACGAGGATGGAGCCCGAGGTCCGGATGGCCGCTCGGCACGACAGGTACCGCCGGCTCTAGGTGCACGGCTCACCGCACGGGCGGATCGACCGCGACACCTGAGGTCCACTCGCCCGAACGGCGACCGCAGCACCCGAACCACGACCTGACATCTGCATGTGCAGGTGCCCGGTCGTAGTTCGGGTGTTGCCGCAGCCTTGTGGGTGCCCGGGTCGATCAACGGGTGCGGACCGGCACCGCGTCCTCGGCCCGGACCGGAACGGCGACAGCGGGGTGCTCGGCACGCTGCTCGTGGATGGCCAGCGCCACGACGGTGACGAGGACGATGACGAAGCCGAGCCACTGAGTCGGGGTCGGACGGGCCGCGAACGCGACGACCCCGATGAACGCGGCGGTCAGGGGAAACGCGAGCTCGGCCATCGTCGCCCGGGAGGCGGGGGTGCGGCCGAGCGCCAGGTAGTAGAGGACGAGCGCCAGGAGCCCCGGGACGAGGGCGAGGAGCACGAGCGACGGCGCGAGGCTCCACGGCAACGACACCGGGGTGCGGGTCAGCCCTGCGATGAGACCGAGCGTCAGCAAACCCACGGTGAACCGCAGGGCGGTGAGGTCGCGGAAGCGCAGCTCGGCACTCGCCAGCCGGCCGAGGACGGTGCCGGCCGCCCACAGCGCCGCCGCACCGACGGCCAGCAACGCCGCCTGAGCTCCGGCCACCGTGACCCCCAACGGGTCCGCGAACGCGAGCAGCCAGGCTCCGACGACGCCGGGGACGAGGAACAGCGCGAAACGGGGGCGCAGCCGCTCGCCGAGGATGACCGCGGCGAGGAGGACCGCGATGAGCGGCTGCAGCTTCTGCAACACCTGCGGGGTGATCGGGTCGCCCAGCCGGAACGCCGCGGTGAACAACGTCGTGGCCAGTGCCGAGGAGCCCGCACCGATGACGAGCACGGCGCCCTGGGTCCGCGCACTGACCCGACGCAGCCGCTGCACGGCGGGGACGACCCAGGGCGAGACGAGGACGACGATGATGACGTGCTCCCAGAACACGATGGCGAGCGACGGGTAGTCCCGGGCGAGAGGTGAGCGCCACAACGCGGACAGGCCCCAGAGCGAGGCGGCCACGGCCACCAACCAGGTGCGGTCACCGCGGACGGTCATCGGCATACTCCTTCTCGACCCGGCAGCACGGACGGGACGATCCTGCCAGGCCGCTCCGGCGCGCTCTGCACCGCCCCGTGTCGGCTAACCCTTCGTGGAGCCGAGGGTCAGACCCGAGACGAACTGCTTCTGCAGGACGAAGAAGACGATGAGCACGGGGAGCGCGACGATGATCGAACCGGCCGCGACGAGGTTGGTGTCGACGAAGAACTGTCCGCGCAGGTTGTTCAGCGCGGACGTGACCGGGAACTTGTCGCCGCGCGAGAGGAGCACCGTCGCCCAGAAGAACTCGTTGTAGATCCAGGTCACCTGCAGGGTCGCCAGGGCCGCCAGAGCCGGTCGGACCAGCGGCATGGTCAGCTGCCAGTACTGGCGCCAGATACTCGCCCCGTCGATCTCGGCCGACTCGTAGATCTCCTTGGGGATCGTCTTCATGTAGTTGCTCAGCACGAACGCACAGAAGCCGAGCTGGAAGGCGGTGTTGACGAGGATCAGGGCCCAGAAGCTGTTGAGCATGGTGCCCGTGTCGCTCATGAAGGTGGGGAGCGGAATCTCGCGGAACATCCGGAACACGGGAATGAGCAACGCCTGCGGTGGCAGGAGGTTCGCCGCCAGGAAGACGCCCAGCATGACGAGGTTGAACCGGTAGCTGAAGCGTGCGAGCACGAACGCGACCAGCGAGGAGAGGAAGAGCGTGAGCAGGACGGCCGGGACCGTGATGAAGAGAGAGTTCTTGAAGTGCAGACCGAAGTTGCCCTGTGTCCAGGCCTGTTGGTAGTTGTCCAGCGTCCAGCCGCCGAACGAGAGGTAGCCGTTGACCTGGGTGTAGTTGTAGTCCCGGAACGAGTTGACCAGCGCCCAGACGAGCGGGAAGAGCCAGAGCAGGGCCAGCACGAACATGATGATCGTCGCGATCCGACCGCGGGGCCGGTTGATGACCCCGCCCTCGACCCGTTTCGAGGATCCACGCGTGGACGGCTTGTCGGGGGTGGTCGCGGCCACCGGCGTCGCGGTGCTCATGGCTGCCTCTCCTCGGAGAACACGGCTCGAAGGTAGAGCGTGATGAAGACCGACGAGATGATCATCATGATCACTGCCAGGGCCGAGCCGAAGCCGTACCTGGTGGCTTCGCCGATGACGTTCTGACTGACCAGGGCCGCGATGATCTCGAGGCCGTTGCGACCCTTGTTGATGATCCAGACGAGGTCGAAGGCACGCAGTGACTCGATGACGACGATGACGATGACGATGAGGTTGATGGGCCGCATCACCGGGAAGATGATCGTGAAGAACGTCTTGACCTCACTGGCCCCGTCGACGGCAGCGGCCTCCCGAAGGGAGACGTCGACCCCCTTCAGACCCGCCAGGTAGATGAGCATGATGTACCCGGTGTGCCGCCAGGCGGTGGCGAAGAGCACGGACCACAGGTTGATGTTCGGGTCGCCGTACCAGTCGATCTGGGTGCCCAGGACCTGGTTGAGCAGCCCCTGGTCCCGTGAGTAGAACAGCTGCCAGATGAAGCCGATGAGGGCCAGTGACAGGACCACCGGCAGGTAGAACGCCGTCTGGTAGAAGCGGCTTCCCCGCATCTCACGGTCGAGGATGACCGCGAGGAACATCCCGAAAAGCGTCGGGATGAAGAACAGGAAGACCAGCCAGATGAGGTTGTGCCTGATCGCGGGCCAGAACGGCGGGTAGATCGTCGTGATGTCCCGGTAGTTCTGCAGCCCCACCCATTCGATCGTGCCGATCTGGAAGCCGTTCCACCGGGTGAAGGAGAGGTAGACGGACGCGAGCGCCGGTAGCCACACGAGCCAGAGGACCAGCACCAGGGGGATGATGATCATCGTCGCGACGACCAGGCGGTCGCGCGGCGCCAGTCTCCTCTCGCGAGGGCGGGAGGAGACCGGCGTCGTGGTGCTCATATTTGGCAGCCCTCCCGGCTCAGCCGAGGATCGAGCGGGCCTGGTCGGCGATGGAGGTCAGGATGGTGTCGATGTCGTCCGGGTTCTGGAGGAACTCGCCGATGGCGGGAGCGATGACGGTGTTGGCCAGGTCGGCGTTGGTGTCGCGGTCGAGGAACTGGGCGATCGAACCGGCCTGCTGGACGACCTCGACCGACTTCTTCTGCAGCTCCGAGTACGAGTCCGTGCTCGCCCCGTCGTTGGCGGCGATGAAGGGCGCCTCCGCCGCGGAGTTGGCCGCGTCGGCCGCGGCCGCCGTGCCGAGCCACGCCGCCATGGCCTTGCCCGCGTCGACGTCCTGTCCGCCGGCGGCGACGCAGAAGCCGTCGATCGGTGCATCGAGGGCGTCGGAGCCGATCGCCGCATCGAGCTCGGGGAAGGTGAAGAAGTCCAGATCCGACGCGACCTCGGGGTCGACGCCGTCCACGACGAAGGAGCCCAGGAGGTACATGCCGCACTCGCCGTTGCCCATCGCGGTCGCAGCCTCCTGCCAGGTGCGACCGAGCGGGTCTTCCTGGTGGAACGGCAGCAGGTCGCGCCAGGTCTCGAAGACGGTCTTGACCTGCGGGCTGTCCCACGCCTCCTCGCCGCGGGTCAGCGCCATGTGGAAGTCGAAGCCGTTGAGGCGCATGTTGAGGATGTCGAACGTGCCCATCGGCGCCCACGCGTCCTTCGCGGCGAAGGCGAACGGGGTGATGCCGGCGCCCTGCATGTCGCTCATGAGCGCCGTGAAGTCGTCGTACGACTCCGGAACGGTCCAGCCGTTGTCGGCGAAGACGGACTTGCGGTAGAAGACGGCCCACGGGTAGTAGCTGACCGGCACGAAGTACTGGTTGCCGTCGGGGGCGGTCGAGGCCTCGCGGAACGCATCGCCGAGCCCCTCGATCGGCCACACGTCGCTGAGGTCGGCGAGCAGGCCGTTCTCGGCGAACTGGGCCATCCGGAAGCCGGCGAACCACGTGAAGACGTCGTCCGGTGTGCCCTGGAGGTAGGTGTTGATGCTCTCCTGGAAGGTGTTGTGGTCGACCGCGTTGAGGGAGACCTCGGTGCCGGTCTCCTCGGCGTAGGTGTTGGCCATCGCCTCGAGTCGGGTGAACGCCGGGCCGGAGCCCCGCGCTTCGTTGACTCCGAACTTGACGGAGCCGCCGCCACCGCCGCCGCCGGTGGTCGCTCCACCTGTGGCGGTGTCCGAACCTCCACAGGCCGCGAGCAGGCTGCTGCTTCCGAGGACGAGGCCCCCGAGGCCGGCCGCCCGCAGAATGTTGCGGCGGGTGGGTCCCGAGGTCGCAGCCAGAGAGGCCGGGAGGGACTGAGGGGGAAGGGACTTGGTCATGCGAGGGCCTCCTGGTGCCACGTCGGTGTGGATCGACTGCTCGGTCCGAGTCCGGCACGCACGAGATGAGCACAACGCACGAGATCGAACAGGATCAAACAGCGCACCGCTGATTCTTGACGCCTCGTACAGCCCTCGTCAAGGGTTTGTAGCCAAATCGTCACCATCTGTGATGTCCCGTGCCGTCGTAACCCGGGTCAGATGTTCGAGTCGTGTACGGATCTGCACGAACTTGTTGACTTGTCATCGCCGGACCGCGACTCTTGTGCCATGCGCGCGTGGCCGACGATCGCCTTCGGTGGCGACTACAACCCGGAGCAGTGGCCCCGCGAGGTCTGGGACGAGGACGTGCGCCTCATGCAGGAGGCCGGGGTCAACATCGTCACCCTCGGGGTCTTCTCCTGGGCGCACCTCGAACCGCGTCCGGGTGAGCTGCGCTTCGACTGGCTGGACGAGGTCATCGACCTGCTACACGCCGGCGGTATCGCCGTCGACCTCGCCACCGCCACGGCCTCGCCGCCCCCGTGGCTGGCCCACCGCCACCCCGAGATGCTGCCGGTCACCGCTGAAGGGGTCACTCTCTGGACCGGTGGACGACAGGCCTACTGCCCGAGCTCGCCGGTCTACCGGGAGCACTCACACCGGATCGTCCGCGCACTCGCGGAGCGCTACGGGTCCCACCCCGCCGTCGTCATGTGGCATGTGAACAACGAGATCGGCTGCCACAACGTGCTCTGCTACTGCGACGAGAGCGCCCGTGCGTTCCGGAGCTGGCTCGAGGTGCGCTACGGCTCCGTCGAGGCGCTCAACGAGGCATGGGGGACCGCGTTCTGGTCGCAGCGCTACGACGACTTCGCCGAGATCCAGCCGCCGCGCGCCGCCCCCGCCTTCGTCAACCCCACGCACCAGCTCGACTTCCACCGGTTCTCCTCCGACGCGGCGCTCGCGATCTACCTCGGCGAACGCGACATCCTCAAAGAGCTCACACCCGACATCCCGGTGACGACGAACTTCATGGTGATGCCGCACGAGGGCGAGATGGACTACTTCCGGTGGGGTCCGGAGCTCGACGTCGTGGCCAACGACCACTACCTCACGGCAGCCGATCCCGAGAACCACCGTGGCCTGGCCTTCAGCTCGGACCTCGTGCGGGGCGTGGCCGGCGGCGAGCCGTGGCTGCTCATGGAGACGTCGACGAGCGCCGTGAACTGGCAGCCCCGCAACGTCGCCAAACGCCCCGGAGAGCTGCTGCGCTCGGCACTGCAGCACGTCGCCCGGGGCGCGGACGGCGTCCTGTTCTTCCAGTGGCGGGCCTCGCGGGCCGGAGCGGAGAAGTTCCACAGCGGCCTCGTCCCGCACGCCGGCACGGACAGCCGGCTATGGCGTGAGGTGGTCGGGCTCGGACGCACCCTCGCCGCGATCAGCGAGGTGGCGGGGGCACGCTCACGCAACGAGGTGGCGGTCCTCTTCGACTGGCAGGCGTGGTGGGCCTGCGAGCTGGACGCCCACCCGAGCGAGGACGTGCGCTACTGGGACACGGTCGAGTCCGTCCATCGTTCGCTGACGGACTGCGGGATCGGGGTCGACGTGGTCCATCCGGAGACCGATCTCACCGGGTATCGCGTGATCGTCGTGCCGGTCCTCTACCTCGTGACGGACGCCGGCGCGGCGGCCGTGCGGGCCGCCGCCGAGTCCGGCGCCCACGTCGTCGTCACATACTTCAGCGGCATCGTCGACGAGTCGGACCACATCCGGCTCGGGGGGTATCCGGGCGCGTTCCGAGAGATGCTCGGCATCGTCTCCGAGGAGTTCACGCCGCTGCGCGAGAACGAGACCGTGACGCTGAGCGACGGGTCCCGCGGGACGGTCTGGGCCGAGGACGTCCGCAGCGTGGGAGCCGACGTGCTCGCCACGTTCGTCGACGGTCCGGTCCCCGGAGCACCCGCGATCACTCGCAACCGGGTCGGGGCCGGCTCGGCGACCTATCTCGCCACCCGGCTCGACCAGCGCGACCTCGACCGTGTGCTGGCCGAGGTCGTGGGCGACGCCGGGGTGCCGCAGGTCGCGGACGTCCCACCCGGCGTGGAGGCCCTGCGGCGTCACGGCGAGGACGGCACGTCGTGGCTGTTCCTCGTCAACCACACGGACGAGCCGGTCGAGGTCGCCTGCAGCGGCCACGATCTCGTCGCGGACCGACAGGCGTCCGGGGTGCATGCGGTGGCCGCCGGATCTGTGGCCGTCCTGCGGGAGCACAGAGGCTGAGCGACGTGCTCGCGACCCAGCGGCAGACGATGATCCTCGCCGAGCTCGACCGGACGGGGGCGGTCCGGGTCAGCCATCTCGCGGAGATGCTCGGGGTCTCGGACATGACCGTCCGTCGCGACCTCAAGGCGATGCAGCAGGCGGGCATGCTCATCAAGGTCCACGGCGGCGCACGGGTGCGCCACGAGAAGTCGGCGGCCGAGCCGGGCTTCGCGATCAAGAGCGAGCGCCAGCAGGCCGAGAAGGAGGCCATCGCCCGGGTAGCCGCCCAGCTCGTCGAACCGGGGTCCGCCATCGCCGTCTCCGCGGGCACGACGACGCATACGCTCGCGCGCCACCTCGGCCACATCCCCGAGCTGACGGTCATCACGAACTCCGCCCGGGTCGCCGAGGTGCTCGAACAGGCGGGGTCGGACTCCATGACGATCCTGCTCACCGGTGGTGAGCGGACCCCCTCGGACGCCCTCGTCGGCCCGCTCGCCGTCGCCGCCTGGCGCTCCCTCCACGTCGATACGTGCTTCCTCGGCGTGCATGGCATGCATCCGGAGACCGGCTTCACCACGCCCAACCTGCTCGAGGCCGAGACCAACCGCGCGATGATCGGAGCCGCGAGCCGCCTCGTCGTGGTGGCCGACTCGAGCAAGTGGGGCACGGTCGGGCTGACGACGATGGCCCAGCTGCACGAGGCGAACGTCATCGTCACCGACGCGGCCATCGACGACGAGGCCGCGGCCCTCCTGCGCAGCGAGATCGACGAGGTGATCGTCGTCGAGGCACACGACGGCACCCAGTCCGCCGCCCACTGACCGGGACATCGCCCGAGTCTGGGGCGCGCTCGCATCGTGTTCGTCCCGTGTCCATGGCGTGTCCATCGCGTGTTCGTAGCGCGCGGACGCCACCGGCCCCGGTGAAGTCCGCCAACGATCGGCCATCTGTTCGGCAGATGATGCCAACGCCCCGAGCACGCGGTGTCCATACAGTCGATGAGCATGAGGGTCCTGCTCGCACTCGGCGGCAACGCCATGACCGCCGCCGACGGCAGCGCCACCCCGGCGGCCCAGATCGCCGCCATCACCGGCGCCATGGAGAGCGTCGCCGCCCTGACGGCCGAGGGGCACGAGGTCGTGCTCACCCACGGCAACGGTCCCCAGGTGGGCAACCTGCTCGTCAAGAACGAGATCGCGGCCCACGTCGTCCCGCCCGTTCCACTCGACTGGTGCGGGGCCCAGACCCAGGGCACGATCGGCTTCGTCGCCCTGAACGCCCTCGAGGCCGCCCTCGCCTCCCGCGGCATCGCCAAGCAGGTGGCCGCCCTCGTCTCACGCACTCTGGTCGATGCGGACGACTCCGGCTTCAGCCGCCCGACCAAGCCGATCGGGCGCTATCTGGACCGGGAGCAGGCCGAGCGGATGATCGAGCACGGCCAGACCTGGGAGGACCGCGGCGAGCGGGGCTGGCGCCGAGTGGTGGCCTCACCCGAGCCCCGCCAGGTCCTCGAGACGGAGACGATCCGGACCCTCGTCGACGCCGGCTACGTCGTCGTCGCCGCCGGCGGTGGGGGGATCCCCGTCGTCCGAGAGGACTCCGGTCGGCTGAGCGGCGTCGAGGCGGTCATCGACAAGGACCTCACCGCCGCCCTCCTCGCCACCGACCTCGGTGTCGATGCGCTGGTCATCGCCACGGATGTCGACCACGCCATCCTCGACTACGGCACCGACCACGCGCAGCGGATCGAGCAGGTCTCGGTCGCGCAGATGGAAGGGTATGCCCGGGACGGCCAGTTCGCGTCCGGGTCGATGGGGCCCAAGGTCGAGGCGGCGCTCCGCTTCGCACGCACCGGCGGTCGGAGCATCATCACCTCCCTCGACCGGATCGTCGAGGCCGTCGACGCCGGTTTCGGCACCGTGATCTCCGGCTCTCGGTGACCTGACCGACGACGAGCGACCGCACCACCCGACCACAGGAACACCCGCCCCAGACCGCAGAGCCGAGCACTGCATACCGAATCGACCTGACACCCACCGACGGTGGATTCGCCAACAGAAAGGAACCGCAGAACATGCCTGACGCCATCGAGGTCCGCAAGGTCCCGCTGCACTCCGTGTCCGACGCGAGCGAGCTCGGCACCCTCATCGACGACGGGGTCATGGCGGCCGACCGCGTCATCGCCATCATCGGCAAGACCGAGGGCAACGGCGGGGTCAACGACTACACCCGCATCATCGCCGACCGCGCCTTCCGCGAGATCCTCGTCGAGAAGGGCGCCGACCCGGCCAAGGTCAAGGAGATCCCGATCGTCTGGTCCGGCGGAACCGACGGCGTGATCAGCCCGCACGCGACGATCTTCGCGACCGTCGCTCCGGAGCAGGCCGAGCCCAGCGACGACCTTCGGCTCACCGTCGGCTTCGCGATGTCCGAGCCGCTGGCACCCGAGGAGATCGGCTACACCCCGATGATCACCAAGGTCGCCGACGCCGTGAAGGTCGCCATGGAGCGAGCGGGCATCACCGACCCCGCCGACGTGCACTACGTGCAGACCAAGACGCCGCTGCTCACGATCCACACGATCCGCGACGCCAAGTCCCGCGGCCAGAAGGTGTGGACCGAGCACACCCACGAGTCGATGGACCTGTCGAACGGCTGCACCGCCCTCGGCATCGCGGTCGCTCTGGGCGAGATCGAGATGCCGAGCGACGAGGACGTCATGCACAACCGCGACCTGTACTCCTCGGTCGCGTCCTGCTCCTCCGGTGTCGAGCTCGACCAGGCCCAGGTCGTCGTCGTCGGCAACGCCCGCGGAGTCGGTGGCCGGTACCGCATCGGCCACTCCGTCATGCAGGACGCGCTCGACCAGGACGGCATCTGGGCGGCGATCAAGGACGCCGGACTCGACCTGCCCGAGCGTCCGCACACCAGCGACATCGACGGCCGGCTCGTCAACGTCTTCCTCAAGTGCGAGGCCTCGCTCGACGGGGAGGTGCACGGCCGCCGCAACGCGATGCTCGACGACTCCGACGTGCACTGGCACCGCCAGATCAAGTCCTGCGTCGGCGGCGTGACCGCAGCCGTCACCGGCGACCCCGCCGTGTTCGTGTCGGTCTCCGCCGCGCACCAGGGCCCCGAGGGCGGCGGACCGGTCGCCGCGATCGTCGACCTGGGCGAGGGTGAGCCGACCGGCTACCGCCCGCCAGGTTCCCGGGATCAGCTCAAAGCGCGGCACTGACGGGAGCGGTCAGGGGCCGGCGGGCGAGTCGGGTCCTCGGGAGCGAGACCCTGGGTCAGTAGCCGGCGGCGAGCCCGTCACACCGGGTCTCGCTGCCGGCCACCCACCCACCCTCGGGACTTCGCCAGATCGCCTGCCCCCGCCCGAAGCCGCCGTCGGTGCCGACCCGCACCGCGTGGCCGCGGCGTCGCAGCGCGTCGGCCGCGTCGGCCAGCCCCGGCTCGAGCAGCACGACGTCACCCTCGACGCGCCACCTCGGCGCGTCGAGGGCCTCCTGGGGATCGGCACCGGCGACCGTCTGCAGGACGACCTGCACGTGCCCCTGCGCCTGCATGTGGCCGCCCATGACGCCGAACGGCCCGACCGGTTCGAGCCCACCCGCCTCGGTATGTCGGAGCAGGAACCCAGGGATGATCGTGTGGAACGGCCTTCGCCCGGGGCGCAGCTCGTTGGGATGTCCCTCGTCCAGGACGAATCCGCTCCCCCGGTTCTGCAGGGCTATCCCCCAGCCAGGCACGACGACGCCGGATCCGAAGCCGTGGAAGTTGGACTGGATCAGGCCGACCGTCGTGCCGTTCGCGTCGGCGGTGCAGAGCAGAACGGTGCCGCCACGCGGCGGTGATCCCGAACGCACCTCGGACGCACGCTCGCCGATGAGCGACCGCCGCCCGGCCAGGTAGCCGGCGTCGAGAAGCCCCGACGTCGGCACAGCCACGTGCTGCGGGTCGCCGACGTGCGCGAACGTGTCGGCGAAGGCGAGTCGCATCGCCTCGATCTGCAGGTGCAGCGCGGTCGGGTCGGCCGGGTCGGGCCCGAGGTCGAGACCCTCGAGGATTCCGAGGGCGACCAGCGCCGCGATCCCCTGGCCGTTCGGTGGGATCTCGGCCACCGCATACCCCCTGTATGCGGTAATCACCGGCTCCACCCACTCGCCCTCGTGGCGGGCCAGGTCCTCGGCTGTGAGGAACCCTCCCGTCCGGGAGGCGAACTCGGCGATGGCGCGGCCGATCCCGCCCGTGTAGAAGTCGTCGGCTCCGCACTCGGCGAGCCGGCTCAAGGTGCGGGCGTGGTCGGGAAGCCGGACGGTGTCGCCGACGCGCGGCGCACCACCGGTCGGCGCGAAGGTCGGGACGAAGCCCGCGAACTCCGGGCCGGTGAGACCGGCCGCCGCCGCGAGCCCGCGCTCCCAGTAGTGCGCGACGACGGGCGGCACGGGGCAGCCCTCGGACGCCAGGCGAACGGCCGGCTCGAGCACCCGCTCCCACGGCAGCCGGCCGAAGCGCTCGTGCAGGTCGGCCCAGGCGCGCACCTGCCCCGGCACGGTCACGGCGGCCCAGCCGTGGAGGGGGACCTGATCGTGGCCGAGCTCGCGCAGTGTCTGTCCGGTGAGGGCGGCGGGCGCCCGCCCCGAGCCGTTGTAGCCGTGCAGGCGCGAGCCGTCCCACACGAGCGCGAAGGCGTCGCCGCCGATCCCGTTCGACGTCGGCTCGACGACCGTGAGGGCTGCTGCCGTGGCGACGGCGGCGTCGACGGCCGTGCCGCCCGCCCGCAGGATGTCCCTGCCGGCCTCGGCCGCGGCGGGGTGGCTCGTGGCGACGACGCCGTGCTCGGCGCGGACGGCGGGCCGGGGCTCGGGGAGGAGGCTGAGCATCCGCCCACCGTAACCGGCGGGCGACGGGAGGCTGGACCCACGACCGGCATGCCGACCGCGCCACATCCCACGCCCCTGACATGCTCCCGTGCACTCCGACGCGCACCGGCATGCCGACCGCGCCACATCCCACGCCCCTGACATGCCCCTCCTCCACGCGATACCCCACCGGCATGCCAACCGCGCCACATCCCACGCCCCTGACATGCTCCTCGTCCAACGCGCAACCCACCGGCATGCCAACCGCGCCACATCCCACGCCCCTGACATGCCCCTATCCACTCCGACGCCCACCGGCATGCCAACCGCGCCACATCCCACGCCCCTGACATGCTCCCGGCCACTCCGACGTCCACCGGCATGCCAACCGCGGTAGGACGCCGGGCGGACTCGACCGACCGGTGCGATATCTCGCCCCGAACCGGGAGGTTCGCACCACACCCGGGCGGACGGGGGGAGACAATGCTGCTGTGGACCCCGTGGAGCCGATCGACCGCCGCGCGACCCGTGGCCCGACGCGTCGGTTCACGGCGGGCACCCGGCGGGTCAGCCACGCCGTGCGCACGGGAGCGCGGACCACGGCGCGGGCCACGGCTACGGGCGGCCAGCGCACCGGGCGCGCCTTCCGCACCTTCGCCCGCCGCGACGGTGCGGACGAGTCGGGCCTCGCCCGCTACATCGAGATGCACTCCGTCCAGGTCGGTGCCGACGCCGCTCTAACCGTCGCGCTTGCGGGGACGGTGTTCGCGATGCCCACCGACGAGGCCCGCAGCGCTGTCGCCTTCTTCCTGCTGCTGACGATGGCGCCCTTCGTCCTGCTCGCTCCCTTCGTCGGCCCGGTCCTGGACCGCTTCCGGCACGGCCGCCGCTGGGCGATCGGCACGACGCTGGCGGTGCGCGGGTTCTTCGCCTGGGTCCTCGCGTCGGCGCTCGTCACGGACTCACCGTGGGTCTTCCCGCTCGCGCTGGTCTGCCTGGTCGCATCTCGGTCCTACGCGGTGGCCCGAGCGGCGGCGATCCCCCGCCTCCTCCCCCCGAGGCTCGACCTCGTCACCGCGAACTCGCGCATCATGATCGCGGGCCTGATCGGCATGGGGATCGGCGGTGCACTCGCGGGCGGGGTGAGCCGGATCGGACCGGAGTGGTCGTTGCGCCTGGCGTTCGTCGGCTACATCGTCGCCACCGTCATGGCGATCCGGCTGCCGAGCCAGGTCGACACACCGGTGACCGCCGAGACCCCTCGGATCCGGCCACCTCTGCGCAGCCGGCCGGAGGAGCGGATCCGCAACCTGCCGCCCCGCGTCCGGCACGCCCTCGTCATCATGTGCGGCGCTCGCTTCCTCGTCGCCTTCCTGACCGTGTTCCTGCTCTTCCTGCTCCGCGCGAACCCGATCCCCGGCTGGTCGACCCCGCTCGTCATCGGAGCCGCCGTGGGAGCGGCCGGCGTCGGCAACGTCGTCGGCTCCCTTCTCGGCAACCGCAAGGTGGCGCCTCCCCCCACACCGACCCTGGTCGTCCTCGGTCTCGGCGGCGTCGCGAGCGCCCTCGTCGCCGCCCTGTTCTACGCCCTCTGGAGCCTCCTGCTCCTCGCATTCGTGGGCGGCGTCTCCGCCCAGCTCGGCAAGCTGTGCCTCGACTCGATCGTCCAGAGCGAGGTGCCGGAGTCCCGGCACAGCCGCGTCTTCGCATGGCTGGAGACGACCCTGCAGCTGTCCTGGGTGGCCGGCGGTGCGCTTGCGATCGTCCTCCCGCTGCGCCCCGGGGTCGGCTTCGGCACGGCTGCGCTCGTCGTCGCGCTCGGGTTCGCACTCGCCGTCCGGATCCTGCGCGCGCAGGAGCGGCCCGCGACCTCACCGTCCCGCCAGATCCACTCCACGTTGCAGGAGTGACCAGTACCGCCGCGGCAGCAGCCTGGTCAGTCCGGCCAGCGCCTTGGCGTCCGCACCGATGAGCAGCCGCGGGTTGCGGGCCACCATCGCTTCGATGATCAGCTCGGCCGCGCGGTCGGCCGGGAAGCGGAGCATCCGGTCGAAGGCCTCGCGGGCCACCCGCTCCTCCTCCGGGTCGGTCCCCGACCCCACCCGCGCGTTGCGGGCGATGTCGGTGCGGATCCCGCCCGGGTGGACCTGGGTCAGGCCGCAAGGCGCCTTCTCGGCCTGCAGCTCGTGGCGCAAAGCCTCCGAGAACCCGCGCAGACCGAACTTCGAGGTGCTGTACGCCGTCTGGCCGGGTGGCGCGATGATCCCGAAGAGTGAGGAGAGGGTGACGATGTGCGCCTGTCCTCCGGTCGCGGCGCCGTTGGCGAGCAGGAGCGGCAGGAGCGCGTGCGTCATCCGCACTGGGGTCAGCAGGTTGACCGTGAGCAGCCAGTCGAGGTCGTCGCGCTCGACCTCGTGCAGCCGGCCGCCGAGGGCGACGCCGGCGTTGTTGACGAGGATGCGCAGATCGGGGTGCTCGGCGGCGACCCACGCCGCGAAGTGGTCGGCGGCGGTCGAGTCCGACAGGTCGACGACATAGTCGTGGACCGCGACGCCGGGACTCTCGGCCCGAATGGTGTCACGCACGGCGTGCAGCGGCTCGCGGCGGATGTCGGCGATCACGACGGAGGCACCCCGGCGGGCCAGGCCCCGGGCCAGATGCTCCCCCATCCCCCCGGCCGCGCCGGTGACCACGGCCTTGGCGCCGGCCGGGTCGAGCGGAGGCAACCAGCGCATACTCACTCCCTTCCCGCGAGGACCGGGCCGGTGCCGGCAGCGCCGGCGTCGAGCTCGGCGGGTGCTGCCGCACCGGTCGGGACCCCGGTGGCCGCGGCTCCTACCGGATGGAACACCATGTCCGCGGTCACGTCGGCCCGCGGGAACGCGCGGCGGTCGTGCAGGTAGCTCTGCGGCATCTTCCACGGCGCCCGGTCACCGACCTTGGGCAGGTCGGCGACGGCACGCTGGACGTAGCCGGAGGTGAGGTCGAGGATCGGCCCGGCGCGCATACCCTCCGGGGCGACCGGCACCGCGACCCCCAGGCCGTGCTCGCGCAGGTGGCGAAGCACCCGCACGACGTAGCGGCTGACGAGGTCGGCGCGCAGGGTCCATGAGGCGTTGGAGTAGCCGACCGTCATCGAGGCGTTGGGCACCCCGGAGAGCATGGCCCCGCGGTAGGCGAAGCGCTCCCCGAGGCGGACGGGCTCGCCGTCGACAGCGATCCGGGCGCCGCCCATGATCGACAGCGACAGCCCGGTGGCCGTCACGACGATGTCGGCCTCGATGACGCGGCCGTCGGCCAAGCGCACGCCCTCGGGAACGAACCGGTCGATGGTGCCGGTGACGACCGACGCGCGGCCGGCTTGGATGGCCTCGAAGAAGTCGCCGTCGGGAACGGCGCAGAGTCTCTGGTCCCAGACGCCGTACGGCGGGTCGAAGTGCTCGCGGACGACGTCCTCCGGCAGCCGTCGGCGGACGTCGCCGAGGATGAGCCGCTTCGTGAGCTCCGGACGCGTTCGGGACAGGCGGTAGAGCAGGGTCTGCATCCCGACGTTCTTCGCGCGCACGACCCGGTGCGCGAGCTGCGCGGGGAGGACCGCCCGGAGTCCATCGGCGAGCCGGTCGGCCCCGGGGACCGAGTAGATGTAGGTCGGCGTCCGCTGGAGCATGACGACGTGCGCCGCCTGCTCGGCCAGCGCAGGCACGAGTGTCACCGCAGTCGCGCCGGACCCGATGACGACCACCCGCGTGCCCTCATGGTCGAGGTCCTCGGGCCAGAACTGCGGGTGCACGATGCGCCCGGCGAAGTCCTCACGGCCCGCGAAGACCGGGTCGTAGCCCTGGTCGTAGCGGTAGTAGCCGCTCGCGAAGTGGAGGTATGCGGTGCGCACCGAGCGGCGGAAGACCTCGCCGGTCGCGTCGGTCGCCTCGAGCTCGACCGTCCACCGCTGCTCCGGCGTCGACCACGACGCGGCGACGACCCTGCAGCCGTAGTGGATCCGGTCGCCGATCCCCGACTCGGCGACCGTGTCCTCGAGGTAGCCCCGGATGTCGTCACCGGACGCCAGCGCCCGGCGCCCGGCCCACGGCCGGAAGGGGAACGAGAAGGTGAACATGTCCGAGTCCGAGCGGACCCCGGGGTAGCGGAACAGGTCCCACGTCCCGCCGATCGTGCCGCGGGACTCGACCAGCGCATACGAGATGTCGGGGAGCGACTGGGCGAGCCGGTATCCCAACCCGATCCCGGACAGACCGGCACCGACGACGAGGACGTCGAGCTCATCGGGCAGGTCGGCGAGTCCCCTGAGCATGCCGTCCTGGTTACCGATCGGTAGCTCCGTCATGGGTCCAGCATGCCCTCGTTCGGCGCCCGACGCGTCTCAGTGCGCGAAGTGGCGCGTGCCGGTGAAGTACATCGTTACCCCGGCCCCCGCCGCCGCCGCGACGACCTCCTCGTCGCGGACCGAGCCGCCCGGTGCCACGACGGCTCGCACGCCGGCGTCGAGGAGGATCTGCAGACCGTCGGCGAAGGGGAAGAACGCGTCCGAGGCCGCGACGGCGCCGCGGACCCGCTCGGCTCCGGCGCGCTCCACGGCGAGCCGGCACGAGTCCACCCGGTTGACCTGACCCATGCCGATACCGACCGAGGCGCCGTCCCTGGCCAACAGGATCGCGTTGGACTTCACGGCTCGCACGGCCCGCCACGCCATGACGAGGTCGGCGAGGACCGCATCGTCGGCCGGTTCGCCGCTGACGAGGCGCCAGTGCTCGGGTGCGTCGCCGCCGGTGACCACGCCGGAGTCGTCGCGGACGACGGCGTCGACGGCATCGCGCTGCTGCATGAGGAGGCCGCCGGACACGGGCCGGGTCTCGACCCCGCCGAGCGGCGGCGCTGCGCACCGGACCAGGCGGATGTTCTTCTTGCGGGTCAGCACCTCGAGGGCGTCGTCGTCGAAGGAGGGCGCGACGACGACCTCGGTGAAGATGTCGGCGACGCGTTCGGCCATGGCTAGCGTGACCGGTCGGTTGGTCGCGATGATCCCTCCGAACGCCGAGACCGGGTCGCACTCGTGCGCCTTGCGGTGCGCCTCGGCGATCCCCTCGTCCTCGGTGGCCACCGCGATGCCGCACGGGTTGGCGTGCTTGACGACCGCGACGGTCGGCCGGTCGCCGTTGTCGTAGGCGGCCCGCACCGCCGCGTCCGCGTCGACGTAGTTGTTGTAGGACATCTCCTTGCCGTGCAGCACCTCCGCCTGCGCCAGCCCCGGCTGCGGCTGGAAGCCGTTGGCGTACAGCGCCGCCCGCTGGTGCGGGTTCTCGCCGTAGCGGAGCACGGACACCTTGTCCCACGTCGCGCCCACCCAGGCGGGGAAGCCGGTGCCGTCGGAGGTGTCGGTATAGGCGTTACCCAGCCACGAGGCGACGTGGGTGTCATAGGTCGCGGTGTGGACGAAGGCCTCGGCCGCGAGCCGTTTGCGCTGCTCGAGCGTGAACCCGCCGGAGCGGACCGCGTCCAGGACCAGCGCATACCGCTGCGGGCTCGTGACGATGGCGACGCTCGGGTGGTTCTTGGCCGCCGCCCGGACCATCGACGGCCCGCCGATGTCGATCTGCTCGATGCACTCGTCCGGCGACGCGCCAGAGGCGACCGTCGCCGCGAAGGGATAGAGGTTGCACACGACGAGCTCGAACGGCTCGACGCCCAGCTCGCCGAGCTGCGCGACATGCTCGGGGCGCCGGGTGTCGGCGAGCAGCCCGGCGTGCACGTGCGGGTGCAGCGTCTTGACGCGCCCGTCGAGGCACTCGGGGAAGCCGGTGAGGTCCTCGACCCGGGTCACCGGCACGCCGAGCGACTCGATCAACGCCGCGGAGCCACCGGTCGAGACGAGCGCGACGCCGGCCTCGTGCAGGCCTCGGACGAGGTCCTCGAGCCCGGTCTTGTCGTAGACCGAGACCAGTGCCCTGCGGACCGGGCGGACGCCGTCCTGGTCGGCCTGGTCGGGCTCGGCGGGGTCGGCGGGGGGTCGGGCAGCGGGGACGTCGGACATCGCGGCGGATCGCTCCTCGTGATCGGGGTATCGGTCGGCTCTGCCGGCACCCAGGCGGGCGATGCCGGCTGGTGACTCCCTGGTGGTCGCCCACCCTCGCCAGTCGTCTCCGGTCAGTCTAGGGGCCGCAGTCCGGCGCGGCGCTCGGCGGCCAGGGCACGCACGACGTCGACGAGCATGGCCCGCTCGGCCACCTTGATGCGCTCGTGGAGGATGCCCTCGGTGTCGCCCGGCTCGACCCGCACGGCGCGCTGGTCGATGATCGGTCCGGTGTCGACGCCGCCGTCGACCCAGTGGCAGGTGCACCCGGTCACCTTGACGCCGTGGGCCAGCGCGTCCCGCACCCCGTGCGTGCCGGGGAAGCTCGGAAGCAGCGCCGGATGCGTGTTGATCGTCGGGAACCGGTCGAGGAACCGACCGCCGAGAACCTTCATGAACCCCGCCGACACGACGAGCTCCGGGGTATGCGCGGCGACCTCCCGCGTCAGCGCCGCGTCCCACTCGGCGCGGGTGGCGAAGTCCGCGACGCGGACGACGAACGTCGGGATGCCCCGCTCGCGGGCCCGATCCTCGCCCCCCGTCCCGGGGCGGTCCGCACTGACGGCGACCACCGCATACCCGGTCTGCTCGGGTGGGCCGGCGTCGAGAAGCGCCTGCAGGTTGGTGCCCGACCCGGAGACGAGGACGACGATGCGCAGGGGCGACGGCGGAGGGGCGATCATCGCCTCCTCACCGGTTCAGGCTGCGCCAGTCCCAGGCGAGCACGAGTGCGGCGCCGAGGAGCAGCCAGCCGGCGACGGTGAGGCCGAGTATCGCGGCGGGGGCTCCGACGTCGACGAGGCGACCCATGCCGAGCGACCCGCCCCCGATCCGGTCGAGAAGGGCGATGAGCGCGCCGGTCGACGCGACCGCCGACAGGACGGTGAGGGCCTTCGCGCGCAGGCTGGCGAGTCGCGCCGTCGCGGCGAGGCTCTGCCAGCCCAGCCAGGCCCCCGTCGCCACGACCGTCAGCGCGATGAGGGGCGTCGCCGATGGGAAGGCCACGGGCTCCGGATGGGCCCCCAGGACGGGGATCATCGGCACGAGCGCGGTGCTCGCGCCGTCCCAGGTCACCGCGGCGCCGTCGACGACGCTGAACCCCGGACCTGCGACGAAGGAGAGGATCCAGAGGCCGAGGTTCGGCAGCGCCATAACCTGGATGAAGGTCAACACGACTCCCCCGACGAGACCCGGGCGGAGGTCGGACTGCAGGGCCAGGACGTCGCCGACCGACAGCCCCACGGCGACCACGGCGGCCAGGGTGCCGGCAGCGAGCAGGACGGCCGTTGCGTGCAGGGCCGGTCGCCAACCCCGCCGCAGCGCGGCCGGGGCGTGCGCGCGTTCGAGGAGCTCGTCGACGTCGTCGTGGTCGAGGGAGCGGACCATCCCGACGACGCCCATCAGAGCCGGCACCGCGACCGTCGCCGTCAGCCAGCGGCCGATGTGCGGGGTCATCGGACCGGCGAGGCAGGCCGTCCCGACGAGGCCGAGCACGCCTGCGTAGCCGGCCGCCCAGGCGGCCGCGACCCTCCCGGCGGCCCGGTACCCGTGCTCCGCCGCGGCCCACGTCGCCCGTCCGGCGGACCAGGTCCCGAGCGCGACGACGCCGAGCAGCGCCCCGAGCGGGACGATGCCGAGGACACCGCTCCCGGTGACGAGTGGGACGCCGTGCGCGAGCAGCCAGAACGCGGCGCCGGCCAGGCTCGCCTCGACCCAGCCGAGCGCCGGATCCGCCGTCGTCACCCAGAACACCGACGCGATGAGGAGGACCGGCACGAGAGTGGCGCAGGCCGTGGAGGCGCCGCGCAGCGCCGCGCGCGCGATGGAGCCGGACTGCGGGCCCTGCGTCACCCGCGATGTATGCCCGTCCGCGCCGGAGCCGGTCGAGGGCAACGCGCGGCGGAGCAGGTCGATGGGGCTCATGGTCCCTCTAGTCAACCGCAGGAGCGAACTGGAGCCCCGCCGTACACGCCGGTGCGCGGTGAAGCGCTACCCGACACCTCGCCCCGCGGCCTCAGTGATCCAGACCCGACACGAGGGCGACAGAGCGCGCACTCGAGACGCCGTGCGATGCAACCGATGGGCGATGTCGTGCGTCTGAACGATCGATGGAGCTCATGCAGGGGCACATCACAGGGGAGCAGAGGCTCGGGCGACACAGTCGCCCGAGCCTCTGTCACGGGTGCGTGGTGCGCGATCCGTCCGCGGGGACGGTCGCGCTCAGCGGTCCTGCATGATCTCCCGCATGAGAGCGGCCGTCTCGGACGGGGTCTTGCCGACCTTGACCCCGGCGGCCTCGAGGGCCTCCTTCTTGGCCTGCGCCGTGCCGGAGGAGCCGGACACGATCGCGCCGGCGTGGCCCATCGTCTTGCCCTCCGGGGCGGTGAAGCCCGCGACGTAGCCGACGACCGGCTTGGTCACATGCTCCTCGATGTATGCGGCGGCCCGCTCCTCCGCGTCGCCGCCGATCTCGCCGATCATGACGATCGCGTCGGTCTCGGGGTCGTTCTCGAAGGCCTCGAGGCAGTCGATGTGGGTGGTGCCGATGATCGGGTCACCGCCGATGCCGACCGCGGTGGAGAAGCCGAAGTCCTTGAGCTCGTACATCATCTGGTAGGTCAGCGTGCCGGACTTGCTGACGAGTCCGATCCGACCGGGGCCGGAGATGTTCGCCGGGATGATGCCGGCGTTGGACTTCCCGGGGCTGATCAGACCCGGGCAGTTGGGGCCGATGATCCGGGTGCCCTTGCCGAGGCTGTAGTTGTAGAACTCGGCCGTGTCGCGGACGGCGATGCCCTCCGTGATGACGACCGCGAGGCCGATGCCGGCGTCGACGGCCTCGACGACGGCGTCCTTGGCGAACGCCGGGGGGACGAAGAGGACGGAGACGTCGGCGCCGGTCTCCTTCATCGCCTCGGCGACCGAGCCGAAGACGGGGACCTGCGTGTCGTTCGGGAAGTCGACGACCTGGCCGGCCTTGCGCGGGTTGACGCCGCCGACGACCTGCGTGCCAGAGGCCAGCATGCGCGTCGTGTGCTTCATGCCCTCGCTGCCGGTCATGCCCTGGACGATGACCTTGGAGTCTGCGGTGAGGAAGATTGCCATGTCTGTGTGGGTCCCTTTACTTCGCGGCCAGCTCGGCGGCCTTGGCCGCGGCGCCGTCCATGGTCTCTTCGATGGTCACGAGCGGGTGGCCGAACTCGGCGAGGATGCGCCGGCCCTCCTCGACGTTGTTGCCGTCGAGGCGAACCACGAGCGGGCGGTCCTCCTCGTCGCCGAGCTTCTCCAGGGCACCGACGATGCCGTTGGCCACCGCGTCGCAGGCGGTGATGCCGCCGAAGACGTTGACGAACACGGACTTCACCTGCGGGTCGCTGAGGATGATGTGCAGGCCGTTGGCCATGACCTCGGCGCTGGCGCCGCCGCCGATGTCGAGGAAGTTGGCGGGCTTGGAGCCGTGCTGCTCGCCCGCGTAGGCGACGACGTCGAGGGTGCTCATGACGAGGCCGGCGCCGTTGCCGATGATGCCGACGTTGCCGTCGAGCTTGACGTAGTTGAGGTCCTTCTCCTTGGCGGCGGCCTCCAGCGGGTCGGTCTCGGCCTGGTCCTCCAGCGCGGCGTGGTCGGGCTGGCGGAAGTCCGCGTTCGCGTCGAGGGTCACCTTGCCGTCGAGCGCGAGGATCTGACCGTCCTCGGTCTTGACCAGGGGGTTGACCTCGACGAGCGTCGCGTCCTCGGCGTGGTAGACGGTCCACAGCCGCTGCAGCACGGGGGCGATGTCATCGGCGGTCTGTCCCTCGAAGCCCGCGGCATCGACGATCTCACGCGCTTTGCCCTCGTCGATGCCGACGTTGGGATCGACCGCGACCTTGGCCAGCGCCTCGGGCCGCTCGACCGCCAGCGTCTCGATGTCCACGCCGCCCTCCTTGCTGCACATGGCGAGGTAGGACCGGTTGGCCCGGTCGAGCAGGATGGAGAAGTAGTACTCCTCGGCGATCTGCGCGCCCTGGGCGATCATCACGGTGTGGACGGTGTGGCCCTTGATGTCCATCCCGAGGATGGCCTCGGCGTGCTGCTCGGCCTCGTCCACGGACTTGGCCACCTTCACGCCACCGGCCTTACCGCGGCCACCGGTCTTGACCTGGGCCTTGACGACCGTCACGCCACCACTCTCGGCGCCGACGCGCTCCGCGGCCTCGCGAGCCTGCTGTGGCGTTGTCGCCACCTCACCGGCGAGCACGGGGACCCCGTGCTTCTCGAATACGTCACGGGCTTGATACTCAAAGAGGTCCACGAGATGCTGCCGTCCTTCGGTCTCGTCGGGGGTAGATGGCTCCGAGCCTATCGGGAGGCCGAGAGGCCACCACCTCGGCTGCGACGGTCGGGTGGATCACATCCCCGGGCGGCTGAACGGTGCGCCGGACGGTCCGGATACGGGCTCATCCCTTCCGGTGGTCGGCGTCACCGGGCGCTGCCGGCGAGGAACTCCTCGACCTCGGCCGCGGTCGGGACGGTCGTCGGTCCCCGACGGGTCACCTTGATGGCCGCGGCGGCGTTGGCGTAGCGGGCCGCCTCGGCCCACTCCCGCACCTCGCGGCTGGGCACCGCCGGCTGCGCGGCCCTCGCGCAGAGAGCCCCGGTATGCGTGTCCCCCGCTCCGTTCGTATCGACCGGGGTCTGTGGAAAGCCGGGGACGAGGACGTCGGCACCGCCGACTCGGACCGCACAGCCGCGTTCCCCGTCGCGGACCACGACGACTGAATCGGGCCGCAGATGCGCGGCGACGCGCGCCGGCGCGCGCTCGAGGTCGGCGGAGCCCGCGAGCGCCTCCGCCTCGGCGGCGTTGCCGGTCCAGACCGTCGTGGCCGCGAGGGCTCGGGTGCGGACGTCCGCGGGCAGGTCCGTGAACACCGCCCCGGGGTCGAGGACGACCTCGACGCCTTCGAGCGACTCCAGCCAGGGCAGGAGGCCGGTGACGGTCGGCTCGATGAGGCTGTAGCCGCTGACGCACACGATGTCTCCCGGTCCCGGCCGGGCCGTCGACAGGCTCTGGTGCGTGACGCGGCGCTCGGCCCCCATCGTCGTGACGAAGGTGCGTTCCGCCGAGGCCTCGAGCATGACGACGCAGACGCCCGTGTCGAGGTCGGCGACCGGCGGACTGCTGACCGGAATCCCGTCGTCCGCGAGCGTGGCCCTGATCAGATCGCCGTTGGGGCCGGTCCCGACCGAGCCCGCATGGACGGCGCTCGCCCCGCATCGGGCTGCGGCGAGGAGGATGGTCACGGCGCCCCCCGCATACCGCGTGTAGGAGGTGGCCATCACGTTCCCGCCCCGCTGGGGCAGGTGTGGCACCTCGACGACGGCGTCGACCAGCGCCTGGGCGGTATGGATGACGCGGCGCACCGGCGGGCTTGCGTGGTGGTGGGTGCGGTGACGGCTCAGCGACCGGAGCAGGCGGAGCGGACCCAGTCGACGATCTCGTGGGTCGTGGCCCCCGGGGTGAAGATCTGAGCCACGCCGAGCTCCTTGAGCGTGGGGATGTCGGCCTCGGGGATGATGCCGCCGCCGAACACGACGATGTCCTCCGCGTCGCGCTTGCGCAGCTCGTCGATCACCTTGGCGAACAGGGTCATGTGGGCGCCGGAGAGCACGGAGAGTCCCACGGCGTCGGCATCCTCCTGGATTGCCGCCTCGGCGATCTGCTCGGGCGTCTGGTGCAACCCGGTGTAGACGACCTCCATGCCTGCGTCGCGCAGGGCTCGCGCCACGACCTTGGCGCCCCTGTCGTGACCGTCCAGGCCGGGTTTGGCGACGACGACCCGAACGGGCGAGGCGGGGACCGATGCGGACTCGCTCATGGCGCCCACCTTAGTGCCCGCCGCGACACTCACGGGAGGCGCGGCGGCCAGGCGTGACGCGCGCCACGCGTCCTCGGGCCCGGTGCCCTGATCCCTCCGATTCGGCCGGTGTGAGCAGGTCGCACGTGTACCGTGAGAAGCCTGCCCACTGGAGTGCGATCGAGAAGGAGCCTGCGTCGATGACGACGTCACCGTCCTCCAACCCGCTCGTGCGCGGAGCCCGGGACGCCTGCGACCAGCTGGGCTTCGGCCAGGCTCCTCTCGTGCGCAGCGCCGTCGGAGCCGCCCGCGGTGCGACGGTCGTCGCCCGTGGCGCCGCCGACATCTTCGGCGAGATGGCCCGGGGTCTGGCCACCCCGAGCGGCCTGGCCGGCGCGGCGATCGAGACCGGATGGCTCGCCGCACACCTCGTGACCTACCCCTTCGGGGTGATGGCCGAGCGCGCCGAGCGGGCGGATCAGGGGTACCGCATCGAGCACCTGCCGCCGCACCAGCGCGGTCTGCTGGTCTCCGACATCGAGGCGGCCGGCACCCCGATCCTCATGATCCATGGCCTCATCGACAACCGATCGATCTTCACGCTCCTGCGTCGTGGACTCCGCTCTCGCGGCTTCCACCAGCTGACGACGCTCAACTACTCCCCCATCGTCTCCGACATCCGCGTGGCCGCCGCGCACCTCGGCGAGGAGATCGAGCGGATCGTCGCTGAGACCGGCTACGAGCGCATCCACATCGTCGGGCACAGCCTCGGCGGGCTCATCGCGCGCTACTACATCACCCGGCTCGGCGGCGACGACCGAGTTCACACCCTCGTCACGCTGGGGACGCCCCACGGCGGCACGTACGCCGCGTACGCATGGCCGACCCGGCTGGTGGCCCAGATGCGCCCGGACAGCGGTCTGATCGCCGAGCTGCGCAAGCCGGTCCCGGAGTGCCGGACCCGTTTCATCGCCTACTGGTCCGACCTCGACCAGCTCGTCTTCCCCCAGCACAACGCGGCGATCGACCACCCGGACCTGAAGGCGCGCAACATCGCCCTGCACGGTGTGGGACACGTGTCGCTGCCGATCCTCGGGTCGGTCGTCCACGGGATCTCGGCCGCACTGGCCGATCTGGAGCCCGACGGCTCGACACGCCGCCCCGGCGTGGCACCGATCACACCCCGCGGGCGCGGGCGGGGGACCTCGCTGCCGTCGAAACGCACTGGCGGACAGCGACATTCGAGCCGGTCCCGATCCGGCTCCCCGATCGGGTAGAGTCCTGATGGATCCCTATCGGCTGTGCAATGTGGACACCGAATTTGCATAACGGAATGGTTACGCTAGGGTAAATGAAAGCCACTTCGCACCCTGCCGCGACGTGGCGACGACAGCACTGACGCACCCCTGCACCAGTGCTGTTTTCCTGTGCTTTTCCCCTGCATCACCCGTTCTGACCTGATCTGCCCCTGCCTGTAAGGACTGTTTCGTTGAGTTCCAGCTCGTATTCCGGCCGTCATCGGACGCCCGGACGGCACCGAGCCTCCCGCAAGCGCACCCTCCCGCGCGCGCTCACGCCGCAGTTCGCCCTTCCCACCGCCGCAGCCGCCACCCTGGTCCTCACGACCACGGGAGCGTCGATGGCCGGCTCCGCACCGCTCGAGCTGAAGACGACACCCGTCGACCTCGCACTGGCCCAGAGCCAGGTCACCGAGATCCGTGACGACACGGCAGCCCTCGCGGAGCGTCGCAGCGCCACCACCGACCAGGCCGCCCTGCTGCAGGGTCGTGAGCAGGAGGCCGAGCGCGTCGCCCGGGAGAAGGAGCGCGAGGCCCTCGCCAAGAAGAAGGCCGAGGAGGCCAAGAAGAAGGCCGAGGAAGAGGCTCGCAAGGCCGCCCAGAAGTGGGTCATGCCGATGGGCAAGTACAACTACACCTCCGGCTTCGGGTCGCGGTGGGGACGCTTGCATGCCGGCATCGACCTGGCCGCCCCGGTCGGGACCCCTCTCTACTCGGTGTCATCCGGGACGGTGCTCAAGGCGTCCCACACCGGGGCCTGCGGCAACAACGTCTGGGTCGAGCACTGGGACGGCACCGTGACCCGGTACTGCCACATGGACTACTTCTCCGTCAGCGTCGGCCAGCGGGTCGCACCCGGCGAGAAGCTCGGCGGCTCGGGCAACACCGGCCGGTCCTACGGCCCGCACCTGCACTTCGAGGTTCGCCCCGGCGGCGAGAACGGCGAGCCGGTCGACCCCATCGGCTGGCTCCGCTCCAAGGGCCTGAGCCTCTGATCCAGCGGCCTCGCGCCGCCGGCGACATCCCACCGCACTGACACCCCCCGCCGCTGACGCCGCCGCCCCGACCGCGGCGATCGCTCCGCGACGCGACCGACACTCCTCGGTGAGACCGACACTCGCTCACGGGACCGCAGTTGCGCCGCGCGATCGGCGGAGGAACCAGTGACTCACGGAGCAGGGGTCGCGCAGCGGAGGCACTCTCCCAGGGCCTCAGAGCTTCTCGAGTGGTGCGAACCGCAGCAACAGCCGCTTGACCCCGGTCTCCGGCCCGAAGTCGACCTCGGCCTGGGCGCGATCACCTTCACCGGTCACAGCCGTCACCGTGCCGAGACCGAACGTGTCGTGGGTGACCCGGTCACCCGATGCGAGTGACGGCACCGGGCGGGTCCCGCGAGCTCGCACACCGGGCCGGGCCGCGAGCGTGGCGACCGCCGGCTCACCGGCTCGGCGGTACCCCACCGCCGCGGCCGACTGCTCACGCTCCCACTCGACGAGCTCGTCCGGAATCTCGTCGAGGAACCGCGAGGCCGGCTGGTACATCGGCTGACCGAACGCAGAGCGCACGGCGGCGCGCGAGAGATGGAGCCGCTCCCGTGCCCGGGTGATGCCGACATAGGCGAGGCGACGCTCCTCCTCGAGCTCCTTCGGCTCACCGAGGGACCGCAGGTGCGGGAACGTGCCGTCCTCCATCCCCGTGAGGAAGACGACGGGGAACTCCAGACCCTTCGCCGTGTGCAAGGTCATCAGCGTGACGACCCCGTCGTCGGCCTCCGGGCCGTCCGGGATCTCGTCGGCGTCGGCGACGAGTGAGACCCGCTCGAGGAAGTCCTCCAGGCTGTAGGCCTCCCCCGTCTCGGCGCGGTTCTCGTCGAACTCGCGGGCCACCGACACGAGCTCGGCGAGGTTCTCGAGCCGCGACTCGTCCTGGGGGTCGCGGCTCGCCCGCAGCTCGGCGAGATAGCCGGACCGCTCGAGCACCGCCTCGAGAAGGTCGCCCACGCCGGAGTCCTCGTCCGCGTGCACCCGCCCGAGCTCTTCGAGGAGCGCGGTGAAACCCTTGATGGCCGTCACCGACCGCGTGGCGATGCCGGGAGCGTCCTCGGGACGGCCCAGTGCGGCGACGTACGGGATGCGCTCGCGCTCGGCGAGCGCCGCGACGCACGCTTGGGCCCGGTCCCCGATCCCGCGCTTGGGGACGTTGACGATGCGGCGCAGGTTGACCGTGTCGGCGGGGTTGGAGACGACCCGCAGGTATGCGAGGGCGTCCTTGACCTCTCGACGTTCGTAGAAGCGGGTCCCGCCGACGACCTTGTAGGGCAGGCCGACCCTGACGAACACCTCCTCGAGCGCGCGCGACTGCGCGTTCGTGCGGTAGAAGACGGCGACGTCGCGTGGTTTGACGCCATGCTCGTCGGCCAGCCGGTCGATCGTGCGGGCCACGAATGCCGCCTCGTCGTGCTCGGAGTCCCCGACGTAGCCGATGATCCGCGATCCCGCCCCCGCCTCGGACCAGAGATTCTTCTTGCGGCGCCCCTCGTTGCGCGCGATCACGGCATTGGCGGCCGACAGGATCGTCTGGGTCGAGCGGTAGTTCTGCTCGAGCACGATGGTGTCGGCGTCGGGGTAGTCCTTCTCGAACTCGACGATGTTGCGGATCGTCGCGCCCCGGAACGCATAGATCGACTGGTCGGCATCGCCGACCACGACGAGCTCGGCCGGCTCGACGGCGGGAGCGCCCTCGGGCGTCGACACGGTCGCCCCCGCTCCTCCCACGAGCTCGCGGATGAGGACGTACTGGGCGTGATTGGTGTCCTGGTACTCGTCGACGAGGACGTGGCGGAACCGACGACGGTAGTGCTCGGCGACCTCCGGGAATGCCTGGAGCATGTGGACCGTCGTCATGATGAGGTCGTCGAAGTCCAGCGCGTTGGCGGCCCGCAGCCGTTGCTGGTACATCGTGTAGGCCTGCGCGAGGAGCTGCTCGCGATGGGTCGAGGACTCGCCGACGCCGGCGGCATAGGTCTCCTCGTCGATCAGCTCGTTCTTGAGGTTGCTCACCTGGTGGCTGAAGGAGCGCGGGGGGTAGCGCTTCGGATCCAGGTCGAGGTCACGCATGACGAGAGCCATCAGGCGGTGGCTGTCGGCCGCGTCGTAGATCGAGAACGTCGACTTCAACCCGACCTTGGCCGCCTCGCGCCGCAGGATCCGGACACAGGCGCTGTGGAAGGTGGAGACCCACATCGCTCGCGATCGCCCGCCCACGAGCGCCTCGACGCGCTCCCGCATCTCGGCGGCGGCCTTGTTGGTGAAGGTGATCGCGAGGACCTGCCCCGGCTGCACCCCACGTGCCGCGAGCAGGTAGGCGATCCGGTTGGTGAGGACCCGAGTCTTCCCCGAGCCGGCACCGGCGACGATGAGGAGGGGGCCGCCCTCATGGAGCACCGCCTCCCGCTGGCGCGGGTTGAGGCCCTCGAGAAGATCCTCCGGGTCGGGACGGGGACGCGTGGGCGCGCCCTGGTCGGCTCCGACCTGATCCGCCCAGGTCGGCACGCCGGCCTCCGTCACGGGCGTCGTCCGCGGGTCGGCGGACACGGTTCCGGCAGGTCGGGGGACGTCAGGACCGAACAGGTCGTCGAAGAGGGTGCTCATCTCGACCTCCAGCCTAAGCCGATCGGCGGACAGTCCCGGTTCGGGTCCGGAGAGCCTCAGCTCGAGGCCGTGACGACCTTCTCGATCCGCTCGAGCGTACGAGCCATGTTGCGCCTGGTCTGCTCCCCCAGACGCCGCACGACGGGCCGGGCCGGCCAGGCCTCGGTGCTGATGTCCCATGTCTCCCGCACCAGCGTGCCACCGTCCTGTGGCTCGAGCTCGTACCGCCAGGTCCGACCGGTGAAGAGCTTGTCCAAGGGCGCCGGGGCGAGCGTGCGCCACGCGATCCGGCGGTTCTCCTCGAACTCGGTGACGACGTTCTTGGTCGAGTACGCGACCTTCCAGTTCATGTCCATCCCGAAGCTGTCGCCCAGGCCGAGACGCCGTTCGCCGCGCGAGGAACGGGGTTTGACGACGGTGCCCGATCCGTCGATCTCGCTGTGCCGTTCCGGATCGGCCAGGAGGTCGAAGATGCGTTCGGGAGGGGCCGCGATGAGTCGTTGGACGGAGACCTGGTCACCGTGGGCCGTGGTCTGTGGGGGAGCCTGGTCGGACATGGTGCCGAGCCTAACGACCTGTGCGGGCCGGGGATGGTGCGCCCTGGCGACAGGACGTCCTAGCCTTGGGACCATGGCCGCACGAAAGGGACAGTTCGGGGACCCGGTCGTCCTCGACGTCGACGGGTTCGACGTGCGGATCAGCAACCCCGACCGGCCGTACTTCTCCGCCCGCGGCGAGACCAAGCTGGACCTGGCGCGGTACTACCTGGCGGTTGGGCCGGGCATCGTCAACGCCCTCCGCGAGCGTCCGTGCATGCTGCATCGGTTCCCGGACGGGGTCGACGGCGAGAAGGTCCACCAGAAGCGGCTCCCCCGCGGCGCGCCTCCGTGGGTCGAGACGGTCCGGCTGCACTTCCCGCGCTGGGGTCTGCACGCGGACGAGCTCTGCGTCACCCGGCTCGCCGACGTCGTGTGGGCCGTCCAGATGAGCACCGTCGAGTTCCACCCCTGGAACTCCCGGCGTGCCGACACCGAGTCTCCCGACGAGTGGCGAATCGACCTCGACCCCATGCCGGAGGCGCCCTACGCCTCGGTGCGGCGGGCCGCCGCCATCGCCCACGAGATCCTCGACGAGCTCGGCGCCCGCGGATACCCGAAGACCAGTGGCGGGCGGGGACTCCACGTCTACGTGCGCATCCCACCGGACCACGGCTTCTCCGACGTGCGCCGCGCCGCCCTGGCCTTCGCCCGGGAGGTGGAGCGCCGCATACCCGATGAGGTCACGACCGCATGGTGGCGACGCGACCGGGACCCGAGTGCGGTCTTCGTCGACTACAACCAGAACGCCCGGGACCACACGATTGCGGCGGCCTACTCGGTGCGCGGGACACCGGAGGGGCGGGTGTCGGCGCCGTTGCGGTGGGACGAGGTCGACTCGGCCGAGCCGGCCGACTTCACCATCGCGACGATGCCGGACCGCTTCGCCGAGGTCGGCGACCTCCACGCCGACATCGATGAGCACCCGTTCGACATCGCCCCGCTCCTCGAGTGGGCCGACCGAGACGAGGCGGCCGGGGCGGCACCGGCCCCCGACCCTGACGAGGACGAGGACGACGACCGGCCGTGACCAGCCCCGCCTCCGCCGCCGTCGGACGGCTCGCGGGCGCGCTGCGCCCCTGGGCGCGCCGCTCCCACCTCCTGAGCACCCTCCTCGGGCTGGCGGGCTACCTGGCGTCCATAACCCCGTCGCTGCTGCCGAGGACCTGGCTGGTGCAGGGCGCCATCGCGGGCCTCTGCGGCACGTTCGGGTATGCGGTGGGCCGCCTCCTCGAGACCCTCGGCGGGGCGATCGGCCGATGGGCCGGGCTCGAGGTGACCATGCGCCCGGAGGCCCGCCGGCTCCTGCTGTGGGGGTGGCCGATCGTCCTCGGCGTCATCCTGCTGGTCACGCCGTTCGCCATGCTCCGACGCCATCAGCGCACGGCGGAGATCGTCGGGACCGAGGCCCCCACCGCGCTGGAGATCCTCTACGCGACCGGCGTCGCACTCCTCGTCTTCGCGCTGCTCATGGGCGTCTGGGAGGGCCTGAGCGCCCTGGTGTCCCTCACGTCCCGGCAGCTGCGGCGCGCTCTGCCGCGCTGGGCCGCCCAGGCCATTGCCGCGATCCTCGTCATCGCCCTGGTGGGTATCGCCGTCGACCGTCTGGTCGTCGACACCTTCGTCGCGCGCGCGGTGAGCAACGCCGACACGGTCAACGCCCGTGGTTTGCAGGACGCCCCACCACAGAGCCCGCTGCGGTCCGGTGGCCCGGAATCCGCCGAGTCGTGGGCCTCGCTGGGGCACGCCGGACGGACCTTCGTGAGCTCCGGCCCGTCCCGGGACGAGATCGCCGAGGTGACCGACGGCGGCGCCGTCGACCCCATTCGGGTGTATGCGGGGCTCACCCGGGGCCGTGACCTCGAGGACACCGCCGCCGCCGTGGTGGCCGAGCTGGAGCGGACGGGGGCCTTCGAGCGGCGGGCCGTCCTGCTCATCGTGACCACAGGCACCGGGTGGATCAACGAATGGGTCCCGTCCTCGTTCGAGTTCCTCCTCGGCGGTGACTCCGCGGTCGCGGCCATGCAGTACTCCACCCTGCCGTCGGCCCTCGCCTTCATCGAGAGCGCCACGACCCCACCCGAGGCCGGAACGGCTCTCATCACGGCCGTCGAGACCGCGCTCGACGAGCTGCCGGAAGCGAGCCGCCCCGAGCTGTACCTGTCCGGGGAGTCGCTCGGGGCCTATGGCGCGAACGCAGCCTTCGACTCGCTCGACGACATGGTGGACCGAGTGGACGGCGCACTCTTCACCGGCACCCCGGGCTTCACGCCCCTGCACGAGGAGATCACCGAGTCCAGGGTGATGAGCTCGACCCAGGTGCTGCCCGTCGTGGACGACGGTCGGCACGTGCGCTTCGCGTCGGAGCCCGACGAGCTCGAGGCCGACCAGTTCGGCCGTGGGCTGGGGCCCTGGGGCGAGCCCCGCATCGTCTACCTACAGAACCGGTCCGACCCCGTCGTGTGGTGGCATCCGCGACTGCTCTACCGCACCCCCGACTGGCTTGACGAGACCCGACAGGGCTCGCCTGCCGAACAGATGTCCTGGGCCCCGTTCGTCACCTTCTGGCAGGTCTCGGCCGACCTGGGCTGGGCGAACTCGGCCCCGCAGGGAGAGGGGCACCGGTACGACACCGAGGTCGTCCCTGCGATGGCCGCGGTCCTCGGGGGCGACCCCGGCGGCGACCTCGACGGCATCGTCGATGCCATCTCGAGCAACGGCCGGACCGCCCTCGGGCCGTGAGGTGCAGACGCATAGCCTTGGCCCGGTGACCACACCCCGAGACGACACGACGGTCGAGCGAGCGCTCGTCGTCGCCGCCCACCCCGACGACGCCGACTTCGGATGCGCCGGCACCCTCGCCCGATGGAGCGACGCGGGGATAGCGGTCACCCTTCTCGTCGTCACCCGGGGCGAGCAGGGCGGCCTTGCGGATGCCGACGCTGCCGGGATGCCGGCGATGCGGGAGGCCGAGCAGCGAGCCGCATCCGCCCACCTCGGGATCCATGACGTGCGCTTCCTCGACGGGTACCGCGACGGCTGGCTCGAGCCGACCTTCGACCTGCAGCGCGACATCGTCCGGGTCATTCGCGACGTCCGGCCGCAGCGGGTGCTGTGTCAGAGTCCCGAGCGGTGGTACGACCGGCTGCAGGCGTCCCACCCGGACCACCTCGCGGCCGGTGAGGCGACTGTCCGCGCCTGCTACCCCGCCGCCGAGAACCCGTTCGCCTGGCCGGAACTGCTCGACGAGGGGCTCGACCCGTGGAAGGTGGGTGAGATCTGGTTGATGGCACATCCGCATCCGACCCACGCCGTCGACGTCACGGACACGTTCGACCGGAAGGTGACGGCCCTCCTCGAGCACTCCTCCCAGACCGGGCACCGCACCGACCTCGAGGTCCTCCTGCGCGGCTGGGGTGGCCGGGTCGCCGCCCAGCACGGACTCGGTGCCAACAGACTGGGCGAGATGTTCGGCGTCGTGCCGCTGAACGGCTGAGGACCGGGGCTTTAATGGACTGATGACCGAGCGCGCCCTCACCGTGACGACCCATGGGGACCGCGGCGTCCTCGCCGTCGAGTCCCGGGAGGCCACCGACCCCGGTCCGGGCGAGGTGGCGGTGACCGTCGAGGCGGCCGGGGTCAACTTCATCGATGTCTACCAGCGCGAGGGTCGCTACCCGAACCCGACACCGTTCGTCCTCGGCTCCGAGGCGGCGGGCGTGGTCGCCGCAGTCGGGGAGGGCGTGGACCGCGTGGCGGTGGGCGACCGGGTCGCCTGGGCGATGAGCCTCGGAAGCGCGGCGAGCCGTGCGGTGGTGCCGGCTGACCAGGTGGTGCCCGTCCCGGACAGCCTCGACGCCCACACCGCTGCTGCGGTGCTGCTCCAGGGCATGACGGCGCACTACCTCGTCACCGATACCTATGCCGTCCGCCCCGGCACATGGGCACTGGTCCACGCGGCCGCCGGAGGGGTCGGTCAGCTGCTCACGCAGCTCGTCGTCGCGCGTGGGGGTCGCGTCGTGGCGACCGCCGGGTCGGCGGACAAATGCGAGCTCGCACGTGATCGCGGGGCTGAGGTCACCATCGACTACAGCGCCGACGACGACATCGCCGCCGCCGTCCGGGAGGCGACCGGGGGCAGCGGGGTCGACGTGGTCTACGACGGTGTCGGCGCGGCCACGTTCGACGCGTCGCTGGATTCCCTGCGGCCCCGCGGGCTCCTGGCGCTCTACGGCGCGGCCAGCGGCCCGGTGCCGCCGTTCGACCTCCAGCGCCTGAACGCCAAGGGCTCGCTGTTCGTCACCAGGCCGAGCCTGGCCCACTACATCGCGACCCGGGACGAGCTGCTGTGGCGCGCCGAGGAGGTCTTCGCCGCGGTGGGAGACGGCTCGCTTACGGTCGACATCGGAGGTCGCTACCCGCTGGAGCAGGCGGCCGACGCATACGAGGCTCTGGAGTCACGCACCTCGACCGGCAAGCTGCTCCTCATCCCCTGACAGTCTGCCCGGTCAGGTCCAGAGGACCGCGACCAGGACGTTGAGGACCCCGAGCGCACCGGCGGCGTCGACGAGCTGCGGCTTGGGCTCGCCGCGCTTGGCGCGGGCCGCGGCGATCTCTGCCGCGGCGACGACCGCGACCGCGACGATGAGCTTGACCCCGATCTTGATGTGGTTGAGCTCGGCGTCGCTCGTCATCTCGGCGATGCCCACGAGCAACAGACCCGTGAGCAGCTGGACCCGAGCACCCCAGACCACCGGCGAGAGCGCAGTCGAGCCGACCCGTGTGGCGATCCAGCCACCGATCAGGGCGGCCAGTCCGAGGAAGTGCGCGACGACGATGAGCTGGTAGAGGAAGTCCATGGCCCCAAGGCTAGACATCGCCTGCCCCGCTCCCGACACCGGCCCGTGATCGTCCCGGCCGCCCGGTCCGCGCGCGCCGACCGGGTGCCGCAACTCACGCAGTGCTCAGATCAGGCGCCGACCCATCGCCCACGCCGTCAGCTCGTGCCGTGAGGACAGCTGAAGCTTGCGCAGCACCGAGGAGACATGGGTCTCGACCGTCTTGACGGAGATGAACAGCTCCTTGGCGACCTCCTTGTACTGGTAGCCGCGCGCGATGAGCCGCATGACCTCCCGCTCCCGGGCCGAGAGCCGGTCGAGCTCCTCGTCGACCTCGGCGATCTCTCCCGCGGCCACCCCGAAGGCATCGAGGACGAAGCCGGCGAGCCGTGGGCTGAACACCGCGTCCCCGTCGGCGACCCGCCGGATCGCCGAGGCGAGGTCGGTTGCGCTGATCGTCTTGGTCACGTAGCCCCTGGCGCCCGCCCGGATGACGGCGATGACGTCCTCGGCGGCGTCGGACACCGACAGTGCGAGGAAGCGCACCGGGGCTCCGGCCGCGGTCTCGACGCCGAGACATCCGTGGATGACGTCCACACCCCCGTGTCCGGTGCCGCCCGGCAGGTGCACGTCGAGGAGCACCACGTCGGGTTCCTCGCGCCGGATGACGCTGACGGCGTCCTCGACGTTCGCTGCCTCACCGACGAAGTCGATGAACCCGGGCGCCGCCTCGAGCAGCTCGGTGCGCACACCGGTGCGGAACATGTGGTGGTCGTCGACGAGGACGACGCGGACGGTCATCGGGGGGTCCCTCCTCGGGGCACGGGATCGGGTTCTCGGGTCTCGATGGAGACCTCGAGGTCGGGCTCGGGTCGAGGCTCGGTCGGTGCCGTCTCCTGGGACCCGGTCACCGTGGTCTCTACGGGTATGCGCTGGTCGCCCGCGCGGTCCGGCGCGCCGGCGTCCTGGTGGGCGTCCCCGCCCGTGTCGGTGTGCGGCATGCAGAGGATGACCTCGGTCCCGGGGTCGCGACGGCGGACCTCGGCGGTTCCTCCGTGCCGGGTCATCCGACCGAGGATCGACTCGCGCACCCCGAGCCGGTCCGAGGGGACGGTATCGGGGTCGAACCCGCACCCGTGGTCGCGGACGAAGGCCTCCACGGCGGCCGGTCCGATCTCGACGTAGGCGCTCACCGGCGGCGACCCGTGTCGCACCGCGTTGGCCAGTGCCTCGCGCAGCGCCCGGACGAGCGCCCGGCCACCGTCGTCGAGCGGCCGGTCGCCGGTGACGACGACCTCGATGGGCACCCCGTGGAGCTCCTCGACCTCGACCGCCGCGGCGGTGGCGGCCGCAGCCAGGGTCTGTGAGGGGTCCTCCTGCGATCCGTACAGCCAGCCGCGCAGCTCCCGCTCCTGTTTGCGGGCGAGCTGGGTGACGTAGGCGGGGTCGTCGGCGCCGCGCTGGATGAGGGCGAGGGTCTGCAGGACGCCGTCGTGGAGATGCGCGGCGATGTCCGCCCGCTCCGTCTCACGGACGCGGGCGTCCTGCTCCCGGCGGAAGTCCGCCCAGAGCCGCACGGCGAAGGGCGCACAGATCAGGGCGGCACCCACGAGGATGCTCAGCGTCGCCAGCGCCACGTCCCAGATCTCGTTGACCGACTGTCCGCGGGTGGCGAGCGCGAGCAGGCCGAGGATGACGACACCGAGCCCGAACCCGAGTCGGGCGAGGCCCAGGCCGCGCCAGCCGTCGACCCCTGCCCACCGGGCCCGCTGGGTGGTGTCGAGCTGCGCCCAGGCGAGGACGGCGCCGATCGCGATGAGAAGCACGGGGAGCAACACCCCGGCGCGCACGTTCCAGCCGCTGCTCTGCAGCAGCGCGATGCCGCCGGCGAGCGTCGTCAGGGTCCCGATGGCCAGGAGGATGGCGCCTCGGGGAATGGCACTCGATGCGCCGGGCGCGGCGGTCGCGGAGCCACCGCCACCTGCCGCGGCGCCCGGCGACGGATGCCCGCCCTGCTCCTGCACGGGGCGCGCGGGGTCGATGACGGACGGCGCCTCCTCGACCGGGGTCAGGGCCCAGAGGAAGAGATAGGCGATGATGCCCGCACCGCTGACGACTCCGAGTATGACGAAGACGATGCGGACGACCTTGACGTCGGCCCCGAGATGCGTCGCGATCCCACGGCACACGCCGGCCAGGACGCGACCGTCCGTGGGCCGGACGAGCGGCGGTCGCGGATGTTCGGGAGCGGTCGACATACCTTCATCCTGACGCATCGCGCCCACTCACGGGAGTGCCCTGGCCACAGACCAGGGGTGCGATCAGGGGGTCCTCAGGGGCGACCCTCATGGCACGGCAGGGGCCGGCGCGACACGATGAGGATATGAACGACACCCAACCGCACGAGCAGGTCAGCCCGCTCACCTCGCCCCCACCCCAGGCCGGACCGCCGCCGAGCGTGCCACCGCAGTCGGAGAGCTCGCAGCACGGCGGCGCGCACACCGACGGTGACCCCACCTCGCCGCAGTCGCCCCGCATGTCGGCCGACGGCTTCTTCGACCAGATCCGCTCCGCGGGCATCCGACGCAGCCAGGACCGCTGGGTCGCCGGCGTCTGCGGCGGCATCGCCCAGCGGCTTCACGTCGACCCCCTCCTCATCCGCGCCGGGATGATCGCCCTGCTGCTCCTCGGCGTCGGGTTCCTCGCCTACCTCATCGCGTGGGCGCTCATCCCGGACAAGGACGACTCGATCCTCGCCGAGAAGGCGATCCGAGAGGGTGACGGCTGGGGCATCTTCCTCCTCGTCATCATCGCTCTCGGAGTCCTCGGGATCGGCCCGGTCTTCTCCGACGCGGGCGGCTGGTGGTCCCTGATCGTCACCGTCGCGCTCATCGCGGGTGTGTGGTGGCTCGTGACCCGGGCCCGCTCGACGAGCGGGACCGCGGGACCGGCACACACATCCGCGCCTCCCCCGGCCCCCGGCACGTCCTCGACCGGACGCCCCGAGCCTGTGTGGGCGCCGGCGAGCGCAACCCCGCAGGGGTACGAGCCGCCTCCGGCACGGCCGCACGCCTCGGCGAGCACCGCATACGACCGGCCGAAGGCCCCGCGCGGCGGGTTCGCCGGCTTCCTCCTCGCCCTCGGCGCCGCGATCGTCGGATACGGCGTCGGCCAGCTCGTCGGACCGCTCGGTGGCGCCTCGGCCGACCTCGTGGCGATGCTCTTCGCGGCCGCGGCCGGCGGCCTGACCACCGTCGTCCTCGGCCTCCTGGGGCGCCGCTCGGCACTGACCAGCCTGCTCTCGATCATCCTCGCGGTGTCCCTCCTCGGGACCTGGGGCATCACCACTGCGCCGGAGGGCGGGGGCAGCACGACCTGGGAGCCCACGGCCCAGTCGCTGTCACCCTCGTACGAGTGGAACGCCGGCCAGGCGACCCTCGACCTGCGGCAGATCACGACACCACCCGCTCAGGACGAGATCACCGCGGACGTCAGCCTCGGCGAGCTGGTGATCTACGTCCCCGAGGGGATCACGACCCGGATCGTCTCGTCCGCCGAGCTGGGCTCGGTGACCGTCCAAGGGGCCGACCCCGATTTCGGCGAGCAGAACCAGGGCGGTCCCTCGGTGGACGCGGAGCACGTCTTCGGAGTCGGCGAGCCCGACCTGACCGTCAACGCCACCGTGCGGCTCGGCTCGATCCGCATCGTCGGCCCGAGCGAGCAGCGTTGACCGGCGCCACCGCACCGGTCGCATCATCGACAGGCGTAGAGAACACAGGAGTCAACCGCCATGAGTGACACCCAGACAACTCCCATGAACGAGAACACCGCCCGCTCCCCGCGCACCGTCGCCTGGGGGACGACGATCGCCGGGGCCATCGCCCTCGGCCTCGCCGTCCTCGTGGGCCTCACCGAGATCGCCGGCCTGTCCATCCCGTTCGGGACGGCCGGTCCGGGAGCGGTGATCGTGGTCGGCGTCCTCATCCTGCTCATCGGCCTGATCGTCGTGATCCGCTCCGGCCGCCGGAGTGCGGCCGACGCGGGCCGGACGACCCCGCCGCCGCCCACCCCGCCGCAGGACACGGCGCCGAGAATCGCCCCTCCGCCGCCGCCGGTCGCGAGTAGCCCGCTCGACATGCCGGCCGATGCGAAGGCACCCGGGTCGGGATCACACCCACAGGCCGGTGCGGCCACGACCCCGTCACCGTCGACCCCCACGGGCACGTCGACGGAGGAGGGAGCTGCTCAGTCCAGCCACTGAGCCAGCGCCGGGGCGAGGCTCGAGGCCACGGGGACGGCCTCGAGCCTCGTCCGCGGCACCCAGGCAGCGGACGCCGTCGACCCGTCGGTGTCATGGACGACGGGAGCGGACGGATGACGGCATCGGCCGCGGTAGTACAACCGCACGGCGTGGAAGTCCTCGACCCGACCGCCCGGAGCGCGGCCGATCCAGTGGTTCGAGAGGACGCCGAGGAACTCGACCTCGTCGATGACCTGGTCGGTCTCCTCCCACACCTCTCGGTGGAGAGCGGCGAGGGCCGACTCACCGGGGTCGATCCCGCCGCCGGGCAGCGTCCACTCCCCCGGACGCCAGGTCCGGTCCGACAGCTCGGTGAGGAGAAGCCCGTGCTCGCTCTCGACGAGGGCATAGACCGCCACCCGCTGGTAGGGCGTCGCAGCGGCGATCTCGGCCGGCGTGAGTCCGTCCTCGACGGGTCGGTCGGCAGCGGCCGTCGGCTCGGCCGCCCCTCGCAGCACGTCCAGTGGCTCGACGCGGAGCACGATGACGACCGTCAGGTCCTCCTGGCGGACCTCGACGCCGCCGACGACGTCCCACCCCTGCTTCGCGAGCACCTGCACCGGGTCGGCGCCGTGCTCGAGTCGCACCGTCACGACGGTGCGTCCGACGCCGTCGACGGCCTCGACGCGCACGAGCCAGTGGTTTACCGTCTCGGTGTGTCGCCCCTCGGTGCCGCCGGCGAGCAGTCGCCGGGCCCGCGCATACTCCTGTTCGACGTCGCGGACGATCCGCGACCAGTCCTGCGCGGGCGGCACCCGCTCGTTGTGCGCCCGCAGCCGGGCCAGCAGCGCCCGGTCGTGCGCGAGCTCGACCAGCCCGTCGACCAACCCCTCGTCGCCGTCGCGGACCAGGCCGGTGATGCCGTCCGAGACGAAGTCCTCGGCGCCGCTGCCGCGCAGAGCGACCACCGGCAGGCCGACGGTTCGGCCCTCCAGTGCCGCGATGCCGAACGACTCGAAGCGCGAGGAAGCGAGATAGACGTCCGCCGCCCGATAGTGCGCGACGAGGCTTGCCCGGTCGATGCGACCGGGCAACGACACCCAGTCGGACCAGCCGCGACGTCGGACCGCCGCCCGCACCGGCGCGAGCAGCGGCCCACCCCCGCAGATCTCGAGCGTGATGGGGACCGCCGCCCGCCCGCGCGCGCGGCGGACGATTCCGATGACCGACAGCGGGCGCTTGCGCGGCGTGAAGCGCATCGCCAGCACCACCCGCAACGGCTGCTCTTCCAGGACCATCTCGTCGGCCGCGTCCGGTGCGGCCACTGTCGGTTCGGTGCCGCCCGGCCGGCCGGTATGCGGGGGTCGCCTCTCGGAGGTCGGCTCACCGTCGTCGGTCCGCCACGCACCGGCGTCGATGCCGTTGTGGAGCACCGTGACCGTGGCGCCGGGGGCGAGGGAGCGCACCTGCTCAGCGGCCATCTCGGAGACGCCGTGGAGGGCGGCTCCCGCCTCTGCCCATCGTTCGGCGTGACCGAGCCGGCGCACGACCGGTTCCCACGCGCCGAGGACGCAGTGCCAGGTCACCGTCAGCGGGATTCCGAGCTCGAGCGCGACGTCCCCGCCGTCGACCGCGAACGGGCTGATCACGCCGACGTGGGCGTGTGCGACGTCGAAACCGCCCGCCTGCAGACGATCCCGCAGGAGGTCCCGTCCGCCCGGGTTGACGGGCAGTCCGAACGGGACCCGGGTGCCGAGGCGATGGACGGTGATGCCGTCGACGACCTCGCGGGCACCCTGGGTCGAACCGTCGGTGCCGTTGGTGGCGGTGAGCACCTCGACGTCGTGTCCGGCGTCGACGAGTCGACGGGCCAGGTCGCGCACCTGCGACTCGATCCCCCCGACCCGGGGCGGGTAGCAGTCGGAGATGAGAGCAACCTTCACGCGGTACAGCGTCGCATGCGGGAGGATGGCAGGTGATGTCCGACCCCGCAGCCTCCCTCACCATGCCGCGGCCGACCGTCCGGTCGGTCCTGCGGCTACTGCTCAGCCTGGGCGTGGCGGCCGCCCTGCTCGGCTGGGCGCTGCCCCGGGTGACCGACACCACGTGGTCTGCCATCATCGACATCCTGGCGACCGTCCCGGGCCTGGCGCTGGCCGCCTGCTTCGCCCTCACCATCGCCTTCCTCGTCTCCTACGCGGTGACGTTGCGGGCTTCGCTGCCGGGTCTGACCATCCCCAAGGCCTTCATCGTCAACACCGCCGGAACCACCGTCTCCAAACTCTTCCCGGGCGGAGGAGCGGTCGGCCTCGCGGCGACGTTCATGCTGTGCAGGTCCTGGGGCTTCTCCCTGCGCGCGGTCACCACGTCGGCGATCGTCACCGGGGTGTGGAACACCCTCACCCGGGTCGCGTTGCCGGTCCTGGCGATCGGACTGCTCGCGGCCACCCACACGGCGATGCCGGGACTCCTGCGTCAGGCGGCCTGGGGAGCAGCGCTCTCCGGGCTGGCGATCCTCGCGGTCTTCGTCGGCATCATCGCCTCGAGGCGGGTGGCCGATGTCGTCGGGCGGGCCGTCGACCGGACCGTCGAGCGGCTACGCCCCCGCCGCGGCCGCCGACGCCGGGCGCAGGCCGCCATGCGCGACACCCGGGCCCGGATCATCGAGCGGGTGCAGGTGGCCTGGGTGCCGCTCACCCTCGGCATGGTCGGCTTCTTCGCGGCCCAGCTCGGCATCTTCCTCATCTCGCTGCACGTGACCGGCATCGAGCTGGCCTTCGCACCCGCGTTCGCCGCCTTCGCCCTCGGCCGCCTCCTGACCGCGGTCGGGATCACGCCCGGCGGCATCGGCATCACCGAGACCGGAACCGCCGCCGCCCTCGTCGCCTTCGGAGCGGACCCGGCACTCTCGGCCGCCGCGGTGATCCTGATGTCGATCTTCACCAACCTCGCCGAGATCCCGTTCGGCGTCATGTCGTGGGTCCTGTGGAGCGTCGACCCGCAGACCCACTTCCGGTCCCGTGACCGGGAGCCTCAGGAGGCGATGCCGAGCAGCCGCCGCACCTGACGGCCTCGCGCCTCGTCGGCCACACCGTCGGTGAGGGGCTCGGGCTCGAACGGTCGTCCGGTCGCCCGCGTGGCGGCCAGGCCGATAAGGAGGTCGGCGAGGCCGGGGTTGGCGGGCAGGATCGGCCCGTGGAGGTAGGAGCCGAAGACGTTGCCCGTGCGCGCCCCCTCGGTGCGGTCGGTCCCGTTGTTGCCGAACCCGTGCAGGACGGTGCCGAACGGCTCCTGGCCATGACCGAGAGTGGTCGAGCCGGAGTGGTTCTCGTAGCCCACGACCTTGCCGACGACGGTCTCGAGCACGACCGGCCCGATCATCCGCTTGGCGTTGCCCTGGGTCGTCACGTCGAGAATGCCGAGGCCGGGCAGCCGGTTGCCCTCGACGGTGATGAAGGCGTTGCCGAACAGCTGGTACATCCCGCAGATCATCAGCATCGGCGTCCCGTCGGATGCGAGGGAGCGGATGATGTCGGCGTTGCGCTCGAGGTCATCCTCGACCCGCACCTGGCCGGAGTCCTGCCCGCCGCCGCCGACGAACAGGTGGCCGTCCTCGGGGAACGGCTCCCCGGGGTTGTGCCCGACGACCTCGGCGGTGTAGCCGTGCCGCTGGATGCGCTTCTCGAGGCAGCGGGTGTTGCCGAGGTCGCCGTAGATACTCATCTCACGCGGGTAGAGATGCACCACGCGGATGGTCCCCTTCGACTCAGATTGGGGGATCTCAGGCATCGGCGGCCTCCTCGCCGAACTCCGGCAGGTCGTACCGTGCCGCGAGCGTGCGGCGCAGCGACATCATCGCGGTGTAGGTGCAGAAGAGCCGCTTCGGCTCGTCCCGGTGGGCCGAGATGAAGCGGTCCAGGGCGGGGACGAGGGCCGGCTCGATCGCGTCGACCGGCACGTCGTCGTACTGGAGCCGCAGGGCCATGTCGTATGCGCGGATCCCGCTGGTCATGGCCACTCCCCTCCCTCGGAGGGACTCGAAGCTGACGTCGTAGAGCCAGGAGACGTCGCGGCCGTCGGCGTAGTCGTCGTTGATGGCGATCATCGTGGCCACCGGCTCCGACCCGTAGGTCGAGAGGGCGACCGTGAATCCGGCGGGGTTCTTGACGAGGACGAGCTCGAGCGGCTGTCCGTCGACGTCGACGACCTCGCCGCGGCCGAAGGGTGGCCGCACCTGGGCGAGGGCTCGGGCGGCGGTCCCGGGTGAGAAGGCGTCGCCGAGCACCATCCGAGCGGTCGTCGTGGCCGCCGTGGCGTTGATCATCGCCGCGAGTCCGCGCTGTTGCAGCGCCACCGGGCCGATGTCCTCGCCGCCGGGCACGACGATGTCGAACTCGCGCTCGTCCCGGGGACGCAGGAAGCCCGCGCCATCGCCCGACTCGGGCGGCGCATACTCCTCCGCGAAGCGCACGTCGGTCTCGAGGATCTCCGGCAGGCGATGCGCGATCGAGGCGTCGAGGCCGAAGTAGCGCACCGTGACGCCCTCGGGGATGACCTCGCGGGAGCGCGCGACGTAGGGGTCGTCGATGTTGAGCACCACGCCCTCCGTGGCCTGGCCCGCGAGGCGCTCGAGCAGCCGCGCCGTGTGGTCGATCTCGGCGAACCGGTCGAGCTGGTCGCGGGCGACGTTGAGGAGGAGAGCGTGGCTGGGCGCGACGACCTCGGCGAACTTCAGCGCGTGCGCCTCGTCGAGCTCGAGCACGGCGATGTCGGCTCGGGCCCGTCCCGACAGCGGCAGGTCCTTGAGCATCGACGAGATCACGCCGCGGGTGAAGTTGCTCCCGGTGGGGTTCGTCAGCACCCGCTTGCCGTGCGCGCGCAGCAGGGCCACGAGCATCCGGGTGGTCGTCGTCTTGCCGTTGGTGCCGGTGACCACGACGACGCCCTCTCGGACGTCCGCCAGGGCGTGCTCGAGGAAGCGTGGGTCGACGCGCTCGGCGACCAGCCCCGGGAATGCGGACCCACCGCCGCCGCGCACTCGGGAGGCCGCGCGAGCGGCCTTGCCGGCGATGACTGCCGCGGTGGTCCTCAGCACGGGAGCCACCCTAGTGGAAACGGCCCGACCTCCCTCGTCGGCGAGGTGTGCGGCGGGACGGGTTCACTGCAGGACGAAGCGGGTGAAGGCGGCGGTCTCCGCCCCCGCCTCGTCCGTCGTGTAGGCGAGGAGACCGACCCGGGTGACGAAGTCAGGCACCGGCGCGGTGTTGATCTGCCAGTCCGGCGTGACGTCGGACTGGAACCGGGCGGTGTAGAAGCCCGAGTCGATCTCGAAGCTCAGCTCGGCACCGACCCATTCCTTGTCGGAGAACTGGTCCGGAGCGATCTCGACGCCGTCGACCATGACGTCGTCCTCGTAGGTGTGCAGGAACAGTCCCTCCGTCGTCCAGCACAGCTCCACCCGGTCCGCGAGGTCGTCGCCGACGAGAGCGAGGCCGGCCGCCTGACGGGGCGTGGACGGGTCGAAGTCGATGCGGGTCTGCACGACGGCGTCACCGCCCGGAAGGTCGCGCACGAGGACGTTCCGAATCGGAGGACTCTGCAGAACCTCGATGCGCAGCGCGCCGTCAGCCACGGTCCAGGAGTCCGGGTCCTCGTTCTCCCACGTCCAGCCGGCACCGAGCCCCTCGTCGAACTCGACCGTCACCGGCCCGGACCCGGCCTCGGCGCCATCGGAGACCGACGTGGTCGTCGAGTCGGTGGACTGGGAGGGGGTGGTGGCGACCTCGTCATCGGCCTGGCCGCCCAACGCCACGACGAGCCCGACGATGGCGGCGGCGAGCAGGACGACGCCGGCGAGCACCGCATACAGGAGCAGGCTGCGCGAACGCTGCGGCGCGGCCGGCTGCACTACCGGTGAAACCGAGGGCGGCGCCTCGGTACCGACCGACGCGGTTCCCTCCGGGCCCTGTCGGTCGAGCAGCAGCCGGACCGTGCCGACCAGGTGGTCCAGGTGCTGATCCAACGGCGGCGTCATCGCATCCAACCAGTGCGCATCCGAGATGAAGTACTCCACCGACGGGGCCGGCACCACGTCCTCGACCCGGAACGGCAGGATCGGTATGCCGTGGCTGGCTGTCCGCTCCAGCTCCCGACGCACATGCGGAGATGAGTTCGCATGCGCCGAGAAGACCAGCACCGTCAACCGCGACCCACTGATCGCCTCGATGATCGACTGCGCATACTCCCGACCCGGCACCACGTCCCGCGGCGCGATCCAACACCGGATCCCCCGCCCCTCCAACCGCGCCACGATCGCGTTCGCAACCGTGCGGTCCTGCGACGAATGACAGACGAACACATCGTGACTCATGACCCGCTCCTGACCGGACGATCGGCCGACGGCTGCACCGACGAAGCCCCTGACCGACGGATGACAAGACCCGAATCCGCGAGGACGTCCGGGAGGGCCCGAACGAACTGGCGGTCGATCTCCCGCACCTCCTCGGTGAGCTCCTCCCATGGCACGAGGTACGGCGTCGTGCGGGCGTGCGTGTCGCGAGGCCCCGGAGTCCAGCCGGCCGCCCGCCGCTCCGCCACCCAGCGGTCGTGCTCGAGCCGTCCCAGCTCCTGGATCTCGTCCTCGGTGAACCGATCGGTCGGCTGTCCGTCGTCGGGAAGGAGCACGCGTCGCATCACCCGGAGCTTGTCGCACACATGTTCGGCCTGCGCGCGATTGGACGCGCGCAGGGACTCGGCGAGCTCGGCCCAGGGCAGCGCCGAGGGGGACGTCGCCTCGGCCTGACGCCGGTAGGCCCCGTGCAGCGCACGGGCGATGCGTTCGACCGTCGTGTCGAGAAGCACCGCCGGGGTGAGGACCTGGGTGTCGAGACTCACCACGTGCAGATCATGCGCGTCCTGCATGAGGAGTGTCCCGAAGGAGGCGGTGTGCTCGAGGTGGACAGCGACAGGCACGCCCGGGAAGTCACGCAAGACGGCCAACGCCGTCGTCAGTGCCTCGGGCTCGTCGTCGGCACACACGTACACGGAGCTCGGCACCGCTCCGACCGACAGGGCCGATCCGGATCCGGTCCTGACGACGCTCAGGGCATCCGGCGCCCCACCCGACAGCCGCCACCTCCGGCGCAGCTCCGACACGACGGCAGCCGCGAGCGTGGACTCACCGGCCACGAGGACCTCGGCGAGGGCAGACCCATCGGCCCAGGGCGCCACGGCGTCGACCATGATGCTCGCCCCGGCGCCGGCGAGGTCGAGCTCCTCGACCCGCCAGCCGGCGGCGTGGTGCTCCGAGATCTTCAGAGCCTTCAGCAGGCCGACGAGAGCGGGATCAGCCATCTCGACGTGAACGACGAGTGGCCATTCCGACCGTGCAGCCGCCAGACCGACCGCCGCCAGGGCGACGCGGCCACTGGTCTCCAGCTCGGGGTCGAGGACGATGAGATCCGAGGCGCGACCGAGACCGCCGGCCTCGAGGGCAAGGGGGTCGCGCGGGTCACCCTCAACGACCGCGATCCCCGCTCGTCGACAGCGGCGCACACCGCCGGCTGGAGGATGGCGTGAGATGACGACGACGTCGTGACCGCCGCGGCGCAGGACGAGGGCCGCCTCGGTCTCGCGGCGGCCCAGACCCGCGACGATGACGTGGCCGCGCATCCGGCGCGCCCGCCAGGCGTCGAGACGTCCGCGCGACAGGACCGCCACCGCGAGAGCGGTCGAGAGCAGCGTTATCGCTGGAGCGACCCACCTCGTGACCTCGAGCTGCCAGGGGATCGGGTCGGGAAAACCGTCGCCTGCTTCGATGACGAAGAGCTGAAGTGATCGGTAGCCGTGGTCGAGCCAGGACCCCGAGTCGACGAGCGCGAACCCCCAGGCCCCGAGCGTGAAGACCACGATCGTCGCCGCCGGAACAAGCAGGGAGTACGGGGAACGGCGATCAGTCCCAGCCACGTCGACCTCCCCGGTCCAGCCGGTGCCGCCGATCTCAGTCTCCTCCGCCCTCGGCAGCGGCGGTAGGGCGGCCATCACCTCCGCGGTGACTGGTCGGTCACAGCGACCGCGTTCGGTGAGGGGCTCTCCGGCACCGGAGCGCTGGCACGAGTTCGGAACGAGTGACTGGAACGGTGTGATGACACCGTTCCAGTCACTCGTTGTCCGATGCGTCAGCGTCGCTCCCGGACCGCGACCCCGCTACGGGGTCAGTGTGAAGAGCAGCGCCTCCGTGTCCTGTGTGGCGCCGCCGCGGTTGCCGGCTCCGCGGTCGCCGTTGGTGAACAGCATCAGGCCGAGCTCGTCGGTGTTGCCGGGGAAGGGCCCGAAGTCGTAGACCTCCAGCGACCCCGAGTCTCCGCCGGCCACGTCACCAGTAAAACCGTAGAACCGCTCGCCGAGTGGAGTGACGGTCAGGTCGTTCACCGCGTCGCCCGGTCCTCCGAAGTAGAAGTCCTGGGCGACGACGTCGACGTCGACTCTGGTGGTGAGTGGGTCATCGGAGTTCATGCCGATCTGTTCACCGCACAGCAGCAGCACGGTGTTCCCTGTGTTCGTCGAGTGCTCGGCGAAGAAGAACGCCGACGCTGACCCCGTCGCCAGGTTCAGCACCCAGGACAGCTGGCGGCCGTCGGTGATCGTCCCCAGGCCGGACGCGTCCCGGTTGAGCACGACGTAGTCGTCGACCCCGTCCTGGTTCGTGTCGAGGTAGACCTGGTGCGAGACCGGCAGGAGGTGCTGCTGGCGTTCCCACGTGTTGACCGCGAATGCCCACAAGAACGACTGGTTGCCTGAACAGAAACCGGCCGGCACCAGGAAGGTGTTCACCCCGACGGCCCGGATGTCCGGGGTCGGCGACTGGTCACCCCAGGCGCCCTCGGGCAGGTCGTCACTTGTCGCGAGCAGCGCATACGCGTCGTTCTGAGCCGTCCCGACACCCTGGTTGTCCAGTCCGATCGTCTGCGGGAATGAGCCGGGCACGATCTCCGTCGTGCTGGGCACGACCTGGGCGGCCTTGCGGGGCAGAACGTGCCACGGCATCTGGATCTTCTGCTTGCCGTCGTCGAGAACGAGGTAGCCGTCGTACTCGTTCGTCGTCAGCGTCGCCGGATCGGCACCCGCACTCCCCGAGTTCATGAAGTTGCCGCGGAGCTTCGAGCCGTCGATCGTCATGGTGACCGTGAAGGTCGTGTCACGGCCCTTGCCGGGCTTGACGCTGACCTTGCCAGGTGCGGTGACCGTGACCGCGCCGTTCTCCTCGTCGTTGTCGAACCGGAAGGTCGGCGTGACGGTGTAGGTGCGCTTCTTGTTGTCGTAGTTCCGGATCGTGACCGTGCGCTTGATCGTCACGGTGTCGGCGACGTCGACGAACCCGAAGCTCAGCGTCCCGGACTCGACGTCACTCGCCCAGGCCGCCGTGCCGGCCGAGACCGCGTTGTCGACGCGCACCTCACCGCCGCCGATGCGGGTGATCGGCGCTAACTCGCCCGTCAGGGCGTTGTTGACGACGCCGGTGTAGCCGGTGTTGACGAGGAGCGACTTGACCTCGATGGGCGTCAGGCCGTGCCCGACAGCCCGTCCGCCCGGCCTGCCCTTCGGGGTGGTCTTCACGCCGCCGGAGGCCTCGAGGACGAGGGCGGCCGCGCCGGCGACCATCGGGGCCGCTCCGGAGGTGCCGCCGAAGGGACCGGTGTCGGTCCCGGTGCCGGCGATCGCCGACACCGAGGCACCCGGCGCCCCGATCTCGGGCTTGATCAAGGTGGTGTCCTCGTGCTGCGGACCGCGCGAGGAGCTGCCCACCATCGTGCCCGCGAGCGGGAGACCCACCTCAGGGTCGAAGCGCACCACGGTGTTCGGCAGGCCGGACCTGAGCCGGTTCGCGATCTGCTGCGTCACCATGAAGCTCGGGATCGTGATGGGCCGGTCGCCGCCGTCGCCACCTTCGAAGGCGTCGCCGGGCGCGTTCTGCCCGATGATGGCCAACAGGCCGCCCGCGTCGCCGACGTTCTTGGCCTTGAGGGTGAAGTTGCACGCACCACGGTCGACGAGCACGATCTTGCCCGCCAGCGAGCCCGGCGCGAAGGCGGCACAGCCGTTGAGGTTGCCGCCCGCGCCGTCGCCGTACTGCACCGGAGCCTCGATCGCCGAGGCCAGAGGAGCCGACCAGGGCTGGAAGACGGCTGGGACCTGGCCGGCGATGGGCCCCGGCGCAACGATCTGCATCAGGGCGAGCTGCGCGCTCGGCACGGAGGTCTGGGCGACCGACAGGGCGCTGGGCGCGGCCGACGGGGTGCCGTTCGCATACGGCTTGTCGCCGCTGTTGCCGGCCGAGGCCACGGTGAGGACGCCGGCCGCTGTCGCGTTCTCGACTGCCGCCGAGAGGTCGTCGTCGAACGGCTGACCGTAGGGGGAGCCGAGCGACATGTTGATGATGTGCATCCGGTCGTTCAGCTTGCCGTCGCCGTTCGGGTCGAGGGAGAACTCCATGCCCTGGATCAGCGCGATGCCCGAGCAGGCGCTCGAGACGGACGAGCACACCTTGACCGCGTAGAGGTCGGCACCGGGCGCCACACCGTCCTTGCCGGCGATGATGTCGGCGACATGGGTGCCGTGCCCGCCTCCGGGACCATCGTCGATCGGGTCGGGATCCGGGGCCTCCGGGCCGTTGGGCCAAGCACTGCCGGTGAAGTCGTATCCGCCGACGACCTTCTTCGTCGGGAAGGTGCCCGGCTCGATGACCGTCGGGTCATTGCCTTCGAAGTCAGCCGGGTCTCCCGATCCGCCGAGGGATGCGTGGGTGTAGTCGATCCCGCTGTCCAGCACGGCGACCCGGATGCCCTTGCCGGTGACGCCGCCCTGCTGCACGGTCGTCGCACCGATGTAGGGAACGGTCTCGGACAGGTCGAGCTCATAGGTGCCCACGGGCGCGATGCGCTGGACGGCCGGGTCGTTCGCCAGCTGGGGCAGGACGGCACGGTCGACCTCGACGAACACGGCGTTGAGCGCGAGCTGGGTCTGGGCGACGAGTCGCGCGTCGGGGTCGAGCGCCGTGATCCTGTCCATCAGCGCCGACTGCGACGAGCGCAGGTCCGCCCTGGCCCGCGGCGCCGCAGCGTCCGGAAGGTCGCGCTCGGCGACGGCCGTGTCCTTCAGCCTCACGATGACGGTGCCGGTGCCCTCCGCGTCGACGAGAGACGCGTCGAGCTGTGCGGCCGAGACGTCGGTTCGCTCGACCGGGGCGTCGAGCTTGAGGTCGGCGAGGTGAGCGGGCAGCTCACGGTCGGAACGGTCGTCGGGAACCGCCATCGCCGGGGCCTGTCCGAGCGCCGCGAGCGAGGTGGCCAACAATGGGACCACGCCAGCCATAGCCAGTCGTCTGTTCATGTCGGTGCCTTCTGCCGTGCGAGAGGAGGAAGCACCAGGTACAGGAGGTCACACCCGTCCGACGGGGTCTGGTGCGTGTGGCCTGGGCCACACGCTAGCGCTACCCGACGAGCCGCGGGGGGCGAATGAGCGAATTGGTTGCAGCGCAGGACGGCCGGGTCCAGCGACTCAGTCGCGACCGACCCGCGCCCGCTCCTCGACGGTGAGCCACGGGTGGGACGACTGCGCAACCGGTTCGGTCGCCTCCGCGCCCGCGCTGGCCTGGGCGGAGGCGAGCTTCTCGCTGATCTTCGTGTATGCGGTGGCTCGCTCCTGCGGAGTCGTCGCGTTGGTCTGCAGGAAGGTCAGCGTCCGAGCCGCGTCGGCCACGACACGCTGCTCATCGGGAGCGACCGTCGACCTGACGTTGCGTGCGGCGAACTCCTCGGCCGCGGCGAGGGCGCGATCGAACTCCGCGACCGCCCGACCGTAGTCGGTGGCGAGGACGTCGGGGACGTGCGCCGGCGGCTGCATGGTGCGCAGCGTGTCACAGCGGAACATCGCGTCGACGGCCGCGCGGGTGAGCGGGTGCTCGAGGTCGGCCATGATCGGGGCGGATGCGGCCGCGTCGGCGTCGCGCTGGTAGCGCAGGAGCCGGCGGGTCAGCTCCCGGTCGTACTCGAGCAGCGCGTTCCACTCTTGCGGGAACGACGTCGCGCCGAGCGAACGACGCATCCTGCGGACGTCGCGAGCCGGCCCGAACGGCACCCGTGCGACGACGGCGTCGCGACCGCGCCGGACCTTGTTCGTCACGGGATCGCTGGTCAGCCACATCACGACCAGCGAGATGCCGATCGCGCTGACGGCGACGAGGCGGTACAGGAACCAGCCGACCGCGGCCAGACCTCCGGAGCTACCGGTCGACGCGACGATCAGCCCGGCGATGACGTCGGGGATGAGAAGGGCGGTCCCGCTCACGGCGACCACTCCGAGGGCGATCCGACGGTGGCGCTCACGGCGAGCCTGCAGCCGCGGGCTGAGTCGGGAGCGGACGTAGTGCGTCGTCCCCCATGCCAGACCCCCGAGTCCGAGCAGCCCGATCAGTGCCGCGAGCATCGTGGGGTTCTCCTTCCGGCCATGGACGCGCGTGTCCTGCACATCTATTGTCCCCCAACGCCGAGTGCGGGACGGGTGTTCCGCTGCTTCCGCCCCGGTCGACCGACCGCCGGCGTCACGCGCACGACATCGGCCGGCCGGTTGTGTCATGGCGACACGCCGGCGAGGCAGGCGCGGCGTCGGCGTGTCCCCATGACACAAACCTCAGGAGCGGCTGCTCACTCCCACTCGATCTCCTTTGTCGCGGGAGTGGCAGCCGCAAGCCCGCCTCAGCCTCCCGGCTCACGTGCCGTAGCGGCTGCTCACTCCCACTCGATCGTCCCCGGGGGCTTGGACGTCACGTCCAACACCACCCGGTTCACCTCGGGCACCTCGTTCGTGATGCGTGTCGAGATCTTGGCGAGCACGTCGTAGGGCACCCGGGTCCAGTCCGCCGTCATCGCGTCCTCCGACGACACCGGTCGCAGCACGATGGGGTGCCCATAGGTCCGGCCGTCCCCCTGCACCCCGACCGATCGCACGTCGGCGAGCAGGACCACGGGGCACTGCCAGATCTCGTCGTCCAGCCCCGCGGCCGTCAGCTCCTGGCGAGCGATCCGGTCGGCGGCACGCAGCACCTCGAGCCGCTCCTCGCTCACCGCGCCGACGATCCGGATGGCCAGCCCCGGGCCGGGGAACGGCTGCCGCTTCACGATCTCGTCCGGCACCCCCAGCTCGGCTCCGACCGCCCGCACCTCGTCCTTGAACAGCAGCCGCAGTGGCTCGACGAGCGTGAACTGGAGGTCCTCGGGCAGGCCGCCGACATTGTGGTGGCTCTTGATGTTCGCGGTGCCGCTGCCACCGCCGGACTCGACGACGTCGGGGTAGAGCGTTCCCTGGACGAGGAACTCGACCGGATGGTCGTCCGATCCGAGATGAGCCCCGACGATGTCGCGGGCCGCCTGCTCGAACACCCGGATGAACTCCCTCCCGATGATCTTGCGCTTCTCCTCGGGGTCGCTCACCCCGGCCAGGGCCGACAGGAACCGCTCTCGGGCGTCGACGACGACGAGGTCCACACCGGTCGCGGTGACGAAGTCCTTCTCGACCTGCTCGGCCTCCCCTGCCCGCAGCAGCCCGTGGTCGACGAAGACGCAGGTCAGCTGGTCCCCGACCGCCTGCTGGACGAGCGCGGCGGCGACCGAGGAGTCCACGCCACCGGACAGCGCGCAGATGACCCGCGACTCCCCGATCTGCTCGCGCACCGAGGAGACGAGCTCATCGACGACGTTCGCCGGCGTCCAGTCCCCCGCCAGCCCGGCCCCGCGGAGCAGGAAGTTCTCCAGGACCCGCTGCCCGAAGGTCGAGTGCATGACCTCGGGATGCCACTGCACCCCGTAGAGCCGGCGCTCGTCGTCCTCGAACGCGGCCACCGGTGCGCCGGCGGTGGCAGCCGTCACGCGCATACCGTCCGGGGCGGACCCGACCGAGTCGCCGTGGCTCATCCAGACCGACTGCTCCGCGGGCTGGCCGTTGAACAGCGTCGACGATCCGTCGAGGATGTGGGCCGGGGTCGAGCCGTACTCGCTCAGGCCGGTCCGCTCGACCGTTCCGCCGAGCGCCTGCGCCATCGCCTGGAAGCCGTAGCACATGCCGAAGACCGGCACTCCCGCCTCGAGGAGCGACCCGTCGAGCCCCGGCGCACCGTCGGCGTAGACCGACGACGGCCCACCCGACAGGATGATCGCGGCAGGGTCCCTGGCGAGCATCTCCTCGGTCGACATCGTGTGCGGCACAACCTCCGAGAAGCAGCTGGCCTCGCGCACCCGCCGCGCGATGAGCTGGGCGTACTGGGCGCCGAAGTCCACCACGAGGACGGGCCTCGCGGTCATGGGAGCAGTCACGCGGCAACCCTATCCGCGGTCAGCGGTTCGATCTCCTCGGCGACTCGGCGCTCGATGACGAACGCGACGAACGGGATGCACGACCCGAGCAGGATCAGCCCGATCCGCACGAGCGGCCAGCCGACCTTGAAGCCGAGGTTGGTCGTCGCGGCGACGAGAACCATGAAGATCAGCCCGTGGACGGGACTCCACCAGGCGAGCACGTCGTTGCCGAAGCCGTACTTGAGCACCATCTCGGCGATGAGCACGAACATCGCGATACCGGCGGTGATGGCGGAGACCTTGAAGAAGCTCAGGGCCTTGCCGATCGAGGCTGGGGAAGCGGAGGGGGTCGTGGTCACGTCACCTGGTCCTTGTGGTCGTCGGAACGGAGAGGGTATGCGGTGCGCCCGCCGCGCGTTCGGGTTCGGCCGCATCAGGGGCTGGGTCGGCAGCGGCTGGGTCGGTCGGGGTCACGTCGGCGGGGGGCCGATCCGGAGTCCGGTCCGGCGGGCCGTCGTCCAGCGACGCCTCGAGCTCCTCGCGATGGGCCTGGCGGACCATCCGCCACCACAGGAAGTACGCGAAGGCCGCGAAGACCCACCACTGGACGGCATACATAGCGTTCTTGAGATTCAGTTCGCTCTGCTCGCCCGTGGGTGGCGGGACCCGGGTCAGCCCCTCGAGGGCTGCGGGCGCACCCTCGTCGGCACCGGAGAGCGCCGTCTCCTCGGTGGCGAAGACGAAGGCGTTGTAGACCTCGGTGTCCCAGCGGTTGACGAGCAGCCCGAGGTCGATGGAGCGGTAGACCCCGTCGGCGAGTCCGGCCTCGCTGCGGGGCGACTCGCTCGGCGCCAGCCCCCCGGCGAGGGCGATACCTCCCGTCGGGGGCGCGGGGGCCGAGTCCGGGTCGGCGACGAAGCCGCGGAGCACGGGGATCGTGGCGCCGGTGCCGTCGACGACGAACGGGCTGACCACCCAGTACCCCACCTGACCGTCGAGCTGACGCTCGGCGATGAGCACCTGGTCGTCCACCGCATACGTCCCGGTCGCGGTCACCCGGCGGGTCGACCCGTCCCTCGGGAACTCGCTCTGCGGCTCGACGACCTCGGTGAGCGGGGCCACCGGCAGCGACGCCGCGCGCTCGATCGCCTGCGCCCGGCCCTCCGCGCGGGCCTCCTCCAGCTGCCACGCGCCGAGCCACCCGCAGACCGCGGCGAACACGGTCGCGAGGACGAGGGCCCCGAGCCACTTCGGCTGGAGGGCGGTGCGGAGCATGCTGGCCTTGGTCGATCTGGCGCGGGGAGTCCCCGGAGCGGCTGGTCTGGGTGCATCTCACGGTACCCCGGCGTGCTGGGAGCCCGATCCCCGCCCACCGCACCCGGACTGCGACCAGGCGCCTGATATTGCAGGAGGCAGGTCGCAGATCCGGCGCATCGGCTCAGAACGGCGGTCGGCAGGTACGTCGGGTGCGTCAGCGGGGGTCGGGCCTCAGGTCGAGGGTCGTCCGACGGCTCCCGCCTCAGCGGAAGGCCGACTCGCCCGTCAGCGCCTGCCCGATGACGAGCTGGTGCACCTCGGAGGTGCCCTCGTAGGTCAGCACCGACTCGAGGTTGTTGGCGTGCCGCATGATCGGATACTCACCGGTGATGCCGTTCGCCGCCAGCAGGGTGCGGCACTCCCGCGCAATGGCGATCGCCTCCCGGGTGCTGTTCAGCTTGCCGAGGCTGATCTGCTCGTTGCGCACGCCGACCGTGTCCTTGAGATGCCCGAGGTGGAGTGCAAGCAGCACGCCCTTGCCGAGCTCGAGCGTCATGTCGGCCAGCTTGGCCTGGGTCAGCTGGTACGCCGCGAGCGGCTTGTCGAAGATCTCGCGTTCGCGGCAGTAGTCGATCGTCACCTCGAGGCAGTCCCGAGCCGCGCCGAGCGCCCCGAACACGATGCCGAACCGCGCCTCGGACAGGCACGACAGCGGCCCGGACAGACCCCGCGCGTCCGGCAGCATCGCCGAAGCCGGCAGCCGCACGCCGTCGAGGACGAGCTCGGCGGTGACCGACGCGCGCAGCGACATCTTGCGGGTGATCTCGTTGGCGGTGAACCCGGGGCTGTCGGTCGGCACGACGAAGCCGCGGATCCCCTCATCCGTACGCGCCCAGACGATCGCGACGTCGGCGACGGCGCCATTGGTGATCCACATCTTCGAGCCGCTGAGCACCCAGTCGTCGCCGTCCCGCTTGGCCGACGTGCGCATACCCCCGGGGTTGGACCCGAAGTCGGCCTCGGTGAGGCCGAAGCACCCGATCGCCTCGCCGGCCGCCATCCGCGGCAGCCACTCCTGCTTCTGCTCCTCGCTGCCGTAGCGCCAGATGGCGAACATCGCGAGCGAGCCCTGCACCGAGACGAGTGATCGCACCCCGCTGTCGACCGCCTCGAGCTCCATGCACGCCAGCCCGTATGCGGTGGCCGAGGTCCCCGCGCAGCCGTAGCCCTCGAGGTGCATGCCGAGCAGACCCAGCGCGCCGAGCTCACGCGTCAGCTCGCGCGCGGGGATGGTGGCGTCCTCGTACCACTGCGCGATGTGCGGGCGGACCCGGTCGGCGAGAACGGCGCGCACGGTGTCGCGCATGTCCTTGGCGTCGGAGTCGATGAGGCCGTCGACGGCGAAGAGCTCGAGGGGGTGCTGCGTCATCCCGCCAGTCTCGCACTCTCCACGTGCGTGAACCGCTCGACCGCCCGCCGACGCGGTGCCACCGGGTCGATCCTGCGGTAGGCCCGGCCCTGCTCCGGCCGCGGGTCGGCCTCACCCTTGTTCGGCCAGAGCGCGAAAGCGCGCTCCGCCTGGGCGGTGATCGTCAGGGACGGGTTCACGCCGAGGTTCGCGCTGATCGCCGTGCCGTCGACCACGCTGATGCCGGGGTGTCCCCAGAGCCGGTGGTACGGGTCGAGGACCCCGGACTCCGGCGAGTCCCCGATCGGCGCGCCGCCGATGAAGTGCGCGGTCATCGGGATGTCGAACACCTCCGGCCAGCTGCCGCCGGCCGCGGTGTACTGCCCCGTGACGTCCTGGAGCCGCTTGGCGACGACGTGCATCGCCTCATGGCCGGCCCTGATGTAGGTCGGGTTCGGCTCACCGTGGCCCTGGCGGCTGGTGAGCACCCACCGTCCGGCCCGGCGCTTGACCGAGGTCGTCAGTGAGTTGTCGAGGGTCTGCATGACCAGCAGGATGATGATCCGCTCCGACCACCGGCGCACCATCGGGAAGGTCTTGACGAACGGGCCCGGGTCACGGACGAGGTCGCGCAGGAACTGCATCGGACGGGGCCGCTCGGTGTCGCCGGCGACGAGCAGCGTGGAGAGCAGACCCATTGCGTTGGACCCGGGCCCGTAGCGGACGTTCTCGACGTGCGTGTTCTCGTCCGGGTGGAACGACGAGGTGATCGCGACGCCACGGGTGCAGTCGGTCTGCTCCGGCACCCGTTGCGTCACCGCCCCCAGGATCGCCTCCGAGTTGGTCCGGGTCAGCTGCCCGAGGCGCTCGCTCAGGCGGGGCAGCTCGCCCTCGGCCTTCATCGAGTGGAGCAGCGTCTGGGTGCCCCACGTGCCGGCGGCGACGACGACGTGCCGCGCCGTGGTCACGCGCCGGTCCTGGGCGCGCCGCGGCCCGGTCCGCTCGTGGAGTATGCGGTGGAGACCGGGTGCACCCGGAACCTCCCCGAGGCGCACGACGGTGCGCAAGGGCTCGATGGTGACGCCGAGTCCCTCGGCGAGGGCGAGGTAGTTCTTCATCAGGGTGTTCTTAGCGCCCACCCGGCACCCGACCATGCAGTTGCCGCACAGGGTGCAGCCGGTGCGAGCCGGCCCTGCACCACCGAAGTACGGGTCCGGCACCGTGCGACCGGGCTCGCCGAAGAAGATCCCGACCGGGGTCTTGCGGAAGGTGTGGCCGACGCCCATGTCGTCGGCGGACTGGCGCATGACCTCCTCGACCGGGCCCTCACACGTGTTCTCGACGACGCCGAGCATGGTCTGCGCCGTGTCGTAGTGCGGGGCCAGCTCGTCCTGCCAGTCCGTGATGTGGCCCCATTGCCGGTCCTCGAAGAACGGCCGCGGCGGGACGTAGAGCGTGTTGGCGTAGTTGAGCGAGCCGCCGCCGACGCCCGCCCCGGCGAGCACCATGACGTCCGGGAGCTTCTGGATCCGCTGGATGCCGTAGCAGCCGAGCTGCGGCGCCCACAGATAGTTCTTGACGTCCCACGACGTCTTCGCGAAGTCCTCGTCCTCGAACCGGCGACCGGCCTCGAGCACGAGGACGGAGTAGCCCTTCTCGGCGAGGCGGAGCGCGGCCACCGAACCGCCGAAACCGGACCCGATGACGACGACGTCGTAGTCGGGCTCGCTCGTCTGTTCGCCCACGACGTCGTCGGCGACGACCCGATCGCTGTCGAGCGCCGCGCTCATCGCACACCGACCTTCTTCATGACCTTGAGCGCGGCGGTCAACGTCGTCGCGAACATCTCGTCGCTCACCCACGGCGGGGGGCCGAAGCCGAGCAGGTGCTGGGCGGTGACGTTCTGCGGCTCCGTGTACTTGACGATGCCCTCCCGCCCGTGTCGGCGCCCGACGCCGGAGTCCTTCATCCCGCCCATGGGGGCGCCCTTGGAGGCCCAGGCCGCCGCATACGCCTCGTTGATGTTCACCGTCCCCGCCTGCAGCCGGGCGGCGATCCGCCGACCGTGCTTCACCGATCCGGTCATGACCGCGGCGTTCAGGCCGTAGGGGGTGTCGTTGGCGATCGCGATCGCCTCCTCGTCCGAGCCGACCCGGTAGATCGACGCGACCGGGCCGAACGTCTCGAGGTCTCGGCACATCATCGCCGAGGTCACGTCGCTCAGCACGGTCGGCTCGTAGACGAACGGGCCGATGTCCGGCCGGTGCCGTCCACCTGCGAGCACCCGGGCTCCGTGGCGTCGCGCGTCCTCGACGTGCTCGGTGACCGTCTGCAGCTGCTGCTCCCCGACGAGGGAGCCCATGTCGAAGCCGAACGACAGCTCGGTCCCGAGCCGCATGGCCTTGACCGCCTCGACGAAGGCCGGGACGAACTCGTCGTAGATGTCGGTGTGCACGAGGAGTCGCTCGTGCGAGATGCACAGCTGACCCGCCGAGGAGAACGCCCCCCGCACCGCCGTCTCGACCGCCCTGCTCAGGCTGGCGTCGGCGGCGATGTACATCGAGTTCTTCCCGCCGAGCTCCATGCTGTAGCCGACCAGTCTCGGCGCGAGGCTCGCCGCGACCCGACGGCCGGTGGCCGTCGACCCCGTGTAGCAGACGTAGTCCGCGCGGTCGACGACCGCCTGGCCGATCGAGGACCCCGGACCGAGGACGACCTGGAACACCTCCGGCGGCAGCCCGGCCGCGTGGAACAGCTCGAGCCCGGCGAGCGCCGAGAGGATGCCCTGGGCGTCCGGCCGGAGGACGACGGAGTTGCCGGCCAGCAGCGCGGGGATCGCGTCCGTGATCGCCAGGGCGAGCGGGTAGTTCCACGGAGACACGATGCCGACGACGCCCTTGGGCAGGTGCGACTCAACCGACTGGGACAGGATGGGGAAGGCTCCCGGCCCGCGGCGCTGGGGTCGCAGGTACCGCTCGGCGTTGCGGCCGTAGTGCCGCGAGCAGATCGCGACGTCGGCGATCTCCTCGAAGGCGTGCCGTCGGGCCTTGCCGGACTCGAGCTGGACGAGGTCCATGAGCTCGCGCTGCCGGGCGAGGACGAGGTCGTGGTAGCGCAGCACGATCTTCGACCGGTCGGCGACCGAGCGCGCGGCCCAGGCGGGCTGGGCGGCCCGGGCCACCGCATACGCCTCCTCCACGTCCTCCTCGGTGGAGAACGGGACGGTGGCGAGTGGTCCGCCCGTCATCGGCGTGATGACGCGGTGGCTCTCGCCGGAGGCCACGGCGAGCCGCGTGAGCGCGCGGACCCGGGCCGGGTCGATCGCGTAGGTGGCCTTGGGGTCGGTCTCGGGATCGATGAGGACGTCCGTCATTACCCAAAAGTAACCGCGCGTCCCCCGATCGGGAGGCCGAACGTGAGGATTCTCGCCGCGTGCGCTCGGTCGGTATGCGCGGGTCACCCGCCGCGCATCGCCTCCAGCCGGCCGAGCTCGGCCCGCTCGGTCTCCGCGAGCCGCTCGGCGAAGGTCAGGGTGGGGCGGTCGGACGCGCTGCCCAGGACGTCCTCGGCGAGCGCGATGCCGTCCTCGTGGTGCGCGGTCATCTCCTCGAGCCACAGCCGGTCGAACTCGGCGCCCTCGGCCTCGGCAAGGGCTGTGGCCGGCTCGGCGGATCGGGTCCCGGTCGGTACGCCCCAGCCGTCGAGCCGGTCGACCAGCTCCGCCAGCTGCCCGGTGCGCGCGTCCGTGATGTCCTGGGCGAGGACGACGACCTCGGGTGTCTCGGTGCGGTCGGGCACGAGGGCGGCGAGGTCGAGCGCCTCCTGGTGATGGCCGACCATGCGCGCGACGAGCTCCGCGTCGATCTCGCTGAACGCCTCGGTCGTGGCCAGCGTCGGCGCACCCGGCGGTGGAGCCGTGAGCCGGGTGGGCTCAGGAGCCTCTCCGAACCCGGCACAGCCGGTGAGGACGAGAGCGGCGGTGAGTGACGCGACCGACGTCCCGACAGCCCGCCGCAGCACCGTGCCCACGCGGATCCTTCTCAGGCCTGGTAGGGCGCGACGACGACCTCGACCCGCTGGAACTCCTTGACGTCGCTGTAGCCGGTCGTGGCCATGGCCCGCCGAAGGGCGCCGATGAGGTTGGTCGTGCCGTTCGCGGTGCGGCTGGGGCCGAACAGTACCTCCTGCAGCGGCGCCGCGGCACCCACCTCGACCCGCTCGCCGCGGGGCAGCTGGCCGTGGTGGGCCTCGGGGCCCCAGTGGAACCCACGACCCGGTGCGTCGGTGGCGCGGGCGAGCGCCGCCCCGAGCATGACGGCGTCGGCGCCGACGGCGACGGCCTTGACGAGGTCGCCACTCGTGCCGACTCCACCGTCGGCGATGACGTGGACGTAGCGTCCGCCGGACTCGTCGAGATAGTCGCGGCGGGCCGCGGCGACGTCGGCGATCGCACTCGCCATCGGCACCTGGATGCCGAGGGTGCGGCGGGTCGTCGAGGCCGCGCCCCCGCCGAAGCCGACGAGAACCCCCGCGGCACCGGTCCGCATGAGGTGCAGCGCTGCGGTGTAGGACGCCGCGCCCCCGACGATGACGGGGACGTCGAGCTCGTAGATGAAGCGCTTGAGGTTGAGCGGCTCGGCCTGTCCCGAGACGTGCTCGGCCGACACCGTCGTTCCCCTGATGACGAACAGGTCGACCCCGGCGTCGACGACGGTCTTCCAGTGCTGTTGAGTGCGCTGCGGGCTCAGGGCCCCGGCGACGGTCACGCCCGCCTCGCGCAGCTCCTTGAGGCGGGCCGCGACGAGCTCGGCCTGGATCGGCTCGGAGTACATCTCCTGCATGCGGCTCGTCGCGAGGGCGGGGTCGAGGGCGGCGATCTCGGCCAGCAGTGGCTCGGGGTCGTCGTAGCGGGTCCACAGCCCCTCGAGGTCGAGCACCGGCAGTCCGCCGAGCCGGCCGAGGGCGATCGCGCTCGACGGTGACATGACCGAGTCCATCGGGGCGGAGATGACCGGGATGTCGAAGTGGTAGGCGTCGATCTGCCAGGAGACCGAGACCTCCTCGGGGTCGCGGGTGCGGCGCGACGGCACCACGGCGATGTCCTCGAAGGAGTAGGCGCGTCGTCCCCGCTTGCCTCTGCCGATCTCGATCTCGTTCACGGGGCAGAGCCTAGCCGCCGGCGGCGACCGGTCCGGACCCCGAGTCCGGCCCCCTCAGCCCTTGACGGTGTAGTTGGGGGCCTCGACGATGCCGACGATGTCGTGGGGGTGGGACTCCTTCAGCCCAGCGGAGGTGATCCGCACGAACCGGCCCTTGGTCTTCAGCTCGGGCACGGTGCGGGCTCCGACGTAGAACATCGACTGCTGCAGCCCTCCGACGAGCTGGTGGGCCACCTGACCGACGGTGCCGCGGTAGGCCACCCGGCCCTCGATCCCCTCCGGCACGATCTTGTCGTCACTGACGACGTCAGCCTGGAAATAGCGGTCCTTGCTGTAGGACTTCTTGCCTCGCGAGGACATCGCGCCGAGCGAGCCCATCCCCCGGTAGGACTTGAACTGCTTGCCGTTGATGAACACCAGCTCGCCCGGGCTCTCCTCGCAGCCGGCGAGGAGCGAGCCGACCATGACCGTGTCGGCGCCGGCCACGAGGGCCTTGGCGATGTCGCCGGAGTACTGCAGGCCCCCGTCGCCGATGAGCGGCACCCCGGCGGGCCGGCACGCCTTGGCGGCGTTGTGGATGGCCGTCACCTGGGGAACCCCCACTCCGGCGACCACCCGGGTCGTGCAGATCGACCCCGGCCCGACCCCGACCTTCACGGCGTCGACACCGGCGTCGATGAGCGCCTGGGCCCCGTCGCGCGTGGCGATGTTGCCGCCGATGACCTGGACGTGGCGGGTGGCCGGGTCGCCCTTGAGCCGGTGGATCATGTCGAGCAGCAGGCGGGCGTGACCGTGGGCGGTGTCGACGACGAGGACGTCGACGCCGGCCTCGATGAGCGTCGTGGCGCGCTCCCAGGCCTCACCGAAGTAGCCGACCGCCGCACCGACGAGGAGCCTGCCGTCGCCGTCCTTGGACGCGTTGGGGTACTGCTCGCTCTTGACGAAGTCCTTGACGGTGATCAGACCCGCGAGGCGCCCGTCGCCGTCGACGATCGGCAGGCGCTCGCGCTTGTGCCGGCGCAGGAGCAGGGTTGCGTCCTCGCGGGAGATGCCGACCGGTGCCGTGATGAGCGGCATCGGGGTCATCACCTCGCTCACCTTGGTGGTCGCCCACTCCGCGACGGGAGTGAAGCGCAGGTCGCGGTTGGTGATGATGCCGATCAGCTCGTCGTCGACCCCGACGACGGGAAGGCCGGAGACGCGGTACTCGCCGCACCGGTGGTCGAGGTCCTCCAAGGTCGCCTCGGGACCGATCGTCACCGGGTTGGAGATCATGCCCGTCTGGGTGCGCTTGACCAGGTCGACCTGGTACGCCTGGTCCTCGATGGACAGGTTGCGGTGCAGCACCCCCATGCCGCCCATCCGGGCCATCGCGATCGCCATCCGGGACTCGGTCACGGTGTCCATCGCGGCCGAGACCAGCGGCACGCTGAGCGAGATCCCGCGGGTCAGCCGGGACGTCGTGTCGACCTCGCTGGGGACGACGTCGGTCTCCCCCGGCTGGAGCAGCACGTCGTCGTAGGTCAGGCCGAGCTCGGCGAACGGCGAGTGGTCGGAGGACTCCGCCCCGGGTGCTGCGAGACTCATCCCCTGATTGTATGCGGGGGTCGCCCACCGCCCCGCCAGCCGTTCGCGCAGCGCAGGCAAACCGCCTCCGACCTGCGACGATGCATACGAAACCTATACCTTCCGCTGACCCCATCATCACCGGATCCCTCCTACGGTGGCAGGCATGGCGATCCAGGCGCAGGCACCGGTTCCGGCTGCCCACCTTTGGGACTGGCAGGTCGAAGGCTCCTGCCGGGTCCTCCCGTCCGAGATGTTCTTCCACCCCGACGGCGAGCGCGGTCGCGCACGGCGGATGCGGATCGAGCAGGCCAAGGCCGTATGCGACTCGTGCCCCGTGCTCCAGGCCTGCCGCGAGCACGCCCTGACCGTGCGTGAGCCCTACGGAATCTGGGGCGGCATGGGCGAGGAGGAGCGGCAGCGGCACTACGCCCGCGCCGACCTCGGCGTCGCCTGACCCGCACCACCACCCACGAGTACAACCACAGACCGGACCACCGCATACCCATCAGGCGCCGCGAGGGACGGCGAAGCGGTGATCATCGACGAGGATGACCACCGCTTCGCCGCCCCTCGCGGGGTGCTTCCCAGGTCGGTGCCGGCTCAGTTCTCCGCGTGGTACATCTCGTCGATGACCTTGGCGTAGTTGCTCTCGACGACGTTGCGCTTGACCTTCATCGACGGCGTGAGCTCGCCGGACTCGACCGACAGGTCGTGGTCGAGAAGGCGCCACTTCTTGATGGTCTCCCAGCGGTTCAGACCCTGGTTCATCTCGTCGACGTAGCCGCTCACCATCTGCCTGACCGCGGGGCTGGCGACGACCTCCTCGTAGGAGGCGCCGGCCATGCCGTTCTCCTCGGCCCACGTGGCCATCGCGTCGGGGTCGAGGGTGACGAGCGCGACACAGTAGTTGCGCTCGTTGCCGAAGACCTGGAACTGGCTGGCGTACGGGCAGATCGCCTTGAACTTGCTCTCGATCGCGCTCGGGGCGATGTACTTGCCACCGGACGTCTTGAACAGGTCCTTGATCCGGCCGGTGATCTTCAGGTGCCCGTCCTCATCGATGAACCCCTTGTCCCCGGTGTGCAGCCAGCCCTCGGAGTCCAGGGTCTTGGCCGTCTCCTCCGGGAGGTTGTGGTACCCGTCCATGACACCGGGGCCCTTGATGAGGATCTCGTCGTCCGCACCGAGCCTGACCTCGCTGCCCGGGAAGACCGGGCCGACGCTGCCGAACTTGTAGTCGTTGGGGCGGTTGACGAAGGAGCCCGCCGAGGTCTCCGTCAGGCCGTAGCCCTCGAGGATCTTGATCCCGGCGGCGTGGAACCACTCGCCGATGTCCTGGTTCAGCGCCGCGGCACCCGAGATGAAGAAGCGGACCCGACCGCCGAAGCGCTCCCGAACCTTCTTGAAGACCAGCGCGTCGAAGATGCCGTGCTGGACGTTGAGCAGGAACGGCACCGACTTGCCCTCACGCTTGAGGGCATCCACCTTGCGGCCGACCTCGAACGCCTTGTTGAAGATCTTCTCCTTGGCGCCGCCCTCGGCGGCCTGCATCGTGACGATGCGGCCATGGGCCTTCTCGAAGATGCGTGGGGCCGCGCCCATGAAGGTCGGCTTGACGATGCCGAGGTTCTCGACGATCTTGTCCACCCGCCCGTCGATCGCGGTCGGGAAGCCGATCGCCATCTGGGTCGAGAGGAGCACCTTGCCGAAGGAGTGGGCGAGCGGCAGCCACAGGAACTGCAGATCGTCCTCGCTGAGGATGTCCTGGGCCTGGATCGCGGCACCCTCGTAGGTCCACGAGGAGTGGCGCAGCCGGACGCCCTTGGGCCGGCCGGTCGTGCCGGAGGTGTAGATCAGGGTGGCGAGGTGCTCGGGCTCGATCGCCTCGATGGCCTCGTCGACCGCGCGGGGATTCTGCTCGAGGTACTCGCCGCCGAGCGTCTCGAGCTGGTCGAGGGTGATGATCCACCCGTCGCGGTCGTCGACGGCGACCGAGTTGTCGAGGACGACGACCTTGGAGACGGTCGGGAGCGCGTCACGCTGCTCGACGAGCTTGGCGACCTGGAGCTGGTCCTCGGCGAAGACGACCTGCGACTCCGAGTCGGAGAGGATGTAGGCGACGTCGTCGGCCATCGTCGAGGGGTAGACCGTCGTGGTGGCCGCGCCGGCGCACATGATGGCGAGGTCGGCCAGCACCCATTCGTAGCGCGTGCCGGACGCGATGCCGACCCGCTGCTGGTGCTTGACGCCCAAGGCGACCAGGCCCGCCGCGAGGCGGTCGACGATCTCCCCGGCCTCACCCCACGTCACCGACTGCCACTGCTCGGCGGCGTCGGGGTAGCGGAACGCCTCCCTGGCGCCGCTCTTGGCGACCCGCTCCCGGAACTGGACGGCGCAGTTCTCGGGCCGGCCCTCGATAATGGCGCGCTCAGCTTCGCTCAGCTGCGCACCGGGTGAAACGGACAGGCTCATGGGTTCCTCCGTGGGTAGGTGTCAGCCGCTCCGACGGACCGCGAGGGGCCCCCGGGGTTCGGCCCGGACGGATCGGCATTGACGGGTCGTGTCCAACCTAAGCACGCGCACACCGATCTCGGCAGCAATCCGAGCCACGATCTGGACAACGAATCGCCATCCGGACGCCCGGGGCGGCAGATCGGACGGTCAGACCCGCCCGACGGTGGGTGGATAGGGCGTCAGGAGCTGGTCGACCGGGGCATAGTCGTCGGTGAGGACGTCCGCGTCGCCGATCCACTCGTCGAGCTCGGCACCGGACAGGACGGTCCAGGTCAGACCTCGCGCACCCATACCGTCCTCCCAGGCGGCGACGTCGATCGGGGTGCGCGATGCGGCGGCGACGAGGTTCCCGCCGCCGCCCTGCCAGGCGAGGGCGACATGGGGGTATGCGTCGCGCAGGGTCGCCAGCTGGGCGCGGGCGAAGGCGAGGGGGCCGTAGTCGATGATGTTGGCGAGGTAGATCCCGTCATCGGTCATCAGCCGGTCGATGGCCGTCACGGTCTCACGGGTGGTCAGGTGCCACGGCACGCTCACCCCTCCGAAGGCGTCGCCGATCACCACGTCGGTCTCTCCGGCCGGGAGCTCGGCCAGGCCGAGGCGGGCGTCCTCGAGCCGGACGTCCAGCGCGATGTCCTCGGGCAGGGCGAGCTCCTCGCGGTCGAGCCGGATCACCCCGGGGTCGACCTCGGACACCGAGCCGACCGTTCCGGGACGGACCTCGTCGAGGTAGCGGGGCAGGGTCAGACCACCCGCGCCGAGGCTGTGGACCCGTAGCGGCTCACCCGGAGCGTGCCGACTGTCGATCCCGGCGGCGATCGCCCGGATGTAGCCGAACTCGAGATAGGTCGGGTCCGAGGTGTCGACGTAGGAGTGCCGCAGTCCGTCGAGCACGAGGGTGGCACCGCCCTCTCGCGCCGGGTCGGCCACCACGGAGGCACAGTGGTAGACGGTTTCGGTGTCGCAGCCGCTCGGCGTGACGACGGTGGCGGCGCCGAGGACGAGAGCGGCGGCCGCGCCGGTGGCGACATGCCGGGGCCCGGTGCTTCCGATCCACACCGCGGTCGCCACGGCGGCGAGCAGGAGGGCGACCCCGAGACCGACCATGATCCACGTGATCGGGACCCGCGAGATGAGGATGAAGCCGGTCACCACGGTGCCGGCGATGGCGCCCACGGTGCCGATCCCGGAGAGGCGTCCGACGACGGTGCCGGTCCGGTGGAGCGTGGTCAGCATCAGCTTCGTCACCATCGGGGTGACCGCCGACAGCAGCGCACCGGGGATCATGATCGCGGCCGCTGCGGCCATGAGGAGGAAGGCGCCGTCCGCGACGTTCGCTGCTCCCCGGACGAGGAACGGGGTCGCCGCCACGACCCCCGCGGAGATCGCGAGGAGTGGCGCGAGCACGAGGCGCGGGTCGACGCGGTCGGCCCAGAGGCCGCCGACCCACGAGCCGAGCGCGATCGCCGCGAGGGCGATGCCGATGACGAGGGTGCTCGTCTCCAGGGTGAGCCCCAGGTAGGGGGCGAGCAGCCGCAGCGCGACGATCTCGACGACGAGGACGGCTGCGTTGGATCCGAAGACGAGGGCGGCCGCCACCCAGTCCGAGAGACTCGTCGCGGCGGGGTCGTCCGACGGCTCCGACGTCGCGGATGGCTCGGCCGCTGCGGCCTCGGGCTGCGTCATGTCGCCCAGGCTACGTCGGTGGAGGCCGACCCGCGGAACGGCCGGTCGGTATCGGGGCTCGATCGTGGAGTGGGTCTACACGGTGACCTCAGATGGTCGTCCGGCGATCGACATCTCCCAGACGTGGGTCACCGTCCGGGACACCTTCACCATCGAGGTCGCCGACGGTGTGGACCCCGTCCTCACGCTCTGCGTTCTCCGAGGTGTCGACCGCTTCGCCGAGCAGCGCCGATTCGTTCGGGGTGACCTCTGCGACCCGGAGGTCGCGACGATGACCCAGATCCTCGAGCCATCGGACGAGCTGCCGGTGCACGGTGTCCGCCCCCACCAGTCGACCCTCGTCGAGAAGGTCCTCGCCCAGGTCCCACGAGGCCGGGTGGACCAACAGTGGCCTGGTCTGCCAGCCGCCGAGACCTCCGTGACAGCCGACGAGCTCCTCGAACGCGCTCACCTCGTCGAGGACCGGGTCGTAGGAGGAGTTGACATAGATGTCCGGCGCGGTCGCGAACGCCATCACGCGCGCGAAGTCCGATGCCGCCCGGGGCCCGAATGGCGCGAGCGGGTCCACGCCACTCACCTGACCCGTTGTCAGGCGGTGGCTCCCCCTCGCCCCGAGGGCCGTCGGTCCCTCGTCGGTGTCGACGACGACGAACCCGATCCCGGGATGGGTCGCGAGCGCCGCCAGCAGTCCGGGGTGCCGCTGCTCGATGTCGGCGGCCGACAGCCGGCGTGGCAGGTCGCTGAACCAGATGCAGCCGAGGTTGCCCGACCCCACGACGGTCACGTCGGCCACGTCCTCTCCGGTCGCTGCGCCGACCTCGGCCGAGGTTTCGGCAGGGCCCCTCGGTCCTACCGGGGCGTCCTTGGGTCGGTTGGAGATCGCTCGTCGGGTGACGCGTCCGGTCACTGAGTCCTGGTCCGAGAGCTGACCCAGCAGGACGTTGACCGGTCCCCACGCCTCGACCTCCCCCGTCTCTGCGGTCAGGGTGCCCGCGCCGCTCATGTGCTGACGGACCACGTCCTCGAGCGAGACGCCGAAGCGCTGCCGGAACGTCGGTCCCTGGCTCTGCCCGTGGTCGGAGATGAGCACGAAGTGGTAGGGCCGGGGGGTGATGCCCGCGTCGACCACCTGCTCGAGGCTCCGGAGGGCCTCGTCGAGCCCGTGGAGGGCCGCGAGCGACTCGGACCGGGTCACGCCGGCGTGGTGGGCGATCTCGTCGTAGTCGACGAAGTCGACGTAGATCGACTTCGCCCCTCGCATCATCGCCTCGACGACGAGAGCGACGTTGAGGTCGCGCAGCAGGACGTTGGTCACAGCGCGGAGCGCGACATACGCCCCTCCCCGATGGATCCGCGGCTCCATCCCGATGCGAACCTGGCGCCTGGCCTGGAAGACCTCCTTGACCATCTCGCCGATCGTGAGGATCACGGCCCGCAGGATCCCGGCCGGATGGGTGAAGAACGCGGCGTACGACTGTGACGGACCGAGTCCGCCGCCGGAGCGGCGCAGCCCGCTCATCGTCAACAGGGAGGTGTCGGCGTCGCCCGAGAAGAGGTTGGAGATGCTGACCCCCTCGTCGGCGAGCAGCCCCCGGCCGTTGCTGACACGGTCCTCGATCAGGGCCGCGTCCTCGGGCCGGTTGGCGACCACGAGCCGCCCCAGCCCGCGGTCGAACCAGCGGAAGGCCGGGATCTCGTCGTTCGTGCCGTGCAGGATCCCGGCCTGGCTGACGGGAGTGGTCGACGGCACCCGCGCGGTCCACTCGGTCCAGGTGTGGCTGCCCGAGCGGATCCACCGGCTGATCGTCGGAATGTTGCCGGCTCGGATCTCCTGCCCGAGAAGCGGGGCGGGAACACCGTCGAGCTGGACGAAGACCACACCCGGGACGTCCGATCGCGGGGTCTCCGGACCGCGGGCCCCCATCCGCATCGCGTGCACGGTGAGATAGTCGCGTCCGTTGATGCTCAACGCCCAGGTCAGGACAGTCATGACCAGCGCATACACCCACGCCGCCAGGAACACGCTGAGCGGGCTGCTCGTGCCCACCCCGGGAGTGAGGTACAGACCCACGCCGAGGACCACGGCGTTCGCGAACAGGGCGAGGACGACCGCGCCGACCCAGCCGAAGACCATGGCGATCCGCAGGAAGATCGGCTGCAGCACCGCCCCCGCGATGGAGATCGCCACGACGGCGAGGAGCAAGGCGCCGGTCGAGTCGACGGTGATCCCGGGGGTCAGCGCGATCGTCGCACCCAGCACGGTGAGCCGGAACACGAAGTCGAGGACCCGGGGAGTCGTCGATCCGGGACCCGCCCGGCCGCTCACTCCCTCCAGCGTGGCCGCGACCGCCCGGTCGCGCGGCCGGTCGAACCACGCCGAGGCGCTCCGGTTCCACAGCAGGAAGATCGTCACGGACGCCGTGACCAGCCCTGCCAGGCCGCCGAAGACGCCCGGGCCGACCTCGTCGAGCACGGTCCATGCGTTGGCCAGCTGAACCAGGACCATGATGGTCGCGATGAGCCGTCCGCTGTTCGCACCGCGCATGATCTGGACGGCGGCGAAGCCCTGCACGATCGATGACACGATCATCAGGCCCGCGAGCACCCGCACCACGATGAGCGAGACGTCGGGGTCCACCTCGGGAGGCAGCTCGGCGATCACCTCGGGCATCGTGGAGGTCACGAGCAACAGGGCGGCGAGCCCAGCGCTCAGCACCGCGCCCAGGCCGGTGAGGACCCCGGCTACGGTGACCGTGGGCGGCCGCCCCGTGTGAGGTCCTGCGGTCATGCGGCCATCGTGACAGAGTGCGCCGTCACCCGAGGGGCGGTTCGCAGGTTCCCGGCCCCGACCGGCCCGGTCGACCGAGGTCGAGGCGACCCACGCATACAGTTGCCGTGATGACCGACGCCACGCAGCAGTCGCGGGGATACCCGCGTGCCGCCCTGCTGTCCTCGACGGCGGCGGCGCTGTTCCTCATCGGGGGCTGGACCCTCGCGCAGTCGGTCCAGCGGCCGGACTTCGACACGGTGCGCGAGTCGATCAGCGCTCTCGCCGCGATCGCCACGCCCAACCGCTGGGTCATGACGACCGCTCTGGTCCTCACCGGCCTCATGCACGTGGTCACCGCCGGGTGCCTTCCCGGTATGCGGTGGCAGGGTCGCGCGGTCCTCGCCGGGGCCGGCGTCGCGACCGTGGGGGTCGCAGCCCTCCCCCTGCCCGCCCGGGGTGAGGGCTCGGTCGTGCACACCGTCGTCGCGGCGCTCGCGTTCGTGCTGCTCGCGGTCTGGCCCTGGTTCGGAACGCATGACCGGGCCGAAGGGCTGCTCCGGCCGCAGGTCGCCTGCCCTGCGAGCATCGTCCTCCTCGTGGCGGTCGCGTCCCTGACGGCCACCCTCGCGCTGCCTGCGGGAGTGTTCGGGCTGCACGAGCGGCTCGTCGCCGCGGCTCTCGTGCTCTGGCCGGCAGCGACGGCGGCCGTGGCGTGGTGGCGGGCCGGCTGGCCCATCGGGGCGCCGCACAGCAAGCACGTCCTCTCAACCGTCGCGTTCACGGTCATCGCGCTGCTCGGCGGGGTCATCGCGACGAACCTCGCGCCGGTCACCGCGCAGACGCAGTACTACCAGGCGACCGTGTCGCTCTCGCCGGACCCGCGGGAGGCGACGAACATCCTCGTGCCGACCGTCTTCGGCGACATCACGCTCAACTTCCGCGGGCTGGCCCCGGGCATCGTCGCCTCCCCCCAGATCCGACAGGAGATCACCGAGGCGCTGGCCCGACCGGGGATGAGCGCGAGCAGCCTGCAGCCCTCGAGCGAGGAGCTGGCCCAGGCCATCCGCTCCACGGCGATCCAGATCGGCATCCGCTTCCTCGCCGGTGCCGTCGTCGCGATGGTGCTCATGCTCATCGCCTATGCCCTCGTCCGGCATCGCCGGCCACGGCGGTGGCTGGTGGCCTCGGCCACGACGGCTGCTCTCGCCGCGACGGCGATGGCGGCGATCTCGATGCAGCGGACCTACCGCGTGGACCGGGAGCCCACCTTCGCGACCACAGGCGTGCTCACCGCCGTTCAGTCGAACCTCGGGATCTTCGGCGATGTCGAGGAGCGGTCGGCGCAGGTGGCGCCGTACCTGCGCAACCTGATCGTGCTCTCGGAGGCCCTGCAGGAGAAGTACACCGAGACGGCGGTCGAACGCGACGTCGCGCTGCGTGTCCTGCTCGTCGCGGACGTACACGCCTCGAACCTCTATCCCCTCATGCGCAGCATCGTCGAGGAGGAGGAGATCGACCTCGTCGTCGACGCCGGTGACATCGTGAACTTCGGGTCCCCGGCCGAGCTGGACGCCTCCGACATCCGGGAGGGGATCGCCTCCCTCGAGGTGCCCTATGTCTTCGTCCGGGGCAACCACGACGCCCGCTCCGAGCTCGACTACGGCGTCGTCGACGCCATCGCCTCGGTGCCGAACGCCTACGTCCTGCAGCCCTCCCCGGACCGCTATACCGAGCTGGAGATCGGCGGTCTGCGGATCGCGGGATTCAACGACCCGCGGTGGTTCGGCGACAGCGGCTCCGGGTCGGCCGAGAAACAGCAGCCCGCCCGAGATCGGTTCATCGCCGCCTTCGAGGGCCGTGAGCCCGTCGATCTCCTGGTCAGCCACGAGCCGTGGGCGGTCCTCGACGTGCCCGACGTCGGGGTCGCGGTGAACGGGCACATGCACAGCCAGGCGCTCGAGGGGAACCGCATCCAGGCCGGGAGCTTCACCGGGGGCGGCCCGTTCGCCCACTTCACCGAGCAGGCGCCGGGTGAGGAGCTCACCGGCCAGCCCTTCGCCTTCGACGTCCTCGCGTTCGACACCGACTGCCGGCTGGCCACCCTCACGCGGTACCAGTACCAGAACCTCATCCGGGGCCGTCCCGCGTACGACGACATCACGCTCGTCAACGGCTCGCGGATCGACACCCGTCCGGTGGACGAGGAGAGTCCGCGTGAGTGCAGTGCGGCGACGCGGATCACGCAGCGCACTGTCGAGGCGGCTGATGCGGAGGACGGGTCGGACGGCGCGGCACCGACGGGCGCTGCCTCACCGACCGGCGCTGCCTCCCCGGCGGTCGCCCCGGCCCCCTCACCTTCGCCGTGAGTGACGTTTGGGAACATGACCCCATGGAGCACTCCAGGGGTGAGCACCGCATACCGGACGACCGACCGGTCGAGATCCCGATCCGGGACGAGATGATCCGGCTCGGTCAGCTGCTCAAGCTCACCGGGATCGTCGAGGACGGCGGCGAGGCACGGGAGGCGATCGAGCGTGGCGAGGTGACGGTCGACGGGGTCGTCGAGACCCGCCGTGGTCGTCAGCTGCACCCCGGTGACGTCGTCGAGTACGCCCGGCAGCGGTTCGTCGTCACCAGCCGCTGAAGCCGTGTTTGGTGCGCTGCACCGAGTCAGGTGCACTACGGCACACCTGACTCAGTGCGACTGACCAAACACGGGAGGGGCAGCCCTGGGAACGCGAGTGCCGCGCGCCCCGTGAGGGACGCGCGGCACCGGCGCTGTTGGGGAGAGTCAGCCTCAGTGGCCGTGCCCGTGCCCGTGGCCACCCGCGGCGGCCGCCGGCTCCTCCTCGGGCTTCTCGACGACGAGGGTGTCGGTGGTGAGCACCATCGACGCGATCGACTCGGCGTTGCGCAGCGCCGACCGGGTCACCTTGACCGGGTCGATGACGCCGGCCTTGACCAGGTCCTCGTACTCGCCGGTCGCGGCGTTCAGGCCCTGACCCGGCTCGAGGTCCTTGACCTTGGCGACGGCGACGTAGCCCTGCATGCCGGCGTTCTCGGCGATCCAGCGCAGCGGCTCGGCCGCGGCCTTCTCGACGATCCGGGCGCCGACGAGCTCGTCACCCTCGAGGCCGAGCCCTTCGATGACCTTGACGGCCTGGATGAGAGCGGAGCCGCCACCGGCGACGATGCCCTCCTCGATTGCCGCGCGGGTCGCCGAGATGGCGTCCTCGATGCGGTGCTTCTTCTCCTTGAGCTCGACCTCGGTGTGCGCGCCGACCTTGATGACGCAGACGCCGCCGGCGAGCTTGGCGAGCCGCTCCTGGAGCTTCTCGCGGTCCCAGTCGGAGTCGGTCTTCTCGATCGTGGCCTTGAGCTCGCGCACACGCGCCTCGACGTCCTCGTGCGACCCGTGGCCGTCGATGATCGTCGTGTTGTCCTTGGTCACGACGACGCGGCGGGCCTGCCCGAGCAGCTCGAGACCGGCGGCCTCCAGCTTGAGGCCGACCTCCTCGGCGATGACCTGACCGCCGGTGAGGATCGCCATGTCCTGCAGCATCGCCTTGCGACGGTCGCCGAAGCCCGGGGCCTTGACGGCGACGACGTTGAAGGTGCCGCGGATCTTGTTGACGACGAGGGTCGAGAGCGCCTCACCGTCGACGTCCTCGGCGATGACGACGAGGGGCTTGCCGGACTGGACGACCTTCTCGAGCACCGGCAGGACGTCGGCGATGGCCGAGATCTTGCCCTGGTTGATGAGGATGTAGGCGTCCTCGAGGACGGCCTCCATGCGCTCGGCGTCGGTGATGAAGTACGGGGAGATGTAGCCCTTGTCGAACTGCATGCCCTCGGTGAACTCGAGCTCGGTCGACGCGGTCGAGGACTCCTCGACGGTGATGACGCCGTCCTTGCCGACCTTGTCGAACGCGTCGGCGATGATGTGGCCGATCTCGGGGTCCTGCGCGGACAGCGCCGCCACGGAGGCGATCTCGTCCTTGGTCTCGATGTCGCGGGCGGTCTCGAGCAGCTTGTCGGAGACCGCGGTGACCGCCTTGTCCATGCCGCGCTTCAGGCCGGACGGAGCGGCGCCGGCGGCGACGTTGCGCAGACCTTCCTTGACCATCGCCTGGGCGAGGACCGTCGCGGTCGTCGTCCCGTCACCGGCGATGTCGTTGGTCTTGGTCGCGACCTCCTTGGCGAGCTGGGCGCCGAGGTTCTCGTAGGGGTCCTCGAGCTCCACCTCGCGGGCGATGGTCACGCCGTCGTTGGTGATCGTCGGGGCGCCCCACTTCTTGTCGATGACGACGTTGCGGCCCTTGGGGCCGAGCGTCACCTTGACGGCGTTCGCGAGCTGGTCCACACCACGCTCGAGCGCCTTGCGGGCGGAGTCGTTGAACTCCAGTTCCTTTGCCATTGCTGTCCTTTACGTCAGTGCGTCAGTACGTCGGGTGCGTGCCGCTCGCTGCGGGAGGAGGTATGCGGTGCGCGGCTCAGGCGAGGCGCGCACCGCATACCCACTCGGCTGGGTGCGGCCTGGTCAGCCGACGATCGCGAGGACGTCGCGGGAGGAGAGGATGAGGAACTCCTCGCCACCGTGCTTGACCTCGGTGCCGCCGTACTTGCTGTAGATGACGCGGTCGCCGACCTTGATGTCCATGGGGACGCGCTCGTCGCCGTCCTCGTTCCAGCGGCCCGGGCCGACCGCGACGACCTCGCCCTCCTGGGGCTTCTCCTTCGCGGTGTCCGGGATGACGAGGCCGGACGCGGTGGTCTGCTCGGCCTCGAGGGACTTGACGACGATCCTGTCGTCGAGCGGCTTGATGGAAACCGACATGGTTTCTTGCTCCTCCCCTTCACGGGTGAAGTCGATCTGGACGGAATTCACGACCGTGCCGCCGCCTTCTGGGCCCCGCCGTCGCGGGGGTCGAGGCCGTGGGCTCTGGCACGGAGGTTGGCACTCGCACGAGTCGAGTGCCAAGGATGAATCTAGGTCGCTGGTTAGCACTCGGTCAAGCCGAGTGCCAGGGTGAGATCAGGGCCGTGCTCGTGCGAGGATCTGGCGCTATGGATGTGGCGACGGTGCGGTGGCTGGCGTCACCGCAGGGTTTCGCCGCGCTCCGCTCCCTTCCGCCCTACGACCCCGCGACCGAGTTGGCCGAGCAGACCCGGCTGCGGCGGGACGGGTTCAGCCCGGAACAGACCGCCGCCCTGCTCACCCAGGCCAGGCTCCGGCTGCGCGCGCGGGACAAGTTCGGCGAGTTCGCCGACGGCATGCTGTTCACGTCCGACGGTCTCGAACAGGCCTCCCGGCTCGAGGTGGCCGCCCAGCACGCGGAGCGGTATGCGCGGGCCAGCCTGGCCACGGTCCATGACCTCGGGTGCGGGATCGGGGCCGACGCGATGGCACTGTCGGTGCTCGGCGTGACGGTCGCCGCGATCGACGCCGACCCGGTCACCGCGCGGGTCGCCGACGCCAACCTGAGGCCCTGGCCGGACTCGCGTGCCCGGCACGGCTTCGCGGAGGACTTCGAGCCGCCGGCCGACCCGGTGCTCGATCGGGTCGGGGTGTGGATGGACCCGGCACGGCGGACGCCGGGTGTGGCAGATCTGTCGGGTCGCACGCGACGGGTGTTCCGGCTCGACGAGATGGCCCCCTCGTGGGACTACGTCCTCGAGGTCGCGCGTGTCGTGCCTGCGACCGGCGTCAAGCTCAGTCCGTCCTTCCCGCACGGCGACCAGCCGCCGGCCACCGAGGCGCAGTGGGTGAGCCTCGACGGGGACCTGCTCGAGTGCGTCGTCTGGTTCGGACCGCTCGTGCGCCGGCGGGGCCGCACGGCACTCGTGCTGTCCTCGTCACCCGACAGTGGTCCGGTCCGGGTCGACGCGTCGATGGCCGGCGAGGTGCCCGCCCGCTCACCACGGCTTGGAGAGCTCGGACCGTGGCTGTACGAGCCGGACCACGCCGTCACGCGGGCGGGGCTGCTCGGGGCGGTGACGGTGCGCACCGACGGGCTCGAGCTCGAGCCGGGGCTCGGCTATGTGAGCGCCGACCGACACGTCGACCTGCCGTTCGCACGGCGCTATGCCGTGAGCGAGGCGATGCCGTTCAACGTCAAGTCGTTGCGGTCGTGGCTGCGCGCCCGCGGAATCACCGGCGTCACGATCAAGAAGCGCGGCATCCGGCTCGACGAGGACCGGCTTCGCCGGGACCTGCGGATCACCCGCAAGGCCGGCGACGGGGCGCAGGCGACGATCGTGCTCACCCGGGTCAGCGGGCAGCCGTCCGTGCTCGTCGTGACGCCGGACTGACGAGCTCAACGGCTTACCCCGCGACGGACGGTTCAGCGGTGGCTATCCGACCCGATGACCACCGCCGCGCCGTCCCTCGCGCGGTCGGTGCGCCGCTCAGCCGACCTTCTTGCCCGCGGCGTAGTCGGCGGCGACGGCGGCGGCGCCGACGATGCCGGCGTTGTTGCGCAGCTCGGCGGGGACGATGGGCGTCCGCAGCCGGAGCAGCGGCAGGAACTTGTCGGACTTGCGCGAGACCCCGCCGCCCACGACGAAGAGGTCGGGCCACAGGAGGTTCTCGACGTACTCGTAGTACGGCTGGAGCCGCCCGGTCGCCCACTCCTCGTAGCTGAGGTCCTCGCGGTCCTTGGCGCTGCTCGCTGCCCGGGCCTCGGCCTTCTCGCCGTTCATGATGAGGTGCCCCAGCTCGGCGTTGGGGATGAGCACCCCGTCATAGACCAGGCCGGCGCCGATGCCCGTGCCGAGCGTCGTGACGATGACCAGGCCGTCGCGACCACGCGCCGCGCCGTAGCGCGACTCGGCGACGGCGGCGGCGTCGGCGTCGTTGATGAGGTGGACGGGCCGGCCGATGAGCTGCTCGAAATGGGTGTCCCCGTCGTAGTCCACCCACTCCTGGTCGATGTTGCCGACGAACCGGACGACCCCGCGCTGCACGACGCCGGGCACGGTGATGCCGATCGGCGCGTCCTCGGGGATGTCATCGGCGAAGAACTCCGCGATCTGCGCGACCACCTCGCCGATGGCCCGGGGCGTCGACGGCTGCGGCGTTTCGATCTTGTGCCGGTCCAGCAGCATCTCCCCCTTGTCGAGGTCGACGGGAGCCCCCTTGACCCCCGAGCCGCCGATGTCGATACCGAGTGCGATGCGCTGCGCCTTTGCCATCCCCCTATCTCATCAGATCCCGCCACCCGGTGCGGGTCAGACCAGGTGCGGGTCGGGCTGGGCACCGTGGTGCTGGACGGCGGCCGCACCGGCGGCGAGCGCCGCATCCATCGCGGTCGCCCGGTCCGCGCCGGAGGCGAGCGCGGCCGCGAGCGCCCCGCAGAAAGCATCTCCCGCGCCGGTCGTGTCGCGCACCCGATGGGTGGGCACGGTATGCGCGGGGTACTCGACCCCGTCCCAGCTCGCCCCGTGTGCGCCGAAGGTCACGAGCAGGGACGCCGGCACGCCTCCCGCGTCGGCGAGAGCGGCCGCCTCGTGCTCGTTGGCGACGAGCGGGTCGGCGAGGGCGACGACGTCCGGCGGCAGGGACGCGAACGGCGCGACGTTGACGACCACCCGAGCGCCGCGCTCGTGCGCCAGCCGGACGGCGGCAGCCACGACCGGGAGCGGGATCTCGAGCTGGAGGAGCACCACGTCACCCGGCCCGCACGCGTGCACCGGCCCCAGGTCCGACTCGGACACCCGGCCGTTGGCACCGGGCACGACGACGATCGTGTTCTCGCCGTCCTCGTCGACGACGATGAGCGCGTGCCCCGTCGGCTCCGAGTCGTCGACGAGGACGCCCGAGACGTCCACTCCGGTGCGCTCCAGCCGCGTCCGGTACAGCGAGCCGCCCTCGTCGGCGCCGACCCGGCCGACCATGAGCACCTCGCCCGACCCGGCACGTGCCGCCGCCATCGCCTGGTTGGCGCCCTTGCCCCCCGCATACCGGTCCAGACCTGAGCCGATCACCGTCTCGCCGGGGCGGGGGTGGACCTCGACCGAGGTGACGAGGTCGACGTTGAGGGAGCCGACGACGACGACCCGGCCCATCAGCGCCGGCCCGCCGCGGAGGCGAGGGTCTCGCGCCAGAGCCGCGCGTAACCCTCGGCGTCGACGTCGAGCCCGACGTCGACCCGGGTCAGCGCCTGGCCATGCGGGTCGTGGGCGAGGTCGCCGGTCCAGTCCCGGCGGTCGACGACAGTGCGGCCGCGCGACCAGCTCCCGCCGAGCTCGACCCGCACCGGGAGCGGCTCGGTCCGCAGTCCCTGGGGGTCGATCACCGCGCACACAGCGCCGGCATCGCCGATCGTGCCGCCGTCCGCTCCGAACCGTTCGCACTGGAAGGCGATCAGCCGCCCCCCGAGCCCCGCCGGTCCGGTCGGGTCGAGGGCGACGAGCTCCTCGGCCTCGGTCCGGGTGACCACCGGGCTGTAGAAGACGTCGAGGCCGTACATCCGCAGGGCGACGTCGAGGTCGGTGCACGCGTCGATGACGACCGCCGCTGACTCGGGGTCGTGGAAGACGTTGAACTCCGCCGAGGCGGTGGCGTTGCCCACGTGCGCCGCGCCGCCCATGAAGCAGATCTCCGCGATCCCGGCCGCCACGTCGGGATAGGTGCGCAGCAACAGGGCGATGTTCGTCAGCGGCGCGAGCGGGACGACGGTGACCCGCTCCCCCGCCCGGGCAGCGGCGCGCAGGACGTCGCGCAGCAGCTCCACGGCGTGCCGGGTTTCGGGTGCCCGCGGTGAGCGCGGCCAGCCGAGATCGCCCATGCCGTCGTCGCCGTGGACGTGTCGGGCGTCGTGCGGCTCGGCGAGCAGCGGCCGGTCCGCGCCCGCGGCGACCGGAACGTCGTCCCGGCCGGCGGTGTGCAGGACGGCGAGGGTGTTGCTCACGACCTGGGGCAGCGGCGCGTTGCCGCCGACGCAGGTGACGGCGCGCAGGTCGAGCCCGGGATGCAGGGCGGCGAGGAGGATGGCACAGGCGTCGTCGACCCCCGTGTCGACGTCGAGGACGATGGGTCGCGCAGCGCTCACCCGCCCAGCCTATGCGGGCCGGATTTCCCGCGGTCGTCCTGCGCCGGTTAGCGTCGTGACCCGTGCAGAACATCCCGTATGCGGTGGCCGCCCGCGTCTCGAAGCATCGCCGTGTGGCCGCACTCGCCTGCCTCAGCGCGCTCGCGCTGACCGCGTGCGGCGGGTCGGACGCCTCCGACTCCGAGGAGAACGGCGCGACAGCCGCCGCGACGACGGAGGCGACACCGACGACGAGCGCACCGACGACCGAGGTGCCGGAGCAGACCTGCGTGAGCACCGCATACGAGGCGCTGTCGGAGGACCAACGGCTCGGGCAACTGCTCATGATCGGCTTCGACACCAATGCGCCGCTGGAGTCGCTCGACGACGAGATCACCGACGGCCACGTCGGCAACGTCATCTACCTCGGCGGCTGGGAGGGCTTCGACAAGGTTCGCTCGACGTCCGAGCACCTCGAGGGTCTCGTCTCGGATGCGTCGACCGGCGGGGTCGGCCTGATCATCGCCGCCGACCAGGAGGGCGGGATCGTCCACCAGCTGCGCGGCGAGGGCTTCACGCGGCCGCCGCGCGCGCTCGACCAAGCGCAGCAGAGCCCGGCCGAGCTCACCGAGGCTGCGGCCGGCTGGGGTGAGGAGATCGCGTCGGCCGGGGTCAACCTCAACCTCGCGCCCGTGGCCGACACCGTTCCCGAGGAGATCGGCACGGCGAACGAGCCGATCGGGCGCTGGGGACGGCAGTTCGGCTCGGACCCGGAGGTCGTCGGGGAGTACGTCGCGGCGTTCCTCGACGGGATGTCGCAGGCCGGGGTCGAGGGGATCGTCAAGCACTTCCCGGGGCTCGGTCGGGTGACGGGAAACACCGACTTCACCGCCGAGGGGATCGAGGACACCGTCGCGACGGTCGAGGACCCGTTCCTCGAGCCGTTCGTCGCCGGGATGGACGCCGGGGCCTCGATGGTGATGATGTCGTCGGCCCTCTATCCCAACATCGACCCGGAGAACCAGGCGCTGTACTCCTCGGCCGTCGTGACCGACCTGCTGCGCGACCGGCTCGGCTGGGACGGCGTCGTCATCACCGACGACGTCAACGCGGCCGCGCTGTCCGACATCCCGGCGGGTGAGCGCGCCGTGCGGTTCATCGGCGCTGGTGGCGACATCGTCCTCAACGGCGACCCGAACGCGACCGGCGAGATGCTCGATGCGATCCGTGCGGAGATGGCGGCCGACCCCGCGTTCGCCGAGCAGGTCGAGGCGTCGGTGACTCGGGTGCTCACCCTCAAGGACGAGATGGGCCTCCTCCCCTGCTCCGCCGCCTCCTGATGCAATAGGAACACCGGGAGCGTCCGGAATCGACACAGGAGGAACGGGGGCGCCACGAGCTCGCCTGTGGTGCCGACCGAGGGCAACACACCCCGCCCGACACCACACGCAAGCGGCGACGTCGTTCGAGCAGCGGAAAACTCGACGGACCGGTGCGAAATCTCGCACCGAACTGGGAGTTTCGCACCAAACGCGCGGTCAGGCGGAGATCTCGGTCACCGGCATCGACGAGTCTGCCGAGAGCCCGAGATCCGAGGGCGTCCGGCCGCGCAGCACCATCTGGGCCCCGAGCGCCGCGACCATCGCGCCGTTGTCCGTGCACAGCCCCGGCCTCGGCACCCGCAGCTCGACACCCGCCGCGTCGCAGCGTTCCTGAGCCAGCGCGCGCAGCCGCGAGTTGGCCGCGACCCCGCCGCCGATCTGCAGGTGCCCCACCCCTTCGGCGCGGCATGCCGCCACCGCCTTGCGGGTGAGCACGTCGACGACCGCCTCCTGGAACGACGCCGCGACATCGGCCACCGGCACCGGCTCACCGGCCCGCTGACGCAGCTCGACCCACCGGGCCACGGCGGTCTTCAGCCCCGAGAACGAGAAGTCGAAGCGGTGTCGTTCGAGATCCCGGCCCGTCGTCAGCCCTCGCGGGAAGTCGATCGTGACCTGCCCCTCCCGGGCGGCGCGGTCGATGTGCGGCCCGCCGGGGAACGGCAGCCCGAGGACGCGCGCCACCTTGTCGAACGCCTCGCCCGCCGCATCGTCGATGGTCGACCCGAGGCTGCTGATCTCGTTCGTGACATCGGGCACGAGGAGCAGTGAGGAGTGCCCGCCGGAGACGAGCAGCGCCATCGTCGGCTCGGGCAGCGGGCCGTGCTCGACGATGTCGACGGCCACGTGCGAGGCGAGATGGTTGACCCCGAACAACGGCACCCCGAGGCCGACCGCCAGCGACTTGGCCGCCGCCACGCCGACCATGAGCGCCCCCGCCAGTCCCGGTCCTGAGGTCACGGCCACCGCGTCGACCTCACGCAGCGACACCCCCGCTGTCGTGCAGGCCCGCTCGATCGTCGGGATCATCGCCTCGAGATGCGCCCGGCTCGCGACCTCGGGCACGACCCCGCCGAAGCGCGCGTGCTCGTCGACACTGCTCGCGATCGCGTCGACGAGGAGCGTCTCGCCGCGCACGATCCCGACCCCGGTCTCGTCGCACGACGTCTCGATCCCGAGCACCAGCGGCCGGTCAGCCATTCGTGTCACCCACTCCATCGCGTTCGTCGCGGAGCCGAAGCCGCATGACGAGTGCATCGACATCGCCCGGCTGGTAGTAACGCCGCCGCACCGTGACCACCTCGAAGCCGGCCCGCGCATACAGCGCCTTGGCCCCCGCGTTGTCGTCCCGCACCTCGAGCAGGAGGTATGCGGCGCCCGCCTCACGCGCCCGGCTCGCCATCAGGGCGAGCAGCTCCCCGCCGAGACCGCGGCCCTGCGCCTCCGGGGCGACTGCGATGGTCATGACATCGGCGACCTCGCCCGCGAGGTCGAGGCCGGCGTAGCCGACAAGCTCGCCGTCGCTCTCGAGTGCGACGTAGTCGCGGCGCGGCCGGGCCGCGAGCTCGGCCCACCACGTGGGCGCGCTCCAGGCGTCGTCGGCGAAGAGGCGACCCTCGAGCTCGACGAGCCTCGGGATGTCGGCCCAGGACAGTGCCCGGCCGACGACGTGGTCGGTGACACTGGGGCTCATCGCCGGTCACCTCGGACCTCGGTCAACGTCGACTTCGACGAGGAGGTCGGCTGGGCGTCCGGCCGCCGCAGATAGAGGGCGTCGACGCCGACCTCGACCCCGTGGGCGATCTGCCGGAGCGCGACCTCGGCCAGCGCGACGGCGCTGACGTCGAGCGGTGTCACCGGGGACGCGAACACGTCGGGATAGAGCAGCGGTCCGCGTCCTGCGGTGGCCAGCCCGCGCATACCGTCCGCGACATCGGCCGGGTGCAGGACGGCCGGGTCGCTCAGTCGAGCGGGGTGACCGGCCGTCACGGTGTACCGCGACCAGTAGACCTCCTTGCGCCGCGCGTCGGTCGCGACGGCGAACTCCGCTGTGCCGTCGACCGATCCGCTGCGGACCGCCTCCTCCGCGAGGGCGTCGAGCGAGACCACGCCGTGGCACGGCACACCGACCGTGTAGGCCAGGACCCGGGCGGTCACGAGACCGACCCGCAGCCCGGTGAACGGTCCCGGGCCCACGCCCACGGCGATGTCGGTGAGATCGGCCGGTCGCAGGCCGGCCGACTCGAGCGCATCCTGAACCAGGGGCGCGAGGTGCTCGGTGTGCGCTCGGGCGTCGAGCACGGACCGCTCCGCGAGCACCTGCTCGCCGTCGTGCACGGCGACCGTGATCGCCGAGGTCGAGGTGTCCAGCGCGAGCATGATCACCGCCGCCTCACCTCCCCCGAGTCGCCGAGCGCGGCCAGCGACTCGCGCGCGGCATCCGACGTCCACCGTGCGCCGCGAGCGAGCACGGTTGCGGTCCGGACGGACTCGCCGTCGAGGACGATCTCGAGGGCATCCTCGGACAGGTCCTCTGCGATGCCGTGACCCCACTCGACGACCGTCACGGCACGATCGAGGTCGGCGTCCAGGTCGAGGTCGTCGAGCTCGTCGAGCCCGCCGAGGCGGTAGGCGTCGACGTGCACCAGGACCGGTCCTCCTCCCAGCGAGGGGTGCACGCGTGCGATGACGAAGGTCGGTGACGTGATCGGACCCCGCACCCCTACCCCCTCGGCGATGCCCTGGGTCAGCGTCGTCTTGCCGGCTCCCAGCACGCCGGTGAGGATGACGAGGTCACCAGCGCGCAGCAGGGCGCCCAGCCGCGCCCCCCAGGATCGGGTCGCCTCGGCGTCGACGAGTGGTGGGCTCTGCAGGGTCACCCGGCAGACCTCGTCGCCAGGTCGATGAGCTCGAGGATCTCGCGGCTCACGAGCTCGGGGTGCTCGAGCATCACCATGTGCCCGGCGTCGGCGACGATCACGTGCTCCGACCCGGGGATGGAGTCGGCGATCCGCCGACCGTGCTGGAGTGGGGTGAGCCGGTCGTCGTGAGCGGTGATGACGACCGAGGGAACGGCTCCCCAGACCTTGAGCGCATCGCGCCGGTCGTGCTCGTTGAACGTGGCGATGAAGGCCCCGATCGTCAGGAAGGACGTCTCGAAGGCCAGGTCGCCCGTGAACCGGACGAGGGTCTGCGACACCGGCGACGCGAAAGAGTAGTGCTCGACGAAGTAGTCCTCGAGATCGCGGCCGACCCTGCGCAGCGAGCGCAGCAGGCGCTCCTGTCGGCTCAGTCCGTCCAGCGCACCCGGTCCGTAGCGCTCGATGAGTCGGCCGACGAGGGCGCCGTAGCCGAGCGAGATGAGGTGGCCCTCCCCGCCCGCGCTCGTCGCCATGAAGCAGACGCCGACGATGCGGCTCGCGATGAGCTCGGGGAACAGGTCGCCGAAGGCCATCAGCGTCATCCCGCCCATGGAGTGGCCGACGAGGACCAGGGGGGCTCCCGGGGCGATCTGGTCGACCACCTCGTCGAGCACCAGACGCAGGTCGCGGGCCAGCTGCTCGATGGTCGCGCCCTCCATGCTGCTGTGCCCGGATCGCCCGTGCCCGCGGTGGTCGTAGCTGACGACGCGGTACCCGGCCTCGGTCAGTGCTCGTCGCTGGAAGACCCAGGCCCGCGAGGACACCGTGAACCCGTGCACGAGCACGACGACCGGCGCGTCGGCTCGAGCCTGCTCCGGCTCGTCGATCTCGACGTGCAGAGTGACGCCGTCGTCGGTCCGCACGGCGGTCTCGCGGTCGGGCGTGTGCTCCAGGTTGCCGGTGAGCGCACGCCGGGAGACGGCGATCCGCTCGCGTCGGGCCTGGCGGACGGTGTGGACGGCGGCCGCGCCGCCCGCGACGGCGGCTCCGGCCGCCAGGCCGGCAACGGTGCGCTTGGTCATGCTCCCTCTCCCAGATAGGTCCGCGGGGCGCGCGGCGCCATGCGGGTGACGATCTCGTAGTTGATGGTCCCGGTGACGGCTGCCCAGTCCTGTGCGGTCGGCTCGTCGTCCGCGCCTCGTCCGACGACGACGACCTCGTCGCCGGCCGAGCCCCCGAAGTCCGGGCCCAGGTCGACGACGATCTGGTCCATGCACACCCGTCCCGTCACGGTCGACCGTCCGGCACCCTGCACCCGGACCGGGCCGAGATTCCCCGCCGCCCGAGGGATCCCGTCGGCATAACCCATCGGCACCAGACCGACGACGGTGTCCTCAGGGGCGGTCCACGTGTGGCCGTAGGACACGCCCTGCCCGGCGCGGATCCGCTTGACGAGCGAGAGCCGGGCGGTCACCCGCATCGCCTCGCGCAGGCCGAAGTCCTGCGGGGCGCCGAGGTCGGGCACGGGCGAGAGACCGTAGACGGCGAGGCCGGGTCGGACCATGTCGAGATGGGCCGACGGGTTGGTCAGGGTCGCAGCCGAGTTGGCGATGTGGTGCAGAGGGGCGCGCAGGCCGGCGCGGCCGGCGACGGCCACCGCCTCCGCGAAGACCTCCTGCTGGCCGCGCACGGTGGGGTGGTCGGGGGCATCCGCGTAGACGAAGTGCGTCCAGATGCCTCGCACCTCGACCGCGCCGTCGGCCATACCCGCGGCGACCGAAGCGACGAGGTCGTGCCACGCGCTCGCCTCGCCGTCGAGCAGCGCACCCCCTCGCGCCAGCCCGGTGTCGACCTTGAGCTGGATGGGCGCCGTCGCTCCGGTCCGTGCGGCGGCGGCGATGACGTCATCGAGCTGCCAGCGGCTCGAGACGGTCACCTCGATGCCGCGGTCGATCGCGCCCGCGACGTCGGCTCCGGGGGCGTAGAGCCAGGTCAGCATGGGGGCGTCGATGCCGGCGTCGCGCGCCCGGACGGCCTCCTCGAGCTGGGCCACGCCGAGAGCGGCCGCACCGCCGCGCAGCGCCGCCCGGGCGGAGGGGAGGAGACCGTGCCCGTAGGCGTCGGCCTTGACGACGGCCATCACGGAGGCCGACCCCGCCCGCTCGCGCAGCGCCGCGACGTTGGCGGCGATGGCGTCGAGGTCCACCTGCACCGTGAACGACGTCGCGGAGGAGGCGTGGGGGTCGCTGGTCATGGCGCGCTCAAGTCTAGGCGGGTCACCGGAGGTGGCTGGCACCGTTGAAGTCGAGCACCGCACCGGAGGCCCACTCCGCGCGCGGGTCGGCGAGCGCGACGATCGCGTCGGCGACCTCCTCGGGTCGGGCGACCCGGTCGAACGGGCTCTGCGCCCGGGTGGCCGCCGCGCGGTCGCCGGCCAGCGCATACCCCGCCATGTCCGTCTCGATGAACCCGGGTGCGATGGTCGTCACCGCGATCCCGTGCGGCGCGAGCCGCACCGCCATCGACTGGCCGAAGGCATGCAGCCCCGCCTTGCTCGCGCCGTAGGCGGGGATGTCCGGCTCACCGCGGTGGGCGCCCCGGCTGCCCACGTTGACGATGCGCCCGGCGGGGACGCCGTCGGCGGGCGGGGTGTCGATCATGTGTCGGGCGACCTGCCAGACGAGGTTGGCCGGACCGAGGAGGTTCGCCGCGATCGTCCGCTGCCAGATATCGACCCACTCGTCGTATGCGGTGCTCTCGAGGGGATGGTCACCGCGCCGGCCGCCTCCCTCCCAGGGAGCGGCGAGCATCGCGGCGTTGTTGACGAGGACGTCGACGCGGCCGAGCACCTCCACCGCCTCGGACGCGAGTCGCTCGACGTCGGCGGGGTCGGCCAGGTCTGCCTGGGCGAGCCCGTGTCCGTCGCCCGGCAGGTTCGCCACCACTCGGGCAGCTGCCTCCTCGCTCGCCAGGTAGTGGACGACCACGCGGTCGCCCATGGCGGCGAAGGCATGTGCGACGGCTGCGCCGACGCCGCGGGAGGAGCCCGTGACGAGGACTCCGCGGGAGGGGTGACGTGTCATGGCGGACAGCCTGTCACGGGCTACCGACGCAGACGGATCCGGATGCTGCCCTCGAGGACGAGCGAGCCGTCGGGCTCCTCGTGCGGTCGCAGGTCTGCCTCGACGTGGGCGCCGGTGACGGTCACGCCGTCGAGAGTGACCGGGATCGTGTCCGGCCCGGCGCGGACCTCGGTCCACTCGGTCGCCGCCGCGGCTGCCGTGACGTCGACCCGTTCGGCACGCGCGTCGGCGGGTTCGACGACGACGACCTCGCCGTGCGTGGGCACGACGGCATGGAGCCCGAGCTCGGACTCGATCCGGTCTGCGAGCGCGACTGCGGCCTCGGGCTCACCGTGGGTGCAGAACACCGTCGCGGGGGGCGGGTCGAGCTCACGCAGCCACTCGACCAGTCCGGGCCCGTCGGCGTGCACCGAGAACTCCTCGTCGCGGACGATCTCGGCCTTGACCCCGACGTAACGCCCGTGCATCTTCAGCCGGGTCGCGCCCTCGAGGAGTGCCCGGCCACGCGTCCCGGCCGCCTGGTAGCCGGTCAGGACGATGGCGTTGCGCGGATCCGGAAGCATCCGCTCGAGGTGGTGCAGGACCCGCCCGCCGGTCGCCATACCCGAGGAGCTGATGATGATGCTCGGCTCGAGCCGGCCCGACGTCAGCTCGCGCGACTCGTCGGCCGTCGTCACCTCCCGCAGGTCACGGCGGATGTCCGAGAGGTCGAGGTCGGCCCGCATCTCGTCGCCGGCGCGGGTGTAGACGTCGAGGGCCTTGGCGGCCATGGGTGAGTTGACGTAGACCGGCGTCCGGGGGATGCGACCGTTGCGGCGCATGTCGGACAGCGCCTGGAGGACGATCTCGGTGCGGTCCACTGCGAACGCGGGGACGAGGACCGACCCGCCCCGGTCGACCGCTCGCCGGATCGCATCGGCGAGCGCCTCGTGCGGCAGGTTGACCGGCCTCGGGTGCTCGCGGTCTCCGTAGGTCGACTCGACGACGACGAGATCTGCGCCCTCGGGCGTCTCCCGTGGGCGCAGGACGGGGTGGTCGACGCGGCCCAGGTCGCCGGAGAAGAGCACCGACCCGTCGGGGGTCTGAACGCGCACCGACGCGGCTCCGAGGATGTGTCCGGCACGGGTCCACCGAGCGGAGATGCCGTCCCCGAGATCGAGGTCGCGGTCGTAGTCGACCTCGGTCAGCTGCGGCAGGGCCTTCTCGACGTCGGCCGAGTCATAGAGCGGCTTGGGGTTGGCGTGTTTGGACCAGCCTCCGAGGCGGGCCTCCTCGGCGTCGCGCTCCTGAAGGAAGCCGGCATCGCGCAGGACGATCCGGGCCAGGTCGATGGTGTATGCGGTGCACCAGACCGGCCCGGAGAACCCGCTCTTCGTGAGCACGGGTAGGTAGCCGACGTGGTCCATGTGGGCGTGGGTGAGCAGGACGTCCGTGATCGTGTCCGGAGGCACCGGGAAGTCCGCCCAGTTGCGCCGCCGCAGTTCCTTCTCCCCCTGGAACATCCCCGCGTCGACGAGGATCCGTCGCTCGCCCACGGTGAGGAGGTACTTCGACCCCGTCACCGCTCCGGTCGCGCCGAGGAAGGTCAGCGTCGTCGCCATGCCTCACTCTCCCATAGCGGGATTCGGGAGGATCGGAGCCCGGGCGGAAACAGGCTTCACTCCAGACCGAAGATCAGCGCCAACAGGTACTGGCCGGCATTGAGCAGGACGAAGCCCAGTGTCACGGCGAGGAGAACCCACGCCGGGACCCGGCCGCGGGTGTCACCGGCCGCGGCCGCCCGTCGTGCGAAGAACGCTGACACCAGGGCAGGCACCGCGAAGAGAACCATGGCCGGCACCGAGGCGACGAGGACGGCCCAGAACGGCGGGACCGTGACCTCATCGGCCGGATAGCCGAGGAGCGAGACGATCCCCTCGCCGACGAGGAAAGCGCCGATGAACGCGAACGGGACGAGAACCATCGACAGCCAGGCCTTGCGGACATCACCGGATGCCGTCGACGACGGGCTGTCGGACCGAGTGGTGGTCATGACGCACCTCCGAGCGCGACGGGCCCGGAGCACCCGGGCTCCACGTCCAACCTAGCGTGGCCACCGCATACCGGCGTTCGGGCGTCTGCCACGTCACACCGGCGCGCTGCTGGGGGAAGGCGAGCACGGCTGGAGTCAGCCTGCGTCGTCGGTCGACCCAGGACGGGCCACCAGGTATGTCGCCATCGTCCCATGTCCCTTAAGTTCCACCTGGCCGCGTGCGGTGGCCTGCACGACGTCGCGGACACGCGACCAGGTGGCCTCGCTGACGTGGAGGGCGCCGGGCACGCCATGTGACTCCAGCCGGCTGGCCACGTTGACCGTGTCACCCCACAGGTCATAGCTGAACTTGTGCGTGCCGACCACGCCGGCGACGACAGGGCCGGTGTGGATGCCGATCCGTAGGGCGAGCGGCAGACCCAGGTCGGCCGCCACCCGGTCGACGTAGTCGAGGAGATCACCCCCCAGCGCAACGACCCGGCCGGGATGGTCGGTGGACGGCTCCGGCACGCCACCTACGACCATGTAGGCGTCGCCGATGGTCTTGATCTTCTCCACCCCGTGCCGCTCGGCCCGCTCGTCGAATCCCGTGAAGAGCCGGTCGAGCAGGTCTCGAGTCGCGCGCGGCTCCAACCGGTTGGCGAGCTGGGTGAACCCCACGAGGTCCGCGAACAGCACGGTCGCGTCGTCGAACCAGTCGGCGATGCTCGTCTCACCGGCTCGCAGCCGCTCGGCGATCTTGGCCGGCAGAACGTTGAGCAGCAGCCGTTCCGACGTGGCGTGCGCCTCGGCCAGGGCGACGGCCTGGCGTTCGATGAACCGGCGCTGGGCGAAGACGGCGCGCGCCCCCTGCTCGAGGAGGTAGGTGGCCGCGAGTCCGACGCCGATGGCTGCTGCGACCAGGAAGAGCTGGAGGATTGCTGTCGGGGTGGGGTCCGCCGCCACGACGACGGCGAAGCCGACCAGGTACGTGCCCGCCGCCACGAACGCGAGCAGGAAGCGCAGTCGGATGACGACGAAGGCGAAGATGGCGACGAGCAGGATCGCCGGGGCGGCCAGGGAGCGGTCCACCCCCTCCGTCTGGGAGAGGACGAGCACCGCCAGACCGGCCGACCCGTTGAGCGTGAGCCCGATGACCTGTTGTCGCTCGAGCGTCGTCGCCCATCGGGTCGCGAGATACCCCGCCATGTTGAGCGCCGCCATACCGGCGCAGACGACGGTCACCGTCACTGTGTCGACGCGCAGCGCCACCGGGAGCAGCACCATCCCGGACACCCACAGGGCGAAGCCTGCGAGGACGCCCAGCCGAAGCTGCGGCAGACCAGATCTGGCGACCTCCGACCGGTAGTCGGCTTCCAGCGCCGGGTCCGGGAACTCGAGACGGAGCCGGCTTCGGGCTCCGCCGATGGCTGCCACGAAGGCAGCCTACGCCGCAGGGAGAAGGTGTGGCCCCCGGAAGAGGAACCTGAGCTGGGACGCGAGACGCCCCAAGGGATGAGCCTGGGGATGCGAACATGGCGTCGACTCGTTGACGTCGATCCCGATCCGTCCGGCTCCGAGGACGAGCCGGCTGCGGCCTCGCAGCAGTCAGCGCTGCTGGAGGAAGGCGAGGACGGCCAGCACCCGTCTGTTGACGTCCGGGCCGACCGCGAGGTCGAGCTTGCGGAACAGCCCCGCGCAAGCCGCCTCGACCGTACGCTCACCCAGCCCGAGCTCGCTGGCGATGCCCGCATTGGACCTCCCCTCGGCCATGAGGAGGAGGACGCTGCGTTCTCGCGGGCTGAGGCGGTGGAGCGCCGAGTCGGGCCCGGCGGCGCGGACGATCCGCGTCACGATCGTCGGATCGATGACGCACTCTCCCTCCCTGACGCGTCTGAGAGCGTCGACGAGCACGGCCACGTCTGCGACACGCTCCTTCAGCAGGTATCCCAGACCGACCGGCTGGTCGGTGAAGAGCCGCATGGCGTACACCGGCTCCACGTGCTGGCTGAGGACGAGGACAGCCGTCTCCGGATACTGTCGACGGAGCCGCTGCGCTGCGACGAGCCCTTCGTCGGTCTGGGTCGGCGGCATACGGATGTCGACGATGGCCACGTCCGGGCGTTCGAGCGCGACCAGGCGCATCAACTCCGGAACATCCGCGGCCTCTCCCACCGTCTCCACATCGTGGTCTGCCAGCAACCGGGCGATCCCGGACCGGACGAGCATCACGTCATCGGCGATCACGACCCGCACGGCAGCACCGCCTCCACGCTGACCACGGCATCGCGATCGAGGACATCGACTACGCCGCCCACCGCCCCGACGCGGTCCGTCACCGCGTCGATCGCGGCGGAGACGGACGGTGTTCGCGGACCGGACAGGAGGACACTCAGGACGAGCGTTCTGCCCGACGTGCGGATCCCGACGTGAGCCCCGGACGCATCGGGTGAGCTCTCGATGAGCCTGGCGATGACGGCGTAGGCCGTCGTCGCCACCGGTAGGGACAGACCATCGAGTGGTCCGGAGACGTCCAAAGTCATCGCGGTGCGACCCTCGAGTTCCTGCAGGGCCAGTCCGAGACCCTCACTCTGGAGTGATCGGGGGAACAGGCCCTGACAGATGCCACGTAGGCCACTGAGTGCCTTCGAGGTGTGTGCGTCCGCCTCGAGCAGCCGGTCAGCCTCGGTCGGCGCAACGGCCGATCGCGCCAGCGCCAACTGCAGCCGGACCGAGACGAGGTGCTGCTGGACACCGTCGTGCAGGTCCCGCTCCACCGTGCGACGTTCCTCGTCTCCCCGGGCGACGATGCGCGCTCTCGAGGTCTCCACCTCCCGCTCCTCGGCACGGAGGAGCGCGTTCTGCCAGGCAATGCTCAGCAGGAGGCGGAGTCTTGCATCCTGTCGGCCGCCGACGCCCCCCGTCGGCACCGAGCGGACGCCCGTCAGGCGAACCCAGTCGCGACCGCGGTCGTCTGGGATGACGACCATGTCGAGTCGATCCGGGTCATCGTCGACCGACAGCCCGGCGGTGTCGACCCACCCACCCGACGGTCGCGCGAAGTGAGCTGAGCGGACGACCTCCGCCGTCCCTTCGACGTCGGCCAGCCGTGCGGCGACACGCACCAGCCGTGCCCGTACGATCCGGAGTCGCAGCAGATGCGCTCCGGTGCTCCCCGCGGTGACGAGGACAGGGAGGGCGAGGATTGAAGCTCGGCCCGGCGTCACCACGGTCAGACCCCATTCCGTCGCGCGGGCGACGGAGAGGACCATCACGAGGACCAGTGCGCTCAAGGCACCGCGCTCAGGCGTCGGCGGCAGGTCCGCGCGTCTGACCACCGCCATGCCCGCTGCTGCGGCAACGGCGACAAGACCGCAGATGAGGTCCACGACCACGGCCATGGGGAGGAGGTCGAGGACCGGCCCGATGGGCGGGGAGCAGCCGCGACTGCACAGAGGGTCGGCGAACGACGAGTAGGCGGTGACCATGAGGACACCGGCGCCCGTCGTCGCAGCCAGGACGAGCCAGCCCGGGGTGAGACCAGGCCCGTCCTGCCAGGACAGGGCGTGGTGGACGAGCAGGGCGGGGACGAGCACGAACGCCGCCAGTGCCGGACGGTCGAGGACAGGGGAGCTCGATGGACTGCTCGCGAGGAGGGGCAGCAGCGCGGCGGCGAGTGCGCCGACGAGCGTTGTCCCTGCAACCGGTCTCCCCACACCGACGCAGGCGAGCGCGACGACGACGGCGGCGCCTGCCGAGAGCCAGCAGAGGAGTAGCCCGATCGCAGTCCCCGTCATAACGAGATTGTGCCGCCACCACCGTGTTTCCCGCAGCAACCAGCGTGCTGACCCGGTGGTCTCCAACTCCGGCCCGCGCGACCGTTGAGCCACCAGCACGCTCAGACTCGAAGGAGTTCGACATGTCCATCCGATCCAGAGGCCGCACAGTCCGTTCGGCGCTCGCGGCCCTTCTCATCACTCCCGTCGTCGCCGTAGTGCTGACGCCGAGCCTCCCCGCAGCCGCCACCGACTCGCCGCCGTCCGCGGCTGAGACAACCGTGGTCGAGGGTCGGTTCGATGTCGGCGGTCACCGACTGCACCTGAGCTGCACCGGAACCGGTTCACCGACCGTTCTGTACCTCCACGGAGCGATCTGGGACGACTGGGTCATCCCGCACGTGAACGCGTTCCAGATCCGGGACCTGCTGGACGAGGACATGCGGGTATGCCTGTACGACCGACGCAACACGGGGCTCAGCGACACCGTCGATGCGATCCAGAAGCCCAAGGACGCGATCCGCGACCTCGACCGCCTTCTCACGGCCGCCGGCATCAAGCCTCCCTATGTGCTCCTCGGCGCCTCATTCGGAGGGCTCTTCGCGTATCGCTACGCCAACGAGCACCCCGAGGACGTCTCCGGGATGGTGCTGCTGGACGCCATGTTCCCGGACGAGCTGTCCCTGGAGCCGCTCTGGCCGCGCGAGGACCGGTTCCAGTCGTTCCACGCGGAGGACCAGTGCTGCACGCTGGAGCGCCTCAGTCATTGGAAGATGATGCAGGAGACCCAACGGTTCATCGGTAGGGAGCCGCGCATACCCGTCATCTACCTCACAGCCGCCCAGGACCCTCGCAACACGACCGGGATCCCTGAGTACGACGCCGTCATCCTCGATGTGCTCAGCGCGTACGTGCATCGGTTCGCCCCCGGGAGTGAAGTTCGCGACGTCGACTCACCGCACTTCATGGAGCCTGTGGTTCCTGACGAGATCGCCGACGCTGTTCGCGACGTCGTCGCCCTCGCTCCCTAGCCAGAGAGCACCAGTGACCGTCACACTCGACATGAGGAGGATCGTCATGACTCGACGGCTCGCGGCCCTCGTCGTCACGTCCGCCGTCCTCGCTGCGACGGGATGCGTGGCAACGGAGGGCCCGACTCCCGACAAGGCGGGAGGGACGACCCGGATCCTCACCCTGGCGTCGATCGACGCTGTTGGCGGCAACGGGATGTCCTACGGGCCGCAGGAGTTCATCGACGGCCTCGAAAGAGAGTCGGGCGGCCGACTCACCGCCGAAGTCGATCTCACGACGTTCGGCGGCAACGAGGCGGACACGGAGATGCGTCTCGTGGAGGCGATCGCGGAGGGGCGGGTGGATGGCGGGTGGCCGTCCACCCGCGCCTTCGCGGGCGCGGGCATCACCGGGCTCGAGGTCGTCGAGGCACCCCTGACCATCACGTCCTACTCGGCGGCTGCGGAGCTCGTCGAGTCACCGACTGCCGATGCGCTTCTCACCCGCCTCGACGGCACCGGAGTGGTCGGCCTCGGACTCGCCGTCGGGCCGCTGAGACGCCCTATGGCCGCCGACGCTCCCCTGCTCGAGCCGGACGACTGGAGTGGACTCGCGATCAGGTCGTACGCCTCCCCGGTCCAGGACGCCACCATCCGTGCTCTGGGAGCCACGCCCGTGCATGTGACCTACACGTGGCCGGAGGAGGTCAGGGCAGGCCGCCTGCACGGCCTCGAGTTCGACGTCGCCCAGTACCGCCTCAACGGGATGACCACCGAGGCCGGGCGGATCACGGGCAACGTGGTGCTGTGGCCGAAGGTGCTCGTCCTCAGCCTGTCCGAGCAGACGTGGGAGGCACTGACCGACGAACAGCGTGGATGGGTGGAGGCCGCGGCCGAACACGCTGTGACCGCATCGGTCGAAGGCCGCTACGACGAGGACCGGGTCGTCCAGGAGCTGTGCCGCGCAGGAGCGACTGTCCACATCGCCGGCGATGAGCAGCTCGATGCCTTGGCAGACGCGGTCGCCCCGGTTCTGGCGAGTCTGTCCACCGATCCACTTCTCGCCGACCTGCAACGCATCGGCGCGAATCACGATCCCGACATCCTGGACGCCGCACGGTGCCGCCCGAAGGTGACGTACTCCAAGGTCGCCCCATCCGAGCTCACTGTGCCCGACACGCCGTCGAGCCTCCCCGATGGCACCTATCGCGTGGAGATCGACATCGAGGACATCCGGGCGTCCGGCCTCGGCCCGCCGGCGTACAGCTCCACCGGGATCTGGACCTTGACGGTGTCCGGCACGGAGTACGCGATCGACTGTGCGCCCCTGCGGAACCCGACCGGCATCGACTGCGCCCACGCCGAGGAGCTGCCGGACGACTTCGACTACAACCCCCGCGAGGTGGGAGTGATCACCGGCGACGACGACGTCGCATACTTTCACCACGACAAGGCGACCGAGGCCGGCCTCACCGACTGCGACCCACAGATCGCGGGAGGTCCGCTCAGTTGTTTCCCGTCCAGCACCAACCGGGTGTCCTGGTCCCTCGACGGAGATGAGCTGACCTTCTCCGACCTCGTGGCCGACGAACCCGCTCTCTACTACATCGTTGAGCCCTGGCGTCGTATCGGCTGAGCAACGGGAAGGCCGGCGTGCAGAACCGTGCCTTCCCCCGGAACACTGCTGAGCTCCCACGTGCCGCCCAGGGCGTCGACCCTCTCCCGCAGCCCTGTCAGGCCGCCACCGGCGGGGTCCGCTCCGCCGACACCGTCATCGGACACGATCAGCGTCAACCCCGCTCCGTCGTGCCGAAGACGGACGTCGACGCCGGTGGCCGCCGCGTGCTTCGTGACGTTCGTGAGCGCCTCCGCGCAGAGGTAGTACACCGCAGCTTCGACCTCCGCCGGAGCGGCCACGTCACCCTCCACCACGAACTTGCCCGTCGGCGCCTGCGCCTTGACCAGGCCGGCGAGAGCGTCTACCAGTCGGCCCCCACCGAGCTCGTGTGGCGGGACGCCCCGGAGGATGGACCCGATCTCGTCCCGGGCCCGACGCAGCTCATCTCTCGCTGCGCTCAGCGACAGCTCCTCGTCAATCGAGCGACTCTGTTCCCCGAGGCAGGCCAGGGCGCGGTCGAGCTCCGGGATCACCTCGTCGGCGAGGCGGCCGGCCAGCCTTGCGCGCTCCGCGTCACCGGCCAACAGGAGCCGACGGCGAGCGCCTCTGAGCACGACGAGGTTGCGCTCGTGCTCGAGTGAGGCATGGATCGACCGGGTCGCGACGGTCAACGCGTTCTCGAGGGGACGTCGGACGGTCTCCTCACGCGCCAGCGGGGACGACGTGGTGAGCCAGACCCTCATCGGGCCGAATGCCCCAGCCAACGTGACCCCGCCAAGCCGGGGTGGGGAGTCGTCCGGCCCGGATGTTCCAAGATGCAGCGACGGGTCACCCAGGGCCTCGGCGAGCATTCTCTCCATCAGCTCTAGGCGGGCTGCGGATCCCGCGTCCCGGGATCTTTCGGCGATGGCATGAACGACGTCTGCGGGAATCATCGACAGGAGCCGACCAGCGAGCAGATGGAGCGTCGACGTGGCGACCAGGCCGACCTGCCAGGCCACGAGGACCGTTCGTGGGTCGATTCGCGGCCCGCTCGCGTTGACGACGGAAACGCCCATCAGCCCGGCACCCAGGACGACCCCGGACAGCAGGGAGAACCATCTGGCCGGCAACCGCGCCGGGTGACCGACGAACGCACCGACAACCCCGGCCAGGATCAGCGCAGATCCGGCGGACAGCTGTCCGCCCACCCCGAGCGCCACGACCACGGCGATCGGGAGCAACACCCACCGGACCGGGCCGCCGGGCCGCCCGAGAGGGAACCAGCCGATCGCGAGCACGAGGAGGCCCTGATGCATCGTCGGGACCGGGACGACCGAGGCGAGAAGCCAGGCTGCACCGACCGACCACATCAGGACGCGCTGGCGAGCCGCAACCGGGGAGAGCAGCCCCAGTGCGCCGACGGAGATCCCGACGAGCACATCAAGCGCGACACCCGCGCCGGACATGCCCCGGCCGAGCCCTTGGACTCCTGCGGCGACAGCCAGCAGCCCCATTGCCAGCCCGCACGCGGGCAGCACCCATGCAGACGACACCGACCTCTCGGTCATGGTCGACCGTACCGCGCAAGCCATCGCCGCAGGCTGACGGCGCGAGGCCCACCCCGCGCCCACGACAGCCGCCGCACTCAGAAGCGCGCGGCGAGCTCCGTTCCCTGCCGGATGGCGCGCTTGGCGTCCAGCTCGGCGGCGACATCGGCGCCGCCGATGACGTGCGCCCGCACGCCCTGGGCGGCGAGCTCGTCCGCGAGTGACCGCACCGACTCCTGACCCGCGCACAGGACGACCGTGTCGACGGGCAGGACGACCTGCTCGACCTTCTGGACCTCCTGCGGGACCTTGGTGATCGAGCGCGGCAGCACCTGGCGAACCGGTCCAGGCAACCGCGACGTCACCTTCTGCAGGCCACGGGGCGTGCCCCGCCGCATCGTCGTCACGGTGAGGTGCAGCCCGTCGTCGTCGATCCGGTCGTAGGCCGCGCCGGTCACCAGGTGCACGCCCTTGGCCTTCAGGGCCGCGCGGTGCACCCAGCCGGTCGTCTTCCCCAGCCCACGACCGATCGAGCTCGTCTTGCGCTGGATCAGGTAGACCTCGCGCGGTGACGGCTCCGGCGCCGGCGTGCGCAGTCCGCCGCGGCTCTCGGCCGGGTCGCCGACGCCCCACTCCTCCTGCCAGGCGTCCAGGTCGAGGGTGGGGCTGTCGAGGTGGGTGAGGAACTCGCTCACGTCGACGCCGATTCCGCCGGCCCCGACCACGGCGACCCGGTCGCCCGCGCGGCGCTCACCCCGAACGAGCTCGGCATAGGTCATCACGCTCGGATGGTCGATCCCCTCGATCTGCGGTATGCGCGGCTCGACCCCCGTCGCGACGACCACCTCGTCGAAGGCGCCGGAGCGGATCGACTCGGCCGACGCGTACGTCCGCAGGTGCACCTTGACGCCGAGTCGGTCCAGTTGGCCCTGGAAGTAGCGGACCGTCTCGGCGAACTCCTCCTTGCCGGGGATGCGCATGGCGATGCCGAACTGGCCGCCGATCTCCTCCCCCGCCTCGAACAGCTCGACGGTGTGGCCGCGCTCGGCGAGCGCGGTCGCGCAGGCGAGGCCGGCCGGGCCGGCGCCGACGACGGCGACCTTCTTGGCGCGGGTCACCGGGGTGAGGACGAGCCGCGTCTCGTAGCCGGCGCGCGGGTTGACCAGGCAGGACGCCCGCTGCTGCTGGAACGTGTGGTCGAGGCAGGCCTGGTTGCAGGCGATGCACGTGTTGATCTCGTCCCCGGCGTCGCGTTCGGCCTTGCGCACCCAGTCGGGGTCGGCGAGCAGCGGCCGCGCCATCGAGACGAGGTCGCCGTCGCCGCGGGAGAGGATGTCCTCGGCGATCTCGGGCATGTTGATCCGGTTCGTCGCGACGACCGGGATGGAGACGTCCTTCTTCAGCCGGCCCGCGAACGCGACGAACGCAGCGCGCGGAACCGACGTGACGATCGTCGGGACGCGCGCCTCGTGCCACCCGATGCCGAGGTTGAGCATGGTCGCACCGGCGGTCTCGATCTCGCGGGCGAGGTCGACGACCTCGTCCCACGTCTGGCCGTCCTCGACGAGGTCGAGCACCGAGATGCGATAGACGATGATGAAGTCCGGACCGACCGCCTCCCTGACCGTGCGCACGGTCTCGACGGCGAAGCGACGGCGGTTCTGCGGACTGCCACCCCAGTGGTCGGTGCGCTTGTTGGTGCGCGGGGCGAGGAACTGGTTGATGAGGTAGCCCTCGGAGCCCATGATCTCGACGCCGTCGTAGCCCGCCTCACGCGCGAGGCGCGCGGTCTTGGCGAACCCGTCGATCGTGCGCCGGATCCCGCGCTCCGAGAGCGCCCGCGGCCGGAACGGCGTGATCGGCGCCTTGATCGCGGAGGCGGAGACCGAGAGCGGGTGGTAGGAGTAGCGCCCGGCGTGCAGGATCTGCAGGGCGATCTTGCCGCCCTCGGCATGGACGGCGTCGGTGACCTCACGGTGCCGCTCCACCTCACGGCGGGAGGTGAGCTTGGACGCGCGGGGGTAGAGCGTGCCCTCGAGGGTCGGGGCGAACCCGCCGGTGATGATCAGACCCACTCCCCCGCGGGCCCGCTCGGCATAGAAGGCCGCGAGCTCGGGGAACTGCTCGGCCTTGTCCTCCATCCCGGTGTGCATCGAGCCCATGACGACCCGGTTGCGCAGCGTCGTGAAGCCGAGGTCGAGAGGGCTGAGGAGGTACGGGTAGGCCGTGGTGCTGTCGCTCACCTGTGCAGACTAGGCGTCTGCGGCGCGGGTTCGGAGGGGGACGGAGTATGCGGTTCGCCACGTCCGCGCTCACCTCACCGCGCGCGGGGCCACCACCGCAACCACCACTTCGAGGTATGCGTCGCTCGCCCCGCCCTGCCGGGTCTCCCGGGCGCATGGTCGGCCGGGTCGCGCGCGGCCCCGGGGCGCACCGCCGCCCGCTGCTCGCGCAGGACGCGCCATTCGTCGACGATGGCCTCCACGTCGACCGTCGGTGCGATCAGCTGGGGCATACCCGGGTCCGGTGGCCGGAGCCGGTCGCGGCGGACCCTGCGGTTGAAGTCCTCGAGGACCTCGCGGACGGCAGCCTCGGTGCGCAGGTCCTGGAGCGACCGCGGGAAGGCCGCGGCTTCCTTGCGCAGCGCGATCGCCGGTGGCAGCGCCGCCGAGAAGTCAAGGTGCTCCCGCTCGGCGAGTCGGCGGACCCACCACAGGGCGTCGTCCGGGTCGCCGAGGTTCGTCAGCGGCTTGCCCGCGCCGGGCAGGTCGTCGAACTCGCCGCGCTCCATCGCCTCGCGGATCGCCCGGTCCGCCGGCGACTCGTACCGGGGCCGGTCGGAGTCGGTCATGGCGTCGAGTGCCTATCCGACACGGTGCTACTCGTTGTCGCCGCCGGTGTCCGACCCTGGGGCACCGGACCCCTGCGTGTTGTCGCCCTCCTGGAAGACCCACTCGGCGACCTCCGGCATGTCCTCGCCATGCGTCCGGGTCCACTGTCGAGCCCGGACCCGGGTGTCGAGCATCTCCTGACGCAGGAGCGAGGCCCGCTCGGCAAGACCGGGAACCCGGTCGATGACGTCTACCACCAGGTGATAGCGGTCGAGGTCGTTGAGCATGAGCATGTCGAACGGGGTCGTCGTCGTGCCCTCCTCCTTGAAGCCGCGCACGTGGATGTTGGCGTGGTTGGTGCGGCGGTAGGTGAGCCGGTGCACGAGCGAGGGATAGCCGTGGAAGGCGAAGATCACCGGGCGGTCGGTGGTGAACAGCGCGTCGAAGTCGCGATGGTCGAGACCGTGCGGATGCTCCTTCGCGTCCTGGAGCCGCATGAGGTCGACGACGTTGACCACGCGCACTCGCAGGTCGGGGAGGTGCTCGCGGAGCAGCTTGGCCGCCGCGACCGCCTCGATCGTGGGGATGTCTCCCGCACAGCCCAGCACGACGTCGGGCTTCTCGCCGGGAACCTCCGAGCCGGCCCACTCCCAGATGCCGATGCCGCGCGTGCAGTGGAGCACCGCCTCGTCCATGGTCAGCCACTGCGGTCCCGGCTGCTTGCCGGCCACGACCACGTTGACGTAGTTCGTGCTGCGCAGCACGTGGTCGACGGTCGACAGGAGCGTGTTGGTGTCCGGCGGAAGGTAGATACGGATGACGTCCGCGGTCTTGTTCATGACGACGTCGAGGAAGCCGGGGTCCTGGTGCGAGAACCCGTTGTGGTCCTGACGCCAGACGTGTGAGGAGAGCAGGTAGTTGAGCGACGGGATGGGGACCCGCCAGGGAATGTCACGGCAGGCGTCCAGCCACTTCGCGTGCTGGTTGAACATGGAGTCGACGATGTGCACGAAGGCTTCGTAGCTGTTGAGCAGCCCGTGCCGTCCGGTGAGCAGGTATCCCTCCAGCCACCCCTGGCACTGGTGCTCGGAGAGCACCTCCATGACCCGACCCGTCCGGGAGAGGTCGACGTCGGTGTCGACGATCTGCGCCTGCCAGGACTTGCCGCCGGTCTCGACGGCGGCGCCGAGCCGGTTGGAGTGCGTCTCGTCCGGCCCGAAGATGCGGAACGTCTCCCGGTTGCGGTCGACGACGTCGGCGAGCCAGTCGCCGAGCCGACGCGTCGGCTCGGCGGTCGCGCCTCCGGGAGCCGGGACCTCGACGCAGTAGTCACGGAAGTCCGGCAGGTCCAGGTCTCGGGTGAAGACGCCGCCGTTGGCGTGTGGGTTGGCGCTCATCCGCCGGAGGCCGTGAGGATTGTTGGCCGCCACGAGGGGCACGATCCTGCCGTTCTCGTCGAAGAGCTCCTCCGGCCGGTAGCCGCGCATCCAGCTCTCCAGGAGCCTCGTGTACTCCTCGTTGCCACGGACCGCTGCCATCGGGACTTGGTGACTGCGCCAGGTGCCCTCGACCGGGAGGCCGTCCACCTCCTCGGGACCGGTCCAGCCCTTCGGCGTGCGGAAGACGATCATCGGCCAGCGCGGTCGGCCGTCGAGACCCCCGTCGCGGGCCCGGGCCCGGATCGACGCGATCTCCTCGAGGACCTCGTCGAGAAGTGCCGCAAAGCGCTGATGGGTATGCGCGGGGTCCTCGTCGTCGAAGCCACCTTCGAAGACGTAGGGCTTGTGGCCGTAGCCGACCATGAGCGCCTCGAGCTCCTCACGGGGGATGCGATCGAGGACGGTCGGGTTGGCGATCTTGTAGCCGTTGAGGTGCAGGATCGGCAGAACGGTGCCGTCGACGCGAGGGTCGAGGAACTTGTTGCTGTGCCATGCCGTGGCAAGCGGCCCGGTCTCGGCCTCCCCGTCGCCGATCACCGCGACGGCGACGAGCTCGGGATTGTCGAACACCGCGCCGTAGGCGTGGGACAGCACGTAGCCGAGCTCGCCGCCCTCGTGGATCGATCCGGGGGTCTCAGGAGCCACGTGGCTGGGGATGCCACCGGGGAAGGAGAACTGCCGGAACAGCTCCCGCATGCCGCGGCGGTCCGGTCCGACGTGACCGTACACCTCGGAGTAGGTGCCCTCCAGCCAGGCCGCAGCGACGAGCGAGGGACCACCGTGCCCCGGCCCGCTCAGGTAGATCATGTCGAGATCGCGCTCACGGATCTGGCGGTTGAGATGGGCATAGAGGAAGTTCTGCCCGGGCGAGGTGCCCCAGTGGCCCAGCAGGCGGGGCTTGACGTCCTCCGTCGCCAGCGGGCGCTCGAGCAGCGGGTTGTCCATGAGATAGATCTGGCCCACCGCCAGGTAGTTCGCGGCGCGCCACCAGGCGTCGATGGCCGCCACGTCGTCCTCGGTGAGGGGGGCGGGAGTGGACTCCGACTGAACAGAGGGCATACCCATACCCTCTCGACACCTCGGCTGCCTCGCAAGGGCACCGTGCCGTGGTGGGGAGCGCTCAGCGATCGAGGACCGTCGCGTAGTAGTCCCTGTCGAGGATCATCGTCGAGAAGTAGAACTGGCGGTCGATCTCCTCGGATACGCGCCTCCGGTAGTCCTCCGGCACCTCGACACCCTCGGCGGGCGTGAACTCACGTGTCGCGCTGTCGTAGCGTCCCTTGTCCGTGAGGAAGCTGCGGTTGGCGAAGATCACCACCGGCTCGGCGTCGGAGAAGATGTCCCTGCCCATGAGCAGTCGCGAGTCGAACTCCAGTCCCATGAGGTTGGAGACTGTCGGGAGGATGTCCAGGCTGGACGCCGGCCGGTCGATGACGGCGGGCTCCATCCCCTTGGCATAGATGATCAGGCTGCTCTTGTAGAGCTCGAAGGTGCGGTCCACCTCGTGTCCGGCGAGGTCGTCGATCTCGTCTATGTCGAGTCCGTACGGGTAGTGATCGGCACTCATGACGATGAGGGTCCGGTCGGCGACGCCGGCCTCCTCGAGTCTGCGCATGAGTAGCTCCAACGCCCGGTCCAGCTCGATCTGGGTCGCCAGGTACGCTCGGCCGGCCTCCGTGTAGGGGAGACCCTCGACGAGGTCCCGGTTCTTCGCCGCGATGTAGTTGCCGAAGAAGTTGTACTGCATGTGGCCGCTGACGGTCATGTAGTACGCGTGGAACGGCTCGTCACCGACATAGTCGGCGGTGGTCACGTCGATCATGTCGAGATCCGAGGAGGGCCACGTCTCGGGGATCTCGAGGCCGTTGCCGAGTCCCTTGTACTCGTAGCCGAGGTTGGGGTGCGACAGGTCCCGCCGGTAGTAGTCGTAGGTGTGGTTGTGGTACGCGAACGTCGTGTAGCCGTCCTGTCGGAGCTGGTTGCCCATGGCGAACGGCATGGCGTTGGCGGCGGACTTGTACATGCTCCAGACACCACTCTTGGGGATCACGCTCGTCGTGGCGACGTACTCTCCGTCCGAGGTGCTCACGCCCCAGAGTGGGTTGTAGAAGTCGGTGAAGGTGAACCCCTCATGCGTCATCTCGTACAGCGTCGGCGTGAGCTCCCGGTCGACGGCGTAGTGGGAATAGCCCTCAGCGGTGATGAAGACGAGGTTGTAGCCCTCGAACATGCCGGTGTGCTCGTTCTGCGCCGTCGCCTCGCGCGTGGCGAAGTACTGGTGCATGGTCCGCAGCTCGTCACTGTCCGCCTCTGCGATGAGGCGCTCGAAGTCGATGTCCATGACGTTGTCCGCGTAGACCACCGGTTCCTCCCCGGGGCTCTCGGCCGGTCGGGTCGGAGAGGGTTGCGCCGGAAGCACCATCACGGGGGGCGGAGCCAGCTCGGGCTCGAACCCGAGGACGGTGCGCTGCACGTCGAGTCTCATGCTGGTGAGTAGGCCCAGCCGGTTCACCGAGGCGACCGGCTCGCTGGTGCGGTAGTACAGGTCGTAGGCGCCGGCCGGCTCCCGGTCTCCCCGGTCCAGGGCCGTCAAGGCAACGGCCGAGACGGCCACGACCAGGATGGCGACGATCCCACTCTCTCCCAAGGTCGCTCGACGTCGGCCCGCGCTGAGCCTGCTGCGCAGGACGAGGAAGAGGATGAACGGCAGAGAGAGGAGGAGGATCCGGAGAACGTTGTCCCGGAGCGCGACGATGACGTCACCCGCGAACTCGGCCGCCTGGCCCCCGTGCATCGCCGAGAAGACCGTGTAGAAGGTCGTGAAGAACTCGTAGTAGATGAACTGGCTGGCGAAGACAACGGTCAGGACCGCCAGGAACACACCCACGACGATCGTGCGCGTCCGGCCGGCGAACAGGCCGGCCACGAGATGCACCAGCAGAGCGACGGCGACGGCGAACAGCACGATGTAGAGCAGTCCGTCGTTGGCGAACGGCGCATCGGTCCCGATCCGGAGCAGCACCTCCAGGTAGATGATCGACGCGGCGAGGAAGGCGGGCAGGGCGAGACGCCGCGGGCGCTTCGCCGCCTCCCGCGCCTCTCGCCGTGTAGATGGTGCGTCGTTCACTCAGGCTCCGTGACCACGATGCGCTCGAACCGTCCGTCTGCTGGTCGGGGCACCGGCTCGGGTCAGGATAACCGCCCCCTGGCGCGGGCACCGTCGGTGCCGAAGAGTGTGGAGTCATGACGACGCCCCCTCGGATCGAGCGCTACGCGGCGTTCAGCGACGATCCCGCCGGCGGCAACCCGGCCGGAGTGGTCCTGGACGCCGCTTCGTTGGGCGCCGTCGACATGCAGCGGATCGCCGCGCAGGTCGGCTACAGCGAGACGGCCTTCGTGACCGGCCCCATCGTCCCACCCGACCCTCATGACGAAACGTCGTCGATCCCGATCCGCTTCTTCGCCCCGGAGGGAGAGGTCGACTTCTGCGGCCACGCGACGATTGCGACGGCCGTGTCCATCGGCGAGCACCACGGGCTCGGCGACTACGTGCTGGGCACTCGCGTCGGGCCGGTCCCCATCACGGCACGGCGCGAGGGATCGCGCACCGTCGGGGCTCTGCACAGCCCTCCCGTGGACTGCTTGCCCCTGGAGAACGACCTCCTGACCCGGATACTCGAGGCGCTCCGCTGGTCACGAAGTGACCTCGATCCCGCCCTGCCACCGGCCGTCGGGTTCGGCGGGAACCGGCATCCCGTCCTCGTCGCCCGCGAGCTCGACCGGCTCCAGGAACTGGACTACGACTTCGGCGCCCTGCAGAGTCTCAGCCGACGACACGACTGGATCACGGTGCAGCTCGTCGCTTCCATCGGATCCGGCCAGTGGCGGGCCAGGGACCCGTTCCCGTGGGGTGGTGTGGTCGAGGACCCGGCCACCGGTGCGGCGGCCGCCGCCTTCGCCGGGTACCTCCGCGCACACGCGGGCGCCATAGCCGGCGACAGGCTCGTCATCACCCAGGGCGTCGAGATGGGACGACCCAGCCGGATCGAGGTCGAGCTCACCGAGGGCGCGGCGATCGTCAGTGGCGCCGCAGTGCGTATCGACACACCCGACGAACAGTGAAACCGGGGCTGTGGCTTATCGGAGGTCGCGAGGGTTGACCGAGGACGTCACCGCCGCCGCGTAGGCCCGGTAGCCCGACAGGTTCGGGTGGAACAGGCCGGGGTCGGTCAGCCCGAGGATCCACGGCCGCGGGGCGTTGACCCCGTGACCGTCGAAGCGCTTCGTCACGTCGACGAACTGGAAGCCGTACTCGGCGGCCTTGTCGGCCATGACGGCGTTGAGCAGGTCGGCGCCGTCGTTCATCGCCTGCTGCTCCGCCGGGGACGCCTGGAAATACGCGCCGAACTCCGGCGAGAACAGCCGCGGGTATCCGGTCACGACGACGTGAGCATCCGGCGCGGCTGCGGCGATGCCTGCGTAGGTGGCGTCGAGCAGCCCGGGGAGGACGGTCTGGATCGTCTGCCGTGTCTGTGCGATCAGACCGGCGCAGAGCGCGTCGTTGTCGAAGGCGACGCAGGCGCCGACGACCTGTCCCCAGCCGATGTCGTTGCCGCCGATCGACACGGTGACGAGGTCGGTGTCCTCGTCGAGCGCACCGAGTTGGTTCTCGATGAGATCGACCGTCCTCGCACCCGCGCACGCGGCGAAGTCGTCGAGGTCGATCCGCATCCGTCCGTCGATCTGCACGGCGTACGCCGCGTCCGAGCGGGCACAGTTCGCGCCGCTGTACGGCGGAACCCCGAACCCGCTGCCGTAGGAGTCACCGAGCGCGTCGTGGACGACCGGCTCGGGCGGTGCCGCGGACGCGGGTGTCGACGCGAGCCCACCCGCACCGAGGAGAGCGAACGAGGAGAGGACGGACCACACTGTCCGGGACGCGAGACGCATGAACGGCACCCTACCCGGGAGTACAGCCCTCCCGGCCGGACTGCGTCGACCGACTCCGCTCAGCGGCGCAGCAGGCCGGCGACCGCCTCGGGGAGCGCCTCGGCGATCCCGAGCGCCCGCACCGGGCCACCCGGGTTGCTGTCGTCGGACGCGATGCCGTGGACGAGCGCACCGAGGGCGCCGGCAACACCGGGCTCGAGCCCCGCCGCCAGCAGCGTGCCGACCAGTCCCGACAGCACATCGCCGGCCCCGGCCGTCCCCGTCCACGCGGGAGCGTCCGCCTGGCTCCACACCGCGCCGTCCCCATCCGAGGACAGGACGATCGTGTGCGAGCCCTTGAGCAGCACCGTCGCACCCGAGCGCCGGGCCAGCTCCCCGGCGTGTGCGACCGGGTCCGCCTCCACCTCCGCGCGCTCGACCCCGAGGAGCCGCGCACACTCGCCCGCGTGCGGGGTGAGCAGCGTGGGGCGTCCGCGACGCATACCGAGGTCCGTCCCGAGGAGCAGGTCCAGCCCGCCGGCGTCGACGAGGACGGGCTCCTGGGAGGCCAGCGCCTCCTCGATGACCCTGCGCTGCTGCGGGTCGAGCCGGTCGGCGCCGTTCTCATCCGTCGCGACGAGCCCCGGTCCGACGACCCATGCCTGCACCCGCCCCTGTCCGTGCACGGCCTCCGGCACGGCCGACGCGACGAGGTCGGCCGGACGGGACGGTCCGACGTAGCGGACCATGCCTGCGCCGGCCGCGACCGCCGCGGTCACCGCGAGCACAGCAGCGCCGGGGAAGTCCTGCGACCCGGCCACGACTCCGACGACGCCACGCGAGTACTTGTCGTCGGTGGGTCCCGGGACCGGCCACAGGTCCGACACGTCGTCCCGCACGAGACGACGTACTGCGGGCGGAGTGTCGATCTCGAGCCCGATGTCGACGACGGTCAACCGGCCGCACCGGGCCTCGGTGGCCGGCATCAGATGCACCGGTTTGAGCACGGAGAACGTCACGGTCTCGTCGGCGAAGACCCCGTCGGGGTCACCGGACCGGCCGGCGGGGTCGGCCCCGGTCGGCAGGTCCACCGCCATGACGTACGCCTCGTCCGCGACCGCGGCCACCCAGGCCCGCGCGAAGTCCGGCACCTCAGGACGCCCGCCGATGCCCAGCACACCGTCGAGCACGAGGTCCGCGTCGGCCACCATCGCGGCAGCCTCGACGCCGGAGGCGAGCACCACGCCCGCCTCGACCGCCGCCTCGCGCGCGCCCGTGTGCACCCGCTCCGTCGTCACCGCCGCGACGGGGTGGCCGTCCGCCGCGAGGTGCGCCAGCGCATACAGCGCGTCGGCCCCGTTGTTGCCGGTGCCGATCAGCCCGACGACCCGGCGGGCACCTCGCTCCTCGATCCGCGCCCGGGTCACGGCGATCAGCCCCTCGACGGCGCGCGCCATCAGCCCACCTTCGGGGAGGGTGGCCATCAGGGCGGTCTCGGCCGCATACACCTCCTGCGTCCCCCATGCCTCGATCACGGTGAGCCCTCCTCCACGGGTGCGGGCAGTCGCTCGCACACGACCATCGCCGAGGCCACGCCTGCGTCGTGCGACAGGGACAGGTGGATCGCGGAGATCCCGCGCGCCGCGACCTGGGCGGCGACCGTGCCGACATACTCGAGCACCGGCGCACCACCCTCGGTGCGGTGCACGGTGCAGTCGGTCCACACCATCCCCACCGGCGCGCCGAGTGCCTTGGCCAGGGCCTCCTTGGCGGCGAAGCGCGCCGCTCGCGAGGCGAGCGGCAGGGCGCGCTCGGCCTCGGTGAACAGCCGCTCCGAAAGGCGGGGGCTGCGCTCGAGCGTCTCGCCGAACCGGGCGATGTCGACCACGTCGATGCCGACGCCGACGATCATGGGGCGGTCACTCGACGGTGACGGACTTCGCGAGGTTCCGCGGCTGGTCGACGTCGAGGCCTTTGGCCGAGGCCAGGTGCAGCGCGAAGACCTGGAGCGGCACGATGGTCAGCAGCGGCATGAGCAGGGGCAGCGACGCAGGGACCCGGATGACCTCGTCCGCGAACGGCACGACGTCCTCGTCGCCGTCCTCGGCGATGACGAGGGTGCGCGCCCCACGCGCGCGGATCTCCTGGATGTTGGAGACGACCTTCTTGTGCAGGTCGTGCGGAGTCGCGGTTCCCGGCGCGATGACGAAGACCGGCTGGCCTGGCTCGATGAGGGCGATCGGGCCGTGCTTGAGCTCCCCCGCCGCGAAGCCCTCGGCGTGGATGTAGGCGATCTCCTTGAGCTTGAGCGCACCCTCGAGCGCGATCGGGTAGCCGACGTGCCGGCCGAGGAAGAGCACCGACCGGGTGTCCGCCATGAATCGCGCGATCTCGATGACGCGCTCCATGCGGTCGAGCACCGTCTGGATCTTGTCCGGCAGCCCGCGCAGCTCGCGCATGACCGCTTGGGCCTCGTCCGCATACGTGCCGCCGCGCAGCTGCGCCAGATAGAGGCCGAGGATGTATGCGGCGGTGATCTGGGCGGTGAAGCCCTTCGTGGAGGCGACGGCCACCTCCGGACCGGCGTGGGTGTAGAGGACCGCGTCGGACTCGCGGGGGATGGTCGAGCCATGGGTGTTGCAGATCGACAGCGTCAGGGCCCCGAGCTCGCGGGCGTGCTTGACGGCCATGAGCGTGTCCATCGTCTCGCCGGACTGGCTGATGGAGACCACGAGAGTGCGCTCGTCGGCGATCGGGTCGCTGTAGCGGAACTCGTGGGCCAGGGCGACCTCGACCGGGATCCGGGTCCAGTGCTCGATCGCGTACTTGGCGACCATGCCGGAGTATGCGGCGGTCCCGCAGGCGACCATGACGATGCGGTCGACGCGGCTGAGCTGCTCCTCGGAGATGCGCATGTCGTCGAGGACGAGGCGCCCCTCCTCGTCGGTCCGGCCGAGGAGGGTGTCGGCGACGGCGTGCGGCTGCTCGTAGATCTCCTTCTCCATGAAGGTCTCGTAGCCGCCCTTCTCGGCGGCGGCGGCGTCCCACGTGACCTCGTACGCATTGCCCTGCGCCGGGGAGCCGTCGAAGCCGATGACCTCGTAGCCGTCCGGGGTGATCGTGACGATCTGGTCCTGGCCCAGCTCGACGGCATGGCGGGTGTAGCCGATGAAGGCGGCCACGTCGCTGCCGAGGTAATTCTCCCCGTCGCCGACACCGACGACGAGCGGGCTGTTGCGGCGGGCACCGACCACGGTCCCGGGGCTGTCGGCGTGGACCGCGAGGAGGGTGAAGGCGCCCTCGAGTCGGCCCACGACCGCGCGCATGGCCTCGGTCAGGTCGCCGAGCCGGTCGTACTCCCGTCCGACGAGCTTGGCCGCGACCTCGGTGTCGGTCTCCGAGTCGAAGTCGACCCCCTCGGCGAGCAGCTCCTTCTTCAGGGCGTGGAAGTTCTCGATGATGCCGTTGTGGATGAGCGCCAGCCGGTCTCCGTCGCCGCCGCGGTGCGGGTGGGCGTTGCCGTCGGTGGGCCCGCCGTGGGTCGCCCACCGGGTGTGGCCGATCGCGGTGCGCGAGGGCGCCATCTCCCGCGCGTAGAGGGCGCCGCGGAGGTTCTCGAGCTTGCCGGCCCGCTTCTCGCTCTGGACACCGTTGCCGGCGCCGTTCTGGGCGGCCTCGGTGACGAGTGCGACCCCGGCGGAATCGTAGCCGCGGTACTCGAGACGGGCCAGTCCCTCCATGACCACCTGGAGGGCCTTGTCATCGGTGCTCGGCCCGACATATCCGACGATTCCACACATGGCGGACAGCCTACTGCCCCCCACGTGCGCAAGAATGCTGGCCGTGCCCGTCCCAGAGCTGCCCTCCCCCTACCTCAACTTCGGCCGGGACGAGTGGGCCCGACTGCGCGACGAGCACCCCATGAACCTCACCGCCGACGAGGTGGCGCGGGTCAGAGGTCTGGGAGAACGCGTCGACGTCCGCGAGGTCGAGGAGGTCTATCTGCCGCTCTCGCGCCTGCTCAGCTTCTACGTCCGAGCGGTGCGAGGGCTGCACGAGGTGACCGGGGCCTTCCTCGGTGAGCGCGACGTCAAGATGCCGTTCGTCATCGGGGTGGCGGGCTCGGTCGCGGTCGGCAAGTCGACGACGGCGCGCATCCTGCAGGAGCTGCTCCTGCGCTGGCCCGACACGCCCCGCGTCTCACTCGTCACGACCGACGGCTTCCTCTATCCCAACGCCGAGCTCGAGCGGCGAGGACTCCTGGAACGTAAGGGCTTTCCGGAATCGTATGACCGACGCTCACTGCTGCGTTTCGTCGCCCAGGTCAAGTCCGGGATGGAGGTCGTCGAGGCGCCGGTGTACTCCCACCTGACCTACGACATCGTCCCCGGCGAAGCGATCGAGGTGCGGCGCCCGGACGTCCTCATCGTCGAGGGCCTCAACGTGCTCCAGCCGCCGGCCACCCGTCCGGACGGGTCACGGACCGGTGCGATCTCGGACTACTTCGACTTCTCGGTGTACGTCGACGCCGATGTCGCCCAGATCCGGACGTGGTACATCAGCCGCTTCCTGCGTCTGCGCGAGACGGCGTTCGCCGACCCGCAGTCCTACTTCCATCGGTATGCGACGCTTACCGACGACGAGGCCCGCGCCACGGCGGCGGGGATCTGGGGCCGGATCAACGAGCCCAACCTCGTCGAGAACGTCGAGCCCACGCGGGACCGCGCCACCCTCGTCCTGACCAAGGGCGCCGACCATTCGGTGTCCCGGATCGCGCTTCGCAAGCTCTGAGGCCGCGGCTCGGTCGCCGACCGCTCGCACTTTCCCTCCGCGGGAGAGAACATGGCGCCTCGGGAAAGAACCGTTGTCTCCCTAAGTGGACGTTTCCTGCTCAGGGAGAGAAAGCCGTGTCTCAGTACCAGTGCGGGTTCTGGGCGTTCCAGAAGTCGAGGGCGTTGCAGGGGGTGCCGTATGACAGCTTGATGTAGTTCAGACCCCAGCGGATCTGGGTGACCGGGTTCGTCTTCCAGTCCGGGCCTTCCTCGGCCATCTTGTCGGCAGGGAGGGACTGGGGGATGCCGTAGGCCCCGGACGACGGGTTCTCGACCCACCAGCGCCAGTCCGACTCCCCCATCCACAGCGTCTGCAGACAGCCCCACTGATCCGTCCCGAAGCCGTACTCGGGCATGAGGTACTGCGCCGCCTGCTGGGGGTTCTCCTGGGCGGCCTCCACCTCGAGGGCTGCGGCCTTGCGCTCGGCCTCCTGCTGCTCGGCCCGCTCGCGGGCGACCCGCTCGGCCTCCTCCTTGCGCGCCAGCGCCTCCGCCTCCGCCCTCTCCGCGGTCTCGGCCTCGATCTTCTCGCGCGCCTCGGCCCGGGAGGCGTTCATTCCGGCTCGCTCGCCGGCGAGTCGCGCGGCGTCCTGGGCGAGCGTGGCGGTGACCTCGGCGGACTGCGACACGGCGTTCGGGCTGAGGGTCAGGGTGACGGTCCCGGGTGCGGTCGAGGAGCCCGCCGCCATGGCGGTCGTGGTCGTCGCCGCGACGATCGCCATGGAGAGCGCGGCCGGCTTGGACGCGGCGAGGCGCAACCGCGCCGGCCCTCGGGTCCCTGAGCGAGCGGCGTGACGGCCGCTGCGCGTGGCGCCTGCGTCGGCGGGCGCGTGAGGACGGCCGCGGGGAGCGGCGTGGCGCGCGGAATGACGCCCGTGGTAACGACCCATGGGTGGGGGGACTCCTGAGAGGGACAGCTGAGGCAGGGGGGACGGCCTCGTTATCAAATCGAGACCTTCTTCTCAGGATTCTAGAGCACCCCGTTGACGAGGTGAAATCGGGTCGGGCTACGGCTCGTATCCCTCGAGGAGATCGGTGACCAGGGCGGCGATCGGGCTGCGTTCGCTGCGGGTCAGCGTCACGTGCGCGAAGAGCGGGTGACCTTTCAGCTTCTCGATGACCGCGGCGACGCCGTCGTGCCGGCCGACCCGCAGGTTGTCCCGCTGCGCGACGTCGTGCGTGAGCACGACCTTGGAGTTCTGACCTACCCGGGAGAGGACGGTGAGGAGGACGTTGCGCTCGAGCGACTGGGCCTCGTCGACGACGACGAAGGCGTCGTGCAGGGATCTGCCCCGGATGTGTGTGAGGGGAAGTACCTCGAGCATCCCGCGGTCGAGGACCTCCTCGACCACCTCACCGCTCACCACCGCCCCCAGGGTGTCGAACACGGCCTGGGCCCATGGGCCCATCTTCTCGTTCTCCGTGCCCGGCAGGTAGCCGAGCTCCTGGCCGCCCACCGCATACAGGGGTCGGAAGACGATCACCCTGCGGTGCTGGCGACGCTCCATCACCGCCTCCAGGCCGGCGCAGAGCGCCAGAGCGCTCTTGCCCGTGCCGGCGCGACCGCCCAGGCTGACGATGCCCACATCGGGGTCGAGGAGCAGGTCGAGGGCGATCCGCTGCTCGGCCGAGCGGCCGTGCAGCCCGAACGCGTCCCGGTCGCCTCGCACGAGCCGGATCTGCTTGTCCGGACCGACCCGCCCCAGCCCCGAGCCGCGGGGCGAGAGCAGACGCAACCCGGTGTGGCAGGGCAGCTCGGCGGCGCCGACGTGCTCGACCCGACCGTGGTCGTAGAGCGAGTCCATCTCCTCGGTCGTCACGTCCAGCTCCACGACACCGGTCCACCCCGAGTCGACCGCGAGCTCGGCGCGGTACTCCTCAGCCGCGAGCCCGACCGCCGACGCCTTGACCCGCATCGGGAGGTCCTTGCTCACGACCGTGACCCTGCGCCCCTCGTCCGAGAGGTTCTTCGCGACGGCGAGGATGCGGGTGTCGTTGTCCCCCAGCCGGAACCCGGCGGGCAGTGCCTGCGGATCGGTGTGGTTGAGCTCGACCCGGAGCGTGCCCCCGTCCTCTCCCACCGGCACCGGCGCGTCCAGACGACCGTGCTCCACGCGCAGCTCGTCGAGCAGACGCAGCGCCTGCCGGGCGAAGTAGCCGAGCTCGGGGTGGTGCCGCTTGCCCTCCAGCTCGGTCACGACCACGACGGGGAGCACGACCTCGTGCTCCTTGAAACGGAACAGCGCACGCGGGTCGGAGAGCAGGACCGAGGTGTCCAGGATGTAGGTCACAGGCTCGTCCGGAGCGCCAGCCTCCGGATCGAGCGAGTGCGGAAGGAGGCTGGTCGACGGACGAGAGGACAAGGCGGGGACTCCTGCCTGAAGTCGGCGTCGCGGGGTGCGGCGCGTTATCGCGACGCTAGCCGCCGTCCCGGACTCGGCCCGTGAACGACTTCGGTGTGTCGCCCATCACTGCGATGAACGGTCGATGACGAGGTCAGCCGCCGTAGCGGCGATGCCGGTCGCCGTAGGCACGCAGAGCGCGCAGGAAGTCGACTCGGCGGAAGTCGGGCCAGTACGCCTCACAGAAGTAGAACTCGGTGTGCGCGCTCTGCCACATCAAGAACCCAGACAGCCGTTGCTCGCCCGAGGTGCGGATGACGAGGTCGGGGTCAGGTTGGCCCTTCGTGTAGAGGTACTCGGAGATGTGCTCGACGTCGAGGATCTCGGCGAGCTCCTCGATCGACGTGCCCTGGTCCGCGTGGTCACGCAACAGCGCCCTGACCGCGTCCGCGATCTCGCGACGCCCGCCGTACCCGACGGCGATGTTGACGAGCAGGCCGTCGACCCCGGCCGTCGCCTCCGCGGCCTCGCGCAGTCGCTGCACGGTCGGCTCCGGCAGCAGCTCCAGGGCGCCGACCGGGTTGATCCGCCAGCGCCCGGTGCCGGCGAGCTCGGAGACGACGTCTTCGATGATGCCGAGGAGGGTCTCGAGCTCGTCGGGGTCGCGCGCGAGGTTGTCGGTCGACAGCAGCCACAGGGTCACCACCTCGACCCCGACCTCCTCGCACCAGGTGAGGAGGTTGGCGATGTTGTCGGCGCCCGCCCGGTGCCCCTCGGCGGAGTCGGCCCCGCGCATTCTGGCCCAGCGCCTGTTGCCGTCGAGCATGACTCCGACGTGTCGCGGCAGCGGCTTGTCACGCAGCTGACGGAACAGACGCCGCTCGTACGCGGAATAGATCGGGTTGCCGACGGCCATGACACCTCCTCGCGGTGGTCACCGACGATCCGGGGAACCCGGGCGCGGGCGGGGACGCGCCGACGCGGACCCAACGCTACCCCCCGGTCGTCGCGGATCAGCCGAGCGACCGACGGAGATCGCACGGCGTCCGACTAGGAGAACCTACGCATCCGTAGGTACCGTTGAGCCGTGCACGACCCACGCCGCGAGCGGACGTTGGAGGGCCTGCGCGACAGCGTCGAGGACGCTGTCGGGGAGGGGCGCAAGGCTGCCCACGAGTTCGCGGCGGCGGTCAAGCCCAAGCTGCGCGGCTGGCTGCACGCCGGAATGGCGCCGATCGCCCTGGTCGCCGGGATCGTCCTGGTCGTGTTCGCCCCGAGCCAGAACGGCCGGATCACGGCCGCGGTCTTCACCCTGACGGCCTTCCTGCTGTTCTTCACCTCCGCGGTCTACCACCGCGGCAGCTGGTCCCCTCGGGTCGCCGACGTGCTCAAGCGGCTGGACCACAGCAACATCTTCCTCATCATCGCCGGCAGCTACACACCCTTCGCGCTGCTCCTCCCCCGCAGCCAGGCGATCTCGATGCTCCTGATCGTCTGGATCGGAGCGATCGTCGGAGTCGGCTTCCGCGTCCTGTGGGTGGGGGCGCCCCGGTGGCTCTACGTCCCGATCTACGTGGCCCTGGGCTGGGTCGCCGTCTTCTACCTCGGTCCGCTGTGGACCTACGGCGGCACCGCCGTGCTGAGCCTCATCGTCACCGGCGGTCTGCTGTACACCCTCGGTGCCGTCGTCTACGGCCTGAAGCGCCCCAACCCCTCACCCCGGTGGTTCGGGTTCCACGAGATCTTCCACGCCCTGACGATCCTCGCGTTCGTCGCGCACTACGTCGCCGCGACGATCGTCCTGCACCGCGACGCGGTGGTGTAGAACGCGGTGGTGTAGGCCCGCTCAGGCGGTGCGCCCGCCCCGCTCGTCAGGCGGCGATGCATCGCTCGGTCCGTCGGTCGGGTCCGCAGAGTCGGTATGCGGTGGTCCGCTCTCCTCGTCACCCGCCTCACCGTCGGCACCGGCAGGGCGACCGCGGCCGCGGGCGGAGAGGTCGGGCACGGTCGGCCCGGAGGCGGCGGTGCCCTCATCCGGTTCGCGGGCCTCACGCTCGGCCGCCTCGCGCTCCCTCTCCCGGTAGGACATCCGCCGCAGCCGGGCGTTCATGTTCTTGAGCAGGAAGTACAGGGCCACGGCCATGAACGCGAAGACGATGAACGAGCCGAGGCCGGGCATCGAGTTGTCCGACGGGGTGTCGGGCGTGCCGACCCCCGGGAGGAGAAGGGGCACCATCACCAGGGCCATGGAACGTCGGACTCCTTCCGCCCGTCGAGGGCGATGGTCAGCTCACCGGACGTGGCGAGCGCGTCGGCCTCGGCGACCGTGCCGAGTCCAGCGAACAGGTCTTCCTCCACCTCGCCGAGCGGGCCGTCGGGGACGCCGCCCGACGCTGCGGTGACGGGAACGAAGCTCAGGGCGCACTCGAAGTCGTCCGTCGGCCAGATCTCGGCCTGCGTCTCGCGCGGGACCTTGAACCAGGCGCCGTCGGGATCGATCTGGGTGGCGTGCGCGAGGAGCGCGCGGTCGCGGGTCTCGAAGTGCTCGCCGCACTGGATCCGCGTGGTCACCGGGCGGTCGGGGCGGTCCCACCGCTCCAGCCACTCTTCGTAGGGACTCTCCTCCCCGAGGGCGAGGAGCGCTTCGTGGAAGGCGGCGATCCGGGCCTTGGAGAAGCTGGCGTTGTAGTACACCTTGAGCGGCTGCCACGGCGTTCCCGCGTGCGGGAACTGGTCAGTGTCGCCGGCAGCCTCGACGGCCGCCATCGTCACCCGGTGGGTCATGATGTGGTCCGGATGGGGGTACCCGCCGTTCTCGTCATAGGTCGTGACGACGTGCGGCCGGAAGCGCCGGATCTCGCGGACCAGTGCCTCGGTCGTGACGTTGAGGGGCTCGAGGGCGAAGCATCCCGGCGGCAGCGCCGGAAGGGGGTCACCCTCGGGCAGACCTGAGTCGACGAAGCCGAGCCAGACGTGGTCGACACCGAGGATCTCCTGGGCGGCCTTCATCTCGTCGCGGCGCACCTGGACGAGGTCGCGCTGGATGTGGGGGTCGTCCGCCAGCCGCGGGTTGAGCACGTCGCCGCGCTCACCCCCCGTGCACGAGACCACGAGGACGTCGTGGCCCTCGGCGACGTACTTGGCCATCATCGCCGCCCCCTTGCTCGACTCGTCGTCGGGGTGGGCGTGCACGCACATCAGGCGGAACTTCTCGGCCACGGGGGTGGAAATCCTTCGTCGGGGGTGGGTCACGGGGGTCGGTCATCGACCGCCCCTATCGTGACGGACAATAAGGGAGTGAGTCGAACGGACGCCCCGCCCAGCACCCGTCGCTGGGTCGTCATCGGGACCGTTCTGATCACGGCGTTCACCGCGCTCATCGTCGCATTGGGCGTCTACCTCCAGCAGGACCGGGTCACCGCGACGGTCACGAACTACGGCGTCGTCGACGACCGGACGGTCGTGGTCGGCTTCGACGTGCGCCGCCCGGAGGGCGCCGCGGTGGTCTGCCGCGTGCAGGCGATCTCGGTCGACTTCGCCGCCGTCGGCACCGTCGACGTGACGATCCCGGCGGACGAGGCCGACGGCGCCCGCGTCGTGCACCGCGACGTCACGGTGCGCACGACGACCAGGGCGAACACCGGGACCGTACAGAACTGCGTCCTCGAGGGCGCTCGCAGCCAGTAGTGCTCGACAGTACGGTCGCACGTAGTGGTCACAGACACGATCGTCGCGTAGACTGGTCGTTTCACCTGCTGACTCGAGGGTCTGGGTTGCCGGCGACACTCGTCGCCACCGTGCACCCAGACCTTCCGCTTTGACCAGGCCCGTCGACCGGGCCCGATGATCACGAGGACCGGCGAGAAGGGCTCGCCGCACAAGGAGCTGACATGACCGAGACGTCCACGACGTTCCTCACCCAGGAGGCGTACGACCGCCTCAAGGAGGAGCTCGACTACCTGTCGAACGAGGGCCGCACGGAGATCGCGAAGAAGATCGAGGCCGCGCGCCTCGAGGGGGACCTGCGCGAGAACGGCGGCTACCACGCGGCCAAGGAGGAGCAGGGCAAGATGGAGGCCCGCATCCGCCAGGTCACCCAGCTCCTCGAGAGCGCGACCGTCGGCGAGGCACCGCCGGACGACGGCGTCGTCGAGCCGGGCATGGTCGTCACCGTCGAGATGTTCGGCGACGAGGAGACCTTCCTCATGGGCAGCCGCGAGATCGGCGAGCACACCGAGCTGACCGTCTACAGCGAGAAGTCCGCCATGGGCTCGGCCATCAACGGCCGCAAGGTCGGCGAGACCGTCACCTACACGGCCCCCAACGGCAAGGACATCGACGTCAAGATCCTGCACGCCAAGCCCTACACCGGCTGACCGGCGCGGATCCGACCTTTCTCTCCCCAGGAGAGAAAGGTCGCCTTCCGGAGACAACGGTTCCCTCCGCAAGCGCGAGGTTCCCCCTCAAGCGGCGCCCCGGACCTGTGGTTCGGGGCGCCGCTGCCGTATGCGGTGGCCACCTTCGCCCGGAAGCAGCCCTCGTCAGCGGAGCCGGTCGAGCAGGAGGCGCAGCGGCTCGGGCAGCTCGTCGGGGGTCAGCTCGGCGGTCAGTTCGGCGGCGAGCAGCTCCTTGCGCCCGGACGCCACCCCGGCGAACCGGTGCAGCTGCTCGTGCAGCGGCCGGTCCCGCCACGCGGGCTGTTGGGCGAGCGCGTCGAGCTTGCCCCGCAGTCCCAGCCGGTCCAGGACACCGAGCACGCGGGGGATGCCGAGCGCCCGGAGCAGCTCGTCCTCCAGGTCCTCCACGCAGACGAAGAAGCCGGCCGACGGCAGGTCGCTGGCGTCCCGCACCCAGTGGCCGGTGGACTCGAGAGCGGACTCGACGAAGCGCGTCTCGCCGACGTCGCACATTCCGAGCACGTGCTCAGCGTCGGGTCCCTCTCCGCCGCACGCTTCGTGAGTCAGCGCGACGAGGTGGCTCCGAATGTTCGTGATGCCACCCAGGTCGACCAACCGGACGTCGGACAGGTCCACCTCCGCCACATCGGCCGCGGCCCGTACCGCGGCGATGTCGCTGCGCCCCTCGAGGAGGACCACCGGAGCGTCGCCGACACTCACTCCGTCGATATCCCGCGGTTGACCCACGTCTGGGTCACGACCATGCCGACCTTCTCGTAGAGCCCGAGCGCGCCGGTGCGAGAGTCGGTGGAGAGCCCACACGTGGGAGCGCCGTGCTCTCCCGCCAGTCGGAACGCGTCGTCGAGGAGCGCCTGAGCCAGACCCCGGCCGCGCCGGTCGCGCTGCACGGCGAGCTGCTGGACGTAGCCCTCGGTGATCTCGCCCGCCTCGCTCCGGGCCATGATGAGCACTGCGGCACCGACGACCTCACCCGACGGGTCGACGGCCACTCGCAGCTGCCAGGGCTGCATACCCGGTCGCCGCAGGATGCCGGCCTCGAAGTCCTCGTACGGCTCCGGGTCGCGGTCGGACCACTCGAGGAACGCCTCGTCCACGACGGCGTGCAGGGCGCGGTACTCGTCCGGCCGGGCCTCGCGCACGACGTATCCGTGCGGCAGCGGCCGGTCCGGGATCTGCGCATCTGGCGGCAGCTGCAGCACCCACGAGGTCCACCGCACCTCGAAGCCCAGAGCCTCGAGGAGCCTGTCACCGCTGCCGCCTTTCGGCACCGGCATCCCGATGACCCGGGCGCCCAGCTCGCGAGAGCGATGCTGCAGCCACTGCGCCAGAGCCGTGCCGATCCCCCGCCCGTGCCAGTCCGGATGCACGGCCGCGTCGCCGAAGCCCCGTCGGGACGCCTCGGCGTAGCCGACCAGCCGGTCGCCGTCGAATACCCCTATCGTCACGGCCGGCACGTCGACGCTCGGCTGCTGCCAGTCGGCGACGATGTCGGCCTCCTCGATCTCCGCCGCCCCGATCTCGGCGCGCTGCAGCGCGGCCATCACCTCGTAGACGGCCCGAGCGTCCGCAGCCGTCAGCGGGCGGGCGGTCAGGTCAGGGGGTAGCGCGTCGATGATGTCCACGAGCAGCCATCCAAGCGCCGCGAGCCGGTCGACGCCACCCGATATCCAGGTGTCAGCGGCTCACGGCTCCGCGGTACCGGCGGAGCGCGAGCGGCGCGAACACGGCGACCGCGGCGACGGCCCACATCAACGTGTAGATGATCGGGTTCTGCAGCGCCCACGTGGTGGGCTCCGGAGCTCCGGGCGGAATGTTGCCGAACAGCTCACGGGCAGCCTGGGTCACCGAGGAGACAGGGTTCCACTCGGCGAAGATGCGCAGCGGGGTGGGCAGCTGCTCCGACTGCACGAAGGTGTTCGCGATGAACGTCAGCGGGAAGATGACGATGAACGAGGCGTTCGCCACGATCTCGGGCGAGCGAACCCTCAACCCGACGTAGGCCATCACCCAGGACAGGGAGTAGGCGAAGACGAGCAGGAGCGCGAAGCCCAGGAGTGCCTCACCGAGTGAGGTGCGCACGCGCCACCCGATCGCCAGACCGGTCAGGGCCATGACGATGAGCACGAGCACGTTGTTGAGCAGGTCGGAAAAGGTCCGTCCGGCGAGTACGGCGGACTCGGACATAGGCAGGGTGCGGAACCGGTCGATGATGCCCTTCTGCATGTCCTCGGCCAGTGCCGTCCCGGTGATCGTCGAGCCGAACACGACGGTCTGGGCGAAGATCCCCGCGATGAGGAACTCGCGGTAGCTGGACCCGGGGATGTCGATCGCAGCGCCGAAGACGAAGCCGAAGAGCAGGATGAACATGATCGGCTGGAAGGTCGTGAAGACCAGCAGCTCGGGGATCCGTTTGATCTTGATCAGGTTGCGCCGCGCGATGACGACCGCGTCCGGGAAGAAGGTGTTCACCGGACGACCTCCTGCTCCCCCTCGGTCGGTTGCTCCGCCGCGGTCTCGCGGCCGGTCAGTGAGAGGAAGGCGTCATCGAGGGTGGGTCGGCGCAGGCCGATGTCGGACACCTCGATGCCGGCGCCGTCGAGCAGGCGGATCGCCTCGACGAGCGGGGCGGTGCCGACCGCGCACGGCACGGTCAGGTGGCGGGTATGCGCGTCGACCGTGATCTCTCCGGTCGCCACCGTGGCGAGCAGCTCACGCGCCCGGCCGAGCTCGGCGGGGTCGGTGACGACGACTTCGAGCCGCTCCCCGCCGACCATCGTCTTCAGGTCGTCCGCGGTGCCCTCGGCGATGACCCGGCCGTGGTCGACGACGATGATGTTGTCGGCCAGCTGGTCGGCCTCCTCGAGGTACTGCGTCGTCAGGAGCAGGGTCGCGCCGTCAGCGACGAGCGAGCGGATCACGTCCCACATGTCGCCTCGGCTGCGCGGGTCGAGTCCGGTGGTCGGCTCGTCGAGGAACAGCACCGGCGGACGGGCGACGAGCGCCCCGGCGAGGTCGAGGCGGCGGCGCATTCCGCCGGAGTACGTCTTGGCGGGACGGTCGGCTGCGTCGACCAGGTCGAACTGCTCGAGCAGCTCCGCCGCCCTGGTGCGGGCCGAGTCGCCGCCGAGGTGGTAGAGCCGGCCGACCATCTCGAGGTTCTCACGTCCGGTGAGGTACTCGTCGACGGCCGCGTACTGGCCGCTCACGCCGATCCGGCGACGGACCTCGCGCGGCTCGGCGAGCACATCGATCCCCGCGACCTCAGCCCGGCCCGAGTCGGGTCGCAACAGCGTCGTGAGCACGCGGACGGTCGTGGTCTTGCCGGCGCCGTTGGGGCCGAGGACGCCGAGGACGCTGCCCTCCGGCACGGCGAGACTGAGCCCCGCGAGCGCGGTCACGTCGCCGTAGGTTTTGACGAGGTCCTCCGCGAGGACGGTCGTAGTCATGGCCGACATGGTCGCATTGCGCGCCGACAGCCCCAACCCGGATCCCCGGCTCTACTCCGGCCAGGCGTCACCCACGACGAGACGGTACCCACGCCCCCGCAGTGCCTCGACGACCTGCCCGCAGTGCTCGGCGCTCTTGGTCTCGAGCTCGAGGGCGATCTCGACCTCGTCGACCGAGAGGCTGGCGTTGGTGCGCACATGCTCGACCTCGAGGACGTTGGCGTCGGCCTCGGCGCAGTCCATGAGCAGCTGGGCGAGATTGCCGGGCTTGTCCGGGACCCGGGCCCGCAGCTGCAGGTAGCGCCCCGCCGCGGCCATGCCGTGCCGGATGATCCGGAGCATGAGCAGCGGATCGATGTTGCCGCCCGAGAGCACCGCGACGACCGGACCCTCCCAGCCGGCGCCCGGCGCCTCGAGGAGTCGCGCCACCGCTGCCCCGCCGGCCGGCTCGACGACGAGCTTGGACCGCTCGAGCAGGAACAGCAGGGACCTCGAGATGCTCTCCTCGGTCACCGTCTCCACCGTGTCGACGTGCCGCCGGACGATCTCGAACGGCACGTCGCCCGGCAGGCCGACGGCGATGCCGTCGGCCATCGTGTGCATGGAGGTGCAGGCGACGGGGTGCCCCGCGCGCAGCGAGGTCGGGTATGCGGCGGCCCCCTCCGCCTGGACCCCCACGATCCGCACGTCGGGCTTGAGCGCCTTGAGCACCACGGCGATGCCCGCGATGAGACCTCCCCCGCCGACCCCGACGACGACCGTGCGCACCTCAGGGCACTGCTCGAGGATCTCGAGGCCGCAGGAGCCCTGACCCGCGACGATGTCCTCGTGGTCGAAGGGGTGGACGTAGACCGCTCCGGTGCGCCGCGCATACTCTTGGGCGTGCGGCATCGCCTCGTCCAAGGTGAGGCCGACCTGCTCGACCTCGGCGCCGTATCCGCGCGTGGCGTTGACCTTCGGCATGGCCGCGCCGACCGGCATGTACACCTTGGCCCGGATGCCGAGCATCTGGGCGGCGAGCGCCACGCCCTGCGCGTGGTTGCCCGCACTGGCAGCGACGACACCGGCGGCCTTCTCCTGCGGGCTGAGCCGCGACAGCCGCGTGTACGCCCCGCGGAACTTGAACGACCCTGCGCGCTGGAGGTTCTCGCACTTGAGGAAGACGTCGGTGCCGACCCGGTCGCTCAGCCCGCGGCTGAACTTCAGCGGCGTCGGCCGCATCACCGCGTCGAGGCCATCGCGCGCGGCGAGGACGTCCTCGAGGGAGACGGTGGGCACGGGGTCGGGCATGCTCAGCCCTGCCGGACAAGGCAGAACGGGTGCCCTGCCGGGTCGATGTAGACCTTGAACGAGCCGTCCTCGGACGGCTGCTCGTCGGCCACACCGGCACCGAGCGCGAGCACCGCCGGCTCGGCCTTCTCGATGTCCTCGACCGCGAAGTCGAGGTGAAACTGCTGCGGGTGCGCCCCGCGGGGCCACGTCGGGGGGGCGTAGTCCTCGATGCGCTGGAAGCCGAGCGACGTGCGGCCGTCGGGCCGGTCGGGTCCGACGCCGCCCTCGGGGTGGCTCAGCACGACGAAGTCATCGTCGGCCCCGCCCTGGACGAGCCAACCCAGGACCGCGCCGTAGAACTCGGCGAGCGCGTGCGGGTCCGGACAGTCGATGACGACGAGGTCGAGGAGCGGACGGACGTCGGCGGTGTCGTCGGGCATGGGATCACTCTAGGCCCGAGGTCCGACGACGCGACCCGCCAGCGAGCGGGCGGCGTCCGGGTGGGCCTCGGCGAGCAGCCCGACGGCGAACAGCAGGTATGCGGTGTCCACCGCCACCTGCGCGCCCTCCGGCACGCGCCACCCACCCCCGTGGTCCGTCGTCACCGCACGCACGACGTCCAGGGCGGCGTCGGGCTCGTTGTGTCGCAGGACCCCTCCGGAGCCGATGACGAGCCCCACGTCGGCGAGCGGCCGCGGCGCCTCGCTCGGCGTGGCGGGACGACCGTGCCGCCGGGCCGCGACGACGGCGGCGATGCGGGCGAGCGCGAGGTCGAGCGACACCTCGGCGGCGCCGCGCGGGAGGTGACCGGGGTCGGCGGCGGCGGCCAGCGCATACGCCTCCAGGGCTTCCGGAACCGATAGGCGCTCCCTGGCGGCCGCCTCGACCACACCGGGGGCGGACCAGCGCATCCCGAGGTCGGCCTCGACGGTCCGCTCCTGCCAGAGGTGCCCGACGACGTCGCGGTGGATCTCGGCGTCCTCGCCCTGCGGCACGAGGGCGGAGTAGACGTCGGTCGTCGCTCCTCCGACGTCGACGACGATGACGTCGCCGACCACGCCGGCGAGCACCTCGACGCCGGTGAGGACGGCGTCCGGCGTGGCGGCCCGCACCATACGCGCGAACTCGGGGCCGCGGGAGAGCCCCTTGCCCCCGATGACGTGCTCGAGGAACACGGTGCGGATCGCGGCCCGCGCCGAGTCCGGGTCGATGACGCCGATCCGCGGCACGACGTTGTCGGCGAGGACGAAGCGGCGACCGGCGCAGTCGAGCACCGCGGCGACCTCGTCGCGTGCGTCGGCGTTGCCGGCCGCGACGATCGGAACGGTGATGCGGGCGCGGGCCAACCGGGTCGCGTTGTGCAGCAGCACGTCCGCGTTGCCGCCGTCGGTGCCCCCGACGAGCAGGATGATGTCGGGCCGCCTCGCCCGCAGCGCGGCCAGACCCGCGCGGTCGAGCTCTCCGGCAGCGACGTGCACGACGCGCGCGCCGGCGGACAGACCCACCCGGTGGCCGGCCTCACCGGTCACCTCCCGCTCGTAGCCGACGACGGCCAGCCGCAGCCCGCCTCCGGCGCTCGAGCAGACGAGCGTGTCCGACGGCTCGACCGGCAGGCGTCCTCGCAGGGTCGCGATCCCCTCGAGGACGTCGGTGCCCACCGTGGTGGGGGTCGCCCCGGAGTGCAGGAGCCGCCCGTCGGTCGGGTCGACGAGGACGCCCTTGGTGAAGGTGCTGCCGACGTCGACGCACCAGATGGCGCTCACGGAAGCTCGACCGGGCTCAGGTGAGGCGGTCCAGCGCCTGCCGCAGGTCGGCGATGAGGTCGTCGACGTCCTCGATGCCGACCGAGAGACGGATGAGGTCGCTCGGCACCTCGAGCGCCGTTCCGGCCACCGACGCGTGCGTCATCCGACCGGGGTGCTCGATGAGGGCCTCGACCCCACCGAGGGACTCGCCGAGGGTCCACAGCTCGGTCTCGGCGCAGACCTTGGTCGCGACGTCCTCGCCGCCCTTGACCTGGAACGAGATCATCCCGCCGAAGCGCGCCATCTGCCGGGCGGCGACGTCGTGGTTCGGGTGGCTCGGCAGCCCCGGGTAGTGCACCGCCGTGACCCCCGGGTGGCGCTGGAGGAACTCGACGATGGCCTCGGCGTTGTCGCAGTGCCGCTCCATGCGGACCGCGAGGGTCTTCAGGCCGCGCAGGACGAGCCAGGCGTCGAACGGCCCCGCGACCGCGCCCATCGCGTTCTGGTGGAACCCGACCCGCTCGGTGACGTCCTCGTCGCGCGCCGTCCGCAGACCTGCCTTGGTCACGATGAGGCCGCCGACGACGTCGCTGTGCCCGCCGGCGTACTTCGTCGCCGAGTGGGTGACGATGTCCGCGCCGAGTGCGAGCGGCTGCTGGAGGTAGGGCGAGGCGAAGGTGTTGTCGACGACCAGGAGTGCTCCGGCCTCGTGGGCGACCTCGGCGAGCGCGGAGATGTCGGCGATCCCGAGCAGCGGGTTGGTCGGTGTCTCGACCCAGACGACCTTCGTCTCCGGACGGATCGCGGCGCGCACCGACTCGACGTCGGCGATGGCCGCGATGTCGTGCTCGACGCCCCACGGCACGAGGACCTGGTTGAAGAGCCGGTAGGTGCCGCCGTAGGCATCGGAAGGCACGACGACGTGGTCGCCGGGTCGCAGCAACGCACGCAGCAGCGTGTCCTGGGCAGCGAGCCCGGAGGCGAACGCGAAGCCGCGCTCGCCGCCCTCGAGCGCGGCGATGCACTCCTCGAGCGCGGTGCGCGTGGGGTTGGCCGAGCGGCTGTACTCGTAGCCGCGCCGCAGGCCGCCGATGCCGTCCTGCTTGTACGTCGACACCTGGTAGATCGGGGGCACCACGGCGCCGGTGCTCGGGTCCGGTTCCTGTCCGGCGTGGATCGCGCGGGAGGAGAAGCCGAGGGCGGCGGTGGTGTCGGGTGCGGCGAGGTCGGGGTCGTCAGGCATACCGACGAGGGTAGGGGACGTCAGCGGCGCTTCTGCCACTCGCGCAGGAAGCCGCTCGTCACGTAGCCCATGGCGTCGTTGACCGCGAGCATGTGCGAGTTCTCGACGGCGTTCCACGTCCGCACCGTGCGCACCTCCGGGAACGCCTCGCGCAGCACCGGGACGTTGGCGAGCTTGAGCACGAGACCCAGCCCGTGACCGCGGTGCTCACGCAGGACGAGCGTGTCCTGGTGGTACGCCAGTCGCGGGCTCGCCGCCGGCACCTGGATCTCCGAGAACGCGACGACGCGGCCCGACCCGAGGTGGCGGGCGAAGGCGCCGACCCGCCCGCGGCCCATGGTCTCGAGTCGCGCGTCGAGGGCGCGAACCCGGTCCTCGTCCCAGTCCTCCTCGTCGATGTCGAGGTCGCCGAGCGGGGCGTCGGTCGACATCCGCCGGGCGAGCCAGGCGCGGTCGGTGAGGTCCGCCTCGGGCGGGGTGCCCACGTGGGTCTCCACCGCATACCCCTGCGGCGCGGGCGGGACCACCGGATCGGTGTCCGGAACGGGGTAGTCCGAACGGCGCACCGTCTGCGCCGGCGCGTAGCCGTGCCGGCGGGCGAAGTGTCCGCTCGGGTCCTCCTCAGCGGCGTCGGGCAACCACGCGGTGTCGGACATCAGACTCGTCCGCCCCTCCGCGAGCGCGATCCGCTCGACCGCCTCGAGGAGGCGGGTGCCGATCCCCCTGCGACGGTGGCCCGGCCGGACCGCCAGCTCGAGGTATGCGGCGTGCAGGTTGTCCCGTAGCGGCAGGATCAGCTCGACCGACCCGCAGAGGACGTGCCCGTCGAGCGCGGCGAGGCGGACCCGACGTTTGGTGAGGTCGGCATCGACGGCCCGCAGCTCGTCGGCGGTCCACGCGTCCGCGTCACCGAGGTCGTGCCGGGTCGCGTCGTGGAACACCTGCGCGAAGGCGTCGAAGCGGGCGTGCTCGACGGGGTCGGTCGCGGCGCCGTGGACCTCCACGATGGGCACCTGCTCGACGGACGGTTCGGCGGACATGGGAACAACCGTGCCAGGTCACGGAGTTGAACCGCACATGCTTTTCGGCAACGACCCCCTCACCACCTGGCTCCCCGGCGCCCGCGCCAAGTCCACCATGGTCTCGCGCGAGGACGCGCTTCCCGGACGCGAGCACCGCCTCTTCCCCGTCCCCGAGACGCACGAGGTGCTCGGCACCCCGCTCGAGGGTCCGTGGCCCGACGGAACCGAGGTGCTCTACGTCGCCATGGGGTGTTTCTGGGGCGTCGAGCGGATCTTCTGGCAGCTCCCGGGGGTCGTGACGACCGCCGCCGGCTACATGGGCGGCTTCACCCCGAACCCGACCTACGAGGAGTCCTGCACCGGCCGGACCGGACACGCCGAAGCGGTGCTCGTCGCCTACGACCCGACGCGGATCACGCCCGAGGAGCTGCTCGCGGCGTTCTGGGAGAACCACGACCCGACCCAGCGCAACCGGCAGGGCAACGACATCGGAACGGCATACCGCTCCGCGCTCTACTTCACCACGCCCGAGCAGGAGGCCGCGATCGAGGACACCCGCGAGCGCTTCCAGGGCGAGCTGAGCCGCAAGGGCTTCGGTGAGATCACGACCGAGATCGCACCGGCGGAGAAGGCCGGCCCGTTCTGGTACGCCGAGGACTACCACCAGCAGTACCTCCACAAGAACCCCGGCGGGTACTGCAACCACGGGCCGTACGGCTGCTCTCTGCCGCCGCGCGACTGACGACTCCACACGTCCTCGGCGGTTGACGATCACCGGCGCCGGAGCCCCGGCTTGACACCTGTGATCCGCCGATCACACCCGAAGTGCGACGTGGCACCTGCAATTGCGCGTGGCACGTCGGATTTCGGGTGCACTTCATGATGCTGGCGGCCCCCGGCTCAGGTCAGCGACGCGACCATGACGAGAATCAGCGCGACCAGCACGAGCCCGAAGCCGGTCAGGCGCGAGGTGCGACCGACCGGGTAGTGCGCCGAGGGCGACTGCGCGTCGAAGCCGTCCGCGCCGCCCACGTCCGAGGTGCCCGCCGGGCCGCCGAAGCCGCGCACGATCTCCTCGGACGGGCGCGCCGCCCGCTGCTGGAGGATGCCCACCACGACGAAGGCCACGCCGACGACGGCGAGCGCGATCGCGAGCCAGTGCAGAGGCTGCATGGCGAGGAGCGTAGTGGTGCGCTAAGGCGTGTACGTTCCCTCGAGGGTCGCGAAAACCACCGTGTTGTCCTCCCGGGAGGACAGCCGACCGTCGATCTCGCCCGAGCAGGTGATCAGCGCCAGCGCCGCGCCGGGTGGCGGGCTCTCGAGCACCGCGCGCAGTGCGTCCGGGTCGGACTTCGAGATGCCCGTGACCACGTCGGCGACGACGTAGCGCGCGATGACCTCCGCGCCGCCCGCGGTGCGCCCGGTGATGCCGACGGGGACACCCGGATCCAGGTCCGGCAGGTCGTCGAACACCGCGGAACCGAAGGCCTTCGTGTGGCCGAGCACGACCGCGAGACCGTCCGAGCCGGGCATCGGCCCTTCCTCCCACCACACCGTGGTGTGCGGGCCGCCGGGTACCGGGAACGTCGAGACCACGTCGCCGGTGAAGGGGTTGGGCTCCTCGGTCGCCGGGGCCGGTTCGACGATCGTCCGCACCCCGATGGCGGGGATGTGGATGCGCGTCGGGGTGATCGGTCCCGTCGCGACGGGTGACCCTGCACCTGGGTCGACGATGACGGCGGGGGCGGGCGTCGCATACCGGAGCGCGCGGAGCGTGTCGCCCGCGAGGAGGTATGCGCCGGTCGCCCCCGCGACCAGCGCCAGGGCGAGGAGGAGGGCGGCCATGCGCACGCGGGCAGACGTCGACGCCGGCCCGGTGTCGGGCCGGCGTCGAGCCGGGGTGATCGTCAGTGCCGGGCTCCCCGCAGGAGGCGCACGGCGGCGAGGAGCAGGCCGGCCGCGATCGCGAAGAGCGAGAAGATCCCGGTCGTCTGGGTCGGACCCAGGTCGGTCGGTGCGGCACCCGGGGTGTCCGGAGTCGTCGTGGACGTGACGGGCGGCGTCGTCGTCACCGGCGGCGTGGTCTCCGTCACCGGCGGCGTGGTCTCGGTCACCGGCGGCGTGGTCTCGGTCACCGGCGGCGTGGTCTCGGTCACCGGCGGCGTGGTCTCGGTCACCGGCGGCGTGGTCTCGGTCACCGGCGGCGTCGTCTCGGTCACCGGCGGCGTGGTCTCGGTCACCGGCGGCGTCGTCTCGGTCACCGGCGGCGTCGTCTCCGTCACCGGCGGCGTCGTCTCGGTCACCGGCGGCGTCGTCTCCGTCACCGGCGGCGTCGTCTCCGTCACCGGCGGCGTCGTCTCCGTCACCGGCGGAGTAGTGGTGGAGGTGCCATTGCCCGGTGGCGTCTTCGGGCACGTGGGGCCGTCATCGTCATCATCGTCGTCGTCACCCTGGACGACGGCAATCACGTAGGAGCGACCCTGGGCGTCATTGAAGAACCCCCCGACACCCGCGCCGTCGGTGGCGTTGACCGAGACGGAGATGGGGTTCTTGCCGGGGCCGAGGCGCTCGTCGTCCCCGGGAGTGCCCACGTATTTGCAGACCCACACCCGGTGGCTGTCCGCGCTGGCGACGCCGCTGAACACCGCGCCGACGATGAACAGGATCAGGGCGGCCACCACCACGAGGGCGACCGCGCGGACGACGGGCGGGTGGAGTGGCGCGGGCGTGGAGGGCGTGGGAGAGACAGGTGGCCTGGGCGTGGACGGCATGACGACCCCTTCGACGGGTGAGTGTCTCGACGACCACATGCAACTTTAGTCACATCAGTCACACAAGCATCAGCAGTCACATTAACCACATCGTTACCAAGGTGAGACGGCGCCGAACAGCCTTGCAGGTCACCGGCGCTCGGATAGCCGACGCGTTTTCGCAGGTCGGAGGCGGAGCGGAGGGCTCAGCTGAAGGGAGCGCGCTCGTCGAGCCGGATCGACCGACGACCGGCCCAGCGCCACACCCGAGCGGCCCGGTCGCGGTCCTCCTCGGTCACGAGGTTGCCCATCCACCGCAGCGCGAGCGTCATGAGCCAGTCGGTGCGCATGCCGACCGGGCCGAGCGTCGGCAGCAGTCGGGGAACGGTCACCAGTCCTGCAAGCCGGCGGGCGATCGAGAACGCCTCGCCGTAGTGCTCACGCAGGAGGTCGGGCCAGGCGGTGCCGAGGTCGGCCTTCTCGGCGAGCAGGTCCGCGACGAAACGACCGCCCTCGAGGCCGTAGTCGATGCCCTCCCCGTTCAACGGATTGACACACCCCGCAGCGTCGCCGACGAGTGCCCAGTTCGGGCCGGCGACCCCGGAGACCGCGCCACCCATCGGCAGCATCGCCGAGGTCGGTAGACGCAGCGGCCCCGACAGGCCGAACTCGTCGCGGCGCTCGTCCGCGTAGAACTGCATGAGGGGGCGGAGGGCGACGTCGGCGGGACGCTTCGCGGTCGCGAGCGTCCCCACACCGACGTTGACCTCGCCTCCACCCAGGGGGAAGATCCAGCCGTATCCCGAGAGGATCTCGCCCTGGGTGCCCCGCAGCTCCAGGTGCGACGAGATCCACGGATCATCCGACATCGTCGAGCTCATGTACGAGCGCGCCGCGACACCGTAGGCCGTGTCACGGTGCCAGGTGCGACCGAGCACCCGGCCGAGCTGAGACCGCACCCCGTCGGCCACGACGAGTCGCTCGCAGCCGATCTCGTGGAACTCCTTGCCTCGCCGGAACACGACCCCGCTGACCTTGCCGTCCTGCCACCGGACGTCGACGGCCCGCAGGCTGTCCAACGCCGTGGCCCCGGACTGCATGGCGGCGTCGCGGATCGCGTTGTCCAGGATCGTGCGCGGCACGGCCGACCCCCAGTCGGGGAGAGTCCCGCCCGGCCAGCGCAGGTACAGCGTCTGGCCGAAGCCGTGGGCCCTCAGCCCCTGGTTGTAGGCTCGGCTCCGTGCCCACTGGGCCAGGCCGAGCCGGTCGAGCTCGGCCACTGCGCGGGGCGTCAGCCCGTCGCCGCAGGTCTTGTCTCGGGGGAAGGACGCGGCGTCCGCGACCACGACGTCCATCCCGGCCCGGGCGGCCCACGCGGCGGCGCTCGACCCAGCCGGGCCGGCACCGACGACGAGCACATCGGTGCGGGTGGGCAGGTCGGGCATCACCCCGTCATTGTCGGGGGTCGCAGACCACCCCTCCAAACCGGCGTCAGTCGTCCAGAAGTCAGTCGGCGAGGAGTCAGTCGGCGAGGAAGCTGAGGAAGTCGGCACGGGTGAGCACACCGACGGGCTTGCCGGCATCGACGACGAGGATCGCGTCGCTGCTCTCGAGCTCGTGCCGGGCGGTGGCGATGGACTCTCCCGCCCCGACGAGTGGGAGTCCCGGACCCATGTGCGCGCCGACGGAGTCGGTCAGGTGGGCACGACCTGTGAAGAGGGCGTCGAGCAGGTCGCGCTCGTGGACCGCCCCGGCGACCTCGCCGGACATCACCGGCGGCTCCGCCTTGACGACCGGCATCTGCGAGACCGAGTACTCGCGGAGGATGTCGATGGCCTCCTTGATCGTCTCTCCCGGGTGGGTGTGGACGAGGTCCGGCAGACCCGTGGCCGCGGTCTTGGCGGCGAGCACGTCGCCGACGGTCTCGCCCTTGCTCGCGGCGAGGAACCCGTAGCTGTTCATCCAGTCGTCGTTGAAGATCTTGGACAGGTAGCCGCGACCGGAGTCGGGGAGCAGCACGACCATGACCGCGTCCGCGGGCAGGTCGCGGGCAGCGCGCAGCGCCGCGACGACGGCCATGCCGCAGGAGCCGCCCACGAGGAGTCCTTCCTCGCGGGCCAGCCGGCGAGTCATCTCGAACGAGTCCGCATCCGAGACCGCGATGACCTCGTCGACGACGGCGGGGTCGTAGGCGCCGGGCCAGATGTCCTCGCCCACTCCCTCGACGAGGTACGGGCGACCGCTGCCCCCGGAGTACACCGAGCCTTCCGGGTCGGCGCCGATGATCCGCACCCGCCCGCCGGGCCGGTCGGCGGAGATCTCCCGCAGGTAGCGTCCCGTACCGGTGATCGTCCCGCCCGTTCCGACCCCGGCCACGAAGTGCGTGATCCGGCCGTCGGTGTCGTCCCAGACCTCGGGTCCGGTCGTCTCGTAGTGCGATGCGGGTCCGGCCGGGTTCTCGTACTGGTTCGGCTTGTAGCCGCCCTCGATCTCGCGGGCGAGCCGGTCCGAGACGGAGTAGTACGAGTCGGGGTGGTCGGGCGGCACCGAGGTCGGGCACACGACGACGTCGGCCCCGTAGGCCTTGAGGACGTTGCGCTTGTCCTCGGCCACCTTGTCCGGGCAGACGAAGACGCAGCGGTAGCCCTTGCGCTGGGCGACGAGGGCCAGCCCGACGCCGGTGTTGCCGGACGTCGGCTCGACGATCGTGCCGCCCGGACGCAGGTCACCGCGCGCCTCGGCCTCCTCGATCATCTTCACGGCGATGCGGTCCTTGACCGACCCGCCGGGGTTCATGTACTCGATCTTGGCCAGGACCGTCGCGGCGATGCCGTCGGTCACGGAGTGCAGGCGGACCAGAGGAGTGTGTCCGACGAGGTCGACGATGTGCTCGGCATACTTCACCCCCAGATCCTCACACAGACACGGGTATGCGACGCGCACCACATCTGTGGCTACCAGTGAGTAACATGGCCGCCATGACGCCCGAGGAGACAGCGCAGCCGACCACGGAGACACCCACCGACACCGCCGTCCAGGCCCACGGCGGCTCCCACGCGACGGCCGTGGCCGCAGCGCACGGCGTGGAGACGATGTTCACCCTCTCCGGGGCGCACGTCTTCCCCATGTACGACGCGGCGGCCAAGGAGGACCACGGCATCCGGCTGCTCGACGTACGGCACGAGCAGACGGCCGCCTTCGCGGCCGAGGCGACCGGCAAGCTGACCCGCTCCCCAGGTCTTGCCGTCCTCACGGCCGGCCCCGGAGTGACCAACGGCGTCAGCGCCATCACCCAGGCACACTTCTCCGGCGCGCCCATGGTCGTCATCGGGGGCCGCGCCCCGCTCGCGAGGTGGGGCAGCGGCAGCCTTCAGGAGTTCGACCACGTGCCTCTGCTGTCGTCGGTCACCGTCTCGGCCGAGACGGCCAAGGACACCGGAGACATCGCGGGCGCGACCCACCGCGCGTTCCAGGCCGCTCGGTCGGCGCACCGCGGCCCGGCCTTCCTCGACGTCCACATGGACCACCTGTTCGACCAGAGCGAGTCGGTGCGGCCCGGTCCCGAACCGGCCGCGGACAGGGCCCCCGACACCGACACCGTCGAGCGGATCGCCGCACTCCTCGCGAAGGCCGAGCGGCCCGTCATCGTCCTCGGCACCGATGTGTGGAGCGACTTCGCCGAGGAGGCTGCCCTGCGCTGCGTCGAGGAACTGGGTCTCCCGGCGATCCCGAACGGGATGGGCCGCGGTGTCGTACCAGCAGGCCACCCACTCCTGGTCACCAAGGCCCGCGGTATGGCGTTCAACGCTGCCGACCTCGTCGTCGTCGTCGGCACCCCGCTCGACTTCCGCCTCGGCTACGGCGTCTTCGGCGGCAAGGACGGCGCCACCCCCGCGACCGTCGTCCACATCCAGGACTCCACCGGGCAGCTGAGCCACCACGCGAACCCGGCATTCGCGACGGCCGGCGACCTGGCACGGGTCCTCGACGCCCTCACCGACGCGGTCCAGCGGCAGGCGACCCGGGCCGACTGGACCGGCTGGGCGGGCGCCCTTCGGGAGAAGGCCCAGGCGACGCATACCAAGGACCTGGAGCTGCTCGGCGCCGAAGCGGATCCGATCCACCCGGCGCGCATCTACGGTGAGCTGCTTCCCCGGCTCGCCGACGACGCGGTCGTCATCGGCGACGGCGGCGACTTCGTCTCGTTCGCCGGCAAGTTCGTCGAGCCCAAGCGACCCGGCAACTGGCTCGACCCCGGCCCGTTCGGGTGCCTCGGCGCCGGCCTCGGCGCGGCGATCGCGGCGCGGATCGCCCGGCCGTCCAGCCAGGTCGTCCTCCTCCTCGGCGACGGCGCCGCCGGCTTCAGCCTCATCGACGTCGACACCCTCGTGCGCCACAACCTGCCCGTCGTCATGGTCATGGGCAACAACTCTGCGTGGGCGCTCGAGAAGGGCCCGATGCAGATGATCTACGGCTACGACGTGATCGCCGACCTCGGTCCCCGGACCCGCTACGACGAGGTCGTCAAGGCCCTCGGCGGCGCCGGCGAGATGGTCACCGACCCCGCGCAGATCGGCCCGGCGATGGACCGCGCCTTCGCAAGCGGGGTGCCCTACCTCGTCAACGTCGTCACCGACGTCGAGGCGGCCTACCCCCGGGCGACGTTCGGGGTCTGACTTTTTCTTCCGCGGGAAGGAAAGGTCCACTTCGGGAGGGAACCAATCCTTCCCGAAGTCGTGGTTTCCTTCCCGGAGAGGACGGGACCGCGACTCGACGTCGGCTCACCAGACATCAACAGGGCGACGCCGCGGCCGAAGCCGGCCCTCCGCGTCCGCCGCGTCGAGCAGCCGCGCGATGATCCCGCGTGTCTCGACGGGGTCGATGACGTCGTCGATCTCGCCGTGCCGGGCGACGTTGAGGGCACTGGCGTGCTCCTGCATCGCGGCGGTCAGCTCGCGAACCCTCGCCTCACGCACGTCCGCGTCTTCGATCGCGGCGAGCTCGGCGCGCCTGGCCAGCCGCACCGCACCCTCGAGTCCCATCGGTCCGAGATGGGCGCCCGGCCAGGCAACTGTCATCACCGGGGCACGCGTGCTCCCGCCGAGCATCGCCTGCGCGCCGAGACCGTAGCCGCGCCGCAGCACGACTCCGACGAGAGGGACCTCGATCTGGGCGCACGCGACGAGCAGCCGCGAGGTGTGCCGGACCAGTGCGCTCCGCTCGGCGTCCGGGCCGACCATCATGCCGGGGGTGTCGACGAGTGAGACGATGCCGAACCCGTATGCGTCGCACAGCTGCACGAACCGGGCCCCTTTGTCGCCGGCGTCGGCGGTGATGGCGCCGGCCATGAACCGGGTGTCGTTGCCGATGACCCCGACCGGACGACCCTCGATACGGCCCAGGGCGGTGCACAGCTCCGGCGCGAAGTCCGGCCGCAGGACGGTCACACTCCCCTCGTCGCAGATCCCCTCGAGCACCGGCAGCAGGTCGTATGCGGTGCGCTCCCCCGCGGGCACCGCACCCCGCATCGGGGTCGGGTCGGGTTCGGTCCAGTCTTCCTGCCGCCCGAGGAAGTACCCGAGGAGGTGTCGCGCCGCATCGACCTCGTCCCCGTCGTCGACGGCGAGGTCGACGACACCGTTGCGCGTCATGACGTCCAGCGGCCCCACGGCGGCCGCCTCCACCTGACCCAGACCGCCGCCCGCGATCATCGCCGGCCCGCCCATGCCGAGCGAGGAGCGCGGTGTCGCGACGATGAGGTCGGCGCAGCCGGCGATGACGGCGTTGCCGGCGAAGCAGTTGTCGTTGACCACGGCGACGCGGGGGACCTTGCCGCTCAGGCCCGCCCACCGCGCGAAGGTCGACACGTCGAGCCCTGACACGGTGGGGATGTCGGTGTCGCTCGGACGACCCCCGCCGCCGGCCGCGAAGAAGACGACCGGGAGCCCCAGCCGCTCGACGACGTCGAGGAGGCGGTCCGTCTTGGCGTGGCCGCGCATACCCTGCGTGCCCGCCATGACGAGGTAGTCGTAGGAGACGACGGCGACCGGCCGCCCGTCGACCGTGGCGACGCCCCCGACGACGCCGTCGCCGACGGTCCGGTCGAGCAGGTCGTCGGGGCTGCGGCGCTGCTCCTGGGCGGCGGTGACGAACCGGCCGTACTCGACCAGGCTGCCCGGGTCGACGAGCTCGCCGATGAGCTCGCGGGCCGTGCGGCCGCCGCGGGCGTGCTGGCGTTGTACGGCCTCGGGCCGGGCGCTGTCCTCGGTCAACGCACGCCGGGCGAGGACGGTCACGAGGTCGTCCCGCAGCCCGTGCTGCGGCTCGGCCGTCCCGTCAGTCATCGGCGCGCCCCGCAAGACGGGCCATGAAGCGTTGAGAGTCCACGACGGCCCGGGTCACGACGCCTCGGGCGACGAGGTGGTCGAGGTGGCGGGCCTCGACGGTGAAGGTCACGGTGCGATCGGTCCGCCCCGTCGTCTCCGCGTGGACGACGACGACGTCGCCGACCGCGTTCGGGGCGAGGTGCTCGACCTCGACCCGGGTGCCGACACTCGTGGTCCCGGGGGCCAGGTCGCTCAGAGCCGCACATGTCGCCGCCTCGCACCAGGCGAGCAGGCGGGGCGTGCCGAGGACCGGAAGCGACCCGGAGCCGACCGCCAGCGCGGTGTCGTCCTCGCCGACGGTGAACGACAGCGTGGCGGACTGCGGTGGGGGCGACTGCGGAGCGGGCATACCGGCCATTCTTCCGCGCCTCCTCAGTCCGCGACGGGGCAGGCGTCGCTGGCGTAGAAGGAGGCCAGCCTGGCCCGGACCCGCTCCTCGACGAAGTCCTGCACGGCGGGCTGCTCCATCAGCGGCGTCAGGAGGCGCGTCAGCTCCTCGACCGCCTCATTCCGACCGAGGCCGAGGTCGCGGAGCAGGTCGCCGGGACTGTCGTCAGCGTGGCGGGTCAGCAGCTCGCGCACAGCGCTCTCGACGAACGGGGTGAGCCGCCCGGACCGCCGCGTGTGTTCGACGAGCCCGACCAGCTCTGCGCCGAGCCGCTCGAGGTCCTCGTCGTCGGCCAGCGTCGCGAGTTCCGAGACCCGGCGAGGCGCCAGCTGACCCCACGCCTCCTCGGCCAGCACCCGCAGCATCCGCGCATCCAGGGTGGCCTCGAGGTAGCGGCGGCTCTCCCGCAGAGTCTCGGCGATGTTCGCCTCGACGAACGCGCTCAGCTGACGGTCCACGGCCTGCTCGAGCCCCGGCGCGGCCGTGTTGAGCCCGCGCTGCCCGAAGCGCACGATCGAGGACGCGCCGGGGATGCGCCGAGCGAGCACGTTCTCGGTGAGCACGTAGTCCTTCACCCCGCGGTAGAGCACATGGGCGACCAGACGCCGGTATGCGGTGCTCGCCGTGAGTGCGTCGATGACCTCGGTGCGGAGCCGGTCCAGCCGGGCCGACGCGTCGGCGACGGCGAGCACGTCCTCGCGCCGGGTGAGGTCGCGGACCTTCAGCTCGCTCTCCGCGAACGTGTGCAGAGCCGTGGTGACCACCTCGTTCAGCAGCCTGGTGGTCTCATCCGTCACGGGGGCCTTCTCAACGAGCTCGGCGAGGCTCGCGGCCACCGGCTCGGCGGGCGCGAGGTCGGCCAACCGGACCGAGGCGAGCCACGCATACAGGGCGTCGACCTCCTCGCGGACGGCTGCGGCGAGGCCGCCACTCGACCACCGGTCGAGCTCGAAGCGCACGTGCGCTTCGAGGAGGGCGGCGCGCTGCGGAGCGAGGTCGGAGGACCCCGGGGTGGCGGCCGGGCGGGCACGTCGACTCATGCCTCAACTTCATCAGATCGGCGTTGTCCACAGGGACGCGGCCGGTTCGGAAGCATTGTCGGTGGCGATCCCTAGAGTAGAACGCATGATCGAATCACTCGCGCGGGCAGCCGGCCCGCCAGTCGGATCGGCAGTCGGAATGGAGGAGCTCGAGCTCCTCCTGGCCCGGCTCGCGGCGCCCTCGCCGGCGACGACCGACGCCGAGCGGGTGGACCGCCTACGCGCGATGGAGCGAGTGAAGAATGCCCTTGCAGCGGCGCAGGCGGCCGAGAGCGTTGCCTTCGACGCGTCGCAGCGCGCCGAGCAGATCGAGGCGGGCTGGGGTGAGCACCGCCTCGGCCGCGGCATCGCGGACCAGGTCGCCCTCGCCCGGATGGAGTCCCCGCACAAGGGATCCCGACTGCTCGGGCTGGCCAAGGCGCTGGTCCACGAGATGCCGAAGTGCCTCGCCGCCCTGCAGCGCGGTGAGGTGTCGGAGTGGAGGGTGACGGGTGTGGCGCGCGAGACCGCGCACCTGCGGGTCGAGGACCGCCGAGCCGTCGATTCCGAGCTCGGTCCGAGACTGCACGAGATGGGTGACCGGCAGGCCGCCGGATCGGCGCGAGCGATGGCCCAGCGTCTCGACCCAGCCGGCGCCGCCGAGCGCGCCCGACGGGCGGAACGGGAGCGGCGGGTGTCGATCCGTCCGGCGCCGGATGCGATGACCTATGTGACGGCGTTGCTGCCGATGCGCGAGGGCGTGTCCGTCTTCGCGGCGCTCACCCGGCTCGCCAAGGACGCCCGTGCGGACGGGGACGAGCGCGGCAAGGGCCAGATCATGGCCGACGCGCTCGTCGAGCGGGTCACCGGCCATGCGGTGGGGCCGTGCCGATCCGGATCAACCTCGTCATGTCGGACACCACGCTTCTCGGCCGAGACTGCACCCCGGCCGGCGTTCCGGGCCACGGCACGATTCCCGCCGAGATCGCACGCGCCTGGGTGCGCGCCACGGTCGCTGCGCGGGTCGTCTCCATCGACGACCTCGTCACCGTCCGCCGCCTGTTCACCAGCCCCGACGAGCGCGACCTCGTCGCGATGGAGTCGACGAAGCGCGTCTTCACCGGGCTCCTCAGGCACATGCTCGAGCTGCGCGACCAGACCTGCCGAACGCCGTGGTGTGGGGCGCCGCTACGGCACGGCGACCATGTGCGGCGGAGCGAGGACGGGGGTGTGACGAGTCTGTGGAACGGCCGCGGTGCCTGCATCCGGTGCAACCAGGCTCGCGAGGCCCCCGGATGGACGGCGCACACGTCCAGTGGCATCGACGAGACGCACGAGATCGTCCTCACGACCCCGACCGGGCACGACTACGCATCCCAGGCCCCGCCGCTCGTGCCCGGACGGCCGGTCCGCGCGCCCGGAGAGGCGGTTCGGTCCCGGTCCGGACCGCAGGACGCCCGCGCCGGGTGAGCGATCGCTGGTGAGCGAGCGATCATCCGTCGAGCTCGAGCGTCCGGCCGGCCCACGAGGATCGGAGCCACCGGTCGTGACTCGCGACGACCACCGCGCCCGGGTAGTCCGCGAGCGCCGTCTCGAGCTCGGTCGCGAGCAGCACCGAGAGGTGGTTCGTGGGTTCGTCGAGCAGCAGCACCTCGGGCGGATCGGCAAGGAGCACGGCCAGGTCCAGTCGCCGGCGCTGACCGACGCTCAGCGAGCCGACGGGCCGGTCCACGTCACGACCGGCGATGAGTCCGAGGCTGGCGAGGGGCACGTGTTCGGCCGTCTCTGCTCCGACCGCGGCGGAGTACACGTCTCGGGCGCTCATGGCGCCCTCACGCCACGTGGTCTCCTGGCCGAGGAGCCCACGTCGAACCCGACCATGGACCGTCATGGCCCCGGCGTCCGGCTCCAGGCGACCGGCGAGGACCTGGAGCAGGGTCGACTTGCCGGACCCGTTCGGCCCGGTCACGAGGAGCCGGTCCCGGGCACCCAACGACACGTCCGTCGCATCCAGCCGCCCCGTGACCGCGACGCCGGTCGCGGTCAGGACCGGCCCAGAGGACGCCGATCGCGACGACCCTCCCGACCCGCCGAAGCCGCGGAAGCGCAGCCGCGCCGGAGGCCTGCGGACCTGGTCGCGCTCCAGGCGGGCCAACGCCGTCGCCGCGTCGTTGACCCGGCGCGCGACCACGGTGGCGTTGCGGTCGGAGTAGAACTTCTTGCTCGCCCGCGCCTCGGAGCGTGGCGGTCGGCCCGGATGCCCGACGCTCTGGTCCGACCGCACGCGGGCCCGGAGGCGGCTCAGCTCGGCCTGCTCGTCCCGGTAGCGCCGCACCCAGCGCTCCCGCTCCTCGCCCCGATGCGTCAGGTATGCCGTGAACCCGCCCCCGAACCGGGTCACCCCGAAGCCCGAGCCGGGAGAGTCACCCTGACCCCGGTCCTCCCGAACCGCCGCGTGAGCGACCGGCACGGGATCGAGGTCGATGAGAGTCGTCGCCACCTCGTCGATGAAGGCCCGGTCGTGGCTCGCCACCACCACCGGCCCCGACCAGTCCCGAAGGAGCTCGGCGAGCAGGTCGGTCCCGGCGTCGTCGAGATGGTTCGTCGGCTCGTCGAGCAGCAGCGTCTCCGGTGCCCGGAGCAGCAGCCAGCCGAGGGAGAGGCGAGCGGCCTGACCGCCGGACAAGTCGCATACCCGCCTTTCTCGAGGTGACCGGTCGATGCCGAGACCCGAGACGACGCGATCCACCCGGTGCTCCAGCTCCCACGCGTGGTGCCGGCGAGCCGCCTCGATGGCGACCCCGAGACGGTCGGCGGCGGACTCGTCGCCCTCGGCCAGCAGTCGCGACTCGTGCTCGACCGCGAGAGCGAGCGCGCGGACGGGCGCCACCGCATCCGCGAGGACCTCCGCGACGGTCCAGGCGGCCGGGAACGGCGGCTCCTGGTGGTACAACCCGACGGCGCCCGGCACGGACAGCGAACCCGCGTCCGGAGCATCCAGACCGGCGGCGATGCGCAGCACCGTGGACTTCCCCGACCCGTTCTCGCCGATGAGACAGGCGATCTCACCGAAGGCGACGACGAGGGAGACGTTGGTGAGGACCCGACGGTCGGGGAACGAACGCGAGATGCCGTCCAGGCGCAGGTGGTCGCCGGGCGCCAGGCCGGCACCGCCGAACTGCAGCGGCGTGGAGGTGGACATCGTTCTCCTGAGGACATCGACGGTCCGGTCAGCGACCGGACGACGGACGAGGGGGTGGTCTGCTCAGGAGATGCGCATGGCTCGAGGGTAGCGGGATCGGTCGAACGGGTCACCTGACTTTCGGCCCGTTCGGAAGTGCCGAGCACCGCGATAGCGTTGTCGACCAGGACCGACGGCACCCGACCCGGGAAGGAACCTCATGGGACGAGCTCGGCGCGCTCGCAGGATCGCGAGCAGCGCTGCCTATGGCGGCGGGGGTCTCGCCGCGCTCGCCGGTGCCCTCGGTGCGGCCGGCTACGGTCTGATCCGGGCCGAGGCCGCCGTTGCACGGCGCCTGATCGGCCGCCCCTTCGACGACTCCCCCGACGACAACGGCCTCTACGGCTACGGGCCCGGAGAGCCGGTCGAGCTCCTCATGCTCGGTGACTCCACGGCAGCCGGCCTCGGCACGGACGAGCGCAGCCAGACGATCGGCGCCATTCTCTCCTCCGGGGTGGCCGCCCTCTCCGGTCGGCGGGTCCGCCTCACCAACGTGGCCGTCGTCGGCGCCGAGTCCTCCGGTCTCGAGATCCAGGTCGCCAACGCGCTGGACTCGGTCCCCACCCCCGACGTGGCGGTCATTCTCATCGGCGCCAACGACGTCACCCACCGCATCGAACGGGCCACCGCTGTCCGCCATCTCGAGCAGGCAGTGCGTCGGCTGCTCGCGACCGGGTCCCACGTCGTCGTCGGCACGTGCCCCGACCTCGGGACCATCGAGCCGGTCCCCCAACCGCTGCGCTGGCTGGCACGCCGCTGGTCGCGCGACCTGGCCGCCGCCCAGACGGTGGCCGTCGTCGAGGCCGGCGGCCGCACCGTATCCCTCGCGGACATGCTCGGGCCGGAGTTCGAGACGAGCCCGCGCGAGCTGTTCTCGCTCGACCGCTTCCACCCGTCCGCTGCGGGGTATGCGCGGGTCGCCGCCGCCCTGCTGCCCAGCGTCGTCGACTCGCTGGGTCTGTGGGCGGGCGAGGCCCCCTCAGCCGTGCCACGTCCGATGAGCCGCCGGGACGTCGCGCCCGTCGCCGTCGCCGCAGGCCAGGCGGCCAGCGAACCGGGCGCCGAGGTGTCGGGTGCCGAGCTCGGCGGCGCTGCGCGCGGACCGCGGGGTCGGTGGGCGACCCTCCTGCGACGCCGTCAGCCCGACGTGCCGCAGGCCGCGGAGCCCGCGGTCGAGACGATCGACACGGCCGACGAGGCGGCAGCCGGAGGACCGTCCCCGGCTGAGGCCGACGTGGCAGCGGCGGTGGTCGCCCATGGCGATGATCACACGAGCGTCGGCGACGGCCCCAAGACCGGATCTCCGCAGGCGAAGTAGGCTCGCCGGAGAGGCCCGACAGGTCCCGTGTTCGGTGCGGGCACCGCTCGGGTGAGCACCGCATACCGCATCCGATATCTGCCGTTTCGACCCACCGTCAGGAGAAGTCATGACCGAGGCTGTCATCGTCGCCACGTCCCGGACCCCCATCGGGCGCGCCTTCAAGGGCTCGCTCAAGGACATCCGCCCCGACGACCTGTCGGTCCAGGTCGTGTCCGCCCTCCTGGAGCAGGTGCCCGGGCTCGACCCGACGGAGATCGACGATCTGTACTGGGGCTGCGCTGAGCCCAGCGGCCGGCACGGCTCGAACATGGCCCGCGTCATCGCGGTCCTCGCCGGCCTGGACACGTTGCCCGCCTCGACCGTGAACCGCTTCTGCGCCTCGTCGACGCAGACCATGCGGATGGCGTTCCACGCGATCAAGGCCGGGGAGGGCGAGGTCTTCGTCTCCGGCGGCGTCGAGTGCGTCTCGCAGTACACCAACTGGGCGGGTGCCGGTGGCTCGGCCGAGGACACGATGAACCCGCGTTTCGCCGACGCCCAGACCCGCAGCGCCGAGATGGCGCGCACCAACGAGACGTGGACCGACCCGCGCGAGCAGGGCCTCGTCCCCGACGTCTACCTCTCGATGGGCCAGACCGCCGAGAACGTCGCGACGATGCGCGGCATCTCCCGCCAGCGCCAGGACGAGTGGGGCGTCACCAGCCAGAACCGCGCCGAGAAGGCGATCGCGGACGGCTTCTTCGCACGCGAGATCACGCCGGTGACGCTCGCCGACGGCACGGTGGTCTCCACGGACGACGGCCCGCGGCCCGGGGTGACCCTCGAGGCGGTCCAGACCCTCAACCCGGTGTTCCGCGAGGACGGCACGATCACCGCCGGCAACTGCTGCCCGCTCAACGACGGCGCCTCCGGCGTGGTGATCATGAGCGACTCCAAGGCAGCCCAACTCGGCCTGACCCCATTGGCACGGATCGTCTCGACGGGGGTGTCCGCACTGTCCCCCGAGATCATGGGGCTCGGCCCGGTCGAGGCCTCGAAGCAGGCGCTGGCGCGCGCCGGCATGACGATCGGGGACATGGACCTGTACGAGATCAACGAGGCCTTCGCCGCCCAGGTCCTGCCCTCCGCGGACGACCTCGGCATGGACTTCGACAAGCTCAACGTCCACGGCGGTGCCATTGCCCTCGGCCACCCCTTCGGCTCGACCGGCACACGTATCATGACGACGCTGCTCAACGGCCTGCGGGCCCGCGACGGCCAGTTCGGCCTCGAGACGATGTGCGTCGGCGGCGGCCAGGGCATGGCCATCGTCGTCGAGCGCCTCAGCTGAGGCGGGCCGCGTCACACCTTTCTCTCCCCAACCGGGAAAGGGAACGTCCACCACGGTTAGTCTCCGTAGTGGACGATCCCTTTCCGTAGTGAAGTCTGCCCGTCCTCCGGATCCCCCGCCGAGCGCCGTCCGTCAGAGCACGAATGCGAGGACGAACGCCGCGTAGCAGGCGAGCGCCGCATACCCCAGCAGTCGGGACGTATGCGGTCGTCCCGCCCCGTAGGCCAGGCCGGCTCCTGCGAGGAGGGCCCAGCAGGCCGGATGACCGTAGCGGATGAGCCCCGCCTGGACGCCCCCGACCTCGTCCGCCTTCTCCGGAACGACGACGAGCCAGACCACCGTCAGCGCGGCGGCCACCGCCGCGCCCACGAGACCGAGCGTGCGCTGCCGGCGGGACGGCCGCGTCGACGCTTCGCGCGCGGTCGGCGCGGTCACGGCAGCCCCCGACGCAGCGCCGTGAGCCGCGACCGCACCCCCGACCCGACGCCGGCACGGTAGGCGTCGAACACGAGCACAGTCAGCTGGTCCGGCACGGCCGCGGCCCCGAGATCCGGAACCGGTCCGCGACCCAGCCGTGCACCGAGGTCGGCGAGCAGTGGACGGGCGCGACGCATACCCTCTTCGGCGCCGGCGACCGACAGCTCGGTGAACCTGCGGCGGATCCGGTCCAGCTCGACAGACGACTCCGCCGGGACAGGCGAACCTGTCCCGGCGGAGTCGAGGGTGCTGCTGTCGATCACTCGCCGCGCATTCGGGCGAGCAGACGCAGGAACTCGATGTAGAGCCACACGAGCGTGACGATGACGCCGTGGGCCAGCAGCCAGCTGTACTTCTGCGGGGCGCCCATGGCGATCGCCTGCTCGATCGAGTCGAAGTCGAGCGCGAGCGAGACCGAGGCAAGGCCGACGGCGAAGAGCGAGATCGCGATGCCGAGGCCACCAGTACCACCGAAGCCGAACGAGGTGTTGGTGACGATCGCGTAGATGAAGTTGACGACCGCGAAGATCGCGTAGCCGAAGATCATCATCGTGACGATGCGGCGGAACTTCGCCGTCACCTTGATCAGGCCGGTCTTGTAGGCGAGGAACATCCCGGCGAAGGTCGCGAGGGTCGCGAGAACCGCCTGCCCGACGATGCCCTCGTACATGCTCGCGAAGACCTGGCTCACGGCGCCCACGAAAAGACCCTCCAGCGCGGCGTAGGCGAGAATCAACGGCACGCTGATCGTCTTGCGGAGGACGATGACGAAGCCGAGGATCAGCGTCCCGATCATCCCGCCGATCCACAACATCGACCCGAGCGCCGGGTTGGCGGCCGCAGCGAGCCATCCGGCCGCGCCGGTGGCGAGCACGATCACGAAGAGCGTGAGCGTCTTCATGATGACGTCGTCCATCGTGACCCGCCCGGTCTGAATGGGGCCGGCGGGCGGCTGGTTGTACATGTCCTCGAGACGCTGCTGGGTCATCGCGTCCTGCGAGGACCACTGCGCCGAGGCCTGGCCCAGGTTCGGCTGCTGGCGCTCGGAGCCCACGTTGCGCGGGGCCTCGAAGCCGGCATACCCACGCTGGGCGTCCTGCTCGATGCGGTTGAAGACGGGGTTGGTCGCCACGGCGGCCTCTCTCTTGGGTCGTGCGGGTGGGTCCGGTGCCCACCGACTGCTATGAGGATAAATGCTCGGAGGTATGCGGTTGTTCCTGGCGCGCAAAGGTTCGGCGAAGTCGGTGGGAGGCTTGACCGCCGGCGCGCTGCTCACTGGCACCCCCGACGAGATTCGAACTCGCACTCGAGCGATTTTAAGTCGCCTGCCTCTGCCGATTGGGCTACGGGGGCGCCAGCCACTGTAGCGACGCGAGGCGGGAAATCCGCTGGTGTGTGAGGCCACGACCTGCTTCAGTGGTCAGATGACCGCCCCCCACGCCATCCGCGACCGGCTCCGTTCCGCGGCGACGCGTGCGATGAAGGACCGGGACCGTCCGGCCCTCGCCGCATACCGTCACGCCATGGCCGGGATCGACAACGCCGAGGCGGTCGTACCCTCCGGCGGGATCCCGTCCGCCGGCGCACTGGAGCATGCGGCCACTGGCCTGGGTGCCGCCGAGGTCGCCCGGCGGGAGCTGAGCGATGCCGATGTCCGGGCCGTGGTCGAGGCCGAGATCGCCGAGCACCGGCACGCCGCGAGCACGCTCGCCGCACACGACGCCGACCGCGCGGACGGCCACCGACGGGCCGCGGACCTGCTCGAACAGGTGCTCGCGCCCTGACCTCGATCTCGGGCGGGCTGGGCCGGCCGGCTCAGCCGCCGACCCGACGGGCGGCGCTGAGCGCGATGCCGTCGAGGATGTCGTGCTCCGAGGTGACGACCGGGATGCCCGGTGAGGCGGCCAGGACCCTAGCGACGACGCGGTCCCACACCAGCGCACCGGCGCCGATGACGTCGACCCTGCCCGGATGCATGAAGGGCAGCGCCGCCCGCTCGTCGTGAGTCATCGTGAGCAGCTCGGCCGTGACCTCGTCGAGACGCTCCGGTGGGATGGCCGCGAGGTGGATCCGGTCGGCGTCGTAGTGGTCCAACCGCAGCGCATGAGCCGTCACCGTCGTGATCGACCCGGCCAGCCCGACCAGTGTCCCCGCGCCGGCGATGTCGACCTCGGCGGTGATGGCATCGACGGCCGTCTCGATGTCGGCCGTCGCGGCTGCGACCTCGGCCGCGCTCGGGGGGTCGGATGCGAGGTGCCGCTCGGTCATCCGGACGCAGCCGACATCCGCGGAGTAGGACTGCAGGACGCGGGCTCCGGCCGCTGTCGCCTCCCCCCGCACCAGCTCGGTCGAGCCCCCGCCGATGTCGCAGACGAGGTACGGACCGGGGTGTCCGGCCGCCACGACGTCACCCGTTGCGCCGGTGAACGACAGCTCGGCCTCCTCGGTGCCGGTGATGACCTCAGGAGCGATGTCGAAGGACGCGAATGCCGCTCGCACGCCGTCGATGAACTCGTGCGCGTTCGAGGCGTCCCGGGAGGCGGACGTCGCGACGAATCGGACACCCTCCGCCCCGAGCTCCTCGCAGGTGCCGGCGTACCGCCTGGCCGCGACGAGGGTCCGCTCCATCGCCGCCGGGTCGATCCGGCCGGTGCGGTCAACGCCGTAGCCGAGCCGCACGATCTCCATCTCGCGGACGACATCCGTGAGGACCGGCACCCGACCCTCGGGCTGCTCGACATCGGCGACGAGCAGTCGGATGGAGTTGGTCCCGCAGTCGATCGCGCCCACGCGCGTCATGTCTCTCTCCTTCTACACGGATGCTCCCACCACCGCGGCAGCAGCTCGATCGCCTCATCGCCCAAAGGGTTCACGCCCGGCCCGGCGGCGAGGCTGTGGGCGACGAGAACGTGCAGGCACTTGACCCGCGACGGCATGCCTCCGGCGCTCACTCCGGCGATCTCCGGCACCTCGGCGAGCTCCGCTCGGCGGCGCAGGTAGTCCTCGTGGGCCAGCGCATACCGGCTCGCGAGGTCGGCATCGTCAGCGAGACGGGCCTGCATGTCCTTCATGACCCCCTCGGACTCGAGGGTGCTCACCGCTCCCGTCAGCCGGGGACAGGTCGCGTAGAACGAGGTCGGGAAGGGCGTGCCGTCGGGGAGTCGCGGTGCCGTCCGCACGACGTCCGGGTCCCCGCAGGGGCAGCGGTGCGCGACCTCGACGACACCCCTCGGCTCGCGTCCGAGCTGACCGTGCACGGCGGCGAGGTCGCCTGGCGTGGGGGGTTGTCCGCAGGGGCCACCCGCCTCCTGCGCGCGGCTCACGCCCTTGACCTCACCGGACGAACGCTCACGCGACCACGCTCACCGGACGAACGCTCACGGGACGAATTCGGTGTCGGTGCGATCGGCCTGGGCGATGCTCGCCCACATCCGGTCGTACCAGGGGCGGGTGTCGGAGACGGCACCCGAGGCCACCGTCTGCTCCTCGAGCTCGTCGGCACCGATGACGGTGTAGGACACCTCTCCGGGTCGGACGAACTTCAGCCGCTCACGGGCCTGCTGCTCGACGTAGGCGGGGTCCTCCCAGCGCTCACGCTCGGCCTCGAGCTGGGCCACCCGCTCCTCACCCTGGACGACCTGGCGTTCGAGCGCGGCGATCTCGCTGCGCTGCGCGAAGAACGATCGGACGGTGGGCGCGAGGAGGACGACGAGGACGATCCCGACGAGGGCGATCACGCCCCAGCGCCACAGACCCGAGCCCTCGTCCTTGCGGGCCGCCGTCGCCCGAGCCTTCGGCGTCCGGGAACCGGCCGACCCGGCAGCCTTGCCACCGCGACGCGTCGGGGACGGGCGCGCACCGGGACGGGCGGTGCTGCGCCCCTTCCCGGTGCCCGGTCCCCGTGTCGCCATCGGTCAGCCGCCCCTGGCCGGATCGTCAGCCCGAGACCGTGAAGCGCGGGAACGCTCCGGCCCCCGCGTAGACCGCCGCGTCGTCGAGCTCCTCCTCGATGCGGAGCAGCTGGTTGTACTTGGCCACGCGTTCGGACCGCGCCGGGGCGCCGGTCTTGATCTGGCCGCAGTTCGTCGCGACGGCGAGGTCGGCGATCGTCGTGTCCTCGGTCTCGCCGGAGCGGTGGCTCATCATGCAGCGGTAGCCCGCCCGGTGCGCGAGGTCGACGGCGTCCATCGTCTCGGTGAGCGAGCCGATCTGGTTGACCTTGACGAGCAGGGCGTTCGCGGTGCCGGAGTCGATGCCTCGGGCCAGCCGCTCGGGGTTGGTGACGAACAGGTCGTCGCCGACGATCTGGACCCGGTCGCCGAGCTGGTCGGTCATGGCCTTCCAGCCGTCCCAGTCGTCCTCGTTGAGCGGGTCCTCGATCGAGACGAGGGGGTATGCGTCGACAAGCTCGGCGTAGTAGGCCACCATCTCCTCGGCGGACTTGGTGCCGCCCTCGAAGGCGTAGGAGCCGCTGTCGTAGAACTCGCTCGCCGCGACGTCGAGCGCGAGGGCGATGTCCTTGCCGGGCTCGTAGCCCGCAGCGCGGATGGCGTCGAGGATGAGGTCGAGCGCGGCGCGGTTGGACTCGAGGTTAGGCGCGAAGCCACCCTCGTCGCCGAGTCCGGTCGCGAGGCCGCGGTCCTTCAGGACGCCCTTGAGGGCGTGGTAGACCTCGGCACCCCAGCGCAGCGCTTCGCGGAAGGAGCCGGCGCCGATCGGCGCGATCATGAACTCCTGGATGTCGACGTTGGAGTCGGCATGGCTGCCGCCGTTGAGGATGTTCATCATCGGCACGGGCAGGATGTGCGCGTTGGGACCGCCGACATAGCGGAACAGCGGCAGGCCGGCCGACTCGGCGGCCGCCTTGGCGACCGCGAGGGACACGCCGAGGATGGCGTTCGCGCCGATCGAGCCCTTGTTGTCGGTGCCGTCGAGCGCGAGCATCTCGGCGTCGACGAGCCGCTGGTCACTGGCGTCGAAGCCGAGGAGCTTGGGCTGGATCTCCTCGAGCACGGCCTCGACGGCGTCCTGGACGCCCTTGCCGAGGTAGCGGCCCTTGTCACCGTCACGGCGCTCGACGGCCTCGAACGCGCCGGTCGAGGCGCCGGACGGGACCGCGGCGCGGGCGAAGGTGTTGTCGTCGAGCAGGACCTCGACCTCGACGGTGGGGTTGCCTCGGGAGTCGAGGATCTCGCGGGCGTTCAGGGCCTCGATGGTGGCCATGCTGCACTCCTAGGGTGAGCGGTGGGTTGGGTCTGTGACGGACTCGTTCGCCAGCCTAGCCGCCCTGCGCATACGCCCGCGCGAGTGCCGCGCCGAGCCGAGCGTTGTTGCGGACGAGGGCGATGTTCGTCGCCAGTGAGCGGCCGTCCGTGATCTCGACGATCCGCCCGAGGAGGTAGGGCGTGATGTCCTTCCCCGTGATGCCGAGCCGCGCGCAGTCGGCCAGCGCCCGGTCGATGAACACCTGCATCTCGTCGGCCGGGATCTCTTCGTCCTCCGGCACGGGGTTCGCGATGACGACGCCGCCATGGAGGCGCATCCCCCACTTGGCGCGCATCACCGCGGCGAGCTCCTCCGGACCGCCGTCGTCGATGCCGGGCACGGACATCGGCGACCGGAACCCACTCCCCCGGGAGAAGAACGACGGGAACTCCTCGGAGCCGACGCCGACGACCGGGACCCCGAGGGTCTCGAGGACCTCGAGGGTGCGGCCGATGTCCAGGATCGACTTGACGCCGGCGCAGATGACGGCCACATCGGTGCGGCCGAGCTCGGTCAGGTCCGCGCTGACGTCCATACTCGACTCCGCGCCCTGGTGCACCCCGCCCAGGCCCCCCGTGACGAAGACCCGGATGCCGGCCAGGTCGGCGAGCCGCATGGTGCTCGCGACCGTCGTCGCTCCGTGCGCCGAGCGAGCCACGACGTAGGGCAGGTCGCGAACGCTCACCTTGCTCACGTCGGGATGCGACCCGAGCACCTTGAGCTGGTCATCGGAGAGTCCGATGCGCGGCACCCCGTCGAGCACCGCGATCGTCGCAGGGGTGGCGCCCGCATCCCGGATGATCTGCTCGACCTCCCGGGCCATGGCGACGTTGTCCGGGTACGGCATCCCGTGACTGATGATCGTGGACTCGAGAGCCACGACGGGACCGCTCGCCTCGACGGCGGCGCGCACCTCGTCGGAGAGGCTGAGCATGCTGTGCGGTGTCGTCATCGGGTGTCTCCAACGGTGAGCGTCGTGGGGTCCGGCAGGTCGTCGAGGTCGGTCGGGACGGTGAGCTCGGAGCGGACGGTCCGTGCCGCGACCGCGTGGCCGAAGGCGGTCGCCTGCTCGATCGAGGCGCCCCGGACCAGCGCGTGAATCAGTCCCGCAGTCGCCGAGTCGCCGGCTCCGGTCACGTCGCGCACCGCCTCGGGCGGGACCCGCACGGCGGGCACGTCGACCGGGTCCGTGCCAGGCCCCCGGAGCAGTCGGCTGCCCGCGAGGCCACGGCGCAGGCAGATCGTGGACGCGACGGTCAGGGGGTCGACGCGGGCGGCGAGCGCCGCATACTCGTCCTCGTTGGGCGTGAGCAGGTGAGCCGGGTATGCGCCGGCCAGGTTCGCGAGCCGGCCCGCCTTGGCCACGCTGACCGGCTCGATGGTCACCATCGCACCCGCCTCGCCACCGAGCCGCAGGGCGGCTGCGAGCACCGGTCCGGGCAGGTTGGCGTCGAGCACGAGGTGGGCGACGCCGCGAAGGTCCAGGTCGTGGACGTGCTCGAGGGTCATCGTGTCGATGGCCGCGAAGTCGGACACGGCGACCGCGAGAGACCCGTCCGAGTCGAGCGTGGCGAGATACGTGGCGGTGCGCTCGGCCTCGGTGTGCACCCCCGAGACGTCGACGCCGGCGGCAGCGGTCTCGGCGAGCACGAGACGGCCGAAGGAGTCCTCCGCGACGCGGCTGACGAGCCGCACGGAGCTGCCGAGCCGGGCGAGGGTCTCGGCGATGTTGCGCCCCACGCCTCCCGGACTGGCGGTGACGAAACCCGGATTGCTCGTCGCGGGAACGAGCGGTGCGCCGGCGGTGGCCTTGAGGTCGATGGCGGCCGCGCCGACGACGACGACGTCAGCCATCGTCGCGCTCCGCCTCGGTCTCCCCACCGGCCCGTCGGGCCGACAGCGCGAGGACCCGCAGGGTCTCTCGGGCATGCTCCTCGGCGGCTGCGAGGTCGGCGATTGCCCGCTCGAGCTCGGCTTCGACCGCCGTGTCGGTCACGAGTCCACGGCGACGTGCCCGGGCTGCGACCTTGTCCGCCGCGAGCGCGACCGGGAGGTGAGCGGGCACACCGTGCATGAGGTCCGTATCCTCCGGCCGGCCACCACGCTCGTCCGCCTTGATGCGCTCCCAGGCGGCCTCGACCTGGTCGGGGGACACCACCTCCGCAGCGGACTCGACGTCCGCGTCGGCGAAGACGTGCGGGTGCCGCCGCACGAGCTTGTCGACGAGGTGGCCCGCGACGTCGTCGATGTCGAAGCCGTCCTGGGACTCGGCCGCCACCCGGGCGTGGAAGACCACCTGCAGCAGGACATCGCCGAGTTCCTCGGCCAGGTGGTGGGCATCTCCCGCGACGATCGCGTCCAGCGTCTCGTAGGCCTCCTCGACGAGGTAGGGCGCGAGGGACTCGTGTGTCTGTTCGGCGTCCCACGGGCATCCGCCGGGTGATCGCAACCGGTCCATCGCGGCGACGACGTCGAGGAGCCGTGCGCCCGCGACGTCCCACGAACCGAGCACGATCTCGACGTCGGGAGGATCGGTCCGGCTGGAGACCTCGGCGGCGACCGCGTCGCTCAGTCCGGGGTCACCGTCGTCCGAGCCGACCCAGGTCACGTCGGCACCGACGGCGCGGTCGACGAGGTGTCGGGCGAGGGCCGCCGGGCCGATCGAGACGTCCACCGGCTCGACCTCGAGACCGGCCTCGACGCAGGCTCGTGGCAGCGGGTCGTCGGTCGAGGCCGCGAGCCGGAGTGCGGCGGAGTCGAGCACCTGCCAGGCGTCACGGGACAGCAGTCCCGGGGCGACGCGCGGACTGGTCGCCAGGAGGGTCAGACGGGGCACGCGGGGTGGACCGAGCGACTACTGGCTGGGGGTGGCGCCGACGATCCAGTCGGGCTGGGTGGCCACGACCGCCGCCTGCTCGGGGTCGAACGTCCCGTACCGGGGGTTGACCTCGACCTCCGCCTCCTGCAAGAGCCCGATGGCGTTCTGCATGTCCTCCTGCGTCATCTGGCCGATGGCCAGGTCGAGGCGCGCGAGGTCGAGCAGGTACGGCGCCGGGTCGTTGATGCCGGAGACCGCCGACCGGGCGGCCGCGTCCGAGATGGTGACGCCCCGGTCCTCGAGGACCTCGAGAACCGCTGGGAGCACGACGAGTCGGTTGACGATGTCGGCCGGCGGCAGGGGCTGCGTGGCGTACTCGGCGACCTGCTCACTGGCGGCGAGCACCCCCGACTCGGTGATGACCTGACCGTCGACCACGGCGGCCGTGTCGGCTCGGCCGCAACCGGTCAGGACGAGCGCGGCGGCGGCGAGAGCGGCGGCGATCAGTCGTCTGGTCTTCACAGGTCGGTTCCTTCTCGGTGGGCGGGTCACGGTCGGCGAGAGGCTCGGCGGGACGCGCGGCTCATGTCGGGACCATCATGCCGCACCGAACGGCGGGTCACCGCCGAGGGCCGGTCGGCGGTGACGCACGGGTCAGGTCACGGAGGGGGTCGCCGGTGTCGACGAGAACCGGTCCGCCGGGAGCGAGCATCTCGCGCAGGTGGGCCAGAGCGCGCCCTCGCGCCTCCGGGTGCCGTCCGTCCAGGACACCGACCCGGCACGCGAAGGCCAGGTCGTAGAGCGGCTCTCCGGGCAGGAGTGTCGCCGTCTCCGCCCTGGCCAGCCGTACCGAGATCGTTCCTGCGGCGATCTCCTCGGCACAGGCTCGTTCGGTCGCGGCCACGGCGGCGGCCGATCGGTCGAGGATGAGGACGTGGCCCTGCGGACCCACCCGGCGGGCTATCTCTCGCGCGGCTGCACCGGGCGCCCCGCCCACCTCGATGAGACGCAGCCCGGGACGCAGTGGCAGGGCGTCGACGACCGCGCGCAGCCGGGGAGAGAGACGGTTCGTCGTCACGAGCGGCGCTCTCCCCCGGCTGCCACGGCAGCGGTGGCGAGTGCCTCGATCTGCGCCGCGACGGCCTCCGGGTCGTGCATGAAGTGGAGGTGACCCGCGTCGAGCGTCGCGTGCGGCCAACCGAGCTCGCGGGCCTGCTCCAGCTCCTCGGCGTAGGTGGTTCCGAACGCCAGGTATGCGGTGGGTAAGCCGGTCCACCCGGACGGTGCGTCGACGACCGCGTCGAAGTAGTCGCGCGGAAGGCGCGGACAGTCACGGTCCAGTTGGGGGAAGGCGCCGCTCGGCACGACCGCGTCCATCGTCGCCCTGGGCCACCACCGGGTCCACGGCGGTAGCCGCCCGTCGGCATCGACCCGCTCGTCCAGCATGGCGCGAAGCACCGGAGGAGCGAGTGGAGTCGAACCGGAGGCCGGCGGGAGGGCCGCGTCGACGAACACGATCGGCGCGCGACCCGAGTGGGTGGCGCGGACCAGCGGCGCGAGGTAGCCGGCGTTGCTGTGCGCGACCAGGGTCGTGTCCGCGGCGACCAGCCGGCTCCACCGTCGGACCAGGTCGTCAGCGCCCTCGTCCGGTCCCAACCTCGCCGGAGCGACGCAGGCTTCCACCCCCCGGTCGGAGAGTGCCGTCGCGAGCTCGCGGTATGCCGATGCAGGGAGCAGCGGACTGGGGAGGACGAGCACCGTCGACACGTCGGGGGACTACCCGCCGCGGAGGATGGACGACATCCGCTTGCCCCGGGCGACCTCGTCGACGAGCTTGTCCATGTAGCGGATCCGCTGCATGAGCGGGTCCTCGATGTCCTCGACCCGGTGGCCGCAGATCACACCGGTGATGAGGGCGGCGTTCGGGTTCATCCGGGGAGCCCGGTCGAAGAAGGACTCGAGGTCGACTCCCTCGTCGATGGTCGCCCGCAGCCCCGCGTCGTCGTAGCCGGTGAGCCACGTGATGACCTGGTCCACCTCCTCGCGCGTGTGCCCCTTGCGCTCGACCTTCGTGACGTAGAGCGGGTACAGGTCGGCGAAGCTCATCCGGAAGATGCGGTGCATCCACCCATGATGCCTCGCCGGGGCGGCATCGCGAGCGGCCTCGTCCTTCGGCAGGGCAGCGTGACGTGAGCCGGACCCGCCGTTCGGCCGGGTGCCATGGGTCAGCCTCGACCCGCGGCCCCGCCTGCGGCAGCGATGTCGTCGAGGAAGATCGCCTCGATCAGCTGGGCGGCCCACTCGAGGATGGCGCGGTCGCGCACCGGTCGACCGCCGACCTTGGCGGTCTTCGGGTGCGGGACGAGGATCACGCCGAGCGAGTCCTTCACGATCGAGCCCGGATAGATCCGGGCCAGCCGGAGCCGCTGGGACTCGCGCAGGTCCGGGACCGGGCCGAACCGGATGGTCGCGCCCTGGACGGAGATGTCGGCGATCCCGGCCCGGCGGGCCACGGTGCGCAGCCGAGCCACCTCGCGGAGGCTGACGACGGCCTCGGGCAACGGGCCGTAGCGGTCGAGCAGCTCGGCCTCGATCTCGGCGAGCTCGGCCTCGTCCTTGACCAGAGCGAGCTTCTTGTAGGCCTCGAGCCGCAGTCGCTCACCGGGCACGTAGTCGTGCGGCAGATGGGCGTCGACCGGCAGGTCGATCTTGACCTCGGCGGGGGCCCTGTCACCCTCGCCCTTGAAGTCGGCGACGGCCTCGCCGACGAGTCGGACGTAGAGGTCGAACCCGACGCCGGCGATGTGACCCGACTGCTCACCGCCGAGGAGGTTGCCGGCCCCGCGGATCTCCAGGTCCTTCATCGCGACCTGGATGCCGGCGCCGAGGTCGGTGTGCGAGGCGATCGTCTCGAGCCGGTCGTGGGCCGTCTCGGTCAACGGCTTCTCGGCCGGATAGAGGAAGTACGCGTACGCACGCTCCCGACCGCGCCCGACCCGGCCTCGCAACTGGTGCAGCTGGGAGAGACCGAGCCGGTCCGCCCGGTCGACGATGAGGGTGTTGGCGTTGGAGATGTCGAGGCCGGTCTCGACGATCGTCGTGCACACGAGGACGTCGAACTTCCTCTCCCAGAAGTCGACGACGACCTGCTCGAGGCGGTGCTCGTTCATCTGGCCGTGGGCAGTGGCGACCCGCGCCTCCGGCACCAGCTCACGCAAGCGGCTCGCGAGCTTCTCGATGGAGGAGACCTTGTTGTGGACGAAGAACACCTGGCCCTCGCGGAGCAGCTCCCGCCGGATCGCGGCGACGACCTGCTTCTCGTCGTACGGACCGACATAGGTCAGCACCGGGTGCCGCTCCTCCGGTGGCGTCGCGAGCGTCGACATCTCGCGGATGCCGGTCACGGCCATCTCGAGGGTCCGTGGGATCGGCGTCGCCGACATGGCGAGCACATCCACCGCCGTCCGCAGCGACTTCAGCTGCTCCTTGTGCTCGACACCGAACCGCTGCTCCTCGTCGACGACGACGAGACCGAGGTCCTTGAAGCGGACCTCCGTGGCGAGCAGGCGGTGGGTGCCGATGACGACATCGACCGTGCCGTCCGCCAGGCCGGCCAGGACCTCGCGCGCCTCACGGTCGCTCTGGAAACGGGACAGCGCCTTGACGATCACCGGGAACCCGGCATACCGCTCGGAGAACGTGTTGTAGTGCTGCTGGACCAGCAGGGTCGTGGGGACCAGCACCGCCACCTGCTTGCCGTCCTGGACAGCCTTGAACGCGGCACGGACGGCGATCTCGGTCTTGCCGTATCCGACGTCCCCGCAGATGAGCCGGTCCATCGGGACCGGCCGCTCCATGTCGGCCTTGACCTCGTCGATCGAGCTCAGCTGGTCCGGGGTCTCGACGTGGGCGAAGGCATCCTCGAGCTCACGCTGCCACGGCGTGTCCGGGGCGTAGGCGTGGCCCGACGTGGCCATCCGCGCGGAGTAGAGCCGGATGAGCTCGTTGGCGATCTGCTTGACGTAGCGCCGGGCCCGGCTCTTGGTCTTGTGCCAGTCCGAGCCGCCGAGCTTGTTGACGGTCGGCGCTTCGCCGCCGACGTAGCGGGTGACCTGGTCGAGCTGGTCGGTCGGCACGTAGAGCCGGTCACCGGGTTGGCCCCGCTTGGAGCTGGCGTACTCGATGACGACGTACTCGCGCGTCGCACCCTGCACGGTGCGCTGCGCCATCTCGATGAAGCGGCCGACGCCGTGCTGCTCGTGCACGACGTAGTCCCCCGTGCGAAGCTGGAGCGGGTCCACCTGGGCCCGCCGCCGTGACGGCATCTTGCGCATGTCCTTCGTCGAAGCAGAGCCCGGCGCGCTCCCGGTGAGGTCGGACTCGGTGATGACTGCCATCCGGTCCGGGTCGACGAGGAAACCGCTGCCGAGTGCCCCCTGGGTGACCGCGACGGCTCCGGGCGGCGGTGGGGTCGCCTCCTCGAGGTGGCGGGCGGCGATGTCGTGCTCGGCCAGCAGCTCGACGACGCGGCGGGCGAAGCCGGGGCCCTCGGTGACGACGAGCACCGACCAGTCGTCGGCGAGCATCCCCCGCAGCGTCTCGACGGCCTCCTCGGTATTGCCGCGGAAGGTGGGCGCCGGGGACGTCCCGGTCGGGACGGCCTCGTGGTCGAGCGCCTCGCTCAGCTCCTCGTCGACGACGAAGGGCGTGACGTCGATCCACAACCGCCCGAGGTCGGTGGCGTGCGAACGGAGCTCGGCCAGCGACCAGAACGAGGACGAGCCGAGCAGGTCCTGGAGGTCGATCGGGACCGCGTTGCCGGCCGCGGCGTTGGCCCAGCCTGCGTCGAGGAACTCCTGGCTCGTCGCGACGAGGTCGTGGGCCCGGGTGCGGACCCGCTCCGGGTCGAGCAGCACGACGGCCGCCCCGTCGGGCAGCACGTCGAGGAGGGTCTCCATGCCGTCGATGAGAGCGGGGGCCAACGACTCCATCCCCTCGACGGCGATCCCGGCGGCGATCTTGTCGAGCATGTCGATCGCGCCGGGGAGGTACTGGCGCAGGGCATCGGCCCGGTCCCGCACGGCGTCGGTGAGCAGGATCTCGCGGCACGGCGGAGCCCAGAGCCCGTGCTCGGCCAGCTCGAGGGAGCGCTGGTCGGCGACCTTGAACCAGCGGACCTCCTCGACGGTGTCCCCGAAGAACTCGACACGGACCGGGTGCTCCTCGGTCGGGGGGAAGACGTCGAGGATCCCGCCTCGAACGGCGAACTCACCCCGGCGCTCGACGAGGTCGGTCCGGGTGTATGCGGCGCCGGCCAACGCCTCGACGACCTCTTCGAGCGGTCGCTCGTCGCCGATCCGCAAGGAGACCGGGGCGAGCTCGCCCAGGCGCTTGGCGATCGGCTGCAGCACCGACCGGATCGGTGCGACGACGACGTCGACCGGACCGTAGAAGGGGTCGTCCGGGTCGGGGTGGGCCAGCCGGCGCAGGACGGCCAGTCGCGCCCCGACCGTGTCGCTGCGCGGGCTCAGGCGCTCGTGCGGCAGGGTCTCCCAGGACGGGAACAGGGCGACCCGGTTGGGGTCGTGGGCGTCGCCGAGGCTCCGCACGAGGTCCTCCGCGTCGCGGCTGGTCGCAGTCACGACGAGGAGAGGGCGCGTGGCGAGAGTTGCGGTCAACAGCGGCTGGGCCCCTCGGGCGCAGGCGATGTCGATCCGGTCCGCTCCTGCGCGGCGTCCGGCCTCGACGGCCGTGAGAGCGCGGGCGAAGGCGTCCGAGCCTGCCAGCGCGGCCGCCAGGGGGCGCAGCCGTGCCGGTGTCGTCGTCCCGCTCGTCGCGGGCTGAACCGTCGTCGTCACGCTCTCCATCCTCTCCGTCGGGACCGACATCGCTGTAGTCCGGAGCCGCTAGCGCGGCGAGTGGAACCGCTGCTGCGCGGCAAGCAGTCCCTCCTGGGCAAGCAGCTCGACGGCGTCCGCGGCGTCGCCGAGCACGAAAGGCAAGTCGGCGCGCTCGCTCGCCGAGTAGTCGCGCAGGACGTAGTCGGCCGCCTCCATGCGACCGGGCGGGCGCCCGATCCCCACCCGGACCCGCACGTAGTCCCGGGTGCCGAGGGACCGGGAGATCGACCGGAGCCCGTTGTGGCCGCCCTCTCCCCCGCCGAGCTTGAGCCGGACCAGTCCGCCGTCGATGTCGAGCTCGTCGTGGATGACGACGAGTCTGTCGGGGCCGGCGCCGAAGAAGCCGAGGAGAGCCTTGACCGGTCCGCCGGACTCGTTCATATAGCTGTGGGGCACGGCGAGGACCGCCGCCGGACCCGGACGTCCGGCCGGCATACCGAGACGGACCTGGGCCGCAGCGCACCGGGACTTGTGCGCTCGCAGGCTCACCGCGTACCGCGCGGCCAGCTCTGCGACCACCATCGCCCCGACGTTGTGCCGGTTGCCGGCATACCGGTCGCCGGGGTTGCCCAGGCCGACGACGACCCACGGTGCGGTCGATGCACCGGCGGTCATGTCGCCTCCTTCGGGGTGTCGGGTGGTGGAGCGGCCAAGGGCCCCGGACGCGCGACGCGTGCGGGGCCCCTGGCGCCTGAGTGCTGCAGCGACGTCGGCTGCAGGAGTGGCCTACTCGGCCTGCTCGCCCTCGGCGGGAGCCTCCGTGGCGGCCTCGGCCGGAGCCTCGGCGTCGCTCTGGTCCTGCTCGATGCCGACCTCGGCCTCGGCCTCGGTGAGCTCGGCCTCGAGGGCCTCCTCGGAGACCATCTGGGTGATGTTGACGACGAGCACCTCGGGGTCGGTCGCCAGCGTCGCACCCTCGGGCATCGTGAGGTCGCTCGCGTGGATCTGCGTGCCGGCGGGCAGGCCCTCGACCGAGAGCGTGACGTACTCGGGGATGTTCGTCGCCTCGGCCTCGACGGAGATCGTCGGGTGGTCGACGGTGACGACGGTCTCGGGACCCGCCTCACCCTCGACGTGGACGGAGATGTCCACCGTGACCTTCTCGCCCTTGCGGACGACGACGAGGTCGACGTGCTCGATGATGGGCTTGATGGCGTCGCGCTGGACGTCCTTCGCGAGAGCCAGCTGCTCGTCGCCGTCGATGACGATCGTGAGGAGGGCGTTCGGGTTCTTCAGCGCCATCATCGTGTCGTGGCCGGGAAGGGTGATGTGGATCGGGTCCGCGCCGTGGCCGTACATGACCGCGGGGATCTTGTGGGCGCGGCGGATCTTGCGGGCCGCGCCTTTGCCGAACTGGGTGCGCTTCTCGGCGTTGAGCGTGAGGTCGGACATGAGAGGGGTTCTCCTTGGGCAAGCAGGCTGTCGGTCCAGTGGTGAGCTCGCTCAGGAGCTCGGGCGGTGGCCTCGACGCGGGGCGCGGCACGATGACGGGCGCCGGAGGGCCTCTCTCCGGCTGCGGAGGTGGGCTGGTCGGCCACCGCGTCGATCACGGACGGTGCGGGTGCGCGGTCCGCGTCTACGCCGACGTGACCGGTCCTCGTGCATCGTCCCTCGCCGAGGCAACCCCGACAGTCTAGGGGACCGGCTCGTGCTGGGAGAAATCGGTGACGTGCGGCTCCTCCGAGCCCGGTACAGCGAGTGCTGCGGCGGCCGCGGCCGCCTGCTCGGCCTCCCGGCGTGCCTCGCCGAGGCGGACCGCGACGACGCCCCCGAGGATGAGCACGCCTCCGACGAGCTGCACGGGACGGGGCAGCTCACCGAGGAGCAGCCAGGCGACGAGAATGGCGAAGAGGACCTCGGTCAGTCCGACGAAGGACGCCACGGTCGAGCCGAGGCGACGCGCGCCGACGATACCGAGCACGTATGCGAGGGCCGCGGCCACGAGGACCAGCTCGGCGAAGGCGAGCCAGGCCGGGGCGGACGCCCCCGCGAGCGTGACGGCGCCGTCGCCGGCCTCCATGGGCAGCAGTCCCACGAGCCCGAGCGCCCCGAGGGCGAGCGCCCCGACGAACAGGCCGAGGCACGCGAAGGCGATGCTCGGGACCGGGTTGGGCCGGCCGGCGAGAAGGAAGTGTCCGGCGAGCCCCACGGCGGAGAAGAGTCCCCAGGCGACGCCGACGAGGTCCGGCGTGCTTGCTCCGAGGACGTCGAGGACGAGAGCGAGTCCGCCCAGGGCCAAGGCGATCCCGAGGAAGGTCAGCCGGTGCGGGGTGATCCGGCTGATGAACCACATGACGAGGACGACGAGGACGATGCCGAGGAACTCGAGCAGCAGGGCGACCCCGACCGGCAGCCGCTGGACGGCCTGGAAGTACCCGAGCTGCGCGGCACCCACCGCGAGCAGGCCGTAGGAGACGACGAGGGGGAGGTTGTCCCCGACCGTGCGCCAGTGCCGCCGCAGCGGCCCCCAGGCGAACGGGAGCAGCACGACCGACGCCCCGAGCATCCGCAGGAAGACGACGAGCGGCGGCGACCAACCCGCCTCGATGAGGGACTTGGCGAACGGCCCCGAGGTGCCGAAGGCAGCGCTCGAGAGCAGCAGGGCGAGCAGCCCCGACCCGAACTGACGGCGCACGGCGTCGACCACGGCGAACCGTCCTCTCCTGACATGACTCCTGATGTGTCAGGAGCGAAGTATGCTGATGCTCGTGACAGTACTCCTCCGCGTCGTCAGGAGTCAACGTGAGTTTCACCCATGACACCGAAGTCGCGCTGCAGTATGCGGCGGCCCTCGTCAACACCCGGCCCTCCCCGAGTCGCGAAGAGGGTCTTGAGTCGCTGGACGACCTGCTCGAGCAGATGGCCGGCTGGGGCTGGACCGGCTCGGAGCCCAGCTCGCCGCAGGACCTCGAGGCGGTCCGACGGGTCAGGGAGCGGCTGCGGGACTACTGGTACTCCGACGTGGACGAGGCGGTGCGCATCACCAACGAGCTCCTGCGCGACGGCGACGCGCGCCCGCGCCTGGTCGACCACGAGCCGATCGGCTGGCACATCCACGCGACCGACGACGACGCGCCGGTCGCGGTCCGGATGGCGGTCGACACCGCGCTGGCCATGATCGACGTCATCCGGGCCGGTGAGCTGGACCGACTCAAGACGTGCACGGCCGGCGACTGCGACGACGTCTTCGTCGACCTCTCCCGCAACCGCTCACGCAAGTTCTGCGACGGCACGTGCGGCAACAACGCCAACGTCGCGGCCTACCGGGCCCGCAAGGCGGCCGAGGGTTGAGGCGGCTGCTCAGGCGTTGCCGTCGAACATGCTCGTCACCGAGCCGTCCTCGAAGACCTCACGCACCGCCCGGCTGATCAGCGGCGCGATCGACAGGGTCGTCAGGCCGTCGAAGTGGGACTCTCCCGCGATCGGGAGGGTGTTCGTCACGACGACCTCCTGAGCCGCACAGGCCTCGAGCCGCTCGATCGCCGGCCCGGACAGGATCGCGTGCGTCGCGGCGATGACCACGCCGGCGGCACCCTCGCGCAGCAGCGCGTCCGCCGCCTTCGTGATGGTGCCTCCGGTGTCGATCATGTCGTCGACGAGCACGCACAGCCGGCCCTGGACCTCGCCGACGACCCGGTTGGCGACGGACTCGTTCGGGCGGGTGATGTCGCGGGACTTGTGGATGAACGCCAGCGGAGCGCCGCCGAGCCGCTGGGACCACTGCTCGGCCACCTTGATCCGGCCGGCGTCCGGGGAGACCACGGCGAGGTCCCGCTCGCCGTACTTGTCCCGAACGTAGTCACTGAGGATCGGCAGCGCCATGAGGTGGTCGACCGGGCCGTCGAAGAAGCCCTGGATCTGCGCGGTGTGCAGGTCGACCGCCATGAGCCGGTCGGCGCCGGCGGTGGCGAACAGGTCGGCGATGAGCCGGGCCGAGATGGGCTCGCGGCCGCGGTGCTTCTTGTCCTGACGCGCATACCCGTAGAAGGGCAGGACGACGGTGATCCGCTTGGCCGAGGCGCGCTTGAGCGCGTCGATCATCAGGAGGTGCTCCATGATGCTCTCGTTGATCGGCGCGGTGTGGCTCTGGATGACGAATGCGTCGCAGCCGCGCACCGACTCCTCGTAGCGCACGTAGATCTCGCCGTTGGCGAAGTCGTAGGCCGAGGTCGGCACGAGCTCCGTGCCGAGAGCGGCGGCCACCTCCTGGGCGAGTCCCGTGTGCGCCCGGCCGGAGAACACCATGAGGTTCTTCTTGGTCGCCTTGCGGATGCCCATCCGCCGGTCCTTGCTCACGACGCGCCGTCACCCTCGGAGCCGGTCGAGTCCGAATCGTCGGTATGCGGTGGTCCGGTCCGCGCGCGGGCCTCCTCCGCCGCGGCGTGGGTCTTGGTTCCGGCGCGCGAGCGCGCGACCCAGCCGTCGATGTTGCGCTGGGTGCCCCGAGCGACCGCGATCTGACCGGGCTCGACGTCCTTGGTCAGCGCAGACCCGGCGGCGACGTACGCGCCGTCACCGACGGTGACCGGCGCGACGATCACCGAGTCGGACCCCACGAAGGAGTGCCGGCCGATGGTCGTGTGATGCTTCGCCATCCCGTCGTAGTTCGCGAAGATCGTGCCCGCGCCGATGTTGGCGCCCTCGCCGATCGTCGCGTCACCGCAGTAGGTCAGATGCGGCACCTTGGCCCCCTCGCCGATGTCGGCGTTCTTCGTCTCGACGAACCCGCCGATCTTGCCGCCCGCGCCGAGCACCGTGCCGGGACGCAGGTAGGAGTAGGGGCCGACGCTCGCGCCCTCGCCGATGACGGCCAGATGGGCCTCGGCGCGCTTGACCGTCGCCCCGTCGCGGACCTCGGTGTCGGTGAGGGTGACCTCGGGTCCGACGGTGCAGCCCTCGCCGATGCTCGTCGCGCCGAGGAGCTGGGTTCCGGGGAGGATCGTCGTATCGCGACCGATGCTGACGTCGACGTCGATCCACGTCGTCGCCGGGTCGACGATGGTCACCCCCCCGCGCATGTGCCGCTCGCAGACGCGCTCGTTGAGCACCCGGCCGAGCGTCGCGAGCTGCACCCGGTCGTTGACGCCCTCGGTCTGCCACAGGTCGTCGACGACGTGGGCTCGGACCGTGTGCCCCTCCTCGCGGGCGATCCGGACGACATCGGTGAGGTACTTCTCCCCCTGGGCGTTGTCGGTGCCGACCCGCGCGAGCGCGCGACGCAGCACGGCCACGTCGAAGGCGTAGATGCCGGCGTTGATCTCGTCGATGGCCCGCTGGCCGTCGGTCGCATCCTTCTCCTCGACGATGCCCTCGACGGACCCGTCGGCGCCGCGGACCACCCGCCCGTAGCCGAACGGCCGCGGCACCCGGGCACTGACGACGGTCACCGCACTGCCGTCGGCGGCGTGCTGCTCCGTCAGACGCAGCAGGGTATCGCCGGCGAGCAGTGGGACGTCACCGGAGGTCACGACGACGGTGCCTTCGAGGTCGGCGGGGAGTGCGTCGAGGCCGCATTCCACGGCCCGGCCGGTGCCCATGACGTCGTCCTGGTCGGCGAAGAGGAGGTCTGCGTCGACCTCACGGCAATGCTCGACGACCCGGTCGCGCTGATGCCGGACCACGACCTCGACGAACTGCGCCTCGGTCTGCCGGGCGGCCCGGATCGCGTGTTCGACGAGGGTGAGTCCGCCGATCCGGTGGAGCACCTTGGGGAGGGCTGACTTCATCCGGGTGCCCTCCCCTGCGGCGAGGATGACGACGGCGGCCGGTCGAGTCGCGTTCACGCAGGATCTCCGTGGGTGGGGGGCCGTGCTGACGCGCCCACTCTACCTGCGGCGGCCCGGTGCGTTTTCGCCCGTTCGGTGCGATACATCGCACCGAACGGGGGGAAACGCACCAAACGCGTGGGGCTCAGAGGATGGCGACGAACTCCTGGTTCGCGGCCTCGCGGACCGCGTCGAGGGCGTCGCGTGCCGTCCGCGCCGAGCGCGCCACGGCCGCGAGGCGCTGACACTCGGGCAGGCTGTGCATGGACAGCGAGAGCCGCACGACGGGCACCTTGGCTGGCGCCATCGACAGGCTCGACACACCGAGACCGGTGAGGACCAGCGCCAGGAGCGGATCGCCTCCGGCCTCGCCGCAGACGCCCATCGGGCGACCGGTCGCCGCGGCACCGGCGCACGCCGCGGCGATCACGTCGAGTACGGCCGGCTGCCACGGGTCGAGGAGGTCCGCAAGCTCGCCCTGCATCCGGTCGGCCGCCATCGTGTACTGCGCGAGGTCGTTCGTCCCGAGCGAGCCGAACTCCACCTCGGCGAGGACGTGTTCGGCCCGCAGCGCCGCGGCCGGCACCTCGATCATCACGCCGGACTTCGGCAGACCGTTCTCGCGGACCCGGCGGGCGAACCACGCCGCCTCCTCGGCGGTGGCGACCATCGGCGCCATGACCCGCACGTCCGCCCCGGTCTCACGCGCCGCGACCGCGAGCGCCTCGAGCTGGCTGTCGAGCAGCTCCGGACGCTCCGCGGACAGGCGCAGCCCGCGCCGGCCGAGTGCAGGGTTCTCCTCGGGGCCGAGGTCGGCGAAGGCGAGCGGCTTGTCGGCGCCGGCGTCGAGGGTGCGCACGACCACACGGCGCTCGCCGAAGGGCTCGAGCACGCGTCGGTAGATGTCGGTCTGCTCCGCGACCGTCGGCGCCTTGTCGGCCGAGAGGAAGACGAACTCGGTGCGGAAGAGCCCGACCCCTTCGACGTCCGTCGCCGCCGCGGACTCGGCGTCCTCGGGACCGCCGATGTTCGCGAGCAGGGCGACACGGTGGCCGTCGCGGGTCGACCCCGGTCCCGAGAGTCCGGTGAGCGCCGACTCGCGCTTGACCCGACGCTCCTCCTGGGCGGCGACGTACGCGGGACTCGGGTCCACCATGACCTCGCCGCTGTCGCCGTCGATGGCCACGAGCGTGCCGGGCGCGATCTCCGTGGCGCCCTTGAGCTGGACCACCGCGGGGATGCCCATCTGGGCGGCGAGGATAGCGGTGTGGCTCGTCCGGCCGCCGGCCGACGTGATGATCCCGACGACGAGGGCGCGGTCGAGCGTCGCCGTCTCGGCCGGGGCGAGATCCTCGGCGATGATGACGGAGGGCTCGTCGAAGGGCGGAACTCCGGGCGGGGGCACTCCGAGCACGGCGGCGACGGCCCGCGAGCCGACGTCGCGCAGGTCGGTGACCCGCTCCGCGAAGTAGCCGCCGAGGGCCTCGAACTGGGCGGCGACGTCCTCGACGGCGGCACTGATCGCGGTGGCGGGGCCCTTGCCGGCCGCCAGGTGCTTGGCCGCTCCCTTGACGAGGGTCTTGTCGCGGGCGATCAGGGCGGTCGCCTTGAGGATCTGCTGGGCGGTGTCGTCGGCGGCCGCGGCCCGCGACTCCAGCTCGACCGCGACCGACTCCAGGGCGGCACGGACCTCCTGGGTCGCCTGCTCCGCGTCGGCCGGGGCCGGCTCGTGGGCCGGCGGCCGGACCGGTGGAGAGACCTGCACCACCGGCCCGGACGCGGTGCCCGGGCTGACCCCGATCCCGTGTCGGGTCTCGAGCTCGGCCATGACGACTACTCGGCGTCGAGGTCGCGGGAGAGGAGCTCGACGAGCTGGTCCAGCGCCGCGTCGGCGCCGTCGCCCTCAGCGGAGAGCACGACCTCCTCGCCGTGCTTGGCGCCGAGCGCCATCACGCCGAGGATGCTCGTCGCGTCCACGGCGTCCTCGCCGGGGCGTCCGATCTCGACGTCGAGCCCGGTGTTCGAGGCGGCCTCGACGAACAGCGCGGCGGGCCTCGCATGCAGTCCGACGGACGAGGCGATGGTGACGGTGCGGGTGGCCATGGATGGTCTCCTTCGGTGGTGGGTCAGGTCAGTCTGTCGCGGATCGTCCGCGGATGTGCGGTTTGGGGTCGGTGCGGGTATGCGCCCGAGCCGTCGGGCGCATACCCGTCACCTCAGGCGGCGACCGCCTGGACCTGCGCCTGACGGCTGTCCCGGGACTTCAGCGCGACGACGATCGTCGCCATCACGAGCACCCCGATGACCAGCGCGAGCAGGAACAGGAGGAAGTTGCCGATGAGCGGGAGCACCCAGATGCCGCCGTGCGGGGCGCGCAGTGTCGCGCCGAACAGCATGGCCAGGCCACCGGTGATGGCCGAGCCGACGACCGAGGAGGCGATGACCCTGGTCGGGTCCGCCGCAGCGAAGGGGATGGCGCCTTCGGAGATGAACGATGCTCCGAGCAGCCAGGCGGCCTTGCCGTTCTCCCGCTCGGGCTCGCTGAAGAGCCTCGGACGGACCGTCGTCGCCAGTGCCATGGCCAGGGGTGCGACCATTCCGGCCGCCATGACGGCCGCCATGATCTTCAGCTGCGGGGCGTCGGTGGCCACGCCCGCTCCGGCCAGACCGGCAGTGGCGAAGAAGTAGGCCGTCTTGTTGACCGGGCCGCCGAGGTCGAAGCCCATCATCGCGCCGAGGATGAGTCCGAGGATGAGTGCGTTGCCGCCCGAGAGGCCCTCGAGCCAGGTGTTCAGGGCGTCCATGACCGCGGCGATGGGCCGTCCGAGGACCGTGATGAACAGGCCCGCGGTGAAGAGCGTCGACAGCAGTGGTGTCACCACGACCGGCATCACACCGCGAACTCCCTTGTGGACGTTCCAGTTCGAGATCCACCGCGCTGCGAAGCCGGCGATGAAGCCCGTCGCGAGACCGCCGAGGAAGCCGGCGTTCATGGTGTTGGCGATGAACCCGGACACGATTCCGGGAACGAGGCCCGGCCGGTCGGCGATGGCGAAGGCGATGAACCCGGACAGGATCGGCACGAGGAAGCCGAAGGCCGCCCCACCGATGACGAAGAGGAGCGCCGCCCACGCGGTCAGGCTCAGCGCGTCGAAGTTCTGGGCGATGTTGTACTGGTCGTCGCTCGTCAGGTTGTACTGCACGATCTCGATGGCGCCGTTCTCGCCGAGCGAGACCTGGGCCAGCATGAACGACAGGGCGATGAGGATGCCGCCGGCGGCGACGAAGGGGATCATGTAGGAGACACCCGTCATGAGCCACTGGCGGATCTTCGTTCCCGTCCCGACGTTGTCCTCGACCTTCGTCGTCAGGGCGTCGTGCGTCGTGATGCCGGCAGCGGCGGCCTTCGTCGGGTCGGCGGCCCACTCGGCGGCCAGCCGCTCGGCCTGGGTGACGAGCGCCGGCCCGTCGGAGATCGCCTTCTTGACCCCGACGTCGACCGTGGGCTTGCCCGTGAACCGGTGGAGGTCCTTGACGGGCAGGTCGTGCGCGAAGATCACGGCGTCGGCGTCGGCGATCTGGGCGGCTGTGAGCGGCTTCGACCCCGCCGAGCCCTGGGTTTCGACGAGGATCTCGTGACCGGCCTCGCGGGCCGCGGCCTCGAGGGCCTCGGCGGCCATGTAGGTGTGCGCGATGCCGGTCGGGCAGGAAGTGACACCGATGAGCTTGAGCCCTCGGGCCGTGCCGGCGGGCTCGGCGGCGGTCGCCGTGGTGGCTCCGGCTGCCGTGGCCGCTCCTGCTGCCGAGGCGGAAGCCGTGGCCGGAGCGGCCGGCGGCGCGGTCGTGTCCGCGGTCGGTTCCGCAGGAGCGGCCGCACCGGCCGCCGGTGCGTCGAGCGCGACCTCGCGGGAGACGATGTCGACGACCTCGGCCTCACTCGTCGCGGCGGCCAGCGCCTCCTTGAAGTCCTTCTTCATCAGCGCCCGCGCGAGTTTCGGCAGCATCTGCATGTGGGCCTCCCCACCGGCCTCCGGGGCGGCGATGAGGAAGACGAGCCGGGCCGGGCCGTCCTTGGCGCCCCAGTCGATGCCGTCCGTGGAGCGGCCGAAGACGAGCGACGGCTCGGTGATCGCCGCGCTGCGTGCGTGCGGGATGCCGATACCGCCGGGCAGGCCGGTCGCCATCTTCTCCTCGCGGGCGCGCACGTCGGCGATGAAGGTGTCGATGTCGGTGCATCGACCGGTGGCGACGAGACGTTCGGCCAGCAGCCGGGTCGCCTCGTGCCGGTCGGGGGCGGCCAGGTCGAGGATGACCTGACCTTCGGTGATGAGCGCCATGCGAGGTCCTTTCAGAGGGGTCAGCGCAGAAGGGTCAGCGTCTGAGAGTCAGCGGCGGAGGGATCGGGAGAGGTCGGGCGAGGGGTCCACGTGGGCGAAGATGCCAGCGAGGTCGGCGGGGCCGGGGACCCGGCTGCCCGGGAGGGTCACCGCGGCGGCACCCCAGGTGACCGCTGCGGAGAGGGCGTCGGCGGGGGCGTCCCCGCGCGACAGGCCGTTGAGCAGGCCGGCGAGCATGCAGTCGCCGGCGCCCACGGTGGATCGGGGGGTGGTGATCGCGGCACCTGCGTGCACGACCGTGTCGGCCGTGACGAGGAGTGCCCCGTCACCGCCGAGGCTGACCGCGACGGTCTCGATGCCCCGGTCCACGAGGCCGCACGCCGCGTCCCGGACGTCGCCGACGGTGTCGAGCCGCCTGCCGACGAGCTCCTCGAGCTCCTCGTGGTTCGGTTTGATGAGGTTCGGCAGTGCCGCGGCCGCGTGCGTCATGGGCTCGCCGGAGGAGTCGATGGCGACCGAGAGTCCGGCCTCGCGCGCTGCAGAGGTGAGCGTCGCATACAGGTCGATCGGCGCCCCGGGCGGAAGGCTGCCGCAGCCGACGACCCAACCACCTCCGCGGGCGGCCTCGAGGGTGGCCGCCAGGAGGGCCGAGACGGTCTCGTCGGTGAGGGTGGGCCCCGGCTCGTTGAGCTTGGTGGTCGTGCCGTCGGGCTCGAGGACGCTGATGTTCATCCGGAGTGAGCCCTGGACCGGGGTGGTGACGGCGCGGACGCCGGCCTCGGCGAGCAGCTCCTCCATCATGTGCCCTTCGGGGCCGCCGCTCGGCAGGACCGCCACGGTGTCGGTGCCCTGCGCGGCGAGGGCCCGGGCGACGTTGACACCCTTGCCGCCCGGGTCGACGCGGCTCGAGCTGGCGCGGATCACCTCGCCGCGGCGCAGCTCGGGGATGGTGATCGCCCGGTCGAGGCTGGGGTTGGGGGTCAGGGTGACGATCATGCGAGCACCACTTCCGGTCCGTAGGTCCTGATCTCGGCCGCGACGTCGGCGTCGAGGCCCGTGTCGGTGATGATCAGCTCGATGTCGGCGAGGTCGGCGAACCGGTGCAGGTGGTCGTCGGCCGACTTCGTCGAGTCGCTCACGAGCACCCGACGTCGGGCGGCCCCGACCATGGCGCGCTTCACGAGCGCCTCGGACTGGTCGGGGGTCGTGAGCCCCCGGGCGGTCGAGAAGCCGTTCGTGCCGAGGAAGGCGACGTCGACGCAGATGTCGCGCAGGGCCGCCAGAGCCCACTCCCCGACGGCCGCGCCGGTGACGCCGCGGATCCGTCCGCCGATGAGGTAGAGGGTCACACCGGGGTTGGCCGTCAGGACCGCCGCCGCCGCGACGCTGTTCGTCAAGACCGTCACGTCGCCCTCGCGCGGGAAGAGGTCGGCGACCGCGAGCGTCGTCGAGCCGGCGTCGAGGATCACCGTGCCCTCGGTCGGGACCTGTTCGAGGGCTGCTGCGGCGATGCGCCGCTTCTCCTCCGTCAGTCGACCGGTCCTGGTAGCCAGGGTGGGCTCGAGCTCGAGCCGGTCGACCGGGATGGCGCCGCCGTGGACGCGGCGGAGGGTGCCTCGTCGCTCGAGGGCAGTGAGATCGCGCCGGACGGTCTCGGGCGTGACGTTGAGGGCCTCCGCGAGCGCGGCCACCTCGACCCGGCCGTCCCGACGGGCATCGGCCATGATCCGCTGTTGGCGTTCGGCTGCGTACACGGCGCTCCTTCGTCACCCGGTGATGCGTGGTGCATCGCTATACAGACATAAAACCACAGAAACAAAACGCTGTAAACGCCAGAGCGCAGAAATCTCTGTCTGGTCTCGCGGAGTGGGAAGGCGACACTCCCGCGATGGGTGAGGACCGCATACAGGAGCGCAGATCCGCGGGGGGAGCCGCCGCGCGGAACCGCTTCGACCGCCTCCCGGCGGCTTCGGCGCAGTGAGGGACATGCCGCACGACGCCCTCCACCCCCAGCTTTCGCGACAACGTCGACGCCGTCCTGCGTCGCAACCCGGGCGAGACCGAGTTCCAGCAGGCGGTCTGCGAGGTGATGGTCAGCCTCGCCCCGATCGTCGACCGGCACCCCGAGTCCTGGGCGTGGTGTGAGGCCGCGCCGCGTCTGAGGCACTCCCCGTCACACCGCCGCCGAGGAGGGATGGTTCTGCGCACGCGCCACCCGACGACGGATGGTTGTGGACGCGCTTCTCGGCCGCAGGCGTGTCCACAACCATCTCTCGTCGCGAGGGGGTCCGGGGTGGCCTGGTCTACCCTTGACGCTCGGGTCCGCACGGACTCGTTCCCCGGTTGGTCTGCTGGTAGGGCCCGCCTGACTTTGAATCAGGATTAGCGACGTAGGTTCGATTCCTACCCGGGGAGCTCGAACCGGCGAGGAACGAGCCGGCCACGAGCTGTCAGTGCCCGACCCGCAGTCCGCGCCTCAGCGCGGCGGCCAGCGGGGCCGGCTCAGACCACGCGGCCCTTCGGAGCCGTCTCGGCGGTCTTGCCGGGGTCCCGCTCGACGATGTCGCCGAGCACGTCGTCGATCCGCGTCATCAGCTCGGGCTCGAGCCGCACCCCGGCGGCCTTGACGTTCTCGCCGACCTGCTCCGGTCGCGAGGCGCCGACGATCGCCGCGGAGACATTGGGGTTCTGCAGAACCCAGGCGACTGCGAGCTGAGCCATGCTCAGGCCGGCCTCGTCTGCGACCGGCTTCAGCTGCTGGACTCGTCCGAGCACGTCGTCGTTCATGAACCGCTTGATCATGTCGGCTCCGCCCTTCTCGTCAGCGGCCCGAGAACCCTGCGGGGGCGCCTGGCCGGGAACGTACTTGCCGGTGAGCACGCCCTGCGCGATGGGGCTCCACACGATCTGCCCGATGCCGAGCTCCTCGCACGTCGGGACGACCTCGCCCTCGATGACCCGCCACAGCATCGAGTACTGAGGCTGGCTGGAGATGAGCTGGATGCCGAGATCCTTCGCGAGCTCGTGACCGGCACGAATCTGGTCGGCGGTCCACTCGCTGACGCCGATGTACAGCGCCTTGCCGGCTCGGACGACGTCGCCGAAGGCCTGCATCGTCTCCTCGAGCGGGGTCTCGGTGTCGTAGCGGTGGGCCTGGTAGAGGTCGACGTAGTCGGTGCGGAGCCGGGTCAGCGAGCCGTCGATGGACTCCATGATGTGCTTGCGGGACAGGCCGGTGTCGTTCTTTCCGCCCGGGCCGGTCGGCCAGTACACCTTGGTGAAGATCTCGAGGCTCTCGCGCCGCTCACCGTGCAGCGCGTCGCCGAGCACGCTCTCGGCTTTGGTGTTTGCGTAGACGTCCGCGGTGTCGAACGTGCTGATGCCGTGGTCGAGCGCAGCCCGCACACACTGGGTCGCGACGTCGTTCTCCACCTGGGAGCCGTGGGTGAGCCAGTTGCCGTAGGTGATCTCGGAGATCTTCAGTCCACTGTTGCCGAGGTATCGGAATTCCATGCCCTCACCGTACGTGGGCGTGCGGGCGTGCACGCCGGTGCCGTGCGGCCCGCGGGCGGCCTGGGACCGTCCGCACGTGCAAGGCATGATGGAAGCCATGACGGCGAGCCCACCTCCGACGCGCGCAGCGGTCGTCCGCGCCCGCATGACCGGCAAGCAGCGGCGTGAGCAGCTCGTGATGGTCGGCCGCAAGCTCTTCGCCGAGCGCGGCTTCGAAGGCACCTCGGTCGAGGAGATCGCCGCCGCGGCCGGCGTGTCGAAACCGGTCGTCTACGAGCACTTCGGCGGCAAGGAGGGCCTGTATGCGGTGGTCGTCGATCGTGAGATCGACGCCCTTCTCGCGGCGATCCAGGGGGCGCTCACCTCCCCGGGAACCTCACGCCAGATCATCGAGCGTGCCGCGCTCGCGCTCCTGGACTACATCGAGGGCTCGACGGACGGGTTCCGGATCCTCGTGCGGGACAGTCCTCCCGGGCAGTCCACCGGCACGTTCGCCAGCCTGATGTCCGACGTCGCGAGCCAGGTGGAGCACATCCTCGTCGCCGCGTTCAAACGACACCGGCTCGACCCCAAGGCGGCGCCGATGTACGCGCAGATGCTCGTCGGCATGATCGCCATGACCGGTCAGTGGTGGCTCGACTCGCGCAAGTTCAAGAAGCACGAGGTGGCGGCCCACGTCGTCAACCTGGCGTGGAACGGCCTGACCGACCTCGAGCGGAAGCCGACCCTGACCGAGCCGTTCGACGACTGAGTCCGTTCACAGCACGGCAGCCCGAGTCACCGCTGGGCCTGGAACTCCACCCTGTTGCCGACCGGGTCGCTCGTGTGGAAGCGCCGCACGCCGGGGATCTCGTCGGCCCAGACGACCTCCCCTCCCCGGTCGGCCACCGCGGCCGCCAGGGCATCGAGGTCGTCGACGACGAGACACGGGTGAGCCTTGCGGGCCGGCACGAACCCACCGCCGTCCTCACCCTGGACGCCGCAGTGCAGCTCCTGCTGGCCCACCGCGAACCACACCCCGCCGCGGGCGGCGAGCTGCGGTGGCTTGGGGATCTCCCGGAGGCCGACCACCCCGGAGTAGAACTCGCGCATGAGGTCCTCGGAGCCAGCCGGGCAGGCGATGAGCACATGATGCAGTCCGACTGCGGCCATCAGGCCTCCCTCGTGTGAGCGACGGCGAAAGTCCGGCGGAACGACATGACGACACCCGCGGCGCTTCGCGGATAGGCCTCGCGCAGCCGGGCGCGGTAGTCCGCGAGGAACTCCTCGCGTTCGTCGGGATCGGTCAACACGGCGAGCACCGGCCGCAGTCCGGTCCCCCGCACCCACTCGAGCACCGGATCATCGACCTCTCCCGCGGGGTCGAGCACGTGCAGGTAGGTCGTGCTCCAGACGTCGACCTCGCACCCGAGGCCGGCGAGGAGCTCGAGATAGGCCTCCGGCGGCTCGACGGCCAGTCGCGACACCGCCGGCAGCAGATCCGTCGATCGCCGGTGGGCCGATGCTGCGTCCCGCATCAACGCGTGCGACGGGGCGCCGAAGTTGTCCGGCACCTGCATCGCGAACCACCCGCCGGGGGCCAGGGCGGACACGACCCGCGTGATCAGGTGGACGTGATCCGGCACCCACTGCAGAGTCGCGTTGGTCACGACGACGTCCGGCGCGACACCCAGGGACGACGGGTCCCAGTCGCGCAGGTCGGCCCGGACCCATCGCACCGACCCGTCGGTGTCGAGCGTGCGGGCGGCCTCCAGCATCTCGGGTGAGGAGTCCAGCCCGATCACCTCCGCGCGCGGCCACCGCGCGGACAACGTCAGGGTCAGTGGACCGTTGCCACAGCCCAGATCCACGACGACGGCCGGCTCGGCGGCACCCACCCGGGCCAGCAGGTCGCGGAAGGGCCGCCCCCGCTCGTCTCCGAACCGCGCGTACTGCGTCGGGTCCCAGGTCGTCTCGGCCATGCCCTATCCTTCGATCCATCTATCTTGATGTCAAGATACTTGACGGCGGCTAGACTGTCCACATGTCAATGCGTCGCGGGCGGTCCGAGGACCTCTCACCCCTCGAGGGCAGCCCCGGCGACGACGTCGACCGCCTCGTCGCGGCGTGGCAGCGCGAGCGCCCGGACCTGGACGTCGAACCGCTGCACGTCCTGTCCCGCATCGCCAGGATCGCCAAGCAGCACGCCAGGATCCGCACTGCGGCCTTCGCCGAGCATGACCTCGACGCCTGGGAGTTCGACGTGCTCGCCGCGCTCCGGAGAGCCGGAGATCCGTACGAGCTCTCCCCTGGCCAGCTCGTCGCCGAGACCCTCGTCACCAGCGGCACCATGACGACCCGGGTCGACCGACTCATCGATCGCGGGTTCGTCGAGCGCAGACCCGACCCCCGGGACCGTCGCGGCGTCCTGGTGCGCCTGACGACCTCCGGTCGCGACGTCGTGGACGGCGCGATGGGCACCCTGCTCGACCACGAGCACGCCCTGGTCGCCACACTGGACCCCGGAGATCGCGCGGCACTTCCGCGAGTCCTGCGTCGCCTCCTCACCACCTCATCGGACCACCTCATCTCCTAGACCGGACCACCGCATACCCATGACTCCCACCTCCCGCACCCCGCGCGCGCTCGCCTGGCTCTACGTCGTGGGCGGCCTGATCGGCCTCGTCGCCGCCGCCGCCCTGCTCATCGAGCGGATCGAGCTGCTCAAGGACCCCGACTACATCCCCACCTGCAGCCTCAACCCCGTGATGGCGTGCGGTTCGGTGATGACGAGCTGGCAGGGCGAGCTGTTCGGGTTCCCCAACCCCATCCTCGGCGTGGCGGCGTTCGCGGTCGTCGTGACGATCGGTGCCGGCCTGCTGGCCGGTGCGCGCTTCGCGCGCTGGTTCTGGTTCTCGCTGCTCGCCGGGACGGTGCTCGGGTTCCTCTTCGTCACGTGGCTGGCCCACCAGAGCCTGTATGCGATCAACTACCTCTGTCCGTACTGCATGGTCGTGTGGGCGGTCACCGTGCCGATCTTCGTCTTCACCGCGGCCCATGTCCTGGCGGGGCGGGACCAGGACCCGGATGCCAGCCCGGAGACGGGGATCGGCGGGTTCTTCCTCACGTTCCGCTGGGTGATCCTGCTGTTCTGGTTCGGGCTGGTCATCGCCCTGATCATCGTCCGGTTCTGGAGCTACTGGAGCACGTTGCTCTAGTCCAACCCGGCTCGACCTACTCCTCGATCACCTCGGCGGCCTCGAGCCACTCGAGCTCGAGCGCCTCGCGATCGTCGACGATCTCGCGCAGGTCCCGGTTGAGCTCGAGCACCCGAGCATGGTCCGTGGCCGCCGCAGCCATCGCATCGTGCACCTTCGCTTCACGCTCGGCCAGGCGGGCGAGCTGTCGCTCGACCCGGGCCATCGTCTTGCGGGCCTCGCGCTGCTCGGCCGGGCTGACCGTGCCGGCCGTGGGCGAGGCCGCCCCGACCGAGCCACCGGTGAGGGTCGCCTGGTCGGCGGTCGCGACGGCCGCCCGGCGGAGTCTGAGGTACTCCTCCACACCGCCGGGCAGGTCGCGGACGCGGCCGTCGCCGAGCAGTGCCACCTGCCGGTCGCACACCCGCTCGAGCAGGTAGCGGTCGTGCGAGACGACGAGCAGCGTGCCCGCCCAGCCGTCGAGCACGTCCTCGAGCGAGGTGAGCGTCTCGATGTCCAGGTCGTTGGTCGGCTCGTCGAGGAGGAGCACGTTGGGCTCGGCCATGAGGATGCGGGTCAGCTGGAGTCTCCGGCGCTCGCCGCCGGACAGGTCTGCGACCCGCGTCTGCTGCGCGGGGCCGGTGAACCCGAGACGCTGGGCGACCTGGGCCGCGCTCAGCTCCTTGGAGCCGAGCCGGACGTATGACCGCACGTCCTCGACGGCCTCGATGACCCGCCAGCGGGCGAACCGCTCGAGCTCGCTCACATCCTGGGTCAGATGGCCGATCGCCACGGTGACGCCCTGCTTGCGCCGCCCCGAGGTCAGCGGCTGCTCTCCCGCGATGACACGCAGCAGCGTCGACTTGCCGGCGCCGTTGACCCCGACGATCCCGACCCGCTCACCCGGGGCGAGCTGCCACGTGACCCGATCCAGGAGCGTGCGATGCCCGCCGTCCTGGCCGGGCACCACCACGCTCGCGTCGTGCAGGTCAACGACGTCCTTGCCCAACCGCGCGGTGGCGAACCCCAACAGCTCGACGTCGTTGCGGGGTGGCGGCTCGGTCGCGATGAGGGCGTTGGCCGCGTCGATGCGGAACTTGGGCTTGCTCGTGCGGGCGGGCGGACCCCGTCGCAGCCAGGCGAGCTCCTTGCGGAGCAGGTTGGACCTGCGGTCGGCGACCACGCCGGCCATCCGCTCCCGTTCGGCCTTGGCGAGGACGTATGCGGCATAGCCCCCGTCGAACGGTGTCACGCCGCCGTCGACCACCTCCCAGGTCCGGGTCGCGACGGCGTCGAGGAACCACCGGTCGTGGGTGATGACGGCCAGCGCGCGGTCGGCCCGCGCGTACCCACTCACCAGGTGGTCGGCGAGCCAGGCGACCCCCTCGACGTCGAGGTGGTTGGTCGGCTCGTCGAGGAAGAGCACGTCAGGCGCCCGCACGAGCTCACGGGCCAGGGCGATTCGACGGCGCTCGCCGCCCGACATGGCCGCGATCGACGTATCGAGCTCGACCGCGCCGCCCCCGAGCGGTCCGAGCAGGCCGGTCACCACGTCCCGGGCGGCGGGGTCACCGGCCCAGTCGTGCTCGGCGACGCCGCCGAGGACGTTGTCGCGGACGGTGCCCCCCTCGTCGAGCTCGTCGTCCTGACGGACCACTCCCACGCTGACGCCACCGGTGCGCGACACGCGTCCGGAGTCGGGAGCGCGCAGGCCGGCCAGAATCGCGATGAGCGTGGACTTCCCCCCGCCGTTACGGCCCACGATCCCGATCCGGTCGCCGCCGGAGATACCGAGAGACACCTCCTCGAGGACGGGATCGAGACCGAAGCCGACGGTGACGCGCTCGGCGTTGACGAGGCTGGTGGGTGGCAGTGCGGCCATAGGTGGTCTTCTCGGGCTGGGGGTCTGGGTCGGCGGCGGTCAGTCCACGCGAGGGACGCCGCGCAGGCTCGCCCCGTGGGCCGGACCGGTGGCGCGGTGGGCCTCGGTGACCGCACCGGATGCGGTGAGGGCGACCGCGAGGTCGATCGCGCTCTCGTGCCCGGCCGCGAGGAACGCCACCGTCGGACCCGAGCCGGAGACGATCCCGCCGAGCGCGCCGTAGGACAGTCCGTCCGTGAGCAGCTCGCCGAGCTCGGGGCGCAGCGAGATGGCCGCAGGCTGGAGGTCGTTGACCAGGCGGGCGCCGAGAGCGGCGGGGTCCCCGGAGCGCAAGGCGCTCATCAGGTCCGGCGACGTGACGGGGTCGGCTATCTCCCGGTCCGAGGCGAGCCGGTCGAACTCTGCATAGACCGCCGGGGTCGACAGGCCGACATCGGCGGCGGCGAAGACCCAGTGATACGTGCCCCGGGTGAGCACGGGAGCGACCACCTCCCCTCGACCGGTGCCGATCGCCGTGCCACCGTAGACGAGGAACGGCACGTCGGACCCGAGCTCGGCACCGATCTCGGCCAGCTCCTCGCGCGAGCTGCTCAGTCCCCACAGCCAGTCACAGGCCACCAGTGCCGCCGCGGCGTCCGCGGAGCCGCCGGCCATACCGCCGGCGACGGGGATGTCCTTGTCGATCACGATCTCGACAGGCTCATCGATGCCGTGCACCGCCGCCAGCGCCCGCGCGGCCCGCATCGCGAGGTTGGAGTCGTCGGCGGGCACGCCGAGAGCTCGCGGGCCCTCGACCGTCACGGACCATTCGTCGGCCGCACGGACCGTCACCTCGTCATAGAGGGAGACGGCCTGGTAGACGGTCGCCAGCCCGTGAAAGCCGTCGGGACGCACCGGTCCCACCCGCAGCTCGAGATTGACCTTGGCCGGCGCGCGAACCGTCACGGACGGGGAAGTGCGCATCGCCGAGGTCATCCACTCACCCTAACCACCCGGCAGCCGTTGGCCGTTCGTCCGGTCGTTCACCGAATGCCTTCCTCGGCCTTCCTCCAGACGCTACGATCAGCGCGCTGGCCGCCGGCAGGGTGTGGCTCATCGATGAGAGAGAAGGTCACCGTGAGTATGTGGGGGGGCGCCCGCGGCACAGCGCGGAGGCTTGTCGTCGTCATGACCTCGGTGGCCGTCATGGCGGCTGGTGTGTCGTCCGCGGCGGCTGAGCCGATTCCGACGCCGACCTCCGAACCGGCGCCGACCTCAGAGCCGGCGCCGACCTCAGAGCCGCTGCCGACCTCGGAGCCGACACCAACCTCAGAGCCGACACCGACCGAAACGACCGCGCCTGCTGTCACGGTCACGGCCAAGACCGCCGGCACGAAGGTCATCAGGACCGCGAGCAACGTCTGGGGCACCGCGACCGGCGCCCCCAACGCGCCGGTCTCGGTCCAGGCCCTCAAGGGCGGCTCCTGGTCGACCAGCCAGACCAGCACCACCGACAGCCGCGGCTCCTACGTGCTCCCCCTGACCTACGGCGCCTCCACGCCCGGCACCCACACCTTCCGCGTCGTGGTCACCGTAGGCGGCACCCGCTACTACAGCCCCACCGTCACCCTCACCCGCACCCGGTTGGACCCGCGCTGTTACACCTCGGGGGTCGTCGTCTGCGCCTCCAAGAACGACCGCAAGGTCTACTACGTCGACAGGGGACGAATCGTCCGGACACTCGATGCTCGCTTCGGTGGCCGCGCCTACGACGTCAACGGTCGCGAGCGGATGTACTCGACGGCCGAAGGCACGTTCTACGTGACCCGCAAGGTCCGCAACGAGGTCAGCTACACCTACGACAACACCCCGATGCCGTTCTCGGTGTACTTCTATGGCGGGCAGGCGTTCCACTACAGCTACGGATTCGCCCGCGACGGCTGGGTCGGCGACTGGGGCAGCCACGGGTGCGTCAACCTGCGGGACTGGGCGGGGGCCGAGTGGTTGTTCAACCACACCAAGGTCGGGACCAAGGTCGTGGTCTACCGGTAGTCGGCCTACCGCTGACTCTGCTCCCGGGCACGGGCGACCGCCGTGAACTCTCCGACGGTCAGCTGTTCCCCACGGGTGCGGGGGTCGATGCCAGCGGCGCGCAAGGCCTCCTCCGCGGCGGCGGGGCTTCCGGCCCAGCCGGCCAGCGCCGCCCGCAGGGTCTTGCGCCGCTGTGCGAACGCGGCGTCTACACAGGCGAACACCGCCTCACGGCCCACGTCGTGCGCCGGGGGTTCACGACGGTCCAGGCGCACCAGGCCCGAGTCGACGTTGGGCACCGGCCAGAAGACGGTCCGCGGAACAGTGCCGACGAGTCGGACGTCCGCATACCAGGCCGCCTTCACACTCGGCACTCCGTAGATCTTCGTCCCCGGCGAGGCGGCGAGCCGGTGGGCGACCTCGAGCTGGACCATGACGAGCATGGTCCTGATACCGGGGAAGCGCTCGAGGAAGCGCAGCACGACCGGCACGGAGACGTTGTAGGGCAGGTTCGCGACGAGAGCCGTCGGGTCGGGTCCCGGCAGGGTCGTCACCGTGAGAGCGTCCTGATGGACGACGTCCAGACGACTGCGGTATGCGGGGGCCTGGTCGGCGACCGTGTCCGGCAATGCGGCGGCCAGGACCGGATCGACCTCGATCGCGACGACCCTCGCGACCCGCGGCAGGAGAGCCAGCGTCAGTGACCCCAGGCCCGGTCCGACCTCGACGACGACATCGTCCTCGTGGACCTCGGCCAGACGGACGATCCGCTCGACGGTGTTGGCGTCGACGACGAAGTTCTGGCCCCACTGCTTCGTCGGACGGATGTCGAGCTCGGCCGCGCGGGCTCTGATCTCGCGCGCGGACAGCATGACGGCCAGCCTAGTGCGGCTGGCCGTCATGCTGTGCGGGCCTCGGTTCGGGTGAGGTCCCGCGGATGGCGCTGGAGGCCTCAGGCGGCGTGGGCGCAGCCCCACGGCTGCAGCCCGCGCTGGGCGTAGAGGCGGTTGGCGACGGTGATCTGCTCGGCGCGGCTGGCGAGGTCGGCGCGCGGGGCGAAGTCGTCACCGCCCACCGAGAGCCACGTGTTGTAGTTGAACTGGAGGCCGCCGTAGTACCCGTTCCCGGTGTTGATGTTCCAGCGACCGCCGGACTCGCACTGCGCGATCCGGTCCCACATCGCCGCGTTGGCGAGGTTGATCCCGGCACCCGAGGTGTTCCCGGCACTGGACGAGGAACTCGACGAGCTGCTCGAGGAACCGCTCGAGGAAGGCGCCGGGGCGGCCGGCCGCTCCTTGGTGCCGACGAGCACGACGCGGCTGGTCGGCTTCTTGGTGACCTTCTCGGAGAGCACCTTCTCCTTGGTGACCTTGCCGTCGGTGTAGGTGTACTCGGTGGTCACGTCCTTGCTGCCTTTGACGCCCTCGGTCTTGGTCTTGGTCTGTCCCTTGTAGAGGTCGCTGCTCTTCTCCTCGACCGTGGTGAACGGGACCGCGACGGCCTCGGTCTTCTCCTCGATCTTGACCCGCTTGACGGTGACGGCCAGGCCAGGGGTGATGACGGTGCCGAGCTCGGGAGTGACGATGTCGTCGTCGCCGAGGGCGACGCCCGCCTCACGGAGCATGGCGGCCACGGTGCGCTCGGTCGAGGTGATCTCGGTCTTCTCGCCGTCGGCGGTCAGGGTGACGTCCTTGGGCATGATGACCCGCAGCGCAAGTCCCTCGCGACCGAGGGTCTGCGAGCGGCTGGCGGAGAGCTCGGCGCCCTCGACGCGCAGGCCGAGGTCACGGATGGCGGCATCGAGGGTCGTGGCGGTGGTCCAGTACGCCGTGACCTCGCCGTCGACGTTGACCTTCAGCTCTCGGCCGTAGCGGACGACGACGTTCTGACCGTCGCGGACCTCGGTCGTCGGCGCGGGCTGAACCACATCGTGCTCGCCGATCTCGATGTCCTCGCTGGCGAGGACGTCGGCGACGGTGGCGTGCATGCCGCGGACGTCGGTCACCTCACCGTCGACGGTGAGGGTGACGTCCTTGACGAGGGTGGCATAGCCGATCCCGGCGCCGGCTGTGGTGAGGAAGATGAGGGTTGCGGCGACGGCCGCGAGCTTGCGAGAGGCGAGCAGTTTGGTGAGGAACAACAGATACTCCGATGTGTGCACGATCCGGTCCGCGTGTCCTCGGAGAGGGCCAGGACGGCGGGCAGCACCGGAACCGCGGGGGCGTGTGGCGCGACCGACCATCGACCGCCGGAGAGCGTGCACGGCACTGAACGCGCTATCCGTCGGGACTGGTGTGCCCCGCAGGGGTGGGGCACTCGGCTCGTACCCGGCGGCTCATACTCGCCAGGTCTCGATCCGACTCTCCGGGGCGCGACGCCTCCGGCTGTCCGTGTACCAGGCTGCCCTGCCCGGCCACCAAAGGTCAAGTTTTGGTAACGACGGTGGGCGGAGACGTGACTCGTCTCACCGCCACGGGCCCTCTCCGACCTCCGCGACGGGTCGCCACGACCCGTAGACGCGCTCGCTGTTCTCGCTCAGCGCTTCGCACAACGTCGCGACGGCCACTCCCAGGACGTCGGCCATCCGGCGCACCGTCAGCGGGATGAGATAGGGCGAGTTCGTCGAGCCGCGCCACGGCATCGGAGTGAGGTACGGAGCGTCGGTCTCCACGAGCACCTGCGAGAGGGGCACGACCGCGAGTGCGTTACGCAGGTCCCGGGCGTTCTTGAAGGTGACCGTGCCGGCGAAGGACAGGTAGTACCCACGCTCGACGCAGACCCGGGCCATCTCGACATCCCCGCTGAAGCAGTGCAGGACGGTGCGCTCCGGTGCGCCCTCCTCCTGCAGGATCCGCAGGACGTCGTCGTGGGCGTCACGGTCGTGGATCTGCAGTGCCGCGCCACCCCGCTTGGCCAGGTCGATGTGCCACCTGAAGGCCTCCTGCTGCACCTCGACCCCCTCAGGGCCGGTGCGGTAGTAGTCCAGACCCGTCTCACCGACCACGCGCACTCGCGGGTGTGCGGCGAGAGCCGCGATCTCCTCGAGTGCCGCGTCCAGCTCACCCCGGGCGGCCAGACGCGGAACCTCGTTGGGGTGCAGAGCCACTCCTCCGAGCACCGAGGGGTATGCGTCGACCGCCTCGATCGTGTAGCGCGCCCCGGGCAGGTCGCACCCGATCTGGACGACGCGGTCCACTCCGACCGCGGCCGCCTCGCGCAGCGCCCGGCCCAGATCGGGACGTGGCTCCTCACCGCGCCCCATGTCGAGGTGCGTGTGGTTGTCGACGACGGGGAGCGGCAGCGGGTCCGGGGCGGGCGGCCGGTCGCCGTGACTCATCGGGCCGCTCCCGGTCTCAGGACAGTCCCCACTCGGCGAGGACCTCGGCCTCGTCGAGCTTGGCGAAGACGGGCGTGGGCTTGGTCACCGGCGTTCCGACGACCACAGGGACCGAGCGCCAGGGCGGCGTGGTCGAGTAGTCACCGCTGATCACGGGGTACCGCTTGCCCTCGTCCGCGTCGTCGAGCCCCACCACCTCCGTGAGCACCGGCATCGGCATGAACTCGCCAGAGCCTCCGAGAGCCGCGTGGACCCGGTTCGCCGCGTGGGGCAGGAAGGGCGCGAGGAGCGTGTTGAGGTCGCTGACGCACTGGACCAGCGTGTGGAGCACGGTGGCCAGCCGCTCGCGTTCGTCCTCGGCCTTGAGCTTGAACGGCTCGGTCCGCGAGACGTAGGCGTTGACCTCTCCGACGACGCGCATCACCTCGGCGAGCGCCGCCTTGACCCGGTTGCGCTCGAGGAGGGGTCCGACGGTCTCGAAGGCGCCCACCACCGTGGCACGGATGTCCTCGTCGACCGGCTCGAGCGGGCCCGGACCGGGGATCTCGCCGAAGTTCTTGGCGACCATCGCCGCGGTGCGCGAGACGAGGTTGCCCCAGCCCGCGACGAGCTCGGAGTTGTTGCGCTGCACGAAGTCCCGCCAGGTGAAGGCCGAGTCCTGGCTCTCCGGACCCGCCGCGCAGATGTAGTACCTGATTCCGTCGGGGCCGTACCTGTCGAGCACGTCCCGGACGTAGATGACATCACCACGACTCGTGGAGAACTGCCGGTCGCCGAAGGTGAGGAACTCGCTCGAGACGACCTCGGTCGGCAGGTTGAGCTCGCCGAAGACCCCCGGCTCGCCGCCGCGGGACCCGCGCCCCGCATACCCGAGCAGCTCTGCGGGCCAGATCTGGGAGTGGAACGTGATGTTGTCCTTGCCCATGAAGTAGTACGACACCTGGTCCGGGCCGGGATCGGCGCCGATGCCGCTGACCGGGTTCCACCACCTGCGCCAGGCATCGGGGTCGCCGGTGCGGCGGGCCCACTCGATCGACGCCGAGAGGTAGCCGATGACCGCGTCGAACCAGACGTAGAGGCGCTTGGTCGGCAGGTCGAGCCAGCCGTCGAGAGGCACCGGGATGCCCCAGTCGATGTCCCGCGTCATCGCGCGCGGCTTGATGTCGTCGAGGATGTTGAGGCTGAAACGGATGACGTTGGGACGCCAGGTCCCCGACTCCTCCCGGCCCTCGAGCCACGTGCGCAGCGCCTCGGCAAGCGCCGGCAGGTCGAGGAAGAAGTGCTGGGTCTCGACGAACTCCGGGGTCTCGCCGTTGATCTTGCTGCGCGGGTCGATGAGCTCCTCGGGCTCGAGCTGGTTGCCGCAGTTGTCGCACTGGTCGCCGCGGGCCTCGCCGTAGCCGCAGATCGGGCAGGTGCCTTCGATGTAGCGGTCCGGCAGCGTGCGTCCGGTCGTCGGGGAGATCGCACCCTTCTGGGTGCGCTCGACCATGTAGCCGTTCTCCCAGACCCGGCGGAACAGCTCCTGGGCGACCGCGTAGTGGTTCGCCGTCGTGGTCCGGGTGTAGAGGTCGTAGGTGCACCCGAGATCGGCCAGCTCGCCGGCGATGACCGCGTGGTTGGCGTCGACGAACTCGGTCGGGCTGACCCCCGCCTTGTCGGCGAGCACGAGGATGGGGGTGCCGTGCTCGTCCGAACCGCTGACCATCAGCACGTCGTGCCCCGCCATCCGCATGTACCTGCTGAACACGTCGGAGGGAACGCCGAACCCGGCGATGTGACCGAGGTGCCGTGGACCGTTGGCGTACGGCCAGGCGACGGCGGAGAGGACGAACATGGCGACCATCCTAGGGAGGCATGGAATTGCGTCGACCACCGGAGCGTTCTGAGTCCGGAGCGACCGCGCATCGATAGGGTCGGTCCAGCCGGTGCGCAGGGCTCTCGTCCTCGCCGGCGCACGACGTCGAGAGGACCACGACGATGCTCGCAGCCCTGACCGGGATGGGTCTGTCCGCCGCAGCGGGCTTCAACGCCTACATCCCGTTCCTCATCGTCGCGCTCTTCGCGAAGTTCACCGACGTCATCGTGCTGCCCTCGAGCTATGCGTGGATGGAGAGCTGGTGGGCGATCGGGTTCGGAACGATCCTGCTCATCGCGGAGATCACTCTCGACAAGATCCCCGCGATCGACACCCTGAACGACACCGTCCAGACCGTCATCCGCCCCGCCATGGGCGGTGTCATCTTCGCGGCGGCCCAGGCGGCGGAGAACATCGAGTCGGGTCCGTGGATGCAGGAGAACGCGTGGGTCGGTGTCGTGCTCGGGGTCGTGGTCGCCCTCTTCGTCCACGGTGGGAAGATGGCGGCCCGGCCTGTGGTCAACGCGGCGACGCTCGGCGCGGGTGCGCCGGTGGTCTCGACCGTCGAGGACGGCGCCTCGGTCGGGCTGAGCCTGATCGCGATCTTCCTGCCGATCCTCATCATCGCGATGTTCGGTCTCCTCGTGTGGACCTGGCTCTGGATCAGGCGACGCGGACGGGGTCGGGATCGCACCGCTTACGCCTAGCCTGGGTCCGATGAGCAGCAGGCCGACCGAGACGACGCAGGCGACCCCTGCGGGGGGCCTGTCCCGCAGCGCGCTCCTGCACGAGACCGCCCTCGTCCTCGGCGTCTCCCTCGGCGCCTCGGCCATCTGGTCCGTGCTGTCGATCATCCGCAAGGTCACCGCGGAGACGGCCCTGTCCGCTCAGACGACCGCGATGAACAGCTCGGTCACACCGGACCGACCGTGGCTGGACCTCGCCTATCAGGTGGTCGGCATCGGCCTGGCCCTCGTCCCCGTCCTGCTGGCGCTGCATCTGCTGCACCGGGAGGACCCCCATCCGGGGGCGTCGATGGGCTTCGACCTGCGGCGGCCCGGTCAGGACGTCCTCGCCGGCCTGGGGCTCACCGCCCTGATCGGCATCCCGGGGCTGGCCCTCTATGTGGTCAGCCGGGAGCTGGGCATGAACACGACGATCGCAGCCGCCAACCTCGTCGACGTCTGGTGGTCCGTGCCGGTGCTCGTCCTCGCGGCCGCGCAGAACGCGGTGCTCGAGGAGGTCGTCATGATCGGATACCTGTTCCGCCGCTGGGCGCAGGCGGGGTGGGGCACCTGGCAGATCATCGTGACCAGCGCCCTGATCCGCGGGACGTACCACCTCTACCAGGGGTTCGGCGGCTTCGTCGGCAATGCGGTCATGGGCGTGATCTTCGGGTGGCTCTACACCCGCACGCGCCGCGTCATGCCGCTCGTCATCGCGCACACGCTCCTCGACGTCATCGCGTTCGTCGGCTACGCCCTCCTCCGCGACCGCGTCGGCTGGCTCTGACGTTTCTCTCCCCATGTGGGAAAGGGATTCTTCGCCACGGAAGATAACCGTGGTGAAGAAGCCCTTTACCGGTTGGGGAGAGAAAGGTGAGGCGTCTCCTCAGCGACCGGCGCGCAGGGCGTGACGCAGGTCGTGGTTGAGCGTCGAGATGACGTCCTGGGGAATCCCCTTGGGGCAGGCCGCCGAGCAGGCGCCGATGTTCGTGCAGCCGCCGAAGCCCTCGTGGTCGTGCTGGTTGACCATGCTCACGACCCGGGCGTCACGTTCGGGCTGACCCTGCGGCAGCTCGCCGAGGTGGGTGATCTTGGCGCCCATGAACAGCATCGCCGACGCGTTGGGACAGGCCGCCACACACGCGCCGCACCCGATGCACTCGGCACCCATGAACGCCCGGTCCGCGCTCTCCTTGGGCACGGGGGTCGCGTGGGCGTCGGGAGCAGCACCGGTGTTGACGGAGATGAACCCGCCGGCCTGGATGATCCGGTCGAACGCGCCCCGGTCGACGACCAGGTCGCGGATGACCGGGAACGGGTCGGCCCGCCACGGTTCGATCGTGATCGTCTCGCCGTCGGAGAACGAGCGCATGTGCAGCTGGCAGGTCGTCGTGCGCTCCGGCCCGTGCGCCTCACCGGAGATCATCAGACCGCAGGTGCCGCAGATCCCCTCGCGACAGTCACTGTCGAACGCGATGGGCTCGGTCCCCTCGGCGATCAGCTGTTCGTTGAGGACGTCGAGCATCTCGAGGAAGGACATGTCCTCCGAGATGTCGTCCACGTGGTACGTGACGAGGTCGCCCTTGTCCTTCGGTCCGGCCTGACGCCAGATCTTCAGGGTCAGCTTCATTACTTGTAGCTCCTCTGCTTGACCTCGATCGCTTCGTAGACGAGGTCCTCCTTGTGCAGCACGGGCGGACCCATCACCCCGAACGAGCCACCCACACCGTCGGCACTGCCGCTGAACTCCCACGCGGCGACGTAGAGGTACTCGTCGTCGTGCCGCAGCGCCTCGCCGTCCTCGGTCTGCGACTCGGCCCGGAAGTGACCGCCACACGACTCACGTCGGTGCAGCGCATCGATGCACATGAGCTCGCCGAGCTCGAGGAAGTCGGCGACCCGCCCGGCCTTCTCGAGGCTTTGGTTCAGGGTGTCGGCGCTGCCGAGCACCCGCACGTTGCGCCAGAACTCCTCGCGGAGGCTGCGGATCAGCTCGATCGCCTTGTTGAGGCCCTCGGCGCTCCGCTCCATGCCGCAGTACTCCCACATGATGTGGCCGAGCTCCTTGTGGAAGGAGTCGACCGATCGCTCACCGTTGATCGCCAACAGGCGCTGCGTGCGCGCCTCGACGGACTCCCGCGCCTCCACCACAGCCGGGGCGTCGGCGGACAGCGGCTCGAACGGACCCTTGGCCAGGTAGTCGCGGATGGTGTTCGGGAGGACGAAGTACCCGTCGGCCAGACCCTGCATCAGGGCCGAGGCACCGAGGCGGTTGGCTCCGTGGTCGGAGAAGTTCGCCTCTCCGGTGACGAACAGACCCGGGATCGTCGACTGCAGGTCGTAGTCGACCCAGAGCCCGCCCATCGTGTAGTGCACCGCGGGGTAGATCCGCATCGGCGTCCTGTAAGGGTCCTCGCCGGTGATCCGGGCGTACATGTCGAAGAGGTTGCCGTACTTGGCCCGCACGGCATCCTCGCCCATCCGCGCGATCGCGTCGGAGAAGTCGAGGTAGACGCCCCGCCGGAAGTCACCGACCATCGGGCCGACGCCGCGGCCCTCGTCACAGACGTTCTTCGCCTGCCGGGACGCGATGTCCCGGGGGACGAGGTTGCCGAAGGACGGGTAGATCCGCTCCAGGTAGTAGTCGCGGTCCTCCTCGGGGATGTCACGGGGGTCCTTGTCGCAGTCCTCGCGTCGCTTCGGCACCCAGATGCGGCCGTCGTTGCGCAGCGACTCCGACATCAGCGTCAGCTTGGACTGGTAGTCACCGGAGACCGGGATGCAGGTCGGGTGGATCTGGGTGTAGCAGGGGTTGCCGAAGTAGGCGCCCTTTCGGTGCGCGCGCCAGATCGCCGTGACGTTGGAGCCCATGGCGTTGGTCGAGAGGAAGAAGACGTTGCCATAGCCACCGCTCGCGAGCACGACCGCATCGGCGAGGTGGGTCTCGACCTCGCCGGTGACGAGGTCGCGGGCGATGATGCCCCGAGCGCGCCGTTGGCCGTCGGCGTCCTCCGTCACGATCACCTCGAGCATCTCGTGCCGGGTGTACATCGCGACGGTGCCGGCGGCGACCTGACGCTCGAGGGCCTGGTAGGCGCCGATCAGCAGCTGCTGGCCGGTCTGGCCGCGGGCGTAGAACGTCCGCGAGACCTGCACGCCGCCGAAGGACCGGTTGTCCAGCAGTCCGCCGTACTCGCGCGCGAAGGGCACCCCCTGCGCGACGCACTGGTCGATGATGTTCGCGCTCACCTCGGCGAGCCGGTAGACGTTGGTCTCCCGCGCGCGGTAGTCGCCGCCCTTGACCGTGTCGTAGAACAGCCGGAAGACGGAGTCGCCGTCCTCCTTGTAGTTCTTGGCGGCGTTGATCCCACCCTGGGCCGCGATGGAGTGCGCCCTTCGCGGAGAGTCCTGGTAGCAGAAGGACTTGACGTTGTAGCCGGCCTCCCCCATGGTCGCCGCCGCGGCCGCACCGGCCAGACCGGTGCCGACGATGATGACCGACAGCTTGCGCCGGTTCGCCGGGTTGACCAGGGCCGCCTCGAACTTGCGCGTGGTCCACTTCTGGTCGATGGGAACCCCGGGGGCCTTGGTGTCGGCGATTTTCTCGCCCTCGGTGTAGAGGCCGTCGATGAGTGCCATGGGTGCAGTTCTCCTTGAGTGGTCCGACGAAGCGCTCGTCACTCGACGATTCCGAAGAGGATGGCGAGCGGAGGCAGGGCGAAACCGATGACGACGATGGCGGCGATGGCCTGGGCACTGACGCGGGCCCGCGTGTAGGCGGCCGGGCTCTGGGTCCAGCCGAGGGTCTGCTGGGCGCTGAAGACGCCGTGCATGAGATGGAACCCGAGGGCCACGAGTGCGGCGAGGTAGATGAGGGTCATCCACCAGAGCTGGAAGCTGGCCACGACCATGACGTAGGGCGATGCGGCGACCTCGCTGGCCGACACCGAGGAGTTGACCGCCGGCTTGCCGATCGTGAAGTGGAAGAGGTGCCACACGATGAAGATCAGAAGCGCGACGCCGCCCCACCGCATGGTCCGGCTGGAGAGGCTGACGCCCACGGCCTTCTTGACCGCATACCGCTGGGACCGTGCGGAGTTCGCGCGGCTCCAGAGCGTGAAGGCGGCATAGAGGTGGCCGATGATCGAGGCGATGAGCAGGATCCGGACGATCCACAGCAGCCCGCCGTACGGGAGCAGGGGCTCACCGAACGTGCGCAGACCCTCGGCATAGTGGTCGAACGCTTCCTGTCCACCGAAGATCTTGAGGTTGCCGTACATGTGCAGGAGCACGTATCCGATGAACACGATGCCCGTCGTCGCCATGATGAACTTCAGGAAGACGGTCGTGCCACGGGCCGTCGTCCCCCGCCTCGCGGGTGCTGTCGTCGTTGCCACGGGTCAAAAGTACCCCGTGGTGCGGATCACGCCGCGGGGGGATCCGGCCCGTTCCGTTGTGAGATTGGCCCGGTTACCCGTGGGTATGCGGTGGCTCGCTCACGCGCGCGACGCGAGGTAGGCGTCGTAGAGCGACTTGCGCGAGAGCCCTGTGTCGGAGGCGATCTCCGCGCATACCGACTTGAGACGCTCACCGGCCGCCACACGGGTCGCGATCGTCCCGAGGTGGTCCTCGACCGCGGAGGCGACGGGGTCGGCGCCGGCGACGACGACCGTGATCTCGCCGCGGACCCCGTTCTCGGCCCAGCGGGCCAGGTCGGCCAACGCCCCGCGGCGGACCTCCTCGTACGTCTTGGTCAGCTCCCGGCACACGGCGGCGGGGCGGTCCGGGCCGAAGGCGCTCGCGAGATCGGTGAGCGACTCGGCGAGCCGGTGCGGAGCCTCGAAGAAGACCATCGTGCGGCGTTCGCCCGACAATCCGGCAAGAGTCCGCCGGCGCTCCCCCGCACGTCGCGGCAGGAACCCCTCGAAGCAGAAGCGGTCGACGGGCAGGCCCGAGACCGCGAGTGCGGTGAGGACGGCGCTCGGCCCCGGCACGGCAGTGACCTCGTGTCCGGCGTCGACCGCTGCCCGGACCAGCCGGTAGCCGGGGTCGGAGACACTCGGCATGCCCGCATCCGTGACGAGGACGACCCGCTCACCGGCGTCCAGTCGCTCGACCAGCTCCGCCGTGCGGGAGGCCTCGTTGTGCTCGTGGTAGCTGAGGACCGTTCCGCGAGGCGTGACTCCCAGCTCGCGGAGCAGACGGGTGAGCCGCCGGGTGTCCTCGGCCGCGATGACGTCGGCTCCGGCGAGCTCCTCGGCCAGCCGGGGCGGCGCGTCACCGACCCGCCCGATCGGGGTTGCGGCGAGCACGACGACCCCTCCTCCGGCTTCGCTCATGACCGCGATCCTGCCACGCCCGACGACTGCTCTCCGCCGGCGGACGCTCACGGGAGTGCCGCATACGATGGCGCGCATGACCCGCACCGAGGAGCTGCGCCTGCGGCTGCTCGGACCGGGCTACGACGGCCGCTCGACCGCCGACCGACTGTGGGGCTGGCTCGGCCCGCTCCTCATGGCCGTCATCGGCGGCGGCATCCGGTTCTGGTCACTCGGACGGCCCGACCAGCTCGTCTTCGACGAGACGTACTACGTCAAGCAGGGGGTCTCGCTCCTCGACCACGGCGTCGAGCTGCGGGTCCGCGACGGCCTCGAGACGCCCGACGAGCTGTTCACCAACGGCACGACCGACGTCTGGGGCACGACCGGAGACATGGTCGTCCATCCGCCGGTCGGCAAGTGGGTCATCGCCGCGGGTGAGTGGTTGTTCGGCCCGACCTCCTCCTTCGGGTGGCGGTTCGGCGTCGCGGTCCTCGGCACCCTCTCGATCCTCGTCGTCGGGAGGGTCGCCCGCCGGCTGTTCCGCTCGACCCTGTTGGGAACGATCGCCGCGTTCCTTCTCGCCTTCGAGGGGCACCACTTCGTCCACTCCCGGACCGGTCTGCTCGACCTCACACTCATGTTCTTCACCCTGACCGGTTTCGCGGCGCTCCTCGTCGACCGGGACGCCTCGCGCGAGGTCCTGGCCCGAAAGGTCGGGGCGCTGGACGAGGGGGTGCGACTCGCATACGGTCCGTGGCTCGGCTGGCGGCCCTGGCGTTGGGTGGCCGGGATCAGCCTCGGTCTCGCGATCGGCACGAAGTGGTCGGGCCTGTTCGCGCTGGCGGTCTTCGGGCTGATGACGGTCTGGTGGGACATGGGGGCCAGGAGGGCGGTGGGAGTCCGGCACTGGGCGCGGGCGGCGGTCCTCAAGGACGGTCTGTATGCGTTCGTCGCCCTCGTGCCGACCGCACTGGTGGTCTATGTCGCGTCGTGGACCGGATGGTTCCGCAGCGCGAACGGCTACCAGCGCGACTGGGGCGCGCAGAACCCGTCCACCGCGTTCGGCTGGGTCCCCGACTCGGTGCGGTCGCTGTGGCGCTACCACCAGGACGCCTACTCCTTCCACATCGGACTCCGCAGTGACCACCCCTACGAGACCAACCCGTGGGGCTGGCTCGTGCAGGGCCGGCCGACCTCGTTCTTCTACGAGGGGCCGAAGCAGGGCGAGGACGGGTGCACCGTGACGCTCTGCAGCAAGGCGATCACCTCGGTGGGGACCATCCCGATCTGGTGGCTCGCGACCATCGGCATCGTGTTCCTCCTGTACCACTGGGCGCTGCGCCGCGACTGGCGCGCCGGCGCGATCCTCGCCGGATTCGCCGCGCTCTACCTGCCGTGGTTCTCCTACCAGGAGCGCACGATCTACACGTTCTACGCCGTGGCGTTCGTGCCGTGGGTCGTGCTGTCCGCGACCTTCATGCTCGGCCTCGTCCTCGGGTCGTCGACGGCCCCGTGGTGGCGGCGCCAGGTCGGCCTGCTCGCGGTGGGCGGCTTCTGCCTCCTCGTCCTGCTCGTCTTCGCCTTCTTCTGGCCCGTCTACACGGCGCAGGTCATCCCGTACGCCGAGTGGCGTTGGCGGATGTGGTTCCCGAGCTGGATCTAGGAGACCCGGCGTCGGGAGCCGGCCGGATATGGTGCATGTCGTGGAGACCGACGCGAGCAGCTCGACCCGGATCGCCGTCCTGATCGACTGCGACAACGTCTCGGCGAAACACATCGGTGCGGTCCTCGAGGAACTGGCCACGTATGGCGTTCCGACGGTCAAGCGCGCCTACGGCGACTGGACCACGACTCAGCTCACGAGCTGGAAGCCCGAGCTGCTGCGCAACGCGATCCAGCCCGTGCAGCAGTTCTCGAACACGGTGGGCAAGAACTCGACCGACTCCGCCCTGATCATCGACGCGATGGACCTCCTGTGGCAGGGCAACGTCGAGGCCTTCGCCATCGTGTCCTCCGACTCGGACTTCACCCGGCTGGCGACCCGGCTGCGCGAGTCCGGCAAGCGGGTCTACGGCCTGGGCCGCCGCAAGACGCCGGAGTCGCTGCGGCGTGCGGTCGACCAGTTCATCTTCCTCGAGGTGCTCCAGGACCAGGAGCGGGCCGAGGAGTCCGACACGACGGAGACGGCGTCGGGGTCGGATGCGGACACCGCCTCGAGCCGGATCAACCTGCAGAGCGCATTGACCAGGGCGATCAACGCGACCTCGAGCGACGACGGGTGGAGCACCCTCGGTGTGGTCGGCCAGCACCTGAGCCGGGCGCACGCGGACTTCGACCCGCGCGACTTCGGCCATCAGAAGCTCAGCTCCCTCGTCGACGAACAGCCCTACCTCGAGACCCGCACCGAGGGGTCGCAGCGCCAGGTGCGTCTCAAGCAGCGCGCCACGCGTCGAGCGACCGCGCCCGCGACGACGGCCAGGGCGAAGGCGGGCGCCAAGCAGACGTCGGCGAAGAGGACGGGCGCGAAGAAGGGCACCACGCCGTCCGCGAAGGACGCCGGCTGACCCGGGGCGGTCGTGTCGGAGCGCTCACCTAGAGTCGCAGACGTGTTCCTCCTCCCCGACCGCCTCGTGCTCAGCCCCAGCGACCTGCGGGCCGCCACCGAGTGCGAGTACGCGCTGCTCCGGGAGCTCGACCGGCGGCTCGGGCGGCTCGAGCGGCAGGACCCCGAGCCGGACCCGATGCAGAGCCGACTCACGGAGCTCGGCCGGGAGCACGAGCAGGAGGAGCTGAGACGCCTGCGTTCGGCACACCCGGGGCAGGGTGCGGTCGTCCACCTCTCTCTGCCCGCCCACGACGAGACGGGCCTGACCGCGGCCCGCGACCGGACGCTCGCGGCGCTCGCGGACCCGACCGTCGAGGTCGTGGCGCAGGGCACCGTCTACGACGGGTCCTTCGTCGGTCACATCGACTTCCTCGAACGCACGCCCGGGGGCTGGCTGATCAGCGACACCAAGCTCGCGCGGTCGGCGACGGTTGCGGCGCTGCTCCAGGTCGCGGCCTACGCCGCCGCTCTGGACGAGGCGGGCGTCGCGTTGGCACCGGTCGCCCGACTCGTGCTCGGCTCGGGGGTCCACGAGGACTTCCGTCTCGCCGAGATCGTCCCCGTCTACCGGACGCGTCGGGCTCGGCTCGATGCCCTCGTGGCCGCGCGGCTGGCCGCCGACACCCCGCTCGTGTGGGCAGCCGAGGACATCATGGCGTGCGGGCGCTGCGAGGTGTGTGCCGTCGCGCTCGAGGAGCACGACGACCTTCTGTTGGTCGCCGGCGTCTGGGGGCCGACGAGGCGGCGGCTCATCGAGGCCGGCGTGCGGACCCGCCGCGAGCTCGCACGACGCTCCGAGCCGGTTCCCGACCTGCGCGAGGGTGTCCTCGAGCGGCTCTCCGCGCAGGCACGCCTCCAGCTCGAGCAGATCGACTCCGGTGGTCCACTTCGGCACGAGGTGGTCGACCCAGCCTTGTTGGCACTCCTCCCGAACCGCAGCGACGGGGACATCTTCTTCGACTTCGAGGGCGACCCGATGTGGATGGAGCGGGGCGATCCGAGCTGGGGGCTCGAGTACCTCTTCGGCGTCGTCGAGGTCGACGAGGTCGCCTCAGGGGGCGACCCGGCCTTCCGGGCCTTCTGGGCACACGACCGGGTGCAGGAGCGCCAGGCACTCGTCGACTTCATCGGATATCTCGCGGACCGGCGCCGGCGCTGGCCGGACCTGCACGTCTACCACTACGCCGCATACGAGCCGTCGGCCCTGCTCCGGCTGGCCGCGCGGCACGGGGTGTGCGAGGACGACGTCGACCAGCTCCTTCGCGACGGGGTGTTCGTCGACCTGTACTCCGTGGTCCGGGGGTCGATCCGGATCTCCGACCGTTCGTACTCGCTGAAGAAGGTCGAGGCGCTCTACCGCGGTGAGCGCGACAAGGACGGCGTCAGTGAGGGAGCCGCCTCGATCGTGGCCTACCACGAGGCGGTCGCGGCGCGGGTGGCCGGCCGGCTGGACGAGGAGGCCGAGCGGCTGGACGAGATCCGGCGCTACAACGAGGACGACTGCCGGTCGACCTACCAGCTGCGCGAGTGGCTGCTGGCCCAGACCAAGGCGCACGGTGTCCTCCCGGAGGTGGTGAGCGAGCCGTTCACCCCGTCCGGGCAACGGTTGGCCCTCATGCGAGTCGAAGAGCGGCTCCGAGACCTCGTCGCCGGCGTTCGCCCCGGGGACCGCACCCCGGAGCAGCGCGTGCTGGCCCTGGTCGCCTCCTCCGTCCTCTTCCACGCCCGCGAGGACAAGCCCACGTGGCAGCGTCACTTCGAGCGGCTCCGCACCCCGATCCGCGACTGGCGCCGCGGTGACGAGACGGTGCTCCTCGTGCGCGACGCGGAGGTCGGGGCCGACTGGGCGATGACCAGGCCCGGCCAGCGCACGCCCAGGCGCACCCTGCGGCTGAGTGGAGAGCCGCTCGGCAGCGCACCCCTGCGCCCCGGGCGCACCTACAAGAGCGTGTATGCGGTGCCCGCCCCCGCGGCCATGTCACCGAGCCCCGGTCACCTGTACTGCGTCTCGTCGGGAACGATCTCGGTCGTCGGGATCGTGGACGAGGTGGTCGGCACCCACCGGCTCCGACAGCATGTGACGGTCGAGGAGACCGCCCCGGGCGGAGAGCCCCACGACGCGATGCCGGTCGCCCTGGTCGAGGTCGACGCCATGCGGACCGACTCGATCGATGCGGCTCTCGCCGAGATCGGCGAACAGCTGCTCGAGTCCCATCCGGCTCTGCCGGCCCGCTCGGCCATCGACGTGCTGCTCCGATGTCCACCGCGACTGCGGAGCGGTGGGCCGCTCCCCGCAGTCGCGGACGGCACCGACGGCTACATCGACGCGATCTCGGCGGCCCTCCTCGACATGGACGACTCCTACGTCGCCGTCCAGGGGCCACCGGGGACGGGCAAGACCTACGTCGGTGGCCGGGTGATCGCCCGGCTCGTGCGAGACCACCGGTGGAAGGTCGCCGTGTGCTCCCAGAGCCACAAGGCGATCGAGAACATCCTCGACTCGGTCATCGACGCCGGCCTGCCCGCCGAGCAGGTCGCCAAACACACTCGCGAGACCTCCGAGCCGCGATGGACCGACCTCGACAAGGCGGACCACCTGCGCCGGTTCGTCACCGAGCTGGCCGAGGCCGACCCGGACGCCGGGTACGTCGTCGGCGGCACCGTGTGGGACCTGACCAACACGCGGCGGATCGACCGCGGACAGCTCGACCTCGTCGTCATCGACGAGGCGGGTCAGTACTCCCTGGCCAAGACGCTCGCGGCCTCCGTCGCAGGAGCGCGGCTGCTCCTGCTCGGCGACCCGGCCCAGCTGCCCCAGGTGAGCACCGGCAGCCACCCCGACCCGGTCGACGCCTCCGCCCTCGGCTGGCTCCTGCCGGAGGACCCTGCCGAGGGGCGCACCCTGCCCGCCGCGCGCGGGTACTTCCTCGAGCGCACCTGGCGCCTGCACCCCGCCTTGGCCGAGCCGGTCTCCGAGCTCGCCTACGACGGCGAACTGCACGCCGAGGCGTCCGTGACGGCCGCGCGCTCACTCGACGGGGTCGAGCCGGGGCTGCACCTGCGCATCGTCGAGCATCGCGACAACTCGACGTCCTCGCCGGAGGAGGCCGACGAGGTGGTCGGTCTGGTCGAGAGTCTCGTCGGACGAACGTGGCACGACCCGTCGGAACGAGATGCCGACGGCTCCCACGTCGGTCCCCGTCCACTGCGACCGACCGACATCGTCGTGATCACTGCCTACAACAATCAGGTCCACCTGCTGCGTCGGGTTCTCGACGAGGCCGGTTGGGACGAGGTGCCGGTCGGGACGGTCGACAAGTTCCAGGGTCAGGAGGCGGCCGTGGCGATCCTGTCCATGGCGGCCTCCTCGCACGGCAACGTGACGCGGGGAATCGGATTCCTCCTGGACCGCAACCGGCTCAACGTCGCGACATCCCGCGGTCAGTTCGCCGCCTACATCGTCCGCTCCGATGTGCTCACCGACTTCGCCCCGCGGTCCACGCGCGACATGGTGGCTCTGGGAGCCTTCCTCCGCCTCTGTGACCAGGCACGACGCGACTGAGTCCTGCGGGTGGTGGTTCCGCACCTGAGGACGATGCGACGATGACGGGGTGCCGGAGGACTTCGTCATCGCCCGCAACCCCGAGCCCGACAGCACCCTCCCCTACCTGGTCCGCATCCCTCTCGGCCCGCACGGGATCGTGCTCAAGGCCCGCGAGACCTGGCCGCGCACGGCGAAGGTGTACTGCCACCGCGCCGAGGCCTGGCCTGAGGATGCGGAGATCGTCGAGCGCGTCCCGACCCGGTCGTGCGTCCGCCGAGGAGCAGCCATCGACCTCGTTCTCGACCGGGGCAGGGAGAACCGCTCCCAGTTCGTCCTCACCCATATCCGGGGCGGGCGGGAGGCGATCTTCTGGCAGACCGGTCGCACGACGAAGCAGGCGCGGCCCCGCGGGAGCCTCCCCACCGCACGTGCGTCCGGCCGGAGCGACCTGACCATCTACATCGACAGCCACGAGCGCTACGCCTGGAAGTTCTCCGACCAGCAGGCCATGACCGAGCGGCGCGCCCTGCCCGCAGGGGACTACGCCGTCGAGCTCGACGGCCGCGTCGTCGCCGCGGTCGAGCGCAAGTCCCTGTCCGACCTCGTCACGACCCTCACCAGCGGTCGACTGCGGTACGTCATGGCGGACCTCGCAGCCCTCGACCATGCGGCCGTCGTCGTCGAGGACCGATACTCCCGGATCCTCGGGCTGGACCACGTCCGACCGGCTGTCGTCCTCGACGGACTCGGCGAGTGTCAGGCGCGGTTCCCCGCTGTGCCGGTGGTCTTCGCCGAGACCCGAGCGCTGGCCCAGGAGTGGACGTTCCGCTTCTTCGGCGCCGCACTGTCGCGGGCCGAGGACGAGAGCGGCGCGGAGCGCCGCTTCGGCGACCTCGTGCAGGCAGGGCCCCTCGGGGCGCCCGAGCCGACCACCGCGGAGGTGCGGGCCTGGGCGCGCGAGCACGGCATACCGGTTCCGGACCGCGGTCGACTGCGACCGGAGGTCTGGGCCGCCTACCGCGACCGATAGGTTGGCCCGCATGCGTACTCTCACCGGCATCGACGACCTCGAGAGCCTCGTCGGTCAGCACCTCGGCACGAGCGAGTGGGTCGATATCACCCAGGAGCGGATCGACGCGTTCGCCGAGGCGACCGGCGACCACCAGTGGATCCACGTCGACCCCGAGCGCGCGAAGGAGGGCCCGTTCGGGACCACCATCGCGCACGGCTACCTCACGCTGAGCCTGCTGCCGTTGTTCTACAGCACGGTCTACCGGGTCGAGGGCGTGCGGATGGGCATCAACTACGGCGCCAACAAGGTCCGCTTCCTCACCCCGGTGCCCGTGGGGTCGCGGCTGCGAGGATCGATCGAGGTCGGAGAGGTCACGCGGGTCCCGAACGGCGGCGCCCAGGTCACGTTGAACGTCACCGTGGAGCTCGAGGGGTCCGACAAGCCCGCCTGCTACGCCGAGGCCATCTCGGTCATGTACACGTGAGCGACCGCGACCTGCCCGGCGCAGACCTGGGCGCGCTCGCCACGTGGCTGCGTGAGCAGCACCCGGGAGTCGTCGAGGGCGACCTCCACGGCACCCTGGTGCCCGGTGGCAAGTCCAACCTCACCTACATCGTCTCCGACGGCGCCGGCCGCGAGGTCGTGCTCCGGCGCCCTCCCCTCGGACACGTCCTCGCCACCGCGCACGACATGGGTCGGGAGTCGCGCGTCATGAGCGCCCTCGCCGGATCCGCCGTCCCCGTGCCGCAGGTCCTTGCAGTCTGTGCCGACGAGTCCGTCCTCGGGGCGCCGTTCTACGTCATGAGCAAGGCCACCGGCGCTGCCTACCGGACCAAGGAGGAACTCGACGAGCTCGGCACCGAGCGCACTGCGGCCATCATCGAGCGCCTCATGACCGTGCTCGCCGACCTGCACTCGATCGACCCGGAGGATGTCGCGCTCGGCGACTTCGGCCGGCCGGAGGGTTTCCTCGCCCGCCAGGTCCAGCGGTGGCGCAAGCAGTTCGACGCCTCCCGCAGCCGCGACCTGCCCGGCGAGATCGCCCTGTTCGAGGCGCTCGCCGAGCACGTGCCCGACCAGGGTCCGACCGGGATCGTCCACGGCGACTACCGGCTCGACAACTGCCTCGTCGACGTGACGCTTCCCGGCGATCCGCTCACGGCGGTGCTCGACTGGGAGATGTCGACGATCGGCGACCCGCTGACCGACCTCGCCCTCCTCCTCGTCTACTCCGACCTCGGGCGCGACCCGGCCTGGAGCGCAGCGGTCACCACCGCGCCACTGGCCGCCGGCTACCCCTCCAACGAGCAGCTCATCGAGCGGTATGCGTCGGTCAGCGACCGCGACCTGAGCCACCTCTCGTGGTACATCGCTCTGGCGAACTACAAGCTCGCCGGGGTGATGGAGGGCATCCACTACCGGTTCGTGCAGGGCAAGACCGTCGGCGCGGGCTTCGAGCACGCCGGCGGTGGCGTCTACATGCTGCTCGAGAACGGGCTGGCCGCCCTCCGCCGCTGACCGCACTCTCCCGATCCCGCGAGGGACGGTTCAGCGGTGGCTATGACCACGGATGGCCACCGCTGCGCCGTCCGTCGCGGCCGGGATCCCTCAGGCGGCCGGGCGATCGACTCAGGCGGCCGGCGAGAACACGACGCGGCCGACCGTGTGCCCGTCTGCGAGCGCCTGGACGCCCGCGGGCACCTCGTCCAGCCCCCGCGCCTCCCCGATCAGCGGGCGGACGATGCCCTTCTCGGCGAGCCGGGTCAGCTCCTCGTGGCACTCCCGGACGGCGGCCGGGTCCTGCGCGGCGTACAGCCCCCAGTGCAGCCCGAGGATCGAGTAGTTCTTCACGAGAGCGTGGTTGAGCGCCGCCTGCTGCATCTCACCGCCGGCGAAGCCGATGACGAGGATGCGGCCCTCGAAGGCGATGCACTTCGTCGAGCGCTGGTAGGTCTCGCCGCCCACCGGGTCGAAGATGACGTCGGCACCCCGACCGCCGGTGACGTCCTTGACGACCTCGACGAAGTCCTGGGAGTGCCGGTCCACGACGACATCCGCGCCGAGCCGACGGGCGTACTCGGCCTTGTCGGGTCCGCCGACGATGCCGATGACCCGCGCACCGGCGGCCTTGCCGAGCTGGATCGCCGCCGACCCCACGCCGCCGGCGGCCGCATGGATGAGCAGCGTCTCTCCCTTCTGGAGCCGCGCCCGGCGGTGCAGGGCGAACCAGCCGGTCTGGTAGCCGATGAACAGCGCGGCGGCCTCCTCGTGCGTGAGAGACACCGGGGCGGCGAACGTGCCCGCGGAGTCGAGCACCGCATACTCGGCGAACGCTCCGTGCGGGAGGACCGGTCCACCGATCACCCGGTCGCCCGCGGCCCAGTCGGTGACGTGTGGTCCGACGTCCACGACCTCGAAGCATCCCTCGACGCCCGGGGTGAAGGGGAGGGGTGGACGCACCTGGTACATGCCCCGGCACATGAGGACATCCGGGAAGTTGGCGGGTGCGGCCAGCGTGCGGACGAGCAGCTGGGCGCCGTGGATGCGGGGGATGTCGAGGTCGACCTCCGTGAGGACGTCCTTGGGTTCGCCGAGCTCGGTCACCTGCCATGCGCGCATATCCCGACCCTACGATGGATCGATGAGCGATGAGGCGAATCTGCGGGTGGAGCACGACACGATCGGGCCGGTCGAGGTGCCGGCCGACCGGCTGTGGGGAGCCCAGACGCAGCGGTCCCTGCAGAACTTCGACATCAGCGGGGAGCGACAGCCGCGTGAGATCGTCCGTGCGCTGGCCATCGTGAAGCGCTCGAGCGCCATCGTCAACGCCCGCCTCGGGGCGCTCCCCCAGGACCGCGCCGACGCGATCGTCCAGGCTGCGGACGAGGTGCTGGCCGGCGACCACGACGACCACTTCCCCCTCGTCGTCTGGCAGACCGGATCCGGCACGCAGTCGAACATGAACATGAACGAGGTCCTGGCCAACCGGGCCAGCGAGCTTCTCGGTGGCAGCCGCGGCGCGGACCGGCTGGTCCACCCCAACGACGACGTCAACAAGAGCCAGTCGAGCAACGACGTCTATCCAACGGCCATGCACGTCGCGGCGGTCGAGGGTGTCGAGCGGGACCTGATTCCAGGGCTTGAGCAGCTGCGGGCGACCCTGGCGGACAAGGCAGCCCGCTTCGACGACGTCGTCAAGATCGGTCGCACCCATCTCATGGACGCCACCCCGCTCACGCTCGGGCAGGAGATGAGCGGCTGGGTGGCCCAGCTCGAGCACGCCGAGCGTCACCTCCGGGACGCGCTCCCCCATGTCCGCGAGCTCGCGCTCGGCGGCACCGCCGTCGGGACGGGCCTGAACACACCCGAGGGGTATGCGGTGGCCGTCGCCGCGGAGATCGCGGAGTTCACCGGGCTCGAGTTCGTGACCGCACCCAACAAGTTCGAGGCGTTGGCCACCTGCGACGGGCTCGTTCAGCTCCACGGGGCCCTCAAGGGCCTGGCCGCAGGCCTGATGAAGATCGCGAACGACGTCCGGTGGATGGCGAGCGGTCCGCGCTCGGGACTCGCCGAGATCAGCATCCCGGCGAACGAGCCGGGCAGCTCGATCATGCCGGGCAAGGTCAACCCGACCCAGAGCGAGGCCCTGACGATGCTGGCCGCGCAGGTCATGGGCAACGACGTCGCCGTCTCGGTCGGCGGCGCGTCGGGCAACTTCGAGCTCAACGTCTTCCGGCCGATGATCGCCCACAACGTCTGCCAGTCCATCCGGCTGCTCGCGGACGGTATGCGCAGCTTCGACGCGAACTGCGCCCGCGGCATCGAGCCGAACCACGACCGGATCACCGAGCTGCTCGAGCGCTCGCTCATGCTCGTCACGGCGCTCAACCCGCACATCGGCTACGACAAGGCGGCGCAGATCGCCAAGCGGGCGCACAGCGAGGGCACGACGCTGCGTGAGGCCGCGGTCGCGAGCGGACACCTGACCGGTGAGGAGTTCGACGCCTGGGTCGTCCCCGGTGACATGATCGGCCGGCGCTGAACTGGCGCCGGCACGGACCTGCCGCAACGGCCACCGGGATGCCACCATGGACCATGGCGCACATCATCCGCGCCGGTGCCGGTGAGGTCCTCGGCCCGCCGACCGGCTGTCAGGACCGCTTCGTCGTCGACTCCCGTGAGACCGACGGACGGCTCGCACTCGTCGAGCACATCCTCGCCCCGCACTCGATCGCGGCGCCGATGCACCGGCACTCGAGAGAGGACGAGATGAGCGTCATCCTCGAGGGGCGCGTGTGGTTCGTCGCGGCGGGTGAGGAGCACGTGGCAGAGGTCGGGGACGTCGTGGTCAAGCCCCGCGGTGAGTGGCACACGTTCTGGAACGCCGCCGACTCCCCCGCCCGGCTCATGGAGCTGATCCATCCCGGCGGGCTCGAGCACGGCTTCCGGACGATGGACACCTCCGAGGACGACGACGTGCTGGCCCAGGTCGCGATCGACTACGGGTGCGACCTGGACCTGGACGCGACCGGTCCGATCATGGAGCGCTACGGCCTGGTCTTCGCCTGAGCCGCAGCCTGACGATGAGCCTCGACCAAGAGCGCGAGCGGTCCCTCGCCGTCGACCTCTACAACCACACCTGGACGTTGCTCGAGGACACCAGCACACCCGAGCGGCAGGACGAGGTCGTGCACTGCGCGCACGCGAGCGCGTGGCACTGGTCGAGAGTCGGGACGGCACAGAACCGCGCCATCGGGGAGTGGCAGCTCTCGCGGGTGTATGCGGTGCTCGCCCGACCCGAGCCCGCCCTCCACCACGCTCAGCGGGCGCATGACCTGGCCCAGGAGGTCGGTGACGTGCCCTGGCTGGTGGCCAGCGCATACGAGGCCCTGGCCCGCGCGTATGCGGTGGCCGGCGAGCGCGACGAGGCGCGCCTCTGGCGCGACCGCGCCGTCGAAGCGCTCGGCGCCGTCGACGACCCCGAGGACCGCGCGGTCGTCGAGGGCGACCTCGCCTCGCTGCCCGACCTCGACTGACGGGTCCGGGGCGAGCGAGGGCCCTGACCCACCCGCCGAGAGATGGTTTCGGACGCGATTCTCTACCGGGACCGTGTCCGCAACCATCCGTCGTCGACGCAGTTGCCGCCCACGCCCCACCCAAGGGTGTGATGATCTGGGACATGCCCTACTTCGTGCGAGCCTCGCATCTCGCGCCACCCGTCACCGAGGCGATTCCGCCGGACGACTCCCTGCCACGCGTCTGCATCATCGGAGCGGGCTCCTCCGGGCTGGCCGCCGCGAAGACGCTCTACCTCGCCCGCATCCCGTTCGACTGCTTCGAGGCCGGCAGCGCCATCGGGGGCAACTGGCTCTACGACAATCCCAACGGCCGCTCGGCCTGCTACGAGACCCTGGAGATCAACACCTCCTGCCCGCGGATGGCCTTCTCCGACTTCCCGATGCCGGAGGACTACCCGCCCTATGCACGCCACGACCAGGTCCACGCCTACTTCGAGTCCTACGTGGACCACTTCGGGTTCCGGCACACGATCACGTTCGACACGTCGGTCGAGCGTGTCGAGCCGGATGAGTCCGGCGGGTGGCGGGTGACTGTCAGCGGCCCGCACGGCGCGCATACCCGCACCTACGACGCCGTCATGGTCGCCAACGGGCACCATTGGGACGCCCGCTGGCCCGACCCGCCGTATCCCGGCCACTTCGACGGCGAGCAGATCCACGCCCACGACTACCGCTCGGGCGAGCAGCTGGAGGGGCGCGACGTGCTCGTCGTCGGCGCCGGCAACTCAGCCATGGACATCGCGGTCGAGGCGTCCTACCGGGCGCGGAGCGCGTTCCTCTCGATCCGTCGGGGCCAGTGGGTCCTGCGCAAGATGGCGTTCGGGCGGCCCGCGGACCAGGTCGCACTGCCCGGTTGGCTGCCCTGGTGGGCCACGGCCGCCCGACTCCGCCTCGGGGCGCTCCTCGCGGGTGGACTCAGCCGCTACGGACTTCCCAAACCGACCCACCGCCCGGGTCAGTCCCACCCCGTGCAGTCGGACCAGATCCGAGACCGCCTCGCTGCCGGAGCGGTCACGGTGCGTCCTGCCATCGAGCGCCTCGACGGCCACACCGTGGCCTTCGTCGACGGCACGACGTGCCGGGCGGACCTCATCGTCTGGGCCACCGGGTACCGCGTGAGCTTCCCGTTCCTCCCGCCCGACCTGGTGCCGGTGCACGACAACGACCTCCCCCTGTGGAAGCGCACGGTCCACCCCGATCTGCCGGGTCTGTTCTTCATCGGGCTGCTGCAGCCGCTCGGGGCGATCATGCCGCTGGCCGAGGCCCAGAGTCAGTGGGTCGTCGAGATGCTCACCGGTCGGTACACCCCGCCACCGGAGGCCGAGGTCCGTCGGCATCTGGCGGCCGAGCACGAGCGCAACCGGCGACAGTTCTACGACTCCCCGCGGCACACCATGGAGATCGACTTCGACCACTACCTGTGGGACCTGCGCCGCGAACGGCGTCGAGGCGCCGGACGTGCCCGAGCAACCGGTCGAGTCGCGGCCCCCGAAAGGAGATCGGTATGAGCCGCCGGTATGCGGTGGCCGGCCGCGTCGTCGCCGTCACCGGCGGCGGCCGGGGCATCGGGGAGCGGATCGCCGTGCGGCTCGCCGCTGCGGGTGCTCGGGTCGCCGTCGGCGACATCGACGAGACCGCGGCCGTCCGAGTGGCGAGCGAGCTCGGCGACGAGCACGTGGGACGCCACCTCGACGTCACCTCGACGGAGTCCTTCGGGGCGTTCCTCGACGAGGTCGGGAGCACGCTCGGGTCCGTCGACGTCCTCGTCAACAACGCAGGCGTCATGTGGGTCGGTCCGTTCGCGGAGGAGCCGGAGATCTGCCTGCGGCGCCAGCTCGAGGTCAACCTCGTCGGCGTCATGCGCGGCGTGCGGCTCGTCGCTCCGGCGATGCAGGCGCGCGGCTCGGGTCACATCGTCACGATCGCGTCGGCGGGATCGCTGCTCGCCCTTCCCGGCGAGGCCTCCTACGCCGCTACGAAGCACGGAGTGCTCGGCTACCTGAAGGCCGTCCGCGAGGAACTGCTCGGCAGTGGCGTGCACCTCAGCGTCGTGCTGCCGGCCGTGGTGGACACCCAGCTGGCCGCCGGGACGGCGACAGGGATTGCGGGACGGCTCTCGCCCGATCGGGTCGCGGAGGCAGTGCTCGAGGTGCTGACGAAGCCGCGATTCGAGGTGAGCATCCCGCGCTACGTCGACCCGCTCAACCGGGCGATCGGACTCCTCCCCCGCCCTGCGCGCGATGCCGTGAGCCGTCGGCTCGTACCCAACCAGCTCCGCGAGTCCGACCCCGGCGCACGGGCGGACTACCAGTCCAGGCTCGAAACGGACTGAGAGTGCCTCGTCTGATCCCAACGGCAGGTCCTCCAACGGGTATTCATGGCATATCGGAGACCGACGCCCGAGGACAGGACCGCGGCCACGGCCACGGCCACGGCCGGACGCAACCTTGACGCATCCGGCAAGTGCGGCGGGGTCAGTCGCGCTCGACCCAGCGGTCGACCGCCCAGACGAGCGCGAACGCCACCTCAGGGGCGAGGCCGTCTGCGACGTCGATGACGTACTGGTCGCGGATCGCGACCCACTTCTGGGTGATCTGCAGGACGTGCCGCCCGGAGCTGTCGTTGACTGCGTAGTTCTTCTCGATGAGACTTCCCTCGAGGAACCACTCCTCGCCGGAGGCGAGGGTGACATTGATCTTGTCCTTGACGAACTTGAAGGCCTTGGCGTGCAGGTGCGCGACCTGGTTCCCTTCGGCGTCCGTGACGTCCATCCGCTTCGGGATGCCGAGCAGGTTCCCGCGTACGCTGTACCGGACGGTGCCGTCACGATCCTGGATGTCGGCCTTGGGACGCGTGCCGAGCTTACCGTCGACGAAGAACAGCTGGTCCTCGGTCTGCGGGTCGAGGATGCGGAAGTCGCGGCCGGCGCCGAACTTGCTCTTCATGAGGTAGCGGGTGTAGCCGGCAGGGGCAGACGGGATGGCCATCGGGACCTCCAAGCAACGCTGGGGCCGCCACCGTGGGGCCCTGGCGAATGTTAACCGCCGGGGTGGGATGCCCGCCAGCGGCTCCGAGGCAGAGAAGGTGCAAAGGGCCGGACGCAAAGCGTGTCCGGCCCCTTGTCGGGTGGTGGAGCTGAGGGCGGGCCCACTCAGGTCCGCCAGACGACGAAGAGCCGGCGTCAGCCGGCCCTTGTCGGGTGGTGGAGCTGAGGGGATTCGAACCCCTGACCTTCTCATTGCGAACGAGACGCGCTACCAACTGCGCCACAGCCCCGAGTGCCGTCGTAGAGGGTAGCACCGCCGTCGGTCCGTGACGAAACTCCCCCGGTGACCTGCGCATACCTGCTCTCCCCCCATCCGTTCGCCGCTCCGACGCGTGTCACCCGGACCGCTTAGGCTCGGCCCCATGAGCAGATTCGCGTTGCAGCGCCGAGCGCTGGACAGGTTGCGCCAGGCACGCGCACAGGCGGTCGCCCCGCCACCCATGGCTCGACCGGCCAGGGCCCAGGCCCAGGACCGCCAGCACCCTGTGCCGCTGACCCTGCGCAACGCCGCCGAGTGGTCCTGGCGGTTCCTGCTCGTCGCGGCGGCGCTCCTCGTCATCCTCAAGGGCCTGACGATCCTGTCCCAGATCGTCGTCCCGTTGCTCGTCGCCCTGCTCCTGGCTGCGTTGCTCCAGCCACTGTTCAGCGGGATGTCCCGCGCTCTGCCCCGCACCCTTTCCGCCGGCCTCACCGTCGTCGCGCTGCTCCTGATCCTCAGCGGTGCGTTCACCGTCATCGGTCGCACGCTCTCCGAAGGGCTCGGAGACGTGACCGAGCAGGTGCTCCAGGGCGTCGAGGAGGTGCGGGCGTGGGTGCGGGACACCTTCGGGATCACGAACGTCCAGCTCGACCAGTACATCGACCAGGCCCGCGAGACGGTCACGAGCAACGCCGGGGAGGGCATCGGCCCGATGCTCACCACCGTCGGCCTGACGGCCGGGCACTTCATCGCCGGGTTCTTCATCGCGCTCTTCGCGCTGTTCTTCTTCCTCTACGACGGGCAGCGCATCTGGTCGTGGCTCATCCGGCTATTCCCCCGTCCGACACGCGCCGGGGTGGACGAGGCCGGGCACATCGCGTGGGGCCAGCTCGGCGCCTTCACCCGTGCGACGGTCATCGTCGCGTTCGCCGACGCCATCGGGATCACGTTGGTCGCCGTGCTCCTCGACGTGCCCTTCCCGGCGATCATCTTCCTGCTCGTCTTCCTCGGCGGCTTCATCCCGATCATCGGCGCGAGCATCTCAGGGGCGGTCGCGGTCCTGTTGGCCCTCGTCGCGCAGGGACCGATCACCGCCCTGCTGATGCTCGGGGGCGTGATCGCGGTGCAGCAGATCGAGTCGCACCTGCTGCAGCCCCTCCTCCTCGGCCGGGTGATGAAGCTCCATCCGCTCGGCGTCATCCTCGCCATCGCCGCCGGAGTGGTTCTCGCCGGCATCACCGGTGCGCTCATCGCCGTGCCGGTGGTCGCCGTCCTCAACGCGGTGGGCAAGTACTACTTCGCCGACGAGGACGTCACGGCCGCCGACGACGGGCTCCTCGACCCCGACCCGGTGACGGATCTGCCGCCGGATCGCCGAGAGCTGAACGAGACCGGCGCGACGACCGGCAGCGACTGAGCCGCAGGCCGCCCGAGGGACAGGGGTCCGCTCAGGTGCCGTATGCGGCGGTCCGGGGCTCCGGCTGCTCACCGTCGGCGGGGACGACGGCTGCGGGACCTGTCGGCGCGTCGACCGCGTCGTCCGCCCGGGTGCTCTGCCCTTCTGCGGCGGACACCGGTGCATCGGCCTTGACCGGGTCGACGGTCACCGCAGCGGAAGGACGCTCGGCCTTGGCCTTGAGCGTGTACGTCGGCGGGGGAACGGGGACCGGCTGCCATCCGTCCGGTCGACCCTCCGCCTCGGCGGTGACCTCCGTTCGCTCGAGCAGCTCCGCATCTGCGAGGTCGCCGACCTCACCCGAGTCGGCCGCCGGTCCTCCGTGCACTGACCGATCGGAGCCACGGGCACCGACCGGCTCGGTGGCCCGGTGCGACGCAGGTGAGCGCCGCACGGTCTGCCTCTGCCGGGCGCGTGCCCGGCGAGCGCGCCGGGCCGCCTGCTCGGCTCGCACCCCCGCGCGCACGAACAGGAAGGAGCCCACGACCGCGGCGGCACCGACGATCGGCACCCACGGCAGCAGGATCGAGAACGCCGCCAGACCGACGAGGACGATGGTCGCGACGACCGAACCGAGCAGGATGAGGCCGCGCACCCGGCGACTCGGCGAGACCGACATCGGGCGGGACTGCGGTGGGCGATCGGCCCCGGTCGGATTCGGTCGGCTGGGCCGGCGTTGGGGATGAGAAGGCTGCGGGCTCGACATGCGGGGTACTCCTCCACGCGAGGGGAACGGCTGCGTCGGTGCAAGCGGCTTGGCGACGACCTGGGGCCGCGGAGCGGGACGGGCGCCGACGACCCGGGCCGGAGACACCGCATACGCGGTCGAGATCCGGTCGCCGGAGGGGGCGCGTAGGACGGGTCGGCGCTCGAGGACGCGCATTGCCTCGCTGAAGGCCTCGACCGAACGGGCGGTCGCGAGGTGTTCGCGGCGGCGCGACCAGTACTGGACGAAGTAGGCAACCCAGATCGCGACCAGCACGACGAAGACGATCCCGGTACCCACGGGTCCCACCGTAGGACCGCGTCACGGCACCGCCGGTCAACCGACGCGGTGTGTCGCACAAGTGACGTGTGAAACGGATGTGACGGGCGGGATCAGACCTCGCTGCGCTCCGCCCACGACCGTGTCAGCCGCTCCGCGAAGGTCCGTCCCCAGCCGTCCTCGGCGAGGTCCTCGGCCGTGAGCGCGAAGATGCGGTGGTCCCGCCAGGCACCGTCGATATGCAGGAAGTTCGGCCGCACCCCCTCGTCGCGCATCCGGAGCTTGTGTGCGACAGCGAGGGACGCCGTGTTCTCGGGGCGGATCCCGAGCTCGAGTCGGTGCAGGCCGAGCCCGCCGAAGCCGTAGTCACCGAGCAGCGCCACCGCTGTCGGTGCGATCCAGCGTCCCGCCATCCGTGAGGACACCCAGTAGCCGGCACTGAACGACCGGGCGGCGCCCCACACGATCGAGTTGCCGTTGATCTGCCCGACGATCTGGCCGCGACTCTCGATCACGAAGGCGAGCGACTCCTTGGCGCGGGCGCGGCGCCGTTGCCGACGCACCATCTCCCGGAAGGTCAGCGTCGGTCGATCCCCGTCGGGGCTCGTCGGGTCCCATGGCGTGAGCCAGCCTGCGTCGCGGCGCCGGGCCTCCGCATACGCCTCCTGGTCACGCATCCGGAAGGGGCGCAGCGTGATCGGCTCACCCGCCGGCGTGCGGCCCGCGAGCACGAGCTCGTGCCGGCTCACCGGAGCCGCCCGAGTGCCTGCCTTCGACCCGGCAACGCGGCCTCGGTGTCCGCGGAGGCGCGACGCCTCGACCCCATCAGTGGTCGCCACCGGCGATCTGGCTGACCGCGTGCGTGAGGACGGGTGCGATCACGTCGAGCGCATCGCGGACGCCGCCTGTGGACCCGGGGACGTTGACGATCAGGGTGCGACCGGACAGACCTGCGACACCGCGGGAGAGCATGGCGGTCGGTACGCCGGCGGTCACGCCGGCGGACCGGATCGCCTCGGCGATCCCGGGGACCTCACGGTCGATGACCGCACGGGTGGCTTCGGGGGTGCCGTCGGTCGGGGACAGCCCCGTTCCGCCGGTCGTGAGGACGACCGACGCGCCCGTCGCGACGGCCTCGCGCAGCGCCGCCTCGACGAGCGGGCCGTCGGGAACGACGACGGGGTCCCCGCACGAGAAGCCCCACGAGCGCAAGGCCTCGACGAGCAGGGGCCCACCCCGGTCGGGATAGACGCCTCCCGCAGCTCGGGTCGAGCAGGTCACGACGACCGCGTGCGGGGGTGGGGTCTCGTCGGCACTCACGGTGAGGCCTCCTCGCGCCAGTCCCCCGATCGTCCCCCGGACTTCGCGGTCACCCGCACGTCGGTGATGCGGGCGTGCTTGTCGACGGCCTTGACCATGTCGATGACGGTGAGAGCGGCGACGCTGACCGCGGTGAGCGCCTCCATCTCGATCCCGGTCCGGTCAGCGGTGCGGACCACCGCGACGATCTCGACACCCGCGTCGACGACGGTGAGGTCGACCTCGACGCCGTGCACGGCGATCGGATGGGCGAGCGGGATGAGCTCGGGGGTCCGCTTGACCGCCTGGATCCCCGCGATCCGGGCGACCGAGAGGGCGTCGCCCTTCGGAACCTCTCCCGAGCGCAGCGCCGAGACCGTTGCAGCGTTGAGCAGCACCCGCCCGGCCGCCGAGGCCTCCCGCGCCGTGACCGCCTTGGCCGAGACGTCGACCATGTGCGCCGACCCGTCCGCGCGCACATGCGTCAGGCCGCCCACCTCGTCCGGGTCGGTCATGACGGGACCCCCGCCCCACTCCAGGACCCGGCACCGACGAGCGGGATGCACGCCACCTCGTCCCCCTCGACCACGGCCGTCACCTCGGGGGGCACGATCGCGAGCGCGTTCGAGTCGGCGAGGGCTCCGACCATGTGCGAGCCCTGGCCCGACGCGGGCCAGGCGAGTCCGTGGCGCAGCGTCACCCGGGTCAGCTCGGTCTTGCCCCGGACCGAGGCCCACCCGGCACCGGCGCGGGCGGGCACGGCTCCCGAGCGCCACGAGTCGACGTCGCCGTCGCGTCCCTGGAGAGCCGCGATCGCCGGCAGCACGAACACATGGAACGACACCATCGCGCTGAGCGGGTTGCCGGGCAGCGTCACGAGAGGAGTCCTGCCCTCTCCGATGACGCCGTGGCCCTGCGGCATCCCGGGGCGCATCGCGACCTTGGCGAAGTCGACCGAGCCGCTGTCCGCCAGCACCTCCTTGACCGTGTCGTACGCCCCCATCGAGACACCGCCGGTCGTGAGGACGAGGTCGGCCGCATCGGCGGCTTCGTCCAGCACCGCCCGCAAGGAGCCCGCGTCGTCGCGGGACCGCGCACGCAGGACCGGCTCGGCGCCCACCGCGCGCACGAGGGCGACGAGCATGAGCGAGTTGCTGTCGACGATCTCGCCGTGGCCGAGCTCGGTTCCCGGGTCGCGCAGCTCGTCACCGGTGGAGATGACCGCCACCCGCGGCCGGGTATGCGCGGGCACGGTGGCCACGTTCGCTGCGGCGAGCAGGGCGAGCCTCCCCGGTGTCACCACCGCGCCGGCGGCCAGGAGCTCATCCCCGGCGCGGACATCCTCACCCCGCGCCCGAACATGCCGGCCGACCTCGGGCGCGAGCCGCAGCCGCACCCGATCGGTGCCGCCGTCGCTCAGCTCGACCGGCACGATGGCATCCGCCCCGGCGGGCATCGGCGCACCGGTCATGATCCGCCAGCAACGGCCGGGGGTGAGCTCCAGGTCTCGCGTGTCACCCGCGGCGATGTCCCCCTCCACCGGCAGCTCGACCGGTGTCTCCTCGGAGGCACCGGCACAGTCCGAGGCGCGCACCGCATACCCGTCCATGGCGCTGTTCGTGAACCCGGGCAGGTCGACGCGGGAGCGCACCGGCTCGGCGAGCGTGCACCCCAGCGCATCCACCAGCGGAAGCTCGACGACCGGAGTCGGATGCACGGTCGCGAGGACGGCGGCGAGATGCTCCTCGATGCTCCGCAGGCTCATCGGGGCTCGATGACCTCGGCCCCGGATCGGGTCAGAACGGCACCGTCTGGCACGACGGCCGGGTGCTCGACGACGACGTCGACGTCGCTGACGCACCGCACGCCGGCGCCGAAGGTGAGGTCGCCGCGGATCCGCAACGTCTCGCAGTCACGCAACGACGGGGCGCCGTGGGGGAAGTGGCGGCTGAAGTCGTCGATGAGCGCGTAGGTGGGGCCGAGGTCGATGTAGGGCTCGGGATGGTCGATCGTCGAGACGAGCTCGTAGCCGTCGGTGAGGTCGTAGATGTCGGACTGCATGAGCAGCAGCTCGTTCGTCGTCTTGACCGGCCGGAACCGGGTGCGTGGGATGCCGATCGCGCGCGAGCCTTCGAAGATCTCGATCGCCGAGCCCATGGCGGACTCGATCTGGACGACCGGGGTCGAGAGTCGGTCCGTGGGGTCGACGGTCTTGTGGTTGGCGATCATCGGAAGTCCGAGGACCCCGCCGGTCGCCGTCAGCTGGTCGTGCAGCCGCTCGATGCTCACCCAGAGGTTGTTGGTGTGGAACGTGCTGTGCAGCTCGGTGTCCTGGAAGAACTCCATCTCGCCGGGCGCGACCGCTCCGTTGTCGCGCAGGACGAGGCGCCCATCGCTCCGGCGGACGGCGAGGTGACCGCCCTTGCGGTCGTTGTGCGTCCGCTCGCAGACTTCCGCGACGTAGGGAGCACCCTCGGCCCGCATCCACGCCGCGATATCGGGGTCGCAGGTCGCCCCGAGGTTGTCGATGTTCGACAGGAACAGGGTCTCGTACCCCTGCTCGCGCAGCCGCTCGAGCACTCCGGAGGTGAGGAGTGAGACGTAGACGTCACCGTGGCCGGGCGGGCACCACTCGAGGTCGGGGTTGGCCGGCCAGCTCACGGGCGCAAGGTCGTCGACCGTGAGCTTGGGCTCCCGGTTCTGCAGGATGTCCAGCGGCAGGTCGCCCACCTGGAGGTCGGGGTATGCGCTGAGCGCCTCGAGCGACGGCTCCCGGGTCGAGAACGAGTGCATGAGCAGCAGCGGCAGATCGACGTCGTAGCGTCGCCGCAGCGCGAGCACCTGGCGCGCCACGATGTCGAGGAAGGTCAGGCCGTCGCGGACCGGCACGAGGGACTTGGGGCCCTTCATGCCCATCGAGGTGCCCAGTCCGCCGTTGAGCTTGAGGACGACCGTGCGCGCGAGCGCATCGCGCCGTTCCTCCTCGCTCACCGCGACGTCGCCGAGCTCGGGCACGTCGGTGAGAGGTCTGATGGAGTCCTCGGGGATGGTGCCGGTGTGACCCGCCTGGAGCTGGGCATGGTAGGTCGCGAACACCGCCATCGCCTGGTCGCTCTCGCCGGCCGCGCGCATCAGGTCGAGGGCCGCGTGCAGTCCGGGGTGGCTCATGGGGCTCAAGCGTAGTCGGCTGCTCCTAGCATGGGCGGGTGCCGTCGACCGAGGATCGCGCCCGTGACGACCGGACGCAGGACAAGCGCCGCCGCCGTACCGAGCTGCGCGCCCGGCGTCGTGAGCTGGCCGCCCGGCGCGACCTGGCCGCCGACGGCGTCCGGATCGCCGAGTACGCGCTGGGCGAGGTGGAGCGTCGGCTGGTCGCTGCCCCTGCTGCAGGCAGTCGGGTGACGATCACGGCCTATGAGCCGCTTCCCGTGGAACCGGACATGAGCGCGCTGCTGCGCGCCGCATACGACAGGGGTATGCGCGTGCTGGTCCCGCTGACCCTCACCGATCTCGACCTGGACTGGCGGGAGTGGAGCCCGTCGGGTTCCGGCGCACCGCTCGGCAAGGACGCGGTCGCCGAGGTCTCGGTGGCGTTCGTGCCGGGGCTGGCCGTCGACGCCTCCGGGACCCGACTCGGACAGGGGGGCGGGTGCTATGACAAGGCGCTGCCGCGGGTCCGCTCCGGAGCCCCGGTGATCTGCGTGCTCCACCCGGAGGAGGACCTGACCGAGCCGGCTCTGCCGCGGGAGGTGCACGACGTCGTCGTCGACGCGGTCCTGACGGCCGACGGGATCCGGAGCATCCCCCACCGACCTTCGTTGGACAGGTGAGCAGCCGGCCCCCGACCTTTCCGCCCCGCGCACCCGAACTGCGACCTGACCCGTGCAGTTGCAGGGGTCAGGTCGCAGTTCGGGTGCAGGACCACGGTTCGGCGCCTGAGGTCGTGGAACGGCACCGAAGTCGATGGAGTGCTCAGGAGCGCGGGACCAGCGTGAGGGTCGCGGCCGCAGACTCACGCACCGCCTCCTGGCTATGCGGCCAGGGGAACTGCTCACCCGAGACCCAGGCGTCGATCTGGTCGCCGTAGCGGTCGTTGTAGACGTGACCGCTCTGGCCGGTCTGGTTCACCCAGGTCGACGCGTCGAGATCGGCGAGGTCGACGACCATCCGCATCGCGGGCCCTCGGTCGACCTCATAGCCCTCGTTGGCGCTCCAGCTGTTGGCGTTGATGATCGCCGGGCCACCGGGCAGGGCGTAGGGCCCTCGGTTGGCGAGCCAGCGGATCGGCGCCGGCACGTCCTCGCCGCCGAGGATCGCGTGCTCGAAGGTGATTGTGTGGAGCTTGCCCCACTCCCAGCTCTGCGGGTCCTTGCCGAGCTGGCGGGTCAGCTCCAGACGCGCCTCCTGGAGGGCCTGGCGCAGGATCTCGTCGCGCTCCTCGGTGATGCCCGCGGTCTGCTTGTTGTCCCACCACAGACTGTCTGGCCGCCTGAGCAGCTCGGCGACACTGGCCTGGTTGCGCGCTCCGCCGTCGACCCAGAGGTCCCGCGGGAGCTCGTCGTCGAAGAGCAGCGTGAGCAGGTTGCTCCACACCGCGTTGTAGAAGGCGGCTGCCGCCGCCTCCGGAGAGGCGTCGGCCGGCGTGGTGTAGTCCCAGTCGACGAGGAGCCGCTGCGCCTCACGCGTGAACGGGTCATCGCTCGTGTCGACGAGCAGCAGGGCCGAGACGAGGATCGGCGCGAAGGAGTTGCGGGTGTCCATCTGGAGCTCGGCGACGTCCTGTGGGCTGACGGTGCCGCGCTCCTCGAGCAGCTCGAGGATCCGCGTGGAACGGAACCCCGGGTCGAACTCGGTGGTCAGGAACGGACGAGAGCCTGCCGTGACCGGCTGGTTGGCGGCGACGATCATCTCGTCCTCCGGGTTGAACGCCCACGGCAACTGCGCGAAGGGGACGAACCCGCGCCAGTCGTATCCGGCGTCCCATCCCGGAGCGGGCCAGAAGCCGGGCGGAGCCCCCTGGATCGCGGAGGTGCGGATGGGGATCGATCCGGGCGTCTGGTAGCCGACGTTGCCGTCGACGTCGGCGTAGACGAGGTTCTGCGCCGGGGCCGTCAGCAGCTCTGCGGCGTCGCGGAACTCGGCGAAGCTCGTCGCCGCGTTGAAACCGATGATGGCGTCCATGGTGTTGCCCGGGATGAGACCGGTCCACGCCAGCGCGACGGCGTAGCGCTCCCGAATCTCTCGACCCTCGACCGGGGCATTCGCCCCCGCGTCCCCGGCCGCGGGCGAGACGTCGGAGAGCAAGGGGCCCTGCGGCGCGCTGCGCACCGTGATCGTCACGTCCTCGCCTCCCGCGACACGGATCGTCTCGGTCCGGGTCTCGAGCGGCTCGTAGGCGCCGTCGCGCAGGTAGGTGTCGTCGCGGAGCCGGTGCAGGTAGAAGTCGGTGACGTCGGCGTTGAGGTTGGTCAAACCCCAGGCGATCCGCTGGTTGTGCCCGATCACCACGCCGGGCACCCCGGAGAACGAGAAGCCGCTGACGTCGAACGGGCAGCTGCTCGTGACCGCCCGACAGTGCAGGCCCACCTGGTAGAACGAACTCGGGATGCTCACCGCCAGGTGCGGGTCGTTGGCGAGGATCGGCGCGCCGGTCGAGGACCTCGAGCCCGTGACGACCCACGAGTTGGAGCCGACCGCCTCACCCCGGCCCACCGCGGCCGGCATGGCCTCCATGGCCCCCGCGACCCGCGCATACGCCTGCTCGACTCGGTGGACGTCCCCGAGGTCGACGCCGAGACGCTCGAGCGCGACCCGCGAGTCCGCCGGTCCGTTCGACGCGGGGTCCCACTCCTCCGCCGAGAGGATCGGGGGGCGGGACTCGACGTCGAGGGGCGGGTACAGCTCGAGGATCTGGCCGACCGTCATCCGTCCCGCGAGGCGGGCCCTGGTCAGCTCACCCTCGTAGTTGCCCTTGAGGTCCCAGGCCATGGCCTTGAGCCAGGCGAGCGAGTCGACCGCCGTCCAGTCGTCGACGGTGTAGCCGCCGAACCGCTGACCCAGGACGACGTACTCGAAGGCCATCGTGCTCGGGCTGGCGTGGCGGGCGATATAGGCGTTGACCCCGTCGGCGTAGGCCTGCAGCAGCCTGCGGGTGCGCGGCTCAAGGAGTGGGAGCTCCTGCTCGGCGACGCGGCGCCAGCCGAGGGTGCGCACGACGCGGTCGCTCTCCAGCCCCGCCTCGCCGACGAGCTCCGCGAGGCGGCCGGAGGTGATGTGACGGCGCAGGTCCATCTCGAAGAACCGGTCCTGCGCGTGGACGAAACCCTGCGCCATCGCCAGGTCGTCCGCGGTGTCCGCGAAGATGTGCGGCACCCCGCGCTCGTCCCTGAGCACCTCGACCGGACCGGACAGTCCCGAGATCGCGAGCTCGCCATCCGTCGTGGGATACGGCCGACGCACGCTCGAGGTCGCCAGCGCCACGCCCACCACGAGAGCGATCGCCACACCGATCGCGACCGCGATCAGGGCGAGACGAACCTGCTGACGACGGGTCACCCTGCGAGACTAAGTCACACGAGGCACCGGACGGGAGACGACAGGGCCGTGACAGCGATCATTGCGCAGCGCCCGGCCGCGCGGTGCCGCGGTGTGCGACGGGGGGTGCGCGGATGGTGATGGCCGAGAGCGGCTTCACCGTCGCAGACCTCAATCCCGCCCTGCTGATCGGCAGCCTCGTCCTGATCGCGGCCGCCGCCGCGGTCCGGCTGTCGGTCCGCTCGGGGATGCCCTCGCTGATCATCTATCTCGTCTTCGGGATGCTCCTCGGCGAGTCCGGTCTGGGGATCCGCTTCGACGACGAGCTGCTGACCCAGGCTCTCGGGTATGCGGCGCTCGCCCTGATCCTCATCGAAGGTGGTCTGACGACGAGATGGTCGACGATCAAAGGGTCGGTCGGGCCGGCCGTCTCGCTGGCCACCGTCGGCATCGTCGTCTCGGTTCTCGTGGTGGCCGCAGCGGCGCACCTGCTCCTCGGGGTGGGCTGGGAGATCGCCCTGATCATCGGAGCGGTGCTCGCGTCCACCGACTCCGCCGCCGTCTTCTCGGTGCTGCGGACGGTCTCGCTCCCCAAGCGGCTGAGCGGCCTGCTCGAGGCGGAGTCCGGGTTCAACGACGCACCGGTCGTCATCCTCGTCGTCGCGTTCGCCGCCAACGCCGCGAGCCCGGACGGCCCGCTCTCGGTTGTCGAGCTCGCCCTTGGCACGGCGCTGCAGCTCCTCGGCGGTGTCGCCCTGGGTCTGGCCGTCGGGTGGGTCGGGGTGCGGGTGCTGCGCCGGATCGCCTCGACCTCCTCGGGTCTGTTCGCCATCGCCGTGTTCGCCGTCGCCGTCTTCGCGTATGCGGCGGCCGCGTCCCTGAGCGTCTCCGGGTTCATCGCGTGCTACCTCGCGGCACTCGTCATGGGCAACGCGGGCCTGCCCCACCAGCAGTCCGTGGGCGCCTTCGGCACCGCGGTCGGCTGGCTCGCCCAGATCGGGCTCTTCGTGCTCCTGGGACTGCTCGCCAGCCCGGCGAACCTGCTGGAGCAGATCGTCCCCGCGGTGGTCGTCGGCGGAGTCCTCCTGCTCCTCGCCCGGCCGCTCTCGGTGGTGCTCTCGGTGCTGCCCTTCCGGCTGCCCTGGCGCGAGCAGGCGTTCCTGTCCTGGGCCGGACTGCGCGGCGCCGTGCCGATCGTCGTGGCCACCGTGCCCATCACCTACGGCCTGGCGACCGAGTGGATGTTCGACCTCGTGTTCGTGCTCGTCGTCGCACTCACGCTGATCCAGGCGCCCACGCTGCCCTGGGTCGCGCGCAGGCTGAAGGTGACCGAGTCCTATCAGTCGCTCAGTCTCGCGGTCGAACTCGTGCCGCTCGAGGAGATGGACGCCGACCTGCTCCTCGTCACGGTCGGTCCGGGCTCCCGGATCGCGGGGGTCGAGGTGGGAGAGCTGAGGCTGCCCGCGGGGTCGAACGTCACCCTGATCATCCGCGCCAAGGCCGGCTTCGTCCCCACCCCGGCCACCTCGATCATGCGCGGTGACGAGCTGCTCATCGTCACGACGACGCGGGCACGCGACGCTGCGGAGCGGCGCGTGCGGATGGTCAGCGAGGAGGGGCGCCTCGCGGGGTGGGCGGCCCGGCGCTGGCAGCGGCGACCCCGGCGCGACCCCCACGAATGAGGGATCCCGCGTGCGGGGAGTACGATCGAGCCCGATCCGGTCCCTGCGCCCCTCCCATGGAGCGCGTCCCAGCGAGGTATCCGTCCTGTGCCCACCTATGCATACGCCTGCACCGAGTGCGAGCACCGCTTCGACATCGTGCAGTCCTTCAGTGACGACGCCCTGACCGAGTGCCCGGAGTGCGGCGGTCGGTTACGCAAGCTCTTCAACGCGGTCGGCGTCGTCTTCAAGGGCGGCGGGTTCTACCGGACCGACTCCCGGTCGGCGGACAAGAGCGGTTCCGGCTCGGGCGGCACCAGCTCAGGTGGCTCGGGCTCCGGCTCGTCCTCGGGCGACTCGTCATCCGCGGGCTCGTCGTCGACGTCCCCGTCGACGGGCGCTGCGTCCTCGGGTGCCTCGTCCACACCCAAGGTCCCCTCGGGCGCGTCGTCCACCAAGGACTGAGCAGACCCCCTCGCCCCGCGCTCACGCACTAGCCTCGGTGTCGTGCCCACGGACCCAGCCCCCTACGGCGTCATCGGCGGCTCAGGCTTCTACGAGTTCTTCGACTCGGCCGAGCGCGTGCGCGTCAGCACACCATTCGGCGACCCGAGCGACGACGTCGTCGTCGGGCAGGTCGGGGACCGACGTGTCGCCTTCATGGCCCGGCACGGTCAGGGTCACCGCTTCCCACCGCACAAGGTGAACTACCGAGCCAACCTCTGGGCGCTGCGCAGCGTCGGGGTCCGCCAGATCCTTTCGCCCTGCGCGGTCGGATCCCTCCTCGTCGAGGTCGGCCCCGGCGACATCCTCGTGCCCGACCAGGTCGTCGACCGCACCTGGGGCCGGGAGCACACGTTCTACGACGTCGAGGGTCCGGTCGTCCACATCGAGTTCGCCGACCCGTTCTGTCCGCTCGGCCGACGGGCCGTCCTCGATGTCGCCGGTGCGCGCGAGGTGCGAGCGGTCGACGGCGGCACTCTCGTGGTGGTCAACGGCCCACGGTTCTCGACGCGGGCCGAGTCGCTCATGCACCAGCAGGCAGGCTGGTCGATCGTCGGCATGACCGCGATGCCTGAGGCCGCGCTCGCACGCGAGCTCGCGATGTGCTTCACGACGGTGGCCCTGGTCACCGACCACGACGTGGGGGTCGACGGCGGCGCGGCCGTGACACACCACAGCGTCCTCGAGGCCTTCGGCTCCAATGTCGACAAGCTCAAGGGAGTCATCGCCGACGCCATCGCACGGCTTCCCGCCCCGGACGCCGAGCCGGAGTGTCCCTGCCGCCATGCCCTGGACGGCATCCGACTGCCGATCGCGCTGCCGTGAGCCGTCCCGGTGGGCGTGGGCCGGCGGCCCGATCGCGTGGTCGGGCGCACACCGGTCGGCATGCCCGACCGGTCAGCCGAGCCCCTCGGCGCCCCGGCCGCCGCCTCGCCGAGGCCTACCCGGCCCTGCTCGGGTCGAGCCGTCGGGCCGCTCACCGACGCTTCGTCGCGCGAAGAGCTGGTGCGGCCGTGCTCGTGCTCTGCGGCTATGGGCTGGCGCTCACGGTCGATCTGCAGGCCATCGTGCCCAGCTGACTCCGCCCTCTCGCCGAGCTTCGCGGCGCGGGCTGAGCAGGAGCCACACCCTGCGACAGCCTGACCCGGCTCGCAGCACATCGCGGCGTTCGCTAGCCTCGGAGCTGTTCACCCCGGGGGCACACGGCGCATCGTGGGATCACGCCCCCCACTGCCAAACACTCTCTACAGAAGGAGATCCCTATGAAGGGGTTCAAGGACTTCCTCATGCGCGGCAACCTCGTCGAGCTCGCCGTCGCGTTCATCATCGCCACCTCGTTCGCGGCGCTCGTCACGGCGTTCACGGCCATCATCATGGAGGCCATCGCCAAGGCCGGCGGGGCTCCGAACTTCGACGAGTGGGCGCCGGGCGGTTTCACAACGGTCGGTCCGTTCCTCACCGCCCTGGTCTCCTTCGTCCTGCTCGCAGCGATCGTCTACTTCCTGGTCGTCAAGCCCTACCAGGCTGCCCGCGAGCGATTCGTCGCCGCCGAGGAGCCGACGACCGAGGAGTCGGTCGAGCTGCTCCGCGAGATCCGCGACTCGCTGCGCGCCCGCGGCTGACGCGGCGTCGCATCCCCGACGCGACCCCGGGACCAACCTCGCCATCGAGGTCAGATCCCGGGGTCGCGTCGTCCATACCTCTCGCCCGTGCCGCCAGCGCCTCAGTCCCCGACGCGACGAAGGCTCCTAGGCGCGACAGGAACTCCGTCGCGCGACTGCAACTTCCCACGAGTGACGGAGGGATCGGCGATCGACGGGGCAAAGGTCTCCGGAGGGAGCAACGGCGCCCTCCACCCGGCAGAGCGTCACCAGTGTGGCGGGCGCTGCTCCTCCCACCACCGCTGCGACCTGCCGGCGTCGCCGTCTCCCCACCCCTGGTCCGTGTCGTCACGGGTCTGCTCCGGCGGGCCCGTCGCACGCCGGACCTCGACGTGCCACTCGGCGTCACCGGACCTGATCGTCACGCGTCCCGACCCGACCGCCTGCAGGCGGAGGCGCCGAGGACCGGCCGGCGAACCAGCGCCTTCGGAGTCCACCTCGACCACGCCGTCGTCGCCCACCACCGTCGGCGCCGGCGCGGCGCGGTCGAGGACGAGCACTCGCTGCGAACCCGGCCGCATGACGAAGGTTCGGCCGACGTCCGCGAGGCCGATGTCAGGCAGACTCGGAGTCGGACTCATCCTCGTCCTCGGTGACCGCCGAGTCGCCGGCACCGGTGATGCCGCCGCTCGCTTCGCCGCCGTTCTCTCGGGTCCGCACCGTCGTCGGACCGACCGGTCCCGTGTCCTCGGCATCGGACAGCGCTGCCAGACCGTTCGCCGGCTGGACACCGGCCTCGGGCGACATCGCCTCCTCGACGTCGACCTTCGAGACGTCACCGCGGGCGACGCCCTCTCGCTCGGTCGGGGCGGATGCCGGGCTTCGGCGGTGTGCGAGCCGCACGATCGCCGAGACGTCACGCGCCGGGTCCCGGAAAACGTCGGCCGTCCAGATCCGGTGGTGGCTCCAGCCGAGGCGGCCCAGGTGCTCGGCCCGCAACCGGTCGCGGTCGCGCACGGTGGCGAGCGACGCATACTGCGGCCCGTCCGACTCGACCGCGAGGGCGAGCACACCGGTGCGGGCCGGGTCCTCGATGGCCAGGTCGACCGGCACCTCCCCGTGTCCGTAGCCCTCGTGCACGACGAGTCCGTGCGCTCGCAGCCGCCGCGCCATCTCACTCATGACCAGAGGCAGATCGCCGCCCCGCTCCCCCACGGTCGGCGGCAGCTCGCCGTCGCCGGCGCGCTCCGCATACGCGAGGAAGTCCCGCAGCATCCGAGCCCCTCGCGAGTTCAGCCGCTCCGGGTCGAGGTCGCTCGAGCGCAGTGACGTGACCACCGTCATCCGGCGGCGCGACCGGGTGATGGCGACGTTGAGGCGACGCTCGCCGCCGGCCTGGTTGATCGGACCGAACCGATAGATGACCCGACCGTGGGGGGTCTTGCCATAGCCGATCGAGAGGATGACGGCGTCGCGCTCGTCACCCTGGACGCGCTCGAGGTTCTTGACGAAGAACCGCTCCTCCCGAGCCTCGTCGAAGAACGGCGCGACCTCCGGGACCGCGGCCACAGCCGCCCGGATCGCCTCCTCGAGGCGGGCGGCATGGGTGATTCCGAGTGCGATGACACCGAGCGACTCCTCGGGTCGGGTGCTCGCGTGCTCGAGGACGAGCGCGACGACCCGCTGCACCTCGTTGTGCGTGGACTCGACCCCCTCCGAGCCCTCGGTGAGGACGCCGACGCCCTCGACGTGCTCGACGACCAGCGGTGAGTCGCTGCCCGTGCCCGGGAAGGTGACGAGCCCACCGTCGTAGACCTCGTCGTTGGCGAAGCCGATCAGGCGCTCGTCGAGCGAACGGTAGTGCCAGGTCAGGCGTCGCACCGGCGCGATGGCGGCGAGCACGTCGAGCACCGACTCGAAGCCTGTGGTCAGGTCGACCTCGCTGCCCTCGATGGCGACCTCGTCGGCGAGGTCGTCGGCGGCGCTCGTGAAGAACGTCGTCGGCGGCAGCTGCCGGTCGTCGCCGGCGACGACGACGTGGTGCGCCCTGGCGATGGCCGAGACGGCCTGGGCCGGCGGGATCTGGGACGCCTCGTCGAAGATCACGACGTCGAAGTGCGTGCCCGGCGGTAGGGCCCCGGCGACGACGAGCGGGCTCATCATCCAGCACGGCTTCAGCGCGGTGAGCAGTCCCGAGGCGCTCGACATGAGCTCCCGCAGCGGCTTGTGCCCGCGCGAGCGCCCAGCCTCCGCGCGCAGCAGGGCCTCCTCGGCGGGCCGATGCCGGAGCTCGCTGCGGGCGCGGCTCGCCACGGCGTCGCGGACCCGGGCGGCGTTGTCGCGCAGGTGCTGCCGGTCGGCCTCGGCGAAGTCGCTCACAACCGCACGCAACCGGTCGCCCGCGGGCTCGCCGTAGCGCGGGTCGGCGAGCGCGATGTCGTCGCAGACCGATGCCCACCAGACGAAGGCGACCTCGGCCGGCACCTGGTCAGCGGGCACTCGGCGGGCGGCGAGGTCCTCGACCAGCGGACCCCAACCATGCGCCCGGGCCTCGTCGAGGATGCCGAGGACGCTCGGGATCACCCGCAGCCGCTCGGGGGCGGCCGCAAGAGCGTCGAGGCGCTCCGCCACGAGCACGATGGGGTCGGTGAGGAACCGCCCTCCGCCGGAGGTCCCGGCGAGTCGGGCGCCGAGCCACTCGAGGTCGGACGACAGGCGGGCGTATGCGTCGACCGCCTTCGCGAGCTCGTGCGGCACCTCGGGTCGGCCGCCCTTGCCCATGAGCCGGTTCCACGCCTGGCGTTGGCCGTCGGCGGCCACGAGCTCGTCGTGCAGACTGCGCGGGCGGGGGCCAGGACGCAGAAACCGCTCCGCCTGGCGGCGCAGCCGCCAGCGTTCCCACCAGCTGAGCTCGACGCCGTGCGATCGGCGGTACTCACGGGTACCGGTGGCGCCGATGAGGTCCGCGAGCGGCACGTCGAACAGCTCGGCTCGAAACGTCTCGAGGGTCTCCTGGACCCGGCTGGCCGTGCCGAGGATCGTGCCCCACTCGGTCACCGAGGAGGCCGGGGGTATGCGCAGCGAACGGAAGACGTCCTCGACCAGCCGGGCGAAGCGCTCGAGGCCACCGTTGGCGTACCGCTCGGTGATCTCGAGGGCGCGCACGGCGTCCTCGCTCGTCGGGATCCGAGCGCCGAACCACGGGTCGTGCTCGGCGTCGGCAGACCAGGCCCCGAGGTCCGCCGCGCGGGCCAGGGCTGCGCCGTCCTCCTCCATCCGGGCCCGGTCGATCCCGTGCAGCGTCTCGCCCCGCAGCCGGATCTTGCTTCGCGGCGGGGGACTGACCGCCTCGAGGCGGCTGACGGCCTCCTGGGCCTCGAACGCGGAGACGCCGTACGGGGTTCGTTGCTCGTGGAGGGCGTCGCGGTGCTCGGTCAGCTCGCGTTGGGTGGCGAGCAGAAGTGCGGTGCGCTGCGGGTCCCGCCACGACGCCTCGCTCATCCGCTGCGGCTGCCCGAAGCGGTCCAGCGCGCCGGCGAGCTCCCGGGCGACCGCACGTCGGCTGCCGACCCCGTCGTAGAGGTCGAGGACGAGATCGGCGAGCCCCACCTGCGTGAGTCGCTGGTGAACGGCATCGATCGCCGCCCGCTTCTCGGCGACGAAGAGCACCCGGCGCCCGTCGGCCATGAGGGCCGCGACGAGGTTGGCGATGGTCTGCGACTTGCCGGTGCCGGGCGGCCCCTGGATCACGAGGTTCGAGCCCACCCGGGCAGCCTCGATGGCAGCGATCTGGGTCGCGTCGGCGTCCAGGACGAGGTGCTCACGACGGGGGTCGACGACGAGGTCGGGCTGTGGCGGGCTCGACCGCACGGACGACAGGGCGTCGGCGTCACCGGCCAGGGCGGCCACGACGTCGTGGTTCGCGAGCCGGTCGACCTGGGCGGCGAGGTCCACGACCATCGGGAGCTTCGCATACGAGAAGGTCCCTAGCACCTGGCGCGGGGTGACCGTGAACCCCTCGATCGACCCGCACACCTCGGCGAGCGCACGGTAGGCGGGCTGGGGGTCGAAGCCGGTCGGGGTGTCGGTCAGCGCCTCGATCTGGTCGGGATCCAGCCGGAGTCCCCGCTGTTCGACGAGGTAGTGCACGAGGACCGGGTTGAGCTCGACCTCGGCTGAGACCGCGAGGACGAAGTCATCGTGGGCGGCGGTCGTCGGGCGCAGGGTGGCCGAGCGCAGGAGCACCGGCGCCATCGGGGTCCGGGACGTGCGCGGAAGGGTCCAGGTGGCCAGCCCGATCGCCAGGTGCAGGGTGGCGATGCCGCGCTCCTCGAGCAGCTCCCGGGACTTGGCCGCGATCGTGCGGGCCCGGTGGCGGGCATCGGCGAAGGCGGTGTCCTCGCGGAAGAGGTCGCGCAGTCGAGGAGTGCCCCCGGCCATGAGGACCGACAGACCGCCGGGGTGGGCGGTGGTCAGGTCCAGGGTGCCGGCGCGCAGGTCGCGGTACCAGAGCAGGGTGTTCCGCCCGCCGAGGTCGACGAGCTGGCGGGACCACCGGTCGACGGCGGCCGCGACGAGGTCGCGGCGCGGATCGGTGGCTGTCTCGGTCACCGCCTCAGGCTATCCGCGATGCGAAGAAGCCGACCGCTGGCCCCGGAGCGTGTTGCCCGCTTTGTCGCCGCCCGGGGAGGGACGGCCGAGCACCACCGTCGCGACCAGGATCGCGGCGGCCAGGACGCCGACGCCGGCGGCGAGCATCGCATACGAGGCCTGGGCGACCACGACGCCGGCGAGGGCTCCGCCGCCGCCCGCCGCGAGCCCCATGAGCAGGTCCGCCGACCCCTGGGCGCCCGGGCGCTGCTCAGGCGTGAGCGCTGCGGTGAGCAGGGTCGAGCCGGTCACCAGGGTGCACGACCAGCCCAGCCCGAGCAGGAACAGCGCCAGCGTGAGCGGGATGGAGAACCCCTCCGAGGCGAACGCACCCATGGCCGCGGCGACCATGAGGATGAGCGACCCGACCTGAGCGACCCCCACCGGACCGAACCGGTCGGCGGCGATGCCGACGACGGGTGAAAGAGCGAACATGCCGAGGATGTGGATGCTGATGACCAGGCCGATGAGCGTGAGCTCGGCGTCCCCGTGCCTCATGTGCAACGGCGTCATGACCATGAGCGAGACCATCGTCGCGTGACCCAGCGCGAGCGTGATCAGGCCGAGGAGAGCCGGACGGTGCGAGACGACGTCGGCCAGCCCCTGCCGGATGCTGCCGGCGCGGTGCGCCGTGGGGGCGGGCGGGTCGGCCGCGAGCGGGTCCGAGGTCTCGGGGACCGCGGCGGCCACGGCGATGGATTCCGCCGCCCCGCGCTCGCGCTCGCGGGAGAGGACCAACGGATCAGGGCGCAGGCGCAGGACGAGGACGACGATCGCGACCCCGATCGCAACAAGCGAGAACACGAAGGGTCCGGCGAGCTCTGGGATGCCGAGGGCACGGGCGACCGGCTGGGCCGGGCCGACGAGGTTGGGGCCGAGCACGCTGCCGATGGTCGTCGCCCACACGACGATCGACAGGTCGCGGCCGCGGTGTTCGGGTGCGGCGAGATCCGCGGCGGCGAACCTGCTCTGCGAGTTCGAGGTCGTCGCGCCGCCGAAGAGCAGGCTGCCCACGAGGAGCAGCGCAAAGCTGCCCGCCAGCGCTGCGGCGATGATCAGGACGGCCCCGGCCAACGCGAGCGCGTACCCGAGCACGAGGCCAGGACGACGACCGCGGGCGTACATCATCCTGGCGACCGGGATGGCGATGAGAGCGCTGCCGAGGACCTGGAACGTGCCGCCGAGACCCGCATACGTCGGGCTGCCCGTGATGTCCTCGGCGATCAGCGAGCCGACGGCGATACCGGCGGCCAGGCCGATCCCACCCAGCACCTGGGTCGACGCCAACGTGCCGAGCGTCCGGCGCTGGATCGGGTCGCGCGGATGGGTGGTCACTCCCTGGACTCTAAGGGGCAGAATGGCGCGGATGCACACCGTTCTCGTGACCGGCTTCGAGCGCTTCGGCGAGCACCCAGCGAACCCGACCGAGGAGATGGTCCGGCAGCTGCCCGGTGTCATCGCTGAAGCATCGGTCGTGTCGGCTGTCCTGCCGGTTGAGTTCGGCCGGTGCGCCGAGGTCGCGCTGGGGCTGGTGTGCGAGCACTCCCCCGACGCGGTCGTGCTGACTGGACTCGCCGCCGGGCGTCGCTCCGTCACTCCGGAGCGGATCGCGATCAACGTGCGCGACATCGCCGGGGAGACAGTCGCCGACAACGCCGGTGCGCCGCCCCAAGAGCAACCGGTGGTGGAGGGCGGCCCGGACGGCTTGTTCGCCACCCTGCCGAACCGAGCGATCGTCGAGCGGCTGCTCGCCGCCGGGGTCCCGGCCGAGCTGTCAGCCTCCGCCGGCACGTTCGTCTGCAACGAGACCATGTATGCGGTGCTCCACTCCCTGCGTCCGCTCGGGTCCGGTGGAGCGAAGGCGGGGTTCATCCATGTGCCTGGCAAGGAGGTGCTGTCCGTCCCGGAGCTCACCCGTGCCGTGGGTGTCGTGGTGGAGGCTGTCGTGGAGTCGCTCGACGCCGGGACCTCCTCCACGAGGGATGGTTCCCATCACGCGACACGTTGTTGGGTTCACGGGGTCTGAGCAACGCCCTGTCGTGAGGGAGTGTCGTGATGACTGTTCCGGGTCGGGCAGCGACGGAGGGTCGGTAGGCTGGGCCCTCGGGTCGGCCCACGAACCGGCCCATGCCCTCGTAGCTCAGGGGAAGAGCACTTCTCTCCTAAAGAAGGTGTCGCAGGTTCGAATCCTGCCGGGGGCACTGGACGGAAATGGACAGAAGACGTCTCTCATCTGGCACGTATCCGGCACGAGATGGGCATACTCGACGCCACCAGGACGCGCAGGGGAGGAGACGTCCATGGCCGGCAGGAGCGGGTTCGGGAACACCAGGAGGCTGCCGTCGGGGCGCTGCAGGCGAGGTACACCGGGCCGGACGCCCGAGTGCATGCCGCACCGACCACCTTCCAGACCAAGGGTGACGCCCGGGGCTGGCTCGCGGGCGAGCGGCTGCTGATCTCCCGGCAGGAGTGGGTCTCCCCTCGGTCCGAGCTGAGCGTGCCGCCGTGGCGGAGGTTCAGCGTCGAGCGCGCACCCTGTCGGCGTATGCGGAGGCTTGGTTGGCCAGCCGGCTCACCCCGAGCGGCGCCGCCCTGCGGCCGGCGACGAAGTTCGGCATCCGCAACGCCCTCGACAACCACATCCTGCCGGCCTTCGGCGACCTGCCACTCGACGAGATCACCACGGCGGCCGTCCGCACGTGGCGCGGGCAGTTCGCGGCGAAGGGCACCGACTCGGCCGGTGCCAAGGCCTACGGGGTGCTCAAGGCGATCCTGCAGACGGCCGAGGACGGCCTCATCACCCGCAACCCATGCCGACTCAAAGGCGCCGGCCGTGCCATGAAGCGTCGTGAGTCGGTCGCGCTGAATCCCGCCGAGCTCGCTGCACTGGCGGACGCGATGCCGAGGCAGTGGCGCGCTTTGACGCTCGTCTCCGGATGGTGCGGGCTGAGGATCGGCGAGGCCGCCGGACTGCGGTGCGGCGACGTCGACCTCGAGCACGGCGTCCTCCGGATCGTGCAGACAGCGCAGTACATCGGCGCCCAGCTCGTCATGGGACCGCCGAAGTCAGCCCGCGGGGCGCGGACGGTGCACATGCCACGACACGTCACGGATACGCTGGCCGAGTACCCCGACGGCGAGAGCGGATGAAAGCCGAGGGACCTCGTCTGGACGAGGTCTGACGGCCAGGCGGTCTCACGCCACACCACCCTCAAGGCATTCCGCGCCGCCTGCCGATCGATCGACCGCGACGGCATGGTCTGGCACGACCTGCGGCACACCGCAACACCCTCGCCGCGGACGCGGGCGCGAGCCAGGCCACATTTCAGGCACGGATGGGCCATGCCGACCCCAAGGTCAGTGCCATCTACCTGCACACCTCGACGTCACACGATCACGACCTGGCTGACGTTCTGTCAGAGATGGCCATCCGGAAGGAGGGCACTTGATAGGGCGCGCCTCCCGTCGCTCCGTCGGGTCTGAGCTGGCCGTCGCCTCAGCGGTTCCAAAGGTCGGCCCCCACTGCACCCTCTCCCGGCGTGCCACCACCTGCGCGGGCTCGTGGACGGCCGGCGCCACGGCGGGTAGGTCGCGGTCGTGCACACGCCCGGAATCCAGTCAGCGGTGAGGTCGGTGAGCGGTCTTGACGGTTTCCATGAGCCGGTTCCTGACGTCCACCGCAGCGTGGCCGGAGGCGGTCTCTCGCTACTGCTCCCAGCCCCGGTGGCCGCAAGGGGAAAGCACCATCGGTTCTCGCTCACAGTTCCCCACCGGCTCTCTCCGCGCGCTGGTTCTTCGTCACAACGACATTCTCCGGCCCTCGAATGCAGAGGGTGTATGGGGCCATGGAGCTCTCGATTCGGGTCAGGAGTCGCACGCGGATGCGGCGGGCCAGGGCGACATACACCGCCTCGTGTACACGAGCGCCGGCGACGAGGTGCGCATCGCCGCGTGCTGTCACCACTGGTAGTAGCCGCAGCACTCCGAACTCGCACCCACATCCAGCCCGACTCGAGACGCTGTGACTCCCGGACCATCAGTGCTAGCATTGCTTTCACTAGGAGGTAACTGATGAGCACCTTGACGATCAGGCAGCTCGACGAGCGCACGCATGCCCGACTCCGGGGACGCGCGGCGGAACACGGCCGCTCCGTCGAGGCCGAGGTCCGCGCGATCCTCGACGCCGCCGTCAACGTTCCCGAGCACAACTTCCTCCTCTCCCTGCACGCATCCATGGCGCAGGGAGGCGGCGTCGAGCTCGAGGCGCCGCCTCGAACCGACCAGCCCCGGCCGGTGGACTTGCCGTGATCATCGCTGACACCAACGTGGTGTCCGAGTTCATGCGGGACGACCCCGATCCGGAGGTCATGGCCTGGGCGCGCACCGTCGCGCCAGCTGACCTGTGCATCTGCGTGGTGACCGTGGAGGAGATCGAACGAGGCCTCGCCCTGCTCCCCGCAGGTCGACGCCGACGAGACCTCACGGCCCGCTGGCGCGACCTGGTGGATATCTTCGCCGACGCCGTCGTGGTCTACGACCTGCCCGCAGCTCAACAGACCGCCGCCATCCTGGGAGCCGCCCAGGCAGCCGGGCGACCCATATCGCTGGCCGACGCGCAGATCGCCGGCATCTGCCGGGGCAGCGACCACGACCTGGCCACGCGCAACGTCGACGACTTCTCCACCGTCTCCGGGCTTACCCTCATCAACCCCTTCCAGCAGTAGCCCCACCTGGGCGCAGACCCCCATTAGGCGCCGCTCCCGACAGGCGGCGGATAGGGGTATCTGCCCCTTGCGGATGGTGGCGCCACCAGTAGAAGTCGCACTTGCGGGCCCCGGCTCGGCAGCGTACGCTTTTCTGTACCGGAGGTACGACATGAAGACGATGAGCTACACCGAGTCCCGCGCGCGGTACGCCGAGGTGCTCGACGGCGTCACGAACGACCGCGAGGAGGTCGTCATCACCCGCGCCGGTCACGACCCCGTCGTCATCGTCTCGCTCGAGGACTACGAGTCCCTCAAGGAAACCGCCTACCTCATGCGCTCGCCCGCCAACGCCCGACGCCTGCTCGACGCGATGGAACGGCTGGAAGCCGGCCGCGGCCAGGCCCACGATCTGATCGAGACCGACTGACGTGCTGCTCGTCTGGGACGAGAACGCCTGGCAGGACTACCTGTGGTGGCAAGCCCAGGACCGCAGAGTACTTACGCGAATCAACACGCTCCTTGCGGACATACAGCGCAACGGCAACCACGGCATCGGCAAACCCGAAGCCCTCAAACACGACTTCGCAGGCTACTGGTCGCGACGCATCACCGACGAACACCGCCTCGTGTACAAGATCGCCGGCGACGAGGTGCGCATCGCCGCGTGCCGCTACCACTACGGATAGCCGCAGCGCTCCGAACCGCACCCACCTCAAGCCCGACTCGCGGCGGCGCTGTCACTGTGAGGATCGCCAACGCAGCCTGATCGTGCTGGGCTGTGGTTGGTGGAGCTGGCCTGATCAGGAGCCTGACCACCTGGCGTTAGCGGCGCCTGGCGTGTCTCATCACAGTCCTGCCGAGCCTTGCGTCCCGGACCGGAACCACGTCCCGTCCCGGCGAAGGAGAGAACGCATGACCAGTCTGACCGATCTACGCGAGGTGGTCGATGTCGTCATCGGCGTCGACACCCACGTCCACACCCACTCCGCGGCCGTGGTCGACACCGCGACCGGCGGTGTCCTGGCCGAGTTCACCGTCGAGGCCACAGCCGAGGGCTATGCCGAGCTGATGGAGTTCGCCAACACCCATCCGAGGTTGCGAGCCTGGGCCATCGAAGGCACCGGCGGGCACGGCGCCGGGCTGAGCCGTCACCTGCTGGCGATGTCGGAGATCGTCATCGAGCTCGACCGCCCCAAGCGGGTTGCCCGCCGCAACGGCGCGAAGTCCGACCCCCTCGACGCGATCCGAGCTGCGCGTGAAGCGATGGCGCGACCCGGTTAGGAGCGCCGCGCAGCGGCACCGAACGCCAAGCACTCTCAGTGCTGCTGGCTGCTCGCCGCTCCGCGGTCAATGCCTCCACCGAGGCCCAGCTACAGCTGTTCAGTCTCGTCATCGCCGCCCCGGAACCGATCCGGGCCAGGTTCCGGGGTCAGAAGCTCGCCGCGATGCTCACCACCGGAGCCAACCTGCGCGCGCGTGCACTCCTCCTGGGACATCGAGACGGCCAGCACCGTCGTCGCCCTGCGCACCCTGGCTCGCCGCGCACACGCGATACTGAAAGAGGCACGGGAACTGGAGAAGGCGCTCGTGGCCATCATCCGCACCTGGCGCCCCGACCTGCTCGAGCAGTTCGGTGTCGGACCGATCGTTGCCGCGACGGTGTTGTGCGCCTGGTCCCATCCCGGTCGCGTCCACTCCGAGGCCGCGTTCGCGATGCTCGCCGGCGTCGCACCGATCCCGGCGAACAGTGGACAGGTCACCACCCGGTATCGGCTCAACCGGTACGGCGACCGGCAGCTCAACACGGCCCGGCACACCGTCGTCCGCAGCCGGATCCAGTACCAGCCCGCCACCCGCGCCTACATCGACCGCCGCACCGCCGAAGGCAAGACCAGCCGAGAGATCAAACGCTGCCTCGCCCGCTACGTCGCATTCGACCCGTACCGCCTACTCGAAAATGGGACGCCAGCTACTTGACGAAGCATAGGAGCGTCGCGGCTGGCCCGGTGTCGGGAAGATCCCTTCTCAGGGCGGCAGGTCTCTTGCTGACTCTGAAGTTGGTCCTATAGCGGTGTGAGCTGGTTCTCGGCGATGTCGAGGATTAGCTCCGGGTTGATGCGGAAGTACTCGTGCACCACGACTGTTCGTAGCCCGGCGATGGCCGCCCATGGAACGTCCGGGATCCGGGCGCGTGTCTCGGATGACAGGGCCCGCACGGCTTAGCCGATGACGGCGAGGTTGCGCAGGATCGCGTCGTATGCCATCGCGGTGTGCTCTTCGGTGTGCAGGTACGGGGCGTACTGCTGACATCGCTCGACGGCATCGATGATGTCGGCAAACCGTTCTTGCTCCGATCGGCTCACACGGGCACCGCATCGGCCAGCGCGGTCGCGGAGACCTCGCTGCGCAGCAGGGAGGATGTCAGGACATCGACCCTGCGCCCGAGGAGCAGGCTGAGCTCCTCGGCAATCCCGGAGACACGGAGCAGCTCGTTGCCCCCACCCCGGTTGCAGGTGGACGAGCAGGTCCACGTCGCTGCTCGCCGTGGCCTCGCCACGCGCGACCGAGCCGAACAGTCGCGGGTTGGTCGCGGCGTCATGTGACAGGGGAAGAAAGGGCAGACCACTCCTTGCGCGTCAGACGCCGGCGACGTAGGCGGTGAGGAAGTGCACCCCGTGGCGGTCGAGGTTGCCGCGGGCCCGGTCGTAGTGCTCGGTGGTGCGCGGGTCGGCATGGCGGGCCAGGATCTGCGCGTCGCGCAGCGGGACGCCGGCGTCCAGGGCGTTGGTGATCGCGGCGTGCCGCAGCGAGTGCGGGCTGATGTGCCGCGGGATGCCTGCGGCCTTGGCGATCCGGGCGACCATCCGGTACGCGTCGCGCCGGTCGATCGGGTTGCCGGTGAGCGGTCGCAAGATCAAGGGCCCACTGGCGCGCTGCCCGCGGCATGCCTCGAGGACCCGCAGCACCGGGACGGTGACGGGCATGGTCGCGGGCTTGTTGCCCTTGCCGACCAGGTGCAGCACCCGGTGTCCGCGCATCGTCTCGGCGTAGTCCTCGATCCGCACCGCGGCAGCCTCGGAGGCGCGCAGGGCGTTGATGCCGAGCAGGAACGCCAACGCCCCGTGGTGGACCGTCAAAGTCTGAGCGACCTGCAGGAACCGGATGAGCTCGAGCCGGTCCAGGCCGTGGGTGCGGGACTCATCGCGGTGCACCTTCGGAAGCCGCGCATACACGGCAGGATCCGCGGCGATCAGGCCGTCGATATGCGCGAACCGGAAGAACCCGCGCACCGCATGCATCATCGTCACCACCGAGGAGTCCATCAGGCCTCGCTCGCCCAGGCCACGGATGTACAGCTCGACGTGCGCGCGCTGGACACCGACCAGCGGGTCGATCCCGTTGTTCTGGCACCAGGAGAACCACTCCCTCAGCTGGTACTCGTACAGCTCGTGGGTACGCCCGCCGTAGCGGGCCAGGAACGAGACCGCCGCCAGGTGCGCGCTCGACATCGTCGCCGGCTGGAACGGCTGCAGAACCTTCGGTTCAGACATTGAAATCACCTCACGCGGCGACCAAGGACTGCGCCTGAACCTCGCCCGCCGCCACCGCGGCCAGGCAACCCGAACCCAACGACGCTAGACCCGACCGCGACCCCGTGGATAGCCCAACAGCCGGCTACTTGGTCCTGGCCCGCGGCTCGTCGTTGATGGAGCTGCCCGGCGTCGGGCCGGTCGTGGCCGCCCGCGTCCTGGCCGAACCGGCGACATCGCCCGCTTCGCCGACCGGAACCGGTTCGCCTCGTGGACCGGGACCACACCGATCGACGCCTCCTCCGCAGAGACCGTCCGGCATCGGCTCTCCCGCGCCGGGAACCGGCGGATGAACCACATGATCCATGTCGCCGCCGCTACCCAGGTCCGTCTCGAGACCGACGGCCGGCCGTACTACCTGCGCAAGATCGCCGCCGGCAAGAGCCCACGCGAGGCGATGCGGAAGCGTCGCGTCTCCGACGCGATCTATCGGCAGCTGCGCGCCGACGCTCACGCCGCCCTCGCGGTCACCGAAGAGGCGGGCCCGGGAGGGCACCGCGGGGCGTCTCAGATATCCAGCGCGGCCGGCCCGCACCCGCACACCGGCACTTCGGATCAGCCACTTCCCGGACCCGCACCCACGACGCTACCCCCAGCCACCCGGACCGGGAAGAGCCCCACGGCCAGAACCCCTCCAAACCACCTCTTGACGTCAGAGGTGTCCCTATCTGTTCTGTCAAGCGGCGGCAGGCGATTTCGGGGTCGGCGTCACAGCCGTGGCGCGTTGGTCGGGCCGGTAGCACTGCCTGTCTCGGAGCATGGCGTAGAGGACGTCGATGCGGCGGCGGGCCAGGCAGGTTAGGGCTGCGGTGTGGGTCTTGCCTTCGGCGCGCTTGCGGTCGTAGTAGGCGCGGCTGTCCGGGTGTCTGAGGCTGGAGAATGCGGAGATGTACAGCGCGCCTCGAAGCGTGCGGTTGCCGCGGCGGGCTCGTTGTTCGCCCTTGAGGCTGCGTCCTGATTGGCGGGTGGTCGGGGCCAGGCCGGCGTAGGAGGCGACGTGCGCGGCGCTGGCGAAGGTGGACCCGTCTCCGATGGTGCGCAGCAGTTCGATGGCGGTGCGAGGTCCGACCCCTGGCATTGACCTCAGGATCTCGGCCAGCGGGTGAGCGGAGAGGAGTTGCTCGAGATCGGCGGCCAGCGACTTCCTCTGGTCCAAGACGGCGAGCAGCTGGTGGGCCAGTCCGCGGATGACCTGGCCGTACTGTTCGGTGGCGTCGATGATGACGGTCTGCTCCGCCAAAACAGCCAGGATCTCGGTCGCCAGGGTCGCCGCCAGCCGGGGTGAGCGGGTCGCGATGACCTCCTTGATCTCGGTCGGGCCGAGGGCCGCGATCGCGCTCGGGGTGCCCGTCACGGCCAGCAGGCGCAGCACCCCGGGTCGACGAAAGTACTTGCCTAGCAGGCGTTCTAGTGCGGGATGAACGTGCAGCAGGGCATCGTGGAGCCGGTTGGCCAGTCGGGTGGATTCCTTGGCCAGGTCGGCGTCGTATCCGGCCAGCACGCTCAGTTCGACAGTGCTTTGCTCCTCGAAGCCGACCCGGCGGAGTGCGTGTGGCAGGGTGCGCGCGGCGTCGGCGATGACGTGGGCGTCGCGGGCGTCGGACTTGGCCTCACCCGGGTACAGGTCAGCGATGCGTCGCATCGCCAGCCCGGGCAGGTAGGCGATCGTGATCCCGCGAGAGCGGGCGACGGCCACCGACAGTGCGCCGATCGACGCGAGCTGGTCGATCACCACCAACACCGGTCCACGGGCCTGAAGCTCGCTGAACAGCTCGACCAGATCTGGTTCGGCATTGGGCAAGGGCCGATCGACCAGCCGGCGGCCCTGAGGATCCAGGGCCACAGCGTGGTGAGTCTCGCGCGCGACGTCGATCCCGCAGTACACCGCGAAAGCGGCGCCGGCCGCAGGGTAGGACAGGCTCTGAGTCAACTCTCTGCTTCCTCCTCCAGCTGAGCAGACCAGCCGTGGACGAAGCGCCGGCAGCCACGTTACGAGAAGGCATCCCCGAAGGGGCCCATGTCCCTATCAGCGGTCACACACGTCCGGCGATCTCCGGTGACAGCACCTCTGTGATCATCAACGACAGGAGCCGGCAGTCATGACGCAGATCGCTGGCCTGCACCCTCACCATGAGGGCACGAAGAAAGTAACGGGTGCCGGAAGGACGCTGGGTTGTGGTGGTGGCTTGTCAGGTGGTGGCGGTGGCGAGGAGGGGGGTGATCTCCTCGGGGGTGGCCACCTTGCCGCTGAGCACGACGGTGTCGTCGATGACCAGGGCGGGGGTTTTCATGACGCCGTAGCCGGCGATCTCGCCGTAGTCGGTGACCTTCTCGATGGTTTCGTGAAGGCCGAGCCGGTCGAGGGCAACCTGGGTGTTGTGTTCGAGCTTGTGGCAGTTCTTGCAGCCGGGGCCGAGGACTTTGATCCTCATGATGTCTCCCTTTCTCTATGCGTGTCAGCCGATGATGTTGAAGAGGAAGCCCAAAGCGATGATGCCGAGGGCGACGGATCCGAAGAACAGGGCGAGCAGGGGCGGTTTGAGCACTCGTCGCAGCATGACCGCCTGCGGGATCGAGAGGGCGATCGCGCTCATCATGAACGCCATCACGGTGCCCATCGACATGCCTTTGGCCCACATCGCCTCCCCGACGGGCACGATCCCGGCGCCGTTGACGTACAGCGGGACACCGGCCAGGGTGGCGATGACCACGGCGAACGGGTTGTCGGGACCGGCGTAGCGGGCGAAGAAGTCGGCGGGGACCCAGCCGTGGATGCCGGCACCGATCGCGACACCGAGCAGGACCCACTTCCACACGTCGACGAAGATGTCCTTGGTCTCGGCGCGGGCGGCGTCGACGCGTTTGGCCAGGCTTGGCGTGTGCCCGCCTTGGCGTAGTGCCGCCACCCGGCCGCTCTTGACGATGTCCTCGACCCACCGCTCGAGGTCGAAGCGGGAGAAGACCCAGCCGATCAGCATCGACAGGGCCCCGCCGGCCAGGACGTAGGCGGCCGCGATCCCCCAGCCGAACTGGTCGCCGATCATGATCGCGGCGATCTCGCTGACCAGGGGTGAGGCGATCAGGAACGTCAAGGTCACCGACAGCGGGATCCCGGCGGCGACGAACCCGATGAACAGCGGGATCGAGCTGCACGAGCAGAACGGGGTGGCCACCCCCAGGAGTACGGCCAGGAACAATCCGAGGGCCAGGCCCCGCCCCTCCAGGTAGCGGCGGGCGGCGTCCAGGTCCAGTGACGCGCGCAGCATGCCGACCACGAACATCAGCCCGAGCAGCAGCAGGAAGATCTTGGTCGTGTCGTAGAAAAAGAAGTGAACCGCCCCGACCAGGCGGGACTCCACGTCGAGCCTGGCCCAATCGACGAGCGTGTCCCAGAGGCGTTCGTTGACCCACCACAGGGCCAGCCAGCCCAGACCACCGGCCAGCAGCAGGACGCGCAAGCGCAGCTCGCTGTCGTTGCGGTGCAGTGTCGTGCTCACACCCTCGCCCCCTGCCGGGCCCCGATTCGTTGAGGGAGCGCGGCGTGCAACCGGTCGAGCGCGTCCTCGGCCAGGGTGTAGTCGACCCACCGGCCGCGCCGGGCCGCCGTGACCAGGCCGCAGTCGCGTAGCACCTTCAGGTGGTAGCTGAACTGGTTGCCCGGTATCGGCGGAGCGGGTTGCAGGTCGCACACGCACCGCGTCCCCTCGCGCTGGAGGCGATCAATCACCTCCAGGCGGATCGGGTCAGCGACCGCGGCCAACAGGGCCGCTCTCTCACCAACTGATTCAAACGAATTTGAATCACCCACACTCCGAACGTACCCCTCCCCGCCTCAGCCGCCCGTGCACTGTGGCCCTACCCACAACGGGCACGGCTTGACGCCATCTCCCGGCGGAGTGACTCACCTGACTGGCGGTGGTGCGATGCACCGGCAATGTTCGCGTTTGAACTTGAGGAGTCTCAACCGGAGGAGAGATCCCGTCCCATTCGTGAGGCGCTATAGGTCGAGTAGCAGCGCGAGTGTCTCGCGGACCTCGCTCAGGATGACCGGACCCACATTGCCGGTGCACTCGTGAATGCGCGTGGTCGCCACTGAGCGCACGTGCTGGCACTGCGCCGACGAGCGCGCCATAAGACGGTTCACCTCATCGGGTTCGATGATGACCTCAGTACTACTGGTACGGATCGTGCGCGTCAACGGCACAACCTGGATGACATTCGGACCACCCTTGAGGACCCGGGCGGCGGTCACGACGACGGCAGGGCGACGCAGCCCGGCCTCGCTGCCGGCGGGCATCCCGAGGTCGAGCTCGACCACGTCACCCGGCGTCAGCATCGAGCCACGCCATCTCATCCTCAGTCAGCTCGGTCGAAAGGTCCCGCGCCATGGCGTCTTGGCGCAGGGCGCGGATGGCCTTGCTCACCGTCTCATCGATCGTCTCGTGGCGTAGCGCAGCCAAGCGTGTCACCCGCGCGTGGGTCTCCCTGCTGATGCGGATCGTCGTGGTCTCGGCCATGCGACAACCATACACCGAGTGTAGACGAATCAGTCTACAGCGCTTCTCATGGGTGCGGGTGGTAATCGCTGTGTTACATCCGGGCTGGTGCTGGACATGTCTTGAATGTGAGCGTATTCGGCGAAGAACAGGGCACGATCGATGCTGTGACCACCGCGCGAGACCGGTACCACCAGCTGTATGTGAGCAGCGTCGACGACGTGATCCGGTTCATCTCCCGGCGAGTCCCGGACACCGTGGTCGAGGACGTCGTCGCCGAGGCGTTCCTCACGGTCTGGCGGCGGGTCGAGGACCTGCCGGCCGACCCGTCACAGGCGCGGGCGTGGCTGTTCGGGATCGCCCGACACTGTGCCCGCAACGCCGTGCGCGGCACGAGCCGCCAGCAGGCTCTGGCGGTGCGGATCGCCGACCAGCCACGCACCAGCGTGCACGCTGGCGCCGAGGCGTCCTTCGACTCCATCAACACCCGCCTCGACCTGGCCACAGCATGGCGGCGCCTGGCCCCCGACGACCAGGAGAGCCTCGCACTGACCGTCTTCGACGAGCTCACCTCCCCCGAGGCCGCACAGGTGCTGGGCATCACCGCGCCCGCCTACCGCGTGCGCCTGATGCGCGCCCGCCGCGCCCTGCGCCGACACCTCGAGAGCACTCCCGCTAAGGAGCACACGCCATGACTGACCACGACATCCACGACAACACCGTCGACGACGACACGCTCACGCGGCTGCTGCGAACCCACGACGTCGCACCCGCCGACACCACAGCGCTGCGCGAGCAGCTCGACGCCCGCCTTGCCGACCCCACCACCTCATTCACATCGCCGCCGACGCCGATCACCGCCGCCGCCCTCCCCCGCCGTCGGCTCACCCCGGTTCGGGTCGGCGGCATGGTCGCCGCCGCGGCCGTCGCAGCGCTGGCCTGGACGATGCTGCCAGGCCCGAGTGACGGGAGCGCCTACGCAAGCTGGACCGCCACCGCGCAAGCCGTCGCCGACCGCGACCGGAACACCGCCGTGCGGGAGTGCCGCGACGCGCTGCGCGGACCGTTCTGGGCGCGCAACGAGGGGGGCCCGGAACAGTTCGACCCGCAGGCCGCCACCGTCGCCCTGACCGAACGTCGCGGCGACCTGGTCTCGGTGCTGCTGCGCGACGAAGGCGCACGCAAGGACTTCAGCGGCTTCTGCGTCGTTACCCTCAAGCAGGGGGCCACCTCGGGCACGGTCGAAGCTCAGGGACTGGGCGGAGCCGTGGGGGGACCGCCCGGCATCGCTCCGGCCACAGGATTCCTCGAAGGCTCAATGTCGCAAAGCGGCCAAGACCCCATCTCCATGATCGACGGAGCCGTCGGCCAAGACGTCGCCGCCCTGACGATCCACGCCGGCGAGCTCAGCGTCCAGGCCACGATCGAGGACGGCCGCTACGCGGCCTGGATCCCCGGCCGCATCTTCCCCGACGAGGACCCCGGCCGCAGCGGTCAAGGCGGCCCCGAACCCGTCCTCACCTACGACCTCACTCTCACCGACGGCACCACCATCACCAACGCCCCACCCGCACACCCGTAAGCCTGCCCAGGTCACGCCCAGCTCCCGGCGATGTGCCGCGGACCTCAGTGTGGGACTGTCCGGGGAACGGTGTTTCCGGCCTGACACGCCAGCGGTGCTGGTGAGGAAGGTTGGTCACCGATGACCGAGACAGTATCGAGCGTGGGCTCGATGCCGAAGGACGCAAAGAAGAAGACATCGTCGAGAGCGACTCCGGGTGAGCGGGCAGCCGTCGCCGAGCTGGTCAAGGCCGCCCGCGCCCGCGGCGAGGACATCACCGGCCCGGAGGGGCTGTTGAAGTCGATCACCGCAACCGTCTTGGAGACGGCGCTGGAGGAGGAAATGACCGACCACCTCGGCCATGCCAAGCACCGTGCTCCCGAGGGCGGTGCGGGCAATATCCGCAACGGCACTCGGGAGAAGACGGTGCTGACCGATGCCGCCGGCGAGGTCACGATCGAGGTGCCGCGGGATCGGGCCGGCACGTTCGAGCCGGTGATCGTCAAGCAGCGGTAGCGGCGCCTGAACGACGTCGACGCGGTCGCCATCAGCCTGTACGCCAAAGGCCTGACCACCGGGGAGATCTCCGCGCACTTCGCCGAGGTGTACGGCGCCTCGATCTCCAAGGACACCATCAGTCGGATCACCGACGGTGTCGTCGAGGAGATGCAGGCGTGGTCCTCTCGGCCGCTGCAACGGGTCTATGCGGCGATCTTCATCGACGCGATCTACGTCAAGGTCCGTGACGGGCAGGTCGGCAACCAGCCGTTCTATGCCGCGATCGGGGTCGACCTGGGCGGCCGGCGGGACGTCCTCGGGTTGTGGGCCGGGCACGGCGGCGGGGAGTCGGCGAAGTTCTGGATGAACGTGCTGACCGAACTGCGCAACCGCGGTGTGCGCGATGTGTTCTTCATCGTCTGTGACGGCCTCAAAGGGCTCCCGGACAGCGTGCACGCGATCTTCCCGCAGGCGATCGTGCAGGCATGCGTCATCCACCTGATCCGGGCCACGTTCCGGTGCGCGAGCCGCAAGTACTGGGACCAGATCGCCCGCGACCTGCGCGCCATCTACACCGCGGCCACCGCCGAGGCCGCCTGGGCCGCGTTCGAAGAGCTCGAGGAGAAGTGGGCCAAGGCCTACCCGGCGATTGGCAAGCTGTGGCGGTCCGCGTGGGAGGAGTTCATCCCGTTCCTGGCCTATGACGTCGAGATTCGACGGGTGCTGTTCTCCACGGATGAGATCGTCAAGGTGAGGCAGGCAGTGGCGTGAGTCTGTTCGCTGGAGGGCGGGGCTGCCAGTGGCTGACATCACCTCGTAGGCTCGTTCGTGGCGTTCTGCGGCGAGCCGCTCCTGATCTCGGCGGGCCTTGTCGTTGTAGGCGGCTGGGGGCTGGCCATCGAAGCCGCGTCGTGAGGGTGCGCCCGCGGCGAGCTCGAGTTTGCGGGCTCTTCTAGCTTGACCGGGCACGCTGGTCCTGCGTGGTGACACGACGGGCACGTGACCTCGGTGATCGTGGCTGTTGGCAATGCAGTTTATGATCACGAAGGTGAGGTCACCGGCTTGGTCCAGCCCACGCATGTTCACTACGTAGAGACCCCCGAAGCGAGCAAGGATGCGGCGCTGCTGGGATCGAGGGACTGGGTCCGGCAGGTCGAGCTCGTCGAGGACGGGGTCGGTGTGGTGCACGTGGCCACCGCTGATGAGCGCGCGACGGCGTGCCCGTCGTGCGGGGTGTTTTCCACCTCGATCAAGGACAGGGCAACCACCCACCCCAGGGACCTGCCCTACGGGGAGGCGCCGATCGCGCTGGTGTGGCACAAGCGCCGATGGCGCTGCCGCGAGGCTGAGCGTGCTCGAGCCTTGTTCACCGAGCCACTGCCGGCGGCCACGCCGCGGGCACGGCTTACGACCCGGCTGCGGAGTGCGTGCGGGGCCCCAGGTGTCAACGGACAGCGGGATTTCCTTGTGTGCGGACAGGTGACTTCCCTGTCGGCGGACAGGTGTTCTCCCTGTCGGGGGTTAGGTCAGGGGCATCACTCCTCGTCCTTCGGTGGCGTCGCTGA
>NZ_WESE01000004.1 GCF_009184895.1 Nostocoides sp. F2B08 | reverse complement strand
CCCGCGCATATCAGCCTCGACCGCGCGTCGACAACGACACGCTCCACCACCACCGGCACACGAAGCACCGAGGCGCCCGCCCCCACATCCCGGGGACGGGCGCCTCACCCCGCCACTTGACAGGAAGTCCCTACATATCAGGACAGCCCGCCGGTCGAGGTCTGCCATGGTGCCTCACCTCCTCTGCGCGGGTGCTCCCAGGCTGTCCCACGGATCGGCCGACGACATCACCTCCAGGGTATGAGTCGCCGCAGTTCGACACGGGGCCGTGGCGGTTCCGACTCTCATCCTCACGGGGTGGTGTCCAGGCCGGATGCCGTTCCTAGGCTCGGACCCGCGGACTTCGCAGCCCGTCGCGTCGTCCACGACAGGAAGGTCCTTCGATGCAGGCGTCCCTCCGCTTCCGCCGACGTCGCAGCGTCCCCGTCGTGCTCGCCATTGTCGGGCTGGCTCTCGCCGGGTGCAGCGGCGACGAGGAGGCCGCTCCGACCCCGCTCGAGGCCGCCCAGGCCGAGGTCACGCGAGCCGAGGAGGCGCTGGCCGAGGCGCAGTCGGCGGCCACCGAGGCCGAGGCCGAGTTCTGCACCGCGAGCGAGGACTACATCCTCGCGATCGACCGCTACGGCGACGTGCTCAGCGACACCGCGCCGACCGTCGGCGACGTCCGCGAGGCCGGCGCCGACCTCGAGGCTCCCCGCGAGGAGGTCCAGCAGGCGGCCGACGAGGTCACCGCGACGCGCGAGTCGGTCGCGACGGCCGAGGAGGAGCTCGCGGCGACCCAGGCGGCTCTCGCCGAGGCGTCGGCCTCCGCGGCGGGCACGACCGTCCCGCCCCAGACCGCCACCGCCGAACCGTCCGCGCAGGTCGAGCCGCCGCCGAGTGTGGCCCGGGTCGAGCAGGCGGAGGCCGAGTTCGCCGCGGCCGTGGAGGGCATCGGCGACCGGACGCCGCTCAGCGAGGCGAGCGAGCAGTTCAACGCGGCTGCGGTGGCTCTCGAGATCGCCTGGTTGAGGCTCTTCGCCGACAGCGGATGCCTGAGCGAGGACCAGGAGCAGGAGGCCGCTACAGCGGTGACCGCCTACACGACCAGTCTGCAGCAGGCGCTCGCGGACCTCGGCTACCTCGAGGGTGAGGTCGACGGCGTCTACGGTCCGCAGACGGTCGCGGCGGTCGAGGCCCTCCAGGAGGCCAACGACCTGCCGCAGACCGGGACGGTCGACAAGGCCACGGCGGAGGCGCTCCAGGCCGAACTGGCTGCTCTGGGTGGCGCCGCCGCAGCGGAGGAGACAGCCTCCACCGCGGCTCTCCAGCAGACGCTCACGCTCGCCGGCTACTGGGATGGTCCGGTCGACGGTCAGTGGAGCGACGCGCTCACCGAGGCACTCCAGGAGGCGCAGGAGGACCTCGGCGTCGAGCCGACCGGCACCGTCGACGCAGCCACGGTGGCGGCGTTCGAGCGCGCGCTCGCCGAGCCGGACGACGCCACCGCGACGGATTCACCGACGGCCACGCCGACCGAGACGACGAGCCCGGAGCCCTCACCGACGTCCTGAAGCCGCAGAGGTATGCGCTGCTCGCCTCAGCGCGTCACCCACGGCGGGTCGGCGGGCAGCAGGGCCTCGAACTCGGCGACGAGGGCCTCCTGGTAGTCCCCGGCGTAGGTGCCGTCCAGCAGCTTCGGGAAGGCCTCCTCGCGCAGCCGGCGCCATGACGCCGCCTCGGCGTGCGGGTTGATCGGGTAGTACAGACACCCAGCGGTGCGCGCCGCGTCCCTGTCCCCGGGAGCGTCGCCGATGAGCAGGATCCGGTCCGCCGCATACTTGCCGGTCGCGGCGAACTGGACGTGCTGGGCCTTGCTGCCCATCTCCTGGCCCGCGATGACCGACATGTAGTCGGCCAGCCCGTGCTCGGTCCACTCCCGCTGCAGCGCCTCGCCCGGGGTGGCGGAGACCACCATGAGGTCGGCGTGCGCGCTCATCTGCTGGAGCGCTTCGCGCACGCCGGGGAACGGTGGCACGCCGTGGACCATGTCGGCGATCGAGGCGTTGACGCCGGCGCCCCACAGCAGGCACCGTTCGATCTCCGGGCCGGGGTGCTCGCTCGCCCACTGCTGGATCCCGAGATCCGACAACGGGTAGCCGGAGTCGAGGAAAGCCTGCAGCTCGTCGCCGGCCGGTACCTGCACGCCGCGCTCGGCGACCTCTGGCCGCTCGCGCAACAGGTCGAAGACGCGCTTGAGCGCGACCCAGCGGTTCTGCCCACGTGAGGTCGAGTACAGGTTGACGAAGAGGGCGGTCTCCCGCGCATACGTCGAGACGGCCTGCAGGCCCCACCACTTGATGGTGTTCGGGGTGAAGCACTCCTGGTGCTTGATCTCCATGGCGTCGAAGGCGCAGCCGTCCGAGTCGATCCCGACGAAGACGTCGTGGCGCGGCTCGAAGTCGACGAGCACCTGGGCGTGGGGAGGGTGGTCCATCTCAGATCCTCGTGTCGATGAAGCCGCAGAAGGCGTCGGCGGGAGAGACGCCGGTGAAGGCCTGGGCGCCCACGGCGAGCTTGTCGAGCAGCAGGTCGAGGGTGACCGGCCGCGGGTCGTAGGTGTTGATGTAGCACTTGACCGCCGGCGCGTCGGCGAGGTGGTAGGGGCAGTTGACGGAGACGAAGATCGTCGGGATCTCGTGGACGTACCACGGCAGGTCCGGAGTGCCCTTGCTCGCCGGCCATGAGATGCGCTCGACGGGCTGCATCCCGCCCACGACCTGGGCCACGTTGATGACGAGGTCGTACTTCGCGACGAAGTCCTTGATCGGCGCCTTGCCCGCATACATGTTCTGCAGCGCCGCGCCGCGCTCCGCTTCGGGCAGCCGGCCGATCCGGCTGATCGCGGACTCGAACACCTCGACCTCGTGTCCACGCTCGCGCAGCTTCGCGGCGAGGAGGTCGACGGCCTTCTCGCCGCCGGCGCCGAAGAAGGCGGCTGCCGGGTTGGGCGGACCGTCGACGGGGACGAGGAGGATGCGCCGGTACCGCTCCGGCGTCACCGGCAGGATGTGGGGCTGGGTGTTCTTGACGAGGGTGATCGCCCTGTCGGCGATCTCCGCGAAGACCGCCGTGTTCTCGGGCAGCCCGACGAGTTTCAGGCTCTCCTCGGCTGGCGGCACGATCTCGGTCTTGCCCTTCCGGTGCAGACCGATCCGGGCCTTGAGGCCGAGGGTGCGGGTGACGGCCTCGTCGACCCGCTCCTCGGTGAGGATCCCGCGGCGGATGCCGTCGAGCATGTACTCCGTGTCCTCGTCCGGGTCGTTGAAGAAGAGGAACAGGTCGCAGCCGGCGGCGATCGCCGTCGGCACGAGGTCCGCGCGCCGCATCGAGGAGGTGAGCGCGACCATGTGGCTCGCGTCGGTGACGACGACGCCGTTGAAGCCGAGCTCGCCGCGGAGCAGGTCGGTCATGATCTCCCTGCTCAGGGTGGCGGGCAGGAGGTCCTCGTCGGCGACGCCCGGGTCGTACTTGCGCTGGAACGCGGGAAGGTGGATGTGGCCGGCCATGAGCGAGGGCAGGCCGGCGTCGATCAGGCCGCGCCAGACCTTGCCGAACGTCTCGTTCCACTCCTCTTCGGAGAGCGAGTTGACCGAGAACGACAGGTGCTGGTCGCGCTCGTCGACGCCGTCGCCGGGGAAGTGCTTGGCCGCGCAGACGGCACCGGACTCCTGGAAGCCCTCCATGTAGGCCAGACCCATGTCGAGGACGAGCTGCGGGTCGCCGCCGAAGGAGCGGTTGGAGATGATCGGGTTGCGCCAGTTGTAGTAGATGTCGACGATCGGAGCGAAGCTCCAGTTGCAGCCGATGGCGGTCGCCTCGACGCCGGAGACCCGGCCCAGCTCGTATGCGTAGCGCGGGTCCGCGGTCGCCCCCACCTTGACCTCGTAGCCGACCTCCGTGCCGTCCTTGCAGGCGCCGTTGCCGCCCGCCTCGGTGTTGGCGGCGATGAGGAGCGGGATGGCGCTGTTCTCCTGGAGGATCCGGTTCTGCTCGTGCACCTCGGCGGCCGTCCCGGGGTTGTAGCGGACGCCGGCGAACTTGTAGCGGTCGAGGGCGTCCTTGAGGTAGTCCTCGTCGCGGCTGGCCCCCATGTTGACGAAGAGCTGGCCGACCTTCTCCTCCAGGGTCATCGCGGCCAGGGTCGATTCCACCCACTCCACGCCCTCGTCGTCGAGCTCGTAGGGGACGGCTCTCAGGTCAACCATGGTCAGGTCCTTTCGGGGTTGTGGGGTGACAGTTCGGCGAGCGCCTCGGCCTCGTCGACGACGGCGGTGGCGACCGCGGGATCGTCGACGCCGAGCCGCCGGAGGATGCGAGCGACCGCCTCGTCGAGCGGTCCCTCGGCGAGCGGCACGACCTCGGCGGCGTAGGCGTCGTTCACCGGTGCACCGAGGCCTCGCAGGTGCAGGACCCAGGCGGCGACGGCGCGGACGGCGCCGGTCGGCATGGCTCCGGCGGCCCGGTCGGCGAGCAGGGCGGGCACGATCCGGATCGGCAGCTTCTGCGAGCCGTCGGCGGCGATCTGCGCGAGCAGGTGGTGGATCTGCGGGTTCTCGTAGCGCTCGACGAGCGCGTCGCGGTACCCCTGGATCTCCTCGGCGGGGAGCGGCAGGTGACGCGCGGCGACGTCCCACCACTCGTCGACCCAGCCGCGGACGCGCGGGTCGTGGATGGCGTCGTAGACGGTGTCGATCCCGAGGATCGTGGCGGCGTAGGCCATGAGTGAGTGCGAACCGTTGAGCAGCCAGAGTTTGCGGGTCTCGAACGGGTCGATGTCGTCGACGAAGTGGGCGCCGGCACTCTCCCAGTCGGGGTGGCCGCCGGTGAACTCACCGGACAGCACCCATTCGGTGAACGGCTCGGTGACGACGACGGCCGGGTCGTCCACGCCGCGGTCGACCCGCACGGCGGCGAGGTCGGCCTCGGTCGGCCGTGGGGTGATGCGGTCGACCATCGTCGTGACGAAGCCGCAGGTGCGGTCGATCCACTCGACCAGGGTCGGGTCCACCGCACCAGCCGTGTCGCGCAGCACGGTCTCGACCATCTCGCCGTTGCCGGAGACGTTGTCGCAGGGGACGAAGGTGATGGGCGCGTCGCCGGCGGCGGCACGGCGGGCGAGCAGGCCGGCGACGAGCTTGCCGGGGAGCGTCGTGACCGAGGCGCCGGCCGGGTCCTCCCGGAGGGCGGCGACGTCGGCGGCCAGGGCGGGGTTCGCGAGGTCGGCGCCGCCGTCCGGGGTCCGCAGGTATCCGGCCTCGGTGACGGTGCTCGTGACGATGACGACGGCGGGGTCGGCGAGGTAGCCGCGCAGCGCATCGAGATCCTGCGCCGCATGGACCGCGGAGAGGGAGCCGATGACCTCGTAGTCGTTGCCTTGGGCGCCTTGGACGACGAGCGTGTAGAGCCCGTCCTGAGGGGCGAGGGTCTCGGCGATCGCGGCCGAGCGGCCGGTGAACGCCGCGATACCCCAGTCGGCGGCGTCGCTCGCGTGCTCGGTGTACCAGGCCTGGTGCGCTCGGAAGAAGTTGCCGACGCCGAGGTGCACGATGCGCACGGGCGCGGCGGGCCGGGAGTCGGTGGCCCGCGACAGGCGGCGGGCAGAGGTGGTGGTGCTCACGGGTGACGTGCTCACAGGCTGAACACCTTCCTGGGGTTGTCGGCGACGAGCGCGTGGACGACCTCGGCGGCCTCCTCCTCGCGCAGCCGGTGCTCGACGACGAGCTCGGCGAGGTGGACGCTGTCGAGGCGGCGGGACATGTCGTGGCGGGCCGGGATGGAGCAGAAGGCGCGGGTGTCGTCGATGAAGCCGGAGGTCTTGCCGAAACCGGCCGACTCCGTGACGGCTTTGCGGAAGCGCCGGATCGCGTCGGGCGCGTCGAGGAACCACCAGGGCACTCCGACGTACAGCGACGGGTAGAACCCGGCCAGCGGCCCGAGCTCGCGGGAGAAGACGGTCTCGTCCATGGTGAAGACGACGAGCCTGAGGTTCGGCGAGGTGCCGTAGCGGTTCAGCAGTGGCGCCAACGCGCGGGTGACCTCGACGTCGACCGGGATGTCCGCGCCGACGTCGGCGCCGTAGCGCTCGAAGGTCGGGCCGTGGTGGTTGCGGGCGACGGCCGGGTGCAGGGTCATCGTCATGCCGTCGTCGGTGGCCATCCGGGCCATCTCGGTGAGCATGTGCCGCTGCAGCGCCTCAGCCTGGTGCGCGGTGATCGACCCCGACCGCGCCGCGGCGTAGATGCGCTCGGCGTCGGCGACCTCGAGCACATCGGTGCGCAGGTCCTTGTGGCTGTGGTCGGTCGAGACGGCGCCGTGCGCGCGGAAGTGCTCGCGGCGGTTCTCCATCGCGGCCACCCAGCCGGCCCAGCTGTCGCAGGCGATGCCGCTGACCTCGGCGAGCCGGTCGGTATGCGCGTTCCAGTCGGTGCGACCCGGCTCCAGGTAGCGGTCGGGCCGGAAGGTCGGGACCATCCGCCGGGAGAACGTCGGGTCCTCGGAGAGAGCTTTGTGGTGGGCGAGGTCGTCGCACGGGTCGTCCGTCGTCGCGAGCACCTCGATGTCGAAGGACTCCATGAGTGCCCGCGGTCGCGAGGAGTCCCGGGCGATCCACTCGGCGACCTGGTCATAGACGGCATCGGCGTTCTGGGCGGTCGGGACCTCGGTGACACCGAAGATGTCGACGAGCTCGGACTCGAGCCAGTAGCGGACCGGGGTGCCGGCGTAGACACCCCAGTGGGCGCACAGGTGCCGGAAGGCGGCGCGCGAGGCGTCCTCGTCGAGCTCGCCCGCACCGACGCCCAGCTCGTGCAGCGGCACGCCGTGGGCGTGCAGCAGCCGGGTGACGTAGTGGTCCGGCGTGATGAGCAGGGAGGTCGGGTCGCGGAACGGGATGTCGTCGCTGATCCACTCCGGCGGCACGTGCGAGTGCGGGGAGATGATCGGCAGGTCCTTGACGGAGTCGTAGAGCCGCCGCGCCACCTCGCGGGTCGAGGGGTCGGCGGGGAAGAGCCGGTCGGGGTGGAGGGCTAGTGAGGTCACGCATCCACAGTCCCGCCGGCAGCCTGCGCGAGACAGGAGTTGCCACAAGTTGCCTGGGCGCCCGGCGCCGTCAAGGGGCGGGGTGCCACCGTCGGCGGCAACATGTGGCAACACGGTGCCGACCCCGCCGGGCCACCCCCACTCTGATGAGCGAAGGACATCACGAACCGACCCGAGGAGGGGCCATGTCCGAGCCGACACAGTCGATACCACCTGTTGTCACGATCTACGAGTACTACGGAGCCCGTGGCGAGGAGATCGGCCGCGCCGTGGCCGAGCGTCTCGGCCTGCCGTTCCACGCCCAGGCGTTCTCGTCCGAGCAGCTCTCCGATCCGGGGGCCGCGACTGCCGAGGCCGCGGAGCTGGTGCGGGTCCTCTCGGTCCTGGGCGGCGCGTACGGAGGCATCGAGAGCCGCGACGTGGCGACCGTCCAGCGCGAGAAGTACGAGCTCACCGTCTCGAACACCCGCGCCGTGTGGGACGAGGCGGAAGCCGGCGGAGTCATCATGGGCCGCAACGGCGCCGTGATCCTCAAGAACCGCCCGAGCACCCTCCATGTGCTCCTCACCGGCTCGGTCGAGGCCCGCATCGCCTACGCGGCGCAGCGGGACGGTATCTCCGTCGAGGAGGCCACCGAGCGCCAGCGGCGTGAGGACCAGGTGCGTGCCGACATGTCGATCACGCTCTACGGCTGGGACCCCCGCCAGCCCGACGCCTACGACCTCGTCCTCAACACCTCCCGCATCCCGGTGGAGCACGCCACCGCCGCCATCGTCGACGCCCTGGGCGCCGCACTCTAACTGTCACATCGACCTTCGAAGGAGAAGGCCATGGCCACCAGCGCCACCACCGCGGCTCCCGCGCCCAGCACCACCGCCAAACCGCTCACGATCCGCAACTACCTCGGGTATGCGGCCGGCGACTTCGCGAACAACCTCACGTTCTCGATGGCCGGGATGTTCCTCATCCTCTACTACACGAACGTCGTCGGGATCGGCGCGGCCGTCGTCGGCACGATGTTCCTCGTCGTCCGCTTCTTCGACGGCATCACCGACCTGCTCGCGGGCCGCTTCGTCGACACCCGGCGCCCCGGCAGGCTCGGCAAGTTCCGCCCGCTGATCCTGATCTTCGCGCTCCCGTTGCTGCTGTCGAGCATGGCGATCTACTCCGCCAAGCAGTTCTTCCCGGACATCAGCGGGACCGCGGCCGTGGTCTACATGTACGTCACGTACATCCTGATGGGCTCGGTGTTCTACACCCTCGTGAACATCCCCTACGGCTCGATGGCTCCGTCGATGACCCAGGTGCCGACCGAGCGCGGCAAGCTCGCGACCTTCCGCATGTACGGCGCGATGACCGGCCTGCTCTTCCTCGCCTTCCTCGTCGGCCCACAGCTGCGCGGCATCGCCGACGACCCCCAGGTGCTCCAGCAGCGGCTCTTCACGATCACCGCGTCCTTCGTCGTCATCGGTGCCCTGCTCTACGGCTTCCTGATCTGGAGCACCAGGGAGCAGGTGGCCCGCTCGCCCGAGCCGGTGTCGATGAAGCAGAGCTTCGCGACGCTGCGCAAGAACCGTCCGCTGCTGCTCCTGTCCGGCAGTGCCGTGCTCTACCTCAGCGGCATGACCGCCCTGACCACTCTGGGGTCGTACATCGCGATCTACGTCCAGCAGGACGCCCAGTTCATCGCGTGGAACATCCTCGCCCAGGTCGGTGCGCTGCTCGTCGTCGGCCCGCTCGTCCCGTCGATCGTGCGCACCGTCGGCAAGAAAACCGGCTACGTCGCCCTCGCGCTCATCACGGTCGCCGGAGCCGCAGTCCTCGCCTTCGCACCGCTGTCCACGGCGCCGTGGTGGGGTCTGGTCGCCTTCTTCATCATGGGACTCGGCATCAACGGCGTGAACACCTTCATGTGGGCCCTCGAGGCCGACACGGTCGAGTTCGGCGAGTGGAAGACCGGAGCCCGCACCGAGGGCACGACCTATGCGGTGTTCTCCTTCACCCGCAAGATGGGCCAGGCGCTCGGCGGCTTCATCGGCGGCATCGCGCTGACCATCGCCGGCTTCAGCGCCGCTCGGGCCTCAGGCGGAGAGGCCCAGGACGCCGGAGTCGGCGACAACATCCAGCTCTGGGCCGGTGGCCTCGTCGCCCTCTTCTCGATCCTCGCGGCGCTGGTCATGTACTTCTACCCGCTGACCGACGCGCTGTACAAGAAGATCGTCCAGGAGATCGCCGACCGCCGGATCGCCAAAGAAGCGGCGTCCCGCGGATTCTGACCCCTCGCTGCGCGTCCAGGCTTCGGCCTGGACGCGCAGACTGGGAGCAACGGTCCTGCAGCTGACGACAACCACCCGACGACACGACGACCGAGGAGAGAACGATGAGCGAGAGCACGACGAGGATCGCATCCACCGGCGGGCCCATCGAGTGCCGGGTCGTCGGCGGAGCCGACGCCCACGTCACCGAGAGCCAGCTCGACGAGCTCGTCGCGGCCTCGTGCGCCGACCTCGACCTCGACGGCAGGACCGTGGCGCTCGTCGTCCCGGACGCGACGAGGTCGTGCCCGCTCCCCATGCTCATGGCGACGATGCACCGCCACCTGAGCGGGCGTGTGGCCGGCCTGACCGCGGTCATCGCGCTCGGCACGCACAGCTACATGGAGCCCGACGAGATCGACCGCTGGTTCGGCGTGGGTGGGCCGGGCCAACCGGCGAACCTGGCCGACGCATACCCGGGCATGACCGTCGTCAACCACGAGTGGGCCGACCCGTCGATGCTCGTCCACGTCGGCACGATCCCCGCATCGCGGATCGAGGAGCTGTCCGGTGGACTGCTCGTCAAGGATGCGCCGATCGTCATCAACCGGCACGTCGTCGAGGCGGACATCGCGATCGTCGTGGGCCCGGTCTTCCCGCACGAGGTCGTCGGCATCTCCGGCGGCAACAAGTACTTCATCCCGGGCGTCGCGTCCCAGGAGTTCATCGACATGACCCACTGGGTCGGTGCTCTCATCACGAGCTACGAGATCATCGGCACGACCGGCATCACGCCGGTGCGCGCCATGATCAACGAGGGAGCGGCGCTCATCCCCACCCTGCGTCTGGCGCTCTGTCTCGTCGTCGAGTCCGGCACCGGCGAGCTCGAGGCCGCCGCGTTCGGCACGGCCGAGGATGCCTGGGCCGCCACCGCTGCGATCGCGGCCGAGACCCACGTCCGCTACGTCGACGAGCCGTTCCAGCGGGTCATCTCGGTCATGCCCACGCGGTACGAGGACATCTGGACCGCGGCGAAGGGCTTCTACAAGCTCGAGCCGGCCGTCGCCGACGGCGGCGAGGTCGTCATCTACGCCCCGCACGTCACCGAGGTCAGCGAGACCCACCACGAGATCTACGAGATCGGCTACCACTGCCGCGACTACTTCGTCCAGCAGTGGGACCGCTTCAAGGACGTCCACTGGGGAGTCCTGGCCCACTCGACCCACCTGCGCGGACAGGGGAGCTACGACGCGCATACCGGCATCGAGACCCTGCGCGTGCGGGTCACGCTCGCCACCCAGATCCCGCGCGAGGTGTGTGAGTCGATCAACCTCGGCTACCTCGACCCGGCGACCGTCGACCTCGACACGCTCGCGCAGGAGCCGGGCACCGTCGTCGTCCCCAATGCGGGCGAGATCCTCTACCGCCTGCGCAAGCCGCAGAACGGCTAGCACCAGACCACCGAATCCGGGCGAGACCGCCCGACCACCTCAGGAAGAGAGAACCACCATGAACGAGCGACTGGCCGATGTCGGCGTCGTCGGAATGGCCGTCATGGGCAGCAACCTGGCCCGCAACATCGCCCGCAACGGATACCGCGTCGCGCTGTTCAACCGCACCCCCGCCAAGACCGAGGCGGTCATGCGGCTCTACGGCGAGGAGGGCGAGTTCGTGCCCGCCGAGGACGTCGAGTCCTTCGTCGCCTCGCTCGAGCGGCCCCGCCGGATCATCCTCATGGTCCAGGCCGGCGCGGCCACCGACTTCACGATCGACAGCCTCAAGCCCTTCCTCGAGGAGGGCGACATCATCGTCGACGGAGGCAACTCGCACTTCGAGGACACCCGCCGCCGCGAGCAGCGGCTGAGCGCCGAGGGTCTGCATTTCGTCGGCGCCGGCATCTCGGGCGGCGAGGTGGGCGCGCTGGAGGGGCCGTCGATCATGCCGGGTGGATCACCCGAGTCGTATGCGGCGCTCGGCCCGATCCTCGAGCGCATCTCGGCGACGGTCGACGGGGAGCCGTGCTGCGCATACATCGGTCCCGACGGCGCGGGCCACTTCGTGAAGATGGTGCACAACGGCATCGAGTACGCCGACATGCAGTTCATCGGCGAGGCCTACGAGCTGCTCAAGGCCATCGGGTTGTCCGCGGTCGAGGCAGCCGACGTGTTCGCCGGATGGAACACCGGCGACCTGGATTCGTACCTCATCGAGATCACGGCGGACGTGCTGCGTCAGGTCGACGCGCGCACCGGCAACCCGCTGGTCGACGTCATCAAGGACGCCGCCGGCATGAAGGGCACCGGGACGTGGACGGTCCAGTCCGCGCTCGAGCTCGGCGTGCCCGCGAACGCCATCGCCGAGGCGGTCTTCGCGCGGGCGGCGTCGTCCTCCGCGGAGCTGCGCAGTGCGGCGCAGGCGGCTCTGGCCGGCCCGTCGTCGGTCATCGGGGTCGCCGACCGGGACGCGTTCGTCGAGGACGTCCGCCAGGCGCTGTGGTCGGCCAAGGTCGTCGCGTATGCGCAGGGCCTGGACCTCATCCGGCAGGCCGGGAAGGCCTACGGCTGGGACGTCGACATCGCCGCCGTCGCCCGGATCTGGCGGGCCGGCTGCATCATCCGCGCCCGGCTCCTGGAGCGGATCCGCAGCGAGTATGCGGCGAACAGTCTCGTGACCCTCCTCGAGGCTCCCTCGGTGCGGGACGGACTCGCCGACGCGCAGGGGTCCTGGCGACGGGTCGTGGCGGCGGCCGTGACGGCCGGGGTGCCGGTGCCCGGGTTCGCCGGTGCGCTCGGCTACTACGACCTGGTCCGGGCGCCGCGTGGAAACGCCGCCCTGACGCAGGGGCTGCGCGACTTCTTCGGCGCGCACACCTACAAGCGGATCGACGACGAAGGCGTGTTCCACACGAACTGGTCGACCGACCGTGCCGAGGTTCGTGTCTGACGGTCTGCAGTCCGGTCGCTCGGGCTGCCGATCGGCCCCGCCAACCCGCGAGGGACGGTTCGGCGGTGGCTATCGGGGGTGGTGGCCACCGCTGCGCCGTCCGTGGCGTTGTCCACATCCGGGTGGGGTGTCCGGCGTGTCGCGGTGTGGTGCCAGACGCGGCGAATCGCGTTTGTGGATAACCCGATTCACTCGGGTAGCGCTGTCAGTGGTGCCCTCTAGCGTTGTCGACATGAACCCCACCACCACCGACACCACCACCGCGCCCGAGCCTGCGGCCGCCGCGTTGACCACGGCCGACATCGCCGCGTTCATCGGGCGGCTCGCAGCCGAGTCGCCGGCCGGGGACGACCCGGCACGGATCGACCGGATCGGGATGCTCGAGGCGTTGAAGGCGGCCGCTGCGGCGGCCCAAGCACACGACCTGGTCGCCTTCGCCGACTCCCAGCTCGACGACCAGGTCAGCCGCGGCGTCAAAGCGAAGGACCGGGGCTCGGGGGTCGGCGCCCAGGTGGCCCTGGCCACGCGGAACTCCCCACACAAGGGTGGGCGGATGCTGGCCACCGCCCGCGCACTGCTCGAGGACCTGCCGAACACCCTCGCGGCCTTGGCGCGGGGGGAGACCAGTGAGCACCGGGCGGGCATCATCGCCAAAGAGACCAGCATCCTCGACAGTGAGCAGCGCCGTCAGGTCGATGCCGGCCTCGCCGAGCGGCTGCCCGAGCTCGGGGACGGGCGGGTGGAGGCCGAGACCAAGGAGCGGGTGTACCGCCTCGACCCGCACGCCGTCGTCCGGAAGGCCGCCAAGGCCCGCGCGGACCGGCGGGTCACCTGCCGTCCCGCGCCGGAGACGATGACGTACCTGACCGGGCTGCTCCCGGTCGAGGACGGTGTCGCGGTGTACGCGGCGTTGGATGCCGCAGCCAAGGCGGCCGCCGCGTCAGGGGACGGCCGCTCCCGGGGTCAGGTGATGGCCGACACCCTCGTCGAGCGGGTCACCGGCGTGAGCAGCGCCGAGCATCCGGTCGAGCTGCAGCTGATCATCACCGACACCGCCCTGCTCGGCGGCGGGGAGGAGCCGGCGCAGGTGCCCGGGTACGGCCCGATCCCCGCCGAGACCGCCCGCCGCTGGATCCTCTCCCTTCTCGACACCGACGACGAAGACGACGGGGACTCCGACGAGCACGTGGGTGACAGTGACCCGCAGGTGCGGCGGGCGCGGTTCGAGCAGGGTCGGGTGTGGCTGCGCCGGCTGTACACCTCTGCGGACGGGCGGCACCTGGTCGCGCTGGACTCGAAACGCCGCTCGTTCCCGCGGCTGCTGCGGCGCCTCATCGAGTACCGCGACCGGGTCTGCGCGACGCCGTACTGCGGGGCCCCGATCCGGCACATCGACCACACCGTCCCGCACCGGGCCGGCGGACCCACGAGCTACCGCAACGGCCGCGGCGTGTGCGCCGCGTGCAACCACGCCAAAGAAGCACCCGGCTGGACCGCAGAGGTCACCGACACCACGACAGCCGCCACCGACACCACCTTCACCGGCGGCGGCGCCACCCTCACCGGCGGCGGTGGCTCCGTCCATCGAGAGCGGGCCGTCACCCTGACCACCCCCACCGGCCACACCTACACCAGCCACCCACCACCGGCGCGACACGATCCCGGATCGCAGCCACGCGTGGCAGCGGATCGCGAGGACACACAACGGTCAGTGGTGTCCGCGTGACGACGACGGACTTGACGTTCAGGCCGTCCGATGCCCAAGGGAGGCCACACCTATGCTGGCGGACATGACTCGTCCGCGCCGGGTGCTGTGGCTCGACGCCTCGGCGGGTATCGCCGGCGACATGGTGCTCGCTGCCCTCGTCGACGCGGGCGCCGACCGTGATGAGGTCTCCAGGGTGGTCGGGGCAGTCGCGCCGGAGGTTCGGATCGCATGGGAGGGAACGACCCGAGCAGGCCTGCGCGGACTGCGGGCCATCGTCTCCGCCGAGGGCTCGGTGCCGAACCGCTCGGTCGCCGGCATCCGCGGCGTCCTCGACTCCGACGAGCTGCCGGAGGCGGTCCGCGAGCTCGCGTCGCGCGTGTTCGACCGGATCGTCGCGGCGGAGAGCGCCGTCCACGGCATGCCGCCGGAGTCGGTGCACCTGCACGAGGTCGGCGGCTGGGACTCGATCGCCGACATCGTCGGAGCCTGCGCAGCCCTCACCATGCTCGACATCGACGAGGTCGTCGTCAGCCCGATCGCCGTCGGCTCCGGGCACGTCCGCGCGGCGCACGGCGTCCTCTCCGTCCCCGTGCCCGGTGTCACCGAGCTCCTCCGCGGATGGGAGATCTCGAGCGGTGGCGATGGAGAGCTCGCGACCCCGACCGGCGCGGCACTTGCCGTCACACTGGCGGAGCGCCAGGGCCATGTCCCGACCGGCCGGCTCGTCGCCGTCGGTGTGGGTGCCGGGACGCGAGACCGGCCCGACCGGGCCAACGTCGTCCGCGCGCTCGTCCTCGAGGTGACCGCGTCGGATGTGGACAGTGGCGGCGCGAGCATGCTCGACGAGATCGCCTGCACGGTCGACGATCTCGATCCGCGTGTCTGGCCGACCGTCCTGACCCGACTCCTCGACGGTGGAGCGCTCGACGCCTGGCTCGTGCCCGCCCTCATGAAGAAGGGCCGCCCTGCCCACGTCCTCCATGTTCTCTGCCGACCGGAGGACACCGCACGACTTGGCTCGTTCGTGCTCGAGGAGACGTCCTCACTCGGCTACCGCGTCACGCGGGTCGACCGGATCGCCCTCGAGCGCGCTTGGGTCGACGTGTTCGTCGAAGGCGAGGGCGTCCAGGTCAAGCTGGCAATCCGCGACGGGATGGTGCTGCGCGTGGTCGCCGAGTTCGACGACGCAGTCGCCGCCGCGACTCGGCTCGACCGCCCGGTGCGTGACGTGCTCGAGTCAGCGGTGCAGGCCGCAGCCGAGCGGGGCATTGTCGCCGGAGCACCGGTGCCCGACGACGCTCGCGCCGAGCGCAGTCCCGGGACGCCGGCCTGACGTCAGAGGATCATCGGCCTCTTGAACGACCCGTTGCCGGACTCGTACGAGTTCTTCTCGCGGCCGCAACGCGCGCAGAGGTCGTAGCCCCCGTCCTTGCCGCTGGCCTCCCGGTTGATGTGATGCTGCCAGCGGTGCATACCGATCAGGCACATGAGACGACGCATGGTCCACCTCCGGGTGTTGCAGAGTCTTCCCAGATTAGGACCGCCGACCTGCGCTCACAATGGCTCTGCGCCGAACGGCGCATCACACACTTCCGCCGACAGGTCCTCTGCCGGGCTCGTACACGTTCTTCTCACGTCCGCAGCGCGAGCACAGGTCGTAGCCCCCGCCCGGACCGCTGGCCTCCCGGTTGACGTGATGCACCCAGTGGTGCCGGCCGATGAGGCACAAGAGACGACCCATGATCCACCTCCACGTGGTGCAGGGTTCCTCAAGTCTATTGCCGCTGCTCTGCGCCGACAACGGCCTTGCGCCCGGCGCTTCAGCCCGTCGGCGGAGGGGCGTGGCGCGCGATCTGGGCGGCCATGTGCCCGGCGCCGTAGCCGTTGTCGATGTTGACGACTGCCACCCCAGGGGCGCACGCGTTGAGCATCGTCAGCAGCGCGGCGATCCCCTCGAACGCCGCCCCATACCCGACCGATGTCGGAACCGCGACGACCGGCGCGGGAACCAGACCGGCGATGAGCCCGGGCAGTGCACCGTCCATCCCGGCAACGACGACGATGGCCGCCGCTGACCGCAGCAGGTCGACCCGGGCCAGCGTGCGGTGCACTCCGGCGATGCCGACGTCGTCGACCGACTCGACCTCCCGGCCGAGGAACCGAGCGGTGTGCGCAGCCTCCAGGGCGACCGGCTGGTCGGACGTGCCGGCGGCTGCGACGACGACCAGACCCCCGGTCGGCTCGGGCGGCATCGGAGGCCAGGCCAGCAGGCGCGCCCGCTCGTCGAGGTATGCGTCGGGCAGCTCCGCGAGGATCGCCGCCGCATGCTCGGGTCGGGCTCGGGTGAAGAGCGTGACCCCAGATCCGGTGCCCTCGCAGGACTCGTCGTGGGCCTCGGCGACGAGCCGCGCGATGCGGCCCACCTGGTCGGCGGTCTTGCCCTCGCAGTACACCGCCTCGGGATAGCCCCGACGCTCGCCACGGCCGAGGTCGAGCTCGATCCCGTGCCGGGTGTCGACGCCCGCAGGCAGGTCGGCTGACTGCTCGCTCACCGGGCCCCCTCAAGCGCGGCGAGCGTGTTCGCCCCGGACCGCAGACCGCGCGGGTCGATCTCGACCTCCTCGAACCCGGCCGCGCGCACGGCAACCACGACGGCCTCACGCTCGTCGTCACTGCCCGTAACCCTGACGAGTTCCTCGTCACCCAGCTCGACCCGCGCCAGGGTGCCGTGATGGCGGACGCGGAGCACGGCATACCCGAGGTCGTGAAGGGCGTCCTCGGCCCGCTCGATCTGGCCGAGGATCTCGGGCGTGACCTCGCGCAGGTGCGGAACGCGGGAGGCGAGGCACGGCGCGGCCGGCTTGTCGGCCGAGGGCACCCCGAGGGCGCGGCCGACCGCACGAACATCCGCCTTTGTCAGCCCGGCGTCGGCGAGCGGGGCGAGCACTGCGTGTCGGCGCGCCGCCTCGGACCCGGGACGGTCGGGGCGGAGCACGTCGTCGGCGTTCTCGCCGTAGGCGATCGCGGTCAGGCCGAAGCGGTCGGCGACCTCGTCGTCGATGCGACGGAACAGCTCCTGCTTGCAGAAGAAGCAACGGTCCGGCCCGTTGCGCCGGTAGTCCGCGTCGTCCCCTTCGTGGGTCTCGATCTCGACGAGACGAGCGCCGAGGGCGCGGGCCACCTCGTGCGCGGACTTGCGCTCCCGGGCGGCGAGTGACGGCGAGACCCCGAGCAGAGCGACGACGCGGTCCGGCCCGAGCTCGCGCAGGGCGAGGGCCAGCAGCACCGAGGAGTCGGCGCCACCGGAGAAGGCCACCCCGAGCCGGGCCACGTCCCGGATCCGCTCCTGGACCCGGGCGGCCAGCTCGAGCGGCTCCGGTCGACGGCTCGCGTTGTCCACCCGGCCAGTCTCTCCCATGGGTCCTGCCTCGGGGCAAGGCGATCGGCCACTCCACGGCAACAAGCGGCAATCGTTTAGCCGTCGGCTCCCGGCTCGACAAGGCTGGACGCGAACCCGTATGCCGCCAGAACCCACCCCAGCACAAGGGAGACTCCATGACGTCCGTGACCATTCCCGACCCCGCCGACCGCGCGGTGGCGACGATCCGAACCCTCGCCATGGACGCGGTCCAGGCTGCCGACTCCGGACACCCCGGGACGCCGGTCGCGTTGGCGCCCGTCGCATACACGCTGTGGCAGGAGTTCCTCCGGTTCGACCCACAGGCGCCGATCTGGCCCAACCGCGACCGCTTCGTCCTCTCGGCCGGTCACGCCTCGACGCTCCTGTACTCCCTGCTGCACCTGACCGGGGTCCGCTCGGTCAACCCCGAGTACGAGACGCTCGGCGAGCCGTCGGTGTCCCTCGACGACCTGCGCAGCTTCCGGCAGCTCGATTCCAAGACCCCTGGCCACCCGGAGTACCGCTGGACCGCCGGTGTCGAGGCGACGACCGGACCGCTCGGCACCGGCTTCGCGACGAGCGTCGGCATGGCGATGGCCTCCCTCTGGCAGGGCGCGACCTACAACCGTCCGGGCTACGAGCTGTTCGACTACGACGTCTACGCCATCGGCGGCGACGGCGACATGATGGAGGGCGTCGCCCAGGAGGCGGCGTCACTGGCCGGACACCTGCGCCTGGCCAACCTCTGCTGGGTCTACGACAACAACGAGATCACCATCGAGGGCGACACCGAACTGGCCTTCTCGGACGACATCGCGACGAAGTTCGTCGCCCTCGGCTGGAACGTCACCCGCGTCGGCGACGCCAACGACCGCCGGATGCTGGCCCGGGCGTTCGCGTCGTTCAAGGCGGAGCAGAACCGGCCGACGCTGATCATCGTCGACTCCCGAATCGCCTATGGTGCGCCGACCAAGGAGGGCACCCACGGCGCCCACGGCGAGCCGCTCGGGGCGGACGAGATCCGCGGCGCCAAGCGGTTCTACGGCTGGCCCGAGGACAGCGACTTCCTCGTCCCCGAGGACGTCTACGAGCACTTCGCCGACGGCATCGGTGCGCGCGGCCACACGGCGCGCGAGGAGTGGGAGGCGGCCTTCGCGGCCTATGCCCAGGAGTACCCGGACCTCGCCGACCAGGTCGAGCGCATGCAGCGCCGCGAGCTGCCGGAGGACTGGGACGCCGACATCCCCGCCTTCGAGCCGGACGTCAAGGGCGTCGCCGGCCGGGAGGCCTCGGGTAAGGTCCTGAACGCCGTCGCCGGTCGCGTCCCGTGGCTCATCGGCGGTGCCGCCGACCTTGCTCCGTCCACCAAGACCACCATCACCGGGCCCGACGCCGGGTCGTTCTCACCGCAGGACCGCTCGGGTCGCAACCTGCACTTCGGCGTCCGCGAGCACGCCGCCGGCTGCATCGCCAACGGCCTCGCGCTGAGCAAGGTCCGCCCGTTCCAGGCCGGCTTCCTGATCTTCTCCGACTTCCAGCGTGGCGCGATCCGGCTGTCCGCCCTCATGGAGCTGCCGGTCGTTCACATCTTCACGCACGACTCGATCGGCGTCGGCGAGGACGGCCCCACCCATCAGCCGGTCGAGCAGATCGTCTCCCTGCGGGCCATGCCCGGCCTGGTCGACCTGCGTCCGGCCGACGCCAACGAGGTCGCCGAGGCCTGGCGCTGGCTCATGCCGCGCCGCCACGACCCGGTCGCGCTGTTCCTGTCCCGCCAGCCGCTGCCCACGCTGGACCGCAGCCGGTATGCGTCGGCCGCGGGCCTCTCGCGCGGCGCCTATGTCCTGGCCGACCCCCAGTCGGGTGCCGCGCCGGAGGTCATCCTCATCGCGACCGGGTCGGAGGTCGCGCTCGCCGTCTCTGCCTACGAGACGCTCACGGCCGAGGGCGTCGCCGCCCGGGTCGTCTCCATGCCGTCGTGGGAGATCTTCGACCGGCAGGACCAGCCGTACCGCGACTCGGTGCTGCCGCCCGCGGTGAAGGCCCGGGTCGCGGTCGAGCAGGCCTCGACGCTCGGCTGGGCGCGCTACGTCGGCTCCGAAGGGGCCGTCATCGGCATGTCGACCTTCGGCGCCTCGGCGCCGCTCAAGGAGCTGCTCACGAAGTTCGGCTTCACCCCCGAGGCCGTCGTCGAGCAGGCCCGCGCCCAGATCGCGTTGCACGGATCGTGACGCCGGCTCATCGAGCGACACCTGGTCGCGGCCTGCGAGCGTCGACCACCGCGTACACGACACCAACCCAACCCACAGGAGAGCTCATGACCAACCCCCTGCACGACCTCGCCCGAGAGGGCGTATCCGTCTGGCTCGACGACCTGTCGCGAGAGCGACTCGTGAGCGGCAGCCTCGCCGCGCTGGTCGCCGACGGATCGGTCGTCGGTGTGACGACGAACCCCTCGATCTTCAAGGCCGCGATCACCGGCTCGGACCTCTACGACGAGCAGATCGCGCAGTACGCCAAGGCCGGTGCCGACGGCGTCGTCCGCGCGCTGACGACCGACGACGTGCGCGAGGCCTGCGACCTCCTGGCGCCCGTCCATGAGCGCTCCGGCGGCGTCGACGGTCGGGTCTCCATCGAGGTCGACCCGCGACTCGCCCACAACGCCGACTCGACCCTCATCCAGGCGCACGAGCTGTGGCACGAGGTCGACCGGCCCAACATGCTCGTCAAGATCCCCGCGACCCTCGCCGGCCTGCCCGCCATCCGGTCGGCGATCGCCGAGGGCATCAGCGTCAACGTGACCCTGATCTTCTCCCTGGAGCGCTATCGCGCGGTGATGGAGGCCTACCTCGCCGGACTCGAGCAGCGACTGGCCGCCGGCGAGTCCGTCGCCGGGATCGCCTCGGTCGCGAGCTTCTTCGTCAGCCGGGTCGACACCGCCGTTGACTCCCGGCTCGAGGAGATCGGCACGCCCGAGGCGCTCGAGCTGCGCGGGAAGGCCGCCGTCGCCAACGCGCGCCTGGCGTACCGGGCGTACGAGGAGACCTTCAGCGGTGAGCGCTGGGAGCGTTTGCGTGAGGCCGGCGCCTGGCCGCAGCGTCCGCTCTGGGCGTCCACGGGCGTGAAGAACCCGGAGTACGCGGACACGCTCTACGTCACCGAGTTGGTCGCCCCCGGCACGGTCAACACGATGCCAGAGGCGACGCTCGAGGCGGTCGCCGACCACGGCGAGGTCCGCGGCGACACCGTGCGGTCGAACTACGACGACGCAGCGGCGGTGATCACGGGCCTGCGCCAGGTCGGCGTCGAGCTCGACGACATCACCCACACCCTCGAGGAGCAGGGCGTCGAGTCCTTCGAGAACGCGTGGAACGAGCTGCTCGAATCGGTCGACGCGGCCATCTCCGAGCGGTCGGCGGCTCGGTAAGGCGACTACCGCATACCGACAGGGACGCCGTCACGGGAAGACTCCCGGTGGCGGCGTCCGGGCTCGCCACTTCTTCCGAATAGGACCGAAACGGCGAGCGGAACGGCGAGCGGTCGGCAGGAGCACATAGTGGGTCAGGTAGCGCGAACCCACACGAAAGGGCCGTTCCGGTGACTGCACCGGAACGGCCATTTCGCGATCGCGGCCCGCGGAACCACGGCATACCGCTCAGTCGGTCGGCTTCGTCCAGCGACGCCGCAGGTAGTGGGCGGCGGCCTTGGGCTGGCGGTCGCGGGTGAAGACGCCCTTCTTGTTGCCGCCGACCCGCATGATGCCGGGGGTCGTGGCGAAGTCGGCGAAGTTCCATACCTGCTCGCCGACGACGGCCTCACAGGCGTCGAAGACGCGGTGGTTCATCTCGAGGTACTCCACCTGGTACTCCTCCGACCACGGCGCGGCCGGCACCTGGTGCAGACCCGGCATCGTGTCCGCGCCGTACTCCGTGATGATGATCGGCTTGCCGTCGCTCGCCCAGCCCTCGATCTCCGCCGTCCAGGCCAGCTCGGCGTTCGCGAGGTCGCCGGTGTTGACGTACCAGCCGTAGTAGCGGTTGAGCATGATGACGTCCGCGAACTGGCTCACCCGGCATGTGCCATGCGGAGCGAGCATGACGTTGACGAACCCGACCGGACGGGTGGGGTCGGCCTCGCGGGCGACGTCGAAGAGCGGCCGGAAGTACTCCTCGGCGCCCTCTGTGTCGGACTCCGGCTCGTTGGCGATCGACCACAGCACGACGCTCGGGTGGTTCTTGTCGCGCGCGATGAGGTCGCGGATGACCTGGGCGTGCACCTCCCGCGTCGCGTCGTTGATCGTGTCGGGAGAGAAAGTAGTGTAGCCCTGGCCGCCGAAGATGCCCCCGCCGATCCCCGCGTTGAGCCCGACCGCGGGCGTCTCGTCGATGACGACGATCCCGGCCCGGTCGGCGTAGTCCATGACGTCCTCGCTGTAGGGGTAGTGCGAGGTGCGGAAGCTGTTCGCGCCGATCCACTCGAGGAGGTGGAAGTCGCGCAGCATGAGCGCGTCGACGTGGGCCTTGCCGACGGTGTCGTGGTCCTCGTGCATGCCGAAGCCGGTGAAGTGGAACGGCTCGCCGTTGATGAGGAAACGGGTACCGTCGACGGCGACGGTGCGCACGCCCACGGTCTGGTCGACGCTGTCGACGACCTCGTCGCCGACGGTCACCTCGACCCGCAGGTCATAGAGGTATGCGGCGCCCGGCTGCCACAGGGTGACGTCCTCGACGACGAGCTCACCGCTCGAGCCGGTCCCGGTGGCGACCACCGCACCGTCCGCGTCGCGCAGCTCGGTACGGACCGTAACGCTCTCGCCGCCACTCTCGCCGCCCTCGACGACCACGTCGTATGCAACCCTTCCGGTGGTCCCGTCGACCTCGGTCCGCACTGTGACGTCCTCGACCCGGGTCGGCGCGCTGGCCGCGAGCCAGACGGTGCGGTGCAGTCCGGCGTAGTTGTAGAAGTCGTGCCAGTAGATCTGCTTCGGGCCGGTCGGGGAGTCCTCGACGACACCGGGCGGGATGGTCTGGAAGGTCAGCACGTTGTTGACGCAGATCGTCAGGAGGACCTCCTGGCCGGCGCTCACATGTGGGGTGAGGTCGGCTTCGAACGGCAGGTAGCCGCCGGCGTGCTGGGCGACCTCGATCCCGTCGACCCAGACCGTCGCGTGGTGGGTCGCCGACTCGACGTACAGCGTGATCCGCTGTCCGTCCCAACCGCGCGGTATGCGCACGCTGCGCTGGTAGTACGCGTCGCCGGAGAAGTCGCGGGCCGTCGCGTCGGCGAAGATGTCGTTGTAGGACGCGGGAACGGCCATCTCGGACGCCTCGGGCACCGGCCCGCTGGCCCACTGCTGCTCCCGACCCACCCCGTCGTGGTCGAGGCGGAAGCTCCAGAGCCCGTTCAGGTTCTTGCGCTCTCTCGTGGACGTGTCCTGGGGGCGGATCATGTGCTCTCCTTCGTGAGATCGGTGACGGAAGCGTCGGGTGATCCCTTCAGGCAACCGCGCAGGTGAGGCGGTTGCCAACCGGTTGCCATGTGTTGGCCCGGGCGCTCGACTCCGCCGGTAAGGTCGCAGGCATGGGAGCGCCCGAGGGGCCGAGCACCCGCCGCGTGACGATCTACGACGTGGCGAAGGAGGCGGGGGTGAGCCCGTCGACGGTGTCACGGGCCTTCGCCCGGCCCGGGCGGGTCAGCAGCGAGACCGGTGCCCACATCCGCGCCGTCGCCGACCGGCTCGGCTACCGCCAGGAGGAGATCTTCCGGCCGGCCGCCACCCACAGGCACAGCATCATCGGTCTCGCCGTCAGCGACATCACCAACCCGTTCTACTTCGGGGTCATCCGCGGCGCGGAGCGGGCCGCCGCGGAGGCGGGGCTGACGCTGGTCGTGGGCGACGCATACGAGTCGGCAGCGGCCGAACGGGAGATGCTCGACCGCCAGCTCCACCTCGTCGACGGTCTCGTCATCACCTCCTCCCGGCTGTCCGACACCGACCTGCGCGGCCTGGCCCGGATCAAGCCGGTCGTCGTCCTCAACCGCCAGGTGCGCGGACTGCCGTGCTTCGTCCCGGACAACACGCGGGGGGTCAAGCGCGCCGCCGAGCACCTCGGCGAGCTCGGACACACCTCGATCGTCTATGTCGCCGGCCCGGAGGCGTCCTGGGCCGACGGTATGCGGTGGCGGGCCCTGCGCGAGGCCGCCTTCGAGCTGGGGCTGGCTGCGCAGCGGATCGGCCCGGTCGCCCCAACGGTCCGGGGCGGCATGGCGGCCGCACTCGACATCGCGCGCGGCGACCACACCGCGGTCCAGACCTACAACGACCTCGTCGGTGTCGGCGTCCTCAAGGGCCTGCGCGCGGCCGGGGTGGACGTGCCGGGTCAGGTGAGCGTCGTCGGCTTCGACGACACGCTGCCGGCCGACCTCGTCGTGCCAGGCCTGACGACGGTCGCCTCACCCTCGGTGCTGCTGGGCCGCAGCGGCGTGCAGACGCTCGTCGCGATGCGCCAGGGCGCCCAGCCGCGCACCGACCAGGCGACGGTGCTGCCGGTGCACCTCGTCGTGCGGGAGTCGACCGGCCCCGCGAGGACATGAGTCGCGTCGACCGGTCGGTGTGGGTCGGCAACTTCTGGCAACCCCTGCGCGCCGGACGCCGCCTGCGGGTAGACAGGAGAGCAGCCCATCGCGGTCGACGCCCCGCCTCGTCCCGCCGATCACGCCCATCACGCCCCGCCCGTCTGGAGAGCCACGCATGAGCACCGCGCCACCCACCCGACCCACCCGGGTGGTCATCGGTGTCGACGTCGGGACCACGGCCACCAAGGTCGTCGCGTTCGGACTGGACATCAGGTGGACCCATGTCGCGTCGCGCACCTACCCGACCGAGCATCCCAATCCCGGCTGGCACGAGCAGGACCCGGCGGAGTTGATGTCCGCGGTCCTCGAGGGACTGACCGAGTGCGTCGGCGCGATCGGCGAGGCTCAGGTCGTCGGCCTCGGGGTGAGCACGGCGATGCACGGGCTGATCGGGCTGGCGGAGGACGGCACACCGCTCACCCCACTGGTCACGTGGGCCGACACGAGGGCCGTCGACGAGGTAGAGGCGCTGCGCGAGTCGGGACAGGACCTCGAGCTGCACCGGGCCACCGGCACGCCGGTCCATCCCATGTCCCCGCTGGCCAAGATCATGTGGTTCACCCGCAACGAGCCGGAGCTCAGCGCCGCCGTCGACCAGTGGGTCGGCCTCAAGACCTGGATCGTCCGCGGCTTGACGGCGCAGGTCGTCTGCGACCTGTCGTCGGCCTCCGACAGCGGGCTGCTCAACCGCGCGACCGGCACGTGGCATCAGGGGGCTTTGGCGTGGGCGGGGATCGGCGCCGAGCGTCTCCCGCCGATCGTGCCCACCACCCACTCGATGCCGCTCGCCACGGAAACGGCGGAGGTCACCGGCCTGCCACCCGGGACCCCGGTCGTCATCGGCGCCGGCGACGGACCGACCGGCAACCTCGGCACCGACGCGATCCATCCGGGGACCATCGGGGTCTCGATCGGCACGAGCGCAGCCGCCCGCGCGGTCCTTCCCGGGCCGGTCCTCGACCTGCCCCGGGGCCTGTTCTGCTACGCGCTCGCCGACGACCTCTGGGTGGTCGGAGGGGCCGCGAGCAACGGCGGCTCGGCCAGCCGCTGGGTGGTCGACCTGCTGCACCAGCAGGACCGGGACGGCGACGACGAGACGGAGGCGCTGGCGGCCGCCGGGCAGGTGAGCCCGGGCAGCGACGGGCTCTACGTCGTGCCCTACCTGCGCCCGGAACGGTCACCGCTGTGGGACGTCGACATCCCCGGCGCCGTCCTGGGTCTGCGGCACCACCACACCGGCGCCCACCTGGTCCGTGCCACCGTCGAGGGTGTCGCGGTCCAGCTCGCGGCGGTCGTCGAGCAGATCCGTCTCCTCGAGGAGGTGACCGAGATCCGCGCCACGGGTGGTGCCTTCCGCGCCCCGGTCTGGGGTCGGGTGCTCGCCGCCCTCACCGAGCTTCCGGTCGTCGTCACCGACAGCGCCGCCGGCTCGGCCCGTGGTGCGGCCGCCCTGGCCCTGTATGCGCTGGGCCAGGCCGCTTCCCTCGCCGACGGGGCCTCGGCGCTCGCCCCCGCGGAGACGTCCGTGGTCACCTATGAGCCGGCGCCGGACGACGTCACCGCGTACCGGGTGTGGCGTGCCGGTGCGTCCGAGACCTACGCGCGGCTCGCCGCGCCGATCGGCCTGGTCGGCGGTGCCGGCGCACCCTGGCTCGCGCACTGACCTGACGCGGAAGCGCGCGGGGGACGCAGAAGTCGGCAGGTGCCGCAGAAACCGGCAGGGGGCGCAGCAATTTCTGCGTCAGGAGCCGAGATCTGCGGCATCTGCGCAGATGTGGGCCACCGGCTCAGACCGCCGCCCCCCGCCGGCCACCGGGGGCGCAGCCTTCCCATCTGCGGGTATGCGGTCTACCGTCGAGTGATGAGCGATCAGCAGCCGCAGGTCGCCCCGGGCGACGAGGATCCGCCGGAACAGGGCAGCGAGTCACTGCGCACGTTCGGGAACGCCTGGCTCGTCATCGGCGTGATCGGGCTCGTCCTGCTGTTCATCGCCTACCTCATCACGGACTCACCAGGGGTCGGGGTGGCGGTGCCGATCCTGTTGGTGTTCCTCATGCTCGGCGGCATGTGGCACGTCCAGGGGCGCCGCCACCGCGGCTGAAGCCTCAGACCACCTCGGGCGAGTCACGCCAGCGGTCGTACGCGCTCTCGTGTCGCACGACAAGCGTCGTGATGCCGAGCCGGCCGTGGAACACCACGGCCGGGCACCCGCTCGCAGGGCTCTGCGGAACCTTGAGCCGCAGGGTGCCGAGATCCCTCGAGACGGCTCCGGCAACGGCCCCCCAGCCGGGCGGGACGACCACGACGACGGTCATCGTGCCCGCCCGGACCTCGACGTCGATCGTCGAGGCGGCGGCATGGGCGCGGCGGCAGTCGATCTTCACCGACGACAGCAGGGCCTGCAGCCGCAGGTAGGGCGGCACGATCCACGGGCCTCCGATGCGCTCGCTCTGGAACACGGCCGTGACGGTGAGGGGTTCCTCGGGCCGGTGGCCGAGCGTCACGGAGGGTCTGCGACCGTTCTGCTCCGCCACGACGGACGTCGGTGGTGCCGGCAAGGTCGGCCACTCGATCGTCGGGGCGTCGAACGGGAAGTGGTCGATCCCCTCCAGGGCGAAGGCCAGACCTCCGACGAGCTGCGCCTGCCGGGCCGCGGTGAGCCGTCGCTGGAGCTCGGCGTCGCTCAGCCTGCCCTTCTCGGCGGCCCGCCGCAGCAGACTGATCGCGACGACGCGCTCCTCCGGGGTGACGAGGCGGAGCGGGTCGACGTTCATGACCGGTCGCTGAAGTCGCGATCCAGCCGGAGCGCGACCTCAGTCCTCCCACCACGGTCGGAGCGGGATCTCGGCGCTGGAGTGGCGGCACGTCTTCGCTGCCAGCACGTGGTGCAGCTGGACGTCGCCGAGCTCGAAGCCGAGCCGGGAGCCCGCCATGTACAACCCCCAGACCCGCGCCGTGCCCTCGCCGACCTCGGCGACGCAGTCGTCCCAGTTCTCGACGAGGTTGCGGCACCAGGCGGCGAGCGTGAGGGCGTAGTGCGGTCGGAGGTTCTCGGTGTGCAGCACCTCGAGGCCCGAGTCCTGGGCGTCGCTGATGATCCGGCCCGACCCGGTGAGCTCGCCGTCGGGGAAGACGTAGCGGTCGATGAACGCCCCGGTCTCCTGGCGCCGGTTGTGCGGTCGGGTGATGCAGTGGTTGAGCAGCATGCCGCCCTCGCGCAGCCGGTCGCGGATGAAGCCGAAGTACGCCGGGTAGTTGCGCACCCCGATGTGCTCGGTGAGCCCGATCGACGAGACAGCGTCGAAGCCCGTCTCGGTGACGGACCGGTAGTCCGCGTGCCGCACCTCGGCGAGGTCCTCGAGCCCTTCCTCGCGGATCCGCTGCTGCGCCCACTGCGCCTGCTGCGCCGACAGGGTCACGCCGAGCACGCGCACTCCGCGAGCCGCCGCATACCGCACCATCCCGCCCCAGCCGCAGCCGATGTCGAGCAGGCGGTACCCGGCCGAGAGGCCGAGCTTGTCGAAGATCAGCCGGTACTTGTTCTCCTGCGCCTCCTCGAGAGAGGCCCGCGGGATCGGGTAGACCGCACAGGTGTACGTCATCGACGGGCCCAGCACCCGCTCGTAGAACCGGTTCGAGACGTCATAGTGGTGGTGGATGGCGGCGGCGTCACGACGGAGGTTGTGCCGCATACCCTCCGCGATCCGCCGCCAGCGCGGAAGGCTCTCCTGCGGCGGCGGCTCGGGTGGGACGATCCCCCGCAGGCCGAGAGCCTTGATCAGGGTGAGCGCCCGCGCCGGTGTCGGCGGCTCGAAGTGCATGTTCTTGAGCTCGACGAGCAGGTCGTACGGGTCACCCGGATGGACGCCGACCGGGTCGAGGTCGCCGGCGACGTAGGCACGCGCCAGACCGAGGTCGCTCGGGGCCGTCGCGAGGTATGCGGCGCCCCGGGGCGTCTTCAGGTCCAGGCCGTACGGTGCCTCGTCCGGACCGGCGGTCGAGCCGTCGTAGGCGGTGAACCGCACCGGCATCGTCCCTCCCGTGAACTCCTCGACCACCTGACCGAGGGTCATCGTCTCGGTGGATGTCACTGCCGTCATCGTCTGCGCACCGCCTTGCTGTAGAGGTCGAGGAGGCGTGCCTTCGGGTCGTAGCGCTCCTTGAGGTCGGCGAGCTCGGCGCCGCCGTAGAGCCGGTCGAAGGTGTCCTCGTCGTAGTAACTGTCGGAATAGAGCGACTTGTGTCCGCCGAGCGCGCCGACCGCGGCCTCGATGCGCCGGTTCGTGGCGCCGGGCTCGCCGGGCGTGGCGGGGACCGTGGACCAGAAGCCGACGTTGACGTAGGTCTCGCCGCGTCGCAGTGGGTAGAGGCTCCACGGCTGCCCCAGGGACGCCAGCGGATCCCCGGGCACCTCGCGGAGCCGCAGCGGACACAGCCAGATCGGCTCGATCGGGACCTCGTCGAGGAACCACCGGAGGAACTCCTCGGTGCGCTCGAGCGGGATCTCGACGTCCTGGACGACGCGCTCGCGAGGGGGTCGGCCGTTCCTTGCCTCGATGCGGTCGGCGATCCCGAAGCGGTGGTCGAGAGCGACGAGCCGCCAGTACACGCTCGAGCGCAGGAGCCGCCGCGGCCAGACCCTTCGGAGGCGGGGGTTCTGCGCGCCGAACGCGCGAGAGCACCAGAACCAGTCCGTGTCCCATCGCCAGAGGTAGTCGTGGGTGGTGAGGAGGTCGTGCTTGGGGGTGGCCACGTCGTGCTGGATCGAGCGGTAGTAGATGCGGTCCTTCGTATAGTCGCTCGTCGCGCCCGCCTCGTCGCTGCGCCGGCCGAGGGCCAGGTAGGACTCGTCGGCGGTGAACACGACCCCGTCGAGGTAGTCGACCGGCTGGCCCTCCCACTCGCGGCTCGCCACGATCCGACCCACCGCGTCGAGGAGCTCGCCGAGGTCGCCGAACCGGTAGTGCCGGAGTGCGACCCTGGAGCGGACCGGCTCGAGCTCGATCCTCAGCCGGGTCGCGTAGCCGAGACTGCCGTAGGAGTTCGGGAAGCCGCGGAACAGGTCGGCGTGCTCACCTTCGGGTGAGGCCGTCACGACCTCACCCGCGCCGGTCAGGACGTCGAGCTCGAGCATTGACTCGTGCGGCAGGCCGTTGCGGAACGAGGTGGACTCGATCCCCAGCCCGGTGACGGCGCCGCCGAGCGTGATCGTCTTGAGCTGCGGCACGACCAGCGGGGTCAGGCCGTGCGGGAGGGTGGCGGCGACGAGGTCCTCGTAGGTGCACATCCCGGCGACATCGGCGGTGCGCCGCTCCGGGTCGATGTCGATCACGCCGGTCAGGCCGGAGACGTCGAGTCCGGGCCTCGTGGACCCGGACCGTGAGCGGAAGAGGTTGGAGGTTCGTTTGGCGAGACGGACCGGCTCACCCTCGGGCACCGCGAGGTAGCTGTCCAGCAGTCGCCCGACACCCTCGTGGTAGCCCACCGTACTCACCCTTCGAGAGTACGCCTCACCTGGGACGATGCGCCTAGGACAAACGTCGTACAACCGGTGACCGCGAGGTGAAGAACTGCTCGGTGAGGGACCGGCGTCGGCGTCGTCACGCCAGCCCCACGGCCGGAGGTCCGATCGCTCCGCTCAGTACCAGTCGTCCTCGGGCGGTGCGCTCGCACGCACGCCGACGACCGTGAGGGCGACCAGCGCGACGAGATAGACCGCCAAGCCTGCCAAGAGGAGACCCTTCGCGAGCGTCGCGTGCTCGATCGTCTCGGACTGCGCCAGTCCGGTGATCTGCGCGGACCCCATCGCGAAGACCCAGCCGCCCACGGCGAGCGCCGACCAGAGCGCCATGGGCCTGAGCCAGTGGTCGTGCCGGTGCACGACGAGCAGGAGCGCCGCGCCGAGCAGCGCCGACACCGCCATCGCCGCGGGGATGTACCACGCCGCCGTGAGGGCATTGTCCGGTCCGCCGAACCGACCGGTGAGCGCGAGCAGCAGGCCGGCCACACCGCCCAGGAGAGGCAGGGCGACGAGGAAGGTGCCCAGAGCGTTCAGGCCCCGGCTCGCCGACACCCGGCTGGGGCGGTGGTGCAGGGTTGTCATGACCGTCACCTCCATCGACTCGTCGTGCCACGGGGCACGGCGGGAGAGGTCGTCTCCACCTCCGGTATACGCCTCAGTCCGCAGGTCGGCGGGCGGATGTGCCCGACGAGACAGCCCCCGTCCCCTCACCCACAGGGCGGCCGGAACTCGAGTCCGCCGACGAGGCGCTCCCACTCGTCGGGACCGAGGAGGTCGCCGCCACCACCGCATACCTGATCGCGGATCTGGGCGAGGTCGGTGTCCCAGATGTGCACCGCGCCGTCGACGCCGCCGGCGACCAGCTCGTCGCCGCCGGGACGCCAGTCCACGGCGAACAACGCGCCTGATCCGGGCCGCAGGACGAACTCCTTGACGTGGCTCACGTCGGCCCCCGAGCCGGTGCTGGACCAGGTGGTCACCGTCTGGTCGAGCGAGGCGGCAGCCAGCTCTCCCTCGCGCGAGTAGCCGAGCTGGTAGACCTCGTTGTCCGGACCGGCCAGCTCCTCGAGCAGCTCGGGTGCGCCCGGGTCGCGCACATCCCAGACCCGCACGATCCGGTCGGTCCCGGAGGCGGCGAGCAGGTCGCCGTCGGGATGGAAGGCGACGGTCAGGAGCTGGCTGCCGACCTCGATCGGCGCGATCGCCTCCCACCCCTCGTCCGAGCGGGCCCACCGGTGGAGGGAACCGTCCAGGCTCGCGGCCGCGATGGTCGAGTCGTCGGGCGCGATCGCGACGCCGAGCACGTAGTTGTCCGGCCCGTCCAAGGAGGCCTCGACGACTGCCTCCCCGCCGACGAGCGAGACGACGTGCACCTGCTGGTCGTCGCCGCCGACGACGAAGTAGCCGCCGCTCGGTGAGAACGCCAGCTGCTCCGGCATCTGGTCGCTCACGGGCAGCGAGAAGACCCGCCGGGGCTCGCCCGCCCCCGTGAGGTCGAACCCGAGCACGACCCCGTCCCGGCGGGCGACGACCACGAGGCCGCCGTCGGGGCTGATCGCGCCGACGCCGTGGAAGCCGGCCTCGTCGTCGCCCTCGATCGTCGTGAGGAGGCTGGGCTCGCCCGGCACCGACGTGTCGTAGACCGAGGCCCGGTTGACCGTCCCGGGCACGACGAGCAGCCGCTCGCCGTCGGCCGAGTAGCGGGTCGTGAAGACGTTCCCCGGTCCGGGAAAGACCCGCGCCCGGCTCAGGTCGACGACGTGCGTCTCGCCGTTGGTCAGGCTCACGGCGAGCCGGGACTGGGCGAGGGGGCGCACAGCGGTGACCGGAGCGGCGAAGGGCAGCTCGGAGCCGGTGGTGTCGTCCGCCGAGCGCAGCACCCGCACGGTCGAGTCCGACGACCCGGCCGCGACGAAGCCTTCCGTGGTGGCGATCGCGTTGACCCACGAACCGAAGCGGAGGAGCTCGGTGGCTTCGCCGAGGTCCTCGCCCACGGGAATCCGCCTGAGGATGCGGTCGCGCCCACCCACGAGCAGGTCGCCTGAGTCCTCGATCGCGACGGCGGGAATGCCGCCGGCCCCGATACTGGCGCGCGCCGTCTCGGTGGCATCGTTCCCGTCGACCGTCCAGAGCGTGACCACGCCGCCCTCGTCGCCGGCGGCGACGGTGCTGCTCCGCGTCGCGAGGGCGAGGACGGCGCTCTCGGTCGGCAGGGGCGCCAACGGGGTGAGGGTGTCACCCTCGTGGCGCCACCGCAGCACGTTCGGGTTCTGGGTCCCGGCGAGCAGGTCGGACCCGCCCGACCAGGCCAGCGCATACACGGTGCCGTCGGTGCCGACCTCGGGACCGGCGGCGGGCGCGCGGGGGTCGGACACGTCGACGAGCCGGACGACGCCACCCGTTCCGCCGGACGCGAGGGTGCGGCCGTCGGGCGAGAACTCGAGCGCGAAGACGATGTCGCCGTCGCCGCCTGGCGCGGCGACGGACCCCATCTCGGTGAGTGCCTCTCCGGAGGCGTCGTAGAGGAGGATCGAGCGGTCCGCCCCGGCCACCGCCATGACCGTGCCGTCTGGCGAGGTGGCCACGACACGGTGCCCGACCGGCCCGGCGAAGCGGGTCACCTCGCCGAGCAGGGAGGTGGAGATCAGCGCCGAGCGGGCCTCGAGGGTGTCTGCCGTGCGCAGGGCGGACAGGGCCAGGCCGATGCCGGCGCTCTGGTTCGACTCGCCGGCCTGCGAGGCGAGCACTGCGAGCTGGCGGGATGCGGCGGCGTCGCGCTCGAGTCCGAGGTTGCGGTTCGCCGTGACGTATCCGATGACCGCCACGATCGCCGCCAGGGCCAGCACGGAGGCGGCGACGAGCAGCGCCGTGGTCTGTCGCTCGCGGCGACGTCGGGCCTGCTCCGCACGGTCGGCGACGACCCGGCTGGCGGCGAGGAACTCGGACTCGGTGGCGCCGATGTAGGTCTGGCCGGACTCGGCGAGGTCCTCGAAGGCGACCAGTCTGGAGCCTCGGAGCAGCAGGTCCTCGTCTCGCCCTGAGGAGGACCACTCGCCGGCCTCGCGCTCGAGCGACCGGACGAGGGTGAGCCGTTCATGGTCCTCCTCGATCCACTCGCGCAGTCGCGGCCAGGCGGCGATGAGCGTCTCGTGCGAGAGGGAGGCCGAGTCCTCCGACACGGTGACGACCCGCGCCTCGGTGAAGGCGGCAAGGATGTCCCGCTCACCCGGGGAAAGGGGGTCCAGCGCGATGGCCCGTGAGGTCGTGGGCAGCTCCGGGTCGATCTGCACCATGGCGAGCAGGAGCCGGCGGGCGAGCGGTCTCCGGTCCTCCGACAGGGTCTGCCAGGCGCTCTCGGCGGACTCCCGCATGACCGTGCGCAGCCCACCGCAGTCCCGGTACATCGCGAGGGTGAGCTCGCCGCCCCGCCGTTTGGTCCACATCCGCGACAGGCAGTGGGCGAGGTGCGGCAGGAAGCTGGCCCCGCCGCCGCTCGAGGCCATGCACTCCTCGACGATGACCGCCACGAGGTCCGGACTGACGGTGGCGCCGGCGAGCTTGGCGGGCTCGACGATCACCTCGGCGAGCTCGGTGGCCGTGAGCGGAGCGACGATGTAATGGCTGGTCTGCAGCGCCGTGCGCAGGGTCTCGTGCTCGGCTGCCTGGGCGTAGAAGTCGGCGCGCAGTCCGATGACGGCCACCCGCGGGCGGGTCGGGCGCGGTGGTGCGTCATCGGGAGGAGCCGCGGCGGAGGTGGGTCGCGCCCACGCGGTGAGGCGCTCGAGGAACTCGGCGCGACCCATGGCATCCGTCGTCGACCAGAGCCGCTCGGCCTGGTCGACGACGAGGCAGAGCCCGACGGCGTCCTCCGCCGGATCGGGTATGCGGTCGAGACTCCCCGCCGGATCGTCGCCGACCTCCAGCACGACGACGTGCCAGCCGGTGAGGGCGGGTGCCAGTCCGGCCCGCAGCAACGACGACTTGCCGGAGCCGCTCGCGCCGGTGACGACGACGAGCGGGGTGTCGGACTCCGTGCGTGCCCGGTGGACGAGGCGAGTCAGGTCGGCGGTCGCGCGCTCCCGGCCGAAGAAGGTGGCGGCGTCGTCCGTGCCGTACGGCCGCAGTCCGGGGTACGGGGTGCTGACCGTGGGGGCGGGGGTGCGCCTGCCCTTGGCGGCGCGACGGAGCGCGGCGAGCCACCGGTCGTGGTCCTTCTCCGGAACCCGGATGGCCGCGAGGAGCTCACGGAGCGCCTCGGGACGGTTGGGCGGAGGCAGATGGCGTCCGCCGAAGTAGCCGCCGAGGGTGCTGACCGGCACCTCGGTCCGCCGAGAGACGTCCCTGATCGACATTCCCGCCCGCAGTCGCGCCTCGGTGAGGAGGTCGGCGAAGGCCGCAGGCGAGTCGATCTCGGCCGGGTCGAACGGCATACCCGATGTGGCGCCGTCGCTCGTCATCGGCATACCCCCCGTGGTTCCACCCATGCGCGCAATATAGGTACGGCCTCGGGCTCAGGTGGGGGCAACGGTGACAAAAGGGGTCGTTCGTTCGGTGTACGGACTTGTACGGGTCCGTGCGGGGGTCGTGCTCAGGGCGGTACGGAAGTGTGCGGAGACGGGCGTTTCGGCTTCACCCGCTTCGGGTGGTCCCGTTGAATGTGGTGCGCCGGCCGTGGGTCCCCTGCGGCAGAGGTGGCCCTCCTTCCGGGTGGGGGGAAGGAGGGCCAGGGCCCCGCTCAGTCGGCGACGCCGAGCAGGGCCTCGCACGCGTCGGCGCAGCGGCGGCACTCCTCGGCGCAGATCCGGCAGTGCTCGTGGTGACCGGCGTGCTGATCGCACTCGTCGGCGCACTCGCGGCAGGCGGCGATACATGCCTCGACGATCGAGCGCCAGCTGTCACCGTTGGGGCCGGGGCGGGAGAGGATCTCGGCGGTGGTCCGGCAGATGGCCGCGCACTGGGTGCACAGGTCGATGCAGCGGGTCATCGACTTCGGGTCGTCCTCGTGCAGGCAGGCGTCGGCGCAGCTCGCGCAGGTGGTGGCGCAGGCGCTCGCCGCGTCGATCGCGGCTCGCAGCTGTGCCAGGTCGAAGGTGTCCTTGCTCGGGTGGGTGCTGAGGATGTCCATCCGGCGACCGTATGCGGTGCGCGCCGTCCGCGGAACCCTCGCCGGGCCGCTGATCTGCGACGACGTCTGACGCGGGGGCAGCTCCTTGCGGCCACCTTGCCGTGCCCCTCCGCGATGGGTGCCTCTCTCCCAGTTCGGCGCGAGCCATCAGCCCGATCGTCGGCACGTCGCATGGGGCGAGCCTCAGGTCGTGACCGCCTCGGCGCCGTCCTTGCCTGCCGCCGCCACCTCTGCACGCTCCTTCTCGGCCCGGGGTTTGAAGTAGAACCAGCCGAACCCGACAGCGATGAGCCACACGGTGAGCATGGCGAAGAACAACGGCCAGATTCCGGTGAGGAAGATGATCGGGACCGCCAGTGCGGTGACCAGCCCGCCGCCGAAGAACGGCTCGAAGACGAGTTGCTTGTAGCCGAACGCCTCGAAGGCAGGGCTCTTGCCCTCGGGGTCCGTGACGCGCATGAGGATCAGGCCCGTCGCGGTGACGCCCATCGACTGGCCGAAGTCGCCGATGCCGCGCTCGAACCAGTAGCGCCCGATGATCCGGGGGGCCAGCCAGAGGAAGATCCCCACATTGACGGCGATCCCCGCGACGGCGAGGATCGCGAAGGCGGCGAGGTTCTCGCCGATCGCCTGCAGCGAGAGGGTGCCGATGGCGGCGACGATGAGGAAGTCGAGCGCCCAGCCCTGGATGCGCAGCATGATCTGGTGGTCGATGAGGTGGTCGGCACCGACCCTTACGGCGATGACCTGGAGGATGACCCCGCCGAGAAGTGCGAGGGGGAACAGCGGCACGTAGGCGAAGATCTCCAGCGGGGTGTCGCCGTTGATGAGGACGCTCGCATAGGTCTGCTGTTCGATCCATCGCAGCGCCTCGAGGATGCACCAGCCGATGAGGATCGCGACGGCGACGACGGCGATGTGCAGGGAGAGCGGCTCGACGGATGCGGGTCGGCTCGTCATCGTGCCGGCGGTGTAGTTCTCGTCCTCGCGGAACAGGCCCTTCTGCTCCTCCACCGAGGCCTCGACGTCGCCGGTGAGGATCTCGGTGCGACCGGTGCGCACCCCCCAGTTGATCAGCGCGATGCCGACGACGATGCCGCCGACGATACCGACGGTGGCCAGCCCGACGGCGAGATCGGCGCCCTCGCCGAACCCGAGATCCTCCATCACGCCGCGCATCCCGGCCGCCGTGCCGTGGCCGCCCTCGAAGCCCATCTCGATGAGTGCGCCGGTCATCGGGCTGGCCGCGAATGCCGGTACGAGAATGAGCGCGGCGAGCAGGAGCCCGACGACGTACTGCCCGGAGCCGAGAGCGACGCCGAGCGAGAGCTGCGGCCCCACCAGACGAGCGGCACGTCGTGGAGTGGGCAGCTCCTGACCGAGGAACATCGTCGCGAACACGACGCTGATGAGCAGTCCGGGCAGGACCCGCCACACCTCGATCATCGTCTCGGTGAAGAGGCCGTTCTCGGCCCACGGGCTCGCCAGTTGCCCGAGAACCTGCGGTCCCAGCAAAAGAATGAGCGCTCCGCCGATGACCGAGCTCGGGAGGAACAATCGCTGGACGATGCCGACCTTGACGCGGATGACCTTGCCGATGAGCAGGAACAGTCCGAGAACCAGCAGTGCGAAGCCGATGCTTTCCGGCGTCATGACGTCCCCCTGCAGACGTAGACGGGATGAAAGGTGCCCTCACCTTGGCATATGTCGGTATGCGCGGGGCGGCTAAGCGTTCGCCTTTCCTCCCGCGCGGAGCCTCACCGCTCCAGTACCGCCCGGTCCCAGCCGGCGAGCTCGGCGGCAGCCTCGTAGGTCCCCTGTAGAAACTCGAGCAGCGCGGCGTCGGGGTCCGCCGCGGTCCGGACCACCGCATACGGCAGGACGAACTCGCCCATCGCCTCGTCGAAGTGCGCTCCATCCGGCCCCACGGCATAGGTGCGGTACCCGTCCGGCTCGGGGTACGCATACGAGTAGAAGAGCCCCTCGCCGTCCCCGCCCGGCCAGAAGCCGGCGCTGCTGACCTCGTGCGAGTACGCCTCGTGCATGACGTGCGGTCCGCAGTTCGGCGCACCACCGGGGTGCGGTGGCGCTGTCCGCCCGGAGAACCGCGTCGTCGCGAGGTCGAGGGCACCCCAGAACAGGTGCACCGGGCTGGACTTGCCGACGAAGTCGGCCCGGAAGCGGTCGAAGACCCGCTCGATCTCGACGAGCATCCGCCAGAAGGTGGTCACCGCCGCCGGGTCGTATGCGGTGTGCACCTCGTCGTCCGGGAACGGGATCGCATCGGGCAGCTCGACCGGCACCGGCCAGATCTCGGTCGTCAGGTCGAGCTCGTCCAGCCGCGCCATGAGCTCGGCGTGGAAGTCGCGGACCGAGCGCGACTCCAACGCCATCGAGCGGGATTCGCCGGTCGTCGCCGTGATGTCGAGCCGGTGGTCGACGAGGTCGAGGTCGATGGCGAAGCTGCGTCCCGGCCGGTCGGGGATGAGCGACGTCGTCAGGCCGCGGGCGGTGAGGTAGAGCGGCGAGTTCCACCAGTGGTTGAGCAGCGGCGTCCGGGCGATCCGGACCTTGCCGACCACCTGCAGCCAGAGGGTGAGGGTGTCGCGGGTGTCCGCCCACGTCGCGACCGGCAGCTCCGGCCAGGCGGAGTCGGCGGCGCTCATGTCCGCGCGTACGACGGCGCCGGTTCGGCGCCCTCGACCTCGAACGCCACGTGGTCGGGGTAGCACCACCACCAGTTCTCCCCCGGCTCGAACGAGCGCACCAACGGGTGGTCCCCGTGGGCGTGCCAGTGCTCGGTGGCGTGCCGGTTCGGCGAGCTGTCGCAGCAGCCGATGTGCCCGCAGGTCATGCAGATCCGCAGGTGCACCCACCGCGCTCCCATCGCGAGGCAGTCTTCGCATCCCTGGGCCGACGGTCGCACATCGCGCACGCGGTCAAGGTGCTGGCAGGGCGGCTCCGCCATGGCTCCTCCTCGGAACGACTGCTTCGATGCTAGACCTGTGCGGGTCGTTCTGGACGTGCGAGGCGGGCGGACGCAATGATGAACGACGTGGGGCCCACAACGACCAGGTCGGACGCGCCCGAAGGTCGGGGTGGTCGGCTGCCGAGCGGCACCGTCACGTTGCTGTTCACCGACCTGCAGGGGTCCACGCGGCTGGTGGAGCGTCTCGGCTCGAAGTTCGCGACCGTGCTGAGCGACCACTTCCAGCTGCTCCGCAGCAGCATTGCAGCAAACGGTGGGCTCGAGTTCGGCACCGAGGGTGACGCCATGTTCGCGGTCTTCGCACGGGCGCGCGACGCCCTGGCCGCAGCAGCCGAGGCGCAACTTGCGCTGGCAGCCCACCGATGGCCGGACAGGGTCGATGTCAAGGTGCGGATGGGCCTGCACACCGGCACGCCGGAGCACGGGCCGGGCTCCTATGTGGGACACGACGTCAACCGCGCCGCCCGCATCAGCGGCGCTGCCCACGGAGGCCAGGTCCTGCTGTCCTCGGCGACGCGTGCGCTGGCCGCGCCGCTGCCTCCGGGGCTCGACGTCATCGACGTCGGACTGCATCGTCTCAAGGACATCTCCGAACCGGAGCACCTCTTCCAGCTCGTCGGCGATGGCCTGACCAGGGACTTCCCTCCGCTGTCGACGCAGACCGCGACGCCGACGAACCTGCCCCGGGAGCGCACGAGCTTTGTCGGCCGCACCGCGGAGCTCGATGAGCTGGCTGCTCTGCTGCCCACCCGAAGGCTCATCACGCTGACCGGGCCCGGCGGCACCGGCAAGACGCGCCTGGCGCTCCATCTGGCGCGGAATGCGCTCGCGGAATTCCCGAACGGGGTGTGGCTGGTCCGTCTCGCCGAGGTCCAGGATCCGGGTCTGGTCGGAGCCGCGATCACCGGCGCGATGGGACTGGCAGATGTCGCAGAGCGCGACCCGGTCGTCGCCCTGGGGGAGTACACCCGCGGTCAGCGCCACCTCGTGCTGCTCGACAACGTCGAGCACCTCATGTCAGCGGCCGGCACCGTCGCCGAGCTGCTCGACGAGGCCCCCGGGATCTCCGTGGTCGTGACCAGCCGCGAGGTGCTGCGGATCCGCGGCGAGCAGGCCTATGTCGTGGACACCCTCCCGGTGCCCCCGGCGGGTACGCCGATGTCGCCGCAGCGGCTGCGCGACATCGACGCCGTCCGCCTCTTCGTCGACCGGGCGCAGGCGGTCGTGCCGGGCTTCGAGGTGGATGAGACCAACGCCGGCGCGCTGGCCGAGGTGGCCCACCGGTTGGAGGGTCTGCCGCTGGCCATCGAGCTCGCAGCGGCGCGGGTGGGCGTGCTGTCACCGCAGGAGCTCGCCACCCGGTTGGAGAGCCGCCTGGGGGTGCTCACCGGAGGCCCGTCGGACCTGCCCGAACGGCAGCGGACGCTCCGCGGCGCGATCGCCTGGAGCCACGAACTGCTCGGCCCCCCGGAGCGGCGGCTCCTCGAGCAGTTGAGCGTGTTCGCCGCACCGGTGCTGCTCGCCACGGCGGAGCAGGTCACCGCCGACGATGCAGAGCCGGTGCTGGACGTGTTGACCTCCCTGGTGAACAAGAGCTTCCTGCGTCGACTGGCCACGCCCGACGGGCGATCGCGCTTCGCCATGCTCGAGTCGGTCAAGGCCTACGCGCAGGAGGTGGCCGAGGACCTGCCGCGGTGCCGCGATGAGCACGCCCGGCACTATGAGGCGCTCACAGAGGAGATCGCCGCCGACCTGTTCGGGCCGCGCCAGGCAGAGCTCCTCAACCGGGCCGAGGAGGAGTCCGCCGACGTGGTGGCGGCGATCGGCTGGTGTCTGGAGCAGGGCGACCCGGACCGGGCGGGGCGGATCGCCGTCGGGATGCACGGGTACTGGCGGCTCCGAGCGCAGCTCACGACCGGACGCCACCTGGTCAAGCGGGTCCTGGCCGAGCGCCCGACCGACCCGGTTCTGCACGCGTCGCTGCTGCTCGTGGCCGCCAGGCTCGGGGTGGAGCAGGCCGACTTCGCCCAGGTGGAGGTGACGCTGGCGGCAGCGGAGCGGCTGCTGCGCGAGCGTGGCGAGGACGCACTGCTGTCGCAGGTACTCTCCGAGCAGCTCGCGCTCGACCTCCGGCGGCCTGGCGGCATGCCGGAGAGCCGCGCCGTGGAGGCCATCGAGGCCTTCCGCAGGGTTCACGACCCGGTCGGGGAAGGTGAGCTGCGCATACGTGTGGGTGCGGTGCTGGCGATGGCGGATCGGCGAGCGGAGGCGGTCGAAGAGCTCAACTCTGCCCTGGTGCTGATGCAAGGGGCGGGGAACACGTGGGGGCAGGCGCACGCGCTGAACAACCTCGGCTATATCGCCGCGACCGAGGGGCGGTTCGACGAAGCAGAAGAGCTGCTGGGGTCGAGCCTGAGCATGTTCGAGTCGCTGAATACGCCCGAGGGGATCGGAGAGGCGGCCGAGTCGCTCGCCGAGGCGAGGATCCAGCAGGGCCGGCTCGACGAGGCGGTTCCGTTGCTCGAGCGCTCGCTGGCCATTGCGAGCGAACTGGGCTTCCATCCGCGGATGTCGCTGGCCCTAGCCCAGCTGGCCTCGTGCCGAGCACTCCTCGGCGACCTCGGCGTGGCTGCGGGCGACGCCCTGCGGGCCGCCGAGCTGAGTCGCACCCTCGGTAGCGACCTGCGGCTCGACGCGCTCGAGGCGTCCGGAACGGTGCTCGCCGCCTCCGGGCAGGAAACGGTGGCTGCGCGCCTCCTGGCAGCGGCGACGCGTGGCCGCGCAGAGCTCGGTGTCCCACTCACCCCGCTCGTTCCTCGGCGGCTCCTCGACCAGTGGGAGTCGGCTGAGTTGCGGCTCGATGCGGAGTCGACGCCGGCCGGCACGGATGATGCGGTCCTCGACATCGACGAGGCGCTCGACCTGGCCGAGCACCAGCTTCGTCGCGCGCAGCCGGCTTTGTGAAGGCGCGCACGGGTCTGTGAGGACGCCACCGCCCGGCACCCAACTGGTGCCGGGCCCTCGGTCTGCGCTGGCGTCGTCTGGACTCTCGCAGGATCAGCCGATGAACGAGCCGGGCCAGGCGAAGTCGCCGCTGAGTCGATGCGAAAGACACCACCGCTGCAGGCGCACCCTAGGGTCGGGTCATGAGCGACCTCCTCATCCGCAACGCCCGCCTCGTCGATGGGCGGGTCGTGTCGATCGACATCCGCGACGGCCGGTATGCGCGCATCGCCGATGCATCCGACGTCCGCACTCCCGAGCAAGAGGCGGCAGACGTGCTCGACGCCGACGGCCGACTCGTCACGGAGTCGTTCGTCAACGGTCACATGCACCTCGAGAAGGTCTACACGCTCCCGATGGTCGGGGACGAGGCACTCGGGGCCTACACCGCCGGGTCGATGGGCGGCGCGATGACCTCGATCGAGCTCGCGTCGGCGGTCAAGCGGCAGTACGACCGGTCCTGGATCGAGCCCAACGTGCGGCGCGCGCTGGACGAGGCGGTCCGCTACGGCACACTCCACGTGCTGGCCTTCGTCGACGTCGACACGACCGCTGGGCTGGTCGGGATGGAGTCGGTCCTCGCCGTGCGCGAGGAGTACCGCGGGCGGGTCGACCTGCAGGTGGTCGCGTTCCCGCAGGACGGTCTCATCCGCGACGAGGGCGCGGCCGAGCTGTGCGAGGAGGCGCTGCGGATGGGGGCCGATGTCGTCGGCGGCATCCCGTGGATCGAGCACACGGATACCGATGCGTATGCGCACGTCGAGTGGGCCTGCTCCCTCGCCTCCGCGCAGGGCAGGCGGGTGGCGATGCTCGTCGACGACTCAGGTGACCCCTCGCTGCGCACGACGGGGATGCTCGCCGAGGCGATGCTCCGCCACGACCTCCTGGGACGCGGGGTGGCATGCCACGCACGGGCGTTGGGCACCTATCCGGAACCCTCACTGCTGCGACTCATCGGGCTGGCGCGCAGGGCCGGACTCGGCTTCGTCTCCGACCCGCACACCGGGCCGCTGCACCTGCCGGTGCGCCGGTTCATCGACGAGGGGCTGCCGGTCGCACTCGGGCAGGACGACATCGAGGACGCGTACTACCCGTTCGGTCGGCACAACATGCTCGAGGTCGCCTTCCTCGCCGCGCACCTCCTCGGCTTCCTCAGCGCGGTCGAGCAGCGACACCTGCTCGAGCTCGTCACCACCCGCGCGGCCGACGTGCTCGGACTGCCTGGCCACCGCATTCACGAGGGGAATCCGGCCAATCTCTGCATCCATGACCAGGAGCGGGTCGTCGACGTCCTGCGCGAGCACGCCGCGCCGCAGTGGGTGGTCCGCGACGGCCACGTCATCGCGGGCGGCTGAGACGGGCTCAGCCGGCCCTCCCGTGGCGCGCCTCGAGGTAGGCGAGCACGGCGCGGACCCGGCGGTGCTCCGACGGGCCGCCCTCGCTGAGGCCGAGCTTGGCGAGGATGCTGCCGACATGCGACTCGACGGTTCGCTCGGCGAGGACGAGCCGAGCGGCGATTCCGGGGTTGGCGAGGCCCTCGGCCATGAGCGCGAGCACTTCGAGCTCGCGTCGCGTGAGCGCGGACAGGGAGTCGCGACCGCCGGCCAGCAGTCGCGCGACGACCTCGGGGTCGAGCGCCGAGCCGCCCGCCGCAACGCGACTGAGCGCGTCGACGAACTCGTCGACGTCGAGCACCCGGTCCTTGAGCAGGTAGCCGAACCGGCCGGTCGCGACCAGCTCTACGGAGAGCCGCGTCTCGACGTGTTGCGACAGCAGGAGCACCCCCACCTCGGGTGCCCGCCGCCGCACCTCGGCGGCGACCTCGGCGCCGTCGTGGGCATTGTTCGGCGGCATCCGGATGTCGAGCACGGCGACATCGGGCCGGTGCTCGAGGACCGCCGCGAGCGCGGAGGGCGCGTCCGCGGCCGAGGCGACGACCTCGTGTCCCAGCTCACCCAACAGCGCCGCCAGCCCCTCACGGAACAGCGCCGAGTCCTCGCCGATCACGATCCGCACGGGATCACCGCCTCGATCGAGGTGCCCTGCGCGAGAGGGCTGCTCACGTCGAGCGACCCGCCGTGAGCGTGCACCCGGTCCCGCAGCCGCGCCAGCCCCGAGCCCGGCACGACCTTCGCCCCACCGGCCCCGTCGTCGCGGACGACGACCCGCAGGTGCTCGTCGTCGTGTCGCACGTCGATCGCGACCCGCGATGCGCCGGCGTGTTTGACGGCGTTCGCGACGCCCTCGCTCGCAACGTAGTACGCAGTGAGGCTGACGTGGTCGGGGATGCCGTTGGCCGAGTACGACACCTCGACCGGCAGGGCGCTGGAGCGGGTGAGGTTGTCAAGCGCCGCCGGCAGCCCGTCGTCGAGTGAGCTGGGGCGCAGGCCGTGGGCGATGGCGCGCAGCTCGCCGACCGCGTCGGCGATCTGGGTGACGGCTGTGTCGACGAGGGTGTCGAGGTCGACCGGCTGCCCGGACGCCGCGTGCCGCTGAGCCACCCGCAGCCGCATGCCGAGCGAGACGAGCCGCTGCTGCGCGCCGTCGTGCAGGTCCGTCTCCAGGCGCCGCCGCTCTTCGTAGCCCGCCTCCAGCAGCCGCTCGCGGCTCGCCTCGACCTCGGCCAGTGCGTCGGCGAGCTCGCGCCGCAGCCGGACCTGGTCGGCGAGCAGCCCACTGGCCGTGAGGATCTCGCTCGGCACCGGCGCTCCACGTGGCCCTGGCACGACGAGCCCGACATCGTGCCCGCCGGAGCGGATCGGCTGTCCCCGCACGTCCTCGACCGGCTCGCCGGAGACGTCGAGGTATGCGGTGCCCCCGGGCCGTCGGTAGCCCACCCGCAGGCCGTCGTCCCGCAATGCCTCGCGCAGCACCTCCTCCAGCCGCTCCGGTTCGTCGCGCCCGGCGCCGACCCGCTCGGCCAGCGCGGCAACGGCGTCCAGGGCGGCTGCGCGCCGCGGGTGAAGACGGCGTCCCAGCACGCGGAGCAGGAACGAGCGGGCCGGGAGGAGCGCGATCATCACCGCCACCGTCGCGACGACGGCGGCGGTGACCGAGTCCGCGCCCAGGGTGCGGCCGAGGAGGCCCGAGACCAGCGCATACCCTGCGAGGACGCCGACGGCGAGGATCCCGTAGACGCCGGCGAGCACGATCGCCCGGTCCACGTCGTAGAGGTCGTGGCGCAGCATCGCGACGAACGTCGCGGCCGGCATCGCGAGGTTGAACGCGACGAGGCCGACGACGACCGGCTCGGGTCCGCCGACGACGAGGTAGCCCACCCAGCACAGCACGAGCGTGGCGGGCAGGAGCGACGCGGCGAGCAGCATCCAGCGCATCTGGGCGCGTGCGCGCGGGTCGGTGCTCGCCGCGTGCCTACGCCATAGCGAGACGCCCGGGCCGATGAGCGCCAGCAGGAAGAACGGCAGCAGCGCGAGGGAGAGGTAGCCGACCGGATGCGTGCCGAGCGGGCGCGGCCAGTCGTCCAGCGGCGGCATGAGCGGCTCGGGGATGACCGCGGTGAGCAGGTTGAACAGCACGGGAATCGTCAGCAGCGCCACGACGCTCGCCCGCCCGACCCGACCCCAGGGTCGGCCGTCGGGAAAGAGGGCGACGACCATCGCATACGGCACGAACCACGCCATCCACACGCCCTGGGTGAGGACCCACAGGAGGGGGCTCGCAGGCAGTCCGCTCGGCTCGGCGGCGAGGGCGTCCTGCCATGTGCCGTGCGCGTTGATGAGCGCGATCGCCGTGCCGGCGGCGGTGAGCCACGTGCCGACCCAGTTGGCCGGGTCGTGACGGATGACGAGGTAGCCGGCCGCGAGCGGCGCGATGACGACGACCCATGAGAGGGCGGTGACGAAGATGTTGGCGCGCCCGCCGAGGTCGATGGTCGCCCAGAGCGAGAGGAGCAACAACACCGCCGTAGCGGCCCACAGGGCCACCGTCACGCGCTTGGGCCAGGGCACGAGCCCACGGTAGGGCCGCGGCGGCGGCCGCGTCATCAGTGCAGGCACGGAGGCTTTGTCGGGGTCCGCCCGGGCGACGGATTCGGTATGCGCCACGAGGCTTTCGCGGGCCGCCGCCGACAGGCTGGCAGGGGTCGGGCGAACCGCCGCCCGGCACTGGTCCAGTCCTAGTCGACGTCCCAGTCACAGCACAGTCCAGGAGGCTGACATGTCCGAGACCCTCACCCCACCACCGTCGTCCGGTGCGCCAGCGGCCGTGCCCGTCGCGGTCGCGACGCGGCGGGACCTGCGCCGCACCTGGCGGATCCTCGCCGCGATCGTCATCCCGCTCGGGCCGTTGGCGGTGACCTTCATGCGGTGGGTCATGCCGTACTGGACGGACCAGACGACGGACGAGGCGGTCCCCATCATGGCCGACAACCTCGGCGGGATGGCGGCGCTCAACTGGTTGGCGCTGCTCGGCTATCCGTTCATGCTGCTCGGTGCGCTGGCGCTCGGCTTCGCGCTGCGGCGCCGGGTGCCGGTGCTCGCCACGATCGGCTCAGGGGTGCTGTTCATGGCGTACGCGCTCGGGGCGATGGTCGGGTCGAGCGACGTCGTTGCCGAGGCGATGCTGCGAGCCGGCTACGACGACGCGACGGTGGTCGACGTGTCCACCCTCGTCATGGATCACCCGACCGGGCTGGTCGGCATCCTCGCCTTCGTCTTCGGCCATCTGCTCGGACTGATCCTGCTCGGCATCGCGGTCGCGCGCTCGGGGCTCGTGCACTGGTGGGTCGGCGTGCTCATCGTCGTCGCGCAGCCGGTCCACGTCATCTCGGCTGTCCTCGTCCCGAGCCGGGCGCTCGACGTCATCGGGGGCTGGGGTGCGACGACGCTCGGCTTTGCGATCGTCGCGCTCGCCGTGCTGCGGACGAGCGACGACGAGTGGGACGCGCCCCCGCTGCCGCGCGAGGAAGAGCAGGCGTACTGAGCGCGTACTCGGAGGCGGTGCGGCTCCGCTTGCTCCGCATCCGGGCGTTGTGTCATGGAGACGCGCCGACGTCGCACACGGTTCGTCGGCGTGTCTCCATGACACAACCGGTCGCGGCCTTCGCTCAGGCGGTGGCTGACTTGCGGCCCTTCGTGAAGTACAGGATCGGGCCGATGTAGTTGATCGCGATCACGGCGGCCCACTTGCCCTTGCTGCCGTTCACCTGGTCCGCGGGGCGGGTGGCCAGGTCGGCCCAAGCGCTGACCGCCAGAGACAGCTGAATGGACATCATGGTCAGCGCGGTGGCGCGCTGTCTGGTGGTGAGCTCGTCCCACTTCTTCTTGGCCATGGGGTGGTCCTTCCCTCTCTGTCGTGGATAGGCGTGCTGGCGGTCAACGACTGGCGCGCGAGATGGCGCCGAAATCCGTGGATTCCCTGAACGTGCCGACCCTGACCGTGCCGGCGGCCGGCCGTCGCAGCGACCACCCGTTGATGCGGGTGGTCGGCTGCGGCGGGGCGGAGAAGTAGTACGTGTCGCGCACGCGCACGGGCGGGCCGGTCGCGACCAGGTCGAGAGCGACGGGTGCCGCCACGATGCGACTGCTCTCCGCGCCGGTGCACTCGTCGTACGTGATCTCCGTCAGCTGCGCCGTGGCTGCGGCATCGGCGGCATCGAGGCGGTGACTGACCTGCACCGGTGTCGCGACCTCCCCGAAGGTGTCCCGGTATCGGTAGCCGATCTCGCCGTCGGCGCACTCGACCGCGGTCACACCCAGCGCCGAGGCCGTCAGGAGCATCTTCTTCGCGGGTGCCGGGCCGACGGTCGCGGCCACGATGGCGTCCTCGAAGAGCACTCCCAAGCCGCTCTCGGGCTCGTAGAAGGCCGACGCGCCGCCCACGGCGCCGAGTCCGCCCTCTGGGGCGACACTGTCAGGGACCTCCGGCTGGGTGCCGCGGCGCACGAAGTGCTCGACGGCGTACTTCAGCCACGCCGCGTCGCTGTCCGCGTCCACGAAGCCGTCGATGACGGCTTGGCCCGTACCGTCGCGGGCGATGCTCGTGACGCGCGCCCGGTCGAAGGCGTTCCGTGCGGAAGCGGAGCCGGTCATTCGCGCGCGAATGAGTTCGGTGGTTCCGGTGACGTCGATCGAGACGTGCCGCGCGGGAAGCACGGTCGTCACCTCGTCGGCGCCGCAGCCGGCGACGACGCTGTGCACCAGGTCCACGACGCCTTCGCCGTGCGCGGTCAGCAGCCGCGGGTCGACGTCGAACACCATGGGCCCGGGCCGCGAGGCGAACGGGTCCTCGGTGCGCACCGTCTCGGTGCGCACGTCCTCGCTCCCGTCCGGGCACGAAACCGGCTCCTCGCTGCCGAAGAACACGTCGACGGTGACCTCACCCTTGACGACGCTGCGGAAGCCGACGGCGCCCACGAGCTCCCCAGGCCCGCCATCGACGAACACCGACGCCTGGTAGTACCTGAGGCTGTCGACCGTCGTCGGGGTCGATCCGGCAGCACCCCCGGCCGAGGCCGTTCCTCCCGTCGCGGCGGCCATCGCGACCGCGAGAACCACTGCCATCCTCCTCCGTCTGGTCATGGCCCCTCCTTCGACAGGCCGCTCCGGCCTCGGCCATCGAGGCTCAGGTCGGCGCCATCGCGTCTCTTCCGACGGTACGCCGCTGCTCCCCGAGGCGCAGGAGAACTCCGATCTTCGGTTTGCCCTACTGTCGGCTCATGGCACCGAGATCCTGGTGGGGCTGGGGCAACGTCGAGGATGCCGTCACCGGCGCCGAGGAGGACGCGCTGGTCGCCCGGGTGGCGGGGCTCCTGCCCGACCATGACTTCACCGTGCACCAGCCGCCCGAGGTCAGCGACCTCGACCTGCCGCCGTCCCGTGTGGTCGTCCCGAACGCCCTGGCGGCGATCGCGTCGCCGGACCCGGAGGACCGAGTGGCGCATGCCCGTGGCAAGGCCTACCGAGATGTGGTGCGCAATCTCGAAGGCGACCTCGCGCATACTCCCGACGTCGTCCTGCGACCACGTGGCGAGCAGGACGTCGTCGACGCCCTCGACTGGGCGGCCTCGGCCGGCGTGGCGATCGTGCCGTACGGCGGCGGCACCTCGGTGGTCGGTGGGGTCGAGCCGCGCTTCGACGCGCCTGCCGCCAGCCTCGATCTGACCGGCCTCGACCAGGTGCTGGAGATCGACCGCGCCAGCCGGGCCGCCCGCGTCCAGGCCGGGGTCCTCGGGCCGGCACTCGAGGACCAGCTGCGTCCCCATGGGCTGACGCTGCGCCACTTTCCGCAGTCCTTCGAGTTCTCCAGTCTGGGCGGCTGGCTCTCGACCCGTGCGGGTGGTCACTACGCGACCGTGCTCACCCACATCGACGACCTGACCGAGAGCCTGCGAGTCGTGACGCCGGCGGGCGTCAGCGAGTCGCGACGGCTGCCCGGGTCGGGCGCAGGACCGTCCCCGGACCGACTGTTCCTCGGCTCGGAGGGGGCGCTCGGCGTGATCACAGAGGCGTGGGTCCGCCTCCAGGACCGTCCCGGCTGGCAGCGGTCGGTGACCGTCGACTTCGACTCCTTCGACGACGCGGCCGCGGCGACGCGTGCCGTCGCCCAGTCCGGACTGCATCCGAGCAACTGCCGGCTCCTCGACCCGATGGAGTCCATGGTTGGCGCGGGCCTCTCGACGAAGGGCGGACTGCTCGTGCTTGCGTTCGAGTCTGCCGACCACCCGGTCGGCCCGTGGCTGGATCGCGGGCTGGAGATCGTCCGCGACCACGGCGGCCACCCCGGGCGGGTCGTGGCCAAGGAGCCGGGCCGGGACTCCCCGCCGCCGACGAGCCCGGCCGACGCATGGCGTTCGTCCTTCCTGCGGATGCCCTACCAACGCGACGCCGTCGCCCGCCGGAGCCTGATCGTCGAGACCTTCGAGACGGCCTGCACGTGGGACCGGTTCGACGAGCTGCACGCGGCGATCACGACGGCTGCCTACGACGTCATGACGTCGGTCGGCGCTCCCGGGGTCCTCACCTGCCGCTTCACGCACGTCTATCCGGACGGTCCTGCGCCCTACTACGGCGTCTACGCCTCGGGACGGTGGGGTTCCCTGGTGCCGATGTGGGACGAGATCAAGGCCGGCGTCTCCGAGGCGATCATCGCCCACGGTGGGACGATCACCCACCACCACGCGGTCGGTCGCGACCACGCCCCCTGGTACGCGCGACAGCGTCCCGAGCCGTTCGCCGCCGCCCTTCGGGCTGTCAAGGCCGCCCTCGACCCGCGCGGCGTTCTCAACCCAGGGGTCCTCGGACTCTGAGCCGACGGTTCGCGCAGGAGTCAGTCGTTGGTCGTCGACGTGGCGTACTGAAGGGCCACCGGCTCGAAGGTGGCGAAGTAGGCCTGGGTCACGGGGTCGCCGAGGATCGAGGCCATGACCGCCTCCAGGGCGGCGCGGTCGTCGTAGACGGTCATCCCGACCGCGAGGTCGTCGGCGTCCTTGCCCTTTACGACGCGGAACTCCCAGCTGTCGCGCACGCCGGGCTGTTCGGAGAGGAGCCGGATGAACTCCGGTCTTGTCTTCTCGAAGCGCGAGCGGTCGGTGACCCGCCGCACGCCGACCTCCAGGACCTGGCCGGGCTTCGAGGCCAGGTCGGCGAGATCGAACGCGGGGCCCTCGGTGGGCTCGACGTAGACGTAGGCCTTGAGATCCATGGTCCGGGCGAAGCGCAGGAAGTTCCAGACCACCCGGGGGTTGCGCTGGATCCGCGCGTTGGCGGCCAGGCTCTCGTAGGTCGTCATCCCGATGAAGACATCCGTCTCGTCCGGGGTCGGCATCGCGAGGAAGGACTCGAACTCGCGGTCGACGAGCGCGGCCGGCTGCTGCTTGAGCACCCGGATGAAGGCGGCCCGACGCTCGCGGAAGGTCTGCTCCTTGCCCGGTTTGACCTTGCGGACGGCTATCTCGTGGACGTGGGTCATCGTCGTGCTCCCTGCTGGGGAAGGCGGGCTGGATGGTCGGACACGGGGACCTCATCTCTGAGTATTACCTGAAGTTTCAGATATCTTATGAGCGGATTACCTGAAGGGTCAACTATTCTGACCGGGTGAATGTACGGGACCTCGATCCGACCGAGGCTGCCGCCTGGCGCGCCATGGTCGTGTTCTGGCGGCTGGGTCTCCCGAAGCTGGAGCGCACCTTCCGCCGGGTGGGGCTGAGCCACCTGGAGTACGGCTTCCTGGCCGTCCTCGCCGAGCAGCCCGAGAGCGCGATGCCCGCGGGCGAGCTCGCAGACCTGGCGGGGATCAGCTCGAGCCGGCTTTCCCACCGCCTCAAGGGTCTGGAGGCCGCTGGGGACATCGCGCGGCGCCCCGACCAACACGACCGGCGAGGGGTGGTCGTCGTCCTCACCGACCAGGGACGCGAGAAGGTCGAGCGGGTGTACCGGCAGCATCTCGCCGACGTCCGCAACCTCGTCTTCGACCACCTCAGCGCGGCCCAGACGAAGGCTCTGCAGGAGGTCATGACCGCTATCGCCGGGCCTCTCACCTCGCACGCGTTCCTCTCGGCAACGGACGAACGCTAGATACGGCGCCTCGTTCGTCGCGGCCGTGCCGCGAACCCGCTGAGGGTGTGGCGACGTCCGACCCGGCGAACCGCGTCAGCGGTGCGGAGCGAACTCGTCGAGGACGCGTTCGGCGTAGGCCAGCGCCTCGCGGGGGTGGCTGGACAGGCGGTCGACGCGAGGGGAGAGGTTGAGGTCGAGAAGAACCTCGGTGGCACCGTCGGACCCGAGCCGCTCGAGGTCGGCGAGGATCTGCCGCGTGCTGCCCTGGAACGGTCTGCGTTCGGGACCCGCCTCGTTGTCCCACAGGTCCGGGACGACTCGCGCGAGGATACGCAGGGTATGCGGGTCGCGCCCCGCGTCCATCGCACCCTCACGCACGGTCTCGACGCTGCGCGCGATCGTCCCAGAGTCGTGGGTGCTGCTCGCGATCCAGCCCTGGGCGAGTCGGCCGGCCCGGCGCAACGCCGGCTCGGCGCTCGCTCCGACGAGGATCGGAGGGTGCGGCTGCTGCACCGGGGCCGGAGAGAGGAACGAGGCCGGCACGGTGTAGAACTCGCCGGAGAACTCGACGGGTCGCTGCGTCCACAGCGCCTGCAGACAGCGCAGGTACTCCTCGAAGCGGGCGCCCCGCCGCTCCATCGGGACGCCGGCGGCGATGTGCTCCTCGGGCAGCCAGCCCATCCCGACGCCCACGGTCAGCCGGCCGCCGGAGACGACGTCCAGCGAGGCCATCGTGGAGGCGAGCTGTGCGGGAGAGGTGAACGGCGCGCATACCGTCGCCGTGCCCAGACCGATCCGCTCGGTGTGCCCGGCCGCCAGCGCGAGGGCGACCGCGGGGTCGAGGACGCTGCGGTGGGCCGGCCCGAGCCGTCCGTCGGCCGGCGAGAGGATGCGTTGGTACGCCCACAGCGAGGCGTAGCCGAGCTCTTCCGCCCGACGCGCGACCCGGATGATCGTCTCCCGCGTCGCCCACGGCCCGGACACCGGCAGGCCGAACCCGAGCAGGGGGCGGTTCGAGGTCACCGGAACACTGTGGCACGACGACCGACCGACTCTTCTCTCTCGACCCTTCGCTCTCGACGTCCGGACCGACCTGAGGGATGCATGTCTCAACGAGGCCACAACGGCCCGGCCCCAGAGGTGACCTTTGCGCCCGCGTGTGGTAGCCATCGTGAGGTGAGCCAGACCGCGCGCGAGCGTCCCGCCGACGTCGGCGGCCCGACGGTGCTGGTCGTCGACGACGACGAGGCGATCCGCACCGTGGTCCGCTGGCAGCTGGACTATGCGGGGTATCGCGTGCTCGAGGCGGAGGACGGCGCTGCCGCGCTGCGCCGGATCCGGGACGACCACCCGGCTCTCGTCGTCCTCGACCTATCACTGCCCAGGCTCGGGGGTCTCGACGTCCTGCGAGAGGTGCGCGGGGGCGGCACCGGGCGCACCGACCTGCCGATCATCGTGCTGTCCGGACGCAGCGGAGAGACCGACCGCATCGTGGGCCTCGACCTCGGGGCTGATGACTACCTCATCAAACCGTTCTCACCCGGTGAGCTCGCGGCGCGGGTCCGGTCGGTGCTGCGGCGCGTCAGCCCGGAGCTGACCGGAGAGGCGCATGTGGTGGGCCCCCTCCACGTCGACGTGGCGAGCCGACGAGTCACCGTCGACGGCGTCGAGGTGGAGCTCACGCCGAAGGAGTTCGACCTCATCGCCTTCCTGGCGGTGCATCCTCGTCAGGTGTTCACCCGTGCCCAGCTGCTCGAGAAGGTCTGGCACTCGTCCTCCGAGTGGCTCGGCGAGGCGACCGTGACCGAGCACGTGCACCGGCTCCGCCTCAAGCTCGAGGCCGACCCGTCCCACCCGCGCCTGCTGCGCACCGTGCGCGGTATCGGCTACCAGCTCATGGACGAGTCGTGAGCACGGCCGAGCCGCTCCGCCACAGTCCGGGGGCCGTCTCCGACGACGAGCTGATGCTGGCCCGCCAGACGCAGGTGCTCGAGCTCATCGCCCGCGCCGCACCGCTGCACGAGGTGCTCACCGAGATCCTCACCTCGCTCGAGTCCTTGATGCCGGGCGCCCGGTGCTCCGTGCTGCTCCTCGATCGGGATCGTGGGACCCTCCACCACGGCGCCGCGCCGAGCCTGCCCGAGCACTACGTCGCCGCGATCGACGGCATGGCGATCGGCGCGGACGCCGGCTCGTGCGGGACGGCCGCCGCTCTCAACACGGCTGTCGTCGCGACCGACGTCCGCACCGACCCTCGGTGGATCCGGTTCCGGCACATCGCCGACTCGGCCGCGCTCCGCAGCTGCTGGTCGACCCCCATCGACGGTCCCGACGGGCTGCCCGTGGGCACCTTCGCCGTCTATCACCATGTGCCGCACAGCCCGACCCGGCGAGAGGCGCTGTTCGTCGAGCGCTTCACCCACCTCACCGCGGTCGCCATCGCGCACGCCGCCCTCATCGGCGATCTCGTCAGCAGCGAGGAACGTTTCCGCCGGTCCTTCGACGACAACCCCATCGGCATGGCCATCCTCGGTCCCGACCGGGTGATCGCCCGGTGCAACACCGCCCTGACGACCTTGGCCCTCGACGGCTCCGAGCCGGTCGGCCGCCCGTTCACCGCCCTGCTCACGCCGACCCAAGGGTCCCTCGACGACCGCTTCGAGACACTCGACGGGGGTCACGCGGCCCGGGTCGTCTTCGAGGCCGCATTGCACCGGGCCGGCCGCCCCGACGTCGACATCGAGGCGACGATGTCGCTGCTGCACGGCCACGACGGCGGGCCTGCGCAATACATCGTCAACGTCCTCGACCTCACCGAGCGCCGGGCTGCCGAGCGGCACCGCCGCGCGCTGCTCGAGGCCGAGACGGCGCGCCGCACGGCGGAGGAGCTCTCGCACGTCAAGTCCGAGCTGCTCGCCGCAGTGGGGCACGAGGTGCGCACCCCGATCCAGGCGATCGTCGGCTTCGCCGAACTGCTCGGCACCATCGACCTCGAGCCGGAGCGGCGCCGCGAGGCTCTCGACCACATCAGCGCGGCCGCGGGGCACGTCATGGACCTGCTCACCGACGTCCTCGACCTCAGCCGCCTCGAGGCAGGCGCGCTGCCGCTCGCGCTCGAGCCGGTTCGGGTCGACGAGGTCGTCGACGAAGTGTTCGCGCTGCTGTCGGCGAAGGCGGAGCAGCGCCGAGTCGGGCTCTCGCACGACGTCGACGACCAGGTGGTGCTCGCCGACCGGCGCCGGCTCCGTCAGGTCCTGCTCAACCTCGTCGGCAACTCGGTCCGGCACGGCAACACCGGCGGAAGCGTCGACGTCCGGGTCCTACGGACCGCCGACCCGACCTGGGTGGTGCTGTCGGTCGACGACGACGGCCCCGGCATCCCGCCCGACTTCCTGCCGCGGGCGTTCACCGCGTTCGCCCGGCCCAGCGCCGCGTCGGCCGACGAGCCGCCCGCGACGGAGGCAGCGGCCGACGGCCCGCACGAGGACGGCATCGGCCTCGGCCTCGGACTGGCCCACGGGCTCATGGACGCCATGGGGGGCGACCTGGCCCTCAGCCGCTCGACCTCGACCGGCACCTCGATCACGCTGCGGCTCCCGCGACCCGAGGCGTCCTCGTGAGCGACACGCGAGTAGCGGCGGTCGTCCCGGTCAAGCGTCTGGCGGCCGCGAAGTCACGGCTGCGGCTCCCCTCCGACCAGCGCGCTGCTCTGGCGCTCGCCTTCGCCCTCGACACCGTCGACGCGCTGCGTGCCAGTCCCGTGGTCGCCGGCGTCCTCGTCGTCACCTCCGACCCCGAGGTCGCCTCCCATCTGCATCGGACGGGCGTCGCCGTGGTGCCCGACGACACCACCGCCCTGCACGACGCGGTGGCCGTCGGCATCGCGGCCGCTGCGGTGTGTTGGCCGGGCCTCGGCGTTGTGGTCGTCCCGGCCGACCTCCCGTCGCTCCGCCCGGAGGACGTCGAGCGGGTCGTCCGCCTCGGCCAGGAGACGGACGGCGCCTTCGTCCCGGACCACGGGGGCACCGGGACGACCATCGTCGTCCACGCCGCAGGTCGGTCGGCCGCAACCCGCTACGGCCCGGGGTCCGCCGCTCGCCACCGCGAGCTCGGCCTGACACCGCTCGAGCAGGCACCCCCACGCGCACGTCACGACGTCGACACCCTCGAGGACCTGGACGTCGCACTGACCCTCGGCGTCGGGCCCCGAACCGCGGCTGCGGTCGCCACCCTCACCGAGGCACGGCCCGCGTGACCCTCACGCGCTGTCTGAGGCCGCCCATCCGGTGACGTCGACGATCCGGCAGACGAGCACCTTATGGAACGGCTTGTCCGCATACTGCGGAACGGTCCGCGACAACCGGTCGGCGAGCTCGTCGGTCAGCGTCTCCGGCGGGTCGTCCACATGCTCGAGCCGGGCCCGGACCCACCACAGCCGGGACCAGTCCTCGCTGTCCCAGTGCTCGATGAGGAGCGAGGCGCGCGGGTCCGACTCGAGGTTGTCCTCGCGCTGCAGCCGCGAGGAGCGTTTCGGCTTGACCCGATCGATCGGGACACCGATATGACCGTCCCCGCTCACCGCATACACGACCGGCTGCGGGTCCGGACCACGCTCGGGGTGGAGCGTGCACAGCACACCGTGCACCTCGGCGTCCAGGCGGGCGCGTGCCTTCTCGGCGGAGAGTCTCATCGCTCGGCTCCTTCGTGGTCGCGGGCGGGAGACTTCAGACTAGGTGCGCGACATCATCGTTCTCTCAACGCGGCGGGAGGCGCCTTGACGCCCCGCGGCCGAGCCGGGATGTTGGCCGCATGAACCTCGCCGCCTGGGTGGAGCGCAACGGACGCCGACTGCGGGACCGGCCTGCGGTGGCCGTCGGCGAGCAGGTGCACGCCACCTGGGGCGGGTTCAGCGAGCGCGTGGCAACGCTCGCAGGAGGTATGCGCGAGGGACTCGGTCTGTCCGCCGGCGACCGCGTGGCGATCGTCATGAACAACCGGCCCGAGTACCTCGAGGCCATGCTCGCGGCCTGGCACGCGGGGCTCGTCGCCGTTCCGGTCAACGCCCGCCTGCACCCCGACGAGATCGGCTACATCCTCGACCACAGCGGCACCCGCGTCGTGCTCATCGACGAGGCGCACGCAGGCGACGTCACCCCGCTCGAGGTCTCGGTCGACTCTGTGGAGCGGGTCATCGTCGCCCCGGGTCCCGAGTGGGACGAGCTGCTGTCAGCTGCGCCGATGGGCCTCGTCGACCGGGCCGCCGCCGACCCGGCGTGGCTGTTCTACACGAGCGGTACGACCGGACGTCCGAAGGGCGCGACCCTCACGCACGGCAACCTGCTGATGGCCTCGTTGAGCTACTTCGCCGACATCGACGCGGTGTCCGCCGACGACAGCGTCCTGCACGCTGCGCCGCTCTCGCACGGGTCGGGGCTCTACGGCATGCCCCACATCGCCAAGGGCGCGGTGAGCGTCATCCCTGCCTCGGGTCCGCTCGACGGCGCCGAGCTGCTCACCCTCCTCGAACGCTGGCCGGGGATGTCGTTCTTCGCGGCGCCGATCATGGTGCGGCGCCTGGCCGCCGACCCTGCCCTGGCGGGTGCAGACCTGTCGGGGCTCAAGACGGTCATCTACGGCGGCGCCCCGATGTACCTGCCCGATCTCGAAGCGGCTCTCGAGACGTTCGGTCCCCGTCTGGCGCAGATCTACGGGCAGGGCGAGTCGCCGATGACGATCACCGGGCTGTCGAAGGCCGACCACGCCGACCGTGACCACCCGCGGTGGCGGGAACGGATGCAGAGCGTCGGCTCGACACGCACCGACGTCGAGGTCCGGGTCGTCGACGCGGACGAGCGGGAGCTCCCGCCGGGCGAGGCCGGCGAGGTCGTCGTGCGCGGTGGCGTCGTCATGGCGGGCTACTGGGACCAGCCGGAGGCGACGCGCGAGACGCTGCGCGGCGGCTGGCTGCACACCGGCGACGTCGGCAGCTTCGACGAGCACGGGTACCTGACGCTGCACGACCGGTCCAAGGACCTCATCATCAGCGGGGGGATGAACATCTACCCCCGTGAGGTCGAGGAGGCGATCATGACCCACCCCGGGGTGCAGGCCGTCGCCGTCGTCGGCCGGGCCGACCCGGAGTGGGGTGAGTCGGTGGTGGCCTTCGTCGTCGCAGGCGGCGACGGTGCCGCGCCCACCGGGGAGGACCTGGACCGCACCTGCGTCGAGCGGATCGCCCGCTACAAGCGCCCGAAGGAGTACCACTTCGTCGACGCGCTGCCGACGAACAACTACGGCAAGGTCCTCAAGCGGGAGCTACGCGAGCAGCTGCGGGACGGGGCGGCGCGATAGCGCGGCGGGGGCGGGGTCTGGGTCGTGTTGAGGAAGCAGCGTTGAGGAAACCATGAGGTCCGGACCCCTTGCGGGGCCGCGGGCCGCGGGGTTGTCTACGTCACAAGGGCCGACCGGGACTGGAGCCCAGCCCCGGACGGCCCGGCCACGACCGCCCGAAGGAGATGTGACCGATGAAGCTCGCCCTCTACCTGCCGACGTTCCGCAACCACGTCACGGTCCAGGAGCTCGCCGACCTCACCGACCTCGCCGAGGAGCTCGACTTCGACTCCGTCTGGACCCTCGACCGGGTCGTCGTGCCCGAGGCCTCGGATCGCGGTGAGCTGCAGTACTCCTTCGGGATGATGAAGGAGTTCCCGACCCAGCTGCCGGTGGAGTCGCGGGGCAAGTGGTTCCAGGGCTGGCCGTTGCTGCCGTGGCTCGCGGCACGCACGGAGAAGCTGCGGATCGGCATGAGCATCACGAACACCCCGTTCCGCGGCCCCGGCGTCTTCGCCGCCGAGTGCGCGACCGTCGACCACCTCTCCAACGGTCGCCTCAATGTCGGCATCGGCTCCGGCTGGATGCCCGAGGAGTTCGCGGCGGCCAGCGCCGCCGACCGGTTCCCCCGTCGGCACGCCCATGTGCGCGAGACGATCGAGATCTGCAAGGGGATCTGGACCAACGAGCTGTTCGAGTACCACGGCGAGTTCGCCGACTTCGAGCCGTGCGGCTTCGGCCACAAGCCGCTGCAGGACCCGCACCCGCCGATCTACTTCAGCGGCCTGCGCGACCCGAAGCGGTCGGCCAACCGGGTCGCGAAGTACGGCCTCGCGGGGTGGATCGGCATCCAGGACACCCCGCGCGAGTTCACCGAATGGCGGACCGCCATCGCGCGCGAGCTGGAGGAGCTCGGCAAGTCCATCGACGACCTCGACATGTGCAGCATGATCTGGTTCACGATCACCGACGAGGAGGTCGACCAGACCGACAACGGCAAGGTCTCCAACATCCTCGTCGGGACGGCCGACCAGATCGCCGACATGCTCAAGCGGTACAAGGAGGCGGGGCTCACCATGCCGCTGCTCTGGCCGCCCTTCGCGGACGTGCCGGTGTCGAAGACACTCGATGACCTCAAGCGCCTCAAGGAGGAGATCATGCCCAAGGTCGAGGCCGCCTGAGCACCACGACCGCGACCGACCCCATCAGAGAGCACCGATGACACCGACGACCGGTCGCCGTGGTGACCGCACCTGGCTGATCGCAGTCGCGGCGTCCCTCTGGGGCATCTCCTCGCTGTGGCGCGGCCCGCTCGCCCGGGAGTACCCGTCGCTGACGATCGTGTTCTGGGAGCACGTCGTTCTCACGCTGCTCACGCTGTGGTGGCTGCGACCCGCGCTGCGCCGCCTGGCCCTAGCCTCCGTTCGCACGAAGCTGAGCGTGCTCGTCATCGGCGCCGGCTCCTCCGCCCTCGCGACGGTCCTGTTCACGGCGGCCTTCCGCCTCGGCGACCCGGTCACCCCGCAGGTGCTGCAGAAGCTGCAGCCGCTCATCGCCATCGCGCTCGCCGCGGTGATCCTGCGCGAGCGGCTGCGGCCCAGCTATCTGTGGTTCGCTGCTCCGGCGATCGTCGGGGCGTGGCTGCTCGCCTTCCCCGACCCCCTGTCGGTGTCGGTGGCGAGCGCGCAGGCGGCGCTGTTCGCGGTCGGCGCCGCCGCGCTGTGGGCGGCGGGCACGGTGCTCGGCCGGGCCGCGAGCGCCGAGCTGCGCTTCTCGGACCTGACGGCTCTCCGGTTCGCCCTCGGGTTCGTCACCCTCGCCGTCACCGCGGTCGTCACCGACACGCCCCTGACGATCGGCACCGACGCGGCGGTGAACATCGCCCTGCTCGCCCTCCTCCCCGGGCTGCTCGCGCTCGTTCTCTACTACCGGGGGCTCAGCCACACGCCCGCGTCCCGCGCGACCCTCGCCGAGCTCGCCTTCCCGCTCACAGCCGCGGTCGTCGGGGTCGCCGCGTTGGGCGCTCGCCCCGAGGTCTCGCAATGGGTCGGCTTCGTCGTCCTCCTGACCGCCGTCGTCGGGCTGGCCCTGCACGAGAAGCGCAGTGAGCAGCCGTCGGTGGCGGTGCCGGACGAGGCCACCGAGGCACTCGCGGATCGGATCCGGGTCAGGGCCCCTGTCTGACCCCCGGGCGGATGCCGAGGAGGTGGGCTGGCGCCTTCCGCATGACAACCTCAGAGCTGCAGTTGGATGTGCAGTGCGTCCTTGAGCTCGGCACACTCTTCCTGGTGCCGGAACAGTGGTCATCCTCCGGCTCCACCTATGTCGTGCGAGATCGCGATCCCTGTCCACTGAAGCGCACGCTAGAATTATGTACATGATCACGATCCCCCTGGCCGAAGCCCGAGCGAACCTGTCCAGGTTGGTCGACGAGGCGATGATGACGCACGAGCGCATCGAGGTGACGAAGAACGGACGTCGTGCGGCGGTCATCCTGAGTGTCGACGACTTCGACTCGATCATGGAGACTCTCGACGTCCTGAGTGACTCCGAGCTTGTGGCCGCCATCGTCGAGGGGGAGGCAGAGATCCGCCGCGAGGAGACCAGCACCGTGGACGAGGTCGGAGCTGCTCTTGCAGCCCGCACCCAGACCGGGTCGTGACGTATCGCATAGTTCTATCCGCGAGCGCCAGGCGGGCGTTGACCGATGTCCTACCCCAAGCGGCCGCCGCCGCGTGCTTCGAGTTCATCCGAGGTCCTCTCGCGGAGAACCCTCATCGCGTCGGCAAGCCGCTCCGTGGCCGACTCGAGGGTCGGCACTCCGCGCGCCGCGGCGAGTTCAGAGTCATCTATCGCATCGACGACGGCCGCATCCTCGTCGAGGTGATCACCATCCAGCACCGCCGTGACGCATACCGCTGACGATGATCCGAGCTCGATCATCGGTCGCGACACACGATGTGACGAGAGATGGTTGTGCGCACGTTTTCGGCCCTTCAGCGTGCGCAACACCATCCGTCGTGCCCACCGGCGACGCCCCTCAGGCGATGTCCCGCCGCCGGTAGCCGACGAACCCCACTGCGGTGAAGAGCGCCGCCACGACGGCGAGCCCGACCAGTCCGAACCAGGCCGGGTCGGTGGCGCCGACGTTGGGCACGTGCCAGAGCGGGGAGATGTCGAGCACCCACTCGTCGAGGTCGAACAGCGGACCGAGGATGGTCAGGGCGAAGGTCGCGACGACGGCCATCCACCCGATGAGCCGCTTCGAGGGCTCGGCGCCGACGACGGCGATGGCCAGGCCGACGAGCACCCACACCGCCGGGATCGTCGCGACCGCCTGACCGAGGACGTCGCCGAAGCCGATCGTGTCGCCGGTGGCGTCGGCCACGAGCCCCATGACCGATGCGGCGAGCAGCATGCCGACCGCGGTCGAGACGAACGCGATGACCGCGTGGCTGGCCAGGTGCGTGGCCCGGCTGATCGCGCCGCCGAGCATCGGGTCGGCGCGGTCCTCGGTCTCCTCGGCGTACAGCCGCATGACGATCTGCACGCCGTGGACGGCGGCGTAGATCCCGAGGATCCGGATCATCGTCAGGAGGAACTCGCCGACGAGGTCGTCCTGGGAGACCGCGCCCGAGGCGAGGACCTGCCCGATGCCCGGGTTCTCCGCGATGACGTCGGTGAGGGTGTTGGCGAGGAACCCCAGTAGCGTGCCGAGGACGACGAAGCCGACCATCCAGGCGACCATCGTCGGCCGGTGCAGCCGCAGCGCCAGCCCCCAGACGTTCCCGACCATCCCCGCGCGCCCCGGCCCCGGACGCGGCGGCACGAGCCCCATCCCGAAGTCGCGACGCGCGTGCAGCGTCAGCCCCACCGCGACCAGCGCGACCGCGAGCCCGACCACCAACAGCAACGGCCACCACACGTTGTCGACCGCCGGCCGCGTCTCCTGCAGCCAGCCGAACGGCGTGAGCCACGTGGCCCAGTCGGGCGCCCCGGAGGAGTCGATGTATCCGCGCACGACGAACAGTCCCGCGAGCACCGAGACCGCTACGGTCGACGCGGACCGGGCGTCGGACCCGATCTGCGCGGCGATGATCCCCACCCCGGCGAAGAGCATCGCCGATGCCGTGAAGGTCGCCGACAGCATGACCGAGTCCGCCACCGCTCCGCCGAACGCGATCGTCACGAGAGCGGACACCACACCGAGCAGGACCGCGGCGATGAAGGCCAGCGCCACCGCGACCGCCGGTCGCGCCGCACGCCCCACGACTCCGGTCGCCACGAGCTCGGCACGGCCGGAGTCCTCGTCCGCGCGCGAGTTGCGCACGACGATGAAGATCGCCATCATCCCGGCGAAGAACGCGCCGAGCGCGCCGGCCCGCCAGGCGTTGAACCCGTCGGCTGTCGTCAGGTCGATCGGCTTGCCGAAGATCAGCGCCATCGCCGGGTTCGCGGTGATGTTGAGCTGCAGGATCCGCTGGGCCTCGGGATCGGGGAACACCCAGTCGTAGACGAGCACCGAGCTCGCCGACAGGACCGAGATCAGCGCGATCCACGGCGCGATGTTGACGCGGTCCTGAGTGAGCGCCACGTGCAGAAGGGGACGTGCTCCGGTGAGGCGGGCGCGCATACTCAGGCCTCCGGCTTCGCGTGCCGCCCGACGTGACCGGCGTCGCCGGCCACCGAGTTGCCCTCCCCGTAGTGGCGGAGGAACAGGTCCTCGAGCGAGGGCGGCGAGACGGTCAGCGACGTGATCCCGTAGCGGCCGAGCAGCGCCATCGCCTCGCCGACGCGGTCGGCCTCGACCGCGCCGGAGACGTGGGTGCCGTCGAGGTGGGCATCCTCGAGGAGGGCGAGCTCCTCGACGGTATGCGGCGCGCGCTCGAGCGTGGCCCGCACCTGGGTGCGGGTCCGGTGGCGCAGCTGGTCGAGGGTGCCGGTCTCGACGACGACGCCGTCGCGGATGATGCTGACCCGGTCGGCGAGGGCCTCGGCCTCGGAGAGGATGTGGCTGGAGAGCAGGACGGAGCGGCCGCGGGCCTTCTCGGCCTCGATCTCCTCCTGGAACACCATCTCCATGAGCGGGTCGAGGCCGGAGGTGGGTTCGTCGAGGATGAGCAGCTCGACGTCGGAGCAGAGGGCGGCGACCAGGGCGACCTTCTGTTTGTTCCCTTTGGAGTACTGCCGGCCGCGTTTGGTCGTGTCGAGCTCGAAGCGCTCGATGAGGTGGGCGCGCCTCGTCTCGTCGAGGCCGCCGCGCAGGTTGCCGAGCAGGTCGATCGCCTCGCCGCCGGTCAAGGCAGGCCACAGGCTGACGTCACCGGGCACGTAGGCCAGGCGACGGTGCAGCTCGACGACGTCGTGCCACGGGTCTCCGCCGAGGACCTCGACCCGGCCGGCGTCGGCCCTGAGCAGGCCGAGCAGGACCCGGATCGTCGTGGACTTGCCGGCGCCGTTGGGGCCGAGGAACCCGTGCACCTCCCCGCGCGCCACCTGAAGGTCCAGGCCGTGGAGGGCGGTGAACGAGCCGTACGACTTGACCAGTCCCTCGACGGTGATGACCGAGTCCATGCCCGTCAATGTACGCCCGGCCCCGATCCACGCAGCGGCACGTCTGGGGTCTGAGGTGCTCATCCGGGCTCTCGCCCGCGATGTCGGTTCGGGGGCGCACCTCCGAGCCGTGGCATGATCGTGGCATGACGCGCATACGGTTGAGCACGACGGTCGACGGAGACCTCCTGGCCAGCGCCCGGAAAGCTTCGGGCAAGCCCGACTCGGCCATGGTCGACGAAGCCCTTGCCGCACTGCTCGCCCGCCATCGTGCAGCCGAGGTGGACGCCGGCTACGCGGCCTATGACGCGCACCCACTCGACGAACCGGACGAATGGGGTGACCTGGCCTCGTTCCGGCGCGCAGCTGCGGCCTCTTGACGGACCTCCCCGCCCGGGGTGAGGTGTGGTGGTGCGAGGTGGCCGAGATCGGCCGCAGACCTGTGGTCGTCCTCTCGCGGGACGCCGTCATCCCACGCCACCGCCGCGCCCTGATCGCGCCGTGCACGACAACCATCCGGGGCCTGCCGAGCGAGGTCGTCCTCGAGCCCGGTGAGGACCCGGTGCCACGTCGGTCGGCGGTCAACCTGGACTCGGTCGAGAGTGTCTCGATCGCGATCCTCGTCGAGCGGCTGGGACGGGTTGCGGAGGGTCGGGTGCGGCAGATCTGCGCTGCTCTCGCCATCGCAGTGGACTGCACGGACTGAACCTCCGGGAGAGAGGACGCCTCGAGGCCAGGTCATGTCTGCGACGGCGCCGCGGTCCGGGCGGGGCGGTGCGAGCCGGCCAGGACGCGCGTGACGATGCGGGGGTGCATGAGCTCGGACGGGCGGGCGAGCATCCCGATGACGCGGACGAAGGCCGCACCGACGACCGGGTCGCGGTGGGCCACCGGGAGCAGCCGCTGCAGGTAGGCGTTGGTGACCCGCCAGGACAGCGGCCGGGCCCGTCGACCCGCGGGTTGGCGAGTGCGGAGCCCGTCGCCAGGTCCCAGGCGTCATGGACGGCCCATCCTGCAGCGGCGAGCAGCCGTGGGCCGGCGTCGTCGAGGCCGCCGTCGTCGAGGACGCGACCGGTCTCGACGGCTTCGATGATCGCGACGGTCATGCCCTGGCCGAAGCGCGGGTCGAAGGAGCAGACCGCGTCCCCGCTGACGAGATATCTCGCGGGTAGGCGGGCCAGCCGGTCGAACCGTCGCCAGGACGCCGCCGGGAACGCGCGCTGTCGGGGCTCGCTCACGGGCTCGGCGTCGCGGACGATGTCGTGCAGGTCCGCGAAGGGGAGGCTGCGCGCATACTCGACGAAGCCGTCGAGGTCGGCGGGTGGCCGCTCACCGAGCATCCCAATGAGCGTCACGAGCCACCGGTCGTCCTCGACCGCCAGTGCCACCCCACCCCGGGTGCCGTCCGGTGGGATGTCGACGAGCACGTTCTGGCACCCGTCGAGATCGGCCGGGTCGCGTCGGAACAGCCGGGTCGCGTAGTGGATGTCGACCGCGACGCGCACCTCCTCGATGCGTCCGTAGCCGAGGTCCGCCAGCCACCGAGGGGAGCGCGAGCCCTTGCCGGTGGTGTCGACGACGAGATCGGCCGCCAGTGTCTGCTCCTGCTGCGGGTCGTGCTGCGACTGCAGGCGCACGCCCGTCACGCGGTCCCGGTCCGGGGTCGTCGTCAGCTCCTGTGCGCCCCAGCCCTCGAGGAGATCCACCCCGTCCATCTCCAGGACGCGCTCGCGGACGACGCTCTCCAGCAGCGGACGGGTCGCACCGGTGATCCGGACGTCGGCGTCGGTGAGGTCCACCGGCCCGCCGCCCATGTGCAGTCGCCACAACGAGGAGTCGATGAGGTGCGCGCCGGCGGTGGTCATCTCGTCGGTCACCCCCGGCAGCAGCTGCTCGAGCCGGGCCAGGCCCCCGGGGACGAGCAGGTGGATGTGATCGCCCTGCGGCACCCCGCGATGCGGCTCAGGCCCGCGCGGCAGGACGTCACGCTCGACGAGCGTGACCCGGTCGAAGCGTCGAGCCAGCGGGATGGCGTGGAGGAGTCCGGCCCAGCCGGCTCCGAGGACGACGGCGTGCTGACGGTTCTGTTCCATGGCGCACCTACCTGAGGTGATGAGGGATGAGCGGTCGTCTGTCCCGTCGGATCCTTCGACGCTACGAGCGAGCCGGGATCCCCGCGTCGGTCATTCGATGCATCTTTGCCAGGGGACAGCGCACCGATCGGTGTATCGCCGCCAGGCGCCCTCAGCGACTCCTGCCGTCAGAGGATGCGGTGCTCATATGCATACGCGGTGGCGGCGGAGCGGTTGGGCAGGTCCAGCTTGGTGAGGATGTTGTGCAGGTGGCGGGCTACCGTCTTGTCGCTGATGACGAGTCGGCCCGCGATCTCCCGGTTGGTGCGGCCCGTGGCGACGAGCCGGAGCACCTCGACCTCGCGCGCACTGAGGCCGTGGGCGTCACCCGGGGACGGCGAGGCGGTCGTGCTCGCGCGGACCCCCCGGTCGGGCTCCACCCCGGCCTCGGCGAACGCGCGGTCGGCCGCGGCGAGCTCGACCTCCGCCGTCTCCGTGTCGCCGAGCTCGCGCAAGGCCCGGCTGACGAGAACGCGCGTGCACGCCGTCTCGTAGGGCGCCCGCAGTCCCAGCCACCGCCGGCGCGCGGACGCGAGGTGCTCCAACGCGTCTCCCGGGCGTCCACGAGCGAGGAGCACCTGCCCCCGCGCGTGGCTCGCCATCGCCCGGAGCACGTCGGTCCCCACGGCGTCGGCGATGCTGCCCAACTCGGAGCAGGCCCGATCGGCAGCCTCGTCCTCGCCCGCGCTCACCATGATGGTCACGGACGCGGCCAGCGACTCGGCCCGCGAGCGGGGTCGGCTCAGCTCGTCACGCACCTCCGGGAGGGTCGAGGACGTCTGGTCGAGGGCCCGGCGCATCGCGGCGACCGCCGCCTCGGTGCGCCCCTGGGCCAGCCACACGAGCGCCAGCCCGGGGTGCGGGTCGTGACCACAGTCAGTGGCGGCGCCATAGGAGGCCGCGGCTGCCGCATACTCCCCATGGATCCTGTGCAGCTCGGCCCGCTGGTAGTGCGCCATCCCCAGCGCGGGGTCCGGCGGGTCCGACAACCACCGGCAGGCGCGGTCGGCCTCTGCGGTCGCCTCGCGCCAGTCACCTCTGAGCTGCGCAACCTGCGAGCGGTGCACGAGGCACTGTCCGCGGAAGGGGACGAGGCCGGGCTGGGCGTCGCACCAGTCGCTGAAGGTCTCGGTCCACTCCCGCGCGCGCCGCAGGTCGAAGAGCTGCTGGCACGCGATGAGCACCGCGCAGTAGACGATGCCCGACGCCAGTGGGGAGACCCGGCCAGTCTCGACGGACAGCATGGCCTCGTCCAGCAGCGCCAGACCCCGCGCCGGCTCGCCGAGGCGCAGCGAGGCCTGGCCCTGCCCGAGGCGGCCCAGGGTCATCAGGTCGTCGTCCGCCCAGCGCTGTCCGATCGCCATGGCCTCGCCGAAGGCGACGTAGGCAAGGTCGGGCTCGTCGCCGTCGAGGGTGCGCAGCGCGTCGGGGAGGAGCAGGTATCCCCACTCCGGGCAGTCCCGTGGCCCGTCCTCGTCGAGGAGCCGCCGGGCCCGCGCGACCCACGCACCGCCCCGGGTCTCGATGCCGCGGCCGACGATGAGGACCAGGCCCAGCCAGAACGCGCACCGGACCGCCGCGCGCACCTCACCACGGTCGACGAAGCCCTCGTGCGCCCGCGCCCATGCGGCCTCGGCGAGATCCGGGCGACCGGTGAGCTGGGCGCACAGCGCCAGTCCCTCCACATCCTCCGGCTCGGCGAGGAGGCCAGCGTCGTCGGCAGCCGTCAGCGCGTCGCAGCCGCGGTCCCAGGCGCGCTGCTCGACCGCGGCACGACCTCGCTCGAGGGCGTCCCTCCCGTCGCGCCTGACGTCCGCGTCCTGGGGCATCACTCCAGTGTGCGTCAGACCGGCATGCTCCGCGAGGGTTGGCGTCCGCCGCGGGACGGGGTCGGCCGGGCACCGGCACATCCGAGGTATGCGGTGCTCACCTCACCGATGCCGCCGTCGGCCCGGTTGGTTTGCGCCCCGGGTGGGCTACGTCGGTCTCGACAGCCAGAGGAGGTCTTCCTGTGCCCGGTGCCGCGCGGCCTCCTCCAGCGCGAACAGCGCATCCGTCTTCTCGAGAAGCAGCGTGAAGGGCCTCCCGGAGCGGATGGTCCGGTGTGTGACGGGCAGGCCGGCGCGGTCGATGTGGCTGTGGATGGTGCGTCGCCGGGGTGCGGCCAGTGGCCAGGCGAGGGTGCGCTCGGTCGACGAGCCGAGGAACTGCGCGAGCCGGTCCTCGTCGTCGCCCCGGGGCTGTCCCATCCGATCGACCAGTCGTCGGGCGCCCGTCGTGGCTGCGCGAGATGCGCCTGCAGCCGCTCGCGGGCATAGACGGTGAGCGTCTCCAGGGCCGGCGTCGAGCCACCCGCAGTCTCGGCCGAGCGCAGGGCCACGAGCACGAGCGGCAGGGCCCGACCGCCGAGCTCCGGTATTCGCGTGGCCAGTTCACCGGCCGCCTCGCCCTCGGAGACGGAGAGGACGGCGGCGAGCGCCGGGCCCAGCCGCTCGAGCCCGTCGGCACGGCGCGTCGGGTGTGCGACGTCGACGAGCGCCTCCGCTTCTCCCGAGACCCACTCGCCCATCCATCTCGCAAGCCACGCGGTCACCTCGGGTGCCCCAGCGGACCGCAAGCGCTCGCAGAGCCCCGGCAGCACCGTCTCGACCCAGGTCCACCGGTCCATCGGCCGACTCCCATCGGGGTCAACATGGAAACGAACCGGAGCCGTCCGGTCCCATCGCCGAGCCAGCGCGGTCCACCACGGTTTCGGGTATACCCCTGAGAGCGACGCCAGCGGCGCGGCGTGGTCCACCGTGACCATCTGGATGTCGAAGGGCGCGAGCAGCTCGCGCGCCAGCTCCGCGTCATCCACTCCTCGGGCGACGTCGATCGCCAATGTCAGCAGCTCCTCCCCGGGCGATCCCCACCGGTCGACGAGGTCCGGGCGTCCTCCCTGGCCTGGTCGAGCTCTCCGGCGGCGAGGGAGGCGGCGACCTGGCGCAGCACCCATGCCGGGCGGGCCTCGGCGCGCATCCCGAAGCCGGCATCGGGTGGCCAGACCAGCAGGGCGGCCCGGCGGTACCACCGGTCGACGGTGTTGCCGTAGTTGCCCATGTACCCCTCGTGCTCGCTGTCGTGGGGGGTGAGCCGACGGGAGGGGGTGGGCGCGCATACCTCCTCGTCGTCCAACGCGAGGTGCATCTCGCCGGCGCAGCCGTTGTCGGCCCACCAAGTTCCGGATCGTCTACCGCATCGACGATGGCCGCATCCTCGTGGAGGTGATCGCCATCGTCCACCGGCGAGACGCATACCGTTGATCGTTGAAGAGGGCAGTGGGCGTTCGACGACGATCCGCCGCCAGATGTCCAGGCCGAGGCCGGCGCCCTCCCCACCCCGCGGGTCATGATGAACGGCTCGGCGTCACCAGAGGGGCGCGGCGAACGTGCTCGCGATGCTGCCGCTGGATAGCGCGCCGGCGTGCGGCACGTGTCGGCGGTGCCGGGCAGCCGGCCTCGCGGGCCTCGATGACTCCTCTGGCTGAGAGCCGTCACACCATGGTTCGCTGGGCCTCGGCGCGCGCCCGGACCTGCTCGGCTCTCTCCCAGTCCTCGGTCTCGAAGGCGATCGCCGCGGCGGGGAACAGGCCGTTCTCCTCGCGGTCGATGTGCTCCCACAGCATGGCGAAGACGCGCAGCACCTCCGCCCAGGCGACTGCCGTCGGCCCGCTCTCTGTCAGCGTGTCTATCGCTGTGTCCAGGACCTGGTCCGCCTCGTCGTGCTCGTCGAAGAGGATGGCCACCTTCTCGGCCAGCATCGGCACGTTCTTCATCGAGGGATAGATCGCGAGCTCCTCCACGGTGTCATGCAGGATGAGGACCGGCATGAGCGTGGTGAGGTGGTCTGCCGCGGCGTCGAGGTCGTCCCGGCCGACCGCTCGACGCACCTCCCCCATCGTGTTGAGGATGAACTCGTGCTCGCGAGTCAGGTCACCGATCGGGCCGATGTCTCGGCATCCGCAGTAACTGCACATCTGACTCAGCGCCCGGCGAGCCGCTGCTCGAGCTCGATGACCCGGGGGAAGAGGATGTTGTTCTCCTTGTGGATGTGCTCGTGCAGGTCCAGCTCCATCTCCTCCAGACCGGTGAGCATCGCCCGATAGGAGTTGCACGCGTCCGCGGGCACCGCATACCCGTCCGTGAGGCTCCGGATCTCCGTGAACAGCTCGCCCACGACGTCGTGCTCGTTGAGCAGCTCCCGCAGTTGGTCGGCCAGCGAGCCGAAGCGGAACTGCACGGGCGTCTGGGACTTCTCGAGCCGGCTGATCGCCGGGAACACGACCCGCTCCTCCTTGGTCAGGTGCGGCTCGATCTCCGCGACGGACTGGCGGTATGCGCGGTGCACCTCGGCGAGCTCCGGGCGTCGGTCGCCGTGCACGCCCTCGACCTTGGCGACGAGCGCGAGCATCCGCGGCATCTCCTCCCACAGGTAGGCGTGGTGGGTGTCGACGATGTCATGGGCGAGAGCGGAGATCTCGAGGTGCTGCCACTGCGGGGCCGGTGGCGGGTCGGGTATATCGAGCGCGCCGGCGATCTCATCGAGGGCTATCCCAGCCTCCTCGCTGGCCGCTGCGAGCGTGCGGTGCCCGTTGCAGCAGTAGTCGATTCCCCATCTCTCCAGGACGCGGCTGCGTCGGGGGTCGGCTGCGACAAGGTCGCCGAGGGTCGCGCTTACATTGACGGGCATAGACGCACCAAACATGAGGTAGTGGAGTGGAAGGGGATGAGTTCGACGGTCTCGGGTCGATCGCTGACGAGGCCCTCGAGCAGCCCGGAATGCAGGCTGCAGACGAGCTCCTGATGGGTATCGACGAGTTCGCGGAACGGGCAGTTCCGAAGGAGGATCTGGCCGGGCTTCTGACGCGTCTCCCGGTCGGGCTCGAAGCTCATGTCGGCGAGGAAGTCGTCGAGGACCTGGGCCGCGCTTCGTCCATCGTGGTTGGGCCGAGCGGCCAGGGATGTGCCCCAGGACTTCCCGGCAGCGCGGGCCACGTCAGCGGGCCGCTCGGAGGCTGCTGCGAGCTGTGCGAGGAGCACCGTGGACAGCAGCTCGTAGTTGCGCCTACCGCTGCGTGCACCTCTCTCGGTCGGGTAGATGAGAGTGCGGGGTCGACCCTTCCCACCGGTCGGCTGCCGTCCCTGCGAGACCAGGCCCTCGCCCTCGAGCGCGCCGGCGTGGAAGCGGACCGTGTTCGGGTGAATGTCGAGATCGGCAGCGAGGTCCTCGATGGTCACCGGCTCCGGCGCGCTACGGACGGCCGCGAGGACCCTGGCACGGGTGCCCGAGGTGCTGGTCACAGCGCCACTCCTTCCGGTTGGGACGCCACGAGTGGGGCGTCCGCAGCGACGACGCCGAGCGAGGCGGCCCCACCCAGCGAGCCGAGCGGCTCGCCCTGCCCGGGAAGTCTCTCTTCGAAGAACGCGACATTGTCGCTGAGGTAGCCATTCCACCGCTCTGGCAGGTCGTCTTCATAGTAGATCGCCTCGACGGGACAGACCGGCTCACACGCACCGCAGTCGACGCACTCGTCGGGATGGATGTAGAGCGCCCGGGTCCCCTCGTAGATGCAGTCGACCGGGCACTCGTCGACGCACGCGAGGTCCTTGACGTCGACGCACGGCTGGGCGATCACGTGGGTCATGACGCACTCCTCACTCTCGGGTCCACTGGTACTTTATACAAGCAACATGTTAAATAATAAGACCCGTGCACACCAGGCCCGTGCACACCACCTGGAAGGATCCTTCATGACCGAGCTGTCCTTGACGGAGAAGACACCCGGCTGCGCCTGTGGCGCCGATCATGGCGAGCCTGAGCTCGACGCCCGAACCATCCCGCACGCCATCCGCCATGCCACGATCTTCGGGGCCCTCTCGGCGATCGCCCCGGGCGGCTCGCTCATCCTCGTCGCCCCGCACGATCCGCAGCCGCTGCTCGCGCAGATCGCCGACCGGGAAGGCGACGACATCGAGGTGAGCTATCTCGAGAAGGGCCCGCAGGCATGGCGCCTTCGGCTCGCCCGCCGCTGAACCCGACGTTTCTCCTCGCTCCCGCCGGACTCTCCCTCCTCGTCGGGATCAACGCGGGACTGCTCCTCGGGGATCTGCCCGCGCCGATGACGAGGGCGGATCTCGCCGCTCGCCACGGGATCCTCATGGTCCTCGGGTTCCTCGGCACACTCATCGCGCTGGAGCGGGCGGTGGCCCTGCGAGCGCCCTGGGGGTATGCCGGCCCCGCCTTGCTCGGGGCCGGCGCCCTGACTCTGGCGTTCGGGGGCCCTCAGCCCCTCGGTGCGATCCTGCTCGTCGACGGTTGTGTGGTCGCAGCCGCCGTCTACTCGGCGCTGTTCACCCGGCAGCACGACGAGGCCACTGCCGTGGGAGCGTTCGGCGCGGTGGCCGCCCTCATCGGGGCTCTGCTCTGGCTGCGTGTGGAGGTCTACGACCTCGTCCCGTGGCTCGTGGCCTTCGTCGTGCTGACCATCACGAGCGAACGCGTCGAGCTGGCCCGGCTGCACCGACCCCCGGGCAGCGAGCGGATCCTGCTCATCCTCGGCGTCTTCGTGTTCATGGCGGCGGGCACGACCGTCCTGGCCCCCGCATACGGTGTGCGGCTGTTCGGCTTCGCGGTCCTGGTTCTCACTCTGTGGACTGCGGTCGGCGACGTCGCTCGGCACACCATCCGGACCACCGGGCTCCCTCGGTTCGCGGCCGCGGCCATGCTGGTGGGCTACGTGTGGCTCGTCGCGGCCGCCCTGGTGTGGATCCTCGGCGGGCCGCCGTCCTCACGGGCGGCGTATGACGTCGTCGTCCACGCGGTCTTCCTCGGCTTCGCCATGTCGATGGTGCTGGCGCACGCGCCGGTGATCCTGCCGGCGGTCGTGCATCGGCCCCTGCCGTATCACCCGGTGATGTGGGCGCTGCTGCTCCTGCTGCAGGTCGGGCTCGTACTGCGACTGGTCCTCGGTGCCGGGCTCGGGAGCCTGCCGATGTATCGAATGGGTCTGTGGCTGACCGCCGCCGCCCTCCTGCTGCTGCCCGTCTTGGCCGCCACGCTCGTCCTGACGGCCGCCCGGCGCGAGGCCGGGCTTGATCGCTCTCGCCTGACTCGCACGAAGGAACCCGCCCGTCCATGACCATCACCTCCTCGCCCACTCCACGATCGGCCACGGCTCCCGAGGTGCCGCAGCGGGGCGGCTCCTCGGCGCTGCGGGACCGCGTGCCAGTCCTATGGCTCGCCGTGGCGCTGATCTTCGCGCTGCTGCACCCGTGGTTCCCCGGACTGGGCTGGGTCGCGATCCACCTCTTGCTTCTCGGCGCGCTCAGCCACTCGATCCTGGTGTGGTCGGCGCACTTCACCCGTGCCCTGCTCAAGACCCGGCTCACGCAGGCCGCCCAACGCCGCCAGAGCCAGCGCATCGTCATCCACATCGTCGGGACGCTGCTCGTCGTGGGTGGGGTGTCGTTCGGGACTGTCACGGCGACCGCCGTCGGCGCCACCTGCGTGGCAGCAGCCGTGATCTGGCACGGCGTGGAGCTCTGGCAACAGCTGCGCGTCGCGTTGCCGGGGCGGTTCCGCGTCACCGTGCGCTACTACCTTGCTTCTGCTGCCTGCCTGCCGGTCGGCGCCGGCCTCGGAGTGCTGCTCGCCACCGGGCCTGGCGAGGAGCTCCACGGCAGGCTGATCGTCGCCCACTCGCTGACGATGGTGCTCGGATGGGTGGGCCTGACCGTGATCGGGACGCTGCTGACCCTCTGGGCGACCATGCTGCGCACCCGACTCGACGAGCGGGCCGACCTGCTCGCCCGCCAGGCGCTGCCCCTCATCCTTGCTGGACTGGCCGTTGTCGTCGCGAGCGCTGCCCTGGGTCTGCGCTGGGGTGCCGTTGCCGGTCTGGTCGGCTACCTGGCCGGCGTCCTCTGGTGGGGTCGGGCGCTGCTTCTTCCGACGCGCACGGCACCTCCACGGCATATGTCCTCCTGGTCGGTGGCAGCCGCCCTCGTGTGGTTCGCGGTCGCCCTGGTCCTCATCGCCCTCCGACTGGTCAGAGAACCGTCATGGGCTGCGGTGGCCGACGCATACACCCCCATCACCATTGCCGTGACGGCCGGCTTCGCGGCCCAGCTGCTCATCGGCGCGCTTTCCCATCTGATCCCGGTGATCATCGGCGGCGGGGCGCGGGTGTGGCGGACCGGTCAGGCGGTCTTCAACCGGTATGCGGTGGCCCGCCTCACCATCGCCAACCTCGGCCTGGTTCTGTGGCTGGCGCCCACACCGCCGGCCGTGAGGACGACGGCGGCAGGGATGACCCTGCTGGCGCTCGGGTCGTTCCTGCCGATCCTCGTCCTGGCAACGCGAGCCGCCGTGCGAGCGAAGCGGGCCCGACGGGATGACAACGATGGACCGCGGCCGCCGGTGACACCGGAGCGTGGGATCTGGTCCACCGGGCAGTTCGTAGCCGGACTGGCAGTCGTGGCGGTTGCCCTCTCGGCCGCGGTCGCCTGGGACCCTGCCGCAGCCGGTTTCACCAGCACCGCTGCTGCCGCCGCAGGGCGCGGCGAGGTGCGGCCCACCGGCAACACCACGACCGTCGAGGTGTCGATGGAGGGGATGCGGTTCACGCCAGAGCGGATCAGCGTGCCCGTCGGTGACCGGCTCCTCATCGAGCTCGTCAACAGTGACCCGACGACCACGCACGACCTCGTCCTGGCCAACGGTGCCGACAGCGGCCGCCTCATGCCCGGCGAGCGGATGACCCTGGATGTCGGCATCATCGGCGGCGACCTCGACGGGTGGTGCTCCATCGTGGGCCACCGCCAGATGGGGATGACGCTGCTGGTGGCAGCCGAGGGCGCCCAGAGCGCAGAGCACAGCGATCATGCGGCGTCATCGGCGCCTGTGCCGCCCGTGTCGGCGGTTGCGGATGACACCGTGCCCGCCGACTTCAGGGCCGTCGACGCCGGCCTGCCGCCACTGGGGAGCACCACCACCCACGAGCTCACGCTCACCGTCGAGGACACCGAGCTCGAGGTCGCCCCGGGGGTCCGCCAGACTCGGTGGACCTTCAACGGGGAGGTCCCCGGCCCGACCCTGCACGGCCGCGTCGGTGACACGTTCGTCATCACCCTCGTCAACGACGCGAGCATGGGGCATTCGATCGACTTCCACGCCGGCGCGCTCGCCCCGGACCGGCCCATGCGGACCATCCCGCCCGGGCAGTCGCTGACGTACACGTTCACGGCGCAGCGGGCGGGCATCTGGATGTACCACTGCGCGACGATGCCGATGAGCGCGCACATCGCCGCAGGCCTGCACGGCGCGGTCGTCATCGAACCGCCTGGCCTGCCTCCGGTCGAGGCGAGCTATGTCTTCCAGCAGAGCGGCGCATACGTCCTGGGTGACGGCCGCACCAGCATCGAGGAGGTCGATGCGGCCGCGGCCCTGACCGGTGCGCCGTCGTTCTTCACCTTCAACGGGGTCGCCTTCCAGTATGACCACCGGCCCATCGAGGTCGAGGTGGGCGAGCGGGTTCGCGCGTGGCTGCTCAACGCCGGACCGACCGGTTCAATGAGCTTTCACGTGATCGGGAGTCAGTTCGAGACGACCTACGCGGAAGGCGGATACCTGCTCAAGGACGGCGCCGACGCCTTCGGCTCGCACTCCGCAGGGAGCCAGGCACTAGCCCTGCAACCCGGGCAGGGCGGATTCGTCGAGATGACGCTGCCGGAGGCAGGCACCTATCCCTTCGTCACCCACGACATGCCGCTGGCCGAAAGCGGCGCACACGGACTATTCAGGGCGGTGAGCACACCATGACTATTACTCTCTACGGAGACTTCACTGACGCGATGTCACGGATTGCCTCGACTCGCGTCGATGCGCTACGCGTGGCGGGGGTGGAGGTCGAGTGGCGCGCCGTCATCCGGCACCCCACGCTGCGCACCGTCTCCGAACCGCTCGGTGAGGTCAGGCTCTCGCAGATAGCCGAGGTCGAGAAGGCATGGCGCACCGAGTCGATCAGGGGAGAGCCGACCCCGTCGCTGGCACCCCGGATCGCGCCGACGCCGCTGCCACCCCTGTCCGGGTTCGCCGAGGCTGTCGGGGCCGGTGTCGGCGACCATGTCCGGCATCTGCTCTTCGCACGCTACTGGCAGGACAACGCGGACATCGGCAATCCCGATGTGCTGCGCTACCTGCTCACCAGGCCCATCCTGCACGGCTGCTCCACGGCTGAGGTGTTGAGCGAGTCCGGGTATGCGGTAGCCATCGGCGGCGGACCGCTCACCTCCGCTGCGTGGCGGCTGAGCAGGCACTGGGCCTCGGCCTACACGGCCCTGGACCGACCGGAGCTGCCGGTCTGTGTCGAGGAGGGCCGGGTCAGGTCGGGCTGGGCTGCGGTGCGCCACCTCGGCGCGCTGGTGACAGAGCGCGACGCCCGCTTCCCTCGCGGCAACCCGTACCCGCTCCCGCGGCTGCCCCTGCCGGCGCAGCGGCGGAGCATCGCCCACTCACCCGCGATCCCGGTGTGGTGGGATGCGTAGACCTCACGCCGTCCACACCGTCAGGGTTGGGTCCGCTAGCGCCGGCACCCCTGCGAAGCTCGACGGAGGCTCCCGGCACGATGGCCATCGAGTCGCGAACGCCTCGGCGGACCGGACCTGCACGCCCGCCCTCTACGTGTCGTGCGACGGCCGTGGACCGGGCCCACCTGGCAGGATCGATCCATGGCCACCACGAGTGGCTGATCGTCTCGAACGACCGACAAGGAAGGCTCACCATGGAGCTCATACCGGGTGACACCCTGATCACCGCCACCCCACAGGAGGGTCGTGAACTCGCCATGGCGATAGCACGCAAGAGCATCGGGGCGATCCAGCCGGATGCCGGCACACGCCAGACGCTGCGCCCCGGCTACTCCACTGACGCGGACTCGCTCACCATGGCCGCGCACGTCGTCGCAGTCGAGTTCGCGACCATCGCCGCTGCCAACGACTACTGGCGCGACAAGGGCTGACCGTTGCCCTGCGGCTGCCCAGCCGCTGCCGGCGCGGCGCGCGCGGGTCCTGGTGCGACGAGCTGACCGCGCGCGAGCTCGACGTGCTGCGCCTGCTCGACAGCGACCTGACCGGTCCGGAGGTGGCGGCGCACCTGTTCGTCTCGATCAACACCCTGCGCACCCACACTCGGCTTCGGCGCTGTGCCCTCTGTCGGGCACGGCGCCGGTGGGCGCGGGGATGTGGTGGGGCGGTTGTGACGACCGCGGTCAGTTCGCGGCGCGACAGGGCTGACTGCTCACGGTGCCGCACGCGGGGAGTGGAGGCAGGGTCACGTCGGGATCCACCACCGGAAGCACCATCGAGCTCGGGTGACTCTCGTCGTGCAGCACCGTCACCTCGAACGGCCCGGAGACCGGGTCGAAGCCCCAGCGCCACCTGCTGTCGCCGGGACCCGCGACGGTGAGCCGGATCCGGGAGCCCTCGCGGAAAGCATGCGCGACCGGGAACAGCTCGACGCGCACGGCCGTCGCCTCGCCAGGGACCAACGACGAGATCGGCCGCAGACCTGTGGTCGTCCTCTCGCGGGACGCCGTCATCCCACGCCACCGCCGCGCCCTGATCGCGCCGTGCACGACAACCATCCGGGGCCTGCCGAGCGAGGTCGTCCTCGAGCCCGGTGAGGACCCGGTGCCACGTCGGTCGGCGGTCAACCTGGACTCGGTCGAGGGTGTCTCGATCGCGATCCTCGTCGAGCGGCTGGGGCGGGTTGCGGAGGGTCGGGTGCGGCAGATCTGCGCTGCTCTCGCCATCGCCGTGGACTGCACGGACTGAACCTCCGTGAGAGAGGACGCCATCGCGACGACGAGGTGAGCGAGTACGTCAGCGCAGCATCCACGACGCCCGGGCAGTAGCGATGGCGCAGGACGTCCGCCCGATCCAGACGCCGACACCCCGGGCGTAGCGTGTCCCCATGCCCGGACCAGGCATCCGCTTCCGTGTGCCGCCTCAGCGGCGGGCGCTCGTGGAGCGGGCGCGTCTGGTGCGGCGCCTGCCGACCGAGCCGGACCGGATGCCGCGACTCGTCCTCCTCGCGGCCCCGGCCGGGTTCGGCAAGACGACACTGCTGACGCAGTGGCTGACGGCGCTCAGCCACGCACCCGTGTCACCGGCCGTGGCCTGGCTCTCGGTCGAGCCGGCCGACCGGGACGTGCGGCGCTTCCTCACTGGCCTCGTCGCGAGCGTCGACCACGCCACCGGCGGCGGCGTCCCCCAGGCGAGCGCCCACTCCCAGGGCGAGAGGCAGGCACCCCCCGAGGAGGTCCTCGCGCATCTCGTCACCGAGCTCGACGAGCTCGCCACCCCGCTGGTCATCGCGCTCGACGACGTCCACGTCGCCGCCTCCCCGGAGGTCCACGCGGCGCTGGCCTTCCTCGCCGAGCACCTCCCGGCACGGACCACCGTGGCGATGACGACCCGTGCCGACCCGGCCCTGCCGCTGGCCCGGATGCGGGCGCGCGGCGAGCTGCTCGAGCTGCGCGCCGTCGACCTGCGCTTCACCCCGCCGGAGGCCGGGGCCTTCCTCACCGACGTCATGGACCTCGAGCTCGCCGACGACCAGGTGGCGGCGATCGCCGCTCGCACGGAGGGCTGGCCGGCGGGCCTGCAGCTCGCCGCACTCTCCGCCCTCGCCCGGGTCGAGGACGCCGACGCCGTCGAGCTCTTCATCCGCGACTTCAGCGGCAGCAACCGGTTCGTCCTGGACTACCTGCTCGACGAGGTGCTGGCCGCGGAGGACGACGCGACCCGCGCATACCTGCTGCGCACGTCCGTGCTCGAGGTACTGAGCGGACCGCTGTGCGACGCCCTGACCGGGCGCCAGGACAGCCAGGCCATGCTGGAGCGGCTCGAACGCCGCAACCTGTTCGTCATGCCGCTCGACGACGGCCGGCGGTGGTACCGCTACCACCACCTGTTCGCCGACGCCCTGCGGGCGCGCCTGCTGGCGGAGTCTCCCGAGGAGTTCCGCGAGCTGCACCGCACCGCAAGCCGGTGGTATGCGCGCCACGGCTCGATCGGCGACGCCGTCCTTCATGCCCGCGAGTCGGGCGACGACGGGCTCACCGCATACCTCGTCGAGACCGCGATCCCAGCGCTGCGTCGGCAGCGGCGGGACCAGACGATCATCGACTGGGTGACCCCGCTGCCGGAGGCCGTCGTGCGGGCCAGTCCGCTGCTGGCGACGACGCGGGCGTGGGCGCGTCTCGCATCCGGCGAGGTCGACAAGGTCGACGGCTGGCTCACCATCGCCGAGCGACCGTCGCAGCCCGGTTCACCAGAGCAGCAGCTCGACCTTCCGCCCGACATCACCGCCGACCGCGACCACGAGGTCCGGCTCGTGCCGGGGACGGTCGCGATCTACCGGGCGTCGCTGGCGCAGGCGTCCGGCGATGTCGCCGCCACGGTCGAGCACGCGACCCGGGCCCGGGACCTCGCTCAGCCAGGTGACCATCTCCTCCTCGCGTCGGCCGCCGGGTTCCTGGGTCTGGCCGACTGGGTCGAGGGCGATCTGGCGCAGGCCAAGGCGCGGTTCGAGGAGACCAGGGTCCATCTCGAGGCGGTCGGCGACCTCGCCGACGCGCTCGGCACGAGCGTCCCGGTCGCCGCCATGACCGTGGGGCTCGGCCGCCCCGACCTCGCGCGCCGGCTTCTCGAGGAGGACCTCGCCACCGCGAAGGCGCACGAGGGGCCGACCCTGGCCAGCCATGCCGACCTGCACGTCACGCTCGCCGACGTCCTGCGCGAGGCCGGCGACGTCGAGGGTGCCCGACACCACCTCGACGCGGCACGAGGCCTCGGGGATGTGGCATCCCTGCCGGAGAACCGGTTCCGCCTCTATGCGGTGAGCGCCGACCTCCTCGCCTCCACCGGTGACCTCGAGGGGGCCCTCGCGATGCTCGACCGCGCGGAGCGGCTGCACCTGCCCGGGTTCCTCCCCGACATCGCGCCCCTTCCGGCGCGGCGCGCCCGAATCCTGGTGCGGTTCGGCCGGATCGACGAGGCCCGGGCGTGGGCCGCGGAGCGTGGGTCGGTGGTGGACGGGAGCACCGAATACCGCAGTGAGTATGCGCGGCTCACCCTCGCCCGGCTGCTGCTCGCGGAAGGCGGCCCAGGGCTCGAGGCGAGCCTCGTGATGCTCGACCGGATCGTGACGGCCGCCGAGGCCGCGGGGAGGTTCGGCAGGTTCATCGACGCGCTGGTCGTGCGCGCCCTGACGCACCGGGCGCTCGGCGCGCCGGCCGCGGGGGTGAACGACCTCGCCCGCGCACTCGTCGTCGGCGTGCCGGCGGGATACCGGCGGGTCTACCTCGACGAGGGCGAGGCGATGGACGGCCTGCTCCGGGACCTCCTCGACCAGCCCGGTGCCGCAGCGGCCCATGCGGCGGCGCGTGGGCTCCTCACTGACAGCCGACCGGCCACCCAGGCGAGGCATCCGTCGACGCTCGGCACCGACGAGCTGACTCTCCGAGAGCTGGACGTGCTCCGCCTCCTCGACAGCGACCTGACCGGCCCGGAGGTCGCGGCGCACCTGTTCGTCTCGATCAACACGCTGCGCACGCACACCCGGCGGATCTTCACCAAACTCGACGTCACGACCCGCCGCGCGGCCGTGTCGCGGGCCCGGGAGCGCGGTCTGCTCTGACGACGGTGGAGGATCACCACCTCGGTCGCATCATCGTGCGATGTGGCGTCATCACGCCCGCTCCTACGGTCGAGGGACCCGGCCGGACCGACCGGTCGACCCGCACCGAACGAGGAGCAGTCATGACCATCACCCCCACCGCCCTGACCCGAGCAGCCGGGATGTGCGCCGCGGCCGCGGGTGCCATCTTCATCGCCGTCCAGATCAACCACCCGCCCGCCGACGTCGCGCATCTGCTCACCACCGAGATGGTCGTGCGCGAGAGCGCGAAGGCGGTCATGGCGGCTCTCGCGCTCGTCGGGTTCACCGGGATGTACCTGCGCCAGGTCCGCCGGATCGGCGTCCTCGGCCTGGTCGGGTTCGCCCTGCTCTCCGTGGGATACCTCGCCATCTTCGCCCTGCAGTGCATCGTCGGCTTCGTCCTGCCGAGCGTCGCCGCGAGCGACCCCGTCTTCGTCCAGCGGGTGCTGGACCAGGCCGTCGGCGGGCCGGCCTCCGGTCAGATCGGTCACCTGCACGAGCTGCTCCTCATCTCCGCGATCGGGTATGCGCTGGGCGGGCTGGTCTTCGGCGTCGCCCTGTTCCGGGCGAACGTCCTGGCCCGCTGGGCCAGCGCGCTGCTGGCTCTCGCGACCGTCTCGGCGCTCGCGCTGGCGGTGTTGCCCGAGTCGTTCAACCGGCCCTTCGCCGTGCCGATGGGCATCGCGCTCATCGGACTGGGTCTCTCGTTGCGGCGTAGTGTCCAGGACCCGGCCGCTGTTCCCGCCGCGGCGTTCGAGCCGGCAGCGGTGCGATGAGCGTCCTTCAGGTCTCCGGGCACCCGGCCGCGCCGCGGTCGAGTGTCCGGAGTGGGAGTGGGTGGAGGCTCGCGGTCGGGCTCGTGCTCCTCAGCGCCATCCCGTTGTTGGCCGGGGCCCTGCGGCTGATGGAGCTCGCGGGCGGGCCGGAGGTGAGGCCGGCGGACCCCCGGTTCGGCGAGGTCCCGGTCGCGCTCATCGTGCACATCGTCGGTTCGGCGCTGTTCGCGCTCGTGGGTGTGCTGCAGTTCCTGCCGCGCTTCCGGCGCTCGCACCGTCGCTGGCACCGTCGGGCGGGGCGCGCGCTGATGGTGACCGGGCTCGCCGTCGGCGGCTCGGCGCTCTGGCTGACCGTGTTCTACGAGGCACAGCCGGGCACAGGCGCGCTGCTGTATGCATTCCGGCTCGTCTTCGGCACGGCGATGCTCGTCAGCCTGGTGCTCGGGTTCGTCGCGATCCGGCGCGGCGAGGTCCACAGTCATCGCACGTGGGTCATCCGCGCCTACGCGATCGGGCTTGGGGCCGGCACGCAGGTGTTCACCGAGGGGTTCGCCGAGGCGCTGTTCGGCGAAGGTGTGCTCGTCGGCGATGTGGCCAAGGGAGCCGGCTGGGTCGTCAACCTCGCGGTCGCCGAGTGGGCGATCCGACGCCGGAGCGACCCGAGGACGTGGTGAGCACCGACGGCGAGGTCTACGCGATCCAGGTGCGCGGGCATCTGGCCGACCACTGGACCGCGTGGACCGGCTGCACCGACCTCGTCCACCGCGACGACGGCACGACCACCCTGCGGACCGGCCCGGTCGACCAGGCACAGCTGCACGGCATCCTCACCCGGCTGCGGGATACCGGTGCAGCTCTGGTCGCGGTCTCGCCTACGGCAGCGCGCGCTTGTCGAGAGCCTTGATGAACGAGGGGCGCCGGGCATACGTGGAGCGCAGCTCGGCCATGAGAGAACGGAACTCGTCGGAGCGGCCGGCCCTCGCATACAGGTGCTCCATCTCGACCAGGTGCCGGGCGATGCCGGGGTAGGCGCGGGTGTTGGCGACGGCGAGCATGCCGGGCAGCTGCATCGCATGGAGCTCCCCGGCCCGGTCGGGGTGGCTGGTTCGGAAGCACGTCGCCAGCTCCGACCAGTAGACCCCGGCGCCGTAGTCTCGAGCGGCGGCCCACGCGGCCTCCTCGTCGCCGGTGGAGAGATGGATCCCGACCAGTGCTCCGCCGTCGGTCAGGCCGGCCTGGCGGGCGGCCTCCGCGATGGCCCAGTCCCGCTCGGCCTCCCCGCGGCTGTGCGTGGTGGCGAAGCCGACCAGGGAGCGGTACGAGTCCGGTCCGGCGTGTCGTCGGAAGCCGCCGCGGAGGACCTCGATGCCGTCCTCGACCCGGCCGGCCTGCGCGTACAGGTCGGCGGCGGTGCCGTAGGCGAGGTGGTAGTCGTCGTCCTGGTGCCAGATGCGACCTGCCGCGACGGCTCGGTCGAGCCAGTCCATCGCCTCGTCGGTGCGGTCGACCGCGAGCAGCCGCGTGATGATCGCACCGAATCTGGGGGCCTTCCGCTCGGACAGCAGCCGGATCGCCCCGTCGATGTCACCGTCGTGGTCGAGCAGCTCGAGAAGCATCCGTTCGACCTCGAAGCGGTCGGTGCCGTACGGGCCCGGCTCGGTCCTCGCGTCGAGCTCGGCGACCGCCGCGCGGTAGGTCGTCCAAGCGGGCTCCGTCAGCGCGGGCGCGAAGGGCTCGAGGGTGATGTTCGGCCAGCCGGGTGAGTCCTCGCGGGCGGTGACGATCCAGCGGGCCAGCTTGACCGCGTCCGGGCTGCCCTCGCGGCAGCACCGCGCATAGAGGTCGAGGGCGGCCTGGCAGGCCCCGCCGATCACGCCCGAGGAGTCGTTCGCGTGCATCTGGATCTGCTGCAGGCGGATCATCAGGCGCTTCGCCGCAGGCCCGATCTCGTCGGCGACCGCGGCGCCGTGCTCGTCGAGCTCGGCGGTCAGCCGCTCGAGGACGTTCTCGCCGGCCTGCGCCACCTCGAAGCTGCGCCGGTAGTCGACGAAGTCCCTCCAGCTGATGGTGTCGTTGACCAGGGCCAGCCAGGGATTAGCGCGTCGTGGGCTCATGCGTTCCCGTTCGTCGGTCGGGGCGTTCACCTCACACGGTATCCACCGACCAACCCGGATCGGCGGCACCCCGCACGACGTCACATCGCGCCGACGAGTCCCCTCGCTGCGTGCTCGGTGACAGCCCTCCGGCGCCGGCGTGAGGCATACCGCGAGCCGTGGTCAGGACCAGCCGGCGACGGTGCCGGCCTGCCGGATCCAGCCGCGCACCTGTGCGTGGTCGACCTCGTCCCATGACTTGACCTTCAGATAGCGCGACCGGTCGGAGTCCCCCAGCGGCGGAGGCGGGTCGAGGTCCGCCCCGCCGAGGAAGACGATGTTCACCGAGACGTCGTAGGCCACCATCTCGATGACCCAGCCCTGCTCCGGCACCCCGTAGTAGGCCTTCTTCCACTTCACGGCGTAGTGCAGGTCGGAGAGGGTGTCCTGGATCAGTCCGTCGAGGCCCGTGACGACCGGCTGGAGGTCGGGCATCTGGCTGCGCATCCACGCGTCGATGACGTCGTGGCTGTCGGACGGCTCCGGTGGCTTCCTGGTCGACCGACCCGTGCGTGCCTTGTCCATGTCGGCTCCATCCTCACGTCGCGAACCCTGCCCACGATAGCGACGGCGGCCATTCTCGTCGCGGGCTGTGGTCAGGCTGACCTGGCTGATGTGAGGCTGGCCGATATGGGCCTACTGACCGTCCCAGGCGAAGGTCACGACCCCACTGCCGGTTCCGCTCGAGGTGACCTGCAGCTCGTCGTTGGCGTAGATGAGCAGCGTCCACTCCGCGGGCGTGCCGCAGCTGCTGTACTGCCGGACCTCGACGGTGTAGGTCCCGAAGGGCGCCGCGCGATCGGCCGGCCAGAAGGTGTTCTCCACCCCGCCGGGCTCGGGGTCGACTCCGCACACGCCGACGTTGTCGTCACGGTCGAGGCGGCCGCCCGTGGGGGACGGACCGGGCGAGGCGTACCAGATCCGGGTGCCGTCCGGTTCGATGACGTGGAGGTCCTGGTCGTTGTCGTTGTCCCAGATCAGGGTGAACCGTAGGGTGCCGTCGCCGACCACGAGGTCCGAGCCGTCGCAGTTCTGGTCGATCCCGTCGTTCGGGATGTCGATCGCTCCCGGATTGATGGCCGGGTCGTCCGGTTCGCAGTCCACGGTGTCGTCCCACCCGTCACCGTCGGAGTCGCCGCTGCACCGCGAGCCGACGTTGTTGCTCGTGAGGTCCGGGTCGGGCTCCCACTGCCACGTGAAGCACACCGGGAGCGTGATTCCCGGGACGAGGTCGCCGCCCGTGCGCACGAAGAAGCGGCTGACGGTCTCGTCCGGATCGAGGCCGGTGCAGTTCGCCGTGCCCAGGAACCAGCAGGCCGTGTCGCCGAGGCGGGTGAGGCGTTGCGCCGAGTAGGTGAAGTCGCCCGTCTCGGGGTTCCCGCGGGCGCTGTCGACGGTGAACCAGTAGTGGGTCGAGTGACCCTCGGCGAGGCCGTCGTCGAGGATCTCCGGAGCGCGGATGCCGACCGAGAGGTCCTCGATCCCGCACCCGTCGGACAGGTCCGTGTCGAAGTACGGGTCGGCGTCGTCCGGGACGTTGGTCTCCCAGGAGACCCCACCCTCGCGGTAGGCGTAGAACGCGTCGTCGTATGACGTGAAGGGGTTGACGAAGACGCAGCCGATGAAGCCACGAGAGCCGAGGGTCAGCGCGTCGGTGCTCGTCTTGAGGTCGTGCTCGTAGGCCCGGTTCAGCGACCCGAAGTTGTCCAACACGCCAGGGACCCAGACCATGTCGTGCTGGAACGCGACCCGGTCGTTCTCCGAGTCGAACCAGAACGGGCGCACGATCCGCTCGGTGTACTCGGTCGTGTCGAGCTGCCCGAACGTGGGCCAGTAGACCTGCTCATCGATGTCCGAGACCACGTCGTCCGCCGCGAGAGCCGCGCTGCGCTGGGCCGGTCCCGGGTCGGTGGCGTAGGCCTCGTCGAGGTCGCTCGGCTTGGGAGTCGGAGTCGTCGGGCCAAGGGCCGCGCGAGCCGCCGGGGCGGGCGCCTCCTGCTCCACGGATTCGGGCTCGCCGACTGTCTGGCCGGGCACCGCGGCATACGACTGGACAAGCGATCCGAGCAGGGCGCGCTGGCGGTCGTCGAGTGCGCCGCTGAAGCGGATCCCGGTGACGCGGGGGTCGCCGTCCGCCTCCTTCGACAGGCCGGCATAGAGCGCGAACTGATCCTCGAGAGCCAGGCCCCGACCGTAGAAACCGCCGACGAGGTCGGTGCCCCCGGGGTCGACCGTGACGCCGCGCGCGCTGGCCCTCTCGGAGATCTGTCGTGGCACGGGGAGCGGCTCGGCCGCCTCCCGGGTGTGACGGAACTCGGCTATCGGTGCGTCCACGAGCCGCAGAATGGGGGCAAGGTCGCTCAGCGGCGTGGGTGAGGCCAGGCGAGCCGACGTGGACGGACCCTCGTAGCCGAGCAGCCGCTGCACGTCGACGACCGCAGGGGCACTGCGCACCTCGTTGCCATCGCGGTCGTAGACGACGACTGTGAGACCCACGAGTCCGTTGGGCAGATCGGCAGGGTCGAGGGTGAACGTTGTGGCGAGCGTCGGGCTCGGCGGCTCGATCGAGCGATCCGCCGTCAGTTCACCGTTGACCTCGAGCAGCACCAGGGCCACGCCCCGTGGCGCACTGGCGTCCACCGTGACGTCGAATGGGTCGTTCGTCGCACTGGGCGGAGCAGAGAGTTCGACGACGACGTCTTCGCCTGTGGGGCCGGGCACCTCACACGTGTCCGTCTCTTCGGCCGTGCAGGTGTCGGAGCCCGCGCCACCGGCGACCGAGTCCGAGTCGCCGCCCCCGACGAGCACATCGTCACCGCGCGAGCCGCCGAGCCGGTCGGAGGCGGTGCCACCCCCCAGCACATCGTTCCCCTCCGCGCCTTCGAGGCTGTCCGAGCCCGCGCCGCCGAAGACGGTGTCGTTCCCCCGAGCGCCGTCGACCCGGTCGGCACCGTCCTCGCCGACCGCCAGGTCGTCTCCGTTGCCGCCGTCGATCGTGTCGTCCCCCGGCCCGCCGAACAGTCGATCGACACCGTTCCCGCCACAGAGCACGTCGTCGCCGCCGAGCCCGTAGACGACGTCATCGCCTGAGCCGGCGCGGATCACATCGGAACCCGCGGTGCCGACGAGCACGTCGTCGCCGTCGGTTCCGACGATCGTTGCTGCTGCGCAGTCTGCGGCGCCCTCGGCGATGTCCGCTCTCGCCAGGGCGGGTGCGTAGGCGAGCACCATCACTGTCGTCGCGACTGCCGCGGCCATGCTGCGTCGGATAGACATCATGTTCCCCGCTCCCCTGATGAGTGGGACATTCCTACCACGGGGGCCCGTCGAGCGCTCGTCGAACTGAGAACGCGCACGTGGGCGGGGATTTCGCCGCGTCAGCCGGTCGGCAGGACCTCGTCCCGCGAGGTCCGTCGGACGAGGACCAGGACCCCCACAGCGAGCCAGACGGCGGGGAAGCCGAGCGTCCACCCGGAACGCAGGAGTGCCACCGCCGGCTGGCTCACGACGGTGCTGGTCTCGGACGCGCCATCGGGCCCGCTCAGCTCGCAGGTGAACCGAGGAGGCCAGATCGACGACGTCTGCGTGCTCGCGCCATAGCCCTGCTCATCCGCGACGAGGAGGCACCGGTCCTCGAGCCCGCGGGCGATCCCGAAGACGCCGATGACCCAGACGAAGAGCCCGACAAGGATCCACCCCACTGCCTTGAGAACGATCCCCGACGTGGTGCCCATGCACTGCAGGGTAGGCCCCCAGCGCGATCGGCGCATGGCATGGTGCAGCCGTCGGAGGGAGGATCTCGGCGGAGCTCGCGGTGTCACCCGAGCCCGAAGGACGCCGCCGGCTGGGAGGGTGCTCGAGCGGACCCGTCGGCCTCAGTCGCGCTCCCGCTCGAGCTCGCGGCGGTAGCCGGCGGCGGCGATGACGGAGCAGAGGACGAACCAGCCCGCGACGACAGCGGCGCTGAGCGCGGGGTCGGTCGCCTGCGGCAGGCCGAAGGCGAGACGGTCGGCCTCCGACGGCGCCATCGCGCCCCAGGCGAGCTGGCCGAAGTGGTACGTCGGGAGGAAGGGGGCGATGTCCTGCAGCACCTGCGGCAGCGACGAGAGCGAGAAGAAGAAGCCGGACATGAAGGCCAACGGCAGGAAGACGAGGTTGACGATCGTCGTCGCAGCCTTGGGACGGACCCAGTACGCGATCGCGGCGCCCATCGGCGAGAACGCGACGGTCCCGAGGACGAGGACCCCGACGGTCCGGAGCAGCGCGTCGACCTCGAAGTTCGCCTGCCCGGCGGTGGCCGCGAGAGCGATGAGGCCGCCGATGATGGCGAGGATGAAGACGACGTTGAGGGCGAGCTTGCCGGTGAAGTACAGCCACATCGGCATCGGGGTCGCCCGCAGTCGGCGCAGCCAGCCCTTCTGACGCTCGGTCGCGAGCTCGGCGCCGAAGGAGAACAGCGCCTGTGAGACGACGCCGTAGCACGCGAAGGATACGAAGAGTATGGCCGTCACGGTCGTGCCCTCGGGCAGGCTGGAGCCGGCGTTCGGCAGGCCGAACATCGCGTAGAGGATGATCGGCAGGACGACGACGCCGATGAAGTACTCGGGCATCCGCCGGTAGCGGACGACCTCGGAGCGCACCTGGGCGAGCAGCGCATACGGCGTGCCGCTGCCGGGGATCGCATCGGGTGAGGTGGTGCGGGGGTATGCGGTGGTGGCGCTCACAGCCGGGCCTCCAGTCGGTCGGTGGTCAGGGGTTCTTCGGCGGGTGCCGCGTCGCGGCCGGTGAGGTGGACGAAGGCGTCCTCGAGGGAGCCTTCGGCGACGGTCAGGTCGGCGACCTCGTGGCCGGCGGCGAAGAGCTCACGCAGCACGGTCTCGGCGGAGACGACCTGGAGGCGCAGGGCACGGGTCCCGGCGACGACGTTGATGCCGCCCGGGCTCCGGTCGCTAGGGGGTTGGTCGAGGGCTGCGACGTCGCGGACGTCGGGCAGCGAGCGCAGCCAGGGCTCCGGAGCGTCGGTGCGCAGGGTGAGGGTGCGCCCCGGTACGAGCTGCTTGATCCGCGCGGGCGGGCCGTCGGCGACGATGGCGCCGGAGGCGATGACGACGACCCGCTCGGCGAACTCGTCGGCCTCGGCGAGGTTGTGGGTGGAGAACAAGATGGTCTTGCCGAGTGAGGCGAATCCCGAGACCTGGTGCCAGAACTCGCGCCGCGCGGTGACGTCGAGCGCGGCGGTCGGCTCGTCGAGGAACAACAGGTCGGGGTCGCCGGCGATGGCGAGCGCGAACGACAGGCGCTGCCGCTGGCCGCCGCTCAGCTGGGTGACCCGTCGGTCGGCGGACGGCCCGAGGTCGGCTCGCGCGAGGACGTCCTCGGTGCGCAGCCGCGCGGGGTAGTAGGCGGCGACGAGGTCGATGATCTCACGCACGGTGAGGCTCTCGGGGGCGTCGGTGTCCTGGAGCATCGCGCCGACGCGCGAGCGCACGGCCCGGCTCTGCGGGTCGCCGCCGAGGACCCGGACGCTGCCGCGGGTCGGGCGGCGCAGGCCGAGGAGCATCTCGATGGTCGTCGTCTTGCCGGCGCCGTTCGGGCCGAGGACGGCGGTGACCTGCCCGCGCGGGACGTCGAGGTCGATCGCGTCGACGGCCCGTACCGCGGCGTAGTCCTTGCCCAGTGAGCGGGCTTCGATGGCGTTCATGGCTGCCTTCCGATGTGCGTGTGCGGCGTGGTTTCGGTGATGAGATCGACGCTACGGAGCGGCCGGCGCCCGGCGTCAGTGCCGCTCGTCACGACCTCGGTGAGGGCGGTCGTGACCTCGGGCAGGGGTGGCCCCATGACTTCCGGCACGGGCGGCGGTCGGGGCGTTCGACCTACCCTGGACGGCATGAGCGAGCAGGCCCAGGGCGGCGAGCACGTCGGGCTCGAGCGCACGGCCGGTGTGGCGGGCGGGCTCACCTATGCGATGGTCGGCCTCCTGCCGGTCCTCATCGACCTGTCGATGGCGTGGCAGTGGTGGGCGCTGTGGGCCGTTGGGATCCCGGTGTTCCTCGTCGACGTGCTCCTCGACCTGACCCAGCGGTGGGCCCGCCTGCTCCTGGTCCCGATGGTCGCCATCGGCAGTGCCATGTATGCGGTGGAGCCGCTCTACGGGTTCGGCGGGGTGCCGCTCGTCATCACTGCGGCGAGCGCGGGGCTGGTCCTGCCGCTGTCCGGTGGGCTCGCGGTCGTCGGCCTCCAGAGCGCGGTCATGTTCGGGATCGGCTGGCGCGTCGAGCAGGAGGGCGGTCTCATCGCCGCGGTGTTCTATCTCGGCCTGCAGGTCTTCGCAGTCATGACCGGGCAGATCGCGAGGCGGGAGAGTGCGGCACGACAGCGGATCGCCGAGGTGCACGAGAGCCTGCGCACGGCGCACACCGAGCTCGCCAGGGCGCACGCCGAGCTGGAGGCCGCGCAGATCCTCCTCGCCGAGAACTCCCGCACCGAGGAGCGGCTGCGGATCTCACGCGACCTGCACGATCTCGTCGGCCACCAGCTGAGCGCGCTCGCCCTCAACCTCGAGGTCGCCTCGCACGTCGCCGACGGCGCCGCGGTCGAACCGGTGCAGCGCTCGCGGGTCATCGCCAAGGACCTGCTGGCCGACGTGCGCCATGTCGTCAGCCGGTTGCGCGAGGAGCCGCCGGACCTGCGCTCGGCCGTCGACGCGGTGGCGGCGCAGCTGCCTCGGCCGACCGTCCATGTCGACATCCCCGACGAGTTCGAGATCCCGTCGCCTGCGGTCCGGGACGCCGTCGTTCGCAGCGTCCAGGAGGCGCTGATCAACAGCGTGCGGCACTCCCGCGCCGACAACGTCCGCGTCACCGTGCGCAGGAGTGGTGGCGGCAGCGGCCCCGGGCTCGTGGCAGAGATCGTCGACGACGGGGTGGGCGCGGCCCGCCTGACCCCGGGCAACGGGCTCACCGGGATGCGCGAACGGGTCGAGGCCCTCGGCGGGCTGGTCGCCGTCGACGGCACCGGGGGCTTCCGGGTCACCATCGAGGTGCCGGACATCACCGCCGCCGACATGGCGCCAGACGCCACCTCGGAGGTGCTGCGGTGATCCGCGTTCTCCTCGTCGACGACCAGACCCTCGTGCGGGCCGGCATCCGCAGCCTGCTCTCGCTCGCCGAGGACGTCGATGTCGTGGGCGAGGCGGGTGACGGGCAGGCTGCGCTCGACCTCATCGCGGACACCCAGCCGGACGTCGTGCTGCTCGACCTGCGCATGCCCGTCCTGGACGGGATCGGGACGCTGCGGGGTCTGCGCGCTGCGCGGCATCGGCCGGCGGTTCTCGTGCTGACGACGTTCGATGACGACGACGAGGTCCTCGCCGCGCTACGCGAGGGCGCGCAGGGCTATCTCCTCAAGGACGTCACGCTCGAGGCACTCCTGGAGGCGATCCGCACTCTCGCCGACGGAGGTCAGCACATCCAGCCGGCGGTCAGCTCGCGCCTGCTGCACCGGTTGGCCGCGGGCGGGACGACCGGTCACGGTCCCGACGATACGCCTCGGCAGGAGGAACTCACCGAGCGTGAGGTCGACGTCCTGCGCCTGATGGCGGCCGGATGGTCGAACCGCGAGATCGCCGCAGGACTGCACCTGGCCGAGGGCACCGTGAAGAACCACGTGTCCTCGATCCTGCTCAAGCTCGGCGTCCGCGACCGCACCCGCGCCGTGCTCCGGGCCCTCGAGACGGGGCTGGTCGATCGGGCCGGCTGAGGCGGGCGCGCCGGACGACGGCGGCGGAGAGGGCGGATCGGAGGAACGCCGAGAAGCCTTCGATAGCGCAGTAGCGTTGAGTCGCCGGGAATCCCCGGACCACGGCACGACCTCCGGAGACATTGCTCATGTGGGAGTGGTACGGCGAGAACGTCGTCGGCACGGGACGGTCCGCCGCCCTGTGGATGCTGCTCGGGTTCCTCGTGACGTATGCCGTCACCCGCACGATCACGGTCCGGATCCGGAAGCGCAAGGAGTCCGGCACCGACGAGGAGACCGGCCCGATCAAGGATGTCCACATCGGTGGGGTTCACGTGCACCACCAGGTCTGGGGGATTCTTCTGGTCCTCGTCGTGGGGCTGCTGACCTTCCGGTTCAGCCCGGACTCCCCGTGGATCGAGGTGCTCGCTGCCCTATTCGGCGTTGGTGCGGCCCTGGCGCTCGACGAGTTCGCCCTGTGGCTGCATCTCGAGGACGTCTACTGGTCCCAGGAGGGCAAGAAGTCCATCGACGCGGTCATGATCGCTGCGGTGTTCGGGCTGGTTCTCCTGATCGGCACCTCTCCGATCGGGGTCGACGAGCAGGAGGTGTCCTCGGCGGGCGTCTGGGTGACAGCGATGGTGGTGCTGCTCCATGTCGGGATCTGCGTCATCTGCATGCTCAAGGGCAAGCTGGTGATCGGTATCGCCGGGCTGCCACTGCCCTCCGTCTCCTTGTTCGGTGCGGTCAGGCTGGCCAAGCCGGAGTCGTTCTGGGCGCGACGCTTCTACGGGGAGAGGAAGATGGCGCGGGCGGCTCGGCGGCACAGCCGCTACGAGACCCGCCGACTCGCACTGCGGGACCGCCTCTTCGGGGCCTGAGGCCTCTTCTGTGTAGGTCTGCACCGACCTGCGCCGACCTGCGCCGACCTGCACCGGGCCGTCACGGAGGTCGGACGGGAGCTTCGGTGGGCCACCGCGAGCCCGGCCCGATCAGGCTCCTGACGGCTCGTGCGAGGGTGGGAGAACGAGGATGTCTCGGCGTGGTCCTACATCGTCGGCGCGGATCTCACCGCGGACCAGATCGCGACGATCCGCACAGCGGTGGACGACCTGCCACGGTCGTGAGTCGGACCCGGGGCGAGAGTCTCCAGGACCGGGGGCGAGAGTCTCCGGCAGGTATGCGCCGGTCGGGTCATGCGCAAATCCCCAGCCCGCGTCGCGAGTCGTCACCCCGGGCTCGTTGTGTCATGGAGACACGCTGATGCTTGGGTCTGTCACCCGGCGTGTCTCCATGACACAACCGCTCGGGTGGGCGGGAGCGGAGGTGACCGGGGCATCGACGTCGGGGAACGAGCGGTCGCCGAAGAGGATGCGCCGGGCGATGGCGAGGCCTGCGGGAAGCCGTGCCGCGCGACTCCCGCCGCGGGCCAGCCCACGTGCCGTCCATGAGGTTGTGACGAAGAACCCTTTGCTGTCGAGAGTCGGCAGGTCTAGCGTGTGCCTCGGACGATGACGTCCATTGGTGCGAGCAAGAGTGGAGTCCGACAGAGTGGTGTACGACGATCCCGGTGAGCGTGTCCTGCTGACGTAGGTGCGGTCACCGCGTGATCCTTCGAGTGATCTCTCACAACCGACTCGAAGAAGGGCACCACGATGACCGCATCTCCCAGTATTGACCCTGCCGCGTTCCTGCAGGAGCAGCTGGCTCAGGCCAGTCCCGACTTGCTGCGCGAGTTGTTGACGACGTTCGTGAACGCGCTGCTGTCCGCGGACGCGGACGCAGTGTGCGGCGCGGCCTATGGGCAACGCAGCGATCAGCGCACGAACCAGCGCAACGGCTACCGGCGCCGGGAGTGGGACACCCGTGCCGGCACCGTGGAGGTCGCCATCCCCAAGCTGCGCAGTGGCTCCTACTTCCCGGAGTGGCTGCTGGAACGGCGCCGCCGGGCGGAGTCGGCGCTGATCTCGGTGGTGGCGACCTGCTACCTGTTGGGGGTCTCGACCCGCCGGATGGACAAGCTGGTTCAGTCGTTGGGGATCACCGGCCTGTCCAAGTCGCAGGTCTCGGAGATGGCTGCCTCCCTCGATGAGGAGGTCGCCGCGTTTCGGACCCGGCCGCTGGATGCCGGTCCGTACACGTTCGTGGCCGCCGACGCCTTGACGATCAAGGTGCGTGAGGGCGGTCGGGTGGTCAAGGTCGCGGTCATGATCGCCACCGGCGTCAACGCCGACGGCTACCGCGAAATCCTTGGCGTGCAGGCATCGTCGAGCGAGTCCGGTGCCGGCTGGCTGGGCTTCTTCCGCGATCTGGTGGCTCGTGGCCTGTCCGGGGTCGCCCTGGTCACCTCCGACGCCCACGCCGGACTGATCGAGGCGATCGGGGCGACGCTACCGAACGCGTCCTGGCAGCGGTGCCGCACCCACTACGCCGCCAACCTGATGTCGGTCACGCCGAAGTCCGCGTGGGGCTGGGTCAAGGCGCTGCTGCACAGCGTGTACGACCAACCCGACGCCGAGGCCGTCCACGCCCAGTTCGACCGCGTCCTCGACGCCCTCACCGACAAGCTCCCCCAGGTCGCCGACCACCTCGAGAACGCCCGCGCCGACATCCTGGCGTTTACCGCCTTCCCCAAAGAGGTGTGGCGACAGATCTGGTCAAACAACCCCAACGAGCGCCTCAACCGAGAGATCCGCCGCCGCACCGACGTCGTCGGGATCTTCCCCAACCGTGAGGCCGTCATCCGCCTCATCGGCGCCGTCCTGGCCGAGCAGCACGACGAGTGGGCCGAACAACGCCGCTACCTCGGCCTTGAAGTCCTCGCTCGCTGCCAAGCCGTCCTGCACGCCACCGCCAGCGAGGAGGAGCCCACCATCATCGGCGCCATCAGCGCCTAACTCCCCACCTTGAAGGATCACCCTCGTACACCACGCCCCCGGACTTGACCCGAGCAAGGAGTGCCGCCATGAGCGACAAGGCCCCCAAGCGAATCCATGAGCGCGGAGGAATCGACGCGGACATCGAGGGGGCCGAGTACTTCGAGAAGCGCCAGCTGGAGGGAGGCGTGGCCGGATGGCTGCTCCTCGCCGGCCTGGGCGTCGCCTACGTCATCTCGGGTGACTTCGCCGGCTGGAACTTCGGCCTCGGCGAGGGAGGTTGGGGCGGTCTCCTCATCGCCACCGTCATCATGGCCATCATGTACCTGTTCATGGTGCTGGGGCTCGCCGAGCTGTCCTCGACGATCTCGACCACGGGCGGCGGCTACGCGTTCGCTCGCCGGGCCATGGGACCCTGGGGTGGATTCCTCACCGGCACAGCGATTCTCATCGAGTACGCGATTGCACCCGCCGCGATCGCGAACTTCATCGGCGCGTATGTCGAGTCGCTGACGGGCTTCGACGTCGGGTGGGTCGTCTTCGCCGTCTTCTACGCGATCTTCGTGGGGCTGCATCTGTGGGGAGTCGGCGAGGCCCTCAAGCTCATGTTCGGCATCACCGCGATCGCTGTGGTCGCCCTCGTGGTGTTCGTCGCATCGGCCATCCCGAAGTTCGACGCCGCCAACCTGACCGACATCCCCGTGACGGACGCCTTCGGTGCCAGCGCCTTCCTGCCGTTCGGTCTGATCGGGATCTGGGCTGCACTGCCCTATGCCATCTGGTTCTTCCTCGCCGTCGAAGGCGTGCCGCTGGCGGCCGAAGAGTCCAAGAACCCCGCCAAGGACATGCCCAAGGGCATCATCGGCGCGATGCTGGCCCTGATCCTCTTCGCGTTCTCGATCCTCATCGTCGCGCCCGGCGCCTCCGGGGCCAACTACCTGATGGAGTCGGGCAACCCCCTTGTCGAAGCGCTCGAGGCGCCGGCCGCCTGGGGTGGTCAGAACCTGGCGAGCCAGTTCATCAACGTGGTCGGGCTCCTCGGTCTGATCGCGAGCTTCTTCTCGATCATCTACGCCTACTCGCGCCAGACGTTCGCGCTGTCGCGGGCCGGCTACCTTCCCCGGTTCCTGTCCCTGACCGGGCGGAGGAAGACGCCCTACGTCGCGCTCATCGTCCCCGGGATCATCGGGTTCGTCATGGCAGTGCTGAACCAGGGTGACCTGCTCATCCTCGTCGCGGTCTTCGGCGCCACGATCTCCTACATCCTGATGACCCTGTCGCACATCATCCTGCGGATCAAGGAGCCCGAGCTGGCCCGGCCGTACCGCACTCCCGGAGGCATGATCACCACCGGCATCGCGTGCGCCCTGGCCGTTGTGGCGCTGATCGCCGGGTTCCTGGTCGACACGCGGGTGGTCGCGATCACCGCGGCGGTCTACCTGGTCGCCATCGCCTACTTCGGCCTCTACAGCCGGCACCACATCGTGGCCTCGGCCCCGGAGGAGGAGTTCGCGCTGATCGAGTCCTCCGAGTCCGAGCTGCACTGACATGCGTATCGCGCGAGTCGTCGGGTCAGCGGTCTCGACCGTGAAGGACGTGAGCCTGACGGGGCACAAGCTGCTCCTGGTCCAGGAGACGGACCCCGAGAACACCGTCACGGGACCGGTGTTCGTCGCCGTCGACGTCGTGGGCGCCGGGTCGGGCGAGCTCGTGCTCGTCGCCGAGGGCAGCGCCGCACGCCACAGCGCGACAACGAACGGGCAACCCGTGGACGCCGTGATCATGGGGATCCTCGACTCACTCGAGGTGGATGGACGCGTCACCTTCAGGAAGAGCTGAGGCCTCGATGGCCGGCGTCCAACGGGAGGTCCTCAGTGTGGGGATCGACGTGGGGACCACCACCACCCAGGTGGTCTTCTCGCGCCTGATCCTGCACGACGTCGCCCGACCCGGCCAGGTGCCGCGGATCCAGGTGGACGAGAAGTCGGTGGTCTATCGGGGCGAGGCGCATCCCACCCCCCTGACCGCGCCCGACGTCGTCGACGCCGAAGCCTTGGCGGCCCTGGTCCGGGACGAGTACGACGCGGCTGGGGTCTCTCCCGCCAGCATCGAGACGGGGGCGGTGATCATCACCGGCGAAACGGCGCGCACGAGGAACGCCGACGCGATCCTGCGCGCGCTCTCCGCGAACGCCGGGGACTTCGTGGTCACCATCGCCGGTCCCAACGCCGAGGCCCAGATCGCCGGGCGCGGTTCGGGAGCCGCCCGCTGGTCCGCGGATCACTACGAACAGGTCACGAGCATCGACATCGGTGGCGGGACGTCGAACGCCGCGGTGTTCAAGGTCGGTCGTCACCTGTGCTCCTCCGCCCTCGCCGTAGGCGGGCGCCAGATGGAGATCGACGATCGCGGCACGGTGCTCCGGATCGCGCCTCCGGGGCAGACGATCGTCGACGAGTTCGGACTGGGTCTGAAGGAGGGACGGGCCGCGACCCTCGAGGAGCTGCGGGCGTTCTGCGACGTCATGGCCGATCTCGTCGTCGACCTCGCCACGGGTCAGGAGGTGCGGGTCGGGCACGGGGTGCAGCTCACCCCGCCCCTGACGGGTGCGGATGCCTCCTCCTCGATATTCCTCACCGGCGGGATCGGCTCCTGCTACTACGAGCGGCTGCCCGTGACGACGTTGGGCGAGGTGGCCCGCTACGGCGACGTGGGGCCGCTGCTTGCAGACTCCCTGCACCGCAACGAGCGTCTCCGTCAGCTGAACGTCCGAGAGCCACCCGAGACGCTGCGCGCCACGGTGCTCGGAGCGGCCGCGCAGACGGTCACCCTGAGCGGCTCCACGATCTGGGCGAACCGCGACATCCTGCCCCTGCGCAACCTGCCCGTCCTGCGTCCGGCGTTGCCGGGACGCGGTGGCGGCCCGCCGTTCGCCGCCTCGGTGCGGGAGGCGATGGCGCGGTGGGACCTCGACCAGGACGCCGATGCGGCCATCGTCGTGGACCTTCCCACCGAGCTCGGCTACCCGGCGCTCCAAGCCGTCGCCGCCGAGATCGTGGCATTCCACGATGCCGGCCACGGCGAGCGTCCCCTCGTCCTGGTCCTGCAGCAGGACTATGCGCAGGTGCTGGGCCAGACGATCCAGGGCATCCGCCCAGGGATCCCCCTCCTGGTGGTCGACCAGGTCGGTCTCGGCGAGGGCGACTTCATCGACATCGGCCTGCCCGTCCTGGACGGTCGCGCAGTCCCGCTGTCCATCAAGACGCTGGTGTTCTATGACTGAGTCGGCCGTCTCGGGAAGGAGCGTGTCCCCATGCAGCTAGCCGCGACGCTCTTCGGCACCCGCTACCAGTTCCGCGACATCAAGGACCTCCTCGCCAAGGCCAACGAGGAGAAGTCCGGGGACCAGCTCGCCGGTGTCGCGGCCGAGAGCGCGGCGGAGCGGATGGCCGCCCGGTTCGTCCTCGCCGAGGTCACGCTGGAGACCCTGCGCGCCAACCCGGCAGTCCCCTACGAGGAGGACGAGGTCACCAGGGTCATCGACGACGCGGTCAACGAGGCCGTCTTCGCGGAGATCAAGGGTATGCAGGTCGGTGAGCTGCGTGAGTGGCTGCTGGCCGACACGACGACCGAGGCGATGATCAAGCGCCTCAGCAACGGCCTGACCGCGGAGATGGTCGCCGCCGTGACCAAGCTGATGTCCAACATGGACCTCATGCTCGCGGCCAGCAAGATCAAGGTCGTCAAGCATGCCAACAACACGATCGGACTGCGCGGCACACTGGGGTCACGGTGCCAGCCCAACAACCAGACGGACTCGGTCGAGGGGATCAGGGCCGCGGTCTATGAGGGACTGAGCTTCGGATCCGGCGACAGCGTCATCGGCATCAACCCGTCCGACGACTCGTTGGGCAGCGTCTCTCGTCTCCTCGAGATGACCCACGAGATCATCACCCGCTGGGAGATCCCCACCCAGAACTGCCTGCTGGCCCACGTCTCCACCCAAATGGAGGCCATGCGCAAGGGTGCGCCCGTGGGCCTGGTCTTCCAGAGCCTGGCCGGCTCCCAGAAGGGCAACGAGTCCTTCGGCATCGATGTCGCCATGCTCGACGAGGCGAACGCTCTCGCGAAGCGGTACTCGGTGGTCACCGGTCCCAACCACATGTACTTCGAGACCGGTCAGGGAGCCGAGCTCTCCGCCGATGCCCACCACGGAGCCGACCAGGTCGTCATGGAGGCCCGGTGCTACGGCCTGGCCAAGCGATACGACCCCTTCCAGCTCAACACCGTCGTCGGGTTCATCGGCCCGGAGTACCTCTACGACTCCACCCAGATCACGCGGGCCGGGCTCGAGGACCACTTCATGGGCAAGTTGACCGGGATCTCGATGGGCGCCGACGTCTGCTACACCAACCACGCCCGGTCCACCCAGAACGAGCTGGAGAACCTCGCCGTCCTCCTCGGAGCCGCCGGGGTCAACTACATCATGGGGATACCGATGGGTGACGACTCCATGCTGAGCTACCAGAGCTCGAGCTACCACGACGCCCCCAGCCTCCGGCAGCTGCTCGGGCTCCGACCCCTGCCGGAGTTCGAGGCATGGATGGAGGACCTCGGGCTGATGCGGGACGGCCGACTGACGGAGAAGGCCGGCGACGCGTCCTTCTTCCTGGGCAGGTAGGAGCGCAGCATGAGCACGGGCGCATTCTCCACCGACGAGCTCCGCAGCATCGTCGCGGAGGTTCTCGCCGAGCTCGCCGGTGCCGGCGACGCGACGAAACCCGCTTCGGCGGCGCCCTCCTCCCGTCCAGCGGCCCGGGCTGAGTCTTCGTCGGAGAGGACGGCCACGGGCACGGGCGGGGGCGGGACCAACGTCAACATCGAGGTCTCCGATCCCACGGTCCCGGAGGAGCGGCACCGCATCGGCGTCAAGGACCCCGCCAACCCCAGCGGCCTGGTCAACCTCGCGGCGTCGACGTCGGCGCGTCTCGCCGTCGGCCGCGCCGGACCCCGGCCCCCCACCCGCAGCGTGCTGCTCTTCGGCGCCGACCACGCGGTGACCCAGGACGCCATCTTCGGGGACGTGCCCACCGAGCTGCTCGAGCGGTTCGGGCTGTTCACCGTGCAGACGCGGGTCACCAGCCAGGACGAGTTCCTGCTGCGTCCGGACCTCGGCCGAGAGCTGGACGACGACGCGCGGCGAATGGTCCAGGAGAAGTGCACCAAGAAGCCGCAGGTCCAGATCGTCGTCGGCGACGGCCTGTCAGCCGCCGCGGTCACCAACAACCTGCCGCAGATCTACCCCGTGCTCGAGCAGGGTCTGCGCGATGCCGGCCTCACCCTCGGGACACCGTTCTTCGTGCGGTTCTGCCGGGTGGGCGTGATCAACGACATCAACGACATCGTCGGGGCCGATGTCGTCATGCTGCTCATCGGGGAGCGGCCCGGCCTCGGCGTGGCGGATGCGATGAGCGTCTACTCCGGGTGGCGGCCGACCGCCGGCAAGACCGACGCGCACCGTGACGTGATCTGCATGATCACCGAGAACGGTGGCACCAACCCGCTGGAGGCGGGTGCCTTCGTGGTCGAGCACGTCAAGAAGGTCATGAAACACCAGGCCAGTGGGGTCGAGTTGCGTCTCGAAGAGAGCGGGAGTCGGTGATGGCCGTCCTGGACCCGATCAAGCCCACGATCCTCGCCACGAGGATCATCCCCAACGTGGACCGCGCGCTCGCCGCCAAGCTCGAGCTGACCCCAGCCCAGCGCAGCCTGGCGATCGTCACCTGCGACATCGACGACAGCCTGTACGTCTCGCTCGATGAGGCCACGAAGATGGCTGACGTCGAGGTCGTGTACGCGCACAGCTTCTACGCCGGTTCGGCGCACGCATCGGGTCCGCTCTCGGGGGAGATCATCGGCATCCTCGCCGCTCCCTCGCCGGCCGAGGCGCGGGCCGGGCTGACGGCCTGCGTCGACTACGCCGAGCAGGAAGCGTGGTTCCACGCCGCCGACGACGCCGGTGAGCTCGGCTTCTTCGCCCACCCGATCTCGCGGACCGGCCGCTACCTGAGCAAGGAGGCCGGCATCCCCGAGGGAACCCCGATGGCCTACCTGATCGCCCCGCCACTCGAGGCGACGTATGCGCTGGACGCAGCCCTGAAGGCTGCCGAGGTCGAGTTGCAGGTGTGGTTCCCGCCGCCGTCCGAGACCAACTTCTCCGGTGGCTTCCTCGTCGGCACCCAGAGCGCCGTCGTGGCAGCGTGCGCCGCGTTCCGCGACGCCGTCCTCGAGGTCGCGGCCCGTCCGCGGGAGGTGTGATGTCGCACGTAGAGCTCGACAGCGACCTGAGGTCGATCCAGGAGGCCCGGCGGCTCGCCCTCGCTGCGCGCGCGGCCCAGCGGGAGTTCGCCCACGCGTCCCAGGACGAGGTGGACCGGATCTGCGCGGCGATGGCCGACGCGGTGTACCGGGACGCGGCACGCCTGGGGCAGCTGGCCACCGACGAGACCGGCTACGGCGTCCCGGAGCACAAGCGGATCAAGGTGGAGTTCGCCTCCCGCACGGTGTGGGAGTCCATCCGCGACATCCCCACGGTCGGCGTGCTCCGTCGCGACGACGACAAAGGGATCGTCGAGATCGGATGGCCGGTCGGGGTGGTCGTCGGGCTGTGCCCGTCGACGAACCCGAACTCGACCGCCGTCTACAAGGTGCTCATCTCGGTCAAGGCCCGCAACGCCTGCATCATCGCGCCGCACCCCTCGGCCAAGGCCTGCACGTACGAGGCCGTGCGCCTGATGATCGAGGCGGGAGAGCGGGCCGGGATGCCGCGTGGGCTGGTCGGCTGCATGCAGGAGGTCAGCCTCCCCGGCTCCCAGGAGCTGATGCGGCACTACGCCACCTCGATGATCCTGGCCACCGGCGGCACCCCGATGGTGCGAGCGGCGCACAGCATGGGCAAGCCCGCACTCGGCGTGGGACCCGGCAACGTGCCGGTCTACGTCGACCGCTCGGCCGACGTCCTGGCGGCGGCCACCGCGATCGTCAATAGCAAGGCCTTCGACTCGTCGACCATCTGCGCGACCGAGCAGTCCGTCGTCGTCGACGCCCCGGTGGCCGACCAGCTGCGCGCCGAGATGGAGCGCCTGGGGGCGCACTTCGTCACCGCGAGCGAGAAGGCCGCGCTCGAGCGGACCGTCTTCAACCCCGGTGGGGGCATGAACCCGGCGGCGGTGGGCAAGACGCCCCAGGCGCTGGCCGCCCTGGCCGGGATCGAGGTCCCGCCGAGCGCCCGGATCCTCGTGGCGGAGCTCGCGGGTGTCGGGCGTGAGGAGCCGCTCAGTGCCGAGAAGCTCACCACCGTGCTCGGCTGGTATGTCGAGGACGGGTGGCGCGCCGGCTGCGAGCGCTCGATCGAGCTGCTGCGCTTCGGCGGGGACGGGCACTCCCTGGTGATCCATGCGACCGATGACGCCGTCATCATGGCGTTCGGGTTGGAGAAGCCGGCCTTCCGGATCCTCGTCAACACCTGGGGCACGCTCGGGGCGATCGGGGCGACGACCGGTGTCATGCCCGCGATGACCTTGGCACCCGGAGGCATCGGTGGAGCCGTCGTCAGTGACAACATCACGGTGACCCACCTCTTGAACGTCAAACGCCTCGCCTTCGCCCGGCAGGAGCCGCCGCCCGGCGCATACCACCATGCCCCCGACGTCCGCGGTGCCCCACGGCACACCACGTCCGGAACGGGCGGCACCGCGTCGCCCGACAGGGGCCGGCGGCAGACCGCGCCCCCGGCGAGCGAGGACCAGGTGGATCGCATCGTCCGCCGCGTGCTCGGCGAGCTGGGAGGTGGCCCATGACCGGACGTCAGGGCATTCGCGGGCCCGCGCCGCCGGTCGGCGAGCGATGGCCACCGGTGACGAGACGGCCCACCCAGCAGACGCATACCCCACAACCCCGGCAGCACCACAGTGAGAGGACACTCCAGTGACAAACCCCCAGATGATCGCCCTCGGCATGATCGAGACCCGCGGACTCGTCGGCTCGATCGAGGCCGCCGACGCGATGGTGAAGGCGGCGAACGTGACCCTGATCGGCAAGGAGCAGATCGGCGGCGGCTACGTGACCGTGATGGTCCGCGGTGATGTCGGGGCGGTCAAGGCCGCCACCGACGCCGGCGCCGCCGCCGCGCAGCGCGTCGGTGACCTAGTCAGCGTTCACGTGATCCCGCGCCCGCACAGCGACGTGGAGTTCATCCTTCCCGCGCAGAACACGGACGTCTCCTCAGCCGCGTCGAAGTGAACCCGCTGGTCCGCGAGGAGGAATAGGACGCAGCGGTGAGTCGCCGGGTCCACACCGCCGACGATGTGCTCGCCGTCGCCCACCGGGGCGACACCGAGCTCGTCGTCATGCCTGGAGATCTGGTCACACCGCTGGCCCGGGATGTGGCCAGTGACAGAGGGATCCGGATCACCGAACGGGCGGCCGAGCGGGGCGACGTCGACGGGTCGGTGGGCGGCGGCCCCGCACCACTCCGGCACGTGTCCGGGGTGAACCTGGTGGCGCTGAACCCATTCCCGGTGGACCTGCACCGGCCGGACATGGACGTGCGACTGCTCGACGTGGTGACCTCGGAGCACGGGATGCCGATGGCGGCGGGCGTGATGAGCCTGCGGGCGGGCTCGTTCCCGTGGACCCTGGACTACGACGAGGTCGAGTACGTCATCGAGGGCGAGCTGCACATCACCACCGCGACCCAGCAGGCCATCGGGCGTCCCGGCGACGTCATCGCGGTGCCGAAGGGATCGTCGATCACCTTCGGCACACCGTCATGGGCCAAGTTCCTCTACGTGACCTACCCGGCCGACTGGAGCTCGTGATGGATGCTCCGAGGCTGCGCGACGCCATGGCCGCTCTCGACGCGTCGATGGTGCCGACCCCGCTCGACACCCCTCCCGTGCTGGTCAAGGGCGGCGTGGATCTCGGGACGGCGTATGTCGCGCTCGTGGCGCTGGACGCCGACGACCGGCCGTTGGCCGCCGCATACGAGGCTGCGGACGTGGTGCGCGACGGCGTCGTCACCGACTTCGTGGGTGCGGTCGATGTCGTGCAGCGGCTCAAACACCAGGTGGAGGAGCGCCTCGGAGTGGCGCTGCCGGGCTCACACGGAGCGTTCCCGCCGGGGGTGGAGGCGGGCTCGGTGCGGGCGGTGCGCCACGTGATCGAGTCGGTGGGGATGGAGTGCACCGGACTGGTCGACGAGCCGAGCGCAGCCAACGCCGTGCTCCGGTTGCGCGACGGAGTCGTCGTCGACATCGGCGGAGGCACGACCGGCATCGCGGTCGTGCAGGACGGGACGGTGGTCCACACGGCCGACGAGCCCACCGGCGGCACGCACCTCACCCTGGTCATCGCCGGCGCGCTCGGCATCCCCATCGACGAGGCCGAGCGGATCAAGAAGGACCCTGCCGAGCAGCCACGGCTCTTCCCGCTCATCCGCCCCGTGATGGAGAAGGTCGCCTCCATCGTCTCGAGCAACACCCGCGGCTGGCCCACGCCGCGCGTGTACCTCGTCGGCGGAAGCGCGGCCTTCCCCGGCTTCGCCGAGGTGGTGTCACAGGCGTCCGGCCTCGACGCGGTGGTCCCGGTGGCGCCGCTGTTCGTCACTCCGCTCGGCATCGCGCGCACCGCCCCCGCCCTCGAGGTGGGCTACCGATCGGTCTCCCGATGAAACCCCGGCGGGCACCTGACGTGCCCGGCCCGACAGACCCCGACAAGGAGAAGAGTTCCCATGGCCGATGAGTTCGAGCTGCGGGCCTACTGCTATCTCGACAGGATGCAGCCGCAGTACGCCTCCTTCGTCGGGACCGTGACGCAGGGTGACCTCCCAATCGAGGGGATGGCCGCGCTCTATGTCGAGATGGCGCCCGGCAACCATGTCTTCCGGGTGGTCGACGTCGCCGTCAAGGCGACGATGTCCCGCCCGGGTGCGCAGATCGTCGAGCGCCAGTTCGGCATGTTCGAGCTGCACTCGGAGTCCCAGGCCGAGGTGCTGCAGGCCGGCGAGGCCGTGCTGCGCGAGCTCGACCTCGACGTCGCCGCCCGCAAGAAGCCGCAGATCGCCTCGATGCAGGTCATCACCAACGTCAGCCCGTACCAGTCCCAGCTGCTCAACCGCTTCACCCGGGGCATGATGCTCGTCGCCGGGCAGACCATGCTCGTGCTGGAGTGCACTCCGGCGGCCTACATCAACCTCGCGGCCAACGAGGCCGAGAAGGCGGCGGCGGTCAACCTCATGCATGTCACCTCGGTCGGCGTCTATGGCCGGCTCTGGATGGCCGGCACCGAGGCGGACATCCTCGCGGCGCGCAACGCGGCCGTCTCGGCACTGGAGGCCATCGATGGCCGCGAATGACCCACAGCCTCGGCCCGACCGGGCAGGGCGACGCCGCTTCATCACCCGCACCCACGTCGAGGATGCCGCGCGCTCCGGTTCCGCGGTCCACGTCGGCGGGCGTGACGTCGTCACCGACGAGGCCGCCCAGCGCGCGGAGGACCTCGGGGTGCGGATCGTCCGGGAGCAGGCCGCTCCCTCCAGGGCGGCCGACGCACCCATGCCGGGCGGCGCCGCGCCGGCACCGGCGCCGGACGAGCTGAGGGCCGCGGTTCGCCGGGCTGTCGTGGCCGAGCTCGGACGGGAACCGGAGGGCTTGACGGCCGCCATCGACAAGGCGATGAGACGCCGCGGGCACTGACCGACGTCCCCGCCGCGGTGTCGATGCTGCTCGCCGGTGCACCGTGACTCGACGAGGGATGGTGTCACGCACGTTTCCTTGGCTGGATCGTGCCTGACACCATCCCTCGTCGGGGAGGGCGTGCTCAGTGCTGAGGGCGTACTCAGTGCGTGAGGACGAGCGCGACGGCGATCGCCGTCATGACAACGGCGATGACTCCGTCGAGGACTCGCCAGGCCGCGGGTCGGGCGAACACCGGCGCGAGGGCCCGCGACGCGACCCCGAGAGCGGAGAACCACACCGTGCTCCCGAGGACCGCTCCGGCCGCGAAGGCCCAGCGCCCCTCGCCGTGAGTGGCGGCGACGGAGCCGAGGAGAACGACCGCGTCGAGGTAGACGTGCGGGTTGAGCCAGGTCAGTGCCAGCACCGTGCCCAGCACGGCGGCCCGACGACCGGCGCTCCCTGCGCCGGCCGTGGCAGCGGGTCGCTCCCGCACGAGGGTCGAACCCGTGCCGTCCACTCGAGTTGCCGTCGATCCGGGCAGGTCATCGGCCGCCGGGGCCGAGTAGCCACCCATCGCCGGCTCGGGGCAGCTGTCGAGGTCCAGGCTCGCCCCCGCCCCGGCCCCCTCGGGCCGGCGCACGGCCCTGCGGGCGGCGAGCACCGCATACGAGATGAGGAACGCTGCTCCGCCCCACGTGGCCGCGGTGGCCAGCCACGGCATTGCCGTGAAGAGCGCGCCCGCGCCGGCGACCCCCGCGACGATGAGCACGGCGTCGGAGATGATGCAGATGAGAACGACGGGCAGCACATGCTCACCGCGGATGCCCTGCCGAAGGACGAACGCGTTCTGGGCGCCGATGGCGACGATGAGGCCGAGCCCGAGGCCGAGACCGGCGAGGGCGGAGGTGAGGAGCTGTGCGGAGGTCATGCTGCGACGCTACGATCACATCCGTACTTAATCCAGTTCAGGTTTCTTAGCCATCATTAGTGAGATTGATGATTCCGTCCGAGCTCATCCAGACCCTGTCCGCAGTCGTCTCAGACGGCACCTTCGACGCCGCGGCGCGCAGTCTGCACGTGACACCGAGTGCGGTCAGCCAGCGCATCAAGGCGCTCGAACAGCGCGTGGGCCGCGTCCTCGTCGTGCGCTCCAAACCGGTGCGTCCGACCGAGGCCGGCGAGGCGCTGCTTCGCCTCGGGCAGCAGCTCGCGCTCCTGGAGCGGGAGACCCTGCGCGAGCTCGGCGCCGAGCGCGCCGACGACAGGCCGACGCCCATCCCCATCGCGGTCAACGCGGACTCGCTCGCGACGTGGATCCTGCCGCCGCTGGCGCGGGTCGCCGCGCGTGAGTCCATCGTCGTCGACCTGATCCGCGACGACCAGGACCACACGGCGGAGCTGCTCGCCTCCGGGTCCGTCATGGCGGCCCTCACGAGCAACGCCAGCCCCGTTGCCGGGTGCGTCTCGACTCCGCTCGGCCGGATGCGCTATCGCGCCTGCGCGACCCCGGGGTATGCGTCGCACTGGTTCCCCGACGGTCTCACCGCGGACGCGCTGGCCCGGGCGCCGCGGATCGACCTCGACCGCAAGGACACGGTGCAGGCGCGATTCCACCGCAGGATCTCCCGACGAGCGGCGAACCCGCCCCGACACTTCGTCCCCGCCTCCGCGGACTTCGCCGTGGCCGTCCGGCTCAGCCTCGGCTGGGCGATGCTCCCGGACGCGCACGCCGCCGCGGCGCTCGAGTCGGGCGAGCTCGTCGACCTCGCACCCGCCCGGCACCTCGACGTGCCGCTGCACTGGCAGCAGTGGAACCTGCGCTCGAGCCTCATCGACGCCGTCGCCGAGGAGGTACGCGCCGAGGCCCGTCGCGTCCTGATCTGAGCGCCTTGGCGTCGATCTCGCGAGGGAGTGCACCCGGCACTTCAGCTGTATGCGGTGCTCGCCTCACCCTCGACGCGACGAGAGATGGTTTCGGTGACGCTTTCGAGCCCGAAGCGTGCCCGACACCATCCCTCGTCGGGCTGGTCGACGTCGGGAGACGAGCGGTGGCCGGCTTCGTGGTCACACGTTCTCGGCGCGAGTCGTCTACCAGCACCGGACGTAGTTGCTGCGAGGTTCGGTCACCCCGGTGCAGTCAAAGAGGACGCGTCCATCGTCCGACGCCCGCCTCGACCGAGGCGGGACGGTGGTCTCCGTCTCCGCCGGCTATGTATGGGACGTCGGGTCCGGGGCGACCGCACGCATCGTCGAGGGGTTCGTGGGCCAGGATGTCGAGCTGTCTCCCGACGGGACGAGGTTCGTCATGCAGACCGGGATCGGCAACCCACGCGAGGTGCCCTTCACGCTCGGAGGGCTGTCGGTGCGCGATGTCGGCTCCGGTGCTGAGGTGGTCGCACTGTCGGGGGTGTGCACCGTTCACGCCCGAGCTGAAGGACCGGACATGTCCGCGTGTTCCGAGTTCCCCGAACCGCCGTTCTTCCTCTTCCACAGGGCGCTTCGATGGTCACCCGACGGGTCGATGATCGCCGCCGTGAGCAGTGAGGGACCGGTGGTCGTGTGGGACGCGGAGACGGGCGCGCTGCTGTTCGCGGATGCGGCTCCCGGTCTGGGTCGGGACCTGCTCTTCACCCCGGACTCCGCCGAGCTGCTGGTGTCGAGCGGGGACAACACGGTCCTCCGCATCTCCACGGAGACCTGGGAGATCGAGACGGTCGATGTGGAGGGCCTTGATGGAGCCTGGGCGCTGGGTCTGTTCGGCTACGTCGACGACGGCCGCGCGCTTCTCGCCGGCGGGACCTTCGCGGTGCAGGGCACGGGCGGGTCCCTGCACTGGCTGGACCCCGACACGCTCGAGCCCCTGCGCACCAAGCTCACCATCCACGACAGCCGGGTCAGCGCGGCGGCGATGCACCCGACCGGGTCTCGCCTGGCCACTGGCGGCGACGACGGGCTGGTGCGGGTCTGGGACACCGAGAGCGGCGAGATGCGCCATGAAGTGCCCCTCGACCACGGTCCGTTGCAGGGGGTGGCCTGGGTCGGCGAGCATCACCTCGCCGTCACGCCGCGCGACGGCAACCTGATCGTCGTCACGACGGACTCCGCGGAGCTGCTGCGAATCGGCCGGTCGGCTTTGACCCGTGGCTTCACCGCGGCCGAGTGCGAGCGGTTCGGCTTCGAGCACTGCCCGGTTCTCGCGGAGCTCAGGAACGACTCGACCGAGGGCCAGGCGGCGCTGGCGGGCACCTACCACTTGACCTGGGAGACCGAGGAGCTGCATGAGGCGATGGTCGCCGAATTCGAAGCGGCCGCCGGCGGCTCGCTGGATGACCGCTCGGTCGAGGAGCTGGAGATCTGGGCTTCCGACCTCGCCGCCAACCTGACCCTGGAACTGACGGACACCGGACGATACGTGGTGAGCCGCCCCGATCGGGAGGACCCGGTGTGCGTCGGGTCCTTCACCGTCGACGAGGGACGCGCGTCCTTCACCGTCGAGCGCGGGTACTGGTGCGAGCCGGAGCCGTACCGCTACTTCGAGGCCGGCTTCTCGCTCGACGACGGCGAGCTGCGCTTCACCGCGGACGGTTTCCGCGGATGGGTCGGCGAGCAGTTCGTGTGGACGAGCAAGCCGCTGCAGCGAGTCGACTGACCATGCCGAAGGACACATTCGATATGCGGCGCTCGCCTCACGTTCTCGGTGCACCTGCGTCGCTGGTTGCCACCCCCACCCCAGGCCGTTGTGTCATGGAGACACGCTGAATCCTCCCCACCGTCACCGGCGTGTCTCCATGACACAACCGCTCGGATCGGCGGGAGCGGAGGTGGCTGGGGCATCGACGTCGGGGAACGAGCGGTCGCCGAAGAGGATGCGCCGGGCGATGGCGCGGCCCGGTGGTGTGCGCAGCAGGCTGAAGCCCGTCTCGGTGAGCGCCGGGGTGCGGACGCTGGAGAGGCACGAGCGCAGGGCGATGCGCCCGCGGAAGTTGCTGCGCATGACGGCTCCGTCGTAGTGCCGCAGCGGCTCGGCGCTGCCGGTGCGCCGCGCCTCGTCGAGGACCGCGACCGCGTGGTCGGACAGGCGCAGGCAGGGGTCGAGTCCGCCTGCAGTGAGGGGTGAGACCGCGCCCGCCGCGTCGCCGACGAGGAGCCCGGCACTGCAGCCGATCCGGCGCAGCACGCCGCCGACGGGGATGGGCCCGCCGCGTCGCTCCAGCGGCTCGGGAGGCAGGTCAGGCGGCAGACCGGGGGCGCTGCGCCGGAACCGGGCGAGTGCCTCGGTGAGACCGCGCGGGAACCGGTCGGGATATCCGGCGACTCCGACATGGACGTGCTCGCCGTCGTCGACGACCCACGCGAGATAGCCCGGCGCCTGCGTGGGGTCGAGGACGCAGTGGAACGTCGGCGGCCCGCCCGCCAACCCGGTGCTCGCATAGACCTCCTCGGCACCGACGAGCATCCGGCGGTTGACGTCGAGCCCGAGCCGGCGCGCGACCTGCGAGCGGGCGCCATCGGCGCCGACGACGAACCGCGCCCGCACGGACAGCGGCGCGTCGGGTCCGTCCAACCCTGCGACGCCGTCCTCGTGGTGCACGAAGCGGGTGCGCAGCCGCATCCGCACTCCGGCGGCGAGGGCGGAGGAGGCGACCGACGCATACAGGCCGGGCATGTCTGCGACGCGGAACTCGTCCCGGTCGCTGCCCAGCTCGACCGGGCGACGCAGCGACGGCGGGTAGAGCACGGCCCGGCGGATGGGCGGGCCGAGGTGCTCCTCCGGGAGCGTGAAGTCGTCGAGGGTCTTGCGCACGAAGATGCCGGTCGTGCGGATGCCGGCGGTGAGGTCGGCGCGGCGCTCGGCGAGGAGGACGTCGTGGCCGAGCTCGGCGAGGCGGGTGGCGGTGTGCAGCCCGGCGAGGCCGGCCCCGACGACGAGGACGTCGGCCGTGAGGCTCTGGACTGTGATCATGTGTGCCTCGCTTCGGTCGTGTCGCCTCAGTGGCTGACTCGGAATCTACGGAGCGAGGGTGCGTCAGTTGGGGGAGGAAACGTGCAGGTCGTGTGCAGGTTCGGATGGCGGGTGTGCGGTGGTCGCCTCACGTCGTCGCCTTGACGGATGGTTGCGGTGGCGCCTTCGAGCCGGACGCGTGCTCAACACCATCCGTCGTCAGGGCGGTTCCGGCAGAACGACCTATCCAGGGCGGGCCGCCGGCGAAGTGGCATGATGATGGCATGACTCGCACACGGTTGAGCACCACGGTGGATGCCGACCTCCTGGCCGGCGCCCGCAAAGCGTCGGGCAAGCCCGACTCGGCGATGATCGACGACGCCCTCGCCGCTCTGCTCGCCCGGCATCGCGCAGCCGAGGTGGACGCGAGCTACGCCGCTTATGACTCGCACCCCCTCGACGAGCCGGACGAGTGGGGTGACCTGGCGTCGTTCCGTCGCGCGGCCGCGGCCTCATGACGGAGCTGCCCGCCCGAGGTGAGGTGTGGTGGTGCGAGATGGCTGAGATCGGTCGCAGACCTGTCGTCGTCCTCTCGCGGGACGCGGTCATCCCACGCCATCGACGCGCTCTGGTCGCGCCCTGCACGACGACCATCCGGGGCCTGCAGAGCGAGGTCGTCCTCGAGCCCGACGATGATCCGGTGCCACGGCGCTCGGCGGTCAACCTGGACTCCGTCGAGAGTGTCTCGCTCGGGATCCTCGTCGAGCGCCTGGGACGGCTGGCGGATGATCGAATGCGACAGATCTGCGCTGCGCTCGCCGTCGCCGTGGACTGCATGGACTGAGACTGTTTCCCGCACTCAGGATCCTCCCGACGTCACCCATCGAAGGTCCTCCTCCGCCCGCCGCCGGGCGGCCACCTCCCTTGCGAACAGCTCGTCGGTCTTCTCGAGCAGCAGGGTGTAGGGGCTTCCCGAACGGATCGTCCGGTGCGTCACGGGCAGACCGGCCTCGTCGATGAGGCGATGGATGGCCTGCCGCCGCGGTGCGGCCAGCGGCCAGGCGAGGGTCCGCTCGGTCGAGGAGGTGAGGAACCGGCCGAGCCGGTCCGCGTCGTCACCACCGGGGCTCTCCCAGGGGATGGACCAGTCGCCGGGGTCGCGCGGGGGCGCAGCGAGGCTCGCCTCGAGCCGCTCGCGTGCGTGCGAGGCGAGCGCCACTAGCGCAGGTGCCGACCCCACCACAGACCCGGCCGAGCGCAGAGCGGCGAACACAAGAGGCAGGGCCGAATCGCCGAGATCCCGTATGCGCGAGTCCAGTTCGCCGGCCCCCTCACCTGTCGAGACTGAGAGGACCGTGGCGAGCGAGGGCCCGAGCCGCTCGAGCTCCTCGGCACGACGTGCCGGATGCGTCATGGCACTGAGCGACTGCGCCTCCCCGGCCACCCACTCGCCCAGCGACACCGTGAGCCAGTCCGCAACGGCCGGCGCCCCCACGCCCCGCAGCCGCTCGCAGAGAACGGGCAGCACGGTCGCGACCCAGGTCCGCCGGTCCGGAGGCCCATCCCCGGGGCGACCAGCTCCGAAGCGAGCAGGACGCCGCCGGTCCCACTGCCGGGCCAGCGCTGTCCACCATGACTGCGGATAGACCTCATGCAAGGCCGCCAGCGACTCAGCGTTGTCGACGGTCAGCATCTCCAGGTGGAACGGCGCGAGCAGCTCGGCGGCCAACCCGGCGTCATCCAGCCCGCAGGCCACCTCGAGCGCGGGCGCGAGAAATGCCGGAGCGGCGGGCCCCCACTCCTTCACCAACGCCCGGGCCTCCTCGCGCGCCCGGTCGGGCTCACCCCCGCCGAGCGACTCCGCGATCCGGTCCAATGCCCAGCCGGGACTCGCCTCGGCGCGCATCCCGAAGCCCGCGTCGGGCGGCCAGACGAGGACCGCGCCCCGGCGATACCACCGCTCGACGGTGTTGCCGTAGTTGCCCATGTACCCCTCGTACTCACTGTCGTACGGGGTGAGCCGATGGGAGGGGGTGGGCGCGCATACCTCCTCGTCGTCCAGGGCGAGGGAGATCTCGCCGGCGCTGTCCCGGTCGGCCCACCACGTGAGGACCGTGTTGCCGTCGAGCACCTCACCGAGCTCGTAGTCCTCGTCGTCGAGATAGTCCTCGACGTCGGCGTCCCAGGTCTCGTCGATCTCCGCCTGGGCGAGCGCGCTCTCGAAACCTGCCGCCTCCGCCGCCGCCCGCACGAGCGCCACACGCTCGACGTCCTCGCCCTTGAGCCGGCCCGCGGTGAGGCCGCGGCGGCTGTACTCATGGTCGAGGAGCACGGCGAGGCGCTGCGGAGGGTCACTGTCCTTCGTGCCGTACGACAGGCGGACCGGCGTGTCGAAGTGCTCCCGCAGGAGCGCCGTCACCTGGTCGACCGGACCGGCCGGCTCGGCCTCGGGCGGCTCGTCGAGGAGGACGTTGAAGGTCAGCGCGGTCCGCCACCCGGAGCGCACCGGCAGCACCTCATGCCGGCAGTCCGGATAGAAGGCGACGAGGGTGAGCTCGTACGTCGACCCGGTGTAGACCTTGGAGTTCCCCTGGTCGCTGACGAGGAGCTCGCCGCCGGAATGGCTCGAGGGGAGCATGACGACGAGCGTCGCGACCATGGCGTCGTGCTTCTCGGAGTCCTGGTGCGGCGCGAAGTGCTGGTCCTTGCCGTAGACGAGCAGCGCGTGCAGCTCAGCGCGCAGTCGCCGCGGGTCGCGGATGCCGAGCCGGGTCCCGAGCGTCTCGAGCGCCTCGGCCAGACCGGCCTGCCAGCGGTCGCCCGCGAGCGTGACCCGGTCAGGCGTGATCTCGCCGGTGTCGCGCACCGAGGCGTCGAGCAACGTGTCCTCGCCCCGCCCGAAGTGCGCGGGTGTGGAGGCGGCGACGAGCTTCCTGGCGAGAGGCGCGCGCACCGGCAGCGGAACGGTGCCAACGCCGTCGACGTGCAGGTCGAGCACCTCTGCGGGCAGGCGCACCATGGCGCTTTGCGAGGTCTTCTCGCCGGCACCCGCGAGGAGCCTCGCCAGGTGCGCCCGTGCGGGGATCGCCAAGGGTGTGTTCCGTTCTCGTGTGGTTGCTGGACGTCGTCGGTATGCGCGGCTCGGGCCCGCGCTCTTGTCACCTTCGGGGTGCTCGGTGCGAGCCTGCCAGGTTCGACCGACAGCTCCTGGACGCGTGCACCACATGGCGCCCACCCCCGGCGTGGGGTCAGTCCTTGGCCCGCCGAACAAGCGATACGGCGATGTCGCCCCGGCGACGGGCCTCGTCCCGCGCCGCGTCATCGGGCACGCCGAGGACAAGCGGCAGGACACCTTCCCCGCCGTAGACCTGCTCGAGGAGGTCGGCGTAAGCACTGGGATCGTTGCCTAGCCCGAGCAGCTCGACCAGCGCCACGATGTCCGGCGCATCCTGAGGTCGCATGGCGACGAGCTTCATCGCGAGCAGGTGCTCTGGCGGCGCCCAGTGGACGAAGAGTCCGGGCTCTGTCGGACGAGCGTCCGACCCAGGTAGCCGAGGCGGCACCCACGGCCGTGCGCTGTCGTTCAGCCACGTCGGCGGCACTCCTTCAGCATCAGCCAGGAGCCGAGCCTCCTCCAGGATGAGAGGGTCCGAGACGAGGACGTCGACATCGAGCGTGCGACGTGCGTCGTGAACAGTGACGGCGATGGCAGCACCGCCGATGACATAGACGCTGCCAGAGACACCGCGCGTGCGGAGCCGCTCGTCCAAGAGCCCGAGCAGGCGCTCGATCTCAGTGCGGTCGAACTGGACCAGGGTCACGCTGTCACCAGGTCACGTTCGGCCGCATAGATGCCATGCTCGGCAAGCCAGTTCGGCGTTGTCGCGCGAACCTCGGGTTCATCGAGCAGGAGGCTGGGCAGAACCCACTCGTCATCCCTGTCCAGATGTCGGGCGGGACGGGTCGTCCAGGTGGGGGCTTGGCGGCCGACCGTCATGAACTCGTGTCTGGTCAGAGCACCCAACAGCGCATCCCATCTCCGGTCTCCAGTCGTCCGGGGCGAGGCGGTCCACGCGTCGCTTGTCGCGTCGTCGGTTCGGAGGAGCTCTCGCAGATGGTCCCGGCCCTGGAGAGCGATCTTCAAGGCCCAGACGTCATCGCCTTGACGGAGCGCGAGTCGGATCTCGCGCGCGGTGGACATCGGCGTCATCCACCCGCTGTCCCTTGCGGACTCGAGGGCGGCCGCGAGCCGCAGGGCGCGCAGGTAGAACGCAGCCGAAGGAACGGTTCGGCCGGCCCGATAGGCGCTGAACCGGGAGGCCGAGGTGCCCAGGCACGCGGCGAACTCGGCCTGGTTGAGACCGCTCGCAGCGAGTGCCTGCTCGAGACCCCTGACGACCTCTGCACTGTCTTCATCCATCCTTATACATTATCTGATCAGATAACACCCTCCGCCACCGACGTCGAAAGAGGCTTTCATGGGAATCCTTGACGTTCGCGGGTACCTGGCTGGCCGCCTCACCGAGGACCGTGAAGTGCCCCGGAGGACCGAACGCCGGAGTCCGTCAGCCTCAACCTGGTCGGCGCTGCGCTCACCCACGAACTCCTGGATCGTCGCGGCCGCATCGCGCATCTCGCGCAGCAGCAGGAGTTCACGCCGCATAGAGGGGGCGCGCATCGGTGAGGACCTGCTCGCGCAGGTACTTGTTGACCGATGTGCGCGCCACGAGGTCGACGGGACGGCCGAAGACGGCCGCCAACTCGTCCTCGAGGTCGAACAACCGGAAGCCAAGCCTGGTGCCGGGCTTGAGGACATAGAGCAGATCCACATCACTGTCAGGACGGTTCTCGCCGCGGGCTACGGAGCCGAACACCTCCAAGGACGCCACGCCGTATCGCTCGCACACCTCGCGCAAGCGATCCCGGTCGACGTCCAGAGCCAGCACGGAACAAGACTAAGGAAGGGGCGAGCCGCTCGTCTGTGGAGAAGCCTGAGACCTAAACGCCAAAAACGCGAGAGATGGCCGCATGCATGCTCCTTGCCCAGGGCATGGCCGGCATGCCCACACTCGGTATGCGGTGGCCGTCTCACGCTGTTGCTCCCGCCTGCGTCGCCAGGTGTCATCCGTCCGTTGTGTCATGGGGACACGCTGAATCCGCGGGTCTCCAACCGGCGTGTCTCCATGACACAACCGCTCGGTGGGACCGGCGGCGACGGTCATCGGCTCGCGTCGGCCCGGAGCAGCCGCCACCCGCCGGCGGCGACGGCGGTGCAGGCCCAGGCCGCCATCGTGGTGCGGGCAGAGGTGACGGTCAGGTCGTCGCTGAGACCCTCGCCGGAGATGAGGAAGATGACGTTCGAGCCGGGCAGGAGGGCGGCGACGTCCTGGGCCCACTGCTGGGGCAGGTTCCCGAGGACGAGCGGCAGCACGAGGATCAGCGCGATGACGGTGACCAGTGCTCCGGCGGTGCTGCGCAGGGCCAGGCCGAGGCCGATCGCGAGGAGGGCGGAGGTGCCGAACAGGAACGCCAGGCCGCCCAGGCTCTCCATCCCTTCTCCGAGCGGGAGGCCCACCTCCGGCACCAGCCAGCGCACGACGACGCTCGCGACCCCGACGAGGACGACGCCCAGGACTGTCGTGACGGAGGCGATCATCGCCGAGCGGGCGGTGAGCAGCACACCGCGTCGCGGGGTCCACTGCAGCGTCGGCACGATGGCGCCGGTCGCGTGGTCGGCGGTGCTCGCGAGCACCGCCAGCGCGAGCACCCCGAAGAGCGCGAACATTGCGGTGACGCGCGCGCCCTCCCACGCCGTCGCGTCCGGTGGCGGCGGGGTCGCGGAGCCAGCCGCGTCGACCCCGATGAGCACGCCGAGCCCGACGACGGCGGTCGCCGTGGCGAAGGCGAGGATCCAGGTCGACCGCAGCGAGCGCATACGGCTCCACTCGGCGCGGCAGGTGCGAGCGAGGATCGTGGCGGTCATCGCAGGGCCCCGCTTCCGACCGGCTCGGGCTGCCGGCCATGGTGATCGACCTGGTCTTCGGTCAGGCGCAGGTATGCGCTCTCGAGCGACTGCTCCGCCTCGGCCAGGTGGTGGACGGGTAGGCCGAGGGAGTGCGCGAGGTCTCCGATGTCGGCGGCGGTCAGGCCGGTCACCTCGAGCTCGTCCGGCGCCGACCGGGTCACCTCGGCGCGCGGGGCGAGCGCATGCTCGAGCTCGTCGAGCCGCGGACCGCGGACTCGCACGGTGCCGGCTCCCAGCCCGCGGAGCAGATCGGAGGTGGGGGTGTCGGTGATGAGGCGGCCGCGGCCGATGACGATGACCCGGTCGGCGATGAGCTGCATCTCGCTCATGAGGTGGCTCGAGACGAGCACGGTGCGGCCCTCGTCGGCGCAGCCGCGCAGGAGCGCGCGGATCCAGCGCACGCCGTCGAGGTCGAGGCCGTTGACGGGCTCGTCGAAGAGTAGGACGGGAGGGTCGCCGAGCAGCGCGGCGGCGATGCCGAGCCGCTGTCGCATGCCGAGCGAGTAGCCCTTGATCCGCCGTCCGACCGCGGACTCCAGGCCTACCTGGTCGATGACCTCCTCGACCCGCGATCCGGGGATGCCGTTGGAGTGGGCGGCGATGCGCAAGTGGGCCCGGCCGGTGCGGCCGGGGTGCATGGCGCCGGCGTCGAGGAGCGCCCCGACCTCCCGCAGCGGCGCGGGGAAGTCGGCGTAGCGCCTGCCCCGGACGGTCGCGGTCCCGCTGGTCGGGCGGTCCAGCCCGAGCATCATCCGCATCGTCGTCGACTTGCCGGCACCGTTGGGGCCGAGGAAGCCGGTGACCTTGCCCGGCTCGACGGTGAAGGTGAGGTCGTCGACGGCTCGCACCGAGCCGTACTGCTTGTTCAGTCCCTCGACTCTGATCATGGGGTCCCTCGCTTCGGTCGCGTCGTCGCTGTGGATCACTCGGAATCTACGGAGTGAGGGGTCGCCGGCTGGGGGAGGAAACGTGAAGGTCGTGTGCAGGTTCGGATGACCTGTATGCGCTGGTCGACTTGACCACTCAGGTCGCCAGGTCTGGGGCGTCTCCTCGGCGCGGAAGAAGCGGGTCAGCCGCCGATGGGGCGCTTGGTAGAGCAGTCGATCTTCGTGTACGGCCGCCCTTGCTCGTCAATGGCGTTGGGAGGGTACTTGCCTCCATAGGCTCGACAACCCGTGTAGCCGTCGTAGCCGCCGGACCCCGAGCTTCCGCCGGATGAACCGGACCCAGATCCCGAGCTGGACCCACCGGTGGAGGGGCGTTGGGCGGCGGCCCGCCGTTCCGCCTCGCGACGCTCCGCCTCGCGACGCTCCCGCTCACGCTGCTCCTGGGCTGCAAGGCGTTCCGCCTCTTCCCTTTCGGCCTCCCGCCTCTCCGCTTCCTGGCGCTCCCTCTCCACCCTCTCCGCTTCGAGCCGCTCAGCCTCGATGCGGTCCCTCTCGGTCTGGATCGCCTCGCGCGTCCGCCGCTGTGCGTTCTCGAGCCGCTGGTGCACCTGTGCTAGTGCGTCTCGTGGACCGGCATTGTGGCGGTGCACAACTGCATAGAGGCTGTCGCCATCCCCATCCAGCAACGCGGTCAGAGCGACGACACCGACCATCGTCTCAGCAAGGACCCCAGAGTAGGACTCCATGGCCTCAAGTCCGTTCTCAACGCCTACAGGCTCATCAAGTACCGTCTCGGCGCTGGCGGTGACCTCTGCCACCCGGCCTGGCAGTGTGCAACCGAGCTTCTCGTCGTAGAGGCCACGCCCGGCAGCGATGGCCTCGAGTTGGGCGTCGCGAACCTCCTCGTAGAAGCGGCTGTTCGGCTCGAACAGAACAGCAATTCCGAGCCCGGCTCGGGCAATCTCGGCGTTGACGAGCACGTCTCCCAGCGTGACCCCCGCTAGCTCGCGGTCGTAGCGATCGGTCCTTTCACGGTCGTAGGCAAGTTCCACTTCCGTCCCAACGGGTAGGAGCTCCTCGAGGTAGGCCGTTGCCTCAGGCCCCAGGCACTGCACGAACTTGTCCGGGTGCACGCTTTCCGGCGCGTCAACATTGAGGAGCCGCACTCTCTGGACGTCACCATTGGTCGAGACGTCGATCGTGTCTCCGTCGACGACGGCAACCACCACAGTGGGCTCTGAGCCAATGCCGCCTGCTACTGCGACGCCGGTGCCGACGGCGAGAACCGCCGCAACCCCAATAGCCAACTTCCCTACGAACATCTGACCCCTCGAACGAACTTGCTGTCTGACGCCCTGCAACTGCTAGGCCACGGTGATGACTGCCTTGGAAGCCTACGAGGCTGGTCCCACGACAATGCCCCGTACGCATTTCTCACATGTCTGCGAGGAGGGTCAGGCTCGTGATGGCGATGTACACGTCTGTGCTCGCCGGCGTCGACAGGCCGCTAGCCGTATCATCAATGGATACGGCCGCCTCTCCGCCAGCTGGGACGAAGTTCAGGAACGTGTAGGCGCCGCCCACGATGTCGCCAGCGTCGTCGCGGTAGATCGCGACAGCCTGCAGGTCCTCCAGATCACGTGTGAACGGCGACGCGACAGTTGCCGTGGTCTTGTAGCCGCCGAACTCCTGCTCACGAGTAGTCACGTCACTGACAGTGAAGTTGGCGGGCTCGCTTTCCAGCTCCTCAGTTGTGCCAGGAAGGATCTGGACAGTCATCGTCTCAACGCCGGTCGCGTCGTAGACGAAGTCGCCGAGGGCCACGGAGCTTCCGGGCAGTACCGCGTTGAGGTACTCCTCTCGGGTATCCACAACGACGCCGTCTGCGTCCTCAAAGCTGATCTGCGCTTGAGCGTCGCTGGCGATCCCAGTGCCGTTGTTCGCAATGACCACCCCGTAAGTAACACCTGGAGTATCGAACTCACCGCCGTCGAGCTGAGTGAAGCCGTATTCCGCGACTTCAAGTTCAGCGACCGCCTCGGTCTCTTCTGTTTCGGTTGGCTCAGCCGCTTCGGTCGTAGCGTCCTCAGTGGCGGCCTGTCCCCCCACGACTTGAGACTGAGTCTCCCCTTCAGTGGAGGCCGTCTCGGCGACGGATCCACATCCAGTCAGCAAGCCCCCAATTAGAAGTGCCGCGACCGATGCTTGTAGTGCTCCCCGTGTGTTCCTCATAGCGCCCATATTGGTTTCCCCTCGCGCTCTTCCCGACATGTGCATGTTGGGGTGCATTGCGAATGTGACCGTTTCGTGTCTTTGTCGAGCTCGGCATCCACCGTTCGGAGGACCTCGAATGCGCCTCTGACCCGGAGTGATTCGACGGAGGCGGCTGAGGCGCGCGCTTGCCCGTGGCAAGCTGTCACGTCATGGAGCGGGGAGAGCATCTGGCGGAGGGGATCCACGAACGTCTGCTGACGCGCAGACTGGCGCGAGCGTTGGCAGCTCGACCCGATCTTGTGGCGGAGCTCGCCGCAATCGACGAAGCCGACCTGCCCCATACTCTCGGTCGTCATGTGACGGCATCGCTCGAGCGAGCCCTCAAGGACACTCGCAATCCGGAGCACCAGGTCAACCTCGTCACCGCGCTCCTCGATATGGTCGAAGACCTAAACGAGACTCCTGAGGCCCCACCTCGGATGCTCAAGTCGGTGGTCACACCGACCGCATTCGGTGCTCCCGTGAGGAACACGACGCACCCGTCAACTCCACTCTCCGAGTCCGCGCTCCTCACCAACGCACCAGGCGAACCGCAGCTGGGCTCAGAGCTGCGCAAGGAGCTGCTCACCGCCGACGGAGTCGACTGCATCATGGCCTTCGTCAAGTGGCACGGGCTGCGAGTCCTCGAGGCCGAACTCGCGCTCATCCGGGAGCGAGACGTGCCGTTCCGTGTCATCACGACGACCTATCTCGGCGGCAGCGAGCGCCAGGCGCTTGACCGACTCGTCCGGGAGTACGGCGCGCAGATCCGGATCCAGTACGAGGCGCGACGCACCCGCCTGCATGCCAAGGCCTGGCACCTCCGGCGTGACAGCGGCTTTGACACCGCCTATGTGGGGTCGTCGAACCTGTCGAAGTCCGCCCTCCTCGACGGCGTCGAGTGGAACGTCCGGCTGTCCAAGGTCGCCACCCCGGGTCTGCTCGCGAAGTTCGCTGCGACGTTCGAGACGTACTGGAACTCAGACCACTTCGAGACCTATGACCCCGACGTCGACCGGGACCGACTCGATGACGCCTTGCGGCTGGCGGCCGGCGGCGGGGGAGGTCCGCGCGACGCTGGGCTGGTCCTCTCCGGTCTGCAGGTGCGGCCCTACCCATACCAGCAGGCCATCCTCGATGCGCTCGAGGCCGAGCGTGAAGTCCACGACCGGCACCGCAACCTCGTTGTCGCTGCCACCGGCACCGGTAAGACCGTCGTCGCCGCCCTTGACTACCAGCGGCTGGCTCGGAACTGGACACATGACTCCGGTCGCAAAGAACGTCCAAGGCTTCTCTTCATCGCCCACCGCAAGGAGATCCTCACTCAGTCCCTGCGCACCTACCGCGAGGTCCTTGCCGATGCTGGGTTCGGCGAGCTGTATGTCGGGGGCGCCCGACCCGAGCGATGGCAGCATGTCTTCGCCAGTGTCCAGTCGCTCACCGCATACGACATCCGCTCCATCCCGGCCGACGCCTTCGACGTTGTGGTCATGGACGAGTTCCACCACGCGGAAGCTCGCACGTACCGTCGGATCCTCGACCATCTTGCTCCGCGGGAGCTGCTCGGCCTTACCGCCACTCCGGAGCGTGGCGACGGCACCGATGTGCGGACCATGTTCGACGGGCGGACCGCGGCCGACCTACGTCTTTGGGACGCGATCGAGGCCGACCTGCTATCGCCATTCCACTACTTCGGCGTCGCTGACGGCACCGACCTGACCCGGGTTGCGTGGCGGGCCGGACGCTACGATGAGGCCCAGCTCGAGAACGTCTTCACCGGCAACGACGCCCGCATGCGGATCATCCTGGAGCAGATCCGCGCCAAGATCACTGACCCCTTCCGTATGCGTGCGCTCGGCTTCTGCGTCAGCGTCGCGCACGCGGAGTACATGGCGGAGAGGTTTCGCTCGGCTGGCCTGGCGGCGCGCGCCGTGACGGGGGAGACGGCGCCGCAGGCGCGGCAGGAGGCGATCGCCGCATTGCGGGAGGGGTCGGTCCAGACGCTCTTCGCCGTCGACGTGTTCAACGAAGGGCTCGACATCCCTGAGGTCGACACCGTGCTGTTCCTCCGCCCGACCGACAGCGCGACGATCTTCCTGCAGCAGCTCGGACGGGGGTTGCGAATCGCTCCCGACAAGGCCGTGCTCACGGTGCTGGACTTCGTCGGAGCGCACCGGCGAGAGTTCAAGCTCGCCGAGCGCTATCGCGCGATGACTGGGACGCCGCGCCGGCGGCTGGTGCATGAGATCGAGCGGGGCTTTCCGACCCTGCCGTCAGGTTGTCAGGTGGTGCTCGATCGGCAGACCCAGGACGCGGCGTTGGAGAGCGTGAAGTCGCATCTGGCGGTGCGGCGTGAGCAACTGGTCAATGCCTTGCGGGCGCATCCGACCGACGCGCTCACCGAGTTCCTGGCCAGGGCCGGGGTGGAGTTGTCCGATGTCATCCGGGCCGATCGGTCGTTCACGACCTTGCGGCGGGAGGCTGGGTTGTTGACGGGTGCCGCGTCGCCGATGGAGACGACGCTGTCGAAGCGGGTGCGGGCGTTGGTGCATGTGGACGATCCGCTGCGTGCGCAGGTGTATCGACGGCTGCTTGACCCGACTACTGCGCTCTCGCTGGAGGAGATGTCCGTTGCTGAGCAGCGACTCTCGGCGATGCTGTACTTCAGCCTGTTCCCAAGCGGGAAGCACGTCTCGATCGAGGAGGGGCTACAGGAGGTGCGCAGCGAGCTCAGCGTCGCCGGCGAGATCGCCGAGGTGACCGAGCTCGGGCTTGACCAGGCACGGCACGTGCCGACACCGCTCGGTGGCGCACTCGAGGGCATCCCACTCTTTGTCCACGCGCGGTATCAGCGCGAGGAGGTGCTCAGTGCTCTCGGCTATGCGTCACTGCAGCGGCGGCCATCATCGTTCATGGCCGGGGTCGTGCGCGTGGATGGCCCGCACGGCGACATCGACGCGTTTCTTGTGACGCTGAAGAAGAGCGAGGCGGAGTATTCGCCAACGACAATGTACGCCGATTACCCGATCAGCCCGACGCTGTTCCACTGGGAGTCGCAGTCGACGACGTCGGTTAGGTCACCGACCGGGCAACGTTACATCGAAGGGTCTGGTGAGAAGCTGCTGTTTGTCCGGCGCGAGAGAAATGGTGACTTCGGGACCGCGCCCTACGTCTTCCTCGGCCCAGTTGACTACGTGAGCCACCAAGGGGAGCGGCCGATTGCCATCACTTGGCGTCTGCGCACCCCAATGCCGGCGGACTTGTTCGCTGAATCGGCAGTGGCCGTCTGACGGCACGTCGAATCCGCCACTCCGAGTCGCGGGAGAGCGGTCGGACATATCCGGCTCTAGATAGGTTCGTGACGATATGGTCTGGCCATGAGGGCCGTCGTCGGCGTGACCGACAACGCGTGGGCTGCGTACCTCCGGGACAGACCCCACATCACGGAGGCGAACTTTTGGATGCCATCGGCACGGACCTTCCGCGCTTTGGCCATTGGAGAACCGTTCCTCTTCAAGACTCACTGGCCGAACAATCGACTTGTCGGTGGAGGGTTCTTCAGTGGCTTCGCGGAGCTCACCGTCGCCGAGGCGTGGGAGATTCACGGTGAGAGCAACGGTGTCTCTTCGCTTGCGGAACTGACCCAAACGATCGCTAACTACCGCCAGGTGCAGCCCGACCCTTCCCTGCCGATCGGATGCATCCTCCTCCGTGACCTCTTCTTTGATGAGACTGGCGGTGGCCTACCTGGGCCGGCCGACTTCGCGAAGAACATTGTCAGTTACAAGGGCTATGACCTCACCAATGAGAGCCCGATCGAAGCTGACCTGCGTCGGCTTCTCGACATCTCGACCCTGCGCCTGGCCGAGGGAGACACGCTCTTGGTGCCGGGTCCAACGAGGGGCCTGCCGACCTTGACTGTGCCACGCGTCGGCCAGGACGCGTTTAAGTCCCTGGTCTTGTCCTCGTATGAACGTCGCTGCGCAATCACCGGTAGTCGGGTCAAGCCGGTCCTGCAGGCAGCACATATCCGGCCGGTATCGGATAACGGGGAGCACCGGGTGGACAACGGCATGCTGCTTCGTTCAGACGTTCATATCCTTTTCGATCGCGGCTACCTGGGCGTTGATCCACGCCACCGGCTTCAGGTGAGCCCCAGACTGCGTATGGACTTCGGCAACGGGGAGGAGTTCTACGCCAAGGCTGGAGCGGAGATCGGGGTTCCGAGGCGCAGATCTGACCGGCCCAACCAGGACGCGGTCACATGGCACCTCGACACCCGCTTCCTTCGATAACGACCAGGTGGGGGGCGCGTCGCTTCGCCCAGAATGGGATGCGTGCACGCCCCCTACGCGCAGATTCGTCCGGTCGGTTCTCAGGCGTAGGCACTCCATGGACGAAGGCGGTGCCGACTTCGCGCACCGCCTGTTGCGATCGCGGGGTTCAGTCGGACAGAGCCGACGACTTCGAACTCGTCCCGCAGCCGTGCGGCGTCGCAATTGGCTGAATGAGCTGGCCCATCGTGGGTCGTTGCGGGCGTCGCCGCCGCAGCGCAGGTAGCGTCGAATCATGGCACGACCTCCACGCTGGCAGAACACGCTGGATGCCAGCGTGAAGGAAGCGTGCCTCGCAGTGCGCCTATACAACGACGCCGCAGAAAGTCGTTCCTTCGAAGGCTTCGTCGTGCACATGCACCTCGCCTGGCTCTACCTCCTGCACGCCCAGTTCATCCGCGATGGCACCGACTACCGCTATTGGGACTCGCGCTACAAGAAGCGCCTACTGCGCGTCGATGGCGAGCCGAAGAGGTGGGAGCTGGAGCGGTGCTTACGGGAGCGCTGGCCTAGCGACCAGGAGCCAGTGCGCGCAAATCTCAGCTTGTTCATCCGATTGCGGAACCGGCTCGAACACCGACACGCACACGCCGATACAGCTTTGATGATCACGCTGGCTGGACACGCTCACGCGCTGCTTCTCAATTACGAGGATGAGGTCACGAACCAGTTCGGAGACGAACAGTCACTCGCACTGCGCCTACGCATTCCTCTCTTCGTCGGCACGTTCAGCGCGCAGGGAGAACAGGCGCTGAGGCGTCTCCGGAAGTCCCTCCCCCCTGATCTACGTAGCTTCCTGACCGACTACGAGTCGGGGCTAGACAGTGATGTGTCACATGACCCCCGGTATGAGTTCCGGCTGCGCGCCACGGTGGAGTTGGCGCCCAAGGACCCCGACGCCGTTGCGGTGCAGTTCACCCATTTCGACGACATGACAGAGGAGGAGCGTGCCGCCGTTGAGGAGATGGGCCGCAAGGGGCAGGTCATCGTTCGCCACCGACGGCAGCCGGTTTCCGGACTTGGTCGTCTAATGCCGAAACCTGCCGCAGCCGAAGTAGAGGCCGGCATCCCCTACGTGTTCAACCTCAACCACTTTGCGGCGGCTTGGCGCCATTTGAAGGTCCGCCCGCCCGGGGGCGACTCAAACCCAGATCGGACCAATCCGGACTTCTGTGAGTACGACGAGCCAACGAGGTCGTACCGCTACACAAGGGCTTACGTGAGGCACCTGATCAAGAAGTGCGGGACACCCGAGGGCTTCAAGGCGACCACCGGCATGGAAGCACGACTGAAGCCGACAAGCCTGTCGGACCCGGCTGACAAGGTATCAAGATGACGCACTACCAACTCGAAGCAGGTCGGACCCTCGTTGAGGCCCTCACGAAGCCGCACGACCCGGTGGGTGCAGTCATCGAACTGGTATGGAACAGTCTCGACGCGGATGCCTACAGCGTGGTTGTCAATCTCCTACGCAATGATGCTGATGGCGTGATCGGCGTGAGCGTGGAGGATGACGGCCACGGGATCAGCCCGGCGGATGTGCGCTCCTACTTCAAGCGGGTGGGGGATTCCTGGAAGCGTGGTTCTCGGGTCAGCCAGGGCGAGAAGCGTCCTCTTCACGGGCAGGCGGGTCAGGGGCGACTGAGGGCCTTTGCGATCGGAAACGAGGTCACTTGGACCACTGTTGCCGACGACGTGACAGGCGCGCGTCGCCGTTCGATTGTGCGCGCTCGTGCGTCTTCCAAGGACGGGTTCGATTGCTCAGAAGCAGACGCCTCCGACGAGCCAACGGGCACGCGGTTCGAGGCTGTCGGCCTCGACAGCCTCAACCGTCTGGACACTGACAAGGCGTTCGAACGCGTTACCCGAGAACTCGCGCCATACCTGATGGCGCAGAGCCGCGTTAGTGTTCGATATAACGGACGACATGTCAATCCGAATGCGGAAGCGGAGCGCGATGTCACACTTCCGCTGTCTTGGCAAACCGATGAAGTGACCTTCGAGGCGGCGCTCCGCGTCATCGAGTGGCGCAGCGGATCGAGTCGATCTCTGCTGTTGTGTGACCAAGCGGGGGTTCCGGTAGATGAGCCCGACCTGAGGCTTCCCGCACCCGATTTCCCCTTCACCGCGTACGTTCTATGGGCGGACATGCCAACCCATAGAAACGAGTGGATGATAACGGACCTGGAGAGTCACAACACCCCGCTCGGTGGCCTTATAGACGTTGCCTTGAACGCCCTGGAGGAACACTTCGATTCGCGACGTGATGAACGTCGCAGGGAACAGGTCGAGGAGTGGAAAAGACGCAAGACATATCCATACAAGGGCGAACCTGAGACCGAGGAAGAGAAGGTTGAGCGGGCAGCCTTCGATGTCGTGGCTACGTCGATAGGCCGGCACATCCCCAGCAAGAACAAGCAGCAAGAAGGACTCACGCTAGGCTTGCTCCGCGACAGCCTCAAGCAGCGTCCCGCCAATGTGTCGCACCTGCTTGACCAGTTCCTCGGACTCCCAGATGACGAGCGACATCAACTGGACCGCCTACTGAAGCGAACTGGGCTCTCACGCGTGATCCGGGCGTCCACGAGCGTTGCTAATCGGCTCGAGTTCATTGCCGCCCTCGAGTTGATGGTGTACGACCCCGACGCCAACAAGTTGGTTGGCGAGCGCGATCACCTCCACAAGATCCTGGAGAACGAGCTCTGGATTTTCGGGGAGCAGTTCAACCAGATGATCAGTGAACGAGGACTGTCGGCCGTGCTCGAGCGCCATCTGGAAATACTCGGCGTTGTGCGCACCAGTACAGCTGGAGTACGGAAGTTGGACGGCACTTCCGGGCGTCTCGACCTGTTGCTCTCGGCGGCCGCAACCGAGCATGACCGGAACCGACACCTAGTGGTCGAGTTGAAGGCGCCGAAGGTCACGGCTACAGAAAAGGAGTTGAGCCAAATCAAGGCGTACGCCAAGGCCATCGTCGCTGACGCGCGCTTCGCCAACAGTGCGACGATATGGGACTTCTGGCTCGTGGTAACCGACATAGACGAGGACGTCCGCCAAGAAGCGGCTCAACGAGACCGACCCCGCGGTCTCGTCTTTGAACCCGACTTGCCTTCGGCACCAGAGACAAAGGTCCGGGTATGGGTTCGCACATGGAGCGAGATTATTGAGGACTGCCGACGACGGCTCGCCCTCTTCCAAGAACGTCTGCAGCACGACCCCTCCATTGATGAGGCCCGCGAGTATCTCTCCCGGGTTCATGGTGACGTGATCCCCGAGGGTCTCTTCTCTGATCCGGAAGGAGCGACGGAGGAACTTGCTGGAGAGAGTCCTGCTCATAGGGGTGCCGATGCGGGCGCCGACCCTGGGCGATCCTGATAACGAGGGAGATGCCAGCCTCCTTCTCGCAGACGGAGACTGTTCGTACTGATCAGACTGCTGCGACACTCCGCCGGCTATCGCTCCTCTATGAGTCCGCACTGACTCATTCGCGGCTGGCTTACGTCCCACCGTCAGAGTGGCCGTTCATTCGTCGCCTTCCCGGCACCGGCCCCCGTAGCCTGCAAAGAACCGCCGGCCTCGTTGAAGCGATTGCCCGTCGCCTGGTTACAGTGCATGGGACGCAGGTACGTTGAGGAAGGGGACTCATGGGGCTGTTTAGTCGCAGATCCGTCGAGAAGGTCGAGCAGCCTCCGGCGGGGTGGCATCCGGCCGCGGACCGTCCGGGGTATGTCCGTTGGTGGGATGGTGTTCAGTGGACTGATCATTACCACCCCATCGTCGAGGACGTTCAGCGCCAAGCAGAAGCGCCGTCCGAACTGGCAGCTTCAGAGTTGAGGCCGGTTCGGCCATGGGCGAAGGCCACCGAGCATCAACGCGTGGTCGGTGAGAATCAGTACCCAGAGGCGTTTCGGGCCTTGCTGCTCGAGAACGACGCGCGGGCGGGCGACTTTGGCGCGGAGATGCGTGACCTTTCAGCCACGGTGATCGCCGAGCCCGACAATCCGTTCGACCCAAACGCTGTAGCCGTGCTTGTTCAAGGACGCCTCGTCGGATACCTGCCTCGTGATGACGCGGCCGTTTACTCGCCATCGCTGCAGGACTTGGCCGATCGAGGCGAGTGTCTGAGGGTCGAGGCCCGCGTGTGGGTAGCACCGACCAGCGATACGGAACGAGCGGCAAGCGTAACCCTGAAGCTTCCGCCGGCGCACGGGGTGCAATCGTTCAACGAGTTCCCGGAACAGCCCTATGAGGTGCTCCCTCACGGCGGAGCGATCCAAGTGAGCGGCGAGGAGCAGCACATGGACGTGCTCGGTCGCTACGTGTCGGAAGGCGAGCGCTACCTGGCGGTCACGCTCCACGTCGTGCAAGAGCAGAAGACAGAACGGTCCCAGCCGTATCAATGCGTCGAGGTGCGCCTTGACGGGCACCGAGTCGGCGTGTTGACGAAGGCCATGTCAGAGAAGCTGACGGACATCGTGCAGTACGTGGCAGAGCGTGACAAAGTGCCCCTGTGCCGCGCCGTTCTCAAGGGTTCACCGCTTCGGGCTGAGATCGTTCTCTATGTCGCCAAGTCACACGAAGTGACCCGCCGCTGGCTCGACTCTGTCGGCAGCGGTGGAGGACGCGCCTAGCTACATCCCGCGATGAGCGACCCCTCTCGCCGGATATCGCCAGTTGCGCCGACCCAAAGATCGATCTGGCGCGGTCCCTACTCGGCCCCCACGCGCTCCTTGAAGACCTGAGTCGTGTGCCAGAGAACATGCTCCGCCGAGGGGAGCTTCGTTCCTGGCCTCGGTCGAAGTGGGCGGTCGGCTAACTCGTAGACTCGTTGGCCTGCTTCGGTCCTCGCGGTGAACTGATTCGAGACCACGATGTGGTAGTCCTCGGTCAGGCCGAGGGCACCCCGATCGAACAGCTTGTGATGGAGAGCGCACAGCGCCACGCCGTTGTCGAGGGAGTCGGGCCCGTCGTAGGTGAACCACCGCACGTGCGCCGCTTCCAGACCCACTGACCCAAAGCCCAACTGTCCGTCGAAGCCACAGAAGGCGCACTGACGGTCCCATGCCGCCAGGATCCGACCACGCCAGTTCGCCGAACGCCGACGCACCTGAGTCGAATCGGTGCCCGCGCTGGCCGCGGCGCCCGGGCGGCCCAAGATCTCATCTGGGTCGAACCCGACCGCGGCGAGGATATCGCTGGCGATCGAAGGCGGGAATTCTGCTTCCACGAGCGCGCGCGCCGTGGCAAACAGGGCTTGGCGGTCTTTCATCGCATGCTCGACCGACGCCACGAAGCGGCCGGTGACGTGATGGCGTTCCAGCGGACCGATGCGATCCATGGGAACGTCCTCGTCCAAAACCCACAGGGCGTCAGAGCGCAACCGAGTGAAGGGGTACGCCGCCGACTGCGCCGCGCTCGCGGTGGATGTGGGCCCGAACTCGACCAGGAGATTCCCTAGCTGCTCGCGAGCCTCTACCCAGGGAATGGCGCTCGATCCGACGGCCTCGATCCGGGCGAGGGCGAGCAGGGCAAGGAGAGGCTTGTGAGGCGAGCGCTTGCCGTTCTGCTGATGCTGACGCAGGTTCATCAGACGCTCAATGACGCCGACCTCTCCAAAGCTGATGTTGGGGTCGCCGCCCCCAGCATGCGGATCGCTCATCTATCTTGACCTTGCTGAGTGGTGCTTATGTCGCTCGTCCACGCCGCCGTCACCGCTTCAACGATGGTCTGCATTCGGCTCGGAGCGATCTTCTGTTCCCTTCCCCGAAGCCAGGACACGAGCTCGTCCCCATGGACGTAGACGCATCGGTTCTCGTCGACGACACGTTGCGGGAAGTCAGCCCAGATCACCATGACTGGTGCCACCCAGAGGCGGATTCGGCTGCTAGCCAGTACGCGGGAGTGAGTTTCGCGTGCCAAGGAGAGGAGGTGCCTGTCCCCAGGATGCCGGTAGCTCAGCGAGTTGTCGTCGGCACGATCCACGTTAGCCAAGCCGTCCCCATCGATTCGGACCGTGCCTGACAGGCGCTTCGAATCCAAGAGGAAGACCCCTGGTGGTCCGATGACGATGTGGTCTACGTTGCCACGCTCAGCAGGCAAGTCGTGGAGGACGACCCAGCCCTCACCCTCGAGTGGTCGCAGTGCCTTGGCGGTGGCCTCCTCGCCCCACGCTCCGGATTGCCAGTTCTCTATCCACCCAGGCGGGCTGAGCCACGCGGCCATGAAGAAGGCAGCGGCTGCGCCACCGAAGAAGCCTGCCATCCAGCCCTGGTCAGGCCACAGCTCCGCGACCACGAGGGAGGCGACGATGATGGCTCCGCAAATCGCCCCAATGACGATGAACAAGCGCCGGTTGATCCGGTGCCATCGGCGCGACAGTTCTTTGTACTTGTCTCGACTCGATGCTCCCGCCACCCCCATGGCAGAAGCATGCCGCAACACCGTCGGCAACGCAGAGCAGTGAGCCTCGCGAGAACCAGCCCAGGCCAGCCCGTTCCTCACGCGGCTCTCCTGCTCCTGCGCGCGGAACTGGCCGAAGCGGGGGAGGAACTTCTCTCAGTCGATGATGTGGGCGTCGATCTCGGGGCAGTCGATGCAGGCGTGCTGCGGATGGGGTTGCCGTCGATGGTGATCGGGGCTATGCAGGCGGCGACCCGTTCGTTGACATGACCCGTGCCCCCTGGAAGTGACCGATCCACGGGCCGGTGCCCAGCGCATACCCCCGTCGTGTGAGAGCGACCCCCACTGTGGTGACGCCGGCTTCTACGCCCCAGCCAGCTGAGCCTGCATCCGCCGGGCCAGCCTGGCGGCGAGGACACCGAGTCCGGCGGTGATGACCACAGCGACCCCCAGCTCCAGCCCCACGGAGGACAGCGCCTCGCCCATCACCGCGACCTGCCAGATCGGCTCGACGATCCAATACAGCGGGAACAGCATCGCGATCCACTGCGGCCAGTCGGGGAAGATGTAGAACAGCGCGGGGGCGAACAGAAACCACCCCATGCCCTTGACGATCGCGAACATCACCGCCGAGTCCTTCGCGGCAACGCCGACGAGGAGCCCGAACACCGAGGCCAGGGCGGCGGCCACGAGGACGACCACCAGCACCGCGAGCCAGTTGCCGGCGACGGCACGGTTGAGGGCGAGGGTCACGACCGCCATCACTCCGGCGAGCAGCAGGCCGAGGAGCCACTTCGCGACCAGGACCTCGTTCGCGCGGACCGGGGTGACGAGGAGCGCCGACAGCGTGCCGTGTTCCTTCTCCTCCACCAGGCTCGAGCCCGGCAGGAAGACACCGGCCATGACGAGTGCGAAGAAGACGATCACGGGAATGAGGCGGATGGCGATCGGCAGGCCCTCCTCCCCGAAGCTGACGACCTCGACCGCCACCGGCGGATCGTCGCCCTCCAGCGCTCGGACCAGGTCGATCGTCGTGACCGAGAGGATGATCCGGTTCGCAGCCAGGCTCTCACCCCCGATCCAGAACTCGAGGTCGGGCTGGTCTCCAGCGCGCACGGCCTCGTCGAACCCCGCCTGAAGGACGAGGCCGGCGTCGAGGTCGTTCGCCTCCACCTGCGAGCGGAGCACCTCCGGGTCGTCGAGGACCATGACGCTTAAGCCCTCCATCGCGGTGAGCTCCGCGGTGATCTGGGAGTCGCCCCGGTCGACGATCCCGAGCCGCGGCTCTGGGTCGAAGAGGGAGCCGAACGCCACCTGCAGGATCAGGGTCAGCGCGAAGGGCATGACCAACGCCCAGAGGAAGATCGGGGAGCGGGGCCCGAGCGCCAGGTCCTTGCGCAGCATCCTGCCCACGAGTCTGAGGTTCACAGCGACTCGACCTTCCGCTTGAGGGTGACCCAGCCGAGGCCGAACAGGACGACGAGCCAGGCCGTCGCCACGGCCAGGGATCCAGCCGACTCGGACCAGGTCGCGCCATAGACGGTCGCACCGACGAGGACGTCGATGACCGGATAGGTCGGGATGGCCTGCACCCACGGCGCGGCCGAGCCCGGCAGCAGGACCGCGAAGGCGGGGATGAGGAGGGGGACCGTGACGAGCATGGCGAGGAACAGCTGGGTCATGAAGTCCTTGCCCGCCGACCCGACGAACATGGCCACCCCGGTGAACATCAACGCCCCCACGAGGAGGGTCGCCAGCAGGAGGGACCAGTTCTGGGCCGTCACGCCCCCGATGAGCGCTAGCACGACGAGCGCCTGGCCGAGCGAGAGCACGGTGCCGAACGTCGCCTTCGCCACGAGGAAGTCGACGACCCGGGCAGGTGTCACGAGCACCGCCGTCACCGTGCGCTGGAGCACCTCCGTCGACACCAGCGAGGCCAACGAGAAGGTCTCCATGAGCAGGATCATGAAGAGCAGCAGTGGGCGCATACGCTCGCGCAGCGTGACCTGGTCACCGGCTCGGTCCTCGCCCAGGACGATCTCGTCCTCTGCGGGCAGCCCGACCGGCAGCTCGCGCCCCGCGAACTGGTTCGCCAGTTCGCGGACGAAGCTCGTCATCGCGCCCCGCACCTCCGCCGGCACGCCGGCGTCGGTGTAGACCGTCACGGCGACGCCCGGCTCCCCCGCCATCACGTCGGTGATGAAGCCCTCGGGGAAGGCGATCCCGATGCCGGCGCTCACCAGCTCGGCGTCCGGCGGCTCCGGCTCGCCCTCGGGATCCCGGATGATCACCTCACCCTCGCTCGTGCGCCACACCTCCAGGCTGCCCTCGACGACACCGGCGAGCTGGTCGGCGTCGCCGATCTCGATGAGAGCGAGGCCCTCCCCGGAGGACAGGTCCAGCTCGTCCAATGCCGCCAGTTGCTCGGGGGTCGCGCCGCCGGCCTCGAGCTCCGTACGGGCGTCCGCGACGAGCGTCTCCAACGAGGGGGACACGGCGAGCGTGATCGTCTCGTCGACCGAGTCCGGCAGGAAGCGGAACAGCAGGGGCACGAGGATGAGCAGCGCGATGGTGAGCCCGAGATAGACCAGATCCCGGGAGTATGCGGTGAGCTCCTTGCGCAGGAGCGCACCGATGATCGTGGGTCGGCTGACCCGGCGGCTCATCCCGCCAACCCCCTCCCGGTGAGCTGGATGAACACCGTCTCGAGCGAGGCCTCCTCGGTGTGGATGGTGAGCAGGTCGGGGGAGCCGGCGAGGTCGGCGAGGCGGGCGGAGGAGGCGTGGTCGAGGGGGAGGACCTCCTCGCGCACCCCGTCGCCGTCCCGGAGGCGCAGCTTGACCGAGCGTGTGCCGTAGCGCAGCTTGAGGTTCTCGGCGGTGTCGAGGGCCGCGATCTCCCCGTCGTTGATGAACGCGACGCGGTCCGAGAGCTGGTCGGCCTCGAACATGTCGTGGGTGGTGAGCAGGACGGCCGCCCCGCGGTCGGCCTCCTCGCGGATGGTGGTGCGGATCGCCGCGGAGGTGACGGGGTCGAGGCCGTCCGTGGGCTCGTCGAGGAACAGCACGTCGGGGGTGTTGATGAAGGCCCTCGAGATCATCATCCGCTGGCGCATGCCCTTCGAGTACTGCCCGACCCGGTCCTTCGCGCGGTCGGCGAGGCCCACCCGGCGTAGAACGCCGAGGGCGTCCGGGTCCTTGATGCCGTAGAGGCTGGCGAAGAACTCGAGGTTCTCCTTGCCGGTCATGTTGAGGTAGAGGTTCTTCTCCTCGAAGCAGACACCGATCCGGGCCTGCATCTGCGGGTCGTCGGCGGTGACGTCGAAGCCGAGGACCGTGGCGCGACCGCCCTTGGGCCGCAGCTGCCCGGTGAGCATCTTGATGGTGGTGGACTTCCCGGCCCCGTTCGGCCCGAGGAACCCGAGGACCTCGCCCGGGGCGACCTCGAACGAGATGCCCTTGACCGCCTCCACGTCCCCGTAGGAGTACCGCAGGTCCTCGACCTCGATCGCGGCCATCGCGCGCCCTTTCCGGCCGCGGCCACGCGGCCTCGCTTCCATCTTGGCACCGGCGGGCGTGGATCGCGGGCTGGGTGGCAGGGTTCACAGCGCGGGTGGTGGTGTTGCGTGACTGGCCCGGCCCGCGCATACAGACAACCCCACTCTGTATGCGGTGCTCACCGACGCGGCCGGGTCCGACGGGAGGCGAGACTGGGTCAGTGATCGGTTGTGGGCGAGGTTGTCTCCTTGCCCGCGTGCGCATACGGACGGCTCAGCGCGCCGTCCGAGGTCTCGCGATCCCAGATGAACCAGACCGCCCTGACCTCCTCTGCGGTCGCGTTCCAGAAGCGATGCGGGATGCGTGAGTCGAATGCGATCGAGTCTCCCGGCCGGAGCACGGCCTGGTCGAAGCCGACCTGCACCGTCAGTGACCCTTGCGTGACCAGTCCGTATTCGCGGCTGGAGTGCTGGATGAAGTCCTGCGGAGGCCCGGAGGCGTCCAGGGCGGGGGGGTAGACGACCTCGAGGAACTCCGCACCCACCTCGGGCTTCGGCGTCAGCCGCTCCCAGCGGGTCCCCCCGGGGAGTGGGATCGCGGGACGTGCCTCCGCCCGCAGCACCACGAGCGCGTCGTCCAACGGACTCCATACGACGTCGGCCGAGGCGGGAGGACCGCTGTCGGGCAGTTCTCGACGGCTGTCGGTCTCGTCGAAGAGACTGTCCATACTGATGCCCAGCACGCTGACCACGTTGTAGAGCGCGCGGACACTGAACGACGCGCGCCCGAGCTCCACCTGCGACACGTGGCTGGGCGAGACGTCGATGCGGCGAGCGAGCTCCCGCACGCTCATGCGGGCGTCAGTGCGGGCTACGCGAATGCGGTTGCCGATGCCCACCCACTCGTTCGGCGATGGGTGTGTGCTCACCTGAGCCTCCCCCGTGTTCTCTCTGACAGAACAAGCATCCCCGCAGTCTACGGCGTCCGCCATCGGGTGGATAGGTGACGACTGGTGTGGGTGCGGGGCGGAAACCGCCCAACGGCGATGGCGCGAGTGGTGCAGCGGATTGGTCGCGCAGTCCGAAGCCAGCAGGACCACTGGCACCGCCACGCGCAATGGCCAGCAAACCATCTGTCGCACAAAGATTTTCGCGCCACAGTCCAGGGCCACGAGGGTAGGGGGCCAACGGCCGCCGCTGGGCCCGTGGAGGGTGGCATCTGGCATGCGATCCGAAATAAGTCGGTGTGACGGGTGGCACATCTGTGCTGTCATACTTTACAGTTGGGCTCGGTGGTGTTCACTCACACAATGTTTTGTTCATGACGAGACCGGCAACGTTGGCGGTCACGATGCGAGAGGCAGAAGCGATGAATCGCTCCACATCTGAGCCGGCCGGCCCGGTTGTCATCGAGGCGGAATCGATCGTGAAACGCTTCGGCGGAGCGGTCGCCGTCAACGACGTGAGCATCTCCGTGCGCGCCGGTGAGATCTATGGGCTGGTCGGCGAGAACGGTGCGGGAAAGTCGACGCTGATGCGCATCCTCGCCGGGATTCTGAGGCCGGATGAGGGTGAGGTCCGTGTCGAGGGGAAGGCGCTCCACGGCGGCGCGAAGGCGGCTCTGGAAGCGGGCATCGCGCTCGTGCACCAGGAGTTGAGCCTGGTCCCGGAGATGACCGGCGCCGAGAACATCATGCTGGGCTCGTTCCCCACCACAGCCGGCTTCATCCGGTCCGCGGACATGAAGAAGATCGCGGCCGACGCCATCGAAGAGATCGGCGTGCAGATCGACCTGGACGAGCCGATCGTGCGGCTCTCGGTCGCGCTACGCCAGTTCGTCGAGATCGCGCGGGCCGTCGCGCGCAAGCCCAAGGTGCTCATTCTCGACGAGCCGACGGCCACGTTGACGCCGGCCGAGACGGACCACCTCCTGGCGATGCTCCAGCGTCTCGCCGCCAAGGGCCTCTCGATCGTCTATATCTCCCACCGCATTCCCGAGATCTTCTCGATCTGTGATCGCGTCGCGGTCCTGAGGGACGGGAACCTCATCGAGATGATGGACATCGGTGAGACCACCCCCGACGACCTCGTCGACAAGATGGTCGGCCGCGACCTGAAGCTCGACCTCCAGATCCACCGCGAGAGCAACCCGGGTGACGTGGTGTTCTCAGCCCGCGGTATCCACGCGCCGGGCGTCGACGGCATCGATCTCGACGTGCGGGCCGGGGAGATCGTCGGACTCGGTGGTCTCGTTGGAGCGGGTCGAACCGAGTTCGTCCGCGCCGCTCTGGGGGTCGACCCCAAGACCGCCGGCACGGTGACGGTCACCACCGACGGTCGGTCCACGAAGATCGCGACGTACAGGGCAGCGGTTCGCAACGGGGTCGCCTACATCCCCGAGGAGCGCCGCACGGACGGGCTCGCGCTGAACATGTCGGTCGCGGACAACATCGCGCTCCCGAACCGGGCCCGTCTGTCCACCGGAAGCGTCCTCAAGCCGAAGATGATCGCGGAGTTCGCGACGAATCTCGCTGACTCCGTGGGTTTGCGGCCACCGGACATTCGCCGCGATGCCGGTGAGTACAGCGGCGGCAACCAGCAGAAGGTGGTGATCGCCAAGTGGCTCGGACGAGAGCCACGGGTGATCGTGCTCGACGAGCCGACGCGCGGCGTCGATGTCGGCGCCAAGACCGAGATCCACCGGCTCATCCGCGACCTGGCTGATCGCGGGGCCGCGGTCCTCGTTGTCAGCTCCGACCTTCCAGAGCTTCTGGATCTCTCCGATGTCGTTCACGTCATCCGAGACGGCCGGATCGCCGGGACCCTCAGCGGCGCTGAGGCGGACGAGAAGTCCGTCATGACCCTCGCTGCCGGAGGACGTCTGGTGGAGGCATCATGACCGAGACAGCCACGCCCCGCGAAACGCCGACGCGGCAGGCACCTTCCGAGACCGGCCCATCGCAACGTCGGGCGGCGCTCCTCCAGTGGATCGCCGAACGCGGGATCTTCGTGTTCACCGCGCTCCTGATCGTCTTCGCCGCCATCTTCGTCGACGGCTTCGCCTCGACCGTCAACATCACCGACGTCTTCCACCGAGCGGCACCCATCGGCATCGTCGCCGTCGGAATGACGTTCGTCGTCATCAGCGGCAACTACCTCGACCTGTCCGTGGTGGCGCAGGTCGCCACCTCCGCCGTCATCTTCATCGGCGTCAGCAACCTGTACGGCATCCCGCTCGCCGTGGGACTCGCGGTGCTCGTCGCGCTGCTCTACGGCGCCGTCAACGGCGTGGCCGTCGGGTACTTCAAGGCGAATGCCGTCATCGTGACACTGGCCACCACCTATGTTGGCCTGGGCCTGCTGCGGTGGCTCTCGGGCGGCAGCATCTTCTTCGGCCCGCCCGATGGTCCGATCAGGGCCATGGGTCAGATCAGGATCGGCCCCCTCCCGCTCTCCATGATCGTCCTGATCGTGATGGCGTTGGTATTGGCCTTCGTGCTGAACCGGACCACCTTCGGGTTCATGGTGCGCTGCGTCGGTTCGAACAAGGAGGCGACCCGGCTCGCGGGAGTCTCGACGCCACGTGTGGTGCTCGGCGCGTTCGTGATCACCGCCCTCGCTGCCATGATCGCCGGCTTCGTCCTCGCCGCCTTCTCCAATACCGCGGTGTCGACGATGTCCAGCGGCTTCGAGTTCCGCGCCCTCGCAGCCATCATCATCGGCGGCACCAGCGTCTTCGGTGGCCGGGGCAGCATCCTGCGCACGCTCTTGGGGGTCGTCTTCGTCAGCGTCCTGACCAACATCCTCGTGCTCTCCAATATCAGCTTCGGTTGGCAGCAGATCGCGATCGGAGCGTTGATCGCCGCCGCGGTGTCCGTCGACGCGCTAGCCAGAAGGGCGGCTCAGTGATGACCACGTCCCAGACCATGAGCCTCGGCGAGGCCACCACGGGTTTCTCGGCCAGGCTTCGGGCCGCCCTCGGGCGACGTACCGAGTGGCGCGCCATCATCTTGCTCGTGCTGGTCGTGGTGGGCGCGCTGATCTTCGCCCCCACGGTCTTCACCGCCTACCAGGTGACCCTGGGCTTCGTGGCCCTCATCGGGTTGATCGCCCTTGGCCTGACCGCGGTCATTCTCATGGGGGAGCTCGATCTCAGCGTCGCGAGCACGCTCGCCGTCTCGGGCGTGGTGATGGCCATGGTCCCGAACATCTTCCTGGGCGTGACGCTGGCGTTGCTCACCGGGTTGGTGATCGGAGCCGTCAACGCGTTCTTCGTCGTCAAGGTCGGGATCAACTCGTTCATCGCGACCCTCGGGATGCTGTTCGCGCTTCGGGGCCTCGCCTTCGTCCTCTCGGACGCCGAGCCCGTGCCGCTGACCGACATCGAGGCCGGCATCAGCTTCGGAATGCCGCTGATCGGACCCATCACTCCCCGAATCGTCCTGTTCGTGCTCGTGTTCATCGCGCTGCACGTCTTCGTGACCCGGGTCCGGGCCGGACGGGAGTTCTACGCGGTCGGTGGCAACCGACAGGCTGCCTACGACGCCGGGATCCCCGTCTCTCGTCGGCTGTTCACCGGCTTCATGATCTCGGGTTTCGTCGCCGCTCTGGCCGGTGTGATCAACACCCTCGAGCTCATCGCGGCGGATCCCACTGCCGGGTCCACGGCCCTGCTGGCGAGCTTCGCCGCCGCCATCATCGGCGGCGTCGCCCTCACCGGTGGACGTGGCTCCATCGTGGGCACGCTCCTCGGTGCACTCTCGCTCGGCATCCTGGGCGTCGGGCTGACCCTCGCCGGAGTGCAGGTCGATATTCAGCAGATCTTCATCGGCTCGGTGCTCTTCATCGCGGTGATCACCGACCCCGCCAGTCTTCGTGCAGCCGCAGGGAGTGTCGTCACGTTCCTGCAGTCCCGAAAATCCCAGACCGCCGTCTGAGGTGCGCTCACCGACTCCGGTGAGCTGTTCAACACACAGAGGAGAACACCATGCGCAACATCCGCATCATGACCGGAGCGGCCAGCCTGATCGCCATCGGACTGGTATCGGCCTGTTCCTCCAGCTCCGGCTCCGAAGAATCTTCATCGGATGCCAGCGGCGAGTACGAGGTCTACGCCCTTCTGCCGCAGGGCACCGACCAGCCGTACGGCACGACGTATCTGCCCGCAATGGAGGAAGAGGCGGCGAAGAACGGCATCAACCTGACGATCACGAACTCGCAGTATGACGCGGACAGGCAGGCGAGCGACTGCAGGGTGGCGGTCGCCGCCCGGCCGGACCTGATCATCCTGTGGCCGGCCGTGGGTGACACCGTCAGACCGTGCCTGGCCGCGGCGCAGGCGGCCGACATCCCGGTGACCGTCACGAACTCCGACGTCAACCCCGGCGACAAGGACCTGACCGCGGGGTACTCCGGCCCCGACACCTACGGCCAGGGCGCCGCCTCGGCGGAGATCATGTGTGAGCTGGCCGAGGGCAATCCGACCAACATCCTCATGGTCAACGGTCTCACCGGCAACTCCACGGCGATCAACCGTCGCGATGGCTTCGTCGAGACCATCGAGGCGGAATGCCCCAACGTCGAGATCCTGGCCGAGCAGCCGGGCAACTGGAACAAGGACGACTCCCAGACCGTCACCTCCGAGATGCTCACCTCGGTCGGAGCCGAGAACGTCGACGGCATCTTCGCCGCCGACGACACCATGGTGGCCGGAGCCATCGACGCACTGAGGGCGCAGGGCATCGATCCCCAGCCGCTGCTCATCACCTCCATCGGCAACACCGAGCTGGGCAACCCCTTGGTGAAGTCCGGTGACCTCGACGGCACCATCTTCCAGTCCTCCTCGTGGGACGGCCAGAACGCTGTGCTCGTGGCCAGCCAGGTGCTCGCAGGCGAGACGGTCGAGGAGGACCTGTTCATGCCGTCGGTCAAGGTCACCCAGGAGAACGCCGACGACCCCGAGGTCGCGCCGGAGTGGTGACGAGCCGCCCCGATCTCGGAGCAGCCGAGGCCTCACCCACAGGTCGGGCGGGGCATGTCCCTCAGTCCCGCCCGACCTGACCCCACCTGATCAGTCTTTGGAGAAGCGACCATGACCAGCACGACCCAGCTGACCCGGTCAGCTCCCGCTCTGGACTTCGACGCCAGGATGATCCCCGCCCATGGGCACATGGGTGTGGACTACGAGTCCCGTGTCGACTTCCACCGGCTCAGGGAGTACCGGCTCGGCCGGGCCATGGAAGCGTTGCGGAGCAGCGGATGCGGAGCCTTCCTGCTCTTCGACTTCTACAACATCCGCTACACGACCCAGACGTGGATCGGTGGCGCGCTCGGCGACAAGATGTCGCGCTACGCGCTCCTCACCGAAGACGGCAACCCCCATCTCTGGGACTTCGGCTCGGCGGCCAAGCATCACCGGCTCTTCTCGCCGTGGCTCGACGAGGACCGGTGCCGGGCCGGCATGCTCGGTCTTCGAGGTGCGATCAGTCCCGAGGTGGGGCTGATGAAAGAGGCTGTCACGACCATCAAGGGCCTGCTCGCCGATGCCGGGGTGGAGGGCGCTCCGATAGGTGTCGACATCGTGGAGCCGGCGTTCTTGTTCGAGATGCAGGCCCAGGGTCTGCACGTCGTGGACATCCAGCAGCACATGCTCGATGCCCGCTCGATCAAGTCCGTCGACGAGATCATGCTGCTCAGCCAGGCCGCGGCGATGGTCGACGGGGTGTACCAGGACATCGTCGACGTGCTCAAGCCCGGCATCCGCGAGAACGAGATCGTCGCGCTGGCCAGCAAGCGGCTCTACGAGATGGGCTCGGACCAGGTCGAGGCGATCAATGCGGTCTCCGGTGAACGGTGCAACCCGCACCCGCACAACTTCACCGACCGGCTCATCCGGCCCGGAGACCAGGCCTTCTTCGACATCATCCACTCGTTCAACGGCTACCGCACCTGCTACTACCGCACCTTCTCGGTGGGGATGTCCACCCAGCCGCAACACGATGCCTATGCGAAGGCGCGTGAGTGGATGGACGCCGCGATCAACACGGTGGCCGACGGGGTCGGCACCGACGAGGTTGCCGGACTCTGGCCCAGAGCGACCGACTTGGGGTTCGCCAGCGAGATGGACGCCTTCGGCCTCCAGTTCGGCCACGGTCTCGGTCTCGGCCTCCACGAGCGGCCGATCATCTCCCGGCTCAACAGCCTCTCGCACCCCGTCGAGATCAAGTCGGGCATGGTGTTCGCCCTGGAGACCTACTGCCCCGCCACCGACGGCGTATCCGCTGCCAGGATCGAGGAAGAGGTCGTCGTCACAGCCAAGGGCGCCGAGGTGTTGACTCGCTTCCCAGCACAAGAGCTCTTCGTCGCCAACCCGTACTAGTCAGCAAACCCCATCGCCGGGTGCCGCCGTTCGCGGCGCCTCGACCGACACGAGATCACCATCCGAAAGGACATTCGTCATGGACACCACCCGACTCTCCGGGAAGAACATCCTCATCACCGGCGCGGCCCAGGGCATGGGAGCGGCAGTAGCCGTCGAGTATGCCGCGCAGGGAGCCAAGGTCTGCCTCGGCGACATCAACGTCGAGGGTGCGGCCGCGGTCGCCCAGCAGATCCGCGATGACGGAGGCACCGCCACCCATGTCAGGCTCGACGTCAGCAGCGAGGAGGACGCGGCCGCCGCCGTGGCTCACACCGTTGCCGAGTTCGGCAGCATCAACGTGCTCGTCAACAACGCCGGCATCAACAAGCCGCTGTTCTTCCTCGACATCACGCGGGACAACTGGCAGCGGATCATGGACATCAACGCCTGGGGCACGTTGAACTGCATGCAGGCGGCGGCGCGCCAGATGAAGGAGCAGGGCAAGCAGGACTATCCCTACAAGATCATCAACGTCGGGTCGATCCTGTCCCGTGAGGCCTTCGACGACGTGGTCGTCTACTCGGCCAGCAAACACGCGGTCCTGGCGATGATCAAGGGCGGCGCCAAGGCGCTGATCGAGCACAACATCACCGTCAACGGCTACGGCCCGGGTGTGGTGCGCACCGAGCTGTGGGAGCAGCTGGACAAAGACCTCGTGGCGATCGGCAAGTTCGACAAGCCCGGTGAGTCGATGGACAGCCTGGCCGAGAACATGATCCTGATGAAGCGCTACTCCTATCCGGAGGACGTGGTGGGCACCGCCTCCTTCCTGGCCAGCGCCGACAGTGACTACATGACCGGTCAGCTCATCATGATCGACGGAGGCATGGTCATCCAGTGACCGTGACCCGACCCCGGTCCTCCTGCACGCACTCGTTCGAATGAGGGGTACCGACATGGCAATTCTCCAGGCTCGCCGCGAGCTGCTCATCGGCGGGGAGTGGGTCCGCACCACCGGCCGTCTCGAGGTGCACGACCCGGCGACCGGGGAGGTCCTCGCCGACATCGCCGACGCGACAGCACAGGAGGCCCTGCAAGCGGTCGGCGCCGCCCACGACGCCTTCGGCTCCTGGTCGCAGACCTCCGCCCGGCAGCGGGCCGAGATCCTCCGCCGGTCGTTCGAGATCATGACCGCCGAGATCGAGGACTGCGCACGGCTGATCTGCCTCGAGAACGGCAAGGCGTGGGGCGACGCTCTCGGGGAGGCCACGTATGCCGCCGAGTTCTTCCGCTGGTTCTCGGAGGAAGCTTGCCGCATCGCCGGTGACTTCCGATACGCCCCCAACGGTGACAAGACCATCATCGTCGACCACCGCCCGATGGGCGTGGCCTACATGATCACACCGTGGAACTTCCCCGCAGCCATGGCGACCCGCAAGCTCGCCCCGGCGCTGGCCGCAGGATGCACCGCCGTGCTCAAACCCGCGGCCGAGACCCCGTTGACCGCGCTGTGGGTCGCCGACGTGGTGCAACGAGCGGGGGCTCCGGCCGGTGTGGTCAACGTGGTCACCACCTCGCAGGCCGGACCCGTCTCCGAAGCGGTGCTCGCCGATCCGAGGACGGCGACCCTGTCCTTCACGGGATCGACGTACGTCGGCAAGCTGTTGCTCGGCCAGACCGCTCGGCGGGTGCTGCCCTCCTCGATGGAGCTCGGCGGCAACGCCCCGCTGATCGTCCTCGAAGGCACCGACGTCGGCCGGGCGGTCGAGGGCGCGATGGTGGCCAAGATGCGCAACGGCGGGAGTGCCTGTACTGCTGCGAACCGCATGTACGTCCACGAGTCCGTGGCCGAGAACTTCTCGGAGCAGCTGCAGACTGCGCTGGCCTCGCTGCGCATCGGGCCCGGCATCGACCGGACCAACGACCTCGGAGCGATGGTGAGTCTGAAGGAGCGGGACAAGGTCCTGGACCTGGTGGCCGCGGCCGAGGGTGAGGGCGCGCAGGCCGTGGCGGTCTCGCAGGCCCCGGTCTCGGGTGCCTTCCTGGCTCCCCGGGTGGTGCGCGGTGTCGAACACGGATCGGTCCTGACCCGATCGGAGATCTTCGGACCCGTGGCACCGATCGTCACGTTCAGCGACACCGACGAGGCCGTCCGGATGGCCAACGACACCGAGTACGGCCTGATCTCCTACGTGTTCGCCCGAGACAACGGGCAGGGCATCGAGGTGGCCCGTCGGCTCGAGTCCGGGATGGTCGCGGTCAACCGGGGCGTGGCCTCGGACCCGGCCGCCCCCTTCGGCGGCATGAAGGAGTCCGGCCTCGGCCGCGAGGGCGGCTTCGCCGGCATCCACGAGTTCCTGGAGACCCAGTACTTCGCCGTGGACCTCTAGAGATCCACCGACTCTTCAGGACAACTGACTGTTCAGGACATCAGTTCCGGATGCCGGCTCAGCTCGAGCCGAGTGCGCCGGATGTGCATGGTCAGCACGGTCGAGGCGTTGTCGAGGTCCCGCGCGGCCGCCGCCTCGATCAGCAGCCGGTGCTCGGCGTTGATGATCCACGCCCGCTCCGTCCCGGCCATTCGGGCGAAGGCACGGCGGTAGTGCTGGGTGGTGTCCCAGAGGCGCTCGACCATGAGGCACAGCTGCGGTGCCTGGGCGCCCGCATAGGAGGACCAGTGGAACTCGCGATCGAGGACCATGAACTCCTCGACGTCGCTGGTGGCCTCGATCTCAGCCTGAGTCCCGCGCATCCGGTCGAGGTCACTCTCGGCAAGATGGGGCAGGCTCTCGCGCAGCAGAAGGGGCTCGATCTGCTCCCGGATCTGGTACGTCAGGGCGAGGTCGTGCAGGCTCATCGTCGCGACCCACGCGCCGGAGTTGGCCCGAAGTGTGACCAGGCCCCGGGACTCGAGGATCCGCAACGCCTCCCGGACAGGGATCCGGCTCGTGTTCAGCTCGTCGGCGAGCTCATCCTGCTTGATCCGGGCACCCGGCGCCAGCTCGCCGGCCAGGATCCGTTGAGCGAGGACTTCCGCGATCCGCTGACTGGCGACCGGGGAAGGGGGGCTGGGGGGCATGGGATCTCCAGAGGTGCTCCGTCACTCGAAGGCAGACGGGTCGTGGTCGAACGCCTTGCCTCCGGGGTAGGAGACTAGCTCGAACTGCATACCCCACGGGCTGAGGAAGTAGACCCAGCGCTGCCCCGCACTCGGGCCCCTGCTCGCGGTGGGTTCTCCCAGCACGGTGAGCCCGTTCGCATGCAGGGCGGCCAGCGCCGAGTCGAGGTCTTCGACGTAGATGGCGACATGGTGCCCACCGACGTCACTGTTGCGCGGCGGCGCCAGCACCTGGCCCGGAGCGCGGTACTGGAAGACCTCGAAGACCGCCTGTCCACCGAGTCGGTAGAAGTGCAGACGCTCCATCACGGCGGCGTCCTCGACGCCGAGGTGCTCGCTCATCCAGTGCCCCGTCGGGTCCTGGTACGGCCCTAGCCGGTAGAGGTACTCACACCCCAGGACGCCGACGAAGAACTCGTGCGCAGCGGCCAGGTCCGGGACCGTGATCCCGATGTGGTCCACCCCGCGGACCCCGGGAAGTCGTGTGACCGTCATCTCGTCTCCTCCTTGCAATGTATCCATTACGACCCTAGAGTGAGAGTACTGCATGCTCGCGCTTCTTCTTGGGTGTGCCTCACGGGATACAATCACTTCCTGATAGTTGGAGGATCAGATGCCGAGCCACCGCGATCTCACAGCCGCCTCCTCCTGGGTGCAGCTGACGACGGATGACGCGGACTGGGCATCCGCCGATCCTGACGTCCTGCTCCAGCTGCTCGGTCGGGCCCAGTGGATCCGATCCTTCGAGGAGTACGTCCTCGAGCTCGCCGGACAGTCGCTCATCCACGGCCCCGCTCACTCGAGCGTGGGCCAAGAGGGAGGCGCGGTGGGGTCGGTGCTACCGCTGCGGTCCGACGACTTCGTCAACGGGTCCCACCGCGGGCATCACCAGTTCCTGGCCAAGGCGTTCGGCCATGTGGTCGTCCCCAAGGCCGGCGCGCTGCCTGAGCTGACGCCGCAGGTGCACGAGGTCCTTCGCCGGACCCTGAGCGAGATCTGCGGCCTGGCCGACGGGTTCTGCCGTGGTCGCGGTGGCTCCATGCACCTTCAGTGGCGCGAAGCCGGAGCCATGGGAACCAATGCCATCGTCGGTGGCGGGGTGCCCCAGGCGGCGGGCTTCGCCTTCAACCAGCGGCAGGCGGGCACGGACGCTGTGTCGGTGACCTACTTCGGCGACGGCGCCGTCAACATCGGGTCTGTGCTAGAGACCTTCAACCTCGCGGCCGCATGGAGGCTCCCGGTCTGCTTCTTCATCGAGAACAACCAGTACGCCGTCTCCACTCCCGTGTCGAAGTCCACCGCCGAGCCGCGGCTCTCGGCCCGCGGGCTGGGCTTCAACATCCCCAGCTGGCGTGTGGATGGCATGGACGCCCTGGCGGTCCACGCCGCGATGAACGAAGCACTCGCGCACATGCGGGTGGGCAACGGACCCACGATCATCGAGGCGGACCTGTACCGCTTCTACCACCAGAACGGCGCGTTCCCCGGCTCTGCCTTCGGCTACCGCGACAAGGCCGAGGAGGCGGCGTGGCGTGAGCGCGACCCGATCGCACAGCTGCGCCGGCAGGTGATCGCTCGTGAGCTCCTCACCGAGGATGAGATCGAGGCCTCGGTGGCCGAGGTGGACTCGGTGATGCGGGAGATCGGTGACACGCTCCTGGAGCCCGTCCCAGGCGGCAAGCCCAACGAGCGCCGCATCATCGCCGACCTGTGGCCTGACACGAGCTTCGTCGACGTCGGCATCCGCGGTGACCTCTCCGAACTCGATGGCTCGCGGTACGAGGACGTCGACTCCTTCACCGGTGAACTCGCGGACCGCCGGTTCATCGATCTCGTCAGCGACGTCATGGCGCGTCGGATGGAGACCGACGACTCGGTCGTGGTGATGGGTGAGGACGTCGACGGTCTGAAAGGTGGCACCAACGGTGCCACCAAGAAGGCTCTCGAACTGTTCCCCGAGCGGGTCCTCGGCACACCCATCAGCGAGAACGCCTTCGCCGGCCTCGGCGGCGGGATGGCGCTCGACGGTCGGTTCAAGCCGGTGGTCGAGTTCATGTACGCCGACTTCATGTGGGTCGCCGCCGACCAGCTCTTCAACCAGGTCGCCAAGGCGCGGCACATGTTCGGAGGCGAGAGCGCTGTCCCGTTCGTCCTGCGCCAGAAACTCGCCGCGGGCACCGGTTATGGCTCCCAGCACTCCATGGACCCGGCGGGGATACTCGCGACCGCGCCCGGTCTGCGCGTCGTGGCCCCCTCGACACCCTTCGACTACGTCGGTCTCATGAACACCGCCCTGGCGTGCGCCGACCCGGTCGTCGTCCTCGAGCACGTGGATCTCTACACCACCAAGGGGGCCGCTCCCGTGGACGACCTCGACTACCTGATCCCGGTGGGTAGAGCAGCCGTGCGCCGCGAGGGGTCGGACCTGACCGTGATCTCCTACCTGAGCATGGTCGGACACTGCCTGGAGGCGCTGGACCAGGTCCCCGAGGTCTCCGCGGATCTGATCGACCTCCGCTGGCTGGACCGTGCGTCGCTGGACTGGGAGACCATCGAGGCCAGCGTGAAGAAGACCAACCGCGTCCTCATCGTCGAGCAGGGGGCCACAGGCACCTCCTACGGCGGCTGGCTGGCCGATGAGATCCAGCGCCGCCTCTTCGACTGGCTCGACGCGCCCATCGAGCGGGTCACCGGCGCCGAAGCCTCGCCCAGCATCAGCAAGGTTCTGGAGCGGGCCGCCATAGCCAAGACCGACGAGGTGGTGGCCGCGCTGCGCGTCATCGCCGCCGCCTGACCCAGAACAGATACGAGGAGCACGTCATGGCTGAGTTACTGCTCGTGCCCGAGGTCGCCGCGGGCGCCACCGAAGTCGTCATCTCCGAATGGCTGGTCCAACCCGGCCAGGAGTTCACGGCCGGGGAACCACTGGCCGTCATCGAGACCGAGAAGGCGGTCGTCGAGGTCGAGGCCGAGACCAGCGCCACCCTGTTGAAGGTCCTCGTCTCCGGCGGCAGCCAGATCGACGTCGGCTCGCCCATGGCACTCCTGGGGACATCGGAAGAGGTCGGGCTCGACCTGGAGTCACTGCTGGCGGGGCTCGGCGCGTCCGCACCCGACCAGACGTCCGCGCCCCCTCGGCGGGAGGTGCCCGAGCCGGACGCCGCGCCGACGGAGCGGCGGTTCATCAGCCCCATCGCACGCAAGCGCCTCCGGGATGCCGGCCTGACCCCCGACGGCATCACGGGCACCGGACCGAACGGGCGGATCGTGCGTCGCGACGTCGAGACCGCGATCGCCACGGCCGGCTCGGCCAGCGCCGGTGCCGACGACGTGCCCCCTCACCGGCGAAACGCCGATCAGCCGGATCAGCAGCACGCCGCCCCCGCGACCGAGGTCGCCGACTGGACCGACGTTCCACACACCCGGCTGCGACGGGCGGTCGCGACCAGGCTGACCCAGAGCAAGCAGGAGATCCCGCACTTCTACCTCAGGCGCTCCGCCGCGATCGACGAGCTGCTCGCGCTGCGAACCCAGCTCAACGAGCACGCGCCGGCGAAGATCTCGGTCAACGACTTCATCATTCGCGCGGTCGCCGTCGCGCACCGCGAGGTGCCGGAGGCGAACGTCATCTGGACCGACGAGGCGATGCGACGGTTCGACAGTGTCGACATCTCGGTCGCGATCGCCTCCGAGCGTGGGCTTGTCACTCCAGTGCTGCGCGGGGTCGAGTCACGCTCCCTGAGCGCCATCTCGGCCTCGGTGAAAGCCTTCGTCGAGCAGGCCGACGCGGGCCGCCTCCAGCAGAAGGACCTCGAGGGCGGCTCGATCAGCGTGACCAACCTGGGCATGTTCGGCGTCGAGGAGTTCTCCGCGATCATCAACCCTCCGCAGTCGGCCATCCTCGCGGTCGGGGCGGGAACGCCGACCCCCTGCGTGGTCGACGGCGCGGTCATCGCGGTCACGACGGTCAAGCTGGTTCTCTCCGTCGACCACCGCGCCATCGACGGTGCGCTGGCGGCCCGCTGGATGGCCGCGCTGGTCACAGTTCTCGAGAACCCGCTCCGTCTCGTCCTCTGACAGCCGGACACGAGCGCGCACGTCATCAGGCGAAGGAGAGACCATGACCCACGAGTTCGACATCGTCATCCTCGGCGCCGGCAGCGGCGGCTATGCCTGCGCGTTGCGAGCCGCTCAGCTCGGCATGTCGGTCGCCCTGATCGAGCGCGACCGCGTCGGGGGCACCTGCCTGCACAGCGGCTGTGTGCCGACGAAGGCCCTGCTGCACAGCGCCGAGCTCGCCGACGGTGCGCGGGACGGTGCGGCGTACGGCATCCGGTCCCGTTTCGACGGAGTCGACATGGCCGGCGTCAACGCGTTCAAGGACCGAGTCGTGACGCGGCTCCATCAGGGGCTGCAGGGTCTGATCACCTCTGCCGGTATCACCCACGTCGAGGGTGAGGGGCACCTCGTCGACGCAACCACCGTCGAGGTCGACGGCGTGGCCTATGTCGGTGGCGACCTGGTCCTGGCGACGGGCTCCTACGCCCGCACCCTTCCCGGCGTGGAGATCGGAGAGCGGGTGATGACCAGCGACGGGGCGCTCACGCTGACCGACGTGCCCGAGCGGGCGGTCATCGTCGGCGGCAGCGTCATCGGGGTGGAGTTCGCTTCGGTCTGGCGCTCGTTCGGCGCCGACGTCACCGTCATCGAGGCGATGCCGAGTCTGGTCCCCTTGGAGGACCCGTCCCTGGGTAAGCACCTGGAACGTGTGTTCCGCCAGCGCGGAATCGACGTGCGGACGGCGACCCGCTTCGAGAGCATCACAGATCTCGACGGCGAGGTGCAGGTCAACCTCGAGGGTGGCAACGCCGTCGTCGCCGATCTCGTGCTCGTCGCCGTCGGCCGCGGGCCGTCATCCTCGGGCCTCGGTCTCGAGGATCACGGTGTCCGGCTCGACCGAGGCTGGGTAACGACCGACGAGCGGCTGCAGACCAGCGTCCCCCACGTCTACGCGGTCGGCGACCTGGTGCCAGGGCTGCAACTCGCGCACCGCGGGTTCGCACACGGCATCTTCGTCGCCGAGGAGATCGCAGGCCTGTCTCCTGAGCCCATCGACGACTCCCGCATTCCGCGAGTGACCTACTGCCACCCGGAGATCGCCTCGGTCGGCCTGACCGAGCCGGAGGCCCGCGAACGGTTCGGCGAGGTGCAGGTCTATCAGTACAACCTCGGTGGCAACGGCAAGAGCCAGATCCTCGACACCGCCGGATTCGTGAAGGTGATCCGAGAACTGGATGGTCCGATCATCGGTGTCCACCTGATCGGCGACCGGATGGGTGAGCAGATCGGCGAGGCGACGCTCATGGTCGGCTGGGAGGCGTTCCCCGAGGACGTGGCCCGGTTCGTCCATGCTCATCCGACCCAGAACGAGTCCCTCGGCGAGGCAGCACTGGCGCTGGCCGGACAGCCGCTCCACGCCCACGCCTGAGTGCCGGAATCCACAGCACGCGAAGCGGCGGCCGGGCTCGGCGCAGCGCCGGCAGCGCGCGGTGTTCGCCTATAGCCCCCGCCTCGGGCTGGACGACTGCACCGCTGAAACGCCCCCTCGTGTCACCTCTTGTCGCCGGTTCCCGCGGCGTCGTGGCGAGGCTCCGTCGGCACGCCGGAGACGAGGGTGGCCGAGCTCTCCGTGCTGACCCTGCTCTCCGCCAGGGGAGCGGGGTGGGCCGCCCGCTCTTCGACCTGTCCGACGACGTCCAGGAGCTCCAAGGCCTGCGCACCGGGAGCGTATGCGGTGAGCGAGAGAGCCGCTGCGGCCGCCAGTGCGGCGATGGTGCGAGAGCGGGAGCGCTGGTCCATGAGGTCCTCGGTCGGTGGGTCGGACTGGATCGGACTGCAGGTCGAATCGGGCTCGGTCATCGCGATGAGCCACTGCTGATCGATGACCACCTGTAAGTCGCTGTCAATCGAGTCCACCGCCGCCCCCTGGAGACCACCTCAGCCGCGGCTGGGAATCGGCTGTGAGGTCCGGTCGGGCCCGTGCTTGGACCGCGCTCACCCCCCGGACCTTCGAAGGTCGAGGTGGTATACGTGGCCTCGTGCCTGACCGTCGACCTGTCCCGAGTCAGCCGCTCACCCCGCCGACGTCGGCCGCCCGCCCAGCGCTCACGTACGGCCGGCTCAGGGGGCGGACGTGCATACCGCGACGTGCGCAGGAGGAGGTGTGTCGCCGATGACCGTGCACGAATCGGTCACGGGCCCCACCCCCGACGAACAGCGGCTGATGCAGCGCCGCCTCGAGAAGTTCATGCTCGAGTACGAGTTCGCACTTCGAGAGGTCGAGACCATCGTCGGCATCCTCAGTGACGAGTTCGCGCACATGCACGACTACAACCCCATCGAGCATGTGTCCGGTCGGGTGAAGTCGGCCGACAGCATCATCGCCAAGGTCGCCCGCAAGGGCCTCGCGCCGCCCGGGACGCTGCCGGACCTCGACGTCGTCCGTGCATCCATCACCGACATCGCCGGAATCCGGGTGACCTGCAGCTTCGTCGACGACGCATATCGGCTGTTCGACCTGCTCACCCGGCACCGCGACATCACGGTGCTGCAGGTCAAGGACTACATCGCCCAGCCCAAGCCCAGCGGCTACAAGAGCCTGCACGCCGTCGTCGAGACCCCGGTGCTGCTGTCGACGGGGCACGTCCGCATCCCGGTCGAGATCCAGTTCCGCACCGTCGCGATGGACTTCTGGGCCAGCCTGGAGCACAAGATCCACTACAAGTTCGACGGGGAGGTCCCCGACCGCGTCCGCGCCGAGCTCCGTGACGTCGCGCAGGCCGCTGCAGACCTCGATGCGCGGATGCTGCGGGTGCATCGCGAGGTGCATGGCATCCGCTCCGACGAGACCTGATCTCTGCGGCCGTCCGCAACGGTCCCGACATGGGCAGGACGGTCAGAGGCCGACCGTTGTGCCGAGCGCCGTGCCCACCGCATACGTGACCGCCATCGCCAGCGCCCCGCCGATGACGAGCCGGGCCACCGCCCGTCCGGACCGGGCGCCACCGAGGCGGGCGCTGACCGAGCCTGTCAGGGCGAGAGCCAGGATGACCAGGGCGAAGGTCGCCGGGATCCGCACCGATGGTGGGGCCAGCACGATCGCCAGGAGGGGGAGCAGCGCCCCGATCGTGAACGAGGCGGCAGACGAGATCGCGGCGTGCAACGGGTTGGTGAGCTCGTCCGGGTCGATCCCCAGCTCGGCGTCGACGTGGGCGGCGAAGACGTCATGGGCTGTCAGCTCCTCGGCCACCAGCCGAGCCGTCGTGGGCGTCAGACCCTTGGCCCGGTAGAGCCCGACGAGCTCCTCGAGCTCCGCCTCGGGGTCCTCGGCCAGCTCGGTCGCCTCGCGGGCCAGTGTCGCGCGCTCGCTGTCGCGTTGACTGCTCACCGACACGTACTCGCCGAGCGCCATCGACACCGCGCCGGCCACCAGCCCCGCGACCCCGGCCGTGAGGATCGGACCCCTGGCCGACGTGGCACCGGCGACGCCGACGACCAGTCCGGCGGTGGAGACGATGCCGTCGTTGGCGCCCAGGACTCCCGCGCGAAGCCAGTTGAGCCTGGCCGCCGCGCCCGGACGGTGCGGCTCTCCCGCGTGTGGGGCGGGAGGCGGGGTCGGGGTGTCGCTCATGTGGCCCTCACGCCAGGTCGTGGCGGATGCGGCTGGCCTGCTCCTGGGTGCGGAACTGGCCGAAGCGGGGGAGGAACTTGTCCCAGTCGATGATGTGGGCGTCGATCTCGGGGCCGTCGATGCAGGCGTGTTTGCGGATCACTTTGCCGTCGATGGTGACGGGGACCATGCAGGCGCCGCACATGCCGGTGGCGTCGACCATGATCGAGTTCAGGCTCGCCATCGTGTGCACGCCGAAGCGGCGGGTCAGGTCGGAGACGGCGCGCATCATGACCGGTGGGCCGATGGCGACGACCTCGGCCACCGCGCGCCCGGTTCCGGCGGCAGCGGACTCCAGCATCGCCTCGAGGGGCGTGGTGACGAACCCCTCGATGCCGAACGTGCCGTCGTTGGTCGTGTAGACGACGTCGATCCGGTCGCCGTACTCGCGCTGCAGACCGGCGACGCGCTCGTCCTCGCCGGTCCAGAACAGCAGCCCGGCGCTGCGGAAGCCGGCGATGAGGGTGACGTGGTTCCCGGCACGGAGGTGCTCGCGCGCGATCGGGAAGACCGGCGGCAACCCGAGGCCGCCGGCGGTGAAGACGACGGTCTGGTCCACCACATACCGGGTGATCTCGCTCGGCCGGCCGAGCGGGCCGGCGATGCCGGCGAAGGCGTCCCCGACGGCCATCCTGTTGATCTCGATGCTGCTCGTCCCCACCCCTTGGACGACGAGGCAGATGGTGCCGGCCTCGGCGTCCCAGTCCGCCAGAGTCAGCGGGATGAGCTCGCCGCCCTCCCACGGCAGCACGCGGACGAACTGGCCGGCCCTGGCCGCGGCCGCGATGACCGGTGAGTGGACGGTGATCTCCTCGATGCCGTCGGCGAGGTGCGCCTTGGCGAGGATCGTCTGCGCGGTGGAGGCGCGCTCGGTGAACTCCTTCGCCGACCGCACCATCGACACGACCTCCGCGGCGGCCACGTCGACGTGGCCGATGATCTCGCGCGCTGCCGCCTGGCCGTCGCCGGCGGCGTTGATCGCGGTCGAGCCGCCCCGGGCGGCGTCGCCGCCGGAGTAGACACCCTGGAGCGAGGTCTCCTGCGACCCGGCCTGCTCGAGGTCGATCGTGCCCCACGTCGTCGTGTGCAGCTCGGGCTCGGAGTCCTTGATGATGGGGTTCGGCGCATTCCCCAAAGCCATGATCACGAGGTCCGCCTGCATCGTCTCGGTCCGCCCGGTCGGCACCGGCCGCCTGCGCCCCGAGGAGTCCGGCTCGCCGAGCTCCATCACGTCGAGCGTCGTCGCGGAGACGAAGCCGGTCGCGTCGTCGCCGTGGAACTCGCGCGGCGAGGCGAGCACCTTGAGCGCGATGCCCTCTTCGAGTGCGTGCTCGAGCTCCTCGACCCGGGCCGGCATCTCGGCCTGGGTGCGGCGGTAGACGATCGTCACATGCCCGCCGAGCCGGTGGGCGGTGCGGGCTGCGTCCATCGCGGTGTTGCCGCCGCCGATGACGAGCACCTCCTTGCCCTTCGTCTCGGGCAGCGGCGTCTCGTAGTCCTCGCGCAGGCCCTGCATGAGGTTGACCCGGGTGAGGAACTCGTTCGCCGACATGACGTTCAGGTAGTGCTCACCGGGCACGTTCATGAAGCGCGGGAGGCCGGCACCCGTTCCGACGAAGACACGCCAGAATCCGGCCCCCCGCAGATCATCGATCGTCGCCGTCTTGCCGACGACGAAGTTCGGCACGAACCGCCCGCCGAGCAGCCTGACCTTGCCCACGACGTCGTCGATGAGCTCGTTCGGCAGCCGGAACTCGGGGATCCCGTACCGCAGCACCCCGCCCAGGGCGTGGAACGCCTCGAACACCGTGACGGGGAATCCTTCAGCCGCAAGGAGATACGCGTTGATCAGGCCCGACGGCCCGGAGCCTATGATCGCCACCGGCGGCTTGGCCGCCACCTCCCACGGGTCGGGTCGGCCGCCGAAGCGGACCGCGGCGGCGTTCGGGTCGACGAGCTTCTCCCGCTCGGGCAGGAACCACTCGACCTGGCCGAAGGCGACGGGGGTCCGCTTGAAGATGCAGCCGCTCTGGCACTGCAGCTCCTGCGGGCACACCCGGCCCGTGACGTCGGGCAGCGGGTTGGCCGCCTCGATGAGCTCGAGTGCCTCGTGGAACCTCCCCGTCCCCACGAGCTCGAGCACCTGCGGGATGTGGATCTTGACCGGGCAGCCGCCCTTGGGCTCGGGGCGCCCGGCGATGACGATGCCCACCTCGCACGGCTTCTCCTCGCACTGCTTGTCGCGCAGCGCCTCGAGCCAGACGAGCAGGTCGACCTCGCCGCGGGTGAGCCCGGTGTTCAGGTAGCCCAGGTAGCCCTGGTTGACGAGTTCGAAGTCGTGCCCCCGCTCCTCCGGCCCGCGGATGTAGGGCGGGATGGAACTGCCCGCCGGCCAGCCGTCGGACAGACCTCTGAACATCGGGTAACGGTCGGAGAGGTAGGCGTCGATCGCCCGGATGAACTTGCGCTTGCGGCTCAGCGGCAGCCCCCAGGCGAAGCGCATGAGCACCCTGCTCGCGTCGTCCTCGCGCAGGAGCACCTCCCAGAAGGCGCGGGTGAACTCCTCGCTCAGCTCCGGCTGGGTGAACTCCCAGACGACGGCGGCCATGCCGTCCTCGATGAACAGCTCTCGGAACGCCTCCGGTTGGGCCTCCAGACGCCGCCGGAGCAGCTCGACCTGTCGGTCGGCGAGGGAGTCGGTATGCGGTGGCCCCGTCGCGCTCGCGGGCGCCGGTGAGCCGGTGGTCGAGGTCGTCACTGGATGATCTCCGCGTCGCACGTCTTCTTGACCCGGTCGACCCGTTTGAGGAGCTCGGGCGTCAGCTCGACGCTCTCCAGCGCCCCGGGGATCATCCGGGCGACCTTCTGGGCGGCCCCGTCGATGACCATCGTCGTCGACTCGAAGAGCTGCGGGAGCTCCTGGTAGCACGTGCCGCAGTCGTTGCACTTGGGGATGTCGCTCTCGGCGAGCCAGACCGGTGCGCCCGCAGGGGCGGCTCCCGTCGCGCCGACCATTGGCTCGGCCGCCGCGGTGGCGGCACCGGCGGCCCCCACCCCCCCCGGGGGTGAGGTGGCGGTGGTTGGTGCGCCGCGCATACCTCCCGCGGTCCGGACGGGGACCGCCGACCCGAGCCCGGCGGGCGCGCGGCTCGACGTCGCGAGCGAGGACATCGCGTTGGCGATGTCGTCGATGGAGGCCTCGCGGTCGCGCAGCGCCTGCTCGTACTTGGCCCGCAGGTCCTCGAGGTCGCTGCGGTGCAGCGCGGTGAGCGAGGCCTCGTGGACGCCGGCGAGCCACTGCAGCGTCTGCCAGTAGCGCCGGCGCTCCTTGACCAGGGCGACGATCGCGCCGGAGCAGCGCACCTTGAGGAGGTGCTGGTCGGCGTCGGTGGCGTAGATGAACGGCACCTTCGCGGCCTGCTCTTCGAGGCTCAGCTCGACGTACTCGTCCATGGGGACGGCGACGTCCTCGAACTCGATGGGGAGCCGGTGGAACTGCTTGCGGAAGCGGGTCTCGCCGAGGGCGAACTCAGCCGGCGTGACCGGCAGCCGCATGAGCTGCAGGTCGCCGGCCTCGTCGCGGTAGGCGAGGTCGGTCTTGGCCCACGTCTCCTTGGGCTCGGGGTTGCCGTCGAGGACGAACCAGTCGTGCAGCGTCGAGCCGCGGCGCGGGTCGTGGACGAAGACGGGGTTCATCCGGCTCTCGACGGCGAGGCGGGCCCGGTTGGCCGAGGCGTCCTCGGAGATGCCGTGCTCGGAGCCGCAGGGGGTGTAGACGTCGAGCACCGCCGCCGCCTCCTGGAACTGGAGGAACTCCATCGCGGTCTTGAGGAAGTGCCCCTGGATGGCCGTGCTCGTCGCCGCGACGTAGACGTTGGGGTGGAACGAGGCGATGAGGCCGAGCTCCTTGCGCGACTCGTGCTTGCCGTCGTGCGCCGAGCCGAAGCGCGCGAGGTCGGAGTCCTGCGCCGTGAGGCTCGCCGTCGACGTCTGGCCGCCGGTGTTGGAGTAGGCGCCGGAGTTGAGGACGAGCACCTTGATCGGGGTGTCGCTGGCGAGGATGCGCGACATGGCGCCGAAGCCGATGTCGTAGCTCGCGCCGTCGCCGCCGATCGTCAACACGGTGGGCAGAAGCCGCATCTCGGTGTCGGTGAAGTCGCCCCAGCCGAGCCGGGTGAGCTGCCGGTCGTGGACGTCCGGGTCGTATGCGTCGCTCAGCTCGAGCTCGGCCGTCCGGAGGGCACGGACGTCGTCGACGTGCTGGGCGGCGAGGCCCTCGAAGATGCCCTTGGCCAGTGGCTGGGCGTCCTGGAAGAGGCTGTTGACCCACGGGTCGAGGTAGTTGGTGAACGGCATCGTCGAGGCGTAGACGCTGCTGCAGCCGGTCGAGTTGGCGATGATCGTCGACGCCGGGCCGTTGCCGGTCGGGCCGCCCTCGAGGAGGTAGAGCCGGCGCTCGAGCGCCGTGATCGCGCCGGAGATCCGGGTCTTGCGATCCTCGTCGTCGACGGTCGCGCGCTTGGCGTAGAGCCGGTCGACGAGAGCCATGAGCTCGCTCAGCTGGGCGCGGCGCCTGCGCTCGCCGAGGGCGTGCGAGGTCGACATGACGAGCCGGATCGCGGTGACCTCGCCGCAGCCGCGGCAGCCGCCGTGGCCGCCGGTCGTCGCATAGAAGTTGTCGTGGTCGAGCATGAGGCGCTTGATGTCGCCGTCCGGCTCGTCCGAGCCCTCGACGAACCGGTCCGGGGTGTTCGGCAGCGCCGTCATGAAGGCGAAGCGCTCCTGCAGGCCGCTCAGGATGTCGGCGTCCTGGTCGATCGAGGTGAGCGCGCCCGGCCCGCAGACCTCGACGCACTCGAGACACCCGGTGCACTTCCACGGGTCGACGGTCGCGGCGAACAGGCCGCCGGTGCCGGGCTCGTCCTTCTCGGGCGAGTCGAAGAACGGGCGCGTGCGGGCGACCGGGTATGTCGCGAGGGTCGCGACGAGCCGCTCGACGACCTTCGCCATGACGGCGTCGGTCGCGGCAGGGGCCGCCGCGGTCGCGACGATCTCGTGGAACGGCTGGTCGACCCGGCGCCGCAGAGCTTCGCGGGTGCGCTCGGCGATGCCGTAGACGGCAGCACGCAGGCTGTCCTTCTGGCCGGCCGTCGCCTCGGTCTTCTCGATCGCGGCGAGGATCAGATCGTGCACCTCGTGCACCGTGTTCGGGATCGCCGCGTCCGGGCAGACGAGGGCGCAGTCGAGGCAGCCGGTGCAGATCGACGGGTCGAACTGCGGCACGGTGCGCCGGAACAGGCCCTTGTCCTTGGCGGCACCCGTCCCGGGGGGCATGAAGAGGCCGGCTCCTGGGAGCACGGGAGCCTCCGCGATCGTGCCCTCCCGGAACGGGCGCGCCATGAGGTCCTCGTAGTACGCCGGGTCGAACAGCCCGCTCGTGCGCTCGGCCGTCGTGCTCGGGCACATCGACGCCGACATCGCGACGGTGAGCAGCTGGGTGCGCTCGGCCGGGCCCTCGTCGATCGCGACGATCGCCGGAGCGTCGTAGTCGACCCGCACGGTCGCCTCGATCCCGTCGGCGACGACGGCCATGTTGCTCGCGACGACATCGGCGCCCTTGCGGCCGAACTTCTTCTCGAGCTGGGCCCGGACCTTCTCGAGAATGTCCTCGCGGGGCGCGCCGTGCGCCACCCGGTCGACGTTCGCCGCCACCGAGCCGATGAAGGCGATTCCCATCATCCGCGTCTCGAGGTCGGGTGTCGGCGCGTGCCGTCGCGCGACCTCGAAGGCGTCGATCGTGAAGAACCGGATGTGCTTGTCGCGGATGGTGCGCCGCGCATACCTGGGCAGCTCCCGCCAGAGCTGCTCGGGGGAGAGGTTCGTCTGCAGGATGAAGGTGCCGCCGTCGACGAGGCCCTTGAGCGGGTTGGTGTGGACGAACGCCTTGTGGTCGGGCGCGATGACGACCTCGACCTCCTCGAGCTCGGCGTTGGTCAGGAGGATCGGCTCCGGGCTGAGGGTGATGTAGTAGTTCGTCGGGGCGCCGGACTTCTCCGAGCCGTACTTCGGGGCCGACTTGGAGTGCATGCCGAGCACGCCGGCGAGGATGTCGGTGAGCAGCTTGCCGGTCGCGATCGTGCCGTAGCCGCCGACCGAGTGGAAGCGGATCCGCAGGGCGTCCTCGGGCAGCAGCCGCGGGTTCGGTCCGGTCCGCAGACCCATGAGCTGCGTCTCCGGGTATGCGGTGCGCAGCCGCTCCTGCAAGCTCGCCAGGGACTCGCTGCCGGGGTCGTCGGTGAAGAACTGTGAGCCGAGGTAGACGAGCGGGGGCAGGGTGTCGGCGTGGGCCTGCTCGAAGGCGGCGATGAGGTGGCGCGGCTGGAGGTCGTGGCCGCCGAGGCCGAAGATCGCGGTGGTCAGGCGCGGGGTGTCGGTCAGGGGCGGGATGCCGGGGTGGCGTTGTTCGCCGACCGCGGCGTTCTCGCGCGCCTTGAAGAGCGCGGTCGTGACGACCTGGGTCAGCGCGGTCTGGTCGCTGCGCTCGAGGACGATGAGGGCCTTAGCGCCCTTGACCGCGTCGACGAGCTCCGCCTCGGGGAACGGCTGGAGCAGCTTGACCGACGCCAGGCCGGCCTTGATCCCGTTGGCGCGCAGGTGCGGCAGGACGGCGCGCACGTCGTCGCCGACCGAGCCGAGGCCGACCATGACCACGTCGGCGTCGTCGCAGTCGTACGCGAGGACCGGGGCGTACTCGCGGCCGGTGAGCACCGCATACTCGGTCATCGCCTGTCGGACCAGGGACGGGACGGCGGAGGCGAAGTGGGTGCGGTGGTCGACCGCGCCGGCCTGGAAGTCGGGCTGGTTCTGGACCGGGCCGGTCAGGCCGGGGTTGTGGACGTCGACGAGCGCGGGGACGAGCTGGCGGGTGCCCTTGGTGTGCGCGTTGACCCACTGACGGCGCCAGGGCCCGTGGAGCTCCTCGGGGACCCAGGCGAGGGTGAGGTCGACGAGCTCGCCGGCGGTGTCCCGCTCGACGTCGTCGGCTCGGGCGTCGAGGAAGGCGTGCAGATCCGCGATGTCGCTGTCGAGGACGTCGCGGCGGTGCCGCTCCAGGAATCCGCGCAGCTGGAAGACGCGGCCCTTGGCGCCGAAGAGGATCTCCTGGGCGACGGTCGGGCAGGGGATGCGACCGGCAGGGTCGCCGAGGTAGTCGCGCAGCAGCTCGGGCTCGGGCAGGCGCGCCTCGCTGAGCATATGGCTGGTCGAGAAGCCGTCCATCGCGTTGGCGACCGGGATGAGGGAGAGCGCGGCGGTGCGGTAGGAGATCGCCGCGAGGTCGGCCGCCTCCTGCGGGTTGGAGCCGACGATGATCGTGTAGCCGGAGGAGAGCAGGGCGTAGATGTCGTCGTGGCCGGCCATGACGTTGAGCGAGTGCTTGGAGACCACGCGGGCGGCGACCTGGAGGACGAAACCGCCGACCTTCTTGCCGACGGTCACGTAGTGCGACTCCATCGCGTAGAGGATGCCCTGGGACGAGGAGGCGTTCGAGACGTACTGGCCGCCGGTGAGCGCGGCGCCGAGCGCGCCGCTCTGGGCCGAGTGCTCGCCCTCGGGCTCGAAGAAGAACGGGTGCTTGCCCCAGACGTTGACCCGGCCCTCGGCCCGCGCCGCCTCGAAGAGCTCGGCGATCTCCGTCGACGGCGTGATCGGGTATCCGATCACCCCGCCGCAGACGTGGCTCATGACGTGGGCAACGGCGCCGTTGCCGTGGATGACGGCCGGGATGCCGGGGTAGGCGGGAGGCGTGGGGGTCTGGGGGGTCGCCGTCATCGGGTCTCACCGCCGTCGGTGAGGTTGGGTGGGTCGAGGTGCGGGAGGAATCCGCCGACGCCGAACTCCGGAGACTCGAAGGGGAACTCGTCCTCGGTGCCCGGTGGGTCGAGCGCGGTCGACTCGTCGACGGGTACGTCCGGGGTGCTGGACTCGGTGCTCATGGCGCTCTCCGCTGGTCTCGGCCACGGTGAGCGGGGTCAGGTCCTCGACCTGTTCGGGCGACACGTTCGAGTCGTCCGGAGGCCAGGGTGCATGGCCTCGCTGTGGACCCTTCCAGTCTGCGCTCGCGGCGTCGGTGGGAGCCAGCGCCGGGCGGTGTGAAGCCTGTCTCGCAAGGCCAGCCTTGCCTGCCCTTGCCCTGCGCGCCACTTCTCCCACATAGGACCGAAACGGCGAACGGTCGCCCGCCACTTCTCCCACATAGGACCGAAACGGCGAACGGTCGCCCGCCACTTCTCCCACATAGGACCGAAACGGCGAACGGTCGAGCGATGGCCATTCGGCCTCGAAACCACCGGTTCGCCGTCCGTCGTGGGCGGATCGGTGGGACCGTGGTGGGAGGAGGTGGGTCATGACATCGTCCACAACTCGCACCACTGCACGGTCGCGTCGACCTGGGATCCGGGTGATCGCCGGAGTCGCACTGCTCGTCGTCCTGCTCGCGGGCTGCGCTGCCAGCGCCAACGAGGCGGCGGACTCGGCGAACGACGCCGGCTTCTGGCTCGGCCTGTGGCAGGGGTTCATCGCGCCGATCGCGTTCATCGTGTCGCTGTTCAACGACTCCGTCGGGATCTACGAGGTCGACAACAACGGCGCCTGGTACGACTTCGGCTACATCTTCGGCATCTCGATCTTCTTCTCCGGCAGTGGCGCCGGGGCGGGCTCGAGAAGCCGACGCCGCTGAGGCTCTCATCCGCTGCAGGCGTTGCCGCCCGGTGATCGGTGTGGATGACCGAATACCGGAGCTCCGCCGGTCATCTGCACTGTCGACAGGTCCAGTCCAGTGACAGCCCGGCTCCTGGCCGGTCGCCGCCGAGAGGGACCGACCCATGCGACAGTCAACCGACGACACCGCTGCGACCCGCCATCCGAGGCCGCGGAGTACTGCGCCACCGTGCTGGCCGACCGAAGACTCGCCGAAGTGGCTGGTCCCCGAGGGTCTGCAGGACGAGGAGATCTGGAACCAGGAGCAGGTGGACCGGGTCCACGCCTACGACCTCGCGACCTGTGGCGCGCCGGTATGCGGTGGCGACCACCGCATACCGGCTCACCCGTCAGGCGCTCCGGTCGAGCGATGATCCCTCGGTGCTGCCGTCCGTGCTCTCGTCGGGGGCTGTGCCGTCCTCGGTCGTGCCGTCGTCGGAGTGCATGCCGCCACGGTGACCGCGGTGACCCGGCCCGCGTGGCTCCCAGGTGCGCTCGAGCGCCTCGGCCACCCGCTCGGGCAGCGTCGCGGCGATCTCGTCGGCGCGCTCCTGGGTGATCCGCCCGTCCTCGACCGCCTGGGCGAGCCGATCCTCGGCCGCGGCGACGAGGGCGTCGACGAGGTCATCGACCGCGACGCCCTGCTCCTCGGCGATCTCAGCGAGGGAGCTGCCGTCGCGCAGGGCTGAGCGCAGCTCGTCCTCGGTGAGGTTCAACGTCTCGGCGGCGGCTTCGAGGCCGGGGCGCTCCATGCCGCCGATCCAGCCGTGGGGTCCGTGGCCCATCGGGCCCCCACGGAGCTCCTCGGAGGATGCCAGCTCCTCGGCGACCGCCGCTGCCTGGTCCTCGGTGATCGTGCCGTCGTCGACGAGTCCGGCCAGCGCCTCGGCGATGCGCTCGACGATGGACGGACGCTCGGTGGAGGTGTCACCAGTGCCGTCGTTCTCGTCGGTCGTGTCGGTCGTGTCGCTGGTGGAGGTGTCGGTGGCGACAGCCCAGGCCGCACCAGCCGTCGTGACGGCGATACCGGTCAGCGCCAATGCGGCGGCGGTTCCGCCCGCGGCGAGTCTGCGTCTCATGCTCATGAGTGGTTCTCCCTTTCGTGACGATCCGGGGCCTTCCCGGCTCCACTCACGACCGTGCTCATCGATCCTGTGCCGGGGCTGTGCCGGGGCTGTCGATCGGCACAGTGTTCGGCGTGAGAGTCCGAGCCCGACGCACAGGGTCTTCACAGGAAGCGCCAAGACGGAGTACAGCGGAGGTGGTCAGAGTGAGTAGGTGACCATGTCGCCGTCGACCACGCCACCCGCACCGTCACCTCGGCTGAGCCGACTGACCCGCCCGGACGGCTCCGCGGTCAGGGTCCTCGTCGTCGACGACGAGCCCGTCCTCGCCGACCTGCTGCGGATGGCGCTCCGCTACGAGGGGTGGGACGTGCGCACGGCGGGCACGGGTCAGGCCGCACTGCACCAGATCCGCGAGTTCGGTCCCGACGTCGTCGTCCTCGACGTCATGCTTCCGGACCTCGACGGCCTGTCGGTCCTGCACCGGCTGCGCGGTCAGGGCGACGACGTCCCGGTCCTCTTCCTCACCGCCAAGGACGCGGTCGAGGACCGGATCGCGGGTCTGACCGCCGGTGGGGACGACTACGTCACCAAACCGTTCAGCCTCGAGGAGGTCATCGCCCGCTTGCGCGGGCTGGTCCGTCGCACCCACGCGGTCGTCGCGGCCGCCCCGGACCCACGGTTGGTCGTCGGTCCGCTCGTCCTCGACGAGGACAGCCGCGAGGTCTGGCGCGACGGCGACGCCGTTGAGCTCACCGCGACGGAGTTCGAGCTCCTGCGGTTCCTCATGCGCAACCCGCGCCGGGTGCTCAGCAAGGCGCAGATCCTCGACCGGGTGTGGCGCTATGACTTCGGGGGTCAGGCGAACATCGTCGAGCTGTACATCTCCTACCTGCGCAAGAAGATCGACGCCGGCCGCGAGCCGATGATCCACACCATGCGCGGTGCCGGCTACGTCCTCAAGCCGCCGCCGTGAGCGGCTCCCGCGGCGCGGCGTCTCGATGGAGCCTGCGCCGCCGCGTCCTCGTCGCCGTCCTGGCCCTCCTCGCGCTGGTGGCGACCGTCATCGCCGTTCTCGGCGTGGCCTCGGTCCACCGAGTGCTCACCCAACGCCTCGACACCCAGCTCATCGCCGCCGTGGAGCGAGCGGAGCGGGCGGCCGACCGCATACCCGATGTCGGAGGCGAACGCGGACCGGAGGGAGGTCGAGGAGGACGGGTGCCGGTCTTCCTCGCCATCCCGGGCCAACCCGTGGACACCCTCGCCGCGCTCGTCGTCGACGGTGCGGTCGAGCGGGCCGGGGTGCTCGCGGAGACGGGGGTCGGACAGCCCGTCGACACCGCGGACGCGGCCGTGCTGGCGGACGTCCCCGCGGACGGCGGCGTGACAACGGTCGACCTGGGAGCAGAGCTGGGCGCCTACCGGGTGGTCGCCGTCCCGGGTGCCGGCGAGCGGGTGATCGTCACCGGCCTGTCGCTGGACGGGGTCCAGGAGACCGTCGCCCGCCTGACCCGGGCGATGTTCCTGATCGCTCTCGTCGGGCTGACCTTCGTCGCGGTGGTCGGGACGGTTCTGTTGCGGCGCGCCCTGCAGCCGCTCGATCGGATCGCGGCCACCGCCTCGCGGGTCGCCGAGCTGCCACTGGACACCGGCGAGGTCGTGCTGCGCGACCGGGTCCCTGAGGAGGACACCGACCCGAACACCGAAGTGGGCCAGGTCGGCGCGGCACTGAACCGCCTGCTCGGGCACGTCGCCGCGGCGCTGAACGCTCGGGAGGCGAGCGAGCGGCAGGTGCGCCAGTTCGTCGCGGACGCCAGCCACGAACTACGCACCCCGCTCGCCGCGATCCGCGGCTACGCCGAGCTCGCTCACCGGGTGCCCGAGCCCGTCCCCGCGGACGTCGCCCATGCCCTCGACCGGGTCGAGTCCGAGGCGACCCGGATGTCCCGCCTGGTGGAGGACCTGCTCCTCCTGGCACGCCTGGACTCCGAGGGCGGAGTCACCGGCCTGCGCGAGGAGGAGGTCGACCTGTCCGCCCTGCTCGTCGACGCAGTCGGCGACGCCCGGGTGGCCGGTCCGGAGCACCGGTGGCGGCTGGCCCTGCCCTCCGATCCGGTCGTCGTGATCGGGGACCGGGGCCGGCTGCACCAGGTCGTCGCCAACCTGCTCGCCAACGCCCGCGTGCACACGCCTCCGGGGACGACCGTCACCGCGGGGCTGGAGCCGGCTGCCGTCCCCGGCGGGGTCGGCGTCCGTCTCACGGTGAGCGACGACGGGCCCGGCATCCCCGGGGAGCTGCTGCCGCACGTGTTCGAGCGCTTCCGCCGGGGCGACACCTCGCGCTCGCGGACGGCGGGCAGCAGCGGTCTGGGTCTGGCGATCGTCGCCGCGGTCGTGCAGGCGCATGGCGGCGCGGTGGCCGCGAGCTCGGTCCCCGGCCGAACCGAGCTGGTCGTCGACCTGCCCATCGGGAGAGTCCGGACCCCGGACCTCGTCCCGGTCGGCCGTCCGCAGGGCGACCAACGCCTGCGGTGAGCCGACGCGCGGGGGCGAGGACCGCATACCGGCGCTGTTCCCGCCCCCGTGGAGCGGTCAGCCGCTCGACCGGACCGGCTCGTCCGCGAGCCCGAGCCGGCGGCGCTGGGCCGCGGTGCCGCCGACGATGCGGGCCGGGGTGTCATCGCCGTACTCCGCCTCGTGGCCCGGCAGCAGGCCGCCCTCCTCGTCGCGGACCCGGAACGGGCGGCTCTCGACGTCCGGCGCGTGCCTCTCCTGGCCGCGGGTGCGGAGCAGCGACAGGCCGATCGAGGTCGCGATGATCGTCGCGACGATGGCGAGGCTGACCGTCGTCGGGATGTAGTACACGTCGATCTTGAGGAGCATCTTGACGCCCACCCACATGAGGACGAGCGCGAGACCGGCCTTGAGGTAGACGAAGCGGTGGATCAGGTCGGCGAGGAGGAAGTACATCGCGCGCAGGCCGAGGATCGCGAAGGCGTTGGCGGTGAAGACGACGAACACCTCATCGGTCACGGCGAAGATCGCGGGGATCGAGTCGACGGCGAAGATGATGTCGGTGACCTCGACGAGGACGAGGACCGCGAGGAGCGGGGTCGCCACGAGCACGCCGCCGCGCCGGATCCAGAAGCGCTGGCCGCGGTACTCCTCGACCATCGGCACGACGCGCCGGAACAGCGCCAGGGTGCGGGACTGCGAGGGGTCGATGTGGCTGTCCCGCTGGCGGAGCATCTTCCAGCCCGTGACGAGCAGGAACGCCGCGAAGACGTAGAGGATCCACGAGAAGCTCGCGATGAGCGCCGACCCGGCCGCGATGAAGACACCGCGGAAGACGAGCGCCCCGAGCACGCCGTAGAAGAGCACCTTGTGCTGGTACTCGCGGGGCACCGCGAAGAAGGTGAAGATGATCGCCCAGACGAAGACGTTGTCGACGGCGAGCGACTTCTCGATGAGGTAGCCGGCGAAGTACTGCTGGCCGATCTCGGCGCCGTACACCGACCAGAGCACGCCGCCGAAGGCGACACCGAGCGCGACCCAGACGCCGGACCACGCGGCCGCCTCCCGGACGGAGATGACGTGCGCGTCGCGGTGCATGAACAGGTCGAGGGCCAGCATGGCGAGGATGACGCCGAGCACGGCGAGCCAAGCCCAGAGGGGGACGTCCATGAGGAGGGAACCTTTCGTTTCACCTGAGTGGAACGAAGGTCTCTCCCGGCACACCGCGAGGGTGGCCCGCTGCGCCGGAGCCGGAGGCCCGAAGTGACGACACAGCGTGAGGGGGTACTCCCCTTCGGTGCGGGCGGACCCGCACGTGAGAATGATGAGGAGGCTGCACAGACTGTGTCAAGCCGCGCCGGAGTGGAGCCGGTATGCGGTGGTGCGGACCGCATACCGGCTCCGCTTCGTTGTGGGGCCGGAACGGGGCGGGTATGGAGCGGGGTGGGGCTAGCATCGCCAGCGTGACCCCGACCGAGGCCGAGCTGCTCGCCGCGGAGACGGCGGTCTGGGAGGCGCTGCGGGCCGGCGACCGGGCGGCCGACCGGGCGCTGCTCGCGCCGGACTTCCTCGGCGTCTACCCGACCGGGTTCGTCGACCGCGACGACCACGTGGCCGAACTCGACGAGGGGCCGATCGTCGCCGAGTTCGACATCCTCGAGACCCGCACGATGGCGACGGGGCAGGACAGCGCGCTCATCGCATACCGGGTGCGGTTCCGGCCCACCGCGGACGGCGAGCCGCTCGAGTGGATGGTGAGCTCGATCTGGCGGCGCGAGCCGGACGGGTCGCTCGTCAACACGTTCAGCCAGGACACGCCGGTCGAGCGGGGCTCCGGGGAGGGGTCGAGCGAGGGGTGATCGTCAGGCGATCTCGGCGCCCGCGTCGGCGAGTAGCTGTGCGAGAACGCCTCGGTGGCAACGGTTCTCGTCCTCGCAGTAGCAGCCCACGCTGATGTCGGCCCGGTGGCTCAGCGCGGCCAGCAGGTCGATGAGGTGGCGGGCGGCCGGGGTGGCCATCTGGGCGCGGTAGGCGCGCACGAAGCCGGCCCACTCGCGCTCCGTCGTCGCGCGCTGGGCGGCGCTGACGAGCTCCTGGCTCGGGCTCAGCTCGGGCAGCCACACGTCGTAGAAGTCGCGGCTCGCGAACTCCGCCTTCGGGACGCCGCGCGGCGGTCTGCGCACCGTGCCGATGCGCAGACCTTCGCCGGGCTCGCGCGGGCCGCCCAGCCGCACCACTCGCAGTGCCATGGGCACCATGGTGCCCGGTCGGCGGTGTCTGCGGTCGCCCGTCGAGGCGGTTCGGCATCCTGGATGGGGGCTACCCGCGTGCGGGTGACAGCGTCGCCTCTCGGCGGGTCGACTCGATCGGCTCCCGCTGCGGCGCGAGACCGATGAAGGCGAGGCCGAAGCTGACGAGCGCCTCCGCATATGCCGGGTGCGCCCAGGGGCTGCCGGTCGCGCCGAGGACGATCGTCAGACCGATCGCGGGCAGGATGCCGCTCAGCGTCCAGGCCGCCAGTCGCATGTCACGGCGGCGCATGAGGGACAACCCGAGCGTGACACTGCCGACGATCATGAGGAGAAGGGCGATGCCGGCGACCGCGCCGAAGACCGCGTCGTCGTTGACCTCGCCCGACGCGACGGACAGCACCGCGTGGACGGACATCCCGACGGCGAGGAAGAGCAGGGCACCGGTGAGGATCCGCCGCACCGCCCGACGGAACCCGCTGCCGCCGTCGACCTGGGACCGCCTGCTCCACAGCACGCCGGCGAAGGCGAGGTAGGCGAGCGAGTGGATGATGCCCCCCAGGACGAACGCAGGGTTCACGCCGAAGTCGTCGCTGAACCTCGTGTGCTGCCCCGTCAGTGCGAAGGTGACCGCGTCGCTCAGCGCGATGGCCGAGAGGGCGGCCGCTCCGCCGAGCGCGGCGATCGTGACTGGTTGTGACATGAGACCCTCCTAGGTCCTCGGGGCTCCCGTCGAGCCCGCTGTGACCACGGTCCCCGCCGGGTCGCGAGACGGCGTCACCCCTGCCGACGAGTCAGGGCGCCGCACGGACGACCTCATCTCGTCCGTGCGGACGACGCGCGCCCCAGCGGGTCGGTGGCACGCTGTCCGGTATGCGGTCCTCACCCGCGGCGCAGACCGGCCTGGTCGTCGTCGCCTTCGCTGTCGCGACGGCCGTCGCGGTGCGGGAGGACTGGCCGTCGGTGGACCTCGTCTTCGTGGGCGTGCTGCTGTCCTTCCTGTTGCTGCTGACCCACGGCGTGCTGGGCTCGGTGGCTCGGTCTCGAGGGGCGCGCCGCCACGCGCGGAGGGTCGCCGCTGTCGGGCCGGGTGAGGCGTCCCGTCGGGCGGTCGAGGACGAACGGGCGCGGCTGTCGGTCGAGATCGATCGGTCGGTGAGGCGCTCGCTGGTCGCGGTCCGTGATCTCGTGGTCGTCGCCGAGGCTGCGGACGACCCACGCTCGGCTCTTGAGGCGATGCAGCGGGAGAGCCGGTCCGCGATGGCCGAGCTGCGGCGTCAGCTCGGGCTTCTCGGTGGGAGTGACGAGGTCGACCACGGGTCGGGGGCGAACGGCGCGGGGCGTCCGGTCGAGGGGCCGGGGCTCGGCCCAGGTGACGGGCAGGACGCGTCCGGGGGTGCGATCGGCCGGCGCGACGCGGTGCTCGCGGCGGCCGTTGTCGCCCTCACGTCGCTCGAGATGCTCCTCCTGCCCGGGCAGAGCGGGTCGTGGCCGATGAGTGCGGTCATGGCCCTGACCGTTCTTGTCCGCCGGGTCGCGCCTGTCGCGGCCGCGCTCGCCTGTGCCTCGATCCTCCTCCTGGGCGCGGTCGTGGACGCCCCCGTCGGGGACGGCGTGTTCTACCCGGTCGTCGTCGGGTTGCTGTTGTGGAGCCTCCTGGAGCCGAGGCAGACCTCGGTGACGATCGGGTCGGCGGTGACCCTGTATGCGTGCGCCGTCACCACCCGGTTCGCCCACGACCCGGACAACGCACCGATCACGATCGTCGTGCTGTCGGTCGTCTCGGTCGCCGCCGTCGTCGTCGGCCGGACCCGCCGCAGCCGGACCCGGGCGGAGGAACGGGCCCGGGCACACCAGGCCGCTCTCGCCGAAGCCGGTGCGGTCGCGGCGCGGACGACCCGGCGTGAGGTCGCCCGCGAGCTCCACGACGTCGTCTCCCACGCGGTGAGCCTTGTCGCCGTGCAGGCGGGCGCCGCCGAGCTCGCCTGGCCGCAGGACCCGGACGCGACCCGGGCCGGTCTGCACGCCATCGACGAGACTGTCACGACCGCGCTGGCCGAGCTCGACGCCCGCCCGTGGGGTGTCGGCCCCGCGCCGGTGTGGAGCGATGTCGAGCGCACCGTCGAGCGACTGCGGCGCGCCGGCCTGGACGTGCGGGTAGCGACACAGGGGCACCCTCCGGCTCCGCTCATGCCGGTCGTCCACCGACTCGTCCAGGAGGCGCTGACCAACGTGCTCAAGCATGCGGAGGGGGCCACCGCATACGTCATCGTCAGCAGCGAGGGTGCACGCACGCGGGTGGAGGTGACCGACGACGGACCCGGGCGGGTGAGGGGGGCGGACGGCTACGGGCTCGTCGGGCTCGGGGACCGCGTGGCCGCCGTCGGGGGGACGCTGCGGGTGGGGCCGGGCGAGCGCAGCGGCTTCAGCGTGAGCGCGGTGCTGCCGCACGACCGGGCCTGGGTGCGGGTGCCGTGACCGTCCGGGTGCTCCTCGTCGACGACCACGCGATGATGCGCGCGGGGCTGGCAAGCGTCCTCGGCTCTGATCCGGAGATCGAGGTGGTGGGCGAGGCCGGGGACGGGGCGGCGGCCGTGTCGCAGGCACGGCGGCTCACACCCGACGTCGTGCTCATGGATGTCGAGATGCCGGGCGTCGACGGCGTGACCGCGATCGGGCAGCTGGCGCGGGTGGCGCCGTCGGCGCGGTGCCTGGTGCTGACGACGTTCGACGTCGACGACTACGTGCTCGGTGCACTGCGCGCCGGGGCGGCGGGGTTCCTCCTCAAGACGACTCCGCCGCGCGACCTGATCCGTGCCGTGAAGGACTGCGCCGCAGGCGGATCCGCGCTCGGACCGACCGTCGTGCGACGTCTCGTAGCCTCGTATGTCGGCGTTGAGGGGGCGCCCGAGGCGGCCGCCGAGCTGGAGCGGCTGACCGAACGCGAACGCGACGTGCTGGGAGTGATGGCGCGGGGGCTGTCGAACGCCGAGATCGGGGCCGAGCTGTTCCTCACGGAGAACACCGTCCGCACCCACGTCGCGCACATCCTCGCCAAGCTGGGGGTGCGGGACCGGGTGCAGGCGGTGATCCTCGCGCACCGGGCCGGGCTGGTCTGAGAATGTATTGCGCGGCAGCCGTGGGGGCGGGAGGTGAGGCTGTGCGGTCGCCCCGGAGGGGAGGGGCGGGCACAATGACGGGATGGTCGGAGGCGCCCGACTGACCCCCCGGATCGGCCTGCAGGCCGGGTGGGCCCTGACGACCACCGGCAGGCTCTTCGCTCCGGTGGCCCTGCTCGTGCTGGCCTACCAGCGGGGCGGGCCTGGCGCACTCGCGGCGACCTCGGTCGCGCTCGCCGTCGTCGGTGCGGTCATGTCGGCGGTGATCGGGCGGCTCGGGGACCGGCGGCATCTCGGGTGGGTGATCATCTCGATGGTCGCGACCGCTGGCGTCCTGCTTGTGCTGTCCACGGTCGCGGCGGTGCTCGACGGGCCGCTCCTGGTCTCGCTCGGATTCGGCACGCTGGCCTGCGGACTGCTGGCGACGTACCGGCCGCTGCAGGCGTCTCTGTTGCCGTGGCTCGTGCGTACGCCTCGCGACCTTGCCGCCGCCAACGTCTCCGCGGCCGCGATCGAGAGCGGCGCCGCCCTGGCCGGACCGGCCCTCGCGGGAGCGGCGCTGCTTGCGACCACCCCTGACCGGGCGCTCGCGATCGGCGCGGCGTGCATCGTCCTCGCGCTCGTCCCGATGACGGCCATCCGGATGCCGGCGGCCTACGCCACGCGGGTGGTGGGGCCGGTCACCCGGGGGTCCTATCTCGCCGGGCTGTTGGTCCTCTTCCGCATCGGCCGAGGCGGAGCCATGGCCACGCTGGTCCTGGCGCAGACGTTCGCGCGCGGTGCGCTCAGCGTGCTCCTCGTCATCCTCGTGATCGAGGAGCTCAGGGTGGGCGAGGATGTGGTCGGCTGGCTGTGGGCGGCGATGGGCGCCGGAGGACTGGTCGGCGCGGCGATCGGCAGGGTCGTCCTGCGAGTCACCCGGTTGCTGCGCTTCTTCGTCCTCGGCGTGGCGTTGTGGGGGGTCGGGCTCGCGGTGATCGCGCTCGGCTCCGGACCGTGGGTGGTCGTGACGGGGATGGTGGTCATCGGGATCGGCAACGCTCTCGAGGACCCGGGCCTCTTCACCTCGGTGGCGCGGCTCGCGCCCCGCGGGCTGGCGGCCCAGGCGCTCGGCGCGGTCGAGATCATCGTCTGCACGGGCATGGCCCTCGGCTCGGCGGCGGCCCCGGGGCTGGCCGCGGCGCTGGACGTGCGCCCCGCGATCCTCGTCATCGCGCTGGCCGTCCTGGTCCTCGTCGCCATCTACGTCCGACCGCTCGCGCGGCTCGACCGAGCCGAGGTGCAGAGCGCGGCGCCGGCCGAGCTCCTCTCGGGAGCGAAGATCTTCGAGCCGCTTCCACTGGTGACTGTCGAGCACCTCGCGAGTCGGCTCGGTCGGCGCGAGTATGCGGGGGGCGAGACGGTCATCACCGAGGGCGAGCAGGGGGACTGCCTGTATGTCGTCGAGGAGGGGGCGGCCGAGGTGTCGGTGCGCGGTGTGGCCCGGCCGGACCTGGGGCCGGGTGAGACGTTCGGCGAGATCGCGTTGCTGCACGACTCGCCGCGGACGGCCACCGTCGTCGCGGGCGGCGCTGGCTTGGCGGTCTACACCCTGTGGCGCGAGGACTTCCTCACCGCGATCCGGGGCAGCTCCGGCTCGGCGGAGGCGCTCGCGGCGGCCCGGTTGGCTCGGGACGAGGCGGGCTGAACGGCTGGTGGAACCGAGACGTGAGGTGGGACGGTCGGCGGCTTGGGTGCGGCGCGGTTGGCATGCCCCCGTCGCGACGCTGAGGCACCGGCATGCCAAAGGCGTGGCATGTGACGCGCTCGGCATGCCCCCGTCGCGACGCTGAGGCACCGGCATGCCAAAGGCGTGGCATGTGACGCGCTCGGCATGCCCCCGTCGCGACGCTGAGGCACCGGCAGGTCAAAGGCGCGGCATGTCACGCGCTCGGCATGCCGATGCTGTCGGCTCCGCTCAGGGGAGGGCGAGCCCGGGAGAGGCGAGGTATGCGCGGGTCGCCACCGCGGTCGGGCGGGCAAGTCCTTGGGGCAGCCACCACGAGGTCGTCGCGCACGCGCCCTCCTCGGTGAAGGCGCTCCCCGCGCAGGTGAGCACCGCATACCGCTGCGGGTGGTTGGCCGTTCTCAGAAGCGTTCGTAGAGGACGTCGGGCACGCCCTCCTCGTTGTCGCCGTCGGTCTCGGTGGTCGGCACGAAGCCGTGCCGTTCGTAGAAGCGGCGTGCGGCGGTGTTGGACTGGAAGCACCAGGCGCGGGCGTGTCCGCCGGTCTGGCCGAGAGCGAGCGCGAGGAGCTCGGTGCCGATGCCGCCTCCCTGGTGCGCCGGGTCGACGTAGAGCTGGTCGATCCAGTCCGGGTCCTCCATGGCCAGCACGCCGACGACCCGTTCGTCGTCGGTCGCCACCCAGGTGCGTCGTTCGGTCAGCATGCCCCTGCGGATCCAGTCGGCGATCTCCTCGCGGGTGTGGACGGGCGGAGGGATGGCCGGCGCAGCGGCCTGCCGGGCAAACCAGTACAGATCGGCCACCTCGGCAACGTCACTGTCCGCTGCCCGGCGGATCCGGATGAGCGAGGACAAGGCCCCCTCGATCTGTGTGCTGTCCTGTCGCACGACTCTCACCTCGTCCTTTTCTCCTCCCCATGGTCGTACCCACCGCGGCAATCCACAACCGGCTGGCGGTCGGGAGTGTCATCCACGGGTGGTGGGGAGGCGCTTCGCGGTGGGGGTGGCGGTGCCTAGCGTGGCTGTATGACCTCGACGGCGGAGAGCGACACGGACGCGACGGTGACGCCGCTGCCCGATGCTGCTGCCGTGGCGGCCGATGCTGCCCGGTCGGTCGATGTTGATGGGGCACGGCGGGTCTCCGGCGTGCACCGCGCCATCGACCGGCTGGACGTGTCCGATCTCGGCGAGGGGGAGCACGCGGCGGTGCTGCGCGACCTCGAGCGGGCCAAGCGGCGGCTGGACTCGGCGCTGCTCGCGGTGCTCGCCTCCGCCGACAGGGCGCGGGTCGGCGAGCGTGCGGGCCACACCGGAACGGGGTCCTGGGCGTCGGCACAGACGAAGTGCGGAGGGGGCGAGGGGTTCGCGCAGTCGCGGCTGGCGACGGACATCGACGAGGGGCTGGGGGAGGTCGGCCGCGCGCTCGCCGAGGGAGTGATCTCCTCTGACCACGCGCGGATCATCGCGGCGACGATGCGCCGGCTCCCGGAGGAGCTGAGCCAGGAGCACCGGGATGCGATCGAAATGCATCTCGTCGGACAGGCCCGGCACCTCGTGCCGAGTCAGCTTCGCAAGGTGGCCAGGCGCGCCCTCGAAGCGGCGGAACGGTCGCTCAGGGAGATCGACGACGACGAGGACGAGCAGCTGCGCGACGAGGAGAGGCGTGCCCTGGCGCGCACCCGGCTCACGATGCGCGACAACGGCGACGGGACGTCGAGCGGCCACTTCACGGTGCCCACGCACGCGTGTTCCATGCTGCGCAAGCTGATTCAGCAGATCGCCTCTCCGCGCCGGGACCGGGCGCGTCAGGCCCGAGGCGAGCCATGCGAGGGATCCGAGGACGCCACGACGACGTACGGCGCGACCGACTGGGCGCACCGCTACGGGCTGGCGCTGCTCGAGATCCTCGAACACCTGCCGACCGACCGGCTGCACGGCAAGGTGGCGGCCACGGTCGTCGCGACGGTCGACCTTGAGGCGTTGCGAGCGGGTATCGGGGCGGCTCAGCTCGACACCGGAGACGTCGTGTCGGCTGGACAAGCTCGCAGGCTCGCCTGCAACGCCGGGATCCTGCCCGTCGTCCTGGGTGGCTCATCGCTGCCGTTGGACCTCGGTCGGGCGGACCGGTTCTTCACCGAGGCGCAGCGGGTTGCGCTCGCGACCGTCTACACCGAGTGCGCCGCCGTCGGGTGCGACCGGCCGTACTCCTGGTGCGAGCTGCACCACGAGGATCCCTGGTCCGCGGGCGGGCAGACCGACTTGGACGTTGCGGTGCCACTGTGCGGCTACCACCACCGCCGGATGCACGATCCGGGCTTCGTCGCGCGGGTCAGCACCGATGGCGCGGGAGTCAAGACCGTCCGGCTCCGACAGCGGTGATGCCCCGAGCCCGTGGTCGTGCGGTCACGGGCGCTGAGGCATGTCCGGCTGAGGCGTGTTGCTGAGCGTTTCCGGGTCCGGTGTGGCGTCGCTGTCGGCGCGCGAGCCTGAGGCGAGGTTCGCCTCGAGGTCGGTGGGTGGGGTGCTGTCGGCCGTGCCGCCGGCGCCGCCACCGGAGAGGCGCGTGACCACCCAGATCAGCCCGACCCCGAGGACGATGAGTCCGAGGATGGTGACGGCCACCGCTGCGGCTCCGTTGGTCTCGGGGTTGAGGAACGGGTAGGGGTACCAGCCCACGATGTCGCCGCGGATCAGGCTGTACGCGGCGTAGGCGAGTGGGTAGATCAACCACAGCAGGGAGGCCCGGAACGACAGCCGTCGGTCTGGTCGGTCGAGGAGATAGTCGGCGAGCATCGCCACCGGCACGATGTAGTGCAGCACCGTGTTGTCCCACGGCACCGCCGTCAGGTCGACGCCCTGGAGGTTGGACAGCAGCAGGGAGAAGCCGATCCCGACGACGAGGATGTACACCGTCACGGCCGCGCGCAGAGTGGAGAACCTGTCGCGCTCGCCCGCGGCCAGTGCGACCGCGCTGAGGAGCAGGGTGACGACGACGAGGATGTTGCTCTGGATCGTGAAGAAGCTGAAGAAGTTCGCCGGCGTGAACACGCCTCGCTCGACGAGTGTCGCGATCTCGGTGACGATCGCGCTGAAGCGGAGCAGGGCGATGGCGATCCGGTAGCCGATGAGGAGCCGAGGGTCGAGCACGCGCTGATCGTACGGCTGCGCGCGCCCGTGCTACGTGCAGCGCAGGGCCGTGTATGTGGCCGACGGTGTGCACGCCTCGTCGTCGACGAAACCGAGCCGCCGGTACAGCCGGACGGCTCGGTCGTTGTCCCTCGCGACGGACAGGGTCACGGCGTCCCCGCGGGAGCGCGCGTCGGAGATCAGGTCCTGCACCACTGCGGTCCCGATGCCGCGGCCTCTCCACTCGGGTAACAGGGCGATGTCGACGAGATGGGTGCGGTCGGCTGCACGGTCGATCAGGACCCGGCCCACGGCTCGTCCGCCGACTTCGATGATGCTGTCCAGTGGTTGCGGATGCATGCGTGCGTGGGACGCGCGCTGGGCCCGCCACTGCATGGCCAGCAGGCCATCCAGTGTCGCCCGGGTGAGCCCGGCGGCCGTGAGCATCGGCCTGCGGTCGTCGGTGAACAACCGCTGGAGGAACGACGCGTCGGAGGTGAGTGCGGCGCGCTGACGGTGCCGGTAGGGCGCCTGTGTGGTCATGACCGCGGCGGGAAGATTCCCTGGAGGGCGATGCAGTAGCGGACCGTCGCATACGGCTGGAGGTTGCTGTGCGGCTGGCCACCGCCACTCATGCCGAGTGCGTTCGGTGCCAGAGCAACGCTCCCCACCGCCTCGTCCTGGTACTGACGAACAGTCGGCGCCGTCGCGGGCGCGGCGCCGGCAGGTGTGTTGGTGTTCGCCGGGCCGAGCGCGGTGACCGAGTGTCCATGTGCGGGGATCTCCGTCGTCAGCAGGGTGACCGTCTCGGAGCCGGTGACCTCTCCGACGAAACGGGTGCTCAGTCCCGGACCCTGGCCCTGACCCATCGGCGCGCTGCCCTGGAGGTCCGGCAGGGCGAAGGTGCTCTTGCCGTCACCTCCGTAGTAGGTGCCGATCAGCGCGAACAACGCCGTGTTCTGCGAGATGGGCATGAGCTGGCCGTTGCACTCGGCCCACCCGCGGGGGGCGAAGGTGAAGGCGAATGGACGGATCTCGCCGATGAAGGGATCGGACATGGTTGCCTCCGCAGGCTGGGCTCGGTCAGGACGGGCTGGGGTAGACGCCGTAGAGGCTGATGATGAAGCTGATCACGAGAGACGGCGCGACGTTCTCGTGCGGCTGGTTGCCCCCGACGGGCCAGACCCCCTGCGACGACATCGCGACGCTCGGCGCCGCGTAGGGCGCCCGATAGGTGTTCGTCACCGGATGTCCGAGAACCCGACCGGTTGGGTCGGGACTGAGCGACGTGTCGTCGGCAGCGAAGGCCTGGTGGGTGTGGCTCGCCATCGTGCTGGTGGTCAAGGTCACCGTCTCCACACCGCCGGACTCACCGAGGGCACGCGAGCTCAGACCCGGTCCCGCTCCGGCGCTGACCGGAACACGTCCGCGCAGGTCGGGTAGGCCGAACGTCGTCTGACCGTCCCCGCCGTAGGTGGTCCCGATGAGCGAGAAGAGGGCGTCGTTGTCCTGGATCGACACCAACGCACCGTCGCAGAACGCCCAGCCCTGAGGTGCGAAGTTGCCGGCGAACAGCCGGATCTCGCCGATGTACGGATCGGACATGGTGACTCCTAGTTCCGGGAGGGGAAGATCCCCTGGACGGCGATGCAGTACTGCACGGCGAGCCAGGGCTGCATGTTCTCGTGCGGGGCGCCGCCTCCGGCGGTCGCGACCGTCTCGGGTGCCATCGCAACCGGCGTTCCGGGTGCAGCCCAGGCCGGGTTCGTCGCCGAGGAGGCCGCGAGCAGGTTGTCCGCGGGCGTGGCTGTGTCCCCGGGCGTCGAGGACGCCACCCAGGTGTGGGTATGCGCGGGAAGCTGCTCGCTGCGAAGCGCCACGGTCTCGCTTCCGCCGACGGTGCCCTGCGGTTGTGTCGCTCCGGTGTGAATCGGCACGCGGCCGCGCAGGTCGGGCAGGGCGAAGGTCGTCCGGCCGTCCCCGCCATAGGTGGTCCCCAGGAGCGAGAAGAGCGCCTGGTTCTGGTTGATCGGCAGGATGCGGCCGTCGCAGGGCGACCACCCCCGTGGGATGACGGCGGAGGCGAAGGCCTTGATCTCGCCGAGGAACGGATCGGACATGTGGGTCTCCCTGCTCGCGGATCGGGGCATGTGGGTGGAGGTCGAGGGGCGGGGCGCCCAGTGGATGCGGTGGCGGATGCGGCGGTGGCGCCGTGGTCAGGGCGTGGTCGGGAGGAGGCAGGACGCGACGTTGACGGGCTGGTTGCCGAAGGTGAGGGCGACAGCGCCGGACTCTCCGCGGCCGGTCAGGTAGGCCGTGAGGGCGTTGTCGGTGGTGCCGGTGTAGCCGGGCAACCGGATGGTCGCGATCCCGAGCGTGTCGAAGGCGTGGGTGTTGGCGAAGAGACCGGCGGCGTTCGCGTAGCTGTTGTTGCCGAGGTCGACGCAGGTGTCGGTCACTCCGTCACCGGCGTTCGTGTCGTTGTCGTTGCCGATGAAGACGGCTCCGAAGAAGTTCGTGGCGAAGTCCGACGTCGTGTTGTCGTGGAACGTCAGGTCGAGGTCGCCGTTGCGCTGGTTCTGCGTGCGCAGCACTTCGACGGTGTTGCCGTCCGTGACCGTGTGCCCCCTGATGACGTTGTTCTGGATGGCGGCGCGCACGACCGCCGAGTCCTCTGCTGCCACGAACACCCCGGAACCGCCGCCGCTGCCGTGCAGCTGGCCCGCCACGCCGGTGATGGTGTTGCCGCTGACCGTGCCGCGGTAGATGCCGGTGCTCCCGGCTCCGGGCTGGTTGAAGCCAACGAGCCGCACGGCGTCGCTCGTCGTCGTCGTGACGACGTTGTTCTGGATCGTCGTTGTGGTGTTGCCGCCGCGACTGCCGAAGACCTCGGCAGCGATGCCGACCTGGGTCAGGGTGGAGTTGGTGAGGGTGCTGGTGTGGGTCTGGGTGCTCGCGGCGGATGCCGGGCCCGTGCTGACGGCGGCTCCGTTGATGAGACTGAACGTGCTGCCGGTGACCGAGACGGCCATCGTGCCGCCGACGTGGCGCAGCGAGAGACCCTGGAAGTCCCACTGCGAGAACGTGGACGTCGAGACGGTGACCGTGAGCGCGCAGTCGGCGGTCCCGTCGTGGGTGCATCCCTGCCGGTTGTCGAGCTCAACGGCTCGCTGGGCGCTGCCGACGATGAAGTTGCGCAGGGCGTACCCCTCGGAGAGGCTGATCGTCGACCCGGTGATGGCGAGGGTGCCCTCGATATCGGTCAACCGCAGACCCGAGTCCGTGACCAGGGCAGCCGCGTCGACGTCGTCGATCTCGCGGATCGTCGAGTTGACGATCGAGAGGTTCTGGGCGATGTGCGCCTGCACCCCGCTGTTGCCCGCGAAGTTGCCGTCGATGGTCACACCCGAGAGCGTGACGTTGCGGCTGTTGCGGATGTCGACTCCGTTGTCGCCGAACGAGGTGATGCTGCCGCCGCTCAGCGTGAAGCTCCCGGTGAGGTCCTTGATGAAGATGCCGTCACCGTTGCCGTCGCTCGTCGGCAGACCGCGGGTCGCGTCGAACGTCGTCGCCGCGCCGACGATCGTGTTGGCGATGGTGGCGGTCCCGATCGTGATCGCCGCCGAGCCGCCCGTGACGTGCACGGCGTTGCCGACGGCGGACGACGGGTTGGGGATCGCGGCGGAGGCGATGCCGACGGATCCGGTGAGGTTCGTGAGGATGACGCCGGGGCCGGTGCGCGCGCTGGTCGAGACGGCACCGACGTCGATCGTTCCGCCGCCGCCGGCCAGGTCCAGGGCCGGACCCTGCGCGGAGGAGACGACGCCGACGTCGTCGATGGTGACCGTGCCCAGCGACGCGCCGCGGATGCCGGCACCGGCCCCGGTGACCTCGACATCGACCCCGAGGACCCGGTTTCCGCTGCCCAGTGTGATGCCGTTGCCGCTGCTGGGGGTGATGTCCGGGTTGGGGCCACCGATCGGCGGAAGGGGGTTGGAGTGGGCCGGGACGGTCCGGCCGAGGACCGTCGCGAGGCTGGTGCCGGAGGCGCCTTCGCCGACGAGGCTCTGGTTCGCCCCGAGTGAGAGACCGGTCGGGTAGTCGGTGCCCGTCTCGGCGACGTAGACGTCACCGGTGGTCGTGCCGGCGGCGGCAGCGAAGGCCTCCGTCGACGGGAACGGTGAGAAGAGCGTCCCGGTCCCGCCGGCGGGTGCGCTGTTGTCGATGAACCAGATCGGGGCGTCGACGGTGAGGTTCACCGTCGCGGAGGTGCATGCCGAGCCGGGCACCCCACTGTCGCAGACCTCGTAGGTGAAGGAGTCACTCCCCGAGAAGCCCGGTGCGGGTCGGTAGCTGAAGGTGCCGTCAGCGGCGACCGCCACCGCACCGTCCTGCGTCGTGGCGCCGGCGCCGGGGGTGACCGCGAGAGGCAGTCCTGCAGGCCCGTCCGCGGCGTCGGCGGCACCGGCGAGGAGGTCGTCGGCGCCGTCCGGCACCGTGATGCCGACGTTGCCGATAACGCTGAACGGACCTGGCGCGGTGACCGTCGGCGGGTCGTTGACGGCCTCGACGACCACCGTGACAGTGATCGTGTCGGACGTCGCCGCGGTGTCGGTCACGGTGACGACGAAGGTCGTCGAGCCGTTGTAGTCCGGCGGTGGCGCGAAGGTCAGCGCTACAGAGTCGGCGCTCGTCGGCGGCGTGATCGCGGCGGCGCCGACCGCGGGGTCGGTCGTGATCGCCCAGGTGAGGTCGTCTCCGTTGACGTCGGTGGCGCTGAGGGTCAGAGCGAAGCCGGTCGGGGTGCCGTCCTCGCTCATCGTCACCGTCGTCGTGGGGCCTTGGTCGATGACCGGGGGGCTGTTCGGTGGCACGACGGTGACGGTCACGGTGGTCGTGTCCTGACCTCCGTAGAGGTCGTCCACTGCGACGACGAACGAGTCCTCGCCGTCGAGGCCGGCGTCGGGCAGATAGTCGACGGCGCCACTGACCGGGTCGACGCTCGCCGTGCCGTTCGAGGCGGCGGTGTCGATCGACCAGGTCAGGGTGTCGGGGACGTCGGGGTCGGTCGCGGTCAGGACGAGACCGAGCTCTCCGGGAGCAGCCGTGGTGAGCGTCTGGACGGGGATGGTCGCGCCCTGGTCGATCACCGGCAGGTCGTTCACCCCGGTGATCTCCACGTCGATGGCTGAGGTGTCCTGGACTCCGATCGCGTTCTCGATCGTCGCGGTCAGGCTGTCGGTGGCCGACCCACCCGGCGCGAGCGACTCGAACTGCCCGCTCGGATCGACGGTGACGGCACCATCGGCACCGACGGTGACGATGAGACCGGAGGGGAGCTCGACAGGCGTGCCGACGTCGGGCTCGACGCCGTTGACGGCCACGACCGACAGCGGACCGTCGAGGCCCACGAGGTCGTTGCCGAGGATGCCAGGGGCCGGCTCGAGGAGCACGGTGTCCTCGTCGGTGGACAGGATGTCGTCGACCGCGACCGGGCCGGCCGACAGGACGTCCACGAGGACGGTCACGGCGTCGGTCCCGCCGTTGCCGTCGCTCACCCCCACCACGAACTCGTCGAGTCCGGCGAAGCCGGTATCGGGCAGGTAGTCCACGAGTCCCGTCGTCGCGTCGACCGAAGCCACGCCGTCCATGGCCTGGGTCCGGATCGACCACGTGAGGACGTCCCCGTCGTCGATGTCGGTCGCAGTGAGCTGCAGGGCGAGGTCTCCGGCGACCGCGTCGCTGCGGGTCTCCACCTCGACCGGGTCGTCCTGGTCGATGGCGGGGGCGTCGTTGAGCCCGTCGATGTGGAGGGTGAGCGTGGAGGTCGCCGTGGCTCCCGAGGCGTGCTGCACAGTGATCGCGACCGTCTCGGTGGACCGTTCGCCCGCCGGTAGATGCTGTAGAGCCATGTCCGGGTCGAGCGAGACCGCACCGTCGGCATCGACCTGCAGGACGGCACCGGAGGGCAGCGCGACAGGCGCGCCCACGGCCGAGGCCGAACCATCGATCGCGGCGACACTGCGAGGCGAGCCGCCAGGACCGTCGTTGCGCAGGACTCCCGGGGCCGGGAGCGTGGTCGGTGAGTCCTCGTCGGTGGTGACGGCATCGTCGACCACTCGCGGGACGCCGGGTCCGCCCTTGGGCGGCTTGGGCGGCTTGGTTGGCTTCGTACCCTGACCGTTGAGCACATCACTGATGGCTGCCGCACTCACGACGCGAGAGGTGCCGGAGTCGACGACGGCCTGCGCGGGACCGCCGGCCAGAGCCCCGACGATGAGTCCGCAGCCGAGGAGACCAACAGGGATCGCGCGCCTCATCGGGCACCTCATGACCGTGGGCCGGAGTCCCGTTCGGCGACGTCCCGGCTGAATGTGATGCCGGTCACGCTACTGGGTATGGGCTGCCCCGCCCGTCGGATCCGGGCGACATGGGCCGAACGGCTGGATTCCGCAACCTTACGTGTGTAAGGTGTCACAAACGGTGCATGGGTGCCGATGAACCAGAGTCGACGGAGATGAGTCATGCGAGCAGCGGTGTACGAGCGGTACGGACCGCCGGAGGTCGTGTCGGTCCGGGAAGTCCCGCCACCCGTGCCGGGCAAGGGCGAGGTCCGCGTCCGTGTGCATGCCACCGCGGTGACGGTGGCCGATGCCCGGATCCGGGCCGCTCGATTCCCCCGCGGCTTCGGGCCGTCCGCGCGGCTCGCGTTCGGGGTGACCCGGCCGCGACGGCACGTCCTGGGGTCGTGCCTCTCGGGGGTGGTCGAGTCGGTCGGTCCGGATGTGGCGGAGTTCGCCATCGACGATGAGGTATGCGGGATGGCCGGATCCAGGATGGGCACCCACGCCGAGCTGGCAGTCGTCTCCGCCGACCGACTGGTCCGCAAGCCGACAGGTGTCTCGCACGACGACGCGGCGGGCGTGCTCTTCGGTGGCACGACGGCGTGGCAGTTCCTCCATGTGAAGTCCACCGTCTCCCAGGGTGATCGGGTGCTCGTCGTCGGCGGCTCGGGGGCGGTGGGCAGCAACGCGGTGCAGCTCGCCGCGATCGCCGGCGCCCACGTCACGGCGGTCACGAGCGCGTCGAACGCCGACCTCGTGCGCCGTCTCGGCGCGTCAGAGGTCGTCGACTACGGCAGCACCGACATCACCGCGCTGCCCGACCGCTACGACCTCGTCGTCGACACCGTCGGAACGCTGAGGAGAGCCACCGGGAGGCGGTTGCTCGAGCCCGAAGGCGTCCTGCTTCTGGTGGCCGGTGACCTGGTGGGCCTGATCAGCGCGATGACTGCTCGGAACGTCCGCGGTGGGGTGGCTGCCGAGGACACGGCGGACATGACCGCTCTGCTCGACCTCGTCGACGACGGTTCGCTACGGGTTCTCCTAGACAGCACGGTCCCCTTGAACGACATCGTCGCGGCCCACCGCACGGTCGACTCCGGGCACAAGGTCGGCAACATCGTCGTCCGACCACAGGAACGGCCGACGACGCCGGCGGCCGGCCACGCCCAGCGCGAGCGGTCCTCGTAGTGCGACCCGCTCGAGCCGTCGCCGTCGCCGCGACCTCCGGGCTGGTCGGCTTCCAGCTCGCGCTCGCCGCAGGAGCACCGTGGGGTCGGCTCGCCTGGGGCGGCGGACACGAGCGCGAGCTACCGTCGCAACTGCGGGCCGCGAGCGGGGTGTCGGCGCTCGCGTGGGCCGGAGCCCTCGCCGCCTCCGCGACCACCTCCACCTCGCCGTCGGTCACTCGGGTGCGCACCGCATACGCCGCCCTCGCCGGGGTGGGCGCGGTGATGAACGCGGTGTCCCCATCCCGACCGGAGCGGCTCTTCTGGACACCGGTCGCGGCCGCGATGGCCGCCAGTCTCTGGAGGCTGGCCCGAGACCAGGACGACTGCAGCGGCAGCCGCTGACCCGGCTTCCGTAAAACTCTTGTGCAAACTTGAACAAGTGTTGGCTCAAGCCTGACCTGATGTGACGAAGCATGAACATCAGGACATCGCCGCAGGCCAGGGGTGCAACCCTCGGATGACCATGAGTGAGTCGTCGGTCGCGGGGTCCTGTTCACATCCGCAACGCCCGCGGCGCACAGGGTGACAACTCAGCGAGCGCGGGCAGTGGGCTACCGTCCACGAACGCTGAGGAGCGACATGTCACATCCGAGAAGACGCCGCGTGCCCGCGGTGCTCGCCGCCGCTGCGCTCGCCGCGGCAGGCGCCGTCGGCGGCGCCGGTGGAGCCGCCGCCGCGCCAGGGGACGGGCCTGATCTCGACCGCTGGTCCGACCTGCGGCTCGACGAGCCGCTGAATGCAGCCGAGCTCGTCGTCGACGACGGCCTGGTCGGCACCGAGGGCGAGGTCCGGGTGAGCATCCGACTCACCGAGCCCGCCCTCGCCGTCGGCGGGGACGCCGGCACCATCGCCGCCGAGCAGGCCGCGGTCACCGCGGCGGTCGAGGCCGCCGGCGGCACCGTCACGAGCACCGTCGACCGGGTGCTGAACGGCGTCTTCGCGACGATCGACGGCGCGAAGGTCGACGGGCTCGTCGAGACCGGCGTGATCCGCTCGGTCAAGGAGGTCGCCGACTACCAGCTCGACCTGAGCGAGACGGTGCCCTACATCGGTGCGACCGCGGTGCAGGAGTCCGGCAACACCGGCGAGGGCATCACCGTGGCCGTGCTCGACTCGGGTGTGGACTACACGCACGTCGGGCTCGGCGGTGGCGGAACCGTGGCCGACTACGAGGCCGCATACGACGACCCGGAGTCCCGCGACGGTCTCTTTCCGACGGACAAGGTGGTCGAAGGTTTCGACTTCGTCGGCGAGACCTGGCCGAACGGCCCACGCACCGAGGACGACGACCCGATCGACTTCGAGGGTCACGGCACGCACGTCGCCGACATCATCGCCGGCGCGCTCGGCGTCGCACCCGGTGCCTCGATCATCGGCGTCAAGGTTTGCTCTGCGGTCTCGCCGTCGTGCAACGGTGAGGCACTCATCCTCGGCATCGAGTACGCCGTCGACCAGGACGTCGACATCATCAACATGTCGCTCGGCTCGAACTACGGCCAGGCCTTCGACGACGACCTCGCCGCGGCGACCGACGCGGCCACCGAGGAGGGCGTTCTGACCGTGGCATCGGCGGGCAACGGCTCCAACAAGCCCTACGTCACCGGCACGCCTGCCGCCGCCCCGACGGCGCTCAGCGTCGCCCAGACACAGGTTCCGGGCGCGGTGCTTCCACAGCTCAACGTGATCAACGGCGCAGGCGAGACCGCCCTCGTCATCAACGGGGTGTTCCAGGAGTGGTCGGCCGAGCCCGACGACGTCGTCGAGGGTGACCTCGTCTACGGCGACGGCAACGGCGGGAACCTCTTGGGCTGCGAGGAGTTCGCCCAGGACTTCGCGCCCGGCACGATCGTCCTCGTCGACCGCGGGACCTGCTCGTTCACCCAGAAGATCGCCACGATCGCCAACGCCGGCGGCGTGGCCGGGATCATCGGACTGGTCACCCCGGAGGCGCCCTTCAGCGGCGCCTACGACCCGGTGGCCTGCGACTCCGACAGCGACGGCTCGCTGGACTGCCAGGAGATCCCCGGCTACATGATCAGCCAGGCCGACAGCAACCAGCTCAAGGAGGGCATTCCCGACGGACTCCGTGTGGTCATCGACCCGACCGACGGCTTGGCGCTCGTCGGCACCGTGGTCGGCTCCTCGTCGCGCGGCCCGTCGATGAACTTCAACAACGCGATCAAGCCCGAGATCGGCGCCCCCGGCGCCTCGGTATCCGCCGTCGCCGGAACCGGTGACGACACCGCGCCGTTCGGCGGCACCTCCGGTGCTGCTCCGATGGTGGCCGGTTCCGCCGCACTCGTGCTCGCCGAAGACCCTGAGCTGGTCCCGGCGCAGGTCAAGGCCAAGCTCGTCAACACGGCCGAGACCGACATCGACACCGAACCCGGAGCCGGGCTGGCGCCGATCACCCGAATCGGCGGCGGCGAGGTGCGGGTCGACCGCGCCATCGCGGCCAGCGGCTCCGCGTGGGAGACCGAGGGCGTCACGCCCACGCTCTCCTTCGGCTTCGCCGACGTGCCGGACACCTGGACCGCGACCAAGACGGTCACGGTCGAGAACTACGGCGATGAAGCCGCGAGCTACTCGATCGCCGCGTCCTTCCGGTACGCGGACGACGAGGCGAACGGTGCCGTCACTCCGAGCCTGTCGACCGACCAGCTCACCGTCCCGGCGGGCGGCTCTGCCACCTTCGACGTCACCCTGACGGTCGACGGGGCCAAGCTGCGCGAGTGGACCGCCAACTCAGGTGCCGCGGGTGCGGACCCGGCGTGGCTCGACCTGCTCGAGTACGACGGCTACGTCACCCTGACCGGTGCGGGTGAGACGTCCGACCTGCACCTGCCGTGGCACGTCCTGCCGCGCAAGGCGGCGGACATCGACGTCGAGCAGGGCCGAGGCCAGGCGTTCACGCTGAGCAACGAGAGTGTGAACTCCGCGTCACTCGAGGTCTACAACCTGCTCGCCACCAGCGAGGACCTCCCCGAGGGTGGTCGCGGCGGTCAGGCTCCGACCCCGGACTTCCGGGCGGCGGGTGTGGCCTTCACCGAGGTGCCGACCGAGTTCTGTGAGAGCGGGCTCCTGGCGAGCTTCGCGGTGAACACCTGGGAGCGACAGACCCACGCGGTCGCACCGGCGCTCTTCGAGTTCAACCTCGACGTGGACAACGACGGCGCGCCCGACTACGCCGTCTTCAACGTCGACCAGTCGTTCCTCGGCGGGGCCCTCACCCTGGGCGACGGGCGCAACCTCGTCATCGCCCAGGACCTCGCCACCGGATCCGGCTCGGTGTTCTTCTACACCGACCATGAGACGAACAGCGCCAACACGGTGCTCAACGCCTGTGGTGAGCAGATCGGTCTCGACGCCCAGTCGATCAAGAAGCGCCAGGTGGGTGTCGCCTTCGCAGCCGACATCTACTTCGGTGGGCCCGGCGACAGCGTGGAGCTCGACTTCGGTGCGGGCAACATGCAGCCGCCCCTGCGGGTGGGCAACACGCCCGTCCGGTTCCTCGAGCTGGGCGCCGGCGAGACCGTCAACGCCCGGCTCTTCGCCAACAACCGGTTCACCAAGGGCGCCATGGTGATGGTGCGCGGTGGTGCTCCGGAGGGTGAGGAGACCTTCCTCCTGCAGCGCTGACAACCGCTGAAACCCACGACGAGCGGGAGTCCCGAGTAGGGGGCTCCCGCTCCGTCGTACCTCGGAGCACGATCGACCGGATGCGCTGCCGGGCGCGGGCGGCCAGTGGCCTCGGGACCACTCGCAGGCCACGACCCTTGACGCCGTCGCGCAGCCACAGCACAATGTCCGAATGGCGTTCGGGAATGCGAAGACAGTTCGGACAACCTCCGAACGCGTCGCTCGCCGCCAGGAACGCACCCGCACGGAGATCCTCGACGCCGCCTGGCAGGTGGCCGCGGACCATGGCATCGCGGGCCTGTCGCTGCGGGAGGTGGCCGCGCGGGTCGGTCTGCGCACGCCGTCCCTCTACTCGTACTTCGCCTCCAAGCACGACCTCTACGACGCGATGTTCGCCGCCGGCAACCGGGCCCTCATCTCGCACTTCGAGGCCCTCGACCAGCCCGCGGACACGCACGAGCGGGCCCGCGCATACCTCCGCGGTTTCGTCGACTTCTGTGTCGCCGACCCGGCGCGCTACCAGTTGCTGTTCCAGCGCGCCATCCCCGGCTTCGAGCCGTCGCCGGAGTCGTATGCGCTGGCCGAGCAAGCCTACGAGCTCGCCGTCCGCGCACCGCTGGCGGAGATCGGCGTGACCGACCAGGCCGCCGTCGACCTCGCGACCGCGGTCGGTGCCGGCCTGGCCGCACAGCAGCTCGCCAACGACCCCGGCGGTGACCGCTGGACCCGCCTCGTCGACCGGGCCGCCGACCTCATCCTCGACCACGCACCCAGGAGGACCCCATGACCACGTCAGCCCTACCGCGGATGAGCACCGAGCAGGCGCGCCTCCTCGCGCTGACCGAGTACGCCCGCTTCACGGACCTGCTCCGTGCCCTCGACCCGCAGGACTGGACCCGCCCGACCGACTGCGACCGTTGGGACGTGCGCGCCGTCGCCGACCACGTGGCGGGCGCCGCCAAGATGTATGCGTCGGTCACCCGCACCCTGGCCGCGCAGCTGAACGGGTGGCTGGTCGCGCGCAGGCTCGGCCTCGGCGAGCCGCTCGACGGGGTCAATGAGCTGCAGATCCGCGAGACCGCGGACCTGCCAGTGCCGCAGCTGATCTCGTTCATCGAGGAGTGGGCGCCGCGCGTCGTCGAGGCGCGCTTCTCCGTGCCGCGGCCGATGCGTCGGATCCCCGCCAAGGGGATGGGTATGACCATGCCTCTGGTCGACCTCTACGCCTATGTCCTGACCCGCGACGTGTGGATGCACCGGGTCGATATCTCCCGCGCCACCGGACGGGACCTCGTGCTCACCTCGGATCACGACGGCGCCCTCGTCGCCGACGTCGTCGCCGAGTGGGCGGGCCGGCACGGCCGGCCGTTCGAGCTCGAGCTCACCGGACCGGCAGGCGGTGCTTTCGGCGTCGGCCCAGCATTCGGCGAACGCATCGAGCTGGACGCCGTCGAGTTCTGTCGGACGATATCCGGTCGCTCCGTGGGCTCCGGGCTGCTCGCCGAGCCGGCGATGTTCTGACCGAGGGCGACGGACGGCAGGATGGCGCCTCGTCAGTGGCCGACCGCGATCTTCAGGGCGAGGACCGCTCCGACGACGACCATCACCCCGACGACGTTGAGCAGGACGCTGCGTGAGGAGGCTCCTGCCGACCGGGCGGTGAGATAGCCGACGGACGCCACGATCGCGAGCAGCAGCAGCTCGGCGACCAGGACGCCGGTCCGCCCGCCGAACAGCAGCACCGGCACAGCGGCGACGGCCACGACGGGCAGGCCTCCGAGCAGCTGGGCCCGCAGGATCGCCAGGCTCTCCGCGTCGAGCACGCCCCGGTTGAGCAGCCTGGTCGAGAGCCGGTACGCGACCTGATGCGCGAGGACGAGGCCGAGCGCCGTCAGTGCGACGGTGGTGGCGACCCGAGTTCGGGAGTCGTCGACGTAGTCGGTCGGCGTCGCGAGCAGCACGGCGAGCAGCGAGAAGCCGATGTAGAGCGCCATCGTGATGCCCTCGCGGAGCTGTTCTCGCTCGTGCCGGGTCGTCGTCGCGGTCTCATCCACATCGGGCATTCTCCTCCTGCCCTCGCCCGTGCTCGATGTGTGCTCATATCGCAGGAGGTTCCCAGGATGCTCTCAGGAAGGGACGGGACACTGAGACGTCCGTCCGCTCGAGCAGGAGCCAGATGAGCCGTCACGTCCCGCCCCGCGCACAGGCGCTGATCAGCGGCCTCGAGTCGTGGGCCCGCCGTGGCCGGGTTCGCTCCGTCGTCCTCAAGCTGTGCGTCAGCATCGCCGGCCCGCTCGTCGTCCTGGCAGGGATCGCGATGCTCGTGCTCCCGGGACCGGGCCTCGTCGTCATCACGCTCGGCGTGGCGCTCCTCGCGCTCGAGTACCCGTGGGCGCGCACCTCGCTCGGCCTGATCGGCAGCAGTCTCGGCCGTGCCCGCCGCGCCGTCCTTCCCCCTGACGCGTCCGGTCTCCGTCGGATCATCGGGGTCGCCTCCGCCGGGGCGGCGGTCGCGGTCACGACGCTCCTCACCGCCGCCATCAGCGGCTACGTCGGAACGGTGGTTCTGCTCTAGCGAGCCGCCGCGGCACCGGCCTGCTCATCGACTGGCCGTCCGCTGCCGGATGCGCAGGATGACGAACTCGGCCGGCTTGAGCGGTGCGAATCCGACGAGGAGCGTGGTCCAGCCCGAGTCGATGTCCACCTGCGACATCGTCGACCGGTCGCACCGGACGAAGAAGGCCTCCTCGGCCCTCTGTCCCGCGAATGCGCCCCGCCGGAACAGGTCGTGCAGGAATGCTCCGACTGACAGCCGGAGCTGGGCCCACAGCGGCTCGTCGTTGGGCTCGAAGACCGCCCAGGCCAGACCGCGCTGCAGCGACTCCTCGATGTGCAGGGCCAGCCGGCGCACCGGGACGTACTTGTACTCGTCACCGAGCGCGTCCGACCCCGCGAGCGTGCGGCTTCCCCACACAACGGTGCCGAATCCCGGGAACGACCGGATCGCGTTGATCCCCAACGGGTTCAGGACGCCGGACTGGCTGTCGGCGAGCGCCGCCGCCGGCCCCGCGACGTCGCGTACGCCTGCGTCGGTGCCCGCCGGCGCCTTCCACACCCCGCGGCTCGCGTCGGTGCGCGCATAGACCCCGGCGACCGCACCGGAGGGGGCGATCGCACGGGCCGCGCCGTCGAGCGGGTCGGTCCCGTTCAGCCGCGGGTAGTACACGGCCGCGTCCCGGCCACCCCTTCCGCTCAGACCCACGTCAGCCAGCCATCCGGCGACCTCGTCCCAGGCGAGAGACGGCGGCGGGTCGACGAGGAGGAACGCCCTGCGCTCGCGGACATAGGCGAGTGCCTCCGGCCACACCTCGTCCGGCAGTGACTGGTCGCGCGTCACCGGCGGCAGGACGAGCAGGTTGACCGTCGGGACCGCGTCGAGCGCCCGGATCCCATGTGATTCCGAGAGGTATGCGTCGCTCCCCGGCGTTGTGCCCTCCGCCCCCGCGGTGGTCACCGGGAACGACCCGGCCGTCGGCCGGGCGAGCGGGAACGCCGCACGGGCGCGCACGAGTGCGGATGACTCGAGCACCGTGTCCACTCGCCGCGGCCCGTTGACAGAGGTGACGTGGGCGAAGACCTCGGTCCGCCCGTCGAGCTCCACCCAGAAGGTGAACACGGCGTCGGGGTCCCCGACGCCCTGGGCCTGCGCGGCGGCAGCAGCCTCCGCGGCGGACGGATGCGACACCCCGACGACCATCGAGCTCGCCCACTCGCCCGGCCCGATCGCCTCCACCACGAGACCGCCGCCGAGGTCGACCTCGGCGGTCACGCCGCCGTCGTCGACCCGGACGACCACAGCATCGGTGCCGCCGTTGGCGAAGAAGGCGCGGACCGCATACCCCAGTCCGGAGCCCTCCCACAGCCCGCCGAAGGTGCGCTCGAACTCTGCCACGCTGCGCACCGGCACCGCCCGGTCGACCGGACCGCGGCGCGCCCGGCCGACGAACGCCGTGACCGACGTCGCGCTCGGCTCGACGGCGCGGCCCCCCGACGGGACCTCCTGGACGTAGACACCGGGCGTGCTGGTGGACATGAAGGCTGCTCACCTCTCGACGTGGTGTGCCCAGCCTGTCGCGGTCGGTGCCGGCGGTCAACGACCTCGCTCCGGATTCGGTGTCCGGGCACCCGCGCTGCCTCGTCCGTCCTACCGTGGAATGGTGATCTTCGAGGAGCGCTTCCTGACCGGCCGTGTCGCCACGGTCGCCTCCCGGGTGTGGTTCCTCGAGACCGAGCCGCTCGGCGCCTACGAGAAGATCCTCCCGCTGCCCTTCGCGCACCTCATCGTCAACCTCTCCGACCCGTACCGGCTGTTCCGTTCCGACGGCACGGCCACGGTGGTGGCGGACGCGTTCGTCTCCGGCCTGCAGTCCGACTACCTCGTCATCGAGTCACCCCCGCAGATCCGACACGTCGGTCTCGAGCTGGCGCCCGCCGGCCTGCACGCCCTCGCTCCCGGTGCCGGCGTCAGCGCCGCTGGGCGGGTCCAGGACGCCCGCGCTCTGCTGACCGGCATCGACGAGGTCGTCGAGCGACTGGGCGCCGTCGCAGACGTCGCCGACCCGGCCCCGGCGCTCGACGTCCTCGAGGCTCTAGCACGCACTGCCGAGCCGGTCGACGAGCTGGTCGCCAGCGGCCTGAGCCTGCTCGGGCAAGATCCGGAGACAACCGTCACCGCCGTCGCCGAGGCGGTGGGCAGCTCGCCCGCGGCCTTCATCGCGCGGTTCCGCGGCGTCACCGGCGTGACTCCCAAGCAGCATGCCCAGGTGGTGCGCTTCCACCGCTTCGTCAGCGCGGTGCACGAGTCCGGCGGAGCGCCCGACTGGGCCGCTCTCGCGGTCGCCGCCGGGTACTACGACCAGCCGCATGTCATCCGGGCCTTCCGGCGGTTCAGCGGATGGACTCCGACGGAGTACTACCGGCTCGTCGCCGAGCACGGGCCGATGGCCGCGCACTTCGTGCCCCTCGACCAGGTGCCGACCACGGCGGCCGGCGAACCTCAGGCCCCCTCGTAGGCCGCCCGCAGCCACCCGAGCAGCTCGTCGTCGACCTCGTCCAATCCTGCGACGTCGACGGTGTGCGTGCACATCCCGCCCGCCTCGCGCAGCCGCTCGGTGCCCGGCTCACCGCGCAGGTTCAGCCCGAGCCGCACCCGCCGCGCGCTCGGCACCTCGACGAGCGCGAACTGTCTCGAGCGGCGCAGCGAGACGCCGGTCTTCTTCGGCGCCACCTCGACGTCGTCGCCGAGCTCCCGGGCCGCGGCGACGAGCCGATCGCAGACGGGTCGCAGCGCGGCCTTGGCTCCCGAGTACTGCGCGTCGACGAGCTCCTCGTCCGAGCTCGGAGCCGAGTCCCGAGAGCGGTACATGGTCATGATGAGGTTCGCGTAGCCGTGGCTCACGCCGTGCTCGGTCTTGAGCAGCTTCAGCCCCGTGCCGTGGGTGCCGGGGTCGGCGGAGGTGAGCACCGCATACCACTCCTGCAGTGAGCGGCCCGTGCGCGCGGGGAGGTTGTCGATCATCGTCTGGGTCTGGGAGTCCATGCCGGGACGCTAGCCCCGGCCGGCTGCTCTCGGATTGTACGAACTGTGCTGCGCCTCAGCCGTTCCGCAGGTCGGTGAGCGCCTCGAGGATCCAGAGCATGGTCTGGTTGTGCGGAGTCGGTATGCGGTGCTCGCCTCCCAGCGCCACCACCCGTCCGGCGAAGATCCCGACCTCGGTCTCTCGGCCCGCGAGCACGTCCTGGTGCATCGACGTCATGCCGTCGACCGGCTGGCCCGCGAGGACCCGGTCCCACTGCTCGAGGTCGGAGTCGTCGAGGTCGACGCCCTCTGCGCCAGCGACGGCCCGGACCTCCTCGATGAGCGCCATCATGAGGTCGCGGGCCGGGCCGGCGTGCTGGAAGGCGCCGTACGGTGCGCGAAGCACGGCCGACGCCTGGTTGACGCCGACGTTGACCATGAACTTCCACCACATCCGGTGGCGCATGTCGGGCGGGGTCTCCCAGGCCAGGCCGGCCCGGGTCAGGGCGTCCTGCACCGCGCGCAGGCGTGGCGAGTCCGCGGGGGCGGCGCCGTGGGTGTCGACCGGGCCCGCCGGCCCGAACACGAGCCGACCGCTCTGAGTGAACCGCACCCGGTGATCCTCGCGCTCGGCGTCCATCGCGAGCGCGATGCAGAGCGGCACCTGCTCGGGCGTGAGCTCGGGAACGGCGGCCCGGATGACGTCCTCGCTGTCGAGGCCGTTGAGGATGGACAGGACGGTCGTCGTCGGCGTGACGACGGACCGGAGCAGCGCCGCCGCTTCTGCGAGGCGGTGGTGCTTGACGGCGACGATGACGAGGTCAGCGGTCGGCACGTCATCTTCGGTCGCCACGTCGTCGAGCGGGTCGACCACCTCCGCCCCGAGCCGACGGCCGTTGACGAGCAACGGGTTCCGCCGCAGCCGCTCGGCGCGCTCACCGTGCGCCAGCAGCAGCGTCCGTGTCCCCGCTCGCGCGAAGTGGTCGGCGTACATCGCGCCCATCGCCCCGGCTCCGATGACGACGACGACCTCGATCGGCGCGTGCGGCTCTGCGACGCCGGGCATTGTCATGGCGGGCACTCTAGGGGCCGGTGACCCGCGCAGACAGGGTCGTTCCGCAGCGCGCAACGAGTGGTGAACCGTGCATACTCGACGGATGGGTCTGGCGAGCGATCTCGACTACGAGGTGCCCGAGGCGGGCACGGTCCAGCGTGGGTTGCACGCGGTGGTGTCGAGCCGACCCGGCGCCTGGGTCGCGGCGCGGGTCCTGCCCGGACTCGACGCCTGGCTCGAGGCCCGCACTGGACGCACCCTGCCCGGTGTCCTCGCCGCACTGCCGATCCTCGCGCTCACGACGACCGGCCGCCGCACCGGCACGCCGCGCCTGTCACACCTCGTCGCCCTTCCGCACGATGACGACCTGGCGGTCATCGGCACGAACTTCGGGCAGCGGGCGACACCTGGTTGGGTGTACAACCTCGAGGCCGAGCCGACCGCGACGGTCTCGTTCAAGGAGCGGTCTCTCGAGGTGGTCGCGCGTCCGGCGACGGACGCGGAACGGACGGTCATCTTCGCGCGGGCGGAGCGCGTCTATCGCGGCTATGCCCTGTACCCGCAGCGTATCCACGGCCGTCGGATCCGGGTGTTCGTCCTCGAGCCCGCCGCCTGAGCCGGCACCGTGGTGCCAGGGGCGGCGTGCAGTCCGCGTCCGGCGCCACACGACGGCGAGGGCGCGAGGAGCGAGTCTGCGGAGCAGCCCTACCAGCGCTGGTGGACGTCCTCGGCCCAGCCGAACAGGCCGTCGACGGACTGCTCGCCGACCCGACCGCGCCACCTGCCGAAGCACTGGTGCGTCCGCGAGGCGAGAACCCCGAGCCGGGTGACCGAGCGGCGCACGTGCTCGGGCTCGAAGATCAGGTCGACGGGCCCGCCGCTGACCCGCCACGGCCGCATCCAGCCCCCGGGCGCGTAGTCCCACCGCAGCTCGTCGCCGACCTTGGTCAACCGGCCGTCGACGACGATCGCGTTCTCGGTCGAGCCGGTGCCGTCGGTCCAGCGCCCGCCGACCTGAAGGCCGACGGTCCGCCCGTCGACGGTGCCCGAGCCGGCACCCCAGTTCCATGCGATCGAGTACGGCCAGCGGCCGCGGCCGTGGTCGAGGGTCGCCCACGCATCCGGCCCGCCGATCTCGTATGCGGTGCCGTCCACGGTCAGTCGGCCCACCGCCGGGCGGGCCGGGTCCTTGACGGTGTACTGGAAGAGCCGCTCGCTCCACGGCACGACGACGCCGAGCCGCTCGTGGCCCTCGGGGAGGAGGGCGGTCACGTCGAGGTCCACCCGGTCGGTGACGGCACGCAGCCGCGTGCCGTCGGGCCTCGGGTCGATCCGGATGTCGAGGGTCTTCGTGTGGGCACGGGAAGGCCCCGAGTCCAGGGTGCCGGGGAGGGCCGTGCCTCGGGCCAGCGGGGAGATGCCGTCGACGGCGATCTGCTCACCCGAGCGGCGGTCGAGGACGAAGACCGAGGGGACCGCCGCATACGAGATGTCGGAGACGACGAGAGCGGCCCCGTGCGTGGGGGTCGTGACCGCCCAGTACTCCCAGCGCTTGTTGCGCCCGAACCCGACCCGGCCGCGCCCGATTCCGTCGGTGTCGTGCAGGGGGGGTGCGCGTCCAGCCGACGGCGTCGGGGTTCAGGCGGCCGTTCGGCAGAGTCAGGGAGACGGGTGCGGTGATCTCGCGTTCGACGGGCACGCGCCCATCATGGCGCGGTGTCGGTGATCTCCCGCAGCCGGGTGAGCGCGTCGGTCAGGCGCTCCAGGTCACGCGACCCGAGGTGCTCTTCCCACTCGCGCAGCACGTCGGCCTCGACGCGCCGGGCGATGCGCTGCACGCGGCGGCCCCGGGGCGCGGGCCGGATGAGCCGGGCCCGGCCGTCGCTGGGGTCAGGGGTGCGCTCGACGTAGCCACCGGTGACGAGCTGCTCGACGAGGACGTAGGCGGTCTGCTTCGTCACGCCCGCGGCGTCGGCGAGGTCGGTCAACCGCGAGCCGTTCTCGTGGATCCGGGCGGCGAGCCGCGCCATGGCCAGGGTGATGTCATCGTGTCCGGCCGAGTGGACCGCCTCGACCACGCGACGCTCGAGGTGCCGTCCGGCGATGAACATGAGGAGGGCCGGGTGCAGTCGTTCAGCGGACGGTTCGGTGGCTCTTGACACGATGGTCAGTTTATCTGACTATTTGAGGAGCAGGACGGAGTGAGCGATGGACAGGAACAGCATCTGGGACCACACGGTCGAGCAGAGGTATGCGCTGGCCGGCATCCTGCGCACCCTCACCCCCGATCAGTGGGAGACGCCGTCCCTGTGCCCGGGCTGGCGGGTGCGCGACGTCGCTGCACACGTCATCTCCTCGCCGCAGGCCACCGTGGGAGCCACCCTGCGGATGCTGCCCGGCATGCGGCACGGCTACCACGGCCTGATCTTCCGGGACGCGGTCCGGCGGGGTCAGGCGTCATCCGAGGAGATCCTGAGTCAGTACGACCAGTACGCGGGGATGCGCCGCGCACCGGCCATGACGACGCACGTCGAGCCGTTGCTCGACGTCCTCGCACACACCCAGGACATCGTGCGCCCGCTCGGCATCGAGCACCCGATGCCTCCCGAGGCCGCGGCGGTCGCCGGCGACCGCGCTCGCCTGCTCCGGATGGCTGGCCGCCGCCTCCGTGACCTGCGGCTCGTCGCGAGCGATACCGACTGGGCACGCGGCCGCGGCGACGTGATCGAGGGTCCGATGGAGGAGCTGTTCATGCTCTGCACGGGCCGTCAGCCGCGGTGGGAGCGGCTCACCGGAACCGGCGTGCCGGCGCGTACCGAATAGGCATTGCGCCCGACGTTGAGTACCGATGCCCAGGCGTCGTGACGCGCGGGTCGTCCATGCTGGACGAGTGACCGACGGGGTGGGCAGGGCGGGCGGGCCGTGGAGCGTGGTCGGCTGGGCGGTGCTGTTCGCGGCGCTGACGTCGGTCGGGCTCGTTGCGCTGGCGTGGTTGCTTGTCACGATGGACGTGCTCGTGGCGATCGGTGTGGGCCTCGTTGGCTCGTTGGTCCCCGAGTCGGAGCCTGGTGGGGTGCCGATCCTCGACGGCTACAGCACGGCCCTCGTCCGCGCCATCGTGGCCAATGTCGTCGCCACGATCGTCGTTGCCCCCATCGCTGCCCGAACCGTCGCGAGGGCGCGGCCCCCCTGGGTGACCGGGCTGGTCTCAGCCGGACTCGCCCTCCTCATCGCCGGCGGTGTCCAGCTCATGGCGTTGGGCATCAGCCCGCTGGACGTCTTCACCGCAAGCCTCTGAATAGAACGAGTGACTGGAACGGTGTCATGGCACCGTTCCAGTCACTCGTTCTGCGAGGCGTCAGCGTCGAGATCCCACCGGCTGCCAGTGCGGGTCGCGACCCACGAACGCCATGAGCCGCAGCACGGGGCTCGCGTCGTCGGCGACGGGCTGCTTCGGCCCGTAGTGCCCCGAGTTCCGCAGCACCTCGTCCATCGGCAGCATCCCGCCCAGCACGGCTTCGCACTCGTCGGGGTCGAGCCCGTCGTCGAGCCCGGAGGCTCGGGCGAGGTCCCACGTGTGCATGAGCACGTCCGTCGTATAGAAGCGGTCGACGGCGTCCGGCACCGGCATCTCGGGCATGTGCACGTGGGCGAACACGCGGTCGGCGGTCGCCGGGTCGTCGAGCACCGCCTGCAGCGCGGTCGTGTGGTGCTCCCACGCTCCGGCGGGGTCGTCGGCGACCGAGGGCCCGGGCGGCAGCTCGATCCCCGACCCGTCGCGCAGGAACGGTGGGAACCAGCCGAGCAGGTGGGCGACGACGTCGCGGGCGACCCAGTCCGGCACGGGGGTCGGCGCGTCCCAGTCACTCGTGCCGGCCACGGCCGCGCTGAACCCGGCTGCCACGCGGCGAAACCGGTCTGCGGGCGTCTCGCTCACAGCGCACCCTCGGCGATGAGCCGGTCGAGCTTGGCGTAGCCCTCGTTGACACCGACGTCCATACCGGATGAGAGCATCGCGTCGCGGTCCTCGAAGGAGTCGCACAGGGACGTCGCGTGCAGACGCGTGCGCCCGTCACCGAGGTCCTCGAACCGCAACGTCTCCAGCGCCACCCCGTCCGGCCAGCCCTCGAAGGTGAAGGTCTGGACCAGGCGGTCCTCCCGGACGGTGTGGAAGCAGCCGCGGAACGCATACTCCTCGCCGTCGCGGCGGGCGACGTATCGCCACTCGCCGCCGTTGCGCGCGTCCCAGGCGAGGATCTCGGTGTCCATCCGGTCCGGGCCGATCCACCGGGCGAAGAGCTCCGGCTCGGTGTGGGCCCGGAACAGCTGCGCCGGGGTGGCGTGGAAGTCGCGGGTGATGTGGACGGCGGGCACGGTCTGGTCGGCCTCGATCGCCGCCTCGCGGATGGTGGTCGTCATGATGCTCTCTCCTCGTTCTCGGATGGGGTGGTGCGGGTTGTCGGGTCGGTGTCCTGATCCTCGGCCAGCTCGGCGAGGACGGCGTCGAGCCGCTGGTAGCGGGCCTCGGCCTCGCGGCGGTAGCGCTCGATCCACTTCGTCATGAGGTCGAACACCTGCGCCTCGAGCCGGACCGTGCGCCGCTGGCCGTCCTTGACCTTGGTGACCAGTCCGGCGCGTTCGAGGACGGCGACGTGCTTGGACACCGCCTGCAGGCTCATGTCGTACGGCTCGGCCAGCTCGCCGACCGTCGCGTCGCTCGCGGCGAGCCGGGCGACGAGGTCGCGCCGGGTCGGGTCCGCCAGTGCCGCAAAGACGGTGTCGAGTGGATCTGTGTCGAGTCGATCGCTCATCTCTGTCCTCAACTAGTCGGTTGATAAACGGTATGCGGTGGTCGGGCAGATTGTCAACCGCTCGGTTGATCATCTGATCGGATGAGCCGTGTATCAGTGGCCGGTCAGCCTGCTCCTCCCTACAGACGCGCGCCACGCGCGTCGCCCGCACCGCAACCGAGCAGTGGGGAAGACAGCCATGGCACAGGTCATGTGGACGGTGACAGGGTCCGTCCAGGTCGAGCACGTGCTGCCGGAGCTTGCCTGGATCCGGGGTGCGAGGAGTGCCCTGCGCGGGATCAAGGTCAGGGTGCAGGCACGCTCGAAGATCCCGTTCGGCTGGGGGCCGTGGACTTCCTGGGGCACGGTGGTGACGGACGGCCGGGGCCGGTTCACCGTCGCCGAGACCAGGGGAGGCGATCGTCGGCAGCTCCGCATCCAGGTCCTTTTCGACGACGACCGGTTGCGGATCAAGGAGGGCGGTCGGGCCGGCGTGAGCCTCGGGGGTGACGGGTTCCCCGTCGACGTCGCCATCGACGTCACCGACAAGGACTGGTTCGTCATCCACGACGACCGCGTCGCCGCCACGGAGAGTCGGCGGGCCGGGTGCCACGACCTCGGAACGCTGCTCGTCGGGCCACGGCGGCTTCGCGAGCTCGCGGATCTCTGGACCCTGGTCGGCCTGGCGCTCGACGGCCTCGACTCGATGGGTTCGCGGTTCGGGCTCGACCGCAAGCAGGTCGTGAAGTACCCGATGGGTGTCGGCAACGGTTCGCCGGCGAGCGGGTCGTACTCGAACCCGCGCAACGGGACCGTCTACATCGCGGGTGACGAGTTGCACTCGCGGACCATCCTGCACGAGCTGATGCACCAGTGGGCCTACGACCGGACCCGGGGCGAGGACGGGCTGGCCTGGCAGCTCGCCAGGCATGGGGCGGCGGCGCCCGCAGCGCGGGAGGCGACGACGGTCATGCCGTTCCACGAGGCGTTCGCCGACTGGGCGGCCTACGAGCTGCTTCGACGTCTCTCCAACGGTGGGCTGAGCAGCTTCCTCGAGGACAACTCCGACTCCGAACCCGGCGTCCCGCACTCGCGCGCGTTCCTGGTGCAGGCGCTGGGGTCGACGGACCGGCATCTCGACACCGTGGCGTTCACCGAGCGGGGATGGCGCTCGTTCCTCACCCTCCTCACGTGCCCGACGGTCGACCCGCTCGAGCCCGAGACCGCCGGCGCGCTCGCCGGGCCGAGCGGGACGATCCACGGGCCCACCCGGTCCGTGCGATGCGGACTGACCTTCCGTCAGGTCCTGGACGTCCTCAACAGCCATGCCGGCAGGCCCGGGGCGAACTCGGATCTGCGGAACAGCGATCTCGACTTCCGCGGAATCGTGCACCGGGCGCAGCGGGTTCATCCCGAGCTGACCGACGACGTCGTGGCCGGCATCATGTCCTGTCTGGACCCGCTGGACTCGACGACTCCACGTGACGGCGTCCTGGTTCCCCGTCGGCGCAGCGAGCTCAGGATGCCCGTGGGAGCCGGCCTCGCGACGGCCGGCGCCCCACGTTCCTGACGACGGGCAACCGGCTGCACGCGGACGGATCCGCTCGGTAGGCGCGCACGCGCATACCGTGCAGGCATGGACGACGAGCCCATCGGCGATCAGGCGACTCCAGGTGTCGAGTCGGTGTGGGACTACCCGCGGCCCCCTGCTGTGCGGACGGTGCACGAGCGTGTCGAGATCTGGTTCGGCGGTGAGCACATCGCCGCGTGCGACGAGGCGGTGCAGGTGCTCGAGACGAGCCACCCGCCGACGTACTACCTGCCGCAGTCCGCTTTCGAGGACGGCGCGCTCGTGCCCGTGCGCGGCACGACGTTCTGCGAGTTCAAGGGCGTGGCGAGCTACTTCGACGTGGTCGCGGGCGGCCGGACGGCGGAGCGGGCGGCGTGGCACTACCCGGACGCACGCGGTCGGTATGCGGTGCTCCTGGGCCACGTCGCGGTCATGCCGGGGCTGATGGACCGGTGCACGGTCGACGGCGAGGAGGTCGTTCCGCAGGAGGGCGGCTTCTACGGCGGCTGGATCACCTCGAAGGTCACCGGACCCTTCAAGGGAGCTCCCGGCACCCTCGGCTGGTAGCCGCGTAAGCCGCTATGGCCCACCCCACAGCGAAAGGGGATGGCGCTCTGAACGATCGTTCAGTACACTGCTGAACGTGCGTTCAGTCGACCAGCCGGGCATCTCCACTCCGGAGCGGATCCTGCGCGCCGGCCTGGCCGTCTTCGCCGAGCACGGCTACGCCGCCGGGTCGATCCGTGCGATCGCCCAGCTGGCCGGGGTCTCGCCCGCGCTCGTGCTGCACCACTACGGCTCCAAGGAGGGCCTGCGCGAGGCGTGCGACGCCCGCGTGCTCGGCTACACCGACGACAAGGGCCGCATGCTGCTCAGTGGCTCGATGCCCTCGATCGCGCACTACCGAGACCGGCACCCCGAGATCGACGACGCCCTCGCCTACGTGGTTCGGGCGGTCACCGACGGGGGTGAGACGAGCCGGCACTGGTTCGAGCGGTGGCAGGCCGAGTCGGCGCGGGTGCTGCGCGAGCTGCAGGCAGTGGGTCGGGTCCGTGACGACGTCGACGTCGATCAGGCCGGGGCGCTGCTCGCCTCCTTCGGGTTCGGCGTGCTCGGCACCCAGGGGCTGCTCGCCGGCTACCTCGGCGGCGACGACATCATGGCCGACCCCGCGGCCACCGCATACCAACGCCTGGCCATGGCGATCTTCACCGACGGCCTGTTCACGACCGAGGTCTCGGTCCAGGGCGCGCCACCTGCTGACACGAAGAGCAGAGAAGGAACAGTGAGATGACCGAGAACCCCATCGTGCTCGAGGACCTGCGCAAGAGCTACGGCCGGCAGGAGGCGCTGCGCGGCGTGAGCCTGCAGGTGCGTGCCGGCGAGGTCTACGGCTTCATCGGCCCCAACGGCGCCGGCAAGACGACGACGATGCGCATCCTCCTCGACGTGCTCCGCCCGTCCGGCGGCACGGCCCGGGTGCTGGGCACCGACCCCCGCGCCGGAGGGGCCGACCTGCGCGCCCGCATCGGCTATCTGCCGGGCGAGCTGGCCATGGAGGAGCGCAGCGACGTCAGCTCGTGGTTGGACCATCAGGCTCGGATCCACCGCGCCCGGCCAGGTGCCTGGAAGCCCTACGCCGAGCGCCTCGGGCTCGACCCGTCGCGACGGATCGGCGACCTGAGCCGCGGAAACAAGCAGAAGGTCGGTCTCGCGCGTGCGTTCGCCCACCAGCCGGAGCTGCTCATCCTCGACGAGCCGACCGGCGGCCTGGACCCGCTCGTCCAGCAGGAGTTCCACGCCATGGTGCGCGAGGCGGTGGGTCGCGGGCAGACCGTGTTCCTCTCCTCGCACGTCATGTCCGAGCTCGAGCAGGTCGCCGAGCGCGTCGGCGTCATCCGCGAGGGGCAGATGATCGCCGAGGCGCCGCTCGAGGAGCTGCGCGGCAGCATCGGCTCCCAGTTCACCGTCCGGTTCGAGGACGTGGTCGACCTCGACGCGCTGGCCCGAGTGCCGGGTGTCAACAAGGTGCGCCAGGTCGACGGGTCCGTCGTCCTGGACCACACCGGATCGCCGGATGCTCTGCTGAAGACCCTTGCCGCGCATACCGTCTCGCATCTGCGCGCCGAACCGCCCGACCTCGAGGACGCCGTCCTCCAGCTGTACCGCGGAACTGAGAGCCGACCGGAAGCCGCCGACACTCTCGAAGGGAGCCTGTCATGATCGCCCGCATCACGTCGCGGTGGCTGCGCACCCACCGCGCAGGGCTGCTCGGCTGGTCGATCGGGCTCGCCGCGGTCAGCACGATGTACCTCTCCTTCTACACGACCGTCGCGCTGGACCGGGAGCTGCTCGACCAGTACATGGAGGCCTTCCCGCCCGAGATGATGTCGGCGTTCGGCTTCGACGACATCGCCAGCCCCGCCGGCTACGCCCAGGGCACGATCTTCAACCTGCTCGGTCTCATCCTCATCCTCATCGCCGGGATGACCCGTGGCACGCGGGCCATCGCCGGCGACGAGCAGACCGGCTCACTCGAGACCGAGGTGACCGCCGCGGTCGACCGCCGCGAGGTCTACGTCGGGAGGGCCCTCGGGGTCACCGCGTTCGTCGTCGCCCTCGGCCTGGTCGTCGGTGCGGTCGTCGCGCTCATCAACGGCCCGGCCGGTCTCGACCTGCCGGTCGGCAACATCCTGGCGGGTGTCAGCGCGTTGACGCTCCTCGGCCTCGTCCACGCGCTCATCGCCCTGGCCGTCGGGGCCGCGACCGGACGCCCCGCGATCGCGCTAGGGGTCACCATCGTCGTCGCCGTCCTCGGGTACTTCGCCCACAACCTCGGGCCGACCGTCCTCGAGGGGATCGAGCGGTTCTCGCCGTTCAACTGGGCCTACGGCAACACCCCGCTCGCTGACGGGTTCGACTGGGGCGGCCTCGGGCTGCTCGTCGTCCTGGCGACGGCGGCGTTCGTCGCCGGCCTGGTGACCTTCCCGCGGCGGGACCTCGGGGTGTGATCGAGAGGTCCGTTGCGGGAGCTGCGTGGCCTAGCCTGCGGGGGATGGACGTCGACGCGATCCCACCGACGGGCACGTGCGACGTCAGCACCGTGGGTCGCCGGAGCGGCCGGACCCATCGGGTCGAGATCTGGTACGTCGTCATCGATGACCGGCTCGTCCTGACCGGGACGCCTGGAGCCAGGCACTGGCTGGCCAACCTGCGCCACCACCCGAGGGCGGTCCTCCACCTGCGCGAGCCGTCGGCTGACCACGCGGTGACGGCGGAGGAGGTGACCGATCCGGTTGCACGACGCCGGATCGCCGAGGAGGCGTGGCGCCTACAGCCCTGGTACGCCGAGCAGCCGTACTCCATCGACGACTGGGTGGAGCGGTCGCCGATGGTCGTCCTCACGGCGTCCTGACGGGTAGCGGGCCGGCCTCACGGAGGAGGCCATCGATCCGGTGTCCTAGACCTTCGCCTTGCGCCAACCGGCCTCGCGCGCCTCGTCTTCTGTGCAGAACCAGCGTTCACCGCGTTCCTCGCTGATCACGGTGTCGTCGTAGTAGCGCTGTCCGGGCACGTGATAGATCCGCTCGCCCTCGCGGTTGATGTTCCCCTTGATGTCGCACTGCCCCTGGGGCACCACCGGTGCCACAGGTGCCACCGGCGCCTGGGCAGGGGATGAGCACGCCGGACCCCAGATGCCACGGCCGGCCTCGATCGCCTCGGTCTCCGCGGCCCGGTGCTCGGCGACGCCGTCGTAGGGCGCGGCATAGGTGTACTCCCGCGCCAGGCCCTCGGCGATCAGCTCGCGTGCGACGCTGCGGCCGTCGAGGGTCCACACGTGGCGCAGCAGCCGGTCGTAGACGTCGCGGTCGTCCTGACTCGGGTCGGCGACGATGCGGACGTCGCGACTCTGCACGAGGCTCTGCATCCTGCTCGCGGCCTCCTGCGCGAGGCACTCGCCGCCGGAGAGCTCGGGGGCGTCGAGCCCGATGACCCGAAGCCGCTCGGTGACACCGTCCACCCGGACCCGCAGGGTGTCGCCGTCGACGACACCGACCACCGGGACGACGATTCCCCCGGCCTGTGGGTCGGCCGGCTCGACAGGCGGTGTCCCGCTCCCGGTCGTCGCCTCCGCCGTCGGGCCGGCTGTGGCGTCCGCTCCGGCCGCACCCGACTCGACGGGCGCCGGTGTCGCGGTGGACGCGACCTCCGCCGTCACCTCCGTTGGGGGCACCGGAGAGGGCTCGGCCTGACCCACGCCGAGCGCGCGGTACACCAGCACACCGAGCAGCACCGCGACGACGAGGCCGACGAGGCGGCCGGGCGAGATCCGCGTCATCGGCCCCGGTTCGACCGGGTGCCGATCGTGGCCGCCCCCACGGCCCAGCAGATGCTCCCGAGGAGCAGGGTGAACTTCGTCCCGGCAGCCGCCCGGGTGACCCGCAAAGCAGCCGCGTCCAACGGCTCACCGCGCTCCGACGCGGCCAGCGTCCGCAGCAGAAGGACGTTCTCGGCCGCGTCGAAGGTCGCCGCGATCACCGGCAGCCAGCGCACCACTCGACCGGACCGGTCCCAGCGGGTCCCGGGAGAGGTGCGGCGACGGAGCAGCTCGGCACCGCATACCCCCGCGTAGGCGTAGGTCTTCAGGTACGCGAAGTCGGCCCAGGTCTGCTGCCGGGCAGCCCTCCGCCCCGCGGGCCCCCATCTGTCCAGGAGCGAGTATGCGGTGGACGGCTCGCCCGCGAACTGCAGCCGGACGATGCCCGGCCCACCGGTCGCGCGCATCCTCCGCTCCCACAGCTGCATGGGCACGGTCATCGCGACGAACGCCGCACCCGCGGCAACGGTCACCGACCGCAGTGAGGGTGACGGGACCGAGTCGAGACGGCTGCCCGGGTCGAGCGGCATATCTCGAGCGTAGTCGTCGCCGTCGCTCTGGGGAGGCGCGCTCGACAGGCGCGCTCGACAGGCGCGGCGACGGGTCCCGCCGATCAGCAACGGTTGAGACGGCCCACCACGAGGACCCCGGCAGCTCACCGGAGGCTTGCGTTAGGTAAGGCAAACCTTATTTACTGTCCCGCGTGTCGTTGAGCGAGCCCGCCGTCGCCCTCCCCACCAGGCTGCCCTGGGTGGCGGCGCTGAGCCGTTTCGGCGACCGCGTCGCCCTGCACGCGCCGGGTGGCATCGTGACCTACACCGAGCTCCGTGACAGGGTCGAGACGCGCGCCCGGGACCTGGCCGGTCCCCGGCGCCTGGTCCAGGTCGTCGGCGGCAGCACCGCCGACGTCGACACGGTCGTCGCCCTGCTGGCGGCACAGGCCGCCGGGCACGTCGTCCTGCTCACCCCCAGCGGTGACGCGGCCGCGGAGGTGCGTCGCGCATACGACCCGGACATCGTGCTCGACGCCGCCGGGGTGGAGTTGCGGCGCACCGAGCCGGGGTATGACCTCCACCCGGATCTTGCGCTGCTGCTCAGCACGAGCGGCTCGACCGGATCGCCCAAGCTGGTCCGGCTCTCGACCGACAACCTCGCGGCGAACGCGCGGCAGATCTCGACCGCCCTGGCCATCCGCCCGGACGACTGCGCTGCCCTGACGCTCCCGCTCACCTACTGCTACGGACTGTCGGTGCTCACGACGCACCTGACCGTCGGTGCGTCGGTCCTGCTGACCGGCGCCTCGGTCGTCGACCCGTGCTTCTGGGCCGCGGCCGAGGCCGCCGGCGTCACGACCATCCCGGGCGTCCCGCACACCTTCGAGCTGCTCGAACGCAGCGGGTTCGCCGAGCGTGAGCTACCAGCACGGCTGCGGGTCCTCACCCAGGCGGGCGGCCGGATGGACCCGGACCGGGTCCGCCGGTTCGCCGAGCTCGGTCGCCGGCGCGGCTTCGACCTCGTCGTCATGTACGGCCAGGCCGAGGCGACCGCGCGGATGACCACCCTGCCGCCGGACCTCGCGCTCACCCATCCGGACACGGTCGGCCGGGCGGTGCCCGGCGGCGAGATCCTCATCGAGGACGGCGAGGTCGTCTTCCGCGGGCCGAACGTCATGCTCGGGTATGCGCGCGAGACCGCCGATCTCGCGCTCGGCCGGTCGGTGGCCGAGCTGCGCACCGGCGACCTCGGCGAGCTGACCGAGGAGGGGCTGCTGCGGATCACCGGCCGGAGGGCGCGGTTCGTCAAGGTCCTCGGCCACCGCGTCGACCTCGACGCCCTCGAGCAGCGACTGGCGCAGGACACCCCCGGCGTGCGCGTCGCGGGCCGGGACGGGCTCATCGGCATCGCCGTGCCCGGGCCGGTCGCGGCTCCGGCACTCGAGTCGGTCCGCCGAGCCGTCGTCCGCCGGTGCCGGATCCCGCGTGACGCGGTGCGGGTCGTGGCCGTCGACGAGCCGCTCCTACTGTCCAACGGCAAGCCGGACTACGCCGCCGTCCTCGCGCTGGCGGACGGGACAGCACTCCGGGGATCGGTCGCTGCCGGAGGTTCCTCTGGCATCGACTCCTCGGGCATCGACGCCGTGGCTGCCGTCTATGCCGACGTGCTCGCCGTCGATGTCGGCCCGGACGCGACCTTCGTCGAGCTGGGTGGCGACTCGCTGTCCTATGTCGAGGCGTCGGTCCGGCTCGAGGAGGTGCTCGGCCGACTTCCCGAGGACTGGCACCTGATGACGGTGGCCGCGCTCGCGGACCTCACCGGTCGCACCGCATCGGACCTCGCGACAGCCGCCGACGAGCCCGCGACGCCGCCGCACCGACTCCACCGGTGGCTGCGCTGGCCGACGATCGAGACGAGCATCTGGCTGCGGGCGGTGGCGATCCTGCTCATCGTCGGCACCCACGCCGGTGTCGTGACCCTGCAGGGCACGGCGAACGCACTGCTCGTCATCGCCGGCTACCAACTGGCCCGGTTCCAGCTCTCCGGGGACGAACCACGAGAACGTTCCCGGCGCATACTCGCCGCGGTCGGGCGGATTGCGGCTCCGACGCTCGCGGTGATCGTCGTCATGCATCTTCTGTTCGACCGGTACGAGCCGCGCAACCTCGTCCTGCTGAACTGGGTCCTCGGCGAGGCGGCTCTGGGACCGCCGTGGCGGTTCTGGTTCATCGAGGCCCTCGTGGTCGCCTTGCTGGTCGTGGCGGCGCTGACCCGGTCGCGGCTGCTGGCGCGAGTCGACGGGCGCCTCCCGTTCCTGTGGCCGCTGGCCTTGGCGAGCACCGCATACTGGGTCTTCACCGCGAACTGGCCCGGGCTGCCGGTCCCGCGGATGCACGGCTCGGCCCTCGTCGTCCTCCACCTCGTCCTCCTCGGCTGGGCGCTCGCCCGGGCACGCTCCGTGCCGCAGCGGCTGGTGGCCTCGGTGGCCGCGTGGTGGATGATCGGCGAGTTCTCCGGCAACCCGAAGCGCGACGGCCTGACCCTGGCGGTCGTGCTCGTGCTGCTCTGGGTGCCGCGCTCGCGGGTGCCGGCCGTTCTCGTGCCGGCCCTCAAGGTGTTGGCCGCGGCCTCGCTCTACGTCTACGTCATCCACTGGCAGGCGCTCGAGCTGCTCTGGGAGTGGCCGCTGCTCGCGTTCGCCGGCTCTCTCGCCCTCGGCGTCGCGTACTGGTGGCTGTGGACCGGGCCACTCACTCGCTCGTGGTCGATGGTCCGCTCCCGGATAGGGGCGCAGCACGGCCTGCGGTTCCGCGCTCGCCTACCCTGATCGGTATGCGCTGGCTCTGGATCGTCATCCTCGCCGTCACGGCGGCGGTGGTCGTCGAGGCCGTGGTCACCTCGGACTGGATCGCGGCGATCGGCTACGGAGCGCTCGGTCTGGCGCTGGCGTGGTGGCTCAGCCCGCTGCAGGGCGGGCGCACGGCCCGGCACGAGGACGTCGTCGCGCGCCCGGCCGAGGAGCGGCAGGTCGTCGTCTACTGGCGTCCGGGGTGTGTGTTCTGCGCACGGCTGCGCGGCCGGCTCGGCCGGTCGGGACGGAAGGCCACGTGGGTGAACATCTGGCAGGACGAGGCGGCCGCCGCATACGTGCGCAGTGTCAACGACGGCAACGAAACCGTCCCCACCGTTGTGATCGACAGTGAGCCGATGACCAACCCCGACCCGACCCTCGTCCTGGAGCGGCTGACCCGCTGACCGGTGTGGGTCCACGGCGGCACACGAACCGGTCGCTACCGTCGGCTCATGGCAGCCACCCGCACCCGCGCCCAACGTGCCGCGCGGCGTCGAAGTCGTCGGCTCGCTCGGGTCGAGAACGACCTGACCGACGCGCAGTGGGCGGCCCTGGTCGCGGCCTGGGGCGGATGCGCGTACTGCGGCGCGACCGACCGGCCGCTGCAGCGCGACTGTGTCCTCCCGATCTCGCGCGGTGGTCGCTACACGGTCGCCAACGTCGTGCCCGCGTGCGGGTCGTGCAACATGAGCAAGTGCAACGCCGAGGTCACGGGGTGGCTGCGACGCAAGCGGCTCGACGAGGGACTGTTCCTCTCCACCCTGGCTCGCATCCAGGCCGAGCTCACGAGCGAGTGACCATGCGCCTCGGGTGAGCCTGCGCCTCAGAAGAACTGGTCGATGAGGATCTGGTTGCCGTCCGGATCGGTCAGGGTGATGTGCCCCGGGCCGCTCGTCTCCGGATCGACGCGCTGGGTGAGCTCGACGCCCTCCCGGTCGAGATGCTCCTGGATCCGACGGACGTCGGTGAACTCGTCGAGCTGCTCCATCGTGGGCGCCAGGCCCGGGCTGAAGGTCAGGATGTTGGCGTCGAACATGCCGTGGAACAGGCCGATGGTCGTCTCGGCGTTCTTGAGGATGAGGAAGTTCTCCTCCGTCCCCCCGCCGGTGACGACGAAGCCCAGTCGCTCGTAGAACTCGCGCGACGCCGTGAGGTCGGCGACGGCCAGGGACACCGAGAACGCGCCGAGGTCGAGGGTGCCGGGCAGCGCACCCTTGTCGTCTTGAGCGGGATCGGTGGGTGTGTGGTCGCTCATCGGGACTCCTTCGTCGATCGGTCCACGGTCCCCTCTGCGGGCCCTCGCGTCAATGCCCCGCCCTCCAGCGGCCATGTCCTCACGTGCCCTCACTGGTGCACCAGTCGCAGCGCGACGTGGGCGGTCTCCCCGGCGTCGAGGCCCTCGGAGGTGCGGACGGCCTTCTTGAGGGGGAGCACGTAGGCCTGCGCCTCCGTACTCGGGAACAGCGAGGTGAACCAGGTCGTCGCCCCGCAGGTGACCTCGACCCGCACCGACCCGAAGCCGCCCGAGCGACCCTCGGTGACCTCGGCGATCTCGTCGCTGACGTCGTGCGGGACCGTGAGGAAGAACCAGTTGCCGCCCTGCCACTGCCACACCGTGGCGGCGACCTCCCACCTGTGGGGTACAGCGCTGTCCATGACAGGACGGTAGCCGGGCCGGCCGACAGGGCAACGGGCTGCGCCCCTCCGCCGCCGATCCCCACCGGCGTCCAACGATCGGGTCATGCGGACTCAGCTGCGTGAATCCCCTCACCGAGCGCTCCGACCCGTAGCCCGGCAGGCGTAGCCTCGAGATGAGGAGTGATGAGATGAACAGCGAGCAGCTGGAACGGATGAGGAGGGGGGCCGGCTTCGTCGCGGCCCTCGACCAGAGCGGCGGCAGCACCCCCAAGGCGCTGCGGCTCTACGGGGTTCCCGAGGACTCGTGGGCCTCCGAGGCGGAGATGTTCGACCTCGTGCACGAGATGCGCACGCGGATCATGACGTCTCCGGTCTTCACGAGTGAGCGGATCCTCGCGGCGATCCTCTTCGAGATGACGATGGACCGCGAGGTCGAGGGGCGTCCGACCGCCGACTACCTCTGGGACGTCAAGGGCATCGTGCCGATCCTCAAGGTGGACAAGGGACTCCAGGACGAGGAGCACGGCGCCCGGCTGATGAAGCCGATGCCCGACCTCGACGCCCTACTCGCCCGCGCGGTGGACAAGCACATCTTCGGCACGAAGATGCGCTCGGTGATCCTGCTGCCGGGGGCGGGAGTCGCCGCGGTGGCGGCCCAGCAGTTCGAGGTGGCCCGGCGGATCATCGCCTCCGGCCTCGTGCCGATCATCGAGCCGGAGATCGACATCCACAGCCCGCAGAAGCGCGAGGCCGAGGTCGAGCTCAAGGAGGCCTTGCACGCGGGCCTGGACACCCTGGGTCCGGACGACCTCGTGATGTTCAAGCTCACCCCTCCCGAGGAGGACGACTTCTACGCGGACCTCGTCGCGCACCCGAACGTCGTGCGGGTGGTGTTCCTCTCCGGCGGCTACAGCCGCGAGGAGGCCAACGCCCGGCTGGCGCGCAACCACGGTGTCGTGGCGAGCTTCTCGCGGGCACTGACCGAGGGGCTGAGCGCACAGCAGTCGGACGAGGAGTTCGACGCCATGCTCGACGCGTCGATCAGGAGCATCGCCGAGGCCTCGGCGACCTGAGGCCTGGATTGCCCGTCTGCGCCAGGTTGTGTCATGGAGACACGCCGATGGCCGGCCCGGTGTATCAGCGTGTCTCCACGACACAACCGGCTCTCGCAGAACGACAACGAGAACGAGAGCGACACCCCACGAGCCGCCGGGACTGCCGGACCCTACCGGACCGGCTCAGCCGCCCTTGCGGAAGCGCCGCTCGACCCAGTTCTCCTCGCGCGCCACGAGGGTCCCGGCCCCGAGCTGGCCGTGCAGCACGATCGTCGGGCAGCCGGGGGCCGCGACGTTCGGAACGCGCAGCTTGACCGTGCCGATGCCCTTGCCGAGGCGATCGGCGTTGACTGCCCACCCCGGGGGCAGCACGAGCACGACGTTGCCCAGCCCGATGCCCACCTCGACGTCGATGACCGGGGCCGCGGCCTCGGCGTGGCGACAGTCGAGCTTGACGTTCGAGAGCCCGGCGTGGGCGCGGATGTACGGCGGCAGCGTCCACCGCCCGCGGCGCTTCTCGTCCGACATCGCCGCCGAGAGTGACAGCCGGTCGTCGGGGCTGTACCCCGCGGGCACTGGAAGCGACGGCGTCTGGACGACGGGACCGGTCGGCGGGTGCGCGGCCTGGCCGGTCGGCCAGACGGTCGGGCTTCGGTTCGGCTCGGGCGGAATCCCCGCGAAGGCCTGGTTCAGCTCGCCGACGAGCCGGGCCCGGTTCACGCGCGCCACCCGCTCGTCGAGGTCGTGCGGATCGAGCCGGCCGTCCTCGGCGGCACGCCGCAGCCTCGAGATCGCGGCTCGGCGGTCGGCGTCCTCGAGCGGGCGGGCCGGGTCGTCCAGACTCATACCCGCGAGGATACGTGGGCGGTGGCTGGCCCTTGGAGATGGTGGAGTTGCCCCTCCGCTCGGGTGTGGCGTTCGAAGGCCAGGACCTTCAGGCGCTCACAGGTGACCGATGGGGGCGCCCGGTGCTCAGGTAGTCGACGATGGCGTCGGCGGCCAGCGCGCCGCCGTCGACCCCCGCATACCGTCTCGAGACCTCACTCGCGGCGACTGCGAAGGCAGGATCGGAGGCCAGCCGGGCGATCGCCTCGGTGAGCTCCGTCGAGCCCGCCGCCTCCGGAGACATCCGCACCGCCGCCCCGAGTCGCTCCGCGACGGCGATGTTCAGCTCCTGCTCGCCGTGGTACGGAAGCCCGACGAACGGCGTGCCCGATGCCATCGCCGTCTGGGTGCTGCCCTGGCCCCCCATGATCACCGCCGCCGCCACCCGCGGCATCACCTCGTGACTGGGCAGGGTGCCGGTCACGAGCGTGCGGTCGTCGGCGAGGTCGTCCACGAGCCCCTCCCCGCCCGCGACGAGGACACGGTGGCCCGTGCGCTGAGCGCTCGCCACGACGCGCCGCAGGAGGGCTTCGCTCACCGACGTCAGCGCGACATAGACAACGGGTGCGTCGGTCTGCAGGAAGGCCTCGACGTCCTGTGGGACGGGCAGGTCGAGCCGCGCGTAGAGCGGTCCCGTGTAGCGGAACGTCGTGCCCCTGCGAACCCGCAGCGGCCACCGGGGTCGCCATGACTCGAGGTCGTCGGCCGCGAGTCCCAGGACATCGGGGAGTTCGGTGACGAGCGTGAGGTCGCCGCAGAGCAGCCCGAGCATGCTCGGCAGGGGCTCGACTCCGCGCTCCCGCGCGTGTCGGTTGAGCTGGTCCACCGGCCCGTGGATGAAGCCCGGCGCGCGGTTGGCCATCCAGCGCTGGACCCGGTGCGGGAGCTTCGCGAGGCTCGGGTCCGGCGGGTTCACGGCGACCGGGCAGAGCATGTGCGCCAGCACCGGAGGAACGAAGGACCCGCCGTGGTCGGTCGCCAACGGCACCCCGGCCAGCCGGGTGGACAGGTAGGCCGACAAGGTGAAGCCCGTGACGACGAGATCCGCACCGACCCGCCGGATCAGGTCGACCTCGGCGTCCACGGCCGCGCGGAGCTCGTCGTCGCGATAGAAGTCGCGACTGGAGCGGGGGCCCATGGAGAGGATCGCGGCGAGGAAGTCCGCCTCGGTCTGCGGCGTGACCGCCGGCTCGAGGGGAGCGACGCTCAGGCCCGCGGACTCGATGAGGTGACCGTATCTGCCGCCGCGACTCCCGAACGCCACCTCGACACCGCGAGCGCGCAACGCCGCCGCGATCTCCAGAGCCCGCGAGACCTCGGAGAGGAAGGAACAGTTCGGCAGGAACAGGATCATCGCGACACCTCCTCAGGATTTAGGTAAGATATTACCTATGACGTCATCGGTCAACCCCTCTCTCGGCTCGGAGCCCGCAGTGCAGCTCTTCCGCCTCGTCCTGACCCTCGCGACCCACCTGCGCACCCGAATGGACCAGCGGCTCGCCGCGGTCGACCTGACCACGCAGCAAGCGGGCGTCCTGACGTTCGTCGCGCACAGCGCCGACCCGCCGACGCTGGGCGACGCCGCCCGCTCTCTCGGCACGTCACACCAGAACGTGCGACAGATCGTCGCGGTGCTGGAGCGCAAGGGGATGCTCGAGGTCGTCGCCGACGCCGCGGACGGTCGCGTCCGACGGCTGACTGCGACGCCGCGGGTCGGCGAGGTCTTCGAGACCCGTGATCTCGGCGACCACGCGATCGTGGCCGAGTGGATGGCGGCGCTGACCGAGGACGAACAGCGCCAGACCGTCGGGTTGCTCAACCGGCTGCTCCGTGATCTGGTCTCCGCGGGAGGCTGAGGCCCGACCTGCAACGCAGAACGCGCCGACCCTCGGGGTCGGCGCGTTCGGAGCGAGTGCGCAAGGGGGGATTTGAACCCCCACGCCCATAAGGACACTGCCACCTGAAGACAGCGCGTCTGCCGTTCCGCCACTTGCGCGTGGTGCCTCCGGAACGATGCAGGGGTGTCCCGGAAGCGTCCCTAGTGTGCCTCACGCCGGCCGGGAGCACCAAACGCCGGATGTTCTCTGCGTCACCCTGCCACCGCCGGATTCCGGTCGGCGCACGGAGCCAGCGCGCAGTGGGCGAGGATTGAGGGCATGTCCCGCGCCCGCCATCCCCGACGGGCCCTGTGGGCTGCGGCGATCTCCGCGCTGGCCCTGCTCCTCTCGTATGCGCCGCTCGCCTCCGCCGAGCCCTCGCCGGAGGACTTCGCACCGGTCACGTCGACCCCGGCCGACGAGACCACGGTGCCGGACATCGAACCGGTGACCGAGCGCATACCCACCGTTGCGGAGCCGGACGGCACCCCCGTCGAGCTGGACACCGACCTCTACCTCCCGCACAACTCCGACGGACCGCACCCCGCGCTCATCCTGGCCCACGGGTTCGGCGGCTCCAAGGAGAGCCTGCGCACCCAGGCCCAGGAGTATGCCGGGTCCGGGTACGTCGTGCTGGCCTACACCGCGCGGGGATTCGGGGACTCCGGCGGCCGGATCCACCTCATGGACCCGGGCCTCGAGGTCGCCGACGTATCCACCCTCGTCGACCACCTCGCCGAGCGCGACGACGTCGTCCTCGACACGGCGGGCGACCCGCGGGTGGGGATCGCAGGCGGGTCCTACGGTGGGGCCGCCGCCCTCATGGGCAGCGCGCTCGACGAGCGGATCGACGCCACCGTCGCCCTCATCACGTGGAACGACCTCGCCCAGTCACTGTTCACCCAGAGCGCGACCGCCGCCGCAGCCGGACCCACCCCCGCCGCGCTCGAGCCGACCGACATCCCGGGGGTCTTCAAGCAGCTCTGGGGTTCGCGGTTCTTCGGCACCGCGCTCGCAGGGGGACCGGTCGAGGGCGGCGACCCGCTGTGCGGGCGGTTCGAGGCCGAGCTCTGCGAAGGGCTCACCCAGGCCGCAGAGACCGGCGAGCCGACACCGGAGCTGCTCGAGCGGCTGCGCGCCAACTCTCCCGCCGAGGTGATCGGCGATCGCATGCCGCCGACGCTGCTCATCCAGGGCATGAACGACTCGCTCTTCGGGCTCGACCAGTCCGACGCCAACGCCCGCCTCATCGCCGAGACCGGCGCGCCACTCGCGATCCGGTGGACGGACGGCGGCCACGACGGCGTGTCGACGACGGCCGCCGACGACGAGGATGCGAGCCGAGCCTGGATGGACACCTACCTCGACCCCGAGCTCCCGGTCGAGGAGGCGGCGACCCGGCCACTGCCCGTCGACGCGTTCACCTACGCCCTCCCGCTCGCCCGGCGTCAGGCGACGGCCCCGCTCGAGCGGCTCGACGCATACCCCGGTCTGCGCGGAGCCGACCCGAGCGAGAGGGTCACCCTCGACTTCCGCCGCACCAACCCCGAGCTGCGGCTGGTCACCCCGCCCGGCGGACAACCGGCGTCGATGACGTCGCTGCCCGGACTCGGTGGGCTCTCCGGCCTCGGGAGCCTGCCGACGTATCCTCTCGCGGCGCTCCCCGGGAGTTCCGGCGCGTTCGACACGGTCGTGACCGAGGAGCGGCTGGTGGCCGTCGGGTCACCGCGCCTGCGGCTGAGCGTCACCTCGTCCGGTGAGGAGCAGGTGCTCTTCGCCTCGCTCTGGCAGGTCCAGGGCAGCACGGCAAGCCAGCCCCGGACGCTCGTCTCGCCCGTGCGGCTGACCGGCGCTCCCGGAGAGGAGCAGGAGGTCACCGTCGTGCTGCCGCCCGCGACCTACGTCATGGAGGAGGGCAGCCGCTGGCGGGTCCTGCTCACGACGACGGACAACGCGTTCGCCGGCCCGAGGGACGTCCGGGTCGACCTCGTCGACCTCGCGGCGGCGAGTCTGGAGCTCCCGGTCGCCGAGGGTGAGCCGGTCGTGGCCGCCGGCGCGGACGGTCCCGACACCGAGTCGCTGCTCGTGGGGGGAGTGCTGCTGGCCCTGCTGCTCGCCGTCGCCGCGGCGGCCGGCTACCGGCGGTACCAGAGCTCGCGGGCGCCGTGGCGTGAGGACCTGGCCGACGTGCCGCTCGTCGTCGACCACCTCGTCAAGACCTATGGTGACGGACACCGCGCCGTCGACGACGTCAGCTGGCGCGCCGAGCGTGGCCAGGTCGTCGGCCTGCTCGGCCCCAACGGTGCCGGCAAGACGACGACCATGCGGATGATGCTCGGGCTCATCTCTCCCGACTCCGGCGCGGTCTACGTGCTCGGTCACCGGATCACGCCCGGCGCGGCCGTTCTCGGCCAGGTCGGCGCGCTCGTCGAGGGCCCCGGATTCCTGCCGCACCTGACGGGCCGGCAGAACCTCGAGGCGTACTGGCGGGCCACGGGTCGCCCGAGCGAGGAGGCCGGCTTCGCCGAGGTGCTCGACGTCGCGGCCCTCGGCGGCGCACTCGACCGGCCGGTGCGCACGTACTCGCACGGCATGAAGCAGCGGCTCGGCATCGCCCAGGCGATGCTCGGCAAGCCCGACGTGCTGTTCCTCGACGAGCCGACCAACGGCCTCGACCCGCCGCAGATCGCCGCCATGCGCCCGATCCTGCAGGCGTATGCCGCGACCGGCCGCACGGTGGTCGTCTCCTCGCACCTGCTCAGCGAGGTCGAGATGACGTGCAGCCACGTCGTCGTCATGCACGCGGGGCGCGTCATCACGGCTGGGCGGGTCGACGACCTCGTCGCGAGCGAGGACACGACGGTCATCGACGTGCCCGAGGCGCCGTCGAAGGAGGCGCTGGAGGCGCTGCGCCGTACTCCTGGTGTCCGTGAGGTGGAGGTCATCGACGAGGGTGACGTGGCCAAGGTGACGATCGTCGCCCACCGGCCGCGTGCCGAGGTCGTCCGGGCCGCCCTGGACGCCGACCTCGACGTCCTCGCCGTCGGCAGCCGTCGCCACCTCGAGGAGGTCTTCCTCGGCGTCATCGCCGGTGCCCAGGGGGCCGACGCGTCCGCCCCGGGAGCGGGGCAGTCCATGATCGAGCGACTGAGGCAGGTGCGCGCGCGATGAGCGACCTCACCGAGACGTCCGGCGACCGGGTGCCCGCCGAGGGTGCACCCGCGGCCTCTGCTCGCGAGCCGAGCGGGCAGCAGGAGCATCGGCACGGTGCCCTGTCGTATGCGGCCGAGTGGGCGCGGCAGCTGACCCGCCGCCGCACCCAGTGGATCTTCGGCATCCTCGTCGTCCTGCCGGTGATCTTCATCGCCGCCTTCGCGCTCGACGATGGACCATCGCGCGGGGAGCAGGGCACCCGGTTCGTCGACATCGCGACCTCCGGCGGCCCGAACTTCTCGGTCTTCGTGCTGCTCGTCTCGGGAGAGCTGCTGCTCTACATCGTCGCGGCCCTGCTCGTCGGCGACCCCGTTCCCGCTGAGGCGTCGTGGTCCTCGCTGCGCTACCTGCTGACCGCGCCGGTCAGGCGCGCCCGCCTCCTCACGAGCAAGCTCCTCGTCGGGCTCTCCGCGCTCGCCGTCGCGACCATCCTCCTGCCGCTGTGGTCTCTGCTGTTGGGCGGCTTCGTCTACGGGATGTCGGACTACCAGATCCCGGGCGGCGGTGAGCTGGACTCGGCGACGTTCTGGTCCAGGATCGCGATCGCGATCGGCTACGTCTTCGTCGCGACCCTGCCGATCGCCGGCATCGCGTTCCTGGTCGGAGTGCGCACCGACACCCCACTCGCGGCCGTCGGTGCGGCGCTGATGGTCTACATCGTCGCCGGGATCCTCGACTCGATCGACGCCCTCGGCGACTGGCGGAAGGCGCTGCCCGGACACTACGGGCGCGAGTGGCTCGAGCTGCTCACGACGACCGACCCCGACTGGACCGGCATGCAACGCGGGCTGCTCTGGTCGCTGCTCTACTTCACGATCTTCGTCGTGCTCGGCTACAGGGTCTTCCGCCGCAAGGACATCCTCAGCTGAGTCTTCGCCACCACCGTCCATCAGCGGGATCTGACCCGGCCGGACCCGGTTGAGGTGCCGGACCGCTCGCCGTTTCGGTCCAATTGACAGGAAGTGGCGGACGGGGTGGATTGGGCGGACGGATGGACCGTTCGCCGTTTCGGTCCTATTGACAGGAAGTGGCGGGGGCCGGGCGGGGTGGACTCTCCGGACGACCCGCGTCGCGGGTCGAGCACTTTCGAACTCATCCACCGAACGGCTGGGCCGCTGTCGGATCGCCGCTGGACGCGTCTACCGTGGAGGGGTGGATGACCTGAACGACCTGGCCGAGCGCTTCTCGCGTTCGATCACCGTGCTCGACGGCGGCCTCGCGACCGAGCTCGAGGCCCAGGGCTACGACCTGTCCGGGGCCTTGTGGTCGGCTCGACTGCTCGCCGATGAACCAGAGGCGATCACCGCCGCGCACAAGGCGTTCTTCGAGGCTGGTGCCCACGTTGCGATCACCGCGTCGTACCAAGCCTCGTTCGAGGGCTTCGAGCGCGCCGGCCTGAGTCGCGAGAAGGCCGCCACTCTGATCCGGCGCTCGGTGAGCCTCGCCATGGCTGCGCGCGACGAGGTCCGACCCGAGGACGGACTGGTCGCCGCATCCGTCGGGCCCTACGGCGCGGCGCTGGCCGACGGGTCCGAGTACCGCGGCGACTACGGCCTCACCGCTGCCGAGCTGCGGCAGTTCCACCGTCCCCGCCTCGAGGTGCTCGCGACAACCGGGTCCGACCTCTTCGCGATCGAGACGATCCCCTGCCTGGCCGAGGTCGAGGCGCTCTGCGCGGAGATCTCCGGCACGGGCCATGCGGCCTGGCTGAGTCTGTCGACGAAGGGCGGCCGGACCTGCGCGGACGAGTCGCTCGAGGAGGCCTTCGCCATGGCCGCCGAGGTCGACGAGATCATCGCGGTCGGCGTCAACTGCTGCTCGCCCGAGGACGTGCTCCCCGGCCTCGAGGTCGCCCGGCGCGTGACCGACAAGCCGCTCGTCGCATACCCGAACTCGGGGCGGACCTGGGACCCGCGGAGCCGGACCTGGGTCGGCGAGCCGACCTTCACCCTGCCGATGATGGGCATGTGGCGGCGCGCGGGAGCGAAGGCGATCGGCGGCTGCTGCGGGGTGAGTCCCGCCGACATCGCGACGCTCTCGGCGTGCCTGCAGAAGTCGGCACCTCGCTGGGTGCGCTCGCGTCCGGTGCGGGCTCGGGCCGAGGTCGGTCCCTTCGGCTGAGGCTCAGCCCTCGCCCAGCGCGGCGAGCATGCGCTGCATGCGGCCGATCTCGATGCTCTGGTCCGAGTCGACGTGCCGCGCGATGGAGTCGACCTCGGACTCCTGACCGCCACCCGAGCCGTACAGGTCGTAGACCATGGCGATCGCACCCTCGTGATGTTTGATCATCAGCTCGAGGAAGAGCCGGTCGAACTCGCCGCCCTCCGCGGCCTCGAGCCGAGCCAGCTCCTCGTCGGTGAGCATGCCCTGCATGCCGTCCATGTCCGCGTGCCCGTGATCGCCGGCCGCGGGATCTCGCACGGTCTCGTTGCGGGCGGCGAGCCAGTTCTCGAGCTGCTCGATCTCGCCTTCCTGGGTCGCCGCCATACGCCCCGACAGCAGCCGAATGTCGCGGGACGTGGTCCGCTCGTCGACCATCGCCGTCATGGTCATCGCCTGGTCGTGGTGGTAGAGCATGTTGCGCACGAAGGTCACGTCGGCCTCGACGTGTCCTGGCGCCTCGATGGCGGCGATGTCGTCGGGGCCGAGGGTCGTGTTCGACTCTCCCGGTGCGCCGAGCTGGACCACGGGTGCCGTCGACACCGCGCGCTGTGTCGAGTCGTCAGACCCGGACGAGCATCCGACCAGGGCGAACGCCGCGATCACGCCGGCGGCCATGCACAGACTGAGTCCCTGCACGAGTACCTCCACGGGCCTGCCACCGGAAAGCGCCAGTTGCACGCTTGGGCAGGTTCGAAAACTGATGAGGACCTAACCCTACCTTTCGTATTCCGTCCGTTGTAGATTTCCGGCACCGCCACCTCATCGGCTGGCGAAACGTGCCCCCTGCGGGTCGACGGCCGGCGGTACACATCATCAGGCACCACCCTCCGGGGGCGCTCCACCCTGCGCCCCCGGAGGACACAAACGACAGGAGCTGGCATGACCAGATCGTCACGCCTGCGCGCTGGTATGCGCGGGCTGGCCGCCGTCGGGGCGGTCACACTCGGACTGACTCTCGTGGGAGCGACCGCTACCGCGGCCGACGAGGCGGACCCCCGGATCGGACTCGGAGGCGGTCTCCTCGACGCCCAGAGCGCGAGCAGCAACATGGAGCTGCTCGCCAACCTGCCCAAGCCAGAGGGGTTCTTCAACCCCTCGAACCTGGGCAGCCTGTCCTTCGCCAACTCCGACCCGGCGTTCAAGGACAACCTCGCGTTCGTGGGCAACTTCAACGGCTTCACGATCTACGACATCTCCGACCCGGCGGCGCCCGTCCTGGAGAAGGCGTTCGTGTGCCCCGGTGGTCAGGGGGACCTGTCCATCTACGGTGACCTGCTCTTCATGTCCGTCGAGGAGTCGCGCGGTCGGATCGACTGCGGCACCCAGGGTGCCTCCGGCTCGGTCAACCCCGAGCGCTTCCGCGGTGTCCGCATCTTCGACATCAGCGACCTGGACGACATCCGCCAGCTCCCCGGCGTGCAGACCTGCGCCGGCTCGCACACCCACAGCCTGCTCGTGCCTCCCGGTGACGACCCCGAGTCGATCTTCATCTACAACTCCGGCACGGCCGGGATCCGCTCGGCGGCCGAGCTGCCCGGCTGCAACGGCAACAGCAGCCTGACCGACCCGACGACGACGAACTTCGCGATCCAGGTCATCGAGGTCCCCCTCGACGCGCCGGAGACCGCGAGCGTCGTCAACAACGCCCGGATCTTCTCGGTCTGCGGCGACAACAGCTGTGAGGGCGACTTCGCCAGCGGCGCGCTCAACGGGCTGCCCGGCTCGGGCCGCCAGCCGGCCTACGACGAGGAGTCCGGCCGCGCCCCCGGTGCCCAGTCCCGGTCCCAGGCCAGCCGCTGCCACGACATCACCCTCTACCCGGAGATCGGTCTCGCCGCCGGCGCCTGCCAGGGCTGGGGCCTGCTCATCGACATCTCCGACCCGGCCAACCCCAAGCGGATCGACGCCGTCGAGGACTACAACTTCGCGTACTGGCACTCGGCCACGTTCAACAACGACGGCACCAAGGTGATCTTCACCGACGAGTGGGGCGGCGGCACCGGTGCTCGCTGCCGGCCAACGGACCCGGTCAACTGGGGCGCCAACGCCCTCTTCGACATCGTCGACACGCCTGACGGCAAGAAGATGGAGTTCGCGAGCTACTACAAGCTTCCCGTCCCGCAGACCAACCAGGAGAACTGTGTCGCCCACAACGGCTCTCTCATCCCGGTCCCGGGTCGCGACGTCATGGTCCAGGCGTGGTACCAGGGTGGCACGTCGGTCTTCGACTTCACCGACACGGAGAACCCCACTGAGATCGCGTTCTTCGACCGAGGACCGCAGAACCCCGCCGCGCTGCAGACCAGTGGCCACTGGTCCACCTACTGGTTCAACGGCAACATGTACGGCTCGGAGATCGGTCGCGGCTTCGACACCTTCGCGCTGACCGCCAGTGACCAGATGAGCGCGAACGAGATCGCCGCCGCCCAGGAGATCCAGTTCGACGAGATCAACGTCCAGGGTCAGGCCCGGTACGACCACGCGCCGAGCTTCAATGTCGTCCGGTCCCACGTGGACCAGGCCGAGCGCGCCGGCACCCTGACCGGCGACGCGCTGGAGGAGGTGCGTGAGCACCTCGCCACGGCGGAGAAGCTGCTGGACAAGGGCAAGGCCAACAAGCGCGCGGTCCAGGCCCAGTTCGACAACGCCATCCGCAAGGCCGGCGACAACGCCGCCGTGGTCGACTCCGCTCAGGCTCTTTGGGAGAGCGTGCGCTGACAGACCGCGGCCTGAAAGAGCGCTGAACGAGCGCTGAGACGGACAGCACCCGGCGATCTGCGATCGCCGGGTGCTGTCCTCCGTCGCAACGGATCCACTTCTGCAGCAGTCTCAAGACGACGGAAATCGAAGCGACGCTGATCCACCGTCGGCAGATTCGTCCCGCTACAGTCGGTCCTACCGCCACCGAGAGGGTCAGGGCCCACACCCCCTGCGTGGGCCCTGCTCGGCGGTTCGCCCTCATCAGGCAAACCCCTGGGGGCGCTCCCACCCAGCGCCCCCAGGGGACTCTCATCAAAGGAGCTGAGATGACCTCATCACGTGGCTCGCGCATGGGTATGCGCGGGCTGGCCGCCGTCGGAGCGGCCACCCTCGGGCTGACCCTCGTCGGCACGACCGCCACGGCTGCGGACGACCCTCGCGTCGGGCTCGCGCCGGGGTACCTCGACCCTGGCATCGCGGCCAGCAACATGGAGCTGCTCTCGACCACGCCTCGGGCGGGCGCCTTCGACTCGCCCGTCGACGGCTTCAGCGGGATCGGCTTCGCCAACACCGACGTGGCGTTCACCGGTGACCACGCCATCGTCGGGAGCTACAACGGATTCCAGGTCTACGACATCTCGGACCCGGCCGAGCCCACGCTCCGGTCCTCGTTCGTCTGCCCGGGCGGCCAGGGCGACCCGTCGGTGTTCGGCAACCTGCTCTTCATCTCCGTCGAGGAGACCCGCGGTCGAGTCGACTGCGGCACCCAGGGCGCCCCGGGCGCGGTCAACCCCGAGCGATTCCGCGGCGTCCGCATCTTCGACATCAGCGACCTCGACAACCCGGTGCAGCTGCCCGGCGTCCAGACCTGCCGCGGCTCGCACACGCATACCGTCGTCGAGGACCCGGACGACCCGGACAACATCTACATCTACAACTCCGGGACCTCGTCCATCCGGTCGGCAGCCGAGCTGGCCGGTTGCAGCACCGGCGGCCCGACGACCGAGAACCCGACGCAGTGGCGGATCGACGTCATCAAGGTGCCGCTGGCCGCGCCGCAGACTGCCTCGATCGTCAGCCAGCCGCGGATCTTCACGGACCCGGAGACGGGGGCCGTGAACGGTCTTCAGAACGGCCCGACGCAGCCGCTTCACCCGTCAGGCACTCCCTACAGCCCGCTGCCGAACACGAACACCTGCCATGACATCACCGCATACCCGGAGATCGGCCTGGCCGCCGGCGCCTGCCAGGGCAACGGCATCCTCCTCGACATCTCCGACCCCGCTAACCCGGTCCGGACCGACGCGGTCGCGGACCCGAACTTCTCGTACTGGCACTCGGCGACGTTCAACAACGACGGCACCAAGGTGATCTTCACCGACGAGTGGGGCGGCGGCACCAGCCCGCGGTGCCGCGCAACCGACAAGCCGGAGTGGGGCGCCAACGCCCTGTTCGACATCGTCGACGGCAAGCTCGAGTTCGCCAGCTACTACAAGCTGCCGGCACCGCAGACCACCCAGGAGAACTGCGTCGCGCACAACGGCTCGCTCGTGCCGGTTCCGGGCCGAGACATCATGGTCCAGGCGTGGTACCAGGGAGGCACGTCGGTCATCGACTTCACCGACACCGCCAACCCGACCGAGATCGCGTTCTTCGACCGCGGCCCGATCGCGACGCCGACCAGCCCGAACAACCTCAACCTCGGCGGTCTGTGGTCGACGTACTGGTACAACGGCGCCATCTTCGGCACCGAGATCGCCCGCGGCTTCGACACCTTCGCGCTCACCGAGAGCGACCAGCTGTCGGCAAACGAGATCGCGGCGGCTCAGGAGTGGCAGGTCGACGAGTTCAACGCGCAGGCGCAGCCGCGTGTCGAGCTGGCAGCGAGCTTCGCCGTCGTCAAGGCCTACCGCGACCAGGCGGTGCGCGCCGGCGAACTTGCGGGCAAGGCGCTGCGCGAGGTCGACAAGCACATCGCCCAAGCCGAGAAGCTCGACGCGGGAAACGCTTCTCAGCGAGCCGTCAAGGCTCAGCTCGACAACGCCGCGAAGAAGTCCGGACTCCCGGGTTCGGATCTGGTGAACGCGCTCAACGATCTGGCCAACGGCTGATCACCCCCTCGCTGACACGACGACAGCGCTGACACCGGCGACGCCCGGCGATCCGATGTGATCGCCGGGCGTCGACCTATCCCGCAGTGGGGTGGGTGGTCAGATCGGCTCGATCGGCGCATACGTGGGCTGCCACATCCGCCCGTAGACCTCGTCGATCGGGTTCGTGAGCGGGCGGCGGGCGACGCCGTCCTTCTCGGCCTGGGCCGCGACCGCGAGCGCGACCGTGGCGGAGACACGGCGCAGGTCGTTCATCCCCGGCAGCAGTGACGCACCGGGCCGCCAGGCGTTGACGAGTCCGGCCAGTGCGTTCGCGGCCGCGGCGATCATCGCCTCGGTCACCCGCGACGCCTGGCACGCAGCCACACCAAGACCTAGCCCCGGGAAGATCAGAGCGTTGTTCGACTGGGCGATGTGGTAGCGGACGCCCTTGTGGTCGACGTGGTCGAACGGGCTTCCGGTCGCGACGAGTGCCTTGCCGTCGGTCCACGTGATGACGTTCGCCGGGGTCGCCTCGGCGCGACTCGTCGGGTTCGAGAGCGGGAAGATGATCGGCCGTTCGCAGTGCTCGGCCATCTCCCGGACGATCTCCTCGGTGAAGGCTCCACCCCGGGTCGACGTGCCGAGCAGAATGGTCGGGCGCACGTTGCGGATGACGTCCTGCAGCGTGACCCGGTCGGGGTCGGCAACGTCCCAGTCCGCGACGTCTTCCCGGGACCTGGCCCACGGCACCTGGAAGTCGAGCAGCTCGGGCTGGTCCTCGAGATAGAGCCCGTTGATCCCGATCGGCCAGAACCTGTCGTACACCTGCTCGGTGCGGTCGGCCCGACCGCTGCGCAGCATCGTGTCGCGGACCAGGCCGGCGATGCCAAGACCCGCTGTGCCGGCACCGTAGATGACGATTCGGTGGTCGCAGAGGTCCATCCCGGTGATGTCGACGGCCGCGAGCAGCGCAGCGAGCACGACGGCGGCTGTGCCCTGGATGTCGTCGTTGAAGGTGCAGTACTCGTCGCGGTAGCGCGTCAGGAGCCGGTGCGCATTGGCGGCGCCGAAGTCCTCCCAGTGCAGCATCGCGGTCGGGAACAGGCGATCGACGGTCGTGACGAAGTGCTCGAGGAACTCGTCGTAGCGCTCCCCGCGAACCCGGGCATGGCGCTCGCCGAGATAGAGGTCGGAGCTGAGCAGCCCGAGGTTGTCGGTGCCGACGTCGAGGACGACGGGGATGACCCGGCGCGGATGGATGCCGGCGGCGGCCGTGTAGACACTGAGCTTGCCGATGGCGATCTGGATTCCGCCGATGCCCTGGTCGCCGATGCCGAGGATGCCTTCGGAGTCGGTGACGACGATGAGGTCGACCTCGTCCGGGCCGAGGCCGTAATTGAGCAGCGACTCCTCGACCATCTCGGGGTGGTCGATGGAGAGGAACACCCCGCGCGGGCGGTTGTACTCGTGGCTGAACCGCTCGATCGCCTCACCGATGGTGGGCGTGTAGATGATGGGCAGCATCTCCTCGAGGTGGTCGGTGAGCACCCGGTAGAACAGCACCTCGTTGCGGTCGCGGAGCTGGGCGAGATGGAGGTACTTGGCGAGTGGCGTCGAGGCGCGCCGGAACTGCTCGTAGGTTCGCTTGGTCTGGTTCTCCAGCGTCGTCACGCCGGTCGGGGTCAGCCCGACGAGGCCGAGAGCGCGACGCTGCTCGAGCGTGAACGCGGTGCCGCGGTTGGTCATCGGGTTGGACAGAACCGCACGGCCGCGGGCCCGGACCCGCATCGGTGCTCCGGCGCGGGTGCTCTCCTGCTCGAAGTCCCGCTTGCTCGGGTCGCCCGCGACGTGTGAGTGCATGGGGGTCAGTCTTCCAAAGGTGTGAGCGCCGACACACGTCGTGGCCTGTCGAACATCGGCCGAGCCTCCGATCAGAGCGAGAGCCCGGCGGCGATGATTCGGCCCGCCGCGAGAGTTGCTCCCGCCATGACGACGACGAAGCTGAGGATCCACAGCATCCGGGGAACGCCGGTGAGCTGGGCCAGGACCGCGGGGTCGCTGGTGCGGTCCCGCCCGCCGGCCGCCAGCACCGCCCCGAGGTGGCGCCAGGCGCCGACGACGAGGACGATGCCCGCGCCCACGAGCAGATGCGCCTGGACCACGTCGTCGCCCCACCACCACAACGCCCCCACCCCCACGAGAGCGACCGCCATCACGACGAGGGTCAGCACAGACCGTATGCGCGCGAGAGCCACGAGCAGCATCACGAGGACCGCGGTGAGCAGCGGTGCGGCCCACCCGGTCTCGGCGAGCGCGATCATCGCGGCTCCCGCGAGCGCGGGGACCGGGTAGCCGGCCCACGTCGTCGCCACCCGCCCGGCTCCGCGAGCCGGACCGACGGTCACCGCGTGCCCGGACATGTCACCGCGGACGACGAACCCGGTGAACCGCCGTCCGACGAGGATGCCGACGAAGGCGTGCCCGAGCTCGTGGACGAGGGTGATCGCGATACGGAGCAGGCGCCACAGCGGGTCGACGACGACCGCGACGGCAGCGAGCGCGACGGTGAGGAGCAGCGGCCGCCCCTCGAGGGGCACGGCGGAGGCGACCGGCGTGATGCGGTCGGCGAGCTCGGTCGTCCATTCCATGGCGGAGGCAGGCTAACCCGTCCGCCTGTGGGCCAACAGCGAGGCGAGGTGGTCGAGCGCCTCGAACCCCGCTGTATGCGTCGGTCCCGTCGCGCACGACCGGCACCTCGGGTCGGCCGAGCGCCACCCACTCGCGCTGCCAGGCGCCCATCCGCCGCCACCCGTCGGTGGTGAGGGGGCCGCCGCCGATGGCCACCGCATACCCGGACTCGGAGTGGAACTCGGCGGGTGACTCGCCGTGGATCATCGGCACCGTGAGCAGGCGGCTGAGTGACATGCGACCTCATGTGGTGGGTCTTCTCATTATTCGACAACTATGTGTGGAAGATCGAAGGAGGTGAGAGGAACGCCGGGGCCGGTGTCGATCGGGCCTGACGGTCGGTCGGGGCGACCACGGCATACGGTGGAGTCATGCTCGTCGCGTTCTCCGTCGCCCCGTCCGCCGCCGCCGATGACACCGGCTCCGTCTCCGCCGCCGTCGCCCGCGCCATCGCGGTCGTCCGCCGTTCGGGTCTGCCGCACCGCACCGACGCGATGTTCACGACGATCGAGGGCGACTGGGACGAGTGCATGGCCGTCGTCCGGGAGTGCTGCGAGGTGCTCGCCGCATCGTCACCCCGGGTCTCGCTCGTCCTCAAGGCCGACATCCGGCCGGGCTACACCGGCGAGCTCGACGGCAAGGTCGAGCGCCTCGAGGCCGCGATCGCCGAGGTGGGCGACGAGCCCGACTGACGCGGCGGCGCGACCTCTCATCCGTCGCGCGACCGTTGCTCCGCCTTGCGAGCCTGGTTCCGTGGCGCGACCGCAATGTCCGGCGATCGACGGAGGTCACGGTGATTCGCGGAGGAACGGCCGCGCGGAGGACGTTCCGACTCAGCTTCGTGGCAGCCGCAGCTCGAGCGTGAAGACGTCCGACTCGCTCTCGAGCCGCACGGCGCCCCCCACCTCGGCCACCTTCGTGATGATGCCGCCGAGCCCGAGCCCACCGCTCATCGACGGGTCGACGAGATCACGAGGGCCGTTGGCGTTGCGCACCCGGATGACGAACGGGTCGGGGCGCCAGTCGATCTCGACCTCGACGAGCTCGACGCCGTACTTCAAGGCGTTCGTGACCGCCTCTCGCACACAGCGGGCGGCGCACGCGTCCACCGGCCGGGACAGCGTGGCCGGGTCGCCGATGCTGCGGACGTCGGCGGTCACGCCGGTCAGGCCATCGGTCTGCAGGTCGCGCAGCACGGTTTCGAAGTCGTCGTCATCCCTGACGCCCAGCCCCGGCCGGTCCGCTGCGCGCAGCACCCCGAGCACGTCGCGGATCTCCCGCATCGCCTGCCGCGCCGAGAGGTCGGTCAGCTCGATCGTCCGGGCCATCGGCGCCGGCAGCGCGTCGACGTCGCGCTTCATCCCGTCGAGCCCGACGAGCACGGCGGCGACGGAGTTGGCGACCCGGTCGTGCAGCTCGTGGGCGAGAACCAGCCGCTCCCGCTGCATCTGCATCGCCAGCTCCGCCTCCCGCGCGCGGCTGCGCAGGGCATAGACCTCACGCGCCCTGCGCTGGCTCTTGCCCATCGCGACCATGGCGAGCGACGCGCCCCAGTAGATCGCCATGGCGCCGACCACCTGGGCGGGACCGTTGCCCTCGAAGCCGGAGACGTTGACGACCGTGATGACGGTCCACGGGATCGCGAGGAGAGCCAGGCCCCACAGCGTGTCCCGACGGGGGCGGTGACGCGCCAAGGCATAGAGCGCCACGAGGTTGCCGGCGAACGGCTGGTAGGTCGGGATGAGCCCGGCGATGAAGGTCGCCTGGACGATGCCGATGAGGAAGACCGTCCACGGCCGGTCGCGCCGCCACAGCAGTGCGACGAAGAGAGGCAACGCCAGCAGGGCGACGCCCCACGGCGGAATCACCGGCCCGAGGCGGGTCTGACCGTTCAGCCCGGAGAGGGTCAGCTCGGCGACATAGGCGAGGACCGCCACGGAGACGGCGATCGCGAGTCGGCCACTCGGACGGTCGAGGAGTATGCGCGGCGCACCTCGCTCGCCCCGGCTCGCCCAGAACGACGGCACGGGTCAGCAGCCGGGGGCGGTGGGCCAGACGCGGCACCACCATGCCTTCTCGACCGGCGGCGGGGCCTCGACGCCGCCCGGCGCGCGGTGGGTGCAGGCGCTCGCCCGGGCCACTGCGTCGAGCCATTCGGCGAGCGACTCGTCCGCCTCGAGATCCGGCGCGGGAGGGGTGCGCTGCACCGGGTGCAGACAGGCCCGGTCGAGCGCGATCGCCGTCGCGGAGACACCGTCGGCCGACTCGAGCGTCACGCCGTGGATCGCGTCGCCGGTGCCGTCGGCGGTGATGGCGCACAGGACCGCGAGGCCCGTCCGCTCCGGCAGTCGCATGTGTGGGACGACCAGTCGCGCGGCGATGAGCGACCCGCAGCCGAGCCACGCGCCGAGGGGGGAGTCGTCGTCGTGGGCGGCGTAGATGTCGACGCGGGTCGCGGGGGCCGTCTGCATGCGACCAAGACTCCCGTCAATTCAGTTCGCGCGCAACGACCCACCGACCACCGGACGGGATGCGTCGCGGGAGGAGGCGAGCAGCGCATACTGCTCCGGTCGCAGGGTCAGCCCCGCGCCCCCGGGAGCCGGCGGAGGACCGGACCGAGGAGGTCGTCGACCTCCGGCACGCGCAGCGCGCGGGCCAGGGCGAGGGTGACGACGCCGAACACCCCGCACAGCACCGCGGTGACGACGCCGCGACCGAGCCAGCCCATCTCCTCGGTGCCGGGGAGGACGAACGTCAGTGCCCAGACGAGGAGGGTGCCGACCAGGGAGGCGAGGGCGAGCCGGACGTTCTGGCGGACCACCCCGGACAGGTGCAGCGGTCCGAGCCGGCGGCGCAGCAGCCAGAAGCCGCCGATCGAGGAGCCGATGTTCGCGAGCACCTGGCCGAGCGCGACGATGACCGCGATCTGCAGCGGCGCGAAGAGGAGGGCGAACAGCGCCACGGCCGACGAGATCACCGAGACGACGATCTGGAGGTAGAACGGGGTCTTGGCGTCCTCGTAGGCGTAGAAGAAGCGGGTCTGGATGAACTGCCAGCTCATGGGCAGCGACCCCAGCAGGAGGGCGATCGTGATGCGCGAGATCGCCTCTGCGTCCTCGGGGCTGGTGCCGACGAGCATGGTGCGGACGACGAAGGGGACGAGGACGACCGCGCCGATGCTGATCGGGATGAGGAACACCGCCGGCATCCGCAGGCCCCGACGCAGGTCGGCCTTGACGGCCTCGGTGTCGTGGTCCTGGACGGCGTGCGAGACGCGGGTGAAGATCGCCGTCGCGAGGCTGACGGTGATCAGTGAATGGGGCAGCATGAACAGCAGGAACGCCGTGTCGTATGCGGTGCGCCCCGCCCCGCTCAGGCCCACCTCGGTCGCGCGCCGGGTGGCTTCGGTCAGTACCTGCGAGACGACCGCGAACCGCCCCTGCGAGAGGACGATGGCGGCGAAGGTCCAGAACGCGACGACGGAGGCCGAGCCGAGTCCGACGCCCCGGAAGCCGAACGTCGGCCGGTAGGTGAAGCCCATCCGCCGCAGCGGGATGAGCAGCACGAGCGACTGAACCAGGATCGAGGCGGTCGCGCTGCCCGCGAGCAGCCAGATCATCGGCTGGTCCCAGAGCGGGACGTCGGCCTCGAGCGGGTAGCCGAGCCACATGAACGCGAGGAGCCCGCCGATGGCGACGACGTTGGCCAGCGCGGGCGCCCACATGTAGGCGCCGAAGCGGCCGTTGGCGTTGAGGACCTGCCCCAGGATCGTGTACATGCCGTAGAAGAAGATCTGCGGCATCGCGATGAACGCGAAAGCGTTGGCGAGGGCGAACGCCTCCGGCGGCCAGGTCGGGGAGGCGAAGATCCGCACGAGATACGGCGCGGCTGCGGTCATCGCGAGCGTCGAGACCGCGAGCAGGAGGAAGCACAGCGTCAGCAGCCGGTTGATGAAGTCCGTCCCGCCGTCGGCGGCCTTGCTCGCCTTGACGATCTGCGGGACGAGGATCGCGTTGAGGACACCGCCGGCGAGCAGGATGTAGATCTGGTTCGGCAGGGTGTTGGCGACCTGGAACGCGTCGCCGGCGAGCGCGGTGCCGATGACGCCGAGCAGCAGCACCATCCGGACCAGGCCGAGGACGCGCGAGACCATCGTCCCGCTCGCCATGATCGCTGCGGCCCGACCGAGGCTGCCGCCGGGGCGCCTCGCTGCCGGCTCGCTGCTGTCACTCACGCGGGAGAGTCTGGCACGACGGTCGGCCCGAGCCGCGCCGCTGCCGCCCGCGGGCGCGGTGCCACATCGGTCCTATTGGACCGAAACGGCGAGCGGTCGGGCGTGCCACATCGGTCCTATTGGACCGAAACGGCGAGCGGTCGGGCGAGGCACATCGGTCCTATTGGACCGGAACGGCGAGCGGTCAGGCGTGCCACTTCGGTCCTATTGGACCGAAACGGCGAGCGGTCAGGCGAGGTCGGCGTATGCGACGGTCGGGTCTGCGAGCCGGTCCGGGTCGACCGGGGTGCCGGCCGCGATGATCGGCTTGACCTCGTCGACGACGTCCCAGACGTTGACGTTCATCGCGGCCAGGATGCGGTTGTCGGCGTCGAGCCAGAAGGCAACGAACTCGCGGGTTTCCTTGTCGCCGCGGATGACGACCTTGTCATACGAGCCCTTCGGGGCGTGGCCGATGTACTCCATGCCCAGGTCGTACTGGTCGCTGAAGAAGTAGGGGAGCTCAGCGTACTCGCAGTCGTCCTCGCCCATGAGGGCCTTGGCGACCGACTCGGGCTGGTTGAGCGCGGTCGCCCAGTGCTCGACCCGGATCCGGCGGCCGAGAACCGGGTGGTCGTGGTGCGCGATGTCGCCGACGGCGAAGATGTCCGGGTTGCTCGTGCGGAGCGAGGCGTCGACGAGCACGCCGTCGTCGACGGCCAGGCCGCACGCCTCCGCGAGCGAGGTGTCGGGGGTGACGCCGATGCCGACGACCACGGCGTCGGCCGGGATCGTCTCACCGCCCTCGAGTCGGACGCCGGTGGCGCGACCGTCGTCTGTCGTGACCGCCTCGACGGAGGCGTTCAGTCGCAGGTCGACGCCGTTCTCGGTGTGCAGGTCGGCGAACACCTGCGCCATCTCGGGGCCGAGGACGCCGAGCAGGGGAAGCTCGGACGCCTCGATGATCGTGACCTCGGTGTTCGCGCGCCGGGCCGAGGCCGCGACCTCGAGGCCGATCCAGCCGCCGCCGATGATGACGAGGCGTTTTCCCTCGCCGAAGGTGGCCTTGATCGCGTCGGAGTCCTCGCGGGTGCGCAGCGTGAGGACGCCCTGCGCGTCGGCGCCGTCGAGCGGGAGAGCGCGTGGGGTCGAGCCGGTCGCGAGCACGAGGGTGCCGTAGCCCAGGGTGGTGCCGTCGTCGAGGCTCACCTCGTGCGCGTCGGCGTCGACCGCCGTGGCGCGGGTGCCGGTGCGCAGGTCGATCCGCTGCTCGTCGTACCACTCGGCGGGGTGCACGAGCGCACCCTCGAAACCGTCGTCGTCGGCCAAGTAGCCCTTCGACATCGGCGGCCGCTCATAGGGCAGGTGCGGCTCACCCGCCAGCAGGGTGATCGTGCCCGGGTAGCCGTGGCTGCGTAGCGCCTCCGCGGTCTTGGCGCCGGCGAGGCCCCCTCCGATGATGACGATGTCCCGTGGTGTGCTCATGTCGCGGTCCTCTCGGTCGTCGGCTTTCGGGCGACGCTAGCATCGCGCACGCTCGGGCTCAGGCGGCGTGGGTATGCGTCGGTCGCGGCGGCATGACCGGCTCCTCCGAGGCGACGGGCGAGAACTCCTCGGCCCACGTGTCGTAGCCCATCCCGTCCAGACGGCGCAGCCAGGTGGCCGCCTCGGCGTACCGACCGCGGCGCTGGAGGGTACGGGCCAGGAGGAGAACCGCATACACATCCGTCGGGTCGGCCTCGACGAGGGAGCGGGCGGCGTTCTCGGCCCGGCCGAGCTGGGCCGAGTGGTAGTAGGAGCGGGCCAGCAGGAGGGGGGCGTCGCCGAGGGTGTACGACTCGGTGCGCTCGGCGCCGTGCTGCACGGCGGCAACCTTGTCCATGATGAGGTGCTCGAGCTCGCGGGCCGCCGCTGTGTAGCGGCGCTCACGGAAGAGGCGCTGGGCATAGCGGTAGCGGTCGAAGGCGTCCATAGCCCTCCTAACGTGCGGGCGTTGCCGATTTCTTCCACCACTTCTCCCACATAGGACCGAAACGGCGAGCGGTCGCGGGGCGGGCGGGGCCCGCTGGCGCGGATGGTCCGGGGCGTGGGGGAGGGGGATCCGAGTACCCGAGTGCGCCCGGCGCAGCGCTCGCCGTTTCGGTCCTATTGGGAAGAAGTGGCGAGTCGAATCGGGGCGTGCAGGTGACGGACCGCTCGCCGATTCGGTCCTATTGGGAAGAAGTGGCGACTCCAGGGAGGGGTGCGACGTGTGGCGGGAATACGGGGGCGTGGCAAGATGTTGACATGTCAACTACTTATGACGTGCCTTGAGGAGGAGTTCCCACATGATGCAGTTCGGCATCTTCACCGTCGGCGACGTGACCCCCGACCCGATCACCGGCCGCACCCCGACCGAGAACGAGCGGATCAAGGCGATGGTCGCCATCGCCCGCAAGGCGGAGGAGGTCGGCCTCGACGTCGTGGCGGTCGGCGAGCACCACAACCCGCCCTTCGCCGCTCCGGCGAACCCGGCCGTCCTCATGGCGCACCTCGCGGCGCAGACCGAGCGGCTCGTCCTCTCCACGGCCACCGCGCTCATCACGACGAACGACCCCGTGCGGATGGCGGAGGACTACTCCTACGTCCAGCACCTGGCCGACGGCCGGATGGACCTCATGCTCGGCCGCGGCAACACCGGCCCGGTCTACCCGTGGTTCGGCAAGGACATCCGCGCCGGTCTCGAGCTCGCGATCGAGAACTACGCGCTGCTGCACCGGCTGTGGCGCGAGGAGAACGTCGTCTGGCAGGGCAAGCACCGCACGCCGCTGCACGGCTTCACGGCGACGCCGCGCCCGCTCGACGGGTTGGCGCCGTTCGTCTGGCACGGCTCGATCCGCACGCCGGAGATCGCCGAACAGGCCGCGTACTACGGCGACGGGTTCTTCGCGAACCACATCTTCTGGCCGAAGGAGCACACCCAGCGGATGGTCGACCTGTACCGCCGCCGCTTCGAGCACTACGGACACGGCAGCGCCGACCAGGCCATCGTCGGCCTCGGTGGGCAGGTCTTCATGGCCCGCACGAGCCAGGAGGCGATCCGCGCGTTCCGGCCGTACTTCGACGAGGCCCCCGTCTACGGCGGCGGACCTTCGCTCGAGTCGTTCATGCGCGAGACGCCGCTGACCGTCGGCACCCCCGAGCAGGTCATCGAGCGCACCCTCTCGTTCCGCGACTACGTCGGTGACTACCAGCGCCAGCTGTTCCTCATCGACCACGCCGGCCTGCCGCTCAAGACCGTGCTCGAGCAGATCGACCTGCTCGGCGAGGAGGTCGTGCCGGTGCTCCGCCGTGAGATGGCCGTCGGCCGTCCCGCGCACGTGCCCGACGCCCCCACCCACGCCGCCAGGCTCGCCGCGCGCGAGGCCGCCCCTGAGCCGGCGGAGGTCGGTGCCGCGTGACGGCCACCAAGCCCACCCGGCGGCTCACCGTCGTCAGCGCCGGCCTGCGGGTCCCGTCGACGACGCGGATGCTGGCCACCGAGCTCTCCGAGGCGGCCGGCCGTGCGCTGGCCGCCTCGGGAGAGGCGAGCGACGCATACGAGGTCGTCGTCCGCGATGTCGAGGTGCGTGAGCACGCGCACGCGATCGTCGATGCCCTGCTCACGGGCTTCCCGACCGGTGAGCTCGCGGCGGCCGTCGAAGACGTCGCCGCGGCGGACGCGCTCGTGCTCGTGACGCCGGTGTACCAGGCGTCGTTCAGCGGGCTGTTCAAGTCGTTCGTCGACCTCATCGAGGAGGGTCGGCTGCGCGGCACGCCGGTGCTGCTCGCCGCAACGGGCGGCACCGAGCGGCACTCGCTCGCCATCGAGTATGCGCTGCGCCCCCTCGTCGCCCACCTCGGCGCGGTCGGGGTGCCGACGGGTGTCTTCGCCGCCACCGGCGACCTCGGCGGTCCCGGCGCTGCGGCATTGGGAGCCCGCATCGAGCGCGCCGTGGGCGAGCTCGCGGCACTGGTGGGCGGCGGCCCCGTCGTCGCACCGGCGCGCGACGAGGTCGCCGACCCGACCCCGTTCGCCGAGCTACTCGCCCGGACCTCGCGCCCCACCTAGACTCCGCTCATGCTGAGCGTGCCCGAGCGCATCGACCCGTCGGACCTGACCGACACCCAGCGCCGCGTGCTCGACACGATCGACGAGCAGGAGACGGTCCAGAGTCTCGTCGACCTCATCCGCACCCCGAGCGTCACGGGCACCGACGCCGAGTCCGAGCTCCAGCACTCCATCGCTCGTGAGCTGACCGAACTCGGCTGCGAGGTCGACGTGTGGCGCATCGACCTCGACGCGCTCGCCGCCGACCCCGACCACCCCGGCACCGAGGCGCCCCGCACCGAGGGCTGGGGCGTGGTCGGCGTGGTCGGTCCGCGGCAGGCCGGCGAGATCCCGGCGCTCGTGCTCCAGGGCCACAGCGACGTCGTCCCGACCGGCGATCTGGACCGCTGGCCCCACCGGGACCCGTGGAGCGGCGCCATCCGCGGCGGCGCCGTCCACGGCCGCGGCGCTTGCGACATGAAGGCCGGCGTCGCCGCCAACCTCGCCGTCCTGCGCGCCGTCGTCCGCTCGGGCGCCGCCCTGCGCCGCCCCCTCGCCCTCCACCACGTCATCAGCGAGGAGGACGGCGGACTCGGCGCCTTCGCCACCCTCAGACGCGGTCACACCGGCGAGGTGGCCGTCATCACCGAGCCGACGAGCGGTCGGGTCGTCGTCGCCAACGCCGGCGCGCTGACCTTCGAGATCCGGGTGACGGGTCGGGCCGCCCACGGCTCCGCGCGGCTGTCCGGGGTCTCGGCGTTCGAGGCCTTCCTGCCCATCCACGCCGTCCTCCGGGACCTCGAGCGCCGCCGCAACGCCGACCCCGACCCGCTCTTCGACGGCACCGCTCTGCCCTACGCCCTCTCCGTCGGTCGGATCCGCTCCGGCGACTGGTCCAGCTCGGTCCCCGACCTCCTCGTCGCCGAAGGCCGCTACGGCGTCCGGCTCGGGGAGGACCTCGCGGAGGCGAGGCGGGAGCTCGAGGCGAGCGTCGCATACGCCTGCTCGGTCGACCCCTGGCTGCGCGACCACCCGGCCGAGGTCTCCTGGACCGGCGGACAGTTCGCGCCGGGCGGGATCGACCGGGAGCACGCGTTCGTCGGCGAGGTCGTCGATGCCGTGCACGCGGTGACGGGGCGGCGGCCGGACCTCGGGGCGGCGCCCTACGGGTCCGACCTGCGCCTGTATGCGGGGGTCGGGGGCATCCCGACGCTCCACTACGGCCCCGGTGACGTCCGCATGGCGCACGCCCCGCGCGAGCAGGTCGACATCGCCGAGCTGCTCGAGGTGACCCGGGCGCTCGCGGCGCTCACGGTGCGGCGCGTCTGCGACTGAGAGTGCTGGGGGGCGCGCGCGGGGGCCGTCACTCGGTGACGCGCAGGAGGGGACGGGTCAGGCACGTCGGCCCGCCGTCGCCGAGGACGAACTGGTCACCGTCGACCTCGTGCACCTCGACGCCCGCAGCCTCCAGCGCCCCGACCACATGCGGGACACCGCTGAAGATCACCGCCTGGTTCGGCCCGGTCGCGAGGACGTTGCAGCCCTGCAGGTCGTACTCGGCCTCAGTGACGTCGACCAGGGTGTAGTCGCGCTCGACGAGCCACTCGTGCAGCGCGATCGGCAGCTGCGGGGGGAACACGACCGCCACCTGTGGACCGACGAGCGACAGCGACGACATGAGGTGCAGGCAGTGGTCTGGCCCGCGGCCGTAGGGCATGTCGAACGAGACGGTGTCCACACCCTCCTCCGCGAGCAGACTGCGCATGAGGGTATGCGCGGCGGCGTTGGTCCGGAATCCGCGCCCCATGGCGAGGGTCGAGTCGTCGAGCCACATGAGGTCGCCGCCGTCCGCCGTTGCGTCGTTCGCCAGTCGGCCGATGACCGGCACGCCGAGTGCGTCGAGGCTGCGCTCCATGATCGCGGCCTCGCCCTGCCGCGCGGGTTTGGCGGGGTTGAGCACGATCGCGCCGCGGCCGGTGACGAACGCGGCGTCGTACGCATAGACGGAGTCGACCTGACCCGGGGTCTCGCCCAGCACGACGACATCCGTGCCGAGGTCGAGCAGGGTGTGCACGAATGCGGCGTGCTGGTCGCGGATCCGGCCGGGGTCGGGGGCCGCTCGCCACCCGGCGGCGGCGAAGTCCCCTGCGACGCTCGGGGTGCGGACGGCGACCCGGGCGAGGCGCGCATACATGGAACGGACGCCGAAGCCGGCGGGGTTCGCGGTCATGCGCAGAGTCTGGCACTCGGGCCCGGCCTTGACCGGACCCGGCTCCGGGGTCGAGGAGGCGGCGCAACTTCACCTGGCGAACTCTCGGTTCACCATGGTTAGGAGCCGTGGTGAACGTTGCGTTTCCCGGTTGGGGAGAGAAACGCGCGATCCGAACTCAGCAAACCTACGGAGTCGTAACCTACGCAAACGTAGGTTAGTCTGGGGAGCGTGACGATTTCTCCTGCCAGACCCCACGCGGTGCGCAGGCGGCCCTCCTCATCGGTCGCCGCGCCCGTCGCCGGATCCCTGCGCTCCAGCCTCTGGCGGGTCGCGGAGATCCTCGCGACACCGCTCGTCCCCTCCGACTACCTCGACCTCTTCAACCCCCTCCGTGAGGGCGCTGACCTGCGCGGACGCATACTCGCCGTGACGCCCGAGACCCCCGACGCCGCGACGATCACGATCCAGCCCGGACGCGGCTGGCGCGGCCACATCCCCGGCCAGTACATCCGGGTCGGCGTCGACATCGACGGCGTCCGCCACTGGCGCGCGTACTCGGTGACCTCGCCACCGCATACCCCCGACGGCACGATCGAGATCACCGTCAAGGCGATCCCGGACGGCAAGGTGAGCAACCATCTCGTCCGCCGCACCGAGCCCGGCACCCTCGTCATGCTCGACCAGGCGACCGGCGACTTCACGATCCCCGCCGCCCCGCCCGCCAGGACCCTCTTCATCACCGCCGGCAGCGGCATCACCCCCGTGATCGGGATGCTCCGCAGCCGAACCGACCTTCCCGACGTCGCCCACGTCCACTGCGCACCGACCGCGGCCGACGTCATCTGCGCCGAGGAGCTGCGCGGCTTCGGCGATCAGGGGCGCACCGCATACCTCCAGCGCCACGACGACGAGCACGGCATGCTCGACCTGGCCGACCTGGACACGCTCGTCCCCGACTGGCGGGACCGACAGACCTGGGTATGCGGTCCGACCGGCCTCCTCGACGCCGCCGAGGCCTTCTGGGCGGCGCACGGGATCGCCGACCGGCTCACCGTCGAGCGCTTCCGGCCCACGGTCATCGAGCCCGGCGAGGGCGGCCGGATCACCTTCCTGTCCACCGACCGCAGCGTCTCGTCCGACGGCGGCACCCCGATCCTCGACGCCGGCGAGGATGCCGGCGTCCTCATGCCCAGCGGCTGCCGCATGGGCATCTGCATGGGCTGCGTCGTGACGATGCGTCAGGGCGCGGTCCGTGACCTGCGCACCGGCGAGGTGACGACCGCCGAACCCGGCGACGACCTGCCCATCCAGACGTGCATCAACGCGGTCGCCGGCGAGTGCGACCTCGAGCTCTGACCGTCCCCGACCTGCCACTCGGGTCGACACCCGACCTCCCGCCACCCACACACTTTCCGCACCCCAGCGAAGGAGCCATCTCATGACTCTCGCCCCCGAGCGCACCCTGACCGAGCCGACCACCAGCACCACGACCACCAGCACCACGACCACCAGCACCGAGGCCACCGGCACGGACGTCGCCAAGCCGAACGTCAACTCCCGGCTGCGCCCCGAGTCCGACCCGACCCGCGAGTTCAAGCCCAAGCGCTCCGGCAAGCCCAACCCCATGGCGCACCTCACGCCCGAGCAGGTCGAGGAGATCGGCCGCGAGCTCGACGCGCTGCGCCAGGAGGTCATGGACAGCCGCGGCGAGCGCGACGCCGCCTACATCCGCAAGGTCATCAAGACCCAGCGCTACCTCGAGATGGGCAGCCGCGCGACGCTGCTGTTCTCCGGCGTCAAGGTCAAGGGCGTCAAGCCGTTCTGGTGGATCGGGACCGCGGGCCTGTCGATCGCGAAGATCCTCGAGAACATGGAGATCGGCCACAACGTCATGCACGGCCAGTGGGACTGGATGCGTGACCCGAAGATCCACAGCCAGGCCTGGGAGTGGGACAACGTCTCGCCCGCGAGCCAGTGGAAGCACAGCCACAACGAGCTGCACCACACCTTCACCAACGTCCTCGGCCGCGACAACGACCTCGGATACGGCATCATCCGCGTCGACGAGGACCAGCGCTGGACGCTGTTCTGCCTCGGTCAGCCCATCTGGCACGTCGCCAACGCGGCGATGTTCGAGTACTCGATCGCCGCATACGACCTCGAGCTCGGCGGCTATCTCGCCAAGCGCAAGCGGATGACCGAGGAGGAGAAGGCCGAGTTCCGCGCCCAGGCCTCCGAGGTCCTCGGCAAGATCAAGCAGCAGGCGACCAAGGACTACCTCGTCCACCCGGTGCTCGCGGCCCCCTTCGGCGGGACGAAGTCCACGCTCACCGCGAACATCGTCGCCAACCTGGCCCGCAACATCTGGACCAACACCGTCATCATCTGCGGGCACTTCCCCGAGGGCATCGAGACGTTCGAGAAGACCTCGATCGAGGGCGAGACCCGTGGCGAGTGGTACCTGCGCCAGATGCTCGGATCGGGCAACATCTCGGGGTCGAAGTTCATGCACATCATGACCGGCAACCTCAGCCACCAGATCGAGCACCACCTGTACCCCGACATGCCGAGCAACCGTTACGCCGAGATCTCCCCGCGGATCCGTGACCTCATGGAGCGCTACGAGCTCAAGTACGTCACCGGCTCGCTGCCGAAGCAGGTCTTCAGCGTCTACAAGAAGGTCGTCCAGCTCTCGCTGCCGAACAAGGTCGAGGGCCGGCGCCGCCGCGACACCGTCAAGCTGGCCGCCGCCCGCGCGCTGCGCAAGAAGTCGCTCGGCGGCCGTCCCCGCTGACCAGCCGGGTCCCCGAAGAGCGGTTCAGCCCCCACCACCGCAGCCCACACACCCGAACTGCGATCTGACCCCTGCAACTGCAAGGGTGAGGTCGCAGTTCGGGGGTGGGGGGGCAGAAGTCGGGCTACCTCGCGGATCGGCAGCCACGAGCGAGAGGGGGCGCCTCAGCGACGGTCGGGCCGAGCCCTGCCCGGCTTCTGGACGAGCCGGGGGCGTGGTGGGACGATGGGGAGGGTTGGCAGGTGCGAGGTCGTGATGAGCCAGTCCCCAGGTTTGGAGTCGTTCTCCGTCGAGTCCCCCGACGGCGCGAGGATCGCGGTCTGGAACAGCGGCTCGGGACCGCCTCTGCTCCTTGTGCACGGGTCGATGTCGGATCACACCCGTTGGCGGATCACCGACGCTCTCGCCCGGCATCGCACGGTGTACGCGATGGATCGTCGCGGCCGCGGCGGCAGCTCCGACGGCCCGCACTGGTCCGTGGACCGCGAGGTCGAGGACGTCGTCGCCGTGATCGACACGGTGGCCGACCGGGCCGACAGCCCGGTCGACGTCCTCGGGCACTCTCTGGGCGGGTACCTCGTGCTGCGGGCGACGGCTCGTTCTGCGCACGTGCGGCGGGTGGTCGCCTATGAGCCCGCGATCGTGCCGGCCGGGCAGCCGGCCGAGCTGGTGGCTCGGATGAAAACCGCAGCCGACGCCGGCCGCAACGAAGAGGTCGCGGAGCTGATGCTGCGCGAGGTCCTGCACATGCCGCAGGAGGAGATCAGCGCGCTGCGGGCGCAGCCGACGTGGCCGGCGAGGGTGGCTTCGGCTCCGACGCTGCCGCGCGAGGAGAGCGTCCCACTACTCATCGACGACATCGAGCTGACCGCCATTCGGTGTCCGACGCTGCTGATCGGAGGAGGGGACAGCCCGGCGTTCTTGCAGGAGGCGATACGCACGGTGGCCGACGGCGTTGCGCATGCACAGGTGATCATGTTGCCCGGCCAGCAACACGTGGCCGACCAGTTGATCCCGGAGGAGTTCGCGCAGGTCGTCCTCCGATTCCTCATCTCCGATGAAGGGCAGTAGGTGCACTCCACATCGTCATCACAGGCACCCGAACTGCGACCTGGCCCCTGCAACTGCAGGCGTCAGGTCGCAGTTCGGGTGCAGGGGTGCAGATCGGGAGCGAGCTCGCGGAGCGGTGGCCCTGGCGCGGGTCGCCTCAGCGACGGTCGTTGAGTATCCGCTGGACGGCCAGGCGTGCCGGGCTCCCCATCACGCAGCCACCGGGATGCGTGCCCGACCCGCACTGGTAGTAGCCGTCGATGGGCGTCGCGTAGCGGCTCCAGCCCGGGGCCGGGCGGAAGAAGTACATCTGGGGCGCGAGGAACTCGCCCGCGAAGATGTTGCCCTCCGTCAGGCCGGTGTGGGTCTCGATGTCGACGGGCGTGACCACCTCGCGCTGGAGGACGAGGTCGCCGAAGCCGGGGAAGTGCTCCTCGAGCACGGCCTGCGCGGTGTCGCCGAACCTCTCGCGTTCGCTCTCCCAGTCACTCCCGCGGAGCTCGTATGGCGCGTACTGCACGAAGCACGACATGACGTGCTTGCCGGGCGGAGCCATGTCGGGGTCGACGACGGACTGGATCGCGGCGTCGATGTAGGGTCGCTCGCTGTACCAGCCGTACTTGCTCGCGTCGAAGGCCCGCTCGACGTACTCGATGGTCGGGCCGATGTTGATGAAGCCGCCGAAGTGGTCGACGCTGTCCGGCAGCGCCGGGAAGGTCGGCAGCGTGTCCAGCGCGAAGTTCACCTTGCTCGAGACGCCGCGGTACTTCGTCCGGCGCACGGCGTCGACGAGGTCGTCGGGCAGTTCGCGCGGGTCGACGAGCTGGGTGAATGTGCGGCGCGCGTCCAGCGCCGAGACGACGACCGGCGCCGAGAACTCCGTCCCGTCCTGCAGCGCGACCCCGGTCGTCCGGCCGTCGCGCGTCAGGACGGCCTCGACCGGCGACTCGAGCCGGATCGTTGCGCCGAACGCCTGGGCGGCCCGGGCGAGCACCTGGGTGAACCCGCCGTTGCCGCCGCGGTGGAAGGCCCAGGAGCCGAGGTGGCCGTCGTGTTCACCCATCTTGTGGAACAGCATGACGAGGCCAGAGCCGGGCGACATCGGCCCGACCTTGGACCCGATGACGCCCGAGGAGATGTGGTAGCCCGCGATGGCCGGGTGCTCGAAGTAGTCCTCGACGAAGTCGGCCGCGCTTCCCGTGAGGAGCCGCACCGCGTTGTGCATGACCCGCTTGTCGATCCCGCGGAGGTGCCCCAGCAGCCACGCCACGTCGGCCTCGTCCTGCGGGTCGGTGCCCCAGAGGTCGGGCGGGGCGTTGTCGAAGAGCGGCTGCACCGCCTGGACGACCTCGTCGACGTCGTGGTTGAACCGCAGGTAGGCGTCGGCGTCGTGGCGTGAGTGCCGGCGGATCATCTGGACGTTCTGGTCGGTGTCGTCGCCGAACAGCAGGTAGTCACCGTCCCCGGTGGGGTGGAACGACGACGGCATCATCAGCGGCATGAAGCCGTGCTCGACGAGATCCAGCTCGTGGATGATCTCCGGCCGGAGGAGGCTGAGGGCGTACGAGAAGGTCGTGAACGAGAACCCGGGCCGCAGTTCCTCGGTGATCGCCGCACCACCGACCAGGTGACGCTGCTCGAGGACGAGCGTGCGCATACCGGACTTCGCCAGATATGCGGCGGCGGTCAGGCCGTTGTGACCGCCGCCGACGACGATCGCGTCCCAGTGCTCGGAGGCGAGGTCGCGGCTCTGGTTCTCGTTCACTGCTGTCTCACTCACAGGCGTCTCGCTCACGGCATTGCGCTCCTTCTCTGCGGGGCGAAGTGGGGGAGCGGCACGGTCTGGCAGGCGACCGTCGCCGTGCGATGCAGGACCGTGGTCTCCAGGTGCAGCCCGGTGCCGGGCTCGGCGAGACGGGGTCTGACCCGGGCGATCCCGATGTGCCGCTGCAGGACCGGGGAGTACATGACGCTCGTCGCGTAGCCGACCTGCTCCCCCGAGTCGTCGCGCAGCCACGACTCCCAGCCGAGCGGGTGCTCGTCCTTGGTCGGTAGCAGCCCGGCGTCGCGGTGCAGCCGGTCCCAGGCGCGCCAGTCGACGACGATGCCCGTCGTGGCCCACCGGCTCGACCCCGTCTCGAGCTCGCGCCGGATCGCGTCGCTCCCGACGAAGCGCCGGCCTTCGCGGACCCCGCGCAGCATCCACCCCATGCCGAGCTCGGTCGGCGTGACCCGCTGCTCGTCGCTCCACGCGAGGGTCGAGTCGGTCCACTCGACATCGACGAGCGGCAGGCCCGCCTCGATGCGGAGCATGTCGAGCGCCTCTTCGCCGAACGGCCGCAGCTGGTGATCGCGGCCGGCCTCGAGGATCGCATCGAGGACGTCGAGGCAGTTCCGGCGAGGCACGGTCAGCTCGTAGCCGAGGTCTCCCGTGAAGCCCGTCCGCGACACCGTCACCTCCGCACCGGCGATGGTCGTGGGGGCGAGGTCGAACCGCCGGAGGTGGTCGGCAGCGGCGGTCAGGGCGCCGAGGACCCGCACCGAACGAGGTCCTTGGACGGCGAGGATCCCGTACGCGTCGGTCTCGTCCTCGAGGCCGACCTTGAGCGGGCCGCGGTGCGCGGTGAGCCATGCCAGCGCCGGCCGAGCGGAGGTGAGGACCAGGTCCTCCGCACCGTGCCGGAAGAGCACGCCGTCCTCCATGACGAACCCGCGGTCGTCACACCAGAGGGTGTATGCGGCGCGCCCCTCCCGCAGATCGCTCACGTCGCGCACGAGGACGCCGGAGAGGAAACGCTCGGCGTCCGGTCCGGTGATCCGGTACTTGTAGAGCGGCGAGGTGTCGAAGACGCCGACCCCGTGCCGGACGGCGAAGTACTCGTGTTTCGGTGCGTGCGTGTAGCGCAGTGCTGAGAGGTGGCCCTGCCAGTGCGTGTAGAGCCGCTGGTCGTTGAGCTCGCTGAGCCGATCGTGGAAGGGCGTCGTCGCCACCATGGCAGAGCAGCATATGGCAGCGCGGTCGCGGAGCCGGCGTCGGGCCCGTGAGTCTGGGGGACGGCCGGCTTTCGGCAATGATGGGTGGGTGAGTACCGCTACCCGCAGTCGATACGCAGACCTCGTCCGTCTGCTCCTCCGCTATGGCCGATCCGACCTGGTCTCCGGCGCGCAGACCGATGAGTTCGCCGTCGGTGACGCGGCCGCCGACGGATCCGACGGGCCAGGGACCGCCGAGCAGTTCGCCAGCGACCTCGAGGCCATGGGTCCGACGTACATCAAGCTGGGCCAGCTCCTCTCGACGCGGTTCGACCTGCTGCCCGCCGCATACACCGAGGCGCTCACCCGGCTGCAGGACACGGTGCAGCCGTTCCCCTTCGAGGAGGTGCGGGCGATCGTCGAGGGCGAGCTCGACGGGCGGATCCGCGACTTCTTCGCGGAGTTCGACGAGGAGCCGCTCGCGGCGGCCTCGCTGGGACAGGTGCACCGGGCGGTGACCCGCACCGGGCGCGACGTCGTCGTCAAGGTGCAGCGGCCCGACGTGCGCGAGACGGTGCGCGGCGACATGGAGGTGCTCGGGACCATCGCGGACACCGCCGACAAGCGCACGAGCGTCGGGCGGCAGTACGGCCTGGCGCAACTGCTCGCCCAGTTCCGCCGGTCCCTCGTCGGTGAGCTCGACTACCGACGCGAGGCGAAGAACCTGTTGCGCTTCATCGAGCTCACCAAGGACTACGACCGGCTCGTCGTGCCCGAGCCGGTGCTCCAGCTGACCACGAGCCGGGTGCTGACCATGGAGCGTATCGACGGCCGCAAGGTGACCGACCTCGGTCCGCTCGCCCTCATGGAGCTCGACACCCGGCCCATCGTCGAGCAGCTGTTCCGCTGCTATCTGCGGATGATCCTCGACGACGGGATCCTGCACGCCGACCCGCACCCCGGCAACCTGCTCGTGACCGACGACGGCCGGCTGGCGCTGCTCGACCTCGGCATGGTCGCGACGGTTCCCGCCCGGATCCAGGAGCAGGTCATCAAGCTCCTGCTCGTGATCAGCGACGGTGACGGTGAGGAGGCGGCCCGGATCCTGGCGGACCTGGGCCACCCGGTGGACGGCTACGACGCCGCCGCGTTCCGGGACGACGTCGCGCACCTGGTCAGCGAGGCCGTGGCGAGCGGCGCCGACATGGAGGCGGGCACGGTGCTCGTCGAGCTGTCCCGGCTCTCCGGTGAGCACGGCCTACGACCGCCCGCCGAGATGTCGATGATCGGCAAGGCGCTGCTCAACCTCGACCAGGCCACTGCGCACCTCGACCCGGACTTCGCGCCTGCCGAGGCGATCCGCGACAACGTCAGCGAGATCTTCGCCAGCTCGCTGAAGACCTCGCCCGGAGGGCTGCTCACCGCGGCCATCGAGGCAAAGGAGTTCACCTCCCAGCTGCCGAAACGGGCCAACCGGATCCTCGACTCCCTCGCCCAGGGCGAGTTCACGCTTCATGTCGAGGCCATCGACGAGCACCGGCTGCACCTCGTCCTCCAGCGGATCGCCAACCGGCTCACCCTGGGCCTGATCATCGCGGCGACGATCATCGGGGCGGCGATGATGATGCGGGTGGAGACCGACTCCCGCATCCTCGGCTTCCCGGCCATCGCGATGCTGTTCTTCACCTTCGCGGTCGTCGCCGGCACTGGGCTCGGGATCCACATCGTGCTCACCGACCGCAAGGTGGCGCGCACGGCGCAGCACAGTTCCACCCCGCCCGGCTGAGTCGCGTTTGGTCCGTTGCGCTGAGTTCGGTGCGATGTAGCGGCCCGAACGCAGTGCAACGGACCAAACACCGACCAGGGGGGGAGGGGTGGCCCGTCAGCGGCGGTCGAGCACCGAGATGAACAGGATCACGCCGGAGAGGGCGACCATTCCGGGCGCCAGCGTCGGGGCATACGTGACGGTGCCGTTGAGCACGAGCCAGAGTCGCTCGAGGAACGGCATGGCCTCCCAGGTCTGGGCGTACTGTGCGAGGTCGTCCCCGTAGTCGAGGTTCTCGAGGAGGTGGACCAGGACGCCGATGCCGCCGGTGAGGAGTGCCGCGAGCCCGGTCGCCTGGGCCAGTCGGGTCGAGCCACCGCGCGCGGTGAGGACGCCGACGACGGCGACGACGACGAGCACCATCCAAGGCAGGAGCTGGATGGGCGCGTCCCAGTGGCGGAGCATCGCCAGCTCGACCAGGCCGCCGACAGCGGTCGCCGAGGCCAGCAGGGCGAGCACGAGTCGGATCCTGCGAAGTGGTTGTGGCTCTGTCGCGCCGTCCCGGACGGCCGCGTCACTGGAGGTCATGTGACCAGCGTCGCAGGTCGGGCCGGACTGCGCCATCCACCGACGTCAGATGCGCCTCGGGCCCGAACCGACACCTGACTCGGTTTGACTCGACCCGTCTTGAGGGTCCAGGGTGGAAGATTCACCTGACCAGGGGGGTCAGCACCATCACCGAAGGGCACCGACGCCTTGCGTTGTCGCCCCGGTCATCGTTCTGCACCCTAGGAGGGGACTCTTGTCCCGACCTCACCCTGCCCCTACCCGAACCCCTGCCGCAGCATCCACCGATCGGGAGCCCCAGCCCGGTCGTCACGACGACGACTGGCTCGCGGAGCGGCTGAACCATCCCGAGCCCGAGACCGAGAGCGCCCGTCGCTGGCGCGAGCAGGTCTCCGGACTCGGCGTCGTGCACCGCGACCTGCAGTCGCCGTCGCTGACGATGCTCGTCCTCCTCGCGACGCTCGGCGTCCTGCTCTACCTGTCCTTCCTGGCCAGGCCCGACAACGTGGGCGACCTGCTCCCGTGGCTCATCGTCATCGTCAGCGAGGGCATCATGATGTTCCTCGTCCTCGTCTCGCTCTGGACCCAGCTGTCGAGCACCCACGACCCGCGTGACTTCGCCTTCCACGCCGCGCAGCGCGACCTCTTCCTGCCCACGTCCTTCGACCTCGACCGGCCCCTGGCCCTCGAGGATCGCATGCAGCTGGACGGTCGCCCGGTCACCGTCGACGTGTTCATCACGACCTACGGCGAGCCCGTCGAGACGATCCGCCGCACGGTGCGCGCCGCAGCGGAGATCCGCGGCCGGCACGAGGTGTGGGTGCTCGACGACGGCCACTCGGCCGAGGTTGAGCGGCTGGCGGCCGAGGAGGGCGTGCACTACCTCACCCGGCCGGGCAACAAGGGCGCGAAGGCGGGCAACATCAACCACGCCCTGCGCCACACGACCGGGGAGTTCTTCGTCATCCTCGACGCCGACTTCGTCCCCAGCCCGGACTTCCTCGTCGAGACCCTGCCGTTCTTCGCCAAGGACTCGGTCGCGTTCGTCCAGACCCCACAGGTCTACGGCAACGTCGACAACTTCATCTCCCGCGGGGCCGGCTTCATGCAGACGGTCTTCTACTCGCTGATCCAGCCCGGCAAGAACCGCTTCAACTCGGCGTTCTGCGTGGGCACGAACGTGGCCTTCCGGCGCAGCGCGGTCGAGGAGATCGGCGGGATCTACGACATGTCGAAGTCCGAGGACATCTGGACCTCGATCCGGCTGCACCAGGAGGGCTGGCAGTCGGTCTACATCCCGACCATCCTGGCCATCGGCGACACGCCGGAGACCATCGAGGCCTACACCAAGCAGCAGGTTCGCTGGGCCACCGGCGCCTTCGAGGTGTTCTTCCGCAACAACCCGCTGCGGGACCGCAAGCTCACCGTCGACCAGCGACTCCAGTACTTCGCCACCTCGGTCTTCTACACCGGTGGCCTGGTGACGTTCTTCCTCCTCATCCTCCCGGCGCTGCAGATCTACCTCGGCCTGACGCCCATCAACCCCAGCCTGCCGCTGTGGCAGTGGGCGCTGTACTACTCGGGCTTCTACCTCATGCAGATCCTCGTCGCCGTCTACACGATCGGCTCCTTCCGTTGGGAGACGCTGGTCCTGGCGACCGCGTCCTTCCCGTAGTACATCCGCGCCTTCGTCAACGCCCTCTTCGGCCGGGACCGCGCGTGGCACGTCACCGGCAGTGCCGGCCGGGCCCGCTCACCCTTCAACTTCATCGTGCCGCAGGCCCTCATGTGGGTGTTCCTGCTCGTCACGAGCGTGGTCGGCGTCTGGGTCTCCGAGTGGACGGCGACGTTCTCGATCGCGCTCGGCTGGAACATCGTCAACACAATCGTGCTGACGATCTTCCTCGGTCTGGCCGTCCAGGAGGCGGTGCGGCTGCGCCGCCACACGCCCGAGGTTGCCGAGCCAGAAGCCGACCCGACGCCCGAGCCCGCAACGGCGCACCCGACCGACTCCGTGCGGAGGACCGACCCCGCACAGGAGCCCCACCCGCAGCGCGCACCTGCGCATCCGAGTGCTACGGCGGCGCCCGCCCCCGACTCCCGAGCCGCCCGGCGCCACCGACGCCGCAACCGACTCGCCGACCTGGTCGCCTCCGGCTCCACCCGCTGAACCACAACCCCCAAGGACCCCTGCCATGAACTTCCGAACCCTTCTGACCTTCGTCGTCGGAGCCGTCCTGGTCACCGGCATCGCCGGCTTCGGCCTCATCCACGCCTACGAGCGAGCGCACGCGCTGGAGGCGACCTCCGCCGTCATCGAGTCCGACACGGCCGTCGTCGGCACCGCCTTCTCGGGCGTCATCGAGGAGGTCGCCGTTCGCACCGGCGAGCACGTCGAGGCAGGTGACGAGCTCTTCCGCCTCCAGTCGCCGACCCTCCAGCAGGCCCGCGAGACGGTCTCCTTCAACGAGGAGGGCGTCGGCTACACCGTCGCCGAGGACGACACGATGATCTTCGTCGCGACGGCCGACGGCACCGTCGGTGCGCTGCCCTACGGCGTCGGCTCCTTCGTCCCGGCGAACTCCGAGATCACGACGATCACGCTGGACGACAGCCTGCGGGTCCGCGCCAGCGTCCCGATGACCGCGGACCGGTATGCGCGGCTCTCGATGGACACGCCGGTCCAGGTCACCCTCCCGGCCGGCAGCACCGTCGCCGCCGAGGTCTACGAGCTGGCGTTCGAGGAGACCGACGCCGGCACGACCGCCGTCATCCGGTCCCGCGTCGACGCCGACGTCGAGACGACCGGTCTCGCCAGCGGCGCTCCCGTGACCGCGACCCTGCAGCTCGAGGACGACGGCGGGATGGGCTCGTGGGCCGCAGAGCGCCTCAGCGACCTGCTCACCCCGAGGGAGTACCGCGCATGAGGCGCGGCCTGCTCGCCTCGACCGGCGTCCTCGCCGGGAGTGCCATCCTGCTCTCCGCGTGCGGTTCACCCGCCGGCGACTCCGACTCCACAGGCTCGGACAGCGCGGGCCCGGAGACCACGACCTCCGACCCTGCGCGCGCGGAGCGGACCGAGCGTGACCTGGCCGGGATCCCGACCGTCACCGGTCCGTACTCGGGACGCATCGCGGTGACCGACGGCGTCAACCCGCCGACGAACTCGTGGGTCTCTCCGGCGGTCTTCGCGCCCGAGGACCGCCCCATCTTCACCGGCGTCCTCAGCGCCCGCCTGGCCGCTGACGCGGTCACGCTCGGCCTGCCCGATCCGGTGACCGACGCCGACGTCGTCATGGCGCCACACCCCGACCATGTCGCGCTGGACCTGCCGGCCGACGACTACGAGCTGGGCCGTTTGGACGCGGTCTCGGCCCGGTTCGACTACAGCCGTGACGGCGAGGCCGTCGGGGAGCTCACCCTGGCCGAGGGCTGGCCCTATGCGCAGTACGTCGCCGCGAGCGAGCAGCGGGTCGGCCTGCCCGACGGCGCCGAGACCGGCCCGGAGGGTCTGAGCCTCACCGTCGCCGAGACGACCTACCGCATCGTGCCCGGAGCCGGAGCCGCCGTCGAGGAAGGGGCCCTCACGCTCGAGGCCGGCTCGAGTGTGCACGTGTACGCCGAGCCCGCCGGTGCGACCCCGGGCGAGCTCGACCTGCTGCGTTCGGGCGCCGTCGTCCTGGAGTCGACCGAGGTCACGCCGGACGTCGGCGACGACGTCGCGACGACGACCCTCACGTACCGGACCGCCGGCGACGCCGACACGGTCCTCGCTGTCGCGCCCCGCAAGGAGGTGACCGGTTCGGAGCAGCTGAGCGGCGCATACGAGACGGTTCTCGGTGACGTTCCGCTCGTCGCGGGCACGCAGGTGACCACCTCCGCGCCCCTGCAGGAACCGGTGACCGAGCTCGACCTGGACGGCCTCGACGACGGTGAACGCTCCGAGGTGGAGACGCTCCTCGAGACGGACGTCGCGTCGATGCGCTTCGACGCCCCGGACAGCTACCACGGTGGCAAGCAGCTGCAGCGGGCGGCCAACCTGTTCCTCCTCGCCAGCGGACTGGGGCGGGACGACCTGGCCGAGCAGGTCCGCGACCCGCTCGCCGAGCAGCTCGACCTGTGGTTCGACGCCGAGGGCTGCACCGGCCGCAGCGAGCGTTGCTTCACGTACGACGACCGCCTCGGCGGCCTCGTCGGGCAGACGCCCGCCTACGGGTCCGACGAGTTCAACGACCACCACTTCCACTACGGCCACATGCTGTATGCGGCGGGCGTCCTCGCGTCCGCCGAACCCGAGCTGGTGGACCGGTGGCGCGCCGTCGCCGACCTGGCCGCGCTCGACTTCGGCTCACCCGAGGCGGTCGGCGTCTTCCCGCAGCACCGCGTCTTCGACGAGTGGCGCGGCCACTCGTGGGCCAGCGGCCCGGCGCCGTTCGCCGACGGCAACAACCAGGAGTCCTCGTCCGAGGCGGTCAACGCGTGGGTGGGACTGTCCCTGTGGGCGCGAGCCACCGGCGACGAGGCACTCGCCGATCACGCCGCCTGGCTGCTCTCGCAGGAGACGACCAGCGCGCTGGACTACTGGATCGACCCGGAGGTCGACGAGGCCTTCGGCCAGCCGGTCGTCAGCCTGAACTGGCAGGGCAAGCGGGACTTCGCGACGTTCTTCAGCGCCGAGCCGTCGGCCATCGTGGGCATCCAGCTCATCCCGATGAACCCGACCCAGCTCGACTACCTCGCCGAGCGTCCGGAGGCCGTGCAGGCCCTCAGCGACGCCGTGCCCGCCCAGGGCCCTGGCGCACCGTTGGCCGACTACGTCGTGCTCGCTCGCGCGCTCGTCGACCCGCAGGGAGCGGCCGAGGCGCTCGCCGCATACGGCCCGGACGACGTCGACGGAGGGACGTCGCTGTCCTACGCCACCGCGCTCGTCCTCAGCCGGGAGGGCTGAGAGCCCGAAGGGTAGGACCCGCTCGGGTTGACGCGCCTCGGGTGGCGAGCCGCCTCAGAGACGGCTCGTCATCCGGCGCGGGAGAAGATGACGACGCTGTAGGGGCCGAGGGTCAGCACGCCCGACTGCTCGCAGCCGTCCATCTCCGGGCCGTCCGCCGTGACGTCCCAGACCTCGTGACTGCCGAAGTCGGGTGAGTACATCTCGGCGTCCGAGTTCAGCTCGACCGCCCACGGACCCGGTGCCGGCAGGCCCACCGCGTACTCCGCCACGGGCTGGTCGGTGAGGTTGACCGCGACGACGACGTCGTCCCCCGGACCGCTGTGGCGATAACGGTGGAAGACGAGGATCTTGCGCTCGTCGTCGACCCGCAGCATCGTCAGCCCGGGACCGCGCAGGCCGGCGGTGCGGCCCTCGCGGTTGCGGCGCAGGCTGATCAGGTGGCGGTGCAGCGCCACGATGCCGGTGTTGGCGTCGACCTTGGACCAGTCGAGCCACTCGTCGTCGCGGAAGTACGAGTCCTCGAGCATCTCCTGGCCCTGGAAGATCATCGGCACCCCGGGCGACGTCATGACCAGCGCCGAGCCGATCGCCGAGCGCTTCTTGGCCCACCACGAGTCGGCATCCCCTGGGTGGATCGACTCGGGCACCCGGGCCTTGCCGTTGGCGATCTCGTCGTGGCTCTCGGTGTAGAGCACCCGGCTCGTCCACGCCACGTCGAGCGGCCCGTGCACGGCCGAGGCGATGCCGTCGACGTGCCGCGCAGCGTCGTCGGGCTCGATGATCCCGGCTCGCACGGTGTGGACGAAGTCGGCGTCCCACTGCGCCGAGAAGCCCGCACCGCCCTCGGACGTCGGCTGGACGATGGCCGAGAGCCGCTGCAGGTCCTCGGCGATCGTGAACTTCCACGGCTGCCGCGCGTCGATCTCGTCGCTCAGCCACTGAAGAAACTCCCAGCCCTCGCGGATCTGGTTGCCCTCGTCGTGGGTGATCCCGTCGACGGTGCGGATGTAGTTGACCGCGTCGAACCGCAGGCCGTCGACGTGGTACTGCTCGAGCCACTCGAGGGCGCAGTCGCGCAGGAAGGCCCGGACCTCCGGCCGCCCGTAGTCCGGGCGGGTGTCCCCCCACGGCGTGTTGGACCGGTGGTCGTTGTAGAAGTAGATCCCGCCCTTGTCGTTCTCCGACCACCCGTCGAACTGCCAGACCGCGAGGTCGGACGGGCCGAGGTGGTTCAGGACGATGTCGAGGATGACGGCGATGCCGTGCTGGTGGGCCTCCTTGACGAGGTGCTTGAACTGGTCGGGGGTCCCGTAGGCCGACTCGACGGAGAAGACGTGCGCCGGGTTGTACCCCCATGACTGGTCGCCGGCGAACTCGAAGGGCGGCATGACGTGGATCGCCGAGACGCCGAGGTCGCGCAGGTAGCCCAGGCGGTGTCGGGTCCGCTCGAAGGTGCCGCGCTCGTGACCCTCTGCGGCGAAGGTCCCGACATGGAGCTCGTAGATCACGAGGTCGTCCCACACCGGGGTGTCGAAGTCGTCGCCGGACCAGTCGAACGAGCCGTGGTCGTAGATGACGGCGTTGCCGACCGAGTTGGTGACCATGCGCGCATACGGGTCGATCCGCCAGAGGTCGTCTGCACCGTCCCGGGTGATGACGAACTGGTACTGCTGGCCGTGGTGGGCGCCGGGCACCTCGATCGACCAGTACCCGCCGTCCTCCCGGCCGAGCCCGTGGGCGCGTCCGTTCCAGTCGTTGAAGTCTCCGGTCACGTAGACGCCGGACGCGTGCGGGGCCCAGACGCGGAAGGAGGTGCCGCCGTCGTACGGGACGGCCCCCATCCCGGGGCGCTCGGTTGGGGCGATGGCGTGGGAGTCGGTCACCGGCTCATTATCTGGTCGTGCGAGTGCGTCCCGTGACCTCTCGTCGTCGTTCGGACGATCCCCGGTGCGACGGCGTGACCTGGCCCGATCCCTCTCGACCCGTCGCTACGCCTTTCTAGTCTGGTCACTAGACGACCGCATACAGCGGTATCGACCTCCCCGATCCGCCTGGTGCAGGTGTATCTTGCCGACCGAGGGGGTCTCGGAGACGCCCTCCCCTGCCAGTTCGACCGTGCGCCGCACGGCTGCCCGAAGGTCCCTCTCATGTCCGAAGACGTCATCACCAGGCCCGACCTCGCCTCAGATCCGACCGGTGCGACGCGCACCTCCGCCGAACCGGCGGGGGCGGCGCTGATGGAGCGTCTCGCGGGCGTGGTCCGAGATGCCGACGAGCTCGAGAGCTACCTCAGCACGGTCGTGCACGCGGTCCAGGAGGCCGTCGACTCCTGCGACGAGGTCGGCATCACGCTCCTGGTCGACTCCATCCCGCGGACGGCGGCGTACACGACGGCCCGCACCCTCGAGGTCGACGGCATCCAGTACGCCGTGGGCGACGGGCCCTGCCTGGACGCCTACCGCAACCAGCGCGAGAACCGCGCCACGCTCGGTGAGGCCCTCGACCGCTGGCCGGCGTTCACCGCCCAGGCGCTCGAGCACGGCTACCGGTCGCTCCTCGCGGTCCCCCTCGTCGCCGACAGCGAGGCCCTCGGGGCGCTCAACCTGTATGCGCGGGTCGCCGGCGCCTTCGACGAGCTGGACACGACCGTGGTCCGGATGGCGGCCCAGCGGTGCGCCGACACCATCGCCGCGGCGCAGGAGATCATCGGAGCGCGCACCCTCGCAGCCCAGCTCGAGCAGGCGATGGGCAGCCGCGCCGTCATCGAGCAGGCCAAGGGTGTGCTCATGGGGCTGCGCGGCATCACCGAGCAGCAGGCCTTCGAGATCATCCGCAGCCACAGCCAGAACCGCAACATCAAGGTGCGCGACCTCGCCCAGCGGATCGTCACCGGAACCTACAGCCACCTCGAGCCGGAGCAGGGGCCGAGCTGAACCTCTAGGCTTCGGACCATGGCTCGACCGCACCGCGCAGCCGTCATCGAGGACGCGATCAAGAGTCGGATCGCCGACGAGCTGACCGAGCGCGGCTGGCAGCACAAGATCATCGCCTACACCGGCTACGGGTCCGCGGGCTTCCTCCGGGTGCTCGCGCGCGTGCTGTTCAGTCGCACCCCGGACCAGACCGCGGCGGCCGACATCGAGGCGACCGACGACGAGCTGCGGCACGCCGACGAGGAGACGCGCGGTTGGCGGGCCTTCGTCACGGCTCCGGCCGCCGACGTCCCCGTCACCGTGCGCTTCTCGGACCGCGAGGTGACCACCCGCACCGACCGCTCCGGACTCGTCGACCTGACGATCCGCGGGCACGGACTGCTCCCCGGGTGGCACCACGTCGTCCTCGAGTCGCCGCGGGCGGTGTCGGTCGAGGCGCCGGTCCACGTCATCGCCTCGACCCAACGCTTCGGGATCATCAGCGACGTCGACGACACGATCCTGACGACCAACCTGCCGCGGCCGCTCGTCGCGTTCTGGAACACCTTCGTCCGCGAGGCGGCCGAGCGCCGGCCGGTGCCCGGGATGGCCGAGCTCTACCGCTCGTTCATCCGCGAGCACGAGGTGCCGACGAGTATCGAGCGCGAGGAGATGGGCGCCGAGGTGCCGGTGATCTACGTGTCCACCGGCGCGTGGAACACCGCCCCGCACCTCATGCGCTTCATCACCCACCACGGGTTCCCTCCCGGGCCGATGCTGCTGACCGACTGGGGTCCGACGAACACGGGGTGGTTCAGGTCCGGACCGGCCCACAAGCGCGCCCAGCTGCGGCGCATCGCCCGCGAGCTGCCCCACATCCGGTGGATCCTCGTCGGCGACACCGGCCAGAAGGACCCGATCCTGTACCGCGACTTCGCCGAGCACCACCCCGAGCTCGTCCGGGCGATCGCGCTGCGCGAGATGGGCCTGGGGGAGAAGGTCGTCACCCACGGGCCGCGCGCCCTGACGGCTGCCTCGGCCGCCGCCGCCCGAGGGCTGCCCGAGACGCCGGTCGTCGAGGCACCCGACGGGTGGGAGCTCGCGGTCCAGCTGCGTGCGGCCCTCGGCGCTGATGTCGACCCGTGGGCCCGATACCGCGACACCGACTGGTTCGTCGAGACGCCGCACCCGGTGGGCGACGACCACTGAGCCGGCACCTCCCCGGTCAGCCGGTGCGCGGTCTCCGGCCGCGGATGCCGTCACCGGCTGCAGATGCCGTCACCGGCCGCGACAATTGCTGCGGCCGGTGACTGCAACCACGGCGCCTCATCGGTTGTCCGCCCACCACACCTGACGGCGCGGCTCGGGGCAAGATGGGGTCATGCCCGAGCTGCCCGAGGTCCAGGCGTTGGTCGACTTCCTGACCGAGCGCGCCGTCGGCGAGGCGGTCACCGGGGTCGAGCTCGGGTCGATCACGGTGCTCAAGACGTTCAACCCGCCACCCGAGGCGCTGATCGGGGCGCCCGTCGAGTCGGTCACCCGGCACGGCAAGTTCATCGACCTCGACTGCGGCGGGACGCACCTGGTCTTCCACCTGGCCCGAGCCGGCTGGCTGCGGTGGTACGACGAGGTGCCCACCACCCGGCTGCGGCCCGGCAAGTCACCGATCGCCCTGCGGGTGCGCCTGAGCGACGGCGCCGGCTTCGACCTCACCGAGGCCGGCACGAAGAAGCGGCTGGCCGCATACATCACGGCCGACCCGCAGCAGGTGCCAGGCGTCGCCAGCCTCGGCCCGGACCCGCTCGCGGACGACTTCAGCGAGGAGGTCTTCGCGGAGATCCTCCGCTCGCGGAACGCGCAGGTCAAGGGCGTGCTCCGCGACCAGTCGATCATCGCGGGCATCGGCAACGCGTACTCCGACGAGATCCTGCACGTGGCCAAGCTCTCCCCGTTCGCGATCGCCGCTCGGCTCTCCGACGACGACCTCACCCGCCTGTATGCGGCGGTCCAGGGCACACTGGCCGCTGCGGTCCGGGCGGCGAGCGGGAAGCCGGCGGCCGAGCTCAAGGACGCCAAGCGGGCCGGGATGCGCGTGCACGGTCGGACCGGCGAGACCTGCCCCGAGTGCGGGGGCGTCGTGCGGGAGGTGTCGTTCGCGGACTCGTCCCTGCAGTACTGCGCGACCTGCCAGACGGGCGGCAAACCGCTGGCCGACCGCCGGACCTCGAAGTTCCTCAAGTGACGATCTGTGCTGTCATTGACCCATGTCGTTCATGAACCCAGAGCCCCCCGGCACCCCCGCGACCGGACTGGCCGATGACGCCGTGATGGTCGACGTGCGCGAGCAGGACGAGTGGGACCGCGGGCACGCCACCGGCGCGATCCACATCCCCCTGGCCGAGCTGCCCGCCCGCGTGGGCGAGCTGCCCGAGGTCGACGGCACGCTGCCGATCATGTGCCGCAGCGGCAACCGCAGCGGACGCGCGGTCGAGTGGCTCGTCGCGCAGGGCTTCGACGCCGTCAACGCCGAGGGCGGCATGCTCGCGTGGCAGTCGGCCGGCAAGCCGATGGTGAGCGAGGACGGCCAGGAGCCCTCCGTCAGGTGAGCCAGCCACCGGACGTCGACCTGGTCGCGGGGCGCTACCGCCTCGAGGACCGGGTGGGCGTCGGTGCGATGGGTGAGGTCTGGCGCGCCCGCGACGTCACTCTGCAGCGGGACGTCGCCCTCAAGCGGGTCCGCCTCGACAGCCATGTCGACGCCGCCACACGCGCCCGCTTCCAGCGCGAGGCCGTCGCGATGGCCGGCCTCTCCCACCCCAATGTCGTCAGCGTCTACGACGCGGGCACCGACGAGGCGGGTGACGGCCGCACCGCCTATCTCGTCATGGAGCTGCTCGACGGGCCGAGCTGTGCCGACCTCATCGCCTCGGGGCGGTCCCTCTCGCTCGGTGAGGTCGAGCGCATCGGCGCAGGCGTCGCCCGCGGACTCGCCGCGGCCCACGCGACGGGCGTCGTGCACCGCGACATCAAGCCCGGCAACGTCGTGGTGAGCCGCGGCGTGCCGACGATCGTCGACTTCGGCATCGCGCGTCTGGAGCAGGAGGCGACCACGACCCTCACCGCACCGCAGACGACGATCGGGACCGCCGCATACATGTCTCCGGAGCAGGCCATGGGCCGCCCGGTCGGTCCGGCGAGCGACGTGTACTCCCTCGGGGCCCTGCTCATCGCCCTGGCGAGCGGCTCACCGCCGTTCGGGTCCTCGAACGCGCTGGCGCTCATGCGCGCCCACATCGACGACCCGCCTCCCTCCCTCGGGAACCTGCGTGACGACGCGCCGCCGCGGCTCGTCGCGCTCCTCGACCGGATGCTCGCCAAGGACCCGGCCCGGCGGCCGACCGCGGCCGAGGTGGCCCGGGTGCTCGAAGGTGGCGAGCTGAGCCCGGAGCCCGAGGAGACGCAGGCCGTGGCGGCGGGTGCGGTTCCCACCCGGGTCACCTCCGCGACCGAGCGCTACACGGTGCCTCCCGCCTCGCCCGCACCCGAGACCGATGGTCGTGGCGGGCGGGGGCTGTGGTGGGTCGTCGCCGCCGCGCTGCTGGCCGTCGCCGGGGTGTTCGCGTGGCAGCTGCTGTCACCGGACGACACGACCGAGCCGACACCGACCGCGACCCAGACCGTGACGACGGGCGCGTCGCCGACGACGAGTGTCGTGACCTCCACGGTGACCGTCACGCCCACCCTGGAGCCTACGACGGAGCCCGCGACACCCACCGACGCGCCGCCGGAGACGCCCGACGGCCAGGCGGCCCTCGACGAGGCGGTGGCCTCCGTGGGCGCGGCCATCGCCGCGGTCGCCGACGAGGATGCTCGTGCCGAGCTCGATCAGCTCTGGCAGCCCGCGTCGAACGGCCTGCAGAGCCCGAATGCGGCGGCCCAGTTGGACGAGATCGTCACCGCGGCAGACCGGTTGCTCGACGAGGGCAGCCTGACCGAGTCCGAGCACACTTCGGTCGTCGACGGTGTCGAGGGAGTCATCGCCCTGCTCTGACCTGAGCGGTTCACGAACGGTGGCTCAACGCCTGCGGGCCCGTCCACGGCGGTCGGTCGGCCGGATCGGTTCGAGCACCTCCTGGATCCGACGCGTCGCGAGGTGCACCATGACCTGGGCGGCGGGGGAGAGGGTCGCGCCGGCCCGGTGCACGATCGCGAGCGTGCCGTACTGCCGCGGTTCGAGCCCGACCCAGTGCGCGCCCGGGGCGAGCCGGTCGACGACCTCGGTGACGACGCCCTTGCCGACGATGGTGTCGGCGAGGCCCCGTCCGACGAGCTCGACAGCCGTCTCGACGTCCTCGACCTCGATCCGTGTCTCCGGGTTCACGCCGGCCTCTCGAACCATCCGCCGGAGCTGGGCCCGGATGGGGTCGGTGGCGCGCCAGGTCGTCTCCGGCATGACGAGCGGAGCGCGGTCGAGATCGAGCGCCGACACGGGCCGCGCCGTGCGTGCCGGGTCCATCGACAGGTAGACGAGCTCCTCGCGCGCCACGGGCACGACGTGCAGGCCCTCGGTGCCGAGCTGGTCGACGCCGATCATGGCGGCCTCGATGTAGCCGCGGCGCAGGTGGTCCTCGACCTCGGTCGAGTTCTGCCCGATGAGCTCGACCCGGACACCCGGATGGCGCTCCAGCATGTCGGCGACGAGCTGGGCGCCCATGTAGAGCCGGGCCGTGCCGAACACCCCGAACCGGACCGTGCCCGACTCCAGCGTGCGCACCGAGCGGACCGCGCGGTCGGCCTGCTCGGCCGCGCCGACCGTCAGCTCCGCCAGAGGGCGCAGGGTCTCACCGGCGGGAGTCGGCGTGACCCCACGCCCGACCCGTGTGAACAGCTCGACGCCGTAGGACCGTTCGAGCGCGCGCACCTGCTCGGAGATGGACGGCTGGGCGTAGCCGAGGTCCTCGGCGGCCGCGGTGAAGGACCCGTGCTCGAAGACGGAGATGAAGCACCGCAGCTGGTGAAGCGTAGCCATAGGACAAGCCTATGGGTGAGAGAGGAAAGAGGGTGCTAGCGCTATAGGTAGAACCGGGCGATACTCGTCAGTAGGACAACGGCGTCACACCACCATCCACATCCCTGAAGAGGAGGACCCCCGATGTTCGCTCGCGAGTGCACCGAGTGCGGCAAGCGCATGCTCATCTTCCCCAGCCAGATCCTCGGCCTGAAGAACACCGGCGAGGACCTCGAGCTCACCTACGAGTGCTGGTGCGGCGCCCCGCAGACCTGCCACATGGACGCCCGAGGCAACCTCGTCCTCGCTGCCTGATCGAGGTCGATGCTCGCGTGGTGCCGGGCGGGGCGTGCAGCCCCTGCCCGGCACCACTCGTGCGTCTAGGGTCGATTGATTAGGGTCGGTCCATGCCTTCCGACTGGCCCTGGGCCGCCCACTTCGCCCCGGACGGCCCGTACTTCGCGACCGCGACCTCCGGGCTGCCGCCGCGGTTGACGGTCGAGGCGATGGACGCGGTGCTCGAGGACTGGCGCAGGGGGCTGCTGGACGCCATCGCGTTCGACCCGGTCATCGCCGAGACGAGGGACCTGTATGCGGCGCTCACCGGCGTCCATCCCGCCACCGTCGCCATCGGTCACCAGGTGAGCCCGCTCGTCGGGCTGGTTGCCGCCTCGATCCCGGACGGCTCGCAGATCCTGACGGCGGCAGGGGAGTTCACCAGTGTGACCTTTCCGTTCGCGGCGCAGGCGGAGAGGGGCATCACGGTCACCGAGGCACCGCTCGAGGCCCTGGCCGACGCAATGCATCCGGGCCTCGACCTCGTCGTCGTCTCCGCGGTGCAGTCCTCCGACGGTCGGGTCGCCGACCTCGACGCGATCGCGACGGCGGCCGACGAACACAGTGTCGACGTCCTCGTCGACCTCACCCAGGCCGCGGGCTGGCTGCCTGTGGACGCGGGACGCTTCGCCTACACGGTGTGCGGGGCATACAAGTGGCTGCTCTCCCCACGCGGCACGGCGTTCCTCACGGTGCGCGAGGACCGAATGCCCGCCATCACGCCGGGCCAGGCCGGCTGGTACGCCGGCCGACGGCCGTGGGAGTCGATCTACGGGCTGCCTCTGCGACTCGCGGACGACGCCCGGCGCTTCGACGTCTCGCCGGCGTGGTTCGCCTGGGTGGGGACCCATGCGTCGATGCGGTTCCTCACCGAGGTCGGCGTCGATGCGCTGCACCGGCACGCGCTCGAGGCCCAGTCGGCGTTCGCGCGGGCTGCTGGGATCGAGCCGAGTCCGAGCGCGATCGTCTCACTCGTCGCGGACGATGCGGTGGGTCGACTGCTCGCGGACGCCGGCGCCACCGCGAGTGTGCGCGCCGGCCGGCTGCGCCTGTCGTTCCACGTCAACAACACCGTCGCAGAGTCCGAGGAGATCGGGCGCCTGCTCCGCGGCCACGTCCACGCCTGAGCGCGCGACGCCGGGCGCGGGGGTGTGGTGCCGGACGCGGCGTTGTGCCCCCGCCTGGCACCACGTCGGCGTTATCCATAGGTCCGGCCCGGGAGAAACCTGCATATAGCTAGATTGCTCCCGGGTGTGGGTGGGGGTGGCCGAGAGAGTCCAGCAGCAGTGCCAGTCCGTATGCGGTGCGCTCGATCTCGCGCGGGTCCACCGACTCGCCGGGCGAGTGGATCCGGCAGGCCGGCTCCTCGACGCCGAAGAGCAGGATCTCCGCGTCCGGATGTGCCTCGTGCAACCGGCTGCACAGCGGGATGGCGCCGCCCTGCCCGACCGTTGTCAACGGCTGCCCGAACGCCGACTCCATCGCCACTGCCAGCGCGGCGAAGGCCGGCCCATCGGTGCGCGCGGCGAACGGCTGCCCGAGCGTCCGCGGCTCGACCTCGACCTCCACACCCCAAGGAGCGGCGGCCTCGAGGTGCTCGACGAGCAGTCGCTGCGCCTCCGCGGCGTCCTGTCCCGGCGGGACACGCAGGTTGACCATCGCCCGCGCCGTTCCCTGCACCGCCGCGGTGGCCTCGGCGACCCGGGGCGCGTCGATGGCGAGGATCGTCGCCGCCGGCCGCGCCCACAGCGTGTCTGCGACCGACCCGGACCCCAGCACCGGCGCGCCATCGAGCACTCCGGCGTCACGCCGGAACCGGTCGACCGGATAGTCCGCCCCGGCCCACGTTCCATCCGAGCCCAGCCCGTCCACCGTCGTGTCACCGTGCTCGTCCCGCAGCGTCGCGAGCACGTGGACCAGCGCGGCCAGCGCATCCGGCGCCGCCCCGCCGAACATCCCGGAGTGCACGGGCCCGTCGAGGGTCCGCACCGTGACGACCACGCTGCCCGTGCCGCGCAGCGACACCGTCGCGGTCGGCACACCTTGCTCGATGTTGCCGGAGTCGGCGATGAGCATGAGGTCGGCCGAGAACAGCTCCGGCCGGTCCTGCACGAGCCGCTCGATGCCACCGGTCGACATCTCCTCGGACCCGTCGCACACCATCCGCACCCCGACCGGCCACGGGCGCGGCAGCGCCCGCAACGCGGTCAGCAGCATGACGAGGTTGCCCTTGCAGTCGGCGGCGCCGCGCGCATACCAGCGACCGCTCCGCTCGACCAGCTCCCACGGTGAGCCGTCCCACTCGGCGAGGTCGCCGGGCGGCTGCACGTCGTAGTGCGAGTACAGCAGCACCGTCGGCGCACCCGGCGGTGCGGGCGAGGTGCCGAGCACGGCCCTGCTCCCGTCGGACGTCTCCACCTGCTCGACGTCGAGGCCGACCTCGCGGAACAGCCCGGTCACCGCATCGGCCGCGGCGTGGCACTCCTCTCGCGGGACGATCCGCTCGTCCGCGACCGACCGGAATGCGACGAGCGCCTCCAGATCGGCCCGTGCCCGCGCCATGTGGTCGGCGACGGCGGCCGCCAGGTGCTCTGTCATGCGCCTACCCCAGTCCGCTCACTCGTAGACGAACCGCTGGTCGCCGGGATAGAGCCAGGTCAGCGCCTCGCGTAGCCGGTCCCGCCAGTTCTCCCAGTTGTGGCCGTCGCGCGCCTCGCGGTAGCGGACGTCCATCCCGGCGTCCGCGAAGACGTTCGCCATCGAGCGGTTCGGCGTGATGAGCGGCTCGTACATCCCGCACGACTGGTAGATCCGGTCGGTCACCCGCCGCGGTTTGGCCCGGTAGGAGTTGACGAACTTCACGACCGGGTCGAACACCGCGCCACCGCCGTGGTCGAAGGCGATGTCGGTGAACACGAGGGACGCCGACTGCAGCAGCAGGGACCCGAAGAGCTCGGGATAGCGCACCGCGGTCGAGAACGACGCGATGCCGCCGAAGCTCGAGCCCATGAGGGTGCGCCCACCCGGACCCCCGAGCAGGGGATAGCGGTCGGAGAGGTAAGGCACGAGCTCACGGGCGACGAACCGGGCGTGCGGGGCGTGGTTGGCGTATTCGACCAACCGGTTCCCCGGCGGGATGAAGGCGACGACGAGGTCGGCGATCTCGCCGCGGTGGATGAGGTTGTCGAGGACGGTCTTCATCGAGGCGTACTGCAGATAGTCGTCGCCGTCGTGGACGACGAGCAGCGGGTGGTGCACGAGCGGTACGAACCGGGCCGGGACGTAGACCTTGAACCTGACCTGCCGGCGCAGTGCCTTGGACTGCAGGGTCTCGTCGACGAGCTCCCCGGAGCGGGCCTCCGGGTCGGGGAGGGTCCACTCCGGCACGACGTACCCCGTGGCGGCGCAGACCGAGCTGGCCCCGAACGGCCCGTGCGCCAGCCGTGGGTTGAGCGGGTCGTTGACGTGCGACTCGCGCTGCTCGCCTCGGATGATCTCGAACTGGTACTCCACCCTCGACTCCGGCGGCATGTCGATGGAGACGTACCAGAGAGAGGTATGCGGCACTCGCCTCATCGAGAGCGGGTCCGGCAGTCCCTGGACCCGGTGACGGACGAGGACCTCGTCGGCCTCGCCGACCCAGAGGAACGTGGCGCGCGGACCCTCCACGATGGGCGAGCCGTGCTTGGCGACGAACCGCTCTGCACGGGCCTGGTCGACGGGCCGCTCGAGCAGCCGGTTGATGGCGAGCCGCCTCATCCGCCACCACCCCGACCGATCGGACCGCCGTTCGGGACCGCGCCGGCACCCTCGGCCACGGTGCTCACCCGACCCTCGGCGGTGATCACGCGCGCGTCGGGTGGCAGCTCGCCGTCGTCGCCGATGACGACCCTGCCGCCGTCGTCGAGCAGGACGACGCGGGCCGGCGCGTAGCGGTGGGCGAGCACGGTGTTGCGGTCCGTGTCGTCGAGCTGGAGCCGCCGCCGGGCGTGCGGCATGGCCACGATGCCGTGGACGCGCCCGAGTCCGCGGTCCCACACCTCGGAGGGCCGCACCCCTTCGGGACCCTTGTCGTTGTAGAGCACGATGAGATCGGTCAGGACCATCGCACCCGCCGACCAGCCGATGATCGGCAGGTGGTCCGGCGGCTCGACGGCGAAGAGACGCAGGCACCGGGACAGGTAGGCGACGTGTCCGCCGGCGATCGCGAGGAGGCTTGCGCCGCCGATGATCTCGGCCACCTCGGCGCGATGCTGCGCGATGACGTCGGAGGTGTCGACCCCCCCGTCCGCGCGCAGCTCACCCTCGAGCTCGGTGAGCACCCAGAGGAACCAGGCGTCGATGTCGCGAACAGACTGTAGGCCGGCGCGCAGGGATGAGTCGACGAGGTCGTCCCGGACGCTGCGTCGCGAGATCGCATACACCGCGTCGAGCGCATGCTGGAGCCGGAGGGTGTAGAGCTCGCTCGCCTCGTCGACGGCCCGGTTGTAGGCGCTCGCCGCGGTCGCGAACGTGCGGTCGTGCCGGACGACGTGCCCCAACCGGGTGAACAGGTGCAGGTTGCGGCTGCGTCCGCCGAGGACCTGGTCGAGCTCGGCGTCGTCCTTCTCGCGGTCCCGCCAGCCGGCGGTCACGGTCGCCACCGTGCCCTCCGGGGCCAGGCCGCGCGCCACCGTCCCCGCCGTCATGCGGAAGCGCTGCGGTCCGAGCAGAACGGTCGTCATGGGTGGCCGGGTCGAGGCGTCGTCGGGGAGCGCCGGACTCAGCCCGCGTGGACGTGGACGGTCCGGCCGACGTCGTCGAGCATCGCCCGCAGGGTGTCGTAGTCCGGGTGCTTCATCCGGACGTAGGCGTTGGCCATGTAGCCGGCCTCAACCGCCTGGGTCGGTGTGCCGGCGCCGGGAAGGTGCGTGTCGATGATCCACTCGCCGTAGCGGCCGGCGACCTCGTCGACGCCGGAGTACCCGTGGATGTGGCCGTCGTGGTCGGGTCGCAGCGCGACGATGCCGGCGGAGTAGGCGCGGGAGAGCGGATGGTCGACGCGCCCGTGCACGACCGCGTGCGCCCACTCGCGGTAGACGTCGACGTCGTTGGCGGCGGAGTACAGGTCCCAGCACCCGACTCCCGGCGGACGGCAGCCGATCTCGGAGAACCGCAGGCCCTTGTCGCCGTAGAACCACTCCATGTGGGTCGCCGAGGTGCCGATGCCGAGGACCTCGCCCACCCGCTGGCCGAGCTCGCGGACCTCGGCGTACATGGCGGAGTCGTTGATCCGGTTCGTCGTGACGAACTGCGGGGAGATCCAGCGGTGCCGCATCGCCTCGAGCACGTTGGGGTAGTAGTGCGTGATCCAGTCGTGGGTCGTTGCGCCGTCGACCGTGATCGTGTCGTAGAAGCCCTCGTGGCCGTCGACGAACTCCTCGACGGCGATGCTCGGCGTGTCGCCGAAGCCGACCAGGGCGGTCTCCAGCTCGCCGTCGCTCGTGACCTTGACGGTGCCCTGGGCGCCCGCGCCGGCGCGCGGCTTGAGGATGAGCGGGTAGCCGACCTCCTTGGCGAAGTCGCGCACCTGGTCGGCCGTGTCGGCCGCAGTGCTCGCGGCGGTCGGGATGCCGGCGGCCCGCAGGACCTCCTTCATCGACGGCTTGTCGCGGCACAGCCAGGTCGTGCGCACCGACGTGCCGGGGATCCCGCGCGCCTCGCGGACGTGCGCCGCGGCGAGCTGGTGGCTCTCGACGGTGGACTCCAGGGCGTCCACCCACGCGATCGACTGCGCCCATTTCACGGCGGCCTCGAGCTGGTGGACGTCGGTGACGTTGTCGACCTTGTAGTAGGCGACGAGCGCGTCGCGCACCTCGTGCTCGAGCCAGTCCTCAGGCGTCTCGCCGACGCCGATGACGTTGGCGCCCACCTCGCGAAGCGCGTGCACGAAGCGCCGTTGGTTGCGCGGGAACGACGGCTCGACGAAGACGATGTTCACCTTATCGAGCCTAGCGCCGCGAGCGCTCCCGAGCGCCGGTCAGTCGGGGGTATGCGCGCGCACCCAGTCGACGACCTCGCCGATGACCTCGGCCCGGTTGGTCTCGTTGAAGACCTCGTGCCTCGCCTGCGGGTGCAGCCGCACCGTGACGTCACGGACCCCGGCCTCCCGGTAGCGCGAGCCGAGCAGCTCCACGAGCTGCCCACCGCCGGCGAGCGGGTCGGCGTCGCCGGACACGATGAGGATCGGGAGGTCCGGCCGGATCCCCTGCAGTGCAGCGGGATCCGAGACCCGGCCGACATGGGAGAACAGGGCCGGCAGGGTCTCCGGTGGCGTGTCGAACCCGCACAGCGGGTCGGCGACGTAGAGGTCGACCTCGGCCTCGTCGCGGGAGAGCCACTCGTACCCGGTGCGGTGCTCGAAGCCGGCGTTGAACGCCTCGAGGCCGGCAGGTCCGTCCTCCGGAGCCTCGGCGAGGCTCGCCGCGAGCACGTCGACGGCGGTGGACCCGGACAGGACGACACCGGCATACTGCTCCGAATGCTCCAGCAGGGCCGACTGTGCGGCGAAGGACCCCATCGAGTGCGCGACGAGGAACAACGGCAGGCCCGGATGCTGCTCCCTAAGCGCTGCACCGTACGCGACGAGGTCGTCGACCAGGCCGTCCCACCCGGCGGCGCCGAAGTCGCCCGCGACCTGCGCGATCGACGAGCCGTGACCGCGGTGGTCGACCGCCGACACGACGTATCCGGCGTCGTTCAGCGCGTGGGCGACCCGCGCATACCGGCCCGAGTGCTCGGCCAGCCCGTGCGCGATCTGGACGATCCCGCGTGGGCTGTCGACGTCGGCGCCCCACGTGTAGCTCGTGAGCTCGAGTCCGTCGACGGGTGAGGTGAAGGTCCCTGGTGTGTGGCTCATGACCGCAGCATCCCACGCGGGCATCGGGACGTGGGAGCGTTGGGACGGCTGTCCCGTCCGCTCGAGGAATGAGCCACCTCACGCGCGCGGCCGGGCAAGGGGTTCGTATCGTGGAGGGGTGACCTCGTCGAGCGTCCGCGCCATGCACGAGCCGCATGCCGCCTCCGGGGAGACGATGCTCACCCTCCTCGACGTCGAGCGAGTGGGACTGTCCGGCCACGAGGCCGAGCGTCGCCTCGCCGAGCACGGCCCGAACAGGCTGCCCGAGCCGGAGCGGGACCATCCGGTCGTGCGGTTCGCCCGGCACTTCCACGACGCACTGATCTACGTCCTGCTCGCGGCCGCCGTCGTGACGACCCTCCTCGGCGAGTGGATCGACACCGGCGTGATCCTGGCGGTCGTCATCCTCAACGCCCTCATCGGCTTCATCCAGGAGGGGCAGGCCGAGCACGCTCTCCAGAGTCTGCGCTCGATGCTCTCCACGCGGGCGCACGTCCGCCGGGACGGGGACTGGCGACAGTTGCCGGCCGACGACCTCGTGCCGGGTGACATCGTCCGCCTGGCCGCAGGGGACCGGGTGCCCGCCGACGTGCGCCTCCTCGACGCGACCAACCTGGCCATCGAGGAGGCGGCGCTCACGGGCGAGTCGGAGCCCTCGCGCAAGTCCCCGGCGGCGGTGGACGCGGGACGAGAGCTCGGGGACCGCTCGTCGATGGCCTACTCCGGCACCCTGGTCACCGCCGGCACCGGGGTGGGTGTCGTGACGGCCACCGGGCCGTCCACCGAGATCGGCCGGATCAGCACGATGATCGCCGACGTGCAGCGGATCGCGACGCCGTTGACCCGGCAGATGAACCGCTTCGGATCCCTCCTCAGCAGCGGCATCGTCGCAGCCGCGGCCGTCCTCTTCCTGGTGGGTTGGCTGGTGCGGGACTTCTCGCTCGGGGACATCACGCTGGCAGCCATCGGCTTCGCGGTCGCCGCGATCCCGGAGGGTCTGCCGGCGATCCTCACCATCACCCTCGCGCGAGGGGTGCAGCTGATGGCCCGTCGCAACGCGATCACCCGCCGGCTCGACGCGGTCGAGACCCTCGGGTCGGTCACCGTGATCTGCTCGGACAAGACCGGGACCCTGACCCAGAACGAGATGACGGTCCAGCACGTGCTGACCTCGAGCGGTGCCTACCGGGTCGAGGGCGTCGGATACTCGCCGACCGGACGGGTGGTGCCGCTCGACGGTGCGCCGGAGCCGGACGCCTCGCCCGACCTGCTCGCGCTCGCGACCGTCGCCGGCCGCTGCAACGACGCCCGCCTCCGGTCGACGGGGGACCGCTGGCAGCTGGTCGGCGAGCCCACCGAGGGCGGACTCCTGGCCTTCGCCCGCAAGGCCGGCTACGACGCCGGCCGCGGCGAGCGGGTCGCCGAGCTGCCGTTCGACTCCGATGCCAAGGTGATGGCGACCCTCGACGAGATCGACGGGTCCCGGTGGCTCCACCTGAAGGGAGCGCCGGACCGGGTGCTGCACCTCTGCGTGGACGAGGGTGTCGCCCGGCGGCCCCTCGAGCGGGAGGTGTGGGAGCGGCGAATGGCCGAGCTGAGTGGGCGCGGGCTGCGCGTCCTCGCCGCAGCGGTGCGCTCGGCGGATGGCTCGACCGGCGTGGACCGGGCGACAGTTGAGGCCGGCGGCTTCACTCTCGTCGGACTCCTGGGGTTGCTCGATCCCCCGCGACCCGAGGCGGTGGCCGCGATCGCCGAGTGTCAGGACGCCGGCATCCGGGTGGTCATGATCACCGGCGACCACGCCGGCACGGCACGGGCGATCGCCGAAAGGATGGGGATCCGGGCCGATCATGTCGTCACCGGCAGTGAGCTCGACCGTACGGACGACGACCAGCTCGGTGAGATCGTCTCCCGCACCGACGTCTTCGCCCGGACCGCGCCGCAGCACAAGCTCCGGATCGTCACGGAGCTGCAGGCACGTGGCGAGGTCGTCGCGATGACCGGTGACGGCGTCAACGACGCACCGTCGCTCAAGCGGGCCGATGTGGGCGTCGCCATGGGTATCAAAGGGACCGAGGCGACGAAGGAGGCCGCCGAGATCGTCCTGGCCGACGACAGTTTCGCCTCGATCGGCCGTGCGGTCAAGCAGGGGCGGACGATCTACGACAACCTGCGCAAGTCGGTGACGTTCGTCCTGCCGACCAATGGGGCGCAGGGCCTCGTGATTCTCGGCGCGGTGCTCGCGGGTGCGGTTCTGCCGTTGACCCCACTGCAGGTGCTGTGGGTCAACCTGGTGGTAGCGGTCACCCTGGCTCTCGCACTGGCTTTCGAGCCCTCCGAGCCGGGGGTGATGGACCGGCCGCCGCGGGACGCCGACGAGCCGCTGCTCGACCGTGCGTCGTTGGTCCGAATCCTGTACGTATCCCCGGTGATCGGTGCTGTGACCTACGCGGTCTTCGCCATGGAGATGGCGGCGGGGGCCGAGGTCGAGGTCGCCCGGACGGCCGCGTTGACCACTCTGGTCGTGGCCCAGGCGTTCTATCTGCTCAACATGCGCTTCGTCTCGGCCGGGAGCCTGCGGCGCGAGCTGTTCACCACCAACCCGGTGGCCTGGCTGAGCATCCTCGTGCTGGTGGTCCTGCAGCTGGTCTTCGTCTACGCGCCCCCGATGGAGGTCTTCTTCGACGCGGCCCCCCTCGCAGCGCGGCACTGGGCGGTCGCCGTCGGAGTCGGCGCGGGCGTATTCGTGCTCGTCGAGCTCGAGAAGGCCTTCACTCGACGTCGTGGCTGGTGAGAGCCCCACTCGCGGATCAGACCGAGCGCCGTGTGACCTGTGTCCCAAAGTTGCGGATTCCACTACTACGAGTTGTAGTACGACAAGTAGTAGTAGTAACGTCGTCGACGGATGAACACACCAAGGACATCCGCCCGACACCCGCCACGATGCCGGGCTCCGGATCACCCGGGCGCACACAGACCCGGAGGAGGTTTTCACAATGGCACAGCGACTTCGTCTCGTCGGCTACATGCTCATGGCTTTCGGACTCGTCTTCTTCGTCGGATCGGGCGTTGCCTTCAGCATCTACAACGACGGCAAGAACTCCCTTCAGAGCTTCAGCGAGGTTCAGAACGTCGAGCTCTCCTACAACGAAGAGGGCCAGCTCACCGACCGCGGCCAGACCGAAGAGGCCGACAAGATCATGGCGATGCTCACGGACGAGTGGGGCTACCCGGTCTCCGAGCGCGAGATGGACGCCTCCGACCCGCTCGTGAACACGGCGAGCGAGTACATGTACCAGATGGCCACCATCGTCTACCACAGCATCAGCGGCTCCACCGAGATCACCCTCATGGAAGACCAGCTCGTCGACGCCGAGGGCAACCCGGTCACCGAGATCACCGTCGGCGACGAGACGCTCGCCGTCCCGCAGCCCTTCCCGGCCGAGGGTTGGACCATCGAGTACCCGGTCGACTTCAAGTACTGGGCCGACTTCGACCGCACCAACCCGGCCGACGCCGTCGCCCGCAGTGAAGTCTGGACCGGAACCGTCCACGGTCTCGTCGGTGAGCTCGGTGTCGGCACCGTCACCGCCTCCGCCCTGAAGATCGCGCTCGGCATGGTCGCGCTTCTCGCCGGCCTCGGCGCCGTCAACCTCCTCCTCGGTGCGGGCCTGGTCTGGACCTCCGCCGCCGGCCGCACCGGTGGCAAGGTCGAGGACACCGCCTCGCCTGTGGCCTCCCCCGAGCGCGAGCTCGTCGGCAGCCACTGACACCGCCAGCCACACCGGCACAGCACGAAACGCGGCGACTGCGGAGCCGCACCGGAGGGCCGGGAGCCACGAGCTCCCGGCCCTCCGCCGTTGGGTAGGTCCGGGGGTGGCGCGTTCTTGCGCGTTTGGGCAGGTGCGGTGAGTTCGGTGCGCTACAGCGCGCCGAACTCAGCGCAACGCACCAAACACGCCGACAGCGGCAGGGCGGCGGGATGGGCTGGTGGCGCTACTCCGAGCCCCAGACCCCGGCCTCGGCGTCCTCGACCCGACGGCGAGCGTCGGTGTGCCGGCGGTGCAGGTGCTCGGTGACCTGCCAGCGCGCGTAGTCCCGCTGCGGGCGCCGGGCCCGCGCGGCCAGGGCCCCACCGGCGGCCACCCCGACGACCGCCCCGAGTCCGAGGAGCTTGAGCCACCTGTCGCGCGAGGCCATGGAGCCAGGATGGCACGGGGCGACCGGCTGCCCGCCCCAGCGGGTCCTGCAACACTGTCGCCCATGATCAGCCTCGAGGAGGGCCTGGCTGCGGCGCGCACCGGCGACCTTTGGATCTTCCGTGGCCGCACGGTGGTCAACAAGGTCATGCACGCGGCGACGAACAGCCCGGTCAACCACGTCGGCATGACGGTCGCCCTCGACGACCTCCCGCCGTTGCTCTGGCACGCGGAGATCGGCCGCTCGATGTACGACTACTGGGCCGGGCGGCACCACCGCGGCACGCAGCTGCACGACCTGAAGGAGGCGGTGCAGCGGTGGCAGGACCGGTACGGCCAACGGGCGTACCTGCGTCAGCTCACCCCGGAGGTCGGTCTCCCGGAGGAGGACCGGATGATGCTGGCCATCGCCCGGCTCGACGGCACGAGCTTCCCGTCCTACGTGCGACTCGCCGCCCGCTGGCTCGCCGGTCGCGACGCCCACGCCTCCCGGCGGCGTCGCGAGCGGGTTCGACCCCAGGACGCGTTCTGCGCCGAGGTCGTCGGCACCACGCTCACCGAGATGGGGATCCTCAGCGCCGACGTGCCGCCCGAGTGGTACGACCCCGGTCGGTTCTGGAGCGGCGACTCCCTCCCGCTGCGGCCGGGCTGGAGCTACGGAGCCGAGGTCGAGGTCGCCCGGGAGGGAGCGTCGCTCACAGATGCTTGAGCGCCTCGCGCCGTGACAGCGGTGACAGCCGCGGGCGGGCGGCGACGAACTCCCGCACCCAGTCCGGGTCCGTGCGCGCGTAGTCCCGCAGCGCCCACCCGATCGCCTTGCGCGCGAAGAAGTCCGGGTCGGCAATGCTCGGCTCGATGACGTCGGTGAGCAGTGCGCGATCGGTCCGATCCTTGGCGCCCACCTGGGCGAGGATCGCGGTGCGCCGGATCCACAGGTCCTCCTCGTGCGCCCACTCCCGCAGCACCGGCGCGATCTCGTCCGGCCGGTCGAGCAGCAGCTCGCGCACGCGGTGGGTCGCGAGGTCGTCGACGACGTCCCACCACCTCCCGGTTCGCACGAGGTGCTCGACGAGGGGAAGCGTCGCCGGGTCCCGCCACCCGCGATAGGCGCGGTGTCCGAGGAGGGCGAGCGCCGCATACCAGTGCTCGCGGTGGGTCGCCTCGTCCCAGAGGGCGCGCACGGTCGCCTCCCACCGCCCCCGCTCCGCGATCCGGTATGCGCTGCTCGCCAGCACCGGTCGCAGCGCCTGTCGCAGAGTCGGGCTGGTCAGCCCGAGGTAGGGGAGGCTCGACTTCATGTAGCGCTGTTGTCCCACCGCCCGCTCGGGGTCGGCGTGCGCGGCGAGGGCGTCTCGGATCGCCTCGACGAGCTCGTCGTGAGGGTGGCTCGACGGTAAGCGGGAGGACGCGTTCGTCATGAGGCCACTATCCCCGGGTTGTGTCATGGAGACACGCCGACGTCTCGGCTGGATCACCGGCGTGTCTCCATGACACAACCGGGCCGGAGGCGTTGAGGGCGACTCAGGCGCGGTCGACGAGCGCGCCGACGTCGACGCCGGTCGGCAGCGCGCCGTAGACGAGGCTCCGGTCCGCCCCGAGCCGCGTCTGGACGAACGCGTCCGCGACGAACCCCGGCGCATAGCGGACGAGTACGGCCGCCTGCAGTGCGAGGGCCATCGCCTCCACGACCTGCCGGGCCGTGCGTGGCTCGGCCTTCGTCATCAGGGCCAGGCACCGGTCCAGCGCCGAGTCGAACAGTGCCGAGTGCCCGCGGGCCGGCTCGAGCTCGGCGAGGAACGCCTCGACCGACTCCGGCGCGGTCGCCATCGCCCGCAGGACGTCGAGCGCGATGACGTTGCCCGAGCCCTCCCAGACGGCGAGCACCGGCTGCTCGCGGTACCGGCGCGCGAGCGGGAAGGCCTCCGTATAGCCGTTGCCGCCGAGGCACTCGAGCGCCTCGTACGCGTGCTCGGGGCCGCGCTTGCACACCCAGTACTTCGCCACCGGCGTCGCCAGCCGCGAGAACGCCGCGGCCTGGGCGTCGGTCGCGTCCAGGGCTCCGGCGAGCCGCATCATCGTCCAGGTCGCGGCCTCGGCCTCGAGCTGGAGGTCCGCCAGCACCGCCGTCATCGCCGGCTGGTCGACGAGCCGGGCCCCGAACGCCGACCGGTGCCGCGCATGCCAGACCGCCTCGGCCACCGACTGGCGCATTCCCGCCGCGGTGCCGATGACGCAGTCGAGCCGGGTCCGATTGACCATCTCGACGATCGTCCGGACGCCGCGGCCCTCCTCGCCGACGAGCCACCCGACCGTCGTGTTCAGCTCGATCTCACCCGAGGCGTTGGACCGGTTGCCGAGCTTGTCCTTGAGCCGTTGGATCGCGAACGGGTTGCGCTCGCCGCCGGGCAGCACGCGCGGCACGAGGAAGCACGAGAGGCCCTGCCGGTCTTCTCCCAGCTCCGTCTGGGCGATCACGAGGAACGCATCGGACTGCGGGGCCGAGCAGAACCACTTGTGGCCGGTGAGCGCATACGTGCCCTCGCCGTGCGAGCCCGCAGGGACCGCCCGGGTCGTGTTGGCCCGCACGTCGGAGCCGCCCTGCTTCTCGGTCATCGCCATGCCGAAGATCGCGCTGTCCTTCGTCGCCGGGTCGCGCAGCTCGGGGTCGTAGGCACGTGAGTACACCCGCGGCAGCCACTGCTCCGCGAGCGCGGGCGTCGTCATGAGCGACGGAACGACCGCGTGCGTCATCGAGACCGGGCAGGCGTGCCCCGGCTCGACCTGGGCGAAGAGGTGGAACTGCGCGGCCCTCGCGACGTTCGCACCGGGGCCCGGCTCGGCCCAGGCGCCCGTGTGTGCCCCGGCCCCGACGGCAGCGCCCATGATCCGGTGGTAGCCGGGGTGGAACTCGACCTCGTCCACCCGATGGCCGTAGCGGTCGTGGGTGTGCAGCCGGGGTGGGGAGGTGTGCGCGAGCTCGGCATCGCGCTGGAAGTCATCCTGGCCGACGAGCCGGCCGGTGGCCCGCAATGCCTCCTCGGCCCAGCCCGCCCCGAACGCGTGCACGGCCTCCCGCAGGGCCGGGTTCGTGCCGTACTCGTCGACGTCCACCCGCGGTGGCGGCTGGTTGAAGACGGTGTGCGTCACACCCTCGGCTGGACGGTCGTCACCGCTGCTATACATATGTTCAGGATAGGAGTGCGGCGGCAGGTGCGCGCCGCATACCGGGAATCGCTTGGGCGAGCCCGAAGACCACGGGAGTGAGACCGCATGACTGGACAGGCGATCATCTACGACGCCGTGCGCACGCCGCGCGGGCGCGGCAAGGCGACCGGCGCGCTGCACGAGGTCAAGCCGATCGACCTCACCGTCGGACTGCTGGGCGCGCTCGCCGAGCGCAACCCCGGCCTGACCGAGCGGGTCGACGACATCGTCATGGGCATCGTCTCGCCGATCGGGGACCAGGGGTCGGTGCTCCCGCGGATCGCTGCGCTCAAGGCGGGCTGGCCGGAGCCGGTCGCAGGGGTGCAGCTCGACCGATTCTGCGGGTCCGGGCTCGAATCGGTGAACCAGGCCGCTGCGCGGGTGCGCTCCGGCTGGGAGCACCTCATCGTCGCCGGCGGCGTCGAGTCCATGTCGCGCGTGCCGATGGGCAGCGACGGCGGCGCCTGGGCGATGGACCCGGCGACCGCGCTCGCGACCGACTTCGTCCCGCAGGGGATCAGTGCGGACCTCATCGCGACGGTCGAGGGCTACTCCCGCGAGGACGTCGACCGGTATGCGGTGGAGAGTCAGCGTCGTGCCGCGGCCGCGTGGGAGGCCGGCTGGTTCGGACGCTCGGTCGTGCCCGTGCGCGACCAGAACGGACTGGTCGTCCTCGACCGCGACGAGACGGTCCGCCCGGACGCCTCGCTGGAGTCGCTGCGGGCGCTCAAGCCGTCGTTCGCGGCGATCGGTGACATGGGCGGCTTCGACCACGTGGCGCTCGAGAAGTACCACTGGGTCGACGAGATCCGGCACGTCCACCACGCGGGCAACTCCTCGGGGATCGTCGACGGTGCCGGGCTCGTCGTGGTCGGCAGCGAGTCGGTCGGTGCCGAGCTGGGTCTCACCCCACGGGCTCGGGTCGTCTCGGCCGCGGTCGTCGGGTCCGAGCCGACGATCATGCTCACCGGGCCGGCGCCGGCGTGCCGCAAGGCGCTCGCCGTGGCCGGGATGCAGGCCGCTGACATCGACCTCGTCGAGATCAACGAGGCCTTCGCCGCGGTGCCGCTGAAGCTCATGTCGGAGATGGGCTGGAGCGAGGAGCAGACCAATGTGAACGGCGGCGCGATCGCGATGGGACACCCGCTCGGCGCGACCGGCGCGGTCATCCTCGGAACCCTCGTCGACGAGCTCGAGCGGCGCGACCTCACGACCGGCATCGCGACGCTGTGCATCGGCGGCGGCATGGGCATCGCCACCATCGTCGAGCGCATCTGACGCGCGGAATCCAGAGAGCGGAAACACCCATGAGCGAGAACATGATCGGCTACGAGCGCGACGACGAGGGGATCGTCACGCTGACGATGGACGACCCCACCGCCGGGGCGAACACGATGAACGACCTGTTCATCCGCTCCTTCGCGCAGACCGTCGAACGGCTCGAGGCCGAGCGCGACGAGATCGCCGGCGTCGTGCTCACCTCGGCCAAGAAGACCTTCTTCGCCGGCGGCAACCTCACCGACCTCCAGGCGGCGAGCCCGGAGCACGCCGATGAGTTCTTCGCCGGGGTCGAGGCCATGAAGGCGACCCTGCGCCGGCTGGAGCGGCTGGGCCGACCGGTCGTCGCGTGCGTGAACGGCGCCGCGCTCGGCGGAGGCTTCGAGCTCGCCCTGGCGTGCCATCACCGCATCGTCGTCGACGACCCCAAGGTCAAGCTCGGCTTCCCCGAGGTCACGCTAGGCCTGCTTCCCGGAGGGGGTGGGGTGACCCGGTCGGTGCGGATGCTCGGCATCACCGAGGCCCTGATGTCCTGGTTGCTGCAGGGTCAGCAGCGCACGCCGGCCGACGCATACGACAAGGGCATGGTCGACGAGCTCGTGGCGACCCGTGATGACCTCGTGCCCGCAGCGCGGGCGTGGATCCTCGCGCACGCGGATGACGAGAGCGCGGCGACCAAGCCGTGGGACCGTCCCGGCTACAAGATCCCGGGTGGCACGCCGAGCAGCCCGTCCTTCGCGGCGAACCTGCCGGCGTTCCCGGCCACCCTGCGCAAGCAGCTCAAGGGGGCGCCGATGCCCGCGCCGCGGGCGATCCTGTCGGCGGCCGTCGAGGGCGCGCAGGTCGACTTCGACACGGCGAGCCGGATCGAGAGCCGCTACCTGACGACGCTGGCGACCGGGCCGGTGAGCACGGCGATGATCCAGGCGTTCTTCTTCGACCTGCAGGCGATCAACTCCGGTCGACTGCGGCCCGCGGGAGCCGATGGGCAGCCCTTCGAGCAGCGCCGCGTGGGGCGGGTCGGCATGGTCGGCGCCGGGATGATGGGTGCCGGGATCGCCTATGCCTGTGCCCGCTCCGGCATCGACGTGACCCTGCGCGACATCACGCTCGAGGGCGCCGAGAAGGGAAAGGCGCACGGCGAGCGGCTCCTGGCTCGGGCGGTCGAGCAGGGTCGGATGGCGCAGTCGGCCGCCGACGAGGTGCTCGCCCGGATCCACCCGACCGCCGACATGGCCGACCTCGCCGGCGTCGACGTCGTCATCGAGGCGGTGTTCGAGGACTTCGAGCTCAAGAAGCAGGTGTTCGCCGAGATCGAGAGCGTGGTCGGGCCGGAGACGCTCCTGTGCTCGAACACCTCGACGCTGCCGATCACGAGCCTGCAGACCTTCGTCTCACGACCGCAGGACTTCATCGGGCTGCATTTCTTCAGCCCGGTCGACAAGATGCAGCTCGTCGAGATCATCCGCGGCGAGCACACCAGCGACGAGACCACGGCCCGCGCGGTCGACATCGTCCAGCAGATCCGCAAGATCCCGATCGTCGTCGGCGACGGCCGCGGGTTCTTCACGAGCCGGGTCTTCGGTCGGCTCATCGCCGAGGGGGCCGACCTGCTCGCCGAGGGTGTCGACCCGCAGACGGTCGAGCGGGCCGCGACGATGGCCGGCTTCCCCGCGCCGCCGCTCGCGATGACCGACGAGGTCTCGCTGACGCTCACCCAGCACATCCGGGCCGAGGCGGACAAGGCGGCGGCCGCGGAGGGTCGCACGCGCGACGTCCGCCCGGGTGAGCGACTCATCGACCGGATGGTGGAGGAGTTCGGGCGCAAGGGCCGCGCCGCCGGGGCCGGGTTCTACGACTACCCGCAGGATCGGGCCAAGGTGCTCTGGCCGGGGCTGCGCGAGCACTTCGCCCGCGGCACCGGGGCGGGTCGCGGGGCGGAAGGGCGCACCGACGCAGTCCCGATGCGCGACCTCCAGGACCGCTACCTCTTCGCGATGGCGCTCGACACGGCCCGATGCTTCGAGGAGGGCGTCCTGCGCGACACCGAGTCGGCCAACATCGGCGGGATCTTCGGGATCGGTTTCCCACCGCATACGGGAGGGCCGGCGACGTTCATGACGAACTACGCGTCAGCGGACCACGGGAACGGTCTCGTCGGCTTCGTGGCGCGTGCGGACGAGCTGGCCGACGCATACGGCGAGCGGTTCCGGCCCACCGACTGGCTGCGCGCGAAGGCGGCGGCGGACAATTCCCTCACCTGAGCCCCCACCCGCCGTTTGGTGCGTAGCTACCAGTTCGGTGCGAGATCTCGCACCGTTCCGTCGAACACCGCCCCGGCCGCGGCCACCGCTCAGAGCGAGCGGCCGATGAGCTCCTTCATGATCTCGTTCGTGCCGCCGTAGATCCGCTGCACCCGCGCGGCGGCGTACAGCCGGGCGATCGGGTACTCGCGCATGTAGCCGTAGCCGCCGAACAGCTGCAGGCACCGGTCGACGACCGAGCACTGCAGGTCGGTCGTCCAGTACTTCGCCCGGGAGGCCGTCACCGGGTCGAGCCGGCCTTCGAGGTGCAGCGCCATGCAGTGGTCGAGGAAGGTGCGTGCCGCCAGCACCTCGGTCGAGACCTCGGCGAGGGTGAAGCGGGTCGCCTGGAAGTCGACCACGCGGCGACCGAAGGCCTCCCGGTCCTTGCTGTATGCGGTGGCCAGCTCCACCGCGTATTCCGCCGCCGCGACGGCTCCGACCGCGATCGCCAGGCGCTCCTGCGGCAGCTGGCTCATCAGCTGGTAGAACCCCTGGCCCTCCTCGGGGCCGAGCAGGTCGCCGACGGGCACGCGGACGTCGGTGAAGTGCAGCTCGCGGGTGTCCTGACCGTGCATGCCGATCTTGTCGAGAACGCGGCCGCGCTCGAAGCCGGGTGTCGGCTCGCCGGTCTCGGGGTCGGTCGTCTCGACGACGATGAGCGAGATCCCCTGCGCTCCTTCGCCACCGGTGCGGCAGACGACGATGACGATCCCTGCATGCGAGGCATTGGTGATGAAGGTCTTGGACCCCGTGATGACGTAGTGGTCGCCGTCGCGCCGTGCCGTGGTCCGGATGCGCTGCAGGTCCGAGCCGGCGCCGGGCTCGGTCATCGCGATGGCGCCGACGAGCGCGCCGCTCGCCATCCGCGGCAGCCAGCGCTGCTTCTGGTCGGGGGTCCCGAATACCTCGAGGTAGGGCGCGACGATGCCCGAGTGCACCGTGTGGCCGAACGAGTCGTCACCCGACCGCGCCTGCTCCCACATGACGGCCGCCTCGTGCGCGAACGTGCCACCACCCCCGCCGTACTCCTCCGAGCCGCCGATGCACAGCAACCCTGCCCGGCCCGCGGCCAGCCACGTCTCGACGTCGACCTGGTGCTGCGCGTCGAAGCGCTCGAGATGCGGCACGACCTCGGTGTCGAAGAAGTGCCGGGCCAACTTCGCGACCTCGGCGACGTCACCGCTCAACCAGGGCGACGCATACGGCTGGGGCGTGAGCATCTGCATGAGGCGAGCGTATCGACGCATGCTATACATGCATATAGGAACCTGCGTGTCTGTTCAGTTCGTCGGACACGTGTGTGCGCGCTGGCGGTAGTCTCCGACGCATGACGACCACTACCGCGCCGTCGGACCTGACCGGCCGGGCCCGGATCCGCGAGGCGGCGCTGCGGCTCTATGCCGCGCACGGGGCGGAGGCGGTGAGCCTGCGGGCGGTGGCGCGAGAGGCGGGCGGCACGCCGGGCCTGGTGACGCACCACTTCGGGTCGCGGGCCGGGCTCTACCGCGCCGTGCAGGACCACGTCGTCGAGATGTTTCGCACTGCCCTCGAGCAGGTGCCGACGTCGGGCGCTCCACGGACCGTGGCCGCTGCGCGGACCGCGAGTGTCGAGCGGATGCTCGCGGACAACCCCGCGGTCGGCGACTTCGTGCGCCGCGAGCTGCTCAGCCCCTCACCGCACGACGATCACCTCGCGCGGGCGCTCATCGACCTGACCATCGAGCAGACGAGGGAACTGCGCCGCGCCGGCACCCTGCCGTCGGACGTCCCGGCCCACGTCCAGGCGGTGCGGACCATCGTCGCCCAGCTCGGCCGGATGCTCATCGGACCGGCACTCGAGCGCGCATGGGAGCAGGCCGGCGGGGCCCCGCCGACCCCCGAGGTGCGGGTCACCCTCAAGGACGCCTGAGCGCGCCTGGGGCGCCCAGCGGGCGGGCGGAGCGCGGGCTCACGTTTCTCTCCCCAACCGGGAAACGCAGCGTTCACCACGGTTACTGACCATGGTGAACCACGAGGTTGCGTGGGCAAGTTGGCGCGAGCACCACCCCGCCGGCTCAGCGGAGCGGTACGAACCGGTAGCGCCCGGGCGCCGGCACCACCTCGACGTCGTCGCCCCGTCGCGTCACCTTCACGAGCCGGTCGCGCACGACCGCGACCATGACGCCGCCGTCGACGAGCTGGTCGACGAGCTCGCCCGGGACCTCGGTCGCCTCCGCCGAGACGAGTATGCGGTCGTACGGGCCCTCTTCGGGCGCACCGAGGACGTCGGGATCGGCCTGGGCGACGGCTGCCTGCGTCAGCCCCGCGGCCCGCAGCACCTCGTCGCTCGCGAGGACCAGCCGGGCGATGAGCTCGACGCCGAGCACCGAGCCCGTCGGTCCGACGAGGTGGGCGAGGATGCCCGTCGTCCAGCCGGAGCCGCTGCCGACGTCGAGCACCCTATGGCCGGGGCGGACGTCGAGCAGCTCGATCATGGTCCGCACCGTCGAGGGCTGGGAGTTCGTGACCCCGTCGCCGATGGACAACGGCATGTCGAGTCGGGCCGCGTGCCGGGCCCCACGCGGCAGGTAGTCGGCGCGCGGAGCGAGCCGCATCGCCTCGGCGACGGTGGGAAGCCTCGGCTCCCGTGTCATGTCTGCAGCGTAGGACTCCCGGGTCGATGGCACTGCGGGACGGGCCAACGTCGGGCCGTTCGACGGATATGGCCGTAGCTCGGAAGCCGGCTCGCGGCTCGGATGCAAGCTCGCGGCTCGCGGCTGGTGCCCGCCGCCCCGCCCGTCGTCACGGACGCTCCCTGGCGTCGCCCGTGTCGAGGGGCGGGGCGGTCGGGCGGTCAGTGGGATCCGGTGCCGTCGGGGACGGCGCTGGATCGACGTGAGCGAGATCCGACCCTCCCGCTCACGGACGACTCAGAACACGGGCTTGCCGCCGGTCACGCCGAGCACGGTCCCTGAGACGTAGGACGCCTCGTCCGAGGCGAGGAAGACGTAGGCGGCGGCCACCTCGACGGGGTGACCCGCCCGGCCGAGCGGGGTGTCGGAGCCGAAGCCGGACACCTTCTCCTCGGGCATCGTCGACGGGATGAGCGGTGTCCAAATAGGCCCCGGCGCGACGGCGTTGACGCGGATGCCGCGCGGGCCGAGCTCACTCGCGAGGTTGACGACGAGGTTGTTCAGCGCGGCCTTGGTCGAGGCGTAGTCGAGCAGCTCCTCGGACGGGTTATAGGCCTGGATCGACGTCGTGATGATGATGCACCCGCCGTCCTCGAGCTCGCCGGCGAGCGCTTGCGCGAGCCAGAACGGCGAGAACACGTTGACGGTGTAGGTGTGCTGGATCTGCTCGGCCGGGAAGTCCTCGAGCTTGCCGTAGGTCATCTGGAAGGCCGCGTTGCAGACGAGGACATCGAGTCCGCCGAGCGCCTCCACCGCGGCGCGGGCCACATCCTGGTTGGATTCGATGGTCGTCAGATCGGCCGGCAACAGGTGGCAGACGCCGCCGGCGCTCTCGATCGTCGTCTTCGTGTCCTCGGCGTCGCGCTGCTCCTCCGGCAGATAGCTGATCGCGACCTCCGCTCCCTCCCTCGACATCGTGATCGCGGTGGCGCGCCCGATGCCCGAGTCGCCGCCGGTGATGAGGACCCGCTTCCCGGTGAGACGCTCGCGCGCAGTCCACGTCCTCTCACCGTGGTCCGCTGCCGGCTCGAGGTCGGTGATGGTGCCCGGGTGCTGCTGGGTCTGGGGCGGGATGTCGGTCAGGGTCGGTCTGCTCATGTCCTCCACCTCATCGGCTCGCAGGACACCTGTCTACACCCTCCGGGGTGTGCCGCGCCTGCTGTCTCCGGATCAGTCTTACCCGCATTCGTGCAGGTCAGGCAACCGCTCATCCCCACCGGCGCCCCGAATCGTCGGCCGACCCGTCGCTGTCGTGGGCCCGAAGACAGGGTCTCGATCACGTCCGACGTCCGCCTTCGCAGGCGGTGCTGTGGGGCGTCGACCACGGTCTCGGGCCCGGCCGCAGGTGGCTCGTCACGACCATCGACGGCGTCGCAGGGGAGTCCACCGCGCAGGAGTCGCCGGCGGGAGGTGACCGGATCGGGGAGCACGGAGCAGCCCATCCGCACCGGGGAGCTGTGGACGGAGAAATTGCCGCAACCCTGACCCGGTCCTATCATCGACGGGTTGAGGGGAGTACTTCCTCGCCCGGTTCGGACAAGCCCGGTCGCCCCAGCGCGACCTCGTTCCGGGGTCGTGGTCCGGCCGCGATGAAGGAGACCTCGGCACGACCAACGCCTGAGGAGAACCTGCATGTTCGTCACGGCTGAGGGCGCGCCCGGATCCGGAACGCCGCTCGACACCATCGCCGATCCCACCCTGTGGGCCGTCACCATCGGCGCCATCGTCGCCCTCTTCGTCCTCGACTTCCTCATCACCCGCCGGCCGCACAAGGTCGTGATGAAGGAAGCCATCGGGTGGTCGATCTTCTACATCGCCCTCCCGCTGACCTTCGGTGTGTGGGTGTGGCTCGAGCACGGTGGTGAGACCGGCCTGCAGTACTACACCGGCTACATCGTCGAGAAGTCGCTCTCGGTCGACAACCTGTTCGTCTTCCTCCTCCTGCTGACCGCTTTCGCGGTACCGCCGGAGTACCAGCAGCGTGTCCTGCTCATCGGCATCGCCGGTGCCCTCGTCCTGCGGGCGATCTTCATCGCCCTCGGCGCCCAGCTCATCGCGTCGTTCTCGTGGGCCTTCCTCCTCTTCGGGGCCGTCCTCCTGGTCACCGCCGTCAAGGTCTTCCGCGACGCCTCCGACCAGGAGCAGAAAGAGATCGACATCGGCGAGATGCGCGTCGTCAAGCTGATGCGCCGCGTCTGGCCGGTCGAGAGTCAGTACCACGGCACGAAGCTGTCGGTGAAGGTCGACGGTCGCCGCGCGATCACCCCGATGGCCCTCGTCATCGTCGCGATCCTCACCACCGACGTCGTGTTCGCGATCGACTCCGTTCCGGCGGTGTACGGCATCACCGCCGACCCTTACCTCGTCTTCGTCACCAACGCCTTCGCCCTGCTCGGCCTGAGGGCGCTCTACTTCGTCGTCGCCGGCGCGCTCGCCTCGCTGGCGCACCTCGGCTACGGCCTGGCGGTCATCCTCGCCTTCATCGGCGTCAAGCTCGTCCTGCACTGGGCACACGGCATCTGGCCGCAGGTCCCCGAAGTACCGACCCTGCCCTCATTGATCTTCGTCGTCGGCGTGCTCCTCACGGTGACCGCCACCAGCCTGTATGCGCGACGCAGGGATGCCCGTCGTCTCACCCGGCCCGAGATGCCGGCCTCTCGCGACTGACGCGCCCGGAGCCGGGTGCAGCCGACGGACTCCGGATGTGACAGCGTTCGGGAGCGCGGACGCAGGGCGGTCCCCGCTGACGTGGTGGAACCCACGCACTGCAGCCCTCCCACGCATCGCCGGGGTTGGCTAGCCTCGGAGGTGACGGACAGAGACGCCCCGGTGGTTCTCGACGGTGGATCTCGAACCCGACCGGCCGAGGAGAGGAGACGGATCATGACCGCGATCGTGCGGGTGGACCTGGGGCTGCACGCCGCCGAGCTCGCCAACCAGCCGATCATCGTCAACGGCGAGGAGCTGGGCCGCACCAGAGGTGCCGTGACGGATGTCGAGGTCGGGCCGGGGTGGAGCATCATCGTCCTCGGTCACGGGTGGGACCAGACGGCGCCGGCCCGGTTCCACGCCTATGACCACGACATCGTCGAGGTGAGCGCCGACCGCTTCGAGGAGGGGGTGGTGCCCGGGGGCGGTCTGCTCGGCGGCCGTTTCGCCCTCCACGTCACCCACCCGCAGCCCACCCCGCCGGACCCCGAGGCGCCGGCCTGAGCGGCCGGCCCGGTCCGCGCGAGTCCGGCCGGCGAGCGTCTGCCCCCTCCGTCGTGCCGGTTTCGCTGAAGTATGCGGTGGTCGAGCGGGAGCGCCGCTTCCTCGTGCGTGTCATTCCGGACGGTGTCGTCGACCGGGTCGTGATCGTCGACCGCTATCTCACCGGAACGCGGCTGCGGCTGCGGGAGGCGCGCACTGCGGACGGTGGGGTGGTGCGCAAGCTCGGGCAGAAGGTCCGCCTCTCGGACGGGCCGGCGGAGGTGGCCTGCACCAACGTCTACCTCGATGATGCCGAGTGGTCGTTGCTGGTCGGCCTTCCCTCCCGGCTCCTCCGCAAGACCCGCCATATCGTCGAGCGCGACGGCCTCACGGTCGCGGTCGACGAGCACGAGGACGGCTCGCTCGTCGCCGAGATCGACGCCGGCGCGGCCGAGCCGATCCCCACGCCGGAGTGGCTCGAGGTCCTCGCCGACGTGAGCGGAGACGAGGAGTGGACGGGAGCCGCTCTCGCCCGCCGAGGCCGGCCCTGACAGTCGACGCCGTCAGTCTCCTGCCGTCTCCAGCACTTCGACGGCGAGCACGGTGGGCAGGTGACGCGCGATCTCCTCCCAGGTCTGACCTTCGTCCCGACTGGCGAACACGGATCCGGTGTTGGTCCCGAAGTACAGGCCAGCAGGGTCGCAGTGGTCCCCGCTCATCGCCTGGCGCAGGACGGTGAAGTAACAGGACTGCTGCGGCAGCCCCGCCCGCTGCGCCTCCCAGGTCGAGCCGCCGTCGCGGGAGCGCCAGACCGCGGCCGCGGCCTCCGGCGGATAGCGGCCTTCCATGTCGCCGTTCAACGGCAACGTCCAGATCGTTCGCGGGTCGCGCGGATGCACCGCGAGGGGGAAACCGAATGTCGACGGCAGACCGTTCGTGATGTTGCGCCAGCCCCGGCCTCCGTCGTCGGAGCGCCAGACGCCGTGGTGGTTCTGTTGGTAGAGGAGGTCGACATCTCCCGGTGCTCGCTCGACATGGTGGACACAGAACCCCATGTGGCCGTCGGAGGCGGCTGCGGGGTGGTCTCCGACTCCGCTGTCGCTCGGATCCGCGAGGTCGTTGCGTCGCTCCCACGTCGCTCCGGCGTCCTCGGTGAAGAACACCCCGGCGGCGGAGATGCCGATCCAGATCCGGTCGGGATTGCGAGGGTCGGCGAGAATCGTGTGCAGGACGAGGCCCGCCGCGCCGGGGGACCACTCCTCCGCCGACGGGTGCGCGGTCAGGCCCTTGACGGGCGACCAGCTCTCGCCCTCGTCCTCGCTGACGATGAGGTTCGCCGGCTTGGTCCCGGCGTATAGCCGGTCCCCGATGCGCGCCAGTGACCAGATCTGCGAGAACTCGTCCCCGAAGGGGAGGGGATCGTCGGACCAGCCGATCATGGCCGCGAACTCGGGATCCTCCGCGGCCCACTGGTCCATCTGTCCCCGGGTCAGTCGGGACAGCGTCCAGGAGCGGCCGCCGTCCGTGGAGCGCCACACCCCGGCGCCGCTCCAGTCTCCGCCGCCGGCCGCCCACATCGTCCCGGTCGCCGGGTCGCCGACGGCGTGGTTGATCGGCCACCCGTCGCAGAACGGGCCGCGGACCGTCCATCTGGAACGTTCGGCGTCCCCCTCGATGACGAAGGCACCCTTCGTCGTTCCCACCAGCAGGCTCACCAACACGTCGGACATCGAACGCCTCCTCGGCCGCAGTGCCTCCGCCATGACGACGGCGCATCGACCAGTGTGGCGAGCCGGTCCGACAGCGGCAACAGGAATGCCGCCTCGCCCCGGCGACCCCTCTACCAATGCCCGAGTGCGCCGAACCCGCATGCGAGCGGACCCGGCGGCGCTAGGTTGGGGCCGGTCCCACGCATGCGGGACGCAGGCCCCCCAGGAGGCAGATCCGTGACCGGCCCCACCGTCCCCGCTCCCACAGGCGCGCCCGACCCGGCCTCGCTGCTCCGCTCGCGGGGTTATCTCTCGTTGCTCGTGCTCGCTGCGCTGATCGGTGCTCCCGTCTCCGCGGTCGCCTACGGGTTCCTTGCACTCGTGTCGGTCCTCCAGCGATTCCTCTTCGAGGATCTGCCCGCTGATCTGTTCGGGTCCGCTCCGGCATGGTGGCCGGTGCCGTGGCTCGCCCTCTGCGGCCTGCTCACCGCGCTGACCATCCGCTACCTTCCGGGCACCGGCGGCCACTCACCGGCCCCCGGCTTCACGACGGGGGGAGGTCCGGCGGCCGGCCGCGACCTGATCGGCATCGTGCTCGCGGCGTTCACCAGTCTGAGTCTGGGCGCCGTGCTCGGCCCGGAGGCGCCGCTGATCGCCATCGGGGGTGGGCTGGCCGCCCTCACCGTGCGCCTGGCGAAGAAGGACGCACCACCCATGGCTGCCACCGTCATGGGTTCAGCCGGCAGCTTCGCGGCGGTGAGCACCCTGCTGGGGTCGCCTCTCCTGGGCGCCTTCCTCATCATGGAGGCGGCGGGCATCGCCGGTACCACGCTCACCCTCGTCGCCCTTCCGGGCCTGCTGGCCTCCGGAGTGGGCGCGCTGGTCTTCGTCGGCCTCGACTCGTGGACCGGGCTCGGCACGTTCTCTCTTGCCCTGACGACGGTACCCCCCGCCGAGTCACCCACGATCGCCACGATGCTCTGGGCAGTCCCTGTCGGTGTCGTGGCCGCTCTGCTCGGGTGGGCCATTCGCTGGGGCGCGGTGAGCCTGCGACCCCTGGTCCACCGTGGCCGGGTGCCGGTCACGGTGGGCCTCGGCCTGCTGATCGGCGGGTGCGCGATGGCCTATCAGATCATCACCGGAAACGCGTTCACAGACGTCCTCTTCTCCGGTCAGGACGCACTCCCCGAGCTCGTTTCGAATGCGGGCACCTACTCCCTCGGTGTCCTGATGGTGCTCGGGCTGTTCAAGACGCTCGCCTACGCTCTTTCGCTGAGCGCCTTCCGCGGTGGCCCGGTCTTCCCTGCGATGTTCGTCGGCGCAGTGCTCGGGATCGGGCTCAGCGGTCTCCCGGGCATGGACCTGGCGCCGGCGATCGGAATGGGCATCGGGGCGATGAGCTGCGCGATGCTGCGGTTGCCGCTCACCTCCGTGTTGCTCGCGACCCTCCTCATGGGTGTGGACGGGCTGCAGGTCACCCCGCAGGTGGTCATCGCCGTCGTCGTGGCGTTCGTCGTCACCTCCGCCATGCCGACCCCCGGACCGGTCGACCGCAGCGACGAGGCCGAGCCGGAACACCCCGCCGACAGGGAGTGAGCGGCGACCGCCTCATGGTCGCGCCATTCCGATAGGGGTCGGCTAATCACCCTCGTCGGGGGAGCCGCGCTCACGCGTCGACGATCAAGAGTGGGAGAGCAGCCCGCGAGGAGGTCCGATGTCCGTGCGTCCCGCCCGACTCAACGCCGGGATCGCCGTGCTGTTCGTTCTCGGCTCGGCCTGCTTCGTCCTGGGGTCGGTGCCGGCCTTCGTCAACGCCGTCGGCGGTCCGGTGGACGGGGCGACGTACGTCGTGGGCTCGGTGCTGTTCACCGCAGCCTCCCTCGTCCAACTCGTCCAGGCGCAGACGCCCGCTGCCACGACTGTCGACGACAGCTCCCAGCACGTGCCCGTGCATCTGGCGCTCTGGGGTTGGCGGCCGCGTGACCTGAACTGGCTCGCCGCCGCGACACAGTTCCCCGGAACGCTGTTCTTCAACGTCAGCACTGCCGGCCCCGCTCACCCACAACGCGACCGCCGCCGAGGTGGACCGTTACGTGTGGCGACCGGACTTCTTCGGCTCGGTGCTGTTTCTCGTGTCGAGTGCTCTCGCGGTGCGTGCCGTGTCCGATGGCCGTCTCGGCCAGGTTCGGTGGAGCAGCCTTCCATGGCGCATCGCGTGGCTGAACATGCTCGGTTCGGTGCTGTTCATGGCCTCGGCCCTCTCGAGCTATGTCCTCCCCGACTCGAACCAGGTGGTGAACACCCGCGTCGCGGTTGCCGGGACCCTGCTCGGAGCGGTGTGTTTCCTCGTCGGAGCGGCCCTGATGTTCCCCGCCTGGCGACAGGCGGTCGGATCGAAGCCGGCCACCCACAGCGACCGGTCCCCGTAACCGTCGGGGACAGTCATTCTTACCCAGTCACGAAGGAGAACGCACATGTCCACCGCTTCGCAGAACGACTCCCCGCAGTACGAGGCCGATGCCGCCCTGTTCGGCAACAGGTTCGCCACAGCGGAGGTGCCGAGTCGGGAGTTCCCGGCATCGGGCATGACCGCGGTCGACGCGATGCGCCTCGTCGCCGAGGACCTGGCCCTGGAGGGGGATCCGGCTCGCAACCTGGCCACGTTCGTCACGACGTGGATGGAGCCGGAGGCGCAGCGCCTCATCGCGGCCAACCTGCACCGCAACTTCATCGACCACGCCGAGTACCCCCGGACGGCCGAGATCGAGCAGCGCTGCATCCGGATGCTGGCCGACCTGTTCCACGCTCCCGGGTCGACGACCGGAGCGCGCACCCAGGGTTCCTCCGAGGCCATCATGCTCGGCGCGCTGTCGCTGAAGTGGAACTGGCGCACGCGGCGGGGGGCGGAGGGTGCGGCGACCACCAACCCCAATCTCGTCTTCGGCGGGGATGTGCACGTCGTCTGGGAGAAGTTCTGCCGCTACTTCGACGTCGAGCCCCGAATCGTGCCACTGGCACCGGGCAAATACACGATCGGCCCCGATGACGTCGAGCCGCACATCGACGAGAACACGATCGGTGTCGCCGCAGTGCTCGGGACGACGTTCACCGGTCACAAGGACGACATCGTCGGGATCAACGACCTGCTGGTGCGGATCAAGCAGGAGCGCGGGCTCGACGTTCCTCTGCACGTCGACGGCGCCAGCGGGGGGTTCGTCTGGCCCTTCCTCTACCCGGACTCGCCGTGGGACTTCCGCCTCGAGCAGGTTCGTTCGATCAACGTGTCGGGACACAAGTTCGGACTGGTCTACCCCGGCATCGGCTGGCTGATCTTCCGCGAGACCGCCGACCTCGCGCCGGACCTGGTCTTCGAGGAGAACTACCTGGGCAAGACGGACGCGACGTTCACCCTGAACTTCTCGACGGGCTCGGCGATGGTCATCGCGCAGTACTACAACCTCGTCCGCTACGGCCGCGCGGGCTACGCGTACATCATGCGCAACATGCAGCAGAACGCCCGGGTCCTCGGCGACAAACTCGAGGCCATGGGTCGGTTCGAGGTGATCGGCCGGGACGAGGAGCAGCTTCCCCTCGTGGCCTTCCGGTTGGCCGAGCGTGGGTCCTTCGACGAGTTCGACATCGCCTGGCAGCTGTCGGCGGAACGCGGCTGGATGGTGCCCGCGTACACCCTGCCTCCCAACGCCCAGGACGTGACAATCATGCGCGCCCTGGTCAAGGAGACGATGAGCCGGGAGCACGTCGACACCCTCGCCCGCGACATCGAGGAGGCGTGCACGACCCTGTCGCGCAAGGGAGGCGCACACGAATCCGAACGCCGCAAGGTGGTCACTGGTCCGGGGCACTGACACCCGCACACCGGTGGGGGGCCCGGGCGACCGCCACGGTCACTCCGCAGCCGGCGCCCATGCCTCCGGGCGGGGGAGGCTGCGCAGGGGACGGCTGGTGAGGATGGCGCCGACAGCCACCACGCAGATGAGGGCACAGGCGAGCAGGGTGGGCCGCAGGCCGAAGGCGGCCAGACCCCAGCCCGCCAGGAGTGGCGCCAGTGGCATGGCTCCGGCCGCGGCGAGCTCGACCGCACTCATGACGCGCCCGAGGACGGCCCGGGGCGTCTGGTGCATGAGGTAGCCGATGATCGCCGCATTGGCCGCCGGGGCTCCCAGGATGCCGAGGGTCAGGATCGCCAGCGTCGACCAGAAGCCCGGTGCGAAGGGCAGCGCGAGCATCGACAGACCGGCGAGCGAGAGGCCGACCATGGCGACCCACCCGGACGGGACGCGCTGGACCACCGGTCCCGCGACCGCCGCGCCGAGCAGCATACCCAGACCCAGCGCGGTGGAGACCAGCCCGATCCGGGCGGGTGACTCGCCGGTCGTGGCCAGGTGGTAGAGCAGGGTGGTGACCGCGCCGTTGAGCCCGAGGTTGAGCAGGAGCGCGACCGCCATCACCCGGCGCAGCTCGGCCCGTGCCCACAGCCACCGCAGCCCCGCGCCGATCTCGCCCCGGATCGAGCTGGACTCCTCGGAAAGGAACGGCCGGAAGTCGCCCTTCAGCACAAGGGCGCTCACCGCGCTCACGAGATAGGCGACAGCCGTCACCACGAGTGCCGGCACCGCACCGATGCCGAGCAGCGCCCCGCCGAGCGGTGCACCGCCCATCGAGACCGCGGCGTCACGGGCCTGGTTGGCCGCCGACGCCGTCGGAAGCACCTCGGGGCGGACCACCTGCTTGAGGGCCGCGTTGGAAGCCCCGCCCAGCAGACCGGCGCGCACACCCGCGAGGAGGTTCAGCGCCGCGAGCGCGACCAGCCCCACCTCGAGCTCGATGACTGCGAGGATCCCGCCCACGACCACCGCCGCGGAGAGACCGCTGAGCACCATCAGCCGTCGCAGGTCGTGTCGGTCGGCCAGGACCCCGCCGACGAGGGTGGTGGCGATCCGTCCGGCGAAACCGACGGCCGCGACCGTCCCGGCGAGCGCGGCGTCCCCGCTGACCAGGACGACGAGAAGGGGGATGAGGAAGAACTGGAGCGTGGAGCCCACGGCCTGTGCGGTGTCACTGACGAGCCAGACCCAGTAGGACCGTGAGCGCCACAGCGAGCCCGAAGTCCGGGTGTCGTGCTCGGTGTGGGTGCCCGTATCCACAGCCGGCTGGGTGGTCGTATCCGCCGGGGGGCGCGCGGGTGCCTCGGCGGTGATCGGCGCGCCGGGAGCGGCGAGCGTGACGGACTTCGGCGTGGTCATGGCAGCGACACTAGACCCGCAATAGATATTGCGCAATAGATATTGCGCAATTTACCTTGCGGAGAAGTATGCTGTCCGTCATGACGGCTCCCGACACCGAGAATGAGGCCCCGGTGACCGGTGGAACGCCCGGCGGGGGCGCGCCCCAGGACGCGAGCACCGACGACCGGCCACAGTCCCGCAACGTGCGGCTCTCGTCCCCGATGCTCAAGGCCATGTCCCATCCGTTGCGAAGGCGGATCCTCGAGCTCATGCACGAGGACGTCCCCAGGAGGGCGGCGGACCTCGCCGAGCTCGTCGACGCGCCGGCCAACTCGGTGAGCTTCCACCTGCGTCAGCTTGCCCGCGCCGGTCTCATCGTCGAGGCGCCCGAGCACGCTCGCGACCGGCGGGACCGCGTGTGGATGGCGGCCGGCAGCGGCTATGTGGTCCCCACCCCCGCAGAGCCCGTCGAGCCCGAGGACGAGCTGGTGCTGCGCGCCTTCATGGACCAGGAAGCGCTGGACCTCCATGACGTCATCGCGCGGGTCACGGCGTGGGTCCCCGACTGGAGCAGCGGCCGGGAGAAGCGGCCGCGCGCGACGATCCAGACCGGGCTGCTGGAGCTGACCGAGGAGGACGTGCGCTGGCTGTCCGACCGCTTGGGGGAGCTGATGCGGGAGGCGATCGAGCGCTCGCAACGGCCGACGGAGGAGTCACGCCGGCTGTGGCGCATGGTGGGCATCCTCGCCGACGACTCGCTCCCACGACCGGGGGAGTCGCCGGCGCCCGATCCGGTCCCCTAGGCGTGCTCGCGCAGGTACGCGCCGAAGTGCGGAACCGTGAACGCGATCCGGCCGCGCTCGCCGGAGTAGATCAGGCCCTTCTTCAGCAGCGCATCGCGAGCGGGGGAGAGGGACTGCGGCTTGCGGCCGAGCTGGGCCGCGACCTCGGCGGTCGGGACGGACTCGGGGTCGGAGCCGTCCAAGCCCCCGGCGGCGGCCACATCGGCCATCGCCCGCAGGTACTCCCGCTCGCCGGGGGTCGCCCGCTCGAAGCGCGACCCGAAGAAGCCGACCGCGAGCTCGGCCTCGGCCTCGGCAGCGCCGACCCGCACGTCGTCGACCCCGATCGGTGACTGCGGCGCCAGGTCCCAGGCGGCCTTGCCGTACGCCTGGATGAAGTAGGGGTAGCCGTCGGTGAGCGCATACATCACCTCGAGTGCCTCGGGGGTGTACGTCGCGCCCTCGTCCTCGGCAGGGGCCACGAGCGCCCGGTCGGCGGCGCTCCGGTCCAGCCGGTCGATGCGGGCGTAGCGGAAGAGCCTCTCGCTGTAGGACTTCGACGCCGACAGCACCGCCGGCAAGTGCGGCAGTCCGGCTCCGACGACGATGAACGGCAGCCGCGACTGGGAGATCTCGTGCACCGCGGCGCACAGGGCGGAGACGTCGGAGGGTCCGAGGTCCTGCATCTCGTCGATGAAGACCGCGATCCCGCGGCCGGTGTCGCCGGCCATGCCGCCGACATCGGAGAGCAGCTCGACGAGGTCGATCTCGATGTCGCCGGAGTCGGCGCGGCCGGGAACGGCCGGCACGTCGATGCCGGGGCTCCACCGGTCCCTCAGCTTCGCACCCGCCCCGGCGTCGCGCTGGACGAACGACTTGACCACGCCGAGCGAGTGCTCGCCGGCGCCTCCTGCCGGTCCGAGCTCGCGGATCGCCTGGTGCAGCGCGGAGGCGAGCGGCCGGCGCAGGGACTGGTCGGGTCGCGCCTCGAGCTTTCCGGTGCCCCATCCCGCGCGCACCGCGGCCGAGCGCAGCGCGCCCAACAGAACGGTCTTGCCGACTCCCCGCAGGCCGGTGAGCACGACCGAGCGCTCGGGACGTCCCCGCGCGACCCGTTCGAGGACGACGTCGAAGGCGTCCAGCTGCTCGTCGCGACCCGCGAGCTCGGGGGGACGCTGGCCGGCGCCAGGTGCGTAGGGGTTACGGATCGGATCCACGATCGGAGGTTATAGGACTCTCTAGTCTCCACCGCATACATCCCAATAAGCCGGTATGCGCGTGTCGCCGCCACCTGTCCGCGCAACTCGGTCGCGGGTCGAGGGGGTGGGAGGGGTGCGAAGCGGGGGTGGCTCTGTCAGAGTTGCGTCATGCGGACGCCGCCCATGCCCCACCCGCACCTGATCATCCTGCGCAGCGTCGCCACGGTCCTGCTCAGCGCCGTCATCGCGCAGGCGGGCTGGGCCTCGGCGATGCTCGGGGGCGCCGGCGACTACCTGCGCCAGCACCAGGTCGGGGCCTGGATCACGCTCGTCGTGGCGATCGCGTCGGCGATCGCCTATCTCGCCCTGCGCCGCTCGGCAGGGCCGGTCAACGTCGGCCTGGCGGTCGCCTCGGCCGTCGCCATCACGGTGCAGTTCACCCTCGGCGAGCTCGAGATCCGCGCCTGGCACATCTTCTGGGGGATCCTCATCGTCGGTTTGACGACCTCGCTCACGTCCTGGACGTATCGGCACACCCTCCCCGAGGACGTGCGGGCGTATCCTGCACCCGTGACCCCGGAGCCTCGCGCATGAGCGGCGGACTGGCCGCCCTCCTCGACGACATCGCCGCACTCGCCAAGCTGGCCGCGGCCTCGGTCGACGACGTCAGCGCGGCCGCGGGGCGGGCCAGCGCGAAGGCGGCCGGGGTCGTCGTCGACGACACGGCCGTCACGCCGCGCTACGTCACCGGGTTCAAGCCGGAGCGCGAGCTGCCGATCATCCGGAAGATCGCGATCGGCTCGCTGCGCAACAAGCTCCTCATCATCGTGCCGGTCGCCCTCATCCTGAGCGTGTTCGCCCCGTGGGCTCTCACGCCGATACTCATGATCGGCGGCACCTATCTCTGCTACGAGGGCGCCGAGAAGATCCTCGAGAAGCTCGGCGTCATCCAGCACCACGTCGAGCAGGACGTCCCGGTCATCGAGCAGGGTCCGGAGCAGGAGAAGAAGATGGTCTCCGGCGCGGTCCGGACCGACTTCATCCTCTCCGCGGAGATCATGGTCATCGCGCTCAACGAGGTCGCGAACGAGCCGCTCGTGCAGCGGACGGTCATCATGGTCGTCGTCGCGATCGCCATCACGGCCCTCGTCTACGGTGTCGTCGGTCTGATCGTCAAGATGGACGACATCGGTCTGAGCCTCACCCAGCGCAGCTCGGGCACGAGCCAGCGGGTGGGGCACGCCCTGGTCAAGGGCATGCCGAAGCTCCTCTCGGTCCTGAGCACCGTCGGCATCGTCGCGATGCTCTGGGTCGGTGGCCACATCCTGCTCGTCGGTGTCGACGAGCTCGGCTGGCACGGTCTGTACGACCTCGTCCACGGCCTCGAGGAGGGCGTTGCCGGTGTCGCCGGCGTCGGTGGCTTCCTCGCCTGGCTCATCAACACGATCGCCTCGGCCATCCTCGGCCTCATCGTCGGCTGCATCGTCGTCGGCGTGCTGCACGTGCTGCCGTTCGGCAAGAAGTCCGGACACGACGGGACGCCGCACGCCGATGAGGCCGCCGGGCCCGCCGATGGCACCACTGGATCCACCCCGAGCGCCGCCGAGTCCACCCACGCCACCCCGACCACAGAGTCCACCCAGACCAAGGAGTGACCCGATGAGCAGCGCCCCTCCCGGATGGCACCTGCAGCCGGACGGCCGTGAGCGGTATTGGGACGGCGAGCGGTGGACGGACGAGTTCCGCACCCCGGGCAGTGCGCCGACCGAGCAGATCCCGCTCGACGAGACCCGTGACATGCCCGCGGCCGGGACCGGCGCATACGGCACCCCCGCGCAGGCGGGCCAGGGTCCGGGTGGGTATGCGTCGCCCCCGTCCGGCGCATACGGTCAGCCGGGTCCGGGTCAGCCGGGTTACGGCCAACCGGGATACGGTCAGCCGGGATACGGCGAGGGCGGTCCGCTCTCGGACAAGCCGCGCGGGAGCGGGTGGGGCAAGGGCTGCCTCATCGCCCTGCTCGTCGTCGCGCTCCTCGCGGCGATCCTCGTCGCGGTCGGGGTGTGGTTGTTCCGCGCCGCGAACGACGCGGTGAGCGAGTCCATCAGCACCAGCGTCCCGACCGAGGTGCCGACGGAGCTCCCGACCGAGGTGCCGACGGAGCTCCCGACCGAGCTGCCGACCGGCCTCCCGACCGACCTGCCGACCGAGCTGCCCACCGGGCTGCCGACGGACCTGCCCAGTCTTCCCGGGCAGGGTGCCACGGCCGAGGCGGGTCTCGGTGAGGAGTTCACCCTCGGCCCGGCGACGATCCAGTCCGGCTGGACCGTCGAGGATGTCACGCTCGGCTTCGCGTCCGTCGTCATGCAGGCCGTCCCGACCGAGGGCAGCACCGTGCCGCTCATCTTCGACCTCGTCTTCTTCGAGGGAGACACGGACGTCACCCGCACGACGTGCAGCGTCCCGCTCGAGCCCGTCGGCGAGACGGTCGACGTCGCCTGCGTGCCGGTCCGCGGGTTCACCGACGGCATCGACAGGATCGAGGCGTCCGGCGTCGGAAGCGGCTGACTCGAGCGGTCGCCCCGCCGCATCGTGCTTTTCCGGTGATGCGGAGATGCTGTGCTGCGGAGACGCGCAGACGCAGTGACGCAGTGAGTGAAGCCTCACCTCACGCTGTCTCTTCGGCCACATCACGGCTGTCGACGTAGCGTCGTCAAACCTTCTACTACTACAGTATGTAGTGCAAGCGGGGAGACCCCCCCGGGGCACACGGAAGGACAGGCGCGATGAGCACTGCGACACAGCACCACACCAACCCCACCACTGGGGACGTCATCTACCAGGAGGACATCGTCACGTCGCCGGTGTTGCGCAAGCTGCTGGCATTCGGACGCATCCTCATCGGATGGACCTTCATGTGGCCCTTCCTCGACAAGCTCTTCGGCTTCGGCTTCGCCACGCCGAGCGAGCGTGCGTGGATCAACGGCGGCACGCCCGCCCAGGGCTTCATGGGCAACCAGACCGGTCCGTTCGCCGACTTCTTCGCCTCCATCACAGGGGTCTGGGCGGACTGGCTCTTCATGGCCGGCCTCTTCGCCATCGGGCTCGCGATGCTGGCCGGAGCGGGCCTCAAGCTCGCTGCCTGGGGTGGGACCATCCTCATGTTCCTCATGTACCTCGCCCAGTTCCCGCTCGGGCAGCCGGCCGATGTCATGGTCACGAACCCGATCACCGACTCGCACTGGATCGAGGCGACCGTCCTGCTGATCGCGGCCTACGGGCTGGCGGGCGACACCTGGGGCCTCGGCAAGTGGTGGGCCGGCAAGGTCGGCAACGGCATCCTGCGGTAGACCGCACAGTCCCACCAGACACCCGACGAAGCCCCCGGCCGGACGGCCGGGGGCTTCGTTCGTCTACTTCCCATCCGAGTTGTGCTGCAGTTGCGCCCGCTGGGCGGAGGCACGCCCACGTGACGGACGTGGGGGCGCGTGGCGGAGCAATTGCTGCGGCGGCCGGGCGGATCTGCGGCGGGGCGCGAAGATCTGCGGCCGCCGGCCTCGCGGGTCAGCTGCTCTGGGCGGCGATCTGCTCGCGGACCTCGTTCATGTCGAGACCCTCGACGGCCTCGATGACCTGCTCCAGCGCCGACGACGGCAGGGCGCCCGGCTGGTTGAAGACGAGAACGCCGTCCCGGAAGGCCATAAGGGTCGGGATCGAGGTGATCTGCAGCGCGCCGGCGAGGTCGCGCTCGGCCTCGGTGTCGACTTTGGCGAAGGTGATGTCGGAGTGCTCCTCGCTCGCCTTCTCGAAGACGGGTGCGAAGTTGCGGCACGGGCCGCACCACTCGGCCCAGAAGTCGACGAGCACGATGCCGTCCTGCTTCACGGTCTGCTCGAACTCGGTCATGGTCAGGTTCATGGTGGCCATACGAAGAACTCCTCGGGGGTCGGGGGGATCGGTAGCGCCACACCATCTGGCGGAGCGCGCTGATGTCCTTCGTGCAACAGGGTCGAGGAGACGACTATTCCAACATACCCTGGGGGGTATATAGTGGGTCACGACATCGATCCCGACCTCCGAGGAGGACCCCCACCATGTGCCGACCCGCGAAGTGCCGGAGCTGCGGAAAGACCACCTGGGCCGGCTGCGGCAGCCACGTCAGCCAGGTCAAGGCCACCGTCCCCGCAGGCCAGTGGTGCGACGGCCGACACGCGAACGCCCCCGCCGACCAGACCAGCGGCGGCTTCCTGGGCAGGCTCTTCGGCCGCTGACCCTCCGCACCCACGGGTGCGCTCCCGAATCGCTGTGCCCGATCCCACCTCTCCCGGGATCGGGCACGGCTATGTCCGGGTCGTCCGGTCCGATAACGGCGGCCACGGCCCACCGCTGCTCAACCGACCGGCGTCGCCTCGCCGGCGATGAACGGCACGAGCTCGAACCGATCCGACCCCGGTCGCGGCGTCAGGGGGGTGATCGTGAAGCCGCCTGCCTCGAGCAGCGCGTCGATGTCGCGGTCCAGGTGGCAGCCGCCGGCGACCGCGCCCCACACGGGCTGGACGCCACGCTGGATCGACCCAGCCCGGTCGTGCGGTGAGAGGACGTGCTCGACGTAGAGCACCTTGCCGTCCGGCCGGAGCACCCGGTGCATCTCGCGCACCGCCGCCTCGATGTGCGGGATCGTGCACATCGTCCACGTCGACACGACCGTGTCGACCGAACCGCTCTCAACGGGGAGCTCGGCTCCGTCGAGGCCGACCCGGCGCACCGGTCGGTCGAAGGCCTCGACCCGCCGGACGGCGCGCTGCCAGGCCAGGTCGATCGGCTCGACCGCGAGGACCTCGGTCACAGCCTGCGGGTAGTGCTCGAGGTTGTGCCCCGACCCGAAGCCCACCTCGAGGACCCGTCCCTCGGCGCGACCGGCCACCATCTCCCGCCACCGCCGCGAGGTCGCCTCGCTCAGCGCGACGTCCACCATCCGCGGGAGGACCTGATGCTCCCACCAGCTGCGTAAACCCACGGGTCATAGTCTGCCCGCTGCGCCGTCGGAATGCTGCAGCGCCGGAGCCGATGGCGGCCCCGGCGCTGCGGTCGATGTGGAGAGTTGTGGGGTCAGCTCGCCATCTCGTGGTCGTGCGGGTGCGGCCGGAAGTTGCCCTTGGCCTTCTCGCCGTTGATGAGCTTCGTGCTCATCGCGTACTGCAGCGCAGCGTAGGCGGCCGCGTCGCTGTTGACGTCCAACGCGTGGTTGTTGTTGTTGGCGAACGTGTCGCACGCGAGGTGGTAGCAGGGGTCGTACTGCTCACCCGCGGTGCCGCCCCAGATGGCCGCTTCCTGTGGCGTCTTGATGCCCTCGGCGCCGGTGAAGAGCCCACCGGACGGGATGCCGACCGCGATGAAGGGACCGTAGTCGGAGCGGCCGGAGAAGTCGGTGCCCTTGTACGGCTCACCGCGCATCGTGAAGAACGCCTCGTAGGTCTTCTCGATCTGGGCCGAACCCTCCGGTCCCGGACCCGCGCCGACCGCGTCGGAGTCGTCGCCGTCGTAGATGAAGAACACGTGGTTGGGCGAACCGATCATGTCGTAGTTGAGGTAGACCGCGATCTTGTCGAGCTCGGCCTGAGGAAGGTTGTTGACGTAGTACGTGGACCCGACGAGACCGGACTCCTCGGCGCCCCACCACGCGAACCGCACGGTGTTCTGCGGCCTGACCTTGCCCATCTGCTCGGCGATCTCGATCAGAGCGGCCGACCCGCTGCCGTTGTCGTTGATCCCGGGGCCCTCGTTGACGGAGTCGAGGTGTGCGCCGGACATGACGACGTTGTTCGTGTTCTTGCCGGGTAGCTCGGCGAGCACGTTGTACGTCGTCGCGATGCCACGGAAGGTGTCGGTCCTCACGCGCATGGTGAGACCCGGTGTGGCGGCGAGCTCCTGCCCGATCGACTGCGTGGTCTGCACGACAGGGACATCGAGAGTGAAGGTGTTGCCGAGGGTGCCGCTGAGCGCTCCAGGGATGTTGTTGTAGATGATCACAGCGACTGCGCCGGCGGCGGCCGCGTTGGTCGCCTTGAGCGCAAATGCGCATGCGCCGCGGGAGATGAGCGCGATGTTGCCCGCGGGGAAGCCGGCGAAGTCGGCGGCCTCGCAGCCCGGGGTCGCGTCGACCGGAGGTGCGGGCAGCGAGGTCACTGGCGCGGTGACGTCCCCGCTGCCGGAGTACTCCATCGCGGTGGCGGCGACCGGTCCGGCCGGGGGAGGGGCCGTTCGCTCGACGACAGCCGGCGAGAGCTCGATGAAGGTCTGGAAGTCGAACGGCTGGACCGTGGTGTTCCACCCCGCCGCGTCCAGCCGCTCGACGACGTAGTCGACCGACTCGTCGTAGCCGGCTGTGCCCGACACTCTGATGCCGTTGTTGGCGTCCGCGATCTCCTGGAACGCGGCCTGGTGCTCGCGGACCCCCTCGAGCTCGACGCAGTCGAGCAGCTTGGCGATCGTGTTGTTCACTCTCGTGTCGCAGGACGGTGGTGCGGCGAGGGCGGTCGAGGCGGCGATACCGCCGGTGGCGACGAGGCCGGCCGTCGCGGCGAGTGCCGCAATCGGCCGAAGTCGACGAATCCCCATGACGTACTCCTTCAGTGGGTGGAGCGGGCGCGGGATGCGTCCGGGTCGAATCTAGTGACCTGGATCACATCTGTCGACCGATGCTGTTCCCGGAGGGCGCCCGCGAGGGTCGGGCATCGATCCCGATCCGAGATGCGCGAACCGGCCCCGCGCTCCGGCCCGCCCGTGCCAGACTGCAGCCAGCCGCGGGGGCGACCCGCGCATACCCGCTCCCGAAAGACCCGCGCAGATGTCAGAGCCGACCGCGGCAGCCGCTCACGTCCCCGACGTCGTCCGACCTCAGACCAGCCGCCGCAACCGGTTGCTCTACGGGGTGGGGACGCTCGGCCGGGACATGACCTACACGCTCGTCGCGTTCTTCCTGATCTTCTACCTGACCGACGTCGTCGACGTCGACAACCGGACGCTCGCATGGATCACCGGGCTGCTCCTGACGGTCCGGCTGGTCGACGCGGTCCTCGACCCGGTCATCGGCGCCCTCGTCGACTCGACGCGGACCCGGTGGGGCCAGTTCAAGCCGTGGATGGCCCTCGGCGGGCTCGTGTCGGGGGTCTTCACGATCCTGCTCTTCACCGACTTCGGCCTGACGGGAACGCAGTTCGTCGTCGTCTTCAGCCTGCTCAACCTGCTGTGGGGGATCGGCTGGGCTGCGCACGACATCTCCTACTGGGGTCTGCTGCCGGCGCTCTCACTCAACCCGCAGGACCGGGAGCGCAACGCGGCGACGGCCAAGGTCTTCGCCAGCCTCGGGCAGTTCACCGTCGTCGCGGGGGTCCCGGTCGTGGCCGCCGGCATCGCCGCGTCGGTCGGGGGCACCGAGCGGGCCTGGCAGCTCGTGGCCATCGGGTGCTCCCTCGCCATGGTCCTGACGATGGGCATCACGATCTTCGGCGTCCGCGAGCGCACCGACGTCGACCTCGAGGGCGCGCACACCGGACTCCCGGAGCTGGCCCGCGCGCTGTTCCGCAACGACCAGCTGATCTGGGCGGCCACCGCATACCTGCTCTTCATGGTCGGCTACGGCCTGCCCGGAGCGTTCGGTCTCTACTTCTTCAAGTACGCCTACGGGGACGAGACGGTGTTCTCGGTGTTCGTGATCTTCGTCGGCATCGGGCAGGTGCTCGGTCAGGCGTCCTTCCCCGCGCTCGTGCGCCGCTTCGGACGACGCCGGCTGTACCGCGGCGCGACCGTCGTCATCGTCGTCTCCTTCATCGCCTTCGCGCTCGCGCCGCTCAACCTGCTCGTCCTCGGCGCCATCGCCGTCGTGATGTTCTTCCTCGCGTCGGTGATCATGCTGCTCATGCTCGTGTTCCAGGCCGACACGATCGAGTACGGCCAGTGGCGGCTCGGGCAGCGCAACGGAGCGGTGACCTTCGCGCTGCAGCCGTTCATCAACAAGGTCTCCGGCGCGACCAACACCGCGATCGTCGGGGTCGTGGCGATCGTCTCGGGCATGAACGAGGCGGAGTCCAAGGCCGACATGACCGACCAGGGCCAGCTGACCCTGCGCCTGGCGATGGTCATCCTGCCGGCGATCCTCGTGGCCATCGGCTACGTCGTCTGGCGGCGCAAGTACGTCATCGACGAGACGCTGCACGCCCGGATCGTCGCCGAGCTCGAGGAACGCGGCGACCTCGACGCGGACGGCCGCCGGGCGCTGCTGTAGTCGGGCGCTGCTGTCGTCGGGCGTCGGAGTCGGACGTGTCAGCCGGCCCGAGCAACGTCAGCCGGCGGCCCGGACACTCGCAGCGCGGACACCGAGCGCGATGACGCCGGCGCCGACGAGGAGCAGCCCGAGTCCGAGTGCGAGCAGGACACCCGCCGCAGGTTCGAGCCAGGGGAACTCCGCTCCGGCGTCGACCTCGGCCGCCAGCCCGGTGCTGAGGTCGGTCGGCATGACGACGATGAGCCACGACCCCTCCTGCGGCTCGAGGACGAGCTCCTGCCGTCCCGGACCCGAGGAGCTCGCGAGCCACGTCGCGTCCTCCGGAGCGCTCGCCGGAGGCCCGCCGGGGAGGCTGCGTTCCGGCAGCCACGGCCCGCGCACCACGCTCCGCTCGACGCCGGCGAGGTAGGCGCGCACGTCGTCATCCGCGCCGATGCCGAGGAAGATCTCCCGCCCGTCGTCGGCCTCGGCGCGCAGCCGCACCTGGCCGAGTCCCTCGTCGAGCCCGACGCCCTCGAGGCGCAGGACGTCGGTGACCACCGCATACCCCTCCGTCTCGACGGACATCGTGGGGGTGGTGACGAAGCCGTCCTCCCGGGCGGCGAGCATCGCAGCCGCTCCGGTCGCCATCCCGAGGCCGACGGCGAGCGCGACCGCGCCCGCGATCACCGAGAGGACCGGACCCGCTGTCCACCTCGACCCGGCGGGGGTGGGCGGGGGTGGTGCGGCCGGACCGTCCGGCCCGCCCTGGTCGAGGCGGAACGGCGGGTAGGCGTCGGTCATCAAAGCGGCGTACCCGGTGACCCGCAGGGCCCAGCGGTTCAGGCCGAGGAGCAGGTCGTAGAGTCCCTGTGGCAGCCGGCCGGTGAACAGCAGCGCGACACCGGCGATCACAGCGAGCACGGCGAACAGGCCCGGTGCGCGCCATACCCACGTCCCGTCGGCGTCGACGGCCTGGACGGCGCCGGTGTTCGTGAGGGCGCCGAGGATGAGGTAGTGCGGGATGGCGAGCAGCCAGCTCTTGACGAGGACCAGGCCGCGCGAGAGCCGCTCCGGGTACTCCACGTGCAGATCCGCGGGATAGTCGGGGTCCGAACGGAGCGAGAACGGCGGATAGCGGTCCGTGCCCAGGTTGCCGTAGGCGTAGTAGCTGACCCGCCAGCTCCAGCGCAGGACACCGACCGTGAAGTCGAAGATCGCCCGCGGGTAGCGTCCGGTCACGAGGATCGCGACGAACGCGACGACCGTGAGCACGCCGAACGCGAGCCAGAGGAACGCGAGCACGATGGCGTGGGGGATGACGAGCAGCCACTTGACGAGCCAGAGTCCGCGCGACGGACCGTCCGGCTCGGGGGTGGCGGTGAGACGAACCGGGTATGCGCGGGTCGGCTCGGGGGCGACGACAGCGGTCATCGCGATCACCTTCTTGTCGTGTGCGCCGCGCGGTCGGGCTCCTGCCGGCGACCTGGCGCTCAGGCGCGTCTTCCACGGTAGTCCGGCAGGAGCCCCGCAGACCACGACCTGGGTCACACCGCCCGAGCGGCTGGCGGAGCGGCCGGGCGCACACCTCGCCCGCTTAGGGTGGGGGACATGAGTGATCACTCCGGACGCCAGGTCGTCTCGGCGGTTCCCTTCGGCCTCCTCGTGTCCGCGCTGGTCGGTCTGTGCTTCATCGTGCTGAGCATCGCCGGCTATCTGCTCCTGCGCATCCTCAACCCGGTGAGCCCGGCGATCACAGGCATCGCCTTCGCGGTCCTGCTCGCGGGACTGCTGCTGCCGCTGAAACGAGCCTTCACCCGAGTGATCCCGCAGGACTACGCCGCGGCGGGTCTGGCGATGGTGACCTTCCTCGGCGGGCTCATCGGGCTCATGTACGTCACCGGCGCGCAGCTCGTCTCAGGCTTCGCCGAGCTGCGCGAGAGCGTGTTCGCCGCCCTCGAGGCCATTCAGGAGTGGTTGCGCGACGGCCCCCTCGACGCGGGCGAGGTGGGTCTGAGCGACTACTTCCAGCAGGCGCAGGACTGGGTCATGGGCAACTCCGGCTCCATCGTCACCGGCGCACTCGCGGCCGGCTCGCGCATCGGCACCTTCACCGTCGCCGCCGGTCTGGCTCTGGTGACCGCCTTCTTCTTCCTCGCCGACGGCCGCCGGATCTGGCTGTGGTTCATCTCGCTACTGCCCAGCGCCCTCGAGGATCGCGTCGATCGCGCGTTCAGCACCGGCTTCCAGTCCGTGCGGGCCTACGTCAAGACCCAGGCCATCGTCGCGGCGGTGGACGCGGTCGGTATCGGCCTCGGAGCGCTCATCCTCGGGCTGCCGCTCGTGCTGCCACTGACCATCGTCGTGTTCCTCGCGAGCTTCGTGCCCGTCGTGGGCGCCTTCGTGTCGGGGGCGCTGGTCGTCCTCATCGCCGGCTTCAGCGAGGGTCTCACCGCGGCTCTCATCATGGTCGGCATCGTTCTGCTGGTTCAGCAGATCGAGGGCAACGTCCTCCAGCCACTCCTGATGTCCAAGGCGGTCGACCTGCATCCGTGGGGGGTCATCATCGGCGTGACGATCGGCTCCTACGTCTACGGCATCGTGGGCGCGCTGTTCGCAGTGCCCGTCATGGCGATGATCAAGGTCGTCGTCCAGAGCCTGCGCAACCCCGTGACGGAGCCCGTGGGCGACCCACCGGGCGGTCCGGGATGGACGGAGGTCCTCAGCAACGCCCGGACGCTGGGTGCCCGCGCGTTGCCGGCCCGTGGCTCCGGCAAGCGCGCGGCGTCGGGCGCGACCTCGGGCGGCTCAGGTGACGCGGCGGCGGGAGGGTCCGCCGATGGCCGCCCAGACGGTGACGGTCCCGCGGTCGTCGACGACGCCCCACTCATGGGCGATGCTCCGGACGATCCGAAGCCCACGACCTGACGGGGCCAGGGGAGCCGGCCGGCGCACCGACGGCACGGTCTCTCCGCCACCGTCCGAGACCTCGAGCTCGACGACGTCGTTCTTGGCCTTCCAGTGCACCCTGATCGTGCCGTCCGCGAGAGGGCTGGCGTGCCTCAGTGAGTTGGCGATGAGCTCGCTGAGGACGAGCTCGGCCTCGTCGATCGTGTCCTCGGCGACGTCTCGTGCCTCGAGGTCCGTGACGACCACCCGCCGGGCCTCGGCGCCGGCCTCGACCCCCCACGGGATGCGGGCGGTGCGGACCAGCCCCTGACCGGGGATGCCGCCGTACTCGTCGACATCCATGTTCGGGTCGCTGCTCGCCGCTGTCTCACTCACCCCGCGAGGGTAACCCGAGACGGCGGACGGGCGGGAACCCGCGAAAGCGGCTCCGGCCGACAGTGCCTGGACCGCAGCCCGGCTCGGACGAGACCTCCCGGCGGCACGGCCGTGACACTGCGACTCCACCGTGTCCGGTGGGCCGTACAGTGGTGCGCCATGGGTAAGGCTTCTCGACGTCGTCAGGCTCGCCACGAGGCGCGGGCCTCCGCTCCCAGACGTGAGCGGACCGTCCAGGTCCCCTTCGTCTCCCGCCCGTTCGAGGGGCTGGCCGGCGAGACCGAGTGGGTGGCGATCCGAGAGATCCTCCCGGCGGCCACAGGCCGCATCACACTGAAGGGCGACGCGGCACCAGAGGGTGTCACCGAGGCCACCGTGGCAACGGTGCTGCCGCTCGCCTGGGCGGGTCTGCACCGGGACACCGGTGAGATCCTCATCGGCACCCAGTCCGGAGGTGCCAGCGGCGACCCGTCCCGCGACCTGGTCAGCCAGCTGCTCGCCACCGCACAGGTGGAGCTCGGGAGCGCACTGCAGTCGGTCCCGCAGCCGACGGTCGAGACGCCACGACTGCAGGAGGTCGTGGACCAGAGCACGCCGTTCCGGGCCGAGGTCCACGAGGGCTTCGACTTCTGGGTGGGGGAGGCCGAGCTGGACGGCGATGCCAAGGAGTCGCTGGAACGCGCCAACGCCTCGGCCGTCCCGACCGTCCGGATGGGCGAGGACTCGGCATTCTGGTGCCGGATCGGCGAGCGCACGTATGTGCGCATCGTGGTGCCCGACAGTGAGGACTCCGCCACCAACGCCCTCGCGCGGCTGCACGCCGCCGGCGAGGACGACCTCGGCGAGGGCACCCGGTTGCTCGGCGCCTTCCGCGCCTGCGGTCTCCTCGTCCCGGTCGTCGAGCTCGACCCCGACGTGGCACCGGCGGACTACGAGCCAGCGCTCGAGGCCTGGCGTGGTCGCTATGCAAGCGCGGTCGCGTCGACCGACAGCCTCACCGCGGACGAGCGACGCGCCAAGTCCGGACTGCTCAGCCGCCAGGTCACCCTGCGCTAGGCGGGCCAATGACGAGCAGCAACGGCGTCGCGGCCGTCATCCCGGCCAAGGACGAGGCCGACCGCATCGCCGCGACCATCGCGTCCATCCAGGGTGTGCAGGGCGTCGAGATCGTCGTCGTCGTCGACGACGGCAGTACCGACGGCACCGCCGAGATCGCGACGGCGGCCGGAGCGGTCGTCGTGCGACACCCGCAGAACCGCGGTAAGGCCGCTGCGATGGGCACCGGTGCCCGGCGAGTGGCCCAGGAGGACGTGACGGACGGTCGCGAGGTGGGCCGGGCGCTGCTCTTCGTCGACGCCGACCTCGAGGGCAGCGCCGCCGGCCTGGCCCCGCTGGTCCCGCCCGTCATGCTCGGCCAGGCGGACCTGACGATCGCGAACCTGCCGCGCCAGCACACCCCCGGCGGCGGACGCGGCCGGGTGGTCCGGCTCGCCCAGCGCGGCATCCGGGCGACCACCGGCTACGAGGCGGTCCAGCCGCTCTCCGGCCAGCGCTGCATCACCCGGCCGGCGTTCGACGCCGCAACACCACTCGCCCGCGGCTGGGGGGTCGAGGTCGGCATGACGATCGATGTTCTCCGCGCCGGCTTCACCGTCAGCGAGATCCCGTGCGACGTCCACCACCGGGTCACCGGGTCCGACTGGCGCGGCAAGGCGCATCGGGCCGCCCAGATGCGCGATGTCGCGCTCGCGCTCGCAACCCGGGAGGCGCCCAGGGCACACAAGGACCTCGCCGCGGCCGCCGGCCGGCTATGGCGCCGGGTGCCCACCGACCGGATGAGGTCGGCGCTGGCGAAGGTCTTCCGGACCCGCGGCTGACCCATGGCCGACGATGCCCGCCGCGTCGACGGGTCGCTCGACCGGTTCGCCGTCTGGCGCACGACGCTGCTCGTCGTGTCCTTCGGGCTGCTCATCGTCGTGGGCCTGTCGCGCGAGTCGGCCGCCCTGCCCGACCTGGGCCCGCGCGGCTGGGCGCCGGGGACGCTGCTGCCCCTGACCCTCACCTCGGCGACCGTCACGGCGATCCTGGCCACCGCATACCTCCTCGGCGCGGCGGGCGTCGTGCTCGGCTGGCTCGGCGCGCGCATCCTCACGTGGACCTGGCCGATGGCCGTCGGCCTCGGCGCGCTCGCTCTGCTGACCCGGCCGTTCGGGTCGGCCGACCACACGAGCTACGCCGCCTACGGTCGGCTCTCGGCCCTCGGCTCCAGTCCGTATGCGGTGGCTCCGGACGCCTGGATCGCCGGGGGCGGCGTCGATCCGGTCGTCGCCGGTGCCGAGCCGCCGTACCAGGACGTCGTGAGCATCTACGGGCCCGTCGCGACGCTCGTCATGCACGCCGTCGGCTGGCTCGGGGGAGACAACCAGCGCCAGGTGGTGTGGCTCTGGCAGCTCGTCGTCGTGGCGTGCTGGCTGCTCATCCGGGCCGTCCTGCTCCAGCTCAGCGACGTGCCGGGGCGAGTCGACCTGCTGTGGACGGCCAACCCGATCGTCTTCGGGGTCGCCGTCCTCGGCGCGCACATCGACATCCTCGCCGGGGCCCTCGTGGTCGTCGCTCTCATCGCCGCCTCGGGCGACCGACGATGGGTGATCTGGGCGGGGGTGGCCGCCGGGCTGGCGATCGGCGTGAAGTTCACGGCCGGTCTCATCGTGCCCGCTGTGCTCATCGGGTGGTGGTTCGCCCAGCGCCGGGAGCTGCCCCGACGGGCGCTCCTCTTCGGGCTCGGGATGCTCCCGGCCCTGGCGCTCTATGCCGTCTGGTGGCCGGACGTGCTCAACCAGCTGCGGCTCGCGCGTCGCCACATCTCCCTGGCCGGCCCGTGGCGACTGCTCCTCGACAGCGAGCTGCTCGGCCCCGTCGACGACGAGCGGGTCCGGGCACTCATCGTCTGGATGGCCGCCGTCGTGTGCGTCGTCCTCGCGGTGCTGCTGTGGCGGGCCAGCACCGACCTGTTTGCGAGGACCAGCGCCGGCGTCACCGCCCGAGTGCTCGTGGTCGGCTCGCTCGCCTATGTGCTCGCCGCACCGTACTCCCTGCCCTGGTACGACGTGCTCGTCTGGGCGGGTCTCACTCTCGCCGCGCGTTCGGCGCTCGACCTGCTCGCGCTGTGGCGGGGCACGGTGATGGCGCTGGCCTACGTGCCCGGCCGGGTCGTGGCGATGAGCGACGAGGTCGAACGGCTCACGCTCGACGTGCGTCGTGGCGTTGCGCCCTACGCCGTTCTGCTCGCGTGGCTGGCTGTGGCGCTGCTGGGGACGCGGCTCCGGCGCCCGCGGGAAGGCCCTCCTGCGTGGGGTGGTCCGCAGCGGGATCCTGAGCCGCAGCGGCACCGCCCCGATCGGGGTCCGGATCGGGATCGGGGCGCTCGTCCCGGGTGAGCCGGCCCTGCCGGAGCACGTGGACATTGATGGCGATCAGGAGGGGAACGGCGATCGTCGCACCGACAGCCGGGATGGCGACGCCGGAGTCGTTGACGAAGAATCCGATCGTCAGAGCCACGAGCAGGGTGAGCAGGCCCGGACGGAGCGCCGGGTAGCGGTCGAAGGAGCGCTGCAGCGCCCGTGAGCCCCAGGACGTCTCCCGTGCGAGGACGTAGATGACGAAGGCGAGCGCGAACGGCACGAGCATCGTCAGCGTGTAGTTGCCGGTGAGGACGTCCCAGTTCTGCTGCGCCTTGCGGATGACGATGTCGAAGGCGTTGCCGCCCCCGCTCGTGAGGGACTCGAAGAACCTGCCGAGGTGGCTCTGGCTCTCGATCGGCCGCAGTGAGTCGAGGAAGGCGACGCTGAGGAAGAGCAGGCCCGTCACGGCGAAGAGCAGCAGCCACCGTCCCCAGGTCAGCCTGATGCCGAGGATGGTGAGGACGAGGAAGGCGATGGCCGGCGGGAGCGACAGCGGGCCACCCGCGTCGGCGCCCCACATCGGTGCGCCGTTGACGATGAGGGCGACGACGAGGATCGCGCCGGCTGCCCCGGCCGCAGCCGTGCGGCGACCGCGCACGAGGAGAACGTTGGCCACGACCGTCGCGAGGAGGATCGCGCTCGTGATGAACAGCGCGAACGGCACGTTGCCCATGCCGAAGTACCGCCCGCCGATCGCCGGCTGCAGCCCCATGAGTGAGGACAGCTGGAGGCGGGAGCCGGTCATGACGTCCACCCCGATGACCAGGACGGTCACGGCGGAGACGACCGCCACGGGCCCCAGTCCGGTATGTCCCCACGGCCCGCACAGCGCGAGGATGGCGATGATCGCGGTCCAGGCGGCGACCGAGGCGACGATGGCGACCATCGGCCAGCTCACCCGCCACCACGGGACGATGTTGGCGAGGAACGTCGCCGCCGGGACCGCCGCCGCGCTCACGGCGACGACCCGGGCCACGTCGAGCCAGCGGCCGCGGGTCTCGGGACTGCCGAGCTTGCCCTTCCACACCAGGAGGACGAGCAGGTAGATGACGAGCTGGCCGTAGGCGAAGGCCTGGAAGAACGGTGGGACGAGAGAGCGGATCTTGAAGGACGCGAGGTCGTAGTCGACGAGCTCCTGCCAGCGCTCCTGGGCCAGCTCCTCGGAGTTCACGCCCGCGGACTCGCTGGAGATGACTCCGCCGTTGAGGCGGGACGGGATCTCCAGGCCGGTCAGCCCGAGCAGGCTCGTCGTCAGGTCGTTGTTGACGACGAGGCCGGGCTGCCGCGTCGACGGCGAGACCAGGACGCCCGCTCCGAAGTCGGGCCCTCGTGCCACGACCATCCGCAGCCTCGACTCGCGGCCGTCGTCGGCCATGCTCGCGACGATGACGTTGGCGCCGGCTGGGGCAGCGTCGACGACCTCGCCGATGCGCGCATCCAGCTCGGCGAGCGCCTCCGTGCGCGGCTCGCCCTCGAGCGCCTGCGGCAGCGAGCCGACGTCCACGAGCGTGATCGGACAGTCGGTCAGGGCCTCGGGCAGGACCGTGGGATCGTATGCGGTGGTCCGCTCCACGCTGCCGTCACCGCGGGCGGCGCCCAGGGCGGCACCCGGTCCGACGGCCGAGATGCAGACGCCCTGCTCGGCGGCGATGTCGCCGAGCGAGCCGAGCTGGGCGTTGAAGCGGAGCGCTTCAGCCGCCTCGGTGTAGTCGTCCCACTCCTCGACCTGGCCGTCGACCACCGGCGACGGCTCCGGGCACGGCTCCCACGAGGCCCGACGGGGGTTGCCGTCGGCGCTCGGCGCGGCGGCACGTTCGCCCGCCGACACACCGAGCCAGGCGTCGACGGGGCACGTCGAGGTGTTGACCGAGCGGACCGTCAGCGCCGCGCCCGACCCGTCGCGGAGCAGCTCCCAGAGCCGCGGTGTGACCTCGGGGTCGACGTCGGACCAGGTGATTCCCCCGGTGCCGACGAGCACCGTCGCTCCCGACGGGTCCGCCTGGGCCGACTGCACTCCCGGCAGCGCCGTATGAGTGGAGGACGGTGCCGCCTGGGCCGCTTGCGAGGGCAGCAGGAGGAGCGCCCCGAACAGCACGCCCAGGAGGGCGAGCAGGCGGCGGACCGGGGCGAGAGTCACCCCACCAGCCTACGGGGGTGACTACGACACAATGGCGGCGTGACTTCCGGCCGGGCTCCCCACCGCATACCGGTGTGGGGTCTTGCGGTCCTCATCCTCGTGCTCGGTGCGCTGCCCCCGGTGCTGCGCTACCTGGTGTTCTGGCCGGAGGACCAGTGGCAGGTCGACGTGGAGGTCTACCGGCAGGCGGCCCTCTCGATGCTGGCCGGCACCGACATCTACGCCACGCTCACCGAACCCCCGCAGCTGCTGCCGTTCACCTACCCGCCCTTCGCGGCGATCCTCTCCGCGCCGCTCGGCATGGTCCCGTTCGAGGTCGCCGGATGGCTGTGGACGGTCGCCCAGGTCGCGGCGACGTTCGGGATCGTCTGGCTCGCCGCATACCGCCTGCTGCCGTGGCATGTATCCGAACGGGCCGCGACCTGGCGGCCGGTGATCATCGCCGCCCTGACGGTGCCGATGCTGTGGCTGCATCCTGTCGCGGACGGCATCCGCTTCGGGCAGGTCAACGCCTTTCTCGTCCTCGCGTGCCTGGCCGATCTCCGCCGACCCCGGCCGCGGATCCTGCGGTCGCTGCCGCCCGGGATGCTCGTCGGGCTCGCGACCGCCGTCAAGCTCACGCCGGGGGTGTTCATCGTCCATTACGTCGTCTGCCGACGCTGGCGGGAGGCGGCGACGGCGGTGGTCACCGCCGGGTTCGTCACGCTGGTCACGGCCGTGCTGCTGCCGCGGGCCTCGTGGACCTTCTGGACCGGTGCACTGACCGACCCGACGCGGCTCGGGCCGAACTCCGGCACGTCGAACCAGTCGCTGCGCGGGGTGCTGCTGCGACACGGCCCGGACGGGACGGCGGGGACGGTGCTGTGGGTCGCGCTCGTGGTCGCCGTCGGGGTGGCCGGGTTCCTCGTCGCGCGCGAGCTGTGGCGGCGTGGCGACTCGGTCGGCGAGGTCGCCGCGGTCGGGATGCTCGCGGTGCTGCTCTCGCCGGTCGCGTGGATCCACCACTTCCACTGGGTCGTCGTCGTCGTCCTCGCCGTGCTGGGCGCCTGGCCGCCCCGACCGCGCTGGCGCGCCTATGCGGCGCTCGGCATCATGGCGTGGTTCCTCATGCGGCTGCCGTGGTGGGGCATCACGTGGCTCGCGCAGGACCGGCCGGTGTCGCTCTTCGGTCGGTTCATGCAGAACGCCGACGTGGTGGGTGCGCTGCTCGTGCTGGGGATCCTCTGGTTGCTCGCGAGGGACGACGAGGCACGGCGCGTTGCCGACGACGGCGATGATGACGGGGGTGGTGCTGCCGTGGTCGGCGTTGCCGAGGCACCTGGGCGGTCGGCGACCTGAGGTGCGTCAGCCTGGATCCTGGCCGACGGCGCCGACCTCGATCTCGTCGCCGAAGGTGGTGTCCACGACGATCGGCACACCGTCGGGAATCTCGCCCTCGAGAGCGCTCAGCAGATCCGTGGTCGATGGCAGCTCACCGGGAGTGCGCACATCGATGCGCAGGGCGCCGCCGACGAACTCCACATCCTGGACCGCGGTGCCTGGTTGCCCCGACACCCAGTCCTCGGCCACGGCGCGGGCGCGCTCGGTCCAGATGTGGATGCCTGCCACGAGGACGGAGTTGGCGGCCAACGGCATCAGCACGAGCACCGCCACGGTCCAGAGCACGAACGCGGACTGCCTGCGTGCGCCGACCTTCCGGGACAGCCGGGCCGCCTCGTCGGAGTAGCCGAGCGCCGCGAAGATCAGGGTTCCGGCGAGGACCAGCGCCACGAGGTTCGACAGGAACAGGAGGAGCGCTCCGAGCGCGTGCCCGGTCGCTCCGGCGCCGAGGCAGATCCCCACGACGGCGAGTGGGGGCACGAGTGAGATGGCAATGGCCACACCGGGCAGAACGGCGGCCACATCGCGCCGCGCGAGGGCGACGGCCCCGGCGACTCCTGTCGCGATCGCCGCGATGACATCGAGGAGAGTCGGCGAGGTGCGCCCGGCGATCTGCGAGTTCCCGGTCACGTCGATCGAGCCGGGCATGATCAGCGCCACCCCGACACCGATCGCGACGACGACGAGTGCGCCCGCCAGGACGAACCGGCCGGCCCTCAGCCGCTCCCGTTTGACCATCCCCAGGGCGATGCCCATGATCGGCGTCGAGAGGGGGGCGATGATCATCGCCCCGATGACGGTCGCCGTGGAGTCGGCCAGGACGCCGGCCGTGGCGATGATGCCGGACAGGACCAGCATCGACCAGAACGCCGACTGCTTCGACGCGTGGTCGCCCGACCGCAGATCGAGGTCCTCGGTCAGCTCCTCCAGCGTGCGCCGTTGACGCTCTGGCAGCACTCGCTCGCGAATCGTCGTCACCATGGTCCCTCCTTGGGGCCGTCTCTCCCTGTGGCTGTCGCTCCTCGTGAGGGGCCGCGTGAGGCTCAGCCGGGGGCCAATCATGGCACGGTGAACCGGCGCTCGGGACGGCAATGAAACGGTTCCACGTGGTCGGTGCCGTGCTGGTCTTCCGGATCCTGTGGCTGCCGACGCGGAGTGCCGCACGACCGCGAGGACCGGACAGACCGTGACGTCCGGGCCCTACCCGGTGTACATGGAGTCGAGGAGGGTGGCGTACCGCTCTTCGAGCACCTTGCGCTTGAGCTTCAGGCTCGGCGTCAGCTCGTCGCCCTCGACCGTGAGGTCGTGGTCGAGGATCCGGAAGTCCTTGATGGTCTCCCACCGGTTCAGCTGGTCGTTGAGCTGCGCGACGCAGGTCCCCACGTAAGCGCGGACCTCCGGGTTCGCGGTCAGCTCGGCGAAGTCGCCGACGTCCAGACCCCGGGCTCGGCCCCACTGCGGCAGGGCGTCGACGTCGAGGGCGATGAGCGCCGTTGCGTAGTTGCGCCGTTCGGCGTGCACGAGAACCTGGCTCGCGAGCGGGCACAGCGCCTTGAGCTGGGCCTCTATCGGCTGTGGGGCGAGGTACTTGCCACCAGAGGTCTTGATGAGATCCTTCTTGCGGTCCGTGACCCGCAGCCTCCCCTGCGCATCCAGCTCGCCGATGTCACCGGTGGCGAACCAGCCGTCAGGGCTGAGCACCCGAGCGGTCTCCTCTGGCAGGTTGTGGTACCCGCGCATGACGTGTGGGCCGCGGAGCAGGATCTCGCCGTCGTCGGCGATGCGCAGCTCCGATCCGACGAGCGGAGGTCCGACGACTCCCGGGACCGGGTGCTCCGGGTCGCCGACGCAGGCACCGCCGCCCGTCTCGGTCAGGGCGTATCCCTCGATCAGGGTCAGACCTGCCGTCCGGAACCAGGCAGCGATGTCGGGCGATAGGGCGGCGCTCCCCGAGATCATGAACCGCATCCGTCCACCGAGGCGGTCCCGGATCTTGGCGAGAACGAGGCGGTCGGCGATGGCGAACTGTAGACCGAGGATCCGGCCGAGCGGCCTGCCCTCGGCGCGCGCCGCGACGACCTGCTCACCCACGCGGAAGCCCCAGGTGAACAGCCTGGACCGGATGCCCCCGGTCTCCGCCATCGTCTGGACGATGCGGCCGTGGATCTTCTCGAAGATCCGTGGCGGTCCGGCCATGATGGTCGGTCGCACGACCGCGAGGTTGTCGACGATCCTGTCGATGCGGCCATCGACGGCTGTCGGGAAGCCGACCTGGAGCTGCACGGCTGCGAGCATCTTGCCGAACGAGTGCGACAGGGGCAGCCACAGGTACTGAAGGTCGTCCGGTCGCAGGATCCCGATGGCCTCCGCACCGGCGCCGAGATAGGTCCAGCAGCGGTGGGGCAGCTCCACCCCCTTGGGGCGCCCGGTCGTCCCCGACGTGTAGATCAGCGTGGCGAGGTGATCGGGCCGCACGGCGGCCACGGCATCATCGACCGACGACGGGGTCTCTGCGAGGTGCCGCGCCCCCAACGCCTCGAGGTCGGCCATGCCGATCACCCAGTCGCCATCGGCCTCGCCGTCGAAGGTGATGACACGGATGACATCGGGGAGGTGCTCGCGCTGGGCGCGCAGCTTGGCGATCTGCGCGTCGTCCTCGGCGAAGACGATGCGTGTCCCGCTGTCGGAGAGGATGAAGGCGACGTCGGCGACATCGGTCGACGGGTAGACGGCCGTGGTCGCCGCGCCGGCGCACATGATCGCCAGGTCGGCGTAGAGCCACTCGATGCGGGTGCCCGAGGCGATGGCCACCCGTTGCTCGGGCTGGATTCCGAGCTCCAGCAGTCCGGCCGCCAACGTCCTGGTGATCTCCATGGTCTGGGCCCAGGTCACCGAGCTCCACCCGTCGCCGGTGGGGAATCGGAACGCCTCGCCGCGTGGAGTCTGCGCAACCCTGTCGTAGAACATCTGCGCCAGCGAGCGCGCCGGCTCGGCGTAGGCGCCCGTGTCGGTCGAACCCATCGACGTCATGGCCATGACGTTCGCCTCTTTCCGGAGGGCACGTCGGCCCTCGTCGGTTCCCACCCTACGTTCATCGGCGCCGACCCGGTCCGTCCTGTCCGTGCCGCTGGGCGCGCTCGGCGGGTGAGCACCGCATACAGCGTGGGCACGGACGTCAATAGGGTGGTGCCATGTTCGGCATGAATGGGGGCGAGGCGGCGCTGCTGGTCGTCCTCGGTGTCCTGCCGCTCCTGCTGCTCGTCGCGGTCGCGGTGTGGGGTCTGCGGCTCCAGACCCGGGTTCGGCGGCTCGAGGCGCACCGGCCCGCGGGGGAGGCCGACGTGGCCGCGCTGCGTGCCGAGATCGCAGCGGCGCTGCGTCACGTGGCGGTCGTCCGCTACGACGCCTTCGGCGACATGGGCGGGCGGCTGTCGTTCAGCGCGGCCCTCGTCGACGACGCCGGCGACGGCGTCGTCATCTCCGCGATCCACGCCCGCGGCGAGTCGCGCACCTATGCCAAGGGACTCGTCTCCGGTCGGAGCGACACCACCCTGACGCCCGAGGAGCAGCAGGCTCTCGCGGCGGCACGCACCGGAAGGGCCGGCGCATGAGCGATCCGACGACCTACGGCTATCTCGGACCGGCAGGCACGTTCACCCAGATGGCGCTCGAGCAGTGGGGGCTCCCCGAGGGTGCGCACCAGCGACCGTTCGGCTCGGTCGACGCCGCGCTCGAGGCGCTGCGGCGGGGCGAGATCGCGGCGGCGATGGTCCCCATCGAGAACTCCGTCGAGGGCGGCGTGAGCGCGACGCTCGACGCCCTCGCGCACGGCGATCCGCTCGTCGTCGTCGGCGAGGTGCTCGTGCCGATCACCTTCGTCCTCGCCGCCCGTCCCGGGGTGAGACTGGAGGAGGTGCGTCGGGTCGGAACCCATCCGCATGCCTGGGCCCAGGTGCGCGGGTTCGTCGCCGAGCGGCTGCCTGAGGCGGTCTATGTGCCCGCCCTGTCGACGGCGGCGGCGGCACAGTCGCTCGCCGTGGACCCGGAGGTCACCTTCGAGGCGGCCGTCTGCGCTCCCGTCGCCGCGACGAACAACGGGCTCGAGATCCTCGCCGACGACATCGGCGACCTGAAGCACGCGGTCACGCGGTTCGTCCTCGTCGCGCCGCCCGGAGCGCTGCCGGCGCGCACCGGCGCCGACAAGACGACCGTCGTCCTGTTCCAGCACCACGACCGGCCGGGGGCATTGCTCGAGCTGCTCGAGCAGTTCGCGGTGCGGGGGATCAACATGACCCGCCTCGAGTCCCGTCCGACGGGGCAGTCGATGGGTTCCTACTGCTTCTCGGTCGACTTCGAGGGGCACGTCCTCGACGAACGAGTGGGTGAGGCACTCGTCGGCCTGAAGCGGGTGTGCCTGGGGGTGCGGTTCCTCGGCTCATATCCTCGGGCGGACGAGGTGGAGGTGCGCGTGTCGCCCGACATCAGCGACGACGCCTTCCATGAGGCGCGCGCCTGGCTCGACGCACTGCGCACGCCGCCCGCTGCGGGCTGACCGGGCGGCTCCAGGGCCGCGCGCGATGGTGTGCCGAGCCGCCAGGACCAGCCGGCCGACGCGCTGCACTCGTGTCGGTTCTGACCGGCCATGGCGTTCCTATTGCGTCGCTTGGCCACGGCTCGAGTCACGGTGGCGCGGGCTGAACTCGCGGTGGCTGCCCACCCATTCGTTGACGACCTCCCACTGCTCGTCGATCCAGTCCTCGATCGCCTCCGGATCGCTCGGTCGCTCGTCGGGGCCGAAGGTCCAGGCCCGGATGAGAAAGGGGTGGTCGTGCAGGGGGATGGCCTTGAAGATCTGCCACGGCGTGAGGAGCCACTCGAGCCCTGTGTGCGCGACGATCATGACGTCCGCATCGGGCCGGGCCGACATGGCGGCGACGACGCCGCCGGATCGGGGTGGCAGCACGTGCACCCACGACTCGGCCTGCGCGGCGCGCTCCTCCTGACCGCTCTCTCGGAACCGGGTGATGTTGGCCTGCCAGCGTCCCCGCGTCCAGTTGCCGCCCTCGGGAAACAGCAGCATCGCGTCCATCAGCTCCAGCGTCTCCGCCATCTCCCGGATCGGCTTCGTCCGGTCGTCGCCGGCGCCTGAGCGCGACGGCACGAAGTACGAGCGCACCCGGTACAGCACGGCGCCGATCCCCGGGTCCCACCGCAGGAAGTCCTTGAGCACCACGCGCGGCAGCCGCCCGGCGTAGGCGGCCAGCAGCCAGGCCAACACGAGCGAGTCACCGGGTCCGGCGTGCCGCGCGAAAACGAGCAGCGGCGCCCGCTCACTGCCGAAGTCGACCGGCTCCTCGAGCTCGACCCGCAGACCCACCCATCGCTGCGAGTGCTCCATGATCCCGTCGAGTGCGTCGAGCAGGAGCTTCTCGTGCTCGCGTCGCCAGGACTCACCCCGTTCGTGGTAGTCGCCCTGGCGCAGGTGCCGCAGCCAGATGTAGAAGCACCCGGTCACCAGACCCGCGTCGAGCCAGAGGAACACGACGAGCATCGCGAGCACGCGCACGAACCGGAACCTGCGGTCGATCGGCCACAGCAGCACCCCGAGGACGAAGAACGGCACCGACAGCGCGGTGATCAGCGCCACGAGCGGCAGCCAGATGACCTGCACCAGACGGCGCGCCCAGAGCGGTGGGGGAGGGATGACCATCTCGCCTCAGCCTCTGCTCAGGTGACTGTCCAGGTATGCGGTGCTCGCCGCATACGCCTGCTCCGCCCTCTCCTCGATGCGGCTACCCATTCCCTGGGTCAGCGAGATGGCCGGCGTGGAGGACGCGCCGCTCGGGAGTACGTGCAGGGTGACGTCGTCGGGGACGGTGTCGAGCTCCTCGTGGTAGCGGTGCCGGCGGGCGATCTCGAAGGCGACCGCGGCGACCTCCCACGGCTTGGTCGGCACCTGGAGGGACTGCTCGACGCGGCCGACCTGGAGCACGTAGATGTCGGTCGCGCCGAGCTCGAGAGCCCGGCCGACGGGGATCGAGTGCACGAGCCCTCCGTCGAGGAAGTGCTGGCCGTCGATCTCGACCGGCCGGAACATGCCGGGCACGGCGCACGAGGCGAGGATCGCGGGCGTGATCGGCCCGGAGGTGAACCAGCGCGCCTTGCTCGACTCGATATGGGCGGCCACGCACTGGAACGGCACGGTGAGGTCCTCGATGCGCTCCACTCCGAGCCGCTCGTCGATCAGTCGGCGCAGCGGTCTGGTCGACATGAAGTGCGTGCGGTACTTCGCCGCGCGGGCGGCCTGCTTGAAGGGGTTCTCGAGGAAGTCGCCCTCCTCGCGGACGGTGCGCCAGATCTGCGCGAGCCGGTCGGCGGCGGCCGGGGTCGGGTCGGCGGCGACGAACGCACCGTTGACCGACCCGATGCTCGTGCCGAGGACGAGATCGGGGCGCACGCCCCTGTCGAGCAGCGCCCGCAGCATGCCGACCTGGGCGGCGCCGAGGACGCCGCCGCCGCCGAGGACGAAGGCCGTCCGGGTGGCGGCTCGCGTGGTCACGGGTGCAAGCGTACGGCCGGGTGACTGTGGTCGCCGTGTCGTCGGTCGGTCCGTCTGCTCGGCCCGTCTGCTCGGCCCGTCTGTTCAGTCCGTCGGCCGGGACCGGTATCCGACGAGCTCGGCCTCCCGCGCATACCCGAAACGCTCGTAGAGCCGGACGGCGGGAGCGTTGGACTCCTTGACGGTCAGATTGACGCACCCGTTGGGGGAGGCGGCGAGGACCGCCCGACCGATGGCGCTCAGCAGTCCCGCGCCCAGACCCCGGCCGCGGGCCCCGGGGGAGAGCGCGATGAAGTCGAGGTAGCCGTCGCCGTCGGCCTGGATCTCGGCGGAGGCGTAGCCCAGGACCCAGCCGGCACCGCCGGTGGAACGGCCACTGTCGGCGAGCTCGGTGAGCTCGGTGAGGACGAGGGTGACCCGTTCGGGGTCGGAGAGCAGGCGGCGCGCCGTCGCGTAGGTCCCCGGGAAGGCCTCCTCGTGGATCACCGTGACCGCCTCGAGGTCGCCGTCGACAGCGGGACGGACCGTCGCGGGCGCATCCGGCCATCCATCGGCGGACCGGGCGACGTAGACGTAGTTGACCTCGCTCGCGATCCAGCCGCGCGAGGTGGCGAGCTCGGCCAGCCGCTCGTGTTCCGGGGCGGCGGAGACCTCGTGGTCCTGCACGGTCGCCGGGGTCAGCGTGACGGCCGCGTCGAGGAGCGCGTCGGCGACCTCGTCCCACATCGCCTCGTCGCGGGTCCAGGGACCGTGGACCCAGCTGCGGCCGGTCTCCTCGTCCCAGTCCACGAGCACGGCGCCGACCACGTCGGCACTGTCGTCGACCGCCACTCGCAGCGTCTCGCGCCATGGGATCTCGATGTCGTCGAGCTCGGCCCGGATGCCGTCCGGTGTCGTGCCGAGGTAGGCGCAGGCGGTCACGGGTGCGGCCTGCCGGTCGACGATGAGACCGAGGGCCCGGTCGACCTGCTCGGGCGATGGCGCCGCGACGAGCACCGGTCAGCGCCGCACGACGAGGGCGAGCGGGTCGACCGAGATCGTCGACTCGCCGGGATGGCACTCTCCGACGTCGCGGCCGTCGACGGTCAACCGGGCCGGCTTGTCGAGCGTCACGGTGAACGCGACCGACTTCATGGGCACGAGCAGCGGGGTCGCCCGCGAGGACTTGCGCATCATCGCCCGGGCCACCCCGGTCCAGCCCTTGAAGGACTGGCTGGCGTGCAGGTACCCGTCGAGGACGGCGGAGCCGTCGGCGCGCGTCGAGAACGCGAGGGAGCGCGAGGGGCGGGTGATCGCCTCCTCGTCGTCGGGTTTGACGGTGGCGGTGAAGGAGGTCCCCTTGACGAGGCTGCGCGCGACGGTGCGCGTCCGCAGCGCTGGCTCGTCGTCGGCCACGACGTCGCCGATGACGAGCGAGCTGAGGAAGACGAGATGCTGGGCCCGCGGCTCAGCGCCCGGTCCGCCCTCCGTTCCCGCGGACCCATCGTCGGGCGGGGCCGCGGCGATCGTGGCCCGGCCGATGTCGATGCGCGAGTTCTGTCCGGTGAGGGCGGTCGTCATCGCCGCCGCGATGCCGGCGGAGGGCAGAGCGAGGCGTCCCCCGGGTGGAGGAGCGGCGACGGCGGGCGAGTCGGTCGGGTCCGACGGGGCGTCGGTATGAGCGGGCGCCCCCTCGTCGGGCGCCGGCAGGAAGGCGACCGGGGTCTCGGTGCCGGCCAGGACCGTGACGACGCCCCGGGCGACGGCGGAGTCGCCTCGGACGCCGACGACGTCGACCGAGGCGGCCAGGGCCTCGCGGGCCACGGCCGCCGCAGAGTGGACGTCCTCGGCGGCGAGCCAGAGGGGCTCGTCCCAGCCGGTCGCGATCGACAGCGATGTCAGCTCCGCGCGCAGCTCGGGGCCGGCGCCCTGGGCGATGATCGCGGCGCGCTTCAGGGGCTCGGGTTCGGGCTCCTCGGTCCGGAAGGTGTCGCGGTGCGGGCGCTTCTTGTTCGGGGCACGATGCCGCCCCGGGCCCTTCGGACGGTCCCGAGTCGTCCTCACGACGAGGTACGTGACGAACGCGATCACCGCGAGGCCGACCACCCCCGCGACGATGAGCCACATCGTCTCCGTGTCCGTCACGCGGTCAACCTATACCAGCGCGAGCGCGCTCTCCGGCAACGCCGAGGTCGCCTCCTATCCATCGGAGCCCCGGCCTTCCACCCGCGACGGACGGCGCAGCGGTGGCTATCGACGCCCGTGGCCGACGCCGAACCGTCCGTCGCGGGGAGTCGCCCGGACGGCCGGTATGCGTGGGGCGAGCACCGCATACCCGCTCACTAGACTTGCGCGGGTGATCGACATCAAGCTGCTCCGCGAGAACCCCGAGGTGGTGCGTGCCAGCCAACGCGCCCGCGGCGAGGACGAGGGGATCGTCGACGCCGTCCTCGCGGCCGACCGGCGCCGGCGTGGCTCGCTGAGCTCCTTCGAGCGGCTGCGCGCCGAGCAGAAGTCCCTCGGCAAGGACGTCGCGCGCGCCCAGGGCGAGGAGAAGCAGGCGCTGCTCGCCCGGACCAAGGACCTGGCGGCCCAGGTCAAGGCGCTGCAGGCCGCCGCGGACGAGGCACAGGGCGAGCTCGACAGCCTCATGCTGCGGATCGGCAACGTCATCATCGACGGCGTCCCGAGCGGTGGCGAGGACGACTACGTCGTGCGCGAGGAGATCGGCACCCCGCGCGACTTCGCGGCCGAGGGCTTCGAGCCGAAGGACCACCTGCAGCTCGCCGAGGGGCTCGACGCGATCGACATGGCCCGCGGCGCCAAGGTCGCCGGGGCTCGGTTCTACTTCCTCAAGGGCCAGGGCGCCCGCCTCGAGATGGGTCTGCTGCACCTCGCCATGCGCCGGGCCCTTGCGGCCGGATTCACGCCGATGATCACCCCCACCCTGGTCAACCGCACGACCATGGCCGGCGCGGGCTTCATCGACAACCACCTCGATGAGGTCTACCACCTGCCCTCCGACGACCTGTTCCTCACCGGCACGAGCGAGGTGGCGCTGGCCGGCTACCACGCGGACGAGGTCATCGACCTCTCGAACGGGCCGATCCGCTACGCCGGTCAGTCCACCTGCTACCGGCGCGAGGCCGGCAGCTACGGCAAGGACACCCGCGGCATCATCCGGGTGCACCAGTTCAACAAGATCGAGATGTTCGTGTACTGCCGTCCCGAGGACGCCGCGGCCGAGCACGACCGGCTGCTGCAGCTCGAGAAGGACATGCTCGCGACGATCGAGGTGCCGTACCGCATCATCGACACGGCCGCCGGCGACCTCGGCGGTCCGGCCGCGCGCAAGTTCGACTGCGAGGCATGGATCCCGACCCAGGATCGGCACCGGGAGCTCACGTCGACGTCGAACTGCACGACCTTCCAGGCCCGCCGGCTCGGCACGCGGTTCAAGCGGACCTCCGCCGAGGGTGGGGCCAACGAGGTCGCGGCCACCCTCAACGGCACGCTCGCGACGACGCGCTGGCTCGTCGCCATCCTCGAGAACCACCAGCGGGCGAATGGCTCGGTCGTCGTCCCGGAGGCGCTGCGCGAGGCCGTGGGTCTCGACGTACTCACGCCCCGGTCCTGACGGCGCACGGCCGTCAGGACCCAGGCGCCCTGCGGGCGCCGCCTAAGGCGTGACGATCGCGAAGTCGGGATCGGGCTGGTCGAGGACGGCGAGCAACCTGCCGAGGACGCCGATGTCACCCTCGAGTTCGACCCCTGCCTCATCGAGGTCGACGGCGTCGATCCCGCGGACCACCATGGTGAGCAGGATCGGGAGGCGCAGGCGTAGGACCAGCTCGGCGGAGTCGTGCTGTGGGGCGCTCGACTGCGAGAGCACCCCGTTGCGCAACCACAGGCGATGTGTCTCGTCCCTGTCCGTGAGCACGACGTCGATGGTCAGGCGCTCGTCCCAGGCCCGGGGGCCGTCGACCCGGATGGCCAGGGAGTCGAACAGCTGGGTCGGGGTGAGCTGGGACAGCAGGTCCGGTGAGGCGGTCTGCGTCGGCGTGCCGAACGAGCCGTTGCGCAGCTCGTAGGCGCCCGAGAGGTACACCGACCGCCACGTCCCGTTCTCCGATCCGTAGCCGAGCTGCTCCAGCGTGTCGGCGAGCAGCTCGCGCGCCGGGGCGTGGTCGGGCTCGGCGAACACGACGTGACTGAGAACCTCCGCGGCCCACCGGAAGTCGCCGGCCTCGAAGGAGCCACGGGCCTTGTCGACGACCGCGTCGGCGCCGCCCATGAAGTCGACGTACCGCTTGCCCGCTTCGACCGGCGGGTGCTGCCACAGGTGTGCCGGGTTGCCGTCGTACCAGCCCATGTAGCGCTGGTAGATCGCCTTGACGTTGTGGCTGACCGAGCCGTAGTAGCCACGGGTGTGCCACGCGCTGTCCAGGGCGGGCGGCATCCGGATGGCCTCGGCGATCTCCGTTCCCGTCATCCCCTGGTTGAGCATCCGCAGCGTCTGGTCGTGCAGGTAGGCGTACAGGTCGCTCTGCTGCCTCAGGAACTCGACGACCCGGTCCTGGCCCCACGTCGGCCAGTGGTGCGGTGAGAAGACGACATCGGTGTCGGAACCGAACAGGTCGATCGCCTCGGTGAGATATCCCGCCCACGCGTGCGGGTCGCGGACCACGGCTCCGCGCAGGGTCAACAGGTTGTGCAGCACATGCGTGGCGTTCTCGGCGATGCAGAGGGCCCGCAGGTCGGGGAAGTGGAAGTGCATCTCGGCCGGCGCCTCCGAGCCAGGTGCCAACTGGAAGACGATCCGCAGCCCGTCGACGACGTGTTCCTCTCCGGTACGGGTAACCTCCAAAGTCGGAGGGATGATCGTCACCTCACCGAGGGACGTGGTCTGGGCCAGGCCGGCGCCCACCTGGCCCCGGGGACCGCGGGGCAGCGCGGCACCGTACATGTACCCGGCTCGGCGGGCCATGGCGGTCCCGGCGAAGACGTTCTCCGACACGGCGTGGCCGGTGAACCCCTCCGGTGCGATGATCTCCACCGCTCCCGAGTCGATGTCCTCCTGACTCACGATTCCCCGCACCCCGCCGAAGTGGTCGACGTGACTGTGTGTGTAGATGACCGCCCGCACGGGTCGGTCACCTCGGTGCTCGCGGTATATCGACATCGCCGCGGCAGCGGTCTGGGTCGAGATGAGCGGGTCGATCACGATGACGCCCGTCTCGCCCTCGACGAAGGAGATGTTCGACAGGTCGAATCCGCGCACCTGGTAGACGCCCGGGACCACCTCGAACAGGCCCTGCATGGCGTTGAGCGTGGAGATGCGCCACAGGCTGGGGTTGACCGTGTCGGGCGCGTCCCCTGTGAGGAACGAGTACGAGTCGTTGTCCCAGACGACCCGCCCGTCCTCGGCGGTGATGACGCATGGGTCGAGCGAGGCGATGAACCCGCGCGCGGCGTCCTCGAAGTCCTGAGTGTCGTGGAACGGCAGCTCGTCCTTGAGCCGCTCGTTCTGCGCGGCGACCACCGGTGTCGCCGGGCGAGGGGTGTCCTCGGTCATCTGCTCTCCTCGACGTCGACGCGCCGGGTCGAATCGGCCCGACCCTGGATGCGCGGTTCGACGCTACGCCCGTGCGCCGTCCTCTGGGGGATAGGGGAACTCGGTCCACCCGCTCCGGGTGGAGTCGACCGTCCTCCCGCGGGTGGACCGAAGCGTCAGCCGCGCGGGGGAGCCGCCTTCGACGGTACTCGCCTACGCTCTTCAGGTATGCGCGACGCGCCTGATCCCGCACCCGCCCGCCGGTCGTTCGGCGAGTGGCTCACCGACGCCTTCGGCGTCGACGACCCGTGGGTGCGGCCACGTCCGACGATCGAGCGCCGCGACATCGTGCTGGCGGGTGTGGTCGCCGTCGTGGGCGTCGTCTCGCTCGAGCTGGCCCGCAGCCTGGGGATGTTCGAGGACGTCGTCGGGCCGGTGTGGCTGCAGTCACTCGCGGTGCTCTCCGGCGCGGCGCTGCTCGTCGGACGGCGGCGCTGGCCACTGACGGTCGGCCTGCTTGCGGCGGTGCACATGGTCGTCGTCGGCGTCGCGATGCCGATGGTCATGAGCCAGTTCACGCTCCAGGTGGCCTACTTCGTCGCCTTTCTCTCGGCCGTGGCCTGGGCGCGTGACCGGCGCGCGATGGTCGCCGTCATGGGCGTCATCGTCGTCGTCATGTTCGCGTGGATCGCGCTGCAGTTCGCCGTCGGCAACTCGATCCAGGAGATCGTCGACGACACCGCGGGGGTCGGGCGCACCGGGCTGCTCGGCCCGATCCCGTCGGCGGTGCTGCTCACCCTCGTCATCAACGTCATCTACTTCGGCAGTGCGATCGCCGGGGGGCAGATCCTCTGGCGGGACGCCCGGCAGAAGGCGCAGCTGCGCGAGCAGGCGGAGACGATCTCCGCCCAGGCGGAGGACCTGCGCGACCAGGCCATCACCGAGGAGCGGCTGCGCATCGCGCGCGAGCTGCACGACGTCGTGGCACACCACGTCTCGGTCATCGGCGTCCAGGCCGCGGCGGCGCACCGCGTCCTCGCTCACGACCCGGCGGCCGCCGCTCCGGCATTGGGGGCGATCGAGTCCTCGTCGCGCGAGGCGGTCTCCTCGATGCGGGGGCTGCTCGGCACGCTGCGCCACATCGGGTCCCGTCGGGACGAGCCGGACGGCCGCGAGCCGGAGCCGTCGATCGAGCAGCTCCCGGCCCTCGCCGCGGCGCACGAGACCGCGAACCGGACCGTCGCATACCGGCTCGTGCAGTCCCGACCGGACGCGGCCGCCCGCGTGCCGGCGCCCGTCGGCCACTCGATCTACCGGACCGTCCAGGAGGCGCTCGCCAACGTCGGCAAGCACTCGACCGCCACCCGGGTCAGTGTCGTCGTGCGGATCGAGGGCGAGGACAGGCCGTATGCGGAGGTCGAGGTCGTCGACAACGGTCGCCCGCGCGGCGGGTCCACTCTCGGCAGCGGCCTCGGCCAGCTGGGCATCCGTGAGCGCGCCGCCTCGCACCGCGGGGTCGTGGACATCGGCCCGCGGGCCGGCGGCGGCTACCGGGTGCGGGTTCGCTACCCCCTCGACGCCGCGACGGAGCAGGTCGCGTGAGTGAGCTGCTGCGGGTGCTGCTCGTCGACGACCACGCGATGGTCCGGTCCGGGTTCCGGCTGATGTTGTCCGTCGAGCCCGATCTGGAGGTGGTGGGCGAGGCCGCCGACGGGATGAGCGCCGTCATCGCGGCCCGCGAGCACCGACCAGACGTGGTCCTCATGGACGTGCAGATGCCGGGGATGGACGGCATCGAGGCGACCCGGCGGATCGTCGAGGAGGAGCTCGGGCGGGTCGTCATCCTCACGACCTTCGACCGCGACGACTACCTGTTCGACGCACTCGAGGCCGGTGCGAGCGGCTTCATGCTCAAGAACGCCGAGCCCGAGCAGCTCATCGACGCGGTCCGCGCGGTCGGGCACGGCCATGGGCTGCTCGCGCCCGAGGTGACGCGGCGCGTCATCGAGCGGATGACCGCCGGGCCGGACGCCGGGGCGCGTCGGGAGCCGTCCGAGCTCGCGCTGCTCACCGAGCGCGAGCGCGAGGTGCTCGTCGGTTTGGCGCGGGGGATGTCGAACGCCGAGATCGCCCGCGAGCTCTATCTCGGTGAGGCGACGATCAAGACGCACGTCTCGAACTGCCTCGCCAAGGTCGGCGTCCGCGACCGCGTGCACGCCGTCATCTGGGCCTACGAGGCCGGACTCGTCTCCCCGACGCGCTGAGCGGCTGGCACGGACGCCCGTCCCGAAGTGCGCGCCCGTACCCGAACCGCGACCTGACCCCTGCAGGTGCAGGGGTCAGGTCGCGGTTCGGGTGGTGCTTCCGAAGATCGAGTGCTGCTGACGAGATTCGGGTCGAGCAGCGATCCCCTACCCGGGGGAGCCCACGATCACCCGGGTGACGGATCCGCGGGAGGCGAGGCGCGAATACCGTCGCTGTCATGTCCGTGACCACACTGCCCACGAGCACCTCGTCGCGAACCGGCACCGCCCGGCTCGAGCTGCACTCCCTGACCCGCCGCTTCGGCGACATCACCGCCGTCGACGACGTGAGCTTCTCCGTCCCCGGCGGCCAGATGACCGGCTTCGTCGGCGGTAACGGCGCCGGCAAGACGACGACCATGCGGATGGTCATGGGCGTCCTCGGCATCACGAGCGGCGAGGTGCACTGGGACGGGCGGCCGATCACCCACGACGACCGGCGACGCTTCGGCTACATGCCGGAGGAGCGCGGGCTCTACCCGAAGCAGGGCGTGCTCGACCAGCTCGTCTATCTCGGCGAGCTCGGCGGGATGTCCGCCCAGGCCGCCCGCGAGGCGGTGATGGAGCACCTCGAGCGGTTCGGCCTGGCCGACCGGGCCAAGGACCGAGTCGAGAAGCTCAGCCTCGGCAACCAGCAGCGCGTGCAGATCATCGCCGCAGTCATGCGCGAGCCCGCCGCGCTCATCCTCGACGAGCCGTTCTCCGGGCTCGACCCGGTGGCGGTCGACGCGATGGCCGACCTGCTCCGCGAGCACACGGCCCGAGGCGTGCCCGTGCTCTTCTCGAGTCACCAGCTCGACCTCGTCGAGCGGCTCTGCGACCGGCTCGTCATCCTGAGCCGCGGCCGGGTCGTCGTCGAGGGCGCAACCGGTGACCTGCGCGAGCGCGAGTCCGGCCGCTACCGCCTGACGATCTCCGACGATGCGGGCTGGGTGCGGGACGTGCCCGGCATCCACGTCGTCGACGTCGACGGAGGCTCGGTCCTCTTCGAGGTGGAGGCTGCCGGCGCCGAGCAGGCTCTGCTCCAGCGCGCGTCGAGCCGCGCCGCCGTCCTCGAGTTCGGCCTCGTCCGGCCCAGTCTCAGCGAGATCTACCGAGAGGTGACCCAGTGACCACCCTGACCCGAAGCCCCCGGCAGGACGCTCCCGCGACGCAGTCGGACGAGCGCCCGCGACGCCGCGCCGCGTGGCCGATCGTCATGCGCCGCGAGATCCTCGTCAAGATCACCGACAAGGGCTTCGTCCTCGGCACGCTCTTCACCGTCGCGATCCTCGCGGCCTGGCTCGGGTGGAACGCCTACCAGGCCGAGCGGACGTCCGAGTATGCGGTGGTCACGACCGCAGCCGACGCCCCGATGGCGGAGGCGCTGGCCGCGAGTGCGACGGAGATCGACGACAAGGTCGTCGTGACCAGCGAGGTCGTCGCGGACGAGGCCGCCGCGGAGGCCGCGGTGCGCGACGAGGAGGTCGACGGCTGGCTGCACCGCGAGGGTGACGGGTGGACGCTGACGACGGTCTCGGGCGAGGGCGATCTGCTCGGGGTGACCGAGCAGGTGGTGCGGGCGGTGACGATCGACGAGCAGGCTCAGGCGCTCGGCACGACCGCGTCGGAGCTGGAGGCCGGGTCGGTCGTCTCGTCCGAGTTCCTCGTCGGCGACGCCGAACGCGCCGGCCTCGCGCAGGCGGTCGGCTTCGTCATGGCGTTCCTGTTCTACCTGTCGGCGCTGGTGTTCGGCATGCAGATCGCCTCGAGCGTCGTCGAGGAGAAGCAGAGCCGGATCGTCGAGATCATCGCGACCTCGATCCCGGTGCGGCACCTGCTCGCCGGCAAGGTCCTGGGTAACACCGTCCTCGCGATCCTGCAGATCCTGCTCTACGCCGGCGTCGGTCTGATCGGGCTGAGCTTCACGCCCTACGGCTCCTTCGTCTCGGCGATCAGCGGCCCGGTCGCGTGGTTCCTCGTCTTCTTCGCCGCGGGCTTCGTCGCCCTGGCGTGCCTGTGGGCGGTGGCGGGTGCGCTGGCCTCGCGCACCGAGGACCTCCAGTCGACGACGACGCCGCTGACGTTCCTCGTCATGGGGGTGTTCTTCTCGAGCTTCCTCCTCGACGGGACGGCCAAGGTGGTCGCCTCGTTCATCCCACCGATCTCCGGGGTGCTCATGCCGATCCGTATTCTCGAGGGTGACGTGCCGGTGTGGCAGCCGATCGTGGCGCTCGCGGTCATGCTCGTCTTCGCGCTCGGCACGATCATCGTCGGCGAGCGGCTGTACCGGCGCTCGCTCCTGCAGAACCAGGGCCGGATCTCCCTCAAGCAGGCGTGGACGACGGCGGAGTGACACACCGTTAGCGTTGAGGTCATGACGCGCCACCTGGTCGGCCTCGACATCGACGGCACGACGATCACCCACGAGGGCGAGCTGCGGGAGCCGGTCCGTCAGGCGGTCGCCGATGTCCTCGCCGCCGGCCACCACGTGACCATCGCGACAGGGCGCGCGATCGTCGGGACCCTCCCGATCCTGGACCGGCTCGGCATCACGACCGGGTACGCGGTGTGCTCCAACGGGGCGCTCACGCTGCGGCTCGACCCTGACCTCGACGACGGCTACGAGGTCATCGAGTCGGTCACGTTCGACCCGCGACCGGTTCTGACGCTCCTGCGCGAGCACGCACCCACAGCCCTGGTGGCGGTGGAGGAGCCCGGCGTCGGGTTCAAGGTGAGCGCGAACTTCCCCGACGGAGAGTTGGACGCGAGCGAGCGGGTCGTGCCGTGGGAGGAGCTCCTCGAGCACCCGGTCACCCGTGTCACGCTGCGGGAGCCGGAGGCCTCGCCGGACGAGTTCCTCGCCCTGGTGCACCGCGTGGGGCTGCACGGCGTGAACTACGCCGTCGGCTGGTCGGCGTGGCTCGACATCAACCCCGAGGGCGTCTCCAAGGCGTCCGGGCTCGAGCCTCTTCGGCGCAGGCTCGGGGTGGAGCCGATGCACACGATCGCCATCGGCGACCAGCGCAACGATGTAGAGATGCTTCGCTGGGCCGCTCGCGGGGTCGCGATGGGCAACGCACCGGACGAGGTCAAGGCGGTCGCCGACGAGGTGACCGATGACGTCGACGACGACGGACTCGTTCCGGTCCTACGCTCACTCCTATGACCGCGTCACGAGACAACCTGACCTCGACCGCCCGCCGCGCCGGCGACCACCCTGTGGTCGAGCAGGGCGCCCGACTCGGCTACGCCATGAGCGGTGTGATCCACCTGCTCATCGGCTGGATCGCCGTCCGGGTGGCGTGGGGCGTCGGCGGCGGCTCGCAGGACGCCGACCAGTCCGGCGCTCTCGCCACCCTCGCATCCACCCCGACCGGGCCGTTCCTGCTCTGGCTGGCCGTCGCGGGGTTCGCGCTGCTCGGGCTGTGGCAGGTCACCGAGGCGGTCGTCGGCGCCCACGGCAGCGAGTGGACCGACCGGGCCAAGGCAGCGGGCAAGGCGATCCTGTATGCGGTGTTCGCCTTCACCGCCTTCCGCGTCACCCAGCGAGCGGGCGGGTCGAGTGAGGAGACGACGGACAGCCTCACCGCCCAGCTCATGAGTGCGCCGGGTGGCCGGGTCCTCGTCGGTCTGATCGGCCTGGCGGTCATCGCCGGTGGCGGCTACCACGTCTGGAAAGGGTGGACTCGTGGGTTCCTCGAGGACCTCGAGGAGCATCCCGGTCGCTTCGTCGAGGTCGCGGGTCGGGTCGGCTACATCGCCAAGGGCGTGGCGCTCGTCATCGTCGGCGGCCTGTTCGTCAGCGCGGCGCTGTCCTCCCGGGCCAGCGAGGCCGGAGGACTCGACGCCGCGCTCAAGACGCTGCGGGACCAGCCCTTCGGGCCGTACCTGCTCACCGTCGTCGGGGTCGGCATCGCCGGATACGGCGTGTACTCATTCGGCCGGGCCAGGCACGCTCGCCTCTGAGCGTGGGGACGACTGCACCGCTCAGCCGGTCAGCACCCGCGCGAGCAGCATCCCGAGCATGGCGAAGGCGAGGCTGAGCACGAGCATCGAGACCGCCAGGACGATCGCCGTGACCGGGCGACGGCTGCGGACGAGCGCGACCAGCTCGACGCTCGCGGTGCTGAACGTCGTGAACCCGCCCAGGAAGCCCACGCCGCCGACGGCGGCGAGCAGCGCCCGCTGGCCGTCGGTGCCCCATGCTGCCAGGGCGCTCCACTGGACCAGGAAGCCGAGCAGGAACGAGCCGAGCACGTTGACCGCGAGGGTGGCCACCGGCACGCTCAGGGCCGAGCGGCGGGTGATCGCGCCGTCGAGGAGGTATCGCGCGCAGGCCCCCAACCCGCCGGCGAGGGCGACGAGCATCAGGGTCATCCGAGACCTTCCTCCTCCACCGGGGGGCCGGGCCGCTCACCCGGGTCGGGCCGGTGCCGATCCCATGACCGCACCGCGACCACGGCGGCCAGAGCCGCGACGAAACCCAGTGTCAGAGACGCCGCGTCGTACATCAGAGCGGCCACGAGATCCCGCTCGCCCAGCCGGACGGACTCCACGACGAAGGTGCTGTAGGTCGTGTATCCGCCGAGCAGTCCTGTGCCGAGAGCGAGCCGGAGCCGGTGCCCGCGTGGATCCCGCCATCGCAGGGCCACGAGCTGGGTGAGCAGACCGAGCAGTGCGGCACCGGAGACGTTGACGAAGAGCGTCGCCCAGGGGAGCGACGAGTCGGATTCTGAGAAGGCGCTCTCGATGGTGGCCCGCAGGCCCGACCCCATGGTGCCGCCGGCGAACACGAGCGCCAGAGCGTGGGAACGCGCAGGCGCCGGGACCTGCGGCAGGGCTGCCGGGACCCGGCTCATCCCAGCGGCGTCTTCCAGTCGACGACGCGCAGCGGGACGACGAGCACCGGCCGGTGCTGGTGGTGGGAGAGATGGCTGGCGACCGAGCCCTCGAGCAGGTGATGGATCCGTTCCTGGGCACCCGCAGCGCCGCCGCCCACGACGATCACCGCGGCGTCGACCGACCGGGCGAGATGCGTGAGTGCGCGGTCGGCCCGGCCGGCGAGGTAGCGGAAGTCCCAAGGGACCGAGTCCCCCAGCGTCTCGCGGAGTCCGGTGACCAGCTCGGCCTCCCTCCGACGCCACTCGACCTCGTCCGCGAGATCCGGATCGAGGTCGGAGTGCAGGACCGACCCGTCGTCGAGCTCGCGGTCGACGATCCGACGCGGGTCGGCATAGGCGAAGTACACGGTGGCGCCGGTCGCCAGGGCGAGGGACTGTGCCGTCAGCGCGACGAGCTCGGGCTGCCCCGGGACCACGCCGACGACGATGGTTCCTCCGGCGAACGGGGTGAGCCGCGACGGCTGGGGCTGGGGGACCTCAGTGCTCATCGGGTCGCTCCTTCGTTCTCGCCGACGCTTCCGGGCCGGTCGTCGCGGGTCGGCTCGACCCTCACGCTAGACCCCGCTCCGGGATAGGCCCGGTCCTCGGCGGCTGAGTCCTCGGCGGCTGAGTCCCCGCCTGCAGGCCAGAGCCGGCTCAGGGCGAAGACCAGCCCGCAGCCGAACACCACCCCCGCGACGACGTCGCTCGGGTAGTGCACCCCGAGAAACACGCGGTGAAGGGCCACCACGGCGACGAACAGCACTGCCGCGACGACCAACCCGCGGCGGAGGCCGACGGCCAGCACCGGGGCCAGCAGGATGAGCACCGCCGTCGCCATCGCCGCACTGTTCGTCGCGTGACCGGAGGGGAAACTCAGCCCATCGTGTTCCCACACCGCGTCGACGACGCTCGGCCGCTCCCGGCCGACGACGAGCTTGAGCAGCGCCGCCGTCCCCCACACCACCATCATGGTCAGCCACGCCGCGGCAGCCCGTCGCCGCATCCCGAGCCGCCACGCGGCGACGATGCAGATCGCGGTGGCCACCGCATACAGCCAGATCGGGCGGGTCACCTCCTCGACGACGATCAGCGCGTCGCGCAGCCACGGGTATGCGCGGGTCACGTCCGTCGCCGCCGTCACGGCCGCCTGGTCGAAGCGTTCGGTGGCGCCGGTGGCGACGAGCATCGCGAGGGTGACGAACCCGACCACGGTGGCCAGTGCATACCGCCCGGATGCGGCCCCTCCGTGATCGGTCACCGCCCCATTGTGACCGCCCTATTGTGACCGTGTGGCACCGACCGACACCCCGCGCGAGGACCGGCTGATCACCTCGCCCGCCAATCCGCGCGTCAAGGAGCTCGTGGCGCTGCGCCGCCGCAGGGTGCGCGACGCCCAGCGCGTCGTCGTCGTCGACGGGGTCGAGGAGTCGGCGCTCGCCGTGGAGGCCGGTGCGCGGGTGCGCACGCTGTTCCACTGCCCCGAGCTGATGCCGCCGGGTGCGTCCGACCTCGTGGACCGGGTCCGTTCGACCGGCACCGAGACGGTGCGACTGTCGCGGGCGGCGTTCGAGAAGGCGGCCTACCGGGAGGGGCCCGACGGGGTGCTCCTCGTCGCGGACTCGGTCGAGCGCACCCTCGACGAGCTCGACGAGATGATCGGACCCGACCCGCTCGTCCTGGTCAGCCAGGGCGTCGAGAAGCCCGGGAACCTCGGCGCGATGCTGCGCACCGCGGACGCCGCCGGGGTCTCGGCGGTCGTGGCCGCCGACCCGGTGACCGACTGGAGCAACCCCAACGTCGTGCGCGGCTCGAAGGGGACCGTGTTCGCCGTGCCGGTGGCCGCGGCATCGACCGAACGGACAATGGCGTGGGCGCGGGAGCGCGGGATCCGCACCGTCGCGACGACACCCGACACCGACACCCTGCACACCGAGGTCGACCTGACCGGACCGGTCGCGATCCTCATGGGCACCGAGAAGCAGGGTCTGACCGACGAGACGCTCGCCGCGGCCGACGTGCGGGTGCGCATCCCGATGGCCGGGACGGTCAACTCGCTCAACGTCGCAACGGCCGCCGCGATCGTGGTGTACGAGGCCGTACGGCAGCGCCGCTAAAGCGTTTTCACCTCTGACCTGCGGCTATTGGGCAGACGAACCCGTGTCAAGAGCACTCCCTCCGGTGTGTCACGATGGACGCTATGCGAGTTGACCATGTGTCCTATGCAGCCGAGCACGACGGAGTGCACGCCACCGCCGAACGTATCGGCAAGCTCATCGGTGTCACACCCGTCGACGGGGGAGTCCACCCGCGGTTCGGGACTCGCAACGTCATCCTTCCCTTGGCGCACGAACGCTACGTCGAGGTCGTCGAGTGCCTCGACCACCCGGCCTCCGACAAGGCCCCGTTCGGTCAGGCGGTCAAGGCTCGCACCGAGGCCGGCGGCGGCTGGCTCGGCTGGGTGATCCGCGTCGAGGACATCACCGAGTTCGAGAAGCGCCTCGGCCGGAGCTCCGCCGACGGCAACCGCCATCGCCCGGACGGCGTCGAGCTGCGATGGAAGCAGCTCGGGGTCAAGGGTCTGCAGTCCGACCCGCAGCTGCCGTTCTTCGTGCAGTGGGAGTCGCTGGACAACCACCCGAGCCATGGCGCCGAGGACAGCGGCGTGACGATCGAGTCGCTGCAGATCGCCGGTGACCCCGAGCGGGTCTGCGAGTGGCTCGGACTGCCCGCGTCGAAGACCTCGACCGTCATCGACTTCTCGTTCGTCGCTCCTCACGGCACCCCAGGCCTGCTCGCCGTCACGTTCGACACCCCGGAGGGCAAGGTCACCCTCTGACCGGCGTGGGCGCCCTTGGTGTGGTGCCGACCGCGGCGTGCAGCCCTCGTCTGACACCGCAGCGCCCGTCTCCCTCGCGGGGAGCCGGGGCGCTGGTGCGTCGTGGCGACCCGGATCAGTGCCGCCCGAACCGGCGAAGCCGCAGCGAGTTCGTCACGACGAGGACGCTGGACAGCGCCATGGCGCCGCCGGCGATCATCGGGTTGAGCAGCCCGGCCACCGCGAGAGGGATCGCCGCGGTGTTGTAGGCGAACGCCCACCCGAGGTTCTGCTTGATCGTCCGCAGTGTCTGACGCGACAGCCCGATGGCGGTCGGCACGGACGCGAGATCGGTTCGCATCAGGACGATGTCGGCGGAGTTCATCGCGACGTCGGTGCCGGAGCCCATCGCCAGACCGAGGTCGGCCTGCGCCAAGGCCGCGGCGTCGTTGACCCCGTCGCCGACCATCGCGACGACCTTGCCCTCGCGCTGGAGTCGCTCGACCACCGCATACTTGTCCTCGGGGCGGACGTCGGCGATGACCCGGTCCTCGGGGATGCCGACCGCCCGGGCCACCGAGCGCGCGGCGGTGAGGTTGTCACCGGTGAGCAGGTATGCGCTGAGCCCCAGCTCGGCCAGGTCGCCGATGGCGGCGGCACTGGTACCGCGGACCGTGTCCGTGACCGTGAGGGCGGCCCGTGCGCGGCCGTCCCAGCCGACGAGGATCCGGGTGCCGGGGATCGTCATCTCGCCCGACGCGAGCGACTCGGGGACGGTCTCGAACAGGTCGGCCCTCCCGACGGTCACCTCCTGCTCCGACCGGGAGCCGACGACGACCGCGCGCGCTCCCGACCCGGCCAGAGCCGCGAAGTCGCGGATGGCCGGCGGCTGCAGCCCCCGCTCGGCGGCGGCCGCGGTGACAGCGCGGGCGATCGGGTGCTCTGAGCCGCTCTCGACGGCGGCCGCGGCGAGCAGCGCCGCCTCCTCGGTGATCTCACCGTCGGTCTCGATGTGCTGCAGCGTCATCTCGCCGGTGGTGACGGTGCCGGTCTTGTCGATGAGGGCGGTGTTGACGCGGCGAGTGTCCTCGAGGATCTGCGGGCCCTTGATGAGGACGCCGAGCTCGGCGCCGCGACCGGTGCCGACAAGCAGCGCGGTCGGTGTCGCGAGCCCGAGCGCACAGGGGCAGGCGATGATGAGGACGGTGATGGCGATCGGCAGTGCCGTCGTGAACTCGCCCGTCGCGACCCACCAGCCGATGAGCGTGAGCACCGCGACGACGAGGACCACGGGCACGAACACCGCGCTGACCCGGTCGGCGAGCCGCTGCACCGGGGCCTTGCCGGTCTGGGCATCCTCGACGAGCCGCGCCATCGCGGCCAGGGTCGTCTCGGCGCCCACCGCGGTCGCCCGGACGATGAGCCGACCGTGGGCGTTGACGGTCCCGCCCGTGACGTCGTCGCCGGGACCGACGTCGAGGGGGACGGGCTCGCCGGTCATCATCGAGGCGTCGACCGCACTCGCGCCGTCGACGACGACGCCGTCGGTCGCGACCTTCTCGCCGGGGCGCACGACGAACTCCTCGCCGACCGCGAGCTGCTCGATCGGTATGCGCTGCTCACCGCCGTCGCGCAGCACGGCGACATCCTTGGCCCCGAGCGTGAGGAGGGTTTCGAGCGCCGACTTGCCGCGCTTCTTGGCGCGTGCCTCCATCCAGCGCCCCATGAGGAGGAAGGTCGTGATGACGGCGGCGGTCTCGAAGTACAGGTGCGTTGCCGGCTCGGCCTCGCCGTCCATGCCGGCCATCCCGCCCGAAGCCGCCCCGCTGAGGACGCCGACGAGGGAGTACAGGTAGGCGGCGCTGACGCCGATGGAGACGAGGGTGTCCATCGTCGAGGCGAGGTGTCGGGCGTTGATCGCCGCGGCCCGGTGGAACGGCCAGGCCGCCCAGAGGACGACGGGCGTGGTGAGCGCGAGCTGCAGCCAGGGGTTCGCGGCGAAGTCCATGCCGGGCGCCATCGCGAGGATGACGACGGGGACGGTCAGCGCCGCGGCGATGAGGGCGCGCCGCTTGAGGACGTCGACGGGTGCGATGTCCTCCATGTGGTCGTGCTCCCCGTGCGCATCGCCGTTGCCAGCACTGCCGTCGTGAGTCCTGCCGTCGGGACCGCCGCGAGGCTCGATGAGCGAGGCGCCGTATCCGGTCTTCTCGACCGTCGCCATGATGTCCTCGATCGTGAGCGGCGCGCTGAAGCGGACCTTGGCCTTCTCGGTGGCGAGGTTGACGGTCGCCTCGCAGCCGTCGAGACGGTTGAGCTTCTTCTCCACGCGGGCCGAGCAGGACGCGCACGTCATGCCGCTGATGGCGAGGTCGACCTCGTGGAGGTTCTCAGCGGTCGTGCCGTCGGTGCCGCGTGCGGCGGTGGTGAGGTCGTGGTCGGTGTGGGTCGTCATGGTCAGCTCCTGACGAGCCGCGCGATGGCGGCGGTCGCTTCGTCGATCTTGGCCTGGCCGGCCTCGTCGGACTCGCGCGCGGCGTCGACGACGCAGTGGCGCAGGTGCTCCTCGAGCAGGCTCATGCTCACGGCCTGCAGGGCGCGGGTGACGGCGCTCACCTGGGTGAGGACGTCGATGCAGTAGGTGTCCTCCTCGACCATCCGCTGCAGACCCCTGACCTGGCCCTCGATGCGCCGGAGGCGCTTGAGCTGGGCGCCCTTGGTGTCCGCGTAGCCGGGAGTCGCAGTGGTGTGGTCAGGCACGTGATCCATTGTTCGAAAGTATACCCCTAAGGGGTATGTGTCAAACCCCTGGAGGGTATGCCTCCGCGCGTGTGACTGTGGTGCCGATGGGGCGAGCACCCCTCGTTCGGTACCACGGGCGGCCTCGCGCGAAGACGCGCACCGCATACCGGATTCTCGGTTCGGTCCCGCCCGAGGAATACCGGTCGGTAACCTCGGTTCCCATGAAGGTCGATCTCACCGTCCTCGCGATCCCGGGTTTCATCGGGGCGATGGCGGCGGAGTATGTCTGGCTGCGGCGGCACCCGGCCGCGCCCGGCGAGCGACGCGCCGCCGACTACGAGCTCAAGGACACGATCGCCAGTCTCACCATGGGCGTCGGGTCGCTCATCGCGCCGTATGCGTCGCGCCGCCTGCTCGACCCGCTGACCCCGGGCGTCGGTCGGGGAGCGAAGGCGCTCGTCGCGGGAGCTGTCGTCGCATCACTCGCGACGACGGTGCTCGACGTCGTACGGCGGCGGCGCGAGGACGGGTCCCTTCCGGAGGCGGGAGTGGTCCGCGACGAGGACCGGCCCGGTCGGGCTGAGAAGGCCGGTCGGCTCACCGGCGCGATGGCCCTCGCCGCAGTCGGCGCAACCTCGCTGGCCGCGGCGACGACGTGGTCGGCGATCACGAGCGGGCAGCGGCTCTTCGAGCGGGGCGGGCGCGACCTCGGCGGCGGAGCGGGTGCGCTGGCCGTGGCGATCCTCGGGTGGGACGCGATCTACTACTGGAACCACCGCCTCTCGCACGAGAGCCGATGGCTGTGGGCGGTGCACGTCGTGCATCACAGCTCGGAGCACTACAACCTCTCGACCGCGCTGCGCCAGCCGGTCGCCGAGGGTGTCACGATGACGGTGCCCTACGGACTGCTCGCCTGGCTCGGGGTGCGGCCGTCGCTCATCGAGCAGGCGCGGGCGCTGAACCTGATCTACCAGTTCTGGATCCACACCGAGGCCGTCCGCTCGATCGGCTGTCTCGAAAAGGTGCTCAACACGCCGTCGCACCACCGGGTGCACCACGGGTCGAACAGCCGCTACCTCGACCGCAACCACGGCTCGATCCTCATCGTGTGGGACAAGCTGTTCGGCACGTTCGAGGCGGAGCGTGAGCCGGTCGTCTACGGGCTGACCAGCAACATCGACTCGTTCGACCCGGTCGTCATCGCCGGCCACGAGTGGCGGGACATGGCGCGCGACGTAGCCAGGTCGACGACGTGGGCGGACCGGGTGGGGTTCGTCCTGCGCGGGCCGGGCTGGGCGTCGGAACGTCGCGCCGAGCTCACCGCCGCCTGAGCCTCAGGGCGGCGTGCGGCACAGCGCCGGGGCCTTGACGTTTCCCGGTTGGGGAGAGAAAGGGATTCTCCACCACGCGAACTAACCGTGGTGAAGGATCCCTTTACCGGATGGGGAGAGAAAGGTGAGACCGGACCGGCGCGAGCTCAGCCGTGCCCGAGGTGGTCGACGAGCGCGGGGGCGAGCCCCACATACGTCTGAGGGGTCAGCTCGACGAGGCGCTCCTCGACCTCGGGCGGCAGGCCCAACCCCCGGACGAAGCCGATGAGGTCCTCCTGGCCGATCCGCCGACCGCGGGTGAGCTCCTTGAGCCGCTCATAGGGCTCCTCCATCCCCGGCACGCCCTGCGCGGCAAGGGCCCGCATCGCCGACTGGACCGGCTCGCCGAGGACCTCCCAGTTCGCGTCGAGGTCGGCGGCCATCGCCTCGGGCACGGCGTCCAGACCCGCGAGGCCCCGCACGACGTTGTCGATCGCGAGCAGACTGTGCCCGAACGCCGTGCCGATGTTGCGCTGCATCGAGGAGTCGGTCAGGTCGCGCTGCAGGCGCGACGACACGAGCGTCGCGGCGAGGACATCGAAGAGCGCGTTCGACACCTCGAGGTTGGCCTCGGCGTTCTCGAAGCGGATCGGGTTGACCTTGTGCGGCATCGTGCTCGACCCGACCGTGCCCTGGCCGCGGACCTGGGCGAAGTAGCCCATCGAGATGTAGGTCCACACGTCGGTGCACAGGTTGTGCAGGATCCGGTTGAAGCGCGCGAGATCGGAGTACAGCTCGGCCTGCCAGTCGTGGCTCTCGATCTGGGTGGTCAGCGGGTTCCAGGTCAGGCCGAGCCCCTCGACGAAGGTCCGGCTCACGGTCGGCCAGTCCGCGCCGGGCACCGCTGCGATGTGCGCGCCGAAGGTCCCGGTCGCGCCGTTGAGCTTGCCGAGGAACTCCGCCCCCTCGATCCGACGGAGCTGCCTGCGCAGCCGCCAGGCGAGGACCGCGAACTCCTTGCCGATCGTGGTCGGCGTCGCGGGCTGTCCGTGGGTATGCGCGAGCAGGGGGACCGCTCGGAGGTCCCGTGCCATGTCCTCGACCGTGCCGAGCAGCGCGTGGGCGCGGGGGAGCCAGACCTGGTGGACGGCGCCCTGCACCATGAGCGCGTAGGAGAGGTTGTTGATGTCCTCACTCGTGCAGCAGAAGTGGATGAGCTCGGCCAGGCCCGCGTCCTGGGGGTCGGGTGCGATGTCGGTGAGCCGCTTCTTGAGGAAGTACTCGACGGCCTTGACGTCGTGCTGGGTGACCCGCTCGGTGTCGGCGAGCTCCTCGATGGCTGCGGTGTCGAAGTGCCCGACGACAGCGCGCAGCTCGCCCCTCTCGTCGTCGGTCAGCACACGGACGCCGGGGACGACCTGGCCGTCGGTGAGGTGAATGAGCCACTCGATCTCGACGTGGACGCGCATCCGGTTCAGCGCCGGCTCGGAGAGGTGGTCGACCAGCGGGGCGACGACGCCGCGGTAGCGACCGTCCAGCGGTCCGAGGGCGATCGGCGGCATCGCGTCGGCAAGGGATGACATGGGCCCAATCCTCCCAGACCCCGTTCGTGGTCCAGCCACGCCGTCCACCGACCATGACGTCGATCCGATGCTTTCGGGTAGCCGTGCACACATCGTGTGCGGGGGTGCATGCTTAAAGTGTGTACAACTCGGACGCCGCGGACGGGGGACGTGAGGCTGCCGGCGAGTACGCGCCCACGCCCGTCGCCGTCATCGCCGCCCTGAAACGGCTGTTGGACAGTGAGGAGCTGCGGTCCTCGGTCCGTTCCCGAGACTTCCTCGCGTACGTCGTCAGCGAGACACTGGCCGGCCGCGCTGACCGGCTCAAGGAGCGCACGGTCGCCCGGTATGCCCTCGGCCGAGGCGGGGACTTCGACCCGAGGACCAATCCCACGGCACGGGTACAGGCGATCCGTCTACGAGCCGCGATGGCTCGGTACTACGCGGGCCAGGGGTCCGAGGAGCCGCTGGTGATCGAGCTCCCCAAGGGCAGCTATGTCCCCAGGTTCTTCTACTCCGAGCGGCCCAGGGCCGTGGGCAGGGCGGAGCCGCTGCGTCCCGGTGTCGCCGTCGCCCAGTTCGCGGATCTCCGCGCGGAGGGGCACCGCGACCAGGCGTCAGTCGCTCTCTCCGACTCACTCGTGCGCTCGCTCAGCGCCTTCCCGGACCTGCGGATCATCGGACCGGTCGTCGCGGAGCGCGGCGTCGCCGCCCCGGTGGACGCGCCGGCGATCGCCCGCGAGTTCGACGTCGAGTACGTGCTTGCGGGATCGGTGCGCTCCACCGTCGACACCCTCCGGCTGACCATTCGCGTGTACGACGGGGCGTCGGGCAGGGTCCTGTGGTCCGAGCACTTCGACCAGGACCAGGCCGGTCTCCACGGGTTCAGAGATGAGGATCGACTCGTCACGAGGATCGCTGCGACCGTCGGCGACGTCAGAGGAGTGGTACGCCGCGAGGTCGAGAGGCACCAGGTCGGCGAGGACGACCCCGGGACGGAGGTGCGGGCTGCCGTGCTGGCCTTCTACAGGTTCGCCGACTCCGGGAGCAGAAGGGACACCGAGACAGCGGCGAGCAGGTTGCTCACGGCACTCGAGGTGGAGCCGAGGAACGTCGTCCTGCTGTCCATGGCCGGCTGGGTCCACTGCCTGCAGGGAATCATGCACTGGACGCCGGATCCCGACGAGTCGATAGCGCTCGCCGAGCGACTCGCCGGGAACGCCCTGATGCTCGACCCCGCGAGCGCTCAAGCCCATCAGGTCCTGGCAGGGGTGGCTCTCTACCGCGGTCTGGACGAGCAGTGTCGGCATCACGCGCTGCGCACCGTCCAGCTCAATCCGGCCAACGCCTCACTGCTCTACACCTCCGGTGTGCTGCTCCTGCGCACGGGTGACTGGGACGGCGGCATCGAGATGATCCGCGAGGCGAACCGGCTCAACCCCTACCATCCCGGCTACAACCACGTGTTCCTCGGGATGGACCGTCTGTTCGCCGGGGACAACGCAGGCGCGCTGGCGGAGATGAGTCTGTTGCACCAGCCCGATGATGTGTGGGGGCCCCTGCTCCGTGCCCTCGCCCTTGCCGGGCTGGGGATGGACGAGCCGGCCGCGCGGGAGCTGGACACCGCCCTCGCCATGGAACCCGGTCTCCTCGACAACGACGCCGCTTTCATCACCGACAGCCTGTTGGACGCGCCCGAGGAGGCCAGGGTGCAGCTGCGGCGTCGGCTGCTCGACTGGACCCGTTCTCGCGCGGTCTCCCCAGCGCAGGCGGACTGACCAGCGACGGTCTACCCCGCTGTGGAGCCGCTGCCTCGAGGCTGCTCCGAAGCGCCGGGGGATCCGCCGATCCGTTTGCTCAGCGCGAGCCGGGCCGTCTTGGCCGCTGTGGGCACAGTCTCCCCCGGTGGAAACCCGTGGAGCCGAGCCAGACGCAGAGCGCGGGCGAAGCAGCGGAGTACGGAGCCCGCCGGGATGGTCGGGTACTCGCCGATGAGCCTCTGCGCTTCGTCGTGGATCGCGCTGCGCAGGCCGACAGCGGACCACGACACCGTAGGCGTCGCTGTCTCGGCCTGCACGTCGCCTGATGCAGGCGTCGGGAGGCCGGCTTGCCCGTCGACAACGGGGATGCTCATGTCCAACTCCAGGAGGTACTGCGCGTTGTATGCGCCGGTCACCTGATCAGTGCGGTAGGTCCGCGATGGCCTTCTTGATGGCGTCCACCTCGCTGTCCGGGAGCCCGGGTCGGGCGACGATCTCGGACCAAGCGATGGCGATGGTCTCGTCGTAGATGTGGCCGTGCCCCGGAGGAACCCCGTTGGCCCCGAACTGGTCGACCGTGGCCTGGAGGCCGCCGACGACCGGCCAAGCGGTGACTCGGGGGTGGACGTCGGCGCCTCGCGGATCGAGCCACTGGGCGTGATCGGCCGTCCATGCCACGATGGGGTCCGAGGGATGCGTGAGATAGATGATCGGGTTGCCGGTCGCCCAGGGCAGCGTCTGCCCGGTGAGGTCGGCTTCGGTCGTCGCGACTCTGACGATTCCGCTGTCGCCGTACAGGGGCCGCCAGGCGGGTGAGCCCGGCTCGCGCGCGGCGACGACCTCCTGCCACGTCGTGTCGAAGCTCGGCGGTCCGATGAGGAGAGCTCCGTCGGTGGTCGTGGACATGTCCTCCACGCTGGTGAAGGCGTTGCCGGTGGAGAAGGCTCCGAGGCTCTCTCCGAATACGTAGAGATCCGGGCGCTCATCGGGTGGGATGCGGTCGAGCTCCACCCTCAGGGCGGTGATGAGCTGCTCGGCGTTGGTCGCGGAACGGCTCCGGTCGACGAGGAAGGACAGGAAGCTCGGGAGGTAGGAGTACTGCATCGAGACGGTCGCGACATCGCCGTGGGTCGCATACTCGAGGGCATTGGCGGCCTTGGGATCGATCCATCCGCTGCCCGTGCCACCGGCAACCGCGATGGCGGCACGGTCGAAGCCGCCCAAGGCCCGCAGCTCGGCGACTGCGAGCTGCGCCCGCTCCGTCGCCGTGGACGCCGCTTCCAGTCCGATGAAGGCCCGCACCGGGTCGACCGCTGCGGGGTCGTCGACGACCTCCGCGATCTCGTCGGCGGTCAGCCCCTGGTGGATGAACGCGCGTCCCTCCCGCCCCAGGCTCTCCCACGCGACCGTGGACGCGGGTCCACCGGAGCGGTACTCCGACTCGGGGTTGACCACGCCCGGCTTGTCGTCGTCGTTGCTCGCAGCGAAGCTCGAGTCGGCCACCGAGATGGCCGTGGTGATGAGGAGGCCGGAGAGGATCTGCCAGGTGATGAACGCCGTCGCGACGAGGGCGATGAGCCACGCCACCCGGGTCGGCAGCCTTCTGCCCAGCGGCGCGAAGATGCCGCGACCCATCACCTTCACGCCTCGCCCGATGCCCAGCAGCAGGACCGCGATGGCGACTCCGAGCAGAGGGGAGGCCAGCCAGAGCCACTCAACAGCTGTGTCCATGCCCAGCAGTTCGCGCTGCTCGGACTGCCACGTGCGACCCAGCCACGCGCTCAGGAGCAGCGCGGCGACCCCGAGGATCGCGAGGACCTGCCACGCGACCCGACGGGCCTGCGGCGGAAGGTCGGGAAGCTGCAGGGTGCGGTATGCCCATCCCGCGAACGCCCCGAGGCCGTAGCCGGTGATGATGCACAGCCCCACGAGCACCCCGTTGACGAGCCATCCCCGAGGCACGAGGGACGGCGTGGCTGCCATAGCCGCGAAGGTGAGGCCGAGTGCTCCACCGGTCAGGCTCAGCCGACCCGGCCGACGCCGATGCCGGGAGGACGTCGATGCCGGCGCCTCCCGTACGTGGGTCGTGGGGTCGGTGTCCGTTTCGATGGTTCCCGGTCCTGCGCTCATCGTCTCTCCTGGCTCGGTCTGTCCCGCAGCTCCACTCAGGAGACCGCGAGCGCGTCCTGCGGGTCGTGCCGCCGGTCAGGGGTTCCCCGGCGAAGCACGACGACCACTCCGATGACGGCGATCACGAACGCTGCCCACTGGGCGAAGCTGAGCACCATGAGAGGCGACTCGGCGTCCGTGGCGGCCTCCGAGAACGCGAAGGTGGTGAAGTCGATCCAGGCATGGAGGATCATGGCGACGATCAAGGTGCCTGAGACGCGACGGGTGATGTAGAGGACCGAGCCGGCGAGGAAGGCGATGAGGATCTGCTGCACGGTTGAGCCGAGCGACTGTCCGAAGAAGACGTTGACCGCGTGGAGCAGGCCGAAGATCAGACAGCTGAAGAACCACGACAGCACTTCGTTGAAGCCCCCGCGCAGACCGACGAGACCGGTGCCGCGGGTCAGCATCTCCTCGCCGAAGCCGACGAGCAACGTGCCCACGCCCAGGGCGAGAAGGTAGGACGCGGTGCGGCCGGCAGGCTCGAACCCCCCGAGCAGCGATCCGAGACCCGGCAGGACCATCAGCGCGGGCACAGCCCACAGCCACCTCGGGGCGCGCAGCTGCTCACGGATCGCAGGACCCCACCATCCGAGGTAGCTCGTGGCACCGGCCAGGAAGGCCGAGGCGAGCGCGACCGGCAGCACGATGCCTTCGAGGATGGTCGATGTGCTGTCGCCGACGGCGTCGTAGTCCAGGCCGACGACGGCCCAGGTGATGACCATGATGGTGATGTAGCCGATCGCCAGACCGACGGTGATCAGCGGGCGTGGTGTGACGCGCATGGCGGGTTCCTCACAGGGGTCGCCGGGGAAGGTGTGGATCGAGTATGCGCCTTGCGCGTTCGCCGCGAGAGGCCCTGAAAGCTGTGCGAGGGGGCGTAACCGTTACACCCCGATCCGAGGGGCGGTGAAGGCGACCTGGCGGCGTAGCCGTTGAGCGCGGTGGTGCTCAGGGCGCAGTACGAGGGCGGCCGTCGTTGCTCACGACCGCCCCGCTGACGAGCGCCTTCCACGTGCCCTGGCTGACGATCGCATCGGTGGCGAGACTGACGTAGCCGGCCTTGGAACCGCCGCACCCCCGGCGCGGTTCCCGATCCCAACCCGCCGTCCGCACCGGCCGATCCGACGCTGTATCCCTGGGCGATGTGTGCGCGCTCAACAGTGACCGTCGCAGGACGGACGGTGCGTCGCGCGGCGGGACTAGTCGGCCAGCTCGCGGCGGACGTGCTCGACGATGTGCGGCGCGGCGGCGGCGATCTCGGCGTAGGTGATGTCGAAGTCGTCGTCGTCGCCGTACCAGGGATCATCCATGCCGAGCGTTCCGGCGGCGGCGGCCTCGGGGTCGAACGAGCGCAGCAGCCGGATCTTGTCGGCGTCGTCCGAGTGCCGGGCCCGGTCCTTGAGGATCCGTTCGTGGACATGGTCGGCGGCGAGCACCAGGTCGACCCCGTCGAAGTCGTCGGTCCGGAACTGACGCGCCCGCTTGTCGCGGAAGCCGCTGTCCCGCACGCCGTTGCGCTCCATGACGGCGATCGTGCGGCGGTCCATCGGCCGGCCCAGCTCCTCGGTCGAGGTTCCGGCGCTCGAGACCGTCACCCGGTCGCCGAGGCCCGCCTCGTCGAAGGCCTGGCGCAGGACGAACTCGGCCATGGGTGAGCGGCAGATGTTGCCCCAGCAGACGACGGCGATGCGGTACTCCGACGTGCTGAAATCCGACATGCGCACCAGCCTCTCAGAGACCGAGGGCGGGAGGAGAATCCGTCGCGGACCCGACCCCTATGCGAGTCCGCGGGGGTCGTCGGGGACGTCCACCGCATACTGGCGGAGCACCTCGAGGGGCACGTAGGTGAGGGCGGCCTCGTTCGTCGCCGCCAGCACCACCGGCGCTGCCCGCCCGACGCGGGCCGACTCGACCCAGCGCGGGGCGACGACGCACCACCGGTCACCCGGACGCAGCCCGGGGAACCCCCACTCGGGGCGAGGCGTGACGAGGTCGTTGCCGATCTCCTGCTGATGGGTGAGGAAGTCCTCTGTGACGACCGTGCAGATCGTGTGCAGGTTGTGGCCCTCGGGCACGGCCTCGCAGCATCCGGACCGCGTGAAGCCGGTCACCGGGTCGCTGCCGCACTCCTCGAGGTCCTCGCCGAGGACGTTGCGCTGGAGCATGCCACGATCCTCCCAGCCCGGCCGCCCGCCGGGAACACCGCACGGGTCCGGTGTATCAAACGGGCGTGTCCGGACTCCTTCTGGATATGCGAATGATCACGCCGGGCATGGCCCGCTCACTCACGCCCGTCCAGTTCGTCGAGCACCCGGAGCGCGAGGCGCGGCCGATCTTCGAGCGCCGACCGGTGGTCGTCGTCCGGCACGCCATGGCGCATCTCGCGCACTCGTTGCGGCACCCGCGCCTGCGCCACGTCGGCCACTGACCCGTCGGGTCCTCGGGCCCTCGTCCGTATGGCCGAGACGGCGTCCGTCTACAGGAGGCTGATCGGCTAACCTTCGGAGGGCTCGCCGCCCCGGGGAGCCGCGTTGGGGTTTGCCCCACCGGTGGTTCACTCCGAAGGGTCGTTCGTTGAGGCTGCTGTCCCGAGCCGCGCGGCAGAGCGTGGCCGCCGTGGCGAGCGTGGTCCTGCTCCCGTTCTGGTTTGCGACCGGGGCGCACGCGCTCACCGAGCCGGAGCCGAACGACACCGAGGCGACCGCGACAACGCTGCTCCCAGGGATCAGCAACACGGTCGATGCCACCATTCGCGGAGAGGCGGACGTCGACTACTACACGTTCGTCGCACCCGCCACCGGCACGTACCTGGTCGATACCTTCGATGTCGCAGTCGAGCTGGGTCCGCTCACGATGTATGCGTACGACGAGACCCGGATGACGAGCTTCCTCGGAGCGGGCCGACCGAGTCCGACGAGCGTGGCGTCGAACGCCATCCCGGCCGAGGCGGGCGCGCGCTACTTCGTCGTCGTCTCGGCCCAACCCGGGGGTGGGCGGCCGGTGGACCGGCAGGGGAGCTACCGCATTCGGGTGATGCCGGAGAACGCGCTCGGCGCCGAGCGAGGAACGGACGGTGAGCCAGACGGGAACCACCTCATCGGACGTCCTATCGCTCCCGGAGAGTGGGTGCGCAGCGATGTGGCCGATCCAGATCCCCGCTTCTACCGAGCGGGACGCGACACCGACAGCTTCGTACCTCCAGAGCTCACCGGCGCCTTCGGGACGGCGCGTGTCCTGTTCCCCGACCATACGGCGGGAATCGTTTCCACCCCAGGTCACCTGACCGAGTGGTCCGGCCGGGAGGTGAGCGTACCCATGAGCCGTGGTTGGAACGAGAACTGGTTGACGGTGACGGCGAACCAGCCGGGACCCTTCGAGGTGTGTGTCGAGTCATGGGGAACGACCTGCTCGCGTGGTGTTGCGCGGCTCGCGGGTGCCACCCGCTATGCGACCGCCGCTCGGATCTCGAGCATGTTCCCGCCGCGAGTGCCTGTCGCCGTCGTCGCGACAGGAGAGAACTACCCGGATGCTCTGGCCGGGGCGGCGCTGGCGGGATACCTCGGCGGTCCGGTCATCCTGGTTCCGAAGTCGGGCATCCCCGCAGACGTCGACGCGGAGCTGTCAAGGCTCAAGCCGCGACGGATCATCGTGGTCGGGGGTGAGGGATCGGTGTCGGCAGAGACCTACCAGAGCCTGTACTCCTACGTTCCGATGGCCGGTCCCGATGGCCTCATTCGCCTCGCCGGCAAGGACCGGTATGAGACCGCCGCCATGGTCGCAGGGTGGCGGAATCACGCGGTGGAGGCCATCTATGTGGCCACCGGAGTCGACTTCCCGGACGCGATGTCGGGCGCGGCCCTCGCCGGGGTGGACGGAGCCCCTCTGCTCCTCACTCGGCCAGACCGGCTCGACTCCCACGCCCTCGAACAGCTGTACCGACTCCAGCCGCAGCGGATCGTCATCCTCGGGGGGGTCAGCCGGGTTTCTCAGGACGTCGAGGCGCACCTCTGGAGCTTCGTCCGCCAGGGCGGGACCGTGACCCGCATTGCGGGCGCCGACCGGTACGAGACCTCGGCTCGCATCGCATCAGAGTTCCCGGTGGCGCCGGCGCAGGCGTTCATCGCGACCGGGGCCACGTTCCCGGATGCACTGGCCGGCGCAGGTCGCGGTGCGTGGACCGGCGGGCCGGTGCTCCTGGTGCCCGGCGCGTCCGTGCCGAAGGGTGTGGACGAGCAGCTCGCACGCCTGCCCTTGAAGGCCATCACCGTCCTGGGCGGGACGAGTGTGGTCTCGCAGACCGTGGAGGAGTCCCTCGGCACGTACCTTCGGTGAACCACACCGAGCCGCTCGCTCAGACCAGCCTGACCTGGTCGACCAGCTGCCAGAACCGGCCGCGGAGCTCGTAGCGGCTGACCTCGTCGATGTCGTACTGACCGCTGCGATTGGACAGGTCGACGAGCATCGCCCGGTCGAGGTCGCCGGGGATCGACGGGCGCTGTTCCTTGAGCTCGGCGAGCATCTCCGGAGTGGCGGTCGTGCACCACGAGCGCAGCACGTGCCGAGCCACGGTGTCGATGATCTCGGGGTCGATCTCGGTCTCGGCGACCGTGGCGTAGCCCCCGGTCGCGCTCGTGGAGGTCCACACCGGCTCCGGTGGCGGGACGAGGGTCGTCGCCTTCTTCTTGGCGAAGATCGACGGGCTCGGCGCGGCCGCCGCGTCCTCGTGATCTTCCGCCGCTCCGTCCTCCCGCGGCCCCTCATCCGGCTCGGGGGCCGTGTCGGCCGCCGGCGTGTCTACGGCTTCCGCCTCTGGGGTATGCGGTGGTCCCGAGCCGTTGACCCCTGCCGGCGTGGGTGTCGGCCGGGTCGGTCGTGACCCGTCGACGTCCGGTGTCTCCTGGTCCGCGCGGATCGCCCCGGACCCGGGGTCGTGGAGGGTGTCGCCGTCCGTGACCTCGTCCTGCGGTTGCGCCTCCGCCCCGATATCGTCCCCGGACATCGACCCCTCCGCCGCCGGCGTGGCCGCCTCGATGTCGGCCTCGCCGGGTGCCTCGGCGCCGGCATCCACGCCGACACCGCCGCCCGCGTCGGCGCCGGCACCCTCGGGCTCCGGCTCACCGTCCGGCCGCAGCTCCTCGGGGATGAGTGCTTCGGGGATGGCGCGCGAGCGGACGGTCGCGTCGACGACCTCGCCGTCGAGCAGGATGAGACCGTCGGCGGCCCGTTGCAGATGCCGGGCGACGCCGTGCGGGCGGCCGTCCTGTCCCGGCACGGCGAGGAGGATGACCTGGACTCCGTGGCCCTGCGCCTCCTCGACCGCCTCGGTGAGGTCGTCGTCCCCGGAGACGAGGTAGATGACGTCGACGACCCGGTTGCGGCCGTGGGTCGCGAGGTCGAGGCCGATGCGCAGGTCGACGCCCTTCTGCTCGCCCGCGTGGGAGAGCCGACCCAGGCGGAGCTTGACGCGCGGGAGCAGGCCGATCGAGTCCTGGATGAAGTCGGGCATGCCGCCGGGTCGGGCACCCGAGTCGTACCAGTTCACACGCAGCAGCGGCAGGCCGCAGTCCTCCTCGGCGCGTTCGATGAGACCCCGGATGAGGTCGGCGTGGTCCACCTCGACGCCGCGCCGCAGCGAGGTTCCGGTCACCCGCGTCGCCGCCGCTGCGAGCAGGTAGCCGACGTCGACGTAGATGGCGCAATGGGACCGCATGCCCCCACCTTGCCAGGTGAACGCGCTCTCGGTGAACGCCCGGCCCCACGCCGCGGCCGCGACCGGACGCGGAACCGCGCTGATGCCGCGGAAACCATCCCCGGGCGCAGCAAGTTCCGCGGCACGGGCTCGGATCTGCGCCGCACCACCGGTTCTCCGGCCGACGGTTCGACGCTCCGACCGCCGCGCTCCAGCCCCGCACCCCCGCCGGACTCCAGCCCCGCAGAGCCGCAGTGCCCGAGCGCTAGCGCGAGCCGATGATCCCGATGAGGGCGACGGGCAGGACGAGGACGACCAGCGCATACGTGCTCATGGCGGCGGCCAGCGCCCAGTCGCGCTTGCCGGACTCGGTGAGCAGCGACAACCGCACCTGCGCAGCGCTCGCGGACCCGTTCCCTCCGGCACCGAGCGTGGCGGTCGGGTGCGGCGAGCTCGCGAGCGCGACGAGGGCGCGGCCCATCGGGACCGGCCCGACCAGGCGGGCGGCGGCGCGGTCGGCGAGCACCTCGGCGAGCAGGTGGACCTCGGCGAGGACGTCGTCGTGACGCAGCGGCTCGGGCATCGCGGTGTGCAGGACGGTGAAGAACTCGACGAGCAGGTCGTGCCGGGCGCGCACGTGCGATCGCTCGTGGGCGAGCACTGCGGCCACCTCGGGGCCGCCGAGCTTGGCGAGCATCCCCGTGGAGATGACGACGCGGTTGCGCACGCCGGGTACGCAGTACGCCGTCGGGGTCGGGTGGTCGATGACGCGCAGGCTCTGCGGTCGGTGCTGGTCGAGGGCGTCGAACTCACGCCCGACGAGCTCGAGCAGGGCGCGGTGCTCGCGGCGGGTACGCCGCAAGGAGGCACCCACCCGGTGGCCGGCCACGGCGAGCCGGACCAGCATGTATGCGGTGATCGCCAGGGCGATGTAGGCCACCACCCGGTGCTGCGGCTGGTCGAGCAGGCCCCGCATGAGGAACACCGCCACCGGTCCGGCGGCGAGCAGCGACACGACCGCCGCGAGCGAGACGGCCTGCCAGACGAGGAGGGCGAGGAGGGGCTCGCGCCGGAAGACGTGCCGTCGGATCATCGCCCGCTGCACCGGCCAGATGAGAACGACCGCCAGCAGGAGGAGTCCTGCGACGGTGAGGAGCGCGCTCAGCATCGGCAGTGGCATGGAGTGAGGGGGTCGGGATCCGCGGATCACGGGGCGGGCAGGGACACTTCAGCGTAGTCCCCGCCGGGGCCCCGTCCCTCGCACGCGGCGGCGCGCGGCGTCGCCCTGGTCAGGCCTGGCGGGACTCCAGCTCGGCGAGGGCGGCCTTGAGGTCGTCGATCTCGTCGGCGCTGGCCGAGTCGAGGAAGTGGAGCATCGCCGCGCGCCGGTCGCTCGTGTCGATGTGGTCGAGGCTGTCGCGCAGCAGGTGGGCGGTCAGCTCCTCGCTGGTCGACTGCGGTAGGTAGCGCCAGGCGCGGCCGTCGCGCTCCCGTGTGACCAGGCCCTTCTTGGTCAGCCGGTCGAGGACGGTCATGACGGTCGTGTAGGCGATGTCGCGCTCCTGGGAGAGGCTGTCGTGGATCTCCCGGACGGACATCGCCGCCTCCGGGGTCGGGGGGTCGATCGCCCAGAGTCGGTCCATGATGGCTCGCTCGAGGTCGCCGAGTCGCGCTCGTCGGGACATCTTCATGGGGCCTCCTCAGCCTGTCGGATCTCGTCCGATTCATCAGTGCACGCCGCCCTACGACACACTGTAGTAGATATGTCGCCATTGTCCATGACCTCGATCACGGCGTCAAAATCGGCGAGACCGTCGGGCCGGTGGGAGACCATCACGAGCGTACGTTCGCGCGCCGCGGAGCGCAGGTCGTGCAGCACCGCCACGGCGGTCGCGTGGTCGAGGTGGGCGACCGGCTCGTCGAGCAGGAGGATCGGCCGCTGCGAGACGACCGCCCGGGCGATCGCGAGCCGGGCCCGCTCACCGCCGGACAGACCCCGTGCTCCGCTGCCGAGCCTCGTGTCCAGGCCGTCCGGGAGGGAGTCGAGAAGGTCGCCCAGCCCGGCGCGGACCAGCGCCGTCGTGAGGTCCTCGTCGTCCGCGTCCGGGCCGGCGAACCGGAGGTTCTCGCGCAGGGTCGAGGCGAACACGTGCGGTTCGTCGTCGACGACCGCGAATCGGGCCCGGGTCGCCGCCAGGTCGAGGTCGCGCACCGACGTCCCCGAGAGCGCGTACGTTCCGCGCATCGGGTCGAGGTGACGGGCCAGGACCGCGAGCAGGGTGGACTTGCCCGCGCCGTTGGGTCCGGTCAGCGCGAGCGCCGCGCCCGGCTCGATCGTCAGCGTGACGTCGGGCATGTCGGGGTGGTCGCCGCGCCACGAGGCGGTCAGCCGGTCGGTGGTCGGCTCGGGAACGGCCTCGGGTATGCGGTCGCCGGCCTCCGCGACCGCCGGCACCTGGTCGAGCAGCGCCGAGACCCGGGCCTGGGCACCCTCGGTGCGGGCCAGTGCACGCATCGCCTCCGCAAGCGGGGCGAGTCCGTCGCCGAGGGCCACGGGGAGGACGACGAGGAGCGCGGCGACCGGCCCCGACGACACCTCCCGCCATGCGATCCACGCCGTGCCGGCCGTCGCCACGCCCGTGGCGAGAAGGATCATGGCGGCGGCGAGGGACCGGCCTCGCGCCTGGCGGCGGACCGCCGCCCGCCATGTGCCGTGAGCGTCGGCGAGCCACGCGTGGGCGTCGGCCTCGGCTCCGATCGCCTGCAGCTCCAGACCCGAACGGGCGACGAGGTCGGAGACCTGCTGGACCCGGGCGCGTGCGGAGAGCAGCTCGCTCTGCGCGGAGCGCTCGAGCAGGTAGGCCACGACCGAGGCCGCGGCGACCGCGAGGAGGAGCAGGGCGATGACGCCACCGGCGGCCGGCTCGATGAGGGCCGCGAGGACCGCGGCGAGGACGCCGGCCACCACCCCCGAGACAACGGGGACGGTCACGCGGACGTGCGCGTCCACGACATCGGTGATCTCGTCGACGACTCCGCCGAGCAGGCTCGACCTGGACCGACGCCCGAGGCGGGCCGGAGTGAGGGGGACGAGCGCCGCATACATCTGCGACCTGCGACGGGCGAGGTCGGCGAGCGCCTCGTCGTGGGAGAGTAGGCGCTCGGCGTAGCGGAGCACCGGGCGCGCGATGCCGAACGCGCGGACGGCGACGACGGCGACGAGCAGGGTCAGGATCACCGGCATCTCGCTGGCGCGCACGATGAGCCACCCGGAGGTCGCCGTGAGCGCGATGCCGCTCGCGGTGGCGGCGCCGCCGACGAGGCCGGCGAGAAGGATCCGGGGGGTGGGCCGCAGCGACACGACGGATGCGGGGCGGCGGGTGCTCATGACCGCACCTCGCGGGGCTCGAGGTGGTGGTGCCGGTCGGCCGCCACGAGGAGCTCGGTGCGGTGCGTGACCGCGACGACCGTGCGCCGTTCGGCGAGGTCGGCGATGAGGTCGTGGATCGTCGCGCTCGAGGCGGCGTCGAGGTGAGCGGTCGGTTCGTCGAGGAGGAGCACCGGTGCGCTGGAGAGCAGGGCCCTCGCGAGGACGAGCCGGGCGCGCTGCCCGGCGGACAGGCCGAAGCCGTCGTCGCCCAGCAGGGTGTCGAGCGACTGGGGCATGGCCGCGACCGTCCCGTCGAGGCCGACGCGGCGCAGGGCCTCCCAGAGCGCCTCGTCCGCCGCGCCGTTGCCGAGGCGCAGGTTGTCGCGCACGGACGCCGCTGCGACGAAGGGACGCTGCGAGACGAGGTGGGCCCGGCCGGCCGTCAGGGTGCCCGTCGTCGGGGTGCGCAGACCCCCGAGCAGCTCGAGCAGGGTCGACTTGCCGACGCCGGATGGCCCGGTGACGACCGTCAGGCCCGGTTCGGCCTGCAGCGAGACGTTCTCGAGGACCGGCTCCTCCGCGCCCGGGTAGGTGTAGCCGAGGCCGTCGGCGGCGATGTGGACGAGCGCGTCGCGCCGCTCGTCCGCACCGCGGTCCCCGGTCGAGAGTGCAGGGAGGGGGGAGGCGTCGGCGGCGAGGAGGTCTGCGACGGCTTCGATCGCCTCGGCACCGTCGGCGGCGGTGTGGAACTCGGCCCCGACGCGGCGGATCGGCCAGTACGCCTCGGGGGCGAGCAGGATGGCGAGCAGTGCCGGGGTGAGTTCCATGTTGCCCTTGGCGAGGCGGATGCCGCACCAGACCGCGACGATGGCGACGCTGATCGACGCGAGCAGCTCCAGCGCCGCCGAGCTCATGAAGGCCAGGCGCAGGGTGCGCATCGTCGCGCGCCGGTGCCGGTCGCTGACCTGCTCGATCGTCTCGACCTGGCGTTCACCGCGACCGTAGGCCACGAGGGTCGGCAGGCCGCGCATCACGTCGGCGAAGTGGCCGGCGAGCGCACTCAGCGCCTGCCACCGGCGGCCGGTGTCGTCGGCCGTCGTGTGGCCGATGAGCGCCGCGAAGACCGGCAGCAACGGGACGGTGAGGATGACGATGAGGGCGGAGGACCAGTCGACGACGAGCATCGCGACGATCGCGAGAGCCGGCACGACGGCGGCGTGCACCAGGCTCGGCAGGTAGCGCGCCGCATACGGCTCGACGGCGCTGCACCCCTGCGCGGCGAGGGTCCCCGTCCGCTCCGGATCCGGTCGGCGGTCGATCGGAGTGAGCAGGAGGTGCGCGACCAGGCGTTCGCGCAGCGCCGAGGCCACCCGCACGCCCACCCACGCCTGGATGGCCTCCGCCGCGTATGCGAGGGTCGCCCGCACCGCGAAGAGCGCCACGAGGAGGATCAGCGGTCCGCGCAGTTCGGTGCCGTCGACGACGGCCACGACGACACCGGTGAGCGCGAAGGCCAGGGCGATCGTCGCGATCCCCTGGAGGATGCCGACGACCCCCAGCGCGCCGACCGGCCCCCGCGTCGCGGGGACCAGTCGGAGCAACCGGAGGTCGAAGGGTCTCATCGTGCGCCTGGTGAGGTGGGTGGAGCGGTCGGACCGGTCAGGGGACCGAGACCGGGTCGGGGATCTGCTCGGTTGTGATCCGGCGGCGGAACACCCAGTACGTCCAGGCCGTGTAGCCGAGGACGATCGGCGTGAAGACGAGCGCCGCCCCGGTCATGATCTGGAGGGTCAGCTGAGAGCTCGAGGCGTTCTCGATCGTCAGGGACCACGCCGGGTCGAGGGTGCTCGGCATGACGTCGGGGTAGAGGACGAGGAAGTACGTCGTCACGGCCATCGCGATCGTCACCATCGTGCTCGTGAACGCCAGTCCCTCGGCGCCGCGCAGGTTGAACCACAGGCCGGCGAGCAGGGCGACCGCCGCGATGATCGTCGTGATCCACGACCAGACGGTGCCCTGGCTCAGTCCCAGCCAGCCGAGGAGGATGACGGCGAGCACGGCGGTCACGGCGCCGGCGGTGGTCCCGACCTGGCGGGCCTCCTGGCGGATCGGACCGGCGGTCTTGAGCGCCGCGAAGAAGGCGCCGTGCGTCAGGGAGAGGCCGACGATGACCAGACCCCCGAGCAGAGCCATCGGGTTGAGCAGGGTCAGCAGGGTGCCGGTGAACTCCGAGGCTCCGGGAGGGGCGCCTTCGGGGAGCTCGAGCGGCAGACCGCGGACGACGTTCGTCAGGGCGACACCGACGAGGAACGGAGCGAGGAACGAGCCGGCGATGATCGACCAGTCCCAGTTGCGGCGCCAGATCGGGTCGTTACGCTTGTGGCGGTACTCGAAGCCCATGTTGCGGACGATGAGCGCGACGAGCACGAGGAGCAGGGGCAGGTAGAAGGCGCTGAACATCGTCGCGTACCAGTGGGGGAAGGCGGCGAAGGTCGCACCGCCGGCGGTGAGGAGCCAGACCTCGTTGCCGTCCCAGTGCGGGCCGATCGTCGTCAGGAGCACGCGGCGGCGCTTCTCCGCCTCGTCGGCGGTGACGTCGGCCGTGCCGCTCAGTCCGCCCTCGCGGCCGAGCACGGGCAGGAGCATCCCGATGCCGAAGTCGAACCCCTCGAGCGCCAGGAAGCCGATCCACAGGACGCCGATGAGGATGAACCAGAAGAGTGCGAGATCCATCGTGATTCCTTTGTCTTTCTCTGGTGCCGGCTCAGTAGGCGAAGGCGAGCTTGTCGTCGTCGGATCCGGACGCGGTGGGCTCCTCGTAGGGCTCGGCGCCCCTTCGGACGTAGATGAGGAAGAGCTTGACCTCGACCACGGCGAGCACGAGGTAGACCAGCGTGTAGACGATCATCGAGATCCACACCTCGGCCGACGAGACCGACGGGGAGACCCCGGACTGGACTGTCATGAGGCCGTGCACGATCCACGGCTGGCGTCCGACCTCGGTGAAGATCCATCCCCAGCTGTTGGCGAACACCGGGGCCAGGGGCGCGAGCACCGCGACCCAGAGCCATCCGCGGTGCGAGACCACGCGGCCCGATCGGGTGGCCCACAGAACGGCCGCCGAGGCGATCATCGTGAGGAATCCCAGGCCCATCATGAACCGGAACGACCAGTAGGTCAGCGGGATGATCGGCGTGTAGGTGGCGTCGAAGACGATCGAGTTCGGGTCCCCGCCGTACTCCTCGATGTACTGCTCGCGGAGCTCGTTGATGCCCTGTACCTCGCCGGCGAAGTCGCCGGTGCCGAGGAAGGACAGCAGGCCCGGGATGGCGATGATGTCGGTCGCCTCCGACCCGTCGAGCCGACCGATCGACAGGACCGAGAACGGCGCGCCGCTCTGGGTCTCGTAGAGCGCCTCGGCCGCGGCCATCTTCATGGGCTGGACCTCGGTCATGATCTTGCCCTGGATGTCGCCGCTGACGATGACGCCGAGCGAGGCGACGATCGTGACGACGGCTCCGAGGCGGGCCGAGCGACGCCACATGCTCTGGTCGGCCGGCGGGTCGGCCTTGAGCATCCGGTACAGCGCGACGCCCATGACGACGGCACCCCCGACCATGTAGGCGGAGAAGATCACGTGGGGGAAGGTGACGAGCTGGACCTTGTTCGTCAGCACGGCGACGAAGTCGGCCATCTCGGCGCGGCCGGTCTCCTCGTTGAACCGGAATCCGACCGGGTTCTGCATGAACGAGTTCGCCGTGAGGATGAAGTAGGCGGAGAGCACGGTGCCGACGTGGACGACCCACATGGTCGCCGCGTGCAGCTTCTCCGGGATCCGTCCCCAGCCGAAGATCCACAGGCCCAGGAAGGTTGACTCGAGGAAGAACGCGAGCAGGGCCTCGAAGGCCAGCGGCGCACCGAAGATGTCACCGACGAACCGGCTGTAGTCCGACCAGTTCATCCCGAACTGGAACTCCTGGACGATGCCGGTCACGAGCCCGAGGGCGAAGTTGATGATGAAGAGCTTCCCGAAGAACTTGGCGAGCCGCATGTCGTCCGGGTTCTTCCGGCGCACGTAGCGGGTGTGGTACCACGCGACGATGGCGGAGAGGCCGATCGTGATCGGGACGAAGAGGAAGTGGTAGACGGTCGTGATGGCGAACTGCCATCTGGCCAGGTCGACATTGCTCATGTTCGAGACTCCGTGCGCGCAGAAACTGCCCTACTACATGACGTAGTAACGCTACCGCCGCCGTAGTCGGACCGAAAGTCGTTCAACCCTTGTCGAGGGTGTCGGATTGATCACACCCCGTGGGGTATGCGATCGTCACGATGTCGTGGCCGCTGCGGTGCGGTGTCGAGTGGGGGCTACTCGCCGCGTTCGGCACCACGGCCCACGTCAGCGGGTGGGCTCGGGCGGCCAGGGATGACGCCGCAGCGTCTGGGTCGAGGTGGTCGCGAGCTCACGCATCCGGTCGACGTCGAACTCGGGAGCCCCGGAGTCGCCGTATGCGTCGAGGAGCAGGTCGACATGCATCCACGCCCGCTGGGCCAGCTCGGGCGAGCCGGCCTCGGCGATCCGCTTGGCGAGCTGGATCGCCGGACGGATGACGCGCATCTCGGCGGAGCCGTGCGATCGAAGGTCGTCGAAGACGAGGTCGACGAGCTCGAGCGGGCGCGGCCGTCGCAGGACGAGCCGCAGCTCGCCGTCGCTGTCGGCGATCCCGTCCGGTTGCTCGGTGCCCCGCGCGATGGCGGCCAGCCCCGAGCCCAGCTCCTCGATCGCGTTCTGGGCGGTGAAGGGGTCGTTCGTCCCCGGCGAGAGTGCCCGCACGGCCATCTCAACGAGCTGCTGGATCGCGAACCGGACATCCTGGTACGGGCTCCGGGCGTCGTCGATGCTGACCCTGCGCCGGATCGCCGCCTCCACCGCCTGGTCGATCTCGGCATCCCGCATGGCTCGGATCCGCGCCACCGGCTCGGTGGCAATGACGTGGTCGCCGACCCGCGGGACGATCTCGACGACGACGTCGTGCTTGCGCGCGTAGGAGACCAGGGAGTCGGCGTCGACGCCCACGACGTATCCCGGCGAGCCCATCGTCACCTCGACGACCCGCGGGTCGCCCGGGTCGAGGCGAGAGGCAGCGACGGCCGAGTCGGCCCACCGGGCCGCGTCCTCGGGGTACTCACGTTCGGCGACCGTGCGCAGCTCGTTGCGGACGGTCTCGACGAGCGTGGAGATCTGGATTGAGTCCGCGATGTGGTGGATGAAATACACCAGACAGCCGATGTTGACCAGCGCGATGACGATCGCGAGGTACACCGCGATGTAGGGGATGAACGCCTCCCGGCCCGCGTCGCTGTCCGCAGCGGTCACCGAGCGGAGCACGAGCACGCAGTAGGCGAAGGTCGAGACGAAGATCCCGAGGACGAGCTGGTTGCCGCGGTCGGCCATGAAGTTGCGCACCAGGCGCGGTCCGTAGGACGAGCTCGCCGTCGCGATGACGGAGACCGTGATGGAGAACGCGGTGGCGGCCACGCCGAGCACCGACCCGCCGATGACCGTGAGCAGGCCGCGACTGCCGTCGACACCGAGGGCCAGAGCGGAGGTGCTGGCCCAGGCCAGCTCGAGCTGACGGTCGATGAGGACGGCCACCTGCGAGAGGACGACGGCGGCCAGGACCAGGAGCGCGGGGAGGAACCAGAAGGAGTCCCGCGCCCGGAGGTAGCGCTCCTTGAGCGTCGTCGTCACTCCGGATACCCCTCGGGGTTCTGGGACTGCCAGCGCCAGGTGTCGGCGCACATGTCGTCGACGGTCTTCTCGGCCCGCCACCCGAGCTCGGTGTGGGCGCGGGTGGGGTCGGCATACGACGCGGCGATGTCACCTGGGCGGCGGGGCAGGATCTCGTAGGGCAGCTCGCGGCCGCAGGCGCGCTCGAACGCGTGCAGGAGCTCCAGGACGGAGGTGCCGTGGCCGGTGCCGAGGTTCCACACCGAGACCGGGTCGTCGACCTGGGTGAGACGGTGCAGGGCGGCGATGTGGCCGGCGGCGAGGTCCTCGACGTGGATGTAGTCGCGCACGCCGGTGCCGTCCGGGGTGGGGTAGTCGGCGCCGAAGACGCCGAGCCGGTCGCGGCGCCCGACGGCGACCTGGGCGATGTAGGGCATGAGGTTGTTCGGGATGTCGGAGGGGTCCTCGCCCATCGTGCCGGAGGGGTGGGCGCCGACCGGGTTGAAGTAGCGCAGCAGCGCGATCCGCCAGTGCGGGTTGGCGGCGGCGACGTCGCGGAACACCTGTTCCTGCATGACCTTGGACCAGCCGTAGGGGTTGGTCGCCGAGGTCGGCAGGTCCTCGTGCATCGGCACCGGCGCCTGCGCTCCGTAGACGGTCGCCGAGGAGGAGAACACCATCCTGCTCACCCCGTGGCGTTCCATCGCGCGCAGCAGCGAGAAGGTGGTGCCGAGGTTGTTCTCGTAGTAGTCCAGCGGCCGCTCGGTGCTCTCGCCGACGGCCTTGAGGCCGGCGAAGTGGATGACCGCGTCGATGTCCTCGGTGGAGAACAGGTGCTCGGTCTTGTCGCGGTCGGTCAGGTCGAACGCGTGCAGCGGCAGCGGCTGACCCGTCAACGCCTCGATCCGCGCGACCACGGACGGCTTGGCGTTGACGAACGAGTCGACGACGACGACGTCGTGACCGGCGGCGACGAGCTGGACCACGGTGTGGGAGCCGATGAACCCGGCACCGCCGGAGACGAGGACACGCATGGGGACCACGGTATTGCGTTCACCGGCCCACCCGCCCCTCCCGCGTTTGGTGCGTTGCACTGTGTTGGGTGCGCTGTAGCGCGCCGAACACAGTGCAACGGCCCGGTCTCGGAGGAGCGCACCGGTCCTCGAGTCGGGTGTGTCGTCCACAGTCCCGGCGTCCGCCGTCGCGGCCACTGCGTTTGCTCGCCCATCGTCGGCTCATGGACTCCACCCGACTGAACCCCATTCTCGGACGCTCCGGCGTGTTCACTCGCATCGACGCCCTTCGCATGGGCCTGACGGACAACGACCTCGCTGCAGCCGTCCGGGCCGGCTCCCTTCGCCGCCTCAGCAGAGGTGTGTACTCCGCAGGTCCGGTGGACGCTTCCCCGCAGCAGCGACATGCCGAGCGTGTCCGCGCTCTCGTGGCGGCGCGACGCACCTGTGTGGCCGCCGCTCGCTCCGCGCTGGCACTGGCCGACCTGCCGCTGGTGGGGGCCGCTCTCGAGACGGTCGTCCTGTGTGGCCCTGGTCGGGAGAGGTACCACCGTGACGGGGCGGTGACCTACCCGATGCCCATCGGCGAGCTGACGATCGAGCTCGACGAAGTGCGCTCGGTATCCGTCGAGACGGCGATCTTCCAGACCGTCGCGCGGGACGGGCTGCGGACAGCGGTCATCGCCGCTGACGCCGCACTGCATCGTGGCCTCGTTGATCTTGAGGGGCTGGAGACGTGCCGGCGACGGCTACGCCGCCTCGCGCCACGGGGCGCAGCGCTGCTCGCAGCGGTTGACGCCGCCAGTGAGTCACCCGGCGAGAGCCTGCAGCGTCTCGTGCTCGGAGGACTCGGCTACACCGTGCGCACCCAGGTCGTCATCCGCGACGCCCGAGGCGCGTTCGTCGGGCGCGTGGACGCGCTCATCGACGGCATCGTCATCGCGGAGTTCGACGGTGCCGTGAAGTACGCAGGAGCGCAGGGCCGTGACGAGCTCATCCGCGAGAAGCGGCGGGAGGACGCGCTCCGTGCGTTGGGCTACGTCGTCATTCGGGTGACGTGGGCCGACCTCTTCCATTCAGAACGTCTCGACGCCATGGTCCGCGCCGCACTCGCGCTCGCCGGTCGGCGCGGCGGAATCCCGGCGCCATCGGCCAGGGCGGTCTGACACCGGTGCGTTGCTCCCGAGCAGGTGCCCAGCACTGACAACGGTGCGCTACAGCGCGCCGAACTCAGCACAACGCACCAAACACGGACGACTCAGGCGGCGCGAGCCAGCAGGGCCCGGAAGAACACCGTCTCGATGTCGCTCGGCTGGGTGGCGACGTAGCTCGTGCCGCCGGTGGCGTCCGCGATGGCCTGCAGGGCCGAGGGGTCGGTGTCCGGCCCGATGCCGATGGCGACGATCCGCACCGGACGCTCCGGGTCGGCCGAGGACTCGAGCTCGGTGAGCAGCTCGTCGAGCTCCAGGCCGCCGGTGCTGTCATCGTTCTCGCCGTCGGTGATGAGCACCACCGAGTTCACATAGGCGGGGTCGTACCCCTCCTGCACGGCGCGGAAGGCGGCCAACGCCGTGTCGTACAGCCCGGTGTCGCCGCCGAGCAGCTCGTCGAGCGCAGCCACCTCGTCCGCGAGGACCTGCCGCTGGGTCTGGTCGCCGACGCGCGTCTCGAGCCCGCGGATCGGGGTGATCTCGAAGAAGTCCTCCCCGTCCGGACCGCGGTCCGTCGAGAATCCCCAGGCGCCGATCTGCGAGCCGTCGGGAAGGATCGCCAGCGCGTCCTGCGTGGAGCGCTGCGTCAGCTCGACCCGCGTCGAGTCACCGGCCTCCCAGCGCATCGAGCCGGAGACGTCGATGGCCGCGAGCATCCGCATGTCGAGGCGGAGGGTGTCCCAGAGCCGGGTCGTGGCGATCGCTCGCTCCGGCTCGGGCAGCACCGACGCCTCGTATGCGTCGGCCGGCACCTCGTTGATCGTCGGCCCGGGTGCGGCCGAGGTCCGGAAGCCCGCCTCGCTCAGCGCGGCCAGGACCTCGTCGCTCTGGGTGGCCTCGTAGAGCCGCTCCGCGGCCGAGGTGACGTCGGCGGGGGCGCCGGTCCTCGCATACATGGGGTAGGTCAGCTCGGGTGTGCCGCCCTCGGGGATGACCGGCCGCAGTCCGGAGGATGGGTTGCTTTCGACGTAGGCGGCCAGACGCTGCTCGGAGACGGGGAAGGGAACGATGTCCCCGGTCGCGGGATCCTCGCTGGTGAAGGCGGCCGTGTCGCTCTCGGCGGCGAATCGGGAGAGGAAGATCATCCGCTGGCCGAGGTCGATGTAGTCGTCGGTCTCGGCGGGGACGGCTCCGCGGGCAGCGTCGAGGGCGAGACGGCTGGCGGCGTTCGTGCTCGGCTGGGCCATCTGGATCGCGACCGAGGTCGTGAACATGTCGCGCCACGTCATGTCCGGGGTGACCTCGTTGCCGGCGGAGGGGTCGGCTCCCACGGCGAGCACGATGGGCGTCCTGGCGACCGACCCGAGCGAGGTCCAGCCGGCGGCGGTCTGCTCGGCCGGCAGGTCCTCGGCCGGCGGGGTGAGGTCGGCGAGCGTGAACGCCGAGTCGCCGGAGCGGTGCTCGGTGATCCGGGTCACCCAGTCCGCTGCGTCGGGCACCCACACGTCGGGCACACGGGCGGCCTCGATCGCCGCCGCGCCGTCCCGAGCCGGTGTGGCGGTGATCTCGTACGTGGTGCACTCGTCGCTCACGGCGTCCGCGGCGAGCTGGACCGCGGGAGTCACCTCGGGGGCCGAGGCGACGCTGACCGTGACCGGCTCGACGCATGCGCCACCGTCTCCCGCGGTGGCCTCTGCCGAGTCGTCCGTCCCGCTCCCGCGGGTCGCGAGGAAGACGCCTCCGACGACGAGGGCGACGACCGCGAGGGCCGCGATGACCGCGATCACGGGCGAGAAGCGTGAGGTCGGGGCGCTGGCGTGGCGTCCTCGGTTCTGTCGCGGCATGAGGTGGCGGTCCGGTGGATGAGGTGGAGGCAGGGGCGCCGGTTCGCGTGCGGAACCGGGCATTGTCATGGTAACCGGGGCCGTCGCGAGGCTCCCAACTGCGAGGACCCGTGGCAGGGCGGCCGCCGGTGGCGTCTGGTTACAGTGCCGGTATGACAGTGCAGTCACCGGCAGACCCGTCCGACCTGCGCGCCGAGCTGCGGGACCGCCACGAGCAGGTCCTCGGCGACGCCGCCGCCGCGCTCGCAGCGCGCTCCTTCTACCAGCGCTACCCCGACTCCCCGTCTCCACGCGTCCACGGCGAGGGTGCGGCGGAGAAGGGGCTCGCCGCATACGAGTCGCACCTCGGGCGACCGTTCGACCTCGGTGACCAGCCGACGACCGGTGAGTCGGTCGGGAGCGAGGTCTCGCCCTACGGGCCGGAGCTGGGGGTGACCTATCCGCGCCTGGACGTCGATGCGGCCATGGCCGCTGCGCGTGACGTTATGCGCGGGTGGCGGGCCGCCGGTCCGCGCACCCGGGCCGCGGTGTGCGTGGAGATCATCGACCGCCTCCACGCGCGGTCCTTCGAGCTGGCGCACGCGGTCATGCACACGAGCGGGCAGCCGTTCGTCATGGCGTTCCAGGCGGGTGGGCCGCAGGCGCAGGACCGGGCGCTCGAGGCCGTCGTCGCCGCGCTCGTGGAGCAGGAGCGGATCCCCGCGACCGCCCGGTGGGAGAAGCCCGGCAAGGACGCGCCGCTCGTCATGGACAAGGAGTACGTGTGCGTGCCGCGGGGGGTCGCCCTCGTCATCGGCTGCAACACCTTCCCCACGTGGAACGCGTACCCCGGGCTGTTCGCGTCGCTCGCGACCGGCAACGCGGTCGTCGTCAAGCCCCACCCGCGGGCGGTGCTGCCGCTCGCCATCACGGTGCAGGTGTGCCGCGAGGTGCTCGCGGAGGCGGGGTTCGCGCCGGCGCTCGTGCAGCTCGCGGCGGAAGGCGACGGTGAAGGTCTGGCCAAGGAGCTCGCGCTGCATCCCGACGTGGCGATCATCGACTACACCGGCGGGCCGGGGTTCGGCGGCTGGCTGGAGCGGGAGGGTGCGGCGCACGGCAAGGCGGTGTTCACCGAGAAGGCCGGGGTGAACTCGATCGTCCTCGACTCGACCGACGACCTGCGTGGGCTGCTCGGCAACCTGGCGTTCTCGCTGACGCTGTACTCCGGCCAGATGTGCACGACGCCGCAGAACCTCTACCTGCCGCGGACCGGGCTGCAGACGCCGGATGGGCCGGTGTCGGTCGAGGACTTGGCGGCTCGGCTGGGCGAGGCGATCGGCCGGCTGACCGGCGATGACGCCCGGGCGGTCGAGCTGCTCGGCGCGACGGTCAACGAGGGGGTGCGGTCAACCGCGGCCGGACTCGGTGCGCTCGCGGAGGAGGCCGGCGGCGAGGTCGTCGTCGAGTCGCGAGCAGTGGAGCATCCGGCCTATCCGGAGGCCGTCGTGCGCACGCCGGGAGTGGTGCGGGTGGATGCGGCGCGGGAGGACGTGTATACGCGGGAGTGCTTCGGCCCGGTGGCGCTGCTCATCGTCACCGACTCGACCGAGCAGTCACTGGCGCAGTTCGTCGACACGGTGCGCGAGCACGGGGCGATGACTGCTGCGGTCTACTCGACGTCGGAGGAGGTGCTCGCGGCGGCGCGCGAGGCCAGTCTCGACGCCGGGGTGGCGCTGTCGGAGAACCTCACCGGGCAGGTGTTCGTCAACCAGACGTCGGCGTTCAGCGACTTCCACGGCACCGGTGCCAACCCCGCCGCGAATGCTGCCTACACCGACGCGGCCTTCGTGGCGCCGCGGTTCCGCGTCGTCGCCACGCGCCGCCACGTGTCGTAGCGGCCGGCTCGCGGGTCGTCGCCCCGCTTCTCCTTCACGTGAGTCTCACCTTTCTCTCCTGAGGAGGGAAAGGTGAGACACCTGGCCTGACGTCGTGGCGCTCCGGCATGTCAAGAGCGTGGGATGTCGCGCGGTTGGCAGGCTGGTGACTCTTGACTGGGCTGCGGGCATGCCAAGGGCACGCCATGTCGCGCGGTTGGCATGCTGGTGTGGCGGTGGGTGGTCGGGGGCATGCCAGGGGCGTGGGATGTCGCGCGGTTGGCAGGCTGGTGACTCTTAACTGGGCTGCGGGCCTGCCAAGGGCACGCCATGTCGCGCGGTTGGCATGCCGGTGACTCTTAACTGGGCTGCGGGCATGCCAGGGGCGTGACCGACCGTCGGTTCACAAGGGAAGCTCGGCCTTCACCGGACTCCGGATGTCTTGTGAAGCCGGCCCATATCTCCGGCGGAGACAACGGCCGGACGCACCGAGACTCCGCCGTCGGGCAGGTAGCGCTATTTCCCGTCGGGCAGCAGGACGTTCAGCACCATGGAGACCAGGGTGATGACGATCGCGCCGATCACGGCGTCCCACCAGAACGCGTCGATCGTGAAGTCCAGGCCGAGTGGCTGCGCGATCCACTCCGTCAGCTGGAGCATGAACGCGTTGAGGACGAGCGTGAACAGCCCCAGCGTCAGGATGATGAACGGGATCGAGAAGAGCGACAGGATCGGCTTGATGAACGCGTTGAGCACACCGAAGACCAGCGCGACGAGTGCGATCGTCAGCAGCCGCGTCGACAGCTCGGGGTCGTCCTCGCCGAGGTGGATCCCAGGAACGGCCAACGCCGCCACCCAGAGGGCCACACCGTTGACGGCCGTCTTGATGAGGAATGCCTGCATGTGCCCATCGTGGCAGATGCCCACCGTGCGACGGCCGCACCGCGCAGGGCGATCCCGCGTCGCCACGAACAAGGACCTGTGGGGCACCGCCCTACAGTGGTCGCCATGAGCGAGTCGACCCATCCCCGGATCCGCGAGGTGCTCTCGCGCCTGCCCGCCTACGTCCCGGGGAAGCCCGCGGCCGCGCCCGAGGGGCTCACCGCATACAAGCTGTCCTCCAACGAGAACCCCTATCCGCCGCTGCCGTCGGTCCTCGCGACCATCCATGACGCAGCGGGTGCGGTCAACCGCTACCCGGACATGGCGGTCTCGGCGCTCACGCAGGCGCTCGCCGACTCGCTCGGGGTGCCGGCCGAGTGCATCGCGACCGGCACGGGCTCGGTCGGGGTCCTGGGCCAGGTCATCCAGGCCTGCTGCGACGCCGGCGACGAGGTCGTCTACGCGTGGCGCTCCTTCGAGGCGTATCCCATTGTCACGACGGTGGCCGGTGCCGTACCGGTGCAGGTGCCGCTCGACGACGGCCATCGGCACCGGCTCGACGCGATGGCCGAGGCGATCACCGAGCGCACCCGGGTCGTGCTCGTCTGCACGCCGAACAACCCCACCGGGACGGTCGTCCACGACGCCGAGTTGCGCGAGTTCCTGGCGCAGGTCCCGCGGGACGTGCTCGTCGTCATCGACGAGGCCTACCTCGAGTTCGTCCAGGATCCCGAGGCTCCGGACGCGCTCGCGATCTGGCGCGAGCACCCCAACGTCATGGTGCTGCGGACCTTCAGCAAGGCCTACGGCCTGGCCGGCCTGCGGGTCGGCTATGCCGTCGCGCACCCGGAGATGGCGACCGCACTGCGCAAGACCGCCGTGCCGTTCGGCGTCAACTCGATCGCCCAGGCCGCCGCCGTGGCCTCGCTCGACGCGGCCGACGAGATGCGCCAGCGCGTCGACGCCCTCGTCAAGGAGCGCGGCCGGGTGGGCGACGGGCTGCGCGACCAGGGCTGGGATCTGGCGCCGAGCGAGGCCAACTTCGTGTGGTTCGACCTCGGGGAGGAGTCCTCGGAGTTCACCGCGGCGTGCGAGGCCGCCGGGCTCATGGTGCGCCAGTACGGCACGGACGGCGTGCGTGTCACGATCGGCGAGTCCGAGGCGAACGACCGACTGCTGGAGGTATGCGCGCGCTGGCTCGCGCACTGACCGCACCCCGGTCCTGACCGGCTCTCGTGCGGCCGGACGTTCCTTGTGTGTCGGTTCCGACCGGCTGTGGCGTTCCTATTGCGGAGGGGCGGGGGTGACCTCGTCGACGAGGATGATGGCACCCTGTTGGCAGTAGGAGACCATGTCGGGGTCGACGGTCCCGGTCACGGTGACGCGCTCGCCGAGGCGTTCGGGCAGACCGGTGCCGGTGACGGTGTACACCTGGCCGCTCTCGACGTCCGTGATGACGACGCAGCCGGACTCGACGCCTTCCTCGAGAACGCCCGTCACGGTGACCCTCTCGAGCGAACCCATCCCGGGGGAGATCGTCGCGATCGGGCCGGTCGGGGTCTGCGTGGGCCCGACGGTGCGGCTCGGGGACTCGCTCGCCACCGACGACGTGGCCGCGGGCTCCTCCGGCGACTCGGTCGCGCTGCCGCACGCGGCGACCAGCACGGCCAGCCCGACGACGGGGGCGAGACGGACGAGTGGGACGGGGCGCATACGTCAATCGTCCGTCACGACAGAGGGGGCGTCCACCGGAGGTGACGTCCGGATGATGAGATTTCCGGTCACTTTGGGTACGTTATGAGCGACCCACATGTGGCCGCGGTCGCACCCCTGAGCGCCGCCCATGACGATCCGCACACACCGTCACCGACCGTGACACCGGTGTGCACCGACCGCTGACCAACGATGTCCCAGCGGGGAAGGAGTGCCGTGACCGACACCTCCGTCGACACCGACGCGACCGAGCCTGAGTACGAGTCCGGGGCCGGAGGCCAGCAGGCCGGAGGCCAGGGCGGCGCTCCGCCCCGCACCAACGACCCACTCGCGGCCATGAACGCCAGCCCCGCGGTCGGTGACGGTGGCCCCGACATGGTCCAGATCCTCACCCCCGAAGGTCAGCGCCTGCGGAACGAGACCTACGACCCGATCCTCGAGGGCCTCAGCGACGACGAGCTGCGCGGCTTCCTGCGCGACCTGGTCCTCATCCGGCGCATCGACGCCGAGGCCACCGCCCTCCAGCGGCAGGGTGAGCTCGGCATCTGGGCCTCCCTGCTCGGGCAGGAGGCCGCCCAGGTCGGCTCCGGTCGGGCCATGCGCCCGCAGGACTACGCCTTCCCGAGCTACCGCGAGCACGGCGTCGCGTGGTGCCGCGGCGTCGACCCGGTCAACCTGCTCGGGCTCTTCCGCGGCGTCAACCACGGCGGCTGGGACCCGCACGAGAAGAACTTCCACCTCTACACGATCGTCATCGGCGCCCAGGCACTGCACGCGACCGGGTACGCGATGGGCATCCAGCGGGACGGCTCGGTCGGCACCGGGGAGGAGGACCGCGACGCCGCCGCGATCTCCTACTTCGGCGACGGCGCGACCTCGCAGGGCGATGTCAACGAGGCCCTCGTCTTCGCCGGCGTCAACCACGCCCCGGTCGTCTTCTTCTGCCAGAACAACCAGTGGGCCATCTCGGTCCCGAACGACAAGCAGATCCCGAGCCCGCTCTACCAGCGCGCCAACGGCTTCGGCTTCCCCGGCATCCGCGTCGACGGCAACGACGTCCTCGCGGTCTACGCCGTGACCAAGGCCGCCCTCGACGATGCGCGGGCCGGCCAGGGCCCGACGTTCATCGAGGCCTTCACCTACCGGATGGGGGCCCACACGACATCCGACGACCCGACGAAGTACCGCGTCTCCGCCGAGGTCGAGGTGTGGAAGCACCGCGACCCGATCGCGCGGTTCAAGGCCTGGCTCAGCCGCGAGGGCATCACCGACAAGTCGTTCTTGGAGCAGCTCGATGTCGAGGCCGACGAGCTGGCCGCCTCGATCCGCGAGCGGTGCCTCGAGATGCCCGATCCGGAGCCCCTGTCGATGTTCGACCACGTCTACGTCGAGGACCACCCGGTCGTCGATGCCGAGCGCGAGGAGATGCGGTCGTACCTCGAGAGCTTCGAGGGGGCGCACCGATGAGCACCGACGTGAGCACCAGGGCCGGCAGCACCCAGACCATGACCATCGCCAAAGGCATCAACAGCGGCCTGCGGGCAGCCATGGAGAACGACCCGAAGGTCCTCCTCATGGGCGAGGACATCGGCAAGCTCGGCGGGGTCTTCCGGGTCACCGAGGGCCTCCAGAAGGACTTCGGCGAGGACCGCGTCATCGACACCCCGTTGGCGGAGGCCGGCATCGTCGGGACCGCGATCGGTCTGGCCCTGCGCGGGTACCGTCCCGTCGTCGAGATCCAGTTCGACGGCTTCGTCTATCCGGCGTTCGACCACATCATCAGCCAGGTCGCCAAGATGCGGGCCCGCTCGCTCGGAACGGTCGCGCTGCCGATCGTCATCCGCATCCCCGTGGGCGGCGGGATCGGCGCGGTCGAGCACCACAGCGAGTCCAACGAGGCGTACTTCACCCACACCGCCGGCCTGAAGGTGGTCTGCTGCGCCAACCCCGAGGACGCCTACTGGATGATGCAGCAGGCCGTCGAGACCGACGACCCGGTCATCTTCTACGAGCCCAAGCGGCGCTACTGGGACAAGGGCGAGGTCGACACCTCGGCCGCGCCCCGCGACCTGTTCGAGTCGCGGGTGGTCAAGGAGGGCAGCGACCTGACCCTGCTCGCCTACGGGCCGATGGTCAAGACCTGCCTGCAGGCGGCCCAGGTCGCCGAGGAGGAGGGCACGAGCCTCGAGGTCATCGACCTGCGCACGCTGTCGCCACTCGACCTGCCGACGATCACGGACTCGGTGCGGCGCACCGGCCGGGTCGTCGTCGTGCACGAGGCGCCCACCTTCGGGGGGCTCGGCGGTGAGATCGCCGCCCGCCTGACCGAGGACTGCTTCTTCCACCTCGAGGCTCCGGTGCTCCGCGTCGGCGGATACAACGTCCCGTACCCGCCGAGCCGCGTCGAGGAGGATTTCCTCCCTGACCTGGACCGGGTCCTCGACGCGGTCGACCGCTCCCTGAAGTACTGATCCGCCGAACCCCTATGGCCTGCGCACGGGCCCACGACCGACACGCCCGCAACGAAAGAGAGCTCGACACCAGTGGCTACCAAGGAGTTCCGCCTCCCCGACCCGGGCGAGGGACTGACCGAGGCCGAGATCGTCACCTGGAAGGTCAAGGTCGGCGACACCGTCAAGGTCAACGACATCGTCGTCGAGGTCGAGACGGCCAAGTCGCTCGTCGAGCTGCCCGTCCCGTTCGCGGGCACCGTGGCCGCCCTCCTCGTCAGTGAGGGCGACATGGTCGAGGTCGGCACACCGATCATCTCGGTCGAGACGGGTTCCGCCCCCGGCGCCGAGGCCGCGCCGCCCGCGGGGGAGTCCACGCCGCAGCAGGCCGCATCACAGCAGGGCGACGACACGGCCGGCGACAAGGACGTCGCCGAGGAGATCGAGGAGGGCAAGATCGGCGGCACGACGTCGACCGGTCGCACCGCCGTCCTGGTCGGCTACGGCGTGAAGAACACCGAGGCCAAGCGTCGTCCGCGCAAGGCGACGGCGGACGTCCCCGAGCCGGAGGGTGAGATCGGCGGTCGTCACGAGGTCCGCCTCAACCCGACCCGGGTGGCCCAGTCCAAGCGCCCGGCGGGGTCGCCGATCCCCTCCGTCGCACCCGCTGCAGCGATGACCGCCGAGGCCCCTCGCGGCGACCGCCCCCTCGCCAAGCCGCCGGTGCGCAAGCTGGCCAAGGACCTCGGGATCGACCTGGGCGAGGTCACCGGAACCGGCGAGGGCGGGGTCGTGACCCGCGCCGACGTCGAGCAGTATGCGGCGGCCGGGCCCGCGCATACCGCACCTGGGACCGATGCGGCGGTCCGCAGCGCCGCACCCGGCGAGCGGGAGACCCGCGAGCCGATCAAGGGCGTGCGCAAGATGATGGCTCAGGCGATGGTCGGGTCCGCCTTCGGTGCGCCGCACGTGACCGAGTGGATCACCGTCGACGTCACGAAGACGATGGAGCTGGTCGAGAGCCTGAAGAAGGACAGGGCCTTCCGCGAGGTCAAGGTCACTCCCATGCTCGTGCTCGCGAAGGCCATGTGTCTGGCCGTCCGGCGCCACCCGATGATCAACTCGACGTGGGACGAGGACGCCCAGGAGATCGTCGTCAAGCACTACGTCAACCTCGGCATTGCCGCGGCGACCCCGCGTGGGCTCGTCGTCCCGAACATCAAGGACGCCGACGCGATGGGACTGGTCGAGCTGGCCGAGTCGATCGGCGCGCTCACCGCCACGGCCCGCGAGGGACGGACCCAGCCGGCCGAGATGGCGGACGGGACGATCACCATCACCAACGTCGGGGTGTTCGGCGTCGACCTCGGCACGCCGATCATCAACCCGGGTGAGTCCGCGATCATGGCCTTCGGTGCGGTCCGCCGCATGCCGTGGGTGGTCGAGACCGACACCGGATCCGGCGTGACGGAGGAGATCGTGCCCCGCTGGGTCAGCCAGCTGGCGCTCTCGTTCGACCACCGGCACATCGACGGCGAGCTCGGCAGCCGGTTCCTCGCCGACGTGGCGAGCATCCTCGAGGACCCGGCGCGCGCCCTGCTCTTCGCCTGAGGCCTTTCGCCCCAGTGCGGGCGGGACGGACTCTGCAATATCCAGGTTCGTCTCGCCGCGCCGTGCACCTCTCTGACAGGGTGATCCCATGAGTGAGTCCACGGGAGTCGTCTTCCCTCTGGTCGACGGCCGGCGGTCGACCGCCGCGACCGGTCGCACGATCGTGGCGGACGCGCTGCGCCGGGTCGACCCCATCGGGGCCAACGCGACCGAGCGCGAGACGAACTGGCGCGCAGGCTATCTCGTCCACTTCCGCCGGCTCGTCGAGGCCGGCCTGCCCTCGGCCGAGGCGGCCCTGACGATCGCCCGTGACGGACTGGCCTCGGTGCACACCCGCCTGCAGTGGGGTGACCCGGACGCCGCGGACGAGCCGCTCGCGAGGGCCTTCGGGCATCCGCCCGCCCCCGTCGCGACCGAGGAGGTCCGCGGCACCGGTGAACGGGAGCCCGACCTGTCGGTGCCGTACCGCGGTGAGCGGCTACGCGGCGACGCGTTGCGTCGCCAGGTCGACGCGTGGATCGCTGCGGGGGTCGCGGAGCCGTCGCTGGCCGACGTCGTCGGCGAGGTCATCGACCACCCCGAGTGGCTCGCCCTGCCGGACCGGACGGTCGTCGTCCTCGGGGCGGCCGCCGAGATGGGTCCGCTGCGCAGCCTCCTGCGGTGGGGGGGCACGGTCGCAGCGGTCGACCTGCCGCGCCCCGGCCTGTGGGAGCCGCTGCTGGCGGAGGCGGGCGAGACGTCGGGACGGTTGCTGGTCCCGGCCCGACCCGGGGACCGGCCGCTCGCCGCCCGGGCCGGGGGCGACCTCATCCACGACCTGTCGACCGTTGGGTCATGGGTGGCCGGGCTCGACGGTCACCTCGTGCTCGGCAACTACGTCTACGCCGACGGAGCGATGAACGTGCGCGTCTCGGCGGCCGTCGACGCCCTGACCGAGCACCTCCGCCGCCTCCGACCCCCCGGGGAGGTGGGGATGAGCTTCCTCGCCACACCCACGGACGTCTTCGCTGTGCCGGGGGACGCGGTGGAGGCCTCCGTCGAGTCGCATGCGCAGCGCCGGACCAGCAAGGCGCTGCGGGTCCCCCTGCGCACGCTCTCGGGCGGACGGCTGCTGCGCCGCAACTATGTGCCCGGCGAGGACCCGGGCATCAACGACTCCGTGGTGACGCAGCAGGGTCCCAACTACCTGCTCGCCAAGCGCATCCAGCGGTGGCGGGCCGCGGTGGCCCGCGATGAGGGCGTCCCGGTCTCCTTCCACATCGCGCCGCCGACCCGCACGCGCTCCGTGGTCAAGAACCGGGCCCTCGCGGCGGCCTACGCCGGAGCGCACCGGTTCGGCATCGAGGTTTTCGAGCCCGGCACGTCGAACACGCTCATGGCGGCGCTTCTCGTCCACGACGTGATGACCGGACCCAGGCCCTCGCTCGGCCACCCGTGGGTGGACGAAGCGCACGCCGCCGTGCACGGTGGGCTGTGGCGCGCTGCCTACGACCCGCGCTCGGCGCTCGGTCTGGCCGCACTCCTCGGGTTCGGCGCCTCGCGCTGACCGCCGGAGCAGACGAAGACCGCCGCCGTGGACCTCGAGAGCATCGCCGCCGAGCTCTACGGCCTGCCGCCGGAGGAGTTCACCGGCGCCCGGAACAGCCGGGCCAAGGCCCTCAAGGCGGGCGGCGAGGCCGACCTCGCCGCTGCGGTCCAGGGGCTGCGCAAGCCGACGGCCGGCGCGTGGCTGCTCAACCAGCTGGTGCGGCTGCACGTCGACGAGGTGGAGCGTCTGTTCGAGCTGGGGGAGCGACTCCGCGCCGCGCAGGGAACCCTCGGCGCGGCCGAGCTGCGGGCTCTCGGCGAGCGGCGACGACAGCTGACCCGAGCGGTGGCGGAGCAGGCGGCCGACATCGGGCGCCAGGCCGGACGCGCGGTCTCCGCCCAGGTCGTCGCCGATGTCGAGGAGACCCTCCGGTCGGCGATGGTCGACGCCGACGCCGGCGCGGCCCTGGCGACCGGACTCCTCGTCACGACCTTCAGCTCCACGGGGTTGGAGCCGGTCGACCTGACCGGCGCGGTGGCGGTCGGGGGAGCGGCCGGGTTGACGTCGGCGGTTGCGGCTACGACCGGAACTCGCGCAGGCGGCCACGACGCGGCGGACCGAGAGCGGCAACGCGCGGAGGCGGTCGTCCGCGCCCAGCGAGAACTGGACGTCGCCGAACGGGCCGCCGAGGTGGCCCGTGTCGAGTGCGAGGCGGCACGCCGACAGGCGGTGGAGGCAGGACGGCGACGAGAGGACCTCGCGTCCGAGCTGGCGGAGCTCCGGCGGCAGGTCGACGAGCTCGAGCGCAGGGTCCACGACGCGACCGAGGCCGAGTCGGCCGCCCGCCGCGACCAGATCGCCGCGACCCGGGCGGAGCGCTCGGCCCTCGAGGCGGTCCAGCGGGCCCGGCGACGGCTCGACGCCGCAGGCGGAGGCGAGCACGTCTAGCCCGCCCCGCGCGGCCCGAAAGGGAGAGGACCCTGCGCGACCGGCGCATACCGGCAGTAGCGTGTCGTCCATGTCCTATCCGGACCCGGTCCACGTCGGGGACGGAGCCGTGCTGGCCCGGTTCCGTCCGGTCGACGCACCCCCGGAGCTGCCGCGTCCCGGCGGCGCGGCGAGCTATCTCGCGACGGGGGCCTCCACGGGCGGACGCTTCGGTCTCTACCGCTGGGACATGGGGCCGGACGCGGCGGGGGCCCGGCCGCACTTCCACCGGACGATCACCGAGTCCTTCTTCGTCCTCTCCGGCAGGGTCCGGCTCTTCGACGGTGACCGCTGGCGCGTCGGCGGCCCGGGCGACTTCATGTACGTCCCGGAGGGTGGGATCCACGGGTTCCGGAACGAGTCGGGCGGGCCGGCCTCCATGCTCATCCTGTTCGTCCCGGGAGCGCCGCGTGAGGCCTACTTCGAGGGGCTCGTCGACCTGGCGGAGGGCCGCTGGACCCCCACCCCCGACGAGTTGGAGGCGTTCTTCGTCGAGCACGACAACCTGCACGTCTAGGTTCCGCGCGGCTCCCGCCCCTCGCCGCGGCTCGTTGGACGCGCCTACCGTTGGCCGCGGAAGACCAGGGCGACGCGAGGTGGGCGATGGGATCCGGAACCGCGGACGGTATGCGGTGGGAACCCGACGCGCACGAGTTTCCCTCGGTCCTCGAACCGTTCGCCTGGGGAGGTAGCACGTACGTGATCCTTCGCGTCCCGGCCGGCCTGTACTCCGAGGCGCTCGCCCTCGGGACCCGGCGCGCGGCGGGCACGCTGAACGACCAGCGGGTCAACGTGGGCCTGACGCGGGTCTCGTCCCTCCCCGATCCGTACGTCTATGTCGGTCCGGGCCTGCGGCGCCGGATCGAGGCGGACCCCGGCGACGTCGTCGACTGTGTGCTGGCCCCGGCTGATCCGGACCTGGTCGAGCTGCCCGCCGACGTGGAGTCCGCGCTCGCCGCCGCCGGCGCGACGGACCGGTGGGAGCTCCTCCGGCCCGCTGTCCGCCGGCAACGGCTCGCGGCGATCGAGTCCGCGAAGCGGCCGATCACCCGGGAGCGCCGGGTCGCCGCCCTCGTGTCCGAGGTCCTCGCCGGCTAGAGCACGACGAAGACGTCATTCCCGTCGACGACGACCTCATAGGTCGTCAGGGGGGCCGGCTGCTTGCCGAGCGCGATCATCCGCCGCGACCAGCGCGGCATCTGCCGTCCGGCCACGCCCGGCGTCCAGTCCAGGTTCTCGCCGGAGGCGAGGTCGAACCGGGAGTTGTGCCACGGGCAGACGACCTCACCATCGGAGAACCGCGTGCCGCCGGGCCCCTTGGTGAGCGACAGGCCCAGGTGAGGACACCGGTTGAGCGCTGCGCAGACCGCGTCCCCGGAGGCCCCGACGACGATCGACGTGCCGTCGACCTCGACCGTGTGGAGCTCGCCGTCGGAGAACTCCGCAACGGTGCCGATCCTCACTCGACCCGGCATGCCACTCACCTCATCTCGGCTGGGTGACTCATTCCTACCAGGCTGTTCGACATCGCGGGCATCTCGACGTCACGGCATCAGGTCGGTGTCTGGAGCGAGGTGACCTCGAAGAGCTGCCACTCGCCGGAGAGTCCCTTGAGCTCGACGACCCCGCACGGCTCGAACTGGATCCCGGAGCCGAAGACGAGGTCCTTGACGGTGCTCGACACGACGATGCCGCCGTCGCCTGCATGGTCCATGACACGGGCCGCGATGTGCATGCCGAGGCCGTAGGCGTCGCCGTCACGCAGCTGGACCTCGCCGGTGTGGATTCCGGCGCGGACCGGCAGCCCCAGGGTCGAGACCATCTCGGTGATGGCCACTGCGCAGGTGATCGCCCGGGCCGGACCGTCGAAGGTCGCGATCGCTCCGTCACCGGTCATCTTGATGAGCCGGCCCCGGTAGCGGTCGACCTGGGACCGGACGATGCGGTCGTGGTCGGCCAGCAGGTCCAGCCAGCGCTGGTCCCCCAGACGGGACGCCTGGGACGTCGACCCGACGATGTCCGTGAACAGGACCGTCGCGAGCACTCGCTCGGTCCGGGCACTCTCCGGGCGTCCGGCCACGAAGTCCTCGACGGCGTCGAGCGTCGGCCCGACGTCACCGGCATGGAAGGGAACGGTGTCCGCACCCTCGACGACCTTGAGCTCGGCGTCCGGGATGTGCTCGGCGAGGTAGGCGCCGTGGGCCAGGCGGTGGAACCTGGCGTCCCGTCGGGACACGACCAGGGTGGGCGCCTGGACGAGGGGCAGGGCGGCGCGCACGTCGATCTCCCGGTACCAGTCGAAGGTGCTCCGGGCCAGGCCGAGGGGGACGGACAGCCGTTGGTAGCGCGTCCACCATGTCCTGAAGCGCTGGTCGTCGGCCACGCTCGGCGCTGTCAGCTCGAGCATGTCGCCGGTCGTCCCGTGCTGGGTCGAGTACTGCGCGGACAGCTGCTCCGCGGCGGTCTCGGGCATCCCGATCCGATAGTCGTCGGCCCGTAGCAGCTTCGCGAAGGCGTTGACCAGGACGAGCGAGGTGACCCGGTGGGGGAAGCTCGCGGCGAGCATCATCGCCGACAGCCCGCCCTCGGTGTCTCCGTAGACGACGGCCCGCTCCGACCCGACCGCGTCGAGCACCGCGATCACGGTGTCGACGTTCGCCTCGAGAGGCAGCCACATCGACCGTCCCGGGATCGGGTCGCTGACCCCCGAACCCAGCATGTCGAAGGTGATGACCCTGCCGAGGTCGGCGAGCCGATCCAGGAACCGAACCGCTGTGGGCTCGTCCCAGATGGCGTCGAGATTGGTGATGGCGCCCGTGATGAACATGATGTCGCGGTCGCCGGACCCGAAGGCCTGGTAGGCGATGTGGCCGTGCGGTGTCTGCGCATAGCGCGTCTCGGGTCGACCGTGACCGGAGAAGGACGCCCGCATTCACGCCACGCTACTCCTGCACCCCAGACGCCTTCTGGGCGCGTCGTCCCCGGGAGGCGACGAGAGCGGCGGCGGCGGTCGTGATCGGGACGGCGGCGATCAACCCGATGGTGCCGACGGCGCTCCGGACGAGCTCTGTGGCGACGAGCTGGTCGGTGAGGATGTCGCCGATCGGGTCGTCGAGGGCCACGACGAGCACGAGGAGCGGCAAGGAGGCTCCGGCGTAGGCGAGCACGATGGTGTTGATGACCGAGGCGATATGGGAGCGGCCGACGCGGATCGCCGACCCGTAGAGCTCCGAGAGGCCGTACCCGGGGTTGGCGGTGGCGAGTTCCTCGACCGTGTGCGCCTGGGTGACCGTGACGTCGTCCAGGACGCCCAGCGACCCGATCAAGATGCCGGCCAGGAGCAGGCCGCGCAGGTCGACGCCCTGGAGCTGGCCGACGGCGAGCGCGCTGTCGTCGACGGCGCCGGTGAGGCTCAGCGCATCGACCGCGACCACGGCGAGGAGTCCGGTGATGACGAGGCTGACCAGTGTCCCGGCAACGGCCACAGTCGTGGTGCGCCCAAGGCCGTGGGTGAGGTAGAGCACCGAGAGGACGATCGCCGCGGATCCGACGATCGCGACGGCCAGGGGTGGTTTGCCGTCGAGAATCGCCGGGATGACGAACCCGAGGATGATCGCGAAGGACACCGACAACCCGAGCAGAGCGGTGAGGCCTCGCCACCGTCCGAAGGCGAGGACCGCGAGAACGAACGCGATCAGGAGCACCCACAGCTGGGTCCCTCTGAGCTGGTCGACGATGGCATAACGGGTCTCGGGCGGGTTGTCGGGCACGTAGGACATCGCCACCCCGTCACCCGGGCCGATCGTCGGCGCACCGACGCCGCCCGGGATCGGGACGGTGACCGTGTCCCCCTCGAGGTCGCCAGACGTCAGGCGAACGGTGGCCGTGCCGCAGTCCTCTGCGTCCGGATCCGGGCACGGCTGCGGGTCGACGCTCTCGACCACCCCGGTGACCTGGTCGCCCGCCGGCGTCCCGACCGATGTGGTCGCCCCGTCGGGCCACAGGGCGACCATGGCCAGCCCGACGACGACGAGAAGGGCCGCGACCACGGCGAGGACCGCAGGTGGCGTCCGACCTTCGGACGCAGGTGGATGGGCGTGGCGTCCCGCCATGTCCGATCAGTCCCGTCCGTTTGTCCCGAGAGCCGCGCCGGTGCCGGTCGCGGGCGGTACGGGGCCCGGTTCGTGCCGACGCGCCGGAATGCTCACGAGGAACGCCGCACACACCGCGACGACGAGGACGACGAGCCAGCGCGCGGGCTCGGCCAGCAGGACCGTCACCAGCGTGGCGCCGAAGAGAGCGACCTCCAGCATCAGCCGTGCGGGGTCGGACAGTCGACGTGAGGCCCGCGGGGCCACCCAACGTCCCCACGCGACGGCTCCCGCCAGCGGGAGGACGACGGCCACGCCCAGCGACGTGGGCCACGAGTCCCCGAGTCGCCACCCGGCCAGACCCAGGCACGCGAGCATCCCGAGCTCGGCGACGAAGCGCACTCCCAGCAGGACAGCCATCACCCGGGCAGGATAGCCATCGGCCAGTGGGTGTCAGTCGCCGACGGGGGTCGGAGTGCCTGCGACGCAGACCAGGTGGAGCTCGGCATCGTCGACGTCGTCGTCCAGACGGCTCTCGAACTTCACCTCGAGCCGTCCCCGCTCGGCCTCCTGCTCGAACCGCCAGCCGTCCCGCACGGTGATGGACTCGAGGGTGACCTGCTCCCCGTCGCAGGACGCGACCACGGTGCCACCGGCCGTCGTGAAGGACTCGGTGCGTGCCGTCCCCCCGGTGGACTCGGTCGGGCCTGTCGGGGTCCCCGTGGAGCCGGGTGAGCCGGCGGTGCCTGACACCGTCGCCGCAGGCAGGGTGCCGGTCGAGGAGGCGACGTCCGGCAGCGTGGGCGCCCCGGTGGCCTGCCCCACCCCCCGTCCTGCCCGGTCGACCACGATGAAGGTGACGACGGCGACGGCGACGACGACTGCCACCCATCCGAGAGCCATCGCCACGAGTCGGCGTTGTCGCGTCCCCACTCTGCTCACGTCCGCTCTGCCATAGTGTGCCCACTGTGACACACGTGCTCGTCATCGAGGACGACCCGGCGATCCGCTCGTCCCTGATCCGCTCGCTGACCGATCGCGGCCACGTCGTGTCGAGCGCTCCGGCGGGGCTGACAGGTCTGCAGCAGGCGCTCGACGAGCAGCCAGATGTCGTCCTCCTCGACCTGGGACTCCCCGACCTCGACGGACACAGCCTCCTGACCATGCTCCGCGCGGTGCGGAGCACGCCCGTCATCGTCGTGACGGCCCGCGACGACGACCCCTCGGTGGTGCGGGCTCTCGATGCGGGCGCCGACGACTATGTCGTCAAGCCCTTCGGCATGGACCAGCTCGAGGCGCGCATCCGGGCGGTCCTGCGCCGGACCGCCGGCGGCGGCGCGCCGGAGCCGCTCCGGGTCGGGGACCTGGTCGTGGATCCCATGACCCGGCAGGCGACCCTGCGCGGGACCGAGCTCGACCTGTCGCGACTGGAGTTCGATCTGCTCCACCTGCTCGCCGGCCGCGCGGGTGAGGTCGTCACGAAACGAGACATCCTCGCCGAGGTGTGGAACCAACCGTACGGCGGGGGCGAGCGCACCGTCGACGTCCACCTGTCGTGGCTCCGTCGCAAGCTGGGCGAGACGGCCGCTCATCCGGTGTACCTCCACAGTGTGCGTGGCGTGGGCGTGCGGCTCACCTCTCCGAGCGACACCCGCGAGGATCCTGACTCGTGACGCGCCGCATCGCCTTCCTCGTGGCGGCCACGACCTCTGCGGTCGTGCTGGCCTTCATCGTCCCCCTGTGCTTCCTCGTCGCCAACCTTGCTACGGACCGGGCGACGACCCGCGCTCGGGAGCAGGCCCAGAGCGTCGCGACGCTGGTGGCCAGCCTCGAGGACAGGGAGACCCTCGCCCGCACCGTGGCTGACGCCGGGATCCGCGGACCGGAGGTCATCGTGGTCGAGGCCGATGGAACGGTGCTCGGCCGGGACGGTGTGCCCACGGCGGACACGCTCGACCGTGACACCTGGGCTGCTGTCGCGCGTGCCCGTGAGGAGCAGGGCGCGTTCACCATCGACCAGGATCACGGGCTGGACGCCGTCGTGCCGGTGGCGACCTCCCGCGGTCTCGAGGTGGTGGTTGCCACGGTGCCCGCCGAGGAGCTCCGCGAGGGGGTCCTGGGGGCATGGGTGACGATCTCGGTCCTCGGCCTGGGACTGGTGGCCCTGTCGGTGGCGGCAGCTTTCCGACTGGGCCGGCGCACCAGTGAGCCGGTCGTCGAGGTGGCCCGTGTCGCACACCGGCTGCGCGAGGGCGACTCGACCGCCCGAGCAGTGCCGGGCGGCCCGCCGGAGACCGCGGAGCTCGGTCGTGCGCTCAACGCGCTCGCCGACCGGATCCACGAGCTCGTGACCGCCGAGCGGGAGAACGTCGCAGATCTCGGTCATCGGCTCCGCACTCCCGTCACGGCCCTGCGGCTGGACACCGACCTCGTGACGGACGAGGAGCTGGCCGGCCGACTGCGGGCCCACGTCGACGAGCTCCAGCGCAGTATCGACGACGTCGTGCGCGACGCCAGACGGGCCGTGCGTGACGAGCTCCCGAGGTCCAGCGAGCTGCCGGCGGTGGTCGCCGCTCGAGTCGCCTTCTGGTCGCCTCTCGCCGAGGACCAGGGGAGGCGAATGACCGTGGCGGTCGACGACGGCGCGGTGACCGACCCCCGGACCGCCGCGACCGTGACCGTGCGAACACCGGTCGGGCTGCCGGCCGAGGACGTGCGAGAGATCGTCGACATCCTCCTGGACAACGTCTTCGCGCACACGCCGGAGGGCGCCGAGGTCCGCGTCACGATCCGTCCGGTCATCATCGACGTTTCCGGTGGTGTCGACAGTCCCGCCGGTGTCGAGGGTGCCGCTGGTGTCGAGGAGGCACGACAGGCAGGGCTGAGCCTCACCGTCGCTGACGCAGGTCCCGGTCTGCACCAGCCGTACCGCGGACGCGGCCACAGCGACGCGGGATCGACCGGGCTCGGGCTCGCGATCGTCCACCGTCTGGCCGAAGGTGTCGGCGGGTCCGTGAGTCTCGACCGTTCGGACCTCGGCGGCCTCGACGTCACCGTCACCCTCCCGGCGCAGGAAGGGTCGTCGGTCGACTCGGAGTCGCGGAGTCGTTCCTGACGAGGTGAGAGGGCTCCGCGCTCTGGTCAGTCGTCGTCATGGTCGTGGTGGTCGTCGTCGCGGTGGTCATCGTCATCATCGTCATCATGGTCGTCGTCATCATGGTCGTCGTCCTCCCACTCCTCGTCGGTCGCCTGGGACGACCATCCGGGACCGGGGACCGCGATCGTGGGTCCGGGCACGGTGACGAGGCACTCACCCTCCACGAGCACGGCAGGGGGTTCACACCCCGGCGCCATCAGCGTCACCGTCGGCCGCGCCGTCGCAGCGAGGGTCGGGGTGGAGGTCGGCACGCCGACAGCTGCTTCGTCGATCGGCGCTGCCGAGGAGTACACGGCGAAGGCGGCGAGGCCGCCGATGAGCAGACCAGCGCCGATGGGGGCGGACAGCGACACGATGACCTCCGGGACTGGACGGTTGGGACTGCCTCCAGGCTCCCGGCCGCCGCGTCAAGAGCGCCTCGCGGGCGTGTCAAGACAGGATCAAGGAGTTGCCCTGGTCGCCCCGTGGGCGGTTGGGCCCCAGCGCCGTCCACACGGTGTGCGCACCGGCGACGCGCCGTCGTCGGAGCCCGGGGGATCGCGAGCATGACGATTCCTTAACGGACCGATGAGGCGCCCTTGCCGAGGGGAGCCGGATCGTGGGGTCGGTGGCACCGTCCGGTGCCTGTCCCGACCGCCGTGAGGACCCACCCGTGAGACCGCTCCTGAGCCCCGCTCAACGCAACCGTTCCCGCCTGCTCCTGCAGGTTCTCAGCGGCACCCTCGCGGCCGCGACGGCAGCCGGGACCGTGGCGGCCACCGCCGCAGCGGCGCACGAGACGGCACAGGACCAGACCGACAACGCCCTCGGGGCCGCCGCGGCCGAGGCGGAGGCCGCCCGTGCCCATGCCGAGGCGCTCGCCGAGTGGGCCGCCGAGAACCCGGTCGTGGTGGTGACGCCGCGACCGGAGCGCACCGTCGTGGGCCCCGAGGTGCGTGTCGGAGCATCCTCCTCGGGGAGTGCCACCGTCGGGGGCCGACCATCGTCCGCGGGTTCGCAGGGCCGAGTGGACACGCCCCCGCCGCCCCCCGCCCCGCCTGCCAAGAGCACCGGCTCGTGACCGCCATGACCGCCATGACCGCCATGACCGCGAGGACCCGCCCGACCACCACGGCGGCCGACGACCCACCCGTCCTGGCCGTGGACGCCGATCTCGGCGCCGCCTCGTGGCGGGCGCTGGGTACCTATGTCGACCTGCGGACGACACCGGACGCGATCGCCTCCGCGGTGGCGCTCGCCGTCGACATCCTGAACGAGGTGGATCTCGCCTGCAGCCGCTTCCGCGCCGACAGTGACCTCAGCCACGCCAACCGGGCCGCCGGCAGCATCGTGTCCGTGTCCCCCCTCCTCGTCGCCGCGGTGCAGGTCGCGCTCGAGGCAGCGGACGAGACCGACGGCCTCGTCGACCCGACGCTGGGGACGGTGCTCACCGCAGCCGGATACGACCGCACGTTCGCCCTCGTCCCTGCGGACGACCCCGCGCCCACCTCTGTTCCGCGTCCCCGGCGCGACTGGCGAAACGTGCAGGTCGGGGACGACGGAGTGTGCGTGCCACCCGGGTCCGAGCTCGACCTCGGAGCGACCGGCAAGGCGCTCGCCGCCGACCTCGTGGCTCTCGCCATCGCGCATGAGCTCGGCGCTCCCGCCCTCGTCAGTGTGGGCGGAGACGTCCGGGTCGCGGGCCCGGACGACGGGAACGTCACATCAGTGCCGGCCTACCCGGTCGTTCTGGCCGGCACCGTCGCCGATCTCGAGACGGATGGGACTCCCCCGAGGGTGCGGCTGCGCGACGGTGGTCTCGCGACCTCGAGCACGGCCGCGCGCCGGTGGTCACGGGGCGGTCGGCAGTGGAACCACCTGGTCGACCCCAGGACGGGTGCCCCCGCCGACGGCCCGCTGCGCACCGTGACCGCCTGGGGCCGCACCGCGGTCGCGGCGAACACGGCGAGCACCGCCGCCATGGTGCTCGGTGACGCCGCATGGCCCTGGCTGCTCGCGCGCGATGTCGCGGCGCGGCTCGTGGATGTCGACGACCGTGTGCTGACGACACCGGCCTGGGACGCGTCGGGGTTCGAGGTGTCCGAATGAGCTCGCCCCTGCTCTGGTACCTCAACCGCGGGACCGGTGTCGTCCTCCTCGTCCTCTTCACGCTCTCGGTGGTGCTCGGCGTGCTCGCGACCGGTCGCGGGGCCAGTCCGCTGTGGCCCCGCTTCGTCACCCAGGGCCTGCACCGGACCCTTGCGGCTCTCTCGGTGCTCCTCCTCACCGCACACGCGATCACCGCGGTCGTCGACGAGTACGTCGACATCCGCTGGTGGCATGCCGTCGTGCCGGTCGGAGCGAGCTACGAGCCCGTCTGGCTGGGGCTCGGCACCCTGGCCCTCGACCTCACGCTCGTCGTCGCGGCGACGTCGCTCGCCCGCGGCCGGCTTCCCCACCGTGCCTGGTTCCTCGTCCACCTGACGACCTACGCCGCCTGGACGGCAGGTGTCGTCCACGGCGTGGGCATCGGCACCGATGCCGGCAGCAGCTGGCTGGCGGCCATCACCGCCGGATGCGTGGCGGCCGTCGCCCTGGCGGTCGGAGCGCGGCTGGTGTCAGCAGGCCGGCGGCGCCGAGCGATCCTCGCAGTGGGCGCCGTTCATCGGACCGGTCCCGGCGACGCGGACGAGGCGCACCTCGAGGACCTCCTCGGAGCCGACCCGGCAGGTGCACGATGATCCGTCCTCCCGCTCTCGTCGACGTGGCTCCCGGCCCGCTCCTGCTCTCCGGGCTCGGCGGCGGACCCGGGTCGGCCGCCCACCTGTCCCGCTTCGGTCCGCTTCCTGACCCCGACGCGGACCATCTTCTGGCGCAGTTCGCGCCGCTCGCGGTCCGGGGCCGCGGGGGCGCCGGCTTCCCGATGGCGCGCAAGCTCGAGACGGTGCTGGAGCGCCGGAGCAGCCTGCCCGGACGCCGCCCCGTGGTCGTCGTCAACGCCGCCGAAGGAGAACCGGCCAGCGCCAAGGACACGGCGCTGCTCGAGGTCGCTCCCCACCTCGTGCTCGACGGGGCCGTGCTGGCCGCCCGAGCCATCGGCGCCCGGTCCATCCACGTCGTGACGGCCGCCGATCGACAGTGGGCGGGCACGGCGGTCACGACCGCGATCGCCGACCGTCAGGACCGGGGTGTGCGCTGGCAGTGGCACGAGGCCGAGCCCAGGTTCGTCTCGGGGCAGGCCCGCGCCGTGCTCGAGCTCATCGCCGGCCGCACCGGACTGCCCGTGACGTCCTGGGCTCCCGAGGCCGTCGACGGACACCGCGGCAGGCCGACGCTGCTCTCGAACGCGGAGTCCTTTGCACACCTGGCGGCGATCGTCCGGTGGGGAGCCGAGCGATACGCCTCCCACGGAACCGCCGCGGAGCCGGGAACGACGCTCCTGACGCTGACCACCCCGCCACAGTCGGACGGGCGGTTCGCGGGAGTCCGCGTCGTCGAGGTCGAGCACGGCGCGCCTGCCGGGTCGGTACTGGGTGACGAGGCGCTCCGCGCGCCCCTCCTGATCGGCGGGTTCCACGGGTCCTGGGTGCACCCGGATGACGTCGCCGACGTGCGCTGGTCGAACGCGCACCTCCGCCGAGTCGGGGCGTCCCTGGGGGCCGGATCGGTGCTGTCTCTCGCGACCGGTGCCTGCCCGGTCGCCGAGACGGCGCGCTACACCGCCTATCTGGCTGCCGAGACGGCGGGTCGGTGCGGTCCGTGCAGGAACGGGCTCCCCGCCCTCGCCCGGGAGGTCGAGGCGCTCGCGCACGGAGTCGACTCGAGGCCGAGAATCGAGGAGCTCACCGGACTCGTCCGGGGCCGCGGCGCCTGTGCGCACCCCGACGGGACGGCCCGGCTCGTCGCCTCACTGCTGACCACCCTCGACGACCATGTGGAAGCCCACCTGCGCCAGCGGTGCTCGTGCCACGCCGACCTGGCGGTGGAGGCGCTGTGAACGCGGAGGGGAAGGCGCTCAAGGTCGACTGGCCCCGGTGTGAGGGCCGGGGGCTCTGCGCCGAGCTGCTGCCCGAACGGATCCTCCTCGACGAGTGGGGCTATCCGGTCATCCTGGGGCCGGTTCCGGCCGAGGAGCAGATCCTTGCCCGGGAGGCGGTTCGGGCCTGCCCGCGCCGGGCCCTCCACCTCTTCTGACGCGTCTGCCGGGCTCCAGCGGCCAGCGCGCAGGCATCCCGAACCCGGCGTTCGCGCAGGACCGACCCCCGGTCCGCGGAACCGGTTGGCGTCCCCGGAGGCGCGAACCGCATACTGAGCCGGCAATGCTCACCGCATATCGCCCCGTCCTCACGGCCCCCAACGTCTGGCCGTTCGTGCTCGGAGGCATCCTCGCCCGCACCGGCGGCGCCATGTTCGGCGTCGCCGTCATCGTCATGCTTAGCCAGCGGCGCGGGTCCTACACCCTGGCCGGCGCCGTCTCCGCCGTCGGAATCCTCGTCCTGGCCATCGCCGGACCCGTCATCGGCCGGCTCGCGGACAAGCACGGCCAGCGCCGCGCCGCCCTCCCGTTCGTCCTGCTCTCGGTCACGGGCGCGCTCGTCACGGTCTATCTGTCCGCCGAGCTGGCGCCGATCTGGGCGGTCTTCCTCGCATACGCGATCTCGGCGATCACCCCGGAGCTCGGGCCGATGTCCCGTGCCCGCTGGGCGCACATCTTCCGCGACCGTCCCGACCGACTGCACACCGCGATGTCGTTCGAGCAGGTCCTCGACGAGGCGTCCTTCGTCCTCGGCCCGGTCCTCGCCGTGCTCCTCGCGACGACGTGGTTCCCGGAGGCGGGGCTGCTCGGCGCCAGCCTGCTCTTCGGCACCGGCATGATCATCTTCCTCTTCGCCAGGCGCACCGAGCCGCCGGTCACCGATCGCGAGCATCGTCCGCCCGGCCTCGCGATCCGTCACGCGGGCCTGCTGCCCGTCGCGGTCGTGCTCGTCATGACCGGCATCATCTTCGGAGCCAACGAGGTCGTCGCCGTCGCCGTCGCGGACGAGGCGGGGCAGCCGCGGATGTCCTCGGTCATCCTCGCCTCGTTCGCGCTCGGATCGACCATCGCGGGAATCGTCTTCGGAGCCATCACCTTCCGCATGTCGCTCACCCGCAGACTGCTGTATGCGGCGGTCGGCATGTTCGTCCTCGAGGCTCCCGCACTGGTCGTCGGAGAGCTGTGGAACCTCTGGGGGCTCGTCCTCGTCATGCTCGTCGCCGGGTGCGCCACCGCCCCCATGCTCATCACCGCGATGACGCTCTCGCAGCATCTCGTGCCACGGGCGCTGATGACCGAGGGGATGGCGATCGCCGTCACCGGCATCCTCATCGGGATCTCGCTCGGTGCGGCGGTCGGCGGCATCGCGGTGGACCGCCTCGGGGCGCACGCCGCATATGCGGTGCCGGTGGGCGCCGGCCTCGTCGCGGTCCTCCTGGCCGGCCTCCGCTACCGGCCGTTGCTGCGGGCCGAGCGGGCGGCTTCCGGGACCTGAACCACGGCGCCGTCGGGGACGCTGCCGGCGGCGCGCATCACCCGTCCCACTCGGCGACCCGCCGCAGTTCGGCCTCCAGAGCGCGGCCGGCGACCTCCGCTTTGAGAGCGTCCGCGTCGACATGCACCGCCACCCCGAGCCGTCCGTCGTAGGACATCGCAGCCACCCCGAAGCGCACGTTGCCCTGGATCGGCGCCACCGGCCAGGCTCGCAGCAGCGGCGCGCCGGCCAGGTGCATCCGTTGCGCAGGACCACGCACGTTCGTGACGAACAAGGCGATGAAGCGCTGCCGTCTGGCCAGCCACGCGAACGCGCGCGACCCCAACCTGCTGCGGGTCAGCTCGAAGGTGCCCTGCGCCCGCGCCGCGTCCTTGGCGGTCCGGGTCACGGCGCCGATGAGCCTGATCCGCCGGCCGATGTCGTCCACCCCGCTCGGGAGGGGGGCGAGCATCACGCCGACCGCGTTGCCGGAGGAACCCCGCTCGGCCAGCGCGACGGGGACGCTCGCCGGGAGAACGTCCGGCACCGGATGGCCGTCCGCCCGCAGCGTCGCTTCGACGGAGCCGGCGACCGCCGCGAGCAGGACGTCGTTGACCGTCGCGCCCTGCGCCCTCGCGGCCGCGGCGAGCGGCTCGACCGGCACGTCGACGAGCGCCACGCCCCGGTGCCCTCCGATCGGGCCGAGGAGGACCGTGCGCGGGACGGTCGCCCGGAAGACAGCGGTCGTCCGTGCGACGGAGGCCGCCAGCGTGCGCAGCCGGTCCCGGCCCCGGGTGCGCGGGCGGGTGGGCCGGGGAGAGTGCGATCCCGGCCGGGGCGACTGCGCGGACGGCGCCGCACGGGACCGCTCCTCGGGCTGCGCATCCGCGCCGAACAGATGTCCGACGAGGGAGACGGCGCCCACGCCGTCGGAGACGCAGTGGTGCAGCCTGAGGACGACGCCCGGTCCTGTGGCGGTGGCGCCGGGGACGACGAGCAGCTCCCACAGCGGGCGGTCGAGCGGGAGCGGTGTCGTCATCGACTCGGCAACGAGCGTCGCGAAGCCCTGCTCACCTGCGACCGGCTCGGTGCGACGGACGTGCCACGTCAGGTCCGGCTCGCAGCCCTCCCAGACCAGCGGCCGCGGGTGCAGACGCACCCGCTGGGTGAAGCGAACCAGGTCGCCGGCGCCTGAGGCGGACGGCTCGATACGCTCGCGGATCGCCGCCCGCAGCAGGTCGAGGTCGACGTCGTCCGGGCCGCGAACGAAGCCGCCCACGCCGAGGTGCCCAGCCATGAGGAACGAGTTGACCTGGTCCGGTGAGTCGATCTCGATGTTCGACGCGTCCGCGGCCGACAGCCGCTCGGGGAGTGCGGTCGCCATACCGTCGATCGTGCTCCCGGCGCTCGGCGAGGTCAACCGCACCGGCTCACGGGCACACCGTCGGCACCCGAACGTAGTCTTGTCCCATGTCGACGACCACCGCCCCGGCGCGGCCTCGGGTCAGCACCCCGACCGTGCTCGGCGGCGCGATCGCGGTCGGCCTGGGTGTGCTCGTCGCCGGGCTGCTCGCGACCGGCTCGACGGAACCGCCCACCCTGGGGGACCCAGGCCCGCTCGTGCGCTGGGGCTTGCCGGTCACGACCCTCGTGTGGCAGCTGGCCGCGTTCACCACGGCCGGCCTGCTCGGCCTCGCGGCGTTCCTCATGCCGGAGCGTGGCAGCACGCAGCGGCGCGCCACGGCGGTTCGGTATGCGGTGCGCGCCGGCGTCGTCTGGGTCACCGCCGGCGCCCTGACGGTTCTCCTCACCTTCGCCGAGCTCGTCGGGGCACCGCCGAGCTCGGGCCAGGTGCTGACCCAGATCGGCTCCTTCGTCTTCAGTCTCGAGCTCACCCGGGTCCTGGCGATCTCCACGCTGAGCGGGCTCGTCGTCACGGTCGGCGCATCGTCGGCGACGTCGCGCGCGGCTCTGGCCTGGCTGACCTTCCTCGCGATCTTCGGTGTGGTCGTCACGGCGCTGACCGGCCACGCCGCGAACGCGGTCGGTCATGAGGAGGCGGTCAACGCGATGGGCTTCCACCTGCTCGGCCTCACGGTCTGGGTGGGCGGGCTGATCGGGCTGGTCCTCATGCGCCCGCATCTGCTCGAGCCGGGACGAGGTGCCGACCTCGCCGCCACCGTCGAGCGCTATTCCGTGCTAGCGCTGTGGTCCTACGTCGCCATCGCCCTGTCCGGGATGCAGAGCGCCTGGCTGCGGATCGGTGGCCTCGAGGGGGTGACCAGCGCATACGGCATCCTCGTGCTCGTCAAGGTGGGCATCATCGCGGTGCTCGGTGCGATCGGCTGGCAGCAGCGCCGATCGATCGTCGGCCGGCTGCGCTCCTCCGAGCAGGCCCGGGGTGCCTTCGCCCGGCTCGTCACCGTCGAGGTGACGCTGATGGCCGCGGCGACGGCGCTGGGGGTCGCCCTGTCCCGGGCGGTTCCCCCGGACCTGCGTGAGGTCCCGCCGGCGGATCTCGTCACGACCCTGTCCGGCTACCCCGACCCGGGGGCGCCCACGACGGCCGACTGGTTCCTCTCCTGGCGGATCGACTGGCTCCTGACGACCATCGCCCTCGTGGCGATCGGTCTCTACGTGGCCGGGGTGGTGCGCCTGCGCCGCCGCGGTGACCACTGGCCGTGGTTGCGCACCGCCGTCTGGATCGCCGGGTGGCTGCTCTTCATCTACGCGACGAGCGGCGCTCCCGGCATCTGGGGTCGTGTTCTGTTCTCAACGCACATGGTCATGCACATGCTCGTCGCCATGTTTGTGCCGTTGCTCCTCGTGCCGGGCGCGCCCGTGACCCTCGCCCTCCGCGCACTCAAGCCGCGGCAGGACAAGACGTGGGGACCGCGCGAGCTGATCCTCCAGATCGTCCACTCCCGCGCCAACCGCGTCCTGACCAACCCGGTCGTCGCGGCGATGCTGTTCTTCGTCTCGCTCGCCCTCTTCTACTACTCCCCGGCGTTCGAGCTCGCCCTGACGACGCACACCGGGCACCTGCTCATGATGGCCCACTTCCTCATCACCGGATACCTCTTCACGTGGGTCCTCATCGGCATCGACCCCGGCCCGCGCCGCTGGCATCCGCTGGTGCTGCTGACGATCCTGTTCGTCACGGTCTCGTTCCACGCATTCTTCGGCGTCATCCTCACCGGCACCGACACGCTGCTCGCGGCGAACTACTTCGCCAACCTAAACCTGCCCTGGCTCACCGACCCGCTCGCCGACCAGCACACGGCGGGCGAGATCGCCTGGGGGGTTGGCGAGGCGCCCACCCTGATCCTCGCTCTGCTCGTCGCAGTCAACTGGGTCAAGAGCGATCGGGCGGAGACCCGCCGCAAGGACCGTCAGGCCGACCGCGACGGCGACGCCGAGCTGGCGGCCTACAACGCGATGCTCGCCGAGCGCAGGAGCGGCGGCGGGCGGACGGGAGGCGGGCGGTGACCTCACCGCTGCGCGTCAGCCTGGTCCAGCTCGGGTATGCGGACGGCGAGTCGGTCGCCGACCGCACCTCCCGCGTCTCCGACCTCGTGCGCTCGGTCTGCTCCGGTTCCGCCGGCGATGCTCCTCATCTGGTGATGCTGCCCGAGCTGTGGCCGCAGAGCGGGTTCGGCTACCAGCTGTGGGACGAGCTGGCGGAGCCGGTCGACGGGCCGACCGCCGAGGCGATGAGCGCCCTCGCGCGCGAATGCGGGATCCTGCTGCATGCCGGCTCGATCGTCGAGCGGCTCGCGGAGCCCGGAGTCGAGGGCAAGCAGCTGTCCAACACCTCGCTCGTGTACGCCGCCGACGGGGAGCAGCTCGCGGTCTATCGCAAGGTCCACCGCTTCGGCTTCGGGGCAGGAGAACCCCTCCTCATGGAGGCCGGCGAGGTCATCGTCGGCCTCACCCTGCCGACCGGGCACCACGCGGCGCTGTCGACGTGCTACGACCTGCGCTTCCCCGAGCTCTACCGCGCCCAGCTCGACGCCGGTGCCGAGGTCTTCCTCGTCCCAGCGGCGTGGCCGGCGGCGCGGGTCGAGGCCTGGAGCACACTCGGCCGGGCCCGGGCCATCGAGAACCAAGCCTTCCTCATCGCGGGGAACACCGCCGGCACCCACGCTCGCACGCCGATGGGCGGCCGTTCCCAGGTCGTCGGCCCGATGGGACAGGTGCTCGCCGAGGCCGGGACCGGGGAGGAGATCCTCGACGTCGTCATCGACCTCGACGAGGTGGCAGCCGCGCGGGAGGCGTTCCCCGTACTCGCCGACCGGCGACTCTGACCGCTCGGGCGACCACCGCATACCGTCCGGCGGCTGCGGTCCCGCTCGCGCGACCTTTGCTCCGCGGATCGCGGGACCTTCCGCTGATCGTCGGACATAGCGGTCCCACCAGGGAGCAAGAGTCTCGGACCGGAGGATTCGTTGCGGTACCGCGCTTCCGGGTCACGAGTCTCACGGGCCGTCCGCACCTCCGCCCCCGAAGCGTCAGTGCAGGTCAGGAGAGATTCTGGGGTTACGCTGGGGCGTTCTGTTCCCAGATCTCCTCAGGAGGAGATATGTACATCGGACTCGGAGTGGTCCTCATCGTCCTCGGCGCGATCTTCGCCTTCGACGTCATCACCGTCGACATCCCCGGCGTGAGCGAGAACATGCTCGGCTGGATCCTCATCGCCGGCGGTCTGCTCGCCATCGCCCTCTCGTTCGCGATGCGCGGTCGCCGCGCCGGCGGCTACAGCACGACGCGTGAGTCGCACGTCGACCCGAACACCGGGTCGCGCGTGGACCGCACGGACGTCGACCCGCGCTGACGCAGGTCGCACGTTCGCACCGACGGCGCGGACGCATACCCCAAAGGGAGTGTGCGTCCGCGCCGTTCGTCGTCCGGGCTGCTCCAGAGCGCGCGGGCGCTCAGCCCTCGCTCGGTGCCGCCGCGACCGCGGAGTCCCGCTCCGAGTACGCCGACCCCTTGCGCAGCTCGACGTGCGGCAGGAGCAGCAGGACGAGGAAGCCCACGACCATGACGCCCGCGCCGACGAGGAACACGGTGTCCATCGCTTCGGAGAACCCGATGAGGAACGGGCGGGCGAGCCGCTCGTCCAACTGGCTGAGGAACGAGCTGTCGTCGAGGATGCCGCTGCTCGCCGCGGCGTTGGAGCCGCTCGCCTGGGCCTGGGCCAGCTGGGCGGCGAACTCGGCATTGGCGGGGTCGCGCAGGGCAGCCTGGTAGTCCGCGGTCCCCGACAGCCGCTGGGTCGCCGCCGCGATGGTCTCCGGCAGGCGGCCGAACAGGATCGAGAGGAACACCGCGGTGCCGATGGTGCCGCCGATCTGCCGGGTGAAGGTCGCCGTCGAGGTCGCCACGCCGATCTGCTGAGGGGGCACGGCGTTCTGGACGGCGAGGGTGAGCGGCTGGAAGTTGAAGCCGAGTCCGACTCCGAAGAACACCATGATGATCATCGTCTGCCACAGCGGAGTGTCGTAGGCCACCCAGCCGAACGCGAACAGCGAGACGGCCAGCAGGGCTCCGCCGATGATCGGGAAGTGTCGGTAGCGACCCGTTCGCGAGATGAGCTGGCCCGAGAACACCGAGCCGAACATGATGCCCAGGGTCATCGGCAGGAGGAGCAGTCCGGCTTCGGTTGGCGTCGCACCCTTGACGATCTGCAGGTAGAGCGGGATCGACGCCAGTCCGCCGAACATCGCGATGCCGATGAGCACCGACGCCACCGACGCCACGCCCACGGTCCTGTTGCGGAACATCCTGAGCGGCAGGATCGCCTCCTCGCCCATCCGCCACTCCTGCCAGAGGAAGGCCAGAGCCGCCAGGCCGCCGACGACGAAGGCGGCGATCGAGCGCGGCGAGTCCCAGCCCCACTCGCGTCCCTGTTCGAGGACGAGCAGGAGGGGGACGAGGGCGAGCGAGAGCAGCACGGCGCCCGCCCAGTCGATGCGGTGGTCGAGACGCTGGTGGCGCAGGTGCAGCGTGCGTCGGACGACGAGGAGCGCGACGATGCCGATCGGCACGTTGACGAGGAAGACCCACCGCCAGCCGTCGATGCCGAGCAGGGTCTCCTGACCGGCGAAGAAGCCGCCGATGACCGGACCGAGCACCGAGGAGGTGCCGAACACGGCGAGGAAGTAGCCCTGGTACTTCGCCCGCTCGCGCGGCGGGACGATGTCTCCGATGATCGCGAGGGCGAGTGAGAACAGGCCGCCCGCTCCGAGGCCCTGGACGGCCCGGGAGACGGCGAGGCTCTCCATCGACGTCGCGAAGGTGCAGAGCACCGAGCCGAAGATGAAGATCGTGATCGCCGTGGTGAAGAGGCGCTTGCGCCCGTAGATGTCGCCGAGCTTGCCGTAGAGCGGCGTGACGATCGTCGAGGTGATGAGGTATGCGGTGGTCGCCCACGCCTGGTGCTGCAGACCCTGCAGGTCGTCGGCGATCGTCCGGATCGCCGTCGCGACGATCGTCTGGTCGAGTGCGGCGAGGAACATCCCGGTCATGAGCCCGAGGAGGATCGTCACCACCTCGCGGTGGGTGAGCTCGGTCGCCGGCGTCGTGGGGGCCGGCTGTGCCGCGGCGCTCATGAGATGCCGTCCTGCGGGCCGCCGAGGTGGTCCTGGAGGGAGTCGCCGAACCGGGCGAGAAGGTTCGTCAGCGCGGTGAGGTCCTCGTCGGGCCAGTCACCGACGAGTCGGCTGAGCCACTCGTCGCGGAGCCGCCGATGGGTGGCGATGATGTCGCGACCGTCCTGTGTGAGCGTCAGCACCTGGGCTCGTCGGTCCTCGGGGTCGGGGGTCCGGTCGACGAACCCGGAGCGGATGAGCCCAGCGACCTGCCGGCTCACGGTCGAGACGTCGGAGTGGATGGTGTCCGCGATCTCGCTGACCCGCTGTGGCTCTCGCGAGAGGACGAAGAGGATCGGGAAGGCCGAGCTGTCGAGCCCCTCTGCGGGTCCGGGCCACCGGCTGCGGGCGGCCTGCATGAGCTTGAGGACCCGCACGAGCTCGTCGCCCAGTCGGGGGGATATGGTTGGTTGCACCATGCAACTATAAGTCGCGTGCAACCCGTGCGCCAGGGGCGTACAACCCGTGCGCTAGGGACGGCGGATCGCCTCAGGGGGTGACGGCGAAGTGGGCGACGAGCGCCGCGGCCGTCCCGAGATCTCCGGTCGCCGTCCACGGGAAGCCGCCGGCCTCGCCCATCGGGACGCGTCCAGCGCCGAGCCGTCCCATCTCCCGGGTGCCCAGCGTGAGCACGCACCGCGCGTCCTCGTCCGACACGTCCTCGAGCACTCCGCGGAGCCTCCCGTCGACCTCCGCCACGCGCGCTCCCTGTCGGCCGGTGACCGGTCCGCTCAGCTCGACCACGACCGACTCTCCCACCGGCACACCGGCGCGTACGACGACCCGGCCGAGCGCCGCATACAACCTCGACATGGCGATCGACGCGGCCGGTGAGTCGAGGCCGCCGGGCTCGCCGAGGGTCTCGCGCAGGTCCTGCTCGTGGGTCCAGATGTCGAAGCAGCGGATCGAGAGGACGTCCCCGACGGTCGACATCCCGAACGGTCCGGGCTCCCGGGCCTCGAGCGTGAGTCCCGATGTGCGCCAATGGCGCACGCGCCTGTCGATGGCCGACTCGAGACGGTCGCACAGGTCGGCCAGCGACATCCCGCGCCGGGACTCGACGAGCTGCTCGATGAACCCTCCCATGTCGCTGCGCACGTGCTCAGGCCGGCCGATGTCGACCTGCGGCGGCGGTTCGCCGAGGAACATCGACTCCAGCGACTCGACGTGCGCGACCTGCGCGAAGACGTCCCAGCCGGGGCACGGCGTCGGGTCGCCGGCCCGCTCGGGTGGACAGCCGCGGCCCAGCGCGAGGACCGCACGCGCCGTCTGCTCGTATGCGGTGGCCAGGCCCGCCAGGTCCATCGGCGGGGCGGGTGAGACGTGGGCGAACGACATGACCCCCAACCTAGCCATGAGCGGCGGGGTCGGGGGCCATGTGAGTCCGGTCGGGGGCGACCGGACGGGAGGCGTGTGTCAGAACGCTGACTCGGGCACGTCCATGAGCTCGTTGTCGGTGACCTCGGCCATCGCGCGCTCGGCGGCGAGGCGGGGCAGCACCTGGCGGGCGTAGAACTTGGCGGCGGCCACCTTGCCGGTGTAGAAGTCGCGGTCCTTCTCGCTCAGGCCGTCCCGCTCAAGCGCGTCGAGCGCGACCTCGGCCTGACGCAGCAGCAGCCACCCGACGACGAGGTCGCCGGCCGAGAGCAGGAAGCGGGTCGTGTTCTGGCCGACCTTGTAGAGGTTGCGGACATCGCCGCCCTCAGCGCGCGGGTCGGACTTCATGAGCTCGCCGACCATGAAGCCGAGGATGCCCTGGACGCTTTCGAGCGCCTCGCCGAGCAGACCCTTCTCGCGGTCGAGCGCACCGCCATGGCTGCCCATGTCCTTGGCGAGCTCCTGGATCTGGTTGGCCAGGAGGCCGAGGGACTCCGCCTTGTCCTTGATGATCTTGCGGAAGAAGAAGTCCAGGCCCTGGATGGCCGTCGTGCCCTCGTAGAGCGTGTCGATCTTGGCGTCGCGGACGTACTGCTCCACCGGGTAGTCCTGGAGGAACCCGGAGCCGCCGAAGGTCTGGAGGGACTCGGTGCCGAGCAGCACCCAGGCGCGCTCGGAGCCGAGGCCCTTGACGATCGGCAGGAGGAGGTCGTTGACCCGGCTCGCGATCTCACCGGGGGTGCCGCGCTCGAGCTGCTCGGAGCCGGTCTCGAAGCGGGCCAGATCGACCGCGTCCTGCTGGGTCGCGGTGTAGAGCACGAGGGAACGCAGACCCTCGGCGTAGGCCTTCTGCAGCATGAGGCTGCGGCGCACGTCGGGGTGGTGGGTGATCGTCACGCGCGGGGCGGACTTGTCGGTCATCTGCGTCATGTCGGCGCCCTGGACCCGGTCCTTGGCGTAGGACAGGGCGTTGAGGTAGCCGGCCGAGAGGGTCGCGATGGCCTTGGTGCCCACCATCATCCGGGCGTTCTCGATGACGTGGAACATCTGCGCGATGCCGTCGTGGACGTCGCCGTAGAGCGTGCCGATGGCGGGCCGCTCGCCGCCGAAGGTGAGCTCGCACGTCGTGCTGACCTTCAGGCCCATCTTCTTCTCGACGTTGGTCACGTAGACGCCGTTTCGCTCGCCGAGCTCGCCGGTCTCGAGGTCGACGTCGTACTTGGACAGGACGAAGAGGCTCAGACCCTTGGTGCCCGGGCCGGCGCCCTCGGGGCGGGCGAGCACGAAGTGGACGACGTTGTCGACCATGTCGGACTCGGCACTGGTGATGAAGCGCTTGACGCCCTCGATCCGCCACGTTCCGTCGCCGTTGTCGATGGCCTTGGTGCGGCCGGCGCCGACGTCGGAGCCGGCGTCGGGTTCGGTCAGCACCATCGTGCAGTGCCAGTTCTTCTCGACGATCCAGTGGGCCAGCTTCTTCTGGTCCTCGGTGCCGTAGCGCTGCAGCAGGGCCGCGAAACCGTAGGAGGCGGCGAACATCGCGACGGCCGGGTTGGAGCCGAGCATCATCTCGTTCATCGCCCAGCGGAAGCTCGGCGGGGCGACGGTGCCGCCGAGCTCGGCGGGCACGTCGATGTTCCAGAAGCCCGAGTCGCGGTATGCGCGGAAGGACTTCGCGAACGACTCCGGCATCGTGACGTGCTGGGTCGCGGGGTCGTAGACGGGCGGGTTGCGGTCGGCGTCGGAGAAGGACTCGGCGAGCTCGTTCTCGGCGAGCCGGGCCATCTCCTTGAGCATCTCCCGAGCGGTGTCGGTGTCGAGCTCCTCGTAGGGGCCGTGGCCCAGGAGCTCGCCGCGGCCGAACACCTCGAAGAGGTTGAACTCGATGTCGCGCAGGTTGGCGGTGTAGTGGCCCATCTGGGCTCCTTCCAGGGCAGGACGACAGCGCCCGTGACTAAGCGCTTGCTTAGTCCAGTGTCGTCCCGCGCCGAGCCGGGCGGCAAGAGTCCGCGATGTGGCGTGCGCAACATTCGGCTGTGGCGCGGTGGTGCCAGGGGAGGCGGACAGCCCTCGTTCGGCGCCACCCACTGCGGGTGTCAGGCCTGCAGAGCCGCCTCGATGTCCTCGGTGAGGTCGGCGGGGTCGGTCTGCGGCGCATACCGCTCGATGACCTGACCGTCACGGCCGACGAGGAACTTCGTGAAGTTCCACTTGATCCGGTCCCCCAGCAGTCCGCCCTTCTCCGACTTCAGCCACTCGAAGAGGGGGTCGGCGTCGGAGCCGTTGACGTCGACCTTGGCGAACATCGGGAACGTCACGCCGAAGCTCGTCTCGCAGAACGCGGCGATCTCGTCCTCGGTGCCGGGCTCCTGGCCGCCGAACTGGTTGCACGGAAAGCCGAGCACCGCGAAGCCTTCGTCGCCGTAGGTCTGATGCAGCCGCTCGAGGCCGGCGTACTGCGGGGTGAAACCGCACTGGCTCGCCGTGTTGACGACGAGGACGACCTGGCCCGCGTAGTCGGAGAGGGGCTTGTCGGTCCCGTCGATCGTGCGGGCGGTGAAGTCGGTGAGACTGGGCATGTGGGCTCCCGAGAGGTATGTGGGGGTGGCGGGGTGGGGGACGGACTCCGAGCATCGTCCTCGATGTCCACGGCGCCGCCCAACTCGGCGACCGCCCATGAGGGCTGGGCGGCTTCGGGAAGAAAACGACAGGTATGGGAAGCAAGACTCCCTTCCCGAAGGTGGGGTTTTCTTCCCACGGAAGAAAAGGCTCCCGCCGGGGGCCTCAGCGCAATGGGTCGAACGGACGCAGCGCGTCGGGCGTGCGGCCGGTGACGACCTGCTCGGCGAGCAGGCGGCCGGTGACGGGGCCGAGAGTGACACCCCACATCCCGTGTCCCCCGGCGACGAAGACTCCGGACGCCTCGGTCGCGCCGATCAGCGGCAGCCCGTCGATGGTCACCGGGCGCGAGCCGACCCATTCGTCGCGCCGTGAGTCGAGGTCGACGCCCTGCAGCAGCGGTCGCACCGAGTCGACGATCGCGGTGACGCGGCGGTGGTCGAAGCGGGCATCGGGTCGGCGCAGCTCCATCATCCCGGCGACCCGCACCCGGTCCCCGAGCGGCGTCACGGCGACCCGTGCCGTGGGCAGATAGACGGGCACCTCCGGCACCGGGTCGGCGGCCACGCTGAACGAGTAGCCGCGCCCGGCCTGCACCACGCGCGTGACCCCGAGCGGCGCGCAGAGCCGTCCGAGCCAGGCGCCGGTCGCGACGACGACGGCGTCGAAGCGACCGCCTCCTTCGGCAGAGCCCTCGGCACCACCGACCTCGACGACCACGCCGTCCGGCCCCGACCGCACCCCGACGACCTCGGCCCCCTCGACGACCGAGCCACCCCTCGCCCGGACGGCGTCGGCGAGGGAGTGGACATAGGTCACCGGGTTGATGAAGCGCTGGCCCCGCACGAGCACCGCCGCCTGGATCGAGTCGGCGAGCACGGGGGCGAGCCGCCTCGCGACCTGGCCCGACACGAGCTCATAGGCCACGGTGCCGCCCACCTCGGCGATGTGCTCGAGCTCGTCGGTCAGCGGCCCGGCCTGCGCCACGCGGGGGAAGGCCGCGACCACCGGGTCGGCCCGGAGCACCTCGCCCGAGACGCCCTCCGCGCGGAGGTGGTCGAACGCCGGGAGCGCCTCGCGCACGAGCGGCAGCAGGCTGCGCATCGACTCCTGCCAGCGGGCGTGGGTGCTGTGCCGCAGGAAGCCGGCCATGAACCGGGCGAGGTTGCGGTCGGCGGCGAGGGGCGCATACACGGGCGACTTCGGCGAGACCAGGGCGCGCAGGCCGTACCGCAACAGGGCCGGCTCCGGCAGCGGCGCGACGAACGCGGGCGTCAGCCACCCGGCGTTCCCCCACGATGCCCCGGCCGCGACCCCCTCCCGGTCCAGGACCGTGACCTGCACCCCGTGCTCCTGCAGGTGCCACGCGGTGGCCAGACCGACCATGCCCGCCCCGACGACGGCGACCGACTGCACGCTGCCCATCCGTACATTCTCGTCGCCGTGGCAGCGCGATGGGGTGGCGGGGTGACAGAGTTGTGGGATGCGCGCCGAGGACGTCGACATCGCCGGACTTCCCGAGGACTACACGGCGGCCCGCCCTCGCGCGGACGATGCGGCCGAGGTGGCGACCCTCCTCGCCGAGCACGAGCGCCGTGGCAAGGGCTCGTCGTCGGCGAGCGAGGAAGGGGTTCTGACCACGCTCACCGGCATCGGTTCCTGGACCCGCCGTCAGGCGCTGGTCCGCGAGCGCTCCTCGAGCCGGATCGTCGCGTGGCTGTCGGTCCACGACCGGGCCGCCGGGCGCACCATCGTCGACCTCCTCGTCGACCCCGACCTCGCCGCCGGTGCAGCGGACGAGCTCGCGGCCGAGCTGTTCCGAGCGGCCGAGCGCTATGCCCGTGACATCGCCGCGATGCGCACGCTGCGGTGGACCGTCCTCGACTCCGGTGCCTACGAGTCCGACGAGCGCCAGCAGCGCTTCCTCCTCGAGGCCGGCTACGAGCACGTGCGCACGTGGCTGCAGATGTCCCGCCCGGTCGGCGCCGAGGAGGCGCACTCCATGCCCGGTCCGCGGGAGGGCGTCACCGTGCGCCGCGTCGAGCAGCACCCCGACGGTCTCCCCGTGGCCCAGGACCTGCAGGCCGTCCACCAGGTGCTCGAGGAGTCCTTCGCCGACCACTTCAGCTCCTACCGGGAGAGCTTCCCGGAGTTCGTCATGCGCCTGCGCGAGGACGCCGGGCACCGGTGGGACCACTGGTGGCTGGCCACCGTCGAGACCGACGAGGGGACCTTGCCCGCGGGGGCGCTCGTCTCGTCGGTGATCGGTCCCGACGCCTCCGGGCGGGAGGGGAGCTACGTCGACTACATCGGCGTCCATCGCCGAGCCCGGGGCCGTGGCGTGGCCAAGGCGCTCCTGCACACGGTCATCGCGGACGCGGCCGAGCGGGGCCGGGGCCGGGTCGGTCTGGAGGTGGACGCCGACAGCCCGACCGGGGCCGACGGGCTGTATGCGTCGCTCGGCTGGGAGACGACGTACCGGACCCAGTCCTGGCACCGCAACCTCGCTGTCGACGCGCCGGCTCAGCGGGGTGAACCGGGCCCGGATGGCGAGCCGTCGTGAGGCCCGGTGACCAGGCACGCCAGGTCGTGCGCTGGGGGCTGGCCCACGGCATCCCGGACCTGATCTTCCGGCGGGCCGCCCGCCGGGGCGACCTCCACGGACGGCTCGTCATGACCGCCATGCACGGCCGGGCCGACGAGGTCTGGCCGATCGTCGAGGAGGTCCGCGCGGCCGGCCCGCTCGTGCGCTCCGGTCTCGCGTACGTCACCGCCGACCACGCCGTGTGCAAGGAGGTGCTGTCCTCGCCGGACTTCCGCACCGGAGCACCCGACGCGCGCGGCTCGATGGAACGTCTCAACCGCCTGTCGGCCTCGCGCTGGATCAACCCCATGCAGCCGCCGTCGCTGCTCGTCACCGAACCCCCGGACCACACCCGCTACCGCCGCCTCGTGACGAAGGTCTTCACCCACCGGGCCGTGCTCGCCCTGCGTCACCGGACCGAGGAGATCGCCGCGGACCTCCTCGACCGGATGCCGGCCGGCGCGGCGCCGGTGGACCTGGTGCGCGCATACTGCAGCCGCCTGCCGCTCACCGTGATCTGCGAGATCCTCGGCGTCCCCGAGCACGACCGAGACCTCGTCCTGCGGCTCGGCTCGACCGGCGCAGCCAGCCTCGACCTGGGGCTGCCGTGGCGGGAGTACCGCGTCGTCGACGGGGCCTTGCGCGACTTCGACCGGTGGCTCGGCGAGCACCTCGAACGGGTGCGCCGCGAGCCCGGCGACTCGCTGCTGCATCATCTGGCCCGCGCGAGCGAGGACGGTGTCGCGCTCACCGACCTCGAGCTGCGCTCGACGGCGGGACTCGTCCTCGTCGCGGGCTTCGAGACGACGGTCAACCTGCTCGGCAACGCGATCGTCCTGCTCACCGAGAACCCCGGCGAGCTCGACCGGCTGCATGACGAGCCCGAGCTCTGGGCGAACGCCGCCGACGAGGCGCTGCGGGTCGACCCGCCGGTCCTGTTCACCGGGCGGTTCGCCGTGCGCGACACGACCTTCGCCGGGCGCCGGGTGCGGGCGGGTGCGGCGGTCCTCACCGTGCTCGGGGGCGCGAACCGCGACCCGCAGGTCTTCCCCGAGCCCGCCCGCTTCGACGTCGCCCGGGCGAACGCGCGCGACCATCTCGCCTTCTCCGCCGGCCGGCACCATTGCCTGGGCGCCCAGCTCGCCCGGATGGAGGGCGAGGTCGGGCTGCGCACGCTGTTCGGGCGCTACCCCGACCTGGACCTCACGCCCGGCGCCCGTCGCCGCGGCACCCGGGTCCTGCGGGGGTATGCGGTGCTCCCCGCCGCGCTCGGCGCACCCGTCCGCAGCGGCTGAGGACGGCGACACCTCCTGCGCGCGACGGACGGCTCAGCGGTGGTCATCGTCGCCCATAGCCACCGCTCAACCGTCCGTCGCGGGTCACCGGCCCGGGTCGGCGTGAGGAACGACGCCGTCCGGAACCGTCCGATCGGTGCGTTCGGCGCGCCGTTCCCGGCGAAACGGCCCATAGTGGTGTCATGACCTCGGCCCACGATCCTGCCGTCGTGCCGGGTCGGGGCACCACCCTGTTCCGGCACCACGACTTCCGCCAGGTCTGGATGGGTGACACCGTCTCCGTGTTCGGCGTGGAGATCGTCGGGTTCGCCGTGCCGATCATCGCCGTCACGGCGCTGGCCGCGACGGAGTTCCAGATGGGGCTGCTCGCGACGGCCCAGATGCTGGCCTTCCTCCTCATCGGCCTGCCCGCCGGCGCGTGGGTCGACAGGATGCGCAAGAAGCACGTGATCATCCGCGGGGACCTGCTGCGCGCCGCAGTGCTGCTCACCCTCCCTGCGGCCTGGATGCTGGACGTGCTGTCGATGACCCAGCTCTACGTCGTCGTGTTCCTCGTCGGCTGCATCACCGTGTTCTTCGACGTCGCGAACCAGTCCTACCTTCCCGAGATCGTGCCCCCCGAGCAGATCTCCGAGGGCAACGCCAAGCTCAGCGCGAGCCAGCAGACCGCCCGGGTCGCGGGCCCGACGGTCGCCGCGTGGCTGGTCCGGGTCGTCGGCGGGCCGTGGGCCGTCGGGGTCACCGCGGTCTGCATGGGACTGTCCGCGCTCTTCGTCAGTCGTGTGCGAACCCCCTCGGCCCGCCCGAACCCAGCCACCCGCGAGCCGCTCGTGCAGGAGATCCGCGCCGGCCTCGCCTTCGTCGTCCGCCACCCGATCCTGGTCCGGATCGTCGCATCGACCGGCCTGTCGAACTTCGCCAGTGCGGTGACCACGACCCTGTTCGTCCTGTTCGCCCTCCGGGAACTGGGCATCAACGAGACCGACCTCGGGCTCCTCTTCAGCGTCATGGCGATGGGCGGGATCCTCGGCGCGGTGGGCTCGGACCGGTTGGGCCGCCTGGTCGGCGAGGGCCGGGTCATCCCGCTCTCGCTCCTCGCTGCCTCGACCGCCATGCTCACCGTGCCACTGTCGGCGTCGGTGGCCTCCCCGATGCCGGTGCTGCTGGTCGGCGTGTTCCTCAGCGGTGGGCTGATCGTCGTCTACAACGTCAACCAGGTCAGCTTCCGTCAGCGCCTGTGTCCGCCGCGACTGCTGGGTCGGATGAACGGCTCGATCCGGTTCCTCGTCTGGGGGCCCATCCCGGTCGCGGCGTTCCTCTCGGGCGTGCTCGGCGAGGCGTTCGGCGCCCTGACGACCATGTGGATCGGCGCGCTCCTGGGTCTCGTCTCCTCCGCGCCCGTCCTGCTCTCTCCGCTCAGCCGGATGCGTCGCCTCCCCCGCTCGCTCGACGCCCTCGCGAACGAGCGCAGCGGCTGACGCACTCGATCCCCATCGATCCCACGGCGTCCGACATCCCAGCCACCTCGGGTCCGCGGCCGTCAGCCGCTCTCGGCGCGCAGTGGCACCCTGGAGGGATGAACTGGGGCTTCGACAACACCTACGCCCGCGACCTGCCGTGGTTGGGAGCGGCCATGGCGCCCGTTCCCGTCCCCGAACCGACCCTGCTCTACCTGGGTGAGAGTCTCGCCGAGGATCTCGGGCTCGACCCGGGGTGGCTGGCCGGGCCGGACGGGGTGCGGGTCCTCGCCGGCAGCGCCGTTCCGGAGGGGGCGGAGCCGGTCGCCCAGGCCTACGCCGGGCACCAGTTCGGCTTCTTCAGCCCGCGCCTGGGGGACGGACGCGCGCACCTGCTCGGCGAGGTGGTCGACCGCGCCGGCCGGCGGCGCGACATCGCGCTCAAGGGCTCGGGGCGGACGGTCTTCTCCCGCGGTGGGGACGGGCGTGCCGCGATCGGGCCGGTGCTCCGCGAGGTCATCGTCAGCGAGGCGATGTCCGCGCTCGGCGTCCCGACGACCCGGGCTCTGGCGGCGGCCGCGACGGGTGAGCAGGTCTGGCGCGACAACGGCCCCGAACGGGGGGCGGTGCTCACTCGCGTCGCCGACTCGCACCTGCGGGTCGGGACGCTGGAGCTGGTCCGCACCCAGGGCTCGGTCGAGCAGCTCCGGGACCTGGTCGACTACGTCCGTCGGCGGCACTATCCGCACCTCGAACCCGGCGACGTCTGGGGCTTGTGGGACGAGATCGCTGCTCGCCAGGCGGACCTCATCGCGCAGTGGATGTCGCTCGGCTTCATCCACGGGGTCATGAACACGGACAACATGGCCCTGTCGGGAGAGACGATCGACTACGGACCGTGTGCCTTCATGGACCGCTACGACCCCGACACCGTCTACAGCTCCATCGACACCGCGGGCCGCTACCGGTACTCCGCCCAGCCCTCCATCGCCGGGTGGAACCTCGCCCGCCTGGCCGAGTCGCTCCTCCCGCTCGTCGGGGGCGACCCGGACGAGGCGGTCGAGACCGCCACCGAGCGCGTCAACGGCTTCGCCGAGAGGTATGCGGTGGCCTTCCGAGCACACATGTCCCGCAAGCTCGGGCTGGGACACGTGACCGACACCGACGAGGTCGACCGGCTCGTCGGCTCGCTGCTCGAGACGATGCGCCGTCGGTCGCTCGACTTCACCGGGACGTTCCGGTCGCTGTCGCGCTCAGTGCGCGACGGTGGGGCTCCGGTGGGCCTCGAGGACTGGGTCGACGCGTGGCGTCCGCTGCTCACCCGGCCCGAGGAGACGGCAGCGACGATGGACGCGGTGAACCCCGCATACATCCCGCGGAACCACCTGGTCGAAGCGGCCCTGGACGCAGCAAGACAGGGCGACCTGCGGCCCTTCGACGAGCTCGTCGCCGTCCTGCGCGAGCCGTTCGTGGAACGTCCGGGGCTCGAGCGCTACGCGGAGCCGGCGCCGGAGCGGTTCGCGGCGACCTACGTGACCTTCTGCGGGACCTGACTGGGAACGGTCCCGGTCACGGGACGCGGGAGAGGCGGTCCATCACGCGCTCGCTGATGTCGGTGAGCGCGTGCATCTCCCCGTCGCTCATCCCCTCGAAGAGGAGGGCGCGGACGTGCTCGACATGAGCCGGAGCGGCCTGCTCGATGGCCGCGCGACCCACCGGGGTCACGGCGACGTACGAGCCCCGGCCGTCCTCGGGGCAGCTGCTGCGCTCGATGTGACCGCGCGCCTCCATTCGCTTGAGGTGGTGCGAGAGACGGCTGCGCTCCCACTGCAGTAGGTCGGCGAGCTCGGAGATCCGGGCCCGGCCGTCGGGGGCGTCGGTCAGCTGGACGAGAACGGCGAAGTCGGCGTACGAGAGGTCACTTGAGTCCTGCAGCGCTTTGGCGAGGTGGGCGTGCAGCTGGGTGTTCATGCCGAGGAGCGCGCGCCAGGCGCGCTGCTGGTCGGGGGTGAGCCATTCCGTCATGTGTCCAGCATACGGAATAGTTGACACATCATCAAACCTTGGTGCACTATGTAGGTGACAGGTCAACCACTTGGACCTCCACCCAGGACAACCAGAACACCTCCGAAAGGAACTCCCATGAGCACCGAGGCCATCACCCCCACCACCCTCGACACCCTCCAGGGCACCTGGACCATCGACACCTCGCACTCGAGCGTCGGCTTCGTCGCCCGCCACGCGATGGTGACCAAGGTCCGCGGCGCGTTCAACGACTACTCCGGCACCGCCGTCGTCGGCGAGTCCCTCGCCGACTCGCGCGTCGAGGTCGAGATCGACGCCAACAGTGTCGACACCCGCAGCGCCGACCGCGACGCCCACCTGCGCAGCAACGACTTCTTCGGCACCGAGGACCACGCGAAGATCACCTTCGTCTCCACCTCCGTCGCCAAGACCGGTGACGACTCCTTCGACCTCACCGGCGACCTCACCATCAAGGGCACGACCAAGTCGGTGACCATCCCCTTCACCTTCGACGGTGCCGCGACCGACCCGTTCGGCAACGCCCGCGCCGGCTTCTCCGGCTCGACCGTCGTCAACCGCAAGGACTTCGGCCTGACCTGGAACGCCGCGCTCGAGACCGGTGGCGTCCTGGTCAGCGAGAAGGTCACCCTCGAGTTCGACATCTCCGCGATCAAGACCGCCTGATCCCACCCCGATCAGGACTCCGACCGCATCGCCGGTCCTCCTCGACGCAGCGCCCGGGCCCGAACGGCCCCGGGCGCTGTGCTGTGTCGGGGGAGGGCCGGCGCGACGGTCGCTCCTGCGTTGGACAGCTGCTCTCCCGGGCGACAAAACCTCCGACGCGCGACCGATATTGCTCCTCGGGTTCGGCGGAGCAAGGGTCCCGTAGCGGAGGAAGCGTCTCCCACAGGCGTGCACGGGCCTACGGTGGGGTATGGCCAGGTTGCCGCTCTTCCCCCTCGGGACGGTGCTCTTCCCCGGCTCGCCGTTGCCGCTGCAGGTCTTCGAGCCGCGATACGTGCAGCTGCTGCGCGACCTCGCCGAGCGACAGCCCCGCGAGCGGGTGTTCGGGGTCGTCTCCCTCCAGCGCGGCAACGAGGTCGGCGCCGATGGCCACCCCGTCCTCGCCCCGACCGGCACCACGGCACGGCTGACCAGCATCCGCAGCGCCCAGGGCGGCCCCACCGGCGTCGTCCTCGTCATCGAGACGGTCGGGTCGGACCGGTTCCGCCTCGAGTCCTTCGACGCCACCGACACCCCCTACTACGTCGGCGAGGTCACCTGGCTGGAGGACTCGGCAGCCGACCCCGAGGAGCTGGCGCGGGCAGCGGCCGAGGCGACCCGCGCATACGACGAGTACGTCATCGCGGTCGGCGACGACGACGACCCCGTCGCGGGGGCACCGCCGGCCCGTCTCGCCTACCAGCTCGCCACGTCCGCCGCGCTGCCGGTGTCCGACCGTCAGGCCGTGCTCGACGAAGCTGATCCGGTCCGGCGCCTGCGTCTCGTCACCCGCCTGCTCCGCCGAGAGGCGCTGCTGGTCGGCGGGCTGCGGCTGGCGCCCACCGACCGGCAGAACTTCGCGCCCCCGAGCCGGAACTAGTCTGTCCAGAGTGCGTATGCGCGGGCCGGCCCTCGCGGCGACCCTCGCCGTGGGCTTGGCGCTGGCCGGGTGCGCCACGCCCGCCGACGCGCCGACGTCGACCCAGAGATCCGCGACCACGGAGGTGCCGGTGAGCCAGACGCCCGCGCAGTCGACCACGACGCCGACCACGCCTACGCCCACGCCGACCCGGGCGACGCCGACCGAGCGGAGCGAGCCCTCGCTCGTCGGCGATACGGCCAACGCGTGGGCGTTCACGCCCGTCGACGACCCGGGCGCCGTCGTCCTCGAGGGGTCGGTGACGCGCCAGCGCGCCTGGTCCACGTCGAAGGTGCTCGTCGCGGCGGCCTTCCTCGAGGACGTCGTCGACGGGGACCCGACCCGCCTCGACGAGCAGCAGCGCGCGTGGGTCGCCCGCGCCCTGAGCGAGTCGGACATGGACTCGCTGCTGGCGATGCGTCGCGCGATCAGCGGTGACCGCGGGGAGCGGATGACCGCGATCCTGCGCTCCGTCGGTGACGAGCGCACCATCGCGCCGGCGGACCGCGAGGGGACGATGGAGTGGCGCGTGGAGGACCAGGTGCTGTTCATGGCGGCCCTCGCCCGGGGTGAGGTGGTCTCTCCGGCGACCAGCGCATACCTCATCGCGGCGATGCAGCCGGTCGAGTCGCAGAGCTGGGGGCTGGGCGGCGTCGGGGCGGCGGCGGTCAAGGGCGGCTGGCTGACGCCGACGACGGAGACCCGGCAGATGGGCCTGCTGGACGGGTATGCGGTGGCCGTCATCAGCGACGCCGTCGGCCCCGCGGTGCTCCAGAGCGACGGGGACGACGCGCACGTCGAGCAGCTGGACCGCCTCGCCGCGATGCTCGCCGAGCGACTCGGCGCGGGCTGAGGCGACGGCCCGGACACATTCGGCGGTGTGCCGGGTCAGTCGTGGATCGGCTGCTTCGGCAGCTTCTTGACCCGACGGCGACGGCGCCTGCGGTCCGGGATGAGGTCGCGCATCTCGTCGAGCTTGCCGAAGCAGAGCAGTCGGTCGCCGTCCTCGAGCTTGCGGTTGCCGCGAGGGTTCGGCATGACCGTCGTGCCCCGATGGAGGGTGAGCACGCTGATGTCGCGGTCCCGCAGCCCCGACTCACCGAGCGTCTTGCCGACGAGGTCCGCACCGGCGTGGACGACGAGCTCGGCCACGCCGTAGCCCGTCGAGACCGTCAGTCGCTGCCGCACGTCGATCTCGGGGAAGCCGACCTGGTCGGCGATGTAGTCGATCATCGCCCCGGCGACGTCGAGCCGGGTGGCCGACTCGATGCCCTCGAGGCCGGGTGAGGAGTTGACCTCCATGACGAGGGGGCCGTCGCTGCCCTCGAGCATGTCGACGCCGGCGATCCGCAGCCCCATGATCTGCGCCGACCGCACCGCCACCTCCTCATAGGCCGGGTCGAGGGTGACCGCCTCGACCGACCCTCCGCGGTGCACGTTCGAGCGGAACTCGTCGCCCTGTGCCACCCGCCGCATCGCCGCCACGACCCGGTCGCCGACGACGATCGCGCGGATGTCTCGACCCCGGCTCTCCTTGACGAACGCCTGGATGAGCACCTGCTGGTTCGTGCCGTGCAGCGTCTCGATGATCGCCTCGGCGATCTTCAGCTCCGGGGCGAGGATCACGCCGATCCCCTGGGTGCCCTCGAGGAGCTTGATGACGACGGGCGCACCACCGACCATCTCAATCGCGGGAATGACGTCGGCCCGGTTGCGCACGAACGCGGTCGCGGGCATCCCGATGTTGTGCCGGGACAGGATCTGGGTCGCGCGCAGCTTGTCCCGGGAGTTGGCGATGCCGTTGGCGGTGTTCGGCGTGTAGACGTCCATCTGCTCGAACTGGCGCACGACCGCCGTGCCGAAGTACGTCACCGAGTTGCCGATCCTCGGCAGCACGGCGTCATAGGTCGACAGCGGCCGGCCGCGGAAGTGCAGGTCCGGCTCCGGCCCGGACAGGTCGATCGCGAATCGCAGCGTGTTGAGCACCTTCACCTGGTGCCCGCGGTCGAGGGCGGCGGCGCGCAGACGCTGCGTCGAGTAGGACCGGAGGGCACGCGAGAGGATCGCAAGCTTCATGAAGGACCTGACGGGGGAGTGGGCGAGCGGATGACAGGATGGGGCCGTGACTGCGCCGTCCAATGTACCGACCGGGGCGACGGTGGTCGGGTGGCGGGAGTGGGTGCGGATGAGCGCCCTGGGCGTGCCGTGGGTCAAGGCCAAGGTCGATACCGGCGCCAAGACCTCCTCACTGCACGCCTTCGACCTGCAGGAGTACGTGCTCGACGGCGAGCGCCGGGTGCGCTTCCACATCCACCCGTGGCAGGCGAGCGACGAGGACGCGGTTCCGGTCGACCTCCCCGTGCTCGACCGGCGCCCCGTGCGCAGCTCCTCGGGTCACGTCGAGGAGCGCTACGTCGTGCAGCTGCGGATGACCTTGGCTCGCCGCCGCATCACCGCGGAGGTGACGCTCACCGACCGGGACGAGATGGGGTTCCGGATGCTCATCGGCCGCGAGGCGCTCGCCCAGGGCTTCCTCGTCGATGCGCGGCAGTCGTATGCGGGTCCCCGCCCCAAGCGGTCGACGCGGCGGAGGAACTGGGGCCGGGCCTAGGCGCGCCCTACTCCAGCCGCAGCCGCGCGACGGCCTCCCCGTCGTCGTACTCACCGGTGGGCACGAACCCGAGCCGGAGGTAGAAGGGCTCGGGCCCACCCTTGGCCTGCACCCAGCTCGTCCGCAGCGTACGGTGCCCTTGCTCGCGCAGGTGCTCGACGATCATGCCCATGACGCGCGCCCCGATGCCGCGGTGCTGGTGGCGACGGTCGATGAGGAGCCGCCAGAGGTACGGCTCGGCGACGGCCGGGTCGACATCGGTCCACATGACGAACCCAGCCCGTTCGCCGTCGGCCTCGATGCCCCGGAGCACTGCCGCTACCCGCCTCCCGTCCTCCTCCCCGAACATCGCGTCGCCGTACGACTGCGCGACCGGGGCGACGAACCTCTGCTGCGATCGATGGGTCCGCACACTCCGGTGCGCCCACTCGTTGTCGTCGGTGAGCTCGACCAGTCTGACCTCGCGCGGAGCCTGCCTCGGTCGGTCCCGCCACTCCCGCCACCCCTCGGCGCTCAGGGCGTAGACGAGGTTGTCGTCCCAGGTCCCACGCCACCAGAACGAGCGGGGAGCGAGTGACTCGAACTCGAACCCGGCCCGCTCGAGCACCCGCGCCGAGGCCTCGTTGAGCGGTGAGAGCTGGGCGAAGACCCGGTGGACGCCGAGGCGACCCACGAGGTCGGCGACGACCGCGGAGACGGCCTCCACCGCATACCCCTGACCCTGGTGCTCCTTCGCCAGGGTGAAGCCCATCTCGGCCACCCCGCCGTGCTCGTGCAGCCCGACGTAGACGTCGCCGATGAGCCGGCCGTCGCGCTCGATCCCGATCTGCGTCCCCGTGCCCGGTGTGATGTCCACCCGACCGGCGTGCTCGGCCACGAGCCGCTCGGCCCGCTCCCGCGGGTAGGGCAGCTCCCAGTCCTGCAGCGCTGCGACCTGCGGGTCGTTGCGGTATGCCGTCAGCGGATCGATGTCCCCCTCGCGCACCGGGCGCAGCACGAGCCGCTCGGTGCGCAGCGGGTATGCGGTGGTCTGGTCCGTGATCGTTGCCGCCTCGTCCTCCATCGCCTCATCCTGTGGCCGGTCCCCGCGAAGGGCAAGCGAATTCCCGCGGCTGCGGATCCGGACGCGGTGCGGGTGGCAGGATGAACGCGTGAGCCCCCGCCGGACCCCGCGCCCTTCGTTCGGCATCGGGTCCATCCGGGTGCGGCCCGGCCACAGCCGCGAGCTCGAGATCCCGATCACGACACTCGTCACCGGGACGACGGTGAGCCTTCCGGTTCGCGTGATCCACGGTCGCGAGGACGGGCCCACGGCGTGGATCGACGCGGCGATCCACGGCGACGAGGTCGTCGGGGTCGAGGTCGTGCGTCAGGTGATGAGCCGACTCTCGGCGCGCACGTTGCGGGGGACCCTCATCGCGGTGCCCATCGTCAACGTCTTCGGGTTCACCGCCGGCCGGCGCTACCTGCCGGACCGCCGGGATCTCAACCGCAGCTTCCCCGGATCGGCGCGCGGCTCGCTCGCCGCCCGAATCGCACATCTGATGATGACCGAGGTCGTCGACAAGTGCAGTGTCGGAATCGACCTCCACACCGGCTCCGACCGCCGGTCCAACCTGCCCCAGATCCGGTGCGATCTGGACGATCCCGAGACCCGGGCGCTCGCCGAGGCGTTCCACGCCCCGGTCATGTACCACGCTCGGCTGCGGGACGGGTCGCTCCGGTACGCCGCACGCGAGCGGGGTGCCCGCGTGCTCCTCTACGAGGGCGGTGAGGCCTGGCGGATGGACGACTGGGCGGTCGAGGCGGCCGTGGACGGGGTCCTGCGGGTGCTGGCGCATCTCGACATGGTCGACCCCGGCGTCGCGCCACCGGCCCCGGAGACGCCCTCGCTCGTCAGCCGCCGCAGCGGATGGGTGCGGGCGACGACGACCGGCATCCTGCACACCGAGGTCGAGCTCGGCGACGTCGTGCGCGAGAGGGACCGCCTCGGGTCGCTGACCAACTCCTTCGGCCGGACGCTGCGGGTCGTCCGCGCCGACCGTGACGGCATCGTCATCGGCCGCACCGAGGCGCCCCTGGTCAACCGGGGCGACGCGATCGTGCACATCGCCGAGGTGGAACGGCCTGTCGAGACGTCGACCGGCGAGGACGTCTCCGACCCAACGGAACTCGCGGCACCGGACGAGGCCGCGGCAGTGGAACGGAACAAGGAGCAGCCATGACCCAGAAGATGGGCCTGCGGGAGTACATCGACTCGCTCAAGGAGGAGGGGTACACCGTCGGCAACCGCGAGGGCGAGGACGCCATCCTGCTCCGCCCCGATGGGAGCGCGGTCGAGACGTGGCGGGAGGACTATCCCTACGACGAGCTCATGGACCGCGAGGAGTACGAGCAGGAGAAGTACAAGCTGCAGGTCGAGCTGCTCAAGTTCCAGTACTGGTCCGAGGACGAGGGGCACAAGCACGTCATCGTCTTCGAGGGTCGGGATGCCGCCGGCAAGGGCGGGACGATCAAGCGGTTCATGGAACATCTCAACCCGCGCGCGGCGAGGGTCGTGGCGCTGACGAAGCCGTCGAACACCGAGCACGGGCAGTGGTACTTCCAGCGCTACATCCAGCGGTTGCCCACGAGCGGCGAGATGGTGCTGTTCGACCGGTCCTGGTACAACCGGGCCGGGGTCGAGCGGGTGATGGGGTTCTGCACCGACGAGGAGTACGAGGTGTTCATGGGACAGGCGCCGACCTTCGAGCGGATGCTCATCGAGGCCGGCATCACGGTGACCAAGCTGTGGTTCTCGGTGACGCAGGACGAGCAGCGCACCCGCTTCGCGATCCGCCAGATCGACCCGGTCCGTCGGTGGAAGCTCTCACCGATGGACCTCGAGAGCCTGGACAAGTGGGAGGCCTACACCGCCGCCAAGGAGGCGATGTTCGAGCGCACGGACAAGCGGTATGCCCCGTGGCTCTCGATCAAGAGCAACGACAAGAAGCGCGGCCGGGTCAACGCGATGCGCGCCTACCTCAACCAGTTCGACTACGCCGGCCGCGACGACTCCGTCGTCTATCCGGCGGACGACAAGATCGTCCGGCGAGCGAAGACGGCCGTCGGCGACTGACATAGGGCGCCGCGTGGTGTCAGGCGGGGTGTGCTGCCCGCGTTCGGCACCACGCGGTGGTGGGGTCGGTGGGGGTGTGGTGTCGGGCGGGGTGTGCTGCCCGCGTTCGGCACCACGCGGTGGTGGGGTCGGTGGGGGTGTGGTGTCGGGCGGGGTGTGCTGCCCGCGTTCGGCACCACGCGGTGGTGGGGTCAGTGGGGGTGTGGTGTCAGGCGGGGTGTGCTGCCCGCGTTCGGCACCGCGTGACCGACCTGGCGAACCTCAGCGGGTGACGCGCTCGAGCAGCCGGCGCATCCGGCCCGGCCACGGTCCGAGCCGCGACGACGTGGGCACGCTCCACACGCCGTGGCCGGTCCGGCCGAAGGACGCGAGCAGATGGTCGGCGGCCTGGACGCCGGTGACCGCCGCGCGCTCCATGAGCGCCACGGGCAGGTCTGCACGCACGGCGTCGCCGGCGAGCACGAGCCGCGGGTCGGGAGTCGTCACGCCCGCTCGGTCGGCCCACGGCTCGAGCCCGACGAGCACGCAGTCGTCGTGCACGAGCCACTCCTCGTGCACGACCGTCATGCCGTCCGTCTCGGGCCAGATCCGCGCGAGCTCGCGCCGCAGCGTCTCCTTGAGCTCCGCGTGGGTGGCGGGGTCGGCGGCGGTGGGCACCGCATACGCGTGCACCTCGACGACCGCACCACCGGTGCGGCGGGCGTACTCGCGGGCGTGGCCCTCGAACAGGTGCACGGCGGAGACGTTGTCGACCGGGCCGTAGCCGCTCGTGCCGAGGAACGGGGGCCGGTCGGCATGCACCGGCTCCTCGGTCCAGATCCGCCACACGACGAACGGGGGCGCGGAGCGGATGGCAGCGACCTGATCGCGCCACGCAAGCCCTGCCGTGTCGTCGGCGACACCGTCGAGCCGGGCGACGATGCGGCGCAGGGCGGGCGGGTCGAGAGCGAGGACGACCGCATCGGTCTCGAGCGGTTCGCCGGTCGCGGTCTCGACCCGCACCCCGCCATCGGTCCCGCGCACCGCCGTCACCTCGGTGCCGCGGCGGATCGTCACGCCGTTGCGCTCGAGGTGCTCGCCGAGCGGCCCCCACAAGGTGGCGTCGTAGTCGTCGTCGGGAACGTCGAACAGCAGCCCCTCGGCGGACCCGACGAAGTACGTGTGGAACATCCCGAGCAGCTCGGCCGCCGAGAACTCGCGCGGGTCGGCGAAGAAGCTGCGTGCGAAGACCTCGAGCGCGAGGTGGCGCGCGTCCTCCGGGAAGCGCAGGTCGTCGAGCAGCTGGGCGGCGCTGACGCCGTCGTAGTCGGAGAACGTCTGCGGGAAGTCGACGTCGAGGAGGCCGAGGGCGGCCGGGATGTCGACCCCGCGCAGTCCCTCGACGGTGAAGCTCGGGCTGCGCCGGACGAACTCGACGAGGTTCCACGGCGGCGTCCGCGGGATCCCGGCGAACGAGTCGGACCCGCCGCCGTCGCGCACGAGCGGGTAGTCCTCGAGCGGGGTGAGCGCCGACAGCTCGGGATCCACCCGGCGCAGCAGCGCCCGCAGCGTGTAGTACTGCCGGAAGAACGCGTGGAAGCCCCGGCTCATCTGCGCCGACGAGCCGTCCGGCAGCGTGATCGGCCAGGCGCGGACCCGTCCGCCGAGGCTCTCCTCACGCTCGATCAGGGTCACGTCGGCCCCCCGCTCGGACAGGGCGGTGGCCGCCGCCAGGCCTGCGATGCCCCCGCCGACGACGACGACGTGCGGGGTGTCCTCGCGTGTCGTCAGCCGCACAGCGCCCGTGGGCGCGGGCGGCGGGTGGAAGACCGCCCGGGCGTCGCGGCCGGGGCGGTACGGTGCGGGCCGGCTCACGGCGCCACAGCTGTGAGCGTATGGACCATGCTGCGCTGCCAGCCGGAGTGGCGCACGTGCTGAGGGTCCGCGAGGCCCGCCCGGGTCAGGCGGTCGTGGATGACCTCGACGCTGTCGAAGTCGCGCACGCTCCGGTAGAGGTAGCGGTGCAGGGGCACATCGCTCCGGTTGATGACCGCGAGCGGGATGATCACCGCATGGCACACCCCGGCCCACAGCGCTCCGGCGAGCGGTCGCCCCGCGACCGAGTAGTCCTGCAGAGCGACCGCGCCGCCGGGCACGAGGACGCGCGCCAGCTCGGCGACGATCGCGTCCCGCTCGGTCACGTTGCGCAGGAGGTATGCGGCGAGCACCGCATCGAGGCTGGCCGCCGGTTGGGCGCGGAGCCAGCTGAGCGCGTCGGTCTCGACGAAGCTGACCGAGTCGGGCCAGGACTTGCGCGCCGCCTCCGCCAGCATTCCCGCGGAGGCGTCGACGCCGGTGACGACCGGGTCGTTCGCGCCCGACGCTGTGCCCGCGCCCGCCGACCTGGCCGCATCGAGCAGCGCGGCCGTCGACGCACCCGAGCCGCACCCGAGGTCGGCGACCCGCATCGGCCGGTCCACGGGAAGGGCCGCCCGGGACATCAGCGCCTGCGCTGAGCGGCGCAGCTGCTCGTGGTACCCGGGGGAGAGCGCGACCATCGCGTCGTAGGACGGCGCCGCCCGGTCGAAGGCGTCCGCCAGCCGCCACGCGGGGACCTTGAGCAGGGAGCCGTTGGCGACCGCCGCGCCGTTGGGCGCGGATCCGTTCTGCGCCGACCCGTTGGTCGACACACCGTTGGGCGCGACACCGGTGTGGGTCACGGCTGAGCCGGGGTCCGACGATGCGGACGACGACATGGACGTGGTCATGGGTTGCTCTCCTGACGGGGCGGGCTGCAGGTCGTCGTCCATCACGTCACCTCGGTGAGAGATCGGGCGGCGGGGGGAAGATCGGCGTCCGAGGCCTCCGGCCAGGAGAGCGGGTCGGCGCCGAGGGTCACGAGCTGGGCGACCTGCTCGGCGCACCAGGGCGAGACCTCCCGCCGTCCGTCCAGGACGTCGGCGCTGAACTGGGCCCACGGCACCCACTCGCCCGTGGAGACCTCACTCGGGTCGAGGTGCAGGTCCGTGCTCTCGGCGCGCGCCGCATACACCGGGCAGAGCTCGTGCTCGACGAGCCCGCTGCTCGAGGTCGCCCGGTACCGGAAGTGCGGCAGGACCAGACGCGGTCGCTCGACCCGCACGCCGAGTTCGGTCTCGGCGCGGCGGCGCACGGCCGCCACGAGCGGCTCCCCGGGGAGGGGGTGGCCGCAGAAGGAGTTCGTCACGACGGAGGGGAAGCTCGGCTTGTCCGCGGCCCGGGTGGTGATGAGCACCCGGCCGTCGTCGTCGACGACATAGCAGGAGAAGGCGAGGTGGAGTGGGGTGTCGTCGTGGTGGACCGCGGACTTCGCCGCCATCCCCGCGGACTCGCCGTCGTCGGTGAGCAGGACGACGGGTGCGTCGTTCCAGGCCGCGGTGCTCGGCGGGGTCGCGGCCCGGTCGCGCTGGACGAGCGTCATCGGACGCGGGCTGGCGAGCATGCGGCCGGCGAGCAGCGCCTTGTCGCGCGTCGGGACCCGGAGCCGGTCGGAGAACACGTCGTAGTCGGCCTCCTCGATGAGCTCGAGGATGCGGGCATAGAGCACGCGGGCGGTGGCGACGCACCGCCGCGCGGCGCCGCCGAGGAGAGGGATGCCCTCGTCGGCCTCGCGGTAGAGGCGCCTGTTGCGCTCGATCTCGAAGGCCATCAGGGCCCGCCACGCGTCGTCGACCTCCCTCGCGTGGGGGTCGGCGCCGAAACGGCGGAGGTCCTCCTGCGGCACGTAGACCCGCCCGCGGTCGAGGTCCTCGCCGACGTCCCGAAGGAAGTTCGTCAGCTGGAACGCCAGACCGAGGCTGCGGGCGGCGTCGCGGGCACCGGGTCCGGGCTGGAGCACGGGCAGCATCATCTCGCCGATCACGGCGGCGCTGCCCTCCATGTACCCGAGCAGATCGGCCCATGTCTCATAGGTGCCGACGGTCAGGTCCATCCGCATCGCGCCGAAGAAGCGCTCGAAGCACTCGGGGTCGATCCGGGCCTCGCGCACCGAGGTGACGATGGCGGCCATGACCGGGTCCGGGTCGGTGCCGGCGTCGAGCGCGGTCCAGAACTTCTGCTCGAACGCCGTCAGCTCGGCGGCGGTCTCCGGGCCGGGCGTCGGACCGGCGCTGTCGACGATGTCGTCGGCGAGCCGGGCGAGCGTGTACACCGCGTAGACGTGGTGTCGCGACCGGCGCCGCAGCATCCGGGCGCCCCAGTAGTACGTCGTGCCGTGGTCCCGGGTGATCCGGGCGCACTGGCGGTAGCCTGCCGCGAGGTCGGCGGCTCCGTCCGGGGCCGCCTGGTCTCCCCTCGCCACGTTCAGCGCGTCCCGCGGGCGTACTCGGCCACCCGCTCCGCGGCGAGGCGACCGCTGATCAGCACCATCGGGATGCCGACGCCGGGCGTCGTGGCGCTGCCGGCGAAAACCAGGCCGGGCACGCGACGCTCGTGGTTGGCCGGGCGGAACGGCCCGGACTGGAAGAAGGTGTGCGCGAGGGCGAACGGAGTGCCGAGGTGCATACCCATACCTTCCCAGTCATCGGGCGTGACGAGGGCCTCGACGACAACATCTGTGGGATATCCCCCTTCGGCGAGGGCGTTGTGCAGCCGCTCGCGCAGGGCCGGGCCCTCGGTCGACCAGTCGAGCCCGGCGCCGGTGTGCGGCACCGGCTCGAGGACGTACATCGAGGTGTGGCCGTCCGGTGCGGCGGTCGGGTCGGACACGCTGGGCACCGTGACGAGCCGCGACGGGTCGGGCATGAGGGTGCCGCGGTCGATGAGCGCCTCGAAGGCCTCCGACCACTGCCGGCCGAAGTGGATGTTGTGATGGCGCACGTGCGGCGCCGGCCGGCCGCTCGCGCCGACGTGCCACACGACGGCCGAGGGGGAGTAGGCGCCCCGCTTCAGGCGCCGGGGGGCGGGCAGGTCCGGGAGGAGCCGTTCGTATGCGACGGGCAGGTCGAGCGTGCAGACGACGGCGTCCGCGTGGATCCTCTCCCCGTCCGCGGTCCGAACGCCGGCGACGGCGCCGTCGGAGCGGCGCAGGATCGCCTCGACGGAGACGCCGGTGTGGACGGTGACGCCGCCCTTCTCGGCGGCGGTCTGCAGCGCGCTCGGGATGGCGTGCATCCCGCCCTCGGGGTAGAACACGCCGCGGACGCTGTCCATGTAGGTGATGACGGCGAGGACGGCGCGGGCGTCGGCGGGGGCGATGCCGGCGTAGAGCGCCTGGAAGCTGAAGATCTTCACGAGGCGGTCGTCGGTGAAGAACGAGGAGACGACCTTGTCGAGGCTCCCGAGCCCTCGCAGCCGGAGCAGCTTCGCGGCGGTGAGCGGGCTGCGGACCAGGTCGAGGGGTGAGTCGATGTTGGTGTTGACGAACGGCTCGAACTCGACGGTGTAGAGCTCCTCGAGCCAGGCGTGGAACCGGTCGAACCCGGCGGCGTTCTCCGGGCCGAAGCCGTCCTCGATGCGACGACGCAGCTCGGCCATGTCGGCGGCGATCTCGAGCTCGCTGCCGTCGTGGTAGACGGCGCGGTAGGCCGGGTCGAGGCGATCCATGCGGATCAGATCCGCCGGCTCGGACCCGGCGGCGCGGATCGCGTCGTCGAGCAGCTCGGGCATGGTCATGACGACCGGGCCGGTGTCGAAGCGGAAGCCGCCCAGGTCGAGACGACCGGCCCGACCGCCGACGATGGGGTCACGCTCGAGGAGGACGACCTCGTGTCCGTCCCCGGCGAGGTGGCAGGCAGCGGACAGTCCGGCGAGGCCGGCACCGATGACGATGGTGCGCAACAGGGGCTCCTACAGGGATCGCCAGGCGATGGACTGTGCGACCGCATCCAGCTCGTGTCGCACCTCGGGGGTGGTGGGGAGGCGGGCGGCCGTCGCGTCGGCGGCGCGGACCAGTCCGTCGATCTCCTCCTCGGCGCGGTCACGGACGCCGCACCGGAGCATCGCGTCCGCGAGCCGGTCGACCTCGTGCGGCCGCAGCGCCCCGGCGGCGCACCGCTGGAGCAGGTCGTGGTGGCGGCTCGGAAGGAGGGACTCGGCCCAGACGAGCAGAGCCGTGGGCTTGCCGTTGCGCAGGTCGTCCCCGGCGGGCTTGCCCGTGACCGCGGGGTCGCCCCACACGCCGATGACGTCGTCCCGCAGGCCGAAGGCGTCTCCGACGAGGTCCCCCCACTCGGTCAGGGGGGCGAGCACCTCGTCCGTCGCACCCGCGACGAGCGCGCCGAGCTGGAGCGGGCGGGTGACGGTGTAGCGACCGGTCTTGAGCCGGCTGATCCGTCGCGCCGTGTCGTGGTCGTGGCGGCGGTCCGCCGTATGCGTGATGTCGAGCAGCTGCCCCTCGACGAGCTCGAGCGTCATCAGGCGCCAGGCCCGGCTCACCCTCGCGCTGATGCCGAGACCGAGAATCGTCGCCTCGCTCAGGGCGAGGTCCCCGACGAGGGTCGCGACCGAGTCCCCGAAGAGCACCGGGTCGCCGAGGCCGCCGTGCACCTCGTGGGCGGTGGCGGCGACGACGTGGAGGGTCGCCTCGCCGCGCCGGGTGTCGGAGCGGTCCATGACGTCGTCCTGGATGAGCGCGAACAGGTGGAGCAGCTCGAGCGCCGCGCCGAGGCGGGCGAGCCCGTCGGCGGACCCGGTGCGCTCGCCGTCCGCGACGACCCATCCCCAGTGGGCCAGCAGCGGCCGGACCCGCTTGCCGTGGTTGGCGCTGCGCTGGGCCAGCTCGCGGACGGCATCGATGCCGAGACCGGCCTCGTCGACGCCGCGCGGGTCCCGGGCGCCGGCCTCGACGAGCAGGTCCGCCATCTCGGCGAAGGTGCGATCGAGCACGGCATCGACGGCCCGGAAGGTGCTCGCCGGAGTGACGGCGGCGATCTCCGGAGCCGGTGCCGGATCGGTGCGGTGGTGCATGACCAGTGTTCGGCTCTCCCTCAGGCGAGTTGTTCGTATCGGACGCCGGTGCGCTCCTCGCTGACCCGCCAGAGGTCGGCGGCGAGGTCGGCGTCCCGGGCCAGGGGACTGAGTGCGGCGGGTCCGATCGGACCACGGGTCTCGCGCATGCCCGTGGGCCCGGTGTAGGACCCCGGTCCTGCAACGGTAGCCGCATACAACGTGGATTCGGCACCGTGCGCCGCGCTCGGGAGGAACAGCCTGGTCAGGGGCCGGCTCAGGACCCCGAGCAACGGGATCGAGCCGAGGCCGTCGGGACTCGCGACGAGGTTGGTCGCGGTGACCCCGGGGTGTGCGGCTGTCGAGGTGAGCGTCGAGCCGGCCGCCACGGCCCGGCGCTGCAGCTCGAGGGCGAAGAGGAGGTTGGCGAGCTTGCTGTTGCCGTAGGCGGTCTGGGGGTTGTAGGCCCCGGTGAGGTTGCCGTCGACGAGCTCGCGGGTGCCGCCCCGATGGGCGATCGACGAGACGGTCGTCACCCGTGGCGCCGGCGTCTCCAGCAGTCGCGGGAGGAGCAGCCCGGTCAGGGCGAAGTGCCCGAGGTGGTTGGTCTGGAACTGCAGCTCGAAGCCGTCGTCGGTCAGGCGGCGGCGGGGCGGGGTCATCACGCCGGCGTTGTTGACGAGGAGGTCGATCGGCTCGGTGATGCTCTGCGCGCAGTCCCGAACCGAGTCGAGGGAGGCCAGGTCGAGCCGCACGACGTCGGAGCTGCCCGGCAGCTCCCGGGCCAGCTCGGCGCCGGCCTGCGTGTTGCGGACCGCGAGCAGCACCCGGGCACCGTGCCCGGCGAGCGCGAGAGCGGTTTCCCGCCCGATGCCCGACGTGGCACCGGTCACGACCGCGGTCCGGCCGGTGAGGTCCGGCAGGTCGCCTGCCGTCCATCGGTTTCCCTGCATGGCAGGGACGCTAACACCGTGTCTTAGCCTGATCAGCATGCCGACGCCACCGCGACCCCGCCGTCTCGTCGCGCCCGTCAGAGCTCCGGTGCAGCACGCGGGTGAGATCGTCGGCCGTCTCACGCGCCTCGGGGGCCGCCGGGTGGAGCGCGACTACACCGGGTGGACCGGCCACGAAGTGCTCGATGACCTGCGAGAAGGCGACGTGACGGCGGACCCCGTCCGCCGCGCCGGACACGACGTCGTCCGCCGGATCAACGCCCTGTCGGGCTCGCTGCCGCCCGAGGCGGTCGTTCTCGGGCGGGCGATCACCGACACCGCGCCTCCCCTCGGAGACCCGATCAGTCCCGCGATGCGAGACCTGCTCGGCACCTACGTGCCGCAGAGCCTGGACGCCTACGTCGCCTCGACCCGTCGGGGTCCGCACACGCCCGCCCAGGAGCTCCTCCTCACCCAGCTGCGGCTCCTCTTCGACGTCGCGCACCACATCGAGCGGGCCGAGAACGAGCACGACGAGCAGGCGCTGATCATCCAGGCGCGCTTCCTGCGCGAGCGATTCGCCGAGATCAGCCGGAGCAACGACCTCGACGTCGAGGGGTCCACGCCACCTGCGCCGCGTCGCCCCGTGGCCCCACGCCCGGTACCGACCCGGCCGGCCTTCGAGCACGGTCGCTCGTTCCTCCATCCGCACCACGAGCCGGTCGTCCTCGTTCCCCTCGCCGACGGCGCCGGGCCGAGCCTCACCCTCCGGCTGGCCCTCCCGAGGGGGTATGCGGCGCGCGCCGGAGCGGTGACCGAACAGCCGAGCGGGACGACCGCTTTCGTGCAGAAGGCCACCCGCCGGGTCCTCGCGCCCCGGCGGTCGACGGGCTTCGCGACGGCCCAGACCGATCTCACCCTGCGCGTGGATCTGGCGAGTGAACGGCGGGTGCTGCTCTACGCATACGGCTTCGGGGTCCGGCCGCTGGAGACGACCGCCTTCGTGACCACACCGACCGGGTCCTCGATCGAGCTCGCCACCGTGCTGCTCGGCCGGCGGGGGCATCTGCTCACCGTCATCGCCAGCGGGCTGCTCACGCCGGAGGGCCTCGTCCTGAGGAACGAGGGCACCGTCTGGCCCGACCTTCGTTCGGCGTGCGCCGCCTACGACATGCGCCGGATCAGCTGGCTCGACGCGCACACGCCCTTCGTCTGACCGGCTTTCGCCGGCCCGCCTTCATCGCACGGACACCCGGCCGCCGCGTATCGCCGTACAGTTGTCGCCATGTCACCCCGATTACCCGTGACGACCACCCCTGACGGGTCGGTGTCCGGGCTCTGTCCCGAGCGTCCCAGGGTGGTCCGAGACCAGCAATGAGCATCGCGCTGTCGATCACGGTCGGCGTCATCGTCGTCTTCCTCATCACCGTCCTCACCGGGTACTTCGTCGCGCAGGAGTTCGCCTTCCTCGCCGTCGACCGGACCCGGCTCCAGGCCCGCGCGGCCGGAGACGGGCCCGACGCCGAGCGGGCGCGCTCGGTGCTCGACGTCACCCGCCGCACCTCGTTCATGCTCTCCGGAGCACAGCTCGGCATCACCGTCACGGGACTCCTCGTCGGCTACGTCGCCGAGCCGCTCATCGGCTCTGCCTTCGGCGACCTGCTCGACGGCACCGTGTCCCAGGCGGTCGCCGTGACGATCGGCGGCATCATCGCCATCGGCTTCTCCACGATCGTCCAGATGCTCTTCGGTGAGCTGTACCCCAAGAACTACGCCATCGCCGAGCCTGACCGCGCCTCACGCTGGTTGGCGCCCTCCACCCGGCTCTACCTGACCGCATTCGGGCCTTTCATCTGGGTCTTCGACCGCGCCGCCGAGGCGTTGCTGCGGCTCTTCGGGCAGGAGCCGGTCCACGACGTCGAGCAGGCCGCCAGCGCGGCCGACCTCGTACACGTCGTCACCGAGTCCGCCGAGCAGGGTGAGCTCGACGAAAGCCTCGCCGAGCTGCTCGAACGGATCATCGACTTCCCCCAGCGGGACGTCGAGCACGCCATGATCCCCCGAAGCCGGGTCGACTTCGTCCGCGCCGACGAGACCGTGGGGCACGTGCGCGACCTCATGGCGCACGACCACACCCGGTACCCCGTCATCGACGACGAGGACCGGATCGTCGGCGTCGCCCACCTCGTCGACATCCTCCGCCTCGACCAGGACTGCGAAGAGCCCATCGCCGACCACGTCCGGGAGCCGCTCGTGCTCTCCGACGTGACCTCCCTGCCCGACGCGGCCCGCGAGATGCAGGGGCGCTCGCGGTTGGCGTGCGTCGTCGACGAGTTCGGCACCTTCACCGGCATCGTGACGATGGAGGACCTCGCCGAGGAGATCGTCGGCGAGATCGAGGACGAGCACGACGACGGAGAGCCGGACCACGTCATCACGACGACCGACGACGGCGCCTGGCTCATGCCCGCCGACCTGCACCTCGACGAGGTCGAGGAAGAGCTCGACATCGAGCTGCCCCAGGGCGAGAAGGAGACCATCGGCGGCCTCGTCATCGAGCGCTTCGGCGGCCTGCCCGAGATCGGCGACCTCGTCGAGATCGACCTGCCCGTCGACCCTGACGACCTCGTCGGACGCGAGGACCCCCCGCGCCGGTTCGTCCGCGCGGAGATCCTGGAGCTCGAGTTCTACGTGCCCTCCCGGTTGCGTCTCACCGTCCACGAGGAGCGGGTGGGAGCGCACGGTGCGCTCCTCGTCCCCGGCGAGCCCGGGGACCCTGCCCACGACGCCGACGCTCATGACGACCGGAGGCGACCGGCGCATACCGACAGCGTTGGAGATCGGGACGGGGGTGAGCGGACATGACCGTATTCCTCGTGACCGTCGCCCTCATCGTCGGCAGTGCCTTCTTCGTCATGGTCGAGTTCTCGCTCATGGCGTCCCGGCGGTACCGGCTCGAGGAGTCGGCGCTGACGTCACGGGCGGGGCGGGCCGCGCTGCGCAACGCGAGCGACCTGACCCTGATGCTCGCCGGTGCCCAGCTCGGCATCACGCTGTGCACCCTCGGGCTCGGGGCCGTGACCAAGCCGGCGGTCAAGGAGGCGCTCAGTCCGCTCTTCTACGCGATCGGGCTGCCGTCGTCGGCCGCCACCGCCGTGTCGTTCGTCCTGGCGCTCGTGATCGTGACCTTCCTCCACCTCGTCGTCGGGGAGATGGCGCCGAAGTCGTTCTCGCTCGCCCACCCCGAGCGCACCGCGATCTGGCTCGCCCTGCCGATGCGCGGGTTCCTGTGGCTGACCCGCCCTGTCCTGCGGTTCCTCAACCGGGCGGCCAACTGGATGGTGCGCAGGAGCGGCGCGACGCCCGCCGACGAGGTCGGCAGTGCCCAGGACGCCGCCAGCCTGCGGCACCTCGTCGAGCACTCCGCCAGCGTCGGCGCCCTCGCGGTGCACTACCACCGCGGCGTCGTCGGCGCGCTCGACTTCAGCGAGACCCGGCTCGACTCGATCACGACACCCGACGAGGACATCGTCTGGGTGCCCGTCGAGGCGACCGTCGCGGATGTCCAGGCGGCGACCATCGCCTCCGGGCACCTGCGCATCCTCGTCATGGCCGGCGACCGGATCACCGGCATCGTCCACGTGCGCGACACCATGGACGCCGACCCGGCCCAGGAGATCGACAACTTCGTCCGCCGCGTCCTCGTGCTCGACGCACGCACGACCGTCTACGAGGCGCTGGCCCGGATGCAGCGTCAGCGGGTGCACGTCGCCGTCGTCACCCAGGGCGGCACGCGTCTCGGCATGGTGACCCTTCAGGACGTCCTGCCGCAGGTGCTGCCGAAGGAGCGCGCCGTGCCGGGGGAGCCGGTCACCTGATCGCCATTTCCTGGCAATAGGACCGAAACGGCGAGCGGTCGGGCGGTGCTCGGGTGCCATTTCCTGGCAATAGGACCGAAACGGCGAGCGGTCGGGGTGCCTGGCGCGTGTTCGCCGGTCGCCGCCACGTCTCGGCTAGCCTCGACGGGTGAGCCCAGAGACAGCGAAGCCCTCGACGTCACCCACGGCCAAGAAGTCCGCGAAGCCGGCAAAGCCGGCGTCCACGGCGTCGCGCCGGACGGCGGCGAAGCGGGCGGCGAGCCCGGAGCGAACCCTCGTCATCCTCGGTGCATCGGGTGACCTCACGAGCCGGCTGCTCCTGCCCGGCCTGGCGACGCTGCTGGAGAGCGAACCGGAGCGCCGGGTCCGGGTCCTCGGTGCGGCGATGGAGGACTTCAGCCCGGCCGAGTGGACAAAGCGCGTGCGCAGATCGCTCACGACGGCCAAGGCGGATGCCGAGGTGCGGGAGCGGATCATGGCGAGCACCGCATACCGAAAGACCAACGTGCTCGACCGGCACGACCTCGGCGAGCTGCTCGAGGACCTGCCCAAAGACTCGGTGCTGTACTTCGCGCTGCCGCCGCAGGTCTCGATCAAGGCCTGTGAGCTCCTTGCGACGATGGAGCTGCCGAAGGGGCTGAGGCTCGCCATCGAGAAGCCGTTCGGCTTCGACCGGGCGAGCGCGGCGAAGTTCAACCGCCTCCTCGCCCGCGTCGTCCCCGAGCAGCAGACCTTCCGGATCGACCACTTCCTCGGCAAGGCGGCCGTGCTCAACCTGCTCGGACTGCGCTTCGGCAACCGGATCTTCGAGCCGGTGTGGAACAACGTCAACATCAGCCACGTCGACATCGTCGCGGACGAGTCGCTCGCGCTCGAGGGACGGGCGGGGTACTACGACGCCGCCGGGGCCCTGAAGGACATGATCCAGAGCCACCTCCTCCTCATCATGGCGATGATGGCGATGGAGGAGATCGCGAGCGTCGACGAGGTGGAACTGCGCGACCTCATGGCGCACGTCCTGCGCGCGACCCGGCTGATGGGCTCGCCGAAGGAGGCCTCGCGGCGAGCCCGGTACACCGCGGGGAAGGTCGGCCGACGGTCGGTGCCTGCGTATGCCGACGAGCCCGGAGTCGACCCGGACCGCGGAACCGAGACCCTGGCCGAGATCGTCGTCGAGATCCGCAACTCGCGCTGGGCCGGCGTGCCGTTCCGGCTGCGCAGCGGCAAGGCGCTCTGCTCCGACCGGCGCGGGATCTACCTGTACTTCAAGCCCATCTCGCACGATCTCGAGGGGCTGGCCAACAAGGCCACCCCAAACGTCCTCAAGCTCGGCATGTCCCCCGAGACGATCGAGCTCGGAGTCATGACGAACGGCGAGGGCGACATGTTCGAGATGGAGAACACCACGCTCTCGGCGACGATCGGGGACAGTCACGTCCGGCCCTACGGCGAGATCCTGGCACACATCCTCGATGGGAACCCCCTGTTGTCGGTGCGCGGCGACATCGCCGAGGAGTGCTGGCGCATCGTCGCCCCGGTCCTGCGGGCCTGGGCGGCGGACGAGGTGCCGCTGCAGTCGTACGCCGCGGGAAGTGCGGGTCCGAAGGGCTGGTGACGGAGCGACCCTCCCTCCGCCACGGACGGCGTAGCGGTGGCTATCGGCGGTGGTGACCACCGCATACCCGTCCGTCGCGACCGGCGGGAGACGCCCGAGGCGACCTCGGTGGCGGGCCTGCGATAACGGTTTCAGCGCTGCTCGCCCCGCCGGGTAGCCTGTGCGCCATGGCTGCCCCCGTCTCGACCGTCGATACCGTCGTCTCCCTCGCCAAGCGGCGGGGGTTCGTCTTCCCGTGCGGTGAGATCTACGGCGGCACGCGCTCGGCGTGGGACTACGGCCCCCTCGGCGTCGAGGTCAAGGAGAACATCAAGCGGCAGTGGTGGAAGGCGATGGTCCACGCCCGCGAGGACGTCGTCGGCCTCGACTCCTCGATCATCCTGCCCCGGCAGACCTGGGTGGCCTCGGGCCACGTGGGCACCTTCTCCGACCCGCTGACCGAGTGCCAGAGCTGCCACAAGCGGCACCGGGCCGACCACCTCCAGGAGGAGGCGGCCGCGCGCCTGGCCAAGAAGGGCAAGGAGGTCGACCCCGACGACATCCCGCTCTCCGAGATCGCCTGCCCGAACTGCGGCACCCGCGGCCGGTGGACCGAGCCACGCGAGTTCAACATGATGCTCAAGACCTATCTCGGCGTCATCGAGGACGAGTCCGGTCTGCACTACCTGCGGCCCGAGACGGCGCAGGGCATCTTCATCAACTTCAAGAACGTCGAGCAGGCCGCGCGGATGAAGCCTCCCTTCGGCATCGCCCAGGTCGGCAAGTCGTTCCGCAACGAGATCACCCCGGGCAACTTCATCTTCCGCACACGCGAGTTCGAGCAGATGGAGATGGAGTTCTTCGTGGCCCCCGGCTCGGACGAGGAGTGGCACCAGTACTGGATCGACGAGCGGACCCGATGGTACACCGACCTCGGCATCCGGTCGGAGAACCTGCGCCACTACGAGCACCCGAAGGAGAAGCTCTCCCACTACAGCAAGCGGACCGTCGACATCGAGTACCGCTTCAACTTCACCGGCAGCGAGTGGGGCGAGCTCGAGGGCGTCGCCAACCGCACCGACTTCGACCTCTCCCAGCACACCGAGCACTCCGGCACGGACCTGTCCTTCTTCGACCAGGCATCGGGGGAGCGCTACGTGCCCTACGTCATCGAGCCGGCGGCCGGCCTGTCCCGTTCGCTCATGACGTTCCTCGTCGACGCGTATGCGGAGGACGAGGCCCCGAACACCAAGGGCGGGGTCGACAAGCGGGTGGTGCTGCGGCTCGACCGGCGTCTGGCGCCGTTCAAGGCCGCGGTTCTGCCCCTCTCGCGCAACGCCGACCTCTCGCCCAAAGCACGCGACCTGGCCGCGCAGCTGCGGCGCAACTGGAACGTCGACTTCGACGACGCCCAGGCGATCGGTCGGCGATACCGCCGTCACGACGAGATCGGCACCCCGTTCTGCATCACGGTCGACTTCGACACCCTCGAGGACAACGCCGTGACGATCCGGGAGCGCGACACCATGGCGCAGGAGCGCATCTCGATCGACAAGGTCGAGAGCTACCTCGCGCAGCACCTCATCGGCTGCTGAGGCGGGAGAACGCCGGCGGGAGGGCAGGCCGCCGACTTCGGGAAAGGACCCGGTGCTTCGGGCCGGAAGCCTTGCGTCCGGAAGTTGGGGTTTCCTTCCCTGGGAAGAAAAGACCAGCCGCCCCTCAGACCCGCTCGCGCAGCCAGGCGATGTCGGCCGACTGACCCTCGACCCCACCCGGCGTCTCGACGACGACGGGAGCTCCCGCCGCCCTGACGACCGCCGCCAGCGCATCGCCGTCGATCGTGCCGGACCCGAAGTTCGTGTGCCGGTCGGCGCCGGAGTCGAACGCGTCGCGGCTGTCGTTCGCGTGCACGAGGTCGATCCTCCCGGTGATCGCCAGCACCTGCTCGACGACATCGGTGAGGTCGGCACCGCCGGCCCACGCGTGGCAGGTGTCGAGGCAGAACCCCACCGTGTCCCCGCCGGACGCGGCGCCGATCGACTCCCACAACCGGTCGATGGCCTCGAGCCGCCGCGCCATCGCGTTGTCGCCGCCCGCGGTGTTCTCGATGAGCAGCGGCACCGGCATCTCGAGGCCGTCGACGCACTTGCGCCAGTTGTCGAAGCCCTTCGCCGCGTCCTCGTCCGTCCCGAGGTGGCCGCCGTGCACGATGACCCCCCTCGCGCCGATCTCGGCCGCCGCGGTGAGGTGCTGCTGCAGCAGCTTGCGCCCGGGGATGCGGATCCGGTTGTTCGTCGAGGCGACGTTGATCGGGTAGGGGGCGTGCACATACAGGTCGACCCCCTCGGCCTCCGCCGCCGCCCGGAGCGCGGCCGCCCCCGCCGCATACTCGATCACCGGTCCCTTGTAGGACTGCGGGTTGCCGAGGAAGAACTGCGAGAGCGTGGCGCCGCGCTCACGCGCCGCTGTGACCGGGTCGGAGCCGTCGACGTGCCCACCGATGTGCAGAGTCATGCAGTCAGGGTATGCGGCGCTCGAGGACGACGTGCCGGGCCCAGCTGAGTGCGCCGAGGGCGACCATCACGAACGCCGTCAGGGCGAGCCCGAGCAGTGACCGCGCGGCCAGCGGAGTCACGGTCGCCGCCGCGACGGCGTTGATCACGAGGGTGAGGAAGGTCGCGAAGGAGACGGTGGCGCCGCGCGCGGCGGGATAGACGTCGAGGAGCATCAGCTGCAGGGTCGGGTAGGCCATGCCGGTGCCGAGCATCACGAGACTGGGGCCGACGATCGCCCACGGCAGGCTCTGAGCGGCCGGCAGCGCCGCGATGACGATCGACAGCACCGCCATCGCGAGGCAGAACGCCAGCCCGTAGCTGACGAGCCGCCGCCCGGTGATCAGACCCGCTGCCCGCCCGCTGATCCAGGCGCCGACCACCATGCCGCCGATCATCGGGACGAAGAACTGCCAGTAGTCGAGCTCTCCGAGACCGAGCAGGCCCTCCACGACGAGTGCCGCGCCGCCGATGTAGAGGAAGCTGCCGCCGAACACCAGACCCGACGCGAGCGAGAGCCGCCATACCGCGGCGGAGCGGGTGACTCGCAGCATGCTGCGCAGGATCGCGCCGACGCGCAGCGCGGTCCGGCGCTCGGGCGGGTGCGTCTCCGGCAGCGCGATGAGGACGAGCACGATGAGGAACAGCCCGAACCCCGCCTGGAAGACGAAGATCAGCGGCCAGTCGCCGATCTGGAGCAGTCCGCCGGCGACGATCGGGGCGACCGCGGGCGCGATCCCGAAGATCATCGCGACCCGGCTCATCAGCCGTTGCGCGATCTTGCCCTCGAAGAGGTCGCGGATCACGGTCCGGCTGACGATGACCCCTGCCCCGGCGCTGAGCCCCTGCAGCACCCGGAAGAAGAGCAGCCAGCCGAAGGTCGGGGCGAACGCGGTCGCGAGCGAGGCCAGCGCATACACCCCAACGCCCCAGGTGAGCATCGGCTTGCGGCCGACGGCGTCCGACAGCGGCCCGTGGAAGATGCTCATGACCGCGAACGCGAGCAGGTAGCTCGTGACGACGAGCTGCATCTGCGTGGTGGAGACATCGAACTCCGCGGCCATCCGGCCGAACGCCGGGAAGGGGCTGTCGATGCTGAACGGCCCGATCATCGACAGGCCGGCGATGACGAGCGGGACGACGATCCTCGCCCGCCTCGACCGTGGGTCCATCGGCTGGACCGCGCTCGCGCCCGATCCGCCGTCCACCGACCCTTCTCCCGCCGAGCCTTCGCTCTCCGAACCCTCGGACCGCGTCATGACCGGTATGCGTCGGTCAGGTCGGTCGTCGGCACGCCGGCCAGTATCGCAGGGGTACCGACCGCGGAATCAGGGTCGGCTCAGGGACGATCCCGGGCTTCTCCGGGGAACACTGTCCGCCGGAACCAGGTTTGATGGAACGAGAGCGCGGCACCCCGCTGCGCAGGATCCACCCGGAGAAGGGGGCTCACCCGATGTCCAACGACAAGAACATCAACGAGCAGCTCAAGACCAAGATCGACGAGCTCGACCTCGACGCGAAGCTGGCCCAGCTCGCCGAGAGCGCAGGCGCCGTCCTCGCGCAGGCCAAGGTGCAAGCCGGCTCGCTCGTCCATGAGAACCGCGCCAAGGTCGACGAGATCATCGAGAAGGCCAGCGCCGCGATCGACGAGAAGACCGAGGGCAAGTACCACGACAAGGTCGCGAAGGCCAAGGCGTCCTTCGCGGTCGGTCTGGACCGCATCGAGGAGGCGCGGGCCAGCGGCGCCGGTTCGCCCGGGTCCGGGGAGAGCGGCTCCGCCGACGAGTGGACGGTCGACGAGGGCGCGATGCACGTCGGCGAGGAGGCGCCCGGCGGGGCCTCCACGAATTCCTCGACAGCCGACCCGGACTCAACCGTTCGGCCAGAGTCCGCTCCCGAGGGCGACGCCGCCGACCAACCCGAGGCTAGGGTGAACGAGTCCGCCGAGAAGCCGCGCGATCAGCACGATCCGCAGGCCTGGGCGAACGAGACCGACCGGCTGTCCTGACAGCCGTTCGGGACGGAAGCACCTACGAGACAGTGGCCTTGGCAGGGGCGACACGACCGTAGGTTCCCGGCACGGGCCGTCACCGCACTGCGGTGGCGGCCCGTGTTCTCTCGATAGGGGGCCCCGATACGGTGGCGGTATGTCCGCCGAGACCGTCAGCACCACTCCCACCCACTCCACCCCGTCCGCGGCCCGACCGAGCCGGACCGAGCACATCACGTGCAGCGTCGAAGACGGCATCGCCCGGGTCGAGCTCGCCCGCCCCGAGAAGCTCAACGGGCTCACCCTGGCCATGCTGGGCGGGCTCGTCAGCACGGCCCACGAGCTGCGCCGGGACCGAACCCTGCGCGGCGTCGTCATCACCGGCCAGGGCCCGAGCTTCACGGCCGGGCTGGACTTCGGCACCGTGATGTCCGACCCTGCGGGCGTCGCGAAGGCCTTCGCGCCGAGGCCGTGGCGCGGCACCAACACCTTCCAGGAGGCGTGTTGGGCGTGGCGGCGGATCCCCGTGCCGGTCGTCGCGGCCGTGCACGGCCACTGCTACGGCGGCGGCGTCCAGATCGCGCTCGGCGCCGACTTCCGGATCACCAACCCCGAGGCGCAGTGGTCGGTCCTCGAGGCGAAGTGGGGCCTGATCCCCGACATGTCCGGCATCCAGTCGCTCTCCCAGCAGGTCGGCCTCGACGTCGCCAAGCGCCTGACCATGACCGGTGAGGTGATCAGCGGGGCGGAGGCGACTCGACTCGGCCTCGCCTCGGCGACGGCCGACGACCATGTGGGCGCCGCATACGACCTGATCGGGAGCATCGCCACCCGTTCGCCGGACTCGGTCGCCGCGACCAAGCGCATCTTCGAGCGCACGTGGACGGCCGGCGCCCGCCGGACGTTCCGGTGGGAGCGCTACGAGCAGGCGGTGCTGCTCGCCTCGGCGAACACGAAGATCGCGCGCAAGGCGGTCGCCGAGAAGGTGCCGGCCCGCTATCGCGCGCGCATCCTGCCCTAGCCGCCGGCCGCGCCCGAGGTCAGGGTCAGGACGGCGACCTCCGGCGGGACGGCCACGCGGGTCGGCGGACCCCAGGTGCCCGCTCCGCGGGTCGTGTATGCGGTGGTCCCGCCGACCTCGTCGAGTCCGGCGACCGTCGGGTTGGCGAGCGGCACGAGCAGCGTGAACGGCCAGATCTGGCCCCCATGGGTGTGACCCGACACGATGAGGTCGACCCCGGCCTCGCGCACGATCGGGTCGTCGGCGGCGCCGGGCTGGTGGGAGATGAGGATGGTCGTGTCCTCGGGCGTCCTGAACGCAAGGGCCGCGCCGAGGTCGGGGGCGAGCCCGGGTTCGCCTGCATAGGCGTCCTCGGCCCCGGTCGGGTCGCTCACGCCGGCGAGATGGAGGGTCGCGCCACCTTCCAGGACGGCGACGGCCTCGTTGAGGAGGGGGCGGACCCCGAGTTCCTGCCACCGCTTCACCCAGCCGGCCGCGTCGCCGGCGTAGTACTCGTGGTTGCCGGTCACCGCGTACACGCCGTCCGGCGCCTCGAGTCCGGCGAGCGGGTCGAGCACCCCGGGGAACTGCTCGGTCGTCCCGTCGACGAGATCGCCGGCGAGGAGGACGACGTCGGGCCGGGCGCGGTTGGTCAAGCCGACGACCTCGCCGGTGAGGTCAGCGCCCCGGAGCGGGCCGACGTGCAGGTCGGCGACGAGTGCGACCCGGTATCCCTCGAGCTGCGGCGAGAGGTCGGGGATCGTCACGGTGCTCTCGACCACGCGCAACCACCGGGCCTCGAGGAGGCCGTAGCCGGTGATGAGGAGGCTCGCGGCGACGATGACGGGCACCGAGCGGCGGTGCCACGTGCGCCGGGCCGTCGGGTCGCGACCCATGAGGCGCAGGACGAGCGCGCCGACGGCGCCGACAGCGATGCCGAGCAGGAGATAGAAACCGGTCGCCAGCCACGTCATGCCGACGGCGCCGACGAGCCGGGCCGCGCGCCCGTCGACCGCGCCCGCCTGGTAGGCGAACCCGACGATGATCGCCGCACTCAACGCGACGAGGCCGATTATCGCGCCGATGCGGAGCGCGCGAGAGGTGTATCCGGGTGCCCGGACCAGCCGGCGGTACAAAAGCAAGGCGAGGAGCCCCAGCACGGCGACGGGGACGAGGAGGGCCGGCGACACCGCCTCAGTATGCGGACGTGCAGACCGGTGATCTGAATCGCCCGGTGTGGGGAGGCCGTACAGGCCCCGGTCATCGATTCACCTCGGAGACGAGGTGTTCACCCCGGAAAAAGTCGAGAGGACTGTCAGTGACAGTCCTCTCGACCCCTCATCAGGCACCGCATGCACTGCGAGGCAGGGATTCGCAGTGTTGCTGGCAAAGTCGATCTAATCAGAAGGTATGGGTGAAGTAAAGGGGGTGTTCAGAATTCTTTTCGGGGTCTCAGCCGAACGGCTATCCCTACGCTGGAGTTGTGGATGCCCGCCCAGCCCTTCTCGACACGATCTCGACCTCACTCATCGGCCGGGACGCGGTGATGCCGGGACCCTACGGCCGACGGCGCATGACCTACGCCGACTACACCGCGTCGGGGCGGGCGCTCTCGTTCATCGAGGACTACGTCCGCGCCGTCGTGCTGCCACACTACGCGAACACCCACACCGAGTCCTCCGGGACCGGCCTGCAGACGAGCCGCTTCCGCGAGGAGGCGCGTCGCATCATCAAGGACGCGGTGCGAGGTGACGAGAGCACCGCGGTGATCTTCGCCGGCTCCGGTTGCACGGGTGCCATCGCCAAGCTCATCGGCATCCTCGGCCTGCGCATCCCCGCGGACCTCGACCGCCGCTACGGCCTCTCGGCCCATATCCCGCCGAGCGAGCGGCCGGTCGTCCTGGTCGGGCCGTTCGAGCACCACTCCAACGAGCTGCCCTGGCGCGAGTCGATCGCGGACGTCGTCACCGTTCCGGAGGACGCGGACGGGCACATCGACCAGGCGGCGCTCGCAGCCGCGCTCACCGCCCACGCCGACCGGCCGCTCAAGATCGGCTCGTTCTCGGCGGCGAGCAACGTCACCGGAATCCTGAGCGACACCCACGCCATCACGCGGCTCCTGCACGCCCACGGCGCCCTCGCCTTCTGGGACTTCGCCGCCGCCGGGCCCTATGTCGACATCGAGATGAACCCCCGCGACGGGGATCCGGCCGCCGCCAAGGACGCGATCTTCCTCAGCCCGCACAAGTTCGTCGGCGGCCCGAGCACTCCCGGCGTTCTCGTCGTCCGGCGCGAGCTCCTGACCAACTCCGTCCCGGACGTTCCCGGGGGCGGGACCGTCGCATACGTCAATCCCGACGACCACGTCTACCTGAGCGACCCCGAGGTGCGCGAGGAGGGCGGCACTCCGGCGATCATCGACTCGATCCGCGCCGGGCTGGTGTTCCAGCTCAAGGAGGCAGTCGGCGTCGAGACGATCCGGCGGTACGAGGAGCGATACCTGCGGCGGGCGCTCGACGTGTGGCTGCGCGAGCCGACGCTCGAGGTCCTCGGCAACCTCGAGGCCGAGCGGCTCTCGATCCTGTCCTTCACGCTGCGCTCGCCGAGCGGTCGTCGGCTGCACCACAACTACGTCGTGGCGCTTCTCAACGACCTCTACGGCATCCAGGCTCGGGGCGGGTGCTCGTGCGCCGGCCCGTACGGCCACCGACTGCTCGGCATCGACCTCGCGACCTCGCACGAGTTCCAGCGTGAGATCTCCGTCGGGTGTGAGGGCATCAAACCCGGGTGGGTCCGGGTCAACCTCAACTACTTCGTCGGGGACGCCGAGGTCGACTACGTCATCGAGGCGGTGCGGGACGTCGCCAGGGACGGCTGGCGCCTCATGGGCGACTACACCTTCGACCCCGCCACCGGGCTCTGGCGGCACCGGAGGGGCGTGGTCGAGCCTCCCCTGCGGCTCGCCGACATCTCGTATGCGACGGGCACCATGGTCTACGACGCCACCGTCGTGCGGGCCGACGAGAGCGACCTCGGGCGCTACCTCGAGGAGGGGCGCCGGATCATGGCCGCCGCTGCGGCCCCCGGTCTCGAGAGCCTCGTCGACGACCTCGTCGACACCGAGTTCGAGCTGCTCCGGTGGTTCGACCTGCCGCGGGAGTGTCTCGTCGACGTCGGTCGCTGAGCGTTCCGACGGTCACAGCCGGCCCGGCTGATGGCGGACACCGGCGCGGTCACGTCCGACAGCGGGGACAATGGGGCGTATGAGTGGCACTGAGACGATGACGACCGGAACCGCCGACGGCGACGAGATCGACGCCTTCTGGGCGGAGGCGAAGACCCGCGCCAGGCTCGACAACATCGGTGTCTACGGGGGCTCGACCGTGCTCGCGTCCCTGCGGCCTCCGGCCTGGGCGTTCGGCGCAACCCCCGACCACGCCGACGAGCTCGTCGCCCTCGTGCTCGCGGGGGAGAAGACCGCCACAGCGGGGGCGCTGTGGGACTACGAGGCGGAGGGTGAGCCGCTGCCCGAGGTGGGGGCGCTCTCCATCGTGCTGGACGGCGGAGCGCACCCGCGTGCGCTCATCGTCACGACCGAGGTGGCCGTCGTGCCCTTCGACGAGGTCGACGCCGCGCACGCCGCGGCCGAGGGAGAGGACGACAAGAGCCTCGAGGCGTGGCGCCGCATCCACGAGGACTTCTTCACCCGCTACGCCTCACACGAGCGCGGCTTCAGCCCCGACATGCCGGTCGTCCTCGAGCGCTTCCGGCTGCTGTACCCGACGAGCCGACACAGCCAGGTCTGAGAGGTCCTCAGCGAGTCACTCAGGAAGCGCCTACGCCGGCACCGGCGCGCGCTCACCCGAGTCGAGGGGAGCCGTGGTCCGAGCCACGTCCCGGCGTCCGGCCAGCCACCAGATCACGCCCGAGGTGATCGTCAGCGCCACGACCGACATCACGGCCGTGAGCGGGTCACTCGTCGTGTCGGAGGTGATGAACGCGTCCTGCAGTCCGGTCGTCAGGATGGACAGCACGAGCACGATGACGTTGTTGACGACGTGCAGCGCGACGGCCGCCTCGAGTCCGCCGGTGCGCCACGTGAGGAGGACGGCGGCGGTCGCGAAGGCGCCCAGGTCGATGAGGATCCACGGGTCGAGCGAGGTGTGCGCGAGGGCGAACACGACCGAGGAGAGGACGACCGCGAGGGTGAGCGCCGCATACGTGTTCTTGACCCACGCGCCGATCTGCTGCATGAGCCAGCCGCGGAACAGGTACTCCTCCCCGGCCGCCTGGAAGGGCGTGGTGAGGAAGGTCAGCAGCAGGAGCACGGCCCACGTCGAGGGCCGTCCCGAGGTGTCGGTGATGTCGCCGCCGTCGACGAGCGCGGCGATGCCGAGATAGGCGATCCACAGCGGCACGGTCACGAGGAGACACCACCCGAACCAGCCCCAGCGGAAGCGTCCGACCACCGATGAGACGAATCCCGGACGCACGCCGTGGGCGATCCACGTGGCCAGGCCGGCGATCGGGATCAGCGCGGCGAGCCAGAGGTTCTGCACGGCGAAGGTCAGGGGGTTGTTGAAGTCGAGCGCCAGCTCCTCGAACGCGTCGAGGTCGCCGCCGGACATGATCGCGTAGCCGATGCCGCTGACGATCACCAGCGCGATGCTGGCGGCCAGGATGCCGCCGAGGACGAGCAGCAGCGAGATCGGGGGACGCCACCAGCGGCGCCGCTGGCCCCGCAGGACGTGCTGGTACTCCACCGGCTCCATCGGGAGCGCGGGAGGACGCACGGGTGCCGGTGCCTGCGAGTAGGGTCCGGGGTAGGCCGCGCCGTAGGGCTGCGCCTGGGTGCCGTACGGCTGCGCCGGAGGGTATGCGGTGCTCGCCGGCTGCGGGTAGCCCGCCCCTGGTGCCCCCCACCCTGGTGGGACGGGGCCGGACTGCGTCGGGGGCGTCGGCTCGGGTGCTCGTGGCGGTGGTGGCGGCGGAGGTGGGGTCGTCACCGTCTCATCGTCCTACGGTCCAGCCACAACCCCAAAGCCGTGTGGTGTCGAGCGGGGGCTGCTCGCCGCGTCTGGCACCACGCTCGAGCCACCACGCCGCTGCGGTCACGAGTCGAAGCCGATCCCCACCTTGTCCAGCCCCCGCAGCCACAGGTTGCGCCGGCCCGTCACGTCCTCGCGGGCCAGCGACGCGCGGGTCAGCCGCACCCCGATCGAGCGCACCGGCTCGGGAGGGAACGGGATCGGCTTGCTCCGCACCATCGCCAGCCGGGTGCGCTCGGTGTCACGGCCGAAGGCGAGGTCGAGCGCCACCCGGGCGCCCCAGCGTGTGGATCCGACGCCGAGACCGGTGTATCCGACGGCATAGGCCACCTTGCCGCGCATCGCGGTGCCGAACATCGGCGTGAAGCGCGAGGTCGTGTCGATGACACCGCCCCACCGGTGGGTGAAGCGCAGGCCGTCGAGCTGCGGGAAGATCGAGAAGAAGTGCTCGGCGAGCAGGGTGTGCGACTCGCTCTGTTCGAGGGTGGGGTCGATCCGCCCGGGGAAGTGGTAGTTGGCGTCGTAGCCGCCGAAGAGGATCCGGTCGTCGAGCGTGCGCCGGTAGTAGTGGAACTGGTTGCCCGCGTCGGCCAGGCCCTCACGGCCCTCCCACCCGATCTCGGCCAGCTGGGCCGACGTCAACGGCTCCGTCATGAGCACATGGTCGTAGACCGGGAGCACGTAGAACCGGGTCCGGTTCAGCACCGGCCAGGCTCCGGTGCCGAGGACCACGCGCTCGGCGAGCAGGGTGCCGGAGTCGGTCTTGATCACGACGGCACCACTGCCGCCGCCACCGTCCTCGAACCCGGTGACCTTGCTGAGCTCGTGGATCCTCACTCCCAGCGACTCCGCCGCCTCGGCGAGCCCCCAGGCGAGCCGCGCCGGGTCGACGAGTCCGACCTGCCGGTCGAGGAACCCGGTGCGGAACAACGGGGAGTGGACCCGCGCATACGCCTCCTCGCGGGAGAGCAGTGCGACGTCCCCGCCATGGGCGGCGTGCAGCTCGTAGGCCTCGCGGACGGCCTCGTCGTGGTGCGGCACGACGGACATCGTGATCTCACCCGGAAGGTGGAAGTCCGCCTCGATCCCGTACCGCTCCAGGCTCTCCCGCCAGCCGTCGAAGTTCTCGGCCGCCATCGCCTCCAGGGTCCCGATCTCGTCCGGCCAGGTCGAGACGCCCTGGTGCAGTCCGTGGGTCAGCGAGGGGTCGACGAACCCACCGTTGCGTCCGGAGGCGCCGTCGCCGACCCGACCCTGGTCGAGCACGACGACGTCGAGCGCGGGGTCCTCCTCCTTGGCCTGGATCGCGGCCCACAGGCCGGTGAAGCCGGCGCCGATGATCGCGAGGTCGCAGACCCGGTCGATCTCGGTCAGCGGCTCCCGGATAGCCGGGCGACCGGCCTGGCTGGTCCAGAACACGCGGGGCTCGGCGTCGGCGAGCCCGCGGCGGGCGGCCTCGCGGGCGGCCGGAGCGACGGGGAATCCACTCACGCGTGAAGTGTCTCAGGTGTGCCGGCGGTGGCGAGCGTGGGATACGCCGGAGCCGTTGTGGATGAGCGGGCGGCGTTGTCGGCTCCGGTCTGTAGCGTTCCTCGGGTGAGCGGCGCAGTGGGACCCGGGGTGGGTGACGGAGCAAGAACCGTCCTGCCCGCCTGGGTCGGGTCGATCACCGACGCCGAGCTGGACCGGCTGTGCGGCACCGGCGCACTCACCCGCGGGAGGGAGTATGCGCTGGCCGGCCGCGTCCTGTCCGTCACGAGCGCCGACCGCGGGCGCATGCTCCTCGGCGAGGTCGCCGGCACGCGGGGCGAGCCCTATTCGACACTCGTGACCCACGCCGGCGACACCGCGCGCGGGCCGTCCTGGGTCTCGCGGTGCAGCTGCCCCGTGGGGGTCCGGTGCAAGCATGCGGTGGCGTTGATCCTCGCGGGACGGGGTCGCGCGGCCACCGCCGGTCGGTCGTGGAGCGAGACCTTGGCCGAGGTCCTGCCGCCGGCCGGTCCGGTCGCGACGGGGACGAACCGCCTCGGGCTCGGAGTCCTCGTCGAGCAGCGACCGCGCAGCTCCGGCGACCACACACCCGTGTCGACCGTCGTCGTCGTCCCGCGCAAGGAGTCCCGCGTCCGCACCTGGATCACGACCGTGAGCTGGCCCGAGATCGTGGGGCCCGCGGCGAGTGCCGGCGTGCTGCCCGCCCACGCCGCCGCGGCCAGACGGCTGGTGTCTCTCGCGTCGCGGGTTCCCGCGGGCTCGGTGCCCTACGACGTCCCCCGCACGCTCGAGCTCGCGCGGCTCGGTCCCGCCGTCTGGGGTGTGCTCGTGTCGGCGCGGCGAGCCGGCATCGAGCTGCAGGGAGCCAACCCCGCCGAAACGGTCGAGCTGGGGGAGCCGGTCGACATCGTCTGCGACGTGCGCGGCCGGCCCGACGGTGGTGTCGAGGCCTCGTTCGCGATCGTCGGCGCCGGGGTGATGTCGCAGATCGTCCCGGTCGGCGACCCGGTCCACGGACTCTACGTGGCCGACCTCGGCGGGGCGGGGCTCGTGCCCGTGCGCGCCCCGGTCCCCGGGTGGGTGGGCGAGATGCTCGTCTCCGGCACGACCCTCGAGATCCCGCCCGAGGACCGCGGTGACTTCGTGCGCGACTACCTGCCCCGGCTCGCCGCGGTGGTGGACGTCCGCGATCCCGAGGGGCTGCTGCGCGGCGGCGGAGGAGCGGGCGGCACAGACGGTTCGACAGGCACCGGTTCGATCGAGGAGGTCACGGGTCCGCTCCTCCTCGTCCGGCTGCGCCCGGACGGGTCCGAGCGGGTCGAGGTGAGCCTTTCGATGACCTACTCGCGCGGTGCCCGGAGCTCGAGGTTCGCCTTGCACTCCGACTGGGATCCACAGCGCGATCCCGTCGCCGAGGTCGAGCTGCTCGAGGAGCTCGACATCCTCGACGACATCCCCGGTCTCGTGCATCGCGGGCGGGGAGGCCACCGCCTCGTCGACTCGAGCACGGTGCTCGTCGGCGCCGACCTCGTCGAGTTCCTCGACACGACCCTGCCCGAGCTCCGGGACCACCCAGACGTCATCGTCGAGGAGCTCGGCGAGCTGCCAGGCTTCGAGGAGGCCGACGGGCCGGCCGAGGTCGAGGTCCGTCCGCTCGACGAGGTCCGCGACTGGCTGTCACTCCACGTCACCGTCACCGTCGACGGCGAGGAGGTTCCGTTCGCCGAGCTGTTCGCCGCCCTCGTCCGCGGCGACGAGATCATGATCCTGCCCTCGGGCGTGTGGTTCACCCTCGACCAACCCTCGCTACGGCGCCTCATGGAGCTCATCGAGGAGTCCAAAGGACTACGCGACAAGGAGCGTCCGGGCGTGCTGCGCCTGCACCGGCATCGGGTCGCGGACATCCATGATCTCGACGACCTCTCGGTCACCGACGTGGCGGCATCCCGGTGGGTCGAGTCCGCTCGGCGCCTGACCGAGCTGACCGGGCCGGACGTCGACGGCGGTGAGGCCGCGACGAGCATGCCGGTGCCGGAGGGTCTGCGTGCCGAGCTGCGACCGTACCAACGGGCCGGGTTCGCGTGGCTGAGCCATCTCCTCGACGCCGGCCTGGGCGGGGTGCTCGCCGACGACATGGGACTGGGCAAGACCCTGCAGACCCTGGCGGCGGTGCTCCGGCTCAAGGAGGCGGGACGTCTCGACCGGCCGGTGCTCGTCGTGGCCCCGACGTCGGTCCTGTCGGCCTGGTCGACCGAGGCGGCCCGCTTCGCCCCCGACCTGCGCGTCGTCACGGCCGGCACGACGGCGCGCACCGCACGCTCGCCCCTGGGCGAGCGCATCGACGGCGCCGACATCGTCGTCACCTCCTATGCAGTTGCGCGCATCGACGCAGCCCAGTTCCGTGAGCACCTCTGGTCCCTGCTCGTCTGCGACGAGGCCCAGTTCGTCAAGAACCCGCAGGCGAAGACCCACCATGTGCTGCGCTCGCTGCGCGCCGACAGCGTGGTCGCCATCACGGGGACACCGATGGAGAACTCCCTGATGGATCTGTGGGCGATCCTCGCCCTCGCCGCACCCGGGCTGTTCCCGCGCGCCGACGACTTCGTGAAGTCCTACCGACGTCCCATCGAGTCCGGCGACGAGGTGACCCTCGCCCGGCTGCGACGCAAGGTGCGACCGCTCATGCTGCGGCGCACCAAGGCCGTCGTGGCGGCCGAGCTGCCGGAGAAGCAGCTCCAGGTCGTGTCGGTGCCGATGACCGCCGCGCACGAGCGCATCTACCAGCAGCACCTGCAGCGGGAGCGGCAGCGGGTGCTCCGTCTCCTGGCCGAGGACCCCGACGCCAACCGCGTCGCCATCCTCTCCTCCCTCACCACCCTGCGCCAGATGGCCCTGCATCCCGGGCTCGTCGACGAGGACTACCTCGAGCGGACCTCCGCGGCGAAGGTCGACGCCCTCCTCGACCAGGTCCGCGAGCTGGCCGCCGAGGGTCACCGTGCGCTCGTCTTCTCGTCCTTCACGAGGTTCCTGCGCCTGGTCCAGGGCCGGCTGCACGACGAGGGCCTGACCACCGCATACCTCGACGGCGGCACCACCGACCGCGCCTCGGTCGTGCGGGAGTTCCGCGAGGGTGAGGCGCCGGTGTTCCTCATCTCGCTCAAGGCAGGCGGCTTCGGGCTGACGCTCACCGAGGCGGACTACGTCTTCGTCCTCGACCCGTGGTGGAACCCCGCGGCCGAGGAGCAGGCGATCGACCGGGTCCACCGCATCGGCCAGGACCGGACCGTGTTCGTCTACCGGTTCGTCTCCGCCGGCACGATCGAGGAGAAGGTCGTCGCCCTCCAGGAGCACAAACGCGACCTGTTCAGCAAGGTCGTCGACTCGGGGGGATCGCTCACCGGCCGGATCTCCGCCGCGGAGATCCGCGCCCTCCTCGAGTGACGTTCGAGTCACGGGCCAGACCGGTGCTCCTCTGTGACCTACCCCTCGCAGCGGGCACGCAGGCCGTTCGTCGCACCGCCGACGGTGTCCCGCAACGCTTTGCGGAGCAGGAAGCCGGGCAGCGGCAGGGACGAGTCGATCGTGATCGCCAGCGTGACCTCGCACGCCTCGTCACCGTCCGGGCGCACGGTCCACGCGCCGGACTGGGTCCGCTGGACACGGCTCGGCGCGGCCAGCTCCCACGTGTAGCCCGTCGTACCCGGGCCGTGGGTGTACGCCACTTCGAAGTCGTCCCGGGCGACCTTGACGTCGTTGCCGATGAGAGCCCGGATCACCCGGCCCTGGTCGTCGGTCTCGAGCGGCTCGGAGCGGTACTGTCCGGGCCACCACTGCGACTGCTCCGAGATGTTCCGCAGCACGGCGATCACCTCATCCGCAGGACGCTCGATCCGGACGGTGGACTCGGCGTGGACATCGCCCATGACCGTCACGATAGCGCCGCTCCGACCGGACGATCCTGTGCTGTGACCCGCCCGACCTCCAGCACGGGCGTCGTGCACTGCGTTAGGTTGGCACGGACCGACGCCTGACGCCTGCGCCGACCGGTGGGAAGTGAGTATGGACGGATGATCCGGTTCGACCGCGTGACCAAGCGGTTTCCCGACGGCACCGTCGCGGTGGACGAGCTCGACCTCACGGCGCCGACCGGCAAGATCACCGTCCTGGTCGGCCCGTCGGGGTGCGGCAAGACCACGTCGCTCCGGATGGTCAACCGGATGATCGAGCCGACGTCGGGGGCGATCTATCTCGACGGCACCGACACCGCCGACCTCAAAGCGGCCGAGATGCGCCGCGGCATCGGCTACGTCATCCAGCATGCCGGCCTCTTCCCCCACCGCACGATCGTCGAGAACATCGGCGCGGTGCCGACCCTGCTCGGCTGGGACAAGAAGCGGATCCAGGAGCGGAGCATGGAGCTGCTCGAGCGGGTCGGTCTCGACCCGTCGGTCGCCAGGCGCTATCCCTCACAGCTCTCCGGAGGACAGCAGCAGCGGGTCGGCGTCGCCCGAGCGCTCGCCGCGGACCCGCCCGTCATGCTCATGGACGAGCCGTTCAGCGCGGTCGACCCGGTGGTCCGCGAGCAGCTCCAGGACGAGTTCCTGCGCCTCCAGGACGAGCTCGACAAGACGATCATCTTCGTCACCCACGACATCGACGAGGCCATCAAGATGGGTGACCAGGTGGCCGTGCTGCGGGTCGGGGGACGCCTGGCGCAGATGGCGGATCCCGCATACCTGTTGACCCACCCGGCCGACGACTTCGTCGCGGACTTCGTCGGTCGGGACCGCGGCTACCGCGCGCTGTCGTTCCAGGCCTCCCCGCGGCTGCCGCTCCACTCGGAACGCACGCTCCTCATGGGAGAGGCGACCGACCGCACCGACGAGTGGATCCTCGTCGTCGACGACGAGCACCGACCCCAGGGCTGGGTCGAGCCGTCCCGCCTGAGCGGGCCCGTGACCGAGGCGGACCTGCAGCGGGGCGGCACGGTGGCCCGGGCGAGCGGCAGCCTGCGCGCCGCTCTCGACGCGGCGCTGTCCGCACCCAGCCGGCGCGGTGTCATCGTCGACGACTCCGGCGAGCTCATCGGGACCGTTCGGGCCCACGAGGTGCTCGCGGCCATCGAGGACGCCGACCGGCCCGAGCTGCAGGACGACGACCAGGCGGGTTCGCCCGCGCCGGATCCCGCCGCGGAGCACACGCCGTCATGACGTGGATCCAGGACAACTGGACGGTCATCTTCCCGCTCGGATGGTCGCATGCCGTCCTCGCCGGCGTCCCGCTCGTGATCGGGCTGATCCTCGCGATCCCCCTCGGCTGGGCGGCCCGGCGCTGGCGCCGTGCCTACCCCGTCATCGTCTCCACGAGCGGCCTGCTCTACACGATCCCCTCGCTGGCGCTGTTCATCCTCATGCCGCTCATCCTCGGTACGCAGATCCTCGACCCCGTCAACGTCGTCGCCGCGATGACGGTCTACACCGTGGCTTTGCTCGTGCGCACGGTCGCGGACGGTCTCGGGTCGGTGCCGGACCATGTCCAGCAGGCCGCGACCGCGATGGGCTACGGCGGGCTCCGGCGCTTCCTCGTCGTCGAGCTGCCACTGGCGATCCCGGTCATCATCGCGGGCCTTCGGGTCGCCGCCGTGAGCAACGTCAGCATCGTCTCGGTCGCCTCGCTCATCGGTGTCAGCCAGCTCGGTGACCTGCTCGTCGACGGCTTCAACCGCAACATCCCCGGCGAGCTCCTGCTCGGCATCGCCGCCTGCCTCGCCCTCGCCCTCGTCTTCGACGTCGTCATCACCGCTGTGGGCAGGGCACTGACGCCGTGGACCCGGACGGCGAGGGCGTGAGGTGGTGAGCCCGTGATCCAGAGCATCATCGAGTGGCTCCTGTCGCCCGAGTCCTGGACCGGGTCGAGCGGGATCGCCACACGCCTGTGGGAGCACCTCCTGTACAGCGCCATCGTCGTCGTCCTCGCCTGCGTCATCGCAATCCCCCTCGGGCTCTACATCGGACACGCGGGTCGCGCGAACTGGGCCGTGACCCTTGCGAACTCGGCTCGCGCCGTGCCGACGCTGGGCCTGCTCTTCGCCATGACGCTCGTCGTCGGCCCGATGATCAGCAGCGAGCTGGCCTTCGTCATCCCGAGCATCGCGGTTCTCGTCCTGCTCGCCATCCCCCCGGTCCTCTCCGGGGCGTATGCGGGGGTCGCCTCCGTCGATCCCGCCGCCCGCGACGCGGCCCGGGGAGTGGGCATGCGGCCCCTCCAGGTCCTGACCAGGGTCGAGGTCCCGTGCGCTCTCCCGCTCCTGCTCTCGGGCATCCGCGCGGCGACGCTGCAGGTCATCGCGACCGCGACGATCGCAGCGTATGTCGGACTGGGCGGCCTGGGCCGCTTCCTCATCGACGGGCTCGCCTCGGGCGACTACGTCCGGACCGCCGGCGGCGCACTCCTCGTCGCCGCCCTCGCCCTGACCGTCGACGGCGTCCTGGCACTCGTCGAGCGGTACGCCGTTTCTCCCGGGCTCACCGGGAAGGATGTAGGCGACACCGCTGTTGTCGCCTCCACCACCTGACCGCCCCGAGCCTTCCGCGACGCACCCGTCCACGACAGAATCGACCGAGCCTCAACCCATCGTGCCCGACCCGACCCGTACCCTGCTCCAGGCTCCACCATCCAACCGGTCCCGCATCAAGGAGATCCCATGCACCGCACCTCACGATCGGCCGGCGTGCTCGCTCTCGCGACCGCCGCCCTGCTCACCCTGACCGCCTGCGGCGGCTCGAGCGACCCGCTCTCGAGCGAGACGACGGACGACTCGACGGCGACCGACGCGGCCACCGACGGCGGTGGTGGTGGTGAGGAGATCGTCGTCGGCTCGGCGAACTTCTCCGAGAGCGTCCTCCTCGCGAACATCTACGCCGGGGCGCTGAACAACGCCGGGGTCAACGCGTCGACGAACACCGGGATCGGATCCCGCGAGATCTACCTGAATGCCCTCGAGGACGGCTCGATCGACGTCATCCCCGAGTACACCGGGGCGCTCGGGTTCTTCTACGACCCGGAGTTCTCCGAGACCGACCCCCAGGCGGTCTACGACGTGATCCAGGGTCTGCTGCCGGAGGACTTCGTCGTCCTCGACCGCGCCGAGGCGGAGAACAACGACTCGGTCGTCGTCACCCAGGAGACCGCCGAGGAGTACGACCTCGCGGCGATCCCCGACCTCGCGGACGTGGCGGGGGAGCTCAGCTTCGGCGCGCCGCCGGAGTTCGAGACCCGCCCGCAGGGTCTCTCCGGCCTCCAAGAGACCTACGGCGTGGAGTTCGCGAGCTTCCGTCCGCTGACCGGTCAGGCGCTCGTCCAGGCGTTGCAGAACGGTCAGATCGACGCGGCCAACATCTTCAGCACCGACCCCGCGATCGTCGTCAACGACTTCGTCGTGCTCGAGGACACCGAGAAGCTGTTCGGCAGCCAGAACATGGTCCCGCTCGTGCGGGCCGATGTCGCCGACACCGTGCGGGACACCCTCAACGCCGTCTCTGCCGAGCTCACGACCGAGCAGGTCACCGAGATGCTCCGGCAGACCGACGTCGAGCAGCGCAACCCCGAGGACGTCGCAGCCGAGTTCCTCGAGCAGGCCGGGCTCTGACTCCAGCGATCGACGCCTGCCGGCGCTCGACCCTGACCCACTCGGTAGTGCACGACCCGCCCTAGCGCACGCCGCGCATACGGCGGGTCGTGCACTCGCGACAGGGGGCGCGCGGCTCAGCCGATCCCGGCCGCCTCGTCCAGCTGCTGGAGCAGGTCGTGGGCGGCCAGCTCGATCCGCTTGTGCCGCCACTGGGCGGCCCGGAAGACGCATGCGATGAGTGCCGCACGATGCACCCGCGCGAAGTCGCCGACGCAGAACGCGTACCGCGACTTGGTCTCCTCGCTCGCCCCGTCCGTCAGGCCGAGGTACCACCGTCCGTACTCCTCCCACGGGTGGCGGTCGAGGTAGCCGTTCTCCGCCGCCGCGTCGGGCTGCACCTCACCCCACTCACTGTCGAGGACATAGCGATGCGTGGCGATGAGCCCCTCGACGAAGCGGACCGCGTCCTCGTTGACCGTGTACGACGCCATCACCCCATCGTGGCGCACCGCACCACGGCGCCGCACCCGAGGGAGCGCAGATGCGGCTAGCGTGAGCGACATGGCGGAGCCCTCCGAGACGCAGGAGCGCGCTGACGCGCGGACCTTCGACCGCCCCGAGCGGGCGATGCACGCCACGGACCTCGTGAGCACGCCAGCCACGGACCTCGTCACACGAGACCCGGTGACGGTTTCCCCACAGACCCCCATCGCCGAGGCGGCCCGCCTCATGCGGGCCGAACGCATCTCGTGCCTTCCCGTCGTCGTCGCGGGGGCGGTCGTGGGCATCCTCACGGTCCGCGACCTGACCAACCGGGTTCTCGCCGAGGGGCGCTCATCCGACGCCCCGGTCGCCGAGGTCATGACGGCCGACCCGGTCACTCTCCCGAGCACGGCTCTCGTCGCCGACCTGCTCCGGCTCATGCTCGACCGGGGGATCAGCCACGTGCCGATCGCCGACGACGGACGACTGGTCGGGCTGGTCACCTCGACCGACCTGACGCGGGTCCAGGCGCTTTCCACGGACCTGCTCACCTACGACATCGGAGCGACCGAGTCCGTCGCCGAGATGGTCGACGTCACCCGGGCGCTGCCCGATCTGCTCGTCCGGCTCGTCGGGAGCCGCTACCCCCACGCAGAGGTCACGCGGCGGGTCACCGACGTCGCGGACGCCGTCACCCGACGGCTCCTGGCGCTCGCCGAGGCCGAGCTGGGCCCGCCGCCCGCCCCGTACGTCTGGGCGGCGTGCGGGTCGCAGGGCCGGCGCGAACAGACCGGCGTCACCGACCAGGACAACGGCCTGATCCTCGACGACACCGCGCGGCCGGAGCACGACGTCTACTTCGCCCGCCTCGCGACGATCGTCTCGGACGGACTGGCGGCGTGCGGATACGAGTACTGCTCCGGGGAGATGATGGCGACCAACGCCCAGTGGCGCCAGCCGCTGCGGGTCTGGCGGGAGTACTTCGACCGCTGGATCGAGCATCCGGACCCCAAGGCGCAGATGCTCGCCTCCGTCATGTTCGACCTGCGTCCCATCGCGGGCGACACCTCGCTGTTCACCGGACTCCAGCACGACACGCTCCGGCGGGCCAGCGCGAACCAGATCTTCGTCGCGCACATGATCTCGAACTCCATGCTGCACGCCCCCCCGCTGACATTCCTGCGGGGGATCGCCACCCCGCGCAGCGGTGACCACCGCAACACAGTGGACCTCAAACTGAACGGTGTCATCCCGATCGTCGACCTGGGTCGTCTGTATGCGCTCCGTGGTCGGCTCACCCCGGTCAACACCCGCGACCGACTCCTCGCCGCGGGCGAGTCGGGCGTCATCTCGCAGTCCGGCGGGCGCGATCTCGTCGAGGCCTACGACGTCATCGCGACGATCCGGCTCGAGCACCAGGCCCGCCGCATCGAGGCCGGCGAGTCCGCAACCAACTTCCTCAACCCCAAGGACCTGTCCGACTTCGAACGCGAGCACCTGCGTGAGGCGTTCCTCGTCGTGCGGACGATGCAGTCCGCCATCGGCCAGGGCACCGGCATGCTCCGCTGAGCGCCCGAGTCACACCCACCGAGCGTGAGGGACGAACCCCTCGGCTCAGCCGGCCGGGGCGGGAGCGGGTTCCGGTGCAGTCTCCTCGACGGGCTCGGGCTCCTGGCCGCGCTTGACCGCGGCGAGCAGCATCTGGGCGACGTCGACGACCTCGACCTCCTCGCCGACACCCTCGGCCTGCTTGGCGGTGAGGCCGTCGGAGATCATGACCCGGCAGAACGGGCAGCCGATGGCGATCCGCTGGGCGCCGGTCGCCAGGGCCTCCTCGGTCCGGTTCATGTTGACCCGCGTCCCGAGCTTCTCCTCCATCCACATCCGGGCGCCGCCGGCGCCGCAGCAGAAGGAGGTCTCGCCGCTGCGTGGCATCTCCGTGAGCTCCACGCCGGGTAGGGAGCCGATGAGCTCCCTGGGTGGCGCATACACGTGGTTGTGCCGGCCGAGGTAGCACGGGTCGTGATAGGTCACGGTCGGCGCTGTCGAGGCCGGGTTCTTCGCACTCGACATGCCGGGCGCCTCGCTCGGACGGGCGACGGGAACGAGCCGCTTCTCGCGCACGAGCCGGTTGAGCAGCTGGGTGTGGTGGACGACCTCGTACGTCCCGCCCAGCTGCGGGTACTCGTTCTTGATCGTGTTGAAGCAGTGCGCACAGGTGACGACGATCTTCGTGGCGCCGACCTCGTTGAGCACCTCGACGTTCTGCTGGGCCAGCATCTGATAGAGGAACTCGTTGCCCGCGCGACGTGCGGAGTCGCCGGTGCACGTCTCGCCGTCACCGAGGATCGCGAAGCTCACCCCGGCCGCGTCGAGCAGCTCGGCCACGGCGCGCGTCGTCTTCTTGGCGCGGTCTTCGTAGGCGCCGGCGCAGCCGACCCAGAAGAGGTAGTCGACATCGTCCGCCGACTCCACGTCCTGACCGAGGATCTTGACCGGGAACGGCAGGTCCTTGGCCCAGTCGAGCCGGGCCCGCGCGCCCATACCCCACGGGTTGCCCTTGTTCTCCAGGTTCTTGAACAGCCCGCCGAGCTCACTCGGGAAGGCGCTCTCGATGAGGTTCTGGTAGCGGCGCATGTCGACGATGTGGTCGACGTGCTCGATGTCGACCGGGCACTGCTCGACGCAGGCCCCGCAGGTCGTGCAGGACCACAGGACGTCCTCGTCAATGACCGCACCGGCGTCTGCCCCGTCCGCAGTGCTCCCGAAGGGGTTGTATGCGGTGAGCGGCCGGGCGGGGTCGTACCCGGTGGCGCCGATCAAGGAGGTCTGCGCGACCTTCGTCACCGCCTCGTCGAGAGCGCCGCGCTCGTCCTCGGTGGCCAGGAGGTAGGGCGCCTTGGCGTTCGCGTGGTCGCGTAGGGTCATGATGAGCAGCTTGGGGGAGAGCGGCTTGTCGGTGTTCCAGGCCGGGCACTGGCTCTGGCACCGTCCGCACTCGGTGCATGTGGAGAAGTCGAGCAGACCCTTCCACGTGAAGTCCTCGACCTTGCCCACGCCGAGGGCGGCGTCCTCGTCGAGCTCCTCGATCTCCTCGAAGTCAAGCTCCTTGCCCTGCACGTGGATCGGCTGCAGTGCCCCGAGGGCGGTGCGGCCGTCGGCGAAGCGCTTGAACCAGATGTTCGGGAAGGCGAGGAAGCGGTGCCAGGCGACCCCCATGGTCGGCTGGAGCGCGATCGTGATCATCCACGCGAACGACACGAGGATCTTGATCGCGGCGATGACGTAGATCCAGTTGCGGATGGCGTCCTCGGAGAGGCCGGACCAGATGCCGGAGAGCCAGCCGGTCAGCGGGAAGTGCAGGCCGATGCTCGTCTCGGGCTCGGTGAGCTTCACGAGGGCGGCCTCGAGGGTGCGCAGCGTGATGATGCAGGTCGTCACGGCGAGGATCGTGAACTCGACGTAGTACGCCTGCCACCAGGTCGACCCGAAGAATCGTGAGCGTCGGCCCTGCTCACCGGCCGCCGACCGCGGGTGGTTCCGCTGCCGGATGACGATCAGGGCGATGATGCCGAGCCAGCCGGCCCAGGCGAACAGCTCGACGAGCCACTCGAACGGCGGGAAGTGCCCGATGACCGGGAGCCGGAAGTCGGCCCAGATGAGCTGGAAGAACGCGTTGACCAGAGTGGCGAAGAGCAGGAAGAAGGACAGGGCCGTGAACCAGTGCGCGATCGAGACGATCGGCAGCCGCGACATCCGGGTGTGCCCGAGGAACTCCCGGACCAGGGTCAGCGACCGGGCCCTCGGGTCGTCGCTGCGCTGGACCGGCTGACCGAGCCGGAAGTACGTCCAGAATCGTGCGACCTGCCGGAAGAGCAGGGCCCATCCGACGAGCGGGATGGTGAAGCACAGCGCGATGAGCACGATCTGCAGAGGGCTCAGGTCCATGCGCGCGAGTCTACGTTGGGTGAGCGCTTGCTTACCTCCGCGGTGTGATGAGACTCGCCCCACGCATACCCGGTCGTCGGGGTCCCGCCACGCGGAGTGCGGGCCGGTCCTGCCCGGTCCGCGGACCGGTTCGCGGGAATAGGCTGTGATAACAGCGACTTATCATCGGCATAAGTCTTGACGTGTCACCTATCGACGTGTCGACCCTGACCGCATCACAGTCACCGAAGGAGCCTTCCGTGCCCATCCACGCCGACGTCACGCAGCTGATCGGGAACACGCCGCTCGTGCGGATCAACCGGATCATCGACTCGCAGGCCACCGTGGCCGCCAAGCTCGAGTTCTACAACCCTGCCAACTCGGTCAAGGACCGGATCGGTGTCTCGATCATCGACGCCGCCGAGGCCAGCGGGGAGCTCCAGCCGGGTGGGACGATCGTCGAGGCGACCTCCGGCAACACCGGCATCGCGCTCGCGATGGTCGGTGCGGCCCGCGGCTACACCGTCGTCCTCGCGATGCCCGAGACGATGAGCCAGGAGCGCAAGACCCTGCTGCGGGCCTACGGCGCCGAGCTCGTCCTCACCCCGGGCTCGGAGGGCATGAAGGGCGCGGTCGCCAAGGCCGACGAGATCGCACAGGAGCGCGGGGCGGTTCTGGCCCGTCAGTTCGCCAACGCCGCGAACCCCGAGATCCACCGCCGGACCACGGCCGAGGAGATCTGGAAGGACACCGACGGAGAGGTCGACATCGTCATCGCCGGCATCGGCACCGGCGGCACGATCACCGGCGTGGGACAGGTGCTCAAGCAGCGCAAGCCCGGTGTGCAGATGATCGCCGTCGAGCCCGAGGAGTCCGCGATCCTCAACGGCGGTGCGCCCGGTCCGCACAAGATCCAGGGCATCGGCGCCAACTTCGTCCCCGAGATCCTCGACACCGAGATCTATGACGAGGTCATCGACGTCAATGCCGGCACGGCGGTCGAGTGGGCGCGCAAGGCCGCGACCGAGGAGGGCCTGCTCGTCGGGATCTCCTCCGGCGCCGCGCTCGCCGCCGCCAACGTCGTCGCGACCCGCCCGGAGAACGCCGGCAAGACGATCGTCGTCATCATCCCCAGCTTCGGCGAGCGCTACCTGTCCACGATCCTCTTCGAGGGTCTGGGCGACTGACGAAAGCAACCCGACGGCAGGAACCAGACCCCGATGACCATGAACTTGTATGCGGATGGCGAGTTCCGCTCCCGTCGCGCCTCGCGCGCGGTGGGGCGGGTGCGCTCGTTCGTGCGCACCGCCCGGGACCGGGTCCGTGAGGACCTCGATGCGGCGATGGAGCGCGACCCGGCGGCCGAGACCCGGGCCGATGTGGCTCTCAACTCGCCCGGCCTGCACGCGATCTGGTCCTACCGGCTCGCCCACGCGATGTGGCGACGGGAGCGACTCAAGCCGGCGGCACGGCTGCTGTCGACGGCGACACGGTCGGTGACCGGTGTGGAGATCCACCCGGGGGCGCAGATCGGACGGCGGTTCTTCATCGACCACGGCATGGGTGTCGTCATCGGCGCGACGGCCGAGATCGGCGACGACGTCATGCTGTACCACGGCGTGACCCTGGGTGGCCGGTCCCTCGCGAAGGTCAAACGACACCCCACGCTCGGCTCCCGGGTCACCGTCGGCGCGGGAGCGAAGATCCTCGGCGCGATCGAGGTGGGCGACGGCGTGCAGATCGGCGCGAACTCGGTCGTCGTCAAGGACATCCCCGACGGTGCAGTCGCGACGGGTATCCCCGCCCAGGTCCGCTACCCCGAGCGGCAGGGCGAGGACCCCTACGAGGCGCTGTTCCGCGACCCGGCCATCTTCATCTGACGGCGGATCAGCGCTCGCTCTGCTGCTCGGTCTCCTCCGGGGGCTCGAGCGGATCCCCCTCGTGGACCGACTCGCCGGACTCGACGCGCGCCTCCATCGTGGGGAGCACCGCCTCTCCGGACACGGTCTTCTCGCTGCGCAGCCTGTCGGCGGTGGACTTCGCCGCGGTGCTGACGGCGTCGGCGACGGCGGGGGCCAGCTGAGTGCGCGCGGCCTCCTTGCCCTTGTCGACCTGCTGTTGGACCGGGCCGCTGTGCCACGCCTTGGACGACAGCGCCTTGATCTGCTCGTAGCGCTGGTGCCCGGCGCGCGCGCCGAGGACGTAGCCGACCGCGGCGCCGACGAGGAACGAGAGCTTGGCCATGATGGATCCTTCCGTGCTGGTCAGTGGCTGTTCGTGCCGGATTCTCGACCCTAGTCGACGTGGACCTCGGCTGCGGTCGTGACGCGCTTCCACGTCCGGCACAGGCCCAGGAGGTGTCGACACCGCCTCGACCGTGGGGTGGGGCCGGACGACGTACTCTGGTGGGGCTGTCGCCGATGCGGCGGCGCAGGAGGGCTCGCATAGTGGCCTAGTGCGGCGGTCTTGAAAACCGCTAAGTCGGTAGCCCCGGCTTCGTGGGTTCGAATCCCACGCCCTCCGCGTGCGGGTTCCGGGGGCCGAGGAACGAGGCTCCCCGGGTTCTGCACTTTCAGCATGCGGGATTCGGGAGGAGGGCGAGGAACGAGCCCGACGGTTCCCACGCCTCCGCCGCGATCGAGCGATGCGCGCAGCGCATGCTCGAGCGCACACCCACCCGCGCAGCGCGCTCGAAAGCCGTGCGCCCACAGCCGCGCCGGCACGACGCCAGGCGCCGGACATTCCGCCACGTGAGACCGCATGTCCGGCCCTCGTTCACCCGGCGTCGGCATACCCATCTCTGCTAGCGTTCAGCGCGGTTGCACGTTTGATCGGGGAGGCCCGATCGGCAGCTGACGCGTTCGGGCGACGTGCCCCTTCGCGAGCGACACACAGGAAAAGAGTTACACCCGATGGCACAGGGCACCGTGAAGTGGTTCAACGCTGAGAAGGGCTTCGGTTTCATCGCCCAGGACGGCGGCGGCCCCGACGTGTTCGTTCACTACACCGCGATCGACTCCAGCGGATACCGCAGCCTCGACGAGGCACAGCGTGTCGAGTTCCAGGTCACCGAGGGCCCCAAGGGTCCGCAGGCCGACCAGGTTCGCGCGATCTGACAGACCTCCGACCTCAACGGTCGCGGAAAGGCGGTCCCCGGTGGGGGCCGCCTTTCCGTTGTCTCCTGCACCTCATCTCTTCGCCAACGACATCTCTTCGCCAACGACCGCGTGACCAGCGCATACCGTATGCGGCTGGCGCGAGTGTCTCGCGCGCCTTTCAGACAGCACTCAGAATCTCTGTCTAGACTTCCCCGCGGATCATGGACAGACAGGCACCAGCGAGACGTCAAGAAAGAGGCGCGCTAGCGTGAGCGGTTGGGAGAACGAGGCTTCGCGCGCCTCCGTTCCAGAGTTCCCCACCCGCCGGTCGATGCGCGAAGCGGCCGAACGCCGCTCGCAGCGTCGCGCCGGGGAGCCCGGGCCGGACACGGCGGTGATGGCGATGAGGGATGGTCACCCCACCCGCCGGTCGCTCAAGGTCCAGCAGCGGCACAGCGCCCGTCGGTCGGCACCAGGTGGCCGTCCTCCCAGGGGGTGGCGCCGGACCAGGTGGGCGATCGCCGCCGTGCTCGTCACCGGGCTGCTGGGCCTGGGTGTCGCGTACGCGAACCTCTCCGGAAACATCGACACCATCGACCTGCTCGACTCGATCGGGACAGATCGGCCGACGGCCGCCGTCGAGGGTCAGCTGAACATCCTCGTCATGGGCTCGGACACCCGTCAGGGCATCGGCACGACGGAGTACGGCAGCGACACCGTCGAGGGTGGAGCCCACTCGGACACCAACCTGCTGGTCCACCTCTCCTCCGACCGCAGCCGGGCCATGGTCGTCTCCATTCCCCGCGACTCGATGGTGCCGGCGCCGGAGGACTGCAACGACCTGTCGTCGACCGTCGACAACGGCGTCGTCCGGCAGTGGAACATGAACTTCAACCAGGGCGGCGCACCCTGTGTGATCCGCACCCTCGAGGGCAACACCGATATCCGGATCGACCACTTCATCGTCATCGACTTCGCCGGCTTCACCCGCATGGTCGACGCACTCGGCGGGATCGAGGTCTGCCTTCCGCAGGACGTGAGCGACCCGGATGCTCAGTTCGAGCTGGCGGCCGGGCGGCATGTCCTGGACGGCAAACAGGCGCTCGGCTACGTGCGCGTGCGCAAGGAGATCGGCGATGGGTCGGACCTCGGTCGCATCGGTCGTCAGCAGGCCTTCATGTCGTCGGTCGCCCAGAAGGCGACCTCCACCTCGCTGCTGCTTCGGCCGGACCGGTTGTACTCCTTCCTCGACGCGGCGACCGAGTCGATGACGACCGACAGCGAGCTGAGCACCACCGAGCTCGCTCGGATCGCCAACAGTGTCCGGTCCATCGGGCTGAGCAAGGTCGAGTTCGTGACCGTCCCGACCGAGGTCTATCCCGAGGACCCGAACCGGGTGCAGTGGACCGAGGAGGCGAACGCGTTGTGGGAGGCGATCCGCTACGACCGGCCGCTCAGCGCCGATGAGCCCACTCCGTCCGCAACGGGCAGTGCGTCCATGACGACCCCGAGCGAGCCGCTCACCGTCAGCCCCGACCAGATCTCGGTCTCGATCGTCAACGCCTCGGGCGTCAGCGGCCTGTCGGCACAGACAGCGCGTGCGCTCGCGGTGCAGGGGTTCGTCTCGATGCTCGGGGGGAACCTGCCCGTCGGTGAGGTGACGGGGACGGTGATCCGGCACTCGTCGGAGAACGCCGAGGCGGCTCGAACCGTCCAGGCGGCGTTCCCGGGGAGCGAGCTCGTCGAGGACGAGACGGTCGTCGGGCCGGTCGTCGTCCAGATGGGTCCCGGCGCGATGAACCCGGTCGAGGTTCCGAACCGCCTCGGCTTCGAGCCCCTGCCGCCGATGCCGGCGACGGCCGAGAACCTGGGAGCGTCGACGGCGACGAGCGGCATCTCCGTCCGCACCGCCGACGAGGACATCTGCAGCTGATCCGCCTCCGGGTCCTCACGTCGGTTCACTCGTCGGCAGATTTTGGCCAGAGCCGCCCCGGGCAGATAACCTGTGCGGGCCGTGGAGGTGTCGCCTAGTCCGGTCTATGGCGCCGCACTGCTAATGCGGTTTGGGCTAACCGCCCATCGAGGGTTCAAATCCCTCCACCTCCGCCAGACGGCAAGGGCCCCCGAGCTTGCGCAGGGGGCCCTTCGCCGTCTGCGGGGGGAGGGATGCCGGGAGCGCGACCGGCCCGCGAGGCACGATTGGGGCGCGAGCGCGGTTCCCTCCACCCTCCGCCCCCCGCCACTGGAGTCACGAACGCCCGGATTCCCGCGCGTTCGTGACTCCACCCGACCCAGAGCCATCCGAACCGACCGTCCCCTGCACCGTCCACCTGAACCGATCCGGGCGGCGGACTACTCTGCAACCATGAGTCACCACCTGAGCACCGAGGCCCAGCGCGTCAAGGACGAGGACACCGCTTACGTCTTCCACTCATGGTCGGCGCAGAAGGTCATCGACCCGCTGCCGATCGCGTCCGCCGAGGGGGTGCGGTTCACCGACCACCACGGGACGACGTACCTCGACTTCTCGTCGGGGCTCGTGCACGCCAACCTCGGCTACCAGCACCCGAAGATGGTCGAGGCCATCCAGCAGGCGGCGACGAAGATGTGCACGCTCGCCCCGGGCTTCGCCTACGAGTCGCGCTCCACCGCCGCCCGCCTCATCTCGGAGAAGGCGCCGGACGGCATGGACATGGTGTTCTTCACCAACGGCGGCGCCGAGGCTACAGAGAACGCACTTCGGATGGCCCGACTGCACACCGGCCGCACCAAGGTGCTCGCGGCATACCGCAGCTATCACGGCGCCACCGCCGGCGCGATCGCCATGACGGGCGACCCGCGCCGATGGGGCTCCGAGCCCTCGATCCCGGGCGTGAAGCACTTCTGGGGTCCGTATCCCTACCGCTCCCCGTTCCATAGCGCGAGCCCGGAGGAGGAGCGGGTGCGCGCCCTGCAGCACCTGCGTGACGTCCTCATGGTCGAGGGTCCCCACACGGTCGCCGCGATCATCCTGGAGACCGTCGTCGGCACCAACGGCATCCTCGTCCCGCCGGAGGGCTACCTCGCCGGGGTGCGACAGATCTGCGACGAGCACGGGATCATGCTCATCGCCGACGAGGTCATGGCCGGCTTCGGCCGGTGCGGCGAGTGGTTCGCGATCGACCGGTGGGGCGTCACGCCAGATCTCATCACCTTCGCCAAGGGCGTCAACAGCGGGTATGTGCCGCTCGGGGGCGTCGTGATGAGCCGGGCGATCTCGGACACCTTCGCCGAACGTCCCTACCCCGGCGGCCTCACGTACTCCGGGCACCCGCTCGCCTGCGCCAGCGCGGTGGCGTCGATCCGGATCTTCGAGGAGGAGGGCATCGTCGAGCGGGCGCGGGATCTCGGGACCGACCTGATCGGGCCGGCCCTCGCCCAGATCGCCGAGCGCCACCCCAGCGTCGGCGAGGTGCGGGGCCTCGGGGTCTTCTGGGCGCTCGAGCTGGTCAAGGACCGCGAGACCCGCGAGCCGCTCGTCCCCTACAACGCCAGCGGGGCCGCGGCCAAGCCGATGGCCGACTTCGCGGCCGCGTGCAAGGGCATGGGACTGTGGCCCTTCGTCCACTTCAACCGCACCCACGTCGTCCCGCCGCTGACGATCGGCGACGAGGACCTGACCAAGGGTCTGGAGATCCTCGACGAGGCGCTCACGGTGGTCGACCAGGCGCTCTGAGCTCGGGGGTAGGCCTCACTCGGGGCCGCCCTGTGTTGGGATGGGTGGTATGACGAACCCGCTCCTGAGCCCGTCGACGCTGCCCTTCTCACTCCCGGACTACGCCTCGATCACCGAGGACCACGTCCGTGAGGCACTGAACGTCGGGATGGGCGAGCAGCTCGCCGCCCTCCGCGAGCTCGGGCACGACGAGTCGCCTGCAACGGTCGAGAACGTCCTGCACGCATGGGAGCGATCGGGAGCGACGCTTGAGCGCACGCTCTCGGCGTTCTGGGTCGCCAAGGCGGCGGACACCAACCCGGAGCGGGACGCGATCATGGCCGAGTACATGCCTCGGCTGGCCGAGCACGCCGACGCCATCCTGCTGGACCCTGCCCTGTATGCGCGCCTCACCCAGCTGCGCGACCGCGCCGCCGCCGGCGAGGTCGTTCTCGACGCGGAGGACGAGTTCAATCTCGCCGAGCGCCTGCGCGCATACGAGCGGGGTGGCATCACGCTTCCCCCCGAGTCGCAGGACCGTTTGCGCGAGCTCAACGCCGAGCTGGCCAGGATGTCGAACGCCTTCGACCGGCTGCTCGTGGAGGGGCGCAACGCCGCGGCCGTGCTCGTGTCCGACGAGGCGCGACTCGCCGGCCTGCCGGAGGACGAGCGGGCCGGGCTCCGGGAGTCGGCCCGTGCCCGGGGCATGGACGGCTGGCTCATCACGATCACGAACACGACGGGGCAGCCGGTGCTCGACGCTCTCGAGGACCGGGCTCTGCGCGAGGAGGTGTTCCAAGCGTCGGTGTCGCGGGGACTCTCCGGTGAGCACGACACCCGGGACCTCCTCGTCCGGATCGCCCGGATGCGCGCCGAGCGCGCCACCCTGCTCGGCTACGACCATCACGCCGCATACGTCCACGAGGTGGCCTGTGCCCGGACCACCGATGCGGTCAACGACCTGCTCGCCCGGCTCGCTCCAGGGGTGGTCGAGATCGCCGCCCGTGAGGCCGAGGTGCTCGCCGAACGACTGCGGATGATCGATCCGCAGGCCCGGCTCGAGGCGTGGGACTGGCAGTTTCTCGCGAGCCGCGAGGCGGGCGCCTCGGGTGTGGACCCGGAGCTCGTCAAGCCGTACCTGGAGTACACCCAGGTCCTGCACGACGGTGTCTTCGCCGCGGCGACGGCGTTGTACGGAGTCACCTTCCACCACCGGCCCGACCTCGTCGGCTACACGGCCGAGGCGTCGGTGTACGAGGTTCGCGAAGAGGACGGCTCGACGCTCGGAGCGGTCGTCATCGACCCCTACACGCGGCCGACGAAACAGGGTGGAGCATGGATGACGAGCATCGTCGACCAGTCACGCCTCTTCGGTGATCTGCCGGTCGTGACGAACACGTGCAACCTGACCCCGCCGTCGCCGGGGTCGCCGAGCCTGATGACGTGGGACAACGTCATCACCCTGTTCCACGAGTTCGGCCACGACCTGCACGGCCTGCTTTCGGATGTGCGCTACCCCTCCCGGGCCGGCACCGCGGTTCCACGGGACTTCGTCGAGTTCCCGAGCCAGGTCAACGAGATCTGGGCGTTCGAGCCGACCCTGATCAGGGAGTACGCCAGGCACCATCGCACGGGCGAGTCGATCCCGACCGAGTGGGTCGAGGCGCTGGTCGCCGGGCGACAGAGCAGCGGCCACCACACCCTCGAGCTGCTCAAGGCGATGATCCTCGACCAGGCCTGGCACCAGACGCCGCTCGCGGAGCTGCCCGCGTCCGGCGCCGGCGTCGAGGACTTCGAGGCCGCAGCGCTGGAGCGGGCCGGCGTCGCGTTCCCGCTCGTCCCACCGCGGTACCGGTCGACGTACTTCCACCACATCTTCGGGGGCGGCTACTCCGCCGGGTACTACTCCTACCTCTGGTCCGAGGTCATGGACGCCGACACCGTCGCCTGGTTCGAAGAGCAGGCCGAGACCGCGGCCGACGGGTCCTCCCGGCCGACCCTGATGACCCGGTCGGCCGGTGAGCACTTTCGCCGTGAGCTCCTCGCCCGAGGCGGCTCCATCGAGGCATTGGAGACCTACCGCCGGTTCCGGGGGCGGGACCCCGAGGTCTCCCATCTGCTGGCGCGGATCGGCCTGTCCGGCTGACCGATGCCACCAACCACGGTGGCGCTGGCACGCCGGCGCGCAGATGGGCCGCCGGGGCGGAAGGCGGCGACTGAAGGTGGCCCCGGCGACCCAGGTCTCACGCCGTCGGTGCCGACGGCCGGACGCTGTTCTGTGCGCTGTGCTACTACACACTGTAGTGGATCATGCTGGCCCTCGTGTGCCCGGGGCGGTATCAGAGGGTGCCGAATACGTCACACCGAGGCTTCGACGGAGCGTCGAGGGACCGGGAGGATCGCGGCGCCGTCGCGATTTCTCCGCCGCCGTGGGGCACGGTATGGTTGTCCGTCGTTGCTCCGGGTGATCCTCTGGGCAACACCGGCGCCCGTAGCTCAACGGATAGAGCATCTGACTACGGATCAGAAGGTTAGGGGTTCGAATCCCTTCGGGCGCGCTCTGGGTCTCGACCCGGCTCAGTCATATGACGGTCTCAGTCGCGTGACGGTCTCAGTCGTGTGACATCTGGTCGACGCACACGGTGATGGCGAGAATGAGCGGCACGTCCTGGCCCTGGGCCAGTTGGACGCCGTAGGTGTCGCGCATGCGGAACCACTTCTTGGAGACCTCGGCGACCTTCTGCCCGTCGCGCTCGATCTCGTACTCGTGGTCGACGATGTTGCCGTGGGCTTTGAGCTCTCCACCACCCTCGACGTCGACGATGTAGTGGTCGCGGATGCCGATCAGGCGCTTACGGACCGTCGCTGTGGTCGACCCACTCTCGATGGTCATCTTGTCGCGGACGCTGAGCTTCTTCTCCTGAATCTTGGCGAGCTCGTGGCCGCCGGCGTCCTCGAGGATGAACGTGTCACGAAGGCGCACCGCCTTGCCGTTGACCCGGTAGACCTTGTTGCCGCCCGAGTCCTCGATCCAGAAGTCGTCCCCGATCGCGAACATCTTCTCGCGCATCTGGAACGTCGGTCCGTCGAGTCCGCGGTTGCGAAGTCCCATGACATGTCCTCTCGTCGTGCTGGAGTCTCACGCGGTCTGCGTGAGAGTCATTCGACTCCCGTCCCGAGGTCGCCGCATCACCTCCGGCGGGCGATATCCGCGGCGTGCGACCCGCGAAGCGGTGTGACCGCTCCCGTCAGTTCCGAGTCCGGTCGCGAGTCCCCACGATCGGCCTGTGCCGTGCCGGCGCGGGATCGCGGCGTCGCCTCCTTCACGGCCTCGGACCGGAACCACCTCGCAATGACGATGACGCCGATCACGGCCCACCCGAGAATCACGGCGAGATGCTCCCACGGGAAGGGGTTGGCCACGCTCGACACCGACTCAGTCATCGCCCGCGCCGCATGCCGCAGCGGGAACACCCAAGACACCGTGTCGACGACGTCCGGAAGGTCCACGCCGGCAACGAAGATGTCGGAGATGAAACACAGCGGAAGCAACGTGCCGAGCGTTGCCGCAAGCACCGCCTGAGCGCCGTGGACGAGTGAGGCGACCGCCAGCCCGACGATGGCGAACGTCGTCGCCGACACGACGAACATCAGCACACCGGTCGGCCATCCCGGGGGGACGGGGGGCGAGTACATCAGGGCCGCGAGGACAGCGATCCCCGCCAGGGTCAGCAGTGATACGACCAGGGCGGCGACGACACGTCCGGCGAGCATCACCCCCGTGGGCAGCGGTGTACCTCGGGTGCGTTTGAGCACCCCGCGCTCGCGCTCCTCGGCCAATCCCTGAGGCATGTTCACGAACGACGTGACGGCCGAGCCGTAGACCGCCATGGTCGCGGCGAAGAAGCTGCCGAGGATCAGACCTCCCCCGAGGTCGAGGTCACCGCCGCCGTTGACCGTCGGAATGATGGCCACGAGGAGGAGGGGGAAGGCCACGGCGAAGAAGACCGACGATGCGTCGCGCCACAGGATCGCCTGAGCGTGCGCCACTTGGCCGGCCAGGAGGCGGTGGCCCGAGGGTCGCGTCGACCGCCGTGGGCGCGCGTCCTCGGCCCGGGCGCGAGGACTGGTCGACAGCTGCGGCGCGGCAGTCGCGTGCTCGCGGCCGGAACGCAGCGCCCACAACGCCACGGCCGAACCCGCGACCCCCCAGAGGGCGATGACGGAGAGGTGGTCCCACTGCAGGGCCGAGCCGGTGGCGTATGGGTCGAGGGCGCCGGAGAAGACGGTCACCATGTGCTTGAGGGGAAACGCCCAGGCGATCGAGTTCATCCAGGCGGGCGTGGTCCCACTGACGATGAAGACCCCCGAGATGAATGCGAGAACGATCGCCACGCCGTTCGTGACCGCGATGACGATCGGTGGTCTGGACAGCAGCAGGGCCAGGGCTATGCCGAGCGCCGCGAAGGTGAACGAGGACAGCAGCAGCGTCACGACGATGGCGGCGAACGACCGGCCGAAGAGCTGGAGATCGTACGCGACGACGCCCACCACGAGGATGAGCGACACCGACAGGAGGCCCAGGATGATTGCGGCCCCGATGCGGCCCCCGATGAGTGCCCAGCGCGGAAGCGGCGTTCCCGTCTGGCGCTTGAGCACCCCCGTCGCACGGGCCTCCGAAAGCCCTGAGGCCAGGAACGAGAACGTCGCCATGATGACCCCGAACGACGCGAGCGCCGGCGCGAGGAACTGGACCAGTCGCACGCCGGTGCCTTCGTCGACGACGACGTTGCCGATCAGAGCCGAGAGCAGGACGAAGAACACGAGGGGGAACCCGACGCTCAAGATCATCGTCAGGGGCGTCCGCAGGAGGGAGACGAGCTCATGCCTGACCTGCCGGACGAGGACGGGAACGCGCCCGTTGGGTGCGGTGCTCACCGCGTGACCTCCTGTGCGGGATGCTCGTCGACGAGGTCGAGGTAGACGTCCTCGAGGCTCGGGCGCGTCAGGGTCAGGTCCTCGAACTCCAGCCCGCGGTTCACCGCCCACGCGGACAGGATGGCCACGTCCGCAGTCGGGGACGTTGTGCGCACCTCGACGTCGCTCCCGGCGACACGTCGCTCGGTTCCCACCATCGGGAGGTCGACCGTCTCGACACCGCTGGGCAGCCGGAAGGAGATGACGGTTCCCGAACCGGCGCGTGCCGCCAGCTCGGCGGGGGTCCCGGCTGCCACGACCCGCCCGCGGTCCATGATCACCACGCTGTCCGCGAGGTGCTCGGCCTCATCGAGGTAGTGCGTCGTGAGCAGAACGGTCGCGCCGAGGTCGCGTAGGTCGTCGACGACCTGCCATGCGTTGCGTCTCGCGGATGGGTCGAACCCGGTCGTGGGCTCGTCGAGGAAGATCATCTCGGGCCGGCCCACGACACCGAGCGCCAGGTCCAGACGGCGTCGCTGCCCACCCGAGAGAGTGCGGATGCGGGCATCCGCCTTCTCCTCGAGCCCGGCCAACCGGAGCACCTCGTTCACGGGGCGCGGAGCCGGGTAGTAGCCGGCGTGCAGTCGGAGCAGCTCCCGTGGAGTGAAGGTCTCCTCGAAGCCCGCCTCCTGCAGGACGACGCCGATCCGTTCCCGGAAGGCGCGACCACCGGTCTGCGGATTCATCCCCAGCACCCGGACGGTCCCGGCGTCGGGGCGCCGGTACCCCTCGAGGATCTCCACGACGGTGGTCTTTCCGGCGCCGTTGGGCCCGAGGAGGGCGACCACCTCCCCGGTCTCGACGAAGAGGTCCAGTCCGTCGACCGCCGTGACGGACCCGTAGGACTTGCGCAGATCGGTGACCTCGATCGCCGTCATGGTGGTTGCCCTTCCAGCGCCTCCCGACTCATTGTCCCGCCGGAGGCCTTCTCTCGGCCCCGGCGAGTGTCCCGGGTCACTCGGCGAGGACTCGGCTCTCGACGCGCGGCCGGCGGCGATCGCTGGATAGCATCGGCCCACGCCGCGGACGAGGAGGAGCGATGGCAGGGGAGGCTCGGGCGTACTGGCTGCGGGAGCCGGGCGTCGGCGAGATCCGGTCCGCGGAGCTTCGGGAGCCCGCCGCGGGCGAGGTGCTCGTCCGGACGCTCCGGTCGGGGGTCAGTCGGGGCACGGAGCTGCTCGTCTTCCGAGGAGGCGTCCCTGCCGACCAGTACGCCGCCATGCGGGCGCCGTTCCAGGAGGGCGACTTCCCCGGCCCGGTCAAGTACGGCTACCTCAACGTCGGTGTCGTGGAGCACGGGCCGCCGCGACTCCTGGGCCGCACGGTGTTCTGTCTCTATCCGCATCAGACGGCCTACGTCGTGCCGGAGGCCGGCGTGGTCCTCGTTCCCGATGACGTCCCCGTCGAGCGCGCGGTCCTGGCCGGAGCGGTGGAGACGGCGGTGAACGCCCTCTGGGACGCGGAGGCGATGGTCGGCGACCGGGTGACCGTCGTGGGCGCGGGAATGGTGGGGCTGTGCGTGACCCGCCTCCTCGTCCGCATCCCCGGCACCGAGGTCACCGTCCTCGACGTCGACCCCTCCCGCGCGCCTGTGGTGGAGGCTCTCGGCGCCCGCTTCGCTCTCCCTGTCGATGCCGACAGGGCGCAGGACGTCGTCGTCCATGCGAGCGCGACGTCAGACGGCCTGCAACGCTCCCTGGACCTGCTCGGTCCCGAGGGCACGGTCGTCGACCTCAGCTGGTACGGCGACGCCGACGTGACCCTGCGGCTCGGGGGCGCCTTCCACTCCGGTCGGCTGCGGATCCGCTCCAGCCAGGTCGGGACGGTCTCACCTGCCCGGTCGGCGCGGCGCACTTCCGGTGACCGCCTGCGGCTCGCGCTCGAGCTGCTCCGGGACCCGGCCTTCGACGCTCTGCTGAGCGGCACCTCGCCGTTCGACGACCTGCCCGCGGTGATGGCCTGCCTCGCGAATGGCACGCTCGATGCGGTGTGCCACGTCGTCACCTACACCGACGATGCGGCGGACGTCCGACCCGAGGGCGGTGGCGACCGTGACCATCGGCTCGGCTCCGATTGACGAGCCGGGTTCGACCGACGTACCAATGAGCCAGGAGGTGGGCCGATGTTCAGTGTGACGGTGCGGGACCACATGATGATCGCCCACAGCCTTCCCGGCGAGGTCTTCGGCCCTGCGCAGGGACTGCACGGGGCGACCTACGTCGTCGATGCGACCTTCCGCGCCGGGACGCTGGACGCCGACGGGGTCGTCGTCGACATCGGGGCGGCTTCGGCGGCGCTCGCCGCGGTCGTCGGTGGACTGACCTACCGCAACCTCGACGAGGACCCGAGCCTGTCCGGGATGACGACGACGACCGAGCGGCTGGCTCAGGTGGTCGCGGATCGGCTGGCGGACCGGATGCAGGCCGGCGAGCTGGGTCGGGTGGCCCATGTCGGCTCCCTCTCGGTCACGCTGCACGAGTCGCACATCGCCTGGGCCGCCTACGAACGAGCGGTGTGAGAGCCGTGCACGTCGTCGGCCCCGCGGAGGTGTCCGACGCGCGGCGGCCCAGCGGTGGGAACACGTATCACCGCATGGTATGCGCAGGCCTGGAACGGCTCGGCTGGGCCGTCCACGAGCGCCTGGTCGAGGGCTCGGCACGGGCCGGGACCGGAGCGACCCTCCGCGACTCGCTCGCCGGCGCGCTCCACGGCATCCCGGACGGGGAGCTCGTGCTGCTCGACGGTCTGCTCACCGCACGCGCCGCGCCCGTCGTCGCCGCACACGGTGGGCGCCTCCACCTCGTTCTGCTCGTCCATCTTCCGCACGGGCTCGAGACAGCCGCCGGCGCCGGCGCCGACCTTCGCGCGGCGGAGCGAACCGTTCTCGACGCGGTGACAACAGTCGTCACGACGAGCCGGTGGACGCGTGACTGGTTGGTGGAGACGTATGCGGTCGACCCCTCGCGGATCCAGGTCGCCTCTCCAGGGGTGACGTCAGCCGAGCCGGCCGTGCCGAGCGCAAGTGGACATCGACTGCTGTGCGTGGGTGCGATCACCCCAACGAAAGGTCAGGACGTCCTCGTCGAGGCGCTGGCCGAGGACGCCGACCTCCCGTGGTCCGGCCGGTGCGTCGGTGCCCTGGACGTCGAGCCCGGGTTCGTCGACCGCGTCCTGACCCGGGGAGTTGCCCTGGGGCTGGGCGAGCGGCTGACCTTCACGGGGTCGGCGCCGCCGGAGGCGGTGGCTGCGGAGTACGCCGACGTCGACCTCCTGGTCGTCCCGTCCCGATTCGAGACGTACGGGATGGTGATCACCGAGGCCCTGGCCCGTGCGGTCCCCGTGCTCGCGGCAGCGGTCGGAGGGGTCCCCGAAGCCTTGGGGACCGCGCCGGACGGACGGCGTCCCGGCCTGCTCGTCACTCCGGCCCAGCCTGCGGCGTTCGCATCGGCCCTCCGCGAGTGGCTCACCGACCACGACCTGCGCGACGACCTGCGGTCCGCGGCCGCCGCCCGGCGATCGACCCTGCGCGACTGGTCCGACACCAGCCACACGATCTCCACCGTTCTCAGCCGGGCCGCCGCATGACGACGGTCCCCGGCAGCGTCACCCCGCACTGGCTGCGGCTGCGGGAGCGGGCCGACGCGCTCGCACGCTCCGACCGGCTCGTGGCTTCGGTGTCCGCGAAGCTGCCCGACGGTGAGACCGCCGAGATCCACGACCTCGGTTCCGGGAGCGGTTCGATGGGTCGGTGGCTCGCCCCCCGGCTGCCTACCTCCCAGCGGTGGGTGCTCCACGACCGCGACGAGGCGCTTCTGGAGATCGCGGCAGCCCATCCGCCCGCGGCTCCTGACGGTCACACGGTCCTCGTCGAGGTGGCGCCCGGAGACCTGGCCCGACTGGTGCCGGGGGATCTCAGCGGAGCGTCGCTCGTGACGACGTCCGCGCTGGCCGACATCCTCACTCTGGCCGAGCTGACGACGCTCGTGGACCTGTGCACCGGGCTGGGCTGCCCTGCCCTGCTCACCCTGTCCGTCACCGGGGACGTCGGGCTCTGGCCACCGGATCCGCTCGATGCCGAGCTGGCGTCCGCCTTCAACGACCACCAGCGTCGCACCGTCGATGGCCGGACCCTCCTCGGTCCCGATGCGCCGCGGCGGATGGTGGAACTGTTCGCCGCCCGCCGGGCCGATGTCGAGGTGGCCTCGAGCCCCTGGCGGCTGGGATTCGAGACCCGGCGGCTGACGGAGGAGTGGCTCGCCGGCTGGGTCGGTGCGGCATGCGAGCAGAGACCGGGCCTGGGCGGGTTCGCGGACTCATATCTCGCTCTGCGTCGCGAACAGCTCGTCGACGGACTCCTCGAGGTCACCGTCGGCCACGTCGACATCCTGGCGACCCCCCGGGGGTCCGGATGACACCGTCCGGATGGCGATGGATCCGGCCCCTGGTCGGTGCGGTGATCCTCGGGCTGGTCGTCGCGCAGATCGGTGCAGCGGCGTTCCGGGAAGGTCTGCGGGCGCTGGACACGGCGACCCTGGTCGTGGGGGTGCTGCTCGCCGCTCTGACGACCGTGTGCTCCGCATGGCGGTGGCGGCTCGTCGCCGACCGGTTGTCCGCCGGGCTGCCGCTGTCCTTGGCTGTCGCGTCGTACTACCGCTCACTGCTCCTCAACCTCACCCTGCCCGGTGGGGTTCTCGGGGACGTCGACCGGGGCGTCCGGCACGGGCGTCGGGTCGACGACGTCCGGGTCGCGCTGCGCGCCGTCGTGTGGGAACGGGTCAGCGGGCAGGTGGTCCTCATCGGGCTCGCTGTGCTGGCGGTGCTGTTCACTCCGGTGCCCGAACCTGCTCGGGCCCTGGTTGCAGGAGGGCTGGTCCTCATCGCGCTCCTCGCGATCGCAACCGTGCGGCACGCCGGGTCTCAGCCGCGTCCGACCGTTCGTCGTTTCGGTCCTATTGCCGTGAAGTGGCCCGAGGGGAAGAGCGGCCTTCCGACGCGGGTGGCGACGGTCGCGCTCGCCGACGGCCGCGCTCTCGCCTCGCCGCGCGTGGTCCTCGGTCTCCTCGGCTCGTCCCTGATCGCGATCTCCGGGCACGTGGCGACCTTCGTGGTCGCCGCCCGAGCAGTGGGGACCGCCATGCCGGTCACCGACCTGGTGATCGCCGCGGTCCTCGTGCTGCTCGTCGCCGCCGTGCCCCTCAGCCTCGCCGGCTGGGGCCCGCGCGAAGGTGCGGCCGCCTGGGTCTTCGCGGCGACCGGCGCCCAGGCGAGCGAGGGGCTGGCGGTCTCCGTCGCATACGGATCGATGGTCCTCGTGGGTGCGCTCCCAGGACTGTTCGTCATCCTCGCCGGCCGATCGCGGACCTCGGCGGTGAGCGCCCGTGCCTGACCTGCCCGACGCTGACCTGCCCTACACGGTGCTGAGCTGCGCCATGTCGCTCGACGGATACCTCGACGACCGCACGAAGAGGCGGTTGGTCCTGTCCAACGCCCAGGACCTGGACCGGGTCGACGCCGTCCGCGCCAGCTGCGACGCCATTCTCGTCGGTGCCGTCACGGTCCGCACGGACAACCCGCGTCTCGTCGTGCGAGGCGAGGCACGGCGAGCCCAGAGGGTCGCCGAGGGCCGTCCGGCGTCACCGCACAAGGTGACGGTCACCCGGCACTCCTCGCTGGACCCGACCGCGGCATTCTTCGCCTCGGGAGACGCCGAGAAGCTCGTGTACTGCGCCTCCGCCTCCGCGGGCCGGCTCCGCCGCGAACTGGGCGAGGTGGCGACCGTCGTCGACGCCGGATCGGCTCCGAGCATGACCACGGTCAGCGCCGACCTCGCCGCCCGGGGGGTGCGGCGGCTCCTCGTCGAGGGTGGGCAGGCCGTGCACACCCAGTTCCTCACGGGAGGTCTCGCCGACGAGCTCCAGGTCGTCATCGCCCCCTTCTTCGTCGGCGACTCGCGCGCTCCGCGCGTGGTCGGTGACGGGGACTTCCCATGGAACCGTGACCGACGCGCCCGCCTGGCGGACGTCTGCCGCCTCGGTGACGTGGTGCTGCTGCGCTACGCGCTCTCCGACCGGTTCGACACCGAGACGGCGGGAGATGGCTGGACGTGAATCGAGAGACCAGGGAGCTGATGACGTGTCGGCCGACGTGACGGCACAGGAGTCCGTCGACGCCGGCCGGGTCGCCGAGGTGCGCACCGGCCGGCGGGTCCCTCGGCGGCGGATGCCGGTCGCGCTCACGATCACGCTCGGGCTCGTCTCCCTCACCGTCCTCCTCGCCGCACTCTCCCGCCTCGTGGGCCTGGCCCCGGTCGCGCTCGTCATCGGATCGGTATGCGGGGTCGCGTTGAGCGTCGGTCTCGCCCGAGCCGCGTCCAGGGCCGGTAGCTCCGGGCTCGGGCCCGCGGACGGCGTCACCGTGGGCCGAGCCGTCCTGGCCTGCGGCGTGGCGGCCCTGACGGCCGAGCTCATCGCCGGCCACCCCGTGACCCCCGCGATCCTGGTCCTGGCCATCCCCGCCCTCGGCCTCGACGCCGTCGACGGATGGCTCGCGAGGCGGACCGGGACGGCGACGACCCTGGGCGCTCGACTCGACGGCGAGGTCGACGCCTTCCTCATCCTCGTGCTCAGCGTGGCGGTCGGTTCCGTCCTCGGGTGGTGGGTCGTCGTCGCAGGGCTCGCGAGATACGTCTTCGCGCTGGCCGGGATCCTGCTGCCGTGGATGCGGCGTCCCCTCCCGTACCGCTACTGGCGCAAGATCGTCACGGCTGCTGTCGGTGTCGGGCTCGTCATCGCTCTCATCGACCTTCTCCCTCCGTGGACCAGGAGCGCCGTCGTGCTCGCCGCGCTCGCACTGCTGGCCGAGTCCTTCGGTCGCGACGTCGTGTGGCTGTGGCGGAGACGAGCCGAGGAGGTCGACTCGGCCGCGCAGACGCCGCGACGCACCACGGCTTTCGCGCGAGTCGTCGGGACTGGCCTCGCCGTCCTTGCCGCTGTCGTCGTGTGGTTCGCGCTGCTGGCGCCGACCCGACCGGATCGCATCACCCCGCTCGCCTTCGCCCGGCTGCCCGTCGAGGCCCTGGTGGTGGCCGGTCTGGTGCTCGTGCTGGCATCGCGCTCCGCGCGGTCTGCTCGGCTGTTCTCCGGGGTCGCCGGCGCCCTCCTCGGCCTGATCGCCGTCCTCAAGGTCCTCGACATCGGCGCCTTCGCCGTGCTGGACCGGCCCTTCACCGTGGTCACCGACCTCGCGTTGCTGGGGTCCGGTCTGGACTTCGTCCGGGAGTCGGCCGGTCCATGGGCGGCCCGAGGTGCGCTGCTGGGCGCGGGCCTGGTGGCCGTGGTCGCGCTCGTCGGTGTCCCTCTGGCCGCTGCGCGCCTCGTCCGCGTGCTCACCCGACGCCCTCGTGCCGGTGCCGGTGTCGTGCTCGCACTGGCGGTGGCGTGGGTCGTCCTCGCCGCTACGGGGATCCGCCTGGAACCGGGTGGCGGCTCGGTCGCCTCGGTCGACGGAGGCCGGTTCGCGGTCGACAAGGTCACGGCCACGGTGGATGCCATCCGCGACCAGCGACGGTTCGAACGTGCCATCGCGGACGACGCCTTCCGGCAGCCGGCGAGCGGCGAGCTGTCGGCTCTCCAAGGCAAGGACGTCGTCGTCGTCTTCGTCGAGAGCTACGGCCGGGCCGCGCTCGAGGGACCCGACATGGCGCCGGTGCGTGCGCTGCTCGACGCCGGCACCGAGGAGCTGGCTGCCGACGGATATCGCGCCAGGAGCGCCTACCTGACCTCGCCCACGTTCGGAGGGAGCAGCTGGCTCGCCCACGCGTCGCTCATGTCCGGGCTCTGGGTCGACGACCAGCAGCGCTACGAGCGGGTGCTCTCGAGCTCACGCAGCACGATCACGTCTATCTTCGCCCGGAACGGGTGGCGAACCGTGGCCGTGCTGCCCTCGAACCGGGAGCCATGGCCCGAGGGCCAGCGGTTCTACGACGTGGACACCGTCTACGACCGCACGAACCTCGGTTACGCGGGCCCGAGCTTCGGCTTCTCGGGGATGCCCGACCAGTTCGCTCTCACCTCGTTCATGCGCCAGGAGCTGACCGACCCGACCCGGCCGCCCGTGATGGCCCATGTCGCCCTGACCTCCAGCCACGGACCGTGGGCCCCGCTGCCCACCGCCGTCGATCCCTCCGACCTCGGCGACGGATCCGTCTTCGAGTCGATTCGCGCCGAGGCCACGTCGGCCGCCGACCTGTGGAGCGACCGCGACCAGGTGCCGGACGCATACCGGTCTGCGTTGCAGTACTCCCTGCGGACCGTTCTCGACTTCATCCGAGACGAGGGGGACGGGATGGTCGTCCTGCTCGTGGGTGACCATCAGCCCGGCACGATCGTCAGCGGCTTCGGTGGCAACCGGGATGTGCCGGTGACCGTCATCGCCGACGACCCGGCGGTGCTGGAGCGCATCGACGGCTGGAGTTGGGAGGCGGGACTCCGTCCGTCGGGCGACGCGCCGGTCTTGTCTATGGACGAGTTCCGGGACCGGTTCCTGACGACCTACTCCGAACCGGAGGGCGGACGGTGACGACCGCTGGGACGGCTCCGCTGGGTGAGGCCCTGCGGGAGGCCCGTCGGGTCGCCTTTCCGCCCGGCGAGTTCGTCGGACAGGAGAGCTTCGTGACGGCTCGCCAGATCCGCACGCTGGCCCACCACGGAGGCATCGTCGCCGGCACCCGCGTCGTGGACCTGTGCTGCGGAGTCGCCGGGCCCGGACTCCTGCTCGTCGGCGACTACGAGTGCCAATACCTCGGCGTGGACGCGGACGCCGACTCCATCGCCCTCGCCAGGGAGGGCGCGGCCTCAGCGGGGCTCAGAGCCGACTTCGAGGTGGCCCGGGTGCCACCGCTTCCGGCGGGACGGTTCGACGTCGTCGTCCTCCTCGAGACGATGCTGGCCTTCCGAGCCAAGGACGTCCTCCTGCAGGCGATCGCCTCGGCGCTCCACGGGGGCGGGCGGTTCGTGTTCACCGTCGAGGAGGGCCCCCCTCTGAATGGGCTCGAGCGGGAGCGCATGCCGGCATCGGAGACCGTGTGGCCGGTGACTCTCCACGATCTCGGTTCGGCGCTCGAGGAGCTGGGCCTGAGGACGGTCTGGACAGAGGACTGGACTCGGAGCCACGCCGACACGGCCCGCGCCCTGGCTGCGTCCTACGCGACCCTGCTCGCGACCGTGCCGCCCGGTCCCGACCGGGACGCGGTGGCGGGCCTGGTCGACTCACACCGGCTCTGGGCGGAGTGGCTGGGTGCGGGACGGATGCGCAAGTTCGCAGTCGTCGCCGAGCGCCTGGCGGCGTCCGGCGTCGATGGCGGCTAGCGGTTCCTAGGCTCTGACGGCGGCTTCTGCGGGCTCCGCGGTGAGGGTCAGGAGCTCGCGCGCACCGATCGCGCAGAGGACCCCGCCGGCGATGGAGAGGACGACCCCCGGGCCGGGCATCCAGCCGGCGAACCCGACCTGGCTCCACATCCGAAGGAGGTGGTACACCGGCAGGCCGACGGCGACGACTGCGACGATGAAGCCGTTGACCACGGAGAACAACCGCCACGGGGCCACGCCTGCGGCGAGGGCGGCGAACGACGCGTAGAGGATCCACGCGCCGGGCTGGCCGTCCAGCATGAGATCGCTCAGCGCTCCGATGGCGGACACGGTGCCCAGAGGGGTGTACATCCAGGGCAGGAAGGCGCCGAGGAAGAGAGCGATGGACGCCCAGAGCATGCGTTTGCGGCCAGGGTGCATGCGGCGGCGGGGAACTGCTGGCATGTCAGCCACCCTAGGGCGCCATCGGCCACCGCGACAGGTGCCGGGCCGACGGAGACTGCGCAGCGCGGGCTTTCGGGCGCCCGACGGTCGGCCCTCGTCGGACCGACCGCTCGCGGTGCCGTTCACCGCGACGCGCAGACCGCTCGGCGCGCGCGCCCTCCCACCGGCCGCAGGCGACGGCGAGGGGTAGTGAGTGCGGTGCCGTGTGGCGGCTACGTTCACCCTGCTAGTCGCGCACGGGCTGGTGCCACCACTACGTCAACGAGGACGCACTATGGATGCTCAGCAACGCCAGGCCTACTGGCGAGAAAATCTGAAACTCATGGCGATCCTGCTCACCATCTGGGCCCTCGTGTCCTTCGGTGCCGGGATCGTCTTCGTCGAGCAGCTCAACTCGGTCTCCTTCCTCGGAGTGCCGCTCGGGTTCTGGTTCGCCCAGCAGGGCTCGATCGTCGTGTTCGTCCTGCTCATCTTCGTCTACGTGAAGATGATGGACCGGCTGGATGCCAGGTACGGCATCACCGAGTACGAGCAGGAGGTGCACCACTCATGAGCGAGACTCAGCTGTGGACCGCGATCTTCGTCGCGATCACCTTCTCCCTCTACATCTGGATCGCCTACCGGAGCCGCGTCTCCGACACCAAGGGCTTCTATGTCGCCGGCGGTGGTATCCCGGCGCCGGCGAACGGGGCGGCGGTCGCCGCCGACTGGATGAGCGCGGCGTCGTTCATCTCGATGGCCGGCATCATCGCCTTCTCACAGAACGGCTACGGCGGGTCGGTCTTCCTCATGGGATGGACCGGCGGGTATGTGCTTCTCGCGCTCCTGCTCGCTCCCTACCTGCGCAAGTTCGGCAAGTACACCGTCCCCGACTTCGTCGGTGACCGGTACAACGAGACCGCCCGCCTGATCGCCGTGGTCTGTGCCCTCGTCATCTCGTTCGTCTACGTCGCCGGCCAGATGGGCGGTGTCGGGGTGGTCTTCCAGCGCTTCCTCGGCGTCGACCGCACCCTCGGTGTGGTCATCGGCATGGTCATCGTCTTCTTCTACGCCGTGCTCGGCGGGATGAAGGGCATCACCTGGACGCAGGTGGCGCAGTACACGGTGCTGATCATCGCCTACATCATCCCGGTCGTCGCGATCTCCGCCAACCTGACCGGCAACCCGGTTCCCTACCTCAGCTTCGGCGAGATCCTCCAGCAGCTCAACGGCCTGCAGCAGGACCTCGGGATCGATGCGTACACCGAGGCGTTCACCCGGACGTCGATGATCAACATGGTGCTCATCACCGCTGCCCTGATGTTCGGGACGGCGGGCCTTCCACACGTGATCGTCCGTTTCTACACCGCCAAGAGCGTGCGAGCCGCCCGCTACTCGGCACTGTGGGCCCTCTTCTTCATCTCGCTCCTCTACACGATGGCTCCTGCCATCGGCGCCATGAGCAAGTTCAACTTCATCGACCAGATCAACGGAACGCCGGTCGACGAGACCCCCGGATGGTTCAACACGTGGGTCGACGTGGGTCTGATCACGGTGTCGGACTCGAACGGCAACTCGGTGATCGACCTCGCCGGTGGCTTCGCCGCGACGGCGGCCGACGTCGGTGTGACGTCGGAGGTCTTCGTCAACAACGACATCGTCGTCCTCGCCGCACCGGAGATCGCCGGCCTGCCCGCGCCGATCGTGGGCCTCGTCGCCGCGGGTGGTCTGGCCGCGGCTCTGTCGACCGCGTCCGGTCTCCTGCTCGTCATCTCGAGCTCGGTGGCCAACGACATCTACTACAAGAGGATCAACCCCGCCGCCTCGGAGGCGCGCCAGCTGCTCGTCGGCCGCATCGCCATGGGCGGCGCGATCTTCATCGCCGGCTACCTCGGCATCAACCCGCCCGGATTCGTCGCGGAGGTCGTCGCCCTCGCGTTCGGCTTGGCGGCCGCGAGCTTCTTCCCGATCCTGTTCCTCGGGATCTTCTGGAAGAAGGCCACCGCGATCGGCGCCGCAGCCGGAATGGCCGTGGGTCTGAGCTTCACGCTCCTGTACCAGCTGTGGACGTTGCCGACCTTCTTCGGCAACGACCCGATCCTCGGGATCCCCCCGACGGGTGTGGGAACGATCGGCATGATCCTCAACCTGCTGACGATCTTCGTCGTCTCGCAGTTCACGCCGAAGCCGACGCCGCTGATGCAGAAGGTGATCGAGGACGTCCGCTACCCAGGGCGCTCCGAGCTCGTCGTCGCACACGCCGAAGGCACGCTCTCGGAGGCCGAGCTGCACGGCGAGGACCGGCACGACCGGCCCTAGAACGGTACTGCCCCAAGCGGCGCCCCGGGTCCGGTCGGATCCGGGGCGCCGCCCGTGTTTGGTCAGGTCACCAGCATGTTTTCGGGTCCCGTGGCCGCGGACGAGGGATCCCTCACACTGGCCGGTCCGGATGTGCTCCCCGTGGGCCATCTCTGGTGGAATGGGGGGCACGGCGCCCGATCGCGACAGGTGGCGAGCAACGCCCCACGACGGCTGCGCAGCACGGAGAAAGGTACGCCGACCGTGGTCGATGTTGACAAGGTCCTCGATGAAGCGGGTCTGAACAACCCAGCGGTGCGGGAGTTCGTCCGGCACTGGGCGGAGCACACCGCTGCCGATCGCGTCGAGGTGGTGAACGCCTCCGACGACGCGCGCCTGATCCAGGAGGGGCTGGATGCCGGCGAGATCAAGCCGGCGGGGGACGGGCTCTACTACTCGCAGAGCTACTACAAGGACACGGCGCGATCCGAGGAGCGCACGATCGTCGCGACGAGCCGCCACCGGGACAAGGGTGTCTACAACAACTGGCGCCACACCGACGAGATCCGGCCGATCGTCGAGGGCAACATGAAGGGTGCCCTGGCCGGCAAGACGATGTACGTCATCCCCTACCTCATGGCGCCGCCCGGCAGCCCCCTCGAGCGGTTCGCCGCCGGTGTGGAGCTGACCGACAACCGCACGGTCGTCATGCACATGATCCGCATGGCCCGGGTGGGCGTCGACCTGATCAACAACCTCCGCGACCCGGACATGTTCGTGCGCGCCGTCCACGTGACCGGCGACCTGGAGAACCTCGGTCAGGGAACTCCGGACGACATGCGGTACTTCGTCACCGTGGCCGACGAGCGCACCATCCTCCACTTCGGCAGCTCGTACGGCGGCAATGCCCTGCTCGGCAAGATCGCGCACGGCCTGCGACAGGCCGCCTACGACGGGTATGCGTCGGGCGAGTTCCTCTCCGAGCAGTTCATGCTCCTCGGGATCACCGACAAGGAGACCGGGAAGACGTGGAACATCTGTGGCGGCTTCCCGAGCGCCTCGGGCAAGACCAACCTCGCGATGACGCTGGCTCCGGACGCTCTCGGTGACCGGTACCACGTCTCGTTCTACGGGGACGACATCGCCTGGCTGTGGGTCGGTGCCGACGGCGCGCTGTACGGCATGAACCCCGAGAACGGCGTGTTCGGTGTCGCCAAGGACACCAACGAGGTGACCAACCCGACCGCTCTGGAGGCCATCAGGCCCGGCACCGACGCCCTGTTCACCAACGTGGCCTACAACGAGAAGACCCACGAAGTGTGGTGGGAGGGCAAGACCAAGCACCACCCGGCGAACGAGGAGGGTTGGCGCGACTGGAAGGGAGAGCTCATCTCCGAGCGTCTCCCGGACGAGCGCGACGAGCCCTGGGCGCACCCGAACAGCCGGTTCACGACGAGTCTGGCGAACGTGCCGAACGTGGCCGCCGACTACGACGACCCGGCCGGCGTGAAGATCGACGCGATCATCTTCGGGGGCCGTACCCGAGACCGTGAGCCGCTCATCCGGGCGATCACCGATCTCGCCGAGGGTGTCTACGACGGCCTCACGCTCGGCGCGGAGGCGACCGCGGCCGCCGAGGGGGTCGAGGGCAAGCTGCGCTACGACCCGATGTCGATGCGCCCGTTCATGTCCTACCCCGAAGGCGCCTACGCGGCGCAGTGGTTCAAGATCGTCGGTGCGGCGAAGGAACAGCCGATCTTCGCGCACGTCAACTGGTTCCAGCGCGACCCGGAGACGGGCCACTTCCTCTGGCCAGGGTACCGGGAGAACCTCCGGCCGCTGCTCTGGCTGATGCGGCTGCGCGACGGTGAGGTCACGGGTCGCTCGACCCCGGTCGGCGTCATCCCGACCCAGGAGGAGCTCGACCTGACCGGCCTCGAGCTGCCGCAGAAGGACCTCGACACCATCCTCGACATCGACATCGAGCGCTGGCGTGCGGAGATGGGGTTCCGCGAGGAGCACCTGAACCAGTTCCACGACCTTCCCGAGGAGATCTGGGACGCCCACCGCCGCGTCGCGAAGGCCCTCGACGAGGTCGGCGACCAGGCCCTGGCTCCGTCCACGACCGTGTAGCCACCTCCGAGTTCGCCATCCACGGCCGCCTCCGAGCGGCCGCCCGCAGGGCGGGGAGACCACAGACTCCCCGCCCTGTGGCCGTGCTCTCAGACCCGTCCCGGGGCCGCTCCGTGCGGAGTAGCGTGTGAGCCGGAGGTCACGTCATGACCGGTGCTCACACCCTGGCCCTGGACGACCTGCAAGAACTGATCGACATCCTGTCGAGCCGCGGGTACTCCGTCCTGGGCCCTACTGTCGTCGACGGTGCGATCGACATCCGCCCCCTCACGTCCGTCTCCCAGTTGCCGCACGGCTGGGGTGACGAGCAGGACGGTGCCCACTACCGACTCCGTCGCCGCGGCGACGATGCGGTCTTCGGGTTCGCCTGCGGTGCACAGTCCGCGAAACCGGTCTTCTTCCCCGCGGACGAGCTGCTGTGGCGCAGCCGGTCCGGACCCGACGGCCCGCAGATCGACCGGCCGGACGACGATCGGCCGGACGACGATCGATACGGCCCTCCGTACGCCGTCCTGGGACTGCGCTCCTGCGACCTGGCTGCGATCCGGATCCACGATCGCGTCCTCACCGGACGCGCGGTCGCCGACGCGCACTACGCGACGCGCCGCACGGACTCCGTGATCATCGCGGTCACGTGCACCGACCCGGCCGGCACCTGCTTCTGCGTTTCCATGGACACCGGTCCCGTGCCCAGTGAGGGGTTCGACATCGCCCTCACCGAGCTGTATGCGGACGGACCGCACCGCTTCGTCGCCCGGCCGGGATCACCACGCGGTGCGGAACTGCTCGAGCGGCTCGCCGCGCGCGATGCGACGGATGAGGACCTCGCGCACGCCGCAAGCGTGGGCGAGCAGGCGGCCCAGCGGATGGGGCGCCGGCTCGACGACACGAACCTGAAGAACATCCTCTACGACAACGCCGAGTCGGCCGTCTGGGACGACGTGGCCGACCGGTGCCTGAGCTGCGGCAACTGCACCCTCGTCTGTCCGACGTGCTTCTGCACGTCGATCACCGACGTCAGCGATCTCGCCGGCGCGACGTCCGAGCGGCACCGGGTGTGGGACTCGTGCTTCTCCGCCGACTACTCCTACATCCACGGGGGCGCTGTGCGCGAGTCGACGAGGTCGCGCTATCGACAGTGGATGACCCACAAGCTGGCGGCCTGGAAGGACCAGTTCGGGACCTCGGGCTGCGTCGGCTGCGGTCGGTGCATCACGTGGTGCCCTGCGGCCATCGACATCACCGCGGAGGCGGGCGAGCTGCGCCGCGTCGCGGAGCACCGCGAGGAACGGAGGGCGAGACAGCCATGACGGTACGCACCCTGGACGAGACCCTGCGGGAGCATCCCTTCTTCGAAGGGGTCGGCGAGGAGGTCGTCGCACTCCTCGCCGGATGCGCGCGCAATGTCCACTTCCGCCCCGACGAGCTCGTCTTCCAGGAGGGCCAGCCCGCCGACTTCTTCTACCTGATCAAGGAGGGTCGGGTCGCCATCCAGCTGCACGAGGTCGCCGGCGGAGCCAGCATCATCGACACCGTCGACGCCGGCGAGGTCCTCGGCTTCTCATGGCTCGTCCCGCCATACCGGTGGGTCTTCGACGCCAGGGCCACCGTGGACACCCGCGCGGTCGGCTTCGACGCAGTCTGTCTGCGCACCAAGTGCGACGCCGACCCGGCGGTCGGGTACGTCCTGCTGTCGCGCGTCGCCCGGACGATGCACGAACGACTCGAGGCGGCGCGCGTTCGGCTCGTCGACCTGTACGGGACGAGGACGCGATGACCGAGGTCCTCTCCGCCGAGCGCAGTCAGGCCGTCGATGCCATGCTGCCGCGGTCGTTCCGGGTGGAGAGGACGAGGCGGGACACGCGCGACACCTTCACGCTCGAGCTCGCGCCGGTCGGTGGCGACCCGCTCAGGTTCGCGGCGGGCCAGTTCACGATGCTCCTCGCGGCCGGGGTGGGGGAGGTGCCCATCTCGATCAGCGGCGACCCGTCTGGTGGCGGTCTCCTCGAGCACACCATCCGCAACGTCGGCAGCGTCACCCGAGCACTGGTCGCGACGCCGCGCGGGGGAGTGCTCGGAGTGCGGGGACCCTTCGGGACGGGGTGGGAGGTCGAGCGCGGAGAGGGCGGCGACGTCGTCCTCGTCGCCGGCGGGATCGGCCTGGCGCCGCTGCGGCCGGCGCTCCTCCAGGTGGTTCGCAACCGGGAGCGGTACAACCGCGTCCTTCTCCTCTACGGGGCACGCACGCCCGAGGACATCCTCTTCGCGCCGGACCTCGAGCGGTGGGAGCGAGACCACGACGTCGAGGTCGCCGTGACCGTCGACAACGGCCCGCACGACTGGCGCGGCCGCGTCGGGCTGGTCACCCGCCTCGTGCCGCGGGCGGGTTTCGATCCCAGCCGGACCACCGCATACGTCTGCGGTCCGGAGGTCATGATGCGCTCGACCGCCTTGGCGTTGCGTGACCGCGGGGTGCGCGCCGACCGGATCCGGCTGTCGATGGAGCGCAACATGAAGTGCGGCGTCGGGCTCTGCGGGCACTGCCAGCTGCGGGAGCTGTTCCTCTGCGTCGACGGACCGGTGCTCGGGTTCGACCGGCTCGAGCCGCTGATGTCCAGGTGGGAGCTGTGATGGGTACCGCGGGCAAGCCGTCCCTGGCCGTCTGGAAGTTCGCGTCATGCGACGGGTGCCAGCTCACGCTGCTCAACTGCGAGGACGAGTTGCTGTCCATCGCCGGCGCCGTGACCATCGCGTACTTCCCCGAGGCGACCCGGGCCGTGGTCGAGGGGCCCTACGACGTGTCACTCGTCGAGGGGTCGGTCACCACCCCCCACGATGCGGAGCGGATCCAGCAGATCCGGGCGATGTCCGGCACGCTCGTGACGATCGGAGCCTGTGCGACGGCCGGTGGCATCCAGGCACTGCGCAACCTCGGCGACGTCCGTGAGTTCCGCTCCGTCGTCTACGCGCATCCCGAGTACGTCGAGACCCTGGATCGCTCGACCCCCATCGCGGCCCACGTCAGCGTCGACCACGAGCTGCGCGGCTGCCCGATCGACAAGCGACAGCTGCTCGAGCTCCTCGCCGCACTGCTGGCCGGCCGCAAACCGCGGATCCCCACCTACAGCGTGTGCATCGAGTGCAAGGAGCGCGGCAACGTCTGCGTCGCGGTCGCCGACGGCACGCCCTGTCTGGGACCGGTGACCCAGGCCGGCTGCGGCGCGCTCTGTCCGTCCTTCGCGCGCGGGTGCTACGGCTGCTTCGGCCCGCAGGACTCGGCGAACCTGCCGTCGATGACCCGGCGGCTACGCGCGCAGGGGATGAGCGAGCCGCAGGTCATCCGGTTGTACCGGACGTTCAACACGGGGGCCGAGGCGTTCAGGGCAGAGAGTCAGCGGGTGGTGAGCGGGTCGACCGCGGGCACGGCGACCGCCGAGGAGGTGTCCACGTGACGCACACGATGAAGGACGGCGGTCAGGTCCTCCAGGTCGGCATGCTGGCGCGGGTCGAGGGCGAGGGCGGCATGCACATCGAGATCAGGGACGGAGTCGTCGAGACGGTCCGGCTCGAAATCTTCGAGCCGCCGCGGTTCTACGAGGCATTCCTGCGGGGCCGCGCCCACACCGAGCCGCCGGACATCACCGCGCGCATCTGTGGCATCTGCCCGGTCGCCTACCAGACGGCCGCCTGCTGGGCGATCGAGGCGGCCTGCGGGGTTGAGGTTCCACCCCACGTGCTCGCCCTTCGCCGACTCCTCTACTGCGGGGAGTGGATCGAGAGCCACGCCCTCCATATGTTCCTCCTGCACGCACCAGACTTCCTCGGGTACGACGGCGCCGTCGAGATGGCCGCCGACCACCCGGGGGCCGTCGAGCTCGGGCTGCGGCTGAAGAAGGTCGGCAACGAGCTCATGAGCCTCGTCGGGGGGCGGGCGATCCATCCGGTCAACGTGCGGGTCGGCGGCTTCTACAGACTTCCGACGCGTTCCGAGCTGGGGCGGATCGTCCCCGATCTCGAGCGGGCCCGGGACGATGCGCTCGCCGCGATCCGGCTGGTCGCGGAGTTCGACTTCCCCGAGTTCACCCAGCCCTACCCCTATCTCGCCCTGCGGGCCGAGCGGGGGTACGCCATCGAGTCCGGCACCCCGGTCACGACGAGCGGGCTCACCTTTCCCGTCTCGGACTTCACCCGGCACATCACCGAGCACCACGTGGCGCACTCGAACGCGCTCCAGGCCACTCTGGACGGCGAGATCTACGTCGTCGGGCCGCTGGCCCGCTACACCCTCGGCTTCGACCGTCTCTCGCCGACCTGTCAGGAAGCCGCCCGCGCCGCGGGACTGGAGGAGTCCTGCCGCAACCCGTTCCGGTCCATCATCGTGCGGGGGGTCGAGCTGCTGTATGCGGTGGAGGAGGCCCTGCGCATCATCGACGAGTGGGTCGACGGTCGGGTCGCGTTCGTCGACGTCCCACCGCGGGCGGGTGAGGGCTGCGGCGCGAGTGAGGCTCCCCGGGGGACGATCTTCCACCGCTACGTCCTCGACGGCTCGGGCCTGATCACGGACGCGCAGATCGTTCCACCGACCTCGCAGAACCAGGCGAGCATCGAAGCGGACCTGCGCGCTGCGGCCCAGGCGTGGATCGACCTCGACGACCACGAGCTCACGCATCGGTGCGAGCAGGCGATCCGCAACTATGACCCGTGCATCTCCTGCGCGACCCACTTCCTCGACCTGCAGGTGGACCGGTCGTGACCCTCGTGATCGGACTCGGCCACCCCGACCGCGGCGACGACGCGGTCGGCCCCGTCGTCACCGGTCTGCTCACCCCGCAGGCACCCCCCGGTGTCGAGATGCTCGAGCGCGAGGACCCGATGGATCTCGTCCTGCACTGGGGCGGCCAGCCCTGGGTCGTCGTCATCGACGCCGTCGTATCCGGGGCACGGCCCGGTACGGTCACGGTCACAGAGATCGCGGAGGACGGTTGCGGAGCACGCGACTGGAGTCGCCTGGCCCTCGGCGGCACACACGCCTTCGGGCTCGGCGAAGCGGTCGAGCTCTCCCGCACCCTGGGCCGCCTACCCGCCCGGCTGACCCTCGTGGGGGTCGAGGCGGGAGACGTCGCAGAGGGAAGAGGGCTGACCGCGGCGGTTGCCGCGGCCGTCCCCGAAGCCGTCGCGCTCGTGCGCCGGCTGCTCGTGTCGGATGCGACCGAGGTGGGTCGGGAAAGTCGAGCCGTCGATGTGCCTCGGTGAGGTCGTCCGACTCGACGCCGTGAGCGGAGCCTCGGCTCGAGCCCGGCTGGGGGACCAGGTGGTGGCGGTGTCGCTCGTCACCCTCGACGAGCACGTGGCCCCAGGGGACTGGATCCTCGTCCACTCGGGATTCGCGTTGCATCGTCTCGAGCCCGATGAGGCGGTCGAGGCGCTTGCCCTCCGCTCCTGGCGCCACGGTCCGTCGGTGCAGGGCTCGATCTCCGACGCGTCCTCTCCGTCGTCTCACCCACAGGAGGAGTCATGAACCAGACCAGGCGGGCCGGACTCGTCCTGGCGCTCGTCACCGCCACCATCAGCGCGTTCTCGGTGTACGTCAACGGGTTGGCCGTCCGGCTGTTCGACAGCGCAACCGTCTACACGACGGCGAAGAACCTCGTCGCGGCGCTCGTCCTCGGGCTCGTCGCGATCCTCTCCGCCCAGCGCAGCCGGACCTCGAGCGGGCAACGGTTCCACCCCCGGGGGAGGCGCCAGTGGCTGGGCCTGGCGGCGGTCGGGGTCGTCGGTGGCAGTGTGCCGTTCGTGCTGTTCTTCGAGGGCCTGTCCCGGGCGTCGTCCCCCCAAGCGGCGTTCCTGCACAAGACGCTGATCGTCTGGGTGGCGATCCTCGCCGCCGTCGTGCTGCGGGAACGGCTGCGGTGGCCGCACCTGGCCGCTGTCGGACTCCTGTTGCTCGGACAGGTCGGCCTCTCGCGCGCGGGACTGTTCCCGCTCGACGCGGGGGCGGTGATGATCTTCGCGGCGACCCTGCTCTGGTCGATCGAGGTCGTGGTCGCCAAGAGGCTGCTCGCCGACGTGCCCAGCTCCGTTCTCGCCGTCGCCCGGATGGGTCTGGGCTCGATCGTGCTGCTCGTCTGGGTAGCCGTGCAAGGACAGCTCGGGGCGTTCGGTTCGCTGACCGCTGTGCAGCTGCAGTGGCTGGTCCTGACGGGGCTGTTGCTGGCCGGCTATGTCGGCTTCTGGTTCGCCGCCCTCGCCCGGGCGCAGGCGATCGACGTCACGGCGATCCTCGTCGTCGGCGCCGTGGGCACGGCCGTGCTCGCCGGCGTCCTCGACGGGGCCTCGCTCGCACCGCAGGTGCCCTGGCTCGTCACGATCACCGCCGGAGCCCTCCTCGTGGGAGCGACAATGGCCCGGCGTCCGGCGGTCGAGGCAGCACCGCGGTGATCGCCGCCCTCCGGGCTCGATCCGGCCCCGCGCTGTTCGCGCGCTACGCCTATCCACCCAACGCGCTCGGGTACTGCGGGCCGGGAGGTGGCGATGAGCTGCTCGCGGAGCTGTCGCATCACGAAGCCGACGGCGGCGACGACCGCGGCCTGCGGAACCTCGCGCAGGGGTTCGAGGGTGCCTGGCCCTACCTCCAGCTCATCGCGGCCGCCAACGGTCGTGCCGACCCGCTGGACCCCGACGTCGTCTCGGCGTACTGGGTGGGCAACCGCCTCCTCGACGCCGTCAGTCCCGCGCTGCTGTTCCGGTCCATGGAGGAGCGTTTCGCCGACCGTGCGGGCGCCTCGTGGGCCCACCTGCGCGACGGCATGACGGCCGACGCGGTACCGCACCATGACTTCCACGTCTTCGCCGTGTACCCCTGGGTGGGCCTGTTGCGTACGGGCCGACTCGTCGACGAGCCGCTGCACGTCCTGGACCGGTGCCGCATCCGCTCCGGGACGGTGCTTTCCGTCGACGGGCACGAGGCCGAGGTCCGATACCGACCGTTGACCTATGACGGTCACCACCTCGGCCTCGGCCCGGACTCGGTCGACGTGGTCATGCATCTCGGCGGTGACATCCGGCCGGGATCGGGGGGTGACCGGCTGCGAGCCGGCGATGTCGTGGCCATGCACTGGCAGTGGGTCTGTCAGCGGCTCGACCCCGCATCCGCGAGATGGGTCCAGGTCATGACGGCGCGGATGCTTGCGGTGGCCAACGCTCCGACCGTGCCGGGGGCCGCAGCCCTCCTCGGCTGAGCCGAGATATGCAGTACGCTCGGTACCGGACACAGCGAGTACCGCATACTGTCACCGACGGTTCCCGATCGTCGCGATGGCACCGCTGCGACGAAAGCGAGCGACATGACCGCCCCCTCCCTGCTCGACCGCGGTCAGCGCGCCGGACTTCGTCTGCTCAGCAGGGCCGGCGCCATTCCGGTCCTCGAGAACGGCGACGTGCGACGCCGGGTCGCCCGCGTGCTCAGCCGCGGTGCGGCCCGCGGGTTCTCGGCCCAGGCCGCGGTGGGACGCAGCTTCGCCCGCCGCACGACCAGCGGTCAGGCCGTGCGTACCCGCCCGACGACGTCACCCGGCCTGTTCGACCTGCGCCCCAGCGAGGAGCAGGAGATGCTCCGTGCCGCCGCACGCCGGCTCGCGGAGGACCTCATCGCTCCCGCCGGGAGGGTCGCCGACGACGAACGCCGGGTGCCGGACCACGTGCATGCGGCCGCTGAGGAGATGGGTCTGGGTCTGCTCGGGGTGCCCACCGCGCTCGGTGGGGTCGCCGACGAGAGTCCTGCGCTGACGACGTGCCTCGTGCTCGAGGAGCTCGCCCGGGGGGACTTGTCCATCGCAGTCGCGCTGATGGCGGGGGGCTCGGTCGCCACGACCGTCGCCCGCTACGGCACCGCGGACCACCAGGCGACCTACCTGCCTCACCTGGTCGGGCCGGAGCGGAGTGCCAACGCATCGGACGGCGCACGCGCCCGGGCGGCGATCGCCCTCCATGAGCCCCAGCCACTGTTCGACCCGCTCGCACCGAGGACCACGGCATCCCGTGGGCGAGGCGGGCTCCTCCTCGAGGGAACCAAGGCGCTGGTGCCCCTCGCCCGGACCGCCGAGCTGTTCGTCGTGAGCGCCGTCCTCGACGGAGCGCCCCGACTGGTCCTTCTCCCCGCGGCCACCCCGGGGGTGCTCGTCGAGGACGACCCGGCGATGGGCCTTCGCGCGGCCGCGACCGGACGCCTGGTCCTGCGCTCGGCGCAGGTGCCGGAGGACCACCTCCTCGGGACGGCCGACGACCACCGCGACCTCGTCCGCCGGGGACGTCTCGCCTGGTCGGCGTGCGCGGTCGGCGCTGCCCAGGCGGTCCTCGACCAGGTCGTGCCCTACGTGAAGGACCGTTACGCCTTCGGCGCGCCAATCGCCCACCGCCAGGCGGTCGCCTTCACCGTCGCCGACATCGCGATCGAGCTGGACGCCCTGCGGCTCGTCGTCTGGCGGGCCGGCGCCCGCCTCGACGCCGGCCTGGACGCCTCCCGGCAGGTGGCCGCGGCTCGTCGTCTCGTGACGCGGCATGGGACGTGGATCGGAAGCAACGCGGTGCAGCTGCTCGGCGGTCACGGGTTCGTCAAGGAATGGGCGAACGAGCGCTGGTTCCGTGACCTGCGTGGCGCCGGTCTGCTCGAGGGAACCCTGACGGTCTAGGAGGCGTGATGATCGATCTCGAGGTGCCCCGACGCTTCCGCCCGCTCGTCGCGCAGGCGCGGGCCGTCGCCGAGGAGGTGCTCCGGCCCATCTCGCGGACCTATGACCGGGCCGAACACGCCTACCCGGTCGAGCTCGACCTCCTCGCTGCGGTCATCGACGGCCTCGGGGACTCCGGCGCAGGTCAGGGAGCCGGGGCGCGCGGGGCGACGAGCCGCGGAAGTGCGGCGGACCAGGCCCTTTCGCAGGGTCCTCGCGACACCCGAGGCAACCGCAACGGCACCAACCTGGCGTCGGTGCTCTCGGTCCTCGAGACCTGCCGGGGCGACGTCGGACTCACCCTGTCCCTCCCGGGCCAAGGGCTCGGCAACGCAGCCATCGCCGCCGTCGCGACGGATGAGCAGAAGGCTCGATATGGACGGCGCTGGGCCGCGATGGCGATCACGGAGCCGGACTGCGGATCCGACTCGGGCGCGATCCGGACCACGGCCACCCGGGACGGCGACCGCTACGTCCTCAACGGCGAGAAGATCTATGTGACCGCCGGCGAGCGGGCCGAGCTCGTCGTCGTCTGGGCCACCCTCGACCGGTCGCTCGGCAAGCGCGCGATCCGGTCGTTCGTCGTCGAGCGGTCCAACCCGGGTCTTCGCCTGATCCGGCTCGAACACAAGCTCGGCATCCGGGCCTCCGACACCGCGGCCTTCGTCCTCGAGGACTGCCGCGTTCCCGCGGCCGACCTGCTCGGCGACCCCGAGATCCGATCGGAGACCGGGTTCGGTGGGGCCATGCAGACCTTCGACAACACCCGGCCTCTCGTCGCCGCGATGGCGGTCGGCCTCACACGGGCATGTCTGGACCGCACGACCGAACTCCTGGCCGCCGAAGGCGTCCGGGTGGACTGGGACGCGCCCGCGCACAGCCAGCAATCGGCAGCCGGGACCCTCATGCAGATGGAGGCCGAGTACGAGGCGGCGTACCTGCTCACGCTGCGGGCGGCCTGGATGGCCGACAACGGTCTCCCGAACTCCATGCAGGCCTCGATGGCCAAGGCGAAGGCGGGGCGGATCTGTGTGGAGGTCGCCCTGTCCTGTGTCGAGCTCTGCGGAGCGAGCGGCTACGCCGAGCGGGAGCTCCTCGAGAAGTGGGCCCGGGATGCCAAGATCCTCGACATATTCGAGGGCACGCAGCAGATCCAGCTCCTCGTCGTCGCCCGCCGCCTGCTCGGACTGACCAGCTCGGAGCTCGTCTAGACCGGGGTCGGCGGGATACGACTCAGACCGGCAGCTCGCCGCGGACGACCGTGTCGCCGGAGTGGGCCGGCTGGTCGTCGAACTGCTCGCGGGAGATGTCGACGATGACGTAGCCCTGGTCGATGAGGTCCTGGGACACGGGCAGCACGATCTCCGTCGCGTCGTTCGGAAGGACTCCGACCGAGACCATCCGGGTCAGGTCGCGGTTGATCAGCCAGACCTCGAGATACCCGTCACCCGGGTCGAGTCCGGCCGTCGACACGTTGAGGTCGAGTCCGTCGGCGCGGTCGACGAGGACGGCCCTGCCCTGGGTCGTGGGGGCGTCCAGGGGTGCGAGATCGGTGCTTGCGACCGTCGTCTCACTCGGCTGTGGCTCGGTGCCCATGCGGCCGGCGATCGCTGCACCGCCGACGCCGAGCACGATGCCGAGCACGCACGCCGCGGCCAGGAGCCAGGCCCCGGGGAGCGCCGGGCGCCGTCCCCGGCGGTGCCGGGAGGAGAGACTCGTGACGGTCGCCTCAGCATCCGGTTCGAAAGGGCGGTCGTCGACCGGCCCGCCGGGGAGCGAGTCGGGAGACGTGGCCACGTTCGTCGACGGTGTGGGGTAAACCGAACTGATCTCCGTCTGAATCGCCTCCCACACCCGCGCCGGGGGCGCGACGAGCACGGAGGAGTCGAGGGTGCGCGTCAGGGAGACGGTGTCGGTGACCCCGCCGAGCACGGCCGCGCACTCAGCGCAGTCGATCAGGTGCTGAGTCTCGGACGCGTCGCTCGGGGATCCGAGTGCGATATCGACCAGGCGGTCGTCGGTCAGATGGGTCATGGGGTCACCTCCTCGAGTCGGGAGCGCAGGTGGAGCAGTCCCCTGCGGATGTGGGATTTCACGGTGCCGAGCGGCAGGCCGAGAGTCTCGGCGATGTCCTCGTGCCGGCGGTCGTCCATGACCGCCATGCGCACGATGGTGGTGCGGGGTTCGCCGAGGGTGGCGAGGGTATGTGCCAGCATGACCTTCTCAACCGCTCGGGCCGGGTCGGCCGGTGCCATGGGGACCGCCACAGCGGCCGCGGCCTCCTCCGTGCGTGAGGTCCGGGCCCGCGTCGCAGCGAGGTCGGCGCAGCGGCGTCGGGTGATGGTCACCAGCCAACCCGCAAGGGACCCTGCTCCCTCGCGGAGGGAGTCCCGGCTCTTCCACGCCGACACGAACACCTGCTGCGTGACGTCCTCGGCGTCGTGGTGGTTGCCGAGCAGGCGCAGCGCCACACTGTGCACGAGTCGTCCGTGCAGCGAGTACAGCTCGGCGAAGGCGTGTTCGTCGCCGGCCTTGACCCGGGTCAGCAGGTCGCTGTCGTCGGTCTGGTAGGCGGTCTCCGTCACCCGACTCACTCTACGAGACGGCGTCGGAGCGCACTGCGACTGCGACGATGTTGTCCTCGTAGGAGCCGGCTGAAGCGTCCCATTCGCCCCCGCACGTGACGATGTGAAGTCGCGGGGCGCCATCACGGGTGAAGACCGCATCCAGATCGATGACCGTCTTGGGATAACTGTCGACTCGCTCGATGACATAGCGCACCTCCTCACCTGCAGTCGTGACGATGACCTCGTCGCCGGGCGACACCTGCCCGAGACGGGCGAGCGGGCCGACCCGCTCCTTGCTGTCGATGTGGGCCGAGACGACCACCGCGCCGGAGTCGGAGAGGGGGTCGGGGCCGTACCTGTACCAGCCGGCGACCCGGGGGTCGGCGGGGATCTCCATCAGACCGTCCGTGGTGACCCCGGTCGGGATGACCGAGAGCTCGGCGTCGATGCTGGAGATCGCCACCTCCGTCGGGGCGGCGGCCGGGCGGACCGGGGGGAGGGTCGCGGGCTTGGCCGCGACCGTCGGGACCGGAGTGCTCGAGGAGCTCGCCGTGGGAGCCGGTGCCTGCGACGTCGCCGTGGGTGTCGACTCCGCAAGGGCCTCCGACGCCGCGGTCTCCTCGGTGATCCGGTTGGGGCTTCCAGCGCCTACCAGCACATAGACGAGCAGGCCGGCCAGGAGGGCGGCCGCGAGGACCGCGACCACCCTCCCGGGTCCGTACCTGAGCGACATGTCAGGCGTCGACACTCACACGACGACGGGTCGCGACGAGCGCGAGGCCGGCGGCACCGAGTGCGGCGAGCGCGGCGAAGGGCGCGGCGTTCGTGGTACCGGCCTGACCGCCGACTCCGGACGGGACGCCCTCGGGCGAGCTGTGCAGACCGTCGATCACCTGGACCGCGAGGTCGAGGTTCTCGGCCTCCGCGGAGCCCCAGGCGTACACGATCGTGTTCGTGCCCTCGGTGATGTTGACCGGGGCCGGACCGAGCGCGACGGTGTCGGTGCCCGCCAGCACGACGTCGGCCTCGATCTCACCGGCCGGCAGGTCGGCGGAGGCCTCGTTCGGGTTGGTCAGGTCGGCGAAGGCGACGTCGCCGTTGGCGCGGACGTCGACGGCCGGGGCGGCAGCGGTGTGGCGGACGGTGATCCGGCCCTCACCCGCAGCGGTCTCGCTCGTGTCGTTCACGAAGGGGGTGAGCGCCGGGTCGCCACCCTCGGTGAGGTGTGCGACAACGGTGATGTTCGCGCCGCCGGGAACGGCGACACCGTTGGCCTCGACGATCGCGTCCGCGTCGCCGTTCTCGGCGTCGCCGGCGACGACCTTGAGGTCGTAGTCACCGGCCGGCAGCGTCAGCGGGTCGGTGAGCGTGCCGGGAGCGAAGTCGTCCAGGGTGAGGTCACCGTTGACGTAGACGTCGACGACGGCGTCCGGGATGCCGTGGAGGACCGAGACCTGGGACTCGTGGTTGTCGGCCATGGCCGGCGCGGCGAGTGCCAGGGACATGCCCCCGGTCAGGGCAAGAGCGGTGGTGATGCGCATGAGCGTTTCCCTTCGTCAGGGGACGCGGTGGTGCGTCCTGCCCATGTATTCCGATGAGGGTGCAGGTCTGGATGCACTTCCTTGGAAAAACTTTGTACGAATCTATCAGGAGCCGCGTCGGGCGTTGCGGGCGCGTGTCTCGGCCATCTTCCCTCGGGCGTAGGGGATGCCGATCACGAGCATCCCGACCGCGACGACCGCGGCACCGGCGAGGAGCCCGCACGCCACCGCGAAGCCGATGTGGATGACGATGTCCCATACCGCGTTGCCGGGGGCGACGCTCACCTCGCGAGTCGCCCCCCAGGCCACCCCGCCGGCGAAGGCGACGGCCGCGAGGAGCATGAGCGCCAGGGTCGCACCCGCGGACCGCGCCATCCTGCCGCGGTCGGCGAAGAAGTCGGTGTCGTCGGTGGGGTCGTCGTTGCCCTCGAACTCGGCGAGGACGTCGTAGTCCTCACGCTGGGAGAGCGGGATTCTCTTGCGCATCGCGGTCAGCCTAGCGTTCGAGGGTCGCCGGCGGGCGGGCCCGCCGGCTCGGCCATGAGTGGCCGCGCGACCTCACGGGGTGCGCAGGGTGGCGAGGTGGTCGGAGATCCGACCGATCGCCTCCGTCAGCGTGTCCGTGTCCGGGAGCGTCACGAGCCGGAAGTGGTCGGGCTCGAACCAGTTGAAGCCGGTCCCATGGGTGACGAGGATCTTCTTGGCCCGCAGGAGGTCGATGACGAACGCCTCGTCGTCCGCGATGGGGTACACCTCGGGGTCGAGGCGCGGGAAGCAGTACAGGGCACCGCGCGGTTCGACGCACGAGACCCCCGGGATCTCGTTCAGCAGCCGGGAGGCGAGCTTGCTCTGCTCGTAGAACCGGCCACCGGGGACGATGAGCTCGGTGATCGACTGGTAGCCGCCCAGAGCGGTCTGGATGGCGTGCTGGGCCGGGACGTTGGCGCACATGCGCATGTTGGCCAGCAGCGTCAGGCCCTCGAGGAAGTCCTCCGCAAGGTGCTTCGGCCCGGACACCATGACCCAGCCGGCGCGGTAGCCGCAGACCCGGTACGCCTTGGACAGGCCACTGAAGGTCAGGCACAGGACGTCGTCCCCGGCGAACGTGGCGGCGTGGTGATGGACGGCGTCGTCGAAGATGATCTTCTCGTAGATCTCGTCGGCCATGACGACGAGCCGGTGCCGTCTGGCGATGTCGACGAGCGCGCGCACCGTCTCCTCGCTGTAGACCGCGCCGGTCGGGTTGTTCGGGTTGATGACGACGATCGCGTGGGTGTTCTCGGTGATCTTGGACTCGATGTCCTCGAGGTCCGGGTTCCAGCCGTTGCTCTCGTCGCACCGGTAGTGCACCGCCGTCCCGCCGGAGAGCGTGACGGCCCCGGTCCACAACGGGTAGTCCGGTGCCGGCACGAGGATCTCGTTGCCGTCGTCGACGAAGGCCTGCAGGACCATCGAGATCAGCTCGGAGACGCCGTTGCCGATGTAGACGTCCTCGACGGTCGTCTCGCGCAGTCCCCGCGCCTGGTAGTACTGGGCGACCGCCGTGCGGGCGGAGTAGATCCCCTTGGAGTCGGCGTACCCCTGCGAGTCGGGGAGGTTGTGGACGATGTCCGCGACGATCGCCTCGGGTGCCTCGAAACCGAACGGAGCGGTGTTGCCGATGTTCAGCTTGAGGATCTTGTGCCCCTCGCTCTCGAGCCGCTGGGCCTCCACGAGGATCGGGCCGCGCACGTCGTAGCGCACGTGCTGCAGCTTCTTGCTCTGGACGATCGGGCGCATGCCCACATCCTCGCAGGCGGCAGCCGCGCCGGCGGATCCGGTATGCGCGGGCCGGGTCCCGCGGTCAGGCGCGCTCGAGCAGGGGGCAGCCGACCCAGGCGTCGGCGACGCCGAAGGCGTCGACGAGGGTCAGCGCGTCCGGCGCGAGCTCGGCGCACAGCTCGTCGACGCGGGTCGTGATGGCTTTGGACTGGGCGGCGGAGGTCCGGCCGTGCTCGAGGAACCAGGACGCGTTGTCCTCGACGGTCGAGTAGACGAAGAGGTCACACACCCGGCCGAGCAGCTCGCGCACGGGACCGGCGCTGCTCTCCGTGGCGGCCGCCAGCGCCTCGAGGAGCAGGCGGTCGATGTGGGCCCAGGCGGCCGCGACCATGTGCGGCTGCACCGCGCCGAGAGCATCGACCGGGTCGGTGTCGTCCCCCTGGAGCGCCCGCATCCTGGCGGCGAGGGTGGCGACGGTGTGCTCCTCGCGGTCCTCGAGGATCGCCACCTGCCCGCCGCGGTCCTCGAGCGCGTTGTCTGCGTCGCGGCCGGGAGCGCCGGCGACGAGCCGCTGCACGATCGAGCCGCCGAAGGCGCGCTCGACGAAGGACTCGGCGACGTTGCGGGCGGCGAAGAGCATCATCGAGCGCGTGTCGAAGGAGTCGAAGGAGTCCTTGTACTGGGTGAGCAGTCCCTTGGCGACGAGCTGGAGCAGCACCGTGTTGTCGCCCTCGAAGGTCGTGAAGATGTCCGAGTCCGCCTTCCACGCACCGAACCGGTTCTCCCACATGTAGCCGGCGCCGCCGCACGCCTCACGGCACTCCTGGATGGTGCGGGTCGCGTGCGCGGTGTTGGCCACTTTCAGGGAGGCCGCGCGCTCCTCGAGGCGGCGCACGGCGAGCTCGTCCGGCTCACCCTGGCCGCCGTCGCCCGCTCCGCTGGTCAGCTCGTGGAGGTCCTCGACGAGCTCGTTCGTGGCGAGTGCGAGGGCGTAGCTGCGCACGAGGGGCAGCAGGAGGCGGCGCCGGTGCGTCGCATACTCGAGCAGGCGGATGCCACTCTCGCCGTCCGGGCGGGTGAACTGCTCGCGGGCCGCGGCATACCGGACCGCGAGGGTGAGGGCGTTGCGGGTGGCCGCCCCTGCGGCGCCGCCCACCGACACCCGACCGCGCACGAGCGTGCCCAGCATCGAGAAGAAGCGGCGGCCGTCGCTGTCGATCGGGGAGGCGTAGGTGCCCTCGTCGGTGATGGCGCCGAACCGGTCGAGCAGGTTGGCCCGCGGGACGCGAACGTGGTCGAAGGAGATCTCGCCGTTGTCCACACCCGGCAGGCCGATCTTGGCGCCGCAGTCGCTCAGGGTGACGCCGGGCAGTGCCCGCCCGTTCTCGTCGCGGATCGGGACGAGAACGCAGTGCACGCCGTGGCTGCGGGCGGCCTCGCCCTCGCCGACGACGAGCTGGGCGAAGACCGCCGCGAGCGTCCCGTCCTTCGCCGCGTTGCCGATGTAGTCCTTCGTCGCGGCCGGGCTGGGGGAGTGCACGACGATCTCGTCGGTCGCCGGGTCGTAGGTCGCGGTCGTCTCGAGGTTGGCCACGTCCGACCCGCCGCCCACCTCGGTCATGGCGAAGCAGCCGAGCAGGGTGCCGTCGGCGATGCCGGCAAGGTACTCGCGGTGGTGCCGCTCGGTGCCGAGCCCGGCGACCGCGCCCCCGAAGAGGCCGACCTGGACGCCGGTCTTGACGAACAGTGACAGGTCGACGTGACCGAGGCTCTCGAACGCGGTGAGGGAGGCGCCGACGTCGCCGTGCTCACCGGGCTCGGCCGAGAACCCGGCCGTCATCCACGGCTCGGCGAGCAGCCGGCTGAGCTGGCCGGTCGTCCGTTCGCGGTAGTCCGCGACGGGCAGGGGGGTGGTCGGCGTGGACCAGTCCGCGCTGCCCAGCTCCCGTCGGACCGTGTCACGAACGTCGCCCCATCGCCCGTCGAGCACCCTCCGGATGGCTCCCGCCAGGTCCGTGTCGCTCGTCGTGGGTGCGCCCGCGCCGCTCAGCTGGATGGTCACCTCTCGACCATACGGGGCTGGACAGGGTCGCTGGACTGGGGCTGGCCGGGCGGGCAGGGCGCCCTCGGCACCCCGCGCACGCCGCATGATGGAGTATGCGACGCTCGCCCAGATCCGTCCCTGCGGCTCTCGCCGTGCTCGCGGCGACCGCGCTGGCGGCGTGCGCCGGAGGCGGGGACGCTGGCCCGGGAGAGGTGCCCATCCCCCCGCAGACGGCGTCCGGCTCTGCGCAGCCGGGGGGCTCTGTGACGGTCCCGCCCGTGGGCGAGGTGCCGGCGCTGCAGGTCGAGGTCGTCGCGGAGGGCCTCGCGCACGGGTGGGACATCGGGTTCATCCCGGACGGCGGAGCCCTGGTGACCGAGCGGTCCGGTCGGATCAGCCACCTCTCGTCGACCTCCCCCGGGGCGACCGTGTCCCGGGTGGAGGCCGACCTGTCGGGAGTGTTCGCCTCCGGCGAGGGGGGTCTGCTCGGCATGGTCGTCCATCCGGACTTCGCGACCAGCCGCGAGTTCACCGTGTGCATGAACTACCAGGAGGGCGGCGACCCGGTCGACATCCGCCTGGTCACCTGGCGGCTCGCCGAGGACGCCCGCTCCGCCGAGCGCGTCCGCGACCTGCTCACCGGCATCCCGACCGGATCCGGGCGTCACTCCGGCTGCCGGCCCACGGTCGACGCCGCCGGCATGCTCGTCGTCGGGACGGGCGACATCGCGGACGGGGCGGTGCCTCAGGACCTGACGAGCCTCGGCGGCAAGGTCCTGCGGCTCGACCTCTCGACGGGTGAGCCGGCTCCGGACAACCCCTTCCTCGACTCGGCGGACGAGCGGGAGCGCTATGTCCTCAGTTACGGCCACCGCAACATCCAGGGCGTCACGGTGCGCCCGGGCACGGGCGAGATCTACACGGCGGAGCACGGACCCAACGTGAACGACGAGGTCAACCGGATCGTGGCCGGGGGGAACTACGGGTGGGACCCGTCGCAGGGCGGCGAGGTGGGCGGCTACGACGAGTCGGTGCCGATGACCGATCTCGAGCGGTTCCCGGACGCGGTGCCCGCCGTGTGGCAGACCGGTGGGATGACCGAGGCACTGTGCGGGGCGGCGTTCCTCGAGGGCGAGCAGTGGGGAGCGCTGGACGGCGCCCTCCTCGTGACCGCCCTCCGCGGAGCCAAGGCCGTCCTGCTCACGCTCGACGACGGCGGCGAGGTCGCCGAGGTGTCCGTGCCCGAGGAGCTGGACGACGAGTTCGGCCGGTTGCGGGCGGCCCGGCTCGGCCCCGACGGCGCCGTGTACGTCACGACCTCCAACGGGGAGAACGACAAGGTTCTGCGGGTCACGCCGGCCGGTCCCTGAGTTGGTCTGATGCCGGCACCACCCTCAGTGGAGGGCGGGCGACCGGTGACGCCGGCCATCGGGACGTGGACCTCGTATGCGTCCGGACACGGCGTTGGTCGAGGTGACGCCTCGGGATGATGACGCGCGCGGCAACCGATCAGCCACATCAACGTCACCTCGGTGATGTATCCCTTTATGGGTGTGGTGCGTCTATGGGGTGTTCGTCTCAACCGATCCCCCTGTGGAGGACATCATGAATCGCAATGTTGGAACCGTCGACCGGGCCGCTCGGGCGGTGCTGGGTGTGGCTGCTCTCGTGTGGGCGTTGGTGACCGGCGTGACCAGTGGACTTGGGCTGGTTCTGCTCGTCCTGGCCGTGGTTCTGCTCGCGACGGCGACGGTCGGGTTCTGCCCGCTGTACCGGCTGCTGGGTATCAGCACCAGCGGTGCTCGCCGGCGCTCCCGCGAGCCGGTGGCCGGTAGGGCACCATCGCTACCCTGGCCGGCATGGACGTCACGGATCTCGGGGACCGCCTGGTCCCCGAGATGCCGGGGCTGCTGCGCTATGCCCGGTCTCTGACCAGCGACCCCGGCCGCGCCGAGGACCTGGTGCAAGAGACCCTGACCAGGGCACTGCAAAGCGCCGGCACATTCCGTGCGGAGTCTTCGCTGGCGACATGGCTGCACCGGATCCTGCACAACCTTGCCGTCGACGCCGCCCGCCGTGACCGGGAGGTCCCGGACCTGGACGTCGTCGCCGACGAGGTCGAACGGCGCTGGCGGCAGGACGCGTACACCGTCGACGCGGTGGAGGTCGCAGCGCGCGCGGAGACCCGCGCCGAGGGCGTTGCCGTTGCCATCGCAGCCAATCAGCCGGATGACTCTTCGTCCGGGCCCCGGCTTGCGAAATTGAGCCGCCTCATCGTCGGGCACGAGGGCGGTCGCATAGGTCGACACCTGACCGGCTTGGCGCTGCGCCCGGTCGATGACCTGAAGAACGTCAGCACCGGTGATGTCAGCAGCCTCGCGTCCGTTCCGGTACGACTGAGCACTATGATTTAGTGGCTAAACTAGTGACATGACGACGATCGCTCTGTTCGGGGCCACAGGCAAGACCGGCCGCCGTGTCCTCGACCGCGCGCTCGCGGCCGGTTACGAGGTGCGTGCGCTGGCTCGTGACCCGGAGAGGCTGAACTGTGAGCACCCGGACCTCACCGTCGTCCATGGTGACGTGCTGGATCCTGTTGCTGTGGCGGAGGTGGTCGCCGGCGCTGACGTGGTGTTGAGCCTGTTCGGCCAGGTGAAGGGTTCGCCGAGGACCCTGCAGACGGACGGGACGAGGATCATCGTCGAGGCGATGCAGGCAGCCGGCGTGAGCCGCATCGTCACGTTGTCCGGAGGCGGCCTGCGCGACCCGCACGACCGGCCGAAGGTCGCCGACCATGTCATCCGGTTCCTGCTCAGGACCCTGTCCGGACATGTGCTCGCCGATGCACAGGGTCATCTGGAGGTGCTGAGGGCCTCTGGGCTGCACTGGACCGTGATTCGGGGCCCGCGGCTGACCGAGGAGCCTGGGCGCGGCACCTATCGGCAGGGGTGGGTCGGTGTCGGCACCGGCACCGCGATCAGCCGTGACGACCTGGCTGACTTCATCCTCACCCAGGTGGACGACCGCACGTTCGTCCACCAGATGCCGTTCCTGTCCAACTGACCCATGGCCGACCGTGAAGAACTGTTGGGAGGGGTCCTGGCCGAGGTGGTCGCGCTCAGTCGAAGCATCACGGCCGAACAGCGCACGCCGTTCGAGGGTGTCGCCCTGACCGCGAGCCAGCTGTCGGTGCTGTTCCTCCTCGCCCATTCCCGACGGGTCGTCACACCGGGCGAGGTGGCCTCGACGCTCGGCATCACCCGTGGCGCCGTCACCCAGGTTGTCGACGGGCTGCGGGCAGCGGGCCTGGTCGAGTCGGTGCCCCACCCCCACGATCGCCGCTCACGCATCCTGCAGCTGACCGAGGCCGAGCGGACGCGGGTAGCCGACTTCGAGAGAGGCGTCGTCCGACGATTGATGCCGAGCTTCAAGGATCTCAGCGACGGCGAACTGACGCATCTGGCCGAGCTGTTGAGCCGGGTCGGGGCGCGGCCGTGAGTGCCGTCCAGGTCACCGGCCCCACCGGACTGGTCGGCTCCCCCACGGTCGAGTATCTGTTCCAGTACAACCGGTCAATTCCGCCCACGCGGTCGAACAGCATGTGCGACGAGTCGACTGCGACAACGGCGGGTGTCTACCCGAGCAGCGGAGACGACACCGCCGAGGCGGCTGCGTACCCTGTTCCTCGGCGCCGGCTGAGACCCGACCACGGATACACCATCAGACTCGGTGACTTTGACCGTCTCGGATAGGGAACCCTGCTCCCACGACGGACCGACTGAGCTGTCCCCGGGTGAGGTCACACTCACGCTGGTCAACGAAGGCACGAGGACGACCTTCGCTGAGATCGCCAGGCTCTGGGACGGAGTGACGTTCGACGATGTCATCGCCCTTCTTGTCTGCCTCCAGCGTGGCAGCGCCAACGCATTGGTCTGGGTTGCTCGGCCAGGGGCGCTCCTTGGGTTCGGCTCCCGAGGTCGCGCCATGGTCGCTTCGAGTGGGATCGCGCGCGCCTGCGGCACCCCCCTCGTGAAGAGAGTTCGGTACGTCGGGGAATCCGGGGCACTGGCCTCCTTGCTTTTCGCTTGGTGAGTGTGGTTGCGTGGCGAGACCATCCCCGCCGTTCGGCGAGGTGCCACAACGAGGTGGGATTGATGGGCTCGACGTACGACTATGTGATTGTGGGAGCGGGATCGGCGGGCGCCGTGGTCGCCGCCCGGCTGAGCGAGGACCCGGATGTCCGGGTGTGCCTGCTCGAGTCAGGCGGACCGCCGCCGCCCTCGGAGCAGGTGCCCGCCGCGGTCGCCAGCCTGCAGAACGACCCGGCGACCGATTGGATGTACAACGGGGACCCTGGTGGGGTGGGCAAGGGGCTGATCGGCGGCCAGATGATGGTGCCCCGGGGACGGATGCTGGGCGGCTCATCCGGCCTGAACTACATGGCGTACGTGCGGGGGCACCCGGGCGACTTCGACTCGTGGGCCGCCGCGGGCGCAGACGGCTGGTCCTATGAGGAGGTCCTGCCGTACTTCCGGAAGGCGGAGGGATTCGTGGACAGCCCCGAACTCCACGCTGACCCCGATGTGCACGGGCTCAACGGCCCGGTGGGCGTGTCGGTGCGACAGCCCATCCTGCGTGCCTCGAGCCAGTTCGTCGACGCCGCGGGCGCGGTAGGGATGAAGCAGGGTGACTACAACGGTCGCGACCGCCTCAGCCCTGAAGGAGTGGCCTCGCTGTTCCAGACCACGACGAAGGACGGCCGACGGAGCTCGACCTTCCACGCCTACCTCGAGCCCGCCATGGACCGGGAGAACCTCACGGTAGTCACCGGCGCGCTCGTCGAGCGTGTCCTGCTCGATGCCGACGGGGACGAGGTCCGCGCGACCGGGGTGGCCTACCGGACGCAGGACGGCACGGCGGAGGATGTGGCAGCGAGCACCGAGGTGGTGGTCTGCGCAGGCGCCATCGGGTCACCGCACCTGCTGCTCCTCTCCGGGATCGGGGCACGCGAGGAGCTCACCGCCGTGGGTGTGGACTGCATCGTCGACCTCCCGGACGTCGGGCGTCACCTCAAAGACCATCTACACACACCCTTGATGTTCGCCGCCGACGGCATCGGCGAGCCGATGACCGAGGTGGCCATGTCCCTTGGGCCGGACGCGTTGCGGGCACCGGCTGGTCCGTTGCCGGCCGACCCCGCGGACGATGACGACCTGCCCGAACCCCTCGTCGCCGCCAAGGCCGAGGCAGAGCGCCGCATCGCCGAGTGGTTCACCACCGGTCGCGGCCTCGCCTCATCCTCTCTCTACGACGCTGTCGCGTTCTTCTCGACCGGGTTGGGCGACGAGCACACCCACGACGCGCAGATCGGATTCCTCGCGACCGGCTACACACCATCGATCTGGGAGAGCGTCTTCCGACTCCCGCCTTCCGCGTTCTTCGAGGACCCGCAGTCCTTCTTGGACCCGACGCGCGGACAGGTGGTCGTGCTGCCCAATCCCGTCCAGCCCCATTCCGAGGGGTCTGTCACGCTGGCCAGCGCAGACCCCGCGGTCCCACCGCGGATCGAGCTGAACTACTTCGATGACCCGCACGATGTGAAGGTCATGGTCGCCGTGATGCGCAAGGCCCTCGAGGTCGCGAACGCATGGCCCGGCGGCGGCCTGGGTGAGCCAGTCATTCCGCCGCACCTTGCGCAGGCACACGGCCACCTCGCCGGCTCCGAACCGAGTGACGCGCTCCTGGAGGACCTGGCACGCCACTACGCGCTGACTGTCTACCACGAGACCTCGACCTGTCGGATCGGCGACGTGGTCGACCCGCGGCTGCGCGTTCACGGCATCAAGGCCCTGCGCGTGGCCGATGCGAGTGTCATGCCGAACGTCGTCAGCGGCAACACAAACGCTGCGGCGTTGATGATCGGCGAAAAGGCGGCAGAGATAATCGCCGCGGACAACGGCGTCCATCTCCACGAGGTGGTCGGCTGACCGCTTGGGCGGCTCGTCAGGCTGGTCGACTCGCGGCGGTAAGACGGCCGGCCCGAAGGCCGCTATGCAGGTTGGCCCCACTGGTCGATCGGTGCTGACACCGAGGGGTTCGAAGTGCGTGGTGCCGCGGGTGGCGATGGTCGATCCGGTGCTCTGGGCGATGGCGGCGATGAGTGCGACGTCCAGGGGCGGGTGGTCGGGGACGGGGTAGGTGGCCAGGATCCGCGCTGCGGGTAGGTCGAACGGCAGGACCCGGCCGGCTCGAACCACACGCGGCGTCACGAAGCCGATGCGGCCGGACTGGGTCGGCGATGCTCCACGGTGGTCGTCACCGTCGTGAGGGACGGCCACGGCGGGGTGGACGAGAAGCCGAACCGGCACGGTGGGTCGATGGGCGCCAGCGAACCCAGTGGTTCCCCGTCGAGAACCCCGGACGCCGTCGTGACGGACCGCAGGTCGGTCGCGCCGTAGTACTCGACCCGTCCTTCTCGTGCCATGCCCACCGTACGGACGCCCGGCACGAGCCGTTCGGCCACCGGGGCGATGATCCGGCTCCACCGAGGCGATGTCGCCACCGGGGCCGGCACGGCCCGCAGCGCCCAGCCCAGGGGGAGCCGTCGCCCGACTGTGAACGACAGCGTCGACGACGGGGTCGACACCCGCCAGAGGTCCCCCTCGACCGTTACCTCGACCCGCTCCACCCGAACCTCGTCGAAGGTGTACGTGCTCGTGACGTAGTCCGCGACCTCGTCGCTCGGCGCGAGCAGGATCCGGTGGCCGTCGGCCCGCTCCACCATGACGTCGGCGAACGCCCCGCCCTCACCGGCGGGCAAGGGAGAACGGAGCCAGCGCCCGACGACGAGCCGCACCCCGGACGTCGTGCCGACCCCGGCGATGTGCCCCTCGAAGCGGTCGCCGCGTCTCACCAGCGGCGGTCGACCGGACGACCGCGGTCCCGGGCAGCGACCGTCACCGCTTCGGCCCGCGGATGACCATGACGGGCGAGGTCGCCGTCTCGAGCACCTTGTGCGACACCGAACCGAGCAGCATGCCGCGGAACCCACCCCGGCCCCGGCTGCCGATGACGAGCAGCGAGGCGTCGGCGGCCTCCCTTGTCAAAACCGCGGCGGCCGGGCCGCGCAGGACGCGGATGTCCACGTCGACGCCCGGGTACCGTTCGCGCAGGTCGGCAATCCCCTCCTCGACCATCCGGCGGTACCCGCCCTCGACCTGCTCCCAGGCCGGTGTGCCAGGGGTGGTGACGACCGAGCCGTCGACGACCTCCGCATACCAGCTCGTCACCGTGCGGACCGAGGTGCCGCGGACGTCAGCGATCCAGAACGCCCGCTCGGCCGCCGCACGCGACCCGTCGCTTCCGTCGAAGCCGAGCACGACCGGGCCCTCGGCGTCGGTGCGGGCGCCTTCGGGGAGGATGACGACCGGGCACCGGGCGTGCAAGGACACGGCGAGGGCGGACCGGCCGAGCAGCAGCCTCTCGAGGCCGCTGATCCGGCTGGACCCGACGACGATCAGGTATGCGTCGTCCGAGGCCTCGATCAGCGCCTCCTCCGGGTGCATCCAGGGTTCGGAGCCGGTGACGTCGAGGTCGGGCCACTCGGCCCTGGCGCGCTCGAGCGCGGTCGAGAGGACGGTGCTGTCGAGGACGAGGTCGGGCACGAACGCGAGGCCGCGGGCCGCGATCGGGTTGGCGGCGGCGAGCTCGACCGCGATGTCCTGGGCGTGCAGCAGGTGCAGCGCCCGGCCGGTGCGGGATGCAGCACCCGCCGCCCATCGGATGCAGGTCTCGTCGCGGTCGCTGCCGTCGATGCCGACGACCACGGCCCCGGACGGCACCGAGTCGACCCGGCCCGCTTCGGTGGTGGTGACGTCGCTGTCGCTCATGGTGCCGCTCCTTCCGTCCCGCGAGCCTCTGCCCCGCGAGGTCTGTCCTGCGCGGACGCAGGATCATGGACGCTGGATCGTGCCGCCTTGAGTCCAGCCTATTCCCCAGCCACGCCCCTCGGGGCGGGGGTATGGTCCGGGTCATGAGCCTGACCGCGCTACCCCCCTCTGCGCGCAGGGGCTATGCGTTGGGGTCGGTGGCGACAGGGTCCTTCGGCACGGTTCCAGGACTGCTGCTGCTGCCTTACCTCACCGACCGGCTCGGGATCGCCGCCGGCGTAGCCGGCCTGATCGTCTTCCTGCCCAAGGCCTGGGACACGATCCTCAACCCTGTCGCCGGCCGGATCTCGGACCGCTCGCGCAACCCCGGCGGCCGGCGCCGACCCTTCCTCCTCAAGGCCGGTGTGGCTCTCGCGGTCTGCTTCGCCCTGCTGTTCGCGGGTCCGACGAGTCCCCAGGGCCTCGCGGCCACCTGGGTGGTGGTCGCGTTCCTCGCCTGCGCCACCGCATACGCGTTCTTCCAGGTTCCCTATGTCGCGATGCCGGCGGAGATGACCGACGACTACGACGAGCGGACCCGGCTGATGACCTGGCGGGTCGCCATCCTCGCCGTCGCGATCCTCGTCAGCGGCGGGGTCTCCCCGGCGATCCGGGACGCCCTGCCGGCCGACTGGGACTACCGCGCGGTCGGGGTCTTCGTGGCCCTGCTCATCCTCGGTGGGGCGCTCGGCGCCTGGCGGGGGACCCGCGGAATCCCGATGCGTACCTACGGGGAGGCCGGCGGCAGCCTCGGTGAGCAGCTGCGAATCGTGGCCCGCGCCCGCAGCTTCCGCCTTCTGCTCGTCACCTTCGTCGTCCAGGCCCTCGCGGTGGGCGCGATGCTCGCCGGTGTCGACTACGTGGCACGGGTCTACCTCGAGGCACCCGGGATGTCGACCGCGCTCTTCCTCGCCTTCGTCGCGCCGGCGCTTCTCGTCACCCCGCTGTGGCAGCGGTTCGGGGAGCACTGCGGGAAGCGGACCGGCTATCTCGTCGCGTCGGGGCTGCTCGGCGGCGGAGCCCTGGTGACCCTGGTGACGATGCGGGTCTCCCTCGTCGCCCTCGTGGTGACCACGGCGGTCATCGGCATCGGCTACGCCGGTGCACAGATGTTCCCGATGGCCATGCTGCCCGACAACGCGGCGGTCGACGGCATGCGCACCGGCGAGAACCGGGTCGGGGTCTATACGGGGGTGTGGACCGCAGGTGAGACCTTCGGCCTGGCCCTGGGGCCGCTCGTCTATGCGGCGGTCCTCGCCCTCGGAGGCTATGTGTCCTCCACCGACGGCCTCGCCGACCAGCCGGCATCGGCGCTGACAGCCATCGCCTGGGGTTTCGCCCTCGTGCCGGCGGTCCTGGTCGCCCTGTCCCTGATCACCCTCGTCCGCTACCGGCTCGACCAGGCCGAGGTCGAGGCCGCGGTCGCCGCCGAGCGATCCGTGCAACAGCCGCCAACCTGAGGAAGTCGCCCGTCCGGAAGGAGCCGTCCGTGCCGTCCCACCCAACCGCAGAGGTGTCGTCCGCCCGCCTGGCCGACGTCCGCCGCCGCCTCGACGAGCTCCGCGCGCACGACCTGCCCACGCACGGTGGGCGCACGCTCGCCTATGTCTACGACTCGGGACTCGCCGATGTCGATGCCCTCGGGCGCGAAGCGCTCGGCATGTTCGCGTCCACGAACGGTCTCGACCCGACGGCGTTCCCCTCCCTCCTGCGGATGGAGAACGACCTCGTGGCGTGGGCCGCGCGGCTCCTCGACGGACCCGAGTCGGTCGGGGCCGTCACCTCCGGTGGCACCGAGTCGGTGCTGCTCGCCGTCCTCGCCGCACGCGACGCCCGACCGGACGTCGACCGGCCGCAGATGGTCCTGCCGACGACCGCGCACGCGGCGTTCCACAAGGCGGCCCACTACTTCGGCGTCGAGCCGGTGCTCGTCGACGTCGACCCGCGCACCTACCGTGCCGACCCGGCCGCGACCGAGGCGGCGCTGACCGACCGGACCGTTCTTGTCGTGGCCTCCGCGCCGTCCTACGCCCACGGCGTCGTCGACCCGGTTCCCGAGCTGGCCGCCCTGGCGTCCGAGGCCGGCATCCGCTGTCACGTAGACGCCTGCATCGGGGGCTGGGCGCTGCCCTACCTCACCGCGGTCGACCGCGCATCCGTGCCGGCCTGGACCTTCGCCGTACCCGGGGTGAGCAGCATCAGCGTCGACCTGCACAAGTACGCCTACACCCCCAAGGGCGTCTCGCTGCTCCTCCACCGCACGCCGGAGCTGCGTCGTCCGCAGTACTTCAGCTCGGCCGCCTGGCCCGGCTACACGATGCTGAACTCGACCATGCAGTCGACGAAGTCCGGGGGGCCGCTCGCCGCCGCCTGGGCAGTCACGACCGCGATCGGGGAGAGCGGGTATGCGGTGCTCGCCCGGCAGGCCCGCTCCGGTGCCGTGGCGCTCGCCGCCGCGGTGGGTCTCGAGTGGGACCGCGGGGTCGAGCACCTGCGGGTGGTCGTCGAACCGGACTCGACGCTCGTCGCCGTCGAGTGCGACGACACGTGCGACGTCTTCACCGTGGCCGACGAGATGCTCGCCCGGGGCTGGTTCGTCCAGCCGCAGATGGCCTTCCGGTCCATGCCGGCGACACTGCACCTCACCGTGAGCGCCGCGACCGAGCCGTCGGTCGAGGACTTCGTCCGCGACCTCGTCGACTCGGTACGGGCCTCGGTCCTCGCCGGGCCGGTCCACGTCGATCCGGGCCTCGCCGAGGCGGCGGCGACGCTGGACCCGGCCGGGCTCGACGACGCGGCCTTCGACGGCCTGCTCCAGCTGGCCGGCCTCGTGGGACCGGACGGCCCGGCGCTGCCCGAGCGGATGGCTCCGGTCAACGCGCTGCTCGACGCGGCGCCTCCGCCGGTGCGGGAAGCGCTGCTCATCGCCTTCCTGGACCGGTTGCAGCGCCCGAGTCCCTGACGCGTCGGCGTCGCCGGGTGTGGTGTGGTGCACTGAGTTCGGCGCACTGTAGCGGCCCCACCACCGTGCAACGCACCACGCGCGAGAGGTGGGCGGTGGGTCAGCGCGGGAGCGGGCCGGGGTGGCCGCGGTCGTGGGCGAAGACGAGCGTCGTGCGCGTGTGGACGACCGCTTCGTGCACCGTGAGATGGTCGAGGACGAAGTCGCGCAGGTCCTCGGCGCTCGAGACAGCGACGTGCAAGAGCCAGTCGTCGTCGCCGGCGACGTGGAAGCTCTGCACCACCTCCGGCAGTGTCGGCAGCAGCCGCATGACCGCCGCGATCTGGGCGCGGTCGTGCGAGCGGAGCCGCACCGCGATGATCGCCTGCACGGGGCGCCCCACGGCCCCGAGGTCGATGTCGACCGTGAACCGGCGGATCACCGCTCGCTCGACGAGGGCCCGCATCCGGGTCAGGGCCGTGGACGGAGCGACGCCGGCCCTGGCCGCGATCCGGTTGTTGGCCAGGCGTCCCGACGCTGTCAGCGTGTCGAGGATGACGCGGTCGACCTCGTCGAGGGGGACCGGGTCCGAGCTGTTCGGCAGATCCATGTCGAACCTCTCACGAGTCGAAGAATACGCGGGATAACACCGATTATGGCAGGACTTGTTCGATCAGAGTGCTACAGGACCGCAGGATGCGCGATCCTGAAGGAGGAAAGTGCACCGTCGCATCGGAGGTCCGCCATGTCCGTCACGCCCACCTCGCACCCCGTCCCGAGCGCGCCCCTGGCCCCCATAGACACCCGAGCCGTGCACGCGGGCCGCGAGGATCTCACGGACCTCGGCGTGCACGCGCTCCCGATCGACCTCTCGACCACCAGCCCCCTGCCGGGGGTTGAGGCCGGAGGCGACGCATACGAGCGACTCGCGGGCGGGGCGCCGCCGCTGCCCGGTCAGACACCGGTGTATGCGCGGCTCTGGAACGGCACCGTCGCTCGCTTCGAGAGCGGGCTGGCGGCGCTCGAGGGCGCCGAGGCGGCCGTCGCCTTCGCGTCGGGGATGGCGGCGATGAGCGCGGTCCTGCTCGCCCTGCCCCCCGATCGCCGACACGTCGTTGCGGTGCGGCCGCTCTACGGCGGCACCGACCACCTCCTGACGACGGGCCTGCTCGGCACGACGGTGACCTACGCGAGCGTCGAGGACGTTCCCTCCGCGCTGACCGATGCCACCGGGCTCGTCGTCCTCGAGACCCCGGCCAACCCCACCCTCGAGCTCGTCGACATCCGCGCCGTCGTCGACGCCATCGCGGCCACCGGACGTGAGGTGCCGCTGCTCGTGGACAACACCTTCGCCACCCCCGTCCTGCAGAACCCGTTGGCGCACGGTGCGAGCCTGGTCCTGCACTCGGCGACGAAGTTCATCGGCGGACACGGCGACGCGCTCGGCGGGGTGGTCGCGACCGACGAGGCGACCGCGGAACGGATCCGCCCGGTGCGGGCGATCACCGGAGGGATCCTGCACCCGTGGGCGGCGTACCTGCTGCACCGGGGTCTGGCCACCCTCCCGGTCCGGGTCCGCGCCCAGCAGGCGAGCGCCACCGCCGTCGCGGCGGCGCTGCGCTCCCACCCTGCCGTCGCGCGGGTCTGGCACCCGTCGCTCCCGGAGTGCGACCCGCAGGGGCTGATCGGCCGTCAGCAGAGCGGTCCCGGTGCCATTCTCGCGTTCGAGCTCTCCGGCGGCTTCGGCTCCGCCGCGGCGGTCGCCGAACACGTCGAGCTGATTACCCACGCCGTGTCACTCGGCGGGGTGGACTCGCTCATCCAGCACCCGGCCGCCCTCACCCACCGGCCGTGTCCCCCGGACGCGCGCCCCGGCGCGGGGATCCTGCGCCTCTCGGTGGGGCTCGAGGACGCCGGCGACATCCTCGGCGACCTCGAGAAGGCCCTGGCGAGCGCCTAGCGTCCTCCGGCAGCCACCGGCTCACGGCGGTCAGTCGCGGCGTACGGTCACCCTCCGCACGCCCAGCCCGAGGCGCCGGTCGAGGTGCCTCGTCCAGTACCCGACCCACCCGGCCCCCGCCACCCCCAAAGCGCCGAGCACGAGCGAGGCCGCGGCGATCGGCAGGGCTGCGGTCAGCAGGCTGAGCAGCAGCGGCGCACTGGTCATGCCGATGTCCCCGAACAGCCGCATCCCACCGAGGAACTGGGCGCGCGACTCCACCGGCGCGGTGTCCGCGCCCATCGTCATGACGACCCCGGACCCGAGGCCGTTGCCGACCGCGAGCAGAACCATGACGGCCGTCACCGCCGCGACGGTCCCGGCGAACGGCAGCAGCAGACACGCCAGCGCCGCACTCGCGACGACGGGCACCGCCGTCACCGAGCGGCCGAACCGGTCCATGACCCACCCTCCCGGATAGACGAGGAGGAGTTCCACCCCCGAGGCCATGGCGAAGATCAGCGACGTCGTGCTCGCGGAGATGCCCACGTGCTCGGCCCAGAGCGGCATCAGCGAGGTGCGGATCGAGCGGGACGAGCCGATGACGGCGACGGCGACGCCGATCGTGAGCATCTCCCGGCGGTGTCGCCGCAGGACCGAGGCGACCGACGCATACCCCTCGTGCTTGGCGGCGATCCGCCGCTCGGCGCCGAGGTCGGGCATGGTGAGGGCCAGGAGGGCGGCCAGGAGCGAGAACGCGGCCGCGAGGAGGAAGACCGCGCGGATGCCGTCGGCGGCGATGACGGCCGCCCCGATGAGCGGTCCGCCGAACAGTCCGACCCGATGGGAGCCGCCGAGCAGGGAGAGCGCCCTGGCGCGCAGGTGGAACGGCACCGCGTCGATCATGAAGCCCTGTCGGGCGATGAGGAAGACGGTCCACATCATGCCGCTCGCCACGACCGCGAGGGCGAGCCACGCGACGGTCGGCGTGACCGCCGCCGCGGCCATGGCCAGGGCGTCGAGGACACCCGCGACGACGAGCGCCCGGCGCTCCCCGATCCGGGCGATGACCGCGCCGGCGGGCAGGGACCCGATGAGCATGCCGACGCTGACGAGCCCCACGACGAGTGCCGCGACCGCGACGCTCGCCCCCAGCTCGCGGGCGCGCAACGCCAGCACGGGCATCATCGCGCCGTGGCCGAGCGAGTTGACGAGCGTGGGACCGTAGGCCGGAAGGGCGATGTCGCGGAAGCGGAAGTCCTCTGCCATCGCGATCCCTCGCTCCCGCTCCTCCTCGTGCCTCCCGCTCGTGCGTGACGACTCTAGACCCGGGTACGGTGAGCGGGATGGTCGAGGTCGCCGTTGACGCCGCCGCCGGGCACGGCCCCGGTCGGCTCGCGCTGGCCGACCTGGCAGCCTCGGTCGGGGCGGGGGACCTGCTGACCGACCCGGCCGCCATGGAGGCGTACCGGCGCGACTGGGCCAAGGATCCCGACGTGGGTATGCCGTGCGCAGTCCTGCGCGCCAGGTCACCGGAGCAGGTGGTCGAGGCGATGCGGTGGGCCACCCGGACGAGGACGCCGGTCGTCCCACGGGGGGCCGGGAGCGGGCTCTCCGGGGGGTCGTCCGCTGTCGCCGGCGCACTGACGATCAGCCTCGACCGGATGCGCGCGGTCGAGGTCGACGTCGCGACCCGAACGGCACGGGTCGAACCGGGTGCGCTCAATGTGGAGGTCAAGCGGGCCGCCGCCGGGCACGGGCTGTGGTACCCGCCCGATCCCAGCTCCTTCGAGATCTGCTCGATCGGGGGCAACCTCGCGACCAACGCCGGCGGCCTGTGCTGCGTGAAGTACGGCGTCACGACGGACTACGTGCTCGGACTCGACGTCGTCCTCGCCGACGGCCGGCTGCTCCGGCTGGGCGGGCCGCGGGTCAAGGACGTCGCGGGGCTGTCCCTGCTCAAGCTCTTCGTCGGCAGCGAGGGCACGCTGGGCGTCATCACCGGCGCGACGCTGCGGCTCGTGCCGGCGCCGCCCCCGGCGGCGACACTCGTCGCCTCCTTCGCCTCGGTGGCGGACGCGGCCCACTCCGTCGTGGTCATCGGCGCGTCGCTCCGCGCCTCGATGATGGAGCTCATGGACAACGCGGCCATCAACGCCGTCGAGGACCTCCGGCCGATGGGACTGGACAGGTCCGCGGGCGCACTGCTCATCGCGCAGTCCGACGCGCCGGGGGAGGCGCGCGCGTCCGAGGTCGAGGCCATGGCGCGGGTGTGCGAGCGGCACGACGCGATCGAGCTGTTCACGACCGACGACCCGGAGGAGGGCGAGCTGTTCTGCGCCGCCCGGAGGGCGTTCTTCCCGGCGATGGAGCGCCGGGGCTCACTGCTGCTCGAGGACGTCGGCGTGCCGGTCCCCGTCCTCCCTGGCCTGCTCGAGGGCATCGCCCGGATCGCCGCGCGGCTCGAGGTGGACATCCCCGTCGTGGCCCACGCCGGGGACGGAAACACCCACCCGATCATCGTCTACGACGCGAGCGACCAGGTCGCGACCGACCACGCCAGGCTCGCCTTCGGCGAGGTGATGGCCCTCGCGATCTCCCTCGGCGGCACGATCACCGGCGAGCACGGGGTCGGGCGGCTGAAGAAGACCGCGCTCCCGGCCCAGCTCGGCGAGGACGTCATGGACGTCAGCCGGGCGATCAAGGCGGCGCTCGACCCGCTCGGGCTGCTCAACCCCGGCGCGGTCCTCTAGTGCCGATGCCTCGCCTCGGCGTGGGAGCCGTGGCAGGGTGAGCACGTGAGCACCCACGACTCGGTCATCGGCGACGAGCGCGACCCCGCGCTGTCGCACACCCGTGGCGAGACCGAACCACCGTTGCTGGACGAGACGATCCCCGACAACCTCGACGCGACGGTCGCCCGGCACGGTGACCGGCTCGCGCTCGTCGACCGGGAGCAGGGGATCAGGTGGACCTACCGCGAGTTCGCCGACGAGGTCGACCGCCTCGCCCGCGGGATCGTGGCCGCCGGCATCGAGAAGGGGCAGCGGGTCGGGATCTGGGCTCCGAACCGGGCCGAGTGGACCGTCGTCCAGTACGCGACCGCGAAGGTGGGCGTCATCCTCGTCACGATCAACCCCGCCTACCGGAGCCACGAGCTCGAGTACGTCCTGCGGCAGGCGGGCATCGCATACCTCTTCGCCGTCGAGGGCTTCCGGACCAGCGACTACCGCTCGATGGTCGAGGAGGTCGCGGACGGAGTGACGGACCTGCGCGGCGTCGTCTACCTGGGCACGGAGTCCTGGCAGCGGTTCGTCGACGCGGGTGGGTCCGTCGACCCGGACCGCGTCGCCGGCATCCAGGCGGGCCTGCATCCGGACGACCCGATCAACATCCAGTACACGTCGGGCACGACCGGGTTCCCCAAGGGAGCGACCCTCTCGCACCGCAACATCCTGAACAACGGCTACCTCGTGGGTGAGGTCTGCCGCTACACCGAGCACGACCGGGTGTGCATCCCCGTGCCCTTCTACCACTGCTTCGGCATGGTCATGGGCAACCTTGCCTGCACCAGCCACGGGGCGGCCATGGTCATCCCCGCACCCGGCTTCGACCCGGCACTCACGCTTGCGACCGTCCAGGAGGAACGGTGCACGTCGCTCTACGGGGTGCCGACGATGTTCATCGCCGAGTGGTCGCTGGCGGACTTCGACTCCTATGACCTCTCCAGCGTGCGGACCGGGATCATGGCAGGTTCGCCCTGCCCCGCGGAGCTGATGAAGAAGCTCATCGCGAGCGGGATCGACGAGATGACGATCTGCTACGGGATGACGGAGACCTCCCCGGTGTCCACCCAGACGCGCACCGACGACGACTTCGACCGCAAGGTCGGGACCGTGGGACGCGTCTGCCCCCATCTGGAGATCAAGGTGGCCGACCCGATGACCGGCCAGGCCCTGCCCAGGGGAGAAGCGGGCGAGTTCTGGACCAAGGGGTACAGCGTCATGCTCGGCTACTGGGAGGAGCCCGACAAGACGGCGCAGGCCGTCGTCGACGGTTGGATGCGCACGGGCGACCTGGCCGTCATGGACGACGAGGGCTACGTCCGCATCACCGGGCGGATCAAGGACATGGTCATCCGCGGAGGCGAGAACATCTACCCCCGGGAGATCGAGGAGTTCCTCTACACCCACCCGGACGTGCTCGACGCCCAGGTCGTGGGCGTCCCCGACACGAGGTACGGCGAGGAGCTCTGCGCCTGGATCCGGATGCGTGAGGGGGCCGAGCCGCTGACCGCGCAGGGCGTGAGGGAGTTCGCGAGCGGAAAGCTCGCGCACTACAAGATCCCCAAGTACGTCAAGATCGTCGAGGAGTTCCCCATGACGGTCACGGGAAAGGTCCGAAAGGTCGAGATGCGCCAGCAGAGTGCCGCCGAGCTCGGCCTGGACGGGAGTTGAGGCCGGCCTGCGCCGAGAATCGGGTTATCGTACGCGGACCGCTGCGACGACCGAGGGGTCGGGGCGATATCTTTCAGGCGTGACCTGCAGTCGGTGGCGCACCATGACACGTGAGGGGCTCGACGACACATGAACACCGGTATGGCGGTCCTGCTCGCGCTGGTTCTGATCGCCGTCGTGCTGCTCATCGTGTGGCTCGTGCTGAGGACGAGGTCGTCATCGACGGATGCGCCCCAGGCCGCTCGGTCCGCCACCGACGGCGTCGGCGCGGACCATCCCCGTGACGGTGGGACCGGTGACCCGGACTCGGCCGTGCCTGACTCGGCCGTGCCTGACGCGGCCGTGCCTGACTCGACCGTGCCGGCAGGTGTCGGTGCGGCGGCAGCGCCCGACCCGGCGGACCCGAACGAGGTCGAGAAGACCGGCGCGGCAGCCCCGGGTGCGCCCGGCGGCGACCCGTCCGACGGGGCCGATCTGGCGGAGGAGTACGCGGATCCGGGCCTGAGCCGCCTCGGTGACTCGGGCCAGGACACAGCGGCCGAGGGCACTCTGGCGCCGGGCAGTGCGGACCACGGCGACACCGACGACGTGCTGACACCGGCTCCACGGACGCCGGCCGAGGCGTTCGGCGAGGCCGACGGCGTGGCGATGGCCGACCGTCCGGGACCGGGCTCGGGACCGTCGGTGCTCGACGAGCCCGACGTGGACTCGACCCCCCTGTTCCGGAGCATGCGCGAGGAACGGCTCGCCGGAGGGGGTGGCGCCCCGGCGGGGACGACGCTCCCGGCCGAGGCGCCCGAGGTCGTGGGCGAGCAGCCCGATCTCGCGGATCGCGACCGGCTCGAGCCGCACGGTTCCTGGAGCAGCGAACGGCGCGGCTGGGACGAGCAGGCCCACGACGCAGCGGTCGAGCCGCGCTCCGGGGTCACCGACTCCGAGGGCGCCACGGTTCACGCGGAGGAATATGACGGTGCCGTCGATGTCCCGGATGTCCCGGCAGCCGTCGCGACACATGGGGCGGCACCCGACGGGGGTGCTGCCGCAACCGATGAGGAGGATCACGACGTGCCCACCGACCAGGAGACCAGCGCTCCTATCGCCACCCACGAGACGGCCGCCGAGTCGTCGGCCCGGGGTGAGCAGCCCCTTGTCCGCCGCATCTCCGAGCTGCACGAGGTCGTCGACGGCGGCTTCGGTATCGGCTCGGCAGCGCCCATCGCCGACGGTGCCCAGCCGCTGGGCCACCCGATCAAGGCCAACGTGGACACCAAGACGTATCAGGACCTGCACAGCCAGTGGTACGACACCACGGAGCCGGACGTGTGGTTCCTCGACGCCGGGTTCGCCGAGCGGGCGGGTTTCCACCGCGCCGAGTAGCCGCAGGGCGGCCTCGGCTCAGCCGACGCGGCCGTACCCGCTGACCCCGGAGAACACCTTGCGCTTCTGTGTCGGCAGACCGCTGCGCCCGGAGTCGTACATCATGCCGTTGCCCGCGTAGATCCCGACGTGGTAGGCCGGTGAGCCGAAGAACACGAGGTCCCCGGGCCGAGGGCTGGAGACCCGCGTCGTCGCTCTGCGCTGGGCGTCCGCGGTGCGGGGAAGCTTGACGCCCACCTTGCCGAAGACGAACTGGGTGAACCCCGAGCAGTCGAACCCGGTCGAGGGGCTGGTGCCGCCGTAGCGGTACATGATGCCGGTGTACTTCGCCGCGACCGCGAGCACGCCGCTCGTCGACGTGCTCGTACGCGACGCGCTCCGCGACGCGGTGGACGTCGACCGGGATGCCGCGGTGCCGAAGGCGAGCCCCATGGCCCGGGCCGTCTTCGGGCCGACGATGCCATCGACGACCAGACCCTTGCGCGCTTGGTACCGCTTGACCGCGGCGTGGGTCTTCGGCCCGAAGACACCGTCCGGCACGGTTCCGACGATGCGCTGGATCACACGCACGGACTCGCCCCGAGACCCCAACCGGAGCGTTCCGGAGATTGCGGGTCGGGCCGGCAGGGACGGCGTCACAGTCGGCACCGCCGCGGGGGTGAGCACGGGAGCGACGACGGGCGCCGGTGCGGCGGGCAGCTGGGTCACGCCCGCCGCGGGGGCGGACGAGGCCCCGGCGGGGAAGGACAGGATGAGGCCACCGGTGGCGGCGGCGACCGCGGATCCGCGGACGATTGGGGCAGGCGGGAACAGACGAGTGGCGCGGGCGGACAGGGGCTGCCGAGGCGCGCGGTGACGTCCGGGGGCGGTGGGGGACATGATGAGCTCTCTCCAGCGCCTGCGGGGTTAGCTGTCGGGTTCGGACTGGAGATGTCCGGTCGGCGGCTCGTGCCACCGACTGCACCCCAAGGGACGTGACCGTCCCGGCGAATGGGTTCCCCGCTCCTGCCGGCGGATGGTGACGGGCCCGTCACGGTGGCAGGACTCGGCGGCCGTTCCGGGGCCCTCGGGGGGAGGGCTCTTGCACCCTAACCCCGGAGGACGCCGATTGTCACGAGTTGATAACGGGAAATCTCGGGGCCGCAGTCCTAGGCGTCGAGCGCGACCGTGAGCAGGAGGACGCTGTCACTGAGGGCATCCACACCGTGTCGCGTGTGCGGCACCGCGATGAGGTCGCCCTCCTCGAGCAGCCACTCACGGCCGTCGTCACCGGCCACGTACAGCCGCGCCCTCCCGGCGACCACCTGCAAGGTGGCCCCCGGCGGTGCGTCGTGCTCCGCGAGGCCGGCCCCCGCGGTCAGTCCCATGAGAACGGCACGGATCCGGTGCTCGTGCACGAGGGAGACGCTCGACCGTCCCGAGGTCTCACCGCGCGCCTGCTCGAGGAGCGCCTGCCCCTCGGTCGCCAGGGTCCGGATGTCGTTCTGCGCGTCCATGGAAGTCTCCTCAGGTGGGCTGGTCGGTGCCTCGTCGGTCGGTCTCCGGCTCATCCTTCGGCAGCGTATCGAGAATCCGGTTCAGGACGGCCGCTCGCTCCTGGCGTGTAGCCGATCCCGCACCGATGGCGAGCCCGAGGATGAAGGTGCTCACGGGCGCGAGAGGTCGCTCCAGCCGGTGGGCCACCTGTTTGCTCAGATGATGGAGCTCCGGGATGTCGACCTGGTTCGCGTCGACCCCGACCGCCTGGCAGGCTTCGCCTACCCACTCGGTCCACCGTCGTTGAGGTTGCTCCAGATCCGTCACGGTCGTTCCTCCCGCTCGCTCGTTCTGACCCACGAGGACTCCTGTTCCCGAGCCGCTTCGATGTCCTGCCACGTGTCACAGTCAGCGATCTCGGCCGCCTCTCCTGGGATGGTCATGAGGGTCAGGGGCGCCAGCAGGCGCCGCATCGACAGGTCCGTCGTGGAGACCGTGGACACGGCCGCCCGGAGCGCCGGGCTGCGGTACAGCGCCAGCATCCACTGCGGGTGCGACTGGGCGTCGTGGAAGCACACTCCGTCGGCTTCGGGGTCATCCGCCGCGGCGGAGAGCAGGACAGGAACCGCGAAGGCGGCCCGGGGCACGTCGGCGGCGAGCACCAGGGTCCACGGTGCGGGTCGGGCCGATCCGACCGCATCGACCAGGGCCGCGAGGCCGGCGGCCAGGGCCGCAGCCGGACCCGAGAAGGGCGGGTCCTCGAGGGTTCGCAGGACCCCCGGAGGGACCGGAACCGGACCGACCACGACGACCCTGTCGGCGCCGGACGCAGCGTCCAGGGCCCGATCCAACAGGGTGCGCCCCGCGACCTCCACGAGGGGTTTCGAGGCTCCACCGAGCCGCGTGGCGCGGCCGCCGGCGAGGACGACCGCGTCGTGGTGTGGCGCCCCAGCCGGCGACGACACGGACTACTCCTTCTTCTGCAGTTCGGGGCGGTCCCAGCCGCGCGCCGGGGCGTGGGTGCCCACCCCCACGCCGGGGCGGACATCGCTGGACCGGTAGACGATGTAGGGCCGCGTGAAGTACCCGATCGGTGCGGAGAAGACGTGCACGAGCCGGGTGAACGGCCACATGGCGAAGAGCAGGAACGCGAAGAAGGCGTGCAGCTGGAAGCCGATGGGTGCTCCGGCCATCAGCGCGGCATCCGGCTGGAAGTAGAAGATGCTGCGGAACCACGGTGAGACGCCGTCGCGGTAGTTGTACTCGCCCCCGAACTGGAGGAGCGACCCCGCGATCGTGTTCCAGATGCCGAGGAGGATGACGATGCCGAGGACGAGATACATGACCTTGTCGTTGACCGTCGTCGCGCTGAAGACCGGACCGGTGCGTCGGCGGCGGTACACGAGGATGATCAGACCCGCGACCGTCGCGAGACCGGCCGGGATACCGCCGATCAGCGCGATGTAGTGGTACGTGTGCGGGCTGATGCCGATGGCGCTGGTCCAGGACTGGGGGATGAGCAGACCCATGACGTGGCCGGCGATCACCCCGAGCATGCCGAAGTGGAAGAGCGGGCTGCCGATGCGCAGCAGCTTGTCCTCGTAGAGCTGGCTAGAGCGGGTGGTCCACCCGAACTTGTCGTACTTGTACCGCCAGAAGTGACCGACGACGAAGATCGCCAGGCAGATGTACGGGTAGATCACCCAGAGCACGGTGTTCATCGCGGGACTCCTACGGGAATGGTGGTGCCGAGGAACTCGGTCGTGTCGGTCGTGGGCGGCGCCGTCGCGTCGAACGGCTCGGGGCGAGGATTGAGGTGCTCCGAGAGGCGGGGATCGAGGGCGTACGGCGCCGAGTCCAGACCCACCTCCTCCTTGGGCGGTCCGGCGGCGATCAGCGCGGCGAGCGCCTCATGGTCGTCCGGCCCAAGGTCCGGCAGGGTCGACCGGAGCGCCTCGACGACGGGCAGCCACCGTGACTCCCGTTTCGCGAGTGCCATCCGCAGCAGCTCGATCCCCACCCGGTGCCGGTTGAGCAGCGTCCACGCGGTGTCCCGGTCGTGAGCGGCCCCGAACTCGAGGAGGACGCACAGGTGGTCCGGCAGCTCGGTGTCGATGTCGAACTCCACGCCCGCCCTGCGGTACGCCTGGCGGAACTCGACGAGCGCTACGCCGCGCTTGCGGGTGTCCCCGTGGGTGAAGTACGTCAGGTGCAGCGAGCACTTGCGGGTGACGTCGAAGGTGTCGACATAGTCCGCCTGCAGCTCACCGAGCGGGATCCGCTCCAGCGTGCCGAGGTATGCGGTGAGCGGCTCTCGATGCGGCGCCGGCAGATCCGCGACGACCGGGCGGAGGAGCGGGACACGCCCGACGAGCGCCTCGTCCGGGTAGTCCAACAACAGCGACACGAGCTGCCAGGTGTCGGCGATGACGCGGGGGTCCGCCGCCGGGACCGAGCCGCGGTTCCGGAGCCATCTCATGACCGGTCCCCGCTCGTCTCCCGCGACGTTTCGGCGTCACGGTCCGGGAACAGTCCCTCGGGCATGCCGATGCCGTCCCAGTTGAGCAGGTTGACCCGGCCCTGCTTGCTGCCGCCGCCGATGAGCGGGTTCTCCAGAGAGTCGGCTCGCTGCCGGTTCTGGAGCATCCGGAGGTTCTCGGCCGCCACCGGCGTGGGACGTCCGGACCCCTCGCCGAGGATGCCCTCGGGCTGGCCGCCGCCGTACTCGCTGACCGGGCAGTCGGTCGCGAGCTCCTCGAGCGCGTGGGCCTGCTCGGCGTGCGCGGTCGGGATGACGTAGCGCTCCTCGTACTTCGCGATCGCGAGGAGGCGGAACATCTCGTACATCGCCTCGCCGCTCATCCCGACCGACTCCGGGATCTCGTCGCGGGGGTCGCGGCCGAGGTTGATGTCGCGCATGTAGGACCGCATGGCGGCCAGCCGCTTGAGGACGCGGTTCACCGGTGCGACGTCGCCGGCGGTGAAGAGATTGGCGAGGTACTCCACGGGGATGCGCAGCGTCTCGATCGCGGCGAAGAGGTTGTCCTTGTCCTCGGCGTCGTAGCCGGTGTCCTTGATGACGTCGACGACCGGAGACAGCGGAGGGATGTACCAGACCATCGGCATGGTGCGGTACTCCGGGTGGAGGGGGAGGGCGACCGCGTAGTCCTGGATGAGCCGGCGGACGGGCGAGCGCTTGGCGGCCTCGATCCAGTCGCCGGGGATCCCGTCGCGCTCGGCCGCGGCGGCCACGGCCGGGTCGTTGGGGTCGAGGAACAGCGAGCGCTGCGCCTCGTAGAGCGCGTGGTCGTCCTCGATGGAGGCGGCCTCCAGGACGCGGTCGGCGTCATAGAGCACCAGGCCGATGTAACGCAGCCGCCCGACGCAGGTCTCGGAGCAGACCGTCGGGATGCCGACCTCGACGCGCGGGTAGCAGAAGGTGCACTTCTCGGCCTTGCCGGTCTTGTGGTTGAAGTAGACCTTCTTGTAGGGGCAGCCGGTCACGCACATCCGCCAGCCTCGGCACCGGTCCTGGTCGACGAGGACGATGCCATCCTCGGAGCGCTTGTAGATCGCCCCGCTCGGGCAGGACGCCGCACAGCTCGGGTTGAGACAGTGCTCGCAGATCCGGGGCAGGTAGAACATGAAGGTCTGCTCGAACTCGAACGTCACCTTGTCCTCGATGCCCTTGAGCATCGGGTCCTTGGCGGCGTGCTCCAGGCTGCCGCCGAGGTCGTCGTCCCAGTTCGCCGACCACGAGACGTTCATCGGCTTGCCGGAGATGAGGGAGTACGGCCGCGCCACCGGGAAGTTCTCCTGCGCCGGGGCGCCCAGCAGGGTCTCGTAGTCGTAGGTCCAGGGTTCGTAGTAGTCCTGGATCGACGGCATCTTCGGGTTCGAGAAGATGGTGAGCAGCTTCTTCAGCCGCCCCCCGGCCCGCAGCGACAGGCGACCGTTCTTGGCCACCCAGCCGCCGAGCCACTCCTCCTGGTTCTCGTACCCGCGCGGGTACCCGAGACCCGGCCTGGTCTCGACGTTGTTGAACCAGACGTACTCCGTGCCGGCCCGGTTGGTCCAGGCCTGCTTGCAGGTCACCGAGCAGGTGTGACACCCGATGCACTTGTCGAGGTTCATGACCATGGCCATCTGTGCCATGACGCGCATGTCGATCGGTCCTCTCTCGTTCTCGGGCGGCTCTAGTAGGTGACGTTCTGGTCGGTGCGGCGGCGGATCATCGTGACCTCGTCCCGGTTGTTGCCCGTCGGGCCGATGTAGTTGAAGAAGTAGGCGAGCTGCGCATACCCACCGATGATGTGGCTCGGCTTGATGAGGATCCGGGTGAGCGAGTTGTGGATCCCGCCGCGGCGCTGGTTGGTCTCGGTCAGCGGGACGTCGATGAGCCGGTCCTGGGCGTGGTGCATGAAGATCGTGCCCTCGGGCATCCGGTGGCTGACGATCGCGCGAGCCGCGACGACGCCGTTGCGGTTGACCGCCTCGACCCAGTCGTTGTCCTTGATGCCCACCTTGGCCGCGTCGCGGTCGGACATCCAGATCGTCTGCCCGCCACGGGAGAGGCTGAGCATGAACAGGTTGTCCTGGTACTCGCTGTGGATCGACCACTTGTTGTGGGGGGTGAGGTAACGGACCGACACCCCGAGCTCGTTCTGCACGCCGATCTCGGACTCGCCGAAGAGCGTCGTCATGTTGAGCGGCGGACGGTACACCGGCAGCGCCTCGCCCATTCCGAGGATCCAGTCGTGGTCGAGGTAGAACTGCTGCCGCCCGGTGAGGGTGTGGAAGGGCTTGAGCCGCTCGACGTTGATCGTGAAGGGGCTGTAGCGCCGGCCTCCGGACTCCGACCCGGACCACTCCGGGGACGTGATGACGGGGACCGGCTGGACCTGGGTGTCGGCGAAGGTGATCTGCTTGCCCTCGTGCTCTGCTGCGAGGTCGTGCAGCTGCGTTCCGGTGCGCTTCTCGACGTTCCTGAAGCCGTGGGTGGCCAGGTGTCCGTTGGCCGTGCCGGACAGGTGGAGGATGGCGTCGGCCATGTGGATGTCGGTCTCGAGGCGCGGCTGGCCGTCGCCGGCGCCGCCGTTGCGCACCCCGTTGCGCCCGCGGAGGATGTCGACCTCCCGCGTGACGTCGTAGGGCACGCCCTTGGTGAGCATGCCCACCTTCTCGAGGAGCGGCCCGATCGACGTCATCTTGTCGTAGACGGCCGGGTAGTCGCGCTCGGCGAGCGCGAGGACCGGCAGGGTCCGTCCGGGGACGGGCTCCACCTCTCCCGTGCGCCAGTCCTTGACGATGCCGTGCGGCGTGGCCATCGCCTCCGGAGTGTCGTGCCACAGCGGCTTGGCCACGACGTCGGTTCGCGTCCCCAGGTGGTCGACCGCGAGCTCGGAGAACTTCTTGGCGACCGCCTTCCAGGTGTCCCAGTCGGTCTTGCTCTGCCACGGGGGCGCGATCGCCGGGCTGAACGCGTGCACGAAGGGGTGCATGTCGGTCGTGTTGAGGTCGTGCTTCTCGTACCACGTCGCCGCCGGGAGGACCACGTCGGAGAACAGCGTCGAGCTGGTCATCCGGAAGTCCAGGGTCGTGAGCAGGTCCAGCTTGCCCTCCGGCGCGTGCTCCGGCCAGACGATGCCGGCCGGCCGCTTCTCCGGCGGCGCCTCGGCCGCCGAGACCGCGTTGTCGGCCCCCAGCAGGTGCTTGAGGAAGTACTCGTTCCCCTTGGCCGAAGAGCCGAGCAGGTTCGCGCGCCACAGACTGAGGATGCGCGGGTGGTTCTCCTCGGCCTCGGGGTCCTCGACCGCGAACTTCAGCTCGCCGGATTTGAGCTGGTCCACGACGTAGGGGATGGGCTCCTGGCCGGCCGCGCGGGCCTCGTCCGCGAGGACGAGACTGCTCCTCGTGAACGTCGGGTAGCTCGGCGTCCAGCCGAGCCGCACCGACTGGGCCAGCAGGTCCATGACACCCTTGTCGGCGAACACGCCGGTGCCGGCGTCGAGGTCGTCGGCGGTGAAGGTGTCGTAGCGGTACTGGCTCGTGTTGACGTACCAGTACGCGGTCTGGTTCATGTGCCGGGGTGGCCGGTGCCAGTCGAGGGCGAAGGCCATGTGCTGGAAGCCCATGATCGGGCGGATCTTCTCCTGGCCGACGTAGTGGGCCCAGCCGCCGCCGTTGCGGCCCTGGCAGCCGGTGATGGTCGTCAGCACGAGCATCGCCCGGTAGATCTGGTCGGAGTGGAACCAGTGGTTGGTGCCGGCGCCCATGAGGATCATGCCGCGCCCGGTCGTGTCGATCGCGTTCTGCGCCCACTCGCGGGCGAGCCGGGTGACCTGCTGGGCGGGAACGCCGGTGATCGGCTCCTGCCAGGCCGGAGTCGCCGGCGTGCTCGCATCGTCGTAGTCGGCCGGCCACTCGCCCGGGAGCCCGGGCCGCGAGACGCCGTACTGGGCGAGCATCAGGTCGAGGACGGTCGTGACGAGCCGGCCGCCGACCCGCCGCGTCGGCACACCGCGACGCACGTAGGTCACGTGGCCGTCGGCGGTGTCGAAGCGGGGGAGGACCACTTCGGCAACGCCCGACGCGGGGTCGGAGGTCGAGGTGCCGCCCGCATACATCGTCAGGACCGGCTCGATCCCTTCGAGGTCGAGGTTCCACTTGCCCCAGCCCTCGTCGCCGTAGCGGAACCCGATCGACCCGTTCGGGACCGCGGGCCGGCCGGTTGCGCCGTCGAACACGACCGGCTTGAAGACCGCGTTCTCGCTCTCGCGCTGCCGGTTGTCGAAGTCGGCCGCCACGAGGTTCTTCCCCGGACGGTATGCGGTGGTCCCGTCGGTCCCGTCTTCGGAGCCCTCGCTCACCTCGTCGAGGGTGACGAGGAACGGGAGGTCGGTGTACCTGCGGTTGTAGTCGACGAAGAACTGGACCTGCCGGTCGACGAAGTACTCCTTGAGGATGACGTGCCCCATGGCCAGAGCGAGTGCGCCGTCGGCTCCGGGGTTGCAGGTCACCCACTCGTCGGCGAACTTGACGTTCTCGGCATAGTCGGGCGCGACCGCGACGACCTTCTGGCCGCGGTAGCGCGCCTCGGTCATCCAGTGCGCGTCCGGGGTGCGCGTGAGCGGGACGTTCGAGCCCCACATCATGAGGTAGCCCGCGTCCCACCAGTCGCCGGACTCGGGGACGTCGGTCTGGTCGCCGAACATCTGCGGCGAGGCGTTGGGCAGGTCGGCGTACCAGTCGTAGAAGGAGAGCATCGGAGCGCCGATGAGCTCGAGGAACCGGGCGCCGGACGCGTAGGACACCGGCGACATGGCGGGGATGGGGGAGAACCCGGCGATCCGGTCGGGACCCCACCGCTTGACGGTGTAGACGTGTGCGGCCGCGACGAGCTCGACGACCTCGTCCCATGTCGAGCGGACCAGACCGCCCTTGCCGCGCGCGCTCTTGTAGCGGTGCGCCTTCTCGGGGTCCTGGACGATCGAGGCCCACGCGACGACGGGATCGCCGCCGACCGCCGCCTTGGCCTCGCGGAACATCTCGAGCAGGACACCGCGGACGTAGGGATAGCGCACCCGCGTCGGGGAGTAGGTGTACCAGCTGAAGGCCGCGCCGCGGGGGCAGCCACGGGGTTCGTACTCGGGCCGGTCCGCGCCGGCCGACGGGTAGTCGGTCTGCTGCGCCTCCCACGTGATGATGCCGTCCTTGACGTAGACCTTCCAGCTGCACGAGCCGGTGCAGTTCACCCCATGGGTCGAGCGGACGACCTTGTCGTGGCTCCAGCGGTCGCGGTAGAAGCTGTCCCCCTGGCGGCCGCCTTCGAGGTGCATGGTCCGCTGGTCGTCGGAGACCTCCCCGCGCGTGAAGTAGCGCCGAGTGCCGACGAGGGCCTCGGAGAGCGGTCCGTCGATGCGAGGGGAGTTCATCGTGTCTCCTTCGTGGTGGCGGGGGCCGTGGTTGTCCGATTCGGTGCTGGCGGGTTCGGGACGATCTCTGCCGCGGCACCACCGGGGGTGGCCGTGGCGTGGATGCGGGCGATGCAGCGGTCTCCGTCCGCGAACGGGATGAGGTCCACCTCGGTGTCCGGCTCCCCGAGCCGGCTCATCGTGCCGGCGATGAGTCCCCGGTGGATCCCACAGACGACGTCGGTGTTGGCGCGGGCGAGGTCGCGGAACGGGCAGTGCGTCAGCTCGATCCGGGCGTCCCGGCTCGCGCCGTCGGCGGCGAGCTCCGGCTCGTACCCCCAGTCGGCGAGCACGTCGATCGTCCGACCGAGCTTGGCGATCCACTGGCCCGCGGTGACCGCCGGCTCCCCGGCCTCGGCCGGCACGTGCTCCTCGGCCCACCGGCGACCGGCCTCCTCCGGGCTGAGCGGGGCGCCTTCAGCGCCCTGGGCCACGAAGGCTTCGGTGAGCAGGGCGGTGAGCAGCCGGAGGGACTCCTGCGAGGAGACCTGCGGGCGTGGTTGGGCGACCCGCGCATACACCTTGCGGGGCCGGCCGGCGCCCACGTGCTTGTGGAAGCTGGTCTCGACCAGACCCGCCGCGACCAGTTGGTCGAGGTGGAAGCGGACCGTCGTGACGTGGAGGGACAGCTGCGTGGCGAGCTGGCCGGCGGTCAGTCCTTCGGCGCCGAGGCGGCTCGGGTCGCGAGGCTCGACCGACTCGAGCACCTCGAGGATCCGGCGTCGGACCGGCGAGGTGAGGAGCGCGTGGCTCTGCTCGGCCCCGACGCCGCTCTCGGCCTCCACGTCCACCTCCACCGTCCTCTGGTCGCGCCCTGCTCGTCAGGTCGACGGGCGCGGCCCGGTGACCACCGACCTGAGCCACCCTACGCCCATCGGGTCGAGAATAGGGGATTTAACGGAGCGGAATTCCCGTACTGCAACCGCCCGTGTCATCTCTTGTCGGAGTAAGGTCGACCTTGATTTCCGGGTCGCTCGGCCTGGGTGTACGGTTCGCGTTGATCCCATTTTAGAGGAGAAAAATCCTCTAAACGTGAGAGGAGCACGATGACCACCACGACGGCGCCACCGCTCGCGGCGACGACGCCCGCCGACAGGAGCGGCGCCAACCGGGTGCTGTACATGTCGACGATCGCCTTCACCCTGATGTTCGCCGTCTGGCTGATGTTCGGAGTGCTGGGCGTCCCGATCCAGCAGGAGTTCGGCCTCACCGATCCGCAGCTCGCCTGGATCTCGGCCGTGGCCGTGCTCAACGGCTCGATGTGGCGGCTCCCGGCCGGCATGCTCACCGACCGGATCGGCGGACGCATCGTCACCATCTCGATGCTCCTGCTCACCGCCATCCCCTGCTTCTTCCTCACCCAGGTCGGCTCCTACGGCGCGCTGCTGATCCTCGCCTTCCTCGTCGGCTTCGCGGGGAACCTGTTCTCCGTCGGCATCGCGTGGAACTCCGCGTGGACTCCGAGAGAGAGGCAGGGCTTCGCGCTCGGGCTCTTCGGGGCGGGCAACGTCGGTGCCTCGGTCACCAAGCTCCTCGTCGTGCTCTTCCCCGGGCTGGTCGTCGGCGGCGGGGCGACCGTGGCCGGGATATTCCCCTCCGGCTGGCGGGTCTTCCCCGCCATCTACACCGTCGCCCTCGTCGTCGTCGCCGTTCTCACCCTGCTCGTCGTCCCGCGCAAGGACCGGATGGGAGGGGCCGGCAAGCCGTTGGCGGAGATGCTCGCTCCGCTGCGGCACATGCGCGTGTGGCGGTTCAGCCTCTACTACGTGGCCGTCTTCGGCGCCTACGTCGCCCTCGCCGCCTGGCTGCCGAAGTACTACGTCGACAACTTCGACATCGACCTGCGGACCGCGGCTCTCCTCACGGCCCTCTTCATCTTCCCGGCATCGCTGCTGCGCCCGGTCGGAGGGATCTTCAGTGACCGCTTCGGCGCCCGTCGGGTCATGTACTGGACCTTCGCCGTCATGCTCGTCACCACCGGCATCCTGATGATGCCCAACGGCTTCATCACCGTCGTCCAGCCCGACGGCTCGACGTCCGAGCACCTCGCCTACACCATGGGGGTGGTGCCGTTCACGATGCTGCTCTTCGTGCTCGGCTGCGCGATGGGGGTCGGCAAGGCCGCCGTCTTCAAGCACATCCCCGAGTACTTCCCGGACAATGTCGGCTCGGTGGGCGGCCTGGTCGGGATGCTCGGCGGTCTGGGCGGCTTCTTCCTGCCGCCCCTGTTCGCATACACGAAAGTCTGGACCGCGTTCCCCACCAGCACCTTCTTCGTCCTCTTCGTCCTGACGGCGCTGTGCGCCGCGTGGATGCACTGGACGGTCGTCCACATGCTCCACCGGCAGAGTCCCGAGCTCGCTCGTGACCTCGAACTCAAGGAGGCAGTCCGATGAGTCAGACGAAGGCGACGTACAAGGGGGAGTGGCTCGAGTCCTGGGACCCCGAGAACGAGCAGACCTGGGACTCATCTCTGGCCTGGCGCACGTTGTGGATCACCACGTTCTGCCTGACCCTGGCCTTCATCGCCTGGTTCCTGCCGAGCGCGATCATCCCCAAGCTCACCGCGCTCGGCTACGAGTTCAGCAAGGGCCAGCTGTACTGGATGGCGGCCATGCCGGGTCTGTCGGCGGGCCTCTTCCGGCTCGTGTGGATGGTCCTGCCGCCGATCATGGGCACCCGCAAGATGGTCTCTCTCACCACCGTGCTGCTCATCGCATCGACCCTCGGGTGGGGCGTGCGCGTCCAGGCGCCGACGGCCCCGTACTGGGAGCTCATGGTCCTCGCCTTCCTCGCCGGCATCGGCGGCGGCGCGTTCTCGGGCTTCATGCCGAGCACCTCGTACTTCTTCCCCCGGGCCAAGCAGGGCACGGCGCTCGGTCTGCAGGCCGGGATCGGCAACCTCGGGGTCTCGATCGTCCAGCTGTTGACGCCGTACCTCATCGCGATCAGCGCGCTGGCGGTCTTCGGCGGCAGCCAGCAGATGACCTTCCCGGGCCAGCCGGACCAGACGGTCTGGTACCAGAACGCCGCGTTCGTGTGGATCCCCCTCATGATCGTCGGCGCCGTCCTGGCGTGGACGATGCTCAAGTCGGTTCCGGTCAAGGCCAACGTCAGGCAGCAGTTCGACATCTTCAAGAACCAGGACACCTGGTGGATGACGATCCTCTACATCATGACGTTCGGCACGTTCTCCGGGCTCTCCGCCCAGTTCGGCCTGCTCATGATCAACCTCTACGGGTCGGGGAACCCCGAGATCGTCCAGGGCACCGGAGCCTCCGCCCAACTGCTCATCGAGGGGTATGCGGTGCCCGAGGCGGTCAAGTACGTCTTCCTCGGGCCGCTCATCGGTGCCGTCGCACGGTTCGCGTTCTCGCCCCTCACGGACAAGATGGGCGGCGCGATCTGGACGCTCATCTCCGGCATCGGCATCGCGATCTCCGTCGTGGCGACCATCCCGGCGCTGACGCCGGACACCTCGTCGGCCGAGGCGCTCCAGGGCGGGTTCAACCACTTCCTCTACGGCATGCTGGCGATCTTCCTCTTCGCCGGCATCGGGAACGCGTCCACGTTCAAGCAGATGCCGATGATCTTCGAGCGCCGGCAGGCCGGTGGGGTGATCGGCTGGACCGCGGCGATCGCCGCCTTCGGACCGTTCTTCTTCGGAGTCGGGCTCAACCTTCTCGGCCCGGTCGCGTTCTACTGGATCGGCGCAGCGTGGGCCGTCATGTGCATCGCACTGACCTGGTGGCGCTACGCCCGACCCGGCGCCCCGAAGCCCGGCTGATCCGTCTCACCCCTTCCTCCGGCGACATCATCTTTCCCGGTAGGGGAGAGAAAGGGGTTCCTCACCACAGGAACTAACCGTGGTGAAGAACCCCTTTCCCGGTGGGGGAGATAAAGGTGAGGCGTACTGTCAGACGCCGTCGTGCTCGCGGCGCTGCTCGTCGCGCTCCCGGGTCTGGCGGTCCCAGTGCGCTTCCTCACGGTCGTCGATGCCGTCGCCGTCACGGTCGACCGGGCCACCATCGGCGGCCGCCGAGTCGGTGTGTCCGTCCGAGTGTCCGCGGTCGTTCGGGTCGACGGCGTTCGGCACTCCGTCGTTGTCGCGGTCGCCGGTCGCGCCCTGCTCATCGTGCCCGTCCTGCCGGTCGTCCACGTGGCCGTGACTCGCAGCGGCACCGGCCGCCGGGGCGTCGATGCGATTGCCCGCCTTGTCGGTGGGCACGTCGGGGTCGAGCCGGTCGGCCTCGCGCATCCGCTCAGCGTGCTCGCTGCGCACTCCCTCTGCCTCGGTCGTCCGCACGCGAGCGTCCTCGGCCATCTGACGTGCCCGTGCGGCCTGCTCGTCGGCCTCCGCGGACAGCTTCGCCGCGTGCGCGGACTGTTCGTCCGCCTCCGCAGCCGCCTTGCGTGCTGCGGCGTCCGCCTCGGCGGCCTCCGCCTCCCGGCGACGCAGGTCCTGCTCCCGTTGCGCCTCCTCCTCGCGGATCCGCTCGGCCTGCTCCCGCTTCGCCGAGTCGCCGCGACCCCGCAGAGCGAAGAACGCCGCGATCGCGATGATCGCGATGACCGCGACGATGAGCACGATCAGGATGGAACTGTTCATGTCCTGTCCTCCTTTGGACCCGGTGTCTCCGGAGCCTCAGTGAACCTACCCCGTGGCAGCCCCCTGCGCACGGTCAGCGGTCCGCGTCCTCGCAGGTCACCTCGGTATGCGCGGGCCGCCACCGCGCACTCCCTACAGTGATGTTCGTGCCCGAGTCCACCGCGAGCGCCGCCGACCTGCCCACCAGCCCCGTCCCACCCGGGGCCGCGCCGCTGCGGCTGCGCGGGCACCAGTTCTCCTCCGCCGCACCGGGGGTCATGGCCATCATCAACCGCACCCGCGACTCCTTCTGGGGCGGCAACCGGCACGCCGACCTCGACTCGGCGATGTCCGCACTCCACTCCGCCGTCGAGCTCGGCGTCGACATCGTCGACGTCGGCGGAGTCCGGGCCGGGCAGGAGGGTGAGGTCGTCACCGCGCAGATGGAGGTCGAGCGGGTGGTGCCCTTCCTCGAGCAGGCGCGCACCGCATACCCGGAGCTCGTCCTCAGCCTCGACACGTGGCGAGCCGAGGTCGCCGACGCGGCCGGCCCGTACATCGACCTCGTCAACGACACCTGGCAGGGGGCGGATCCCGAGCTCGTCCATGTCGCGGCCGGTCTCGGGGCCGGACTCGTCGTCTCCCACTCCGGCGGCCTCGCGCCGCGGACCGACCCCCGAGGGGTGACCTACCCACCCGAGCCGGACGGCGTGCGCGCGGACGTCCTGCGGGTGCTCGGCAAGGGCGCTGCCCGGGCCCAGGCCGCGGGCATCCCGCGCGAGCGCATCCTGCTCGACCCCACCCTCGACTTCGGCAAGACCACCCGGCACTCCCTGACCCTGCTGCGGCACTCGGCCGAGACCGTCGCCCTCGGCTATCCCGTCATGCAGGCCCTCTCCCGCAAGGACTTCATCGGCGAGACCCTCGACCTCGAGGCCGACGACCGACTCGAGGGCACGCTCGCGAGCACGGCCGTCGCAGCGTGGCTCGGGGTCGCGGTGTTCCGGGCCCACGACGTGCGGGCCACGCGGAGGGTGCTCGACATGGTCGCCTCGATCCGCGGGGACCGACCTCCCGCGAAGAGCCTGCGCGGAACCATCGGCGCAGATGAGACGCCGGTGGGTGACTGACACCGCACTGCGCATCAGGTCACATTCGTCCACCTCGCCGCCCTGGGGGGCCTAGGGTGGGGACCGCACGCGGCGCGCGCCGAGCACCCCTGCGCCAGGCGCCACCGCGTGACCATGTCCGAGTGCTCGATCCGGAGGCTGTCACCCATGCGCATCGGTGTCCCGAGGGAGACCAGGTCCGGGGAGCGCAGGGTCGCTGCGACTCCCGCCACCGCCGCCAAGCTGATCGGCCTCGGCTATACCGTCGCCGTCGAGCGGGACGCCGGTCGAGGGGCGAGCTTCGCCGACGAGGCCTACGTCGAGGCCGGGGCGAAGGTCGTCGAGGACGTCTGGGACTCCGACGTCGTCCTGAAGATCAACGCGCCCACCGACGCCGAGGTCGCGCGGATGCACGACGGCCAGGTGCTCGCCAGCCTGCTGGCGCCCGCGCTGTCGCCGGACCTCGTCGAGGACCTGCGCGCCCGGGGCGTCACGGCGCTCGCGATGGATGCCGTCCCCCGCATCTCGCGCGCCCAGGCGCTGGACGTGCTCTCGTCCATGGCGAACATCGGCGGCTACCGCGCCGTCCTCGAGGCCGCGCACGAGTTCGGCTCGTTCTTCACCGGCCAGGTCACCGCAGCGGGAAAGGTCCCGCCCGCCAAGGTCCTCGTCGTCGGCGCGGGCGTCGCCGGTCTCGCCGCGATCGGCACCGCGGGCTCGCTCGGCGCCATCGTCCGTGCCTTCGACTCCCGTCCCGAGGTGGCCGAGCAGGTCGAGTCGATGGGTGCTGAGTTCCTCCGGATCGACGTCGAGCAGGAGGTCTCCGCAGACGGGTATGCGCGGGAGACCGGCGAGGACTTCAACCGGAAGGCGGCCGAGCTGTACGCCGCGCAGACCAAGGACGTCGACATCGTCATCACGACCGCGCTCATCCCGGGCCGACCGGCACCCCGCCTGATCACCGAGGACATGGTCGCGGCGATGAAGCCGGGATCGGTCGTCGTCGACATGGCCGCCGGCAGCGGTGGCAACGTCGCCGGCTCGGTCCCCGACCAGCGGGTCCTCACCGAGAACGGCGTCGTCATTCTCGGCTACACCGACCTCCCGGGGCGGCTGCCGACCCAGGCCTCGCAGCTGTTCGGCACCAACCTCGTCAACCTCCTCACGCTTCTCACGCCGGAGAAGGACGGGGAGCTCCGGCTGGACCTCGACGACCCGGTCCAGCGCGGCATGACCGTGTCCCGCGACGGCGAGCTGCTCTGGCCGCCGCCCCCGGTCCAGGTGTCCGCAGCGCCGGCCCCCGCGGCGCAGCCGGTCGCGCCGGTCGCCGCCGCTCCGCCGGCGCCGCGCTCGCCGTCCCGCAAGTACGCGCTCATGGCGGCGGCCGGCGTCGCGCTGCTGCTCGTCGGCGCGGTGTCCCCGCCGACGTTCCTCGGACACCTGACGGTGTTCGCGCTCGCGGTGATCGTCGGGTTCTACGTCATCAGCAACGTCAGCCACGCCCTTCACACGCCCCTCATGGCCGAGACCAACGCCATCTCCGGCATCATCCTCGTCGGCGGGATCCTCCAGCTCGGCAGCTCCGACCCGCTCATCCAGGGCATCGCCTTCGTGGCCACGCTCGTCGCCTCGATCAACATCTTCGGTGGCTTCGCGGTGACCGGCCGCATGCTCGAGATGTTCCGGAAGGACTGAAGCAGATGCGCACCGAGACCATCGTCCAGTCCGCGTACCTCATCGCGGGGATCCTCTTCGTCCTGTCCCTCGCGGGCCTGTCCAAACACGAGAAGGCCAAGGAGGGCAACCGCTTCGGCGTCACCGGCATGGCCATCGCCCTCGTCGCGACGATCTGGTTGTCGCTCTCCCGGGCGGCGGACCCGACGGTCACGTTGGGCCTGATCGTCGTCGCCATGCTCATCGGCGCGGTGATCGGCCTGTGGCGGGCCCGCGTCGTCGAGATGACCCAGATGCCCGAGCTGGTGGCAATGCTGCACAGCTTCGTCGGCATCGCCGCCGTGCTCGTCGGCTACACCTCGCACCTGGAGGCCGAGGCCGCGGGCGAGTACACCGCCGTGCACTCGGTCGAGATCTTCCTCGGCGTCTTCATCGGCGCGGTGACCTTCACCGGGTCGATCGTCGCGTTCCTCAAGCTGAGCGCCCGGATGAAGTCCGCCCCGCTCATGCTCCCCGCCCGGCACTGGCTCAACCTCGTCGCCGTGCTCGTGTCCTTCGCACTGATGGTCTGGTACATCCAGTCACACTCGATCGTCCCGCTGCTCGTCATGACGGCCATCTCGCTCGCCTTCGGCTGGCATCTCGTCGCGTCGATCGGCGGCGGCGACATGCCGGTCGTCGTCTCCATGCTCAACTCGTACTCCGGGTGGGCGGCGGCCGCCGCCGGCTTCATGCTGAGCAACGACCTGCTCATCGTCACCGGTGCCCTCGTCGGTGCCTCGGGTGCGATCCTCAGCTACATCATGTGCCGGGCGATGAACCGGTCGTTCATCTCCGTCATCGCCGGCGGGTTCGGTCAGGAGGTCGTCGTCTCGGGCGACACCGACTACGGCGAGCACCGCGAGATCACCGCCGACGGGGCGGCCGACCTGCTCCGCAGCGCGCGCTCGGTCGTCATCACCCCCGGCTACGGCATGGCCGTCGCCCAGGCGCAGTACCCCGTCGCGGACCTGACCCGCAGACTGCGCGAGCGCGGTGTCACCGTGCGCTTCGGCATCCACCCCGTCGCCGGCCGGCTCCCCGGTCACATGAACGTCCTGCTCGCCGAGGCCAAGGTGCCCTACGACATCGTCCTCGAGATGGACGAGATCAACGACGACCTGGCCGACACCGACGTCGTCCTCGTCATCGGCGCCAACGACACCGTCAACCCGGCCGCGATGGACGACCCGACCTCGCCGATCGCCGGGATGCCGGTGCTGCGGGTCTGGGAGGCCCACGACGTCATCGTCTTCAAGCGGTCGATGGCCGTCGGCTATGCCGGCGTGCAGAACCCGCTGTTCTTCAGGGAGAACACCCAGATGCTCTTCGGCGACGCCAAGGACCGTGTCGAGGACATCGTCCAGGCGCTCGCGGCCGACGTCGTCACGGCGCGCTAGCCGACACCGGAGCCATCGGGTATGAGCGAGGCGCGGGCGTCGACGACTGCAGCGAGCCCGCCGACCACCTGGCGGACCTGGGGCGGCACGGTCACCGCGCAACCGACCGCGGTCCACACGCCGGCCTCGACCGCGGAGGTCGTCGACCTCGTCCGAGGTGCTCTCGAGCGGGGTGAGCGGCTGCGCCCGGTCGGGTCCGGTCACTCCTTCACCCCGATCGCCGAGCCGATCGACGCCCACGTCCGACTCGACCTCATGTGCGGCATCCTCGCCGCCGACCTCGCCGCCGGCAGCGTCACGGTAGCCGCCGGCACGCCGCTGCACGAGCTCAGCCCGGCGCTGGAGCGCATCGGTCTGGGCATGGTCAACCTCGGCGACATCGACCGGCAGAGCATCTCCGGGGCGGTCTCGACCGGCACACACGGCACCGGGGCCGGGCTCACCGGTCTCGCCGGGGCGGTGCGGGGCCTGACCTTCGTGGCCGGTGACGGGACCGTCCACCGGGTCCACCGGGACCGGGACCCCGACCTGGTGAGCCTGCTCGCGGTCGGGCTCGGCGCATACGGCATCGTCACCGAGCTCGAGCTCGACGTCCTGCCCGCCTACCGGCTGCATGCGGTGGAGCGGCCGGAGCCGCTCGCGGCGGTCCTCGACGACGCCGAGGAGATCGCCGCCGCGCACCGGCACTTCGAGTTCTACTGGTTCCCGCACACCGACCGGGTCCTCACGAAGCGCAACGACCCGGCCGAGGACGGTGCCGGCACGCCGCTGCCCCGCTGGCGCGAGCACCTCGACGACCACCTCCTCTCGAACGTCCTCTTCGAGGGTCTGAACCGACTCGTCACCCGCCTCCCCGGTCTGGCCCCGCGGATCAACCAGGTCAGCGCCCGTGCGCTGAGCCGGCGGGAGTTCACCGACGCATCCCACCGCGTGTTCTGCACCCGTCGGGAGGTGCGCTTCGTCGAGAGCGAGTACGCGATCCCGCGCGCCTCCCTCGCCCCCGTGCTGCGCGAGCTGGACGCCTGGATCGAGCGCAGTGGCGAGCACATCGCCTTCCCGGTCGAGGTGCGCTTCGCCGCGGCCGACGACGTGGCCCTGAGCACCGCATACCGCCGCGACAGCGCCTATGTCGCGATCCACCAGTACCACCGCCGGCACATGTCCCGTTATCTCGCCGCATTCGAGGCGATCGTCGCCGAGCACGACGGGCGACCGCACTGGGGCAAGCTGCACACGCTCGACGCCGAGCGGCTCGGTCGGCTCTACCCCCGGCTCGCGGACGCCCGGGCGCTGCGCGAGCGGCTCGACCCCGCGGGGGTCTTCTCGAACGACTACCTCGATCGGGTCCTCGGCTGACCTGCCCTAGGGCCGGGTCGGGTCGGTCTGCGTCTCGCCCTCGTCGTCGTCGCGGCCGTCGAAGAAGCCCGGCGGGTAGATCGGGATCGGGCCCGTCGGAGCGGTCCGGTGCTCTTGGGAGCTGTAGAGCATGCGCTGGCTCGCCTCGCCCGTCGTCACCTCGCCGACGGTGTCGTGGTCCGGATAGTCCATCGGGTATGCGCGGGACCGCTCGGGCATCCAGCGGCGGCCGGCGAGGCGCTCGAGCGGGCGACGGAAACGGTGCTTCTTGCGCCCGCCGCTGCGGGGGGCCTCGCCGAAGATGACGTGGCACAGCTCCTGGTAGTTCTCGCGCGGGTAGGGCAGGAACCTGATGTCGTGCAGCGCCTGCTCCTGACCGGCGCTCTCGATCGTGATGCCGCCGTAGCCGAGGAGCTCGCCGATGAAGTCGCGCCGGTAGCGCATGTCGGTGACCTTGTGGACCCGCATGCTGTCGACGGTGGTCGACAGGACGCCGTACATCTTGAGGATGCGACGGTCGGTCGCGACGAAGAGGTTGCGCCGCCACCACAGCCACTTGGAGAGGAGCCAGAGCACCGCGGCGAAGAGGAGCCAGAGGAAGAAGTCCTGCGTCGTGCCTGCGGAGCCGCCGTCGGCCACCGCGCGCAGGAAGAGCGCCGCAGCGAGGACCACTGCGAGGACCGGCAGCCACAGGACGATGACGTGCTGACGGGTCGCGAGGCGGATCCGTTCGGTCTCGGTGAGGTGGTCGCGCAGGTGCGGGTTGTTCTCGGCGCGCTCGATGTCGCGCTCCATCCGCCAGCTCATCGACTCGGCCGAGTCCTCCCCGCCGTCGTCGTCCGACCAGACCGGGCCGTGCTCGTCGTACGCCATCTCGCCTCCGGGGCGGCCGTCAGCGTTGGAGGAGCTCGTTGAAGAACTCGAAGATGTTCTGGATGCCGCTGTAGAGGAGGTCCCAGACCGAGCCCACGATGTCCGCAGCCGCGTCCGGGTTGGTGAGGATCGCATACAGCAGGAAGATCACGAGGATCCACGTGACGATCTTCTTGATCGGTGGCATCGTGGCGCTCCTTCACGGCGGGTCTGCCGAGCGGGTCCACGCACGGCACAGGCAGGGTCTAAGCGCAAGTGTGACAGAAGTGATTCGTGTGAACTCGGTATGCGGTGGTCCGGGCGTGTCCGTCAGCACCGGAACGACGGGGTTGGGGCAGGAGCGGGCTCAGTCCCGGCGGGTCGCGAAGAAGTCGGTGAGCAGCGCGGCGCACTCCTGCTCGCGCACCCCTCCGACGACCTCGACTGTGTGCAGGGCGGCCCGGTCGCGGACCAGGTCCCACACCGAGCCGCAGGCCCCGGCCTTCTCGTCCCAGGCGCCGAAGACGACCCGGTGCACGCGAGCTTGGATGAGGGCGCCGGCGCACATCGCGCACGGTTCGAGGGTGACGACGAGGGTGCATCCGTCGAGCCGCCAGGTGTCGAGGCGCGCGGCGGCCGCGCGGAGCGCGAGGATCTCGGCGTGCCCGGTCGGGTCGTGGTCGCGCTCGCGAACATTGCGGCCCGAGCCGAGCGGAGTCCCGTCGGGGCCGACGACGACGGCACCGACCGGGACGTCGCCGTGTACCAGGCACTCGTGCGCGAGCCGGAGCGGCTCGTCCAGCCACTCGGGCGACCACTCGCTGTCCGACCGTTCGGCGTGCGGGCTCACGCGCTAAGTTTCCCCTATGCGAGTCATCAACCCGGACCACCCGCTCATCGCCCACAAGCTGACCTACCTGCGCGACGAGCGGACCGACAGCCCGACCTTCCGACGGCTCGCCGAGGAGCTCATGACCCTGCTCGCCTACGAGGCGACGCGCGAGGTGCGCGTCGAGCCGTTCGAGATCCGGACTCCGGTCGCGCCGACGACCGGCATCAAGCTGTCGAACCCCAAGCCTCTCGTCGTGCCGATCCTGCGGGCGGGCCTCGGGATGCTCGAGGGCATGGTGCGGCTGCTGCCCTCGGCCGAGGTCGGCTTCCTCGGCATGCATCGCGACGAGGAGACGCTGGTGGCGACGACCTACGCCAACCGGCTGCCCGAGGACCTCACCGACCGGCAGGTCTACGTCCTCGACCCGATGCTCGCGACCGGCGGATCGATGGTCGACGCGATCAGGTTCCTCGTCCAGCTCGGCGCCCGGGACATCACCGCCGTCACGCTGCTCGCCGCCCCCGAGGGCATCGAGCACATGCGCGAGTCCTTCACCGACATCGACCCGCCGATCACCCTCGTGACCGGCGCGATCGACGAGCGGCTCAACGAGCACGGCTACATCGTCCCCGGCCTCGGCGACGCAGGCGACCGGCTCTACGGCGTCGTCAACTAGGGGTCACGTCCGCCCGCACCCGTCGTCTGCCCCATCCCCCCACCCCTCCACCGCGCCGACCCACTGCATACCTCGCCCACCCCTCGACGAGGGATGGTTTCAGACACGTTTTCGGCCATGGATCGCGCTCGAAACCATCTCTCGTCCGGCGTTGTGAGTACAACGGTCCGACGCATGAAGAGAGTCCGTCGCGTCAGGACGACAACTCCAAGCGCCTCCTGCTCGAGGACCAGGGGTGGTGGCTCGTGGAGCTCTACAAGCGCGACATCTTCACACCGTCGCGGCGCCACCTGCTCATCCATCGGCTCCGCAACGGCCTGGCTCGGCACCAGACGCGCACGAGGGATGGTTCCTGACACGCTTCTCGAGCGAAGTCGTGCCGGAAACCATCCCTCGTCGATGGCGGTGGCGGTGGGATTTGAACCCACGGAGGGCTTGCACCCTCACACGCTTTCGAGGCGTGCTCCTTAGGCCGCTCGGACACGCCACCGCCGACGAGGGTACCCGAGGTGGGCGGCCGATCGGTAATCACCGGCGGCGGCTCTGGGCCCGCGCACCCACGCATAGGCTGAGCCCATGACTGCGCCGTCGACGATGCCGCTGAAGATCGGCTACAAGGCCTCCGCCGAGCAGTTCGACCCCCAGCGACTCGCGTCGTATGCGGTGCTCGCCGAGGAGGTCGGGCTGGACACGGTGACGATCTCGGACCACTTCCAGCCGTGGCGCGTCACCGGCGGGCACTCGCCCAACGCGCTGACCTGGCTGGGCTTCGTCGCGGCGCGCACCGAGCGGGTGCTGCTCGGCACCTCCGTCCTCACGCCGACCTACCGCTACAACCCGGCCGTCATCGCGCAGTCCTTCGCCACCCTCGGCTGCCTCGCCCCCGGCCGCGTCGCGCTCGGTGTCGGGACGGGGGAGGCGCTCAACGAGGTCGCGGTGGGTTCGGTCCCGGAGGATGGGTGGCCGGAGTTCAAGGAGCGGTTCGCGCGGCTGCGCGAAGCGGTCACCGTGATCCGGGACCTGTGGGAGGGCGAGCCGGTGACCTTCGACGGCGACTACTACCGCACCGACGAGGCGGTCATCTACGACCGCCCGGACCAGCGCATACCCCTCTATATCGCGGCGGGTGGGCCGATGATGGCGCGCTACGCCGGCCGCTACGGCGACGGGATGATCTGCACCTCGGGCAAGGGCCGCGAGCTCTACGCGGACGGGCTGCTGCCGGGGCTGGTCGAGGGCGCGACGGCCAAGGATCGCGACCCGGCCGGCATCGACCGGATGATCGAGATGAAGATCTCCTGGGACCCCGACGCCGAGCGCGCGCTGGAGAACACCCGCTTCTGGGCGCCGCTGTCACTGACCGCCGAGGAGAAGCACTCGATCCACAGCGCCGCCGAGATGGAGGCCAAGGCCGACGCCCTGCCGATCGAGCGGGTCGCCAAGCGGTGGATCGTCAGCGCCGACCCCGACGAGATCGTCGCGGCCGTCAAGGAATACACCGACCTCGGCTTCACCCACCTCGTCGTGCATGCACCGGGCGATGACCAGGAGCGGTTCCTGCGCACCTTCGCCGACGCCGTCCTGCCCGGACTGCGGGAGCTCCAGCCTGCCGCGCTCGGCGCCTGACCGGCCGCACCCAAGGACGACCATGACCGGGCACCTCGGGCACCAGCCGCTGCGCGGCATCCGCGTCATCGAGATCGACGGCATCGGGCCGGTCCCGTTCGCCTGCCGGCTTATGCACGGCCTCGGGGCCGACGTCCTGCGCATCACCCGGCCGGACTCGGGCGCGTTCGGCGAGGTCGGCCGGGCCCTGACGATCGGGCGACCTGCGCATACCGTCGACCTGAAGACCGACGCCGGCCGACGCGAGGTCCTCGACCTGCTCCGCGGTGCGGACGTCCTCGTCGAGGGTCTGCGGCCCGGGGCCATGGAGCGACTCGGTCTCGGCCCTCGCGAGGTGTTGCGCCGCCACCCGAAGGTCGTCTACGCGCGGATGACCGGGTGGGGTCAGGACGGGCCTCTCGCGCAGCGGGCCGGGCACGACATCACGTATGCGGCGCTCGCCGGAGCCCTTCATCTCGCCGGGTCCCCGGAGCAGCCCGCGCCGCCGGCCAACCTGCTCGCGGACTTCGGCGGCGGGTCGATGTTCCTCGTCGTCGGCATCCTCGCGGCGCTGCTCGAGCGCGGGCGGACCGGGGTCGGCCAGGTCGTCGATGCGGCGATGGTCGACGGAGCGGCGGCGCTGACGACGATGTTGCACGGCCTCCTCGCCCAAGGCCTGTGGTCGGACCGGCGCGGCACCAACCTGCTCGACGGCGGGGCGCCGTTCTACTCGACCTACCGGTGCGCCGACGGGGGCTTCATCGCAGTCGGTGCGCTCGAGCCCCACTTCTATCGCGCCCTCGTCGACGGACTCGGGCTCGGGCAGCGTTTCGCCGCCGAGCGGGTGTCCCAGGACGACCTGTCCAGCTGGCCGCGGATGAGGGCGGCACTCGCCGAGGTGTTCGCCACGCGGTCGCGTGACGAGTGGGCCGCCCACTTCGCCGACACCGACGGCTGTGTCGCGCCCGTGCTCAGCCTCGGCGAGGCCGCTGAGCACCCGCATCTGCAAGCCCGCGGCGTCTTCGGCACCGAGGGCGGGGCGAGCCTGCCGCGGGTCGCGCCGCTCTTCAGCGGTCCGGACTCGGTCGACCTGCCGCGGCCGAGCACCGGGTCCTCCTGACTTCGGGAAGGAACCCGTGGGTTCGGGAGACAAGGGTTCTCTCCCGAAGTAGGGCTTTTCTTCCCGGGGAGAGAAAGGTGGGTCGACGCCATAGACCGCCTCAGCCCACGCGCCAGAACGGGGCGAGATCGGCGACGCGCTGCCAGGCCCGCACGCACTCGAGGCGGCTGGGGCGTGCGATGTCGGTGCCGGAGACCAGGCCGAGGTCGTCGCGGACGTTCTCGGCGACGGCGTGGTCGTTGACGAGGCCGAAGGTGTCCTGCAGACCCGCGACGGCGTCGGCGAAGTGCAGCGGCACCGACACCGCACCCCCGTCGTCGGTGTGGACCACCCCCGCCTCCGGATACAGCGAATCGAAGAACTGGCATCCGTAGCGCAGCTTCTTGCCCTCGATCCGCACGCGGTGCAGGGCGTGGTCGGACATCGTCATCAGGTGCGGACCGGCGAGGATTATGCGGTGGTACCGCCGGTCCAGAGCCTCGTCGGTGACGTGGCGTGCCGGCCCGTCGCGCAGGGATGCGACATGGCCCAACCAGGTCGACCGGCTCCGCCACCACGCGAGCTCGTCCCAGACCCGCTCCCAGGCGACGCTCTCGAGCGCGGACCGGGCCCGCGCATACGCCACCGATCGCGCCGTCTGGAGGCGCTGCAGGTCGGCGGTGTCCCAGCCCTCGTCGCGGGCCCGGGCGATCGCCACGTCGAGGTCGCGGGCCGGGCCGAGGGGAGTGAGCACGAGGCGCAGGCGCACCTTGATCTCCTGGGCCACGGGGTCATCGCGCACGAGAACGCGCATGAGGGAGAACAGGGCCCGGAGCCTGCGGGTGGAGACCCTGGTCTGGTGCAGGCAGTCCGGGTATTCCGTCTCGAGCCAGCACAGCCGGTTCGGCCGCAGGTGATCCAGGCAGGAGTCGATCGCGATGGCGAATGTCTCCCCGGCTGTCGCGTCGAGAGGGACGACGACGTGCGCCGCCTTGGTCGCCGGCGCAGGCTGGGGGAGTCCGCCGGGTGGGCTACTCACAAGGGGGCAGATCCGGGATCGTGCCGAATGAGGTGAACCCCGACCCGAGGACGATGTCGATCGAGCCACCTTCGCGGATGTTGTCGGAGAGGACGGCCTCGGGCACGTACGCGTCGCGGAAGGTCTCGGCGTAGCCCTGCCCGGGCGGACCGAACCGCACCTCGATGGGCACCTCGACGTTGGCGTCGAGCGGGTCGTTCGCGACGTTCCCGATCTTCTGGAACCCGGCCGCACTCAGCTCCTCAGCGGCCCGGGCGGCGAGTCCGGGGACGCTGGTCGAGTTGTAGACGTGCACCGTGATCGTCTTGGGATCCCGCGGTCCGACGCAGGTGGCGGAGGGGGTCGGGGTCGGCGTGGACCCACCTTGGGCGGTGGCGCTGTCACCGTCACGGATGTACGACCATGCCCAGTAGAAGGAGCCGGCGAGGAACACCACCGTGAGCAGCAGGGTGATGGCGGTGCGTCGCTGCCGCCGCCTCCGGCTCGAGATGCCGCTCTCGTAGACGTAGTCGCTCATACTCTCTTCTTCCGCACGTCCGCTCCGACCTGGTCGACCCTGTGCCTGTACCGAACCCTAGTGAAGAACAAGGACCCGGGCGTGCAGGGTGGCGCGCTGCTGGAGCGCGGCGCGCAGCGCCCGGTGCAGGCCCTCCTCGAGGTACAGGTCGCCCTCCCAGTCGACCACGTGCGCGAACAGGTCGCCGTAGAAGGTCGAGTCCTCCGAGAGCAGCGTCCCGAGGTCTATACTCCGCTTGGTCGTGATCAGGTCGTCGAGGCGCACCATCCGCGGGGGCACGTCGGACCAGTCCTTCGGGGTCACCCGCCCGTGGTCGGGATAGGGGCGGGAGTCGCCCACAGCCTTGAAGATCACTCAGGCAGCCTACGAGGTATGCGGTGCTCACCGTGGCGTACCCGTCGCCGGCGCAGCCCGGTCGTTATCGAAACGCAAGGTCGGCAGGGTGCCCATCGGGCCACCGCCGTACCGGGACCGGTGCACCACTACCCTGGGGCGCGTGAGTGACGACGCCGTGGGCACAGACGCCGTGAGCACCTCCGAGGACCCGTCCGGCTCGGGGGAGCCGGCCCTGGTCGCCGCCATCCGGGAGGGCTATGCCTTCGACGGGCCGGCGCTGCACTTCGGCGCCGGAGTGGTCGACGACCGGGCCTTCCCCGACGCAGGGGTGCGGATCCCGCTGTCGATGATGAACCGGCACGGTCTGGTCGCCGGTGCGACTGGGACGGGCAAGACGAAGACGCTCCAGCTCATGGCCGAGCAGCTGATCGAGCAGGGCGTGCCGGTCTTCCTGGCCGACATCAAGGGCGACCTCTCGGGTATGGCCAGCGCCGGGGAGAGCAACGACAAGCTGCTCGAACGCTCGGCCGACGTCGGTCTGGAGTGGGTGCCCACCGCATACCCCGCGGAGTTCTTCTCGCTCGGCGGCCAGGGCAAGGGCATCCCGATCCGGGCGAGCGTCTCGCAGTTCGGCCCCATTCTCCTGGCCAAGGTCCTTGGACTGAACCAGACCCAGGAGTCCAGCCTCCAGCTGATCTTCCACTACGCCGACGGCAACGGACTGTGGCTGGACACCCTCGAGGACCTGAGGGCGGTCATCCAGTTCCTCACCTCCGACGTCGGCAAGGCCGAGCTCATAGGGATCGGCGGGATCTCCACCGCGACGGCGGGGGTCATCCTGCGTGAGCTGACCGCGTTCGCCGCACAGGGTGCCGATGTGTTCTTCGGGCTGCCCGAGTTCGACAGCGACGACCTCATCCGACAGGCGGCCGACGGCCGGGGCCAGCTGTCGCTCCTCGAGCTGCCCGCGGTCCAGGACAAGCCTGAGCTGTTCTCGACGTTCCTCATGTGGCTGCTGGCCGACCTGTTCGCCTCGCTGCCCGAGGAGGGCGATCTCGACAAGCCCAAGCTCGTGTTCTTCTTCGACGAGGCGCACCTGCTGTTCAACGGCGCGAGCAAGGACTTCCTGAACGCGATCCAGCAGACGGTGCGACTGATCCGGTCCAAGGGGGTCGGCGTCTTCTTCGTCACGCAGTCACCGAAGGACGTCCCGGGCGATGTGCTCGCACAGCTCGGGAACCGGGTCCAGCACGCCCTGCGGGCCTTCACTCCGGATGACCAGAAGGCGCTGCGGGCCGCGGTGCGGACCTACCCGGACACCGAGTACGACCTCGAGGAGCTGCTCACCTCGCTCGGAATCGGCGAGGCCGTGATCACGGTCCTGTCCGAGAAGGGGGCCCCCACACCCGTGGCGTGGACGAGGATGCGGGCGCCGCAGTCACTCATGGACCCGTCGTCGGACTCCGTCCTCGACGCCGCGGTCGAGTCCTCGCCGCTGCGGGCGAAGTACTGGGAGGCGGTCGAGCGGGAGTCCGCGCTCGAGATGCTGACCGAGCAGGAGGCCACGCGCACCGCCGCGGAGGAGCAGGCGCGCCTCGAGGAGGAGAACGCCCGCATCCGTGAGGCGGCCGCGGCCCAGGCGGAGAAGGACCGTGCGGCCGCGGAGAAGCAACGCGCCGCCGCCGAGAAGCAGGCGGCCCGGCAGGCCAAGGAGGACCCCGGCGTCGTCGAGTCGGTCGTGCAGTCGAGCGCCTTCAGGTCGATGCTCCGATCGGCGGGAACGGTCATCGGACGGGAGATCACCCGGTCGATCTTCGGCAACTCGCGCCGGCGCTGACGCCCGGGGGCCGACCGGACCGAGCGCTCAGCGGGAGCCGTCGAGCGAGAGGATGGCCCGGGCGTAGGCGCATTCGAGGCTGAGGTCGGTCAGGGTGCGCGGTGCGTCGCCGACGGTGTAGCGCACCTCCCATCCCTGCGCTGCGGGGGCGACCCACAGCAGCCGGTCGCCGAGCAGCTCGCGCAGCTGGTCCTCCCGCGGCAACCACAGCGCCTGGTCCAGGGTGACGGCGTCCAGGGCCCACTCCGTCGTGCCGTTGAAGCCGAGCAGCGACTGCCCCTCGTAGTGGTAGACCTCGACCGTCAGGTCAGAGATCCAGAACACCTCACCGGTGAGGAGCTCCGCGTCGATGATGAAGCGGTCTCCCGCCTGGGGCTGCCACAGCACGCCTGCGGCGGCGAGGTCACGGGCGAGCTGCACGGTGAGCATGCCCACCATGCTGCCACCCGTGCGAGCCGGCGACGGGCTCGCGGTGTTCTCGCCTGCACGACGACCGGGTCGGGTGCGGCCACGACCCCCGGCCTGCGGAGGACCTGCCCGAACGGAAGCCCTCAGTGGCGCGTGTTGCGCAGGGTGTCCGCGAGCCGGTCCAGGACCGAGGCGTCCTCGATCGTGCCCGGGACGGCAGGGGTCTTGCCGTCCGCGATCTCGCGCATCGTCTTGCGCAGGATCTTGCCCGAGCGGGTCTTGGGCAGCGCAGGGACGATGTCGACCTGGCGCAGAGCGGCCACGGCGCCGACCTCGTCGCGGACCCGCTGGACGAGCTCTGCGACGATCCGGTCGCCGTCGCCGTCGACGTCGATCCCGCCCTTGAGGACGACCAGGCCACGGGGGATCTGACCCTTGAAGTCGTCGGCGACCCCGATCACCGCGCATTCGGCGACGGCGGGGTGGCCGGCGAGCGCCGCCTCGATCGAGCCCGTGGACAGGCGGTGCCCGGCGACGTTGAGGACGTCGTCGGTGCGTCCCATGACGAAGAGGTAGCCGTCCTCGTCGATCAGGCCGCCGTCGCCGGTGAGGTAGTAGCCCTCGAACGTCGAGAGGTACCCGGCGACGTACCGCTCGTCGTCGTTCCACAGTGTTGGCAATGTGCCCGGAGGCATGGGCAGGCGGATGCAGATGGCGCCCTCGTGGCCGGGCTCGACCTGCCCGCCGAGCTCGTCGAGGACGTGCACGTCGTACCCGGGCACCGGGACCGAGGGGGAGCCGGGCTTGATCGGCATCGGCTCCAGACCCCGCAGGTTCGCCGCGATCGGCCACCCGGTCTCGGTCTGCCACCAGTTGTCGACGACCGGGATCCCGAGCCGCTCGCTCGCCCACTCGTAGGTGTCGGGGTCGAGGCGCTCACCCGCGAGGAACAGGGTCTGCAGTGACGACAGGTCGTGCCGGCGCATGAGGTCGCCGGCCGCGTCCTCCTTCTTGATGGCGCGGTATGCGGTGGGTGCCGTGAACATCGCCTTCACCCCGTAGTCGGCGATGACCCGGAAGAAGGCGCCGGCGTCCGGCGTGCCGACCGGCTTGCCCTCGTAGAGGACGGTCGTGGCTCCGGTGAGGAGGGGTGCGTAGACGATGTAGGAGTGGCCGACGACCCACCCGACGTCGGAGGCGGTGAACCACACGTCGCCGGGCCCGATGCCGTAGACGTTCTCCATCGACCACCGCAGCGCCACGGCGTGGCCGCCGTTGTCGCGGACGATCCCCTTCGGGCGGCCCGTGGTCCCCGAGGTGTAGAGGACGTAGAGCGGGTCGGTCGCCGCGACGTCGACGCACTCGGTCGGCCGGGCCGCCTCGCTCGCCATGAGCTCGTCCCAGTCCAGGTCCCGCACGCCCATCTCGGCTCTGGCCTGCTCACGCTGGAGGATGACGCACCGCTCGGGCTTGTGGCTGCTGCGCTCGATCGCGGCGTCGAGGTACGGCTTGTACTCGACGACGCGGGTCGGCTCGATCCCGCAGGATGCGGAGACGATGACCTTGGGGTTGGCGTCCTCGATGCGGGCGGCGAGCTCGGCCGGGGCGAAGCCGCCGAAGACGACGGAGTGGATCGCCCCGAGCCGGGCACACGCGAGCATGGCGACGACGGCCTGCGGGACCATCGGCATGTAGATGACGACGCGGTCGCCCTTCTCGACGCCGAGGCTGCGGAGGGCGCCGGCGAACCGGCTGACCTGGTCGAGCAGCTCGGCGTAGGTGAACCGTTCCGTGGTGCCGGTCACGGGGCTGTCGTAGTACAGCGCCACCTGCTCGCCGCGGCCGCCCTCGACGTGCCGGTCGAGCGCGTTGAAGCACGTGTTGAGCGTGGCGCCGGTGAACCACCGGTAGAACGGCGGGTTGCTGTCGTCCAGGACCGTCGTCGGTGGCGTGATCCAGTCGATCGCCGACGCGGCCTCCCCCCAGAAGGCGTTGGGGTCGGTGAGTGCCTGTTCGTATGCGGTGGTGTACGCGCCGTTGCCCATGATCGCCATCCTGCTGGGCCGGGTTCGGCCTGGCTAGGGCGTGGGTCACCCCGGTCCGTGGGCGGCGCCTCGCGGGCGACGAGCGGCAGGAACTCGCTGACGCTCTCACGTCCGACGAGAGATGGTTCCATTCACGGTTCGACGCCTGAAACGTGTGCACAACCATCCGTCGTCGGCGGAGGATGGGGATCGAGCATCACCCTCCCCCGCCCACGACAAAGCCCCGGTCGCATGCTCCCGGGGCTGAGTCGTGTGGCGGAGGATGGGGGATTTGAACCCCCGAGGGTTTTATCCCAACACGATTTCCAATCGTGCGCACTAGGCCACTATGCGAATCCTCCAACGGAGGAGGTTACCCGAGTCCCGGTGTGGCCACGAAATCCGTCGCACGGACAGGAGGAGCCTCCCGGCCCTGCGCCGCGGCGAGGGCGATCCGTTCCACGCAGCCGAGCCGGGCCCGTTTTCGCCTCCGACCATGCTCCGACCTAGACTGGCTCCCGGCACCCCGCGTGGTGGTACCTCACTGAACTCCCCCAGGGCAGGAATGCAGCAAGGGCAGGTGAGCTCTTCCAGGTACGCGGGGTGTCCTCGTCTCCGACGACCCGCCGTGGTCGCCTCAGTGGGTCGCGGCGTCCTCGTGGGTGCCGCACATGCCGCCGCATCCGCCCCCGCCGCAACCCGCCGCCGCGTCGACCTCGGTCTCCGCCGACCCGCTGACGTCGGCGCCCTCGCCGGAACCACACGCCCCGCCACAACATCCGCCGCCGCAGCCGCCGGACACAGGCTCCGGCCGGTTGCCCTGGTCCTCCCAGGCATAGCGGATCGCCTGGAGCATCGGCTCGACACCCTGGGCACCGGACACTCCGTACTTCTGGTCGAGGACGAAGGTCGGCACGGCAGTGATCCCGATCTGGCTCGCCAGGGCGAGGTCGGTGCGGACGTCCTGGCCGAAGTCGTCCGACTCGAGCACCGAACGCATCTCACCGGCGTGCAGACCGGCGTCGAGCCCCAGGCGGACGAGCGTCTCGTGGTCGCCGATCGACGCGCCTTCGCTGTACCACCCGCGCATCAGCCGGTCCATGAACTCCTGCTCGCGTCCCGCGGACCGGGCGTAGTGGTGCAGCCGGTGCGCCGCATACGAGTTGCCGCCGACGGTCCGCTGCCACTGGAAGTCGAGCCCGACCTGGGCGGCCGACTCGGCCATCTGCCGGTGTGTCTCCTCCATCTGCTCGATACTCACGCCGTACTTGTCCGCGACCCGCTGGACGTTCGGGGTGTCGATCACGTCCGGGGCGGTGCGGTCGAGCTGGAAGCTGTGCCAGACCACGTCGACGTCGTCGGCGTGCTCGAACTCGGCCAGGGCCAGCTCGAGCTGACGGCGGCCGAGGTGGCAGAACGGGCAGAGGAAATCGGACCAGACATCGATACGCACGCCTTCCAGGGTATGCGGTCGTCCGCCTCCGCTGATCCGCCGACCTCGCGCGGGTCGAGTCCGGCTCAGGGACAGGTCGCCTCGAAGCTCGCCTCGACGTCGTCGGCGCCGGTGTCGTCGACCATCGTGACCTCACCGCTCACGTCCTTGCCGTCGAGCGTGATGAACTCCCCGGCGGCGCCGTCGTTGGAGAGAGCGACGGACGGGTTCTCGAAGTCCTCGACGTCGTCGATGCTGACGAAGTGGCCGAACTCGTCGATCGAGACGTAGAACTGCAGGCCGTCCTGGATCGAGGAGAGCACGAACTCCGCTCCCTCCTGGCCGATCTCCTCCTCGCCGAACGCGCACAGCACGCGGTCGAAGGTCCAGGTCTGGTCGCCGGCGGTCAGGGTGGCCGAGCCACCACCCTGAGCCTCCTGCTGCGCCTCGAGTCCCTCGGCCATCTCCTCGGCCATCTGCTCGGCGTCCTGCTGCATCTCCTCCAGCGAGCCGTCGGTCACCGCGTCCGTGGCCTCGGCGACCGCCGACTCGACTGCCTCGCCGACCTCCGCTCCGTCCGGCGCACCACTCCCGCAGCCGCTCAGCGCGAGCGCGCCGGCCGTCAGGATCGCGGCGACAGCCCGCCCCTTCATAGATCGCACCGACATGATCGAAGTCCTCCCGTAGGTCATCATCGACCGTACGCGCCACGGACCCGGTCGCGGGGTTTTGCGGCCCCGCTCCTCGGCCTGGTTCGGTCAGCCGGGTCGGTACTCCGACTGGCGGGGAGCGACCTCGGTGGTCCACACCTCGATGATCCGGCTGATCCGGTCGGAGGGGTCCACGGTGACGAAGCAGGCCATGAAGAACGTCGCCTGCCCGTTCTCGATCGTCGCCCTGCACACCGCGCGGTCGCCCTCGACGACCCGCTCCTCGATGTGGATCCGCCACGGCCCTCCGGGGTAGTCCCGGCTGAGTCGGATATAGCTGTCGAGGTCGAACACCTCCCCCGTGTGGGGGTACTCCGCGGTGAAGTCCGGGGTCAGCATCGACCGCATCCGGTCGTAGTCCCGCGCATGGACGACGTCGACGAAGTCCGAGATCACCTCTCGGGTGCGTGCCGTCCGGTCCTTGACGTCCGTGGCCATCACGTTAGTGTCGCAGAGGTGGTGCCCGGCACGGCACCTGGGTCTGCTTGAATCCGGACATGGTGAACCCGGGCGTGACCTTCGACGTCGAGGACGTGCTGAGCCGCCTGACCATCGCCGAGAAGGCCGCGCTGACGATCGGGCTGGGCGCGTGGGCCGTGGCACCCCTCCCCGAGCACGGCGTCCGCGGACTGTCCCTCGCCGACGGTCCGCACGGCGTACGCAAGGTTCGGACCGAGGGCGACCCCCGGGGGCGTGGGACCGCACCGGCGACGTGTTTCCCGACCGCTTCGCTCCTCGGGTCGACGTGGGACCGCGAGGTCGTCAGACGCGTGGGCCAGGCCCTCGGACGTGAGGCCCGGGCCGCCGGGGTGGACGTCCTGCTCGGACCCGGCGTCAACATCAAGCGGTCACCGCTGTGCGGCCGCAACTTCGAGTACTTCAGCGAGGACCCGCTCCTCTCCGGGGTCGCGGGAGCGGCCTGGATCGAGGGGGTCCAGTCAGCGGGTGTCGACGCCTGCGTGAAGCACTTCGCGGTGAACAACCAGGAGCACCGGCGCTTCTCCGTCGACGCCATCGTCGACGAGCGGGCGTTGCGCGAGATCTACCTCCCGGCCTTCCGGGCCGCCGTCGGTGCGCAGGTCGCGACGGTGATGAGCGCATACAACCGCGTCAACGGCACCTACGCCACGGAGAGCCCGACGCTTCTGACCCGGGTGCTCCGGGAGGAATGGGGCTTCGACGGCGCGGTGATCTCCGACTGGGGCGCGGTGAACGACCGGGTGGCCTCGCTCGCCGCCGGGATGGACCTGCAGATGCCCGGCGACGGGGCGGACCGCGTGGCCGAGACCGTCGACGCCGTGGAAGGGGGTCGCCTGGACGAGGCCGACCTGGACCGTGCCGCCCGCGCCGTCCTGCGGCTGATCCAGCGCGCCGAGGAGCGCAGGGCGGACCCTGTCGAGCCGTTCGACGAGGATGCGCACCACCACCTCGGCCGGCTGACCGCCTCGGCCGGGACGGTGCTCCTGCGCAACGAGCCCGTCGACGGCGCGCCGGTGCTGCCGTTCGCACCCCGACTGCAGGCGCCCTACCGGATCGCGCTCATCGGCGCTCTCGCCGGCGAGCCGCGGTTCCAGGGCTCCGGCAGCTCCCGCGTCGTGCCGACCCGGGTGGCCACGTTGCGGTCCGAGCTGCGCAAACGGCTGCCGTTCAGCCAGATCCACTACGTGCCCGGTTATCGCCGCCACGACGATGTCGACAGCCCACCCCTGCGACAGGTCGCCGTGCGCGAGGCGGCAGAGGCCGATGTCGCGGTCGTCGTCGTGGGGCTGCCGGAGAGCCACGAGACCGAGGGTCTCGACCGCACCGCGATGGACCTGCCCGCCCCTCACGACGCACTCGTGCGGGCGGTCGCGGCCACGAACCCACGTACGGTCGTCGTGGTCGTGAGCGGAGCCCCCGTCACGCTGCCCTGGCGGGACGAGGTCCCGGCGATCCTCCAGGCCTACCTCGGCGGCCAGGCCGCCGGGGCCGCCCTCGCGGACGTGCTCACGGGCGCGACCGACCCCGGCGGACGGCTCGCGGAGACCTTCCCCGCCGCTCTCGGCGACCACCCCGTCGCGGCGATCCCCAACGGCCCACGTCAGGCGGAGTACCGCGAGTCGCTGTTCGTCGGCTACCGGTGGTTCGACACCGCGGACGTGCCGGTCGCCTTCCCCTTCGGGCACGGACTCTCGTACACGACGTTCGAGTGGACCGACTCGTCGCTCAGCGCCGCCGACGTCACGCCCGCCGAGCTCACCGACGGCCGGCTCGAGGTGTCGGTGACGGTGACCAACACCGGAACCCGCCCCGGTTCGGACGTCGTCCAGGTGTATGCGGAACGCACCGACGTCGGTATCCACCGGCCGCGCCGCACGCTGGCCGGGTTCGCGAAGGTCCACCTGCTGGCGGGGGAGAGCGAGCGGGTCACCATCCCCGTGGACGTCGCGGCGTTTCACCACTGGGACGTCGCGAGCGGAGCGTTCGTCGTCGAGAACGGGGCCTGGCAGGTCCACGTCTCGGCGTCGTCGAGCGAGGTCCGCGCGAGCCATCGGGTCGTGACCCACGGCGGGGCCGAGCCGGACTGCTCGCCCACGTGCCGCGCATACCGGTCCCTCCATCCGCACCACGTGTTCTCCCGGCGGGCGTTCGAGGACCTGCTCGACGAGGACCTCCCGGACAACGTCGCCGACCGCCCGGGCGAGTTCACCGAGAACACGCCCCTCGCGGACGTGCTGCACAGTGCCGCCGGGCGGCGCCTGCACGACCTCGTCGCGGGCGCCCTGGCGAGGGACATGGCCGGCGACGGCACCGTGTTCGCCGGCGACGCCCGGGACCTGGCGCGCGAGGTCGTGCCGCGGATGATGCTCCAGGGTGGGCTCACACCGGAGATGGTGCGTACCGTCGTCGACACCCTCAACGGTGACTGGCGCGCGGCGGCCCGCGACGGGGGCGCCGTCGTGCGGGCCCTCGCGGGGACCCGGACCGAACGGCTCCGGCGGCGGTTCCGGCGGCGGTGAGGCCGCGATGTCGGCGTACGGACCGGTGGCGCCGCAGGCGCCTGTGGATCGGGCGGTGCACCGTCGGCCTCGGCGGTTAGGGTTGCGAACGTGACCCAGGCCCTCTACCGCCGCTACCGCCCGGAGACGTTCGCGGACGTCATCGGCCAGGAGCACGTGACCGAGCCGCTGCAGCAGGCGTTGCGGACCGGGCGGGTGGGCCACGCCTACCTCTTCAGCGGCCCGCGCGGATGCGGCAAGACGACGAGCGCCCGCATCCTGGCGCGCTGCCTGAACTGTGCCGAGGGGCCGACCGCCACCCCCTGCGGCGTCTGTGACTCGTGCGTCGCCCTGGCGCGCCGCGGTGCCGGAACCGTCGACGTCATCGAGATCGACGCGGCCTCGCACGGCGGCGTCGACGACGCCCGCGAGCTGCGCGAGCGCGCGTCCTACGGCCCGGCCCAGAGCCGCTACAAGATCTACATCATCGACGAGGCGCACATGGTCACGCCGCAGGGCTTCAACGCCCTGCTCAAGATCGTCGAGGAGCCGCCCGAGCACGTGAAGTTCGTCTTCGCGACGACCGAGCCGGAGAAGGTCATCGGCACGATCCGCTCGCGCACCCACCACTATCCGTTCCGGCTCGTGCCGCCCGCCCAGCTGCAGGACTACCTGTCGACCGTGTGCGCGTCCGAGGGCGTGCCGGTCGAGCCGGGTGTCCTGTCCTTCGTCGTGCGCGCCGGCGGCGGGTCGGTCCGTGACTCCTTGTCGGTGCTCGACCAGCTGATCGCCGGCTCCGGGGAGCAGGGTCTGACCTACGCCGGTGCCGCGGCGCTGCTCGGATTCACCGACGCCGAGCTGCTCGACGCGACGATCACCGCGATCGGGCACGGTGACGCCGCGGCCGCGTTCGGCGAGGTGGACAAGGTCATCGAGACGGGCCTGGACCCCCGTCGGTTCGTCGAGGACCTGCTCCAGCGGCTGCGCGACCTCATCATCTGCGCCGCGGTGCCGGACGGCGCCGCCGGCGTGCTGCGGGGGGTGCCCAGCGACCAGCTCGACCGGATGCACGTCCAGGCCGCTGCCTTCGGCCCCGGAGGTCTCTCCCGGGCGGCCGACATCGTCAACGCCGGCCTGACCGAGATGACCGGGGCGACCGCGCCCCGGCTGCAGCTCGAGCTGATCATCGCCCGCTTGCTTCTGCCCGGGGCCTCCGGCCCGCAGGGGTATGCGGCGCGCCTGGACCGCGTCGAGCGGCGCCTCGAGATGGGGGTCGGGTCCGGGATGGCCCCTCCTGCCCGTGAGGTGGCGCCGGCAGCGCAGCCCTCGACCGCAGTGTCCGAGGACGCCGCGTCCGCGTCCTCGGCGACCGCACCGGCCGCAGGTTCGGCCCTGCCTCCGACCGCGGGCGTGCCCCCCGTCACGGCCTCGCCGACGGACGGGTTGTCGGCGTCACCGGCACCCGACGGCAGGACCGACACTCCCCCGAAGGAGCGGTCGGAGTCGAGCGGCGATGCTCTGTCGCACTCGAGCGGCGCGGCCCCGGAGCAGACCCCGTCGGCGCGGGTGGCTGAGCCCGCGTCCGCGTCCGTCCCCGAGTCGATACCAGCGTCACCACCTGCACCTGAACCGACACGTGCACCGACAGCCGGCGGACTCGACCATGCCGCGATCGTGCGCGCCTGGCCCGACATCCTCGACTGGCTGTCCCGGCACAAGCGCGTCACCTGGACGCTGGTCTCGGCGAGCGCCCAGCCGACGTCGTTCGATGGGTCACGGCTGGTGCTCGCCATCGAGACGGCGGGTCTCGCGGAGACCTTCCGTCGTGGCGCCCACCCCGCGTGGGTGCAGGAGGCGCTCATGGAGGTCCTGGGCCTCGACGCCCGGGTCGAGTGCGTCGTCGACGCGGATGCGCCCGACGCGGCGCGGCACTCGGCAGGGATCCGAGGTGGGCCGGTGACGACTCCTGCCGCGCTCAGCGCACGTCCACCGCAGACCGCCCAGGATGCGTCCGGGCCGGCCGACCATCCGGCTGCTCAGCGGGCCGCCGGTGCGTCCGGCGTCGGGTCGACGGCCGACGGTGCCGCCCCGGACGACCCCCGAGGTGGCCGACCGGAATCGCGGGGTGACCGGCCGGAAGCCGTGGCGGCCCCGCCAGACTTCCGGGTAGCGGGTCAGGGACCGGCCACGGAGGGAGCCGGAGCGTCCCCCGTTGCAGCCATCGGTGCTCGGCCCGGGTCGCCGGACCCGACCGGCGACGGTCCGCCGCCCGTGCGTGGTGGGCGACCGGCGCATACGGCACAGACCCCCGGCGCTGCGACGGCCCGCACGGGCGAGCCGGACTGGAGCAGCGCTCCACCCCCGGCCGCGTCGGCTCCGTCGTGGGCGACCGGTGGCGAGGACCCGATCGAGCGCGCGCCGGGCCCTGGTGGGCGCGACGCCGCGACACCCGCAGCGGTTCCACCGAAGGCCGCCGAGGTCGTCGACGATCCCGACTCCATCAGCGCCGACGACGAGGACATCGAGACATCGGGGGAGATCGGGCAGGCGGTCGTCGAGCGCGTGCTCGGCGGCACGGTCATCCGCGAGAGCGACGAGTAGCCGCCGCACGAGCCGCCCGCTGTGGTGGCTACCCCGCGGGGCGGGCCGGCACGTCGTTGTAGGTGCCGGCCGGCTCCTGGCCCGTGAGCGCCTGGATGGCGGTCATGACGTCGTCGGTCAGCTCGCGCCGGGCCCGACCGGCCGGCATCCCGGCGTAGGAGTCGGGGGAGATCGGCTCGCCGAACCGCACCGTGACCTTGGCCAGTCGCGGCATCGACGCCCCGACCGGCTGCGCCTCCTCGGTGCCGACGAGCCCCACCGGCACGACGGGAGCATCCGCCGTCAGAGCGAGCCACGCGACCCCCGTCCGGCCGCGGTAGAGGCGCCCGTCGCGCGACCTCGTGCCCTCGGGGTAGATGCCGAAGGCCCCGCCCGCCCTGAGCACCTCGAGCGCCGAGTCGAGCGACTCCTGCGCGGCGCTCGCGGAGTTGCGGTCCACCGGTATCGCGCCCATGGCGGTGAACAGCTCGCGGCGGATGGCGCCGCCGATGCCGGGTCCGGTGAAGTAGTCGGACTTGGCGAGGAAGTTGACCGGCCGCGGGGCTGCGAGCGGGATGACGAAGGAGTCGATGAAGGACAGATGGTTGCTCGCGAGGAGGACTCCACCGGAGCGGGGGACGTTCTCCGTGCCGACGATGGTCGGCCGGTACACGGCATGGCTCAGCGGGATGAGCACCTGTCGGACCGCGCGGAAGAACACGCACAGCACGCTAGCCCCTCGGGTCGACACCGGCGAGCCGGTGTCCATGGCCTGCCGAGCGGTGGCGCGGGATGTGGCGCGGGTGGCATGCCGGGGAGGTGTGGAGTGGCAGGGGGTATGCCAGGGGCGCGGGATGTGGCGCGGGTGGCATGCCGGGGAGTTGTGGTGTCGCTGGGGGTATGTCAGGGGCGTGGGATGTGGCGCGGGTGGCATGCCGGGGAGTTGTGGTGCGGCTTGGGGTGTGTCAGGGGCGTGGGATGGGGCGCGGGTGGCATGCCGGGCAGGTGTGGAGCGGCTGGGGGTATGTCAGGGGCGCGGGTGGCATGCCGGGGAGTTGTGGTGTGGCTGGGGGTATGTCAGGGGCGTGGGATGTGGCGCGGATGGCATGCCGGGGAGTTGTGGAGCGGCGGTGTGCCGCGGCCTCACGGTCCGGTCGTCGATGGACGGAGATCACGTGGACGGCGTCCGCGCGGACGGGCCTAGAGTGGAGGCATGTCGACCCAGACCTTCCATGCGACAGGACTGACCTGCGGACACTGCGCGAGCGCCGTGCAGGAGGAGCTCACCGCGCTCGACGGCGTCGAGGGAGCCGAGGTGACCGTGGTCAAGGACGGTGCCTCCACGATCGTCGTCACGACCGTCCGCGACCTCGGGCAGGACGAGGTCTCCGCGGCTCTCGACGAGGCGGGCGGCTACGAGCTGGTCACCCCCCTCGGCGCCTGACCATGGCACGCCCGACAGCGTCGCGTCTCCTCCCGGTCCGGGACGGCGTCCGGTGCGGTGTCGGGACGAACGCATAGGCTCGCCACTGTGTACGACGGCGCGGTTCAGGATCTGATCGACGAGCTCGGGAGACTCCCCGGGATCGGACCCAAGAGCGCCCAGCGGATGGCCTTCCACCTGCTCGCGGCGGACCCCGTCGATGTGACCCGTCTCGTCGGTGCCATCCAGGCGGTCAAGGACAAGGTCCGCTTCTGCGACGTCTGCGGCAACGTCGCCGAGGGTGAGCGGTGCCGGATCTGCCTCGACCCGCGCCGGGACGCGCACGCGATCTGCGTGGTGGAGGAGCCCAAGGACGTCGTCGCCATCGAGCGCACCCGCGAGTTCCGCGGCCTCTACCACGTCCTCGGCGGGGCGATCAGCCCGATGGACGGCATCGGTCCGGGGGAGCTGCGCTTCGCCGAGCTCATGACGCGACTCGCGAGCGACGAGGTCACCGAGGTGATCGTCGCCACCGACCCCAACCTCGAGGGCGAGGCCACCGCGTCCTACCTCGTCCGGCTGCTCTCCTCGTTCGAAGGCATCACCGTGAGCCGGCTCGCCTCGGGTCTGCCCGTCGGCGGCGACCTCGAGTACGCCGACGAGGTGACCCTCGGACGGGCCTTCGAGGGCCGGCGCGTCATGAGCCGGGCCCGGCCGCCGGCGCCGACCGCCGACCCGCGCGCGGCAGAGCCGGCCGCAGACCCGAGTGCCGCAGAGCCGGCCGCAGACCAGACCGCAGCATCCGCACGCGAGGCGAAAACCGCATACGCACCGACGGGAAGCGAGTGAGAGATGGCTCCTGACCAGGTCCAGGTCACCACGGTCGACGACGTCGTCGCGGACCTCGCCGAGGAGTGCGCCACCTCGGCCCGGTCGTACCTGACGACGGTCCGCGAGATGGCCTCCGGCGACAACGCCGCGGCGGCCATCCCGATGGGGCTGCTCGCCGTGTCCCAGGTCCTCGTCATGGGCGCCCGTCTCGGCGCGATCGAGGACGTCGTCCCGCGCGACCGCTTCGAGCACGACGCCGGTCCGGACGTCGACCTCGACCCCCTCCTCGTCGGTCTCCGGGAGCAGTTCGACGGTCTCGACGACTACACCGACCTCGTCGACCCGGTCACCTCGACCGACCTCGCGGCCGGGTCGCTGTGTGCCGACCTCGCCGAGATCGCCTCGTGCCTGCTGCACGGCCTGCAGCACCACGAGGCGGGTCGGGACAGTGAGGCGCTGTGGTGGTGGCAGTTCAGCTACCTCTCGCAGTGGGGGGTGCGCGCGTCGATGGCGCTGCGGGTCCTGCAGACCGTCCTCGGCCATGTCCGCCTCGACGCCGACGACGAGGTCGTCGCGGAGGCCGAGTTCGACGCCCTGCACACCTGAGCGGTCCGCGATACGACCGAGCCGCGGGCCGCGGCCCGCGCGGCATTAGCATCGACCGTCGAGACCGACCCACCGCCCACCTCGACCAGGAGCCCCTCGTGCCGATCGTCGTCCAGAAGTACGGCGGCTCGTCCCTGTCCGACGCCGAGAGCATCAAGCGCGTCGCGCGGCGGATCACCGAGACCCGGCGCGCCGGCAACGACGTCTGCGTCGTCGTCTCGGCGATGGGCGACACGACCGACGAGCTGCTCGACCTCGCCGAGGAGGTCAGCCCGCTGCCCCCACCTCGTGAGCTCGACATGCTGCTCACCGCAGGTGAGCGGATCTCGATGGCGCTCGTCGCGATGGCGATCCACGACCTGGGCTTCACTGCCCGCTCCTTCACCGGGTCGCAGGCCGGCGTGATCACCGACGAGGAGCACGGCAAGGCCAAGATCATCGACGTCACTCCCGGCCGCATCACCACGGCACTGGCCGACGGACACGTCGTCATCGTCGCCGGGTTCCAGGGCGTGAGCCAGACGACCAAGGAGATCACGACCCTCGGCCGTGGCGGCTCCGACACCACCGCGGTCGCGCTGGCAGCGGCTCTCGGGGCCGAGGTCTGCGAGATCTACTCCGACGTGGACGGGGTGTTCACCGCCGACCCGCGGATCGTGCCCAGGGCGAGCAAGCTGGACCGGATCTCCGCCGAGGAGATGCTCGAGCTGGCCGCCGCCGGGAGCAAGATCCTGCACCTGCGCTGCGTCGAGTACGCCCGTCGCTACGACCTGCCGATCCATGTCCGCTCGACGTTCACCGACAAGCCGGGGACGATCGTCGCGGACTACAGCGAAGGAGAGACCGTGGAAGCCCCGATCATCGCGGGCGTCGCGCACGACGCCTCGGAGGCCAAGCTCACCGTCGTCGGAGTCCCCGACCGCCCCGGGATGGCGGCGGCGATCTTCGAGGCGGTGGCCCGTGCGGGCCTCAACATCGACATGATCGTCCAGAACGTCTCGGCCGTGGAGACCGGCCGGACGGACATCTCGTTCACCCTGCCGCGCAGCGACGGACGGTCGGCTTTGCAGGCGCTCGAGGACATCCGCGGATCGGTCGGCTTCACCGGCCTGCAGTACGACGACCAGATCGGCAAGCTCTCGCTCGTGGGGGCGGGGATGCGCACCAACACCGGGGTCTCGGCGACCTTCTTCAAGGCTCTGGCCGATGCCGGGATCAACGTCGAGATGATTTCCACCTCCGAGATCCGCATCTCGGTGATCACCGGTGAGGAGCGCCTCGGCGAGGCCGCCCGCGCGGTTCACGAGGCGTTCGGTCTCGACGGCGAGAGCGAGGCGACCGTCTACGCCGGAACGGGGCGCTGAACCCACCTCCGTGAGAGGATGCGTATGCGGTTCGCACCGCATACCTGCACGTCACCGGGTCGCGGAGCCGCCGCGACCCACCTGTCGATCGAGGGAGCTGGAGCATGGCGACCCAAGGGGCCGCACCCGTCCTCGGTCTTGTGGGGGCGACCGGTGCGGTGGGGCGCGTGGTTCTGTCCTGTCTGCCGCTGTTCCGACACGACTGGTCCGAGGTCCGGCTGTGCGCGGAGGACTCCGACGTCGGCTCGACCCACGTCGTCGCCGGTGAGGTGCTGTCGGTCCAGCCGCTCTCGGAGGACTTCTTCGACGGCGTCGACGTGGCGCTCTTCGACCTGCCACCCTCCGTGACGCCGCGGTGGGTCGAGCACGCGGCGGACAGGGGGGTCATCGCGATCGACAACAGCATCGTCTACCGGGGTCGCGACGGTGTGCCCCTCGTCGTGGCCGAGGTCAACCCCGAGGAAGCCGCGCGGCGGCCGCACGGCATCATCGCGAACCCGGGTGCGACGGTGATGACGATGATCGACGCGCTCGGGGTCCTGCACCGCGGGTGGGGTCTGCAGCAGCTCGTCGTCACCTCGTTCCAGGCGGCCTCCGGACTCGGCCGACAGGGCATCTCACGGCTGCTCGACGAGGTCGACGTCGTCGCCGGAAAGCGCGACCTGGCCCAGCACCCCGGTGACATCCGTCGCCTGATCGAGCACGAGCTCGGTGACTCGTGCTTCCCCGCGCCGCTGGCGCTCAACGTCATTCCGTTCGTCGGGAGCTACTCCGGTGAGGGTTGGACGTCGGAGGAGGTCAAGATCCGGGAGGAGACGCGCAAGATCCTCGACATCCCCGACCTGAAGGTCATGGCCACGTGTGTGCGCGTGCCGGTGATCTCGTCGCACTCGATCTCGGTGCACGCGACGTTCTCCCGGCCGATCGACCTGGAACGAGCCCGTCGCACCCTGGTCGAGGCCCCCATGGTCGTCGTGCTCGACGACACCGAAGGGCAGGAGTTCCCCACCCCGGTCGACGTGGTCGGCGCCGACCCGCGTTTCATCGGGCGGCTCCGCCAGAGCCCCGACTTCCCACGGTCCCTCGACTTCTTCGTCAGCGGCGACAACCTGCGCAAGGGCGCCGGTCTGAACATGCTGCAGACCGCGGCGATCGTCGCGCGTGAGCTGACCGGCGTCTGACACACACTCCGCCGTCGAGCGCGCGAGAGCCATCCCCGACGGGCGGTGGGGTGACCGCGGGGATACCCGTCGTGCAGCCGGGCGAAGCGGGAGCTCAGCCCCCGTGCTTGGCCAGCCGCATCCAGGTGTCGACGACGGTGTCCGGGTTGAGCGAGATCGTCTCGATCCCCTCGTCGAGCAGCCACTCGGCGAGATCGGGATGGTCCGAGGGCCCCTGACCGCAGATGCCGACGTACTTGCCCCGCGCCCGGCAGGCCGAGATCGCCATCGACAGCAGCTTCTTGACGGCGGGGTCGCGCTCGTCGAACGCCGCTGCCACGAGGCCGGAGTCGCGGTCCAGGCCGAGGGTCAGCTGGGTCAGGTCGTTCGAGCCGATCGAGAAGCCGTCGAAGTGGTCGAGGAACGCGTCGGCGTTGACGGCGTTGGAGGGGAGCTCGCACATCATGATGACCTGGAGGTCGTTCTCACCCCGGCGCAGCCCGTGCTCGGCGAGCAGGTCGACGACCCCCTCGGCCTCGGCCACCGTCCGCACGAACGGGATCATGACCTTGACGTTGGTCAGGCCCATGTCGTCGCGGACGTGTTTGAGGGCCTCGGCCTCCATGGCGAAGCACTCCTCGAAGTCAGGGGACAGGTAGCGTGCCGCACCGCGGTACCCGAGCATCGGGTTCTCCTCGTGCGGCTCGTAGCGCCGCCCGCCGATGAGTCCGGCGTACTCGTTGGACTTGAAGTCCGACATCCGCACGATGACCGGCTCGGGGGTGAAGGCCGCTGCCAGCATGGCGATGCCCTCGCTCAGCCGGCGGACGAAGTAGTCCCGAGGGCTGTCGTATGCGGCGATGAGCTCCTCGATCTCGGCGCGGAGCTCCGGCTCCTGGTCGTCGAGCTCGAGCAGGGCCTTCGGGTGGATGCCGATCTGTCGGTTGATGATGAACTCGAGCCGGGCGAGGCCGATGCCGTGATTCGGCAGCCGGGAGAACTCGAAGGCCTGCTCAGGGGTCCCGACGTTCATCATGAGCTTGACCGGCAGCTCGGGCATCTCGTCCAGGGCTGTCTCGCTGACCTCGAACTCGCGCAGCCCGTCATACACGAAGCCGGTGTCGCCCTCGGCGCAGGAGACCGTGACCTCCCGACCGTCGTGCAGCTCGACCGTCGCCAGGCCGGTGCCGACCACCGCCGGGATGCCGAGCTCGCGGGCGATGATCGCCGCGTGGCAGGTGCGCCCACCGCGGTTGGTGACGATCGCACTGGCCCGCTTCATGATGGGCTCCCAGTCCGGGTCCGTCATGTCCGCCACGAGGACCTCCCCGGGCTGGAACTCATGCATCGCCGCGACATCGCGCAGCACGCGGACCGCACCGGCGCCGATCTTCTGCCCGATCGCACGGCCCTCGACGACGACCGGTCCGCGCTCCTGGATCCGGTAGCGCTGGAGCGTGCTCCCCGAGGCCCGTGACTTGACGGTCTCCGGACGTGCCTGCAGGACGTAGATCCGCCCGTCGACGCCGTCGCGGCCCCACTCGATGTCCATCGGGCGGCCGTAGTGCTCCTCGATCCGCAGCGCCGTGCGCGCCAGCTCGAGCACGTCGTCGTCGCTGAGGCTGAAACGCCGCCGCTCTGCGGGGTCGACAGGGACGAACTCGGTCGTGCGCCCCACCGTCGAGTCCTCGGTGTAGACCATCTTCGTGGCCTTGGCTCCGATCCCGCGCTTGAGGATCGCCGGACGGCCCTCGCGCAGGGCGGGCTTGTAGACGTAGAACTCGTCGGGGTTCACCGCGCCCTGGACCACGCCCTCGCCGAGGCCGTAGGCGCTGGTGATGAACACCGCGTCGGAGAAGCCGGACTCGGTGTCGATCGTGAACATCACTCCGGAGGCGCCGATGTCGGAGCGGACCATCCGCTGCACGCCGGCCGACAGCGCGACCTGCGCGTGGTCGAAGTCGCTGTGCACGCGATAGGCGATCGCCCGGTCGTTGTAGAGCGAGGCGAAGACGAGCTTGATCGCGTGGAGGATGTTGTCGATGCCGTGGACGTTGAGGAAGGTCTCCTGCTGTCCGGCGAACGAGGCGTCGGGCAGGTCCTCTGCGGTGGCGCTGGAGCGCACCGCCCAGCTCACCTCCTCGCCGTGTCCGCCGACGAGGTCGTCGTAGGCGGCTCGGATGTCGGCCTCGAGGTCTGCAGGGAAGGCCTGGGCCTCGACAGCGTCGCGGATCTCGGCGCCGACCTCGGCGAGCCGCCGCACGTCGTCGACGTCGAGGTCGTCCAAGAGAGCATTGATACGGTCGGCCAGGCCGGTCTCGCCGAGGAACCGGCGGTAGGCGTCGGCCGTCGTGGCGAACCCGTCGGGCACCGCCACCCCAGCGGCGGACAGGTGCTGCACCATCTCGCCGAGGGAGGCGTTCTTGCCTCCGACGGAGTCGACGTCGTGCAGCCCCAACTCATGGAACCAGCGGACGTTTGCGGTCATGGGGTGATCCTTTCGGCCGGGTGCCTGTCGCGACGGGTGCGTTCTGGCACGGGGAACGGCGGGGCTCAGCCGGGTCCGGTGAGCTGGGTGGTCTGGATGATGACGGCCGCCATCTCCTCGACCGACATCGCGGCCGAGGACAGGGACGGTATGCGGTGGGCGCGGTACATCTCCTCGGCCCGCCGGAGCTCGAAGGAGCACTGGTGGAGGGAGGCATATCGGGACCCCGGACGGCGCTCCTCACGCACCTGGCTCAGGCGGCGCGGCGTGGAGAGCAGGCCGAAGCACCGGTCGGCGTACTGCCGGATCGGGTTCGGGAGATGGGCCGAGAGGAAGTCCTCCTCGACGAGGGGGTAGTTCGCCACCTTGATGCCGTGCTGTAGTGCGAGATAGAGGGAGACCGGAGTCTTGCCGCAGCGCGAGGGGGCGATGAGGATGAGCTGGGCGTGGGCGAGGTTGCGAAGGCTCGCCCCGTCGTCGTGCTCGAGCGAGAACTCGACCGCCTTCATCCGCTTCTCGTAGGCGCGGATGTCGCCGAGCCCGTGCAGGGCGGGCACGTTGGGACTGGCGTTGACGTGCAGGACGCGCTCCACGACATCGAGGTGGGACCCGAAGAGGTCGATGAAGGCGCACTGCGTGGATCGCAGCGCCTCCCGCACCGACTCGTCGGCGACGCTGGAGAACGCGAGCGGGGTGACCTTGTCGGTCATCGCCGCGTCCATCCTGGCCACCGCCTCACGCGCGTTGTCGACGCTGGTGATGAAGGGGATCTTGGTGCGCTCGAACTCGACGTTGGGGAACTGGCTGAGGATGAGGTTGCCGAGTGTCTCGGCCGAGATGCCGGTGCCTCCCGCCAGGAAGAACACCGGCGTCGGCACGCCTCGGGCCGCGGCCCCCTGCGCCGAGTGGCCGCTCATACGGCGTCACCGTCCTCGTCGACCAGGACGACGACGAGGGTCCGCGGGCCGTGGACGCCCTCGACCCGCTCCAGCTCGATGTCGCTCGTGGCGCTCGGCCCGCTGATCCAGGTGAGCGGTCGTGCGTCGTCCTCGGGCCGGAGCCGCCGGACAGCCTCCGGGACGTCGTGGACGAGCTGGCCGGAGCGGACCAGGCACACGTGGATGTCGGGCACGAGGGTGATCGCCCGTCGTCCCTGGTCGGCGCGGTGGTCGAGCACGATCGTGCCGGTCGTCGCGATGCCTAGAGCCGCAGCCGTGACCACGGCGTCGACCCGGTCGAGCTCGGGCGCGGTGAGCCCACCGTCGTCGATGACGACCCGAGCCGCGGCCGTCGCCGCGGCCAGCCAGTCCTCGGGGAGACCTGCGGGTACGACGGCGGTGGCGGCCTCGTGCCGCTTCAGGGCCTCGATGATCGCCGTCGCGGACTCGCTCGTGGGCACCCGCACGACCTCGGCGCGGTAGTCGGCGACATTCTCGGCGAACGTCCCGACGGTGTCCGCCCGGGATGCGGCCACCTCGGGGACCGTGAGAGGTGCCCACGCGCCGGCGGTCGTCTCGACGTCCGCCGTCGCGGCGCGGACGCGGGCGAGGATCTCGTCGCGTGCAGTCACCGGCCCGACCCCTCACGTGTCCCGCCGCCGCGCTCCCTGGCCCACCACGTGCGGAACGACTCCGGCGGTGGGTTCGGCAGGTCCCGCGCGTTCGTCCAGGCCCCCAGGCCCGGGACCGAGCGGATGGTGCGGTCGCCGACGAGCCGCCCGGCGACCCCGGTCGCCCGCTGCGCCGCAGTGAGGCGCCGCGGGTCGGAGAAGAGCCACGTCGTCGCAGCCATGGCGACCGACTCAGCAGTCCGACCGCGGTCACCCGCCACTCGGGATCTCAGTTCGACGAGCAGCTCGGGGATGTCGATCCCGACCGGGCAGGCGTCGTAGCAGGCGCCGCACAGGCTCGAGGCCCAGGGCAGCGACCGGTCGATGTCCGACTCGGTGCCGCGCAGCTGCGGGTTGAGGACCGCTCCGATGGGTCCCGGATAGACCGAGCCGTATGCGTGCCCCCCGGTGCGCTCGTAGACGGGACAGACGTTGAGGCAGGCCGAGCACCGGATGCACCGGAGCGCCTGTCGTCCGAGGCGGTCGCCGAGGACGTGGGTGCGGCCGTTGTCGAGGAGGACGACGTGGACCTCCTGCGGCCCGTCGCCCTCGTGGACCCCACTCCAGATCGTCGTGTAGGGGTTCATTCGCTCACCGGTGCTCGACCGGGGGAGCAGCTGGAGGAGCGCGCCGAGGTCGTCCCAGCTCGGCAGCACCTTCTCGATGCCGACGACGGAGATGAGCGTCTCGGGCAGGGTGAGGCACATCCGCCCGTTGCCCTCGCTCTCGACGACGACGAGGGAGCCGGTGTCGGCGATGGCGAAGTTGGCCCCGGACACGCCGACCCTGGCGCGAAGGAACTTCTCCCGCAGGTGCAGCCGGGCCGCCTCTGCGAGCCGGGAGGGCTCGTCGGTCAGATCCTTCGGCGCCGGTCGCCCGACCGCGGCCATCTCGCGCTGGAAGATGTCGCGGATCTCGCGGCGGTTGCGATGGATGGCGGGCACGAGGATGTGGCTCGGCCGGTCGTGGCCGAGCTGGACGATGAGCTCGGCGAGGTCGGTCTCCCAGGCGTTGACACCGGCGGCCTCGAGCGCCTCGTTGAGCTCGATCTCCTGGGTGACCATGGACTTGACCTTGACGACCTCCTCGGCCTCCTTGGCCCGGACGATGTCGAGGACGATCCGGTTGGCCTCGGCGGCGTCGCGGGCCCAGTGCACGGTGGCGCCACCGGCCGTGAGGCGCTCCTCGAGCCGGATGAGGTAGTCGGCGAGGTGGTCCAGCGCCTCGTCCTTGGCGGCCGCCCCAGCTCGCCGGAGCTCCTCCCAGTGCGGGAGCTCGGCGACGGCCCGGGACCGCTTGTCACGGATCGTGCGGGTCGCGTGGTGGAGGTTGCGCCGTTGCTGGGTGTCGTCCAGTGCCGCGCGAGCAGCCCGGTGGAACGTCGGCATTCCGACGAACGTGGGCGAGGTGTCCTGTGGTGGTCCCGGGACCGGTGGTCGGGAGGGCGTCGGTGTCGTGGTCACGCGGGGGTCCCCTCCGTCGCGGCCAGGATCTCGGCCAGGTGCATCGGACGGATCCCCGTGCGCCAGCGCCCGAGGATGCCGCCGATGTGAGCCAGGCAGGAGTTGTCTCCGGCGACCAGCACCTCGGCGCCCGTCCCGACGACGTGCCGGGCCTTGTCCGAGCCCATGGAGATGGAGATGTCGGCGTTCTTCAGCGCGAAGGTCCCCCCGAAGCCGCAGCACTCCTGTGCCTCGGGCAGCTCGACGAGGTCGATTCCGCGCACCGCCCGGAGCAGCCGCAACGGCCGGTCGTCCACCCGCAGCATCCGCAGCGAGTGGCAGGTCGGGTGATAGGTGACCCGGTGCGGGAACGAGGCCCCGACGTCCTCGACGCCGAGCACGTCCACGAGGAACTCGGACAGCTCGTACACCCGAGGTCCTAGCTCCGCGACGCGGTCGGCGAGGCTGTCGTCATCGGATTCCTCGGCGATCCGGCGGTGCTGGACCCGCACCGACCCGACGCACGATCCCGAGGGCGCGACGACCGCGTCGTAGCCTCCGAAGACGTCGACGAAGCGCCGGACGAGCGGCAGAGCCGACGAGCCGTAGCCGGAGTTCGTGAGCATCTGACCGCAGCAGGTCTGGTCCGCGGGGAAGTCGACGGACACGCCGAGGCGCTCGAGGAGATGGACGGTCGCCTTCGGGGTCTCGGGCCAGAGGGTGTCGTTGAAGCAGGTGGCGAACAGCGCGACGCGCTGGCCCGAGGTCCGGGGCTCGGATGGGACGACGTCGTCCCGTGGCTCGAGCATCCTGCCGACGCCTCCCAGGTGGTGTCGAGACTCGGCCGGGTCCGGCGCGGGTCGGTGGCGCTGTGTGGGGAGCCTAGCGAAAGAGCGGCGTGCGCGGCGGGTGAGCGGACCTCCCACCGGCCGCACCTCCGACGACAACGCACCTGCCGCATGCGACATGATGGAGGCGACCCGTGCATACCCGATGGATCCGACCTGTCCAGCCCGATCCACCTCAGTCCCGATCCGCCACTGTCCCGATCCAACTCTGTCCCGACCCACTCAGCGACGAAAGGTGTTCGACGACCATGACCGTGCGCACCGTGGCCCTGCTCACCGCCGGCGGCCTCGCCCCCTGCCTCTCCTCCGCCGTCGGGGGGCTCATCGAGAAGTACACCGCGCTCGACCCGAGCATCCGGATCATCGGCTACCTCGACGGCTACGCGGGCCTGCTGACCGGCCGTTCGGTCGAGGTCACGGCCGAGGTCCGCGAGAAGGCGCACCTGTTCCATCAGCGCGGCGGCTCGCCGATCGGCAACAGTCGCGTCAAGCTGACCAACGTCGAGGACTGTGTCCGGCGCGGCCTGGTCCGTGAGGGTCAGGACCCGCTGCACGTCGCGGCCGAGCAGCTGACCAAGGACGGCGTCGACGTGCTCCACACGATCGGCGGCGACGACACGAACACGACGGCCGCGGACCTGGCGGCGTACCTGCACGAGAACGACTACGAGCTGACCGTCGTCGGGCTCCCCAAGACGATCGACAACGACGTCGTCCCGATCCGCCAGAGCCTGGGGGCCTGGACCGCCGCCGAGCAGGGCGCGATCTTCGCGCGCAACATCATCGCCGAGCACTCGTCGAACCCGCGCATGCTCATCGTCCACGAGGTCATGGGCCGCAACTGCGGCTGGCTCACGGCGGAGACCGCCCGCCGCTACCACGCGTGGGTCGGCGAGCAGGAGTTCGTCGCCGGCTTCGGCAACGACCCGCGCTGCTGGGACGTCCATGCGGTGTACGTCCCCGAGCTGCACCCCGACCTGCACGCCGAGGCCGACCGCCTCAAGGCGGTCATGGACGAGATCGGCTGCGTCAACATCTTTCTCTCCGAAGGCGCGGGCGTCGACGAGATCGTCGAGGAGCTGCGCGCCAAGGGGGAGGAGGTGCCGGTCGACCCGTTCGGGCACGTCCAGATCGACAAGGTCAACCCCGGTGCCTGGTTCGCCAAGCAGTTCGCCGAGCTCGTCGGTGCCGAGAAGACGATGGTCCAGAAGTCCGGCTACTTCTCACGGTCGGCCGCCCCCAACGACGAGGATCTATCGCTCATCCGGCAGTGCACCGACCTCGCCGTCGACGCGGCCATGCGCGGTGAGTCCGGAGTCGTCGGCCACGACGAGGAGCGCGGCGACGAGCTGCGCGCCATCGAGTTCCCCCGGATCAAGGGGCACAAGAAGTTCGACGCCGAGGTCGGCTGGTTCCAGGACCTGCTGGGCGAGATCGGCCAGCGTTAGGCCGATGTCCGGCGCGTCGGCGAAGCGTGAGGACGCCGCGCTCGCGGCTCTCCTCTCCCGCGCCGAGCGGGTGCCACGCGGCCGGGTGGAGTCGTACGGACCGCATCCGGACCAGGTCATCGAGTGGTATGCGGCGACCACCTCGGGCGAGCGGGCGCCGGTTGTCGTCGTCCACGGCGGGTTCTTCCGTCCCACGATCGACCGCACCCACGCGCGGCCGATGGCGGCGGCGCTGGCCGAGCGGCTGAACGCGCCGGTCGTCCTCATGGAGTACCGGCGGGTGCCGGGACAGCCGGAGGCCGCGGTCGCCGACGTCGACGCGGTCTCCGACCTCATGGAGGCGCTGAGCGAGGAGCCGGCCGTGTGGGTCGGGCACTCTGCGGGCGGTGCGCTCGTTCTGCAGCGAGCGTTCGACCAGGTCCGCCCGGCGGTCCCCACTGTGGCGCTGGCGCCGGTGGCCGACCTGCGATCCGCCGTCGCTCAGCGATTGGGGGAGGGCGCCGTGGTCGAGTGGCTTGGGGACCGCACTGCGGCCAAACCCAGCCGGTACGCGCGGCTCGATCCGGTGAGACTGGCGAGCGACCTGCCGGAGCGCTGGGATCGGGTCGTGTGCGTCCACGGTTCTGACGACGGCGTCGTTCCGGTGGAACAGTCGGAGGCTGTCGGTGTCCCGGTGCGGCAGGTCCTCGGGGCTCACCACTATGACGTCATCGACCCCGAGTCGGCCGCCTGGTCCGAGGTCGTCGCGGCCATCGAGGGGGTCACCGCTCAGCCGTAGAGCGTGTCGCCTCGGGCATAGCGCTCGTCGATGGTGGCAAGCATCTCGGCGAGACCTGCCTGATCGAGCCGGTCGGCGCGGGTGAAGCGGATGCAGCTCTTGCCGCAGCTGACCGATCCGAGCCGGTCCGCATACAACTCTGCGACGTACTCACCGTCGATGACGGCGCATGCGTACAGCGACATGTGCCGCTTCTGGTTGGCGAGGCTCAGGATCGGCAGCTGCCGCGTCTCCTTCGCGCTGCGCGGCCGGTAGTCGATCAGTCCGTAGCCGATCATGTCGCCGGACATCGCCGGCCGCAGGTGCGGTGCGTGCTCGCGGATGAGTGCGTCGACGGCGCGCAGGTCGGGCTCGCGATCGCCGGTGGTTGCGAACCAGGCCTCGACCTCGGGGATGTGGGGCTGCGGCGCCGGACTCATGGATCTCAGCGTAGGTCGTCACTCCGACACTCGTCCGCACGTTCGCGCGGGAGGGGAGGTCGAACGAGGGGTGGGAATGCCACCGGGGCGCCCGATCGGTGATCGGACGCCCCGGTTGGTGAGCCGGTCAGGAAGGAAGGAGCTCCTGGATCGAAGCCAGGATCGCCGCCTGATCGGGGTCGTTCCGATCCAGCTGGTTCGACGCCGCGCGGAGCTGGGCGGTGGCCTGCTTGGCGTTGTTCGCCGTCTCGGCCTTCTCGAGAGCCCGGTTGACGTTCGCCGCCTTGTTGGCGGGAATGCCCCCGGCGCGCTCGAGCTGGTCCACCTGCGCGCGGACGAGGACGTGGCTCAGCTCCCACTCGTACGTGCGCATCGCCATCGCGTTGTGCTCAGCGAGCTGCACGGTGGTCGCCGCGGCGATCTCGTTCGCGGTCAGGTCAGCGGTCGGAGTGAGCCGCATGGTGTCGAGGCCGCGGACGATCTCGTTGCCGTAGACGGCGCCGTTGTACCAGTACACGGACCAGTAGCCGTCACCGGTCTCGCCGGGACCGCGGTCGAAGTAGCCGATCTCCTTGACGTTCGCCGGGTCGGTGAAGTCGAAGAGTGAGGCGCCTCCGGAGTACCACGCCTGGACGGCGATGTCCCGTCCGGGAACCGGCAGGATGTTGGCCTGGTGGGCGACACAGATCTCGTCGGCATCCTGCGCCGCCGGCAGCTTGTAGTAGCCCTGGAAGACGAGCTTCGGAGTGGCGCCGCTGCGGTCGATCGAGAAGAACGCGTTCGCGCCCCACTCCTTGCGGTGCTGCGGCATGCAGCGGGCGCCGCCGCCACCGCCCCACTCGTCGGTGAACATGACGGTCGTGCCGTCGTTGTTGAAGTTCGCCGAGTGCCAGTACGCGAAGTTCTCATCGGCCACCGCGTCGATCCGAACCGGGTCGGCCGGGTCCGAGATGTCGATGAGGATGCCGTTGCCCTGGCACGCGCCGGCGGCCAGGCCGATCTCCGGGTAGGCGGTGATGTCGTGGCAGGTGTTCGTGTTGGGCGTCGGGCTGTAGTTGCTCCCGGCCGGCGAGCAGGCGTTCGGCCTCGTCGGGTCGAAGGGGTTCGAGAAGTCCGTGCACGGGTGACCCGCACGTGTCGGACCGTTCTGCAGACCGTTGACCGCGCCGGTGCCCGGGTCGGCGAAGAGGCGGGCCTCCTTGACGACCGAGGCCGAGGCCGGGTCGCTGAGCGGCACCTTGATGACCTCGATCATCCACTGTGACGGGTTCTCTCCCGACGCGTCCAACTGCCCGCAGCGCCCGGACTGGAGGCCGTCCGGAGTGTGCACGGCTTCGCCGGCGGCGCGCTGACCCGAGGTGCCGCTGTTGTAGATGTAGACGTGGTCGGGGTCGTTCGGGTCCTCGACGAGTCGGTTCGTGTGCGACCCGCGGCAGGTCTGGATGACCGCGAGCTGCACGGGGTTGTCGAGGTCCGAGATGTCCCAGATCCGGACGCCACGGGCACGCTCCGGGTTGGGGACGCTCGACGGTCCCGCACCCTCGGTGCCGCAGTCGACCCGCGCGGTCGCAGCCTGGACCGAGGTGAACATGAGGTCGCCGTAGACGTTGACGTCACCCTGGCTGCCGGGACAGAGCACCGACGTCCTGACGAAGGGGTTCGCCGGATCGGACACGTCGATGACGTTGAACCCGCCGTAGCTGCCCTGGATGACATGGTCCCCGGTGAAGGCCATATCCGAGTTGATGTACGTGTCCGTGTCGAGCGGTGCGGTGTTGGGGAGGTTCGCGAGCAGGTCGGCACCCAGGGAGGCGGAGTCGTCACCTTCGAGGCTGTAGCGCGGGTCGTCGGTGCTCGGGAGGTTCGGGTCGGCGGTGGCACCCGCCGGGAGCACGGTCATGCCCAGCGCCGCAGCGGCGGCGAGGGCGAATGGAGCACGGAGTCTGCGGGCGAGCGCGCCGCGACTCCTCGAGGGAGCAGGCATGGGCAACGGCCTTTCGGTGCAGGACCGGTTCCGTGGCCATGGGGTGAGCCAGGATCCGGGCCGGATCTGATGAGTCCCGTGACGCCCGTCGGGTTCCCTGCCTAGGACGCCGCAGTGGTCACAATCTAGGGCCCGGTGTCGGCCCGGTAGGGGATTAGCGCCGCATCTCGTCGTCGACGAGTACTCCAGATCCACGATCCGATCGGGCCATCCCGCGCACTGCGGCCTTTCGCGACGTATCCTTCACCGTGTCCACCTCGTCCCGGGCGCCGCCCGGCACGGCCACGCAGCGCAGCGATCGTCCGGGAGGATCGATGAGACGTGTCAGACAGAGCGTCGTCGCGCTGCTCGGCGCGGCCGCTCTGGGCCTGCTCAGCGGATGCAGCCCGGGATCGGCGCAGGCGACGTCGACCGAGATGCCGACCCAGCGGGTTGTCCAGCCCGGTGCCCCCGGGGAGCCCAACACGACCCTGACAGCGGCTCCGGAGATCCCTGACTTCGTCACCGAGGCGGACGTCACCTTCGTGCAACACATGCTCATGCACCACGCGCAGGCCCTCGAACTCACCTCCTTGGTGCCGGAGCGCACCGCGCGCACGGACATCCCACTGTTCGCCGAGCGCATCGAGATCTCGCAGGACCAGGAGATCGACCTCATGGAGGACTGGCTGCGCGAGCGGAACGAGCCCGTGAACGACCTGCGGGGCGGCCATCACGATGGCGACCAGCTCATGCCCGGGATGCTCACCGACGACCAGCTGGCCCGGCTCGAGGCGGCGTCGGGCGAGGAGTTCGACCGGTTGTTCCTCCGCTTCATGTACCAGCACCACGCCGGCGCCGTGCAGATGGTGGAGGAGCTCTTCGAGGCCGACGGCGGTCAGGACTCGTGGGTCTTCCGTCTGGTCAAGGAGATCGACGGGGACCAGCGCATCGAGATGGACCGCATCCTCGACATGCAGGCCACGATGGGTCTGGGCGACGTCGGGACGCAGGAAGGAACAGGCTGAGACGCGGTCAGTCCCGCAGCAGCCCGGCGATGACGTCGAGCGCCGTCGCGACCTCCGCGAAGGACGTGGACAAGGGGGCGAGGCCGAGCCGAATGCCGTCGGGCTCGCGGAAGTCGGGGATGACGTCGCGGGACCACAGCTCGGCGCAGAGCTCACGGCTGCGCGGGTGGGTGATGGTCACGTGCGCACCGCGCCGGTCGTCCTCGCGTGGTGAGGCGACCTCCACGCCGAGCTGCGCCAGCTCGCCGTCGACCGCGTCGATGACGAACCGCGTGAGTGCGACGGCCTTGGCGCGGATCCGGTCGAGCCCGGCCTCCTCGATGAGGTCGACGGTGTCGGCGATCCCGACCATCCCGAGCACCGGAGGTGTGCCGGAGATGAAGTGCCGCATTCCCGGGCTCGGGCGGTAGCCCGGACCCATCCGAAACGGCTCCGCGTGCCCCATCCAGCCCTGGATTGGCTGGCGCAGGCGGTCCTGGTGACGATCAGCCACGTAGCCGTAGGCGGGGGCTCCCGGGCCTCCGTTGAGGAACTTGTAGGAGCAGCCGACGGCGAGGTCGATCCCGAGCTCGTCGACGTCCTCGCGCACGACACCTCCGGAGTGGCAGGTGTCGGAGAGGACGAGCGCGCCTGCGTCATGGGAGACCCGCGTGATCTCGGCCAAGTCGGCGATCCATGCCGACTTGTAGGCGACGTGCGAGACCACGACGAGCGCGGTCCGCTCGTCGACGACCGAGGCCACCTGCTCGGCCGTCACGCCCTCACTCGGCTCCGGCTCGATCCACACCAGCTCGGCGCCGGTCTCGGTGGCGATGCCCTCGGCGACGTATCGGTCGGTCGGGAAGTTCTCGGTGTCGATGACGATCCGGGTGCGTCCCGGATCGGCCGCGACAGCCGCCCGGATCAGCTTGTAGAGGATGACCGTCGTGGAGTCCCCGACGAAGGTCTGTCCCGGCGCTGCGCCGAGGACGACCTCCCCGATGCGGTCGCCGAGGGTGAGCGGCAGCTCCATCCACGCCTCGTCCCACGACCGGATGAGCCGAGTCCCCCACGCGCCCTCGATGAGCTCGTTGATCCGGCGCTGGGTCGCCTTCAGCGGACGACCGAGCGAGTTGCCGTCGAGGTAGGCCTGCACCGCGGTCGAGCCCGACCCGGCGGGTACGAACCGCTCGCGAGTGAAGGCGATCTCGTCGGCAGCGTCGAGTGAAGCGGCCCGCTCGTGCAGTGCTGCGCCTGTCTGCTGATGTCCGGTCATGATCCGTCGCTCTCCGTCGTCAGATCGATCCGGCCGATCTCGGTGCGCACCGCGAACAGCTCGGGGAAGAAGGTCAGCTCGAGCGCCTTCTGCAGGAAGCCGACGCCCGAGGAGCCGCCGGTTCCGGTCTTCATGCCGATGGTGCGCTGGACGGTCTTGAGGTGCCGGAACCGCCACAGCTGGAAGTTGTCCTCGAGGTCGACGAGCTCCTCGCAGGCCTCGTAGACGTCCCAGTGGTCCTGGGCGTTCGCGTAGACCTGGGTGAACAGCTCGACGAGTCCGTCGTCGCACACGTGCGCTCTCGTGACGTCCCGCTCGAGGACGGCGGTGGGCACCGCATACCCCCTCCGGGCCAGGCAGCGGAGGAACTCGTCATAGATGCTCGGCGCCTCGAGCAGCTCGCCGAGCAGGGCGTGGGCCTGTGGGTCCTGTTCGTGGACGCGGAGCATGCCCGGGTGCTTGTTGCCGAGTGCGAACTCGACGGCGCGGTACTGCCAGGACTGGAAACCCGAGGCCTTGCCGAGAAAGCCGCGGAACTCGGCGTACTCGGTCGGGGTGAGCGTCGCGAGGACCGACCACTGCTCGACCATCGAGCGCTGGATGTGCTTGACCCGGGCGATCCGCTTGAGGCTGACCCGCATCTCGTCCTGCGCGAGCAGCCCTGCGGCCGAGCGGAGCTCGTGCAGCATGAGCTTGAGCCAGAGCTCGCTCGTCTGGTGCTGGATGATGAACAGCATCTCGTCGTGGTGCGGCGGGTCGGACACCGGCCGCTGTGCGTCGAGGAGCGTGTCGAGCGCGAGGTACGACCCGTAGGTCATCGTGTCGCGCAGGTCGGTGTGGACACTGTGCTCGATCTCGCGAGTGTTGCCGCTCATAGCGACCCACCGTAGTCCTCCCAAGGGCCGACCGGTCCGATCGCTACCGTGAGCCCATGAGCGGGTATGCGCGACGCACCTCCGGCGGCTCGCTCACCCCGGTGGTGGTCACCCTGGCCACCGGAGTCGGTGGGGTGGTGCTCGTCGTCCTGGCCACCGCATACGGATGGCTCGGGCCGGACGTCGATCGCGGCGCGGGGTTCTGCGAGACCGACCACTGGTGCTTCTTCGCCCAGCCCTCGAACACCCTGAGCAACCTCGCCTTCGTCGCCGCAGGCGCCGCTTTGGCGTGGCGCGCCCGGTTCCCGTCCGGTCGGCTCGAGATCGACGCTCTGACCGTGCCGTTCACGGTGATCGTCGCCCTCCTGGGTCCCGGCTCGATGGCGATGCACGCGACCGAGAGCGACCTCGGCGGTCACCTCGACGTGTTCTCTATGCACCTGCTCGCCGGCTTCGCGGCGTCGTATGCGGTGGCTCGGCTGAGCGGATGGGGTGCCGGCCGGACGGTGGCGCTGTTCGTGGTCCTCGTCGGCCTGGGCACGGTCGCATCCCTGTCCGGCGGCTCGGTGCCGGTGGTGCGTCACCCCGGCAACGCGTTCTTCGCCGTCCTGCTGCTCGTGGCCGTCGTCGGGGAGGCCGTGCTGCTCCGCCGGCGAGCGGCCACGCCGTGGTGGGGGGTCGCCTCGGTCAGCGTGCTACTCGTCGCCTTCGCGATCTGGCTGCCGTCGCAGACGGGTCGGGCCTGGTGCATCCCCGAGTCATGGCTGCAGGGACACGCGCTCTGGCACGTCCTGTGCGCGGTGGCCGCCTATCTGCTGGGGCGGCACTACACGGCCGGCGGCGAGGGTGGCTGGACTCGGAGCGCGGAGCGGTCAGAGGCCGCGCAGGCGTAGCACCACTCCCGCGTGGTCGGACGGCCACAGTCCGGTGGCCGGGTCGCGGTCGCTGAGCTCGGTGCCGGTGACCTCGCCGCGGTCGACCCCGAGGGGACCGCCGTCGGCGGTTCGTCCGAAGACCATGTCGATCCGGTGCGTCCAGCTTGGCGGGACCTCGTCGACCGTCTCGTTCAGGCCGGAGGTCCAGCCATCCTCGGCCGGCGCCCACTGCAGCCACTGGTCGGTGTAGGTCTGCGTGATGAAGTCGTAGGCCGCCTTGTGCGGGACGGTGTCGCCGATGCCGGTCTTGATGCGCTCGTCGAGCGGGTCGGAGTTGCAGTCGCAGAGGATGACCGTCGACCGGTCCTCCGCGGTCGCCTCGTCGACCAGTTGCCTCGCCTGCGCGAGTGCGATGTTCGAGCTGAACGCCTCGAAGTGAGAGTTGACGACCCGGAAGTCCCGGCCACCGGCGCGGACGTCGACCCACTGGTAGCCGCGGTCGAAGGCGAAAGTCACGCCGAGCACACCGAGGGAGAGGTTCGCGTCGTAGATCTCGTCGTGCTCACCGGTCACCCGCAGGCTCGGGGTGTCGCGGACGAGGATGACGTCGCGCATGGTCAGGCGGACGTCCCGGGCTCCCGCTTCGGCCGGGTTCGCGAAGAAGCTGGGCGACTCGACGTCGGCCCGCAGCCCGATCACCTCGGCCCGATACAGCGGGCGGTCCGAGTTGAGCTCGTCGAGGAGTAGCCGGAGGAAGTCGTAGTCGACGGTCTGTGCGTTCGGAACACCGATCGCTCCGAGCTCGAGCGGGCCTGATCGCCAGAGGGCCACCTCCTGGAGGCCAATGACATCGGGTGAGGTGCGCAGGATCTCGTCGGCCAGCAGGCGGGCCCGCACGGTGAAGTCGGTCTGGTCGACGACGGCGCGGGTGACCGCGGACCCGTTCGCCAGTGCACCGACGATCTGCGGCGTGGTCCCGCCCGCGGCCTGCGCGGCGAGCGCCGCCTGGATCGGCCGGTTGATGTCCGCGCCGAGGTAGACGTTGCGGGTCATCATTGTGATCGGCTTGCCCGGTGCGCTCGAGGCCGGCTGGGCCCCGCCGCGCGGACCCCCGGGCGGGGCCGCCTGCGACGGTGTCGCCGCCAGCATCATGGCGGCGGCGAGAAGGATGGCGAACAGGCTCTTCAGCGATGACCTCGATGTCATGGCGGCGGACCTCCCTTGGTGCGTCGAGTCACAGCATGGCGGATCCGACCGACGTTCGTCCGCGTTTCCGCAGAAATCGTGAGGTGCGCAGACAGGCCGGCTCGCACTCATCCTCACGTGGGAATACAATCCAAAGTTGAGTCGTTCACGCTCATGTTTCATCATGGACTCGGACCCACCGCTCCGGCCGGCCAGCCGGGCGGCCCGAACGCCGGACCCGGCGCAGTGCCGGTGCCGGATCGACACCACTCTCGTGAGGAGGAGACATGGCCACCACCTTCGATCCCTTCCGCGACCTGGACCGCATCATGTCCGGCGCGCTGCGCACCCCCGCGGCTGCGGGGATGCCGATGGACCTCTATCGCTCCGGCGAGGAGTTCGTCGCCCACATCGACCTGCCCGGTGTCGACCCCGGCTCGATCGACATCGACGTCGAGGACCGCACCCTGACGATCCGGGCCGAGCGTCGCACCGAGAGCGGTGACGACGTCCAGTGGCTCTCGCACGAGCGCCCGAGCGGCACGTTCGCCCGCCAGCTCACCCTGGGCTACGGGGTCGCGCTCGACAAGATCGGGGCCGACTACGCCGACGGCGTCCTCACCCTGCGCATCCCGGTCGCCGAGGAGGCCAAGCCGCGCAAGATCTCGGTCAGCCACGGCTCGGGTCGGCAGACCATCGAGAGCACGACGACGGACGGGTCCGGCGAGGGCTGAGCCCTTTCGGCACCGCCGACCACACACCCGAGGTATGCGGTGCGCACCCGGTGCGCACCGCATACCTCGGGTCGTTTCCAGAGCGCCCTGATGGTCAGGCGACCTGCGCGACGAGCTGGTCGACCGCCACGCCGAGCGCCTCCTGCATGTCCGGGTTGTGCTCGTAGTGAGCCGCCAGATGAGCTGCGTAGAGAGCCGCGCCGGTGAACATCGCCTCGTTGTCCCAGCCGCGGGGCTTCGGGCGCGGCCACTTGCGGGGCCACCCCGTGCCACACCATTCGTCGATCTCGGTGAGGAACGCGCGACCCGGACTCTCCTCACGGCCGCTGACGACGATGATCGCGCTGTTGAGGAGGCGTCCGACCAGAGCCGCCCCGACAGCCGCCTCGTGAGGGGGGAGCGGCTGCGGGTTCAGCATGACCTCGTCCGCGCCGCGGAACCTGCTCGCTGCACCGAGGAACCGGGTCGGCTGGTCCACGAGGACCAGGTCGGGGCCCTGCGGGAAGATCGCGTCGAAGGCCTCCGGGGGCAGGCTGCCGACGCGGGAGAGAAGCTTCCAGATGCTCGCCATGGTGTCTCCTTGTCCGTGTTGAACCCGCTCCGGTGCGGGCCCACGTCAGGAAGGAGCCACCGGGAGGCTCGCTGATACCGGAACGACGGCCGGCGATGCCGAGGTGACGTCCCGCGAGCCGCGAAGGAGCGTCAGTCCGAGGTATCCGTGCACGACGGTCAGGGTGACGAGGATCCCGAGACCGATGAGGTCCTGGTTCGGGACCTCCGGGGGAAGGCCCTCGTGCAGCAGCACGCCGACGCCGGCGACGATCGGAGCCCACCGCCCGACGGTGCCGGCCCGATAGGCCGCCCACGGCATCGCGACGACCGCGAGGGCGAAGCACAGGAGCAGCGGAAACACGAAGATCCCCAGCGGCGCGCTGGCGCCGAGTCTGTCGACATAGGCGGTCATCTCGGCCCGGTCGCCCCCCGGCAACGCCGAGGCCATCACGTAGTAGTACCCGAGGGCGATGTGTCCCGTGCCGCCGAGCACCGCGAGCACGGCGGCGACGTTCGCGAGGGCGGCGCCCCGTCCTCGCGCCATCGACAGGATGCCGGCGGCGGCCGGGGCCATGAGCACCCCCGAGACGATGATCAGCGCCGCCGACGCGAGCAGCGCGCCGCGGTCGTTCGTCGCGGCGTCGTACATGGCCCCGCCGTCGCCGTCCTCGGGCATGACGACCGCCTGGACGACGAGGAGTGCCGGGAATGCGACCAGGGCCAGGCCGCAGGTCCAGCGGCGGAGCGAGTCGGCGCGACGGGATCCGATGCGTGCGTCGGTGGTCATGGTGTCCTCCTGAGAGCTTCGGCCGACCCCGCTGGCCGGCCTGTACCCCAACGGTGGCTCTGCGGGCCGCCGGGACGCATCGGCCCCGCCGCCAGTCCTCGGTCATCCGTGAGGATGACGACTGCCGGACCGACGTCGGCCTGTGGAGGGAGGCGCCGACCGGGTCGGCGGATCTACCCTGGCTGGGTGGGCCGGTGGCGACCTCCCGGACGGGACGTACTCCTCGCGGCGGGCCTCCTGGCGGTGGTGCAGGTGGAGGTGTGGACCGTCGACGTGGGTGACCTCGCGCCCACTCTCGCCGTGGCGCTGACGGTCGGCTGCGTGGGTCTGGCCTTCCGGCGGGTCGCGCCGTTGACCTCGACGGCCATCAGCATCGTGGGGGCACTCGTGGTTCCCGCCCTCGTCGGCAACGAGGCGGCGACGACGCTCGGGTGGCTCATGGTCTGTCTCGCGGCGGCGGCCTCGTGCGGCTACCACGCGCGGCCGCCTCTGGCCGGCCTGGTCCTGGTCCTCGGACTGATCGGCGTCGCCCTGGCCGTCGAGCACGCTCCCGCGGTGAGCGAGATCCTCTTCGGCTGGATCCTCGGTGGGGGCGCGTGGTTCGCCGGGTATGCACTGGCCACTCAGGCGTCGCTGACCCGCCTCGCCCGGGACCACGCCGACCTCGTCGAGGAGCGCTCGCGGTTGCGCGCCGACGCGGCGCTGGTGGACGAGCGGCTCCGGATCGCCCGCGACATCCACGACTCCCTGGCGCACAGCGTGAGTGTCATGCAGCTGCACGTGGGCGGGGTGCGGCGACTCCTCGCGCCCGGCCAGGTCCGCGAGCGGGCGGCGCTGGAAGCGGCAGAGGCCGCCGGGCGGGAGGCGACCGCCGAGCTGCACCGCATCCTCGCCGTGCTTCGCGACGGTGAGGGCGGCGGCGACCCGTCCGGGGTCGACCTCGAGGCGACCTCACTCGGTCAGCTGCCGAGACTGATCGGCGTGGCCATCGACGCCGGTCTCCGGGTGGACCACCGCGAGCGGGGCCGGCCCCGTGCGCTGCCACACGGCATCGACCAGGCGGCGTTCCGGATCATCCAGGAGGCGTTGACGAACGTGCGCCGGCACTCCGGCGCGCGCCGGGTCGAGGTCACAGTGGACTATCGCCCGACCGAGCTGGTGGTTGAGGTCCGTGATGACGGGGCGGGGTCGCCGGGCGGGGAGCCGCTCCGAGGTCACGGCCTGACCGGTATGCGGGAGCGCGTCACCGCATACGGGGGCACCCTGGTCGCCGGTCCGGGCGAGCGCGGTGGCTTCGTGGTCCGAGCGTGTCTCCCGCTGCCGCCGAGTGGCACCGCCGAGAGTGACGAGGACTCCCGGGCCCTCGGGGCCGCCCGGGGTCTCGTGGCCGGCGGGGGCGAGCCGTGATCACGGTCCTGCTCGCCGACGACCAGGAGATGGTCCGCGCCGGGCTGCGCCTCATCCTGGCGGCCGAGCAGGACATCGAGGTCGTCGGGGAGGCCGGTGACGGACTGGCCGCGGTTGCGCAGGCACGCCGGTTGACACCCGATGTCGTCCTGATGGACGTGAGGATGCCGAGGTTGGACGGTATCGAGGCGACCCGACGGCTTCTCGGTGATCCGGCATTCGCCGGCTCTCGCGTGGTGATGCTCACGACCTTCGACGTCGACAGCCACGTCTACGACGCTCTCCGCGCGGGGGCGAGCGGCTTCCTGCTCAAGAATGCAGCGCCCGAGGACCTGGTGCGTGCGATCCGCGCGGCTGCGGCCGGCGCGGGCCTGATCGACCCAGCGGTGACCCGAAGAGTCGTCGAGGAGTTCGCCCGTGGTCCTCGCCCGTCACCACCGCCGCGGACGCTCCAGGAGCTGACCGAGCGCGAGCGCGAGGTGATGGTCCACGTGGCCGCAGGTGACTCCAACGCCGAGATCGCCGCAAGCCTCTTCGTCAGTGAGGCCACCGTCAAGACGCACGTCGCCCGGATCCTGGCCAAGCTCGGCCTGCGCGACCGTGTGCAGGTCGTCGTGTTCGCCTACGAGCACGGCGTCGTCGCTCCGGGCGCCACGCGTGACCACGGCGGAAGGGGCGCGCCCGGGCGTGCACCTCGCTAGCGTGGAGCATGCCCATCACGGATGCCGACCGTCAGCTGCTCACCCGCGCCGTCGACCTGGCGGAGGAGGCCCTCATCGCCGGGGACGAGCCCTTCGGCTCGGTGCTCGTCTCGCCCACGGGCGAGGTGCTCTTCGAGGATCACAACCACGTGTCCGGTGGTGACCGGACCCAGCATCCCGAGCTGGCGATCGCGCGGTGGGCGGCCGCGCATCTGCCCGAGGACGTCCGGCGTGAGTGCACCGTGTACACCTCCGGGGAGCACTGCCCGATGTGCGCAGCCGCCCACGGCTGGGTCGGGCTGGGCCGGATCGTGTATGCGTCGTCCACCGAGCAGCTTGTGTCCTGGGGCGCGGAGCTCGGGTTCCCCCGCTCGCCGGTGCAACCCCTGTCCGTCACCGACATCGTGCCCGATGCGGTGGTCGACGGGCCGGATCCCGAGCTGGCCCAGCGAGTCCGCGACCTGCATGCCCGCCGAATGGGCGGCTGAGCCCGGGAACGGCCCGGGCGACAGCCACCGATCGCGCTATGGTCGAAGAGCACGGCACGACTCGAGGAGGTGGGCACGATGAGCACGACCGACCACGGCCCGGCGAACGGGTTCGAGCCCGAACCGGAGGACTGGCCGGCACCGGACCCGGACAGCCTGTCGAGGGAGGCGGTGGAGAACGAGCCGGACGACGTCGTCACTACCCTGCCGGACGATGCACCCCTGCCCGTCGACGCCGACGAGGCGGACGTCATCGAGCAACGAACCGACGCCGGCGTCGATGTCGGCGACGAAGATGTCGATGCCGAGGACGAGTTCTAGAGGACGGGTTCCTAGAGATCCCGGCGTGCGGCGCCGCCGGCGGTGACGGCGAAGGAGTGGGGCGCGCTCCAGCCGCGGTCGGCGTAGGCCGCCGTGATCAGGTCGGCCGTGTGGGCGGCGGCCTCGGCGGGGACGAGGGCGATGGACGAGCCGCCGAACCCGCCGCCGGTCATCCGGGCTCCGAGAGCGCCGGCTCCGAGCGCGGTCTCGACCGCGAGGTCGAGCTCGGCGCAGGAGACCTCGAAGTCGTCGCGCAGCGACACGTGTGAGGTGGTGAACAGCTCGCCGACGGTGTCGAAGTCGTCCTCGCGCAGGGCGGCGACCGTGGCGCGGACCCGGTCGATCTCGGTGACGACGTGCCGGGCACGGCGGACGAGCTCGTCATTCCCGGGACGGTCGCCGGGTGAGTCGCCGGCCAGGGTCTCGAGTGCCTCGTCGAGAGCATGCGGGTCGACATCGCGCAATGTGGCCAACCCGAGCCGCTCGGCGGCCCGCTCGGCGGCCCGCCGCCGCACCTCGTACTGGCCGTCGGCGAGGGTGTGCGCGGCTCGGGTGTCGGTGACGAGCAGGACGAGTCCGTGGTCCTCGAGGTCGAAGGGGATGTGCTCGACCTCGCCGGAGCGGCAGTCGAGGTAGAGCGCGTGCCCGGGTCGGCAGAGGAGGGCGGCGGACTGGTCCATGCCTCCGGTGGCGGCGCCCGCGACGTCGTTCTCGGCGCGGATGCATGCGGCGATGAGCTCTCGGCGGGCCGTGTCGTCGGCGAGCAGCGCCAGGTCGAACAGGTCGCTGACCGCCGCGCCGACCGCGCACTCCAGGGCGGCCGAGCTGGACAGTCCGGCGCCGACCGGCACGGAGCTGTCGATGACCGCGTCGATGCCGCCGACCTCGTGTCCGGCCTCGCGGAGCGCCCAGAGCACGCCAGCCGCGTAGCTCGGCCAGCCGCCGGGTGAGCCCGGACCCACTTCGCCGAGCGCGATCTCTGCGGTCTGGTCGAGGGTGGCCGAGTGCACCCGGACGAGGTCGTCGCCGCGGCGGGCGCATGCGGCCACGGTGCGCTGGGGCAGCGCGATCGGCAGGACCAGGCCGCCGACATAGTCCGTGTGCTCACCGATCAGGTTCACCCGACCGGGCGCCGACCACACCCCATCGGCGGGGCGACCGTGCAGACTCTCGAACGTGTCGAGGAGCGACGCAGGCGAAGGTGCGGTGCTCGGCAGTGCATCGTGGGTCATCGGGTCGCCTGTCCTCTGGTGGCGGTCGGAAGCGTGCGCGCGATCGGTGCTGGACCGATCCTAGGGCCGCGCGGCGGCGTCCCGAGGGCGTGGGATGCTGTGCTCCGCGTACCCATCCCGTCGCGTTCCGGAGGACCGATGCCCATCCCCGCCCCCGAGTCCCTCGTCGTCGCCCTGTCGGCGTCCGACGTCTCGCTCGTCGTCGATCTCAGCGGTGGTGCGCTGCCCCGGGTCGTGCACTGGGGTGAGCGCCTCGACCACGTCGACGTGGTCGACCTGACCGCTCTCGTGGGCGCGCAGACTTCTCTCCCCGGCCCGAACCTCACCGACGTCCCACCGCGGGTGGCTGTGCTCCCCGAGCATCACACCGGCTGGACCGGGCGGCCTGGCCTGACCGGCTCGCGCGACGGCCGCGGCTGGTCGACGAGGTTCACCGTCGACCGGGTGGAGCTGGACGGGTCCCCCGTCGAGAGCAGTCGCGTCGACGGACCCGGGCTGCTCACCGTCCGCGCCACGGACGCACACGCCGGCCTCGCCCTCGTCATCGAGCTCGGGCTCGACGCGACGGGGCTGGTCCGGGCCCGGGCCACGCTCACGAACACCGCGGACGGGACGTTCGCCGTCGACGGTCTCGCGCTCGCACTCCCAGTGCCCTCCGGACACGACGAGATCCTCGACTTCACCGGCCGGTGGGGCGGCGAGCGGGCACCGCAACGGCTGCCCTTCCGGATCGGAGCGCACGTGCGGGAGAACCGCCGCGGTCGCACGGGGGCGGACAGCGCATACCTGCTCCATGTCGGCACCCCCGGCTTCGGGTTCGAGAGGGGCTCGGTGCGCGCCGTCCATGCGGCGTGGAGCGGCAACCACGTCCACTACGCGGAGCACGCCTTCACAGGCGACCGGCTGATCGGCGCCGGCGAGCTGCTCCTGTCCGGCGAGGTCCGCCTCGAGGCGGGCGACGCATACTCCAGTCCGTGGCTCTTCTTCGCGGCCGGTGACGGCCTCGACGCGGTCGCCCGGCGGTTCCACGCGCATCTGCGCTCCCGGCCGCGCCCGGTGTCGCCGGACCGGCCGGTGACGCTGAACGTCTGGGAGGCGGTGTACTTCGACCACTCGCTCGACCGGCTGGTCGAGCTGGCCGAGCGGGCGGCGCGAGTCGGTGTCGAGCGCTACGTCCTCGACGACGGCTGGTTCGGCGGACGCCGGCACGACGTCGCCGGTCTCGGCGACTGGGTCGTCTCGCCCGAGGCGTGGCCGGACGGGCTGCACCCGCTCGTGGACCGGGTCCACGGGCTCGGCATGGAGTTCGGCCTGTGGTTCGAGCCCGAGATGGTCAACCTCGACTCCGACGTCGCGCGCGCCCACCCCGACTGGGTCATGGCAGCCCGCGACGACCTGCCGGTCCCGTCGCGCCATCAGCAGGTCCTCGACCTGACCGCCCCCGGGGCCTACGAGCACGTCAAGGGCCAGATCCTCGCCATCCTCGACGAGTACGACATCGGCTACCTCAAGTGGGACCACAACCGCGACCTCGTCGAGGCCGGCAGCCAGGTCCGCGGCGGCCGACCGGCCGTCCACGAGCAGACCCTGGCCCTCTACCGACTCCTCGACGAGATCCGCGCCGCCCATCCCGGACTCGAGATCGAGTCCTGCTCCTCCGGCGGCGGCCGGGTCGACCTCGGTGTCCTCGAGCGGACCGACCGGGTCTGGGTGAGCGACGTCATCGACCCCCTCGAGCGTCAGCACATGCTGCGCTGGACCACGCAGCTCATCCCGCCGGAGTACATGGGGTCGCACATCGCGTCCCAGCACTCGCACTCCACCGGACGCAGCCACTCTCTGTCGTTCCGGGCCGGCACTGCGATCTTCGGGCACCTGGGCATCGAGTGGGACCTCACGACCGTCGACGACGCGACCCTCGACGAGATCGCCGAGTGGGTGGCGTTCTACAAGGCGCACCGCGACCTGCTGCTCGCCTGCGACCTTGTGCGAGTGGACACCGGAGTCGACGACCTGTTCGTCCACGGCGTGGTCCGGCCGGACCGGTCCGAGGCGATCTTCGCGATCGCGACGGTCGGCGCCCTCCTCGAGCTGCCTGGCCCGGCCGTCCGGCTTCCCGGTCTGCAGCCCGACCGGCGCTACCGGGTCCGGCCGGTCGTCGTCGGCACGCCCGCCGGCGTCGTTGCCCCCCCGTGGTGGGGTGACGACGTCGGTGCCCCCGACCGCGCCACCGCACCGTCCCCACCGGCCCCGCCGCGCTGGGTGAACCGGGGCGCCGAGTTCGCCGGCGTGGTCCTGCCGGGGTCGGTGCTGGCCACGGTCGGCGTCAGCCCGCCACTCATGCAGCCGGACACCGTGGTGCTCCTGCACGTCGGGGCCTGCTGACGCGACTACTCGCTCGCCCCCACGCCCAGCGGCGGTTCGGGTTCGAGCAGCTGCTGGAGAGCCTCGAACGCGGCCGGCTCGATCGAGTACCAGGTCCGCCGGCCATCGCGCTCACGCCGGAGGAACCCCATGTCGTGCAGGGCGCCCAGGTGGTGGGACACCGTGGGTTGGCTCAGGCCGAGATGCGCGGCGAGCTCGGTCGTCGTTGCGCGCGACCGAGGGCGGGTCCGGATCCGGCCGAGGATGCGCAGCCGGGCCGGCTCACCGAGCGTCCGCAGCGCCTGGGCGAGGAACTCCGCCTCGTCCTGGGCCAGCTCGCTGGCGAGCAGGGGTGAACAGCAGAGCTCGCTGAGTCGTTCCGAGGCGGACTGTCCGGAATGGTTTGACAGGTCGATGGCGTTCATAGATAGTCATCTAATCATTCGATTGATGTCTATGTAAAGGAGATGTCGTGACCACCCCTCTGCTCGACCTTCTCACGCGGGTGGTCACTCAGGTGATCGACACCCTCGAGAGCACCTGGCCGTTCCTCGTTCTCAGCGTCGTCCTTGCCTCGATCGTGCAGGTCTACGTCGGCGCGGACCGACTCGGTGGCTGGATGCGCCGGAGCATTCCGGTGGCCGTCGTGGGTGCCGTACTGCTGGGTGCCCTGACGCCGTTCTGTTCGTGCGGCACCATGGCGGTCGTCCTCGGCTCGCTCGCCACCTCCGTGCCCTGGGCCCCGATCGTCGCCTTCATGGCGTCCTCGCCGCTCACGAGCCCGGGAGAGTACACACTCTCCGTCGGACTCTTCGGTCCGGGCTTCGCGACGGCCTTCGTCATCGCGGCGATCGGCGTCGGGCTGGTCGGTGGCGTGGCGGCGTGGGTGCTCGAGCGGGCCGGGTGGCTCGCCGGCCAGTCACGGGTGGCGCCGGTCGCCGTGCGGGCCTCCCGCTCGCTCGAGCCGGTCGAGGGAGCAGGCGCTCCGTGCTGCCCTGCTGCGCTCGAGTCGCTGGTGTCCACACCGGCGGCCCTCGCCGTGGCGCCGTCACTGTCGACCGGTGGCACGTGCGGATCCGCCGACCCTCTCTGCTGTGGAACGCCCGGTCCCGACCGGCGGACCCCCCGCGCCGACACTGCAGCGGCGACCACATGGCTGAGCGCCGTGCGCAGCGACCCGCGAACCCGCGAGCTCGGACGGGCTCTCGTCACGAACGGTCGCCGTCTGGCGTGGTACTTCCTGGCCTTCACGACACTGGGATATCTCATCATCGGACTGGTCCCGACAGCCCTCCTCGAGCACCACCTCGGCGACGGCAACGCCCTGACCGCCGTGCCGCTCGCCGCGCTGCTCGGCATCCCGATGTACGTCAACACCGAGGGCTCGCTGCCGCTCGTCGCGTCGCTGATGGACGGCGGCATGGGCGCCGGTCCGGCGCTGGCCTTCCTCGTCACCGGCGCCGGCACGAGCATCGGCGCTGTCAGCGGGATGCTGATCGTCGCCCGATGGCGGATCGTCGCTCTCGTAGTGGGAACCCTCTTCGTCTCGGCGTGCGTGACCGGATGGCTCGCGCCGCTCTGGCTCTGATCCCCGGCGATGACCGAACCGTCGCATGACTGGCCTCGACGTGCCTCACCGACATTGCCTGTGACCGTTGGTAAACCTTTCCGCCGATCCGTTGACCGCGAGAGGGCCCGGGGTTACCGTGAGGTCGGCGGGGCGCCCCGCAGGGCGAAGATTCGGTGTCAGTCTCTGTGGTCGATAGGTCTGCGACGCGACTCAGCGATAAGTGTGAGGTGCCCTACGCGGATGGTTGAGCGAACGACGATCGGACCGGAGACGGAAGCGACCGGCGATCCCGGCGCCGCCACCGAGATTCGGCAGCGCAATGTTTCCGGGCCGGACACGTGGCGGCAGCTCGTCGACGAGTCGCCTGATGGCGTGCTTCTCGTCCGGGACGGCCGCATCGTGTACGTCAATCCCGCCCTGGCGAGGATGGCCGGCCGAGAGGTAGCCGAGCTCGGCGGAACGGTCCTGGCGGATCTGGTTCCGTCCGAGCACAGGGTCCGGCATGCTGAGCTGGTCGAGGAGACCCTCTCCGGAGACGCGCGGTCCCGGCAGATGGGATCCGGTCGAGTGGTTCATCTGCGCCGGGCGGACGAGTCCGAGCTGCCGGTCGAGATCGCGCTCGCCCCACTCGTCATCGATGGTCGCCCGACCATGCTCGCGACCGTTCGCGATGCCACCGCCTGGAGGGGGAGGGAGGCCGAGCGCGCCCGGCTGGTCCAGCTGCTGGACCTGGTGCCGGACAGCATCTTGGTCGTGGACCCGCGGCTGCAGGTCGTCGTCGACGCCAACCACGCCGCCACCGAGCTGCTCGGGTACACCGAGGACGAGCTCCGGGGCATGCCGGTGCGACGCCTGGCCGCACTCCACGATGAGTCCCCGGACCACGTCGCGGAGGGGGAGGTGCTGCTGACCGACGGCAGTCAACTGCACGGGCAGCGGCTGGCGACCCGGGACGGATCCGTCGTCGACTGCGAGGTGCACGCTTCCCTGGTCGAGGACCCCGACCACGGCCCGCTGCTGGTCAACGTGGTGCGAGATGTCGGCGAGAGGCTCGCCCTCGAGATGCGGCTGCGCGAGAGTGAGGAGTCGTTCCGGACGACCTTCGAGCAGGCGCCCGTCGGGATCGGACTCCTCGAGCGCGACGAGGCGGACGGAGGGCCGCTTCGCGTCCTGCGCACGAACCGGGCACTCGACGAGATGTTGGGGTATGCCGCGGGCGAGCTGGTGGGTGCCGACATCGCGGTGTTGCGGGCACCCGAGGACAGACTCGTCTCAGCCGCGCAGCGGGCCCAGGCGGAGACGGACCGCCCGGACCGGACGGTGATCCGGCGCTACCGACGACGCGACGGGTCGGTGCTGTGGGCGGAGGTGCGGGTCTCGATGCTGGACCTCCCGGTCCCCGGGCAGTACTACCTCGTCCATGCCGTCGATGTGAGCACGCGGGTCGCCGCGGAGCGTGAACTGCGTCGCGACTCGATCGTCAACCGCGCCGTCGCAGAGGTCTCCAGGGCGGCCCTCGAGGACCAGCCGGAGGAGGACATCCTCACGCTCCTCGCGGACGGCGTCGCCGAGGCGATCGACGCCGACGGAGTCGCAGTCCTGCTCATGGGGGACAGCGACGAACCCTCGGCACGATGGGTCGGCGCGAGCGGACCGCGAGCGGTCGACCTGATCGAGCGGGTCGACGCGGCCGGTCGTGAGCTCCTCGTCGAGAGTGCGACGACCGCGGTCGGTGCGATGAGCGGCTGGGCAACGGCCATCGGAGCGGAGGAACCCGACATCGGGCCCGTTCTCCTCGTGCCTCTGGGCGAGAGCAGCTCGGATCCGCACGGTCTCGTCGCGGCCTGCCGTGGTCAGGGCGCGTCCGCGTTGAGTATCGAGGACGACCACCGCGTGACGCGGATGGTGACCCAGGCGCAGGTCGCCGTCCGCCTCGCGCGGGCGCGGGCCGCCGAGGCGCGGCTGGCCGTGCTCGAGGAACGCCAGCGCATCGCCAGGGACCTGCACGACACGGTGATCCAGGACGTCATCGCGGTGGGTATGCAGATCAGCGCCGACGTGGACGTCGAGTCCGATCCGCGTCGGCAGGTGCGGGACCTCGAGAAGGTGGCCCAGCTCGAGGCTGCGGCGAGGAATCTCCGACGCGCCGTCTTCGAGCTCCGCGCCACGGTGCGGAGGACCTCGACCGCGGCCGAGGTCACCGAGACGGTCAGTGAGGCATCCAGGGTCCTCGGTCACTTCCCCCTGCTCACCATCGCAGGTCCGGTCGACGATCTCCCCCCCGATCTCGTCGACGATGTGATCGCCGTGCTGCGTGAGGCGCTCTCGAACGTCGCGCGTCATGCCAGGGCCACCCACAGCGCGGTCTCCCTCTCGGTCGACTCGGATGCCGTCATCCTCGTCGTCGAGGACGACGGTGTCGGCCCCGAGGGGGCCGCCGGGGGCTGCTACGGTCTGGCCAACCTCAAGGACCGAGCGGGACGGCACGGCGGTCACGTGGAGGTCGCCGGCCTCCCGGACGCCGGGACCCGGGTGATCTGGACCTGTCCGCGGCAGGCGCCGTTCAACAACCCCTAGCCGACGTCCCGGGACACCTGTCACTGGCGCGCAGCCGCAGGAGGGCCGCATGCTCGACACGGTGCGGGCAGCGCGGCCCATGTCGCCACCGATGAGGGAGGACGTCCGGGATGTTGAGTGCAGCGATCGGGACGTGTCTGCCGAGCTCGTCGAGCGAAGGCGGTGCGCGGTCGGCGCCCGAGCCGGACGTGACCCTCCACTCGGGGCGCAGCGGCCGGGTGGCTGTCGTCAGGATCCCGTCCGACTGGGACGGCGCTGACGACTCCGGACCCTGGGTTCTGCTCGAACGCGCCCTGCGGGCCCGAGTGCACATGGTGATCCTCGATCTCTCGGCCGGCCGCCGCCGGCGCCAGAGTGGTGGTGTCGACCGCCTCATCGAACGCCTCGACCGACTCAGGATCCGGTATGCGGTGGTCGCCCCCCACGATGACGAGACGACCGGCCTCGGGGCGGTGGGGTGTGTCTACTCGACCATCGCCATCGCCCGTGGGACCGCAGGAGTCCTCAGGAGCCCCGCCGTGCCATGAAGACGGCCGCCTGGGTGCGGCGAACGAAGCCGAGCTTGGCGAGCACGCTCGTCACGTGGTTGCGCACCGTCTTCTCCGAGATGCCGAGACGTTCGCCGATCTGAGCGTTGGTCAGCCCGGCCACGATCAGATCGAGGATGCGACGCTCCCGCGGAGTGAGCGAGGAGAGAGCGAGCTCGTCCATCCTCACCGCCGTCGAGCGGGTGGCGCCGTTGTCGCGCCCAAGGAGGTCCTCCCCGGCGGCCACCCGTCGGACCGCGTCGACCAGTTCGTGACCGCGGACCTCCTTGAGCAGGAAGCCGGATGCGCCGGCGAGCAGGGCCTCGGTGCGCGACTTTTCGTCGTCGTAGCTGGTGACCATGAGAACCCTGATCTTCGGATCCCGGGACCGGACCGACCGGCACACCTCGATTCCGGAGCCGTCGGGAAGTCGCACATCGAGGACGGCGACATCCGGACGCAGGGCTGGAATCCGCCGGATCGCCTCCATGGCGGACCCCGACTCACCGACGACCTCGATACCCGCATCCGCGTCGAGCAGATCTCGGAAACCCCTGCGGATCAGCTCGTGGTCGTCGACCACGAAGACCCGCACCTCGTGGCGCTCGGCCGTGTCGGGTCCTGCCGACTCCCGGCCGGATCCGGTCATATGCGCCCTTCCGTTCGTGCCCAGCCCCACCATTCTAGGCGGAGGCGCCCCGCGCACAGGGTCACTTCTTCGCGGTCGTCCGAGCGGAGGTCCGGGCTCTGAGTCTCCACCGGAACTCAGCCGACGCCGGCGGCGGCCAGTTCGGATCGGTGCTCGACCGCATACACGGCCGCCTGTGTGCGACTCTGCAGGCCGAGCTTGGCGAGTACGTTCGACACGTAGTTCTTGACCGTCTTCTCGGACAGGTGCAGCCGTCCCGCGATCTGGCGGTTGGTCAGACCTTCGGCCAGGAGTCCGAGGATACGCATCTCGCCGGTCGTCAGCCGCGAGTGGGCCAGGCTGCCCGCGCGACCGTCCCGAACCTGTCCGAGAACACGGGACGTCACAACCGGGTCGAGGACGCTCTGTCCTGCCGCCACCCGACGCACCGCGTCGACGAGGCCATGCGGGGAGGCGGCCTTCAAGACGTACCCACTCGCTCCGGCCACGATGGCGGCCATCACCTCTGCCTCGTCATGGAACGAGCTCAGCATGATCACTCCCACCGACGGACACGTTGACCGAAGATGTCGGCAGACGTCGATCCCGGACCCATCCGTGAGCCTGACATCCAGGACCGCGACATCAGGCCGCGTGACCGGGATCGCGCGCTTGGCTTCTTCGGCGCTGGCGCACTCGCCGACGACCTCGATGTCGGGAAAGCGGTCGAGGAGATCCTGCAGCCCCCTGCGGATCAGTGCGTGGTCATCGACGAGGTAGACGCGGACGAGCTCCTCGGCCGATGGGTCCTTCTCCAACACATCCTCATGCTAAGCAGGCCGTCCGGAGCCGACCCCGGGACAACCGTCCCGGGTCGATGTGTGACCTGTGGCATTCCAGCGCTGCCCGCGCCGCCGGTAGGACCTTCGGCACTGTGCGCCGGCGCGGGGGACTCGCACCCTGATGTGGAGGAGGCGAGGTCATGAGCGACGGCACGGATGCGGTCGGCGACGCAGCGATCTGCGGGCTCGGAGTACTCGGCCGTCACGGTGACTGAGAGGGCGACAGCAGCCGCCCCGCCAGGCCGACAGCCGGTCACCGTCGTGGTCGTCGACGACCATCCGGCACTGCTCGCCGCCGTGGTCGATCTCTTGGCCGTACAGGGGATCACCGTGCTGGCGACCGCGAGCACGGTCCGGGGCGGCTACCACGCGATCATGTCGCACCACCCCGACGTCGCGGTGGTCAATAACCGACTCCCCGACGGCTTCGGACTCGATCTGTGCCAAATGATCCGACGTGCGGCTCTCGACGTCGCTCTCGTCGTGCACACCGCCGAAGACGGCGAAGGAGAGGACCGGGCCCGGGCCGCAGGAGCCGATGAGTTCGTCCTCAAGGTCGCGGACGGCCATGAGCTCCTCGACGCGATCCGGCGGCACGCGCCCGGAAGGTTCGACGTGCCCGGACGGTTCGACGAGCGGTCACAGGAAGGCTGACGAGTGCCCGTCAGCTCCGTCGGCCGGTCCGTATCGGTCGAGAGGCGAGGGTTGCGACTCCGGCGACTGCTACCGGCCGCGCGGGCGCGGCGGGGGCGGCGCGGCGAGGGCGTCGAGTGCGGAGTCCAGGCTTGGGTGAACGGCGTACAGCGACGCGACCTGCACCTCCTCCAAAAGGTCTCGACAGCCCTCCGGCGCAGCCAGCACCAGCGGTGTCTTCCAGCGCTCCGCCCGACGCCTGACCAGTCCGAGGAGCGCGACGACGAAGCGGGTAGGCTCCGCGTCCCAGAGGTCCACGATGACGCCCCGCGGACGCTCGGCGAGACACGCGTCGATCTGTCCGAGGGTGCGTTCGACGCACTGGCCGGCCACAAGTGGGTGCTGCGTGTCCAGTCGGCCAGTGAGTGACAGGATGACGACGTCGTCGAGACGGCGCGTCGAGGCTGTCAGGGTGACGGGAGGGTGGGCGAGCGTCGACGGCGACCGCGATACGGACGGTAGAGGACGTGAGAGGGACGGCAGAGGCATTGGCGCAGGCGCTGACACGGACACGGCTCCCTTCGGCTGGAGTCCATGGTCGTGGGGCTCGGAGCCCATGGCGAGGGTCATCTGTCCCGGATTGCTGCGAAGTCGCTCCGAGGGCTGAGTCCGACTTCGCCCGTGCCAGCCGGTCAGGTGGCGGTTCGACGTGAGACCTCGGGCAACCGGGCCGAAGCGGCCACCCCGACGAGTCCCAGAGCGGCGAGGAAGAGGAGCGCCCATTCGACGGCGAACGCGGCGATGAGTGAGCTGATGCCGCCGACGACCAGCAGGATGATGCCCATGGCTGTGTTCGACACCGCGACATAGGTCGTGCGCAGGTCGCCCTCGGCCAGGTCGACGACGTAGGTCTTGCGGCCGACCCGGACGCCGGTGTGCATCAGGGTGAGGAGGAAGTAGGCGCCGACGAAGAGGACGTCGCTCCAGCTCGAACCCGTCACGTCGAACGCCGTGACGAGCACGACCAGGGTCACGACCACGGCGGAGGCGACGGCGGCTCCGACGCTCATCAGGCTGCGGCTCGAGCGGTCCGCCCACCGCCCGAAGAGCCGACCTCCCAGCAGGGCGGCGACGCCCGAAGCGATGATGAACGCGCCGAGACCGGACAGGCTGTCCACCCCGGAGGCCAGCGACAGGGCCACGACGAAGGGCGGGCTGAGCGCCGAGACCAGGAGCAGGCTGCGGACCGTGACGAACCCGCGTAGGACGGCGTCCTCGCGCAGGAGCGCCAGAGACGGTCGGGCCCCGTCGGACTCGCGCTCCGCCTCGGTGAGGTTCTCGGGCTCGGAGACCCCCGCATACATCATCGCGGAGGCGACCCACAGTGCGGACCCAAAGGCGAGGAGGAGCGCCAGACTCGCGGGGTCGAGGCCGGCGCCGCCGAGGTAGCGGATGGCCAGGCCGAGGGTGACCGCCGTCAGGCCGGCCGCCGTCGTCGCCAGCCCGTTGATCTGGCCCCGCTCTCCCTTGGGGACCGTGCGGCCTTGAACGTCCTTGGACGAGATCGAGCAGAGGCTGCGCCCGAGGGCGAAGACCGCGAGGGCGAACACGATGACGACGCCCGCCGACAGCCCGTTCCCGAGGGCCGCAGTCGCCGCCATCACGGCGACGGCGGCCGATTGGACGAGGGCGCCGGCGACGAAGACCCATCGTCGGTGGCGCACCCGCAGAACCAGGGGAGTGATGAACGCCTGGGGCAGCATCGACCCCGATTCGCGGATCGGCACGAGCAGCCCGACGAGGGCCGATGGCACGCCGAGCGCCTGGAACAGCCACGGCAGCACGGTCGAGGCGTTGACGGTCTGGTCTCCCGACGACTGGAAGGTCTGGGCCGCCACCTGACGCAGCCCGTTTCGTGCGACATCGTCGCGGACGTCGCCGGGCAATTCCTGCTCGGCCTCGAGGTCGCGTCTCATCAGGGCCGAGTAGAGCCGGTCCGAGGTCGTCACGCATCGAACCTAGCCAATGAGCAGGCCACCGACGTGGGCGTGCCCCCCAACACAGCGATAGGCATGGAACTCGTGGCTCGTCCCCGGCGCTCAGCGTCTCTACGTAGCATTCCGGTGGGTCGACGGTGTCGGCGAGGACCGGATCCGGTCTTGGCCCGGGAGGCGTGGGTGGGTGCCGTCTGAGAATGCGTGAGAGGTTCTACAGAGGTGAGAGGTGGAGTGTCCTGCAGTGCGGAGCTGCGGTTGCCGGGAGTCATTGACAAGCGCCAACGGTGAGAGGAGTGTTCGGGGCAAGCGTCGTGGACCTCGTGGCGCGGCTGTCCCGCCTAGGACGGTCCGCCTCGATGATGATCGCCCGACTTGTTGCCGTCCTCGCCCTCTGTCCGGGACTTCTTCTGGTGTGGGTAGCGCGGTGGCTGCTCAGCCGTCATTGTTAGGGCCGGGAGCTTCCGTTGGTGATCAGGGACAGGTGTGACGTTCGAGGAGAGGCTCCCGTGATAGTTCCTTTTAGTGCCATCGACTTCCTGGATCGCGCGCTTGCTGTCTACCGTGATCGGATCGGTGTTCTCGACGAGCCTGACCAGCTAGGAGCCTCGCTGGGGGATCTGACTTACGGTGAACTGGGGGCTAAGCCCGGATCCACCGATCGGGATCATGTCGTAGCGGTCTGGATGCGGGTCGTTGCATGAGAAATCCCTTGTGGTGCAGGAGAATCGAAGTTCTTGACGCTTCTATTCGACCTGATCACAAGGGACATCTCGTAGGTGCAACTC
>NZ_WESE01000045.1 GCF_009184895.1 Nostocoides sp. F2B08 | reverse complement strand
TCCTCTTTCACGGCACCTCAGCGCATCCGGACGTGGTGTGGCTCCCGTGGCTGCGAGGGCGGCTGACGGAGCGCGGCTACGCCGTCGAGGCGCCGCACTATCCCAGCCTCAACGTCGAACCCATTGCCACCTTCCTGCCGACGGTGCTGGCCAACCACACCTTCGATGCGAACACCGTGCTCGTGGGTCACTCGGGCGGGGCAGCACTGCTGCTCGCGATCCTCGAGCACATCGAGACCACGGTCGATC
>NZ_WESE01000044.1 GCF_009184895.1 Nostocoides sp. F2B08 | reverse complement strand
AGAGGAGGCTCACGATGGGAGTTGAGGACCTGATCGCGGCCGAGGCCGCCGCATCTGAGGCACACAAGGATGCCGAGCTGAAGCCGGGGTCGACGCTGACCCGGGGGCACGGCCGGACCAAGACGCTGCAGGTGCGTCTGAACGAGGATGAGATGCAGGCTTTGGCGCAGCTCGCGGACCGACGCGGGGTGCCGGCATCGACGCTCGCCCGGGAGTTGCTGATGACCCAGATCGCGGCAGGAGAGAGCA
>NZ_WESE01000043.1 GCF_009184895.1 Nostocoides sp. F2B08 | reverse complement strand
GCTCCTGCAGCAACTTCCATAGATCATGATCGAACTTCTCTCCCTGTGGTCCCCCACACAGGTCGAAAGTCAGCGCCACACCCTCTCCAGGGTGGCGCAGCGCGACACCGGGCACTTCCAGCCCGAAGGTCGACGGTACGCGCCCGGCGAACCTGTCCACAATGTCCTGCCGGGACGGCATGGCGGCTGCGGGTGGCGCCGCAGGCGTCGCCTCTGTTGTCGCAGCATCGGCGTCGCTGGTGCCTACCG
>NZ_WESE01000042.1 GCF_009184895.1 Nostocoides sp. F2B08 | reverse complement strand
CCACAGCTGGGCGAACCCACGCATCGAGGGAGTCGGCGTCGGGAACGTCCTCGGCTGCCACCAGGACCACACCACCCATCGTTCGTTGCCCCATCGTGGCCGGGCGAGCACCGCGTGTGAGCGCGTGGTCAGTGCCGTCCTTGCCGACATAGACCATCAGATCATCGTCACCGGTCCCAACGGCCATGTGGGCGTTGATCGTCCAGCACAGGCCGCCGAACATCTTGATCTCCCGAAAGCCCTCCGGAC
>NZ_WESE01000041.1 GCF_009184895.1 Nostocoides sp. F2B08 | reverse complement strand
CACCTGGGCCAAGGCGCGGCCAGTGGGGTCGGCGTCGCCGCCGGGTGCGTTCACGGCGGGATGTCGGGCGCGGGTCGTCATGGATCGCTGATGTAGGGTCCGACGCGAATGCTGCGAGCCGCCTTCTGCGGCTCTGATGCTCCAACGGGGCGTTCGCCGACCACGAAGATGGGACCAGTCAGTGACCCGTAAGGCGATCCTCTTTCACGGCACCTCAGCGCATCCGGACGTGGTGTGGCTCCCGTGGCT
>NZ_WESE01000040.1 GCF_009184895.1 Nostocoides sp. F2B08 | reverse complement strand
GTCACTACCGGTCGAGTGCCGGCGCAGAGACGCACCCGACGCGCCAGCTGGATGCGTTCTAGTTGTCGTCGTCTTCGGCCGCAGGGTCGGTAAACCATTCCAGGTGAGTCAGGCCGGCGGGGAGGTCGGTGACACGGGTGGGCTCGGGCCACACCAAGCCTTCGCGGTTCACGCGCAGGGGCGCGCTCGTATTTCGTGTTGCGACCACCTCGTCCACGTGCACCAACAGCAGGTTGAGGCCGGCCTCCTCAATAC
>NZ_WESE01000003.1 GCF_009184895.1 Nostocoides sp. F2B08 | reverse complement strand
GGAAGTCCTCTCCCGCAACGAGTTCGAGACCACGACCGCCGCCGCGACCGCGGTCATGGACTGGTGCTTCAACTTCTACAACACCACCCGCCGGCACAGCTCCGCTGCGATGATGTCACCCATCGCCTACGAGACCGCGGCTCTCACCCCGAGAGCCGCTTAAAGGAAGCCCTCCACGATTCGGGGGGAACCACACGTTGTCCGAGACGGTCAACAGCAGCGGCACCTGCTCGCTCACCTCGACGGCCTTGTCGATGGCGTCGGGTTCGCCGCTGCGCAGCGCCGCGACCAGGACGGTGCTCTGTTCGACGTCGCGGTCTTCGATGGCCCGCATCAGGCCTTGGGTGTGCAGGGCGTCCAGGAAGCAGGCCTCGACCTGGGTGGAGGACTCCTCGGCCGAGACCAGGGTCGCCAGCCAGTACCGGGAGACGACGTCGATGACCGCGACGGCGCACCGTTTCGCGCGGGGGAAGTGGGTGAAGTCGTAGCACCAGATCCGGTTCGGAGCCCACTCCAGCCACGCCGGCCAGGTCGGTTTCGGCGCCGGGTCACGACGTGGATTGCCCGGCAGGACAATGCCGTCGGCGGCCAGGACCCGCTGAATCGTCGACGGCGCGACGTGCACCAGGTTCAGCCGTGAGCCGCGGTGGGCGAGCTTGCGGTGCGAGCGGTCGACCTCACCCCAGCCCCGGTACAGCTCGATGATCGCGGCCCGCTCGTGCTCGAGGATGCCGTGCACCGCCCCACCGCCAGGGGCGGCGTCGGTCAGCCCGCCCGGGCCGTGCTCGGCGTACCTGCCCCGCCACCGGGCGACCCGGTCCTGGTCCACGCCGAGCAGCGCGCACGCGCGCCTGGTCGACCAGCCCTCGGTCTCGGCGTGGGCGATCAGGTCCAGCAGGCCGGCCTTGACGGTGGCGTCCACCCGGGTGGGGACCGGGCCGGCGCTCAGTCCCAACGTGCTTTTCCCTGATGCAGGTGCAGCGCCACCGCCTGCTCGGTCACCGTCGCCTTCAACCGCTCGACCTCGGCGCGGGCCTCGGCCAGCTCCACCTGCTCCGGGGTCATACCGGGACGGCCCGGCCGCGCTGCCAGCGCGGTCAACGCCCCGGTCTTGGCGGCCTTGCACACCGAGACCACCGTGGAACGGTCCACCCCGTACTTGAGCGCGACCTCCCGCTGGGTCGCCTGCCCCGAGAGCAGCGCCACCCACATCTCGTACTTCTGAGACGGCGCCAACACGCGCCGCTTCTTCCGCGGTGTCGTCTTCTTCGACATGCCCTGATCCGACACGGTCATCGACCTCCTGATCGACTCGCCACGCCGAACCCTGGATGGGTATTTTCCCGCCCAGATGTCTCACGAAGTCAGACGCAAACCACTTCCTCTAGGTTCCGGCTTGTCCGACCAAAGACGAGCTGGAGGCCTGGAGGGTGAAGGAGAGATCGAGAGTGGAGCTGTTTGAACGTATCCGACGGGACGCTCGTGAGGGTGTCCCGATCAGGAAGATCGCCCGGGATCATGGAGTGCATCGGCGCACGGTGCGTGCGGCGATCGCGGACGCGGTCCCGCCGCCGCGTAAGCCGGTGGTGCGTGAGGCGCAGGCCTTCGGACCGTACGAGGAGATCGTGCGGGCCTGGCTGGTCGCGGACCTGGACGCGCCGAAGAAGCAGCGGCACACCGCTCGACGGGTGTGGCATCGCCTGGTCGAGGAGCATGGTGCGTCGCTGTCGGAGTCCACGGTGCGCCCGCACGTGGCCCGGATCAAGACCGAGGTCGGGTTGGCCCGGCGGGAGGTGATGGTCCCGCAAACGCATCCGGCCGCGGCGGAGGCCGAGGTCGACTTCGGTCAGTTCCACGTCTCGGTCGGCGGGGTGATGCTGCGGTTGTGGATGTTCGTGATGCGCCTGTCGCACTCGGGCAAGGCGGTCCACATCGCCTACGCCAACCAGGCTCAGGAGTCGTTCCTGGACGGGCACGTCAAGGCATTCGCGGCCTTGGGCGGGGTCCCGACCGGGATGATCCGCTACGACAACCTCAAGCCGGCGGTGCTGAAGGTGCTGCTGGGTCGGGAACGGTTCGAGAACCCGAAATTCGTTGCGCTGCGGTCACATTACGGGTTCGAGTCGTTCTACTGCCGCCCCGGGAAAGAGGGTGCGCACGAGAAGGGCGGCGTCGAGGGCGAGATCGGCCGGTTCCGTCGCGCGCAGCTGACCCCGGTACCGCACGTGGGCTCAATGGCCGCCTTGAACGAGGCGATGGCCGCCGCCGACGTCCGCGACGACCAGCGTCGGATCGCTGGGCGGGCCGAGCGGGTGGGTGCCGCGTTCGACCGGGAGCAGCCGCTGCTGAACCCCTTGCCGGAGAGCGACTTCGACGCCTCCACGCCGCTGTCGTGCCGGGTCGATATGAAGTCGCGGATCTGTGTGCGTCAGTCGTACTACTCGGTGCCGGCCGCCTACGCCGGGCGCCGCGTAGTGGTGCGCCTTCACGCCGACGCCGTCCGCGTCTTCGACGCCGGCACCCCGATCGCGGACCATGTCCGCTCGTTGCACAAGGGCACCGAGGACCTGGTCCTGGATCACTACCTGGAGGTACTGACCCGCAAGCCCGGGGCGATGGCCGGCTCCACCGCCCTGGCCTTGGCCAGGGCCCGGGGCACGTTCACCCCCGCGCACCAGGGCTACTGGGACGCCGCCCGCCGCGCGCTCGGCGACGCCGGCGGTACCCGTGCCCTGATCGAGGCGCTGCTGCTGCACCGCACCCTGCCCGCCGCCGCCGTCATCGCCGCCATGGACGCGGCCGTGGCCGCCGGGCGGTACAACCCCGACATCCTGGCCGTCACCGCCCGCGCGCACACCGCTGGGACCCGAACGGCCGCGCCGATTCCGTTGCCCGCCAACGTCACCGACGCATCCGCTGCCCGCCCAGTGCCGTGCCTGGCCGGGTATGACCAGCTCCTGGAAGGAGCCATGGCATGACACCTGCAAGTCCCACGACCACCACGACGCCATCGCCGGCTCGCCCGGCAGTGAGCAAGCTGTCCGAGCCGGCCGCCGCAGCCGCGGTCACCGCCGCCACCAAGGCCCTGGGCCTGCCGACCATCCGCGAGGAGTACGCCCGCATCGCCCAGGCCGCCGCCCGTGAACGCCTCACCCACGCCGCCTACCTCGCCGAGGTCCTGACCGCCGAGTGCGACGACCGCGAACAGCGGCGCCGGATCCGGCGGGTCAAAGAGGCCCGCTTCCCACGACCCAAACGCCTCGAGGACTTCGACGCCCACCTGCTGCCCGACCTGCCCGAGGCCACCCTGGCGCACCTGGCCACCGGCGCGTGGATCGACGCCGGCGAACCGCTGGTCCTGCTCGGCGACTCCGGCACCGGCAAGACCCACCTGCTCATCGCCTTGGGCACCATCGCCGCCGAACAAGGCCGCCGGGTCCGCTACATCACCACCGCAGCCCTGGCCAACGAGCTCGCCGAAGCCGCCGACGACAAACGCCTCACCCGGGTCCTGGCCCGCTACGCCGCCCTCGACCTGCTCATCCTGGACGAGGTCGGCTACGTCAGCCTCGACGCCCACGGCGCCGAACTGCTCTTCCAAGTCATCACCGCCCGCGAAGAACGAGCCTCCATCGCCTGCGCCTCCAACGCCCCCTTCAGCGAATGGGGTACCACGTTCACCGACCCCCGCCTGGCCGCCGCCGTCGTCGATCGGCTCACCTTCAACGCCCACATCATCAGCACGGGCACCAGCTCCTACCGGCTCCGCTCAACCCGCGCAGCCAAGAAAGGAGGCCTCAAGAACTGACCCCCACCGGCGCCACGGTCAACCGGCCCGACCACCCGCGCCAACCCCCAAAGTCAACACCGAGGGTGGGGCCAAAACAGCCCATCACAGTGGGGCCAAAACAACTTGTCATTCTCAAGCGGAACCGGTTCGTCCGCCTGCAGGGCGGGACCCGCTCGGTCAACCGGGACCTGGAGGCCAAGGCGCGGGCGCTGGCCGGGTGGAAGGGGTACGTGACGAACCTGTCCCCGGAGCGCGCTGACGCCGAGTTCGTGATGGCCGCCTACCACCGGCTCTTTCAGATCGAGCGGTCGTTTCGGATGTCCAAGCACGACCTGCAAGCCCGACCGATCTTCCACCACAAGCGCGAGTCCATCGAGGCGCACCTGACCGTCGTGTTCGCCGCCCTCGCCGTCACCCGGCACATAGAAGAGGCGACCGGGTGTCGATCAAGAAGTTCGTCAGGACCACCCGCCGCTACCGCGAAGTCGTTATCGCCGCCGGCGACCAGCTCATCATCGCCGCCGACCCCCTCCCCGACGACCTACGCCACGCGATCAACGCCATCAGCACCCCGAGACGTGCGCACTAACTTGGCCCAAGTCAGGAGCAACTCGAGCTCGGCGTCGACACGGGCCGCACCGATGTGCTCCATCGTGCGTTTCCCGCCCCGATTCGAGTACACGATCTGCACCGCACGCGCCCCCGAAGACGTCTTCACCGTGCGGATATGCGGGGACCATCGCCCAAGAATACGAGTCGGCTAGTGCACAAAATCCCGACCGACTGCCAGCATCACCCCAGGTGAGCGAACCGCGATCCCCTCCAAGCCACAAACGTGAGCCAAGTCAGGTCGGAGAGCCCGTACACCCACTCTCATCCATAAAGAGCAAGCTAGGTGCGCTCATTTTGAGTCAGTAGGTCCACGGTTGCTGCTCGCCAAGAGTAATACTCACCGAAGCGCCGTGTTGCCAGAGCCTTTGAAACCTGTAGGGCACGGCGAGGCAACGGCATCACAAGTAGCTCCTCACGAAAACTGACGACCTTCTGGCGTGACCAGATGGAATCGACAAATGCCAGCACAGCATCGTCGAGAGTCTGGTCGCGTAGGGGATCGTCGATCCATGCATCGAGGCGAGCTGACATCAACTTGAGATTTCGTGCCTCGCGCGCAAGTATGCGGCCACGTTTCTCCGCGCGAACGGTTCTCCTGAGCTGGCTCAACCTCAACATAGCTCCAGAAGATCTACCGCCTTTCGTAGTCCGTGCCTCACGCCAACCAGAGAGCGCACCGCTGTGTCGACGCCATAGTTGATGCACCTCCTCACTCTCATATCGCAAACCCATCCATCCCGACAGCGAGTAGAGCCATCCGTCATAGCTCGTCGAGCTGGTAGGCACCGGTAAAGCGAGCTCCACGAATCCCCTTGAATACGCGTTGCAGGATCCGTTCCGCAATCCGGAGGTTTGTGAAACCCTGAGCCCGTTATGTCTCAAGGTGGAATCGCATATGTAAGCGTCCGTTGCGACGGCATGGGAGCCGGGCCGACCCTCGAAAAAACGCATGATGTGCTCAATCTTTGATGGTAGCCATACATCATCTTGGTCACAAATGAATATGACATCCTCGGTGCACTGGGCCAATGCATCAGTGAAGTTCCTGTTGGCGCCTATACGTGTTTGGCGGGCGTATATTGAGACAGGAAAGGGGGCAACCGCCGCGAAATCATTCAGCATGTCGAGAGTGCGGTCGTCGGATGCGTCGTCGTGGACTACGAGCCGGTCCGGTAGTCTCGATTGATGCAGCAGAGAATTCAGTTGCTCCTCAAGAAACTTCTCACCGTTGCACGTCGCCATTGCCACCGCGCACCGCATCTTGTCTCCTTTCTCCCAACTCCATGGCGTGTGCAGCTGTCAAGAAGCTACGCTATTTCGTGCATTTCCTTGACGTTTCATAGACTATGAAGCCTTCTTGCCGCATGGTATAGGCCGGAGTGCGCTCCGCTGAGAATGCTGGCGGATCGAGAGCGAGAGGCACTATCCGAGATACGTAACCGCGACAGCATATGGGGATTGCCGTGGAGCCGTTCCAAGTGATGGTCAAAAAGTACCGACGCTGAGTAGCCCAGTCGCCTTGCGGCACCCTCTGAATCCGAGGACCAATTCCCGTTGGGGTAGGCAAAGAATCGTGGATCGAAGTGATTTGAAACCAGCCATTCATGAGCCCGCTCCACCTGCCTGCGCTGCTCCTCACCATCGCAATTGTCGAGACATGGGTGATCCCACGTGTGATTCCCCACCTCGTGACCGAGCTGCACCCAGTCTCTCAGGTCTGAAAGTGAGCCTGACGCGGTAAGAGTCTTACTCGCAGGGTCTAACCTGCCATCGAGTTCGTGGATAGCGGCTCTCCTCTCAGCGTCTGGGCACTCCTTCAGCCTCTTCCGACTGAACTTCGCGCGCTCCGTAGGTGCAATAACTCCTTGGGACTCTGCCATATCGAGAATCTGGAACCAAAGGAAAGACGGACGCTCATAGGTTGATGGGTTGATGAAGGCTGTCGCTTGGATCCCATGCTTGGCCAGAGTCTCGCCCGCATCAAGCGTGGATTTGAGTCCATCGTCGAAAGTAAACCATACGCTCCACTTTGGGAGTGGCCGCCGGTCGGTTAAGGCGGCGACGATATCGTCCCCGTTCACGGGCATATAATCATCAAGAATCCGGACGACCGCCGATTCAAAATTGGCTAACTCCTCTATCCCGTGATATGCAAGTATCCGGAGGCGTGTGGGGGTACCCAGCCTGGCTGCGTGAGTCACCAAGGGATGCTGAAGCCCTTTGCGGAGGCGGCGTGTCGCGCCGGCGAGTACGGAACTGGCAGGGATGGATTCTGACATCAGAAGTCCTTCATAGTTGAACCGAGACAGACGCGTAAGAGTGCGGCCGGCCGCCGAGATCCGCCTTGTATCGTTCTTGACCTCGAGTCAAGTCAAGCACCTGGGGGCCATCCCCATCTTCGATCGCTTCCACGATGAATGCGTGAAGAGCCACGATCCCGGGGGAGTATCGACTGTAGCTCTCGTCGTAGGACACAAGGTTGACCCGAACGACCTCGCGATCGTGCCGACGGTCGCGTAACCCTGCTGCGATGGCAATTAGCTGGCCATCGGAGCGACGCACGGTCACGTTCCAGTTGTCTTGGAGCGAGAGCAGAGAGATAACGCTGTCGTGGTGTCCCCACACCGCCCAACGGCGGACAATTGACCTGACTGAGTCCGAAGGAGTCCTTTGTGACTGCCTGGAGAGTGCCCTCTGCCGTCGCATGTGCCGAACCGTGCGGATATCATCCTCCGAGAGCTGCGTATTGATCGCAATCGACAACTCCACGCCATCTTTCTCTGCGCGGTTGATGGCAGTGCGGACATTCTGGCGGAATCGCTTCGTCAGGAGTCTGTCGAAGGCAGCCCGCGAATCGGGAATGTCTATCGCGACCGCGTCCTCATGAGTCACTTGGGCACCTGGTCGAGTGGCGAGATATCCGGCAGATGGAGAGTCCGCGAGCATCCGATCAAAGACGCATGTCTTCACGTGATATCGACTGCGGAGATGGGCGAGCACGAGTTCGACTGCTTCGGCTCGGAACTCGCGATAGAGGAAGTCAAGATAGTCGGATGACGTGGTGTGTCCAAGGAAGTATGCGGCTCGGGGAAAGTTGGATGACAGGGGCATCCGCTGAATGCGAAGGGGGGCAATGAGAAGCGGCTCCGTCCCATCCTTAACCAGTAGATAGCGATACGATGTTCCTGCGCGAGCTAGGCGGTCGCTATGCACATGCTTTCGGACTACTTCAGCCCACTCCCAACGTTGGTAAGCAGTCATGTCACGGCCTGCTTGGAGCGCCCGCCATTCGCGCTCGATTGCTGGCGCCGATGCTATACCCACATCTTTGAGTTTCACTTCGGCAGGCCAACTTTGATTAGCCCTTGTCTGGCGGCTCGGACGCCGCTGAAAGTGGCGAGGGAGGTAAAGCCGGCACGTCGAATCCCTCTCAGGCTAGGCTCATTGGTTGTAAGAGCAAAGATGAACGTGTCGTCGGCAGCGTAGTGATTCTTGAGAAAGCGCAGTAGGGCGGTGTAATGACCGTGGCCGCGTAAAGATGGATCCGTCATAAAGTCGAACATCACCCGCGAGCCCGGTGGCAACTCCAACGTCGTCCGTAGTTCCCCCACCGGGAAGGTGAGCCTAGGCTCAGAGACCCAACCACTTACTGCTGGACGATCGCCCGACATCAACACCCAGTAGGTGCTTCCAGTACTCAATCGAGTTTCGGCTGATGTGTGGGCTACCCGTCGGTTGTTCTTGTGAAACTCCTTGAAGGCAGCTGCGTCGCTTATCGAGATAATGTTGCGTTCTTCCATGTTGTGGGCAGTATGGTCAGGTCCGGTACCAACCTGCCGAGCTCGACTCCCGAAAACCTCCACACTGCGAAGCAGTGGTGCCGCACGACCAAACAAGCGTCTTGTGTGTCGTCTGTTCGGACTTGGGGCGGATGCGCTCATCATCTCGCGGTAAAATTCCGCGGTTGCGTCTGCAACCGAAGCCAGGTCGTAGTCCTCCTTGAAATGTTGACGACCGCGACGCGACATTGCCTCCCGGCGTGCTGGGTCCAAGAGTAGATCGTGCATTGCTCTGGCAAGCCCGTCGACGTCGCCTCGGCTCACGATCATGCCAAAGTCTCCGTGCCCGAGCACCTCACTCACCGCCGCGGCGTCCGACCCAATGATGGGGCACCCCATTGCCATGGCCTCGATGAGGGCACCGCCGAACCCTTCGTAGAGTGACGGAAAGGCGAATACATCTGCCGCCGTGAGGAGGTCCGGCACATCGTCGCGGTGCCCAAGGATACGGATGCGGTCGGTATGGCGAGATGACACCACGGTGCCCGCTAACCTTGCAGTATCGCTGCCATCTCGTCCGGCGATGAGCAGCACAGCGTTGTCAAGACCATCTGCCACCTGCTCAAAGGCTGCGACGAGATCTAGTTTGGCTTTCTGGGGGTCGTGACGACCCACATTCAAGACAACCAGATCCGTCTCGGCCAGGCCGAGGCTCGAACGCACCCGAGCTCGGCGCGATACGGAGGGTTCACCTAGCGCAATAGTGTCGCGTCCTCGCGGGATTTGGGTGATTCTGCTAGGCGGGATGTGGAGTACATCGCGAGCTTCTCGGCCCACCGCGTCCGTTAAGACGTGGAAGTGGCGGACGAGGCGCGAGGTGACGGCGTCGACGGTCCTCAACTGGGTCATCCGCCGTGCACTCAGGCCGTGCGCCTGTTGCCTAGCGGGGTCATAGGTGATGTTGACGAGGCTGTCAACGCGCTTGACCGGAAGGCCGAGCGATGCCATCCGCGTGAGCAGAGTCGCCTCGATCAACGTCGCGTGCACCACATCGGGCGTTCGGCGCTGAATCAACCGGCGCAGAGCGTGGACCTTCGCACGACGGCTCAACTGCGGGAGGACCGTGACAGAGAAGCCCTGGTTGCGGAGTTCTCCCTGCCATCCGGGCCGTTCAAAGACGCAGACCACGCTGCCGTCAATCCCCCTCTCGCGTAGTAGAGGGAGTGTGGCGACGAGCGACTCTTCCGCGCCGCCGCCGTACCCTAGCCCATCGATCACGTGCATAACGTGAAGTCTTCGGGTGGCGGGGTCGTGCGGTTGTGAGCTCCTCATCAGGTGAGTCCTCTCCGGCTGCCCGAACTAGCGTCAGACACGACGGAGAGTCCCCGATAGACCTCTGCCATCGTGAGGGCGTGTTCCGCCAACGTCGGAAGTCCGCTGGGCAAAGGCGTGCGGTCGCTGCTGGTGAGCAACCGGACTGCGGTAGCGGCCCACCTCTCTGGTCCAGCCGCGAGCGGCATGCGGTTGGTGCTCCCACCGGACATCGATTCAGGCACAGCCTCGGACACCACGGCTGGTAGGCCGGCGGCACGGGCCTCTGCCACAGCAAGCGGACTACCTTCGTAAATCGACGGAAAGACGAACAAATCCATGGCTGACAGCAGGTCAGAGACATCGGTTCGCCCGCCAAGTAGCAGCACTCGTTCTTCCATGCCTAGGGCCGCAATATGGCTTCTCAACTGCTCTTCGCCCGGCCCGGCGCCCACTAGCACCAGCGTGGCTTCTGGGTGCTGTCGGACAATCTCCGCAAACGTGCTGACCAAGAATTTGTGATTCTTTGCTGGTAAGAAGGCCCCCACGTGCCCGATGGCCGAACGGCTTGAGAGACCGAGCTCGAGTCGAAGGCGATCACGTGTTTCTGGCCGGAACTGGAAGGGTTCAGGGTCGAAACCGTTCTCTATCACGTCCCACGAACGCTGAGGTCCGAACATCCATCGTCCAGCCGGCTCGGACACAGCAATTCTCCGAGTCTTGGCTAGCGCAGGTGACGCGCGTCCGATGAAGTGCATAGCGCGCGAACGCGTCGACGGTGGACTGCCAGCGCTATGGCTGTGAACGAGGACGGGGACCGAGCTGCGCAGAGCGGCACGGACCGGTGCGAGATAGGACGCGCTCGTGGCGTTGAAGTGAAGCACGTCGAATCCTTGGGCCATCAGCCCTTGGAGTTCTCGCCGGTTGCGGCGCGTGTTACGCGCGCGAGGTGTGACGGGGTAGAAGGAGCAACCAAGCGCTGCTAACTCACCACTCAACGCGGGAGGAGCCCCAACATCCGAGTGCGTGATGTCGAAGTGGAAGTCTGCGCCCTGAAGAGACTGAACAAGATTGAGCAGGTAGCGCTCGATGCCGCCTAGGTTCGGGCTCAGGCCGTGGATAAGCACGCGGATCACGGTCCGGCCTTTCCACTGACGTGTGCAACCAGCGGGCGCCGACTCAGTCGTGACCCTGTCCGAACCGCTTCATAAGTCCGCCTGGAGACATCAGCGATGGTTCGCTGGTCGAAGAGCTGGTGCGCACGCTCCGCCGCAGCCCGCCCCAACCTGAGCCGCATCTCGGATCCTCCAATGAGCCCTAGGAGGGCCGACTTGAGAGCGATGGCACTACGGGGTTCCACAAGGAGGAGGTGTTCCGCGTGTACACCTATCTCGCGACAACCTCGGATGTCCGACAGGACCATTGGTAGACCGCATGCTGCCGCCTCCATGGAGGCTCGCGAGAAGCCCTCGCGGTAAGACGCAAGCACAAAGACGTCGAAGGCGGAGTAGACCGCTGGCATGTCTGTCTGTTCAGGCATGAACTGCACAGACGACGTGTCGATATCGGCCATGGCCTCGCCTTCTGTGGCGTCCTCTGGGCCGACCCAAATGAAGCGGGCGCGGTGGTCCAACGCCTGGGCTGCCGCCGCATATTCAGCCAACCCCTTCTCGCGAACCCGGCGCCCAACTGTGCCCACAAGGATCTCCTCGTCGCCAATGCCCCACTCTGCTCGCAGGCGGGCTCTTCCGGCTCGGTCGAAGCGGAAGCGGTCCAGGTCGATGCCGTTGCCGACGACCTGATGTCGACCTCGCTTGAGGAACCGGCGTAAAGTCCGCTCGTCCTGAGCGTTCTGGAAGAGCTCGTAGTCGGAGAAGCGAGCCGCCAGGCCCTCTAGGCCGTAGACGAATGCCCGCTTGGCGAGCGAGTCCTCTGGAGTGGCCCACAAGCCGTGGCAAGTGTTGACAACAACTGGTACACCAGCGAGCCGTCCAGTGATCCGGCCCATTACCCCAGTCTTTGGGTTGTGAGTATGGAGCACGTCGAGGTCGAGACTCCGCAGGGTCCGCCATAGGTCCACGAACGCTCGCAGGTCCTGGCGCAGCCCCCAGGAGCGAGTGAGCGATCGAATCGGCACGTGTTCGACGCCGAGCGCCTTCACACGCTCGACGTAGGGCCCGGGGGCGCTGATGCCGAAGACCTCGTGTCCCTCCTGGACGCGCTCCTCCAGCTCGGTGGCGAGGAGCAGCGCAAGACTGATGTCAGCCGTCGTCAGGTGCGCGATGCGCCAGCGCGCGCGTTCGTCGGTCCTCCCCGTCACGTGGTCGATTTTCTCATGGGTTTCGTGAGGGACAAGCCAGTCCATCGAGTCGGGATAGACTCAAGGGTCGGCGGGCGCTCTGTCGATGCTGCACACGAGAGGTTCGAACATGAGCTCATGGGGGATGCCCGCGGAGCGGACACGACCATGAACGCACGCGAGTACTGGAAGGTCATTCGCCGGAAGTGGCCGGTGATCGTGGCGACTTCGCTGGCCGCCGCGGTCGTTATGTTCCTCATCACTCCCGCGGAGCCGCCACCCGTTGAGAGAGTCACGAGCTACACGGCTACCGCCACGCTGATCGTCGAGACGCCGGCACGCTCCGTCGACGAGCCTGCCGGAGCGGTTTCGCTGGACCGCGTCGTGCTCTACATGACCACGGGTGAGGTCCCAGCCCTAGCAGCGCAGCAGGTGGGATACACGAGGGAGCCCGCCCTTCTCGCCAACCAACTCACTGTGACTCCGAACCCGTCCGCGCAATCGCTGACGGTGGAGATGAGCGGGGCGGATGCCGAATACGTGGCAGCGGTTGCCAACGCGTTCGCGGAACAGTCTGTGGCGTACTTTGCTACACCACGTGATGGCACAGGCGAGGCTGAGCTGTCGATCCTGGCGGAGGCCACCCCCATCCCGATCATCGCCAGCGGTGGCTTTAGCATCCCACCGAGCCGGACCTTCCGGACCACCATGGCGGCACTCCTCGGTCTCCTCATCGGCTTCGGACTTGCGCTTGTCCTCCACCAGGTCGACTCCCGCCTCAGGACTCGTGACGAGGTCTATCAAGCACTGCGCATGCCGGTCATCGCCGAGATCCCGAAGCTCAGCCGCTCCCAACGAGAACAAAGGCAAATACTCGTTGCGGATGAGCCCCATGGGGTCTATGCCGATGGCTATCGCACCGCCCGTGCCGCCGTCATGCACACGGCCTCCCTCGAGGTCGGCCGGTCGGAGTCCGCACTGGCCGAAAGGCGCAGGGCCCGCCAAGGACACGCGAAGGTCGTCATGGTCACGTCGGCCCAGGCCGGTGAGGGCAAGTCCACGAGTGTGGCCAACCTCGCGGCCAGTTTTGCCGAGACCGGCAAGTCCGTCCTAGTGCTGGATGCCGACCTGCGCTCGCCGAACCTCCACCCGATGTTCGACGTCCCCCAGGGCGCCGGGATCTCCGACTTCCTCTACGACCCTGCCTCGACCCGCCTCGAGGCGCTCGCCCGACCAACCAGCGTCCCGGGCGTCAAGATCATCACGGCCGGCACCCAGTTAGCACACCCCGCGAGTCTCGCAACGCGGATGGGAACGCTCATCGACGAAGCGCGACCTCTGGCTGACATCGTGATCGTCGACACGGCTCCCATCCTGGCTGCCAGCGATGGCTTCGACATCTTGCCAATCGTCGACACGGTCCTCTTCGTGGTGCGGAGCGGTCGGCTCACCGAAGCCGCCGGACTGCGCGTCAGTGAACTGTTGGGCCGATTCCATGTCCCAGTTACGGGGGCAATCCTTGTGGGCACGCCGAGCCGGCGATCGGACGGCTACGGTTACGGCTACGGCAGTGCGTCCGAAGACCCCGCCGCCAAGGCGAGCGGCCGCCGCGGTAGGAGAGGTGCACGAGCTGCCGGCGACCAGCCCCGACCGCGCACACGCCGAGAGGCGAAGGAACGAGCTGCGGATGGGGGGTTGTCGTCGGCGGATCTAAGTTCAGGTTCAGCCGAGGATGCGTTCGATCCATACGAGGGATACGACGTCAGGCGAGATCTGGCGACAACAGACGATTCGGGCGACCCTCCCGTCCTTGGCCAAACTCGCCGCCAGCGGCGCGCTTCATCGGGCTAGGCGGGCGTGCCTGAGTTGTCCGGGCGGTGGCTGACCGCCCTCGGCATCATTCTCGGCGCGGCTTATGCTGCGGTGTGGGGATGGGCCCTGTCGTCACAGACGTACAACATCTACGGTGCGTTGGCCATCATCCCTGTCGTGGTAGCGATCGACCTGTTGCTGGTCGCCTGGGTCGTGACGCGCAACAACGATGAGTCTTGGCTGCCCTGGGTCCTTGTCGGCGGGCTCTTCGCCAAACTCCTCGGGACCTTCGGGCGCTACTACGTTGCCTACGTCGTCTACAGCGGCAGCGCAGACGCCGAGCGCTACAACTTGTACGCGGCCTACCAGCACAAGATCTGGCGTCAGGGCGACATCGTCTGGGAGTGGGGCGGCAAGCAGGGCACCCAGGTCATGGAGATCATCACGACTGCGGTCTACACAGTGATCGGTGGCTCGCCGCTCGCAGGGTTCTTCGTCTTCGGCTCGTTCGCGTTCTGGGGCGCGTACCTCCTCTACCGTGCTTTTCGTGTCGCCATCCCGCAGGGAGACCACAAGCGCTACGCACTGCTCATCTTCTTCCTGCCGTCGATGCTCTACTGGCCGTCCAGCATCGGCAAGGAGTCATGGCTCCTGCTCTTCGTCGGCGTCACGGCCTTGGGCGCGGCGAGGCATTTCACCGGGAAGGGTGGCGTCATCTGGCTCCTCGTGGTCGGTGCAGTTGGACTGGCTTTGGTTCGCCCCCACATCGCGGTGCTGCTCTTCGCGTCGCTCTTCGTGGCCGAGATGTTCCGGCCGACCGGGGGGACGGCGGCAGGTCTGCTGCGCAAGATGTCGGCCATTGCAGTGCTTGGGGCGGCGGGCGTCGTCCTCGTCCGCGCATCAGCCCAGTTCCTCGGCATCGATGACCTCAGCACCCAGGCCATCACTGAAACGATCGACTGGTCCAGCGGGCAGACCCAGCAGGGCGGCTCTGAGTTCACCCCGATGCCGCTCAGCAACCCGTTCGGCGTTCCGGTCGCGCTCATCACCATCCTTTTCAGGCCGTTCCCGTTCGAGGCCGGCAACGCGCAAATGCTCGTCCAAAGTCTCGAAGGGATGTTCCTCCTCGCGCTGGCCGTGTTGGGATGGAGGCGGCTCGGCCAGATCGGTGCACTTCGACGTAATCCCTACTTGGTCTTCACCATCGTGTTCATCCTCGCCTTCGTGATCGCCTTTGCCGGGTTCGGTAACTTCGGCATCCTGGCGCGACAGAGAGTGCTCATGCTGCCCTTCTTCCTGGTGCTGCTCTCGCTTCCCAAACCCAACGTGTCGCTGGACGGCCTTCCGCTGCGGTCAGGGACCGTCCATACGCTGCCGGGCTCGGAGCCCTACGCGGTGGTACGCCGGTGAGCACCGCAATCCACCCAGACTTGGCTTCACGCGCCTGGGTCAAGGAACGGCTGTCCCTCCTTGAGAGCGAGTCCCCGCCGCGGGGCCCAGCCCTGCTCATCTATCACCGCGTGGGAGCCGGGAGTCGTGACGAGCTCGACGTCTCTCTCAGTCAGTTCAGACAGCAGTTGTCGGCGCTCGAGCGGCATGACGTACTGCCCTTGGACACCGCGCTCGACCGGGTCGAGGCCAGAGATGACCGCGCCAGTGTCGTCCTGACCTTCGACGACGGGTTCGCCGACGTCTATGAGAACGCCTGGCCGCTTCTGCGCGAGCGCAGACTGCCGTTTACGCTGTACCTTGCGACCGCGTTCATGGGCCGGCGAATGCAATGGGAGGGATCGACGGCACAGGGTCCGCACGGCGAGGGGATGACGTGGTCTCAGATCGAAGAGCTCGTGGAGTCGGGGCTGTGCACGATCGGCAACCACACGCATAACCACCTGCGTCCGGAGGTCCTGACGGTCGAGGATATCGACGAGTGCACCGAGACGGTCGAGCGACACCTGGGCGTCAGTCCCCGGCACTTCACCTACCCGTGGGGCATCCCCGTCCCCGAACTCGAACCGGACCTCGCTCGGCGATTTCGCAGCAGTTCGACCGGCGTCCTCGGTCGCAACGATCCCCAGACCCACTCCATGCGTCTGCGGCGTGTCCCAGTACGGCACAGCGACCCAATCGAGTTCTTCGAGGCCAAGCTGACCGGGCGCCTGCGGGCCGAGCGACTGTACGCCGGCCTGGTCGCGGGTGCGAAGATGCCCGCGCGACTGAGCCGACTACTTCCGGGACGCGCCGGCTGAGGCGAGCTCCGCATACCGCTGCTCGATCGTTGCCACGGCGCTTCTGATGTCGTACTTCGGCGCCCGCGATCTCACCGACTCGGACATGCGCCGGCGTGCGGCGGGATCCTGCGCGAGTGCGACCAGGGCGTCTGCAAGTGCGTTGGGATCGCCCGGAGGGACGACCCTGCCGTCGATCCCGTCGCGGACATGCTGCGGGATGCCCCCGACAGCGGTCGCAACCACGGGAAGGCCCATGGCGAAGGCCTCCATGATCGCGACCGGCAGGCCCTCATGGGCCGACGACAGGGTGAAGACGTCGGCGGCCGCCATGAGGGCTGGAATGTCCCGGCGAAACCCGAGGAACATGAAGCTCTCACCAAGGCGGGTCTGCCGATGCAGGTCGCCCAGCTCCGACTCGAGAGGCCCCTGTCCGACGGAGATGAAGCGAAGCCGTGGCTCGAGCGCCACCGCACGTTCAGCCGCGGCGAGGAGGTTCGGGTAGTCCTTGTTGCGCCTCAGGTTCGCCACGGTCAGGGACATGATCTCGTCGTCGTGGAGGCCGAGCTCGCGACGCACCTCCTCGCGCGTAGCCCTCTGCCCGAGCAGCGATGTCCCATCGATCCCGTGTATGAGCACCTCGTAGCGGCCCGCGAGCGGACGCCACACCGTCTCCTTCACCTGGTCCGACACCGCCCACGTCTGGGCGTCGAGAGGCTCGGTCAGCGCGTTCGCCAACCGGGTCGGCAGGCGGTGGCTGGTCCACTCGTTGTGCTCCGTCGTGACGACCACCGGGCGGCGCCCGCCGGCGACGGTCCGAGAGCCGATCCTGGTCGCGGCTGCGAGGACAGGTGAGTGCACGTGCACCACATCAGCGTCCTGAATCATCGAGCGGAGCTCTCTGAGCCAGCCGAGGCGTCCACCGTGCTTGGAGCCCAACCGATAAGGCAAGATGCCTAATGCCTCGAACTCTGGAACGAGGTGGGTCTTGTCCGGGCGGACGTAGGCGATGGAGTAGTCGAACCGTTCGCGATCCACGACCCGTGCGGCTTGGAGCAGCAGCTGCTCCGCACCACCTGGGCCAAGCCCCTTGATCAGCCACAGGACCCGTATGTGCGGGTCCGCCCCCCGCCTCTGCTCGCCGTACACTCCTGGAGGGTAACAACGACGGCTGCGCGTCAACGCATCGCTCGGCGGTGCTGGAAGGAGAGTTTGTGGGGGAGATCGAGGTCCGGCAAGCGGAGCCGCGGGATTCGGCGAAGGTGACGGCCCTACTGCGTGCTTCCCTGGGGAAGGAGGAGGACTCTCACTACGAGGGGTTCCTGGCATGGAAGCACGAGCGCAACGCCTTCGGCCGATCTCCGGCGTGGGTGGCGCTCGACGGTGACCGCGTCGTGGGCTATCGAACCCTGCTCCGGTGGCGCTTTCAGACGGATGAGGGCAAGGTGCTCCCGGCCGTTCGGGCAGTCGACACCGCCACGGACCCGGACTACCGGGGCAGGGGGATCTTTCGGCTCCTCACACTGAGGGCAGTGGCGGACCTAACCGTGACAGGCGACGCCTTCGTCTTCAACACCCCGAACGACAAGAGCCGACCCGGCTACCTGTCGATGGGCTGGACCCCGGTGCGACGTCTCCCCGTCGGGGTGCTGCCGTCGGGTCCCGGCGCTATCGTTCGGATGACGCGGTCGAAGGTCGCCTCGCGAATCTGGTCGGAGCAGACAGATGTCGGTGTTGATGCTCGGGATGCGCTTGCCGACGACCGGGTGTGTGACGGCCTACTGGCCCACGCTCCTCAGCGAGGGGTGCGGACCGAGCGGACCCCCGCATACCTGCGCTGGCGCACAGAATTCGAGCCGCTTGCCTACCGGGTGCTCTTGGCGGATCCTCATGAGCCCAAGCGGGGCGGGGCGATCTTCCGGGTGCGGGAACGCGGGGCTGGCCTCGAGGCGGTGATCGCCGAGCTCTTCGCCCCGTCCACAGCGGCCGGCATGACCCTCGTGCGTCGGGTCCTTAATAGAACCGGCGCCGACTATGCGATCGGGCTCCGAACGGGCAACACACGTGCTCTTCTCCCTCTCCCAGGGCAGGGACCTCTCCTCACCGCACGCCCCCTTGCTCGCGGCATTCCGGCCCCCAGTGATTGGAGCCTGACGATGGGGGACGTCGAACTGTTCTGACGTGTGCTTTGCTGGGCGACGTGGATGGCATGCAGGTTGAGTCGACGCTCGCGCTCCCTCGTGACGTTGCGGTGGCGCTGTCTCACGCCGCAGTCCAAGCCATCGCAGATCAGGAGCGCCTCACGGTCCTGCATATCAAGGGACCGATCGTCGATGCGACTTTGCGAGCGTCCGCCTTGGCCCGATACGGCGATGATGAACCGAGTGAGACTCGGCGTCGGCACTCCATCGATGCCGATGTCCTCGTCGCGCCGAGTCAAGCACGGTCGCTGCTAGATGCCATGACGCGCCACGGCTGGACGCTTGCATGGGACTTCGATGAAGGCTCGCTCTTCGCCCACGCCGCGACCATGCAGCATCGCTATCTCGCCCACGTGGATGTGCACCGGTGGTTTCCCGGCATCGAGATGGAGCCCGAGCTGGCATTCCGGACTCTGACCGAGGGCGCTCGACGGATCGACGTCGCCGAGTACCCGTGCCTCGTACCCTCCGACGATGCTCATAGGCTCATCCTTCTCCTCCACGCGGCCCGTTCTGGTGGCGGGGCAGGTGCGAGCGACGTGACTCAGCTGTGGACTCGGTCGACGTCAGAGCAACAGGAGGCCGTGCGGCGATTGGCAGAAGACCTGGATGCCAGGGTCGCCCTCGCCGCTGCAATCGATGAGCTGGACTCAGTTCGTCATCACCGTTCCTATCGGCTATGGCGCGCGTTGCAGCGGCCACAACATACCCATCGGGAAGTCCTGGTCGGACACCTCAGGTCCGCTCGCCCGCGCGAACTGCTTCCTCTCGTCATCCGATTCGCTCTGCTGAACAAGCGGAGAATGCAGCGCCAGAGTGAGGAATCTCTGAAGCTGCGCGAGACTCTCCATGCCTACCGCGTGTGGGTGAAGCGGCGGATGGGAGTCGACTCGTGACAGATCGACCGGTGTACGGCCGGCCCGAGCACGTGGCCGCAGCCAGATCCGCGGATGGCAGTCTGTACCTCATGGCACTACCCGATGGGCCACCGCGAGCGCTCAACGGCCCAGCCGAATTGATCTGGGAGGTCGCTGTGTCGGGCAGTTCAGACGTCATCGCGACCGTCGCCGCCTTCTTCGACGTGGAACCTGCCGCGATCGCGTCGGATGTGAAGGCAACCCTGAAGTCACTCGAAGGGGGGCGCCTAATCGAGCGCAGGCAGGCTGCGGGCGACAAATGATCCGCCTACTGTTCGTCTGCACGGCCAACGTTTCACGCTCACCCTACGCCCAAGTGCGAATGTCGGAACTCTTTGGAGCGCAGACTCGCGTCGCAAGCGCGGGTACCCCGGGCACCGACGGTCGGCCTATGGATCCGGCGATGGAGGCTGAGTTGCCGTTTGATGACTCCGAAGCGCACCTTCATCGCAGCCGAACGCTCGCCGAGCCCATGATCGAGGACAGTGACCTTGTCCTGACCATGGAGTTCGCCCACCACATGCGAATCCTCGAGCAGTGGCCTCGAGCGAGTGCCAGGGTGTTCGGACTGCGGCAGTTCGTCGACGGCTTGAACCGGACACCCGGTGCCGGGTCAGATCTCGAGCGCGTGTCTCGAGCGCGCCAGCAGCTCGCTCCCAACTCGATGATGTGGGACATCGCTGATCCATACCGGCGCGGACGCCGAGCCGCCCGTCGGTGCGCGCACGAGCTAGATGACCTCGTCCTGAGGCTCGGCGTCGGGCTGGGCTACGAGCCCATAGCCGAGGACTAGTCCCGCGGCGAGCGGGATCGGCCAATACTCAAGGAGGTGGTCGACGAACGAGTGGACAGCCAGGGCTGTCCATGCTGCAACCGCGATCCACGATCGAGCCGGAGTTGCTGCGTTCACCGCCACGCCCAGACCCGCCAGGTACAGCAGGATGAGCAGGGCAAGCCCGATGCCGCCCAGCTCCACGGCGACCTGAAGAGGTAGAGAGTGAGCGGAAGACTGATCGGGATCCTTCAAGAGGTTGAGCGCTTCGAAGAAACCCGGCCCACGACCCGCGACCTCCGCATCACGGAAGGCGCCCCAGGCTTGGAGCCAGAGCAGCTGACGGACCTCGTCGAACGCCTCGAGCGCGATGGTGGGCCAGACGACGCGACGAGCCAGTGCGACGAGACCGACTGCCGTCGCGGCCAATGTCGCGACGGCGAGACCCGCCGCGGGCCAACGGCGGCGTCCAGGTGAGAATCGCGCGGCCAGAGCCACGGTCGCCACCAGGGGCGCTGCCACGGCCATTGCTGCCGCTGATCGGTTCGCGACGACCGTCAGGACCGAGATGGCGAGGGCAGGCCATGCCCAGCGCCCGGCCCGCGATCGCATCGCGACTAGGCCACTGAGCGCGATCAGCTGGACTGCCACTGCCGCGTTGGCATTCGCGTACCCGATCGGCCCCTTCGCGGGGGCGCCGGAAGACAGCACACCGACCAGGAAGAGGGTCGCGAGGGCCACCGTGACCACGCCCGCCACCCGCGGGGACGCTCGGCCGAGTCCCCAACCACCCACCCCGCCCACAACAATGAGAACTGGGGCATAGACGTATGGAGCGACCCCCCGCAGACTGGAGTCGAACCACCACCCGGACAGCAGCGCATACACCACCCAGGTTGCGATAACCGCAGCGAGCGCGGCCGCACCCTTGGTGGTCACACTCCTGCGACGTCCGTTGAAATGCCGGCTGTGGCCATCGCGTTCCTGTAGAAGTCGCTGCTACGCGACAGTTCGCTCGGAGTGCCAAGGGCTGTCAGTCGGCCGTCCTCGATCACCATGATCCGGTCGCAGATGTCGAGCGTCGACATGCGATGGGCGATGATGACCACGGTCACCTTGCCGCGTAGTGCCCCGAGAGTATCTCGGATGAGACCCTCGCTCCGGCCGTCCAGAGCGGAGGTCGGCTCGTCGAGGATAAGCAGTTCGGGGTCACCAGCGAGCGCCCGCGCGATCGAGATGCGTTGACGCTGGCCGCCGGAAAGGCGGCTCCCACGCTCACCGAGGTGGGCATCGAACGTGTGCGGGAGCGCTTCGATGTCGCGCAGAACATTGGCGCGGACGGCGCTGTCGCGCAACGCCTCGTCGTTGATGTCGTCTCGGAAGAACCGGATGTTCTCCGCGACGGTGCCGGTGATGAGGTTCGCATCCTGGGCGACGAAGGCCACCCGATCACTCCACCAGTGACGTTCGACGTCCTGAAGACGGACCCCAGAGACTTCGAGCGAGCCCTGATCAGGCTCTCGGAGCCCGAGGAGAAGCTGAGCGAGCGTGGACTTGCCGGCTCCGGAAGGGCCGATCACCCCGATGACCTCGCCTGGAGCGATGCTGAAGGTGACGTTCGACAATGCAGCGTGGTCGGAGCCGTAGGAGAAGGTGACGTTGTCAGCCACGAGAGGTGCAACGTGAGTTGGGACCGCTGCTCCATCGGCAGCGGGAGCCCCGACATACTGGTCAACTGCCTGACGCAGCCTCTCGATAGCCGGAGCCTGCGATGCGAGGGATCCGGCTGCCGACGCCAGTTGCTGGCCATAGCTCAGCGAGCGAAGCATGAGGAGCATGACCGCTCCAACCGCTTCGAGGCGGCCGAACTGGAGGAGTGCAAGAACTGCCACTCCGGCAAGGACAGCCGCATAGGCGAGCGACATGTACACGGGGGAGAGAATTCCGGTGAGCGACTGGACGCGGCGTTGCGTCTGCGTTGTTGTCTCGGTGAGCTCGTCTATCCGCTCGACGAAACGATCCTGCACTCCGAAGGTCTGCATCTCCATACCGAGTGCGCCGAGCTCTGAAACAGCGTTGGCGAAGTCGAGGTTTGCGCGCTGCAGGGTGCGCGAGCGCGCCTTGATGCGGCGCCGCAGCGGAATGAGTATCGCGCCAACGACGGCGAGGGCGATGAGCACGGCGCCCGTCGCAGCCGCGTCCACGAAGAGGCCGGTGCCGAGAAAGGCGATGAGACTCAGCAGGGCAACAGTGGCGTTCGTCAGGGTGGTGATCGCGTTCGCCGCGTACTGGACGAGGGTCGTCAGGAGGCTCTGCAGGCGGCCGGCCGGTGCATCATGTTGGGCTGCCCAGCTAGCTTTGAGATAGGCGTGGGACAGTTCCCGGCGTTGCGCCGCGGTGACGTCGGCGGTCAGGTGAGCTGAGACCCGCACACCAAGGATCTTGAGCGCGAGCTGTGCGACGAGTGCCACTCCACCTGCGGCGAGCGCCGTGCTGAGCTCGACCGTGTAGCCGGCCACGGGGCCGATCAGGTCATCGCCAGCAATCAGGGCGAGAGCGACAGCGGAGATGAGAACGAGGAAGAAGGCCTCGAGCAGCGCGCCAACGAAGGAGACCGCCGCGAGGGTGCCCATCTTGACGCGGTACGGCCGTACGAGGCTCGCGATCAGCCCACCCCGCTCGGACTCCGGCTCGCTTGCTTGATCTCTGTTCACCGACACGGTTCACCCCTCATGTGCACAGAGGAATGGTCGCAGGTTCAGCTCCGGACACCAAAGCGCGCTGGCCGAAGGGTTGGGTCGCCTCGAGCTGACCGACCTATCCGCCCGATGGCTCGTGGCGGTCCGCCTGGGTGTCCTCCTCGTCCGGCCAGGTGCGCACGGCCTCGGCGAGGATGGGATCCAGGTCGTCGTCACCTTCTGTCACACATCGGCGCAGCTCGGCGCGCATCCGAGGATCCCAGAACTTCAGGATATGCGCTGAGACCTCCTCGACCGCCTGGTCGTGGTCTCGGTGCGCGAACTGGCGTGCGATGTCGGCGCCCATCCGCACCACGGCATCGTGGAGGGCCGCGTCGCTCACGCGAGCGCGCCACCCGCCATGACGACCTCGCCGAGGTGCTCGGCGTCGGCGGAGTTGGCGACCGCGACCTGCACGGCGGTCACCTTGTACTCGGGACAGTTCGTCGCCCAGTCCGAGTTCTCGGTGGTCACGACATTGGCACCGGTCATCGGGTGATGGAACGTCGTGTAGACGACGCCGGCGGGCATCCGCTCCGAAACCACGGCCCGCAGCGTCGTCGTCCCGACCCGGCTTGAGAGCGAGACGATGTCCCCGGTCGAGATGCCGCGCACATGCGCGTCGGCGGGGTGGATCTCGAGGACGTCCTCGGGGTGCCAGGTGGAGTTGTCGGTGCGGCGGGTCTGGGCGCCGACGTTGTACTGGCTGAGGATGCGGCCCGTTGTCAGCACGAGGGGGTAGCGGCGGTTCGTCGTCTCCGTCGTCGGGACATAGACGGTCTCCATGAGCCGGCCCTTGCCGCGCACGAACTGTCCGACGTGCATCGTCGGCGTCCCGTGCGGGGCCGCCTCGGTCACCGGCCACTGCATCGACCCCTCGGCATCAAGGCCGGCGAAGCTCACGCCGGCGAACGTCGGCGTCGTCGCGGCGATCTCGTCCATGATCTCGGCGGCCGACGCATACGACATGGGATAGCCCATCGCGGTCGCGATGTCGCAGGTCACCTCCCACTCGTCCTTGCCCACGCGGCTCGGCATGACCGGGCGGACCCGGTTGATCCGGCGCTCGGCGTTGGTGAAGGTGCCGTCCTTCTCGAGGAAGGACGTGCCGGGCAGAAAGACGTGCGCGAAGCGGGCCGTCTCGTTGAGAAACAGGTCTTGGACGACGACGAGGTCCATCGAGCGCAGCGCCGCCTCGACGTGCTGGGTGTTCGGGTCGGACTGGGCGATGTCCTCGCCCTGGACGTACAGACCGCGGAACGAGCCGCCGAGGGCGGAGTCGAACATGTTGGGGATCCGTAGGCCAGGCTCGGGCTGGATCGGCACACCCCACAGCTTCTCGTAGATGCTGCGTACCTCGGGCCGGGAGACGTGCCGATAGCCGGGCAGCTCGTGCGGGAAGGAGCCCATGTCGCACGAGCCCTGGACGTTGTTCTGCCCGCGCAACGGGTTGACCCCGACCCCCTCGCGGCCGATGTTGCCGGTGACCATCGCGAGGTTGGCCATGCCCATGACCATCGTCGAGCCCTGGCTGTGCTCGGTGACCCCAAGGCCGTAGTAGATGGCGGCGTTGGGGACCGTCGCATACAGCCGCGCCGCAGCTCTCAGGTCCGCTGCCGGGATGCCGGTGATCTCCTCGACCGCTTCGGGGGAGTGCTCGGGGCGGGCGATGAACGCGAGATAGGCGTCGACGTCCTCACAGCGGTCGCGCATGAACGCCTCGTCGTGCAGACCCTCGGAGACGATGACGTGGGCCATCGCGTTGATGAAGGCGACGTTGGTGCCGGGCCGGACCGCGAGGTGGAAGGCCGCTTCGACGTGCGGCGAGCGGACCAGGTCGATCCGACGCGGGTCGGCGACGATGACCTGGGCCCCCTCGCGCAGTCTCCGCTTCATGCGGGACGCGAACACCGGGTGCGCATCGGTCGGGTTGGCGCCGATGAGCAGGATGACGTCCGCCTGCTCGACCGAGGCGAAGTCCTGGGTGCCGGCCGAGGTGCCGAAGGTCTGGTTCAGGCCGTACCCGGTGGGGGAGTGGCATACCCGGGCGCACGTGTCGATGTTGTTGTTCCTGAACGCGGCACGCACCATCTTCTGGACGACGTAGACCTCCTCGTTCGTGCACCGCGAGGAGGAGATGCCGCCGATCGCGCCGACACCGTGCTCCTCCTGCAGCCGTCGGAACCCGCGGGCGGCGGTCTCGATCGCCTCCTCCCACGACACGACACGCCACGGGTCCTCGATCGACTCGCGCACCATCGGGTGCATCTGCCGGTCTGGGTGCGAGGCGTAGCCGAACGCGAACCGGCCCTTGACGCAAGAGTGCCCCTCGTTCGCCCCGCCCGCCTTGAGCGGCATCATCCGCACGACGGTCGGCGGCTCGCTCGGGTCGGGTGAGTCCTGCACCTCGGCCTTGAACGAGCACCCCACCCCGCAGTAGGCGCAGGTCGTCTCCACCGAGCGGGTCGGCATGCCGAGCGCGATGACCGACTTCTCCGTCAGGGCGTCGGTGGGACAGGCCTGCACGCACGCACCGCACGAAACGCACTCGGAATCGAGGAAGCTCGTCCCTCCCGGGGTGATCCGCGAGTCGAAGCCGCGGCCCTCGACGGTCAGGGCGAACGTCCCCTGGATCTCGTCACAGGCGCGCACGCACCGGGAGCAGACGATGCACGCGGCCGGGTCGTATGCGAAGTAGGGATTGGACCGGTCGCTCACCTCGCCGAGATGGGTGGCCCCATCGAGTCCGTAGCGGACCTCGGCGACTCCGACCGTGGCCGCGAGCGCCTGCATCTCGCAGCTGCCGCGCTCACACCCGGCGCAGTCGCTCGGGTGGTCGGACAGGTAGAGCTCCATGACGCCGCGTCGCAGGTCCCGCACGTGCCCGGTCTTGGTGTGCACGACCATGCCGTCGCTGCAGGGAGTCGTGCAGGACGCGGGTGTGCCCTTGGCGCCGTCGACCTCGACGAGGCAGAGCCGACAGGACCCGAAGGCCTTGAGCGAGTCGGTCGCGCAGAGCTTCGGGATGGCGATGCCGGCCTCGGCCGCCGCCCGCATGACCGAGGTGCCGACGGGCACCGTGAGTTCGCGCCCGTCGATCGTGACGGTGACGTCGTGGTCGGCCTTGACGGCCGGGGTGCCATAGTCGGGCTCGATGATGAGGGTCATCGGATCGTCTCCTCGGTCAGGCCGAAGTCCTGCGGCCAGTGTCGCAGGGCGCTGCGCACGGGCATGGGGGTCAGGCCGCCCATCGCGCACAGCGACCCCTTGGTCATGGTCGTGCACAGGTCCTCGAGCAGAGTGAGCTGAGTGCGGCGGACCCCGTCGTCGGGGGCGCCGGTGATGCGGTCGATGACCTCGACGCCGCGCGTCGAGCCGATCCGGCACGGGGTGCATTTGCCGCACGACTCCTTGGCGCAGAACTCCATCGCGAACCGGGCCATCCGCGCGGCGTCCATCGTGTCGTCGAAGACGACGACCCCGCCGTGCCCGATCATCGCGTCCGCCGCCGCGAGGGTCTCGTAGTCCAGGGCCAGGTCGAACTGCTCGGCGGGGATGTATGCGCCGAGCGGTCCCCCGATCTGGACCGCCTTGACTGGCCGACCGGACAGCGTCCCGCCGCCGAAGTCCTCCACGAGCTCGCGGATCGTGCCGCCGAACTCCAGCTCGACGATCCCGCCCCGCTCGACGTTGCCCGCCAGCTGGAAGACGGAGGTGCCGCGCGAGCGTCCGACCCCGAGCGACGCATACGCCTCGCCTCCGTCGGCGAGGATCATCGGCACCGTAGCGAGCGAGATGACGTTGTTGACGACCGTCGGCCGGCCGAACAGGCCGGACAGCGCGGGGATCGGCGGCTTGGCCCGGACCTCGCCGCGGCGACCTTCGAGGCTCTCGAGCATCGAGGTCTCCTCGCCGCAGATGTAGGCGCCGGCGCCGACTCGGACGTGCAGGTCGAAGGAGAGGTCGCTGCCCTGGATGCGCTCGCCGAGCCATCCGTGCGCGTAGGCGATGTCGATCGCGCGACGGAGGGTGGCGATCGCGTGGGGGTACTCGCTGCGCAGGTAGACGTACCCCTCTGAGGCGCCGACCGCATACGCCGCGATCGTCATGCCCTCGATGAGCGTGAAGGGATCGCCCTCGATGAGCATCCGGTCGGCGAAGGTGCCGCTGTCGCCCTCGTCGGCGTTGCAGCAGACGAACTTCAGGTCGGCGGCCGCGGTGCGCACGGTCTCCCACTTCACCCCGGTGGGGAAGCCCGCGCCGCCGCGCCCGCGCAGGCCGCTCGCGGTGACCTCCTCGACCACCGCCGCCGGGTCGAGGGACAGCGTCCGCCGCAGGCCGGCGAAGCCACCCTGCTGCTCGTATGCGGCGATGTCGGTCGGCTCGATGATCCCGACGCGGGCGAACGTGACGCGGTTCTGGCGGGTGAGCCACTCGTGCTGGTCGACGACGCTGATCGACTCGGCCGAGCCGTCGAGGATCGCGTGGACCTGGTCGCGCGTGACGTTCGGATATCCGACCCGCCGCGTGGTACCGTCCTGGGCGACCTGCTCGACCTCGACCAATGGCTCGAGCCACAGCATGCCGCGCGAGCCGTTGCGGCGAACCGTGACCCCGGTCTGCGCGAGGGCTGTGGCGACGTCGTCCGCCCCGACCGACACGGCGGCGGCATCACACGGCACCCAGACGGTTCCCGTCGAGCTGTGCTCCATCGCCGCTCCTGCGCCTCGTCGTCGGTGACTGTCGTTCAAGTGTAGGAAGTCTCCGTCTGAGATGCCGATGAGCAAGGATCAGGAGGTGGTGCCCCTGTCTCGGTCAGCCCTCGTACGTCTCTGACGGGCGCTGCAGACTCGCTTTCATGCGGTCAACTGCCGCCAGGGGATCTCCGGCTCTGAGACGGTCAGCTCAGCATCGAGGGCCTTGACTGCCTCGCCGATCTCCAGGAGCCGAATGCGCACCGCGTCCCTGACGAGGGCGTCAGATACCGGCCCTCGCTCGGTGTGCGTGCGAATGGCGTGAATAGCCGCCGTGATGTCGTCGAGACGATCCCCATCGTGTCGACTCACAGGGGGATCAAGTCCCTCTGAACGTCCCGACGCACGCTGTCCCGCAGTCCAGCCTCGGGAACAAGATCGACTGCCACCCCCAGCACCGACTCCAGATCCTCCTGCAGCCTCAAGACGCCGAACAGGCTCATCCCATCCGGAAGGTCGACCAGAAGGTCGACATCGCTTCCCTCGTGGTCAACGCCACGGGCAACGCTGCCGAATAGGCGGGGGTTGCGCACGCCATGTTCGCGCAACATGCGCCGTAGGGTCTCTCGATGCATGAGGACCAGTCGCCCTGTCGGACCGCGCAGCGGCTCAACGAGGGAATGTGTCTCGGTCCCGTTCACGGATCAAGGGTACCGATCCGTGTGTCAGGAGCCCGGTCGGACACGAGAATCCGCGGGCAGGTTACAGGGTAAGCCGCCCAAGGATCGGCCGTCCGGGTGCAGTACCTGGAGGTCTCGTGGCGTGCGCGTCATGATGTACGTATGCGAACCACACTCACTCTGGACGACGATGTGGCCCGGCTTGTCGCGGAGGCGACGCGCCGGGAGAAGCGCTCGACCGAGGCAGTCGTCAACGACGCACCGAGGCACGCGCTCGCGCCAGGTGAGCCACGGCCCTACAGGGCACCGGTGTTCGACGCCGAAGTGCTTGCGGGCGTCGATGCAGGTCGACTGAACCAACTCGCCGATGAGCTCGATGACGATGTCGCGACCGAGAAGCTGGGTGCGTGATCATTCCGGACCTCAACGTCTTGGAGTGTGGCCACATCGGGGGTCCCGCCTTCTAGCCCGGAGCCGGGGTCTCGCTATGGGCGACAAGCGACACGGCAACACGCTCGAGGGTCAGGCGGCCCAGAATTCGGCCGTCGACCATGCCTGACGGGCCGAGGGCGCAGTTGCCGAGGCAGAACACCTCGGCGACCTCGATGTCGTCCTCGTCGGCGTAGGCGTCGGTGACCGACGCATACAGGCTCTCCGCACCGAGCGACTGACACGCCTCACCGCGGCAGAGGCGGATCTGGTGCTCGGACGGAGGAGTACGGCGGAAGTCGTGGTAGAAGCTGACGACTCCCAGGACCTCGGCGCGGGAGAGGTTGAGGACGTCGGCGATGACCGGGATGTCCTCGTCGGCGATGCAGCCGTGCTCGGCGACGACGTCATGAAGGATGGGCAGCAGCGGCCCACGTTCGGGGGCGTGTCGCTCGGCCAGAGCTCGCACGGACTCGGTCCGGCTCAGCACCCCGTGGGCGTGATGCGTGTCGTCCACCGCCGGCCTCCAGTCGCCCGTCGTCGCTGACGTTCCACCATTGTAGGTAGGCGGTCCAGCGGTCGGCCGGGACGACGGTCAGTCCATGTCCTCGAGCTCCTTGCCCTTGGTCTCGGGCACGAACTTGAGCACGAAGAAGAACGAGGCGAGCGCGGCGAGGGTGTAGAAGCCGTAGGCGAACCACAGGCCGATCTCGGCCATGCTCGGGAACGTCGTCGAGATGAGGAAGTTCGCGCCCCACTGGGCCGCAGCAGCCAACCCGATGGCGGTGCCCCGGATCTTGTTGTTGAACATCTCGCCGAGCAGCACCCAGACCGCCGGCCCCCACGACATGCCGAAGAAGACGACGAAGGCGTTGGCCGCGACCAGCGCGATCGGGCCTTGGCTGCCCTCGAGGACTGGAGTCAGCTGGCCGTCGTCGCCCGGCACGAGCGTCGCCTGGGAGAACACCCACGCCATGACACCCAGGCTGACGAACATGCCTGCCGAGCCGATCATGAGGAGGCGCCGTCGGCCGATGTGGTCGATGAGCGCGATGGCGACGAGCGTGACGACGATGTTGGTCACCGACGTGATCACGGTCTGCGCGAGGGCGTCCTCCTCGCTGAACCCGACCGCCTGCCACAGCGTCGAGGAGTAGTAGAAGATCACGTTGATGCCGACGAACTGCTGGAAGACCGAGAGCGCGATGCCGATCCAGACGATCGGCAGCAGACCGCCCCCGGGCTTCTTGAGGTCTGAGAAGGAGGACTTGCGGTCCAGGAGGATGGTCCGCTTGATCTCCGAGATGCGCAGGTCGACCCCGCCCTTGAGGACGGAGGAGAGGATCTGCCGGGCGCGGCCTTCCTCACCGAGGCTCACGAGGTAGCGGGGCGACTCGGGGATGGTCGCTGCGAGCACGCCGTATGCGACGGCCGGGATCGCCTCGACGAGGAACATCCACCGCCACGCGTCCAGGCCGAACCACAGCTGCTCGTTCGAGCCGCCGGCCGCCTGCGCCAGGGCGTAGTCGGAGAGGAGGGCGATGAAGATGCCGATGACGATGGCCAGCTGCTGGAGCGATCCCATCCGACCGCGGATCGCCGCGGGTGAGATCTCGGCGATATAGGCGGGGGCGATGACCGACGCCGCGCCCACGCCGAGACCGCCGATGACGCGCCAGAGGATCATGTCGACCGGGCCGAACGCGAGGCCGGAGCCGATCGCGGAGATCGTGAACAGCGCCGAGGCGAGGAACATCACCCGCAGGCGACCCCAGCGGTCGGCGAGCCGGCCGGCGAGGTAGGCGCCGGCGAGACAGCCGAGGAGCGCGGAGCTGACGACGAAGCCGGTGAGTCCGGCGTTCATGCCGAAGTCCTCGCGCATCGCGCCGACCGCGCCGTTGATGACGGCCGTGTCGAAGCCGAAGAGGAACCCGCCGAGCGCCGCGACGCTCGCGAGCTGGATCACCTTGCCGAGGTAGTAGCCCCGCTCGTCCTCAGCCGTGTCGGTCGATGGCGTCTTCGTCCACTCGCTCACCGCATACCCCTCTCGCGCCGTTGCGACGGCCGACTGCGGGAGCATCCGGCCGGGTGATCCTGCGATCCTGCCTCATGTTCGCCGCGAGCGCGCGTCGAGACGCGTCACGCCGGCGGAGGTGAGTCAGCCCGGGGGGCGCCAGACGCGCAGCCCGATATGACGGCTTGCGAGGTGGAAGTCCTTGTCGGTGGTGAGCAGTGTGTGGCCCCCGGCCATGGCGAGCTGGGCAATGAGGGCATCGACAGAACCGAGCTGCACTCCGACCCGGCTGCAGGAGTTGGCCACCGTCGCCGCCTCGACGTAGTCCTCATGAGTCGGGTCGATGAAGGCCAAGCTGTCGAATGCCGCGCGGATGGTCTCCTGCGCTCTCGCCGGGACGAATCCTCGCAGGAGCTCGAGCAGGATCATGCCGGTGGTGACTACCGAGCCGTCCCCTGTGAGCGTTCGCCGCAACACGTCGACCTCCGGCACATCTGGGGGAGTGTCGCGGCGATACGCCAGTGACCACACGCTCGTGTCAACCAGCAGTGGCATCAGGTGCCCTGCGCGAGCTGTCGGTCCCGATGGCGTCTGTCCTCCTTGTAGTCATAGGCATCATCCCAGTCGAGGGTTCCGAAAGACGTCACGATCTCAGCCTGAGCTCGACGCGCGATGAACTCCCGCAGCGCCATGGTCACGACCTCTTTCTTGGTGCGCGCTCCACTCACGGCGAGCGCCTCCTCAAGCAACTTGGGGTCCAGCGCAAGATTGGTCGCCATTGCACACCTCCATGCACACAATGCTACACAAGAGAGTGTGTCGCCTCAGGTGTACGGCGGGAGGTCAGCCGTCAGGCACCGAGAGCCGAGCGCAGTTCCTGAAGGCGGCTGCGGTACTCGTGCCGCGCCGCGAGCGCGTTGTCGAGCGAGACCGCCCGGAACCGGGTCGTGGCGCCGGGGGAGCACTGCCCGACGAGGTCCATGTCGGCGCTGATGACGGTGGCGACCATCGCATACCCACCGCCGGAGACCGCGTCACGGTGCAGGATGATCGGCTCCACTCCACCGGGCACCTGGATCGAGCCGACCGGGTAGCCGGCGTCGACGATGTTCGACGGGTCCGACCCGGCACCGAAGGGCTGCTCCCGCTCGATCCACTCCAGGGTGGGGCCGGTGTAGCGGAACCCCATCCGGTCGGCAACGGGGGTGAGCGTCCAGCTCTCGTCCAGGAACGCGGAGAGACCGGCGGGCGCGAGGCGGTAGTCGTAGAGGCCGAGCACGACCCGGACGTCGACCTCGCGGGTCCACGAGGGCCGCAGGTGCTCCGGCACCGACGTGCCCGGCGTGCCCGACCCTGAGCCGACGGGAACGGCGTCCCCGGCCGCGAGCGGGCGGCCCTGGAAGCCGCCGAAGCGGCCGATGGGATAGGTGGACCGGCTGCCCAGTGCTTCCGGGACGTCGAAGCCACCTGCGACGGCGATGTAGATCCGGGCGCCGGCCTCGAGGAACCCGAACGAGAGCTCGTCGCCGGCTGTGACCGGCACGGCCTCCCACTGCGGGACCGTCTCCCCGTTGAGCCTCGGCTCCATCGTCGCGCCGGTGACCGCGACGAGCGTGTCCTCGGTGAAGCGCAGCTTGGGGCCCATGTAGGGCGACTCGATGACGGCTGCTCCCTCGTCGTTGCCGACGAGGAGGTTGGCGATCCGCGCCGAGGCGAGGTCGAGGGCGCCACCGGGCGGGATGCCGACGTTGTAGTACCCGGGGCGGCCGAGGTCCTGGATGCTGCTGCCGAGTCCGGGCTCGATGATCTCAACGGGCATTGAGGGCCTCCAGCAGGTGCGCGTTGTAGCCGTCGGGATCGGCGAGGAAGTCCTCGAGCACGAAGGTCACCGGGGCCTGGCGGACCTTGTGCGTGCCGGCGTCCACGTCGGCACGGATCCGGTTGAACTCCTCCTCGTCGATGGGCCGGAACTTGACGATGTCACCGGGCCGGAACAGCACCATGAACTCCTCGAAGTCGGCCAGTCGCTGCTCGGGGTCGAAGATCGGCACAGGCGTGATGCCGAACATCTGGTAGCCGCCGGCGCCGCGCACCGAGTAGATGCACGAGAAGCAGCCGCCGTAGCCGACCGTCCGCTCGGGCGTGTCCGTGCGGGGTCGGAGGTACTTCGGCACCTCGAGCTGGCGCTCGCGCTCGACCATCTGGAAGAGGAACGGCAGGCCGGCGACGAAGCCGACCATCGACGCGATCCACGGGGACGAGGAGTGCGCCTCGATGAAGGCCTCCGCGGACGGCAGGCCGTTCTCGATGGCCGCGAACTCGAGGTCGTTGCCCTCGGGCCGCTGGTGCCGGTCGCGGAAGCGGGCGCCGGTCTCGTTGGTGAAGGGGTCGTTGTACCAGACCGGGATGTCGAAGATCCGCGTCTCCAGGCTGAGGTGGGGGTTGTGCGCCACGGCCGCCTCGACATCGCGGACCTGCGCCTCGAGGTCCGCGGGCGCGATGACGTCGGGGTCGAAGCGGACGAGCAGCGACGCGTTGGCCGGACAGATGTCGATGATCCCGTCCAGGCCGCGCTCGTCGAGTGCGGTGCTCATCGCCATGGCGGTGAAGTTGGCCGGAAGGCTCATCTCCTCGGAGATCTGGACCACGAGGTGCTCATCGGCTCCCCATGAGTACCGGCTCTCCCGTTCCTGTGTGGTCTCCTCGGTCGTCACGGACGTCACGTCGCCTCCTTGTCGCTGGACCCCTCGGCCCTGAGCATGTCCTCGAGATAGGTGGTGTGGTAGTCGCCCGAGCGGACCTCGGGCAGGTCGAGCAGCCTGCGCTTGAAGGCCACCGTCGTGGCGATGCCCTGGACCTCGACCTCGTCGAGGGCCCGGGCCAGTCGGGACAGCGCCTCGTCGCGGTCCCGGCCCCAGACGATGATCTTGGCGAGCATCGAGTCGTAGAACGGCGGCACGCCACGCCCCGCCTCGAAGCCCGAGTCGACCCGAACGAACGGACCTCCGGGCATCCGGAACACGTCGAGGTGCCCGGGGCTGGGGAGGAAGTCGAAGTCGGGGTTCTCGGCGTTGAGCCGCGCCTCGATGGAGTGCCCGGTGAACTGGACGTCGTCCTGGGTGATCGAGAGCGCGTTGCCGGCTGCGATGAGCAGCTGCTCCTTGACGAGGTCGTGGCCGGTGATCATCTCGGTGACTGGGTGCTCGACCTGGATGCGGGTGTTCATCTCGATGAAGAAGAACTCCTGGATGGCCGGGTCATACAGGTACTCGACCGTGCCCGCACCCGAGTACCCGACCCGCTCGGCGAGCCGCACCGCGGAGGCCGTCAGCTCCTCGCGCACGCTGTCCGGGAGTCCGGGTGCTGGAGCCTCCTCGATGACCTTCTGCCGACGCCGCTGCAGCGAGCACTCGCGCTCGCCGAAGTGGATGGCCCGCGTGCCGTCGCCGATCACCTGCACCTCGATGTGCTTCGCCCGGGCGACGAAGCGCTCGAGGTAGACCTCGCCGCTGCCGAAGGCGGCCTTCGCCTCGGCCTGGGCGACCGGCACCTGTGCGGCGAGCTCCTCGGGGTTCGCGACGATGCGGATGCCGCGACCGCCACCGCCGGCCGAGGCCTTGATCGCCAGGGGGTAGCCGACGGTCTCGGCGACCTCCCGTGCCTCGTCCAGGCCGGAGACCGGGCCGTCGGAGCCGGGGACGGTCGGCACGTCGGCGCGCTCGGCTGCCGCCCGCGCGGCCGCCTTGTCGCCCATCTGCCGGATCGCCTCCGGTGCCGGGCCGACCCACGTCAGTCCGGCGTCGATCACGCGTTGAGCGAACTCGGCGTTCTCCGACAGGAACCCGTATCCGGGGTGGACGGAGTCGGCGCCCGCCTCCTCCGCGGCGGCGAGCAGGGCGTCGACGTTCAGGTAGCTCTTGGTGGCGGACGCCGGGCCGATGACCACGTGGCTGTCGGCGTGCTCTACGTGCAGCGAGTCGACGTCGACCTCACTGCACACGGCGACGGAGCGGATGCCGAGCTCCTGGGCGGCGCGAACGATCCGCAGGGCGATCTCCCCACGGTTGGCGACGAGAAGCGTCTGCACGCCGCCGGTCACGAGGTCTCGATGGTCGCGATGTCGTCGCCCGGTCCGACGGTCGACTCGTTCTCCACGGCGAACGACGACAGGGTGCCGGCGGCCCCGGCCTTGACCTCGGCGAACTGCTTCATGACCTCGACCAGCCCGATCGTCTGCTCGGCGGTCACCTCGGCGCCTTCCTCGACGAAGACCGGGTCATCCGGTGAGGGGCGGCGGTAGAAGACACCGGGGAGGGGGGACTTCACGACGTGCTCGGGCATGTGGTTCCTTTCGTCGGTGGCCCACCGGGCCGGTTGTCAGGTTCGGAGATGGGTCAGCCGGATCCTGTTTGAGTGTTGAGAACCTCGCGGACGGCGCGGCCGACGTCGGTCGCGTTCGGGGTGTCGGAGTGCACGCAGATGCTGTCGAACTGCACCGGTATGCGGTCGCCGGTGTCGGCGAGTACGACACCTTCGGTGACGGCCAGTCGGGCGCGCTCGGTGGCGAGGTCGACCGGGGTCGCGCGGGGGCGGCGGACGATGATGAGGGAGCCGTCGGCCCGGTAGCCGAGGTCGACGTAGACCTCGCCGGTGAACGGCACCCCGCGCTCGTCGGCGACCCGCTGGTGGGTCGTGCCGGCCATGCCGAAGACCCCGACGCCGTACTGCTCGGCGACGTCGCAGACCGCGTGCATGAGGGACTCGTCGCGGGCGACCATCCCGTAGAGCGAGCCGTGCGGCTTGATGTGGTCGAGCTCGACGCCCTCGGCCTGGAGGAAGCCGACGAGCGCGCCGACCTGGTAGCGGACGATGTCGCGCGTCTCGTCGGCGTCGAGTGCCATGACCCGCCGGCCGAAGCCGATGAGATCCGGGAGCCCTGGGTGTGCGCCGATGGTGATGCCGGCGTTGGCCGCCTTCTGAACCGTCTCGCGGATGCCTGTGGGGTCGCCGGCGTGGAAGCCGCACGCGACGTTCGCCGTGTCGATGACCTCGAGGAGGGCGTCGTCGTGGCCGAAGGAGTGGATGCCGACCGCTTCGCCCATGTCGGAGTTGATCGTGAGGGGCTTCGGCGCTGCCTGCGTCTCCGTCATCGTCAGGCCACCGCCTCGACGGCCTTGACGACGGCGCGTCCGGCGAGCACGCCGGCCAGGTGGCGGCGGTACTCCGGTGTCCCGGACGGGTCGTCCGGCGGGTTGGTGCCCTCGCCGGCCGTCGCGGCTGCGGCCCGCAGCGCGTCAGTATCGGCGGCGGCCACGCCCACCAGCGCCTGCTCCGCGGCGGCCGCCCGTAGCGGGGTCGTGCCCATGTTGGTCAGCCCGATGCGGGCCTCGGCGACCTGCCCGCCCTCGACCCGGACGGCGGCGGCCACGGCGACGACGGCCCAGGCCTGGACGACCACGGTGAACTTCTCGTAGTGCGAGCCCCAGCCGTCGTGCTTCGGGATGCGGACGGCGGTGACGACCTCGCCGGGCTCGCGAGCGGTCGTGAAGTAGTCGACGAAGAAGTCACCGCCGGCGACCGTGCGGGAGCCCCGCGGGCCGGTGAGCTCGAGGCTGCCGTTCAGGGCGAGGACCGCGGCACCCATGTCGCCGGCGGGGTCGGCATGGGCCAGCGACCCGCCGATGGTTCCTCGGTAGCGGATCTGGGGGTCACCGATCGAGCCCGCTGTCTTTGCGATGAGCCCCGCGTGCTGGCGGACGAGCGGGTCGGTCGAGACCTGCCGGTGCGTGGCGCGCGCGCCGATCACCAGGTTGTCGCCGTCGTCCCGGATCTCGCGCAGGCTGTCGACGCGGCGCAGGTCGACGAGCAGGCTCGGGTCGGCCATCCGCATCCTCAGGACCGGCAGCAGCGACTGTCCGCCGCTGATGACGGTGGCGTCCTCGCCGCCGTCGCTCAGCGCCTGGACGACCTCCTCGACCGTGGTCGGGGCCACGTAGTCGAACGCGACGGGCCTCATGACGCACCACCCTTCTCACTACGAGCGGCTTGAATGGCCGACCACACCTTCAGCGGCGTGGTCGGCATCGTGATGTCGGTGACCCCGAGGGGGCGCAGGGCGTCGAGGACGCCGTTGACGATGGCGGGCGGCGCCGCGGTCGTGCCGGTCTCACCGACCGCCTTGACGCCGAGCGTGTTCGTTGTCGCGTGGGTCACCGTCGTGTCGGTGCGGTAGCGCGGGACGTCGGGGGCGTGCGGGACGAGGTAGTCGGCGAGGCTGCCGGAGGTGAGCTGGCCGTCCTCGCTGTAGCGGATCTCCTCGTACATGGCCTGCCCGATGCCCTGGGTCAGGCCGCCGTGGACCTGTCCGTCGACGATCATCGGGTTGACGAGCACGCCGACGTCCTGGACGCAGACGTAGTCGCGTAGGGTCACCTTTCCGGTCTCGGTGTCGACCTCGACGGCGGCCAAGTGAGTGCCGGTCGGGTAGGAGAAGTTCTCCGGGTCGAAGGTCGACTCGGAGTCCAGGCAGGCCTCCATGCCGTCGGGCAGGTCGTGCGCGAGCCACATGGCGAGCGCGATCTCGGGGATCGTCTTGCTCGTGTCCGTCCCGCGGACGGTGAAGGTGCCTCGGTCGTACTCGAGGTCGTTCGGGTCGGCCTCGAGCAGGTGGGCTGCGAGGGGTCGGGCCTTCTCGACGACCCGGCGCGCGGCCCCGACGATGGCCATGCCGCCGACGACGAGGGAGCGCGACCCGTAGGTGTCCATGCCCCGGGGCACGGTGGCGGTATCGCCGCTGATGAGGGTGATGTCCTCGAACGGGATGCCGAGCTCGTCCGAGACGAGCTGCGCGAACGCGGTGGCGTGTCCCTGCCCGTGCGGCGTCGTCCCGGCAGCGACCTCGACCTTGCCCGTCGGCAGCATCCGGATGCTCGCGTGCTCCCAGCCGCCGGAGCCGTAGTTGAGCGACCCGAGGACCCGACTCGGCGCGAGACCGGACAGCTCGACGAAGGTGCACACCCCGATCCCGAGCTGGACCGGATCGTTCGACTCCCGGCGGCGGGCCTGCTCGGCCCGCAGCCCGTCGTAGTCGAAGAGCTCGAGGGCCCGGTCCGTTGCCTGGTCGTAGTTCCCGGAGTCGTACGTGAGGCCGGCGACCGTCGCATACGGGAACTCGTCCGGGTTGATCCAGTTGCGGCGGCGGACCTCGATCGGGTCCAACCCGAGCTCGACGGCGAGCTCGTCCATCATCCGCTCGATCCCGAACGTCGCCTCGGGCTTGCCGGCGCCGCGGTAGGCGTCGGTCATCACCTTGTTCGTGAAGACGTCGGTGCAGAAGAACCTGTACGCCGGGATCTTGTAGATGCCGTTGAACATGAAGCCGCCGAGCAGCGGGATGCCGGCGGTGAGGATGCCGAGGTAGGCGCCCATGTCGGCGACGAGGTCGACGTCGAAGGCCGTGATCGTGCCGTCCTTGCGGGCGGCGAGAGTGAGGCGCTGGACCTGGTCGCGGGCGTGGTGGGCCGACTGCATCGACTCCATCCTCGTCTCGGTGTACTTCACCGGAAGCTGCAGACGGAGCGCGATGAGGAGGACCAGCGCCTCCTCGCGGGTGGCCTGGAGCTTGCCGCCGAAGCCGCCGCCGACGTCCGGGGCGATGACGCGGAGCTCGTGCTCGTCGACCGGCTGCGTCATCGCCAGGAGGATCCGCAGGATGTGCGGCACCTGGGTCGCGGACCACATCGTCACCTGCTCGGCCGTCGGGTCGACGACGATGGAGCGGGGCTCGACGAAGGCGGGCGTGATCCGGTTCTGGCGGAGGGTGCGGCGGATGACGACCTGGTCCGGGTCGGCCTCGGCGGCCCGGATGGCCTCCTCGACGTCGCCTCCGGTCCCGAGCGCGACGGAGTCCATGCCCCACGTCGCGCACACGTTCGTGCCGAGCTCGGGGTGGACAAGTGGCGAGTCCGCCTCGAGGGCGGCGATCGGGTCCATGACGACCAGCAGCTCGTCGTAGGAGACGTCGACCATGCCGGCCGCGTCGTCGGCGGCGTCCTTGCTCGTGGCGGCGACGACGGCGACGACATCGCCGACGTGCTTGACCGTGCCCACTGCCAGCGGCATGAGACTGGGGACCTTGAGGTTGTCGCTCACGGTCCAGGCGATCGGCATGGCGCCCTGCTCGGGCAGGTCCTCGCCGGTCCAGACCCCGACGACGCCAGGGGCGGCGGCCGCCTCCGTCGTGTCGATCCCGGTGATGGTCGCGTTCGCGACGGGGGAGCGGACCAGGGCCAGATGCACCATGCCGGGCAGCTCGAGGTTGTCCGTCCAGCGGGTGCGTCCGGTCAGCAACCGCCGGTCCTCCTTGCGGAGCCGGGACTGGCCGACCTCGGCGGTGTCGGGGCGGTCGGCGGTGGTCGTCATGACGCCACCCCCGCAGGCTCGGCGATGCTGCTCTGGTTCGCGCCGTAGGAGTCGCTCATGGCCTGCGAGGCCGCCATGACGGCATCGACGATGCCCTGGTATCCGGTGCAGCGGCACATGTTGCCCTCCATGCCGTGCCGGACCTCCTCCTCGGTGGGCGTCGGGTTCTCGCTCAGAAGACAGACAGCGCGCATGAGCATCCCCGGAGTGCAGTACCCGCACTGCAGGCCGTGGTGCTCGTGGAAGGCCTGCTGGATCGGATGCAGGGTCCCATCCGGCTGGGCCAGGCCCTGGACGGTGTCCACCGTGGACCCGTCGGCCTGGACGGCGAGCACGGAGCACGACTTCACGCTCTCGCCGTCGAGCAGCACCGTGCAGGCGCCGCAGTTGCTCGTGTCGCAGCCGACCACGGTGCCCACCTTGCCCAGCTGTTCGCGCAGGGCGTGCACGAGCAACGTGCGAGGCTCCACCTCCGCCGTCCGCTCGACGTTGTCGACTGTGAGTCTGATCGAAACCATGACGCTCCTCGGCAGGTGCTCCTCGCCGGCCGACACTGGCCGGTAAGGAGACTGTGGCCGCAATCACGTCCGGGGTCAATAGGCTGCTATTCGCCCTTGGCGAATGGTTCTGTGCTAGCGCGGAATCGGCTCTGGCGGCATGCGTTCACCCTTCCCAGATGGCGAGCTCATCGCAGGCGAGCGGGCCGAGGAAGCTGTCCGGCACGCTGTAGGGGACGAACCCGCGTTCGCGTTCCGCTACGGGGCCAAGCGACACGAGCCTCACCACGGGCAACGAGTCCCGCGTGATGATGACCTCTTCGCCCCTCTCGGCAGCTGCGATGAGGGCAGAGAGGTGGGTCTTCGCGTGTTCCACACTGACCATCGCCACAAAATCAAGGGTACGTACCGAGGAGCAGATGTCACTGGGCAATTGGGACCCTGAGCGCGTCGCTGGTACCTTTGTTGATTGGCCCGAGTGGGCCCTGCCGTCAGAACGGCCGCGGATCGAGAGAGCCCCGGTGAACCAGCCCGGGCGCGCCGCGCAACGATGAGAGAACAAGGAGTCAGTCGCCCATGCCTTTGAGCGCAGACGTCAAGAAGCAGATCATGGCCGAGTACGCCACCGTCGAGGGTGACACCGGCTCCCCCGAGGTCCAGATCGCCCTGCTCACGCAGCGGATCAAGGACCTCACCGAGCACTCGCGCGAGCACAAGCACGACCACCACAGCCGTCGTGGTCTGCTGCTCCTCGTCGGTCAGCGCCGCCGCCTGCTGCGCTACCTCGAGAGCGTCGATGTCGAGCGCTACCGTTCGCTCATCAAGCGCCTCGGACTGCGCCGATAAGTATTGCCGGGAGCGGCCCCATCGTGGGCCGCTTCTCGCGTATCGGTGGGCGTGCCGGCTCAGGCCGGCCACCGCATACCCGATCGGCACAGCCGGCCCACAACTGAACAGTCACACCCGGGTCACCCCACCTCGTGCACAACGACGATGCACGCAGGCACGAATGAGAAAAAGAACGGAGGGCCCATGGAGGGTCCAGACATCACTTTCGCCGAGGCCACGATCGACAACGGTCGCTTCGGCACCCGCAAGGTCCGGTTCGAGACCGGCCGCCTCGCTCGTCAGGCCGGGGGCGCCGTCAGCGCGTACCTCGATGACGACACCATGCTCCTGGCGACGACCACCGCGAGTGGATCTCCGCGCGAGCACTTCGACTTCTTCCCCCTGACCGTCGACGTCGAGGAGCGGATGTATGCGGCAGGCCGGATCCCCGGCAGCTTCTTCCGCCGCGAGGGTCGCCCCAGCACCGAGGCCATCCTCACCTGCCGCCTGATCGACCGCCCGCTGCGCCCGTCCTTCACCAAGGGCCTGCGCAACGAGGTCCAGGTCGTCATCACCGTCCTCGCGCTCAACCCCGACGTCCAGTACGACGTCCTCGCGATCAACGCCGCCTCCGCGGCCACCCAGATCTCCGGCCTGCCGTTCTCCGGCCCGATCGGCGGCGTCCGCGTCAGCCTGATCGACGGCCAGTGGGTCGCCTTCCCGAACTTCTCCGACATCGAGCGCTCGACCTTCGACATGGTCGTCGCCGGTCGGGTCGTCGGTGACGACGTCGCGATCATGATGGTCGAGGCCGAGGCCACCACCTCGACCTGGGACCTCGTGCGCAACCAGGGCAAGACCGCTCCCACCGAGGAGGTCGTCGCCGAGGGTCTCGAGGCCGCCAAGGGCTTCATCCGGGTCCTGTGCGACGCGCAGGCCCAGCTCGCCTCCGAGGCCGCCAAGCCGGTCGAGGAGTTCCCGGTCTTCCTCGACTACACCGACGACGTCTACGGCGCCGTCGAGACGCTCGCGACCAAGGACGGCCGCCTCGCCGAGATCCTCTCGATCGCCGGCAAGCAGGAGCGCGAGGACGCGATCAACACGCTCAAGTCCGAGATCCACCTCGAGCTGGTCAGCGACTACGACCCCGAGTCCGGCCAGGGCCGGCAGGGCGAGTTCGCCAGCCGTCAGAAGGAGGTCTCCGCCGCATACCGCGCCGTGCAGAAGAAGCTCATCCGCGAGCGGATCCTGCGCGACCAGGTGCGCATCGACGGCCGTGGCCTCGCGGACATCCGCGCGCTCTCGGCCGAGGTCGAGGTGCTCCCGCGGGTGCACGGCTCGGCGATCTTCGAGCGTGGCGAGACCCAGATCCTCGGCGTGACGACACTGAACATGCTCCGCATGGAGCAGCAGCTCGACACGCTCTCGCCCGAGACGCGCAAGCGCTACATGCACAACTACAACTTCCCGCCGTACAGCACCGGTGAGACCGGCCGCGTCGGATCCCCGAAGCGCCGCGAGATCGGCCACGGGGCGCTCGCCGAGCGGGCTCTGCTGCCGGTCCTACCGACGCGTGAGGAGTTCCCCTACGCGATCCGTCAGGTGTCCGAGGCGCTGAGCTCGAACGGCTCGACGTCGATGGGCTCGGTCTGTGCGTCCACGCTGTCGCTGATGAACGCGGGTGTGCCGCTGCGCGCGCCGGTCGCGGGCATCGCGATGGGTCTGGTCTCGGCCGAGGTCGACGGCGAGATGAAGTACGCCGCGCTCACCGACATCCTCGGAGCGGAGGACGCCTTCGGTGACATGGACTTCAAGGTCGCCGGCACCAAGGAGTTCGTCACGGCGATCCAGCTCGACACCAAGCTCGACGGCATCCCCGCCGACGTGCTCGGCGGGGCGCTGACCCAGGCGCGCGACGCTCGTCTGCACATCCTCGATGTCATGGCCGAGGCGATCGACGCGCCGGACGAGATGAGCCCGTTCGCTCCGCGCGTCATCTCGGTGACCGTGCCGGTCGACAAGATCGGCGAGGTCATCGGCCCGAAGGGCAAGATGATCAACCAGATCCAGGAGGAGACCGGCGCGCAGATCTCCATCGAGGACGACGGCACCGTCTACATCGGCGCGACCGACGGTCCGTCGGCCGAGGCCGCACGGGCGATGATCAACTCGATCGCCAACCCGCAGATGCCCGAGGTCGGCGAGCGGTTCCTCGGCACGGTCGTCAAGACGACAACGTTCGGCGCGTTCGTCTCGCTGCTGCCCGGCAAGGACGGCCTGCTGCACATCTCCGAGGTGCGCAAGCTCGTCGGCGGGAAGCGCATCGACGCGGTCGAGGACGTGCTGGCCGTCGGCCAGAAGGTCCAGGTCGAGCTCAAGGAGATCGACCCGCGCGGCAAGCTCAGCCTGGCGGCCGTCATCGCCGAGGGCGAGGGCGAGTCCGAGGGTGGCGCCGAGGGCGCTGCTGACGGTGGCGCTGAGGCCGGCTCCGACTCGGGTGAGGGCGACGAGCGTCCGGCCCGTGAGGAGGGTGGTGAGCGCGAGGAGCGCTCCGAGCGGCGCGAGCGGCACGAGGGCGGGCACGGTGACCGTGAGCGTCGCCACCGCCGTCGTCGTGGCGGCAACCGTGGCCACGGTGGCCAGCACGGTGAGGGTGGAAGCGGCGAGTAGTCGCTGAGCTTCCCGACTCGAGTGGAGGTGTCATCGCCCGGGTTTCCGGGCGAAGGCACCTCCACTTGTCTATGTGGCGGTTCCGATCGGCCGGCTCATGGATCGGTCCGACCCGTAGGCTGACCGGGTGCCGATCAGACTGCCATCGAGCCTTCGACCTGACCGGGTCAAGCAGGCGATGCGGTCTCCGTATGCGGCGCCGGTGCGTGGCGCATACCGGCTCGTGACCGCGGCCAACCTTGGGCTCGTGCGGGTGGTCGACGCTCGGCGAGCGCCGAGCCGAACGGCCGCTGACCGGCAGGAGGTCGCCGAGCGGGTGACCATCGCGGTCAAGACCTTCGAGCGGCCGGCGATGATCCGGCGGTTCCTCCGTTCGGCCAGGCGCGTGTTCGATGGTCGGATCGTCGTCGCCGACGACTCGCGGCAGCCGGTCGGCCCCTCGGGCCCTTGGGTCGACGTCATTGCGCTGCCGTTCAACTCCGGAGTAGCAGTGGGGCGTAACGCCGCTCTGGCTGCTGTGGAGACCGAGTTCGTCTTCGTTTGCGACGACGACATCGTCCTCACCGCGCTGACCGATCTTGCCGTCCTGATGGACTACCTCGACCACAACCCGCAGGTCGACATCGTCGGGGTCGCCCTCGTCGACCTGCCGGTGCGCAAGCTCGTCGACCGGAGCACGAGTCCGCTCTTCGCCGGGGCGGGTGAGCCGCGCATACCGCTGGGGACGGTGATCGACGAGCTGCCCGTGGTCGGCAAGGTGGCCCAGGTGTACCTGGGGAGGACGGAGGCCGTGCGCGCGGTGGGCTGGGACGAGCGGCTGCGGATGGTCGACCACCGCGACTTCTTCAGCCGGGCGAGCGGCCGGCTCGTCACCGTCCAGCACGACCGGGTGCTCGCCTACCACGCGCAGACCCCCTTCGACGCCTCGTACGCCCGATACCGTGAGGACGTCGCCGACGACCTGACCTATCTGGGTCGCAAATGGTCCCCGACCGCGGGCCGTTCGGACGACACCTGATCCCGAGCCACGAAGGAGTGCGCATGACGACCGCAGAGGTGATTCACGAGGGATTGGCGTTCGGAGAGGGGCCGCGGAGGCGGGACGGGCGGCTTTGGTTCTCCGACTTCTACAGGCACGGCGTCTTCACCCTCGACCCCGACGGGGTCGAGACCAAGGTGGTCGACGTGCCCGGACAGCCGTCCGGGCTCGGGTGGCTTCCCGACGGCCGGCTCATCGTCTCGAGCATGACCGACCGCAAGGTGCTGCGACTCGAGCCGGACGGAAGCCTCGTCGAGCATGCCGACCTGAGCAGCCTCGCGGGTTTCCACGTCAACGACCTTCTGTGTGACTGTCAGGGAAGGGCCTACGTGGGCAACTTCGGCTACGACCTCCACGCCGACATGGCCCAGCGTGAGATCCCGACGATCCTCGCCGACGAGACCGCCGGTGCCACGAGCCTGGCGCTCGTGCACCCGGACGGGACGGTCGACGTCGCGGCCGAGTCGGTGCGCTTCCCGAATGGTATGGCGCTCATCGACGACGGACGCACGCTCGTGCTCGCCGAGACGCTGCGGATGCAGCTGACCGCGTTCGACGTCGCCGAGGACGGCAGCCTGTCGAACCGCCGTGTCTTCGCCTCGACCGCCGAGCAGATGGCCGCCCCCGACGGCATCTGCGCGGACCCCGACGGCGGGATCTGGGTCGCGACCGCGCTGACGCCGACCGTCCTGCGGTTCGCCGAGGGCGGCGAGGTGACCGGTTCGGTGGAGACCAGCCAGATCGCCTATGCGTGCGCCATGGGCGGGGAGAGGGGTCGGACGCTGTATGCGATGACCGCCCCGTCGAGTGAGCCGTCGGTCGTCGACGGTCAGCGGCACGGCCGGATCGAGGCGGCCGAGGTATAGCCCGCTTCTTCCGTCCGCGGGTCTACCGGAAGTTGTCGTGAGGTCCGTGAACGGCGCTCTATCCTGGCGAGATGGGGAGGCAGCAGCGAGAGGCGGATCCCGCCCGACAAGAAGCAGTCGCTAATCGGGTCGAACTTGAACAGCGCACGACCCACCCTCGGCTTGTGCCTCGAACGCATCATCTTGGTCTCAAGGTCGACGTCGACGACGTGGCGGCGGCACTGGAGATGCTTGACGAGTCAGATGAACCTCGCCCGACGTCGTAACGCCCGCAAGTATCGCTCCCGGCCTGGATAGGCTGGCGAGCGTGAGCGCAGAGATCGCCGTCGCCGTCATCGGAGCAGCCGGAAAGATGGGTTCGGAGGTCTGTCGGGCAGTCGAGGCCGCCGAGGGTCTCAGGCTTGTCGGCCGGTACGACCAGGGCGACGAGCTCGGGGATCTCGCCGGCGCCGATGTCGTCGTCGAGTTCTCCGTCCCCGACGCCTCCCTGGGCAACGTGCTGCACTGCGTTGGCGAGGGAGTGCACGTGGTCGTCGGCACCACCGGCTGGGACGACGCGCGCCTCGCCGAGCTCGAGTCCGCCCTCGCCGAGCGGCCCGGGGTCGGAGTGCTCATCGCGCCGAACTTCGCGATCGGCGCGATCCTCATGATGGCCTTTGCCGCGAAGGCCGCTCGGTTCTACGAGTCGGTCGAGATCATCGAGCTGCACCACCCGAACAAGGTCGATGCCCCGTCGGGGACGGCGGCGCGGACAGCGCGGTTGATCGGGGAGGCGAGAACCGCATACGACATGGGACCGGTTCCGGACGCCACTGCGCACGATCCTGATGGCGCCAGAGGCGCGACGGTCGAGGGCGTGCACGTGCACAGCGTGCGCCTTCGCGGGCTCGTGGCCCACCAGGAGGTCCTGTTCGGCACCGCGGGGGAGCAGCTGACGATCCGGCACGACTCCTTCGACCGGGTCTCGTTCATGCCCGGAGTGATAGAGGCGGTCCGGCAGGTGGCCGACCATCCGGGCCTCACGGTTGGTCTCGAGCACTACCTCGGACTGGGTGACTGAGCCATGCGAGCGCTCGAGAGATTCGGTGTCCCGGGCATCGGACCGGAGGACGTGCTGCTGACCGCGGATGGCGACCGGGTGCTGACCGGGACGAACGACGGGTCCATCTGGTCCGTGGCCACCGACGGATCCGTGATCGAACGGATCACCCAGACCGGTGGGCGGCCGCTCGGGCTCGAGTGGCTCACTGACGGGCGGCTGCTCGTCTGCGACGCCCATGCCGGTCTCCTGGCGGTGGAGACCCGGGGTGGCGCCATCGAGGCGCTCGTGACAACCGTCGACGGTCAGGCGCTGCGCTTCACGAACAACGCTGCCGTGGCGGAGGACGGGACCATCTACTTCAGCGACAGCACGCGGCACTACACCGTCGAGGACTGGAAGTCGGACCTCATCATGCACACGATGAGCGGCCGGCTGCTTCGACGTCGACCCGATGGGCAGGTCGACACTGTCCTCGACGGAGTCGGCTTCGCCAACGGTGTGGCGCTGACTGCGGACGGCTCCCAGGTATGGGTCGCCGAGCTCGCCCTGCGCCGGATCCGGCGACTGACCGCCGACGGACGCGAGCTGGCAGCGATCACCGAACTCCCGGGATACCCGGACAACATCGCGCTCGGCTCGGACGGCCTGGTGTGGGTCGCGATCGCCTCGCCGCCGGATGCGACCTTGAGCTTCCTCCAGGGACGCGGAGCGCGTCTGCGACCCGCCGTGCTGCGGCTCCCTGAGGCGGTCAAGCCGGCACCGAAGCGGACGGTGCGGGTGCAGGCGTACGACTCCACCGGTCGTCTCGTCCACGACCTCTCGGCGGATGCCGCTGAATGGCACATGGTGACCGGTGTTCGGGAGCACGATGGGCGTGTCTGGCTGGGGTCGCTCGTCGAGACCTCGATCGCGGTGATGAGCGTGGCCGGCGGTGCCGCATGATCCTCTCCGAGGTGCGGGGTCGCGTCGGCGTCGTGACGATCGACCGGCACGAGCGACGCAATGCGCTCGACCTCGAGCACGTGGAGGACCTGCGCGACGCGGTCGACGCCCTCGTGGGCGAGGGCGTGCGAGCCATGGTCATCACCGGAGCGGGCAGCTCGTTCTGCTCCGGGGCCGACCTGGGCGGGGTGTACGGCCCCGGGTTCCGCGACGCCCTCTACGTCACCCTCGATGCCATCTCGTCTGCGCCGATGCCGGTCATCGCCGCGGTAAACGGCCCCGCCATCGGGGCCGGCACCCAGGTGGCCATCGCCTGCGACCTGCGCGTCGCGGCGCCCTCGGCGAAGTTCGCCATCCCGACGGCGCGCAACGGTCTCGCCGTCGATCCCTGGACGATCCGGCGGTTGGCGCTCATCGCCGGGGGAGGCGCAGCGCGTGCCATTCTGCTCGGGTGCGAGCAGCTCGACGACCGTCGGGCCTACGACCGGGGACTCGTCGACCGGCTGGGCTCGGTCCACGACGCCATGGAGTGGGCGGAAGACCTGGCGACCGCGGCTCCTTTGACGCTCGCCTACTCGAAGCGTGTGCTGGAATCGATGTTCGAGCCTCGGCCGTGGGCGGAGGACCTCGACGACGACTTCGCCGCGGTCTGGGAGAGCGAGGACGTCGAAGAGGGCGTTCGCGCTCGACTCGAGAAGCGGAAGCCAGACTTCCAGGGGCGCTGAGCGTCACTTGGTTGTGCTGAGGTACCGGCCAAGCGCTCGTCGTCGGCGCCGGACGTGCTACTTTCGGGCCAAACGGTCGGACCTGTCTGCGGAGGCTGACAGCTGCTGCTACATTGTGCGTGACCGTAGGGGATTCTTAAAGGAGAAGCCAGGATTATGCCAACGTCAGAACCGCGAAGCATCTCGCGACGTACCCTCACTAAGGGTGCCGCGTGGTCTGTGCCCGCCCTTCCGATCATTGCCGCGGCCCCAGCGATGGCAGCCTCAGCGTGCATCCCCCAGTTCACGGTGGACATCGAGCAGTCGTTCAAGTGTTGCAACGGACCCATTAAGAACATGAAGCTCGTCATCGACATCACTGACACGGGCAACTGCGTCGGCGCGACGACGGAGATCTGCATCGACAACGTGACGCTTGGGAACAACGGCACCATTTCAGACGTCGTATTCGACGGGGATCAGTGCACCACCGAAGGCGGTTCGGTCACGGTCTACCTCCTCGACGTATCGAACTGCACTGTTAATCTGCTGGTCTTCTACTCGGTGGGTGGGGTGCCCGCAGCGGCTCCGGTTCCGTTGCAGAGCGGCAACATCCCCAGCGGCAACACCGACGCTGCTTGCCAGCCACCTCCTCCGCCTGCCTGAGGCGCGCTCCAGCGGTAGCCCAACCCCACGTTCAAGTCTCTCTGTGTGGACCCGTTTCGACCATTCGGCACGGGGTCACATTGGTTCCTCTCCCTCTCGGACTGGTGGCTGCGAGCCGGAGGCATCGGTGGCGAACGTCTGGGGGACTCGTCGACCGGCTGGGATGGGTCCACGACGCCATGGAGTGGGCTGAGGACCTCGCAACGGCGGCTCCCTTGACGCTCGCCTACTCCAAGCGGGTTCTTGAATCCATGTTCCCGCCTCGGCCGTGGGCGGAGGACCTCGACGACGACTTCGCCGCGGTCTGGGAGAGCGAGGATGTCGAGGAGGGCGTCCGGGCTCGGGTCGACAAGCGGAAGCCGGACTTCCAGGGGCGCTGAGCGGGGGTGGGGACCGAAGAGACGACGCGTGTTGTCGACCACGTGGTGCTGACGAACTTCAGCGCCCCACGAGCGGAGAGCGTCCCTGCGCCCGATGCCGAGTTGCTCTGGTATCGGCTGGGCTTCTTCTTCGACGCGTGTCTCCCGTCGGTGTCCGGGCAGCGCGGCGCGGACTTCACGTGGCTCGTCTGGTTCGACGATCGGTGTGAGCCCGACTTCCGACAGGAGGTCGAGCGCATCGCGGCTGGCGCCTTCACTCCCGTCTGGGGGCACCGACCGTTCAACGCGATGTCGGTCGCGGACGTCGTGGCGGGCCGAGCCCACTCCCCGTACCTCATCACGACGGTCCTGGACAGCGACGATGCAATGGCTCGGGACTGCCTGGCCACCGTGCGTGCCGAGTTGGGGCGAGAGGAGCGGCTGCTCATCACTTTTCCCGAAGGTCTGATTATCGATCGCACCGGAGGTGTCTTCGCAGCCCGCGACGACAGCGCGCCCGTGCGTTCACTCATCGAGGCTCGCGCGGAAGGCGTCCCGCCGACAACGGTCGTCGGGGTGACCGCCGAGGACGATGTGCCGCAGCGCCGCATCAGCAGGCCGATGTGGATCGATGTTGTCCACGAGGCTGGGCGCGCGGAGATGATCACGTCGCGGCGGGTCCATCCGAAGGTGGTGGCGGACAGGTTCGACATCGACCTTGCCTATGACCAGGAGCTGTCTGGAGCAGCACTCCTCAAAGCCCGCCGGGGTGACTTTCGCAGGCTGGGTCGGAACATCATGCGTGACCCCAGAAGGGGTGCGCTCGCGATCCCGGCGCTGCGTTCTATTCGGTCCGCCTCGTGGATGGCTCAAGGGGCAGTCAACTCGGCTGCGGACTTGCGGGCTCGTCGCCGTGGGACAGCCGGGCTGCACGTCGTGGCGGGGGATCCCGACTCGGTGGTCAGCGGAGACCGAATCGCCGTGCTAGCCGAGTTCTCGCATGAGGACCGGGTCCGTCCATGGGCCCTGGTGATGGCCGGTGCTCTGGCCGCCGCTGGATACCCCTGCCTGCTCGTCTGCTCACGCGAGCGGGGATCAGCAGTCACGGCACCTGACGCAGTGCCTCACGGTGTGGCCATCGTCTCGCGTGCCAACGCCAAGTACGACTTCGGGGCGTGGGCTGCGGCGCTGGATGCCCACCCCGCTCTCACCCAAGCCGGGCACGTGCTCCTGACGAACGACTCCGTCATCGGGCCGCTGCCTTCCGACAGCCCCGGTCTGCGCGCGACGTTGGACCGCGCTGAGGCCAGCCGCGCCCAGGTGTGGGCGGCAACACGTGGAGTCACGGGGGCGGAGCACCTGCAGAGCTACTTCCTCCTGTTCAATGACGGCGCCCTGAGCCTGCCGCCCGTGCGCGACTTCTTCACGACGCTGCCGCGCACAAGAGACCGGATCGACCTGGTGAGAGCCTACGAGCACGGGCTCACCCGGACGTTGGCTGCGGCGTCGATCCGCACAGGGTGGGGGTGGGACCACGCCTCATTCGGGGTGGGCCCGGGGTTCAATCCCTCTTTGTGCTGGCACGAACTGCTGGACGCCGGCTTCCCCTTCGTCAAACGTCGGCTCTTCACCCATCCTCGGTTCGCGGACCAGAGACCGCTAATCATCCAACATGTGCGTGAGCGGTACGGTGTCGACCTCAGCTCAGGGCTGTGACGAATGTCCCAGGGTAATGCCCCAGGGTCGCAGCAAGCCTCCGACGTACTCGGTGAGGCGCGGGCTCATCGGCGATGCCACCAGGCCAGCCGACCTGATCTTGTCCAACTCGAGGGTGCTGTGCCTCGGGCGCGGAGCGAGGCTCTTCCCGGACGCGTACTCCTCGGTCGACACGGGGGAGACCGAACCCTCGGCGCCCACGAGCTCGAAAATCCGCGCGGCGATGTCGAACCACGACTGTGTCGGACCGTCGTTGGTGACGTTGTAGGAGCCGAAGTTCGCCGATGTCCGGACGAGGTGTGCGATGGCGTCGGCGAGGTCGTCGGCGAAGGTGAGCCGCCCATACTGGTCGTCCACGACGGTCGGGCTGATGCCGCGACGGGCGAGGTCGACCATGGTGCGCACGAAGTTCGGCCCCTCGCCGATCACCCAGCTCGTCCTCACGATGTAGTGCCGCTCCCACGTGGCGACGAGGGCGTCACCGGCGGCCTTCGAGGCGCCATAGACGCCGAGCGGTGAAAACGGCTCGTCCTCGCTGTGCACCTCCCGGGTGCCGTCGAAGACGTAGTCGCTCGAGACATGCACCAGCGTCGCGCGATGGCGACGGGCGACCTCGACGAGGCGGCCAACGCCCTCGACGTTCGTCCGCCAGCAGCCGACTCGGCCTTCCGGGGTCTCGGCGGCATCGACCGCGGTCCACGCCGCTGCGTTGACGATCGTGTCCACGTGGTCGAAGTCGAAGGCAGCGACGGACTCGGCGCTGGCGATGTCGAGCTCGGAGCGCGACAGGAACTCGGCCTCGGGGAAGACCGCGCGCAGCGCGCGGCCGAGCTGGCCGTCGCCTCCGACGACGATCGTCCGACCGTGCCGGGGGAGCGGCGTGATGGCGTCGAGGCGCGGGTGGTTCTCGTCGGCCTCCGAGAGCGTGGCCTCGCTCAGCGGAATCGGCCACGGGCAGGCGATCGTCTCGTCGGCGAGGTTGACGAAGGTGTAGCGGTCGCGCGCCTCGGGTGACCAGTGGTCGTTGACGAGGTAGGCATACGTGGAGTCCGGGTCCAGAGCCTGGTAGGCGTTCGCGACGCCGCGCGGCACGAAGACCGCCAGGCCCGGATCGATCTCGGTCGTCACGAGGGTGCCGAAGCCGTCTCCCTCGCGAAGGTCGACCCAGGCGCCGAAAACCCGACCGGCCGCCACGGACACGTACTTGTCCCACGGCTCGGCGTGGAATCCGCGCGTGACGCCCGGCTCGACGTTGTGGCTCATGTTCTCCTGGACCGGACCGAAGTCCGGCACACCGAGCGGGACCGACTTGGCCCGCTGCCAGTTCTCCTTGAACCAGCCGCGAGCGTCCCCGTGCACCGGTAGCCGGACGACGAGCAGGCCGTCGATCGCGGTCCGTTCGACCGTGAGCTCGGCCATCACTGGCCCTTCGCCGCGTAGCGCGCCTCGGTCTCCGCCTTGAGCGGCCGCCACCAGGCCTCGTTCTGTCGGTACCAGTCGATCGTGGCCGCCAAGCCGTCGGTGAAGTCCGTGTAGACCGGAGCCCAGCCCAGCTCGTCGCGCAGGAGCGAGGCGTCGATCGCATACCTCAGGTCATGTCCGACGCGGTCGGTGACGTGATCGTATGCGTCGGCCGGTTCTCCCATGAGCGTCAGGATCGTCTCGACGACGTCCTTGTTCGACCTCTCGCCGTCGGCGCCGATGAGGTAGGTCTGTCCGATCCGGCCGTCCTGGAGGATGCGCCAGACCGCGCTGTTGTGATCGTCGACGTGGATCCAGTCGCGCACGTTGAGCCCCGCACCGTAGAGCCGCGGACGGACCCCGTCGAGGACGTTCGTGATCTGCCGGGGGATGAACTTCTCGACGTGCTGGCGCGGACCGTAGTTGTTCGAGCAGTTGCTGATCGTCGCCTCGACCCCGAAGGAGCGCACCCACGCGCGGACCAGGTGGTCCGACGCGGCCTTGGACGCCGAGTAGGGACTGCTCGGGTTGTATGCGGTGGTCGGCGTGAACTTCGCCGGATCGTCGAGCTCGAGGTCGCCGTAGACCTCGTCGGTCGAGATGTGGTGCAGGCGCGTGCCGTGCGCGCGAACGGCCTGCAGGACGTGGAAGGTGCCGACGATGTTCGTGTCGACGAAGGCTCCCGGTCCCTCGAGGGAGTTGTCGTTGTGCGACTCGGCCGCGAAGTGCACCACGGCGTCGTGCTCGGCGACCAGATCATCGACGAGGCCCGGACGCGTGATCGAGCCCTCGACGAGTGACATGCGCCCCTCGGGGGTGCCGTCGAGGGAGGACCGGTGCCCCGCATACGTCAGCGCATCGAGCACCGTGACGCGGGAGTCGGTGTTCGCGAGAACCCAGTGGACGAAGTTGCTGCCGATGAACCCTGCGCCCCCGGTCACCAGCAGTCTGCTCACGCGACCGACGATACCCAAGGGATTCCGTTGCCTCGGCATCCATGTGCCAGAGTTGGACCATGCGAGGGATCATCCTGGCCGGGGGGACGGGGAGTCGGCTGCACCCGCTGACCCTGGCGACGAGCAAGCAGCTCATGCCGGTCTATGACAAGCCGATGGTCTACTACCCGCTCTCCACGCTGATCTTCGCCGGCATCCGCGAGGTGCTCGTCATCACGACGCCGCACGAGAACGACGCATTCCGCCACCTTCTCGGGGACGGCTCGAAGTTCGGTATCGAGATCTCCTACGCGGTCCAGGACGAGCCGAAGGGCCTGGCCCAGGCGTTCACGATCGGGGCGGACTTCGTCGCGGGACTACCGTCGTGTCTGGTCCTGGGTGACAACATCTTCTCCGGTCCCGGCTTGGGCTACCGGCTGCGGGAGAAGGCGGAGTCCGTCGACGGAGCCCTGATCTTCGGCTACCAGGTCGCCGACCCGCGCGCCTACGGCGTCGTGGAGGTCGCCGAGGATGGGCGCGCCCTCTCGATCGAGGAGAAGCCGCACGAGCCGAGGTCGCACTGGGCCGTACCGGGGCTGTACTTCTACGACGAGGAGGTCGTCGAGATCGCGCGCGGGCTGGCGCCGTCGGCGCGCGGGGAGTACGAGATCACCGACGTCAACCGGCACTATCTCGAGCGCGGGCGGCTGTGGGTGGAGAAGCTGCCCCGCGGGACGGCCTGGCTCGACACCGGGACCTTCGACTCCCTCAACGACGCGAGCAACTACGTGCGGACGATTCAGGCGCGCCAGGGTCTGCAGATCGGCAGTCCTGAGGAGGCGGCCTGGCGGATGGGATTCCTCTCCGATGACGAGCTCGCCGAGACCGCGGAGCGCTACGTCAAGTCCGGATACGGCGAGCACCTGAGCCGACTGCTCGAGCTCGAGCGAACGTCCCCGCCCTGACCCTCCCGCGCCGCGGCGACAGGCCAGAGCGTTGCCGTGACCGGTGCCGCCCTGCAGCGGCACCGGCCACGTTCCCCTCATCCCTGCCTTGCGCAGACCTGCCTCGGGTCTGCGCCGGCAGTGGGCCTCAGCGAAGCGGAATCGCGATCACCTCGCCCGCCCCCGGTGCGACGCTGCCCGTGGTGACATAGGCGGTCTTGCCCTTGATCGCTATGCCGTACGGCGCGAAGAGGCCCTGTGCCACGACGGTGTGCGTGGCCCCGCCACCCTTGGGAATGGCCACGACCGAGCCGATCGGGCCGGTGAGCAGGCCCTCGGTCGACAGCTGCACCGCATACAGCCGGTTGCCCGGGCCGAACGCGAGGTCGGTGACGTTGGTCAGGCCGCTGGCATACACGCTGACCTTGCCCTTCTTGTCGACCTTGTAGATGTTCGCCAACCCCTTCTCGAAGGGGAATCCGGTGAGCTGGCTGACGTACAGCGCGCCGTCGGGCCCCTTGGCGACCGACGTGGGGACGGCCTGCGCGGGGATCTTCGTGCCGGCAGGGAGCCCGAGGAACGGCGGCGCGAGAGCCAGCTGGTCCTGGAAGACCGCGCGCGTCGACATGCGACCCCTCTTCGAGACGTCGACGAGGGTGTTGCCGCCCGCATCGGCGACGACATAGCCGGATCCGTGCCGGATGAAGCCGACCGGGTTGCTGTCCGGGTCGTGGATCGGGTTCGTGCGCGCCTCGTGCTTGGCGATGTCGGCGATCAGGTTCGTCTTCTTCGAACCGATGGTCGCCGAGCGCAGCGTGCCCATGTCCCTCAGGGCCTCCTCGGTCTTGCGCACCGCCGGGTCTGCGCCGAGGCCGACGGTGAAGACGAGCTTCTTCGAGCCCTCGACGACGACGTCGTGGGGGCCGATCGCCTGCGATCCCGCCGGAACCTCCGCGGTGCCCTGGGCGGCGACCGAGGGCAGCTTGGTCAGGACCCGCTGCTGCGTGCCCTTGTGCTTGCCCTTGCCCAGGCTGACGCGGGTGATGGCGCCGGACTTGCCGAAGCAGACGGTGTCTCCCTCGGGGCCGGTCATGCACGGGCCCTCGCCACCTCGACCCGCCTCGGCGACGAAGAGGTCGCCCTTGGGTCCGAAGGACAGCTGACGGGGATTGTCGAGGCCGCTCGCGACGACCTTCCAGTGCTCGTCGGCGGTCGCGGTCGGTGCGACGAACATCGTCGCCACGAGCGCGGTCGAGCCGAGGAGCGGCACGAGAGCCCGGCGCACTCGCCGCGCTGCTGGGTTGGGGTTGATCACGGAGGTTCCTCTTCTGACTGGCGCGGAAGTGGTCGCCCGGCTGGGTGCCGCCTCTCAGAGTCCCACCGCCGGTCGGTGGTGACAAGGGTCACAGCGACCGAGAATCACGCTGTGACCTGCGTACTCACAGGTGCGGGCCGCACGTTTCTTGTACGCCGTGTGACCGGTGGGTCACCCGAGACCGATGAGGCGCAGGAGCGCTGCTGTGACTGCGCCGGCGATGACGACGGTGATGAAGCCGGCTCCCCGCCAGAGCAGGAGTGCGGCCACGACGAGCGCGCCGATGCGGGCGTCGAGCACCAGGGCCGGGCCGTCGGCGACGGTCTGGACGACGATAAGGCCGGCGAGCAGCGCGGCGGGCAGCAGGGTCGAGACCCGCATCGTCCGCTCACCCTCGACGAGCCGGGGCGGGACGACGTACCCGACCGCCTTCGTCGCGAAGGCGAGCGCGCAGGCCACCAGGACCGCGGTCGTCAGGGTCATGGGATCGGGTCCCCGTCCGTGCGCGGGTCCGGCGGGTCGGCGAGGCGACCGGTCGTGCCGCCCCGGATCCCGATCACGACGGCGGCGACCGCGGCGATGAGGACCGGCACCCCGGCGGGCACGAACGGCACCATCACGAGGGCGAGCACCGTCGCGACCGCGGCCGTGAGGCGGGCGTCGGCGGCCTTCAGGCGCGGCCAGAGCAGCGCGAGGAACGCCGCGACCGCGGCTCCGTCGAGGCCCCAGGTCGCCGGGTCGCCGATGACCGACCCGGCGAGCGCGCCGACGAGGGTCATCAGGTTCCAGAACAGGAACACCGCCACGCCGGTGTGCCAGAACCCGAGCCGGGCCGCCTGCGGCTCCGGCTGGGCCAGCCCGACGGCGCTGGACTCGTCGATCGTCAGGTGCGCTGCCGCGGCGGTCCGCACGACAGGGGTATGCGCTGCTCCGGTGAGCAGGAAGCGGCGGGTGCTCAGCGCATACAGTCCGTTTCGGATGCTCAACATGGTCGCGGTGGCGATCGCCGCGGGCGCCGCGGCCAGGCCGCCGGTCCCGACGATTCCGACGAGCGCGAACTGGCTCCCGCCGGTGAACATCAGCGCCGACAGCGCCTGGGTCTGCCAGAGGTTGAGGCCCGCGGCGACCGAGAGGGCGCCGAAGCTGACACCGTAGAGTCCCGTCGCGATCCCGACCGACCACGACTGGCGCAGGACGGCCCGGCGGCGTTCGGGGCTCAGCTCGCCGGTCGGTGCACCCTCACTCATCGCTCTCGGTGGCATCGGCCAGGCTCGCCGCGACGCGGATCTCGCGCACCGTGACGTCCTCGGCGACGCCTCGGTCGCGGTAGGCGCCGTCCGGGTGGAGGTTGGCGTGCGTGAAGAACGCGCGGGTGTCCTCGGCGTCGGCGGGCAGCCAGGCGGTGAACTCGGTCGCGCCGGCCTCGCGGAGGATGTCCGCCGCGGCGTTGAGGAGGCGTGAGCCGTGGCCGCTGCGCCGCCCGAGCGGGTGGACACCGATCTCCATCAGCGACCCGGTGGTCGCCTCGCCGTCGCGGTCCTGGGAGGGGCCGACCGCCGCATACCCGACGACCTGCTCGCCGGCGCACGCGACGAGGAGGGTCCACACTCCCGGCGGGGGACTGGCGAGGGAGCGGCGCCAGACGCTCGCGAAGCCGGCGGAGGTGAACTGCTCGGCGATGTGCGTCGGGACGCGCGGGGCGTACGTCTCCCGCCAGACCGCCTCCTGGACCAGCCCGACCGCCGCCGCGTCGTTCGGCCCGGCCCGGCGCACGCTGGCGTCGGCGAGCGCTCCGTGGGCGTGGTCGCTCATGCTGCGGTCCTCATGCCTCCGATCCTCACACGAGGGCAGGGTCGCGGGCACATCACCCGATTGCTCGGGACCGCCCCTGTCGGCACGTGTCCGTATGCTGGACCCTATGTACGGCAACGACTACGGCCCCACCGATGTGGCCGCACCCGAGTCCCACAAGGACCGGCTGCCGCGACGTGACGAACCCCTGAACGCCGCCGACGCCGCCGCCCTCGACGGATACTTCGACGAGCTCATCGACGCAGACCAGCGCATCGAGCCGCGCGACGCGATGCCCGAGGCATACCGCCAGACCCTGATCCGGATGATGGCCCAGCACGCCCACTCCGAGATCATCGGCATGCAGCCCGAGGGCAACTGGATCTCCCGCGCGCCGTCGCTGCGCCGCAAGGCCATCCTCATGGCCAAGGTCCAGGACGAGGCGGGCCACGGGCTCTACCTCTACTCGGCGGCCGAGACGCTCGGCGTCTCCCGGGACGAGCTCCTCGACCGGCTCCACACGGGTCGGCAGAAGTACTCCTCGATCTTCAACTACCCGACGCTCACGTGGGCCGACGTCGGCGCGATCGGCTGGCTCGTCGACGGCGCCGCGATCATGAACCAGGTGCCGCTGTGTCGCTGCTCCTACGGCCCGTATGCCCGCGCGATGATCCGCGTCTGCAAGGAGGAGTCCTTCCACCAGCGGCAGGGCTTCGAGATCCTCTGGACCCTGGCCCGCGGGACCGACGCGCAGAAGGAGATGGCGCAGGACGCCGCGAACCGGTGGTGGTGGCCGGCGCTGATGATGTTCGGCCCGCCCGACTCCGGCGAGCTGGCGCAGCAGGGCCACACGGCGCAGTCGATGGCATGGGGTATCAAGCGCTTCAGCAACGACGAGCTGCGTCAGAAGTTCGTCGACATGACCGTGCCGCAGGCCGAGCGGATCGGCCTGACCCTGCCCGACCCCGACCTGCGGTGGAACGACGAGCGCGGGCACTACGACTTCGGCGCCATCGACTGGGACGAGTTCTGGCGGGTGCTCAAGGGCGACGGGCCCTGCAACGCACAGCGCCTGGAGCACCGCGTCTCGGCCCACGAAGAGGGTGCGTGGGTGCGCGAGGCGGCCACCGCATACGCCCGCAAGCAGGCCGAGCGCACCCGGGCGGGAGCCGCATGAGCGCGTCCGCGCCCGAGTCGGACGCCTGGCCACTGTGGGAGGTCTTCGTGCGCGCCAAGCGCGGGCTCTCGCACACGCACGTCGGGTCGCTGCACGCCCCCGACGCGGCGCTGGCGCTGCACAACGCCCGTGATCTCTACACCCGCCGCCAGGAGGGCGTCTCGATCTGGGTCGTCCCGGCGTCCGCGATTACGGCGAGCAGTCCCGAGGAGCGCGACGCGTTCTTCGACCCGGCGGCGGACAAGGTCTACCGGCATCCGACGTTCTACGAGGTGCCCGAGGACGTGGAGTACCTGTGAGTGAGGCTCACGCGCCGCTCGTCGCGGCGCTCGCCGACGATGCCCTGATCTACGCCCAGCGGCTGGGGGAGTGGATCAGCCGTGCTCCCCAGATCGAGGAGGACATGGCCCTGGGCAACATCGGCCTCGACCTGCTCGGGCGGGCGAGGTCGTTGTATGGGCTCTTGGGTTCGCTGGACGGGACCGGCCGCGGCGAGGACGACTACGCGTACTGGCGCGACGAGCGCGAGTTCCGGCACGTGCACCTGGTCGAGCAGCCCCGGCACGACTTCGGCCTCGAGATCGTGCGGCTGCTGCTGGTCGCGAGTCTGGACGTCGAGCGGTATGCCGCGCTCGCCTCCTCCGCCGACGTCGAGCTCGCGGGGGTCGCCTCCAAGGCGGTCACCGAGTCGCGCTATCACCGCGACCACGCCCGGCTCTGGACGCTGCGGCTCGGCGACGGGACGTCCGAGTCGCATGATCGGATGGTCTCGGCGCTCGAGCGCGTTGCCCCGTATGTGGACGAGCTGTTCGAGGACACCGCGGTCGAGGTCGCTGCGGCGGATGCCGGCGTCGGCGTGCTGCCGAGCACGCTGAAGTCTGCTGTGATGCGGTTCGTCGAGGATGTGCTGGCCGAGGCGACGCTCGACGGCGTGCCATCGAGCCGGTGGCGCTCGCGCGGCGGCCGGGAGGGCCTGCACTCCGAGGCCTGCGGCTATCTGCTCGCCGAGATGCAGCACCTCGCCCGCTCGCACCCGGGGGCGACATGGTGATGACACGCGCGACTCCACGCGACGGACGGCTCAGCGGTGGGAAAACCCCTGCTTCACCAACGCCGGCCCGTCCCTCGCGAGAGGAGAGTCGGTCGTCCGCGGCCGAGGTCGAGCAGCGGGTCGGGGCGGTGACCGACCCGGAGATCCCGACGCTGTCGATCGGCGACCTCGGCATCGTGCGCGGCGTCGAGGCCGACGAGTCGGCGGGCGCCGTACGGGTGCGGATCACCCCGACCTACAGCGGCTGCCCAGCGATGGAGGTCATCGCGCGCGACATCGTCGACGCGGCCGCCGACGCCGGTTGGGACGCCACCGTCGAGATCGTGCACTCCCCGCCGTGGACGACGGACTGGCTCACCGAGCGGGGGCGCGCCGCGCTCGCCGAGCTCGACATCGCCCCGCCGGGTCCTCGCTCGACCGGTGCGAGCGGTCCGGTGCCGGTGACGATCGGGCGCGCACCGCATACCGAATCGTCTGTGGCCGTTGTCTGCCCGAGGTGCGGGTCGACGGACACCGAGCTCATCGCGCGGTTCGGGACGACGGCGTGCAAGGCGCTGCACCGCTGCCGGGCGTGCGGGGACCCGTTCGACGAGTTCAAGGCGGTGTGAGCGTGAGCCTCCTCCTGCCCCAGACCGGTGGGGCCGCTCAGCGGCACCACTTTCACGACCTCCGGGTCAGCCACCGCGAGCAGCTGACCGAGGGGGCCGTCGCGCTCACCTTCGATGTGCCGGACGAGCTGGCCTCGCTGTTCCTCCGCTTCGAGGCCGGCCAGCACCTGACCTTGCGTGCCGAGATCGGCGGCGAGGACGTGCGTCAGTCGTACTCGCTGTGCCTGTCGCCGGATCGCGCCCGCCGGATGCAGGCGGTGCGCGTCGGTGTCGGCCAGGTGCCCGGCGGGCGGATGTCCTCCTATCTGAACTTTGTTGTGGGAGTGGGGGACACGCTCGCGGTCATGCCGCCGCTCGGGTCCTTCACCGTGCCGTCCGACCCGGGTGCGGCGAAACACCACTGCCTCATCGCGGCCGGCTCCGGCATCACCCCGGTGCTCTCGCACGTCGAGAACATCCTCACGCGCGAGCCACTCTCACGGGTGACGCTCTTCTTCGGCAACCGAGCGACCGCCGACGTGATGTTCCTCGAGGAGCTCGAGGACCTCAAGAACGCGCACATGGGGCGTTTCCAGCTCGTCCACGTCCTCTCCCGCGAGCCGCAGGCCGTGGAGCTGCTGTCCGGACGGATGGACCCGGCGCGGCTGGATCGGCTGTTCCAGGCGTTCGCGCCGGTCGGGTCGGTCGACGAGTACTACCTGTGCGGGCCGTTCGGCATGGTCGAGGGTGCTCAGGAGCTGCTGGCGTCCCTCGGGGTGGACCACGCGCACGTGCACCACGAGGTGTTCCACGTGCCGGTGGACGGTCTGCCGGTGCCGGCCGTCGCGGCGGAGGACGTCGCCGCCGACGCCGTCGTCACGGTGACGCTCGACGGGCGCACGTCGCGGATCGAGATGCACGACTCGGCCGAGTCGATCCTCGCGGCCACGCTGCGGGTGCGCCCCGACGCACCGTACTCATGCACCGGGGGCGTCTGCGGCACCTGCCGTGCGCGCGTCGTCGCCGGCGAGGTCCGCATGGACCGCTCGTACGCGCTGGAGGCCGACGAGATCGCCGCCGGCATGGTGCTCGCCTGCCAGTCGCACCCGGTGACGGACGAGGTGACGCTGACCTACGACGAGTAGCGGGGGTGGCCTCGTCGGGGTTTGACGCGCAGTTCGTGATTACGTAGTTTCGTAATCATGACGGAAGCGCATCGTTTGGCCGAGCTCGAAGCGCGCGTTGACCGACTGGAGCGCTCGATCAAGGCGGCCGTGGCAGCGCGCGAGCCCGACGGCGGCGCGGATCTCGATCCGGACGTGTTCTGGGCGCTCCTCGGGCTCGAGTCCCGGGTGCAGGAGCCGGGCGCGGTGATGATCGTCGGGAGTGCCGCGGCGCCGAGTGGGGTGCGCGCCCGCTGGCAACTGAGCGCCGGTTCGGATGAGCTGCTCGATGAGGACTGGAGCATGCCCGCGACACGGCTCGCTGCCCTGGGTCACCCGGTGCGGCTGCGGATCGCCCAGCAGGTGCTGCGCGGTGTCGACACCGTCCGGGGCCTGACCGCGGTCGAGGGGATGGGGACGAGCGGACAGGTCTACCATCACGTGCGCGAGCTCACCGCGGCCGGCTGGCTGCGCAACCGCGGTAGTCACCTCGAGGTGCCCGCCGAGGTCATGATCCCCCTCCTCAGTGCCGTCCTCGGGGCGCGGCGATGAGGCGGCGGATCGCGGGTCTGTCGACGTGGTGGCTGCGCCTCTTCGTGCTCTCCGTGCTCATCCTCACCCTGGCGGACCTGCCCGGGTGGGTGTCGCTGCTGCCGCTCGTCCTCATCGCCTTGGCACTGGTCCGCCCGCCCAGGGTGGCGGACCCGGAGGCGCGGTGGATCGAGGTACCTGTGCGCGGGCGCTGGGTCGGGTTGAACAGCCCTGCGGACAAGGTGCCCAGCCACGGCGTGCGCGCCTACGGGCAGGAGTATGCGATCGACATCCTCCACCCCGCGGACGACGGCGCGCCGACGACCCTCGGCTGGGGGCTGGGGCTCCGAGAGCCGGAGACGTTCTCCTGCTTCGGCGAGCCCGTCCACGCGGTCGCGGACGGCGTCGTCGTCGCCGCGGACGACCGGCTGGATGACCAGCGGTCCCGCAGCAGCTGGCCTACGGTCATCTGGATGATGACGGTCGGTGCCTTCGTCCGCGAGCTCGCCGGCCCGCGCTTCATCCTGGGCAACCATGTCGTCCTCGACCACGGTGAAGGCGTGTACTCCGCGTATGCCCACCTGCGCCACGGCTCGCTGCGCGTTGCTGTCGGGGGTAGGGTCACGGCCGGGCAGCAGCTCGCCGAGGTCGGCAACACAGGCAACAGCAGCGAGCCGCACCTGCACCTGCAGCTCATGGACCGGGCCGAGGTCAACGCCGCTGCGGGTCTGCCGTTCCGGTGGCGGGGGATCGAGATCAATCAGAGCGAGACCGACCGGGCCGCTGGCTCAGGGGAGTCGACGCCGGTCGTCGAGGGTCTGCCCGCCGCCGGTCAGGTGTTCACGGCACACAGCGGGTGATGGCGGGCGATGGCCCGATCGTGCCCGTCGGTCGGTTGCTGCAGAAGGACCGCCTGAAGGAGTCATCGCGTCGATCGGTGTTTGCCCGCCTGGCGGGTGAGGGGCGGCGATCCCGGTGGACGACCGGTCAGGTCGACACCTGCATCACCTCGACCCGACAGAGCGGGCCGACGGCCTTCGACAGGCGTCGGTCCCCGGTCAGCAGAGTCGTGTCCAAAGCCTCAGCGATGGCGACATAGGAGGCGTCGTACGGGCTCAGGGTGTCGCGAAACTCTCAACATCGCCCGAGCAGTCGCCGGTGGGGCGCCCGCTCGATGGGAATGTTCTCGAGATCCGTCAGGGCGAGGTCTGCCCGTCGCGGAAGGGCCTGGCCCGACCTCGTCAGTCCACGAAGAGCGGAGAGCACTTCGAGGTCGATGAGCTCAGGTGCGGCCAGACGCTTCCCGCGAAGTCGCGAGCGGACGACGTCGCCGTCCGGGCCGTCGTCGACGAGTGCGACGAGGAGCACCCCGGCGTCAATGACGATCACGGTCGGACCGGATGGCGGCCGTTGCCTGCGTGAGCGTGACGGAACCACCCGCTCGAGATCCGGCTCGCTCGAGAACCTCGTCCAGGGTCGGTGCGGATGCCTCCTCGATCAAGCGAGCCAACAGGTACTCATGGAGCGACTGGTTGGCCCGGGTCGCCCGTCGACGGAGTACAGCGTGGGTCTCCTCCGGGACGTTCTTGATCTGGACGCTGGGCATGGCGCCAATATGGCGTCAGAGGCGCCAGGATGCAATCAGTTCACATATCACCTTCATTCGGCAAAAGTGAAGATATTATCTTCATATGCCGGAAATGAAGTCGTTCTCCACATCATCGGGGACATTGGTCGGGGACCTTGTCGGGTCGCGTGACGCGGTGGACCGCAGGGCGCTGCATGCGGCCCTGCTGGAGGCGCTGGCGCGAGTCAACGCCGAGCTCGCCGACGAGGTCGTCGACCCGGTGCGGATCACGGTCGGCGACGAGTTCCAGGGCCGGTTCGCGAGCGTCGGGGCAGCGGTGCAGGCCAGCCTGGTGCTGCGTCTGGCGCTCATGCCGGAGGCCGACGTCCGCTTCGGACTCGGCTGGGGCGACGTGACCGTTCTTGACGTTGACGGGACTCAGGACGGGCCGGGGTGGTGGGCGGCCCGCGACGCCATCGAGTGGGTCGCCGAGACGCAGGGACAGGCGGCGCTGGCGAAGGTGCGCACCGCATACCGGCTGGCGGAGGGGAGCGACGGCCCGGGCGAGCCGGCACTCAACGCCGCGCTGCAGTGTCGGGACCATCTGCTTGGATCGCTGGACGACCGGTCACGACGGATCCTGGGAGGGTTGATGAGCGGACTGACGCAGGTGGAGATCGCCGCCGCGGAGGGGATCAGCCCCTCCGCGGTCTCACAGCGAGTGCGCCGCGACGGGCTCGGCGTGCTCGTCTCGGCCTCGGCCGAGCTTCGGCGGGTGCGATGACGGCAATCGCGATCACGGTGTTCGCGCTCGCGTGCGCCGACCTCGCACGTGCCGGTGACCGGGTGCGCGGGGGGATGTGGCCCGTCGTCACGGCAGCGGTGGCCGCGGTGCTCGGACTCGTGCTGCTCGGTGCGTCCTCGGTGGCGGAGATCCTGCTTGTCCTGTTCGGCGTGGCCGTGGTCGCGGGCTGGGTGCTCACGACCGGGCGGGAGCTGCGGTCGAGGTTCGACTACGCGCTGCCCCTCGGGCTGCTGGCGGCAGGTCTGCTGGTCCAGGTGGTCGCCCTCGGTTGGGTGCCGGCGCGCGAGGACGACGGGCTGCTCGGGGCGTGGGCGGAGCAGGTGCCGCTCGCCGGCGCGATGGTGTCGGCGACGACCGTGCTTCTCGTCGCCGCGCTCATGCTCGCTCAGCTGAGCACGGCCAACATCGTCGTCCGTCTCGTCCTCGCGAGCGTCGGTGCGCTCAAGCCCGCGGGCCAGCCGCAAGCGTCGGACCGGTTGCGCGGAGGTCGCATCCTCGGCCCGATGGAGCGGCTGCTCATCCTCGGTCTCGGCCTGGCCGGGCAGCCGACGGCTGCCGGGCTCGTCATCGCCGCCAAGGGGCTGATCCGCTTCCCCGAGCTGCAGGCCCAGGCGCGCTGGGGTGTGGGCCGGGCTGGGGCGGGCGGCGAGCCCGGCATCGACGAGATCACCGAGTACTTCCTCATCGGCAGCTTCGTGTCCTGGCTGTTCGCGCTCGCCGCCCTGGCGTTCGTCGTCGTGTTCGCCTGAGGCCCACCATTCGGCGCGGTCGAGGGCCGTCGACGTGCGGATGAGAGAGTGAGGGTTACAGGGTGTCGTGAGAGAGGTGGGTCGAGGTGACAGAGCAGAACCGGGCAGGCGGCGACGGTCTGGCCTCCGGGGAGAAGGACCAGCTCGTGTATGCGCTGGAGACTCGCTTTGCGCCGCACCTCGAAGGGGCGGCGGCTGCCGTCCGGGAGGCTGAGCGTGGACTGGATGAGGCGCAGGCGCGGCTCGAGCAGGCGGAGCATGCGGCCTCGAGCGAGCGCTACACCTCCGACCCGCTCGTGTTCATGCGCGCCTCGGTGACCGAGGAGGTCGAGGGGATGGAGCGCAAGACCACCCCGAAGAAGCTGCGCACCTCTTATCGCTTCCTCCTCGACCGGGCCGTGGAGCTCGCCGGCGCCGAGGTGCAGCGCCATCATGACGACCTCGACGCCGCTCACCGGGAGCGAGAGGACGGGCTCGAGGCGCGTCGTGCAGCCGTCGCCCGGGCCGAGGCGACACTGGCGGAAGCGCGGGCCATGCAGGATCGCGTCCTGTCCGCCGAACAGTCAGCGCGGCGCGGGCTGGGTGTGATGGTGGAGAAGCTCAGCGATTCGTAGCAGCGTTCGCACCCGAGCGGTGCGCCTCGAGCGTGCTCAGCCCCGGCGGCGGTGGTACTCGACGAAGGCGAAGCCGTCGCGGGTGTCGCGCGAGACCTCGACCCACTCGCTCGTGTCGATCCGGGGGAACATGACGTCACCGTCGGGCTCGAGGTCGACCTCGGTGATGAGCAGCCGGTCTGCGAGAGGCATCGCGAGCTCGTAGATCTGTCCGCCGCCGATGACAAAGACCTCGTCGCCGCCACGACCGCCGGCCGCGAGGTCGAGCGCGACCGGCATTGAGCCGGCGACCTCGACACCGTCGTGGCGCCAGTTGCGGCTGCGGGTGATGACGATCGAGCGCCGACCCGGCAGCACCCGCCCGATCGAGTCGAAGGTCGCCCGTCCCATGACCATCGGGTGGCCCATGGTGGTGCGCTTGAAGAAGGCGAAGTCCTCGGGGATCCGCCACGGCATGTCGCCGTCGGCCCCGATGACGCGGTTGCGGGCGACCGCTGCGATGAGGGTGATCCGTGAGTCGGCTGCCGAGCGGGCCATCAGACGGCGATCGGTGCGGGGATGTTCGGGTGGGCCTCGTAGCCGACCAGCTCGAAGTCCTCGAGCTCGTACTCGTCGATGGCAGGGCGCGGGCTGATCTGCATCGTGGGAAGGGGGAGCGGCTCACGGGTTAGCTGCAGCCGCGCCTGGTCGACGTGGTTCGAGTACAGGTGGGCGTCGCCGAGCGTGTGGACGAAGTCGGCCGGGTCGAGGTCGCAGACCTGCGCGACCATCATGGTGAGCAGCGCATACGAGGCGATGTTGAACGGTACGCCGAGGAAGACGTCGGCGGACCGCTGGTAGAGCTGGCACGACAGCCGGGCCCTGCCGCCGGGCTCCGCCGGTGGGGCCACGTAGAACTGGAACATCGTGTGACACGGGGGGAGCGCCATGGAGTCGACGTCGGCGACGTTCCACGCGGAGACGATGTGCCGACGGCTGTCCGGATTGGATCGGATCGACTCGATAACCTTGGCGATCTGGTCGACGTGCCCGCCGTGCGGGGTCGGCCACGAGCGCCACTGGTACCCGTAGACCGGGCCGAGGTCGCCGTTCTCGTCGGCCCACTCGTTCCAGATCCGGATGCCGCGCTCCTGCAGCCACCGCACGTTGGTGTCCCCGCGCAGGAACCACAGCAGCTCACCGATGATCGAGCGCAGGTGCAGCTTCTTCGTCGTCAGCACCGGGAAACCCTCGGTCAGGTCGAAGCGCATCTGGTAGCCGAACACCGAGCGCGTCCCCGTCCCCGTCCGGTCCGACTTGTCCACGCCATGGGTGAGGACGTGGTCGAGCAGATCGAGGTACTGACGCATGTGACCTGACGCTACCTGACGCCCGACGACGTCCGTTCGCAGCACGGTGCCCCCTCGATTGTCACCGCGTTCGCACGCAGGTGGTTGTCGGAGAGCGTCGATCGTTTCCTGTCAATAGGACCGATCTGGCGTCGACCGTTCGCCGTTTCGGTCCAATTTGGAAGAAGTGGCGGGCCCCAGCGTTGAGTCGCCGGGCTGCCGGGGACGCTCGCGGGCCGACGGTACCCTGTCCGGTATGCCCTCGACCTCACCGTTCGGACGTGTCATCAGTGCCATGGTCACCCCGATGCGCGAGAACGGTTCGGTCGACCTGGACGCCGCCCAGCGCCTCGCGACCTGGCTCGCCGACCAGGGCCACGATGGCCTCGTCGTCAACGGCACGACCGGTGAGTCGCCGACGACGACCGACCGCGAGAAGGCCGACCTCGTCCGCGCCGTCCTCGACGCCGTCGGAACCCGGATCAAGGTCACCGCAGGCGTCGGGACCAACGTCACCGCGCATACCATCGAGCTCGCCCGCCAGGCCGAGCTGACCGGCGCACACGCGGTCCTCGTCGTCACGCCGTACTACAACAAGCCGCCGCAGGCGGGCCTGGTCGCGCACTTCCGCGCCGTCGCCGACGCGACCCAGCTGCCGGTCATGGTCTACGACATCCCCGGCCGGTCTGGCGTCCCGCTCGCCAAGGACACCCTCCTCGCGCTCGCCGAGCACCCCGGCATCCAGGCGGTCAAGGACGCCAAGGCCGACTACTGGCAGGCGTCCTCGATCATGGACCAGACCGACCTGCTGTGGTTCTCGGGCGACGACGCGGCGAACCTCCTGCACTTCGCGAACGGCGCCTACGGCATCGTCGGCGTGACCTCACAGGTCGCGCCGCTCTGGTACGCCGAGATGGTCGCCGCCGCGCGGGCCGGCGACTTCGCCCGCCTCCGCGAGATCCACCGCGCGCTCGCCCCGCTCGTCGAGGCCGTCATGACCCGCACCCAGGGTGCCATCGCCGCCAAAGCCGGTCTCACCCATCTCGGGGTCATCCCGGGCGGACACGTGCGCCTTCCGCTGATCCCCGCCACCGAGGATGAGTATGCGGCGGTCGCCTCCGCGCTCGACGCCCTCGGTGCAACGACAGTTCCCTCGGTGGCCGCCGAGCAGACCGAACCCTCTGGAGAACCCACCGCATGAGCCACCCGCACTTCGATCTCGACGTCCCACCGCCGCTGAAGGACGGAGCCGTCCGGATCGTGCCGCTCGGTGGGCTCGGCGAGATCGGCCGCAACATGATGGTGCTCGAGCACCGCGGCCAGCTGCTCATCATCGACTGCGGGGTGCTCTTCCCCGACGACGACCACCCGGGCATCGACCTGATCCTGCCGGACTTCCGCTTCCTGGAGGACCGCCTCGACGACGTCCAGGCGATCGTCCTCACCCACGGCCACGAGGACCACATCGGCGGCGTGCCGTTCCTGCTCCGGCTCAAGCCCGACATCCCGCTCATCGGCTCCCAGCTGACGCTCGCGCTCGTCGAGGCCAAGCTCAAGGAGCACAAGATCCGGCCCTACACGCTCGCGGTGAAGGAGGGCGACATCGAGCGGCTCGGCGGGTTCGAGACCGAGTTCATCGCCGTCAACCACTCCATCCCCGACGCGCTCGCCGTCATGGTGCGCACTTCGGGCGGGACGTTGCTGCACACGGGCGACTTCAAGATGGACCAGCTGCCGCTCGACGGGCGGATCACCGACCTTCGGGCGTTCGGGCGGATGGGCGAGGAGGGGGTCGACGTCTTCCTCACCGACTCGACCAACGCCACCGTGCCGGGCTTCACGACGCCCGAGATCGAGATCGCCCCGGCCATCGACAAGGTCTTCCGGCACGCCAAGCGGCGGATCGTCGTCGCGTGCTTCGCCTCGCACGTGCACCGGGTGCAGCAGGTGCTCGACGCCGCGGCGAAGGCCGGGCGCAAGGTCGCCTACGTCGGTCGCTCGATGGTCAAGAACATGGGCATTGCGGCGGACCTGGGCTATCTCAACGTGCCACCCGGGGTTGTCGTGGACCTCAAGGCCATCGACGACCTGCCGGACGACGACGTTGTCCTCATCTGCACCGGGTCCCAGGGTGAGCCCATGGCGGCGCTGGCTCGGATGGCCAACCGGGACCACCGCATCGACATCGGCGTCGACGACACCGTGATGCTGCTCTCGTCGGCCATCCCCGGCAACGAGAGCTCGGTGTGGCGGGTGATCAACGGGCTCATGCGGCTCGGAGCGACTGTCGTCCACAGTGGGTCCGCACGCGTGCACGTGTCCGGGCACGCGAGCGCCGGTGAGCTGCTCTACGCCTACAACATCGTCAAGCCGAAGAACGTCGTGCCGGTGCACGGCGAGTGGCGTCACCTGCGCGCCAACGCCGACCTCGCCATCCAGACCGGCGTCGGGCACCCACACGTCGCCGTCGTCGAGGACGGGATGGTCGTCGACCTCGAGGACGGGCGGATCTCGGTCGCCGGGGTCGTTCCGGCGGGGTATGTCTATGTCGACGGGTCCTCGGTGGGGGAGGCCGACGAGGCGCTGCTCAAGGACCGCAAGATCCTGCGCGACGAGGGCTTCATCTCCGTCATCGCTGTCGTGGACTCGGTCAGCGGCAAGGTCGTGGCCGGTCCGGAGATCTTCGCGCGCGGCTTCGCGCTCGACGACGGCGTCTTCGACGAGATCCGGCCCAAGGTCCTCACCGCGCTCGAGGATGCCGTCGCGGGCGGAGTCACCGACACCCACCAGCTCCAGCAGGTCATCCGCCGCACGATCGGCAGCTGGGTCGGGCGCCGGATCCGGCGTCGGCCGATGATCCTGCCGACCGTGATCGAGGCCTGAGCCCGGGCGCCGTTTCCTGTCAATTGGACCGAAACGGCGAGCGGTCGGGCGGGCGCCCGCGTCGGGGAGAGCCGAGGTCACCCGTGGTGCGCGTGTGCTCCCTGGGATGTGTGTGACATCTGAGTAGGCTGCGCACCATGGCCACTCGTGCGTCTACACCTCGCCGTGCTCCCGCCCGGGGTTCCGCCGGCACGTCGTCAGCCGCCCGAGGCTCGACGTCCCGCGGAGGTCGCGGCACCTCGGGGTCGCGGTCGACCGGCCGCAAGCCCGCGGCCCGCAAGAGCACCAAGAACGCCAAGGGCGGCGGCCTTCCGATGCCGCTGCGGGCCCTTCGCTCGACGTGGATGGGGGTCGCGCACACCGCCGGGGGAGCGGTCCGTCGGGTCGGCTCAGCCGGCTCCGACCTCGAACCCGAGCACCGCCGCGACGGCCTCGGCCTCCTCTTCATCGCCCTCGCCATCGTCGTCGCCGCCCGCGAGTGGTGGAGTCTGGCCGGCCCGGTCGGCGACGGCATCCACGCCGTCGTCGCGGGCACCTTCGGCCGGCTCTCGGTCGGCGTCCCCATCGTCCTGCTCATCCTCGGACTGCGGATGCTCCGCGCCCCGCGCACCGACGAGGTATCGGCGGCGGACAGCCGCATCCTCATCGGCCTCGGCTGCCTGACCGCTGCGGCCGCCGGTCTCGTGCACATCTCCGCCGGCGTGCCGCAGCCCCCCGACGGCGCCACCGGCATGCGCGCCGCGGGCGGCATCGTCGGCTTCCTTGCCTCGGACCCGCTCGTCCTCGGCTTCACGACGAACGGCGCGATCCCGCTGCTCGTCCTGCTGGGTGTCTTCGGGCTGCTCGTGCTCTTCGCGACGCCGGTGCACAAGATTCCGCACCGCTTCGGCCAGCTGCGCACCTTCATCGAGCACGGCCGCGCCGGTCTGGCCGCCGAGCGCGAGGCTCGCGAGGCCGCGGCGTCCGGATCACAGACGGGTCCGAAGTCCCGCAGCCGCAAGACCCGCGAGGACGACACCGGACCGCGCGCCGGCGACGAGGCCTACGAGCAGGCCGCGATCGTCGAGCGCCCCGGAGCCGGCGCCCGGATCAAGGCGGGCCTGCGCAAGGCGAAGGGGCAGGGGGAGTCTCCCGCGCATACCGCCGGCTCGCAGAAGGAGCCGACCGAGCCGATCCCGGTCGGCGGCAAGGCCGCGAACGTTCCCGCCAAGACCGAGAAGGCCGAGCTCGTTCCGCCCCCGACGGCCCAGCTGCCGGCCCGGGTCGAGCAGCTCAGCCTCGCCGGCAACGTCACCTACACCCTCCCCGACGGCGCCGTCCTCGCGCCCGGGGCCCCGCACAAGACGCGCTCGGAGGCCAACGACCGCGTCGTCGAGGCGCTCACCGGCGTCCTCGACCAGTTCGACATCGACTGCCAGGTCACGGGATTCATGCGCGGGCCGACGGTCACCCGCTACGAGCTCGAGCTGGGCCCGGGCGTCAAGGTCGAGCGGGTCACCGCGCTCTCCAAGAACATCGCGTATGCGGTGGCATCGGCCGACGTGCGCATCCTCAGCCCGATCCCGGGCAAGTCCGCGATCGGCATCGAGATCCCGAACACCGACCGCGAGAACGTCTCCCTCGGCGACGTCCTCCGCAGCCGGGCCGCGCGGGACAACCACCACCCGATGGTCATGGGCGTCGGCAAGGACGTCGAGGGCGGCTACGTCATCGCCAACCTCGCCAAGATGCCCCACCTGCTCGTCGCCGGTGCGACCGGCGCGGGCAAGTCGAGCTTCGTCAACTCGATGATCACGTCGGTCCTCATGCGGGCCACGCCCGACGAGGTGCGGATGGTCCTCGTCGACCCCAAGCGGGTCGAGCTCACCGCCTACGAGGGCATCCCCCACCTGATCACCCCGATCATCACGAACCCGAAGAAGGCCGCGGAGGCTCTCGACTGGGTCGTGCGCGAGATGGACGCGCGCTATGACGACCTCGCCCAGTTCGGGTTCCGGCACGTCGACGACTTCAACAAGGCGGTCAAGTCCGGCAAGCTCCAGCCGCTGCCCGGCTCGGAGCGCGTCCTGTCGCCGTACCCGTACCTGCTCGTCATCGTCGACGAGCTCGCCGACCTGATGATGGTCGCGCCGCGCGACGTCGAGTCCTCGATCGTGCGGATCACCCAGCTGGCCCGGGCCGCCGGAATCCACCTCGTGCTCGCGACCCAACGGCCGTCGGTCGACGTCGTCACCGGTCTGATCAAGGCCAACGTGCCGTCGCGGATGGCGTTCGCGACGTCGTCCCTCGCCGACAGCCGGGTCGTCCTCGACCAGCCGGGTGCGGAGAAGCTGATCGGCCAGGGCGACGCGCTGTTCCTGCCGCAGGGGGCGAGCAAGCCGATGCGCGTCCAGGGTGCCTGGGTCACCGAGTCCGAGATCCACACCGTCGTCGACCACGTGAAGAAGCAGCTCCAGCCGAGCTACCGCGAGGACGTCACCGTCTCGTCCGCGAAGAAGGCCGTCGAGGAGGACATCGGCGACGACCTCGACCTGCTGCTGCAGGCGACCGAGCTCGTCGTCACGACGCAGTTCGGGTCGACGTCGATGCTGCAGCGCAAGCTGCGGGTCGGCTTCGCCAAGGCCGGGCGCCTCATGGACCTGCTCGAGTCGCGTGGCGTCGTCGGACCGTCCGAGGGCAGCAAGGCCCGCGACGTGCTCGTGCGTCCCGACGACCTGCCGACGACGCTGGCGATGATCCGCGGGGACGAGGTGCCCCAGGCGGCGGAGGACACGAGCGTCGGCGTCGGTGATGAAGAGGACGACGACGGCTACGTGTCAGGCGACTACGCGGGCGACACGGCCGAGCCGGATGTCGTCGAGCGCTCCTACGGCGAGTACGACGAGGTCGAGGCGGGCTCTGGCGAGGACGCCTGGGAGCTGACCGGCCGCTGAGGCGTCGGCGATCGTGTGAGTGAACCGGTGCGATGACGCCGCTCAACTCACACGGTGTCGGCAGGACGACGGGAGATGTGGATGACACACGGCTCGTCGTGGAGAACAGCGGCACAGTTGGCGGATGAGTCTCGATGCCATCCTGCGCCGCCAGCACGGCGTGGTGTCCCACGACCAGGCCCTGGCGTCGGGCCTGACGAGCGATGCAGTGCGGTGGCGCGTCACGAGTGGTCGGTGGGAGCGGATCACGCGAGGGCTCTATCGGATTCGCCACGCGCCGTGGACCTGGGAGTCGCGGGCGCACGCGCTGGCGCTGCGCCTCGGCCCCGGGGGCGCGCTGACTCTCGAGACCGCCGCGCATCTCCATGGCGTCGAGACCCAGCAGCCACAGGTGATCACCGGCGCGATGGTCGGGCGCCAGGTCCAGCGGCTCACCGGGACCCGCGTGGGCCGGCGGCGGAGCCTCGACGTCGTCGAGCGCGGAGGCCTACCGGTGACGCCAGCCGCCACGACCGTGCTCGACCTGACCGCCCGGCCGGGCGTTACGTGGCGTGAGACCGTCCACCTCGTCGCCAGATGGGTCCATCGGGGAGTGGTGACCACCGGGCAGCTAGAGCTCGAGCTGACCCGGCTCCGCCGGCATCCGCACCGCCGCGTCATCTCGACGGCACTCGACCCCGTGGCCCACGGTGTCGAGAGCGTGCTCGAGCTTCGGTCTCTCAGGCGCGTCGTCATCGCCCACGGGCTCCCGACCCCGACCCTGCAGACCAGGGCTGTCCAGGGTGGCGCCAGGGTCAGACGCGACGCCGAGTGGGAGGCGTACGGCGTCATCCTCGAGAGCGACGGGCTGCTCGCCCACGGTGGCGAGTCGATCCACCGTGACCGCCTTCGCGACCGCCACGCCGCACGCAGCGGGCGCATCACGCTGCGGGCAGGCTACGCCGACATCGAGTTCGGTCCGTGCGAGCTCGCCGCCGACATCTACGCCACGCTGCGGACCCGCGGCTACCGCGGACGCATCGTGCCCTGTCGTCCGGCATGCGTCGCGCCGCGAGTCGACATCGCGTGAGTGAACCGGTGCCATCGCACCTCTTGACTCACACGCTGCCGCACGGTGGACGGATCGAGTCGAGCGCGAGGGAGGCGACGTACCCGGCGAAGCCCTCCTGCGCATACCGCCGGCACGTGCTGATGACCAGATCCGGTCGGTCGGCGTAGTCGACGGCGAGCACGAGCTTGCCGGCCTGTCGGATGGCCCGGGTGTGCTCCAGGTTCTCCTCGCACCAGTCCTCCGTGCACGGCTCGTCCGTCGCCTTGACGAAGAGCTCCTCCATGCCGATCCCGTCGATGGCCTCGAGGTAGCCGCGCACGACCCGCAGCTCCGGCGAGTTCTGCGGGACGACCCAGAACCCCGGCCGGCGCTCCTTGGCATAGGCGGAGATCCGGGCGATGAGCGCCACCATACGGCGCGCGAGCTCGGTCCGCGACGTCCCCGGCACGAGCGACTTGTCGATCTCCTCATAGGCGAGCGGGGTGTCGAGATAGACGCCGTCGAAGCCCGCGGCCAGGGCCCGGTCCAGGCGCGGCCGGACCGCGAGCTCCCACCAGTCCTCCTCCCAATAGCGCACGAAGTGCTCTTCGGGCCAGTCCTCCCAGCGGTTGAGGACGAGACCCTGAGGGGAGGCACGCACGGCTGCCGCCTCGGGCCGGAAGTCCTCGATCGACCCGATCTCGAAGTACGCGAGCACGACCTTGCCGCTCGCCCGCACCCGCCCGACCTCCAGACGCGAGAACCAGCTCGAGCCCGCGTCCCGGGCCAGGTCGATGACCGCCAGGTCGTGCGGGGACGCGGCGATCTCGTCCAGCCGGCCATCGGGGTAGCCCTGCAGCTGGTAGACCCAGCTGCCGACCTGCGTGGCCGCAGCCTGGCGGATCGCCACGGCGGGTTCGGTATGCGGTGGTCCGGCCTTCTCGGACCGCGCGAGTCCTCCGCCGGCGGCGAGAGCGATCAGTGTCACCCCCGCCGCCAGCACCGCCAGCAGGACGACCGTGCGAGGCATCGCGGCGCCATCCTCTACGTCGACCGTTACCTCGGCGACCTCAGGGCAGGGGCCGGGCGGTCCACGAGGACGTGGCTCCGGCCTTGAGGGTCACGACGGAGATCAGGCTGCTGCCGTAGGTGACCTGCTTCGGTCCCTGCAGCCCGGTGACCTGGACCTGTGCAGCCACCGGCGAGGTGAACCGGATGACCTTGGCGGCCGGGTCCCAGATGGCCCGCACCCGGTTCCTGCCCGCGAAATGCGCCGTGCGCACGTCGGTCGCCCCGGCGAGCGCGGTCCACGTCGGTGAGAGCAGGGGCACGGAGTAGTAGGACTCGTACTCGTCCATGACCGCGTCGGCCCAGTCGAACGCCAGGGTCCGGCCGCCGCCGTAGTCGTGCAGGTTCGGGATGTGCATCGTGTTGCTGTACATCGAACCCATCGCGATGCGGTGCAGGACGCCGGTGCTCTCGTGGTCGATGACCTGCTCGTAGGTCTGGTCCACCGGCCAGTAGGGGAACTTGCCGTTGGGGCCGTAGAACCAGTTGTAGAACGCCGTCTCCTGCGCCGGGGTGGAGCTGAAGTAGGCGATGTTGGTCGGCCAGTCCGGCACGATCTTGACCCGGGTGTCCATCGGGTGCGCGATGTTGCAGTTGAAGCAGGCCGGCACGTGGCTCGCGAACGACATGTTGCCGTGGAGGTAGCGCGAGCCGGTGTCGTTCGCCGCCCGGATCAGGTTCGGGTTCGAGGCCATCAGCCCGTAGTCGGTCGGCGGGTCGATGTCGTTGGTGGGGTCGGGGTGGTAGACCCCGAGGCCTGAGTACTCACCGGTCTTGAGCACCGAGTTCGGCGCGCCGAGCCCGAGAGCCGTGGACACCTGACGGTTGCGGGTGATCTCGTTGCGGGTCGTCCGGTAGTCGGTGAAGTTGAGCTTCGGGTGGCTGAAGGTGTGGTTGATCCACTCCACGTCGGACTTGATGCACAGGGAGGCGGCCACGAGGGCGCTCTCCCCGCCGCCTGCGCAGCTCGCCACCGTCGAGGTGTTGACACCCTCGCCGTTGTAGGCCAGGGACAGCCGGAACTGACTGCCGAGCGGGTGCGCCGTCCGCAGCGCGTTCTGGGCCGACCTGATGTTGAGGGCGTCGTCGCCCGTCATCCGGAAGCCGTCAGGGTCCAAGGTGAGGTCCTCGAGCATCAGGTCGCTGGAGTTGAAGAAGTCGTCGATGTCGAGCTTGAGGAAGTGCCGCTGCTCGCCGAGGAACACCCCCCGGCTGGCCCACCGGAACATCCCGTAGGTCAGCAGGTGGGCCTGCATGAGGTGCTCGTTGCTCGAGAAGCTCAGCGCGACCTGTTCGCGACCGTCGGGGGTGACCATCGTCGAGCCGAGCACGTCGGAGCCGGAGACCAGGACCGGCTCGGCCGAGCAGCCCGGTGCCACCTCGTTGCGGTACACCCAGGACAGCTGGACCGGAATCTGGGCCGCGGGGTTGAGGTAGTCGAAGATCTGCGTCCCGCGCGGGGTCAGGGTCGCGGTGATCCCGGCCTCGTCGACTCCGCCCTCGCTGCGCGAGCGCAGGCACGTCTCCTCCGGCCACGTGCCGTAGCTGCCGAACAGGGTCGCCTGGCGCACCGCATACTCACGCTCGTAGTCCCAGAGCGTGTTCCACTCGGTCGTGTCCAGTCCACTCACCCACGAGCCGCCGGCGTCGTGCAGCAGACCCGTGCTCGTGAGGAGGACGGCGTTGTAACGGCCGACCCCGTCGGCTCCCACGAGCATCTCGCGCGTCAGGGGCGTCGAGGCGACGTTGACGACGTCGTATGCGGCGCCCACCCGGTCGAGCATCGCGACCCATGGGGGGAGGGCCAGGTCGGCGCCGTCGACCGCGAGGACGAGGGCACGCAACTCGACGCGCTTGGTGGGCGCCACGGGCGCGGCCGCTGCGGTCAGAGACTGCAGCGTCGGCGCCGGTTCGGCGGTCGTCGAGTCGGAGGTGCTCGTCGTGGAGTCGAGCGGCACCCTGCCCGTCTTGACCGGGAGCGGCTCGGGTTCGGTCTCGACGGCCGGCGGCTCGACCGGGATCGGCTCCAGCACGACGTCGCCGGAGTCACCCCCCGGGGGCGCCTCGGCGACGGCACCGGTGGGGAAGACGAGAGCGAATGGAAGGGCGAGGGCGAGAGGAGCCAGCAGCAGCCGGCGCGCGGTGGTGGTCACGGGGTCACTCCTTGGACGTGTGCGGGATCAGGGGGCCAGCGGGGCTGCGTAGGCGACGGGGGCAGGTGCGGTGGGTGCGGTCGACGTGGTCGCCGCCACGGCCGCGGGGTCCGATCTCCCGGCCTCGCCCTCCCTGGCGTTGAGGCCGCTCGTGGAGTACCACTGCCACGTGCGGCGCACGCCCTCCGGCAGCTCGATGCGAGGGACGTGCCCGGTCAGGCGGTAGAGGAGGGAGGTGTCGGGGCACCGTCGACTCACCGAGCCGTCGGGGCCCTGGAGCACCTGCAGTGGAGGGTCGACACCGACCGCGGAGAGCACGATCCGGGCGAGATCGATGATGTGCGTCTCCGCGGTCGTGCCGATGTGCACGATGCGTCCCGTCGCGCGCGGGGTCCGCATGAGGCGGACGACCGCCTCCACGGCGTCGTCGACGTAGCAGAAGGCTCGGGTCTGGTCGGCGCCCCAGACCCGGAACGGCGTCTCGCCGGCCGCCGCGCGGGCGAGCATCTCGGGGACGACGTGGCTCATGCCCATGCGCGGGCCGTAGACGTTGTGGAACCGTCCGGTGACCCAGTCGAAGCCGCGTGCGGCACCGGCGTGGGACAGCGCGGCCTCGCCCCACAGCTTGCTCACGGCATAGGCGGCGCGGGGAGCCGTGGGCTTGTCGACCACGACCATCGCGCTCTCGGCGGTCGGGACGGGGACGATGCCGTGAGCGACGCCGCCGGCATAGACCTCGCTGGTGGAGGAGTAGAAGACGCGGGCCTTTCGGGGCACCCAGTCGATCAGGTTGAGGGTGGCGAGGGTGTTGACGCGCATACAGCGCAGCGGGTCCTGCTCGACGTTGCGGACTCCGACGACCGCGACGAGGTGGTAGACCTCGTCCCAGTCCTGGCCGAGGAGGACCCAGGGGTCCGGGCGGGTGAGGTCGGCCGAGACCAGCCGTGCTCCGGACCGCTCGAGGTCCGCGATCGCCGCGTCGCGCGTGCCGCGCGAGAAGTCGTCGACGATCGTCACGCGACGTCCGTCGCGCAGCAGCCGCGCCGCGAGGTGGGCGCCGATGAAGCCGGCACCGCCGAGGATCAGGTTGTTCATGCCGGCACCTCCGCACTCTCCGTGGAGAGGCGCGTCGTCAGCGAGGGCCGGACGGAGTGGCCGTTCGTCGGATCAGCGGCTCCGGGGCGCGACCTCCGGTCCCTGGCTCCGGCCCGGTGCCCCACGCTGGCGTAGGCGATTCCGGCCCCGGTGAGCATGGGCTCGTCGAGGATCCGCCAGACGTCGTAGACGAACGAGGGAGGGCCGTCGGGCGAGAGGCTCTCGAGGTCGAGACTCCGGTAGAGCGGATGGTCGGTCACGACGACGACCCCGTCGACGCCGCGGAGGGTGGCCTCGAGCCCGCCGGGCTCCCCGCCGAGCTCTCGGATGATCGGGTCGGGCACGAGCGGGTCATGGCCGAGCACCCGGACGCCGGCTGCGAGCAACGGCGGCACGAGCGTCTCGACGGCGGTGCCGCGCACGTCGTCGGTGGGCGGGGTGCCCTTGCAGGCCCACCCGAGCACCGCGACGGTTCCCCCGGTGGTGGAGCCACGGGACTCGTGCAGCAGCCGCAGGACCTGCAGCGCGATGTGACGCGGCAGCTCCTCGTTCACCTGGCGGGCGGCCCGGACCATCGGCGTGCTGTAGCCGGGGGTGCAGCCCATCAGGATGTGGGGGTCCTTGGTCAGGCAGGCGCCTCCGACGAAGCCCGGCCGGGACAGGTCGGGTCGCGGGTAGTCGAGGTTGCAGGCCGCGATGACCTCGAGGGGGTCCACCCCGTGCTGGCCGGCGATGAGGGCGACCTCGTTGCCGAACCCGTAGATCAGGTCGGTGTGCGCGTTGTTGGTGAGCTTGACCATCTCGGCCGCGTCGGTCGACGACACGGGGACGACGGTGCTGGAGATCTGCTCGAACAGCGCCGCTCCCGCCTCCAGGCTCCGCTCGTCGATCCCGCCGACGACCTGCGGCAGCTCGACGATCTCGCGCAGGGCCTGGCCCTGGATGGTGCGTTCTGGCGCCATGCAGAGCAGCGGACGCCCCCAGGCCTCCTGCAACAGGGGATGGACCATCGTGCGCGTCGTCCCGATCGGGACGGTGCTGCGGACCACGACGAGGGTGTCCCGCGGACAGCGCTCCGCGACCGAGGCGGTGGCGGCCAGCAGGGGTCCGAGGCGCACCTCGTGGCGCTTGTCGATGCTCGTGTTGACCGCGATGAACACCGCGTCGTAGCTCCGGACCGGCAGCGTCTCGTCGACGTGCACGGTGGTGCCCAGGCAGTCCTCCAGCGTCTCCTGGACCCCGGGCTCCTGGAGGTGCAGCCGACGCGACCTCACGCCCTCGAGGACGACGGGCGAGGTGTCGACCCCGTAGACGGTGTGCCCGGCGCGGGCCAGCGCGGCGGTGAGGGTCAGGCCGACGTAGCCGAGCCCGATGACTCCGACGGTGAGTGTCATGATGCGTCCTTCTGGTGTGGTGAGGCGATGGATGCCGAGGTGGCGGCCGCCGGCTGATGATGGCTGTCGGCCCAGATCTCGCGGAGCGAGTCGAGGAGGGTGCGTCGGGGGGTCCAGCCGAGGCTCTCGGCGGCCAGGGCGATGTCGGCCTGCATCCACCCGACGCCGGCCGAGCGGGACGGAGCGGGGCCGTCCTCGCGGATCGTGCCGCGCCATCCGGCAAGCTCGGCCAGGAGAGTGACGACCTCACGGACGGCGATGGCCCGCCCGGAGCCGATGTTGACCACCGCGGGAGGCGGGCCCGGGACGAGTGCGGCCGCGATCGCGGCCGAGGCGACGTCCTCGGCGTCGACGAGGTCGCGCCACGTGGTCAGCGGGGCGGTCACGATCTCGTCGGCTCCCTCCACCTGGGCGTTGCGGATGCGCGCCGCCACCTGGCCGACGAGGCTGGGCCCGTGGCCACCGGCCCCGACGGGGTTGAAGACCCGCAGGGTCGTGCCGCTCACCGGACCGCGCAGGGACGCCGCCCTGAGCAGGTGGGTGGCCGCGAGGTGACTGGCTCCGTATGCCGTCACCGGCCACGTCGCATGGGTCTCGCGGACGGACTCACCCCAGGTGACCGGCCCGTACTCGCCTGCGGATCCGAGCCGGACGAGCCGGACCGGCCGTCCGAGGCCGCCCAGCGCGTCGAGAAGGGTCGCGACGGCGCCGGCATGTGCGGCCACGAGCTCGGACGCGGTCCCGTCGAGACGCCCGGTGCACATCAGCACCACGTCGGGTGCCATGCGATCGAGCGACTGCGATATCGGCTGGACCCCGGCATCGAGATCGAGCTCCGTGCGGGTCGGCGTGAGCACCTCGTCGACGCTCGGCTCGGACCGCGCCGCGGTGGCCACGTGCGACCCGAGGAATCCGTGGGCCCCGAGGACCAGGACCCGGGTCACTGTGTCACCAAGGCTTCGCGCGCCGACGCCGGTCGAGTTCCGTTGGAGTGCGCCGAGGGGAAGGTCGCGGCGGCCGGTGTGGCGAGGACCGCCGCAGCCCCCTCCTGCGGGCACGGGTCCGAGGGTCCGGCAGCGGCGGCGAGCGGCTCGGGCAGGAGCATGGGACGCAGCTCGTCGTAGCAGGAGTTGACCCCGTCGTAGTCGCTCGGGCGCCCGATGTCGCGCCACAGCCCCGTGTAGGGGAAGCACGCCGGGTAGTCCTGGCGCTCGATGAGATCGAGGATCAGCTCGTCGGCGCCGCACGGCGTCCCCGGCTGGTAGCGGTCGAGCAGGGAGCGCGACATCGCATACACGCCCATGCTCACGTGGTAGGTCAGGCGGGGCTTCTCGGTGAAGCCGCAGATGCGCTGTTCCCACAGGTCCAGCACCCCGAACTCCACCTGGTGCTCGGTGACGTGGGTCGCCACGGTCAGCGGTGCACCGGAGGCGACGTGGCCGGTCAGCAGGTCGCCGAACGGCAGGTCCGTGAGGATGTCGCCGTTCATCACGAGGAAGTGCTCGGGCAGCCGGTCCTTGAGGGAGAACAGCGGCCCGAAGGTGCCGAGCGGCTCGGTCTCGGTCGCGTAGTCGACCTCCAGACCCCACTCGGAGCCGGCGCCGACGTACGCCTGGATCAGGTGCCCGAGGTGGTGGATGGCCAGCGTCGCCGAGGTGAACCCCTGCCGGACCAGCTGGGCGAAGATGACGTCGAGCATCACCTCGTGGTCGCCGAGCGGGACCAGTGGCTTGGGCAGGGCGGTGGTATAGGGCCGGAGTCGAATTCCCTTGCCTCCGGCGAGGATCACTGCGTGCATGGACGAACCCCTGTCAGGTGAGAGTCGGTCTGGTCGGTGGTGGATCGGTCGGTGGTCGGTGGGTGGATCGGTCGGTGGGTGCATGGTCGGTCGTGGTCGTGGTCGTGGTCGTGGTCGTGGTCGGGTGGAGGTGGTCGGAGTGGTGTCATCGGAAGCGGTCGACCGGTCGGCGGAGGAGGCCCACCGTGACGGCGACGAACAGCAGGCCCGCCGCGATCACGAACGCCAGAGCCGGCGAGGCGCGCATCGCGCCCCAGGCGGTGCTCTCGACGACGACGCCGCCGGTGAAGGCGGCGGCCAGCCACACCTGGGCTCCGCTGTTGGCCAGCACGAGGCAGACGAGGTATGCGGCGGCCAGCGGCACCGTCGCCGCCGCCACGAGCACGCCTGTGGTCGTGAGGAGGTCGGCGTCGTGCAGGAGGAGCAGCACGCCGGCTCCTGCCAGCGCCGCCACGGCGGCGCACGCGAAGGCCTCCCGGTGCGTGAGGAGGGCCCGGCGCCGGCGGAACTCGGCCGGGCTGTGCAGCGTCGCCAGCTCCCGGCGCAGGCGTGCCGACAGTGAGCCGCCACGCCACTCGACGAGGCCCATGGTGAGGAAGAGGCCCGCCAGCGCGAGCGGGGACCCGTCTCCGGCCCTGAGCAGTCCGGCCTGCGGGATCAGCAGGAACGCCACGCTCGCCATGCCGTACCAGAGGACGGGCCCGAGTCCGGGTGCGAGCAGGAGGGGTGCCGTGACGTGGTGGCGGCGAAGCGCGCCGCCCGCCAGGAACAGCACGAGGGCGGCGACGGTGAAGGCGCCGAGCACCCAGGTCGAGGGCACGGCGAGGGGGTCGACGAGGTTGGCGAGTCCGAGGGTGCCCTGGACGACCAGGACGAGGAGCAGCTCGGCGCGGCGGCGGAGGAAGAACAGCAGCGTCGTGCCGAGCTGGGCCAACGTCACCGAAGCGGTCACCACACCGACGACGGGAGGGGCTCCGGCGAGGGCGAGGGTCGCACCGGCCACGGCGCCGGCGCCCGCGCCGACGAGTACCGACCTGCGGAGGTGGTCCTCGGCAGCGGTGCGTCCGGCGTCGGACATCACGCCGTAGGCGCGCCAGGTCGCCAGGACCGCCCAGAGCCATCCCACGGCCGCCCCGACAACGAGGGACAGGGCGGCGTGGGTGACGCCGACGAGGTCGAGCAGTGCCGGCATGCACAGGGCGGGGAGAAGGTAGATGACCCCGTGTCCGACACTGCTCGCCCCGCCGGCGTCGTCCTCATCCGCGACTCCGTCCGATCGACGGGTCGGGGCCGGTGCCGGGAGGAGTCCGGGGTGAACGGCCCCCGCGTCGTGCTCGGAGTAGGGAGCCCGCAGCGTCCGGGCGAGGGCGAAGACGTCCGGGTGGCCGTAACGGTCCCTGGCCAGGTCGTCGGTGATACCCGAGGACTCCAGCACCGCCGCGACGTGGAGGGTGTCGACGGACGAGGCGAGCGTCGGGGCCATCCGGTCCAGCAGCTCGTCGACCTCGCCCGGCGTCTCCGCCCGTTTCGCGTCTGGGTGCGTAGGGTGCGGCTGAGTCGTTCGCGGCTGGGTGGTCTGTGGCCGGGTGACTCTCGGCTGGGTGGTCACGACGTCGTCACCTCCGCAGGGGCGGGCTGGACCGTGGTTCCGTCACCCTGGGAGGTGACCAGTGCATACAGGTCGGCGTAGGCGGTCGTCCACCGCTCGACGGTGAACCGGTCCCGCACCCGCAGCCGGGCGCGGGCCCCCATCCGGGCGCGCTGCTCGTCGTCCTCGAGGACCGCGCGCAGCGCGTCGCCGAGCGCATCCGGGTCCTGGGGCGGCACGACGACTCCCGCGTCGCCGACGGCCTCGGCGACGCCGCCGACGTTGGTGCACACGACGGGCCGGCCGCACGCCATGGCCTCGACGATCGAGAAGGGGAAGCCCTCGGAGATGCTCGAGAGCGCGACCACCGACCCGCTGTGGTAGGCGTCGAACGGCTTGCGGGTCGGTCCTTCGAACGCGACCCGGCTCTGCATCCCGAGATCGCTCGCGAGGTCCTGACAGTCGCGCAGGTAGGCCTCCTGCCCGACCGGGGCGGCCCCGAAGATCCTCAGCCGGGAGCCAGGGACGGTGCGGTGCACGGTCGAGAAGGCACGCACGAGGGTGCGGACGTCCTTGACCGGGTCGATCCTCCCGAGGAAGCTCACGGTCGGCTCGTCCGGCTCCGCGGTGGCCACCGGGAAGTCGGCGAGCGCGACGCCGTTGTACATCGTGTGCATGCGGTCCGGATCGGCCCCGCAGAGCAGCTGCCAGCGGCGGTTGTAGTGGGAGTGCGGGGCGATCGCGGCCGCCACCTGGTACGACGCGGCGGAGAGGAGCCGGTAGAAGTTCAGGCGCAGGAAGCGCACCGCGGAGGTCAGCGGCGCGTCGCCCTCGAGGAGATAGCGCTCCCGGAGGTAGGTGCCGTGCTCCGAGAGCACGACCGGCGTCCCCCGCTCCCAGTGCGCGGTCATCCCGACGAGCATCGAGGGTCCGTTCATCGAGGCGTGCACGACGTCGCTGTCGACGGGCGGCTCCTGCAACGGCCTGAGCAGGTGCTCGAGCAGGTCACCCCAGTCCAGGGCGTCCTTGAGGGTCAGCGGCTCACCGGTGCGGTCCTCCCAGGCCGTGCCGAGGATCTCGACCGCCCGGTCCCCGGTGAACAGGCCCGCGGTGCTGCCCCGCTCGCGGATCCCCGCACCGATCCGCCGGAGTGCGCCGAGGAACGTCCCCACCCCGGCGCGGGCGAGGACCGGCTGGGTGGGGAGCGGCTCGACCAGGGCGGCGCACAGGTCGACCAGTGCGCCCTCGAGCCCGGGATCGAGCCGGCCCCGCCCTCGCGGCGACGGTGTCCACAGCGGGATGGTGCGCACCCGCGTGAGCGAGGGGGGCGCGGGCCACATCGGCTGTGCGGAACCGTCGACGGTCAGCGCCACGAACTCGAACTCGTGGCCGTCGAGGCCGCTCATGAGCTGGTCGCACCAGACGCTCACCCCGCCCATCGCGAACGGGTAGGTGCCCTCGGAGACGAGTGTGACGCGCATGGGAGCCGTTCCCCGGACTGGGGATCGGCGTGGCGGTGTGGTCACGGCAGCCTCCGGCATCGATGGCCGGGGTCCGGGGCCGAGCTCCGCCACAGGACCGGACGAGCCGGTCGGCAATGGCACTGACCAGCACCGTAGGCGTCTCCGATGATCCCTGACAAGGGCCTTGGACCGGGTAAAAGGTCCCTAGTCAGGTCGACCGGGCCGGGGTTATACCTGACATCCAGGGACGAGAGTCCTGGGACGAGCCGTCAGGGGGGCGCGTCGCACGAGACGACGACGAAGGGCAGTCCGATCCGCCATGAACGACCCCTGTGAGGACGAGTTCATCGCCCTCCTGCTGAACCTGGCGACGCTGCGGGCGAACGAGAACGGACAGCGGTGCGTGGTCGCTACCCTGCTGGGTCCGGGACTGGCGCTCTTCGGCGCCGACGGGGGGACAGTGCTCCTCGCCGATGCCGAGGGCGGCCTCGAGGTGGCCGGAGCCGCGAGTCAGCGTTCCCAGGCGGTCGCCGTCGCCGGGTTGCGGCACGGCGGGCCGGCCGGAATGGCCCACCGCGGCCTGCACGTGGTCTCGTTCGTCGCCGACGATGTCCGTCGTTGGCCGGAGTACGCGCGGGCGGCGCAGGCTCAGGGGGTCCGCCTGATCCATGCGGTGCCGATCGAGGCCGACGGCTGCAGGCTCGGAGTGTTCACCCTGCACTGGCTGACCGACGTCGAGCTGAGCTACGAGGACGAGCTGCGCGCCCAGTCGCTGGCCCGGATGGCCGCGGTCGGACTGGTGAACGGGCGGACCCTGGAGGCCGAGCACCGTCTGGCCACGCAGCTGCAGTGCGCTCTGGACAGCAGGGTCGTCCTCGAGCAGGCGAAGGGGATGGTGGCCGTGCGCGCCGGCATCGACCCGGGGCGAGCGTTCGAGCTCATCCGGTCGGACGCCAGGGACAGCGGGCGCCCCCTGAGCCAGGTGGCCGAGGACATCGTCCGCGGCATCGCGCCGTTGAGCGGGGCGGCCCCGATGTCCGCCGCCGGACCGTCGCCAGAGAGTCGCACCAGACGCTCGCGCCGGTATCGGCCGACCCTGGCGACGGCGTCGCGCCCCGCCGCCCGGGATGCGCGGCCCCGCAAGACGACATCGCGTGACTGAACCGTCGCGATAGCCACGCTTGACTCACACGGTGTCGCTCACCTGCGCGTGCGGGGCGTCGGCGGGCACCGGGTCCGCGGGAGCGGCCTGCGTCAGGGCCTCCTCGATCTCGGCGACGAACTCCTCGATCTCGTCGTTGCCGAGGACGGGGCCGCCGGCGACCAGCCGATCAGCGCCGAGCAGGATCGCCGAGGACGTGCCGGGCATCGTCAGCGCCTGGAAGGCCTTGCCCGCCGGGTCGTAGAACAGCCGCTCGCGCACCCCGGCGATGTCGAGGTCCCCGAGCTGGTAGGTCTCGACGCCGAGCACCCGGACCTGCGGCAGCCGTCCGGCCCATTCCGGCAGACGTCGCCACGTCTCGTAGGTCGAGGGGCATCCACACGTGATGAACACGAGCAGAACCGGCTGCTGAGCGGCCAGCTGGAGAAGGGTGTGCGGGTCGCGCTCGGGGTCGAGCAGGATCGCATCGGGGATCGGCACGCGGACGTACTCGTCCTCGGTCGGCTCGCTCTGGTCAACCGCAGTCGCCGTCGCCCCGGACCCATCCGCGTGATCGTGGGCGTCGGCGGGCCGGTTCTTCCGGCGCCGGCTCGAGCGCTGCCTGACCTGGGAGGGCGGGGACAGCACGAACCAAGCCACGAGGACCAGGTATGCGGCGCCCAGCAGCAGCAGCCACTCCCGCGTCGTCGCGTCCGAGAAGAACGAGAAGACCGTCACGCTCTGGGCCCAGGTCATCCACCCGAAGACGGCGGCGCCGGCGAGCAGGACGGTGTTCCGCCACAGTGTCTTGGCGGTCACCCGCTGGTCGCCGATCTGGCCGAAGCAGCCGCACGAGGGCCGCGGGTCGAAGGTCATCGCCCGGGCGATGACGACCCAGTACGCCGCGAACAGCATGACCGCGGCCACGGCGGCGACGCGCGCCAGCGGCAGCCAGGGGCTGAGCATCCCGAGCGCGAGGACGATCTCCGCCGGGGGCAGGACGGCGGCCACCCACTCGGGCTTCAGGAACCCCGGCACCCGGAGCAGCCGCACCGCCGAGGCCGTCGAGGCCCGCGCCTTCAGCTTGGCGACGGCACTGACGAGCAGCACGAGCACCAACGTGATGGGCACGAGGGTCAGGGCTGCGGCGGGGTTCGACACGTCCCCCATTATCGCCGCACGTCGACGCGGAGCCTGACCAGCGCATACCCGAACGGCCCAGGCTGGCCGCGGGAGAGGTGGGCCGACCTCTGGGGCGAGAACGTGCACGGGTCCTACTCTTGAGGTATGCCTCTGCGATTCGCGGACGAGATCCAGGACGACCCCTTCGCGCAGCCGAGCATCGCCCACAAGGCGATCCGCACGGCGCGCAACCAGCCATCCGCGGTGCTGCTCTTCACCCAGTTCCTCGGCATCCTGCTCTTCCCCTTCATGCAGCCGACGACGTTCGGCCGGGTTGCGGTCTCGATCTTCGGGGCGATCGTCCTGCTCCTCGCCCTGTGGACGGTGCGCAGCACACCCGCGCTGAGCTGGGTCTCGATCGTCATCGGATTCCCCGCGGTCATCCTCGAGATCTGGGGGGCCATCGACCAGGAGAAGACGTTCGCGGTGGTCGGCGGGCACTTCCTGCTCGGGATCTTCTACTTCTACACCGCGTATGCGCTGGTCGCCTACATGTTCGAGGACCACTGGGTCACCAAGGACGAGATCTTCGCCGTCGGTGCGACCTTCACCGTCATCGCCTGGGGCTTCGCGTACATGTTCATGGCCGTGCAGTACCTCTGGCCGGGCAGCTTCGCCTCATCCTCCGGCGAGGAGATCCTCACTTGGCAGGAGATGCTGTTCCTGTCCATCTCGAACTTCACCGGCGTCGGCCTCTCGGATGTCGTGCCGGTGCTCCCGCACGCGCAGTCGCTCGTGATGATCGAGCAGATCGGCGGCGTGCTGTACATCGCCATGGTCATCTCGCGCCTGGTCGCGCTGACGGTGCTGAAGAACCGCTGACCGACGAGGGCGGGGCGGGAGTCGCCCCGACTAGAGTTGGCGACATGCCAGCGGAGGATCAGCAGCGGACGGTTGCGCTGGTCACCCTCGGCTGCACACGCAACGAGGTCGACAGCGAGGAGCTCGCGGGGCGGCTCGCCGAGGGCGGCTGGCGGCTCGTCGAGGACGTGACCGACGCCGACGTCGCGGTCGTCAACACCTGCGGGTTCATCGAGCAGGCCAAGAAGGACTCGATCGACGTCATCCTCCAGGCGAGTGAGGCCAAGGAGAGCGGGCGCACCCAGGCCGTCGTCGCCGTCGGTTGCCTGGCGCAGCGCTACGGCAGCGAGCTCGCCGCCGAGCTCCCTGAGGCCGACGCCGTGCTGGGGTTCGACTCCTACGCCGAGATGTCGGAGCAGCTCTCCGCCATCCTCGCGGGGCAGCGGCCCGCCGCGCCGACGCCGGGGGACCGGCGACACCTGTTGCCGCTCACCCCGGTCGAGCGCCAAGGCGCCGCGGGCTCCGTCGCCCTGCCCGGCCACGGGAGCGGCGCCGGTGGTCGCTCGGGTGCGGACCGCATACCGGATCTGCCGGAGGGGATCGCCCCGGCGAGCGGACCCCGGGTCGTTCGGCGACGCCTCGAGCAGCGGCCGTGGGCGCCGCTGAAGATCGCGAGCGGGTGCGATCGGCGGTGCAGCTTCTGCGCCATCCCGATGTTCCGCGGCGCGTTCGTCTCCCGCCTCCCGGACGACGTCGTCACCGAGGCGCAGTGGCTCGGGCAGCACGGGGCGCGCGAGCTGTTCCTCGTCTCGGAGAATTCCACGTCATACGGCAAGGACCTGGGCGACCTCGGTGCGCTTGACACGCTGCTGCCGAGGCTGACCGCGGTCGACGGGGTGGACTGGGTGCGGGTGTCCTACCTGCAGCCGGCGGAGGTGCGGCCCGGACTGCTCGACGCCATGGCGAGCACCCCGGGCGTCGTGCCGTGGTACGACCTGTCGTTCCAGCACGCGAGCGCGACGGTGCTGCGCCGGATGCGCCGCTTCGGCGGCACCGAGCCCTTCCTCGGCCTCATCGACTCGATCCGGACGCGGTCGCCGCTGGCCGGCATCCGCACCAACGTCATCGTCGGCTTCCCCGGCGAGACCGAGGACGACGTGGCCGAGCTGTGCCGGTTCCTCGGCGAGGCGCGACTCGACGTCGTGGGTGTCTTCGCCTACTCCGACGAGGACGGCACGGAGGCGGAGACGCTCGACGGCAAGCTGTCCGAGGCCGAGATCTCCGAGCGGTTCGACGAGGTGGCCGATCTCGTCGAGCAGCTGACGGCCGACCGGGCGATGGAGCGGGTCGGCGAGGACGTCGTCGTGCTCGTCGAGGAGGTGACGACGTCCGTGGAGTCGCACGCCGACGGGGCGCTCGAGGTCATCGGGCGCAGTGCCCACCAGGGTCCGGATGTCGACGGCGCGACGGTTTTCCACTGGCCCGCGGGGCTGGAGGTGCCGGCCGTGGGCTCGTTCGTCCGGGCCCGGGTGGTCGATGCGCAGGGTGTGGACCTCGTCGCCGAGCCGGTGGGGATGGCGTGATGGGCGGCGCCGCGTCGGCTCCGGCGCCTCCGAGCCCGTGGAACATCGCCAACGCGCTGACGATGCTCCGCATCGTGCTCGTGCCGGTGTTCGGCTGGCTGCTGCTGGTGGAGAACGGCGAGTCGCCGGCCTACCGGTACCTGGCCGCTGCGACGTTCACGGCGGCGATGATCACCGACCGGATCGACGGCGACCTGGCCCGCAGTCGGGGCCTGATCACGAAGTTCGGGCAGATCGCCGACCCGATCGCCGACAAAGCGCTGATGACGATGGCGTTCGTCGGACTGTCGATCATCGACATGGTGCCCTGGTGGGTGACGGCCCTGGTGCTCGTGCGGGAGTGGGGGATCACCCTCCTGCGGTTCATCGTCATCCGCCACGGCGTCATGCCAGCCGGCCGCGGTGGCAAGATCAAGACGGTCCTGCAGACCGTCGCCATCGTCATGCTCACCCTGCCGCTGTCGACCTGGCCGTTGGGCGGGTTCCTCGAGTTCCTCGCGTATGCGGTGCTCGCCGTCGCCGTCCTCGTCACCGTCGTCACTGGTCTGGACTACGTGCGCGACGCGCTGCGGCTGCGCCGGACGAGCGAGCGGGCGGCTGCCAAGCGCGCTGCGCGGGAGGGCGGCTCGCGTGATCGGGGCGGGCGTGAGGGCGGCGGACGTGGGGGCGACGGGCGTGAAGGGGGCGGGGCAGCCGCCGGCGGTCCGGGACGAACGTAGTGATATGCACGTTTCTCCCGCCCCGGAACGGCTTGCCGTCGACGTCATCCACACCTGTCGCCAGCGGGGCCTGACGCTCGCGACGGCGGAGTCCCTGACCGGTGGACTCGTCTGCGGGGCACTGACGTCGGTGCCCGGGAGCTCACTCGTCGTCCGTGGCGGGGTGGTCGCGTACGCGACCGACCGCAAGAGCACACTTCTCGGGGTGTCCGCGGACCTGCTCGCCGAGCGGGGGGCGGTCGATGCGGACGTAGCGTCGGCGATGGCAGAAGGGGTGCGGGGAGTGATGGTCGCTGACGTCGGGCTGGCGACGACGGGGGTGGCCGGTCCCGACCCGCAGGACGGTCACGAGGTCGGCACGGTGTTCGTCGCGGTGTCGGCTCCGGGCGTGGCTTTCGTCGAGCGGTTGGCACTCGACGGGGATCGAGCGACAGTCCGCGAGGCCACCGTCGACGCGGCCCTGGGGCTGTGTCTCGAGGCGCTGTCGCGGCTGGTGGACTGATCCGTCCGTGGGCCCGTTCGGGGGATTCGATGTGGTGTCACCCAGCGCTGTGTCGGCGCAGGCCTGTACCGTGGTCCCCATGATCGTGTTGCGCCGCGAGCTCGGTGAGGTCCTCCGCGAGGAGCGCCAGACCCAGGGTCGCTCGCTGCGCGACGTCGCCAAGTCCGCCTCAGTCTCCACCGCATACCTCAGCGAGGTCGAGCGCGGCACCAAGGAGGCCTCGTCCGAGCTCATCGGCGCGATCTGCTCGGCGCTCGGTCAGCCGCTGTCGGAAGTCCTGTCCCAGGTGACCTCCCGAGTCGCCGTCGCCGAGGCGGCGACCGCCCCGGTGCCGCTACACGAGCGCCGCGCGGCGATGTCCGCCCGCAACGCCGCCTGACGCCGAGTTCCGCTCGCCCGCAGGACTGTTCGGCGCGCGGTTGGCATACCGGTGTGGGAGCTGCCGAGTCTGCGGCATGCCAGGGGCGTGGGATATCGCGCGGTTGGCATGCCGGTGCGGGAGCTGCCGAGTCTGCGGCATGCCAGGGGCGTGGGATATCGCGCGGTTGGCATGCCGGTGCGGAGCTGCCGCGTCGGCAGCATGCCAGGGGCGGGTCATGTGGCGCGGTTGGCATGCCGGTGCGGAGCTGCCGCGTCGGCAGCATGCCAGGGGCGTGGGATATCGCGCGGTTGGCATGCCGGTGCAGAGCCGCCGACTCGAGGAATGGAGCGCGCCGCTTAGCGGGTGCGACGCCGATAGCCGCTGCGCGAACGGGGACGGCTGCTCGACAGCGGTGCCTGCGGCCGTCCGTCGTCGGTGGAGGCGATTCCTCCCTGGCACGACGGGCACGAGAACAGGGTGCGCTCCTTGTCCGCCGGTCCCGCCATCGCGACGCGGATCGTCTGTCCGCAGCGGGGACACGGCAGCCCCGAACGCGCGTGCACGTATGACGGGTTGACCGCCCGCGCGCAGGCGTCCTTCATCATCCGCTGGATCCGGCCGAGCACCCGATCGAGGTCCTCGTCGCTCAGCTCCGACACCGGCGTCCACGGGTTGACGCGTTCGACCCACAGCCCTTCACTCGCCCACATCGTTCCGATCCCAGCGAGGTTCCGCTGGTCGAGCAGGCTCGCGCCGATGAGGTCGTGCGTGCTCCCGAGGTGGCCATCGCGCACATGAGCCACGGCGAGCGCGAGATCCCAGTCCTCACCGAGGATGTCCGGGCCCAGATGGCCGACCAACTCGCTCTCGTCGTCGGTGCGCACGAGGTCGAGTCCGCCGAGCCGCCTCCCCAGAGCCGTCCACCGCGACGTGCCGAGCACGGCCCTGACGACGTCGGCGCTCGGCACGCGGTCGCCGACGTTCTGGATGCGCCACGAGCCCTCCATCTTCAGATGCGAATGCAGGGTCAACCCGCCCTCGAGCCGATGGAGGATGTGCTTGCCGCGTGGCACGACCTCGAGCGTCGTCATACCGACGAGGTCGCTGTCGATGAGCCGGCCCCAGCGGAGCTCGGCCCGCTCGAGCTCCTCCCCGCCGAAGACCTGATCGAGCCGCCGACAGGTCCGCCACACGGTGTCGCCCTCAGGCACGGATCCGCAACCCCTTCGGCGTCATGTGGAACCCGGCCGACAGCAGCGCGCTGACCAGTGGCGAGCCCGAGCCGAGCAGGTCGGCACCGTCGGCCTTGCTCACCGTCAACCGGCCGAGCGCCCCCGCTCGCACGGCCCCGGCCAGCGCCTGCGCCGCCGCCTCCAAGGCCACAGCGTCGTCGGTCCAGGTCAGCACCGTACGACCGCCGCGCTCGACATACAGCACGAGCGCTCCGTCGCGCAGCACGACCAGCGCGCCGGCCTTGCGCCCGGGCTGGTGACCACGAGCCGACCCGTCCTCGTCGACCGATCGCTCCGGCCAGGACAACGCCGCGCCGTAGGGCTGCGCCGGGTCGGTCGCCGCGAGGACGAGCACGGTCGGCTCCCGCGACGGCTCACCGGTGGCGCGCAGCCGGTCCACGGTCGCCGTCGCGCCGAACTGCGCGGCCCCGAGGTGCTCGATGAAGTAGCCGCGTCGCAACACGCGGGTCTCCTCGGCCTGGCTATAGACGCGGTACAGCCCCGCGAAGCCGCCAGGCACGTCCTCGGCAGCCGCGACGCCACGGGTGACGATGCCGTAGCGGTCGAGCAGGACCTCCGCTCGCGCCAGGGTGCGCGCGGTGACGTTGTCGATCGGCTTCGGCAGCATTGACCAGCGACCGACGAGGGTCGTCGGCGTCGCCCGTGCGCCCGGTCCGCCACCACTGGCCGCGAGCCGTCCGCTGCCGAGCATGCCGAGCCCCGACCGGCGGCCGGCATACCGAGCCCGTGTCGGTGCGCGCTTCCGGGAGCCCCGCGCGTGCGCGGTTCGACCCCTCCCCAGCCGTGCCCGCAAGGGTGCCAGGGTGTCACCCGTGGCAACGCCCGCCCACACGAGATCCCACAGCGCCTCCCCGAGCTCGGTGTCGCTCCAGACGCTCGCGTCCTCGGCCGCGGCCCGAACCGAGTCCGCGAGCGCGGTGAAGAACATCGCCCCACCGCCCGACAGGGCCCCGAGCATCGCCTGCGGCACTGCCGCCTCCGCGTCCGGACCCGTCGGGTCATCCAGCGTCAGGTGTGCGGTCTCCGCCACGTGGAGCGAGACCCACCCGTCGTCACCGGCGAGCGATCCGTGACCCTGCCACAACACCTCACCCGCGGACATGAGGTCGTCGAGCAGCGCGGGGCTGTAGTCCTGCACCCGCGCGGGGAGCATGACACTCTCGAGCGCGCTCGCGGGCAGGACGGCTCCCGAGAGCTGCTCGACCGCCCGCAGCACCCCGGACCGTCCGCGTAGCCCGCCCGGCACGGCGTGCCAGCCGGGCAGGAACCGGGCGTACGTGCCCGGGTCGACGGGCTCGACCTCGCGCCGCAGCGCGGCGAGCGACCGACGCCGGATCTGGCGGAGGATCTCGGAGTCGCACCACTCGGCGGTCTCGCGGTGCGTGCCGGTCTCGTGGTCGCCGACGTGCTGCGCGAGGATCTCCGGCGGCAGGAACTCGCCCGTCGTCATCCGGCCGGACGCCGCGAGCCGCGCCAGAGTGTCGTTGACGACCGCGATCCCCAGCCCGAACCACTGGGCCACCGTCCCGGCGAGGAACGGCCCATGCGTGCGCGCATAGCGCCGGACCAGGTCCCCGATCGGGTCCTCCACCGGGTCGAGGTATGCACCGGGCACCCCGACCGGCAGACTCGCCCCCAGGGCGTCCCGCAGCCGAGAGGCGTCCTCGACCACCGCATACCGGTCCTCGCCGGCGACCCGCACAGGAATGACCTGCCGCTCCTCGGTCAGCCGCTCCAGCCAGGCCGGCACCTCCTCCCGGACGTTCTCGCGCGTACGCTCCGCGACGGCGGCCAAGGGGAGCGGGCCAAGCGTGCGCAGCAGGTCCACGACGTCCTCGGCATCGCGGCACGCCCGCTCGGGGGTGAGCCGCTGCAGCTCACTCTCGGTCGTCGTGATCGCCTCGGGGTCGAGCAGGTCACGCAACGAGAGGCCCTCGGTCTGACCGAGCAGGTCGGCAAGGAGACCGGGGTCGAGCGCCAGGGCCGCGGCCCGACGTTCGGCCAGCGGCGAGTCGCCCTCGTAGAGGAACTGGGCGACGTAGCCGAAGAGCAGCGACTGTGCGAACGGCGAGGGCTGGCGGCTCTCGACGTCCACGACCGAGACCTCACGACGCTGCACGCGCCGCAGCAGGTCGACAAGTCCGGGAACGTCGAAGACGTCCTGGACGACCTCGCGCACCGTCTCGAGGATGATCGGGAACGTCGGGTATGCGCTGGCCACCTCGAGCAGCTGCGCTGACCTCTGTCTCTGCTGCCACAGCGGCTGCCGCCGGTCGGGGCGACGTTTCGGGAGCAGGAGGGCCCGGGCGGCGCACTCGCGGAAACGCGCGGCGAACAGCGGAGAGCCGCCGATCTCGGTCGTGATGAGGTCGGTCACCTCATCCGGCTCGAGCAGCACCGCGTCGACGAGCGCGCTCGAGGCGTCCGCACCCCGTGACGCGGACTCGCCACCGGGGAGGTCGTCGAACTCGAGGTCGGGCAGCCGGAAGACGATGCCGTCGTCGGCGGCCATCGCCTGGACGTCGACGCCGAAGCGCTCGCGCATCCGGGCCGACACGCCGAGTGCCCACGGCGCGTGGACGGAGCGGCCGTAGGGCGAGTGCACGACCACCCGCCAATCCCCGATCTCGTCCCGGAACCGTTCGAGGACGATCGTGCGGTCGTCGGGCAGGCTGCCGGTCGCTTCGCGCTGTTCGCGGAGGTATTGGAGGAGGTTGTCCGTCGCCCACGGGTCGAGGCCGGAGGCAGCCACCCGCTCCCGGGCGGCGGCCTCGGCCGCCTGGCCGACCTCGCGGATGTAGCCACCGACAGCGGCCCCGAGCTCGTAGGGGCGCCCCTGCTGGTCACCCTTCCAGAACGGCAGCTTGGCGGGGATGCCGGAGGCGGGGGAGACGAGGACCTGGTCATGGGTGATGTCCTCGATCCGCCAGGTCGAGGTGCCGAGGGTGAACACGTCGCCGACCCGGGACTCGTAGACCATCTCCTCGTCGAGCTCGCCGACCCGGCGCCCCGGGCCGTCGCCGCCGGCGAGGAAGACGCCGTAGAGACCGCGGTCGGGGATCGTGCCCCCGGAGGTCACCGCGAGCCGCTGGGCACCCCGGCGGCCGGTGAGCGTGTCGGTCAACCGGTCCCAGACGACCCGTGCGCGCAGGTCGGCGAACTCCTCGCTCGGGTAGCGCCCCGCGAGCATGTCGAGGGTGGCCTCGAGGACCGATCTCGTCAGTGTCGAGAACGGGGCTGCGCGACGGAGCAGCGACTCGAGATCCTCGACGGACCAGTCGTCCATGGCCGCCATCGCGACGATCTGCTGCGCCAGGACATCGAGGGGGTTCGCCGGGACGTGCAACGACTCGATCGCACCCTCCCGCATCCGCTCGACGACGACGGCGGTCTGGACGAGGTCGCCGCGGAACTTCGGGAAGAGGACGCCGCGGGAGACTGCACCGACCTGGTGGCCGGCACGCCCCACCCGCTGCAGCCCGCTCGCGACCGACGGGGGCGACTCGACCTGGACGACGAGGTCGACGGCGCCCATGTCGATGCCGAGCTCGAGGCTGCTCGTCGCGACGACCGCCGGGAGTCGTCCCGCCTTGAGGTCCTCTTCGATCTGAGCGCGGTGCTCCTTGCTCATCGAGCCGTGGTGGGCCCGTGCCAGCACCGAGACGCCGTCCTGCTCGGGGTGGCGCTCGAGCCAGATCTCGTTGAGCCGCGTCGTCAGGCGCTCAGCGAGACGGCGGGAGTTCGTGAAGACGATGGTCGAGCGGTGCGCCTCGACGAGGTCGACGACGCGCTCCTCGACGTGTGGCCAGATCGAGGTGCGCGGCTGCTCCCCGGAAGCGGCGCCGGAGAGGTCGTCGGTGATCACCTCGCCGAGCGCCGACATGTCGGGCACCGGCACGACGACGTCGAGGTCCCACTGCTTTTCCGAGGCCGGGGACACGATGTCGACGTCGCGGCCCCCGGCGAGGAACCGGCCGACCTCCTCGATGGGGCGCACGGTGGCAGAGAGCCCGACCCGCTGCGCCGGGCGGTCGAGGAGCGCGTCGAGGCGCTCGAGGCTGAGGGCGAGGTGCGCTCCGCGCTTGGTGCCCGCGACGGCGTGGATCTCGTCGACGATGACCGTGTCGACACCGCGCAGCGACTCGCGGGCGGCGCTGGTGAGGAGGAGGAACAGCGACTCGGGGGTAGTGATGAGAATGTCGCTCGGCGACTTCGCGAAGAGCCGGCGCTCTGCGGCCGGGGTATCCCCGGAGCGCACGGCGACCGAGATGTCGGGGATGTCCGGGAGGCCGAGCCGTCGGGTGGCGTGACCGATGCCGACGAGCGGGCTGCGCAGGTTGCGCTCGACGTCGACCGCGAGTGCCTTGAGCGGCGAGACGTAGAGGATCCGGCACCGGCGCATCGGGTCCTCGGGCGGGCCCTCGACGACGAGGCGGTCCAACGCCCAGAGGAACGCCGAGAGGGTCTTGCCCGAACCCGTGGGCGCGACGACGAGGGCGTGCCGACCGGAGCTCGTCGCCGTCCACGCCCCGACCTGCGCAGAGGTGGGCTCGGCGAAGCTGCTGCGGAACCACTCGGCCGTCGCAGTGGAGAAGCTCTCGAGGATGTCGCCGCTGCTCGCGGCGCCCTCGACGTCGGTGCTGGTCATCGCGGACAAGCCTGCCACCCTGCACCGACAGCGCGCCTCGCGTCGATGGTCACTACCCTGCATGGGAGGGTTGGGGCAGCACGGACCGCTCGCCGTTTCGGTCCAATTGGACCAAAACGGCGAGCGGTCGTGCAGTGCGCGGGCCTTTCGTTTTGGTCCAATTGGACTGAAACGAAAGGCGCCACCGCACACCCCGAACGTGGACCAGGAGACCTCAATGCGCGTGACCATCCTCGGCTCCGGCAACGGAGCCACCGCAGCCGCTTTCGAGTGGGCGCAGAACGGCCACGAGGTCGCGATGTGGGACCTGCCGCAGTTCCCCGACAACATCGACGCGATCGCGCGCACCGGCCGGATCGAGGGACGCGTCAAGTTCGAGGGGACCGTGCCGATCCGCTACGCCGGGCACGACATCGACGCGGCCCTCGACCGAGCCGGCCTGGTGCTCCTGGTGGGCCCCGCATACAGCACCGTCGCTTTCGGGGAGGCCCTGCGCGGCCGCATCCACCCGGACGTCCCGATCGTGCTTGTCCCCGGCGCCTGCAACGGCGCGCTCGTCCTCAAGCAAACCCTCGGCCTCGAGCTTCTCGACGACACCTACGTCATCGGCGAAACGAGCACGCTGCCCTACGGTTGTCGTCTCGTCGAGCCCGGGGTCGTCCGCGTGACGACGCGGGTCATCACCGGGCTGTTCGCGGCGGCCCTCCCGAGCAGCCGTACGGACGTGCTCATCGAGCGGCTCGCCCAGGTCTGGCCGCAGGTCGAGCCCGCGCGCAACGTGCTGCAGACGACACTGCAGAACGGCAACCCCGTCATCCACCCCGCGATCATGCTGATGAACGCGAGTCGGATAGAGAACACCGGCGGCGACTTCCTGTTCTACACCGACGGGGTGACACCAGCCTCGGCCAACCTCATCGAGGCCGTCGACACCGAACGGCTCGCGCTCGCCGCCGCACTGGGGATCGAACTGCTCTCCGAGCCCGAGCTCGGCTTCCGGCAGGGCTACATGGGCGATGCGACCTACCAGACCGGGTACAACCAGGGCATCGGTTTCGCGACGTCCCAGGCACCGTCGACCCTCGACTTCCGCTACCTCACCGAGGACGTGCCCTACGGCATGGTCTTCATGTCCGAGCTCGCCAAGAAGGTCGGCGTCCCCACCCCGACCATCGACGCCGTCATCCAGATCGCCTCGGTCCTCCTGCGCCGTGACTTCCGTGCCGAGGGCCCACGCACGCCGGACACCCTCGGCCTGCACGACCTCGCGCCGGATGACCTGCGCCGACTCTGAGTCTGTCCCAGGCTCAGTCCGGTCACCGACCGGGTGAGCAGCGCATACGATCGCTGACCATGTGGATCTCGGAGTTCTGGACCCTGATGCGGGACGAGTTCGGCGACGGACCGGCGCAGGCGCTGGCCCATTCGCATGTCCTCAGCGCGCTCGGGGACCGGACCGCGGAGGAGGCGCTCGATGCGGGGGTGTCGCCGCGAGAGGTCTGGCTCGCGCTGTGCCGTGACCTCGACGTCCCCGAGGAGCGCCGGCTCGGCCGCGAGGAGCCGCACCGCCGGTGACGGGTCGGGAAACCGCTTCGGGGGTGTCGGACCGCTCGACTACTGTGGCCGATCGTGACCGACACAGTGCTCCTGACCGCGCGTGACCTGACGAAACGGTTCGGGGACTTCACCGCCGTCGACGGCATCGACGTCGAGGTGCACAAGGGCGAGTCCTTCGGCTTCCTCGGTCCCAATGGCGCGGGCAAGTCCTCGACGATGCGGATGATCGGCGGGGTCTCACCCGTGACCTCCGGCGAGCTGAGCATCTTCGGTCTCGACCCGGCCACCCACGGACCGCAGATCCGGGCCCGACTCGGCAACTGCCCGCAGAAGGACCTCCTCGACGAGGAGCTCTCCGTCCAGGAGAACCTCTGGGTCTACGGGCGCTTCTTCGGGCTGTCCCGCAAGGAGGTGCGTGAGCGCGCGACGGAGCTGCTGGAGTTCGCCCAGTTGAGCGAGCGGCGCGGCGACAAGGTCGAGCCGCTCTCGGGGGGCATGAAGCGCCGCCTGGTCATCGCGCGCAGCCTCATCAACAACCCCGAGCTGCTGCTCCTCGACGAGCCGACCACCGGCCTGGACCCACAGGCGCGGCACGTGCTCTGGGACCGGCTGTTCCGCCTCAAGCGCCAGGGCGTCACGCTCATCATCACGACGCACTACATGGACGAGGCCGAGCAGCTCTGCGACCGGCTCGTCGTCATGGACAAAGGCCGGATCGCCGCCGAGGGCAGCCCGCGCGACCTGATCGTGCGCTACTCGACGCGTGAGGTGGTCGAGGTGCGCTTCGACACCGACGACCACTCCGCCCACGCGGACTCGCTCGGCGGGATCGGCGAGCGGATGGAGGTGCTCCCGGACCGCATCCTGCTGTATGCGGACGACGGTGACGCTGCCGGCTCGGCTGTCCATTCGCGAGAGCTCGCGCCGTTGTCCGTCCTCGTGCGTCGCTCGACCCTCGAGGACGTGTTCCTCCACCTCACCGGCCGGACCCTGGTGGACTGATGGACGCGACCGAGACCACGGCATCCACGTCTGTCCCCGAACGGTCACGGCTCGCGGCCGGGCCGCGACGAGACCTCGGAATCCTCGAGCGCACCGGTGTCCTGATCGAATACCACTGGCTGCTGTTCCGCCGCACGCTCCGCGGTGTGCTCATCACCCGGTTCCTGCTGCCGGTGCTCTTCCTCGCCTCGATGGGGCTCGGCGTCGGAAGCCTCGTCGACGAGAACAGCGGCGGCGTCGACGGCGTCCCGTACCTGCTCTACGTCGTGCCCGGGTTGGTCATGGTGACGGCGATGCAGACCGCAGTCGGTGAGTCGACGTGGCCCGTCATGGGTTTTGTGAAGTGGAACCAGTTCTACCGCGCAATGCTCAACGCTCCGCACTCGGTCGCCGACACGCTGCGGGCGCACTGGCTGATGATCGCCTTCAACGTGGCGACCTCGGCGCTCGCCTTCACCCTGATCTCGGCGCTGTTCGGGGGAGTGGGCTCCTGGTGGGCGCTCCTCGGGACGCCGATCGCCGTCCTGACCGGGATGGCCTTCTCCACGCCGCTGTTCGTCATCGCCGCCAAGACCGACACCGACTCGGTGTACTCCGCGATCTTCCGACTCGTCGTCACCCCGCTCATGCTGTTCTCCGGGGCCTTCTTCCCGATCGATCAGCTACCGACGTGGATGCAGCCGTTCGCGTGGGCGACTCCCCTGTGGCACGGCATCGAGCTCGGCCGGGCCGCGTTCCTCGGCGGACCCGTGCCGGACCTGTGGTGGGTGCACGTGGGAGTCCTCACCGCATACATCGTCGTCGGCGCGGCCGTCTCCCGGCGCGCGTTGCGCCAGAGGCTGGTGCCCTAGGTGGTCGGCTACGCCCTGTGGCGCTTCGTCCTCCTGCGCGACGTCGTCGCGTTCCGGAGGATGTGGTGGCTGTTCCTGTCCGGCTTCGTCGAGCCGGTCTTCTACCTCTTCTCGATCGGGATCGGGCTCGGGGCCCTCGTCCAGACCGTCACGACCGACCAGGGGATGGTCGTGTCCTACGCCGCCTTCGTCGCGCCGGCGATGCTCGCCGCCTCGGCGATGAACGGCGCGATCGCCGACACCACCTACAACTTCTTCTTCAAGCTGCGGTTCGCGAAGACCTACGACACGATGCTCGCGACTCCGGCGCGTCCGTGGGACATCGCCGTCGGTGAGATCCTCTGGTCGCTGATCCGCGGTGGGACGTACTCGGCGATCTTCTTCCTCGTCGCGCTCGTCATGGGCTTCGTCGAGTCGTGGTGGGCAGTGCTGGCGATCCCGGCGGCGCTGCTCATCGGCGCGGCCTTCGCGGCGATGGGGATGTGGGCGACGACCTATATGACGTCATGGAAGGACTTCGAGTTCATCAACCTCGTCATCCAGCCGATGTTCCTGTTCTCGGCGACGTTCTTTCCGCTGTCGGTCTATCCGGAGGCTCTGCAGTGGCTGGTCCGCCTCATGCCGCTCTACCACGGCGTCGAGATCCAGCGCGGACTGCTCCTCGGCGACGTGCACTGGGGTCTGCTCGTGAGCGCGGCCTATCTTGCGGGGCTGGCCGGACTCGGGCTGTGGGGTGCCAGCCGGCGCATCTCGCAGCTGTTGCTGACCTGATGTCGCTCTCTCGGATCCATGCGGCGTGTCGTGGGCGTGTCGAGACGGTTCGAACATGTGTTCGCCGTAGTGTTGTCCCCGCGCGAGGGTCCTGACGGCGTGTCGTCCACAGTCCCACGGCAGCAGTGAGACGGCTGTCAGTGCCCCCGCCTAGCGTCTGACCTGACAGCAGAGAACGTCCGCTCGCGCAGCTGTGAGGTCGAAGGTGGACGTGACCGACCTCGACCAGACGAAGGAGACGGCAGAGATGGCTCGAACGCCTGCACCTGTCAACGGCGCGCTCCGCGGCGCCAACGGCACACCCCCCAACCAGGAGGAGCGGCTCAAGGCCCTCTCCACGGTCATGGGCCACATCGAGAAGGCCCACGGCAAGGGCGCGGTCATGCGCCTCGGCGATGACATCCGCCCTCCGATCGAGGTCATCCCGACCGGCTCGATCGCGCTCGACGTCGCCCTTGGCATCGGCGGACTCCCGCGCGGACGGGTCGTCGAGATCTACGGTCCTGAGAGCTCGGGAAAGACGACGGTCGCGCTCCACGCGGTCGCCAACGCCCAGAAGGCGGGTGGCATCGCCGCCTTCATCGATGCCGAGCACGCACTCGACCCCGAGTACGCCAAGAAGCTCGGGGTCGACACCGACAACCTCCTCGTCAGCCAGCCGGACACCGGTGAGCAGGCGCTCGAGATCGCCGACATGCTCATCCGCTCCGGCAGCCTCGACATCATCGTCATCGATTCCGTGGCGGCCCTCGTGCCGCGTGCGGAGATCGAGGGCGAGATGGGCGACAGCCACGTCGGTCTGCAGGCGCGCCTGATGAGCCAGGCGCTGCGCAAGATCACCGGTGCGCTGAGCAACACCGGCACGACCGCGATCTTCATCAACCAGCTTCGGGAGAAGATCGGTGTCATGTTCGGGTGCATGTCGTACAGCACCCGAGTGACCCTCGCCGACGGATCGACGGAGAAGATCGGCAAGATCGTCAATCAACGCATACCCGTCGAGGTGCGGACCTACGACCCCGAGACCGACAGCATCGTCTCCCGCCCTGTGACGAACTGGTTCGACAACGGGGTCACTGAGAAGTTCCTCCAGTTCACGGTCGAGAAGTCCGGCGGCAACGGCAAGTCCCAGTTCGCCGCCACCGAGAACCACTTGATCCGCACCCCCGGAGGCTGGGTCGAGGCCGGGGAGATCATCGCCGGCGACCGCGTCATGGCCTCGGAGACAGCGCGACTCTCCGACCAGCAGTGGCAGGTGATCCTCGGAGGTCTCATGGGGGACGCCCACCTCGCGCCCAACCGCCGAGGTCGCCGTGGTGTGCGCTTCCGGATGGGACACGGAGAGCGTCAGGTCGAGTACCTCGACTGGAAGGTGTCGCTCCTCGGCAACATCGGTCACTCGCGGACTGTGGGACCCACCGGTTCGCAGCACGTCGACTTCATCCCGTTGCCCGAGCTCGGCGAGCTCCGCGACGTCATGTACTGGGGTGACGGGAAGAAGCACCTCTCCGAGGAGTTCGTCAAGGCGCTCACCCCTCTCGCACTGGCGGTCTGGTACATGGACGACGGGTCGTTCACGGTCCGGTCCAAGGGCGTGCAGGCGCGCACGGCCGGCGGCTCCGGACGGATCCAGATCTGTGTCGAGGCCATGAGCGAGGCTTCCCGGGACCGACTGGCCGGATACCTTCGTGACGAGCACGGTGTCGACTGCCGAGTTCGCCCGTCCGGGGCGCGTCAGAAGGCCGTCCTCACGATGACGACCGCCGGCACCAAGCGCTTCCAGGAGATCGTGGCGCCCTACGTCCACCCGGCGATGGAGTACAAGCTGCTCCCGAACCTGCGTGGTCGGTTCGCCGTCGAGCCCGAGTTCGTCGAGCCGCGTGAGGTGCTCATCCCTGCGCGTGTCCTGGACGTGCACGTCAAGCCGAAGACGCGCTCCATGCACCGCTTCGACATCGAGGTGGGGGGCACACACAACTACTTCGTCGACGGCGTCATGGTGCACAACAGTCCTGAGACGACGACGGGTGGCAAGGCGCTGAAGTTCTACGCCTCCGTTCGGATCGACGTCCGCAGGATCGAGACGCTCAAGGACGGGACGGACGCGGTCGGCAATCGGACCCGCGCCAAAATCGTCAAGAACAAGGTCTCGCCGCCGTTCAAGCAGGCCGAGTTCGACATCCTCTACGGACAGGGCATCTCCCGCGAGGGTGGGCTCATCGACATGGGCGTCGACCACGGCTTCGTCCGCAAGGCCGGCGCCTGGTACACCTACGACGGCGACCAGCTCGGCCAGGGCAAGGAGAACGCTCGCCAGTTCCTGCGCGACAACCCCGACCTCGCCGACGAGCTCGAGCTCAAGATCAAGGACAAGCTCGGCGTCGGACGCCGCCCGGAGGAGCCGGGCCCGGCCGTGGCCGAGGTTCCCGTCGACTTCTGATCGAGACAGTCCCCATGACGGACGACACCACCGCGGCCCGCAGCGCTCCAGACCTGGATGCGCTGCGGGCCGCGGTGTCGCGCATCGAGGGCGGCGAGTCGACCGGTCTCTTCGACAATTCGCCCGGACCCGAGTCCGAGCGGCCAGCCCGCCCAGCCCGCGTCCCGCGTCGCCCGGCGCAAGAGGATGAACGGCAGCCCGGGGGTCTCAGCGCCGACCCGGCTGCACCCGAACACGACGCGATGGCGTCCGACACCGACCACCCCGGCAACTCCTCGCCGTCGCCGGACCGGCAAGACGACCGCGACGCCGATCCCTACGCCGTGGCGCGCGCGATCGTCCTCCGCCAGCTCACCATGTCCCCGAAAAGTCGCCACCAGCTCCGCGAGAAGCTCCGCCAGCGGGACTGCCCCGACGACGTCGCCGAGGCGGTCCTGGACCGGCTCACCGAGGTCGGGCTCGTCGACGACGCGAAGTACGCCGAGACGCTCGTGCGTTCCAAACAGGTCACCCGTGGCCTCTCCAAACGGGCGCTCGCCCACGAGCTGCGGACCAAGGGAGTGGACCGGGACACGGCCGGCGACATCCTCGACCAGGTCAGCGACACCGAGGAGGAGGACCGGGCACGGTCGCTCGTCGAGGGGCGCCTGCCGCGGCTTCGAGGGCTGGACAAGGACGTCGTCGTGCGGCGCCTCGCCGGGCTGCTCGCCCGCAAGGGCTATCCCTCAGGACTCAGCCTTCGCGTCATCCGCGAGGCGATCGACGCCGATCCTGCATTCCGCCGCGACTGATTGCCACGACCGACCCCGGCACGAGGGCGCGGACCGCCGGCCGCCGGACTCAGAGCGAGTGCAGCGGACGCTGGCCCGGCGGCAGCGAGTCGGTCCGCACGATCTCCTTGCCGAAGGGCACGAGCGAGATCGGGATCATCTTCAGGTTCGCGATCGCCAGAGGGATCCCGATGATCGTGATCGCCTGCGCGACAGCCGTCGTGATGTGCCCGAGCGCCAGCCACCAGCCGGCCAGGATGATCCAGACGACGTTGAGTACCACGGACCCGGTCCCCGCGTCGGGCTGATCGATCACCGCCCGACCGAACGGCCACAGCGCGTACCGGGCCATCCGAAAGGACGCGACGCCCAGCGGGATCGTGATGATGAGGATGAAGAACAGCACGCCGGCCAGCGCGTAGCCCAGCGACAGCCAGAGGCCGCCGAACAAGAACCAGATGATGTTGAGCAGGGTCCGCACCGGGCCCGTCCTCTCGTGATCGATACGTCGTCAGCAGGGAATGTCACTATCACGCTAGCCAACGACCCGGACCTGGCGCGGATTCCGCCGGCCCGTGGGCGAGGATGGAGAGCATGACCACCGTCGTCGTCGGAGGAGGCATCGTCGGGCTCGCAGTGGCCCGCGAGCTGACTCGTCGGCGCCCTGGCGCCGAGGTGGTCGTCCTCGAGAAGGAGGACCGGCTCGCGGGCCACCAGAGCGGCCACAACTCCGGTGTCGTCCACGCCGGCATCTACTACCGGCCCGGCAGCCTCAAGGCGCAGCTGTGCACTCGGGGCCGGGACCTGCTGCGTGACTACTGCGGCGGGCACACGCTGCCCTACGACCCGGTGGGCAAGCTCGTCGTCGCCGTCCGCCCCGACGAGCTCGCCCGCCTCGATGCCCTCGAACGGACCGCAACCGACAACCAGGTGCCCGGCCTGCGTCGCCTCGACCGGGTCGGCCTCCGCGAGATCGAGCCCCATGCCGAGGGCCTGAGCGCCCTGCACTCGCCCGCCACCGCGATCACCGACTTTGCCGCGGTCGCCCGATCGTTCGCCTCCCAGCTCGCTGCAGCCGGTGGCCGCGTCCGACTGCGCACGAGAGTGACGGGTATGCGCCACTCACCGTCCGGTGTCGAGCTCACCACGAGCGTCGGCCCGGTTCACGCCGACGAGGTCGTCGTCTGCGCCGGCCTGCAGGCCGACCGGCTCGGCGTCCTCGCCGGTGGTCCGCCGGCTCCGCGGATCGTCCCCTTCCGTGGCGAGTACCTGCGGGTGACTCCGGAGAAGCAGGGCCTCGTCCGCGGCCTGATCTACCCGGTCCCCGACCCGCGCTACCCCTTCCTCGGCGTCCATTTCACCCGGATGGTCGACGGCTCCCTCGAGGTCGGCCCCAACGCGGTCCTCGCCACCGCTCGCGAGGGCTACCGACGCCGCGACGTCACGGTGCAGGACCTGCGTGACACCGCCACCTGGCCCGGCACCTGGCAGCTGGCCCGCACGCACTGGCGCACCGGCGTCCGCGAGCTGGCCGGATCGCTCTCGGTGCGGGCCTACCTGAAGGCGGCCCGCGCATACGTCCCGGAGATCGGACCCGGCGACGTCGTTCGGGGACGCGCCGGAGTGCGCGCCCAGGCGGTCGACCTGGACGGCACCCTTGTCGACGACTTCCGCGTCGACACCGAGGACCGCATCACCGTCGTCCGCAACGCGCCCTCGCCGGCGGCCACGTCGAGCCTGGCGATCGCCGAGTGGATCGTCGACCGGATGCACCGCTGAGCGCCCCCCGCGACGGACGGGGTGGCGTTGGCTATAGGCACCGATAGCCAACGCCTAACCGTCCGTGGCGGAGGGGGATGACCGAACACCTGGCGCAGGCGCGATTCACGCGTGTGGCGAGCGGCGCATACCCTAGAGCGGTTATGTCCTCGCACCGCACCTACGACGTCCGCACGCACGGCTGTCAGATGAACGTCCACGACTCCGAGCGCCTCGCCGGCCTGCTCGAGACGGCCGGTTACGTCGACTGCAACAGCCTCCCACCGGGGGAGCGGCCCGAGGTCGCCGACGTCGTCGTGTTCAACACGTGTGCGGTGCGTGAGAACGCCGACAACAAGCTCTACGGCAACCTCGGCCAGCTGCGCCCGGCGAAGACCCGCAACCCCGACATGCAGATCGCCGTCGGCGGCTGCATGGCGCAGAAGGACCGCGCGACCATCGTCGAGCGCGCGCCGTGGGTCGACGTCGTGTTCGGCACCCACAACATCGGCAGCCTGCCCGCTCTCCTCGACCGGGCCCGGCACAACAAGCGCGCCGAGGTCGAGATCCTCGAGTCGCTCGAGACCTTCCCGAGCACCTTGCCGACCCGGCGCGACAGTGCCTACGCCGCGTGGGTCTCGATCAGTGTCGGCTGCAACAACACGTGCACCTTCTGCATCGTGCCGAGCCTGCGCGGCAAGGAGCAGGACCGCCGTCCGGGCGAGATCCTCGCCGAGATCGAGGCGCTCGTCGCGCAGGGCGTCGTCGAGGTGACCCTGCTCGGGCAGAACGTCAACACCTACGGCGTGGAGTTCGGCGACCGGCTCGCCTTCGGCAAGCTGCTGCGCGCCTGCGGACAGGTCGAGGGTCTGGAGCGGGTGCGCTTCACGAGCCCGCACCCCGCGGCGTTCACCGACGACGTCATCGAGGCCATGGCGCAGACGCCGAACGTCATGCCGAGTCTGCACATGCCGTTGCAGTCCGGGTCGGACCGGGTCCTGAAGGCGATGCGCCGGTCGTACCGCTCGGAGCGCTTCCTCGGGATCATCGACCGGGTGCGCTCGCAGATGCCGGACGCGGCGATCACGACCGACATCATCGTCGGCTTCCCCGGCGAGACCGAGGAGGACTTCCAGGGCACCCTCGACGTCGTCGCCGCTTCACGCTTCAGCAGCGCCTTCACCTTCCAGTACTCCATCCGCCCCGGAACCCCGGCCGCGACGATGCCCGACCAGGTGCCGAAGCAGGTCGTGCAGGAGCGCTTCGACCGCCTCATCGCGCTCCAGGAGGAGATCTCCTGGAGCGAGAACCGCCGACTCGAGGGCCGCGACGTCGAGGTGCTCGTCGCGCCGTTCGAAGGTCGCAAGGACGTCGAGACCGCGCGGATGTCCGGTCGGGCGCGCGACAACCGGCTCGTCCACTTCGCCGTTCCGGAGGGCGCCGAGCGCGCCCGCCCGGGCGATCTCGTCACCGTGGGGGTCACCTACGGCGCACCCCATCACCTCGTCGCGGACGGGGCTCTCGCCGGTGGCACGTATGCGGTGCGCCGGACCGCGGGCGGCGACGCCTGGGCGGCACTTCAGGACGCGCCGGTGCCCGGCAAGCCGGCGGTCTCTCTCGGCATGCCCTCGGTCGGTGCGCCTGTCGACCCTGCGGTGACCGCCCCGGCGTGCGGGGTGCCCGCCCGCGCCTGAGGCCGCTGCTTCCTGCCCCGTGAGGACCGGCGAGTTCGGCGTGTTTGGTGCGTTGCACCGCGTTCGGGCCGCTACAGCGCACCGAAGTGCCGGGACGACACCGGTTTCGGGAGTCCGCACCGGTCTGCGGGGCACATCGCAACCTCACGCGAACGGGCCCGCCCACTGCACCGAATGGACGGGCCCGCTCCGCTCGGCGCCTCGAGCGGGAGTGATGTCCTACGGCTGCGGCGGCACGTCCTTGTCGGCAGCGGCCCCCTCGTCGCCGATCCGGTCATCGGCAGCTGTCCGAGCCGTGTCGATGTGATCGGCGTGCTTGCCGCCCGTCGCGGTGTTCGCGCGGTCAGCGGCCATGTCGAGACCCTGGTCCGAGTACTGCTCCACCTTGTCCGAATGCTGTCCGGTCAGGTCCTCGGCCTTCTTCTTCATCTTGTCGAAGACGCCCATCTGAGCTCCCTTCCTGGTCCCGCCTCCGGGATCCGGAGGCCCGGGCACGATGCCCGATCCGTCCATTCGACCAGAGTGCAACGCCGGGATGGGGCCGCAGCGTCGGGTCGATCCGCGGGAATGGGAGACTGGCCCGCATGACTGTCCGACCCATCGTCATCACCGGAGAGCCCGTCCTGCACCGCCGAGCCGCCCCCGTCACGGTCATCGACGACGAGGTGCGCACCCTCGTCGCGGACATGTTCGAGACCATGGACGAGGCCCACGGCGTCGGTCTCGCCGCGCCCCAGATCGGCATCGGGCTGAGGGTCTTCACCTGGAACATGCGCAACGAGGACGGCGTCCCCGCGCGCGGCGTCATCATCAACCCCTTCGTCAAGGCGAGCAAGGCCGCCGAGGGTGCGCCCGACCCGCACGAAGAGTCCGAGGGCTGCCTCTCGGTGCCGGGGGAGTCCTTCCCCCTGCGCCGGGGTGAGCGGGCCGAGGTCACCGGGCTCGACCTCGACGGCAACGAGCTCGCCTTCACCGCGACCGGCTGGTTCGCGCGGTGCATGCAGCACGAGTACGACCACCTCAACGGCTTCCTCTATGTCGACCGGCTCGAGGGGCGCTGGGCCCGCAAGGCCAAGAAGGCCGTCAAGCGCAACGGCTGGGGCGGTCCCGGCCACACGTGGATGCCCGGCGTCGACCCCGACCCCTTCGGCCATGACGACGCTGACGACGACGGCGACGAAGGGCGGCACGAGGGCGACCAGCATGACCGGGAGCACGGCGCCGGCGGCGACATCGGTCCCGACGCCGAGCGCGTCTGACGCGTGCCCGACCGCACCCCGGACCCCGCCCTCCCTGTCGTCGCCCTCGTCGGCACGACGGCGACGGGCAAGTCCGACCTCGCCCTCGACCTGACCGAGCGACTCGCGCGATCGTTCGCACCCGCCGAGGTCGTCAACGCCGACGCGATGCAGCTGTACCGCGGCATGGACATCGGCACCGCCAAGCTGCCGGTCGACGAGCGCCGCGGCATTGCTCATCATCTCCTCGACGTCCTCGAGGTCACGGACGAGGCGAGCGTCGCCGCCTACCAGCGGGATGCGCGCGAGGCGATCGCGCAGATCAGGGCCGACCACCGCATACCCCTGCTCGTGGGCGGCTCCGGCCTCTACGTGCGCGCCGCCCTGGACAGGCTCGAGATCCCGCCGACCGACCCGGCGGTTCGGGCCGGCTACCAGGAGCAGCTCGCCAGCGGCGGGATCGAGCGGCTGTATGCGCTGCTCCGGGAGCGCGATCCCGTCGCCGCGGCCGCGATCGAGCCGCGCAACGGTCGCCGCATCGTGCGGGCCCTCGAGGTCATCGAGCTCACCGGCCGACCGTTCTCGGCGAGTATGCCCCGCAAGGAGTACGTCACCGCGACCGTCCAGCTCGGCGTGCGCCGCGAGCGTGAGGAGCTCGACGCCCGGATCGAGGTGCGGGCGCGGCGGATGTGGGAGACCGGGCTCGTCGACGAGGTGCGCTCGTTGGAGTCGCGCGGTCTACGCGACGGCGCCACCGCCGCCCGGGCGATCGGCTACGACCAGGCCCTGGCCCAGCTCGACGGGCGGATGAGCGAGGAGGAGGCGATCGCGGCCACCGCCGCCGCCACTCGACGTCTGGTCCGGCGCCAGGAGTCGTGGTTCGGCTCGGACGCGAGAATCACGTGGTTCGACGCCTCGGATCGGAGGGTCGTCGACCGCCTCCACGAGGCCGTGGCCGCCGCGGTGCACGAGGCCGACCCCCTCATGCACGAGAATGGGACCCATGACTGAGCTCCCCTTCGTCAAGGGTCACGGCACGGAGAACGACTTCATCCTCGTGCCGGACCTCGACGACGAGCGGCTGCTCGCACCCGAGCAGGTGGCGTGGCTCGCCGACCGGCACGCCGGGGTCGGTGGGGACGGCGTCATCCGGATCGTGCCGACGGAGCGGGCGACCGAGGACTTCGTGCGGGCCCAGGCCGGTGACGCCCGCTTCTTCATGGACTACCGCAATGCCGACGGCAGCGTGTCCGAGATGTGCGGCAACGGTGTCCGCGTGCTCGCCACCTATCTGCGCGAGACCGGACTCGAGTCCGGGGACGGGTTCGGCATCGCGACCCGTGGTGGTGTGAAGCAGGTGCGGGTGACGCCCGAGGGCTTCGCCGTCGACATGGGGCCGTGGCGGCTGACCGACCCCAGCGCGGCGGCGGAGTTCGGCCACGACACGCTCGTCCACGTCGAGGGTTTCCCGCCGTTCTCGGCCGTCTCTCTCGACCTCGGCAATCCGCACACCGTCGTCGCGCTGCCCGAGGAGGTGGACCTCGACGCGCTGCCGCTGCTGCATGCACCGACCCTCAACCCCGTCGCTCCCGACGGCTCCAACGTGGAGTTCGTGCGTCCCCTCGGGCCCGGTCATGTCCGCATGAGGGTGCACGAGCGAGGGGTCGGGGAGACGCGCTCGTGCGGCACCGGGGCCTGCGCGGCCGCCCTGGCGACGAGCTTCTGGGCGACCGGCGCGGTCGAGGTCGGTGACGCGTGGACCGTCGAGGTCCCGGGCGGGACGCTGCACGTTCGGGCGCTTCCGGGGGACCGGGTCGAGCTCGCCGGGCCTGCCGTCCTCGTGGCCGAGGGCGTCATCCGCCTCTGACCGATCGGACGCGGCTCAGGGCGTGCGGCTCGAGTCGAGTGGTGCCGGTTCGCGCCGGGTGTTCGCGGGCAGTGTGGTTACGGACGTGCGACGGTATGCGCGCCGCGCCTCCCCCGGATCCGTCACCGGGTGATCTCGGGCTCCCCCCGGGGTGCGGAGCGAAGCGCTCGAAGCACGACCCGGAACCCGACGTGCGGAAGCACCCGCCGAAATGCGACCTGACACCTGCACGTGCAGGGGTCAGGTCGCACTTCGGGTGCGTCATCCGCACACGGGGTGGACGGTCGGACTTCGGGCCGGCGGCGCGGCCCGACCGGTCACCGCGTCGGGGAGACGAGTCCGGCCCCGTATGCCCGGATGACGGCGACGGATCGAAGGGGGCTCAAACGCCCTCGCGCATCTTGGCCAGGCGGGTCTGCAGCGCCGGAACTCGGTGCGCGTTCCCGTGCAGCCCGACATACCGCTCACCGAAACTCCACAGGAGAGCATCGTCGAGCCGCCGCACGGCGCCGGGCGGGTAGCGGTAGTCCATCCGATCGGCGAGGGTGTCGTCGTCCACCGCGCGCAGGACGGTCGCGAGCTCGGCGAGCGACGTGATGCCGAGCTCGAGGACCAGCTCGGCGATCCAGGCGTAGTGGTCGGTGCGCGACCAGCCCGCCTCCGCATACTGACCGGCGAGGAAGGCTGCGAGCTCGCGCGGGCTGACCCGGGGATCAGCCCCGACCGCGTCTCCTGCAGGTCCCTCCCGCCCCGGGTCATCGGCGCCACCCGGTGTCTCGCGCACCCGGTCGCGAATCGTGGAGAACTCGCGGTCCGCGAGCTCGAGGAGACCGGCCGCCAGGGTGAAGCGGCGGTCGAGGTCGGGCGCGTGCTCGTCCGGAACGGTGCCCTTGTAGCGGATGTCGTGCTCGAACTCGGCCCACGCATGCTGCAGCACCGTGCGGATCTGCACCTGCGCCCGGAGGCCGGCCGTGAGCTCCTGGTCGTGCATCCGCCGATCCGCCCGACCGGGTCGCGGGCTGATGAGCAGGTGGCGGCTCGCGTAGCCGAATCGGCCCTCTTGGGCGGTCTCCATCCCCATGTCGCGGTCGACGTGGACGACTGCCTGGTCCTCGAGGAGATCGACGACCGCGTCGACGTCGCTGTGCACGTAGGTGATGACCCGCAACCCGATCTGGTCGGTGATGTCCCGCATGGGGTCGGCGAACACGGGCCGCCCGTCGTGGGTGCGGGCCACCTTGTCCGCGAACGAGGCGACCGACTTCGCCCGCCCCGTGACGGTGAGGTAGTTGATGCCGGCGTCGTCGAGGATCGAGGTCACGAGCCGGACGTACTCGGCGGTGGCCCCCTCGAGCCGCGGGTGCAGCTGCGCGTACTCGCGCACCGCGTCAGGCCCGTCCGTCGGGGGCGCCGGGACCAGCGGTGCGCGCGGGGACGGCGACAGGTCGGCGGGCAGGGTGGGGGTGACGATGTAGCCGGACTCGAGGTCGCCGTAGGTTGTCGTGTGCTGCGGCCGGCGCAGCGCGAACAGGCCGATGTAGGCGCACAGGACGGCGTCGATCTGGTCCTCGGCGACCCGGAGCTCGCTCTTGCGCACGGCCGTCTCGACGGCCGTGCGCAGGTCGGCCCAGCTCCCGGCCGCCGGTGGCGCGTCGAGCACGAGCGCCGGGTCGGCGTCGCACAGACCCTCGAGGAGACCGACGAGGACGAGCATCTCGGCGCGCAGCCGGTCGAGGTCGCGGCCGGTCTTGCTCTTGTACTTCAGGGTGCGTCCGAGCCGGAAGAGGGCGACCGTCGCGGGGTGGGGGTAGACCTCGATCGCCCGCCGGGATCGTCGCGAGCGGGGGTTGAGGTCGAGTCCGAGCCGGGCGGCCAGGCGTGCACCGCGCGGGGTGGGGGAGAACTGCGCCATGCCGAGGTTGGAAGGGTGGGCACCGGCGTCGAACCGGGCGAAGTCGCGATTGAGCGCTGCCTCGGCCGGGCGGTTGCCGCTCGCGTTGGCGACGATGAGCGGTGCGTCGATCGCGACGAGGCAGTCGCCGCGGGTGAACTCCTCGAGGGTCGTGACGATCTCGTCATCGGAGCGGGCCGCAGAGACGTGCACGAGATGCCCGCTCTCGTCGAGCACGGCCAGACCCGTCGGCCGGCGCACACCCCAGGCCAGGTCCACGCCGATGACGTACATGCGCCCAGCATGCCGCACCGGAGCGCCTGCGGATGTGGCTCCTCTACCGCTTGGGAGGGTGGATCTTGTCGGCGAGGGTGTCCTCGTGCGCGTGCGCGCGCTTCTCGGCCCGCTTCTCCTTGATGGACTTGCCCGACTTCTTGGACATCTTCTGCCGGGGGGACTTGTCGCTCATGGCGAATCACTTCCGTCGGGAAGCCCGACCGGCTCCCATCCCATGACAGTACGCCCCTGCCGCCCGCTAGGACACGACGAGGATCCGGAAGCCCTTGCTCGAGGACTCCCGGCTGCACTCCAGGCCCAGCTCCGTCCCGATCCACCGTTGCAGGGAGTCGGCGCCGAGGTTCTTCGAGACGACGAGGTATGCGCGGCCTCCCGGGGTGAGTCGCGGCAGCCAGGTGCGGAGCAGGTCGTGCAACGCTGCCTTGCCCACCCGGATCGGCGGGTTGGACCAGATCAGGTCGAAGCGCACCTCCGTCGGCACCTGCTCGGGAGTGGCAGCGCGGATGCCATCGAGGCCGAGGGCTGCGGCGTTGTCGCGGGTCAGGGCGAGCGCCCGCTCGTTGACGTCGACTGCCCAGACCCGGGCGGCGGGGGAGAACAGGGCGAGGGTCAGCGCGATCGGGCCCCAGCCGCAGCCGAGGTCGAGGAAGGTCCCCGCCTCCGGCGGCGCGGGGACCGAGTCCAGCAGCACGGCGGTGCCCTTGTCGAGGCCGCCCGGTGAGAACACGCCTCCGGCCACGGAGACCGTTACGGGTCGGCCCGCGAGCTCGAGCTCCAGGCGTCGTCGCTCCCCGGCACTGGCCGGCTCCGCGCTGAAGTAGTGGTCCCCGCTGGCGGTCATGGCGACATGGTGCCATCCGGTGAGCGTGGGTCGACTGGCCTGCCGCTGGCGGACGTCCCGCTGCGGGCGCCCCCGGCGCGGTGCCCGCGCCGAAACCGGTTGGCGCTGTCACCGCGCGGTGGGACACTGGACGGACCATGACGGCACGCCACACCACTGATCACATCACCGACCCGACCAGCACAGACGCGAACCGCACAGGCGACACCAGCACCGACATCGCCTCGGACCTGTTCGCCGCCCGCGCGAGCGCCCTCGCGCGGGACGAGTACGACGATGCCGGGTTCGTCCTCGACGACGGCGACGAGAGCCGCTTCGACCGCGGCGTTCTCGACCGCGAGGAGCGCGCGGCCCTGCGCCGGGTCGCCGGTCTGTCCACCGAGCTCGCCGACATCACCGAGGTCGAGTACCGCCAGCTGCGCCTCGAGCGCGTCGTGCTCGCCTCGGTCTGGTCCGACGGCACCGCCGAGGACGCCGAGAACTCCCTTCGCGAGCTCGCCGCCCTCGCCGAGACCGCGGGGGCCCAGGTGCTCGCCGGGGTCATCCAGCGCCGCGTCCACCCCGATCCGGCCACCTACCTCGGCAAGGGCAAGGCCGCCGAGCTGCGCGACCTCGTCGTCGCCGAAGGCGCCGACACCGTGGTCGCCGACGCCGAGCTCGCCCCGAGCCAGCGCCGCGCCCTCGAGGACGTCGTCAAGGTCAAGGTCATCGACCGCACGGCGCTGATCCTCGACATCTTCGCCCAACACGCCAAGTCGCGCGAGGGCAAGGCCCAGGTCGAGCTCGCCCAGCTCCAATACCTGCTCCCGCGCCTGCGCGGGTGGGGTGAGTCGATGTCCCGGCAGGCCGGTGGCCAGGTCGGTGGAGCGGGTCAGGGCATGGGCTCGCGTGGTCCGGGTGAGACCAAGATCGAGCTCGACCGGCGGCGGATCAACTCGCGTATCGCGAAGCTGCGCCGCGAGATCACGAGCATGAAGACCGTCCGCGACACCAAACGCGGCAGTCGGCGGGCCAACCGGATCCCGTCGGTCGCGATCGCGGGCTACACCAACGCCGGCAAGTCGAGCCTGCTCAACCGGCTCACCGACGCCGGCGTCCTGGTCCAGAACCAGCTGTTCGCCACGCTCGACCCGACCGTCCGCCGCGCGGAGACCCCGGAGGGTCGGGAGTACACCCTCGCCGACACCGTCGGCTTCGTCCGGGCCCTCCCGCACCAGCTCGTCGAGGCGTTCCGGTCCACGCTCGAGGAGGTGGCCGAGGCCGACCTGCTCCTGCACGTCGTCGACGGCTCGCACCCCGATCCGGAGAGCCAGATCACCGCGGTCCGCACGGTCCTCGCCGACGTCGACGCGACCGACGTCAAGGAGATCATCGTCGTCAACAAGGCCGATATCGCCGACCCCGAGGTGCTCGACCGGATCCGGCGGCACGAGAAGCACTCGATCGCAGTCTCGGCCCGCACCGGCGCCGGCATCGAGGAGCTGCAGCGCCTCATCGCCGACGAGCTGCCGCAGCCGGACGTGCTCGTCTCGGTCCTCGTGCCGTACGACGAGGGTCAGCTCGTCTCCCGCGTCCACGAGGAGGGTGAGCTGCTCGCCGCCGAGCACGAGGAGGACGGCACCCGCCTGACCGCCCGCGTCAACGAGGACCTCGCCGGAGAGCTCTCGCGGTATGCCGTCTGACGGCACCTCCGACGCGGTTCCCGCCGAGCTCGACCCCAGCGAAAGCCCGGCCGGTATGCGGTCCGCGCCACCGCATACCCCTGACCTGCCCGACGGGGTCGACGAGGTGCGGGTCCAGCGTCCCGACGAGCTGGCCGAGGTCGTGGCGCTCGCCGACCTCGCGTTCCTCCCGGAGGAGGAGGGTATCGGCGCGCTGGTCGCCGACCTGCAGGCCGACCCGGCCTTCTCCGGACAGTCCTACGTCGCCGTCGCCGACGGCCGGGTCGTCGGGCACACGATGCTCACGCGGGCCTGGGTCGACACCGAGGACCGCCTCCTGACCATCGCTCTGCTCAGCCCGCTCGCCGTCCACCCCGACTGGCAGCGTCGCGGGGTCGGCCGGGCTGTCGTCGGGTATGCGCTGGCCCGGGCCGCGGAGAGCGGCGCCCCCGGCGTCGTGCTGGAGGGCGACCCGGCGTACTACTCGAGGCTCGGCTTCGAGCCGGCCGAGCCCTGGGGCCTGCAGCGCCCGTCGGTGCGGATCCCCGCGCCGGCGTTCCAGTGGGTCCGGCTGCCGGCGCACGAGCCGTGGATGCGGGGGAGGGTCGTCTATCCGGACGTGTTCTGGCGGCACGACGCGGTCGGTCTGCGCGGCCACCGTGGCCCGGGCCGGTCCCTGGAGGTCACGACCGTGACCCTCGGCGCGCGCGACCTGCCGGGGCTCGTGCGGTTCTACGGCGCGCTGCTCGAGCGGCGCGTCCCACCGGATGCCGCGATGGCCGAGACCGACTGGATCGGGCTCGGTGACCCCGACGGCGGCATCTCCGTCGCCGTCCAGCTCGAACCGGAGCAGGAACGGGTCACGTGGCCCGCGGGCGCGGGCGCGGGCGAGCAGCACATGCAGGTCCACCTCGAGATCCGCGTCGACGACCTCGACCGGGCGGTCGAGCATGCGCTCGCGTGCGGGGCCGAACTGGCCGCGCACCAGCCCCAGGACGACGTGCGGGTCTGCCTCGACCCGGAGGGACATCCTTTCTGTCTGTGGGTAGACACCGGGTGAAGCCCGGCGTGTGCGGCCTTGACATCCCCCGCTTCGCCCTCCCACCTGCCTAGACTCGTCAGGCAAAGCCACCGTTCGACATCGACCGGCGGTGGTCACTCGAAAGGAGACCCGACGATGGGTGAAATCATCGGCATCATCATCGCGGGCGCCATCATCGGCGCGCTCGCCCGGCTGTTCATGAAGGGCGACCAGAACCTCGGTGTCCTGTGGACGATCATCCTCGGTGCGCTCGGTGCGCTCGCAGGCACCTTCGTCGCGGGTCTGTTCGGGGTCGACGACACCGCCGGCATCGACTGGATCCGGTGGATCATCTCGATCATCCTCGCGATCGTCTTCATCTCGGCCTACCTCGCGATCCGGAACCGCCCGAGGGGCACCTGATCGCACCCATCCGACGTCTCACGTCGGACCAGCACGACATCGGAAGGGGCCGGCGCGCGCGCCGGCCCCTTTCGTCTGCTCGGGCACCCCGACCGTAGGATCCCGCCTGTGTCCACCTATCCGCGGGAGCTGACGACCGAGCGCCTCGTCATCCGTGCGCCCGTGGACCGCGACCGGGCCCTGTGGGTGCGGCTGCACCGCGACCCGACCCTGTACCGTCACGCCCCCTGGGCGCTCGCCCCGAGCGACGCCGCGGCCGGCGAGCTCTTCGACCAGGTGCGGGCGCACTGGGACGAGCACGGCTTCGGCTACCACGTCGTCGAGCGGCGCGTCGAGAAGACCACCGAGCCGATCGGCGTGGGCGGGCTGCGGTCCGAGCGCGGGGGAGAGCTGAACCTGTACTACCGCTTCAGCGGCGCCGCGCAGGGCGAGGGGTATGCGCGTGAGGCCTCCCGCGCCTGGGTCGCAGCGGGCGTCGAGCACCTCGACGGCACCGTCACCGCGGTCGCCAAGGAGCACAATGTCGCCTCGGTGCGGACCGCCCTGACGGCCGGCTTGGGGCGAGCCGGGACCCGGCTCGCCGACGGCGACCCGGTCGGCGACGCGCCGTCGGTCCTCCTCCGCGCGCCGCGCATCGAGGTGCACGGCGAGAACGGGTTCGGCGCAGCCCTGCGAGCCGACGTCCTCGACCTGTGGTGCCGGGTCACGGCCGCCGGTGGCGCCGTCGGCTTCGTGCCCACCGATACCCGGGCCGACCACGCCGCCGCACTCGAGGCGCACGAGCAGCAGATGCGTGACGGCCGCGCGACCGCCGTCGTCGTCCGCGACCCGGACGCCCCCGGCGATCCCACGGTGGCGGCCGTGGGGTGGTGGGTGCGCGATCCGGCGGCGCTGCTCGCCCACCGGCGCACCGCATACCGCGTCATGACCGATCCGGACAAGCGCGGGCGGAACCTCGGACGGATCCTCATGGCCGCGATGCACCGGGCCGCCCGGGCCGATGGGGTCGAGATCGCGACGCTGACAGTGCGCGGAGGGCTCGGGCTCGAGCGGTTCTACGAGCGGTGCGGGTACCGCGAGGTGGGTCGGATCGAGGGGGGCATCCGGGTCGCGCCCGGCGACGACCGTGACGACATCCTCATGGCGCGGCGGCTCTGTGGAGAACCGGTGGAGCTGTCCGAGGGGTGACCTAGGGTGGGGGGATGCTCGAGCTCGACGACCTCCTCCACGCCGCGGTCGCCGAGCTCGGTGGCACGGAGCGTCCTGGGCAGGTCCGCATGGCGCATGCGGTCGCCGAGGCCGTCGAGACCGGCGAGCATCTGCTCGTGCAGGCCGGCACCGGCACGGGCAAGTCGCTGGCCTACCTCGTCCCGGCGATCGCGCACGCCGTCGAGACCGGGCGCCCCGTCGTCGTGGCGACCGCGACGATCGCGCTGCAGGGACAGATCGTCGATCGCGACTTGCCACGTCTCGCGGCGGCCCTGACCCCGCTCGTCGGGCGGCGGCCGACCTTCGCCATCGTCAAGGGGCGGCGCAACTACCTCTGCAAGAACAAGCTCGCCGGCGGGTTCCCCGACGATGAGGACCTGCTCTTCGGCGCCGACCGCGTCGACTCGTCCCTGTCCGCTCGCGAGGCCGAGGCGCGACGGGTGCGCGAGTGGGCCGACGAGACCGAGACCGGCGACCGCGACGACCTCGTGCCCGGCGTGAGCGACCGGGTCTGGCGGGCCCACTCGGTCTCCGCCGAGGAGTGCCTCGGACAGCGCTGCCCGATGGTGACCGAGTGCTTCGTCGAGCTCGCGCGCGCCGCCGCCCGCGACGTCGACGTCGTCGTCACCAACCACTCGTTCATGGCGATCGACGCGTTCGAGGGCCGGCAGATGCTGCCCGAGCACGATGTCCTCGTCATCGACGAGGGGCATGAGCTGGTCGACCGGGTCACCTCCACCGTGACAGACGAGCTCTGGCCGGGCGCGGTCCGGGGGGCCGCGAAGCGAGCCGGACGCCTGCTCGAGTCCTCCGAACGGCTCGACGACGCGGCCGAGACCCTGACCACCGCCCTCGAGGCCGTTGCCGACGGCCGTCTCACCGGCATACCGGATGCGCTGGCGCTCGCCCTCGGTCAGGTGCGTGATGCGGCTCGCTCGGCCTTGAGCGAGATCAAGCCCGACGACGCCCGCGAGATCGACGGCGCCCGCCAGGTCGCGATGGCCGCCCTCGACGAGCTCTTCGACGTCGCCGCCCGCGTGCTCGAGGAGCGCGAGCTCGACGTCGCCTGGACGACCGACGACCAGTGGCGCGGGCGGGTGCTCCATGTGGCGCCGATGAGCGTCGCGCTGCTGCTCCGCGACAAGCTGTTCACCGACCGGACCGTGGTGCTCACCTCGGCGACCCTCGAGCTCGGCGGATCCTTCGACACCGTCGCGGGCACGATGGGACTGCGTGGGGAGGGCTCCCCGCGCTGGCAGGGGCTCGACGTCGGCTCGCCGTTCGACTACCGCCAGCAGGCGATCGCCTACGTCGCCGCCCACCTGCCGCCGCCGGGTCGCGACGGTCTGCCGGACGCGTTTCTCGACGAGATCGAGCTGCTCGTGCGCGCCGCCCGCGGACGGACACTCGGTCTCTTCTCGTCGATGCGGGCAGCGAGGCAGGCCGCCGAGGTCATGCGCGCCCGGTTCGACGGCGACCCGAGCGGCATCACGGTGCTGTGCCAGGGCGAGGACCAGATGACGACCCTCGTGCGGGCCTTCGCCAAGGAGCCGACCGTGTGCCTGTTCGGCACGCTCACCCTGTGGCAGGGGGTGGACGTGCCGGGCTCGTCGTGCCAGCTCGTCATCATCGACCGGATCCCGTTCCCGCGTCCGGACGACCCGATCACGTCGGCCCGCTCCCAGGCCATCGCCGAACGCGGCGGGAACGGCTTCATGTCCGTCTCGGCCCCGCATGCGGCGCTCCGCCTGGCCCAGGGCGCCGGCCGACTCATCCGCCGCGCGGACGACCGGGGGATCGTCGCGTTCCTCGACAACAGGATGATGACGGCGCGCTATGCCGGGTTCCTCCAGCGGTCCCTGCCGCCCTTCTTCCCGACGACCGACCAGGCTCTCGTCGTCGGTGCCCTGCGCCGCCTCGACGAGTCGGCACCCGAACCGCTGCCGGTCCACGAGCCGCCGCCTCGGACCCTGAGCGGCCGCAGCGTCCTGCCGAAGGCCGCTGTGACGACGCCGGGAGCGCAGGCTGCCGCGGCGGCGCCTCCAGCGGATCCGCCTCCGCCGCCCACCGGGTCGCGGACGGCGGTCACCCTCGGCGAGGGCTGGAGCGAGCAGGAGGACGAGGAGCTCGTCGACGGCCTCGACCTCGGCCTGGACGTGCCGACGATCGCCGACCAGCTCGAGAAGTCCGTGGAGGTCGTCACCGCCCGGATCGCCGCACTCGGCCTCACCGTGTCCGACGACCAGGAGAGCTTCGCCTTCGAGTGAGAGTGGCCGGGGTAGATCTCGTCGGGGCACCGTCTCGAGCCACTTCACCACGCCAACGGATGGTTCACCCCGCAAAGTAACCGTGGTGAACCAGCTGTTTGTCGGTTGGGGAGAGAAACGTGAGGCGCGAGCACATCGTGCCGGGTGCGGTGTCGGAGTCTCGTGGCAGGCTGTGCTGGTGAGCAACCTCGTCCTCATCGCCGGCCCCGAGACGCTGCTCATCGACCGTGCGGTCGACCGCGTGCTGCGCTCGGCCCGCGAGAGCGCCGAGGACCTCGAGGTGATCCGGATCGCCGCCACAACCTACACGGCTGGGGAGCTGACCCTTCAGGCCAGTCCGTCGTTGTTCGGCGGGGACAAGCTCATCCTTGTGCGCGACCTGGACGAGGCGGTCGACGACCTCGTCACCGACCTCGACACCTACCTCTCCGCACCTGCTCCCGACGTCGCGCTCGTCGTCACGCACAAGGGTGGCCAGCGCGCCAAGCGCATCCTCGACGCGTTGAAGAAGGCGGGCGCCGAGACGGTCGACGCCCCGGCCATCAAGTCTGACAGGGACAAGAGCGAGTTCGTCCTCGCCGAGCTGTCAGCGGCCGGGCGCACCGCCCGCCCCGACGCCGTGCACGCCTTGGTCGACGCCGTCGGCAAGGACCTGCGCGAGCTCGCGGCGGCGTGTCAGCAGCTGATCTCCGACACCCACGGCGTCATCGACCTCGATCTCGTGACGACGTACCACGCGGGCAAGGTCGAGGCGACCGGCTTCCGCGTCGCCGATGCCGCGGTCGCCGGGAACACCGGGGAGGCGCTCCGCCTGCTGCGTCACGCCTTCGCGGTGGGGGTCGACCCGGTGCCCATCGTCGCGGTCCTGGCCTCTCAGCTGCGCCAGCTCGTCAAGGTCGACGCGGCCGGTCGGGGGCGCAGCGCCGACATCGCCCGTCAGGTCGGGCTGGCGCCGTGGCAGGTGGACAAGGCCCGACGCGTGCTCGGCGGGTGGGACAGCGAGGGGCTCGGTCGCAGCATCCAGGCCGTCGCTGCGGCCGACTTCGAGGTCAAGGGCGGCGGCCGTGACCCCGAGTACGCCGTCGAGCGAGCCGTCCTGACGATCACGCGCGAGCGGCGAAGGCACTGATGGCGCGCGTTTTGGCCGGTGCCCACCGCCGCTGCTAGATTTATTTGTCGCGTGTGCGCCGTCAGGTCGTCGGCGCGCGCAGCACGACTCGAGTACGACCAGCAGCACAACCTGAGCAGCCGATTCAACGACGGTGCCCCACGCCGGTGTCCCACGGTTGCTCCTGCCGCCCTCTACGGCAATGCCTTCATTGGCGGGGCCCCTCGGGGTCCGAAAACACGACGAAAGCGAACGATCACCAGTGGCAAACATCAAGTCCCAGCTGAAGCGGATCAAGACCAACCGCACGGCGACGGAGCGGAACAAGGCCGTCAAGAGCGAGGTGCGGACCTGGATCCGCAAGTTCCGCGAGGCTGCCGACGCCGGAAAGGCCGACGAGGCGCGCGAGCACCTCGCGACCGCGAGCAAGAAGCTCGACAAGGCCGTGAGCAAGGGCGTCATCCACAAGAACCAGGCCGCCAACAAGAAGTCGGCCATGGCGAAGCGGGCCGCTCAGCTCTGAGGCTCCTCAGCCTTCGGTTCGACTCAGGCCGGTCACCCACACGGGTGACCGGCCTGCGGCGTCTCCCGCGCATACCGATCGTCGCCCGGATTCGACCGTGCCCGATCGCGACGGACGGGTATGCGGTGGTCACCGGCCTCGATATCCACCGCTAGGCCGTCCCTCGCCAGCGTCGGGCGGGATCAGGCGTGCCGAAGGACACCCTCCGCGACCGCGTCGAAACGGTCCCGCGCCAGGACGGCGCCCTCGCGGCGAATTCGGTCGGGGTCGATGCGGAGGACGCGATTGACGCGCACCTCGCTGGGACGGCCCTGCCGGTCCCAGGCCCCGGAGCCGATGTCGACCCAGATCCGGCCGGCCCGCCGTTCTTGCGCCTCGTCGCGGTCGTGGTCGCGGCTGGTCATCTGCAGGGCGAGCAGCCACGGCCCGTCGCGTCCGATGAGCAGGACCGGGCGGTCCTTGCCCTGGCTGTGATCCTCCTCATAGGGCACCCACGCCCACACGATCTCGCCGGGGTCGGGCTCCCCGTCGGGATGCGGTGCATACGCGATCTCCACCCGCCCCCGGAAGTCTCCGGGATAGCCGGCGGACGGCTCCGCTGCACGCCCCCGCGCGGGTGAGGGCGCCGTGGGCACCGGGCGCGGACGACCGCTGGTGCGCGCCTGCCGACGCAGGGCGCGGTCGACCTCACGCTGCACGGTTCCGAGGATCGAGCGCAGCAAGGTGTTCGCCATGGAGGAACATCCTACGTGGCGACTTGTGAGGTAAGGCTCCCCTAAGTATTGTCCTCGCCATGACGTTGAGAGCCCGATCCCTCGCCATAGCCGCCGTCGCCGCACTGACCCTGACCGCGTGCGGCGGTTCCGACAGCACCGACGGCTCCGCTGACGGCGGCGACGGCTCCGCCGCCGACGGCGATGTCGTGACGATCTACTCCGGCCGCAACGAGAACCTCGTCGGCCCTCTGCTCGAGCAGCTCGAGGAGGCCACGGGCACCCCGGTCGAGGTCCGCTACGGCGACTCCGCCGAGCTCGCGGCCCAGCTCCTCGAGGAGGGAGAGCGCACCGAGGCCGACCTCTTCTTCAGCCAGGACGCCGGCGCCCTCGGCGCCCTCGCCAACGAGGGTCGGCTCGCCACCCTCGATGAGTCGCTGACCGGGGCGGTCATCGACGGGTACGCCGACGAGGAAGGCCACTGGGTCGCCACCTCGGCCCGCGCGCGCGTCATCGCCTACAACCCCGACCTCGCGCCCGAGGTCGCCGAGATGACCTCGATCGACGAGATCCTCGACCCGCAGTACCGCGGCCAGATCGGCATCGCGCCGACGAACGCCTCGTTCCAGTCCTTCGTCACCGCCCTGCGCGTGGACCGTGGCGAGGACGGTGCGCGCGACTGGCTGACCCGGCTGCAGGAGAACGAGCCGCGGATCTACGAGCGCAACGGCCTCATCCTGGACGCCGTCGACAACGGGGAGGTCGCCCTCGGGCTGATCAACCACTACTACTGGTTCGAGAAGGCCGACGAGGTGGGCCTCGACAGCATCACCGCGCAGATCCATTTCCTGAACAGCGACGACCCCGGCGCCCTGATCAACGTCGCCGGAGCCGGCATCCTCGAAGGCTCCGAGCAGAGCGAGGGTGCCGCGAGCATCATCGAGTACATGCTGTCCGAGGAGGGCCAGCAGTACTTCACCGACGAGACCTCCGAGTACCCGGTGGTCGACGGCATCGAGCTCAAGGAGGGCCTGACGCCGCTGGCCGAGCTCCAGGGAAGCAGCGTCGACCTCAACCAGCTCGACTCCCTCGCCGAGACCCTCGCCCTCCTCGAGGAGGTCGGCCTCACCTGATGCACGACAGGTCGGCGGTCGCACCACGACGGCTGCGCCGCAGCGGCAGGCCCCCGGGGTTCCTCGCGATCCCGGGGCTCGTCGCTGCCGCCGTCGCGCTGCTGCCGATCGCCTACCTCGCCGTGCGGGCCTTCGAGTCCGGTCCTGGCCGCGTCGTCGAGGTCATCGTGCGCGAGCGCACCGCCCTCCTCGTCGGCCGCAGCCTGGCCCTGACCTTCGCGGTGACGGCGGCCAGCATCCTGCTGGGACTGCTCTTCGCCTTCCTCGTCGTCCGCAGCGACCTCCCCGGTCGCACCGTGATCGGTGTCCTCGCGGCCTTGCCGCTGGCGATCCCCTCGTACATCGCCGCCTTCGCGTGGGTCTCCTCGCCGGTGGACGTCAGCGGCTTCGTCGGAGCGTTCCTCGTGCTCACCGCGAGCTGCTACCCGTATGTCTACCTCCCGGTCGTCGCAGCCATGCGCGGGATCGACCCCGCGACCGAGGAGGTCGCGCGCGGCCTGGGCCGAACCCCGTGGCAGGCCTTCTGGTCCGTGACCGCCCGCCAGGTCCGCCCCGCCGCCGCCGGAGGCGCCCTGCTCGTCGCGCTCTACACGCTGAGCGACTTCGGCGCGGTCTCCCTCCTCCGCTACGACGTCTTCACACGCGTCATCCACACGTCCTACCGCTCGAGCTTCGACCGCACGCCCGCCGCGATCCTGGGCCTGCTCCTCGTCCTGCTCACCGTGACCATCACGGTGACCGAGTCCCGGATGCGCGCGAGCTCGGAGCAGGTGCGCGTCGGTGGGGGAGTGGCCCGGCGCCCGAGCACGATCCGCCTCGGCCGGTGGGCCTGGCTCGCCGGACCCCTGACCACCGTCATCCTCGCGGTCGCGCTCGTCTTCCCGATCACCTCGCTGCTGTACTGGTCGGCCACCGGCCTCTCCAGCGGGGTCGACGTCGGACGCCTCGTCGAGAGCGCGGTGACGACCGCGTGGTTCGCGGTGCTCGGCACCCTCGCCTGCGTCGCGCTGGCGATCCCCGTCGGCATTCTCGCCGCCCGCTACCGCAGCGGCCTGGTCCGCTTCCTCGAGCACGCGACCTTCGCCGGACACGCCCTCCCGGGCATCGTCGTCGCCCTCGCGCTCGTCTTCTTCGGGATCCGGTTCGCCACGCCGATCTACCAGGAGACACCGCTCCTCGTGCTCGCCTACGCGGTCCTCTTCCTGCCCGCCGCCGTCGCCGCGGTCCGGTCCTCGGTCGCGATGAGCAGCCCGCGGGTCGAAGAGGTCGCCCGCAGTCTCGGCAAGACGCGTGGCCAGGTGCTGCGGCAGGTCACCCTGCCCCTGGCCGCACCCGGGATCGCAGCCGGGGCGGCGCTCGTCCTTCTCACAGTCATGAAGGAGCTGCCGGCGACGCTGCTCCTTCAGCCCACGGGGTCGACCACCCTCGCGACGAGCCTGTGGACCGAGACCGGCGTCGCCGCCTACGCGGCAGCGGCGCCATACGGCCTGGCTCTGGTCGTCCTCGCCGTTGTCCCTACGCTGATCCTGATGAGAGTGCAGGCCACCCGATGAGTGAAGTGATGATCCGCGGCCTCGCGGTCGGGTTCGGAGCCGGATCCGAGCGGACCGAGGTGTTGCGTGGCCTCGACCTCGACGTGACCGACGGACACCTCACGGCCGTCGTCGGCGCCTCCGGCTGCGGCAAGACGACCCTGCTTCGCGCGATCGCCGGGTTCGTCCCCCCGGACGCCGGCACGGTGAGCATCGACGGTCAGGTCGTCGCGGGCCGCGGCGTCCACATCCCTCCGGAGCGGCGCGGCGTGACCCTCGTTCCCCAGGAGGGGGCGCTCTTCCCCCACCTGGACGTCGCCGCCAACGTCGCCTTCGGTCTGACCCGGCGCCAGCCGCGCAGCCGGGTCGGCGAGCTCCTCGAGCTCGTCGGCCTGGGCGGCATGGAGTCCCGCCGCCCGCACGAGCTCTCGGGCGGCCAGCAGCAGCGGGTCGCCCTGGCCCGCGCTCTCGCACCCGAGCCGCGTCTCGTGCTGCTCGACGAACCGTTCTCCGCGCTGGACGCCGGACTGCGCGAGTCGGTGCGGGCCGAGGTCCGCCGGGTGCTGCGCCGCGCGGGCACGACCGCCTTGCTCGTCACGCACGACCAGGACGAGGCCCTCTCGGTGGCCGACTCGGTCGCGGTGCTCACGAACGGCACGGTGGCGATGCACGCGAGCCCCGAGAGCGTGTATGCGCGGCCCACCGATCTCGGTGTCGCCCGGTTCATCGGCCAGGTCGTCGAGCTTCCCGCCCGCGTCCGCGGCCGGGAGGCCCACACCGCCCTCGGCTGTGTCCTCCTGTCGGCCGACACGGTCAGCCCGAGCGCGAACGGTTCCGAGGCACTGGGAACGGTGACCCTGCGTCCCGAGCAGATCCGGATCCTCGGGGTGGACCAGCCCGGCGTCGTCGGCCATGTCGAGGAGCGCACCTACTATGGTCACGACGCGACGGTGGCGGTCCGGCTCGAGGGTGAGCACGGCATACCGGGTCCACGGGTGATCGTGCGCACGACCGGCGCCCTGCCGCCCGAGGACGAGGTTCGCCTCGCCGTGACGGGTACGGGCCGCTTCTTCCCCACCCCCTGAACCCCAGATGCGATCGGCGCCTCAGGCGCTGGGGATGATTCGGCCCCCGCTCGGGCCGCATGGGAGACTGGACCGCCTGACCCGCTCCCACCCCACGAGCGCCGACCAGCGCCCGCCCCGACCCACTCAAAGGCCTGACCCGACCCGTGTCACCTCGCGCTTCGACCGTGCTCCAACCGCACGCCACCCCGCCCTCGGCGATCCGCAACTTCTGCATCATCGCCCACATCGACCACGGCAAGTCGACCCTCGCCGACCGCATGCTGCAGATCACGGGGATCGTCGACGACCGCGCGATGCGCGCCCAGTACCTCGACCGCATGGACATCGAGCGTGAGCGGGGCATCACGATCAAGAGCCAGGCGGTCCGGATGCCGTGGTCGGTGACCCGGGAGTCCGGGGCGAGCGACGCATACATCCTCAACATGATCGACACGCCCGGGCACGTCGACTTCACCTACGAGGTCTCCCGGTCGCTGGCCGCCTGCGAGGGCGCTGTGCTGCTCGTCGACGCGGCCCAGGGGATCGAGGCGCAGACCCTGGCCAATCTCTATCTGGCGATGGAGAACGACCTGACGATCATCCCGGTGCTCAACAAGATCGACCTGCCGGCGGCCCAGCCGGAGAAGTACGCCGAGGAGCTCGCCGGCCTCATCGGGTGCGAGCCCGAGGACTGCTTCCGGGTGTCGGGCAAGACCGGCATGGGCGTCGAGCCGCTCCTCGACGAGATCGTCCGCCAGGTGCCACCGCCCGTCGGCGACGCCGACGCCCCCGCCCGCGCGATGATCTTCGACTCGGTCTACGACACCTACCGTGGCGTCGTCACCTACGTGCGGGTCGTCGACGGCAACCTGAACCCGCGCGAGCGGATCGCGATGATGTCGACCAAGGCGACCCATGAGCTCCTCGAGATCGGCGTCATCTCGCCCGAGCCGGTCCCGTCCAAGGGCCTCGGCGTCGGGGAGGTCGGCTACCTCATCACCGGCGTCAAGGATGTGCGCCAGTCCCGTGTCGGCGACACGGTCACCAACGCCGCGAAGCCCGCGGCGCAGGAACTCGGCGGCTACCGCGACCCCAAGCCGATGGTCTTCTCCGGCCTGTACCCCATCGACGGGTCGGACTACCCGGCACTTCGCGATGCGCTCGACAAGCTCAAGCTCAACGACGCCGCCCTGGTCTACGAGCCGGAGACCTCCGCGGCGCTGGGCTTCGGCTTCCGCTGCGGCTTCTTGGGCCTGCTCCACCTCGAGATCGTGCGTGAGCGACTCGAGCGCGAGTTCAACCTCGACCTCATCTCGACCCAGCCCAACGTCGTCTATGACGTGACGATGGAGGACGGCAAGGAGATCGTCGTCACCAACCCCTCGGAGTTCCCGGGCGGCAAGGTCGCCGACGTCCGCGAGCCGGTGGTGCGCGCGACCATCCTCGCGCCGAGCGAGTTCATCGGCGCGATCATGGAGCTCTGCCAGGGCAAGCGGGGGACTCTGCGCGGGATGGACTACCTGTCCGAGGAGCGCGTCGAGATGCGCTACACGCTCCCGTTGGCCGAGATCGTGTTCGACTTCTTCGACCAGCTCAAGTCGCGCACCCGCGGTTATGCGTCGCTCGACTACGAGGCCGACGGCGACCAGACCGCAGACCTGGTCAAGGTCGACATCCTCCTCCAGGGCGAGCAGGTCGACGCCTTCAGCGCGATCGTGCACAAGGACAAGGCGTACGCCTACGGCGTCGCCATGGCCGGCAAACTCAAGGACCTCATCCCGCGCCAGCAGTTCGAGGTGCCGATCCAGGCGGCCATCGGCGCGCGCATCATCGCCCGCGAGAACATCCGCGCCATCCGCAAGGACGTCCTCGCCAAGTGCTACGGCGGCGACATCACCCGCAAGCGCAAGCTCCTCGAGAAGCAGAAGGAGGGCAAGAAGCGGATGAAGATGGTCGGTCGGGTCGAGGTGCCCCAGGAAGCCTTCATCGCCGCGCTCTCCTCGGACGACACCGGAGCCAAAGCGAAGAAGTAGGGGCTCCGTTGCCGTCGAGACCGGCCTCGTAGCCTGTCGGCATGGCAGATGTGCAGACCATCTTCCGCCGACTCTCGCGCGTGCCCGGCGGTCGGTGGGCGTTCTCGAAGGCGGTCTGCCGACGGGCACCGTACTTCGGGACGATCCGCCCGTCGGTGCGCGCCGTCGAGCGGGGGTATGCGGAGGTCGCCCTCCCCAAGCGCCGCGCCGTCGAGAACCACATCGGGACCGTGCACGTCATCGCTGTCTGCAACGGTCTCGAGGCGGCGATGGGGCTGCTCGCGGAGGCGACGACACCGCCCGGTATGCGGTGGATCCCCAAGGGGATGGAGGTCACCTACGTCGCCAAGGCCACGAGTGACCTGCTCTGCATCGCCGAGTCGGACCCGGATCTGTGGACCGAGGCCGGTGACATCGCCGTGCAGGTGCGGGCTGTGCGCGACGATGGGAACGTCGTCGTCGAGGGCTCGATCACGGTCTATGTGAGCGTGCGGCCATCGAGCTGAGCTGCGCCGGGCGGGCATGTGACGCGTTGGGCATGCCGGTGGTCTGGCGGGGTGCTGCCGGTATGTCAGGGGCGTGGCATGTGACGCGTTGGGCATGCCGGTGGTGTGGCGGGGGGCTGCCGGTATGTCAGGGGCGTGGCATGTGACGCGGTAGGCATGCCGGTGGTGTGGCGGGGGGCTGCCGGTATGTCAGGGGCGTGGCATGTGACGCGTTGGGCATGCCGGTGGTGTGGCGGGGTGCTGCCGGTATGTCAGGGGCGTGGCATGTGACGCGGTAGGCATGCCGGTGGTGTGGCGGGGTGCTGCCGGTATGTCAGGGGCGTGGCATGTGACGCGTGGGGCCTGCCGGTGGTCTGGCGCTGGAGTGCTCAGGCCTCGCGCAGGTGTCGGCGCAGCGTTCGGACCTGCTCCTCGCTCCAGCCCTGGGCACGCAGCCAGCCCTCCGCCCCACCGAAGCCGTCCCGCACGGATGTGAGGATGGCCTCCATCGAGGCGGCCTTGGGGCGTTGGTCGTCGACGGGCTGGGACTTCAGCGCCTCGCCGTACACCGGGTGTGAGGCCAGCCGGTCGAGGATGCGAGTGATCCGTTCGTCGCTGAGCACGTAGTCCTCGACGATGACCTCGTCGGGCACCCCGGCCACCGACAGGGCCATGGCGACGACGGTGCCGGTCCGGTCCTTACCGGCGGCGCAGTGGACGATCGTCGCGCCCTCGCTGCGGGCGATGACGTCGAGCGCGGCGCTGACCGAGTCCGGCCGCTCGGACAGATAGCCGAGATAGTGATCGGCCCAGAACCGGGCGTCGCGGCGGCCGTCGTACTTCTTCCACGGCGATCCGAGACCGGTGTCGGCGCGTTCCGGCTCGGGCACCCGGTCGGCGAACGCACGGTCCGGGAGGAGGGAGTGGTGGTGGTGCTGGAGCGTCTCGAGGACGCGCAGGGGGCCGTCGCCGAGCAGGTGCAGCTCGGTCTCGCTCCGTAGGTCGACGATGTCGCGCACGCCGACGCTGTCCACCAGATGGTCGACGGCCTCGGGCGAGAGGTCCTGCAGGTTGTCGGAGCGGATCAACCGCCGCCACGCGGTGCGGCCGCCGTCGACGGTCGGGAGCCCGCCGAGGTCGCGCATGTTCGCGACCCCGTCGATCTCGATCCAGCGTCCCGCATGCAGCTCGTCGGTCACCCGGTCATCGTATGCGGGGGTCCTGGGCGGTCGGACAGGCCGGCGGCGACCCGGCGTCCGGGCAGCGGAGCGCCCTGCGGTCCCGGTGGGTGCGGCGCGCGGGGGGTCCCTGACGTGGCGCACTTCCGCGCTCAGGGCGGACCTGGGCACTCCGGCCGCGGAAATTTCTGCGCCAACGGCCTGCAACTGCGCCCGGTGGGGAGTTCCGCGCCCGGCCGCAAGATCCGCCGCCGCCTCGGGTAGCCGCGACGAGACGGTTCCGGCGAACGACACCGCATCCGCCACGCACCCCCACATAGGTGAGGGCCTCGGAAAGTATGAGTTTCCGAGGCCCTCTGCGTGGAACCGAAGTCCCACACGATGAGGTCGAGGGTGTTGATCCGAAGATCGTCTTCTCGATCTCTGGCTCTCACCCGAAGGTGAGTGCGTATGGATATTTCTAGTCGACCGACCGAGGCTCCGCAAGAGGCTTCCGGGAGGATTTTCCCGACGATTTTCGACTCCCTCGGCGTGTCGTCGTGACACGCCGAGACGTGTGACCCGTGTGGCGGATGGGACCTTGCAGACCCACCATTCGCCCGATGTTCGCCTGCCCTGCGAGACTGACGAGATGCCTCAGCTGCCCGACGGCGAGCCGGTCCCGACCGACGGGAGCCTGCCCGCCACCGCCCTGGACGCGATGGCGGCGAACCCGTTCAGCGCATACCTGCATGTGCCGTTCTGCCGGGTCCGATGCGGCTACTGCGACTTCAACACCTACACCCCTGGGGAGCTCGGGGACGCGGCGTCCGTGCCGAACTACGTGCGCGCCGTCGAGCGGGAGATCGCCCTCGCGCGGGAGGTGCTCACCCGCGGCGGGCGCGCGATGCCGCCACTGACGACGGTCTTCGTGGGCGGCGGCACTCCGACCATGCTCGCGGCGCCGATGCTCGCCGGTCTCGTCGGGCGTCTGCTCGAGGCCTTCGGCACCCCCGGTGAGCACGGCCGACCGATCGAGATCACCACCGAGGCCAACCCCGACTCCGTCACCCCGGAAGGACTCGAGATCCTCGCGCAGGCGGGAGTCAGCAGGATCTCGATCGGCATGCAGTCCGCCGTGCCGCACGTCCTGGCCACCCTTGACCGCACCCACGATCCGACAGCGGTCGGGCGGGCCGTGCGGTGGGCCAAGGACGCCGGGCTGCAGGTCAGCCTCGACCTCATCTACGGGACGCCCGGCGAGAGCCTGGCCGACTGGGAGCACTCGCTCCGAACCGCGCTCGAACAGGAACCCGACCACGTCTCCGCCTACGCGCTCATCGTCGAGGACGGCACCCGTCTCGCCACCCAGGTCCGCCGCGGTGAGCTGCCCGCTCCCGACCCGGACGATGCCGCCGACAGCTACGAGCTCGCTGACGCGCTCCTGCGCGCCTCGGGCCTGCGCTGGTACGAGGTGAGCAACTGGGCCCGTTCCGACACCGCGCGGTGTCGGCACAACCTCGGCTACTGGACCGGCGGGTCCTGGTGGGGCTTCGGCCCAGGGGCGCACAGTCACGTCGGCGGTGTGCGTTGGTGGAACGTCAAGCACCCCCGCGCCTACGCGGACCGGCTGGCCTCGGGGACGACGCCGGCGGCGGCCAGGGAGATCCTGACCCCCGACGAGGTCTACGACGAGACCGTGCTGCTCGGGGTGCGGCTGGCGGACGGTCTCCCCATCGATGCGCTGCGTCCCGAGGGGCGCGGTGCGGTGGCGGCGCTCATCGCGGACGGACTGGTGCAGCACGAAGCCGCCCTGCGCGACCGACGGCTGGTGCTGTCGATGCGGGGGCGGCTGCTCGCAGACGCCGTGGTGCGTCGGCTCGTGCTCGGGCTGTGAGCGTCAGCTCACGAACGAGGGCGTGAGCGGCGGGCTGTAGGGCTCGCCCTTGTTGGCCTTGATGGCGCCGAGGATGTGCACGACGAGGCCGAACACGATGACCAGCGGCAGCGTGAGGAAACCGATGAGCACGAGCATGAGCACGTACGAGATCGCGGCTCCGATGCACACCATGATCTGGGCGTTCAGCGCGCCGGCGGCGTACTGACGGGCGGCGGCGCCGCGGTCCTTGGCGTACAGGTAGACGACGAGCGAGCCGATGAATCCCGCGAGCCCGCCGCTGATCAGCATCAGCACGAGCGGCGTGACGTGCGCGATCGTGCCGAGGTTGCGGTCCTCGGAGGACATGCCCGAGATGGCGCCGGGTGCCTGGTAGGGGGTGGGGGACTGGTAGCCGGGGTCCTGGCCGTACTGGCTCATGGTGTTCTCCTTCGTGGGTCCGGGTCGTGAGGGCTTGTCCTCACGGGTCGGTGTCTCGATATCCAGTCAAGCGCACGCCGGGCCCTACGGAATCCTTCTCCGCGCGAGTTCAGGGGCGAAGCAGGGGGGCGCTCAGGGATGATCCTGAGCGCCCCCACGTCGGATGGAGCGCACGAGCCGATCAGCGCCTCACTTGATCAGCCGGAGCGTGAGTGGATAGCGGTACCACTCCCCGTTGTTCGCCTTCACCGCGGCGATGATCGGCATGATGATCATCCACGGGATGAGGGCGAGGATCATGACGATGCCGATCAAGAGGAAGATCGCCAGGCCGGAGACGATCGCGGCGATGGTCACCGTGATCTGGAAGTTCAGGGACTCCTTGGCGTGGTGCTCGAGGAACGGGCCCCGTCCCTTGAAGACCAGCCAGATGATCAGCGGGGCGAGGAATCCGGCGACGAGGACGAGCAGATGCGCGGCGAGAGACCAGCCCTTCTCCTCCTGCGGGCTGAGCGGAGCGCCGACCGGGGCGCCGTATGCGGGGGCCGGCCCGGGAGCGGGAGCGCCGTATGCCGGGGTCTGGCCGGGTGCGGGAGCGCCGTATGCAGGGCTCGCCTCGGGCGCGGGTCCGGCCGGCTGACCGCTCGGCTGCGGTGCCCACGGTTGCTCGGCAGCCGGCATCGGTGGGGGCGGCGGCGCCGGCGCATCGGCCTGCGGGCTGGAGCTCGACGGTGGGGGAGGAGGCGGGGCGGCTGAAGGTTCGGACTGCTCGCTCGCCTGTGACGTCGTCTCCGGGCTCGCCACGGAGGTGGGGTCGGAGAAGGTCTCCGAACTCGTCTCGGAGATCGGCTCGGTCGCCGGAGCAGGGACGTTCTCATCGTCGGTGCCATCGGCCGGGACGGCGCTGTCCTGCGGCTCATCCGACTCGTGTTCGGTGAAGTGCTCGTTCGGATCCGGCCGGTCGGGAGTTGTGCTCATGGGGCGTCCTCTCAGTGCTCAGGAGCGGTGACGAAGTCGATCAGCTCCTCGACGCTCGCGAGGAGAGCCGGCTCCAGATCAGCATACGTGCGGACCGTCGCAAGGATCCGGCGCCAGGCGCGAGCCGTGTCGGCCACGGTCTCGTGCGGCCACCCGAGGTGGGCGCAGATTCCCGCCTTCCAGGGCGTGCCCTTGGGGATGACCGGCCACTCACGCAGTCCGAGTCGCTCAGGGCGCACCGACTGCCAGACATCGACATACGGGTGGCCGAGGACCAAGGTGTGTCCCGCATACGGGCGCAGGTTCCGAGCCTGTTCGACGACTCGCCACTCCTTCGTCCCCGGCACCAGGTGATCGACGAGGATCCCGAGTCGGCGTCCCGAGTCGGGCGCGAAGTCTCGGATGGCGCCTTCGAGGTCGTCCACGCCGTCGAGCATCTCGACGACGACGCCCTCGAGACGCAGGTCGTCGCCCCAGACCTTCTCCACCAGCTCGGCATCGTGCTTGCCCTCGACGAGGATCCGCGAGCCGCGGGCGACCCGGGCGCGAGCACCGCGGACCGCGACCGACCCGCTCGCGGTGCGGCGTGCTGGCGCGGGGGGCGCAGCTGCGGCGGGTGCGGTGAGGACGACGGGCGTGCCGTCGACGAGGAACCCGGGACCGAGGGGGAAGGTGCGGGTGCGACGGTGGCGATCCTCGAGCACGACGACGTGGACCCCGCCGGCTTTCTCGGTGCGCACGACGGCGCCGCACCACCCCGTCTCCACCTCCTCGACGACGAGTCCGACCTCGGCCGGCCTGGGCGCCGAGACGGGACGTCTGCCCCGGCGCCAGTCGCCGGCGAGCACGTCGCCGCCGTAGCGGTCCGCTGGTGAGCCGTAGGGAGTGCTGCCTGTCACCCGGTAAGATTGGCACTCGGGAAAGGTGAGTGCCAGCCCGCCACGCCGGGCCGGGCCAGGCGGCGGCGAGACCGCCGCGACCACACCGTGGAACCCGTCGACCGAGACCGGAGGAGGAGACGATGAGCGACGAACGACGACTGGCCGTGCTGCGCGCCATCGTCCAGGACTACGTCCAGACCTCCGAGCCGGTCGGGAGCAAGGCGCTGCTCGAACGGCACCAGCTGGGCGTCTCCGCCGCGACGGTCCGCAACGACATGGCGGCCCTGGAGGAGGCCGGGCTGATCGTCGCCCCGCACACCTCGGCCGGTCGGATCCCGACCGACGCGGGATACCGGTTGTTCGTCGACCGGCTCTCGACGATCAAGCCGCTCAGCCCGGCGGAGCGGACGGCCATCGCCCGATTCCTCGACGGGGCGGTCGACCTCGACGACGTCGTGGACCGCACCGTCCGGCTGCTCTCGACCCTGACCCGCCAGGTCGCCGTCATGCAGTACCCCTCGATCTCCCGCTCGACGGTTCGCCACCTCGAGCTCGTCCCGCTCGGCGGGTCGCGCATCATGGTCGTGCTCATCCTCAACACAGGCCGGGTCGAGCAGCGGATCGTCGAGGTCTCGACCGAGCTCGACGGCGAGGATGGGGAGGATCTCGTCGCCCTCCTGCGCACCCGGATCAACGAGGCGACGGTCGGCAAGCGACTGGCCGACGCCTCGGCCGCCCTCGAGGCGCTCCCGTCCGGCTTCGAGCCCGACCAGCGCGACACCGTCCGGTCCATCACCGCCGCGCTCGACGACGCGCTCGTCCCCGAGCGTGAGGAGCGGGTCGTCATGGCGGGCACGGCCAACCTGGCCCGCTCCGGCATGGACTTCCCCACGCACCTCTATGACGTGCTCGAGGCGCTCGAGCAGCACGTCATCCTCCTCAAGCTCCTGAGCACCGCGGGGGAGAGCGCGGACACCCTCGCCGTGCGGATCGGGCACGAGAACCCGTTCGCCGAGCTGCAGACGACCTCGATGGTCACCTCCGGCTACGGTCCGGGCGCCGATCTCGTCGCCGGCCTCGGCGTCGTGGGCCCCACCCGGATGGACTACCCCAGTGCTATGGCCGCGGTGCGCGCCGTGGCAACCTACGTGAGCAGGATCCTCGCCGACTGACGGCCTCAGGCGAGCGGACACACAGCGACCGACACCGCGGACCGGCAGACGACCAGGACCCACAGGCAACCCAGACAAGGACACCGTTGAACGACTACTACGCCGAGCTCGGCGTGTCGCGGGACGCGACGGCCGAGGACATCAAGCGCGCCTACCGGCGAGCCGCCCGCAAGCTGCACCCGGACGTCAACCCCGGCCCGGAGGCGGAGGAGCAGTTCAAGAAGGTCTCCCAGGCCTACGACGTGCTCGCCGACCCCGAGAAGCGTCAGGCCTACGACATGGGTGCCGACCCGTATGCGTCGGGTGCCCCGGGCTTCGGGCAGGGCTTCTCCTTCAGCGACATCATGGACGCCTTCTTCGGTGCGGGCGCCGGCGGTGGTCCCGGCCGGGGGCCCCGCCCCCGCCAGCAGCGCGGGCAGGACGGTCTGGTCCGCCAGGACATCGACCTCGCGACGGCCGTCTTCGGCGGCGAGAGCGAGCTCGTCATCGACACGGCGGTCGTCTGCGGCACGTGTCACGGCGAAGGCTCCCAGCCGGGAACCGGCCGACGCACCTGTGACATCTGCGGTGGCCGGGGTGAGACCCAGCAGGTGCAGCGGAGCTTCCTCGGACAGGTCATGACGACCCGCCCCTGCATGGCCTGCCAGGGTCACGGCGACATCATCAGCTACCCCTGCCACGACTGCAGCGGTGACGGCCGCGTCCGCGAGCGCCGTACGATGCGCATCCGGGTGCCCGCCGGCGTGGACACCGGGACCCGGATCCAGCTCCAGGGCGAGGGTGAGGTCGGGCCGGGGGGCGGTCCTCCCGGCGACCTCTACGTCGAGGTCCGGGTCCTCCCGCACCACAGCTACACCCGGCGCGGTGACGACCTGCACGCCAGCATCATCGTGCCGATGACGGCCGCCGCCCTGGGGGCGACCCTGCCGCTCGAGACGTTCGACGGCGAGCGGATGATCGAGCTCGGCGCCGGCACCCAGCCCGGCGAGACCATCACGTTGCGGGGGCTGGGCGTCACGCACCTGCGCGGCAACGGCCGGGGCGACATCATCGTCCACGTCGACGTCCGCACCCCGACCCGGCTCGACGCGCAGCAGGAGGACCTCCTCCGGCAGCTCGCCTCGGCGCGGGGCGAGGAGCGGCCGACCGGGCGGGTTGCGCCGGCCGACACCGGTCTGTTCGGCAAGCTCCGGGACGCGTTCAAGGCCCGCTGACCCCCATGAGCCGCCCCGTCTTCGTGCTCGAGCCGGACCGGTTCGCCGCGGTCGGGTCCTCGGTGGTCCTCGCCGGGCCGGAGGGGCGTCATGCGGCGGTGGTGCGCCGGATCGGACCGGGTGAACGCGTCGACCTCGTCGACGGGAGGGGGCGCCGCGCGGTGGGCCTAGTCGAGACGGTCCACGGCGCCGAGCTGACCGTGCGGGTGGAACATGTCGAGGAGGAGCCGCTGCCGTCCCCGCGGCTGGTCCTCGTCCAGGCGCTGGCCAAGGGCGACCGGGACGACCAGGCGGTCGAGGCCGCGACCGAGCTCGGCGTCGACGCGATCGTGCCCTGGCAGGCGGCGCGCAGCATCGTCCAGTGGCGTGGGCCGCGCGGTGAGAAGGCGCGCCGCAAGTGGGTCGACCAGGTGTATGCGGCGGCCAAGCAGTCCCGACGCGCCCGCTTCCCCGACGTGGAGACACTGGTCGACACCAGCGCTCTGGTCCGCCGGACGGCCGTGGCCGACGCCACCTTCGTGCTCCACGAGGAGGCGCGCACGCCACTGGCCGGGGCGCCACTGCCCGCCGCTGGCGAGGTCCTCGTCGTGGTCGGTCCCGAGGGCGGGATCGCTCCCGAGGAGCTGGCGGCGTTGGAGGCCGCTGGCGCTGTGCCGGTCCGGTTGGGGGGCACGGTGCTGCGGAGCTCCTCCGCGGGTCCGGCGGCGCTGGCCGTCATCAGCGCCGCCGGTCGGTGGCGCCGGAGCGGGTGAGGCCACAGCGGGTGAGGCATCCCACCGTCGCAGGCCGGTCAGCGCACGGTGAACGGGATCGTGCGCTCCGCTGAGACGCTCGTGCCGTCCTTCGCGCTGAGCTCGAACACCCGGATCTGGTAGTCGCCCGCGGTGAGGTCGCCGAGCGCGATCTCGTACGTCCCTCGAGCGGGACCGCCCGCGCTCGCCTGGCCGGTGCCGGACCGAAGCACCGTGCCGTCGGTCGCATCGATCAGCTCCCACGAGAAGGCGCCCTCGAACGTCGTGGCCTCGCCGGAGACCACGACGTCAGCGCCGTCGATCACCTGGCCCCGAGTGGGGTCGTTGATCCAGATGGGGGCGAGGTCCTCGTAGTACAGGTCGGTGGACGCCGGTCGGTTGTAGTCGCGGTCGGTCGACAGCCGCCCGAAGAGCTGGTCCGATCCGTTCGAGACTACGAACCGCACCGGCACGGGCCCTTCACCGACGGCGGCCTGGGCGGTCCACACCAGTTGCTGTACGCCGATCCGGGCCGAGTCGTCGTCGACCGACGCCGGACCGGGGCCGTTCACGGTCACGGTGATCCGGTCGGTGCCTACTTCGACGTCCTCGAGGGTGACCCCGTCCCAGATGTCCAGATAGCCGTCGGTGCCCGGTGCCGACCCGCTCAGAGCCGTCTGCAGCGCCGCCCGCGCCCGCGCCTGCACCGGAGCATCACGCGTGACGCCCTCGACGTTGACCCACTCGCGGTACAGGCGGACCATCCGGAGGTCGTCACCGATCTGCGCGGCGAGGTAGACGGGGAGTGCGGCGACCGACTCGTCGGGTGTCGGCTGCTCGGTGCTCGTGGGCTCCGAGGTCGCGGTCGGCGATGCCGTCGGTTCCGGTGTCGGTTCCGTGGTCGGCTCCGCGGTTACCGAGCCGGTCGGCGTCGCGGCAGGGACGACGGGCGCGGCATCGGGGGACCCGCGGAGCAGTCCCGGGACCAGGAGAGCCACGAGGAGCAGGGCAGCGGCCGCGACCGCAGCGGCCGCCCACCAGCCGGTGCGTCGTGGGGGGCTCGCGACCGCACCGGCCTCGGTCAAGATGGACTCGAGCCGGTACCCGGGCGTGGCCCGGTGGGCATGAGCGTGGAGTGCGGCCCGCAGTCTCGCCTCGAGGTCGTGCTCGCCGTGACGCGGGGTCACGTCGTCGTCGCGCATGTCACTCTCCTCCTAGCGGGCGGCCGTTCCCGGCTCCGGAGTCGGGGATCAGCGAGCGCAGGTGCGCGAGCCCTCGGTGGGCGTGCGTCTTGACCGCCCCGCGGCTGATCCCCAGGGCGTCGGCGATCTCGGCCTCGGTCAGGTCGCCGTAGTAGCGCAGGATGAGCACCTCGCGTTGCTTCGCGGACAGTTCCCCGAGAGCCCGCAACATCTCGTCGTGCTCGGCGTGGTCGAGGGCGGTCTGCTCCGCACTCACGCCGACGTGGTCCTCGTCGGTGCGCCGCGCATACCGGTCGACGACGCCCTGGTGCCGCAGCGCGGACCGGGCGCTGTTGACCACGGTGCGCCGCACATACCCGAGAGCAGCGTGCGGGTCGCGCAGGCTGTTCCACCGTTGGTGCACGGTCACCAGGGCGTCCTGCACGATGTCCTCGGCCAGGGTCACGTCGTGGACCATCAGGTATGCGAGGCGCACCAGCGAGTGCCAGTGCGCCGCATACAGGTCGCTCACCCCGGCATCCGCCGGGCTGAGCGCTCGCGGACCGCTCACGGTGGCCATTGTCACGTGCACTGCACTCCTGAGCAGGGCAATCGGTTGACGTGTCGTGTTGACTAGGTGCCATGAGTCCCGGTCAATCGTCGGCGGACGGTCCCGCACGCGACCCGCACTGTCTGTTCTGCTCCATCGTCGAGGGCGAGGTGCCCGCGCAGGTCGTCGCCACGAGCGAGCACGCCATCGCCTTCCGCGACCTCAACCCCCAGGCCCCGACCCACGTCCTGGTCATTCCCCGCCACCACGCGGCCACCGCCGCCGAGACGGCGGCCGCCGGTGGCTTGGATGCGGTGGTCTCGCTCGCCGTGCAGGTGGCCAAGGATGAGGAGCTGGAACAGGGCTACCGGATGGTCTTCAACACCGGACCCGATGCGGGGCAGTCGGTCTTTCACACCCACCTCCACCTGCTCGGAGGACGGCAGCTCGCGTGGCCTCCGGGCTGAGAGCGATGTCCGTGCGAGGACCTAGACTGCGAGCACGATGACTGAACCCACCGCTGAGGCCAGCGACCAGACCAGCCCGGATCAGACCAGCCCGACCGGCGACGACTCCCACGCCGACCAGGATCCGCAGGGCCGGCGCCTTCCGACGCACACCGTCGTCATCCCGCCGGACGTCGAGATGGTCACTCTCCTCGGGCCGCGTGACGAGATGCTCCGCACGATGGAGCGGCTGTTCCCCCGCGTGGTCGTCCACGTGCGCGGCAACGAGATCTACCTGACCGGACCCGGGGACGAGGTGGCCCTCGTCGAGCGGCTCATCGACGAGCTGCTCGAGGTCCTCGCCGCCGGTCAGCCGATCAACCGCGACGCCGTGGAGCGTTCGGTCCACATGCTGCGCGACCAGACCCGCGAGCGTCCTGCGGAAGTGCTCACCCAGAACATCGTCTCCAACCGGGGGCGCACGATTCGGCCGAAGACGCTCGGCCAGAAACAGTACGTCGACGCCATCGACACCAACACCATCGTCTTCGGCATCGGCCCGGCGGGCACCGGCAAGACCTACCTCGCGATGGCCAAGGCCGTCGCGGCTCTGCAGGCCAAGCAGGTCAACCGGATCCTCCTGACCCGGCCGGCGGTCGAGGCGGGGGAGCGGCTGGGATTCCTCCCCGGCACGCTGACCGACAAGATCGACCCCTATCTGCGGCCGCTCTACGACGCGCTCCACGACATGATCGACCCGGAGTCGATCCCGCGCCTGATGGCCTCGGGCACGATCGAGGTCGCGCCGCTGGCGTATATGCGTGGAAGGACTCTGAACGACGCGTTCATCATCCTCGACGAGGCCCAGAACACCTCTCCCGAGCAGATGAAGATGTTCCTGACCCGCCTCGGGTTCGGCTCGAAGATGGTCGTGACGGGTGACATCACCCAGGTCGACCTCCCCGGCGGTGTCAAGAGCGGGCTGCGGGTCGTCCGCGAGATCCTCGACGGCCTCGAGGACGTCCACTTCAGCGAGCTCACCGCCCGCGACGTGGTCCGGCATCGGCTGGTCGGGGCCATCGTCGACGCTTATGGCATCTGGGATGCAAAGGAGCACTCCGGACGACACCCTGACCGCGGCTCCGACCGCAGGCGGGTGGAGCGCCGGAAGGACATCGATCCGGCATGAGCGTCGAGGTCCTCAACGAGACCGAGAGCACGGTCGACGAGCTCGAGCTCGTCGAGTGCGCCCGTTACGTCATGCGTGAGATGCACCTGCACCCGCAGACCGAGCTGTGCATCAGGCTCATCGACGAGGCGGCCATGGAGACGCTGCACGTCCAGTGGATGGACCTGCCGGGCCCGACAGACGTCATGAGCTTCCCCATGGACGAGCTCACGCCCGGACGCTCCGGCGAGGAGCCCGAGCCCGGCATGCTCGGCGATGTCGTCCTCTGCCCCTCGGTGGCCGCCGAGCAGGCCGCCAGGGCCGGACACGCACTGGAGGAGGAGGTCCTGCTGCTCACGGTCCACGGCATCCTGCACCTCCTGGGCTATGACCACGGCGAGCCCGAGGAGGAGAAGGAGATGTTCGAGCTCCAGCGCCAGCTCCTGCTCACCTTCCTCGCCACCCGCGGCCGCACCGGTGAGGGAGTCGCACCTCTACCGTTCCTCTCCGACCGGGAGGACCGCAGTGAGTGAGTCCCCTTCATATGTAGCCGGATTCGCGTGCCTCGTCGGCCGTCCGAACGCCGGCAAGTCGACACTGACGAACGCCCTGGTAGGCGAGAAGGTCGCGATCACCTCGAGCAAGCCGCAGACGACGCGACACACGATCCGGGGGATCAGGACCACGCCGACGAGCCAGCTCGTCCTCGTCGACACCCCGGGGCTCCACAAGCCGCGGACCCTCCTCGGCGAGCGACTCAACGACCTCGTCCGCGAGACGCTGCTCAATGTCGACGTCGTGGGGTTCGTCCTGCCGAGCGACCAGCGGGTCGGACCCGGTGACCAGTTCATCGCCCGCGAGCTCGCCGAGCTGCAGCTGGCCAAGAAGACCCCGGTCGTGGCCATCGCGACCAAGAGCGACCTCGTCGACCGGGGTCGGCTCGCCGAGCACCTCATCGCCATCGACCAGCTCGGTGACTGGGCGGCCATCGTGCCCTGCTCGGCGACGACGTTCGAGCAGATCGACGACGTCGCCGAGGTGCTCACCGGCTATCTGCCCCCATCGCCCGGGCCGCTCTACCCACCCGAGACGATCACCGACGAGCCGGACATCGTCATGATCGCCGAGCTCGTCCGCGAAGCGGCGCTCGAAGGCGTGCGGGACGAGCTGCCGCACAGCCTCGCCGTCGTCGTCGAGGAGATCGTCCCCCGCGAGGACCGCCCGAAGGACTCCCCGATGGTCGACGTCCGGGTCAACGTCTTCGTCGAGCGCAGCTCGCAGAAGGCCATCATCATCGGTCGTGGCGGCTCGCGGCTGAAGGAGGTGGGCGCTACGGCCCGACGAGGGATCGAGAAGCTGCTCGGCCAGCGGGTCTACCTCGACCTGCATGTCAAGGTCGCCAAGGACTGGCAGCGGGACCCCAAGCAGCTGCAACGCCTGGGGTTCTGAGCCGAGTCGGAGGCGGCGGATCCTCCCCAGCTGCGCTCATTTTGAGGGGTTTCTGATCGGTATCGGTGGGTACCGAATACAGATTCGTGCACAGCGCAAGTCGACTCTTGTGCTGGCTTTGTGTAACGGTGGAAAGGTTGTCCCACCCATCACAGACCCACTCGAGAGGATCTGCGCGTGCCTACGCCGCATACCGACGAGCCCCTGTCCGGATCGACCCGCACCGCCTCGCCACCCGACAGCGGGCGCCGCATCACGGCGCCACGGGTGTTCTGGCCGGCCCTCGGTGCACTCGTCGTCTTCCTCGCGCTGGCCTTCGCCGCGCCTGAGCAGATGGGTGAGGTGCTCAGCACCCTGAACGGCACGATCGTCGGGGATCTCGGGTGGTACTACGTGCTGCTGGTCGCGGTGTTCGTGATCTTCTCGGTATGGGTGGCGCTCTCCCCGATGGGCAACATCGTCCTGGGCCGTGACGACGAGAAGGCGGAGTTCAGCCTGAAGTCCTGGTTCGCGATGCTCTTTGCCGCAGGTATGGGTATCGGCCTGGTCTTCTGGGGAGTGGCCGAGCCACTCAACCACTTCGCCTCGCCCCCGCCGGGCACTCCGGACAACGCCGCAGCACGCGCTCGCGAGGCGATGGACACGACCTTCCTGCACTGGGGTCTGCACGCCTGGGCGATCTACGTCGTCGTCGGGCTCGCCGTCGCCTACACCGTCCACCGGCGCGGCATGCCGATCTCACTGCGCTGGACGCTGCAGCCCATCCTGGGCGACCGGGTCAAGGGCTGGGTCGGTGACGTGATCGACGTGACGGCCATCGTCGGCACGCTCTTCGGTGTCGCGACGTCCCTCGGCCTCGGCGTCTCGCAGATCGGCGCCGGCCTCAGCTTCCTCGGCGTCATCGATGAGGCGTCCGAGTGGGTGCTCGTCGCGCTCATCGCGGTCATCACGGCGATCGCCGTCGTCTCGGTCGTGACCGGGGTGGACAAGGGCATCCGCTATCTGTCGAACGTCAACATGGGCCTGGCCGGTGTCCTCGCCATCGCCGTGCTGCTGCTCGGCCCGACGGTGTTCCTGCTGAGCGACTTCGTGCAGCAGGTCGGCTCGTACGTGCAGAACTTCATCCGACTCAGCTTCCGCACCCTGCCCTTCGAGGGTGAGGCCGGTGTCGGGTGGCTGTCCGGCTGGACGACGTACTACTGGGGTTGGTGGATGAGCTGGGCGCCGTTCGTCGGCATCTTCATCGCGCGGATCTCGCGCGGGCGCACGGTGCGCGAGTTCGTGACGGGCGTGTTGCTCGTGCCGACACTGGTCACCTTCCTCTGGTTCAGCATCCTCGGCGGCTCGGCGCTCTACCGCGAGTTGTTCGGCCAGGGCGGGATGATCAACGAGGATGGCGGCGTCAACACGAGCGAAGCGCTCTTCCTGCTCCTCGACGGCCTACCCCTCGCCGGTCTGCTGTCGGTCATCGCGATCTTCCTGATCGTCGTCTTCTTCGTCACCAGCTCCGACTCCGGCTCCTTCGTCGTCGACATGCTCGCCTCCGGTGGCGTCACCGACCCGCCGGTCTGGAGCCGGATCATGTGGGGTGTGCTCGAGGGGTCCATCGCGGCCGCGCTGCTGCTCGCCGGCGGCGGCGGACTCGGCGCCCTTCAGACGATGGCGATCCTCGTCGCGGCTCCGTTCAGCATCATCATGGTGCTCATGATGATCTCGACCGCGAGGTCGCTGCTGTGGGAGCACGGGCGACACATGCGTCGACAACGCGAGCTCGAGCGCGCCGAACTGGTCTCGCACCTCGAGGAGCGGATCGGGTCCTAGCCGGCCACCGCATACACTCGCAGGCATGCGTGTAGGAGTTTTCGGAGCCACCGGACAGGTCGGTCAGGTCATGCGTGACCTGCTCGAGCAGCGGGAGTTCCCCGTGACCGGGATGCGGTACTTCGCGTCCGCTCGGTCCGCGGGGACGACCCTGCCCTGGAAGGACGGCGAGGTCACCGTCGAGGACACGGCGACCGCCGACTTCTCGGGTCTGGACATCGCGCTGTTCTCCAACGGCGGGTCGACGTCGAAGGAGTGGGCGCCCCGGGTCGCGGCCGCCGGCGCGACGGTCATCGACAACTCGAGCGCCTGGCGCAAGGACCCGCAGGTGCCGCTCGTCGTCTCGGAGGTCAACGCGGCCGACCTGGACGACATCCCCAAGGGCATCGTCGCCAACCCGAACTGCACGACGATGGCGGCCATGCCGGTGCTCGGGTCCCTGCACGCTCTGGCGGGTCTGGTGCGGTTGCACGTGGCGTCGTACCAGGCGGTGTCCGGATCCGGCGGCAAGGGTCTGGACGAGCTCGACAGTCAGCTCCGTGCGGGGTATGCGTCCGGGGATCCCAAGGACCTCGCTCGCGACGGAGGCTCGCTGACGTTGCCGCACCCGCAGGTGTATGCGGTGCCCGTGGGCTTCAACGTGGTCCCCTTGGCCGGTTCTCTCGTCGACGACGACTCGGGGGAGACCGACGAGGAGCAGAAGCTGCGCAACGAGTCGCGACGGATCCTCCACATCCCCGACCTGCGCGTCTCGGGCACGTGCGTGCGGGTGCCGGTGTTCTCCGGACACTCGCTCGCCATCCACGCCGAGTTCAGGGACGACATCTCGCCGGACGAAGCGCTCGACGCGCTGAAGAACGCTCCCGGTGTCGTCGTCACCGACGTGCCGAACCCGCTCGAGGCGACCGGGCGGGACGAGGTCTTCGTCGGGCGCGTGCGGCGGGACCAGGCCGCGCCGGAGGGCAAGGGACTGGTGCTCTTCGTCGTCGGCGACAACCTGCGCAAGGGCGCTGCACTGAACGCCGTCCAGATCGCCGAGGAGCTCGTGAAGCGGCGCAGCTAGCCCACCCTCACGTGCGAACGACGGACAGCGCCCCGGACCTCACGGTCCGGGGCGCTATCGCAGTGCGGGATCAGTTGTCGACGGTCACCAGCGTTCGGCCGAGTTCGCTCGATCCGTTGCTGTAGAGCAGGACACCGAACTCGGTGCCTGGCTCTGCGCCGGACCAGCTGTACTCCACAGTGCCGCCCTGGCCGATCGTTGCCGTTTCAGGTGCAGCCGTAACCTGCAGAGTGCCGGTGTCGGCGGGACCCGTCACCGACCACGTGTGGGCGGTGTAGTCCACCGTCTGGTTGCCAGTTGCCCAGCCGTGCACGTAGACCTGGTACACCCCCGGCGCAGGGTCGACGAGCTCGATGAGCTCGTTGGTCGCCCCTGCGCCCGAGTCGGCCACGAGCGCGCCGTCGGGACCGTAGACGTACACGTCCAGGTCCGCCTGGCCGGCCGTCGGGCCGGTGAGGTCCGACTGGTTGAGCGTCATCCGCCAGAACTCGACGCCGGTGAGGTCCACCGGGTGCACAGTCGCCCCGTTACCCACGTCCGACGGGCTGAAGACCGAGCCCGGGTCCTGACCGACGGAGCCGGCCAGTGGAGTGTCCTTGGCCAGGCCGAAGGCCTGGACCGAGAACGGCCCGGTGTAGCCGAAGTCGATCTGGGCGGATCCGGAACCCGATGCGCCGGTGTGGCTCACCGTGCCCGGTGCCTTCAGGGCGGTGCCGGCAACGGCCACCGGGATACGGGCGTCGTAGCCTGTGCCCTTCCACGTGACGGAGCCGAACCGCCACTCGCCGAGGTTCGCGCTCTGGTTCGTCACGGTCACCTCGACCGTCGCGTCCTCACCCGGCCGGAGGGTGACCCGGGCCGGCGAGACGGAAACGGCGTACCCGGCCGGGGAGTCGACGTGTGCCTTGAGGTCGAGGCGCCGAGTGGACACGTTCGTGATCGTCCGCTCGACCGTGCGGGTGCCGGCCACCTCGGCGATGCCGATCGAGGCGATGTTCAAGTTCGACGGGTCGGTGGAGAAGCCGGCGGCCTCCAGGCTCGCGCAGGTCGCCGCCGGGTTGGAGAAGATGAACGGATAGGGACCACACGCGTAGGCGAGATACTCGTTGAAGCCTGCATCGAATGCGATACCCGGGTCGAAGATCGAACCGCGCTTGCTCGGCTGGCCCGGGTCGACGTGGCCGGCGCCGAAGTCGAACGGGTCCGCCGGTGTCTTGCCGTCCTCCTTGACGACATCCTGACGCGCCGTTGTCATCACGGCGGACTTGGCGACCGCCGATGACCAGTCCGGGTGCGCCTGCTTGAGCAGCGCATAGAGGCCTGCGACGTGCGGACTCGACATCGAGGTGCCCGAGATGGACTGGAAGAGCTGGCCGGGACGGCCGGTCTCCGGGGTGGGCGTGTTGCCCGCGAGGATGTTGACTCCTGGAGCCGTGACGTCGGGCCGGATGATGTTCGGGTCACCCGGAGAGCCCACGGGACCACGCGAGGAGAAGTCGGCCATGACGTCGCCTTGCGTCTCGGCCTTCTCACCCTGGGTGAGCGATGCGGTGGCACCCTCTCCGGCGGAGTCGATGTAGGCCTTGATCGCGATGCCGTCCGAGTACGTGATGTGGACACTTGGGAGGAAGTGGTTGTCGGTGACGAGCGCCTGGGCGTCGGTCTGGTTGTACAGGATCATTCCCGCGCCACCCTGCTCCCAGACCGCCTTGCTCTTGTCGACGCGCGCGTTCTCACCGCGGGCGCAGAGCACGACGGCACCGGCGACCGAGGGTGTGAAGTCGACGTCGGTGAGACAGAGCGGGTTGCCGTGGTCCTCGGCGTCGACCAGGCGGGTGGTCGAGACCCCCTCGGTCACGGAGGCGCCGGTGAATGTCTGCGCGTTGCCGCCCTTGGGCTTGCCCTTACCCTTGCCCTTGCCCTTGCCATCGGTGGCGTCACCGCTGTCCGAGGGCGCGGCGCCTACAGTGGCCGTCGCCTCGAAAGTCCGGTTGTGCGTGCTCGCCCCGACGGTGGTCAGCCACGGCACCGCGGCCGGCGAACCGATCGTGCTCGCCCCGGGACCGGCGTTGCCCGCCGACGTCGCAACGAACACCCCGGCCTGAGCTGCGAAGAGGAAGGCGAGGTCGTCGGGGCCAAGGGCGGGGCTGGCCGACCCGATCGAGTAGTTGATGACGTCGACCCCGTCCTCCACCGCCTGGTCGATGGCGGCGGCGAGGTCGGAACTGTATCCACCGAGAGCTCCGAGACCCTTGTAGGCGATGATGCCGGCCTCGGGGGCGACGCCGCTCACGGTGCCGCGGTCGATGCCGAAGATGGCGGCCTCGACGTCGCGGTTACCGGCGGCCGTCGATGCCGTGTGGGTGCCGTGCCCGTCGGAGTCACGGGCAGAGTCGTACTCCTGGTCCGTCAGGCCGGTGAGTTCCTTGTAAGTGGCCGTCATGTCGCGCGCGCCGATGAGCTTGTTCTGGCAGGTGAACGGCTTGTCGAGCGGGTTGTGCGCTTGTGCATCCGCGTCGCCGAACTCGCATGGCACGGTCTGATCGTGCGCGGGGAGGCCGCCGGGGTCGGCGAAGGAGGGGTGCTCCGGCCAGATGCCGGAGTCGATGACCCCGACCACGACACCCTTGCCTGTGTATCCCGTAGCCCAGGCCTCCTTCTTGCCGTCGAGGCCGAGGAAGGTGGGCGAGACATCCGTCTGCTTCTGCTTGAGCACGTCCTCCTGCACCTGAGCGACTCCCTTGGCGAGGGACAGCTTCTGGGCCTCCGTCGGCGTGAGGCTCACAGCGAACGCGTTGACGGCCAGGGTGATCTGGTTGCGGGGCTCTGCCTTGATTCCGGAGGCACTGAGAGTCTCCCTCTGCTTCTTCTCCAGATGGGCGCGGTACTTCTTGACGTTGGCGGCCCGTGGGTTGATCTTCTTCCCCGGTGCCGGCTGCGTGGCCGGGATGCCGGACACCCCGCCGTCATAGGCCAGGGCGGGCTCGGCCGCCATGATGACGACGTAGGGCTTCTCCGCGCCCTCTTTGGGCGCCGCGGTGGCCGGCGCCATCGTGGCCAGCATGCCCACAGCTGTCGCGCTCGCTGCAGCCATGGCTATGGCTCGTCTGTGCATGTGTGCTCCTTCGAGATGGACGCCGGATCGGCGTCCTTGGTCTCCCGCGCTCACCCGGATCTGGATGGCACAAGAGCACACCTTGGCACGAAAATCGGCTCCCCGCGCCGAAAACGAAGAGATTTTGCCAGCCCATTACCGGCTCCTGACCTGCGGTTTTACGCTGCGTGCCCCACCTCGTGGTCCCGGGTGACCCCGGGATCGGTGAGGACCCATCGGACGAGTCCGACCGTCGGTCGACCGAGCAGACGCAACGCCAGGTCATCGGGGACCGGAGCCGTCCTCAGCCCGAGCATCGCGCGCGCCCACGGCTGCAGCGTTCGCACCGCAGCGGACGCCAACGCGTGGTAGCCGAGGTTCTCGACGCCGGAGACCGGCGGCTCGTGCAGCAGGAAGTGCGCCGCCCGCCGCGCGGCTTCTGTCACCTGCAGCTCCGGCCGGTATGCGTCGATCACCCCGTGCAGGTCGGCGACCGTGAGCGGGGGGTCGACGACGCCGAGCAGCCGCGCGACGTGGGCGGTCTGCTCGACATAGGTGTCCGCCTCCGCCGGGCTCAGCGGAGTGCGCGAGAACATCTGGAACGAGGTCAGGAACGTCTCGATCTCGGCCACGTGCACCCACATGAGCAGGTGCGGGTCGCTCGCGCGGTACTCGCGGCCGTCCGGCGCGACGCCGACGACCCGCTCGTGCATCGCCCGGACGGCGCCGATCATCCTCTCGGCGTTCTCTATCGTTCCGAAGGTCGTCTGGGCGATGAAGAACGAGGTATTGCTGACCCGTACCCACGGCTCGCTCCGGTAGTCGGAGTGCTGGTCGACCCCGGCCATCGCCAAGGGATGCAGGCTCTGCAGCAGCAATGAGCGGATCCCGCCCGGGAACATCGCGGCGTCGGCATGGACCCGCCAGATCGGGTCCGTCTCGGTGAACCAGCGTTCGCCGACAGCACCCCACACCCGACCGGCCCGCTCGGACGGGTTCTCGCCAGCGACCTTGGCGCGCAGCGCCATCCCGGCGCGACGGCGGAGGTGAGCGAGCGGCATACCCCCATCCTGTCCCGGTGTGCGGGAGACGGGAGACGCGGCAGCGACCCCGGCCCTACGCTGCCCCCATGCGCCTCGACAGTTTCCCCAGGCACCCCCTGACCTTCGGGCCGAGTCCGGTCCACCCTCTGCGTCGGCTCTCCGAGCACCTGGGCGGGGCGCAGGTGTGGGCCAAGCGGGAGGACTGCAACAGCGGTCTGGCGTTTGGCGGAAACAAGACCCGCAAGCTCGAGTACATCGTCCCCGACGTCCTCGCCTCCGGTGCCGACACTCTCGTCTCGATCGGCGGATACCAGTCCAACCACACCCGTCAGGTCGCCGCTGTCGCGGCCCACCTGGGGCTGAAGTGCCGGCTCGTCCAGGAGAAGTGGGTGCCGTGGGAGGACCCGGTGAACGACAAGGTGGGCAACCTCCTCCTGTCCCGCATCATGGGGGCCGACAGCCGCCTCGACCCGTCCGGCTTCGACATCGGCATCCGCACGTCCTGGCAGGACGCTCTCGACGAGGTCGAGGCCGGCGGGGGCAAGCCCTACGGCATCCCGGCCGGGGCCAGCGAGCACCCACTCGGCGGACTCGGCTTCGCGAACTGGGCCTTCGAGGTGGCCGAGCAGGAGAAGCAGCTCGGGGTCACCTTCGACACGATCGTCGTCTGCACCGTGACCGGCTCGACCCACGCGGGGATGATCGCCGGGTTCGCGGCGTTGGAGGACCTCACGGGAGTGCGCCGCCGCGTCCTCGGGATCGACGCCTCGGCGACCATCGAGAAGACCCGCGACCAGGTCGGTCGGATCGCCCGGAACACGGCCGAGCTCATCGGGCTCCAGCGGGATCTGCGCGACGACGAGATCACCGTCCTCGAGGGATGGGCGGGCGAGCTGTACGGCATCCCGGACGAGAGCACCATCGAGGCGATCAACCTCACCGGACGGCTTGAGGGTGTCATCATCGACCCGGTGTACGAGGGCAAGTCGATGGCCGGACTCATCGACCTCGTCCGGGATCGCGAGATCCCGTCCGACTCGACCGTTCTCTACGCGCACCTCGGCGGTCAGCCCGCCATCAACGCCTACCACCGCCTCTGGCCGGGACAGGAATGACCACCATGAGCAGCGCCCCCCGCGCCGTCGTCCGTCGGCCCTCGCCGCGCCTTGCCGACGGTCTCGTCACCCACATCGAGAAGGCGGCCGTCGACCCCGACCTCGCATTGGTCCAGTGGCGGGGGTATGTCGACGCGCTCGCCGAGGCCGGATGGGAGATCGTCGAGATGCCGGCTGCCGAGCAGTGCCCCGACTCGGTGTTCGTCGAGGACGTCCTCGTCGTCCACGACAGCCTCGCCGTCGTGACCAACCCCGGCGCCGCCGAGCGCAGGCCGGAGACCGCCGGGGTGGCCGAGTTCGCGGCCGGGCTCGGGTTGGACGTCGCGCACATCGAGGGGGCCGGCACGCTCGACGGCGGTGACGTGCTGCGGGTGGTCACCCCCGAGACGACGACGATGTATGTGGGGCTCGGCTCCCGCACGAACGGCGAGGGGGTGCGTCAGCTGGCCGAGCTGATGAAGCCGTTCGACGTCCGCGTCCAGGCCGTGCCGTGTGAGCGAGCCCTGCACCTGAAGTCGGCCGTGACCGCACTGCCCGACGGCACGGTGATCGGGTGGGACCCGGTCGTTGACGACAAGGACGCCTTCCCGAGCTACGAGGGCATGCCGGAAGAGGGTGGCGCGCACGTCATCCGGGTGGGAGAGGACCATCTGGTCATGGCGACGAGCGCCCCGCGGTCTGCTGACCTCCTGCGCGACCGCGGCTACACGGTGACCGCCGTCGACATCTCCGAGTTCGAGAAGCTCGAGGGCTGCGTCACCTGTCTGTCGGTCCGGATCCGCTGACGCCCCTTGCGGCCGACATCGCTTGGCGAGCCGGGCGCGTTGGCGAGCCGCGCATACGACACCCGTCGGTCGAACCTGCCGGACCGTGCGCCGTTTCGGTCCTATGTGGGGGAAGTGGCGCGAATGACCAGAGTGCGGACCCGGGGTGCCCCGAGGGTTGACCCACACGGCATACTGGTCGGCATGGGTCACACCCTCCTCCTTCGTCGCCGCGACGGGGCCTGAATCGGCCGTCCTCGTCGCGGAGTTCGCGTGCAGGCTGAGCACCTCCCGACGAGAGACGAAGAGAGTCCGAGATGATCCACACCCAACAGCCCTCCGGGATGCCGATCGGCAAGTACGTCCCGTTCCAGGACCAGATCGAGGTCCACCTGCCTGACCGCACCTGGCCCGACCAGGTGATGACCAAGGCGCCGCGCTGGTGCGCGGTCGACCTGCGGGACGGCAACCAGGCGCTCATCGACCCGATGGACTCCGAGCGCAAGATGCGGATGTTCAAGCTCCTGGTCCGGATGGGCTACAAGGAGATCGAGGTCGGCTTCCCCAGCGCCAGCCAGACCGACTTCGACTTCTGCCGTGAGCTCATCGAGGGCGGCCATATCCCCGACGACGTGACGATCCAGGTGCTGACCCAGTGCCGCGATCACCTCATCGAGCGGACCTTCGATGCGATCGCCGGCTCCAAGCAGGCCATCGTCCACTTCTACAACTCGACCTCGGTCCTCCAGCGGCGCGTCGTCTTCGGCATGGACCAGGACGGCATCGTCGACATCGCCCTGCAGGGGGCCCGGCTCTGCCGGAAGCTCGAGGAGACCATCCCCGACACGACGGTCTACTACGAGTACTCGCCCGAGTCCTATACCGGCACCGAGCTCGAGTTCGCGGCCCGGATCTGCAATGAGGTCATCGAGGTCATCGACCCCACGCCGGACCACAAGATGATCATCAACCTGCCCGCCACCGTCGAGATGGCCACGCCGAACGTCTATGCCGACAGCATCGAGTGGATGATCCGCCACCTGGACCGCCGCGAGTCCATCGTCGTCTCGCTGCACCCGCACAACGACCGCGGCGAGGGCGTCGCCGCTGCCGAGCTGGGCCGCCTCGCGGGTGCGGACCGCATCGAGGGCTGCCTGTTCGGTAATGGCGAGCGGACCGGCAACGTCTGCCTCGTCACCTTGGGCATGAACCTCTTCAGCCAGGGCATCGACCCCGAGATCGACTTCTCCGACATGGCCGAGATCCGGCGCACCGTCGAGTACTGCAACCAGCTGCCCGTCCACGAGCGGCACCCGTGGGGCGGAGACCTCGTCTACACGGCCTTCTCCGGCTCCCACCAGGACGCCATCAAGAAGGGCTTCGACGACATGGACAAGCGCACCGCCGCGGCCGGCGTCGGGGTGGACGCCATCGACTGGGGCGTGCCCTACCTGCCGATCGACCCGCACGACATCGGGCGCTCCTACGAGGCCGTCGTCCGGGTCAACAGCCAGTCCGGCAAGGGTGGAGTGTCCTACCTGCTCAAGTCCGAGCACGGTCTGGACCTGCCGCGCCGTCTCCAGATCGAGTTCAGCCACGTCGTCCAGCGCGAGACGGACAGCCACGGCGGCGAGATGACCGCCGAGCAGATCTGGCAGTTGTTCTCCGACGAGTACCTCCACTCGGCCGAGGAGGGACACCGTTGGGGACGGTTCTTCCCGGTTCGCTCGACCATCACGAGCACCGACGACGGGCACGACGTCATCGAGTCGATCATCCGCGACAACGGGCGCGAGGTGACCATCGTCGGTCGAGGCAACGGGCCGATCGCGGCGTTCATCAACGCGCTCGAGCCGCTCGGCGTCGACGTCCGGGTGCTCGACTACGCCGAGCACGCACTGTCCGCGGGAGGCGACGCTCGAGCGGCCGCCTACGTCGAGTGTGCGGTCGGCGAGCGGGTGCTCTGGGGAGTCGGTCTGCATGAGTCGATCGTCAAGGCGTCGTTGCGGGCGATCATGTCGGCCCTGAACCGGAACGAGCGCGATGCCGAGGCCGCGGGCGCCACCGTGCACGTCCCGGGGCCGGCGATGGCCATGTGACTCGCGGGTCACAAACGCCCGGTCGGTGAGACTCCCTGTGCAACAGTGGGGTCGTGAGCTCAGCGACGAACGCACGCAGCAATGATGCTGCGGGCGACGACGTGCCGTTCCATCTCCAGGGACTCGGCGAGATCCCCTCGACCGCGCTCTACGTCACCGAGCCGTTCCGTGGGCTGGCCGATGCTGCGCTTCTCCCGCTCGCGCGACCACTGCTGCGCAACGCGCCTACGGGCGACGGCCATGGCGTGCTCGTGCTGCCGGGGCTGCTCGCCTCGGACCGGAGCACAGCGCCACTGCGTGGATTCCTGCGGGAGAAGGGCTACTACGTGCGGGGGTGGCGGCTGGGTCGCAACCTCGGGCCGAGCGAGGCGACGCTGGAGGGGATCCCGCAGGCCGCACGCGACCTCGTCGAGCGCACCGAAGGACCGATCAGCGTCATCGGATGGTCCCTCGGCGGCATCTATGCCCGTCACCTCGCGATGAAGCACCCACACCTCGTGCGTCAGGTCATCACGCTGGGTTCGCCGTTCGGCGTCGCCCATGGACACCGGACCCGGGCCGACTCGGCGTTCGAACGGCTCCGGATCATCCATGCCCGTCCGCGTCTGGCGCCCGACCGCGAACGACTTGCCGACGCTCTCACCGTGCCCTCGACCTCGGTGTACTCCCGAATGGACGGCGTCGTGCCGTGGAGGGCCTGTATCGCTGAGGACACCGAGCTGCATCAGAACGTCGAGGTGCGGTGCAGCCACCTCGGCTTCGGCTTCGACCCGGCCACGATCTGGTGCGTCGCGGATCGACTGGCCCAGCCGGCCGACGACTGGCACCGCTTCGAGCCGCCGAGGCGCGCAAGACGGCTCTACCGCTACGTCGGCTGACGATCGCCCCTGCGTGGTGCGTCGAGCGGGGGAGCGCCAGAGCGGACGGAGGGACCGGCGACCCGCACTGGACTAGGGTGCTGTGACATGCGACGACTGTCCGGACTCGATGCCGCGTTCCTCGCCCTCGAGACGCCCAGCTCCACCGGTCATGTCGGCGGTGTGTCGATCGTCGACCCGTCGACAACCGATCAGGAGCTCGACCTGGAGCGGCTGATCTCCATCATGGAGCCGCGCCTGGCACTTGTCCCGGTGCTCCGCCAGCGCCTCGTCGACGTCCCGCTCGGTCTGGACCAACCGGTCTGGATCGACGACGAGCACTTCGACGTCGAGTACCACATCCGTGAGCTGGCCCTCCCCAAGCCAGGCAGTGACGCGCAGCTCGCGGAACAGGTGGCGCGCATACACTCTCGCCCCCTTGACCGGGCCAAGCCGCTCTGGGAGACGTACCTCATCACCGGCCTGCGCAAGGGTCGCATGGCCATCTACACCAAGGTCCACCACGCTGCGATCGACGGAGTCTCGGGCACCGAGCTGCTCACCCTGCTCTTCGACCTGACTCCCGAGCCGCGCGAGATGCCGCCGGCGGACTTCACCCCACGGCCGGCGCCCAGCAATCTGCGCCTGGGCCGTGATGCTCTCGTCAAGCTGGCGATGCGCCCGTTCGAGGTGACGAAGCTCGTGACCGACGCGGTGCTCGCGGTTCCGTCCCTGACGCCGGTCTTCAAGCCGTACGTCAAGGCGGCCCTGCGCCGCGGGACCCCGGGCAACGACGGAGACGTCATCGACGTGGTCTCGACCCTGCCGCCGCCGACGCCCCTCAACGGCGCGATCACACCGCACCGCAAGTTCTCCTTCCGGACCCTCAGCCTCGACGAGGTCAAGGAGGTCAAGAACACCTTCGGCTGCTCCGTCAACGATGTCGTCATGTCGATCTGTGCGGCGGCGCTGCGACGGTGGCTGCTCGAGCATCACGCCCTCCCGGAGCGGCCACTCGTGTCGATGATGCCGGTGAGCATCCGCACCCAGGATGACCGCGCCGGGGACGGCAACAAAGTCTCGGCGATGCTCGTCGCGATCCCCACCCATCTCGAGGACCCCGTGGAGCGTCTCGCCGCGACGCGAGCCGTGACGTCAGCCGCGAAGCAGAACCAGGCCTTCATCCCCCAAGGCCTGGTCGACGACGTCGTCGACTTCGCCCCGCCGGCCCTGGCCGCCCGAGCCGCCAAGGTCTACTTCGCCTCACACGTGTTCGACCGGATCCCACCCTTCAACGTCGTCATCTCCAACGTGCCCGGTCCACCGGTTCCGGTCTACGCCGCGGGTGCGCAGCTGATCGCGCACTATCCCGTCTCCGTGGTCACCGACGGCCTCGGTCTCAACATGACCGTGATCAGCTACCTCGGCGGTCTGCACTTCGGTCTGGTCGCGGCCCGCGAGCGCGTTCCCGACGTCGACCGCATCAACGACTGGCTCGAGGAGGAGCTGGCAACGCTGCTCTCGCTCGCTCGCGAGGAGCAGAAGCGGCACGCCGCCGAGGAGGCTGCCGCACGCAAGCGCACCGCGCGCAAGCGGCCGCCACGCCCGGCCCGGGCGACGGCCACAACGCAACGCTGAGAGCGACCGCTCCCGGACGCGAACTCGGCGGTCGGCGGCGCGGACGGCGCGGAGCACGTGACCAAAGGAACGCCTTGACCTCTTGACCGGCCATACCGCCCGCGCTTCTCTGGGAGAGCGGCTCGACGACCGCGTCGGGCCGCCGGCTCCGAGACCACGGGGCCGCTTCGACCGAGTCACCCAAGGACGTGTGATGAAGGCATTGGTGTACCACGGACCCGGCAACAAGGCATGGGAGGAGGTACCGGATCCACAGGTGCAGGCGCCGACCGATGCGATCGTCCGAATCGAGATGACCACGATCTGCGGGACGGACCTGCACATTCTCAAAGGCGACGTCCCAGCCGTCACCGACGGACGGATCCTCGGCCACGAGGGGGTGGGCGTCGTCACCGAGGTCGGACCCGAGTGCACCAAGGTCGCGGTCGGCGACCGGGTCATCATCTCGTGCATCACGAAGTGCATGGAGTGCGAGTACTGCACCCGCGGCCTGACCTCCCACTGCCAGAAGGTCGGCGGCATCGGCTGGATCTTCGGCCACCTCATCGACGGCACCCAGGCCGAACTGGTCCGCGTGCCCTACGCCGACAACGGACTCATCCCGCTGCCCGAGGGCGTCACCGCGGAGCAGGGGGTCATGCTCAGCGACATCCTGCCGACCGGGTTCGAGATCGGCGTCCAGTACGGCCAGGTCGGTGCGGGAGACGTCGTCGCCGTGGTCGGGGCCGGTCCCGTGGGGCTGGCCGCCATCATGACCGCCACGGCCACCGGCGCGACCGTCATCGCCGTCGACGGCAACACGTTCCGCCTCCAGGAGGCGCGCTCCTTCGGTGCCGACGACACGATCGACATCGGCGCCACCGACGATGTCGTCGGTGAGCTGAAGAAGCGTAGCCGGTACGGCCTCGGGGTCGACGTCGCGATCGAGGCGGTGGGGCTCCCGGCGACCTTCACCACCTGTCTGGACGCGATCCGTCCCGGAGGGCGGGTCGCGAATGTCGGTGTCCACGGTGCGCCGGTGCAGTTCCCCATCGAGCGGGACTGGATCAACAACATCACCGTCACCACCGGCCTCGTCAATGCGACCACTGCTCCGCAGCTGCTCGACCAGATCACGGAGGGCCGGATCCAACCGGAGAAGTTCGTCACCCACCGGTTCCGGCTCGACGAGATCATCGACGCGTATGACACGTTCTCGCGGGCCGCCGATGAGAACGCCATGAAGGTGATCATGACGGCGTAGTTCACCGCGTGTCCCGGTCGAGTCGATCAGCGAAGACCGGCCCTGCCTCGCCCGTCAGCGCACGCCGGCGACACGGAACTGGATCGAGATCCTCGGTCCGACGCGCTCGGCCGTCTTGGGGACGGCGTGCTCCCACTCGCGTTGGCACGCGCCGCCCATGACGACCAGATCACCATGGCCCAGACCGATCCGGTATGCGGTGCGTCCGCCGTTCGGTCGCAGCGCCAAAGTGCGGGGCGAGCCGACCGAGAGGATCGCGACCATCGTGTTCTCCCGTCGGCTGCGGCCGATCCGGTCACCGTGCCAGGCGACCGAGTCCGCCCCCGTCCGGTAGTAGCACAGCCCCGCGGAGACGAACGGCTCTCCGAGCTCGTCCGCGTAGTGCCGACTCAGAAGCTCGCGGGCGCTCTCGATCACCGGGTGGGGGAGCGGGTCGCCGGAGCCGTAGAACGTGGTCAGTCGCGGGACGTCCACGACACGGTCGTACATCTGTCGTCGCTCCGCGTGCCACGGAACCCCCCGGACGAGGGCCTCGAAGAGAACGTCGGGTGCGGAGAGCCAGCCCGGCCGGACATCCACCCAGGAGCGATCATCGAGGCGGACGCGCGACATGCCGTCACCGACCGCACGCAGAGCCGGCACGTTGTGAGTGGCTGAGTGGGCAGCGCTGTCGAAGAGCGAACCCTGCAGGACAAGGGTCATGCGACGACGCTACCACAGCGATCGAACACACGTTCGGTTAACCGTGGAGCGCTGGCGGGTGACGGGACGGAACCATCCTCACGCCACCCGGGACTCGGATCGAAGACGCGCAGCTGCGCGTCATATGCGGCCGGTCTCGTGGGCCCACATGGCGAGCTCTACCCGGTTTCGCGCACCGAGCTTCCTCATGAGGCTGGCGAGGTGCGCCTTGACGGTGCTGGTGCTGATGTGCAGGTCGATGGCGATCTCGCTGTTCGTGCGGCCGAGCGCCACGGGGACGAGGACTTCTTCCTCGCGTGCGGTCAGCGGCTCGATCGGCTTCCGGGCGGTTTCCGTCGTCGACCGCGCGAACGCTGCGAGCAGTCGGACGGTCACGGTGGGTGCGATCAGGGCTTCGCCGTCGGCTGCCGCGTGGATGGCCTGGCTCAGCAGGGCGGGTCCGGCGTCCTTGAGCAGAAACCCGCGCGCGCCGGCCTTGAGCGCACCGTGGACGTACTCGTCCAGGTCGAAGGTGGTGATCACGACGATCGGCAAGGGGTCAGGGACATCGGGGCCTGCGAGTCGACGGGTGGCTTCGATGCCGTCCATCAGCGGCATCCTGACGTCGAAGAGGCCGACGTCGGGTCTCAGCTCACGCGCCAGGCGCACTGCCTCGCGCCCGTCGCCCGCCGTGCCGATGACGTCGATCTCCGGTTGGGCATCGAGGAGCATCGTCAGTCCGGTGCGCACGATCGGCTGGTCGTCGGCGATGAGGACCTTGATGCTCATCGCAGCGTTCCCGTTCGGGGAAGGCTCGCGTCCACGCGCCACCCTCGGTCGGCGCCGGGGCCCGCGTGGAAGGTGCCGCCGAGAAGCAGAGCGCGCTCCCGCATACCTATCAGGCCATAGCCTGCTGTGCCGCGGCCGGTGGCGGGGGCGCCGTCGTCGATGACCGTCAGTCGTATGCGGTCGGAGTCTCCCGCGACGCCCACGGTGACCCGGGTCGCGTCTCTGGCATGACGCCTGGCGTTGGTGATGGACTCCTGGGCGAGCCGGTAGACCGCGGTGCCGACCGCAGGCGGGAGGTTGTCGAGCTCGCCGGAGAGCACCACCTCCACGAGGGGAGACTGCCGGCCGTCGGTGGCAAGCTGCTCGACCTCTGCCAGCCCCGGCTGAGGTGCGAACTGAGTGTCGAGTGGGGCGCGCATCACGCCGACCATGTGGCGCAGCTCGGTGAGGGTTCTGGTCGCCGCGTCCTCGATGGTGGCCAGGGCCTCGGCGGCCCGTTCGGGATCCGCGCCCGCGATGGCCCGACCGGCTTGGGCCTGGATGGCGATGCCCGACACATGATGCGCGACGGTGTCGTGAAGCTCGCGCGCGAGCTGTTCGCGCTCACGGGCCTTCGCTTGCTCGATGTCTCGGATGCGAACCCTCGCGCGGTAGCGGGTCGCGGCGCCCAGCGTTGCGGCGAACGAGAAGAACGCGTAGCCCCCGACCGTCTCGGCCACGCTGGTCGACTCGACCACCAGAGTCATCGACAACCAGACCAGGATCAGGATGAGGCCGTATGTGGCCTCCCGACCGGAGCCCCACCGGAAGAGCGAGTAGGTCAGGACCAGGGTCGCCGAAACACCGACCGGCAGCGGGCCCTCCGATCCAGAGACGACTCTGACGATGTCGATCACCGTCAACGTTCCGAATGCGACCGCGACCGCGAGGAGCGGGTGCGTGCGTCGCCAGGGCAAGGGGACGACGGACGCGAGGGTGGCGAGGAGCAGCAGCGGTATCGGCGCCATATCCTCGCGAAGCACCGCTTCGCCGAAGGACCAGCAGATGAGTCCCGCGACGACGGCCCAGTCCCGGGGCAGAGGGCCGGCGGGGTTCGCAGGTCGTGGTTCGGCCCACAGCGAGCCGAGCGCTTCGGGGACCATGCGGTCAGCCTAGGCACCGCGCGTGGTCGGCGTATCCGCCGAAAGTACACCGGGACGACTCGGCCAACGGCCAGGTCGGTTCAGGCTCCACGGCTGATGTGTCGGGCGCCGACCTCCGTGATCGTGGAAGCACCTACCCGATCAACCAAGGAGCTTCGTCATGACAGCGCCTCAGTCCCGCACCACCCCCGAGCCGCCGGTTCCTAGCGCGCTGGAAGACCGGCCTGTGCCCGTGCAGGCCAAACTGGCAGCGGCGTGGACCAGCTTCATGTTCCTCTACATCTACGTCGACTACCTCGCGCTGTACAAGCCCGGCTTCCTGGACGAGATCCTGGCGGGCATCGTCCATGAGTTCGACACCGGCCCGACCTTCATCGCCCTCGCGCTCACGCTCATGGCCATCCCGATCCTCATGATCTGGCTGTCCATGCTGCTGCCGGCGCGCGCGAACCGGCCGATGAACCTCGTCGTGGCATCGCTGTACATTCCGGTCTCCATGTACAACGCCACTGGGGAGTCCTGGGCCTACTCCTACTTCTACGGCCTGTCGATCGGACTCGAGGTTCTGCTCCTGGCCTTCATCCTGCGAACCGCCTGGATCTGGCCACGACGCGGCACATCTGCGGCGATCATGCCTTCGAGTTCGGAGAGCGAGCCTTTCCGCACCGTGCGCCAGGCGTGACTGCTCACCCCAGGGTCGAACCATCCGTCGCCTGCGCCAGCCGGCTGGACCTGGCTCCACTGCGTCCACCGGAAGATCGCCCCGTTCACGCGACGCATCAAGGTCGCCCGAAATGGCCCCGAGCCCGCGTCGCTCGGCGGATGAGCGCTTCGGTGTCTTCGAGGGTCACGCGTGTTCGAAGAGGTATGCGAAGGCGGGCTGGGTGTACGCGACGCCGCGGCCGGTGGCCCGGATCCGGTCGACGTTCACGCCGCCCGGGTCCTTGGGGACCAGGTAGCGGTCGAGCCCGTGCGTGACGAACTGGTACCGACCGTGTCGATGGTGCACGGCGGCGACCAGCCGCAGCCTCGGATCGAGCGCGGCCAGGCTGGCATCGCCGTGGCTGGCATTGGCGAGGAGCCATCCGCCAGGACGCAGGTGGCGGCCGCAGTGCTCCCAAACCGGCCCGGCGTACAGCGAGATGAGGAGGTCGACGTGGGCGTGAGGAAGGTCCAGGGGCACGGTGTAGTCGGCGCCGATGAACCGCACCTGGGTGCCGGCGCCGGGACGGGTACGCCCGGCCAACTCGCGTCCAACCAGCTCCGAGTCGGCGAAGAATCGCTGAGCGCGAGAGTCGGTGTCGACATAGACCACGGATGCGAACGCGGTCGAGGGAGACAGGTCGACGTAGCTGCCGGGATAGAGGACCCGGTCGATCGAGCACGCCTCGGCGACCTGGGCGAACAACGTCGACCGGTCCCCGATCGAGGCTCGATATTGCGACCATGTCACCAGCTTCGCCACCGGACCATCCAAGCACGAGGGCACCGCACCCCGGCGGCGCGCACTCTCGGGGACCGCCGTAGTGTCCCGTCATCGCGTAGCAGGACCGCCGGTCGCGCGGCGGAGGAAGCTCATCGGCACCCTCGAGCAGTTGTGTGCGGCCTCTCGGACCAACGTCATCCATGCCGGGCAGGGAGTGGAGGTCGAGCAGCAGGCTGCGATTCATCGAGACCGCCGCCGTAGACTCCGGCAGGTGAGTAGCCATCGGCCGTACCCAACGATGGAGGACGTCATCGGCGGCACCCCGCTGGTGCGTCTGCAGCGCCTTCCCGGGCCGGACAACGAACGCCGCGGCAACGTACTGCTCGCCAAGCTCGAGGGAAACAACCCGGCCGGCTCGGTGAAGGACCGGCCGGCGATCAGCATGATCCGCGGCGCCGAGGAGCGAGGGGAGATCTCTCCCGGGGACACGTTGCTGGAGGCCACGTCCGGCAACACCGGGATAGGTTTGGCGATGGCGGCGGCCATCAGCGGCTACCCCCTGATCCTCGTGATGCCCGAGGACGCCTCCATCGAGCGGATCCAGACAATGAAGGCGTACGGAGCGGAGTTGGTACTGACTTCGGCAGAGGGCAGCATGGAGGAGGCCCGCGACGTCGTGACGCGGATGGAGCGGGAGGGTAGAGGCCGCGTCTTGGACCAGTTCGGCAACCCGGACAACCCTCGTGCCCACGAGGAAGGCACGGGCCCGGAGCTGTGGCGCCAGACCGAGGGACGGATCACGCACTTCGTGTCCGCGATGGGTACCACCGGCACGATCACGGGGGTCTCGCGGTTCCTGAAGTCGCGCAACCCCGGTGTCCAGATCGTCGGAGCGCAGCCCGCGGAGGGCTCGAAGATCCCCGGGATCCGCGCTTGGCCACCGGAGTACGTGCCGAGGATCTTCGATCCGTCAGCGGTGGACCGGACCGTGGAGGTCACCCAGGCCGACGCCGAGGAGACGGCCCGCCGCCTGGCCCGCGAGGAGGGCATCTTCGGCGGTGTCTCCGCGGCCGGCGCGTGCTGGGCCGCCCTGCAGGTGGCCGAGGAGGTCCAGGCAGCGACGATCGTCTTCGTGGTCTGTGACCGCGGTGACCGGTACCTTTCCAGCGGCGTGTTCCCCGCCTGAAGGTCCTGGCCGACGCCGGGGGCCCTCTGTCGGGTGAGCGGCGGTCGGGCTCACCAGGTGGGCCTGGAAGTCGACCCTGATGAGGTTGCCCTCACCGGCTCCGACGCCGTGCCTCACAGACGTCGGTCGGCAATCCCCGGGTAGACGGCCTGGCAAGCATGCAGGAGCGGCTCGAGCTTCAGTGCTCGTGACGTTGAGCCCGACACCTTGAGTTTGCGGAAGAGCACGGCTTTGCCGAGCGGCAGCGTGCCCAGCAGCAGTTCGTGCATAGAGTCGGCGCTCAGGTCGGCGGTGAGCGTGGCATCGATGCCGATGGGCTCGAAGGTCGTGACGACAGGACGGGCCCTGCCGTCAACCCAGATGTCCGCCCCGGGGTCGTGCAGGCGGAAGTTGATCACCATCTGCTGGGCGACGAGTCCGCCCATCCGCTCGTCGTCGGCGACCGTCTCGAACATCTCGGAGAAGACTTCTCGGAGTTGCTCGGCGTCGGCGTAGATGCGTCCCACATCCGGAACCATACGGCGTGACCGGTCCGGGAGGGGTGGGAGGCGACTTCGAGCGACCGCCACTTCGGGCTGGGGGCAACCCACCCCCATCGCCCCCCACACTCGTCGACCGGGATCTGAGGCAGACGGGGTCAACCCCAACCGGCGCAGTATCCGATGGTGGGGACTGCGGCTGTGTCTGGACTGACATCGGGGAGAGATTCCGTCCGATCCGGGGCATCCGCCCCATGACGACGTCAAGCATGGGGTGCAGGCTTGGTCTATGGATAGCGAGGCTCTCCCCCTGGTCCCCTCTGCCGATGAGCTGCTGCACGCCCTCGGGCACGCGGTGATCGTGACGGACACGGAGGGGATTGTGTTGTCCTGGAACAGCGCCGCCGAGCAGCTGTACGGCTGGCCCGCCGCGGAGGCCGTGGGACGTCAGATAGCCGAGGTCACGGTGCCGGAGCTCTCCCGCCGGGCCGCCGCGGAGATCATGACTGCTCTTCGCGAGGGCCGTTCGTGGTCTGGCGGATTCCCGGTCCGACACCGCAGCGGGCACGTGATGCACGCCCTGGTCACCGATAGCGGCGTGTACCGCGACGGGAAGCTGATCGCCATCGTCGGCGTCTCTCTCAACCTCGCCGAAACCGTCCGGCACCTGATGGAACGCTCCAGCGACGCTGCAGTCGTGGTCGACGAGAACCACGTGGTCAGCTACGCCAGCCCTGCGGTCGCGAACCTCTTCGGCTGGCCGGTCGACGAGCTCGTGGGCACGGGACTTGCGGACCGCATCCACCCCGAGGACCACGAAGCCTTCGAGGATCTGCTGGCTGCCGACCCACTCCGGACGGAGCGAGTCGGTGAGCTCAGGGTCTGCGCAGACGGTGCGTGGTCGTGGGTGGAGCTGGCGGTGACCGATCTTTACGGACAGTCCGGGCCACCCGCACAGGTGTGCAACATTCGGCGCAGCGAGCGCCTCGCCCGCCTGGAGGAGCGCGAGCGCATCCTCGAGACCGTCCACTCCGAGGTGCTCCAGGACCTCTACGCCGCCGCGCTCGAGCTCGACCGCGCGCTGGCACACGCGGCCCCCTCGAGCGCAGTCCGGATCCATGCCGCTCGGGAGGCTATTGGGCTGGCCATGGTCGTTCTCCGCGAGGTGGTCAAGCCGTAGCGTCCAGGGCCCGAAGCTGTCGACACAAGCGGTGTTGAGTCCCCGGGGAGTGGCGGGGTTTGACGTTCGGTGCGGCTCAGCCGGAGGGGCAACCAACGCTTATCGCGAGAGCGTCTGCGTCGCCCGCCAACGAAGCCGCCAGCTCACCGGTCACGCTGCCATCGGCGAGCGGGTCGGCAGCCGCAGCGTTGACGCGTGGCGGATGGCCGCGGCTCGCCATGAGTGCCGCATGGCACCATTCATGGGTTGCCGGTCAGTGGGTTGGTCCACCGCTGCCATCGCCGGGGTCCTTGCCGGGAAGGGCCATGAGCCAGAGCGGCACCACGATCCCGAACGGCACCAGGGCGAGCAGCTGCCACCAGGGGTTGTGTCCTGCGTCTCGGAGCCTACGGGTGGCGACCGCCACCAGCGGCACGAGGCAGACCAGCAGGGCGACGGCACCGTAGCGCTCATCGAGCACCGTCGCCGCGCCGACGAGGAGGCCGACAGCAAGAAGGGCGAACCAGAACTCCGATCGACTGGCCCTGCCCTCGAAGTCGGGCCACCGCGTGGCAGCGCGCTCCACAGCCGTCGGGAAGGACACCGCGCGTGCCGGCTCGGACGGGTCGTCGTCGACCAGCCCGCGAGCCGCGATGGCCGCAGGCTCGGTTCCGAGGCTCGTGGCGAGAGCGGCTGCCGTGGCTCGGCCAGGTCGGCGCCCTCCCTCCACCCGTTGGATGGTTCGCACGCTGACTCCGCTCGCATCGGCCAGTTCTTCCTGGCTCCAGCCGCGTTCCAGCCTCAGTTCACGAAGGTTCACGTGAACACTCTCGCCGGAACACACCGCTCGGGACAACGTCACCGAGCCGCCACATACCCGCCAACTCGGCGAAGACCAGCACCTGCGGAAGTCGCGGCAGACAAACGAGCCGGTTTCGCCCCCTCGGTCCGCCGCGCGCGACACCACATGGTGATCCCCCATGGTTGCGCTAGACAGCCGGCCCTCTGCCGCACTGATCTTGCTGTGGTTCGGCGGCCCATCCGCGGGGTGCTGCGCGAGCGCCGTCGTCGGAACACCGCGGAGGCGAGGACCAGCGGTGTGGACGCGCCACAGCGCAGAACGAACCGGAGACCGGTCACGTCTTCGGCCCCCTCCGCTGCGTGACAGGACGCCGGTCATCGACGGCACCGGGCCGGCGCGACGTCCGCCTCGAGTCCGCTGGACTCGAAGAACGCCTAACGGTTGCGCAGCCGACGCGACAAGCGTGCCAGCCAGCCATGCCTCATGGGAACCGGCTCGCTACTCCCGGAGGACTGCGCTGCTGCCGCCCCGACGGCGCGTGCTCCGACAGCGTCGGCAGTGGTGCCGGTGCTCAAGATCGTCGGCGCAACCGCGAACACCGCGTGGTAGTGCCGGTCGCACACCCGCTCGCCGCCCTTGCTCGTGAAGGTGGCTTCGCGTTCGCATCGAGCGCACTTCATGTCGACCCCTCACCCCTGACAACCGATGAGGAACCATAGCGGATCACCTCCGGCCGGACTCGGTCTCGGTGCTCGGCGGGACGCCAGACCAGTCGGGAGGGGCCGAGGTTCACGGGATCACGGGGCCGAGTGAGAGCGTCCTCCTCACAACGCGGATGACCTGACGGGCGAGTCGCGCATACCGGCACTCGTGACTCGGGGGACAATGGCCGGTATGCCGTTGTACCGGGACGAGGGTGTCGTGCTGCGCACCCACAAGCTCGGCGAGGCCGACCGCATCGTCACCATCATGACCCGCACGCGCGGCAAGGTCCGCGCCGTCGCCAAGGGCATCCGCCGCACGAAGAGCCGGTTCGGCTCCCGGCTCGAGCCGGCGATGGTCGTCGACGTCCAGTGCTACGAGGGGCGCAACCTCGACACCATCACTCAGGCCGTGAGCCTGGCGACCTACGGCGACGCCATCGCCCGCGACTATCCGCGCTGGACTGCCGCGGCGGCCGCTCTGGAGACGTGTGACCGCCTCACGGAGGAGGGTGAGCCGAACCTCCAGCAGTACCTCCTCATCGCCGGGGCGCTCCGCTCGCTCGCTGACGACGTGCACGCCCCGGAGCTGGTGCTCGACGCATACCTCCTGCGCGCTCTGGCCGTCGCGGGCTGGGCGCCGAGCTTCCACGACTGCGCCCGCTGTGGCGACCCGGGTCCGCACCGGGCCTTCAACCTGGCCTCCGGCGGGGTGGTCTGCCCCGGCTGCCGTCCGCCCGGCTCGGCCGCTCCCGCCTCGGAGACCCTCAGGCTGCTCGCCGCGCTGCTCGCCGGGGACTGGGCCATCGCCGACGCCAGCGAGGTACGCCACCGACTCGAGGGCAGCGGCCTGACGAGCGCCTTCCTCCAGTGGCACCTGGAGCGGGGCGTGCGATCCCTACGCCTCGTCGAGCGCGCATAGGGTCAACACATGGCCTACGAGCGACCGTTCCCGCATCCCTCGGGCGCGCAGCCACCGGCGATTCCGGCCGAGGTCATGCCCCGGCACGTCGCGGTCGTCATGGACGGCAACGGCCGTTGGGCCAACGAGCGCGGACTACCGCGGACCAAGGGTCACGAGGCGGGGGAGGCCTCGTTGCTGGACGTGGTCGCCGGGGCGATCGAGATCGGCGTGACCCATCTGTCCGCATACGCCTTCTCCACCGAGAACTGGAAGCGCTCGCCCGAGGAGGTCCGCTTCCTCATGGGCTTCAACCGCGAGGTGATCCGTCGACGGCGGGACCAGCTGCACTCGTGGGGCGTGCGGATGCGCTGGGTCGGCCGTCGTCCGCGGTTGTGGTCCTCGGTCATCCGTGAGCTCGAGACCGCGCAGCAGATGACGCGCGACAACACCGGGCTGACGCTGTACTTCTGCGTCAACTACGGCGGCCGGGCCGAGATCGGAGACGCGGTGGCGCGCCTTGCTGAGGACGTGCGGCGCGGACGGCTCTCGCCGAAGCGGATCGACGAGAGCACTGTCGCGCGCTACCTGCCCGAACCGGACATGCCGGATGTCGACCTGTTCGTGCGCAGCTCGGGCGAGCAGCGCACCTCGAACTTCCTCCTCTGGCAGAGCGCCTACGCCGAGATGGTCTTCCAGGACCGGCTCTGGCCGGACTACTCCCGCCTCGATCTGTGGGAGGCGATCGAGACGTATGCGCGTCGCGACCGCCGCTACGGCGGCGCCGTGGACCTGGCGACGGACCGCGACGAAGGGACCGACCCGGTGTGACCGACGCACCGACACGGACGGATGTCGACGGCCCGACGCGCACGCGGGACCGGCGCGACCTCCTGCCCTACCTGCTCTCGGCGGTCATCGTCGTTCTCATCCTCAGCCGCTCGCGGATCGCGGACCTCATCGAGGCCAACGGGGCGCTGGCCACCTGGCTCACCGTGTTCGTCTCGATCGGTGTGCAGGCCCTGCCGTTCCTCGTGATGGGGGTCGTGCTCTCCGCGCTCATTGCGGTGTACGTGCCTGCCGACGCCCTGGCCAGATGGCTGCCGCAGCGGCCGGCCGCGGCGGTCCCGGTGGCGGGCCTGTCGGGCATGGTTCTCCCAGGCTGCGAGTGCGCATCGGTGCCGATCGCGGGCTCGTTGATGACCCGCGGCATCAGGCCCGCGGCGGCGCTGACCTTCCTTCTCGCAGCACCGGCCATCAACCCGATCGTCCTGGTCTCGACGGCGGTCGCCTTCAACGGTCGGTACGAGTTCGTCCTGGCCCGGTTCACCGCGTCTCTGCTCGTCGCCGTCGTCATGGGCTGGCTGTGGCTGTGGATCGGCGAGCGCCTGCCGCTGCGCATTCCCCGGCCGCACCAGCACGGCTCGACCCGGTTGGGGAGTTTCGTGGGCGCCGCGGGCCATGACCTCTTCCAGGCCGGCGGCTTCCTCGTCATCGGGTCGGCGGTGGCGGCGACCGTCAACGTCCTCGTACCGCGGGAGTGGATCGACTCACTGGCGGCGTCCCTCCTCCTCTCGGTCCTCATCCTCGCCGTCTTCGCCGTCGTCGTCGCCGTCTGCTCCGAGGCCGACGCGTTCATCGCCGCAAGCCTGAGCGCCTTCCCCCCGAGTGCCCAGCTGGCCTTCATGGTCGTCGGGCCTGCGGTGGACATCAAGCTCTTCGCGATGCAGGCGGGCACCTTCGGGCGTTCCTTCGCTCTGCGATTCGCCCCTGCCACATTCGTCGTGGCCGTCCTCGCGTCCATCCTCGTCGGAGGTCTGCTGCTGTGAACAGGCTGACCCAGGGCGTGATCATGGCTGTCATCGGGGTCATGGTCATCACGGCCACAGTGACGGGTCTGTACCTCAACTTCGTCAAGGAGGTCCTGCGCATCCCACTCGTGGTCTCGGCCGGACTGCTCATCCTCATGGGGCTCTACCAGGCCTTCGCCAGCGACAGCGGTGCGGAGGAGCCGGTGTCCCGGCCCGGGCACGAGGTGGCGCACGACAAGGTCTCCGCGGTCGGCTGGTTCCTCGTCGTCCCGTTCCTCATCATGAGCGTGGTCGTCCCGCCGCCACTCGGGTCCTACTCCGCGGAACGGGACACGGGTCTGGCGGCGTCTGCGGCAAGCGACGGAGGATGGGAGCCGCTGCCCGCGGAGGATCCGGTGACCCTCACGTTGGACGAGTTCCAGAGCCGTGCCCTGTTCGACGAGTCGGAGTCGCTGCGCGGGCGGACGATCCGACTTGTCGGGTTCGTCTCATCCGTCGAGTCGGGGGAGGGGTGGGCCATCACCCGGCTGTCGCTGAACTGCTGTGCTGCCGACGGCTATGCCCTCAAGGTCGACGTCATCGGCGGGCAGCGTCTTCCGGACGACACCTGGATCGAGGCCGTCGGCCGGTGGGTTCCGACACCGCCGAACGAGGACGGGTCGTACTCCCTGCCCATTCTCGAGATCGACTCCGTGCAGCAGATCGAGGCACCCGACAACCCGTACGAGTAGCGGGGCTTCGGGCTCTCAGGCGCAGTCTGCGCAGCGGCCGAAGATCTCGACGGTGTGGGTGACGTCGGTGAAGCCGTGCGCGGCGCTGACCGTCGCGGCCCAGCGCTCGACGGCCGGCCCGTCGATCTCCACCGTCCGGCCGCAGTCACGGCAGACAAGGTGGTGGTGGTGGCCCGTCGAACAGGCCCGGTAGACGGACTCGCCGTCGTCGGTCCGCAGCACGTCGATCTCGCCGTCGGCGGCCATCGCCTGCAGGTTGCGGTACACGGTGGCCAGACCGACCCTCGTGCCCCCTTGGGACAGACGGGCATGGAGCTCCTGCGCCGAGAGGAACTCATCGGTCCGGTCCAGAGCCGTCGCCAGGGCAGCCCGCTGACGCGTGACGCGCCGAGGCTCGGTCGCGGGCTGAGACGAGGACATGGGCTTCGTCGAGGTCAGGTCGGTCATGAGGATCGGGACAGCTCTCCGTGCTTGTCGTCGGTGTCGTGCCGGCCGTGGTCGATGTGGGTGGCGTGGTCACCGTGCTCGTCGTAGTGACCTTGGTGAGCGGCGTGACGGTGCCCGTCATGAAGGTAGTCGACGTGGTCGCCGTGGCGCACCGGCTCATGACCGCAGCCGGGGCCGTGCTCGTGGTCGTGCCGTCCGGGATGACGCCGCGTGCGGGAACGCACCCGCGTCACGACCGCACTGGCGACGGCCGTCACGATGAACACCGCGATGAGGATGAGCACGATCGTGCCTCCGGAGGGGGTCTCCGCGTAGAACGAGACGACGACGCCGGAGATCGCGGCGCCCACGCCGATGGCGGCCGCCCAGCGGATCGTCGAGGCGAAGCTCCGGCCGAGCCGCTGCGCGGTCGCGTTCGGCAGGATCATCAGGGCGCTGATGAGCAGAAGACCGACGATGCGCATCGAGACGACGACCGTCACCGCGGTGAGGACGGCCAGCGTGAGGTTGAGGGCCGTGACCCGCAGGCCGGTGGCCCGTGCGTACTCCTCGTCGATGGCGACAGCGAAGAGCCGCTGGCGCAGGACCGTCGCCGTCCCGACGACGACGACGCTGAGCACGGCGAACGCGACGAGGTCCGCCCGGGTCGTCGTCAGGATGGCGCCGAACAGGTAGCCGGTCAGGTTGGCGGCCGAGGCCGTCGACTGGCTGATCAGGACGACCCCACCCGCGATCCCGCCGTAGAACATCACGGCCAGAGCGACGTCCCCCGAGGTGCCGCCGCGCATCCTGAGCAGCTCGATGGCGATCGCCGCCAGGACCGCCGCGACGAGTGCCGTGAAGACCGGCTGCGTGCCGGTCAGGACACCCACGGCGACCCCCGCGAGCGCGACATGGCCCATGCCGTCACCGATGAGGGACATCCGGCGCTGGACGAGGAAGATGCCGACGAGTGGCGCCGCAAAGCCGACGAGCACCGCACCGATCAGTGCGTTGCGCATGAATTCGAAGGCGAGGATCTCGGTCATCTCACCCTCATTCAGGCCGTCGAACGGGTCGTGGCCGAGTCCAGAGGACCGGATCCGGGAGGGGTCGAAGGGACGCGGACGACGTCCTCGTCGATGTGGTGGTGGTCGGAGCCGATGGCATGCGCGGACGTGTGCAGTGCGTACTCGGCGCTGGTCCCGTCGAAGTCGATGTGGCCTGCGCTCACGCATACGACCCTTGACACGATGTCGCGCACGGCGTCGAGCTCGTGGGTCACGATGAGCATCGTCGTACCCGTCGCGGCAAGGCGACCGAGGACGTCGGCGAGGATGTGCTGGTTCGCCGTGTCGACCCCCGCCGTGGGCTCGTCCATGAGCAGGACCGAGGGCTGGGCGGCGAGCGCGCGAGCGATGAGCACCCGGCGCTGCTGGCCGCCGGAAAGATGGCTGACCTCCTCGCGGGCCCGGTCCGTCAGACCGACCGTCTCGATCGCCTCGTCGACGAGGCGCCGATCCTCGGCGCCCGCGCGGCGCCACCACGGGCGGTGGGGGAGTCGCCCGCAGGCGACGACTTCGCGGACGGTGGCCGAAACCGAGGTGGACAGGGAGTGGTGTTGCGGGACGTAGCCGATCGACGTGCGGTCCGACAGCTGCGCGAGCGGTGTGCCCAGCACCTCGACCTCCCCGCCGAGATGCTCCGCCAGACCGAGCACCCCACGGACGATCGTCGACTTGCCGGAGCCGTTGGGGCCGAGGAGAGCGACTACGTCGCCCGGCTCCACCGTCAGCGACACGCCCGCGACGACTCGGCGGTCGGCATAGCCGAAGGCCGCGTCGCGCAGGACGAGCGTGGAAGGTGTCATGGTCGACGGTGTCCGGTCATCGCAGGAGGCCCGTCAGGAGCAATCCTGACCCTCGCGGAGTGTCTGCAAATTGGCGCGCATGATCTCAAAGTAGTCGGTCCCGGCCGAGGCGTCCGTCAGGCCCTCGATGGGATCGAGGACGCGGACCTCGGCATCGGCTTCGCGCGCGATCGTCTCCGCGAGGGAGGGGTCGACGAGCGTCTCCGCATACACAGTCGTCACGCCGGTCTCGCGGACGTGCTCGACGAGGTCGCGGATCTGGGCCGCGGTCGGCTCGCTCTCCGGCGTGAGTCCGGCGATGCCCTTCTGGCGCAGGTCGTAGCGGTCGGCGAGGTAGCCGAAGGCCGCATGCCCGGTGACCAGGTCGCGGGAGGTGCACGTCTCCAGTCCCGCGGCGAACTCGTCGTCGATCGCCGTGAGCTCGTCGGTGAAGTCCGCGAGTCCTGCCTCGTACGTGGATACGCCGTCCGGGTCCAGCTCCACCAGTCGGTTCGCGACCGCCTGGGCGACCGCTGCGTAGCGGATCGGGTCGAGCCAGAAGTGCGGGTCGGTGCCGCCCTCGTGGGAGTGCTCGGCGTGTTCCTCCTCCGTCTCGCCGCTGTGGTCGTGTCCGTCGTCCTCGGCCATCACCATGAGGTCGGCGAACTCGCCGACCTCGAGGGCGGAGTCCGCTGCGACCGTCGACACGGCGTCGTCGACCGCGGGCTGGAAGTCGGAGAGGAAGACGACGAGGTCGGTCTCGCCCAGCTCGGCCACCTGCCTCGGAGTCAGCTCGGCGTCGTGGGGGTCGGCACCCGGCTGGGTCAGGGTGCTCACCGCGACCCGGTCCCCGCCGATGCGCTGCACCGCGAGCTCGATCGGGTAGAAGGCCGCGCTCACCTCGAGGGTCGGCTCCACCGGGGCCGGCCCAGCCGAAGGCTCCGTGGTCGTCGTTCCCTCGGCCTCAGGCCCGGACGCGGCTGGGTCCGAGCTGCAGGCGGCGAGCGATCCGGCGAGGGCGATGGCGAGGGCGCCGAACGTGCGGTTCATGAGAATCATTCTCGCTCGCGTTGAGAATGATTGTCAAAATCGTCAGGCGCCGGTCCGGGGATTGGCTCGGGTGACCGCCGCTACGACCACGAGCGCGATGACGGCGATGCGCATGAACCGGTCGACGGCGCTGAACCGGGGCCAACCGAGGTACAGCAGCCACGTGAGGAAGACCGCGACCACGGCGATGAGCACCCAGCCGACGGAGGGGATGAGGACCCCGGCGACCATGAGGCCGAGGATGAGCAGGAACGGCGCCCACTTCGGCCACTCCGACAGACGCTTGACCAGGGGGTAGCTGGCGGACTCGATCGACTCGCGGAGGCTGGGCACGGGCCCGATTCTAGGCGTCCCCGAGGGCGCGAGGTCGCGTCGGGTCCGCGATCCACTCCGACCACGAGCCGATATAGGGAACCGACTCGATCCCGGCGGTGCGGAGCGCCAAGGTCAGCTGGCAGGCCGTGATCCCCGAGCCGCACGAGGTGCCCAGAGTCGGCGCGGCTCCGCCGCGACCCAGAGGTATGCGGTGGGCACCGGCTGCGGCCCGGATCGCCTCGGGCGAAGCGAAGGTCCCGTCGGGACCCAGCAGCTCGGCGATAGGCAGGTTGACGGACCCGGGGATGTGGCCGCCCTCGCGGTCGATGGGCTCGCTCTCACCACGGAAGCGCTCCGGGGTCCTGGCGTCGAGCACCAGCCCACCGCTGTCCACGAAGGCGGACACGTCGTCCGCCGCCAGCACGGGCAGCGCGCCCGGCCGCACCGTGACCGTGCCCTGCGCGACCTCCGGCAGCGCGTCGGTCGTCGCCCCACCGTCCCGCACCCACGCCGCCAGTCCACCGTCGAGAACCCGCACGTCCTGCAGCCCGGCCCAGCGCAGCACCCACCAGGCCCGCGCCGCGCCGAGTGAGGTCCGCTGGTCATAGACCACGACCGACGAGTCGTCATGCAGCCCGGCTGCTCGCAGTCCGTCCTGCAGCCGTTCGACCGCGGGGAGGGGGTGCCGGCCACGGGACCCGGGCGGGTCGGCGAGGACCCGGTCGAGGTCGAGATGCGGGGCTCCGGGGAGGTGGGCCACCGCGTACAGCTCCTCGCCCGGGGTCCCCGTGAGGGCGTACTGGACATCGAGGACCCGCACCCGGTCGAGCCGCTTCGCAAGCGCCTCGGCCGAGATGAGCGGGCTCGCGGGCTCAGACACCGCGCAGACCCTGGATGATCATGATGAGGCCGAAGACGGCGAACAGGGCTGCGGCGCCGTAGCGGATGAGCCGCTCGGGCAGGTGGCGCCCGGCGACCGCGCCGATCATGATCGCCAGACCGATCGCGGCGACCTCGCCGACGACGCTGCCGATGTATACCGGCCAGAAGCCGTCCCTGACGGCCAGGGTGGCGCTGGCGAGCTGGGTCTTGTCGCCGAGCTCGGCGACGACGAACGCGCTGAACGACGCGGTGATGACGGTGCGGCTCCCCGCCGTCGGGGACAGCGTGTCGACGGCCTCCTCGTCATCGTCGGCGTCGCGCAGCGTCCACACGGCGAATCCGAGGAAGATCAGGCCCGCCACGATGGCCACGACGTCGCTGTACTCGTCGAGCACGGTTCCGAGGATCGCCCCGAGGCCTACGGCGATCGCGAACATCAGCAGGATCGCGAAGAACATCCCGATGAAGACGTCCCGCGCTCGATGCTTCGCGGCCATGGCCAGCGCCATCAGCTGGCTCTTGTCGCCGAGCTCGGCGAGGAAGACGACGCCGGCGGCGACGAGAGCGGGGGAGAGCACGCAGGGAGTCTACGCAGCAGGCCGATAGATGGTCGGCGTCGGGACCGGCCACGGACGATGCGACACTGATGCGGTCATGTCTGTCGCCACCCTCACCACAGCGTCCTCGGCTCTCGCGGACCGCCCCGTCCTGCCGTCGCTGCGGATCGGGCCGCACACGATCGGGTCGCCGGTCGTGCTCGCCCCGATGGCCGGGATCACGAACCGCGCCTTCCGTCGCCTGTGCCGCGAATACGGCTCGGCCGGTGCGGTCGCGTCTGCGGTCTACGCGGTGGCGACCGCTTCGCCGTCCGGAGCGACTGAGCCTTCTGGAGCGACTGAGCCTTCTGGAGCGACCTCGCTCTATGTCTCCGAGATGATCACCTCCCGCGCTCTCGTCGAGCGCACCCCGGAGACGATGCGGCTCATCCAGCACGACCCCGACGAGTCGCCACGCTCGATCCAGCTCTACGGTGTCGACCCGGCGACCATCGCTGCAGCCGTGCGGATCCTGGTCACCGAGGACCGGGCCGATCACATCGACCTCAACTTCGGGTGTCCGGTACCGAAGGTGACCCGCAAAGGCGGGGGAGCGGCACTGCCGTGGAAGCGGGACCTGTTCCGCTCGATCGTCGCGGCGGCGGTGCGCGAGGCGGACCCCTTCGGCGTTCCCGTCACCGTCAAGATGCGCAAGGGCATCGACGACGACCATCTCACCTATCTCGACGCTGCACGCGCCGCCGAGGCCGAGGGGGTCGCCGCGATCGCGTTGCACGCCCGCACAGCGGCCCAGGCCTACAGCGGCACCGCCGACTGGACGGCCATCGCCCGGCTCAAGGAGACCGTTTCCTCGGTGCCGGTCCTCGGCAACGGCGACATCTGGTCCGCCGAGGACGCCCTGGAGATGGTCCGCCGGACGGGCTGCGACGGCGTCGTCGTGGGGCGTGGCTGCCTGGGTCGCCCATGGCTGTTCACGGACCTCGCGGCCGCCTTCGCCGGTCAGTCCGTCCGCGTCGAGCCCACCCTCGGGGAGGTCACTGCGACGATGCGCCGGCACACGGTGTATCTCGCCGAGTTCTACGGCGACGAGGAGCGGGCCTGTCGTGACATCCGCAAGCACATCGCCTGGTACCTCAAGGGCTTCCCCGCCGGCTCGACGGTCCGCAACAGCCTCGCGCTCGTCGACTCGCTCGCCGCGCTGGACCGCCTCATCGACACCCTCGACCCGACTGTCCCGTGGCCGGGCGAGGCGGCGGAGGGCCAGCGCGGACGGGCGGGCTCGGCGCGGGTCGTCGCCCTGCCCGACGGCTGGCTGGCCTCACCCGAGGTCGACGAGGCGACCCGGACCCGCCTCGCGGCGGCCGAGCTGTCGATCTCCGGGGGCTGATCGCGCCGCCGGTCGCAGGCGTGACACGCCCGGGATCCGTGCCTAACCGGGACTCACGTATCACATCCTTCACTCTTGTCCCATGGCCCTTGCACCGTCGTGGGAGTCGGTTGCGGCGCCGGAGCTCCGGCCGCCGGCGCTCTCTCTACCCATCCGCCGCACCGGCACGATCCCGACGTACCCGCCGGGTCGCCACCGCGGTGCCCGCCGGTCCTGGATGTATGCGCTGCTCACCGCCCTCGTTCCCACCAGTTCCTACGTCGGTCGGCACCGGCCCTCGTCGGTGATCACCGCATACCGGGGTCGCCACCGCGGCTGACGCGCGGCCCGCGCGCGACTCACCCCGCTCGTCACCGACCCAGGCGGCGTCGGTGTGGCTCAGTAGGGTTGGCCGACGTGGGCTATACCGACCGTGACCGGCAGCGCTGGGTCACCGAGGACCCGGCGACCAAACGGGCCGACCGGGCCGACTTCGCGCGTGACCGGGCCCGGCTCATCCACTCCGCCTCGCTGCGGCGCCTGTCGGCCAAGACCCAGGTGCTGCAGCCGAGCAGTGACGACTTCATCCGCAACCGGCTCACCCACTCCCTCGAGGTGGCCCAGATCGGGCGCGAGTTCGGCGCGGCGCTCGGGTGCGACGCCGACGTCGTCGACACCGCCTGCCTGGCGCACGACCTCGGCCATCCGCCGTTCGGTCACAACGGCGAGACCGCCCTCGACGCCCTCGCCGCCGACATCGGCGGGTTCGAGGGCAACGCCCAGACGTTGCGCATCCTCACCAGACTCGAGCCCAAGCGCTGCCATACCGACGGGCGGCCCGCCGGGCTCAACCTCACCCGCGCCAGTCTCGACGCGACCACCAAGTACCCCTGGGGCCGCGGGGAGGGCCCGGGCGAGACACCGAAGTTCGGCGTCTACGAGGACGACCGGGAGGTCTTCGGGTGGTTCAGGGAGGGGACCGAGCCGCTACGACGCGCCCTCGAGGCCGACGTCATGGACTGGTCCGACGACGTCGCGTACTCGGTGCACGACGTCGAGGACGCGATCGCATCCGGACGGCTCGACCCGCGCCGCCTTCGCGACGACATCGACGTCGGCGGCGTGCTCGCGGTCGCCGGCGGCGTCTATGCGACCGACCTCAGCGGTGACCAGCTCGGCGAAGCGCTCGAGCGGGTGCTCGCGACCGGTGCGGTGCCGCAGCGCTACGACGGGTCGCGGGTGGACCGGGCAACGCTCAAGGACATGACCTCCCGTCTGATCGGCCGCTTCGTCCTCGCGGTCGAGGAGGCGACCCGCGCGGCGTACGGCGACGGAGACCTGGTCCGACACGAGGCGGCCCTCGTCGTCCCCGACGACACGCGGGCGGAGTGCTCGGTGCTCAAGGCGGTCGCGGCGCACTTCGTCATGAACGCCGAGGAGCGGGTCGCCGTCATGGCGCGCGAGCGCGCCGTCATCGCCGACCTCGTCGCGATGGTCACCGAGGCACCCGAGTCACGCCTCGACCCGGACCTGCTCGCCGACCACCGGGCCGCCCGCAGTGACGCCGAGTCACATCGCGTCGTGATCGACCAGGTGGCCTCGCTCAGCGACGTGCGCGCCCTGGCCCTGCACGGTCGCTGGAGCTGAGTGCCGCCCGGAGCGGAGCGGTCGCCCGACCGCGGCGCAGGCCGCGGCGTCGGCACCGGACCATAGACTGCGGGAGTGGCGGGTCTGATCCATCCCGAGGACATCGCGGCCGTCAAGGAACGGGCCTCGATCGAGGATGTCGTGCGCGAGCACGTCACCCTGCGTCCCGCCGGGGTCGGATCGCTCAAGGGACTGTGTCCGTTCCACGACGAGAAGACGCCGAGCTTCACCATCCGGCCCTCCCACGGCACCTACCACTGCTTCGGGTGCGGCGAGGGGGGCGACGTCATCTCGTTCGTGCAGAAGGTCGAGCACCTGACCTTCGCCGACGCCGTCGAGCGGCTCGCGAGCGGCCTCGGCATGGAGCTGCGCCGCACCGAGGGCTCCGGCAGGGGCGAGATGAGCCTGTCCGGACGCTCACGCCTCATCGAGGCTCACCGGGTGGCCCAGGAGTTCTACGAGGAGCTGCTCCGGGACACCGGAAACCGTCGGGCCCGGACCGCTCGCGACTTCCTGAGGGCTCGGGACTTCGACGGTGCGGCGGCCGCACGGTTCGGGGTGGGTTTCGCGCCGATGGAGTTCGACGAGCTCAGTCGCCATCTGACCGCACGGGGGTTCAGCGCCGACGAGATCGTCACGTCAGGACTCGCCGGGCGCGGGCAGCGTGGTCTCTACGACCGCTTCCGCGGACGTCTGGTCTGGCCGATCCGCAACGCGGCGGGGGACACCGTCGGGTTCGGCGCGCGACGGCTGTTCGACGACGACCGCATCGAGGCCAAGTACCTCAACACGGCCGAGACACCGATCTACAAGAAGAGCCAGGTGCTCTACGGCCTCGACCTCGCCCGCAAGGCGATGGCGCGGGAGCGGGTCGCGGTCGTCGTCGAGGGTTACACCGACGTCATGGCGGCCCACCTGTCGGGGGTCGAGACGGCCGTCGCCACGTGTGGCACGGCCTTCGGTGTCGACCACATCAAGATCCTGCGGCGCATCATCCGCGACGAGGAGGGCACGAGCCCGGCCCGGGTCGTCTTCACCTTCGACGGTGACGCCGCCGGCCAGAAGGCCGCGATGAAGGCCTTCGTGGAGGACCAGCGCTGGGCCTCTCAGTCCTATGTCGCCGTCGCGCCCGACGGAATGGACCCGTGCGACCTGCGCAGGGCGAAGGGCCCCGCCGCCGTCGTGGCGCTCATCGAGGACGCCACGCCGATGTTCGAGTTCGCCGTGCGCACGACGCTCGCCCGGTTCGACCTCGGCTCGCCCGAGGGTCGGGTCGCCGCCTCCCGGGCCGTTGCGCCGATGGTCGCCTCCGTCCGTGACCCCGGACTGCGTCCCGAGTACACCCGGGAGGTGGCCGGCTGGCTCGGGATCGGTGTCGAGCAGATGCAGGCCGAGGTGTCCAGGGCCAACCGCGCCCCGCGGCACGGGCAGGCGAGCCGACCGGGGTCCCCGACCGGCGCATACCGCCCCGACGATGCGGGCCCATCGAGCGAGGCCGGCCAAGGACAGCCACACCTGGTCGGGCTGCCCGACCTGCGCGACCCGCTCGTGCAGGCCGAGCGGCAGCTGCTCCAAGTCGTTCTCCAGTTCCCCGAGACTCTGGACGCCTCCGCGATCGCGGACATCCCCCCCGAGGCGTTCATGGCCCCGGCCCATCGGGCCGTCTTCGAGTCGGTGCGAGGGCTCGTCTACGACCCGGCCCGTCCACTCAGCGCCTGGCTGGACCTCATCCGCGCGCACACGCCGCTCGCGCTACACGACTATCTCGCCGAGCTGGCCGTCGCGGACCTGCCGACCGCCTTGGACGACAACACCGGCGCCCCGCCGCGTCGCTACGTCGAAGCGCTCCTGTCGCGGCTCCACGAGGTGGCGCTCACCCGCTCCATCTCGGACCTCATGGTGCAGGTTCGCCAGCTCGACACCGGCGGCCAGGGCGAGCCGGCGGCGACCCGCGCGCTCTACCAGCAGCTTCAAGAGCTCCAGCGCCGACTGGCGAACCTCCGAGAGACGACCGCAGGCCGATAGACATGACAGGCAGGTAGACGTGGGCATCTTCCGACGTACCGAGCGCGAGCCGGACCCGCTCGCCGGCGCCGACCTCGGGCTGGAACCGGGGGAGCGTGTGCTCGCCTCGTGCCCGGACACCGTCACCGGTGAGCACCTGGTCGTGGCGACGTTCTCGCTGCTCGTGATGGATCGGGGCGGCGCGGTCCGGCTGCACCGGCCGTGGCACCTCGTGGACACCGGCAGCTACGACAACGAGGCCGATGTGCTGCACGTGTCGTGGGTGGACCGGGCGCCCGACCTCGCCCTCAACGTCGGGGGCCATCGGCCGTTTCTCATGGCGTTCCGTGAGCGGGTCCAGGCCTCCGTGGTGATCGCCGAGACGGTCGACATCGACGACCGCCGTTCGGCGCGAGTCGTCATCCGCAAGGAGCTGTCCCGGGACCGGCTCCTGGACCAGGTCATCCTCGGTCGCGGCGTGCGGCTCGCCGACCCCGGCGTCAAGCCTCGCATCCAGGCGGCCCGACAGCAGCTCCGCGAGCAGGTCGGCCTGCCCTGAGCGGGCCGGATCGACCCTGCCGAAGGTCGATTCGGTAGGTCCACGGACTCTTTGCTACTCTCGTCCGAGCCTTTCCCCCGTAGCTCAATTGGCAGAGCATTCGACTGTTAATCGAAGGGTTGTTGGTTCGAGTCCAACCGGGGGAGCCACACGGCATCCAGCCTGGTGGCACCGCCGCGCGAACCCGTTTCGGCGATGCCGTGACGCTGACGACCGAGGGCCCGGACCGAAGACGGTCCGGGCCCTCGGTCGCGTCGCGCCGCCCACTCAGCGGGTGCGGGACGCAGGGCGTCCCGGGGCGTTGCCTACGTGCGGTCCGCGCCCCCGGGGTCGCGCGGATGCCGAGGATGGTGCCTGTGCTCGTGGATCTCTTCCTCGACGTGGTCGAGGACGTTGGTGCCGAACTCTCCCGGAGCGCCGGCGCGGGCTCCGGCGACGAGGTTGGAGGCCGCCGCCGTCGGAGCTCCGGCCGTGTGTCCGCGCAGACTGATCCACCGCTCGACTCGGGCGGCCACCGTCGTCAGGAGGAAGTTGAGCACGATGAAGATGACCGCCGCGACGACGTATGCCGGGAGAATGTTCGCGTAGCGCGACCCGAGCTGGCGCGCCGCAGAGATGAGCTCGGGGTAGGTGATGAACGTCCCCAGCGCGCTGTCCTTGAGGACGACGACGAGCTGGCTCATCAGCGCAGGCAGCATCGCGGTCAGGGCCTGCGGGAGCTTGATGATGCGCAAGGTCTGACCCTCGGTCAGCCCGACCGCGAGGCCTGCCTCTCCCTGACCCGCGGGCAGCTGGTGCACCCCGGAGCGGACCAGCTCGGCGATGACCGACCCGTTGTAGAGCGTCAGACCGGTCACAACCGCCCAGAAGGACGCCGTGGTTCCCGGCATCCCGAGGCTCCGCACATAGAAGAAGAACGTGAAGATCATCATCAGCAGCACGGGCACCGAGCGGAAGAACTCGACGATGACGCCGCACACCCACCGGACCGGCCTGACGTGGGAGAGCCGCCCCATGCCGAAGAGGACGCCGAAGACCATCGCGAAGACGATAGAGACCGCGGCCGCCCGGAGCGTGTTGACCAGGCCGGGGATGATGTACTCGGTCCAGGTGTCGGGGTAGGTGAACGGCTCCCAGAGGAACGCCTCGAACTGGTTCTTCTCGTTGAGCTGCCACACGACGACGCCCAGGATGCCCAGGACGAGCAGCGTCCCGACGATCGTGAGGATGAGGTGACGCCTCCGGGCCCGGGGCCCAGGAGCGTCGAACAGAACCGCCTGAACGCTCATCGCTTCACCGCCAGTCGCCGCGAGAGCGAGGTGAACCCGATCCCGACCGGCAGCGTGAGGATGACGAAGCCGAGGGCGAAGATGAAGAACACGATGAGGCTGCCGGTCTCGTTCTCGATGATCACGCGCATCAATGCGGCCGCCTCGGGCACCGAGATGATCGCCGCCACCGTCGTGTTCTTGATCAACGCGATCAGAACCGACCCGAGCGGCGCGATCGCACCGCGGAAGGCCTGCGGCAGGATCACCTGGCTCAGCGACTGGCCGAAGGTCAGGCCGATCGCCCTGGCGGCCTCCGCCTGTCCAACGGGCACGGTGTTGACTCCGGAGCGCAGCGCCTCGCAGACGAAGGCGGCGTGGTAGATCGACAGACCGATCACGGCCCACCGGAACGCGTTGTCCACGATGTAGGTGGGGGACTCGCGCGGCGCGAGCGCGTAGCCGAGTACCCCGAACAGCGCCAGGGAACAGAAGATGAGGATGAGCGTGAGCGGGGTGTTCCTCGTGATGTTCACATAGGACGCACCGATGTTCCGCAGGACGGCCACGGGCGAGACACGGAACACGGCCAGGATCGTCCCGAGCACCAGCGAACCGATGGCGGAGAAGAAGGCCAGCTGGATGGTCTTCCAGAAGGCGCCGAGGATGTCGTACTCCGTGAGGATGTCGATCATGCGGCCTCCGGGTCGTGGGAACGGGGGAGCCGACCGGGTGTGCCGTGCTCGGTGAGCACGGCACACCCGCCGTCAGCGATCAGCCGAGTGGCTGAGTGGGGTCACGCGCAGTCCTCGACGACCTCGGGCGGGTTGCCCGGGCCGGGGGTGAAGTCCGCGGCGCCGAGGGTGTCCTGGACGGCCTGCTCCCAGGCGCCCTCCTCGATCATCGCCTCGATGGCGGCATTGACCTCCTGGCAGAGCTCGCTGCCCTTCTGGGTGCCGACGCCGTAGCGCTCCTCGGAGAACGGCTCGCCCGCCAACTTGAGCTGGCCGGCGTACTGGTCCTGGGCCGCGTAGCCGGCGAGGATGGTGTCATCGGTGGTGATGGCGTCGATCTGGCCGGACAGCAGCGCCGGGAGGCACTCGGAGTAGGTGCCGTACTCCTGGAGCTGGACGCCGGGGTACTCGTCGGCGATGCGCTGGGCCGGGGTCGATCCGGTCACCGAGCACAGCACCTTGCCCTCGAGGGTGTCCGGACCGGTGATCTCGGTCTCGTCGGCCCGCACGAGCAGGCCCTGGCCGGCGATGAAGTACGGCCCCGCGAAGGACACGCGCTCCTTGCGCTCGTCCGTGATCGAGTACGTGGCGACGACGAGGTCGACCTGGTCGGTCTCGAGCAGGGTCTCGCGCTGGGCGCTGGGAGCCTCGACCCACTCGATGTTGGCGGCGTCGACGCCGAGCTGTCCGGCGATGTACTCGGCGACCTGGACGTCGAAGCCGGTGTACGCGTCACCCTCGCGCAGGCCGAGACCCGGCTGGTCGAACTTGATGCCGATGCGCAGGCTGTCCATCATCGCGCCGTCGTCGCCACCGGCCCCGGTGTCCTCGCCGGTGCCGGTGTCGCCGCCGTCAGCGGTGTCGGTCGTGTCGTCGGAGCCGCAGGCGGCCATCGTGAAGGTGAGCGCGGCTACCGCGCCGATCGCCCCCAGTCGTCGAATGAACATGTCGTTCTCCTTCTTCTTCGGTGTGCCGCAGGTGCGGTCGGATCGGTGGGACGGGTCTGTGCGAGGTGGGGTCTCAGTGCGTGAGGATCTTGCCGAGGAAGTCCTTGGCGCGGTCGGACTGCGGGTTGGTGAAGAACTCCTCCGGCGTGTTCTCCTCGACGATCTGGCCATCGGAGAGGAACACCACCCGGTTGGCGGCCTTGCGGGCGAATCCCATCTCGTGGGTGACGACGATCATCGTCATGCCCGACTTGGCGAGGCTGACCATGACGTCGAGGACCTCGTTGATCATCTCCGGGTCGAGTGCGCTGGTCGGCTCGTCGAAGAGCATCACCTTGGGGTCCATCGCGAGGGCGCGCGCGATGGCGACGCGCTGCTGCTGACCGCCGGAGAGCTGAGCCGGGTACTTGTTCGACTGGTGCTCGACGCCGACCCGCTCCAGCAGCTCCATCGCCCGCTTCTGGGCGTCGGCCTTCTTCAGCTTGCGGACCTTGATCGGCCCGAGCGTGACGTTCTCGAGGATCGTCTTGTGGGCGAAGAGGTTGAAGGACTGGAACACCATGCCGACGTCGGACCGGAGGCGGGCGAGGTCCTTGCCCTCCTCGGGCAGGACGGTGCCGTCGATGCTGATCGTGCCGCTGCCGATCGTCTCCAGACGGTTGATCGTCCGGATGAGAGTCGACTTCCCCGATCCGGACGGACCGATGAGCACGACCACCTCGCCCTTTCCGACGGTGAGGTTGATGTTCTGGAGAACGTGCAGGTCACCGAAATGCTTGTTGACGTCCTGCATGACGACGAGCGGCTCAGCCATAGGTTCGAACCTAGCGCCGCCGGGACGTCGCGCGCCTCCCCAAACGCCGCCGAGTTTGATAACCAATCGGTCACGGGGCGGCCGCGCTGGGCCTCAGTCGAGCCGCTCCACGGCGAGCTCACCCTGCGCGAAACGCGACCGCAGGACCTTCTTGTCGAACTTGCCGACCGAGGTCTTCGGAACCTCGTCGATGAAGGACCAGCGCTCCGGCAGCTGCCAGTGGGCGACCTTGCCCTCGAGGAAGGTGCGCAGCTCCGCCGCGCTCACCTCGGCGCCCTCGGCGACCACGACCGTCGCGAGCGGTCGCTCACCCCACTTCTCGTCGGGGACCCCGATGACCGAGGCCTCGACCACCGCCGGGTGGGCCATGATCTCGTTCTCCAGGTCGACCGAGCTGATCCACTCGCCGCCGGACTTGATGACGTCCTTCGCGCGGTCGGTGAGGACGAGGAAACCGTCACGGGTCAGTGCACCGACGTCGCCGGTCCGCAGCCATCCGTCGTGGAACTTGGCGGCCATCTCGTCGCGCTCGGCCTCCGACTCGGTCCCGTTCGCATAGTACGAGGCGGTGATCCAGGGTCCGCGCACCTCGAGCTCGCCGACCGCCTCGCCGTCCCAGGGCTGCTCGGACCCGTCCGGCCCGATGAGTCGGGCCTCGACGCCCGGGAGCAGTCGCCCCTGGGCCGTGCGATACCGCCAGTATGCGTCGCTCCCCTCCTCGACGCCGGCCGGCGGGATCGCGAGGGTTCCGACGGGCGACATCTCCGTCATTCCCCAGCCGTGGATGATCTCGATGTCGTGGCGGTCCTGGAACGCTCGCATCAGCGCGGGCGGGCAGGCCGAGCCGCCCACCATGAGCCGCTGGACGCTCGAGACGTCGGGGCGGTGCTCGTCGAGGTAGCGGACCAGGTCGTTCCAGATCGTCGGCACACCGCCGCCGCTGGTGACCTTCTCACGCTCGATCAGCCGGGCGAGCGGCTCGGCCTGGAGGAACCGGTCGGGCATGACGAGAGTGGCGCCGGCGAGCATGCACAGGTAGGGGAAGCCCCAGGCGTTGGCGTGGAAGAGGGGGACGACGGTGAGCAGCCGGTCTCCCTGTCCGACACCCAGCGCCATGCCGACCGCGCCGGAGTGCAGGTAGTTCGACCGGTGCGAGTAGGCGACCCCCTTGGGGTTGCCGGTCGTGCCGGAGGTGTAGCACATCGAGCTGGCGCAGTTCTCGTCGAGGTCGCGTGGCCAGTCGTAGCTCTCCGGCTGCCCCTCGAGCAGCCCGTAGAAGTCGTGCACCGCCTCGATGTGGTCGGGAGCGCCGAGGGCCTCGCGGGTCGCGTCGTCGACCGGGCCGTTGACGATGACGTGGCGGAGCGTGGTCAGGTGAGGAAGCAGCTGGCTGAACGGGCCCGCGAGGGTGTTGTCGACGATGACGACCTCGTTGCCTGCGTGCGTCGTGATGTAGACCAGCTGCTGGGGGAAGAGCCGGATGTTCAGGGCGTGCAGGACGGCACCCATGGACGGAACGGCGAGGTAGGCGATGAGGTGCTCGGCGTTGTTCCACATGAACGTCGCCACCCGGTTGTCCCCCTCGATGCCCAACCCGCGCAATGCGTGCGCCAGCTGGGCCGAGCGGCGGCCGACCTCCGCATACGTCATCCGGCGGGCCGAGCCGTCGGTATCGGTGCACGTCACCACCTCCTGGTCGGCGTGGATCGTCGAGCCGTACTCGAGGATCGAGCTGATGAGCAGGGGTGGCGACTGCATCGTGCTATCCATGGGCCAGAGCCTGCCACACGGCGTATTAGGTTGGTGGGCGAAATCTCCACACCCACACACCGAACCACGACACACCGAACCACGACACACCGAGCCACGACACACCGACGAGACGAGGGGCGGGCCGATGCAGCGGTCGCTGAGCGCGGAGGACGCGCGGTTCCAGGCCGAGATGCGCGAGTTCATGACGACACAGGTGCCACAGGAGCTGCGCGACAAGGTGACCGCGGGGGTGGAGCTGACCAAGGAGGAGTTCGTCCGCAGCCAGCGGATCCTCAACGCCGCCGGATACGCCGTGCCGCACTGGCCGGCCGAGTGGGGCGGGCGGGACTGGACGCCGCGCCAGCTGCACATCTGGCAGTCCGAGATGCAGTCGGCGGGTGTGCCTGCGCTGCTGCCGTTCAACGTGAGCATGGTCGGACCGGTCATCGCGACCTTCGGCAGCGAGGAGCAGAAGGAGCGGTTCCTGCCGGCCACCGCCAACCTCGACATCTGGTGGTGCCAGGGGTTCTCGGAGCCGGACGCCGGCTCAGACCTGGCCTCGTTGCGCACGACGGCCGTGCGAGACGGCGACGAGTGGGTGGTGAACGGCCAGAAGACGTGGACCACGATGGCCCAGCACGCCGACTGGATCTTCGCCCTCGTCCGCACGGATCCGTCGGCGAAGAAGCAGGAGGGCATCTCGTTCCTCCTCATCGACATGACGTCACCGGGCGTCGAGGTCAGGCCGATCCAGCTCCTCGACGGCGGGCACGAGGTCAACGAGGTCTTCTTCACCGACGTGCGCGTACCCGCCGAGAACCTCGTCGGCGAGGAGAACCGCGGTTGGGACTACGCGAAGTTCCTCCTCGGCAACGAGCGGTCGGGCATCGCCGCCGTCGGTGCGCTCAAGCGGCACCTGGCCCGGATCAAGTCGTATGCGGCGCGCGTCACCGACGAGAACGGCGAGTCCGTGCTGGGTCACCCGCTCGTCGCGGCCCGCGTGGCCGAGCTCGAGGCCGAGCTCATGGCCCTCGAGGTGACCGTCCTGCGCGTCGCCGGCCATTCCCACGACGGTAAACCCGACCCGGCGTCCTCGATCCTGAAGATCCGCGCCACCCAGCTCCAGCAGGACGTGCTCGAGCTGGCGGTCGACGTGGCCGGCAGCATGTCCCTCGTCTGGCTCATCGAGGACGACGCCGCCGGCGAGATCGAGGAGGACGCCGTCATCCCTGGCTGGGCGCGACGCTCGACACCGACCTACCTGAACTTCCGCAAGGCGTCGATCTACGGCGGGTCCAACGAGGTCCAGCGCCAGATCATCGCCGGCAGCGTGCTCGGACTGAAGGGCTGAGGAGGGACCGATGGACTTCACACTCGACAGTGAGCACAAGGCGCTCGCGGACGCCGTCCGAGAGATGGCGTCGCGGCGTGGTGCCAGGCCGAGCGCCAACGGAGCGGGTCCGCGACCGCACGACCCGGACCTGTGGTCGGCGATGGCCGAGACCGGTCTACTCGGCCTGCCCTTCCGCGAGGAGGCGGGCGGGTTCGGCGCCAGTGCCGTGGAGGTCTTCGTCGCAGCCCGCGAGCTCGGACGGGCCGGACTGCAGAGCGCCTACGCCGACGCGCTGTTGGCCGGGTCGGTCCTCGCCGACGCGGGCGATGACCTCCTCGGCTCCGCAGTCGCCGGGGAGGCGCTCGTCCTCCCGGCCCTGGCCGAGCCGATGCGCGCCTTCGCGCCCGTGCCCGGAGGGGTCACGGCGACCATCACCGGCGAGGGGGCGGTGCTGTCCGGGACCAAGGGCCCTGTCCCGACCGGCGCTGCGGCCACCCATGCCGTCGTCACCGCGCGGATCGACGAGGAGGGTGCCGGGGGTTCGACGTCCGGGGAGACGGTGCTCGTGCTCCTCGACGGTCCCCGGGTCGAGAACGACGTGATGGTGCTCGACGGGGCGAGCGGCCGCATACTCCTGCGCGGAGCGGACGCCGACCGGGCCCTGGTCGACGCCCTCGCGCACGCCTCCGTCGTCCTGGCCGGCCAGGCGCTCGGGGCGATGGAGTCGGCGATGACGATGACCAGCGACTACCTGCGCACGCGGAAGCAGTTCGGGGTGCCTCTGGCCGCGTTCCAGGCGCTCACCCACCGCGCCGCCGACATGTACGTCTCGCTCGAGCTCGCTCGGTCCACGGCGATGTACCTCGCCATGTCCGTCGCCGAGGGCGACACCGACCCGGCTCTCGTCGGCCGCTGCCGAGTCGTCCTGGCGCGCACCGGCCGGCACATCGGGCAGGAGGCCATCCAGCTGCACGGCGGCATCGGAGTGACGGCGGAGTACGCCGTCGGCCACCTGACCGCGATGCTGACCGCTATCGAGCGGACCTACGGGGATCCGCGCCAGCTCCTCGGTCGACTGGCGGCCGACGTGGCTGACTACGACACCGTCGGCGTGCTCACGTAGATTCGAGCAGGTGTCCTCGACCACCGCGCCCGTACCCCGGCCCGCGGCAACCAGTGCTGTGCTGCGACGGGGTCTGCGCGTCATCTGGAGTGGGATGCGCGCGCAACCGCGCGCGACCGTCTTCGCCGTCGTCGGTTCGGTCCTGTGGGCCTCCGCCACCGTCGGCACCGCGTGGGCGATCGGCTGGGTCACGGACACCGTCATCGAGCCGGCCGTCACCGCGGGGTCGGTCGCTGCGGGGGGACTCTGGCTGATCTTCGGCGTCCTCGTCGCGATCCTCGCCGTCAATGTCGTCGGAGTGATCCTGCGGCGGGTCTTCGCGACGGTCGCCGGCTTCAACCTCCAGGCCGGGTACCGACGGGGCGTGACGCGTCAGTACCTTCGCTTGCCGCTGTCCTGGCACCACGCCCATCCGTCCGGCCAGCTGCTGTCCAACGCGCACGCCGACGTCGAGGCCACCTGGCAGGTCTTCAACCCCCTGCCCATGGCCATCGGCGTCATCGTCATGCTGATCATCGCCGGCACGATGATGGTGTTCCTCGATCCCGTCCTCGCCTTCATCGGGCTGCTCGTCTTCCCGGGCCTGTTCCTCGCCAACGTCATCTTCCAGAGATTCATGTCGCCGCGCATCACCCGGGCGCAGCAGCTGCGCGCGGAGGTGGCGGAGGTCGCCCACGAGTCCTTCGAGGCCGGACTGATCGTCAAGTCGATGGGCCGCGAGGACGAGGAGACCGAACGGTTCCGGACCCGGACCTACGCCTTGCGCGATTCGCTCATCCGCGTCGGTCGCACACGTGGGACCTTCGAGCCGGTCATCGAGGCGATTCCGACGCTCGGCACGCTCGCCGTGCTCGGGGTCGGCACATGGCAGGTCGCGAGAGGGGAGCTGACGGCCGCCCAGGTGGTGCAGATGGCCTACCTGTTCTCGATCCTGGCCTTCCCCGTGCGGGCCCTCGGCTGGGTTCTCGCCGAGATCCCCCGCTCGGTCGTCGGGTACGACCGCGTGCAGCGGGTGCTGCGGGCCGAGGGGAGCATGGAGTACGGCGAGCGGACCCTCCCCCCTGGGGAAGGGCCGGCGTCGGCGGCGCTCCACGACGTGGTCTACCGCCACGAGGGCGAGGACCACCCCACCATCCACGGCGTCTCCCTCGAGGTGGAGGCCGGCAGCACGACGGCGCTCGTCGGGCCGACCGGTTCCGGCAAGACCACGTTGGCCAACCTCGCCCTGCGACTCGTCGACGCCGAGGCCGGATCGGTGCTCATCGACGGTGTCGATGCGCGGCGGCTCGCCCACGGGCAGATCCCGGCGGTCGCCACCCTCGTCGCCCAGCAGACCTTCATGTTCGACGACACCGTCCGCGGCAACGTCACCCTCGGTGAGGAGGCCACCGACCAGTCGATCTGGGACGCGCTGCGCATCGCCCAGGCTGACCCGTTCGTCCGGGCACTGCCCGCCGGTCTCGACGCCGTCATCGGTGAGCGCGGCGGCACGCTCTCCGGCGGTCAGCGGCAGCGCATCGCGCTGGCGCGGGCCATCTGGCGGCATCCGCGTCTGCTCGTCCTCGACGATGCGACCAGTGCCGTGGACCCGTCCGTCGAGCAGGCCATCCTCGCGGGGCTGCGAGAGGCGCGTGAGGGCATGACCGTCCTGGTCGTCGCCTACCGGATGGCCACGATCCTGCTGGCCGACCAGGTCGTCTATATCGAGCAGGGCCGCGTCGTCGACCGCGGGACGCACGCCGAGCTCATCGGCCGGTGCACCGGCTACGCCAACCTCGTGCAGGCCTACGCCCGTGAGGCCGCCGAGCGGGCGGCGGTCGCGGCGACCGAGGAGGAGACGTCATGAGCGGGGTCGAGGAGTCGGAGGAGGTCGGCGCGAGCAGCCGGATCGAACAGCAGAGCGCACTCGGCACCATGGCGACGCTTCGGCGGGGATTCGAGCTCTCGCCCGAGATCCGGGTGGGTCTGGGTCTGACGATCGCCCTGGCCGTGGTCGCCACCGTCGGTCGGGTGATCATCCCGTTCGTCGTCCAACAGACGACCGACAACGGGATTCTCGCCGAGGGCGGACCCGACGTCGCCTTCGTCGCGAGGGCGATCGGGATCGCGGCCGGGGTCGTCGTCGTGACCTCGCTCGCGCAGTACGCCGTCAACGTCCGCCTGTTCACCGCGGCGGAGTCCGGGCTGGCGACACTGCGGATGAAGGCCTTCCGGCACATCCACGACCTCTCGGTGCTCACCCAGAGCACCGAACGGCGGGGGGCGCTGGTCTCGCGGGTCACGAGCGACGTCGACACCATCTCGATGTTCGTCCAGTTCGGCGGGCTCATGCTGCTCATCAGCGCGGCGCAGATCTTCCTCGCGACCGTGCTCATGGTGGTCTACAGCCCGATCCTGGCGCTCGTCGTCTACCTCTGCTTCGTCCCCTTGGTCTTCCTCGTACGGCGCTTCCAGCCGATGCTCGGCCGGGCCTACGGCGCGGTGCGGGCGCGGGTCGGAGACATGCTCGGCGCGATCAGCGAGTCCATCGTCGGCGCGACGACGATCCGGGCCTACGGCGTGGAGGAACGGACCGCCGAACGGATCGACGCCTCGATCGAGGAGCACCGCGCCTCGGCCATCCGGGCGCAGATCCGCTCCGTCATCGCCTTCGTCTCCGGCCAGGCGTTCGCCGGGTTCACGACCGCCGTCGTGCTCGTCGTCGGGACAGTCCTCGCCACGCGAGGTCAGATCACTCTCGGCGAGCTGCTCGCGTTCCTCTTCCTCGTCAACCTGTTCACCCAGCCGGTCCTCATGGCGACCGAGATCCTCAACGAGATGCAGAACGCCGTTGCGGGCTGGCGCCGGGTCATCGGGGTCATCGACACCCCGGCGGACGTCTCCGACCCCGGGGACGACGGAGTGGTGCAGCAGCGGGGACCGATCACGGTGCGGTTCGACGGAGTCTCGTACGCCTACCCAGGCGGGGACCTCGTTCTTCGCGATGTCGACCTGACGATCCCACCGCATACCAAGGTGGCGGTCGTGGGGGAGACCGGCTCGGGCAAGACGACGCTGGCCAAGCTGCTGACCCGACTGATGGATCCCGCCGGCGGACGGGTGCTGCTCGACGGGGTCGAGCTGCGGCGGATCGCCTTCCGAAGCCTTCGCGAGCGCGTCGTGCTGGTGCCGCAGGAGGGATTCCTGTTCGACGCGGACCTGGCGGACAACATCCGGTTCGGCAAGCCGACCGCGACCGACGACGACATCGCGCTCGCCATCACCGAGCTCGGCCTCGATGCGTGGATCGAGGGCCTGCCGCACGGGCTCGCCACCCAGGTGGGGCAGCGCGGTGAGTCGCTGTCGGCCGGGGAGCGCCAGCTCGTCGCGATCGTACGGGCCTATCTCGCCGATCCGGATCTCCTCGTGCTCGACGAGGCGACCTCGGCGGTCGACCCGGCGACGGAAGTGCGGGTCCAACGCGCCCTCGACGGCCTGACCCGAGGCCGCACGTCGGTCGCGATCGCACACCGGCTCTCCACCGCCGAGGCCGCCGACGTCGTAGTCGTCGTCGACCGCGGCGAGATCGTCGAGGTCGGAGCCCATCGTGAGCTCGTCGGCGCCGGCGGGGTGTACTCGCGGATGCACGACTCCTGGTCTGCCCAGCAGGCCGGCTGATCGCGAGGCCGGGGCGCGCTCAGCGTGTCAGTTGCGGGGCGTGAGCCGCCGGCTGGTGCACCCCGGCATCGGGGATCCGGATCAGGAGGCTGAGCACGACGCCGACGAGCGCGATGACGAACGGGTACACGGCCACGGCGACACGAAAGGCCAGGCCCGGGTCGGGGCCGGGTTCAGCGCCTGAGTAGTAGCCGAACAGGAAGCCGAGCGAGCCGAGTCCGATTCCGGCCGTGGCGCCGGTCAGGCGGCTGAAGATGCCGAAAGCGGAGAGGAACAGGCCCTCCCGGTGCTGACCGTGGCGGCGGACGTCCTCGTCGAGCACGCGGGCCTGGATGAGGTCGTTGGTCGCCAGGAGGCCGGACCAGCCGATCGCGACGACCCCGAGACCGAGCACGGCTTGGATGAGGGAGTCGGCGAAGTAGAAGGGCACGAAGCCTGCGGCGAGGAACATGTACGCCAGGCGCCAGGCGAACGGCGCGCCGCGCCGCCGGACGAGCGCCGTCCAGGCGGGCAGTCCAGCGGCGGCGATCGCGATCGACGAGCCGATCAGCCACAGGGAGTATGCGACGGGCAGGCCGAGCGAGTACTTCACGTAGAGCTGGACACCGGCGAGCACGAAGGCCAGCGGGACCAGATAGCAGGCAGTCGCGACGCCGACGAGCCAGAAGTGCGGGTTGCGCAGGATCGTCCGCGCGCCGGTGATGAAGCCGCTGTGGTCTTCGACCACCCTCGCCGGGTCCTCTCGCACACCGAGTGCCATGAACAGCAGTGCGACGAGGGCGATCCCCGCGTACAACAGCGCCGTCGTGCGGAACCCGTCCGGGGAGTCATCCGAGCCGAACAGGCTCGTGGTGAGGAACGGCGTCGCGGCCAGGGCAATGGCGAAGGCGAGGAGCTGGAAGGCCTGGCGCAGGGAGTTCGCGCCGGCCCGTTCGTGCTCGGCGGGAAACAGCTCGGGCAGGAGTGCGTTGTAGTTCGCCGCGTACATCGAGTCCGCAGCCTCGGTGAGGATCGCGAAGACGGCGAACCACGCGACCAGGGCGAGTCCGTCCACCGTGGACGGTACGAAGAAGTAGCCGACGAAGGCGGCGGCGAGGAGGACCGACCCGACGACGAGCCACGGGCGCCGCCGCCCCCACCGGCTACGCGTGCGGTCCGACAGGTGCCCGAGTACCGGGTTGTCGATGGCGTCGATGACCGCGTAGACGGCCATCACCGCGCCATAGGCCCGCACGTCCAGGCCGAGGATGTCGACGTAGAAGAGGAGCGTGGTGACGCGGACGGTGTTGATCGGGATCGACAGCCCGAACATGCCGAGCGCGTAGCGCCAGGTCGGCATCGACCGCGCCTGCGTGGGACCTGCCCGGCTCATCGCCACACGCTAGCGGGTGGGGTTCGGACCTATGCCGGCGCCCTGCCGGTTCAGCCGGTCGAGATGATCACGGACGTCAGGGTCTCGGAGTCCACCCGGTGCCAGTCCCCGTGCAGATGGCGCACGGTGCTCCGGGGAACGGCCGCCGCGACCGCCTCGGACCATTCCCGCAGCGGAGAGCCGCTTCCCTCGCTGACGAGGACGAGGGTCGGCACCTCGACCCGGGCGAGAACCTGGCGCGTGACGGATTCGGTGACACTCGCGTCGTAGAGCAGAGTGTGTGCCAGGGCCTGGAGACCGTCCCACGCGGGGTGCGCCCGAAGACCGTCGATCCACTCCTCGGGAACGCCGATCGCGCGGTTGAAGAACTCGACCGCCTCGGCGCGTCGACCGGCTCGGACAAGCCGGTCGAGCTCTGCCGTGAATGCGGTGTCAGGTGGCCCGTCGAGATCGACAGCCGGCTCGAGCAGGACCAGGCGTTTCAGGGAGACGTGTCCTGCGGCTGCGTGAAGCGCGAGCGCGGCACCGGAGGAGAACCCGAACAGCATGCTCGGCTCCGCTGCCAGCTCGGTGACCGCCGCGATGTCCTCGACCTCCCGCTCGACCGCGTAGGGCGCCGTATCGGTGCTGCGTCCGCGGCCTCGACGGTCGTACGTGAGCACCGTGAACCGCGTAGACAGGGCATCGACGACGTCCGCGAGCGGTCGCATACCGCTGAAGGCGCCGGCGGGGTCGACCACGACGACCGGAGGTCCGGAACCGTTCATCTCGACGCTGAGGAGGGTGCCGCCCGCGGATCTCGCGACTGTTCCCATCTCGGACCTTTCTGAACTGGTGAGTACAGATACAGACGGTGGCATCCGGATTCTGTACTGTCAAGTACATGTCCGATCGTGTGATGCCCGCCCGTTCGCGACGCAAGCGACGCGCCATTCTCGACGCCGCGCTCGAGGCCTTCCTCGCAGGCGGCTACGACGCCGCCAACCTCGACGCGATCTCCTCGGCCGCCGGGGTGTCGAAAGTGACCATCTACCAGCACTTCGGCAGTAAGGAGGGGCTGTTCGTCGCGTTGATCGAGGAGGAGATCCACCGAGCCGAGCACGAGTCCGACGAGTATCTGGAAGCGCGCACCGACTCGCCGGACGTGGAGGAGGATCTGCGGTCATTCGCCCGTGAGTTCCTCGAGACGGTGATGTCGCCCCACCTGGTCGCGATGCGGCGACTCGTCGTCGCGACCGCGCCGAGGTTCCCGGCGCTCGCGGAGGCATGGTTCCGCAATGGACCCGAGCGCGGGTATGAGACTCTGGCGGACCTGTTCCGCCGCCTGGACGAACAGGGACGGCTACGAGTGCCGGACGCGCGTGTGGCCGCGCGGGCGTTCACGTGGCTCCTGCTCGGCGCGCCACTGAACGAGGCCATGTTCAGGGTGGACTGGGCCGGGAGCGATCCGGAACAGCGTGCCGCTCTCGCCGACGACGCCGTGGAGGTCTTCCTGATGGCCTACGGCCGGACCGGTCCTCGACAGGCGGACGGGGAAATGCTCCCCTAAGGTCGTCCACGGCATCGTGTGGATGCTGACGAACGTGGATGCTGAAGAACATCGTGTGGATCGTGTCGTATCGACGTCATGCCGTTCGTGGAGATGGTGAGACGACCCACGAGGGTGGCCTCCGCCGGGCCCGCCCCGGCGACGATCGACTCCGAAGGAGAATGCAGTGGCACGGTATCTGATCAGCTTCAACGACGAGTGGGTGCGAGAGCACACCGGCGACGAGCTACAGGCCAAGGCCCGGGCCAGTCGAGCGGTGATCGACGAGATGACCGACGCGGGGGTCTTCGTGTTCGCCGACGGTGGTATCGATGCGTCCACGGTCGTCTGCAGCGTCGAATCCAGGGATGGGAAGGCCGTGTTCAGCGACGGTCCCTACGCCGAGACCAAAGAGCACCTGGGCGGATTCACGGTGGTCGAGGTCCCGGACGACGATGCGGCGCGGTACTGGGCGGGTCGGCTCGCGGTCGCGCTCGACTGGCCGCAGGAGGTGCACCGCTTCCCGAGTGCCATTCGCCTCGATGACGCCACGGCTGCGGAGCGCTGAGCGACATGCCCCGGTACCTTTTGTCCGGATTCGGTCCGGCCGAGCCGGCGTCATTCGGTGGTTATCCGTCCCAGGCGGAGATGCTCCAGGCGTTCGACGACACCGGTGTCTTCAACGACCGGCTGGTCCGCGACGGCCACTTCGTGTTCGCCGACGGTCTTCAACCCGCCGACACCGCGACCACGGTGGACGGCCAGGCGGACTCCCCGGTCATGACCGACGGCCCGTACCTGGAGACCAAGGAACATCTGGCCGGGTTCTGGGTCATCGAGGCGGCGGACCTCGATGTCGCGATCGCCCTGGCGGCGGAAGGCTCGAGAGCGTGCCGCGGCCGTGTCGAGGTACGTCCGTTCCACACCGCTGACTCCATCCAGGCGCTCCGGGAGTCGTGACACCCGGCGACGTCGATGAGGTGCTGGCGCGTGTCCATCGCGAGGAGTGGGCGCGGCTCGTGGCGGTGCTCGCGCGCCGCTTCGGTGACCTCGACCTGGCTGAGGATGCTGCCGGGGCGGCGTTCCTGGAAGCCGTTCGCCGGTGGCCGAACGACGGTGTGCCCGCCAACCCGGGCGGGTGGCTGACGACGGCCGCGTCCCGCAAGGCGATCGACCAGCTGCGCCGCGAGTCCGTCCGTGGCGTCAAGTACCAGGCGGCCCACATGCTCGACGACCGAACCCCGCCCGAGCCCACCGGCCCGGTGGACGACGATCGACTCCGACTGGTCTTCGTCTGCGCCCACCCGGCGCTCGCCATGGAGGCCCGAGTGGCATTGACCCTCCGGCTGGTCGGAGGACTGACCGTCAAGGAGATCGCGCGTGCCTTCCTCGTCGGGGAGACCGCGATGGCTCAACGGATCACCCGGGCGAAGGCGAAGATCAAGGCGGCCCACATCCCCTACACCCTCCCCGACGCCGACGCGGTGCGAGAGCGTCTCGGCGGGGTCCTCGCCGTGGTGTTCCTCATCTTCAACGAGGGGTACCTCGCCGGCGCCGGCGACGATCCACTTCGTCCCGAGCTCACGGACGAGGCGATCCGTCTGGGTCGACTCCTGCGAACACTCCTGCCCGACGATGGCGAGGTGGCCGGACTGCTCGCCCTGATGTTGCTCACCGACGCACGTCGCGACGCACGGGTGGATCCCTCAGGGGAACTGGTCACCCTGGCCGAGCAGGACCGGGGTCGATGGGACCCGGGGCAGATCGCGGAAGGACTCACGCTGGTCCGTGAGCGCCTCGCGGCGGTCGCGGCGGGCGCTCCGGCCCCTGGCCGGTACCAGCTGCTCGCCGCGATCAACGCGGTGCACGCCACTGCGTCATCCGCCGCGGACACCGACTGGGGGCAGATCCTCACCTTGTACGACCGCCTGCTCAAAGTGGACCCGTCGCCGATCGTCCGGCTCAACCGCGCGGTGGCTCTGACGGAGCTCTACGGACCTGACTCGGGTCTGCGCGAACTCGACCCCCTCGTTGCGGTCCTCGACGGGTACCACGCCCTCCACGCCGCCCGTGCCGAGTTGCTCCGGAGGGCGGGCCGCAGTGACGAGGCAGCCACCGCATACAGCAGGGCCATCGCACTGACGGGGAACCCTGCGGAACAGGCCTATCTCGCTCGCCGCCGGGCTGAGCTCGACCGATGACTCCCAGGGATCGGGGCGCCATGGCGACGGACCGGCCCTTCCATCCGGCCCCAGACACCTGCTTGAGTTGGGCTGGCGCCCGATCCGCAGGTCGCCCGGCCCGGGTGCGCCGGTCGTGAAGCGCTCAGGAGAGCCGAGTCGATGGAGGTGTCGTGGCCCTCGATCGCGACCGTCCCGGGCCTCCGACCCGGGACGTGCTCGGTGACTGGACGCTGACCTGTGGCGTCGTTGCTCTGGTCCTGGTCATCGTCCCGGTCATCGGCGATGTCCTCGCGGCGCCGGTCGCGGTCGTTGCGGTCGCCCTCGGCGTCGTCGGTCTCGTTCGCGAGCACCGAGGCGGTCCGTTGCACACGTGGCGCACCCTGGTCGGTGGGCTGCTCGGTGCTGCGGCCCTCCTCCTCGTCGTGGCCATGTTCGCCGCGACCGGCGGAGTGGGCTAGCGCGGCCCGGGCAACGGGTCGAAAACCGGTGGTGGTGAGGCTTCCGAGGTGTCGATGATGGTGCGGTGGATCGAGGAACCATGAGCAGCATCGCCCATCGGAGGCATCCAGTGGCCGCTCCCCCTCGGAGGTGACGGTCGAGCGCCTGCTGACTCGTCTGGACGTGCTGAGCGGCTGGACGGTGGTGGACCTCGCCTGCGGCCCGGGGCCTGGGTGCGTCGGCCGGTCGCAGCCCGCTCGGACCTGCCCGTGACAGCGATCGACGTGGTGCCGCCCGAGATCCATCCTCCCGACTCCGTGGACTCCTCCGGGGGTCGACCGGGCGGGGGCGACACGAGCGGTCACGGAGTCTGGCTTCGAGATCGTCGACGGGCACATCAGCACCGCGGGAGGAGTGGGACGACTACGAATGGAGTTGGAGCGGCCCGAGCCCACCGCTCTGCGTGGCTGGAGGCCTACCGCCACGCCCTGGGGTTCGTCACGATCGTCGTCCAGGATCACCCGCCCGCTGACGGGTGAGATTGCCACCCCGGATCGGCGGCCTCGGCGACCTCACGAGGGCGCAGCGAGACCGTCATCCGGAGTGCGGTGACCGCGTCCTGGACGGCAGCGTGGCGCCCCGTCGGGTTTCACACGGTAGAGGGTTGGGTGGCTCGTCAGCGCCTTCACCCCCGAAGTGCGCTGAGCACCTCCTCGGTCGTCACCACCGTGGCGAACTCGCCGTGCAGGTTGGTGGCGGTCGCACGCGAGAGCTCGTCGGCGGTCAGGAGGGTGCCGTCGGGTGACTCTCGGTCGAAGGTGTGTGTCGCATCCAGGGCGAAGTGGACGGTGTAGCCGAGGTTGCCGCCGACCCTGGCCGTCGTCTCGCAGCAGTGGTTCGTCGTGATTCCGGCGATGACGACTCCGGTGACACCGGCCCTCGTAAGCCACTCGTGCAGGTCCGGGCTGCCGTGGAAGGATGAGTTCACCGACTTGCTGATGACCACGTCAGGTCGATGTTCCCCGAGGTAGGGCTTGAGAGCGTTCCCCTCCGACGCGGGGTGCAGCGGGCTCGACGGATCCCGGGAGTCGTGGCGGACATAGACCACCGGTCGGCCGCTGCGAGAGAAGGCCTTGATGAGCCGGGCGATGTTGTCATCGCACGCGGGATTGTTGCGCCGTCCCCATGTCGGGTCGTCGAAGCCGGACTGGACGTCCACGACGACCAGGGCGGTGTCGGCGGGCAGCGACGTCGGCATGGTTCTCCTCGGGGGCGGTGTCGGAGCGCACGTGCGAACCCGTGGGCACTCGGCGGAGCCAGGTGAGCTCACCTGCAGGAACGCCCCCATGATGGCCTATCCGTGGAGAGGGTGCGACACCCCGTCGTTCGACCGAATCTCGGTGACAGGGCGGGCAGGACGGGTAATACTGTCGCGAGTGAGTGGTCCGACGGGGACGTTGACGATGTTGTTCAGCGACATCGAAGGGTCGACCTCGCTGCTCCACGGCCTGGGATCCCGGTGGGGTGAGGCGCTGTCGGCGCAACGGCGCATCCTGCGGGCCGCGTTCGAGGCCCATGACGGTCGGGAGATGGGAACCGAGGGGGACAGCTTCTTCGTCGTGTTCACGTCAGCGCAGGATGCGGTGGCGGCGGCGATCGCCGGACAGCGCGGTCTGAGGGAGCACGAGTGGCCGGGCCAGGTGCCGTTGCGGGTCAGGATCGGACTGCACACCGGCGAGCCGGAGTGGCATGACGACGACTTAATCGGCATCGACGTGCACCGCGCAGCCCGGATCGCCGGTGCCGCTCACGGCGGTCAGATCGTCGTCTCTGAGTCCACCGAGAGACTGGTGGCCGGCTTCGGTGGCGAATTCCGGCTGCGTGATCTCGGGTTTCACCGTCTCAAGGACCTCACCGAGCTCGAGCACCTCTTCGACGTCCAGGCGCCTGGAGTCGAGGACGAGCATCCGCCGATACGGAGCCTGGGAACGGGGGCGAGCCTGCCGACGTACGCGACGGAGTTGATCGGGCGCTCCGACGAGGTCGCTGCGATCTGCGAGTCGATCGACATGGACAACGTGCGGCTGGTGACGTTGACCGGCACCGGTGGGACTGGCAAGACCCGGTTGGCCGTCGCCGTCGCCGGTGAGCTCGAGCGCCGGCACGCCCGCGACACCTACTTCGTCCCCCTGCATGCCTACGACCGGCGGGCCCTGATGTGGGCCGGAATCGCCGACGTGCTGAGCGCCCCGGCGGATGCACACCAGTCACCGGAGGAGCGGGTTCTCGACTTCCTCGCCCACCGCTCGGCTCTCCTCGTCCTGGACAACCTCGAGCAGATCGCGGATGCGTCGGAGGTCGTCAGCCGACTGCTGACGACAGCCCCGGGGGTGAGGATCCTGGCCACCTCGCGTCGCCCCCTGCACCTGGCCGACGAGCACCTCTACCCGGTCGCACCCCTCCCCGTCCCTGACCTTTCCGCTGACCGGAGGCCGGACGAGCTCGACACCGGAGCCGTTGCGTTGTTCCTCCGGCGCGCACGGATGGTCAAGCCGACCTTCGCGCTGACCCCGGCCAACGTCGCTGACGTGGTCGCATTGTGTGAGCGACTCGACGGTCTACCCCTCGCCATCGAGCTGGCGGCGGCACGTTCACGTCTACTCAGCCCCAAGGCACTGCTGCATCGGATCGACGACCTACCGACCGAGGCGGTCGTGGTCGGCGACCGATCAGAGCGGCACCGCACCCTGTGGGCCACGATCTCGTGGAGCTATGACCTCCTCGATCCGCACAGTCAGCGCGCGTTGCGCCAGCTCGGTGTCTTCTCGAGCCGTTTCGACCTCGACGCCGTTGCGGACGTCGTGAGCACGGACGGCCGTGACCCGCTCGACGTCGTCACTCACCTGATCGACGCCAGCCTGCTCGAGATCGTGGAGGGACCGGACGGGGAGCCGATGATGTTCATGCTGGAGACCATCCGGCGTTTCGCGCGTACCCGCCTGGAGGAGTCGGACGAGCACGACCAGGTGCGGCTCGCGCATGCCCGATGGTCCCTGCAGGTCGCAGCAGAGATCAGCTCGCTGTTGACCGGGCCACGGCAGATGAGCGCGCTCGACCGGATGGAGGCAGTCGAAGAGGACATCCGTGCTGCGCTCGACTGGTGCCTCGCCCCGACCGTCGCACCCGCCGGTGAACGCGCTATCTGCGGCTACGCCCTGCTCGAACCGATGAACTCGTACTGGTACCGGTTCGGCTACATCGCCGAGGGCCGTGGGTGGCACGAGCGGGCGCGACGCCTCCTCGCCGGCGATGACGTGCCCGACAGCCCGGAGGTGGTCGACGCGCTGCACGGGCAAGGGGTCCTCGCCGTGCAGCAGCTGGATCTGTCGTCGGGAAGCCTCGCCCTCGAGCGAGCGTTGGCCATGGCGCACCGTCTCGGTGACCTCGAGCGGGAGGCGAGGGAGTCGAACAGTCTCGGTATCGCGCGGCGCGAGGCCGGGGACCTCGAAGAGGCTCGTGCGCTGATCGAGCGGAGTCTGTCGATCGCGCGTCGGGTGGGCGACCGGCACCGGGAGGCCATGGCGCTGACCAATGTCGTGCACATGCAGCTCGACGCAGGGGACTACTCGGGTGCCGTCACCGCCGCTCGCACCGCGATCGAGCTGGTCACGGCGCTAGGGGACCCCTGGGGTGTCGCGATCAACCAGGGCAACCTCATCGTGGCGTTGCTCCACTCCGAAGGTCCGGAGAGCGCCTCGGCCGTCCTTCGGGAGGTGGCCGCCGACGCAGTGGCTCTCGGTGACACCGAGTTGTCGATCGACCTGCTGGACGCTGCCGCCGCGGTGGCCGCCGGAATGGGATCGCCTGAGGTGGCAGCGACCCTGCTCGGCACCTCAGAGACGCAGCGAGAGGTGGCCGGTATCCCCCGTCCGGTCCCCGACCAGCAGCATCTCGACCGCTTCATCGAACCCGCCCGCACGACGCTTCAGGACGGCCTGTGGACGGCGGCCTTCACGAAGGGGTCTTCGATGTCCATCGAGCAGACGATCGCACTCGCCACCTCGGCCATTGGGATGCCAACGCCGACGAACCCTTGAAAAGCGCGGCGGAAGCCGACACCATGAGCCGGAACACCCACACGACCGAGGAGGACCTGTGACCAGGCAAGACGCAGTGCAGAGCTGGTGGGATGGCTTGAGCAGCGAGGAGCAGGACGAGTTCATCAGGTCGGGGGACGCGGGCGAGCCGAATGCGGCGATGCAACAGTCCATGCAGCGGGCCGGCCTGGTCGATGAGGGCAGCGGCGGCATCCCCGACAACGTCCTCCAGCACCTTGCCGAGAAGCGTGGTGGCGGCCCGGATGGCGGCAAGATGTGGCATTGACCGCGTTCTGCAGCGGAGCGGTTGAGGCCAGGTCGGCGCGGTGAGTGAGACATCGCTCGCCGCCGACCTCGTCCTCGAAGGCGGCGGGGTCCTCGGCATCGGCCACGTCGGCGCGATCTCGGTGCTCTCGGAGGCTGGATACACCTTCCCGAGAGTCGCGGGCACGTCGGCCGGTTCGATCGTGGGGGCGCTGGTGGCAGCCGGCATGCCAGCGTCTCGGATGACCGACATCATGACGACCGTGGACTACCGGCGCTTCGCCGACCGGTCCGTGCTGGACCGGATTCCGGTCGGTGGGCCGCTGCTGTCCCTGCTGACGGACGACGGTGTCTTCGAAGGTGAGTATCTGCGGGAGTGGCTCGGCAACCTGCTCGTCGACGAGTGCGGAGTCGAAACGTTCGGCGACCTCGCCATCGAGGACGACCCGCACACCTCGCTCCCGCCCGAGCGCCGGTACCGGCTCGTCGTCACCGCGACCGACATCACGAAGGGTGAGCTCAGGTACTTCCCGTGGGACTACGAGCCTGCCTACGGCCTCGATCCGGACCGACAGCTCGTGGCCGACGCCGTCCGAGCGTCCATGTCCATCCCGTTCTTCTACGAGCCGGCCACCTTGACCGCCGCTGACGGCACGACGTCGACCCTCGTCGACGGCGGCGTCCTGTCCAACTTCCCGATCGACGTTCTCGACCGAACCGATGGCCAACGGCCGCGCTGGCCGACATTCGGGGTCAAGCTCCTGCCGGTCCTCCCCATGGATGCGGCCAAGCTCCTTCCGATAGCGGGGCTGTTCAAGCACGGTCCGGTCGCGCTGGCCGCGAATGTCGCGATGACAGCGATCGTGGGCCGGGACCAGGCTCATCTCGCAAAGCCGTGGGTCAAGGTCCGGACCATGCAGGTCGACACCGCTGGGGTCAACCCGGTCGACTTCGGCCTCAGCCAGGCCCAGGTCGCAACGCTGTTCGCGAACGGCCGGACGGCGGCCAGCCGGTTCCTGGCCGCATGGGACTGGGAGGACTACCTAGACACCTACCGCACCTGGGAGTGAGTGGTGGGGCGTGTCGGGCTTGAACCGACGACCGACGGATTATGAGTCCGCTGCTCTGACCGACTGAGCTAACGCCCCTCGGCGCACAGGCTACACAGCCGCGACCTCGGTTCCGATCGCAGGAGCTCGACCGGTCCTCCCGCGCGATCGCCCCTCGGTAGAGAGAGCCTAGCAACGGGTACTGGTGCCACTGTGCAACATGGTGCAGAATAGGCGAACGGTGACATCTGCTTACTCCCGTGACGGGTGTGACAGATGGATCCGGTGACAACCGCATACCGAGCAGCAGACCGGATCCAGGCTCAGCACGACTGCCGTGGCGTTGGGGAAGACGTCCATCGCAGGTGAGGAGACCCGGATGTCCGTGCTACCCAACCCCACCGGCGCGTCCCGCGCCGGCTGGACCCGTGGCGTCGTGTTCATCCACGCGACGCCTAAAGCGCTGTGCGCCCACATCCAGTGGGCGCTCGAGAGCGTGCTCGGTTCGCGGGTCAGCCTCGACTGGCGCGACCAGCCCGCCGGGCCCGGAATGATGCGGGCCGATCTGTCATGGACCGGCGCCCCAGGCACCGGCGCCGCCGTCGCGTCCGCGCTCAAGGGCTTCGCCGGTATCCGCTACGAGATCACCGAGGACGCGAGCCCCGGAGTCGATGGCGCCCGGTGGTCCTACACACCCAGCCTGGGGATCCTGCACACGCGCACCTCCGCGAACGGAGACCTCGTCATCGGCGAGGACCGGCTGCGCGAGATCATCCGGCTCGCCCAGGGCAGCGGCGAGGCGATGGCCGAGATGATCGAGGAGTGCCTCGGCTCCGACCATGACGCCGAGTTGGACATCTTCCGGCACGCCGGCGAGGGCGCCCCAGTCCGCTGGCTGCACAAGGTCGGCTGACCGGGGCAGGACTCCCACGCCGCCCGCGCGACGGCCCACTTTCACGGCCGAGGCCCCCGGAGACCGACGTCCCGGGGGCCTCGAGGTGCACCGTCAGCTGCCCGCCTCAGAGCGGGATGTTCCCGTGCTGTCCGCGTCGCTGCGGGGCCGCGGCGAGGGCCCGCACGAGGGCCGAGCGCGTCGCGGTGGGCTCGACGATCTCGTCGACGACTCCCATCTCGACCGCCCGCGGCAGACCCCCGGAGAGCTTGTCGTGCTCGTCGGCGAGCTGCTGCTCGACGGCCGGGCGGTCCGCATCGTCCACCTCCGCGAGCCGCCTGCGGTGCAGCACCCGGATCGCGGCGACCGAGCCCATCACGGCCACGTGCGCGGTCGGCCATGCAAAGACGCGCGTCGCTCCGAGGGCGCGAGCGTTCATCGCGATGTACGCACCCCCATAGGTCTTGCGGGTCACGAGAGTCACCCGAGGGACCACCGCCTCGGCGAAGGCGTGCAGCAGCTTGGCGCCTCGGCGGACCACGCCGTCCCACTCCTGGCCGACGCCCGGCAGGTAACCGGGGACGTCGACGAGGACGACGAGCGGCACCCCGAACGCATCGCACATCCGCACGAACCGCGCCGCCTTCTCCGCCGAGGGGGAGTCCAGGCACCCGCCGAGCCGCATCGGGTTGTTCGCGATGACCCCGACGGTCCGGCCGCCGAACCGGCCCAGCTGTGTGACGATGTTCGGTGCCCACTTCGGGTGCAGCTCCTGCGTCGGCGCACCGTCGTCGAGGAGGTCCTCGATGACCGGATGCACGTCGTAGGCCCGCTTGCTCGACTCGGGGAACTGCGCGGACAGGTCCGAGTCCACGACGCCGTCGGCGTCGAACGCTCCCTGGTTCACGAGGAGGTCGCAGAGGATCCGACCGCGCGCGTAGGCGTCGTCGGTGGAGTCGGCGAGCACGTGCACGACGCCGGAACGCCGACCGTGCGGCTCCGGACCACCGAGGCGCAGTGCGTCCACCGACTCACCCGTGACGGAGCGGACGACGTCCGGTCCCGTGACGAAGATGCGTCCTTCGGGAGCGAGGATGACGATGTCCGTCAGGGCCGGCCCATAGGCCGCCCCACCGGCCGCCGCGCCGATGACGATCGAGATCTGCGGCACCACGCCCGAGGCGCGGGTCATGATCGCGAACACCTCGCCGACGGCGTGCAGTGAGGCCACGCCCTCGGCGAGGCGGGCCCCACCGGAGTGCCAGATGCCCACGACCGGGATGCCGTCGGCCAGCGCCCGCTCGTAGGCCGTGAGGATGACCTTGCATCCCTCGATGCCCATCGCCCCGCCCTGGATCGTGGCATCCGAGCAGAACGCGACGACGGGCGCCCCGTCGGCCGTCCCGGTTGCGGCCAGGAAGCCTGAGTCGTCCTCGGGGGTGATGAGCTCCAGCGAGCCCTCGTCGAAGAACGCGGCGAGCCGGGTCCGCGGGTTGCGCGGGTCGTTCGCCTTGTCGACCTTGGGTCGGGTCGCCGCTGACGCGGCCGCCGACGCCTCGTTCGGCTGGCGCGCCATCAGGCGCTCTTCACGACGAGGGCGACGTTGTGACCGCCGAAACCGAAGCTGTTGTTCAGCGCCGCGATGTCTCCGTCGGGGAGCCGGCGGTGCTCGCCGTGCACGACGTCGAGGTAGATCTCGGGGTCCCGGTCGTCGATGTTGATGGTCGCCGGGGCGGTGCGCTCGGTGAGCGCCAGGATGGTGAGAATGGTCTCGAGGGCTCCGGCCGCACCGAGCAGGTGCCCGGTCATCGACTTGGTCGCGCTCACGCACATTCCGTCGGCCGTCTCGCCGAAGGCCCGCCGGATCGCGTTGGACTCGGCGATGTCACCGACCGGGGTCGAGGTCGCGTGCGCGTTGACGTGGACGATGTCGGAAGCGCTCAGTCCCGCGCGCTCGACGGCCTCCACCATCGCCCGGGATGCGCCGGCGCCCTCCGGCTCAGGGGCGGCGATGTGGTGTGCGTCGGCGGACATACCGACCGAGGCGACCTCCGCATACACCTTTGCGCCGCGCGCCTTGGCGTGCTCCTCGGACTCGAGGACGACGATGCCGGCGCCCTCTCCGAGGACGAAGCCGTCGCGGCCGGTGTCGTACGGACGAGACGCACGCTCAGGCTCGTCGTTGCGGGTGGAGAGCGCCTGCATCTGCGTGAAGCCGGCGAAGCAGATCGGGTGCACGGCGGCCTCGGTGCCGCCGGCGACGACGACATCGGCTCGGCCGGACTTGATCATCTCCATCCCCAGCCCGATCGACTCAGCGCCCGAGGCGCAGGCCGAGACCGCTGTGTGGGCACCCGCGCGGGCGCCGAGGTCGAGCGAGACCGCGGCGGTCGCGGAGTTCGGCATGAGCATAGGGACCGACAACGGGAAGATCTTGCGGGTCGTCTTGCTCTCCTTGAGGATGTCCCACTGGTTCAGCAGGGTCCACACCCCGCCGATGCCGGTGCCGACCACGACGGCGAGTCGCTCGGCCTCGACGTCGGGCGCGCCGGCGTCGGCCCAGGCCTCGCGCGCCGCGATGAGGGCGTACTGGCCGTTGGGGTCCTGGCGGCGCACCTCGACCTTGGTCAGGACCTCGGATGGGTCGGTGTGGATCAGGGCGCCGAAGGTGACCGGCAGGTTGTACTCGGTGACCCAGTCGAAGGTCATCGGACGAGCGCCGGACCGGCCGGCGAGGATCGCCTGCCAGGTCTCGGGGACCGTGCCGCCGACCGGCGTGGTGGTGCCCATGCCGGTGACGACGACGCGCTTCGGGGTACTCACGTTGTGTGCTCCTCGCGAGGGGTGGTGGGTCGAGTGGTGAGGGGTGGCCGGTGGTCGTTCGGGTGCGGCTCGGTCGCCGTTCCGCCCGCCGGATCCGGTATGCGCTGGTCGGCTCGTGCGCCGCTCGCGCCCTGGTCGAGGCATGGCGCGGGCCGGGTGCTCGGGCTCAGCGCGGCTCGGCCCGCGGCCCCGAGGCCGGCCGGATCACCGGCCCCGGGTAGGGCTCCCGCGTCAGCTCTGGTTGGCGGAGATGTAGGTGACGGCGTCGCCGACGGTCGAGAGGTTCTTGACCTCCTCGTCGGGGATGCGGACACCGAACTTGTCCTCCGCGTTGACGACGATGGTCATCATCGACAGCGAGTCGATGTCGAGGTCGTCGGTGAAGGACTTGTCCATCTGGACGGACTCGGCGTCGAGGCCGGTCTCCTCGTTGACGATCTCGGCCAGTCCGGCGAGGATCTCCTGCTCACTCATAGCCATGGGTGTCACTCCTTGATGGTTGTGGTGGGGTGTTGCTCGGTCGACGGTCCGGGTGGACCTGGTCGGGGTCGTACTCGGCCCGAGAACCCGCGGGCCGGCGGGGGATCTAGGGGAGTCGGATGACCTGCGCGGCGTAGGACAGCCCGGCGCCGAAGCCGAGCTGGAGCGCCAGGCCACCCCGGGGGGCGAGACCCTCGCGGAGGAGACGCTCGGTGGCGAGGGGGACAGAGGCGGCGGAGGTGTTGCCCGACGTCTCGATGTCGCGGGCGATCGCCACGTCGGCGGGCAGCTTCAGCTGCTTGGCCATGGCGTCGATGATGCGCATGTTGGCCTGGTGGGGGATGAACGCGTCGAGGTCGGCCACCGTGACGCCTGCGGCGTCCAGGGCTCGCTGAGCGACCGGGGCCATTCCCCAGACGGCCCAGCGGAACACGGTCTGGCCCTGCATCACGATGGCGGGCCAGCCGAGATCCTGGTCCCGGACGTCGATCCAGCTGTCGCGCTGGGCGATGGCGTCCCAGTTGTTGCCGTCCGAGCCCCAGATGGTCGGCCCGATGCCCTCGCTCTCGGTGGGTCCGATCACGGCCGCACCGGCGCCGTCGGCGAAGATGAACGCCGTTCCGCGGTCGGTCGGGTCGGTGAAGTCCGAGAGCCGCTCGACGCCGATGACCAGCGCATACTCGGCCGTTCCGGACCGGACCATGTCGCTGGCGAGCGTGATGCCGTGGCAGTAGCCGGCGCAGGCGGCGGAGATGTCGAACGCGGCGGCGGTGTCGGCTCCGATCCGGATGGCGACTAGCGGTGCCGCCGCAGGCGTCTGGTAGGGGTGCGAGACCGTCGCCACGATGATGCAGCCGATCTGCTCCGGGTCGATGCCCGCCATCGCGATGGCGTCGCGGGCGGCCGCCTCGGACATGTCGACCACGCTCTCGCCGTCGCCGGCGAAGTGCCGGGTGATGATGCCGGAGCGCTCGCGGATCCACTCGTCGTTGCTGTCGAGGACCTGGCAGATCTCGTGGTTGTCGACGACCCGTCGCGGGCGGTACGCGCCGATGCCGAGGATGCCCGCGTGCCGGGCGCCGGACACGGTCGAGATCGACCCGGTGCCCTTGGGGTGCGGGGCGCCGGAGTCGTCGGCCGACGTCGGGGAGTGGCTCTTCCTGCGAAGCAGAGACATGGCTGTGGTTCAGTTCCCTTCGGGGTGGAGTCGCAGGACCGGCTGGCCGGGTGCGACCGGGTCGCCGTCCTCGGCGAGCCACTCGACGATCGAGCCACCGTGGGGGGCGGTGACCTCGTAGGTGTCGCGCAGCGACGACACCGTCGCGACGACGTCGCCGGCGGCGACGACGGAGCCGAGCGCCGCGTCGTTGTGCGACAGCGTGCCCTTGGCGGGCGAGATGACGAGGCGCCACGTGGGCTCGACGGCGTCCTGGCGCTCCTCGCCGTGCTCGGCCACGAGCCGGTGCGCCTTCTCGAGGTCGTCGGGCGTGCGGAGTGCGACCGTCTCGACGCCCGGCAGGGCCCGCTTGGCGAGGTTGGTCAGGGTTCCGGCCGGCGGCACCTCGATGATGGCCGTCGTGCCGAGCTCGCGCAGCGTCTCCATGCACAGGTCCCAGCGCACCGGGTTGCTCACCTGGGAGACGAGGCGGGAGAGCACTTCGCGGCCGCCGTGCACGACCTTGCCGTCGGCGTTGGACACCAGCGGCACCCGCGCGTCGTGGGTGGACATCGCCTTGGCGAAGCCGGACAGCACGCTGACGGCGGGGGCCATGTGCTCGGTGTGGAAGGCGCCGGCGACCTGCAGGGGGATGACCCGGGCCTTGGCGGGGGGCGCCTCGGCGAGTGTGCTCAGCTGCTCCATCGTGCCCGCGGCCACGATCTGGCCGGCACCGTTGTTGTTGGCGGGCGTCAGTCCGTGGGCGGTCAGGGTGTCCGCCACCTCGTCGGGGTCGCCGCCGAGGACCGCGCTCATGCCGGTCGGGCGCACGGCGCTCGCGGCGGCCATCGCCTTGCCGCGCTCGCGGACGAACACCATGGCCTGCTCGGCGGAGATCACGCCCGCCGCACTGGCAGCGGTGATCTCACCGACGGAGTGCCCGGCTCCGGCGGCCACCCGCCGAAAGCCGTCCCCAGGGTGCTCGAAGAGGGTGAGCATCGACACCAGGCCCGCCATGACGAGGAGTGGCTGGGCGACGGCGGTGTCCTTGATGGTCGCCTCGTCCGAGGTGGTTCCGTGGGCGACGAGGTCGAGGCCGGCGACGGCGGAGAGCCACTCGGCGCGCTCCCGCACACCGGGGATGTCGAGCCACGGGGTGAGGAAGCCGGGTTTCTGTGAGCCCTGGCCTGGGCAGACGATGACGAGCACCATTCCAGGTTGGCGGCTCCGCCGTGACCGTGCCGTGACCGAACGGCACGAACATCGGGGACGCGAGTTGGAGGGTTCCCACAAACCGTCGCTGCCGGTGCCGCTCAGAGCCCGGCCGGGGCGCGCGCCCCGCGCGGCAGTCGAGAGAGCGCGAGGGCGATGCGCACGGTGAACGCGTCGTGCGGGTCGCCGAGGTCGTAGCCGGTGACGTCGACGATCCGGCCGAGCCGGTAACGGACCGTGTTCGCGTGGACGAACAGCCCTCGCGCCGTGGCCTCGAGGTTGCCGCCGGTGTCGAGGTATGCGGTGGCCGTCTCGTAGAGGTGGCCGCCGCTGGTCTCGAGCAGGGGCCGCACGATGCGGTCGCCGAGCGCGGCCCGGGCCGGGAGGTCGCCGATCAGGGCGCGCTCGGCCAGCAGGTCGTCCGCCCGTGCCGGCCGCGGCACGTCCGGCCAGGCCGGGGCTGCCGTGTGGCCCGAGATCGCGGCCCGGGCCGAGCGTCCCGCGGCGAACAGGTGGGGGACGACGGGCCCGACCACCACAGGTCCCTCGCCGAACACGGCGAGCAGCGACCGGGCGACCGTGAGGTCGTCCTCGACGTGGGCGAGGATCGCGATCAGCCGAGGACCCTGTACGGCGACGAGCGCGGCGAGTCCGAGCCGGTTGGTCTGCCGGTGGACGATGTCGACCACGCCGAGCCCGGCACCGGCACGCGGGGGAGTGGTGCCGACGATGACCGCCACATCCGTCGCCGATCCCCAGCCGAGCGCGGTGGCCCGACTGCGGATCGCATCGTCGGCCTCGCCACGCAGGACCGAGTCGACCACGAGGCTCTCGAGCCGGGCATCCCAGGCGCCGCGAACCTCGGCGGCCGCCGCATACACCTCGGCCGCCGCGAAGGCGATCTCCCGGGAGTACACGAGGACCGCCTCATGGATCGCCCGCTCGTCCCGCGGGTCGACGATCCCGTCGACCTCCCGCTCGACGACCGCGACGACGGTGCGCACCAGGTCGAGGGTCTGCTTGAGGCTGATCGATCGGGTCAGCTCCTGCGGCGCGGTGCCGAACACGTCGGCGGTCACCGGGCGGGTCTCGCCCTTGCTGCCCAGCCAGGAGAGGAAGGCGGCGATGCCGGACTGGGCGATGAGGCCGACCCAGGAGCGGTCCTCGGCGGAGAGTCCGCGGTACCACTCGTGCGTGGTCTCGACCTCGCGGGTTGCCGTCGTCGCCAGGTCGCCCGCGCGCCGGGCGATCGCCTCGCGGGACCGAGCCGAGACGCGGATCCGGGAGGCTGCCATGGCATCAGGCTAGTTGTATGCCCTCCACAACGGTTCGCCGAGGGCGGGGGTCACTTCTTCGACGGCTTGTTCCAGGCGTGCAGGGCCGCGGGGATGAGGAAGACCACCCACGCGACGTACCACATGCCGGTTCCGAAGCCGATGACGAAGAACGCGATGACGGCGAGCGGCCCGCTCGCGGACTCCAGTCGGTCCATGACCGTGGGCTCACGTCTCGGGGCGGCGACGACGTCGCCGCCCGCGGCCGGCTCGTATCGGCCCGGCGGCGCCACCGGCGCCTCGTCGGCCGGGTCCAGCTCGCGGCGGGGATCGTCCTCCGAGCCCTCGTGCGGATCCTCAGGCGTTCGCTGGGTCGACATACCTGCCACTGTATGCCCGCCGCGGCTCCCGCGGAACGTCCGACGAGGGGCCGGCCGAGAGGGCAGGACCCGCCCTGGCCGTGGCGCGCGCTCCGCGGCGGGTCGTGCGCTCTCGACGGAAGCGGCCGGGGAAACACCGGATGACGAGGGCGGGGAGGTTCAGTCGGTCCCGAACTCCATGGCCGCGCGGTCGAGGGCGTCGTCGATCTGGTCGACGTCCTCCGCGGCCGGGTTGGCGGTGATCTCCTCGCGGCCACCGGGCGGCAGCGCGCCGAGGAGGATGCCGTTCTCGACGAGGACCTGACCCTCGTCGAGGGGCTGGGTGGCGTACAGCTCGAGCTTGTCGCGCGTGTCGGCGATGTCGAGGTTGCGCATGGTGAGCTGGCCGATCCGGTCGGACGGGCCGAACGCGGCTCCCTCGGTGCGCTCCATGGACAGCTTCTCCGGGTGGTACGAGAAGGCAGGACCGGTCGTGTCGAGGATCGAGTAGTCCTCGCCGCGCCGCAGCCGAAGCGTCACCTCGCCGGTGACGACCGAGGCGATCCAGCGCTGGATGGACTCGCGCATCATCAGGGCCTGGGGGTCGAGCCACCGACCCTCGTAGAGGAGCCGGCCGAGCCGGCGTCCTTCGGCGTGGTAGTTGGCGATGGTGTCCTCGTTGTGGATGGCGTTGAGCAGCCGCTCGTAGCCGATCCACAGCAGCGCCATGCCGGGCGCCTCGTAGATCCCCCTGGACTTGGCCTCGATGATCCGGTTCTCGATCTGGTCCGACATGCCGAGCCCGTGCCGGCCACCGATCGCGTTGGCCTCGTGGACGAGGGCCACGGGGTCCTCGAACGTCGTGCCGTTGATCGCCACGGGCCGTCCGCGCTCGAACCGCAGGGTGACGTCCTCGGTCGCGATGTCGACCCCCGGGTCCCAGAACCGCACGCCCATGATCGGCTCGACGATCTCGAGGCTGACGTCGAGGTGCTCGAGGGTCTTGGCCTCGTGGGTGGCGCCCCAGATGTTGGCGTCGGTCGAGTAGGCCTTCTCCTGCGCGTCGCGATAGGGCAGGTCGCGCGCGGTGAGCCACTCGCTCATCTCGTGCCGGCCGCCGAGCTCGGTGACGAAGTCGACGTCGAGCCACGGCTTGTAGATCCGCAGCCGCGGGTTCGCGATGAGGCCGTAGCGGTAGAACCGCTCGATGTCGTTGCCCTTGAACGTCGACCCGTCGCCCCAGATGTCCACGCCGTCCTCGTGCATCGCGCGCACGAGGAGCGTCCCGGTCACCGCTCGTCCGAGCGGGGTGGTGTTGAAGTACACCCGTCCGCCGGAGCGGATGTGGAAGGCGCCGCTGCTCAGCGCGACGAGCCCCTCCTCGACGAGGGCGGAACGGCAGTCGACGATCCGGGCCGCCTCGGCGCCGTACTGCATCGCACGCTCCGGGACCCCGCTGATGTCGGGCTCGTCGTACTGGCCGATGTCGGCCGTGTAGGTGAAGGGGACCGCGCCCTTCTCACGCATCCACGCGACGGCGACGGAGGTGTCGAGACCTCCGGAGAAGGCGATGCCGACGCGCTCGCCGGCGGGCAAAGAGGTGAGGACTTTGGACACGAATGCAAGTATATGCAGAGCCCTGCATAGTCGTGCAATCACGCGGGATCGCTAATGTGCCGGTGTGGACTCCGATCCCTGGACCCGAGCGCGGCCGCACGTCTACGGGCACCGCGGGGCGCCGGGAGAGGTCCCGGAGAACACGATCGGGTCGTATGCGCGGGCCGCCTCGAGCGGGGTGGAGTACGTCGAGTTCGACCTCGTCTGTACCAAGGACGGACACCTCGTCGACCGGCACGAACCCAACCTCAGCGGCTCGACGGATGTCGCGTCGCATCCGGAGTTCGCCGACCGCCGGCGCAGGGTCGAGTTCGCCGGAGTGGTCGAGGAGGGGTGGTTCACGACCGACTTCACCCTCGAGGAGCTGCGCACCCTGCGGGCCCGCGAGCCGATGCCCGCGCTGCGCCCGCACACTCTCGAGGGCTGCCGTGACTGGGGTATCCCGACGGTCGACGAGGTCCTCGCCCTGCGGGCGCAGGCCAGCGCCGAACGGGGGTGGGAGCTCGGCGTGATCCCCGAGATCAAGCACTCGAGCCTGTTCCACGCCTTGGGCCACGACCCCGAGGCAGCGTTGCTCGCGGCGCTCGACCGCGCCGGCCTCTCCGACGCGGGCGCCCTCGTGCGGATCGAGTCCTTCGAGATGGGCAACCTGGTCCGGCTCCGGCACGAGCTCGGCTGGGCCGGGACTCTCGTGTTCCTCGTCGAGGACGATGGACGGCCGCTCGACCACGTCCTGACGGGGGATCCCCGCACCTTCGCCGATCTCCTCGAACCGCCGTCCCTGGAACGGCTCGCCGGCACCGTCGACGCGATCGGGCCGAGCAAGCACCTCGTCATCGGCCGAACGCGCGAGGACCGGCTCGCCGAGCCGACCTCCCTGGTCGCCGACGCTCACGCGGTGGGCCTCGAGGTGACGCCCTGGACCTTCCGGGCGGAGAACCACTTCCTCCCCGCCGAGCTCCGCGCCGGCACCGATCCCGCCGCCCTCGGGGACTACGCGGCCGAGCTGACCGCCTTCTTCGAGGCGGGCGTCGATGCGGTGTTCTGTGACCAGCCGGCTCTCGCGGTCGAGGTGCGCGACGCATACCTCGCCTCGCGGACCTGACCCGACGATGGTGCGGTGCCGAGCGATCGGCACCGCACCATCGTGACCGGAGCGACCTGGTGCTACGCGTCGCCTCCGGCATTGCCGGACGTGCCGGCGGTGACGTCGTTCAGGCGGTAGCGCCGGGCGGCCTCGGCCGGCACCGACTGCTCCACCTCGCCGCGGTCGGCGAGCACCTGCAGCGCCCGCACCGCGACCGACGGACCGTCGATGTGGAAGAACCGCCGAGCGGCCGGGCGGGTGTCGGAGAAGCCGAAGCCGTCGGCGCCGAGGGAGGCGTAGTCGCCGGGGACCCATTGGGCGATCTGGTCCTGGACCTGGCGCATGTAGTCCGAGACCGCCACGACCGGGCCACGGGTGTCCTGGAGCCGTTGGGTGACGTAGGGCACCCGCGGGCTGTCGCCTGGCTCGAGGAAGTTCTGCCGGTCGGCGTCCATCGCCTCGCGCCGCAGCTCGCTCCACGACGTCACCGACCAGACGTCGGCGACCACGTGCCAGTCCTTGAGGAGCATCTCCTGGGCCTCAAGCGCCCACGGGACCCCGACACCGGAGGCGAGCAGCTGGACACGCGGCGCGTCCTCTCCGACCCCCTCGGTCGAGCCGGGAGCGTAAAGGTACATGCCCTTGAGGATGCCGTCCCGGTCGACGTCCTCCGGCTCGGCCGGCTGCTGCATCGGCTCGTTGTAGACCGTGAGGTAGTAGATGACGTTGCGCTGGTCGTCGGTCAGCGAGTCGTCGGTGCCGTACATCCGGTGCAGGCCGTCCTGGACGATGTGCGCGATCTCGAAGCCGAACGCGGGGTCGTAGGCCACGACCGCGGGATTCGTCGCCGCGAGCAGCGGGGAGTGGCCGTCCGCGTGCTGCAGACCCTCCCCGGTCAGTGTGGTCCGCCCAGCGGTCGCCCCGATGAGGAAACCACGGGTCATCTGGTCGGCCGCCGCCCAGATCCCGTCGCCGGTGCGCTGGAACCCGAACATCGAGTAGAAGATGTAGATCGGGATCATCGGCTCCTGGTGGGTGGAGTACGACGACCCGGCCGCGGTGAAGGCCGCGACCGACCCCGCCTCGTTGATGCCGAGGTGGAGGATCTGGCCCTGCTCGGACTCCTTGTAGGCGAGCATCAGCTCGGCATCCACCGAGGTGTAGCGCTGACCGTGCGGGTTGTAGATCTTGATGGTCGGGAAGAAGCTGTCCATCCCGAAGGTGCGGGCCTCGTCCGGGATGATCGGCACGATCCGGCGGCCGAACTCCTTGTCGCGCATGAGGTCCTTGAGGAGGCGGACGAACGCCATCGTCGTCGCGACCTGCTGCTTGCCCGAGCCCTTCTTGAGCTGAGCGTATGCCGAGTCCTCGGGGAGCGAGATCGGGATGTGCGTGGAACGGCGCTGCGGGATGGGGCCGCCGAGCTGGCGGCGGCGGTCCAGGGCGTACTCGATGACCTCGTCCTTCTCACCCGGGTGGTAGTACGGCGCCTGGTAGGGGTCCTTCTCCAGCGCCGCGTCGTCGATCGGGATGTGGAGGCTGTCGCGGAGGTCCTTGAGGTTGTCGAGGGTGAGCTTCTTCATCTGGTGGGTCGCGTTGCGGCCCGCGAAGCTCGTGCCGAGGCCGTAGCCCTTGATCGTCTTGACGAGGATGACCGTGGGCTGGCCGGTGTGGTGCATCGCCGAGCGGTAGGCCGCGTAGACCTTGTGGTAGTCGTGGCCGCCGCGCTTGAGCTTCCACCAGATGTCCTCGTCGCTCCAGTCCTTGACCATCTTGATCGTCCGCGGGTCGCGGGCGAAGAAGAAGTCGCGGACGTACTTGCCGTCGTTGGCACGGAAGGTCTGGTAGTCGCCGTCACTCGTGGTGTTCATGAGGTGGACGAGCGCACCGTCCTTGTCGGCGGCGAGCAGCGGGTCCCAGCCCCGGCCCCAGACGACCTTGATGACGTTCCACCCTGCACCGCGGAAGAACGCCTCGAGCTCCTGGATGATCTTGCCGTTGCCCCGGACCGGACCGTCGAGACGCTGCAGGTTGCAGTTGACGACGAAGGTGAGGTTGTCCAGCTCCTCCTGGGCCGCGATCTGCAGGCACCCGCGCGACTCGGGCTCGTCCATCTCGCCGTCACCGAGGAAGGCCCAGACGCGCTGGCCGGAGGTGTCCTTGATGCCGCGGTTGTGGAGGTACTTGTTGAACTGCGCCTGGTAGATGGCGTTCATCGGCCCGAGACCCATCGACACCGTCGGGAACTCCCAGAAGTCCGGCATCAGGCGCGGGTGCGGGTAGGAGGGCAGCGCCAGCGGCTTTCCGTCGACGATGTGCGACTTCTCCTGACGGAAGCCGTCGAGGCGCTCCTCGGAGAGCCGGCCCTCGAGGTAGGCGCGGGCGTACATCCCCGGCGAGGCGTGGCCCTGGAAGAAGATCTGGTCGCCGCCGCCCTCGTGGTCCCGGCCCCGGAAGAAGTGGTTGAACCCGACCTCGTAGAGCGTCGCCGCCGAGGCGTACGTCGAGATGTGACCGCCGACCGAGATCTCGGGACGCTGCGCCCGGTGCACGATCATCGCCGCGTTCCACCGCAGGTAGGCACGGAAGCGGCGCTCGACGTCCTCGTCGCCGGGGAACCACGGCTCCTGCTCCGGGCTGATCGTGTTGACGTAGTCGGTGGTCGTCAGCGAGGGGACACCGACCTGGAGTTCGCGAGCCCGTTCGAGGAGGCGGAGCATGACGTAGCGCGCCCGCTGCCGACCGACGTTGGAGATCACGCCGTCGAGCGAGTCGAGCCACTCCTGGGTCTCGGCGGGGTCGATGTCGGGCAGGTGGGCGGGGATGCCGTTGAGGATCGGACCGAGGTCCTCGGCTCGCGTCACGTCGTCTTCCCTTCGTTTGGGTGTCACGTCCGGCGACCACGCGCCGTGGAGTGGAAGAGGTCTCGCGGCCCCATCCTTCCGCACGCGTGGCCGGGCTCACAGTCGAGTCCAACCTACCCCCGTCCGCAGGTATGCGGTCGTCCCGCCTGTCGTCCGACTCACCGGCTGCGCGGTACGACCCTTGTCCGCTCCCGAGACACGTCCTCACCTCGGCGACAGGTGCTCCTCCGATCACGGGACATTGCCGGTGATCGGCGGAGGATCCCGCGCGTAGGGGAGCAAGGGTCGCGGCCGCGTCGGCGGGGGCCGGACCGCTACCGTCCGGCGAGGCGCTCCGCCCGCGTGTAGACGGTGCACCGGGGAGCGCGGGTGAAGGCCACGAGCGTCAGCCCCTCCGCGGCGGCGAGGTCGACGGCGAGCGACGTCGGGGCCGACACCGCCACGAGCATCGGCGCCCCCGCCATCACCGCCTTCTGGACCAGCTCGAAACTCGCCCGGGCCGAGACGACGAGAACGTGCCCCCGCAGCGGCAGCAGACCCTCGCGGGCCGCCCAGCCGATGACCTTGTCGGCCGCGTTGTGCCGGCCGACGTCCTCGCGCACTGCGAGGAGCTCGCCGTCCCCGGTCGCGATCCCGGCCGCGTGCATCCCACCCGTGCGGCTGAAGCCCTTCTGCCGCTCGCGCAGTGCGTCGGGCAGGCCCGCCACGACCTCGGGGTCGACCCGCAGGGCGTCCTGGTCCACGGCATACCGGCTCGCGGCGGCGATCGCGGCGATCTCGTCCGTCCCACAGATGCCGCACGCGCTCGTGACGACCTCGGTCCGCTGCCGGGGCCTGGCGGCGAGAACGGCTCCGGCGCGCAGGGTGACGTCGACGACGTTGAAGGTGGGCGACCCGTCCGCGTCGACGTCGGTGCAGTGCATCATGCCCGCGACGGCGGTCGCATCGTCGAGCACGCCTTCGGTGATCAGATGTCCCAGCGCGAGGTCGAAGTCGTCACCCGGGGTGCGCATCGTCACGGCGACGTCCTCGCGCCGCCGGGCCTGCGCGGGGCCGTGCTCGACGCGGATCTGGAGCGGCTCCTCGACGGCGACGGTCTCGATCCGGTCCAGCCGGGGTGCAGGCGCGGAGGAGTCCAGCCGCGTCGCGCGCACGCGTGCCGTCACCCGTCCCATGCACAGACTGTATGCGAGGCGCACCAGGTCTCTCGCGTCCCGCCGGCGCAGGGCCGGCCGACCGACCCGGCGGCCCGGGCGGGTCGCCCGGGACTGCGGTCGTCGCGCATAGTTGTACCCGTGACAGCGACACCATCGAGCACTCCCTCGGACGCCGGGGGGCCGACCGACGCCGAACCCACTGACACCGAAAGCACTGACGCGGACCCGACGAGCACCGACCCGACGAGCACCGACCCGACGAGCACCGAGCCGACTCACACCGACCGGACCCACACCGAGCCGACCCACACCGAGCCTGCGGTCGTCACCCCCGGGACCGGGGCGCCGGTCGTCGGGGTGTCCCCGCTGCCGGAGGCGCCGAGGACGCCGGTGGTGGACGCCGACCTCGGCCGCGTCGAGCTGTTCGACACCGGCGGTCTGGAGTGGCAACCGGTCTCGCGTCGGCTCGTCACCGCCCGCACCATCACCCTGCTGGCCTGGCTGGTCCCCCTGACAGCCGCCCTCGTGGTGGGAGGGGCGCTCATCTCCGGCTGGCTGTGGGTCGGTGCGGGAGCGCTGGCCCTGGTCATCGTCTGGGGCCTGTGGCTGATCCGCCGTCAGGTGTCGGCGATGAGCTACATCGAGCTGAGCGAGGATCTCGTCGTCCGCAAGGGCCGCCTGTTCCGGCAGGTCTCCAGCGTGCCGTTCGGGCGCCTGCAGTACGTCGACATGCAGTCCGGCCCCCTCGAGAGGAAGCTCGGGATGGCCACCCTGCAGATCTTCACAGCGTCCCCGTCGACCAGCGCGACGATCCCGGGGCTGCCCATCGAGACCGCCGAGCGGATGCGCGAACGCCTCATGGTGCGCGGCGAGGCGCAACGGGCCGGCCTGTGAGCGAGGTGCCCGGGAGCGGGCAGCGGATGAGCGACCCGCGCGGCGGCACCGCTGAGGTCGACTGGCGCCGGCTGCACCCCATCTCACCCTTCCTGCGAGGTGGCGTCATGGTGCTGGCCGTCGGCGGCTACTTCATCTCGCAACGCTTCGAGAGTCTGATCGGCATCCGCTACGGCCCCGAGGCGCCGGAGGACCCGACCTTCGGTAACTTCTGGCTCGCCCTGATCGCGTTCCTCACGCTGGTCGCCCTCGTCGTCCTGTACGGATGGCTGGCCTGGCGGGTGTCCCGGTTCCGGGTCGGCGACCGGACGCTGGAGTACCGCTGGGGGCTGCTCTTCAAACAGCACCGCCAGGTCCGCTACGACCGCATCCAGTCCGTCGACATCAGCCGCCCGCTGCTCGCCCGGCTGTTCGGGCTGGCCCAGGTCGTGGTGCAGTCCGCCGGAGGGTCCGACTCCCACGTGGAGCTCGCCTACCTGACCCTTCCGCGCGCGCTCGAGGTCCGCGACTCGGTGCTGTCGCTCGTCGACGCCGAGGAGCGGGGGCACGGTGTGGCCGACCCGGTCGACCCGCCCGGCCCGGCATCGTTGCAGACTCACCCGACGCCCCTCGGAGCGGCGGCGGGAGAGGCGAGCGGCGCATACCCGACCTCCCGGCTGCAGGGAGAGCTGCGCGGTCGGGTCGCCTCGACGCGCGGCCGACAGGTGCTGCGGACGATGAGTGTGCCGCTCAACCGGGTCGTCCTGTCGCTGCTGTACCACCCCACGACGGTGTTCGTCGTCGTCGCAGTGCCGGCCACGCTCGCCGGGGCGATCTTCGGCTCGGTCGGGGTCCTTCCGGTCCTCTTCGCGATCTTCGTCGGGGCCGTCGTCCCGCAGGTGCGGCGGTTCCTCACCGACGCCAACTTCTCGGTCGACATCGAGACCGACCGCCTCCGCATCACGCACGGCCTGACCGACCAGCGCTCGAACACCGTGCCGCTGGCGCGGATCCAGGCCGTGGAGATCTCGCAGGGCGTGTTCTGGCGCTGGCCGGACTGGTGGCGGATGAAGGTGACGATCGCCGGTGTCGTCGGTGAGAACACCGAGTCTCAGACGACCGCGTTCCCCGTCGGCACCGAGGACGATGTGGTCGACCTCGCGGCGGTCATGCTGCCGGGCCTGGACCGCTCGGCGCTCCTCGCCGGGATGCGCGGGACGGGGAACGAGCCCGGCTTCACGACGTCGAGCCGCCGCTCACGGGTGTTCCAGCCGTTCTCGTGGCGCCGCAACGGGTATGCGGTCACGGACACCGCCCTGGTCCTCCGCCGCGGATGGTTGGCCCGCGTGGTCAGCCTCGTGCCGCATGCGAGGGTGCAGTCGATGCGGATCGAGCAGGGTCCGCTCGACCGGGCCCGCGGCATCGCGTCCGTCCACACCGACCTGACCGCCGGACCGGTCTCGGGCGCCGTGCCGCACCTCGACGTGCCCGAGGCCCACCGTCTCCTGGCCGAACAGAGCTCTCGGTCCGCTTCGGCCCGCACGAAGCTGCCGGGACCACTACGGTTGGATCCGAGGCCAGCCGGTCACGACACTCGGGTCGAGGCCACGACGGAAGGATCTGTGCAGCTGTGAACGCGCCTCCCCATGTGGGATCCGGCACGGGTGGCGAGAAGCTGGGCTTCGCCGCGGGGCACGTCGTCCAGGAGTTCGGGTACGACTTCGACGTCGATGACGACCTGCGCTTCAGCATCGAGGACACGACCGGCAGCGAGCTCGTCGACGAGGACTACGGTGACGTCGCCGACGCGGCGCTGATCTGGTGGCGGGACGACGACGGAGACCTCGTCGACACGCTCGTCGACGCCCTGACCAACCTCGACGACGGCGGCTTCATCGTGCTCCTCACGCCGAAGGCGGGCCGGCTGGGGGAGATCGACATGGCCGACGTGGAGGAGGCCGCCTCGACGGCCGGCCTGCACACCTCGGGCACGGTCAACGCGGCGCCCGAGTGGTCCGCGACGCGGATCGTGGCGCCGAAGTCGCGGCGCTGACGGCGCCGTCACGTGGACCGAGGGCAGCCGCCGCGCCTCCGGCCGCGAATGGGGTGGGCCGCGACCAGCGCATAGGGTTGGCCCCATGACGGACTCCCCTCTCGAGGTCGGCGCGACCGCGCCCGACTTCACCCTCCCGGACCAGAACGGCGTCGAGACCACCCTCTCCGCCTTTCGCGGGTCCAAGAACGTGCTCCTCGTCTTCTACCCGTTCGCCTTCTCCGGCATCTGCACCGGTGAGCTGCATGCCATCCGGGACGACCTCGGCGCCTTCGTCGGAGACGACGTCCAGGTGCTCGCGATCTCGTGCGACCCGGTGTTCTCGCTGCGTGGCTGGGCCGACCTCGAGGCCTACTTCTTCCCGCTCCTGTCCGACTTCTGGCCGCACGGGGAGGTCTCCCGCGCATACGGCGTCTTCCACGAGGCCGGCGGCAACGCGACCCGCGGGACCTTCCTCATCGACACCGACGGCGTCATCCGCTGGACGCTGCACAACCCGCCGGGCGAGGGGCGCGACTTCGGTGAGTACCGCGCGGCCCTCACCCGGCTGCGCGGCGCCGCCTGAGCCCAGTGGCACAATGGCCGGGCACGAAGGGCCTGTAGCTCAGCTGGTAGAGCACCGCGTTTACACCGCGTAGGTCGTCGGTTCGATCCCGGCCGGGCCCACATGAGCGAGCCGTCCGACGATGCCCCGGCCCTCGGCGAGGTGATCGCCGTCCTCGAGCGCGCATACCCCTCCGACAGTGCCCAGTCGTGGGACCGCGTCGGGCTCGTGACCGGTGACCCGGACCAGCCGGTCCGCCGCATCCACCTGGCGCTCGACCCGACGCTCGCCGTCATCGAGGAGGCGCGGTCCGCGGGCGCCGACCTGCTCGTGACCCACCATCCCCTGCTCCTCCGAGGGGTCCACAGCGTCGCGGTGACCTCGGCCAAGGGCGCCTCGGTGACCAACCTCGTCGTGGGCGACATCGCCCTGTACGTGGCGCACACCAACGCCGACGTCGCGGCCGACGGGGTGTGCGTGGCGCTCGCCGAAGCATGCGGAGTGCACGACCTCGAGCCTCTGGTCATCATCGAGGACCGGCCGCTCGGACGGGTCGGACACCTCACCGAACCGATGACGCTGGGCGAGTTCGCCCGCGTCGTCGCGGCCGCCGTGCCCGCCGCGCCGGTCGGCATCCGCGTCGCCGGGCCGCCCGACGCGACCATCCGCCGCGTGGCCGTCCTCGGAGGCTCCGGTGACGACCTGTTCGACGCCGTCCGAACCAGCGGGGCCGACGCCTATGTCACCGCCGACCTGCGGCACCACCCCGCGCTCGAGGCGCGGGAGGAGTCGCGAGGCGGGCCGCCCTATCTCATCGACGCCGGCCACTGGGCGAGCGAGGCGGTCTGGCTGCCGCGTGCCGCGCAGCTCCTGCGCGAGGAGCTCGGCGACCGGGTCGAGGTCGAGGTCAGCGGGGTAGTCACCGACCCGTGGACCTTCGTCGTCCGTCCCTCGTGAGGCCGCTGTTCACATCGCCCGGGCCACGCTGCGGCGCAGCAGCCACGAACCGAGCAGGATGAGGGCGATGGCCATGCCGGCCAGCACGCCGAGCTCGGACAGGACGTCCCCGAGTCCGGCGCCACGGCGCAGGATGTCGGCGAAGGCTTCATAGGCCCAGGCGTGCGGGGTGAGGTTGGCGACCGCGCGCATGGTCTCGGGGAAGAACTCCAGGGGCGACATCGATCCGCCGAGGGCGGCGAGCACGAGGCCGAGGCCGATCCCCACCCCGGCGGCCGCACCCTCGCTGTCGAGCAGCGATCCGACGACCATCGCCGCCCCCGCTGAGACAAGGGAGAACATCAGCAACACGACGAGCGACGCGGACAGGTCACCCCAGTCGACGCCGAAGAGCAGCGACGAGGCCGCCATGATGTAGGCGCCCTGGAAGAACGCGATCGCGAAGCGGCCGAGGACCTGGCCGGCGATGAGCTGGAACGCCGAGACCGGTGCGGCGAGGGTGCGGGAGACCACGCCGAGCCGACGTGCCTGGATCAGTGTCGCCGCGCCGGTGAGCGACGACAGGAACGTGAACAGCAACAGCTGCCCGGACGCGCCGAAGTCGAACTGGCCCATTCCGGAGAACTGCTGCTCGCGCTCGTCGAGGTTGCGCACGACGAGTGTGGGCGCGGAGCTCGAGGCGGTGACGTCGTCCAAGGTCGCCTCGGCCAGGGCACGATCCACCCCTCGCGAGGTCAGCGCGGTGACCTGTCCTTCACGGGTCTGCAGCCCGGAGAGGACGGAGGTCACCTGGCGCTGGACGAGCGGGGCGGTCGCCTGGGAACCGAGGACGGCTTCGACGCCCACGTCGCCCGACCCGTATGCGGCGGCCGCCTCGTCGTCGACGACCAGCACGATGTCGGCCCGCCCCCGGGCCAGCTGCTCGAGCGCACTCTCCCGATCCCGGACGGCGACGCGCACGTCCGCCTCCTGCAGTCCCGTGATCAGGTCGGCACGCAGCGGGGACTCGGTTCCGACCACCAGGGCGCGACGCGCGGAGGCGTCCTCGCCGAACTGCAGGCCGATCATCAGGACGAGGAGCAGCGGCAGGATGAGCGCGAAGAAGATGTTCGACCGGTCGCGGAGGAACCGGCGCAGCTCGGTGCCGGCGATGGCGAGCACGGTGCTCATGACACCACCCCCCGATCAGGGATGACTCGGGAGAGCACGACCATCACCACGGCGAAGCCGAGCATGATCATGACGGGCACCGTGATGTCGGTGAGCCCTCCACCGCCCGACGTGATCCCGAGGCCGCGCATGAAGGCCGCGATGGGGTTGAGGTCGAGCAGGGTGCCCAGGGCGCCCGACGCGGAGATCGGCGTGAAGGCCCCGCCGCCGATCCCGAGGACGAGGGCCACGATGGACGCCGCGACGCTGGCCTGCTCGGCGGTGCGCGCGACCCGCACGACGAGGAACATCACCGACGTGGCGGCGAGCACGACGGAGACGACGATGACTCCGACCGGCACGGGCGAACCGAAGTCGACGTCGAACATGGCACCCCCCACGGTGAGCAGCACGGTCGTCGCGACGATACCCAGGACGAAGCTCACCAGGGCCTTGGCCGCGACGATGAGCCAGGATGCCATCGGCATGGACCGCAACCGTGCCAGCGTGCCGTTCTGCCGCTCCTCGATCAGGCCCAGGACACCGAAGCTCACGGTGAAGAGCAGGAAGAGCCCGGTCTGGCCGGCGACGAGCGCGGCGGCGGGGCTCAGCTGCTGGGTCGCCGCCTCGCCGGGGACCACGGTGAAGGCAGGGCCGCCGGAGGCGACCTCGGCCGCGACCGCCTCGAGCTCGTCCGGCGGCACCCCGGCAGCCGCCGCCGCACCCACGGTGACGGACTGCGCGTGCAGCCGAGCCAGCGCCCCGTCGACGACCGAGAGCGCGATGGCCGTCTCGACCGAGCTCTCGCCCTCGCTCACCGTCACCGCGACGTCCTCGCCCTCGGACACGGCAGCGCCGAACCCGGCGGGAACCTCGATCCCGAGGGCGGCACGCCCGTCGTCGACCGCCTCGGACACCTCGTCGGACGGCAGCTCCAGCACCGTGACGGCGACCCCGCCGTCGGTCTCGTCGAGGCCGTCCAGCACGTCAGGTACGACCGAGGCGAGAGGGTCGTCGGCCGGCGTCGAGACCGCGACCGTGACCGGTTGCAGGTCGAGGTCCTGCGAGGTTCCGAAGATCAGGTTGAACACCCCCATGAGGGCGAGCGGGACGACGAAGGCGAACAACAGGACCGACTTGTCCCGGATCCGCTGACGCAGGTCGGAGAGGGTCATCGTCAGCAGGTGCGACATCTCGGCCCTCCTCAGTCCCGAAGTGCGCGGCCGGTCAGGTGCAGGAAGACCGACTCCAGGTCGGGACGAGAGATCTCGACCCCGGTCAAGGCCATTCCGGCCGCCGACGCGGTGGTGACGACCTCCGCGACCCGAGCGGGCGCATCGTGGACGAGCAGGGTCAGCTCGTGCGGGCCGGCGTCGACGCGCTCGACGTGGGGGAGGGCCCGCAGCGCGGCGGACACCTCTGGTCCGATGGCGGAGCCGGAGAGTCGCACGGTGTCCGCCTCGGCGGTGAGCCGGAGGAGGTCATCGCGGGTTCCCTCGGCCTGCAGCGTCCCCGAGTCGATGATGCCGATGCGGTCGCAGAGCCGTTCGGCCTCCTCCATGTAGTGCGTCGTGTAGAGGACCGCCATCCCTTCGACCGACAGCGCCTCGACCGACTCGAGGATCGCGTTGCGCGACTGGGGGTCGACCCCGACCGTGGGTTCGTCGAGGATGAGCAGCCGCGGATGGTGCAGCAGGCCGATCCCGATGTTGAGCCGTCGCTTCATCCCACCGGAGAACTCCTTGGTGGGTCCCTTGGCGCGGTCGGACAGTCCGAGCAGCTCGAGCACCTCGGCGACCCGGTCGCTCAGAGCCGACCCGCGCATACCCTGCAGCCGTCCGAAGAACGCGAGGTTCTCCCGGGCGCTCAGCTCGGGGTAGATCGCGAGGTCCTGAGGGACCAGTCCGATGTGACGTTTGGGGGCGACGGCCTGGGGTCCCATGCGCTCGCCGGCGACGGTCACCTCACCGGCATCGGCTGCGAGGAGGCCGGCGATGATCGAGATCGTCGTCGTCTTGCCCGCTCCGTTCGGCCCGAGCAGCCCGTAGGTCTCACCGGGGGCGATGTGGAACGACACCCCGTCCACGGCCGTCAGGTCGCCGAACCGGCGCACCACCCCGTCGACGACGAGCACGTCGGGAGCGCTACGGACCGCTGCGGGCTGGCTCATGAGTCGTCCTGTGGTCGCGGGGTGACGATCGGCGTATCGATCGTATGCGCGGGACGGGACGCCTGGGACGCGGGGGCCGGAGGTAGGGTCGGAGCGATGCGTCCCTCAGGCGACGCCCACCGGACACTCGTCACGAGGAGAGCACGACCCACCGTGAAGGCATCCCCCGACCAGCAGCAGCGGCTGCTCGACCTGCAGGCGATCGACACCCGGCTCGACCAGATCGAGCACGCCCGCACCCACCTTCCCCAGCTCGCCGAGCTCGAGGACCTTCGCCGCAACGCCGAGGTCGTCGGCGCGGAGCACGTACGCGTCCGGACCGCGCACGACGACGTCCAGCGCGAGCTGCGCAAGTCGGAGGCAGACGTGCAGCAGGTCAGGGACCGCGCGGCCCGAGACGAGGCAAGACTCGCGTCCGGCACGGGCACCGCGAAGGACCTGCAGGCGCTCCAGCACGAGCTCGAGTCCCTGGCCCGGCGCCAGCGCGAGCTCGAGGACGTCGAGCTCGAGGTCATGGAACGCGCCGAGGCGATCGAGTCCGACCTCTCGGAGCTCGAGGCCGGGGTCGAGCGGGTGGCCACCCAGATCCGCGAGCTCGAGGCGTCCCGCGACGAGGCTCTCGCCCGGCTCGACGCCGAAGCCGCAGAGGTCGCCGCGCCGCGCACGGCCGTCGCCGCAGAGGTGGGCACCGAGCTCGTCACCCTGTACGACCGGATCCGTACCCAGAGCGGGGGCACGGGTGCTGCGGCGCTGCGGCAGCGCCGCTGCGGAGGGTGCCAGCTCGAGCTCAATGCCGTCGATCTCGGCCGGATCAAGGCTGCGGCCGAAGACGAGGTGCTCCGCTGCGAGGAGTGCCGCCGGATCCTCGTCCGCACCCCGGAGTCGGGGCTCTGAGTCGATGGGTCGTGCCCTCCTCGTCTACGCCGACGGCGGGTCACGGGGGAACCCCGGGGTGGCCGGGTACGGCGCCGTCGTACTCGATGCAGCCTCCGGTGACCTCCTGGCCGAGCGGGCCGAGCCGCTCGGGCTGGCCTCGAACAACGTGGCCGAGTACTCCGGCCTGATCGCGGGACTGCATGCTGCGGCGACGATCGACCCCGGTGCCGACGTCGAGGTGCGCCTCGACTCCAAGCTCGTCGTCGAGCAGCTGAGCGGCCGGTGGAAGATCAAGCACGAGGACATGCGCCGGCTCGCTCTGCAGGCCCGCGAGCTCTCCCGATCCATCGAGGCCGCCGGCGGGTCGGTGACGTATGCGTGGGTCCCCCGCGCCGAGAACACCGCCGCCGACCGTCTCTCCAACGTCGCCATGGACGGGGAGTCCGTCTCGCGCGACCTGTGGCTCGAGGATGCGGACGCACAGGATGCTCCGGCGGACGATCCTTCGGTGAATCCCGCGTCCGCCGGGATCGGGGCGCCGGTCCGAGCGCCGGTCATCGCCCAGGCTATGGGCACCGGCGCGGGGCGGCCGGACCGGGGCGCCGTCACCCGTATCGTCCTGGTCCGACACGGCGTCACGAGCTTCACCGAGGAAGCCCGGCTCGACGGGCGCGGCGGACTCGATCCGTCGCTCTCGGAGCGTGGTCGGGAGCAGGCCCGCCGCGCCGCCGAGTCGGTCTCCGCGCTCGTGGCCGGCGTGCCCACCCGGGTCGTCACCTCCTCGCTCGCCCGTGCGGTCGAGACCGGAGCATTCATCGCCGACGCTCTCGCGGTGGACCCGGAGGTCGACGCCGACTTCGACGAGCAGGGCTTCGGGGACTGGGACGGCGCGGCGATCGCCGACCTGCTGCAAAGTGTCCCGCACGACCTGCTCCGCTTCCGCGACGACCCGACCTATGCGCGCCCGGGAGGCGAGAGCCATCTGGAGCTGCAGGAGCGGGTGAGTGCCGCATACGAGAGGGTCGTCGGCGCAGGCGGGACGACCGTCGTCGTCTCGCACCGCAAGGCGATCATGTGCGTGATGGCGCACGTGCTCGGGCTCACCCCGGCCGCCTCGTGGCGGCTGGCTGCGGCGCCCGGGTCCCTCCACGCGATCGAGGTGTGGGAGGACGGGACGACCTCGGTCGCGTTCACGAACCGGACCTGAGCCGCGCGACGGGGCGCACCGCTCCTACTCTTGCCGCATGGACCCGACCCAGTCGGAGGCGCTCTCGGCGGACACCCTCGCCGTGCGCGCCGGCCTGCGCCGCAGCGAGTTCGACGAGACGGCCGAGGCGCTGTACCTCACCTCTGGCTTCGTCTACTCCTCCGCGGAGGAGGCCGAGGCGGCCTTCAAGGACGAGATCGACAAGTTCATCTATTCGAGGTACGGCAACCCGACCGTGGCGATGTTCGAGGAGCGGATGCGGCGTGTCGAGGGGGCGCAGGCGTGTTTCGCCACGGCGTCGGGCATGTCGGCGGTCTTCGTCGCGCTCGCCGCGCTCTGTGGCGCCGGCTCCCGGCTGGTCGCCTCGAGGGCACTGTTCGGGTCATGCTTCGTGATCGTCGACGAGATCCTGCCCCGGTGGGGCGTCGAGACCGTCCTCGTGGACGGCTCTGACCTCGCCCAGTGGGAGGCCGCGCTGGACCGCGAGACCGCCGCCGTGTTCTTCGAGACGCCGAGCAACCCGATGCAGGAGCTCGTCGACATCCGCGCGGTCTCCGACCTCGCGCACGCCGTCGGGGCGCAGGTCGTCGTCGACAACGTCTTCGGCACCCCGGTGTTCTCCAAGCCGCTCCAACACGGCGCCGACATCGTCGTGTACTCCACCACCAAGCACATCGACGGGGGCGGTCGCGTGCTCGGCGGCGCGATCCTCGGGCCCGAGGAGTTCATCTCGGGTCCGGTGAAGAACCTCATGCGGCACACCGGGCCGGCCATGTCGCCGTTCAACGCGTGGGTCAATGTCAAAGGGCTGGAGACGCTGCGGCTGCGGGTCGAGCAGCAGGCCCGGTCCGCGCTCGCCCTCGCCGAGCACCTCGAGCGGCACCCGCGTGTCGTCGACGTGCGCTACCCGTGGCTGCCGTCGCACCCCCAGCACGAGCTGGCCAGACGACAGATGCTCGGGGGCGGCACGATCGTGACGTTCACCATCGACGGCGGTAAGGACGAGGCGTTCACGGTGATGAACGCCCTGCAGCTCGTGGACATCTCGAACAACCTCGGCGACGCCAAGTCTCTGACGACCCACCCCGCGACGACGACACACCGCCGGCTCACCCCCGAGGCGCGCGCGGCCGCCGGCATCACCGACGGGACGATCCGGATCTCGCTCGGGCTGGAGGACACCGGCGACCTCATCGCCGACGTCGACCGGGCGCTCGGGTTCGCTGCGTCCGGCTGACGCGAGGTGGGTCGCTCAGCCGGCCTTCGCGACGCCGGAGTACGTGCCGCCCACGGCGACCTGGGCGTCGGCCCGCAGCACGGCCCGCGCGTCCTCTCCATCGAGGATCACCGTCGCCTCGATCCCGCCCCCGACCCGAGTCACACCGGCATAGCTGAGCGCTCCCGTCGCCGGCTCCCCGAGCACCTCGCCGGTGAAGGCGCCCTCGAACCGGAAGACGTCGAAGAACGTCCCTGGCGGTGCTGCAAGGGCGCTCTCGCAGGGGGCGAAGATCACTGCGGTCGTGGTGCCGATGGCGTCACCGTCCACGGGACCGGAGAACGAGAGCGTGCCGTTCACCGTGAACTCACACTTGTTCCCGCGAACGTCGCGGGCCTGCAGTGACTGGAAGTCGACGGAGGCGACGAAGCCGCCCTCGACCCCCTGCGCGGCCGGACCCGCGGCCGGCGTCGCCGCATGGGTGGCGGCGTGTGCGCCCGCGGCGGGTGCGAGCAGAGCGCCCGTCGCGACCGCGGCGGCGAGTCCTCGTCTCAGGCGGGTTTCCATCGTCGTCCCCTCTCGTCGGCGGTCTCCCGAGTGTGGCAGCCGCAGCGTCGTGGCGGAAGGGTTCGGGCCGGTCGAGGCGCCAGTGGCTGTCCCAGACCGCGGGCTCAGCGGTCAGAGACGGCGAGCGTCCAGGGCCGACCGGAGCGGGCCGGGACCGTCAGGTCGACCTGGAACCGGTGCCGCAGCACCTCGGCGAGGGCGGGCACGGACCGCGGGTCGGCGCCCGCCACGAGCAGCTGTCGGGCGACGAGGCCGCGGGTGTGTTTGGCCATGTGCGAGGCGCCGGGGACGGTGACCGCGGCCCACCGGTCCGACAGCTCGGGTCCGGGCGTCCAGGCCGAGACGTAGGCGCTGGACCGGCAGTCGACGATGCACCCTCTGCCGACCGCCGGTGGGAGGACCGCCTCGAGGTGCGGGCGCCAGGCCTTCGCGAGCGGTCCCACGCCGGGCAGGTCGACACCCATCGCGAGCCGGTATGGCGCGATCGCGTCACCGAGCCGGATGGCGCCGTAGAGCGCGGAGACGACGACGACCCATCGGTTCGCGCGCCGCTTGGCGGCCGGGGACAGTGTGGCGACGTCGAGCGCGTCGTAGAGGACGCCGGTGTAGACCTCGCGGGCCGGCATGGCCGGTGCGGTCGCCAGGTCGAGGTTGCGGGCGATCTCGTCGAGGAGGTTGGGGCTGACCCCGAGCAGCCGTGGCGCGTCGAGTGACCCGCTCACTGCGGCGAGCGCCGCCGCCACCGTGCTCCGCTGCCCGGCGAGCTCCGGGAAGGACCAGGAGGAGGGGTCGACGGGCCGTCCGCGCCGTCGCCCGGACTTGGACTCCGACGGTGGCAGCAGGATGAGCACGGCCCCACGATAGGTGGGTGCGGGTGGGCTACCCTCCCGGGGGTATGGCCACCCTCCTCGTCGTCCACCACAGCCCGACCGGGTCGGTCCGGCGGCTAACCGAGGGCGTGCTCGCGGGGGCCGGTGACGAGGCGATCGAGGGGGTCACCGTCGTCGAGCGCGCGGCGCTGGACCCGGACGCCGACGAGTTGCTCGCCGCGGACGCCGTCGTCCTCGTCACGCCCGCCAACTTCGGGTACATGAGCGGCGCGCTGAAGCACTACCTGGACACGGTGTTCCTCGAGGTCGGGGGAGCCCTGGCCGACGACGGCGGTGCGGGCGACGGTGGCGGGGGCCGTCGGCTGCCGTTCGGCCTCGTCGTGCACGGTCGCTACGACACGACCGGCGCAGAGCGTTCGGTGCTGGCCATCGTCAAGGCGCTCGGCTGGCGGCAGTCCGCGGACGTGCTCGCCGTCCTCGGTGACGTGGGCGAGCAGGAGGTGAGCGCCGCATACGAGCTGGGCGCGACCCTCGCCGCACTCGCCGGTGAGGGCTGACAAGACCTCACCCGCCGGTAGGTTGGCGGGATGCCGAAGCGCCACATTTCCGCGACGCGACGAGACCATCGGCCGCTGGAGGTCGGCGACGAGCTGCGGCGCCGGTTCGACGCCATCCGCGCCGAGCAGGAGGTGCAGGAGCAGTTCCCCCCGGAGGTCCTCGCGGAAGCGGAGGACGTCCGGGAGCGGGCGCGGAACCTGCCCGACCGCGACGAGACGGCGGTCCCCTTCATCACCATCGACCCGCCCGGCTCGATGGACCTCGACCAGGCGCTGCACATCGAGGGGGACGACTCGCACGAGGGCGGCGGCTTCCGGGTTCGCTACGCGATCGCCGACGTGCCGGCCTTCGTCAAGCCGAACGGGCCGATCGACCGGGAGTCCCGTCGCCGCGGGCAGACGATCTACGCGCCGGACCGGCGCACGCCGCTGCACCCCCCCGTCCTCAGTGAGGGCGCGGCGAGTCTGCTGCCCGATCAGGTGGCGCCGGCCTACGTCTGGGACATCCGGCTCGGCGCCGACGGCTCGGTCCGCACGGGCACGGTCTACCGCGCGATGGTGCGCTCGGTGGAGCGCTTCGACTACGAGACGGTGCAACGACTGGCGGATGGGGGCACGGCCGAGGGCACGATCGCACTGCTCGCGCGAGTGGGACCGCTCCGAATGGAGCGCGAGCTCGCGCGCGGCGGAGCAAGCCTGCCGATGCCGGAGCAGCAGGTGCTCCGCGACGACGACGGCACGTACTCGCTGCGCTTCCGGCCGCCGCTCGCGAGTGAGGAGTGGAACGCCCAGATCTCGCTCCTCACCGGGATGGTGGCCGCCGACATCATGCTGCGCCACCGTGTCGGCATCCTGCGCACGCTGCCGCCGCCGACGAAGAAGACCGTGGCCATGTTCCGGCGCAGCGCGCGCGCCGTCGGCGTCCCGTGGCGCAAGGACGTACCGTACGGCGCGTTCCTCCGCTCCCTGGACCGCACGAACCCGATGCACCTGGCGCTCATCTTCGAGGCGACGGCTCTCTTCCGCGGGTCGGGCTACACGGTCATGCGCGGTGAAGTCCCCGACCAGCCGTCGCACGCCGCGGTGGCGGCACCGTACGCCCACGTCACCGCCCCGTTACGGAGGCTCGTCGACCGCTTCGGCCTGCTGGTGTGTGCAGCGCTCGAGACCGGCCAGGACGTCCCGCAGTGGGTGACGGACGCACTGCCCACCCTGCCCGACGTCATGACGGCGACCGGTCGGCGGGCCTCCGCCGTGGAACGGGCGGCCGCCGACGCCGTCGAGGCCGCCGTGCTGCGCGACGACGTCGGGCGCACGTTCCCGGCGGTCGTCGTCGACCGAGTCGGACCCCGGGACGACGCGGACGTCGTCCTCCAGGTGCTCGAGCCCGCCGTCATCGCCCGCGCCGAGGGCACCGCCCGGCTGGGCACCGACGTCACTGCCGAGCTCGCCGTCGCGGAGATCGAGACGAGCACCGTCCGCTTCCGGCTCGCCGGACGTGCGACGTGACCAGCGCATACCGCCGCTAGACTGGTGCGTGGATGAGTCGGCCAGACGGTCGCGTCAGGTCGGCGGCCTCCGGGCCGCCGGTCCTGCCGAGGAAAGTCCGGGCTCCACAGGGCACGGTGGTGGCCAACAGCCACCCGGGGCGACCCGCGGGACAGTGCCACAGAGAGTAGACAGCCTCGAGCTCGCTCGAGGTGATGGTGAAAGGGTGGTGTAAGAGACCACCAGCGGCCCCGGTGACGGGGCCGGCTCGGTAAACCCCACCGGGAGCAAGCCCGAGCAGTATGCGTTCGACGGCGGCCCGCCGGAGCATACGGGTAGGGCGCTGGAGGTGGCCAGCAATGGTCACCCGAGATGGATGGCCGTCCACGACAGAACCCGGCTTATCGGCCGACTCATCCACACAACGTGACGGGCGCACCATCGGTGCGCTGAGTCGGAGTGTCGTGCCGACTCATCCACACAACGTGACGGGCGCACCATCGGTGCGCTGAGTCGGAGTGTCGTGCCGACTCATCCACACAACGTGACGGCGCACCATCGGACTAATCCGCCTGAAGTGACGGGCGTGTCGGCCCTGCCGTGCGACAATTCGGGCGTGCTGACCGACGACGGCTGGGTGACGGAGCACCTGCGGGTCGGGGGGAGCACCATCGGCTGTCGGTGCAGCATCGACCGGACCGGGGTGCCGATCGTCCACGTCCACGGGTTCGCGATCTCCGGTGCCTACCTCATGCCGACGGCTCGCGCGCTCGCGCATCGGTGGAGCAACGTCGTCCCGGACCTGCCCGGGTACGGACGCAGCGAACGACCCGACCGAGTTCTGGACATCTCCGCTCTGGCGGAGGCGTTGACCGCCGTTCTCGATGCCCTCGAGATCGAGAAGGCCGTCCTCGTAGGCAACTCGATGGGCTGCGCCATCAGCCTCGAGGTGGCCCATGCCGCGCCCGAACGTGTCGACCGACTCGTGCTCGTCTCGCCGGCCGGTGGAGTGCACAACCAGCCCCTGGTGCGAGCGCTGGGGCAGCTCGCCCGGGACGGGCTCCGCGAGAACCCGAGAATGCTTCCCGTCGCGGTGCCCGACTACGTCCGGTTCGGGCCCCTGAACGGACTCCGCCTGTTCCGGGACCTCACGCACTACCCGTCTCTGGAGCGCCTGGTGCGCACGCCGGTGCCCACTCTCGTCGTGCTGGGCGGCCGGGACCCGCTCATGCCTGCCCCAGCGCGCGTTCGGGAGGTGGCCAGACTCTCACCCGAGCACCTGACCGTCGCGCTCCTCCCGGACGCCGCACACGCGATGAACTTCAGCCATCCGGATGAACTGGCCGGCACCATCGAGCTCTGGCTGGACGACGCGCTCCGTGAGGACGGGGGGCTTCCGGACGGAGTGCGTGTCGTCATCCCGCACGGCGGCGCGCCACCACGGCCATGAGGCTTCCAGCGGAGAAGTCACCCCCGACGGATGACGTGACCCACTCACGGGGCGGGAGATGGTGGTGACTCGACGTGGCGGGCTCGGCCGCCCACGCCGGGCTCGCCTCGGTGGACTCGATCGAAGGCAGGTACTGGTGGGCCCACGACGCGAACCGGGAGCCACCTCCGGCGGATCGCCGGTGCAAGCCGGGCGCAGGCATGGGCCCCTCTCCCTCAACGCGGTGACCACCGCTTCCGGGGTCCTGCTGAGGTGGGTCTGTCTGGTCGCCGTCGTGGCCGTGATGTCGGCGGGCGTCGCCGCCCAACCGGCCTGGGCGGTCGGCGCCGGTCAGCCGTCCGAGGCGACCGCGGCGCAGGACGCGGAACGGGCCCTGGCGGAGCGGTTCGCCCCCGTGGTCAGACTGGTACGACAGGACGTCCCCTGCGGGCCGGGAGAGCCTTTCCGTCCCAGCGACGTCGAGATCATCCTCGACGACCCCAGTGTCGCCCTCATCGGCCCGTGGGGGAGCGACGGCGACCTCCGGGTCGGCCCGACGGCGACGGACCTCGGCGAGGGCCTCTTCGGCTACCACCTCGACATGCCCGGCAACCCGCTCGAGCCGGGCTGCGACTACGAGGAGTGGGTCAGGGGGATCGAGACGACTCTGCCGCCGACGACGTACGCCCACGTGGTGACCGAGGACGGGGTCCCGGATCGCCTGGCCTTGCAGTATTGGCTCTTCTATCCGTTCAACGACTACACCAACAAACACGAGGGCGACTGGGAGATGATCCAGCTCGTCTTCGCCGCCGACACCGCCGCGGAAGCCTTGGGCCAGAACCCCCTCGAAGTCGGCTACAGCCAGCACGAGGGCCTCGAGGTGGCACAGTGGGACGACCCGAAGCTCCAGGTCGAAGACACCGACCATCCCGTGGTCTATCCGGCCGCGGGATCACACGCCAACTTCTTCGAGTCGGCGCTCTTCCTCGGGACGTCTGCCGAGCAGGGATTCGGCTGCGATGACACCCGCGGTCCCAGCGACGACATCCGTCCGACGGTCGCGGTGATTCCCAGCGATCCTGCGGCCGCTCGGGCCGACTTCCCCTGGATCGGCTACCAGGGTCGTTGGGGGCAGCGCGAGCAGTCGTTCTACAACGGCCCGACCGGTCCGAACATGAAGGAGAGCTGGACCCAGGCGATCACCTACCAGGATGAGAACGGCCGCGACGTCAGCTACGCCGTTCCTGCGGGCGGCCTGCTGGGTACCTCGGCCACGGACTTCTTCTGCAGCACGGTCTCGGGCGGGTCGGAACTCGTGCGCAAGCTCGCGGACGCCCCCGGCCGCCTTCTCATCATCCTGTCGCTTTTCGCTCTCCTCGTCGTCTGGCTCCTGCGCCGAACGACCTGGACGCCAGCCGCGCCGCTGCGCATCGCCAGGCGCAGGGCCGTCGGCCAGACGATCAGGGCATCCGCGCGGATGTACGCATCGCGGTGGCGCCTCTTCATCGGCATCGGCTTCCTGCTGGTGCCGGCGTCCCTGGTCGTCGCCGGTCTGCAGAGCCTGATCGTCGCGGGGCCCGAAGCCGCCGGCCTGGAGCGCGGCGGGGAGGACGGGGGACTGCGCATCGCCGCCGCCGCCGTCTCGGGGTACCTCGTGCTCGGGGTCAGCATCCTGCTGGTGCTGTCGGCCACCACCTGCGCGCTCGATGCCATCGACCGCGGAGAGGCGGTCGGAGTCCGGAGTGCCTACGGCCAGGCGCTGGCCCGGTGGAAGCCCCTCTTGGGCGCCCTCCTGAGTGCCTCCGTACTCGTGGGAGGTCTCGCGCTGACGGTGATCCTGCTCCCTGTGGCGGCTGTCCTCGTTCTCCTGTTCGCGCTCTTCGTGCCGGTGATCGTGTTCGAGGGCGCAGGCGCCCTCGCCTCCCTGCGCCGCAGCGCCGTGCTGGTTCGCGGTCGGGTGGTCAGGACGGCCGTCCTCCTGGGGGCCTCGATCTTCCTCAGTGCGGCCGGCGGTCCGTTCGTCGGCGCGATCGTCATCCTCGTGACCGGCGCACCACTGGCGTTCGCAAACATCGTCGCCGGAGTCGTCTATGCCTGCCTGATGCCGTTCGTCGGGCTGACCATGGCCTACCTGTACTTCGACGCACGGGTGCGGGCGGAGCGGGCCGATGCGGACGATCGACCCACGGTTCTCCCGGCCGAGATCTAGCCGCCCCGGGGCGGGCTAGGACGAGACGCCGGTGAAGAGCGCGGAGAGGTCGAGCGAGTGCACGTGCCGGTCGCTCGCGAGGGAGATGTAGCGTCGCGCGAGCGCGTCCTTCGCGAAACCCATCACCGTGCTCATCAGGCCGATGGACTCCGCCAGGTCCTCTGGCGGGGTCGCGGCGACCAGACGTCGCCACATCGCGAGCTCGAGGGCGTTGAAGGCCGCCTGGACCTCCGAGATGTCGAACCCACCGCCGAACCTCTCGGTTGCGATCGCCTCGACGCGGCTGCTGAGGGGCGCGAGCTCGCGACTGGCGAGGGTCGCGACGACGAGGTCGAACAGCTCGCCGAGGCGCGCTCTCGTGAAGGCTTCGCCCTCGCGCTCGTAGTGGGTCGGCGAGGTGTTCTGAAGGGCCGCGAAGGCCTCCTCGAGCACCGCATCACGGGCCTGGACCAGGATCTCCTCGGGCTTCATTCGTGCCACCTCTCGTGACCTCTCGCGCCGCCCTGGTGTGCGCCTCCGACACTACCGCGACGGTCGGGAGGCGGAGCCGTGAGGGTGGCGCAGGGCATAGACGATGGTCCCGAAGGCGAGCACGGCCGCCGCCGTGAGTAGAGCGGCAGGTGGCTGGAACACCGCGATGACCAGACACCCGGCCAGGCCGACCAGCGGGAGCGCGCGGTCCTGCATTGAGCGATGAGGCAGGGTCCGGGCGCTCGCGTTGGCGATCGCGTAGTACGTCAGGACACACACGGACGAGAACGCGATCGCTGTCACCAGCTCCCCGATGAGCACCATCAGGACGACCATCCCGGCGGCCGCCAGCTCGGCGAGGTATGGCGTATGGAAGCGGGGGTGCACCGCCGCCAACGGCGGCGGCAGGTTGCGGTCCCGAGCCATGGCGAACCCGGTGCGGGAGACGCCCAGCAGGACGCCGAGCAGTGACCCGAACGCCGCGATGGCGGCTGTCACCCGCACAACGGGCTCGGCCCAGGAGAGACCGAGAGCCCGCACGGCCGATGCCAGCGGTGCCGGGTCCGTCGCGATGACCTCGGCGCCGCGGGACCGCAACAGCGCGACGGCGACCAGCGCATACAGGACGACCGTGATGCCCAGCGCGATGGGGATCGCGCGTGGGATGGTCCGCTGCGGGTCGACGACCTCCTCGCCGAGGGTCGCGATCCGGGCGTAGCCGGCGAAGGCGAAGAACAGGAAGCCCGCCGCGGTCAGGACCCCGAGAGGGCCCCCCTCGATGGCGGCCCGAGGCGTGGTCGCGCCGGTCGGCGCGGTCACGAGCAGGAGCAGGGACGCGAGGACGAGCACGGTGATGACGACGGCGACGATGACGCGCGTGACGAGGGCGCTCTTGGTGATCCCCCGGTAGCTGATCGCCGCAACCAGGACGGCTGAGGTGACTGCCACCCAGCGGGCCTGGTCGGGCCAGATGTAGACGCCGATCGCCCAGGCCATCGCGGCGCAGCTGCTCAGCTTGCCCGCGACGAAGGCCCACCCCGCGAGATAGCCCCAGAAGGGCCCCAGCCGTTCCCGGCCGTAGACGTAGGTGCCGCCCGACTCCGGATAGAGGGCGGCCAGCCGGGCGGAGGCGATGGCGTTGGCGTAGGCGACCAGCGCGGCCAGGGCCAGGGCGAGCAGCAGCCAGGAACCGGCGGCCGCAGCGGCGGGCGCGTAGGCGACGAAGACGCCCGCACCCAGCATGGACCCCAGACCGATGACGACGGCGTCCGAGAGGCCGAGCCGCCGCGCCAACCGGTCCATGGTCGTCACGCTATCGCTGTACGGTCGGGGTATGCGGATCACCCACCTCGGACATGCGTGCCTGCTCGTCGAGACCGCTGACCGGCGGATCCTCATCGACCCGGGTGCCTTCGCGGGCGACTTCCTGGGGCTGCGCGACCTCGACGCGATCCTGGTGACGCATCAGCATCCAGACCATCTCGACCCCGTGCGACTCCCGGAGCTGGTCCGCGCGGTGGGCGACGTACCGCTCTGGTGCGACCCCCAGACTGTGTCGGTTCTCTCCGGTCTCGGGATCGAGGCGACGGCCCACGACGGACAGGTCGTCTCGGTCGGAGAGGTCGAGATCCGACCGGTCGGGAAGATGCACGCCCTGATCCACGACGAGATACCGCGGATCACCAACGTCGGGGTCCGGGTGAGCGCACCCGGAGAGCCCACGCTGTTCCACCCCGGTGACGCCCTCGACGCCGAGCCGGGGGAGGTCGATGTCCTCGCCTTCCCGCTCAACGCGCCCTGGCAGCGCAGCCGCGAGATGACGGCCTTCCTGCGCCGGATCGGAGCGCCGCATGCCGTACCGATCCACGACGGCCTGCTCAACACGACCGGACGCAACCTCTACCTCAGGCAGGCCGGTGACCTCGGCAGTCCCGACACCGACATTCACGATCTCGCCGGACAAGATCCCTGGCGGGTCGAGTTGTGAGGTAAGGCGATCCTAAGTACTGTCGTGCCGTGCCCAAGGTCACGGCGAAGAAGAAGTGCTGCAAGGACAAGCCCCGGTGCAAGAAGTGCCCGGTGGTGCTGTCGCGCCTGACCACGCTGGGCTACGGCGAGCGTCACCCCAAGGACAAGCGCCGGTATGTGCTGGCCGGCTCGGTCCCGAAGAAGACGATGAAGGTGGCCCGGGCGCGTTAGGTCCGGCGATGTCGGCGTCAGCGGCGGGCTGTCGCGACCGTTGCTGCTCGGCCGTGTGGAGCGCCGTCGGGCGACCGGTATTGCGGTCGCTCTGCGGATGGAAAGTCTCGCGAGTGAGGAAAGGTCGCCTCGGCGACCAGAGGTCCCCGCGAGACGTGCGACCGATCCGGGGCGACCGAGCCGTCAGTCGGTGGTGGTGAGGATCTCGGCACCGGAGTCCGTGACGAGGATGGTGTGCTCGAACTGTGCAGACCGACGTCGATCCTTGGTCACCACGGTCCAGCCGTCGTCCCACATCTCCCACTCGTGGGTGCCGAGGTTGAGCATCGGCTCGATGGTGAACGTCATGCCCGGCTCGATGACGGTGTCGTAGCCCGGTGCCGCGTCGTAGTGCGGGATGATCAGGCCGGAGTGGAAGCTCGCGCCGATGCCGTGACCCGTGAAGTCCCGCACCACGCCGTAGCCGAAGCGCTTGGCGTAGCTCTCGATGACCCGCCCGATGACGTTCAGCTCGCGGCCGGGACGGACTGCCTTGATGCCCCGCATCATCGCCTCACGGGTGCGCTCGATGAGCAGGGCGGACTCCTCGTCGACCTCACCCACCGGGTAGGTCGCATCGGTGTCGCCGTGCACCCCGTGGATGTATGCGGTGATGTCGATGTTGACGATGTCGCCCTCGCGCAGCTCGCGTGAGTCGGGGATCCCGTGACAGATGACCTCGTTGACCGAGGTGCACAGCGACTTCGGGAAGGACTTGTAGCCCAGCGTGGACGGGTAGGCACCGTGGTCGAGGAGATACTCGTGACCGACGCGGTCGAGCTCGTCCGTGGTGACCCCCGGGGCGATCGCGGCCGCCGCCGCCCGCAGCGCCTCCGCAGCGATCCGACCGGCGATCCGCATCCGCTCGATGGTCTCGGCGTCCTTGACCTCGGGACCGGTATGGGGTCGTGGGGCGGGCCGGTCGACGTACTCGGGGGCGGCGATACTGCCCGGGACGGGACGACGCGGGGACAGCGTGCCGGGCTCGACGGAGGCGTAGGCGACTGGCATAGGTTGGAGTCTAGGCGGGTGCGTGTGGTTGTCCCCTGACGGCCGCGATCCCGCACCTGATGACCACGAGCGAGGAGGCCGGCAGTGCAGTACTGGTACAACATCCGCACCGGTGAGGTCGAGACCGACGAGAACCGCAGCCAGAACGACGATGTCATGGGCCCCTACGACACTCGGGAGGACGCGGCGGCAGCTCTGGCGACGGCCAGGGCCAACACCGAGAGGTGGGACGAGGAGGACCGCGAGTGGGAGGAGTGGGGTGAGGACTGACTGTGAGCGCCGGCACAGCCTGACCTGAGCCGTCCCGATAGCATCGGAGACGGCGGGTCCCGCAGCCAGGACTACCCAAAACGCGGGGTGTGTCGGTTCCGGCGGTCGACCTCAGCCAGGAGGTCCGGCATGACCCCTCACGCTCCTCTGTCCGGGACACCCCGTCGCGTCGTCATCCTCGGGGCCGCGGGCCGGGACTTCCACAACTTCAACGTCCTCTTCCGTGCCGACCCTGCCTACCGGGTGGTCGCCTTCACCGCGACCCAGATCCCCGACATCGAGGGCCGGTTGTACCCACCCGAGCTTGCCGGCGAGCATTACCCGGACGGCATCCCCATCGTCGCCGAGTCCGAGCTCGACAGCCTCCTCGTGGACGAGCGTGCCGACGTCGCCGTCTTCTCCTACTCCGACGTCCGTCACGAGCACGTCATGCACGTGGGCTCGAGGTGCATCGCGGCCGGCGCCGACTTCTGGCTGCCGAGCGGTCGGAGCACGATGCTGCGCAGCACCCGTCCGGTCGTCGCCGTGACGGCGGTCCGCACGGGCGTGGGGAAGTCGCAGACATCCCGGTTCCTGGCTCGGCTGTTGACCGATCTCGGCCACCGCGTCGTCTCGGTCCGCCACCCCATGCCCTACGGAGACCTCGCCGCCCAGGCGTGCCAGCGCTTCGCCGATGCCGCCGACCTCGACCGCTACGAATGCACCATCGAGGAGCGCGAGGAGTACGAACCGCACATCGCCGACGGCCTGGTCATCTACTCAGGCGTGGACTACGAGCGGATCCTGCGTGCCGCCGAGCAGGAGGCCGACGTCATCCTGTGGGACGGCGGGAACAACGACCTGCCCTTCTACGAGACCGACCTCCACATCACCCTCGTCGACCCGCTCCGGCCCGGGAACGAGGCGACTTATCATCCCGGCGAGGCCAACGTCCGCATGGCCGATGTGGTCGTCGTCGCCAAGTGCGACTCCGCCGACCCCGCAGCCGTCGCGGCGGTTGAGGAGTCGGTGCGTCGGCTCAACCCTCGTGCCCGGATCGTGCTCGCCGAGTCGCCGGTCACCCTGGACGACCCCACGTCGGTGAGCGGCCGGCGCGTCGTCGTCGTCGAGGACGGCCCGACCCTCACCCATGGGTCGATGTCGTTCGGCGCCGGGGTCGTCGGTGCTCGAGCCGCGGGTGCCGCCGAGATCGTCGACCCGGCCCCCTATGCGGTGGGCTCGATCGCGGAGGTGTACCGCGCATACCCGAACGCCCGCGGAGTCCTGCCCGCGATGGGGTACGGACCCGAGCAGGTGCGTGACCTCGCCGCCACGATCGCCGCGGTTCCGTGCGACATCGTGGTGTCGGGAACGCCGATCGACATCACCCGGGTCATGACGCCGGACAAGCCCGTGGTGCGGGCGCGCTACTCCCTGAAGGAGCGACGAGAAGGGGAGCTGTCCGACATCGTCACCGGCGCTCTGGCCTGAGAAGCGGCGCGGTGGGCAGGCCGGGGACTGCCCGCGAGGGTTGGGCATGTCAGGGGCGTGGCTTGTCGCGCGGTGGGCAGGCCGGGGACTGCCGCGGGGGGTGGTGGCATGTCAGGGGCGTGGCAAGTCGCGCGGTGGGCAGGCCGGGGACTGCTGCGAGGGGTGGTGGCATGTCAGGGGCGTGGCATGTCGCGCGGTGGGCAGGCCGGGGACTGCTGCGAGGAGTGGTGGCATGTCAGGGGCGTGGCATGTCGCGCGGTGGGCATGCCGGGGACTGCCGCGGGGGGTGGTGGCATGTCAGGGCGTGGCAAGTCGCGCGGTGGGCATGCCGGCAATGCCGACAGCCGATCGGATCACCCCTTGCGGTGGACGCTCACGGCGTAGTCGCACGCGAGGCTCCAGCGCGCCCGCTCCCAGGACCCCCACCGTTGCTGCAGCGAGAAGCCGGCACCCCGCAGCGCCCGGTCGTACTCCGTGATCGGCACGACGTGGGCCGTGTCGGGCAGGTCGGCCCGGGTCAGACCGAAGCCCGCGATCATGAATGCCCCCGGCACGAGATGCGCCGCGATCTGGCGCACGACGGTGTCGAGGGTGCCCTCGGCGAGGAAGGGCACGACGTTGCCGGCGAGCACGGCCACGCGGAACCCGCGCGTGCCCGCCCAGGTCGACGTGCCCCACGGCGAGAGGTTCTCCTGCGACAGGTCCATCTCGGTGAGGTCGGCGTTGACGTACTCCGTGCCGGGGTCCTCACGGCGGGCGATGTCGATGAGGTGCTTGTCCGCATCCACGCCGACCGCGTCGTAGCCCATCCGCGTCAACACCCGGGTGAGCCGTCCGAAGCCGCAGCCCGCGTCGAGCACTCTCGCCGGCGGCGGAACGACCGAGGCGACGAAGCGGGCCTCCCCGTGCAGGTCGGCGCCGGCCTCCTCCAGCTCACTGAAGCGCCGACGGTATGCGGCGGCCGCCTCCACACCCTTGCTCACCTCGGACCAGCGCGTCGGAGGGGGTGTGCGCTGGTCACCGGAGGCGGTCACGCGCGGCTCACTCCTCGAACGAGTGCTCGGTGGCGGGGAAGGAGCCGTCGCGGACCTCGGCGGCGTACTCCGTCGCCGCGCGGGCGAGCTCGCCGCGCAGGTCGGCGTACTTCTTGACGAACCGCGGGGCGCGCCCGCCGCGAAGCCCCGCCATGTCCTGCCACACGAGCACCTGCGCGTCGCAGTGCGGGCCGGCGCCGATGCCGACCGTCGGGATCCGCAACGCCGCGGTGACCTCGGCGGCGACGGGCGCCGGTACCATCTCCATGACGACGGCGAAGCACCCCGCCTCCTGGAGCGCGAGCGCGTCCTCCATGAGCTTGGCCGCGCCGGCTCCACGGCCCTGCACCTTGTAGCCGCCGAGGACGTGCTCACTCTGGGGGGTGAAGCCGATGTGCCCCATGACGGGGATGCCGGCCCGCACGAGCAGCTCGACCTCGGGCACCATCGCCTTCCCGCCCTCGAGCTTGACGGCGTGCGCCATGCCCTCCTTCATGAAGCGGGTCGCGGTCGTCAGCGCCTGCTGAGGGCTGGCCTGGTAGGACCCGAACGGCAGGTCGGCGACGACCATGGCGTGCTTGGCCGCCAGGGTGACCGCACGGCACAGCGGGACGAGGTGGTCGACCGTGACCGGCACGGTCGTCTCGAACCCGTAGACGTTGTTGCCCGCGGAGTCGCCGACGAGGAGCACCGGGATGCGCGCTTCGTCGAAGATCTCCGCCGTGTACATGTCGTAGGCGGTGAGCATCGCCCACTTCTCGCCATCCTCCTTCATCTTCTGCAGATGAGGGATACGGATGCGCCGCTGGGGGGCGGCCTGCACGCCGGTGCCGTACGGTGCGGGGGACTCGCTCATGGTGACGATCCTAGGGCGGTGACGGGGTAGGTTGACCTGCGTGACTGGGCCGTTGTCGATCCGCTTCGTCTCGATGCACACCTCGCCGATCGCGATCCCCGGAGCCGGTGACGCCGGTGGGATGAACGTCGTCGAGCGACATCAGGCCCACGCACTGGCCTCGCTCGGTCACACCGTCGAGATGGTCACGCGGCGCGCTGACCCCGACGTGCCCGACGTCGTTGAGGTCGCCCCGGGCGTCACGTTGCGCCACCTGCCCGGCGGACCGCCGACTCCCTTGGCCAAGAGCCGGATCGACGACCATCTCGAGGAGTTCTCGAGCCACCTCCGGCGCCTCGATGCGCCGGACGTCGTCCACTCCCACCACTGGATGTCCGGCGTCGCCGCCATCCCCTGCGCACGGGAGTGGGGCGTGCCGCACGTCCAGAGCTTCCATTCCGTCGCCGCCCTGCCGGACAGCCCCCTCGGCGAGGGTGAGCCGCCCGAGTCGCCGCGCCGGGTCCCGGGGGAGCGGTTCGCCGCCCAGGAGAGCGACCTCGTCATCGCGGTGAGCCACGCGGAGGCGCGCACCGTCATCGACCGCTGCGGCGGCGACCCCAGCCGGATCCGCATCGTCTCCCCGGGTGTCGACCCACAGATGTTCCGCCCCCTGCTCGCCGGCGAGGAGCCCTGGCGGGAGGAGCCGTACCTCCTGTTCGCAGCCCGGCTGCAACCACTGAAGGGCGCAGACCTGGCGCTCGCCGCATACGCCCTGCTCGACCCGCCCCTGCGGCCTCGGCTCGTCATCGCCGGCGACACCTCCGAGGACTTCGCCGACTACCGGCACGAGCTCGACCGCATCGTCGCCGAGCACGACCTCGCCGACGAGGTCGACTTCGTCGGACCGAAGGCACCGGACGAGCTGGCCCGGATGCTCCGCGCCTCCCGGATCGTCCTCGTCCCGTCCCACTCCGAGACCTACGGTCTGATCGCCCTCGAGGCGAGTGCGAGCTCGGTGCCGGTCATCGCATCGGCCGCCGGCGGGCTGACCGAGGCCGTCGTGCACGGCTGCTCCGGCGTCCTCATCCCCGAACGTGAGCCGAGCCTCTGGGCGGCGGCGATGACCCGGGTCCTCCACGACGAGGGGTATGCGCGGCGCCTGGGCCGCAACGGCCGCACCCATGCCCTGGGGTTCTCCTGGGAGGAGCACGCCGACCACCTCGTCGGCCTGTACCGCCGCCTCGCGGAGGCCGCCGCGGACGCAGTGTCCGCCACCGCGCGGCGCGACATCCTCCCGGCCCTTCGCTCGGCCCCGGCGGTCGGCCTGCTGCACGCCCACCCGGACGACGAGTCGCTCGCGACCGGCTCCCTCATCGCCGACCTCGTCGACTACGGGGTGCGGGTGCACGTCCTGACCGCCACCCGCGGTGAGCGGGGCGAGGTCGTGGCCGGTCCGCTGAGCCACCTCGAGGGCACCGAGGAGCTGCACGAGCACCGGATGGACGAGCTCGCGGCAGCGCTGGCGGCCCTCGGTGCGCAGCCGCCGGAGCTGCTCGACTACGAGGACTCGGGGATGCAGTGGATCACCGAGACCGTGGCCGGCCCGGCCGACGACCTGGGAGAGCGCGCCCTGACGAGCGCGCCGGTCGAGGAGGTCGCCGAGCGCGTCGCCGAATGGGTGCGGGCGGCGGGGCTGACACACCTGGTCACCTACGACTCGACGGGAGGCTACGGACACCCCGACCACGTCCACCTCCACCACGTCGGAGCGTTGGCCGCCGTGCTCGCCGGCGTGCCTCTCGTCGAGGTGCTGCCCACGCGCCGGGGGGTGCGCTGGCGGGGGGAGTGGACCGAGCTGCCGCAGACCCGCGAGCGCGTCGTCGCGGCGTTGCGGGCCCACGCCACCCAGGTCACCGTCACCGACGCCGAGGACCCCGCGGGCGTGGTCGTCACGCACAGCGGAGGGCAGCGCGACCTCATCCCGCTCGCGGTCGGGCTGCGGCGCTCGACCGGGATCGGGACCGGGGTGCGGACCTCCCACCCGTAGCCGCTGCGACTTTGACAGGATCTGGACATGGATCGTCAGCAGGAGTTCGTCCTTCGCACCATCGAGGAACGCGACATCCGGTTCGTCCGGCTGTGGTTCACCGACGTGCTCGGCACGCTGAAGTCTGTCGCGATCGCCCCGGCCGAGCTCGAGGGCGCCTTCGCCGAGGGGATCGGCTTCGACGGCTCGGTCATCGAGGGGTTCGCGCGGGTGTACGAGGCGGACATGCTGGCCCGGCCAGACCCGTCGACCTTCCAGATTCTCCCCTGGAGGGGTGAGGCGCCGGGAACGGCGCGGATGCTCTGCGACATCCTGCTGCCCGACGGCACGCCGAGCTACGCCGACCCCCGCAACGTGCTGCAGCGGGCGCTGACGAAGGCCTCCGACCAGGGCTTCACCTTCTACACCCACCCCGAGATCGAGTTCTTCCTCTTCGAGCGGGGCACGAAGGCCGGCCGCACCCCGGTCCCGGTCGACCACGCGGGGTACTTCGACCACGTGCCGCGCGGCACGGGCCACGATTTCCGCCGCGCCGCGATCACGATGCTCGAGTCGATGGGCATCTCCGTGGAGTTCAGCCACCACGAGGGTGCGCCCGGCCAGAACGAGATCGACCTGCGCTATGCCGACGCCCTGACGACCGCGGACAACATCATGACGTTCCGCACCGTCGTCAAGGAGGTGGCGCTCGAGCAGGGCGTCTTCGCCTCGTTCATGCCGAAGCCCTTCGCCGACCACCCCGGCTCCGGCATGCACACCCATCTGTCCTTGTTCGAGGGCGACTCGAACGCGTTCTACGAGGCGGGCGCGCCCTACCAGCTCTCGAAGGTGGGTCGGCAGTTCATCGCGGGCCTGCTCACGCATGGCGCCGAGATCACGGCGGTGACGAACCAGTGGGTCAACTCGTACAAACGGCTCTGGGGCGGAGGTGAGGCCCCGGCCCATCTGACGTGGGGCCACAACAACCGCTCCGCGTTGGTTCGGGTGCCGATGTACAAGCCGAGCAAGGGACAGAGCAGCCGGGTGGAGATACGCAGCCTCGACTCGGCCTGCAACCCCTACCTCGCCTTCGCCGTCGTCCTCGCGGCGGGGCTCAAGGGCATCGAGGAGGGCTACGACCTGCCGCCGGAGGCCGAGGACGACGTGTGGAGCCTGACGGCCGGTGAGCGCCGCGCCCTGGGCATCAAGCCGTTGCCGGCCTCGCTCCACGAGGCGATCTCGATCATGGAGGGCAGCGACCTGGTCGCCGAGACCCTCGGTGAGCACGTCTTCGACTTCTTCCTGCGCAACAAGCGGCAGGAGTGGGACGACTACCGCCACGAGATCACCCCATTCGAGCTCAAGCGCTACCTGCGCGCCCTCTGAACCCCGTGGTCCGTGACGCCAGGGTGATGCACCGATGACGAATCGGGCCCGGGATCGCGGCGGAAGTCTCCCTGCCGCGATCGCGCGGCTCGGCTTCGACGACCCCGAGCGCGTGCTGCGGCTGCTGTCGGACCCGGCGGTCGCCGACCTGATCCACACCACCGAGCGGATCGAGGACGAGGGACTCGCGGCGAGCCTGAGCCGCACCGCCGACCCCGACGCGGCGGCCCTCGGCATGGTCCGGCTCATGGAGACGGCCTCCGCAGACGCCGGGCTGTATGCGGCGGTCACCTCCGCGCTCTCCTCGCCCGGTCAGGCGCGGGAACGGGTGACGAAGGTGCTCGGCGCGTCCGTCGCCCTCGCGGACCATCTCGTCGCCCATCCGGGGCAGTGGCGCGCCGTCGCCGAGGCCGTCGACCTCAGCGCGCACGAGCGCATGGACCGTCTCGTCGGCGCTGTCCGCGACGCCATGGAGGAACGCGCAGCGGCCGGATCCGAGGAGGGGGATGCCGCCGACCCGGTCGACGTCCTGCGGATCGCCTACCGCGAGCAGCTCCTCGGGATCGCGGCGCTCGACGTGACCGCCGAGGAGCCGACCGAGCGGTTCGAGCGCAGCGCCGAGGCACTCGCCGACCTCGCCGCCGCGGCGCTGGAGGCCGCGCTCGTCATCGCGTCCGGGGAACTCGGACCGGCCGCGGAGCAGACGCGGCTCGCGGTGATCGCCATGGGCAAGACGGGAGGTCGGGAGCTCAACTACATCTCCGACGTCGACGTCATCTTCGTCGCCGAGCCCGGCGTCGGACCGGACGGCGAGCCGGTCGACGAGGCCGTGTCGACGGCCCTGGCCGCAGACCTCGCGGCGCGCGTGATGCGGGTCTGCGGCGCGCATACGGCCGCGGGTTCCCTCTGGGAGGTCGACCCGGCCCTGCGGCCGGAGGGCAAGGCCGGGCCGCTGGTGCGCACGGTCGCCTCGCACCGGGCCTACTACGAGAGATGGGCCAAGACGTGGGAGTTCCAGGCGCTACTCAAGGCGCGCCCGGTCGCCGGCGACGCCGAGGTCGGCCAGGCCTATATCGAGGCCATGAACCCGTTCGTCTGGCAGGCCGCCTCCCGCGAGAACTTCGTCGACGAGGTCCAGGCGATGCGCCGCCGCGTGGAGCAGCACGTCCCCAGGGCCGAGGCCGACCGCCAGATCAAGCTCGGTCCCGGCGGGCTGCGGGACATCGAGTTCTCCGTCCAGCTGCTGCAGCTGGTCCACGGTCGCAGCGACGAGGCCCTGCGGTCCCGCAACACCCTCGAGGCGCTCGCCGCCCTGTCGGCCGGCGGGTACGTCGGTCGGGAGGACGCCGCGACGCTGGCCGACGCATACCGCTTCCTGCGCACCCTGGAGCACCGCATCCAGCTGCACCGACTGCGGCGCACCCACGTCATGCCGAGCGGCGCCGGGGACCTGCGGCGGCTCGGGCGGGCTCTCGGGCTGCGCAGCCAGCCCGACGAGCAGATCGTCGCGCGGTGGCGGGCCCGCCAGCGCGAGGTGCGCCGCCTCCACGAGCGGATCTTCTACCGGCCGCTGCTGTCCGCGGTCGCGCGGCTCTCCCGCGACGAGGCCCGCCTGACCCCCGAGGCCGCCCGCGAGCGGCTCTCGGCCCTGGGTTTCCGCGATCCGCGCGGGGCGCTGCGACACCTCGAGGCGCTCACAGAGGGGCCGTCCCGGCGGGCCGCCCTGCAGCGGCAGCTGCTGCCCGTCATGCTCGGTTGGTTCGCCGACGAGGCCGACCCCGATGCGGGACTGCTCGCGTTCCGCCGGATCTCGGACGAGCTCGGCTCGACGCCGTGGTACCTGCGCCTGCTGCGGGACGAGGGGTCCGCCGCCGAGCGCCTCGCCCACACCCTGGCACGGTCCCGCTATGCCGGCGACCTGCTCGAGCAGGCGCCGGAGAGCGTCCAGTTCCTCGGTGACCCCAAGGGCCTGAGCCCGCGGACCCGCGACGAGATCCTCACGCGTATGCGGGCGGCCGCCGGCCGTCGGGACACCGCTGTCGACGCCATCGCCGCCGCCCGGGTGATCCGGCGCTCCGAGCTCTTCCGCATCGCCGTCGCCGACCTGACCGGACGCATCGGGCTCGGCGAGGTGGGTGCCGCCCTGACGGCGGTGACGACCGCCCTGATCGAGGTGGCGCTCGAGCAGGTCACCAAGGATGTCGTCGCCCGCACGGGAGGTCGCCCGCTCACCCGCATGCTCGTCGTGGGGATGGGACGCCTCGGGGGCGGCGAGCAGAGCTACGGGTCGGACGCCGACGTCCTGTTCGTCCACGACCCGGTGGAGGGCGGCTCGGACGGCGTCGATGCGCAGGCGGCCCAGGACCAGGCCGTGGAGATCGTCAAGGAGCTCGTCAAGGTCCTCGGGCAGCGTGGGCCGGACCCGATCGTCGAGATCGACACCGACCTGCGGCCCGAGGGCAAGAACGGGCCCTTGGTGCGCTCGCTCGCCTCCTATGCCGAGTACTACGGTCGCTGGGCGCACGTGTGGGAGCGCCACGCGCTTGTCCGAGCGACGCCGGTGGCCGGCGACGAGTCGCTCGCGGAGCGCTTCGTCGGTCTCATCGACCCGCTGCGCTGGCCCGAGGGTGGCCTGAGCGCGGAGCAGCTGCGGGACATCCGCCGTCTCAAGGCGCGCATGGAGGCCGAGCGGCTGCCCCGGGGCGCGGACCGCAAGACGCACCTGAAGCTCGGACACGGGGGTCTGTCCGACGTCGAGTGGGTCGTCCAGCTCACCCAGCTCCGCCACGCTCACGAGCAACCGTCGCTGCGGACGCCGTCGACGCTCGAGGCCCTCGACGCGGCTGTCGCCGCCGGACTCATCGACGACGAGCGCGGCACGGATCTGCGGCGGGCGTGGGAGCTGGCGTCGCGGATCCGCAACGCCGGGGTGCTGTTCCGCTCGCGCGGTCTGGAGTCTTTGCCCAGCGACCCGCGCGAGGCCGACGGGGTGGCCAGGATCCTCGGCATGCCCGCGGGCTCGGGCGAGATGCTCACCGACACCTACCGCCGCTATGCTCGCCGCGCCCGAACGGCTCACGAGCAGCTCTTCTACGACTGACCTCTCGCAGCGCCCGCGCTCGCTTCGGGACGGAACCTCTCGCTTCGGGAAGGAAACCTTCCGTCCCGAAGGACTCCTTTCTCTCCGGGAGAGAGAAAGGACAGGCGGCGGCCGGGGGCGGTGAGACGGGTTCGGGGGCACCGCAGACGCGCTCGTAGACTCGAGATCATGATGTCCGTCCTCGACCTGCGTGGACGCAGCCTCACGCTGCGAGACCTGCGCACGGCCCTGCCGCGCGCCGAGTTCGACGTCGAGGCGGCCCTGCATACGGTCCGTCCGATCTGCGAGGACGTGCGCGAGCGTGGGGCAGAGGCGCTGTATGCGGCGGCCGAGCGGTTCGACGGCGTCCGCCCGCAGCGGCTCCGCGTGCCCGCCGAGGTCATCACCGCCGCGCTCGACGCCCTCGACCCGACCGTCCGTGAGGCGCTGGAGGAGTCGATCCGGCGTGCGCGGCTCGTGCACGCCGACCAGCGGCGCACCGACGGTGTGACCCAGGTCAGCCGTGGTGGGCGGGTCACCGAGCGGTGGGTGCCGGTCGACCGGGTGGGCCTTTACGTCCCGGGCGGGCTCGCGGTCTACCCGAGCAGCGTGGTCATGAACGTCGTCCCGGCCCAGCTGGCCGAGGTCGGCAGCGTCGCCGTCGCCAGTCCGCCCCAGCGGGAGGCACCTCAGGGGTTCACGGGCTGGCCGCACCCCACGATCCTCGCCGCCTGCGCCCTCCTCGGGGTCGACGAGGTGTACGCCATGGGTGGAGCGCAGGCGGTCGCCGGCTTCGCCTACGGCTTCGACGACGCCGACCAGGTCTGTGAGCCGGTCTCCCTCGTCACGGGCCCGGGCAACATCTACGTCGCGGCCGCCAAGCGACTCCTCAAGGGGCTCATCGGCATCGACGCCGAGGCCGGACCCACCGAGATCGCGATCCTCGCCGATGCCACGGCCGACGCAGAGCACGTGGCGGCCGACCTGATCAGCCAGGCCGAGCACGACCCGCTGGCCGCCTCGGTGCTCGTCACCGACAGCGCCGAGTTCGCCGACTCGGTCGCCGCCGCCCTCGAGCGGCGCGTGGCCCGGACCAAGCACCAGGAGCGGGTCGGCACGGCGCTGGCGGGCCCCCAGTCCGGGGTGGTCCTCGTCGACGATGTCGACGCCGGACTCGATGTCGTCAACGCCTACGCTGCCGAACACCTCGAGATTCACACCGCGGACGCGGCAGAGGTCGCCGCCCGGGTGCGCAACGCCGGTGCCGTCTTCGTCGGCACGTGGGCTCCGGTCAGCCTCGGCGACTACTGCGCCGGCTCCAACCACGTCCTCCCGACCGGTGGCTGCGCCATCCACAGCAGCGGCCTGTCCGTGCAGTCCTTCCTCCGCGGCATCCACGTCGTCGAGTACGACCGGGACGCGCTGCGCGAGGTGGGCGCCCACGTCGTCGCGCTGGCCCGTGCCGAGGACCTGCCCGGCCACGGTGACGCGATCATCGCCCGCCTGCCCGAGCTGGAGTGAGCCGGTGACCTCGAGGAGTCCGGGCCTGCGCCCGGAGATCGACGCGCTGCTGCGCCCTGACCTGCGCGGTCAGTCGCCGTACGGCGCGCCGCAGCTCGATGTCCCCGTGGCGCTGAACACGAACGAGAACTCCTACCCCGTTCCGGAGATCGTCGTCGAGTCGATCACGGCGGCCGTCCGTGCGGCCGCGTCGGGCCTGAACCGCTACCCCGACCGTGAGTTCACCGACCTGCGGAAGGCGCTCGCAGCATACCTCTCCCGCTCCGGCACGGCGATCGGCCCGCAGCAGGTCTGGGCGGGCAACGGCAGCAACGAGGTCCTGCTCCACCTGCTCCAGGCGTTCGGGGGACCGGGACGAAGCGCTCTCGGCTTCACGCCCGCCTACTCCATGCACCCGATCATCACCCGCACCACCGGGACCCGCTGGGTCGACGGAATGCGCGGCATGCTCGGGGCGGACGGCCCCGAGGGGGGCCGGCCCTTCGATCTCGACGCGGAGAGCGCCGCGGCACAGGTGCGTGAGCACGCTCCCGACGTGATCTTCCTGTGCTCCCCGAACAACCCGACGGGCACCGCCCTCGGGCTCGACGTCGTCGAGGCCGTGCACGACGCCGCCCCCGACGCCCTGATCGTCGTCGACGAGGCCTACGCCGAGTTCGCCCGAGACGACACGCCGTCCGCGCTGACGCTGCTCGCCGGACGCCCGCGACTCGTCGTCACCCGCACGATGAGCAAAGCGTTCGCCCTCGCCGGCGCCCGGCTCGGATACCTCGCGGCCGACCCGTCCCTGACCGACGCCCTGCGACTGGTGCGGATGCCCTATCACCTCGGCACCCAGACCCAGGCGGTCGCCCTCGCCGCCCTCGAGCACACCGACCTCATGCTCGCGACCGTCGGCGCGATCAAGGCCCAGCGCGACCGCATCGTGGCCGCACTGCCCGACCTCGGCCTGACGCCCGTGCCGAGCGACGCCAACTTCGTCCTCTTCGGCCTCCTCCCGGACTCGGCCTCCACGTGGCGGGCGCTGCTCGACCGGGGCGTCCTCGTCCGCGACGTCGGCATCGCCCACTATCTTCGGGTGACGGCCGGCACGGAGGCGGAGACGACCGCGTTCCTCGACGCCCTCGCCGCCGTCCTCGGCGGTTCCGCCGGACCGACCGCCGACAGCCCCAGCCCCCGACCCTGCCCTCAGCCCGCCCCTTCGTCCCGCCGGGAGACCGCATGAGCACCGACGACCCAACCGACGACCGTGCCACCCACCGCACCGCCAGCCTGGCCCGCACGACCTCGGAGAGCTCGGTGAGCGTGCGGATCGACCTCGACGGCACCGGCCGCGGCACCGTCTCGACGGGCGTTCGGTTCTACGACCACATGCTTCTGTCGCTGGCCAAGCACTCCCTCATCGACCTCGACATCGAGGCCACCGGCGACATCGACGTCGACGCCCACCACACGGTCGAGGACGTCGCGATCCTGCTCGGCGACGCGCTCAAGGAGGCGCTCGGCGACAAGACGGGCATCAGCCGCTTCGGCGACGCCACCGTCCCGCTCGACGAGGCCCTCGTCCAGGCGGTCGTGGATGTCGCGGGCCGGCCCTATGCGGTGCACGTGGGAGAGCCGTCGGGTCAGGAGTACGTCGTCATCGGTGGCCAGTACGTCGGCTCGCTCACGCGCCACGTCATCGAGACCCTCGCACACCACGCCGGCATCGCCTTGCACGTTCGCGTGATCTCAGGGCGCGACCCGCATCACATCGTCGAGGCCCAGTTCAAGGCGATCGCTCGGGCTCTGCGCGCGGCCGTCGCCCGCGACCCCCGCGTCCAGGGAGTCCCGAGCGCCAAGGGCGTCCTCTAAGCGGTCCAGGCGCGGGACACGCCACCGGGAACCCCGCGCGGGTCCGGGCGTGCGGCACGATGTGACCGTGACCAGTCGGCGACAGGAGAGGATGCGGCCGGTGAACGTACGCGGCGTGCTCCTGGTCAAGGGCACCCCCTCAGAGACCGAGGCGTGGGTGCGCCGCGGAGTCGTCGCGGCCCACGTCGTGCCCGCCGGCGCGTGGGTCGGCATCTGCCCCGCCGAGTCCCAGACCCGGGTGGGGGAGCCCTACGACGCGGTCGTGCCGGCGCTCGCGGGTCATCCGCTGCGCCGCAGCCAGCGGCCCGGCATCGGCTTCTTCGTCACCCGTGACGAGGCGGGGGAGCGGGGCCTGCTCACCCTCCAGTTCGGCAGGGTGCGCCCGAGCACCGCATGGTTGGCCTGGACGCCGGGGCGCGGCACGCATACCCTTCCGCCGTTGCCCGCCCCGAGCATCGCCGACCTCGCCGCCGCGGCCGGGCGCCCCGGTGCTCGCGGCCGAGTCCTCGAGGCCCTGCGGACGCACCGCGCCGGTGCGGACGAGTGGCTCACCGGCGTCATGCTCGCCCTCGACCTGCCGGCGGTCGACCTCATCCTCGGCGCCCCCCGCGCGGTGCCCGTGACCGAGCCTGAGGAGAAGTCCGTGGAGACCTTCGCCTCCCTCACCGCAGACGACCTTCGCGAGGAGCAGACCCGATGACCGGACCGTCCGTCGTCGTCCTCGACTACGGCAGCGGCAACGTCCGCTCGGCGGTGCGCGCCCTCGAGCACGTCGGCGCCGTCGTCGAGCTGACGGGAGACCCCGACGCCGTCCTCGCAGCAGACGGGCTGCTCGTGCCGGGCGTCGGCAACTTCCACTCGTGCATGGAACAGCTGTCGGCGGCCCACGGTCCGCTCCTCATCGACCGTCGCCTCGCGGGTGGTCGCCCCGTCCTCGGCATCTGCGTCGGGATGCAGGTGCTGTTCGAGGGCTCCGACGAGCCGAGCCCGACGCCCCGACCCGGCCTGGGGGAGTGGCCCGGACGGGTCGAGCGACTACGGGCCGACATCGTGCCGCACATGGGCTGGTCGCACGTGCGGGCCGCCGTGGGATCCGCGCTGTTCGCGGGGATCGAGGACGAACGCTTCTACTTCGTCCACTCGTATGCGGTGCGCGAGTGGGAGATGCCGGTCCCGACGGGCGCGTTCACGGTCGTGGCGCCCAGGGTGACGACGTCGACCCACGGCGAGTCCTTCGTGGCCGCCGTCGAGAACGGCCCCCTCACCGCAACCCAGTTCCACCCGGAGAAGTCCGGCGAGGCCGGCCTGGCGCTCCTGCGCAACTGGCTCCAGACCCTCTGACACGCTCTTCGGGACCGCCCGCTGGCGCCTGGCGGTCAGGGTCGCGCCGGGTCGCTACGGACGCTTGCGTTGTAGCGGGTCAGAGGGTGAACCGGTACAACGCCGCTGCGGCGATGGGGGCGATCACCCAGCCGAGGACAAGGAGCAGCGTGGCGACCGCGACGAACCTGCGGCTGGCGTCCCTCGGTGGCACTCCGGCGTCTCCGACGGCGTCCCAGAGGTCCTGTAGGCGCGGACGACGGCCCGGTGGGCGGAGCCGAACCGGTCGGGATCGGCGAGTGGCCGGGCCGCCCTGGCCGTCTCGTGCAGAACGAGATCCTCCGCCGAATCGGCGTCGAGGAGGCTCTCGAGAGCGGCGTCGGCCTTCTCCTCGTCGGCCTCGGTCATGATCTGGAAGGCGTCGACGGGGCCGGCCACCCGATCCGCGATTCGTCGCGCGAAGGACTCCTGGTCGCCGGAGTCGTCGGTGCGCTTCTCCACACGCGCGTGTGTAGCGGTCGGTGACCGCGCCCAGCCGTTTCTGAAGAAGGGTTGTGGAAGGATGTGGCCACGCCGGGCCTGAGTCCCGGGGCCGTCAGCCGCTGCAGACCCGCGAGTGAGGTGTTCGATGTCCTCCGTGTCGACAGCCGGGACGGCACCGACGACACCCGGGACGTCACCAGGGCAGGCAGCGGAGCCGGCGAAGACCGAACCGGATGCACCGCCGGCCGGGGCCTTCGACGCGGCTGCCGTCTACCGGGACCTGCACGCCAACCCGGAGCTGGGCTTCGAGGAGCACCGCACCTCGGGGATCGCCGCCGAGCACCTGGCGGCAGCGGGGTTCACCGTGGCGACGGGTATCGGCGGCACCGGCGTCGTGGGCACCCTCGATCGCGGCGACGGGCCGGTCGTCCTGCTGCGGGCGGACATGGACGCGCTGCCCGTGGAGGAGGCGACCGGTCTCGACTACGCCAGCACCGCGACGACGCTCGACGCGAGCGGCACGAGCCGCCCGCTCATGCACGCCTGCGGCCACGACGTCCACACGACGTGTCTGCTGGGTGCCGCGTACTCCCTCGCCGCCGACCCGGGGTGGACCGGACGCGTCATCGCGGTCTTCCAGCCCGCTGAGGAGCTGGGCCGCGGGGCCCGCGCGATGGTGGCCGATGGCCTGTTCGACCGGTTCGGAACTCCTGACGTCGTTCTGGGCCAGCACGTGGCGCCGCTGCCAGCCGGCGTCCTCGGCGTCCACGACGGTCCGGCCTTCGCCGCCTCGGACTCGCTGCGGGTCACCCTCCACGGCAAGGGTGGCCACGGCTCGCGCCCCGAGACCACCCACGATCCCGTGCTCATGGCGGCGTCCTTCGTCGTCCGTCTCCAGTCGATCGTCTCCCGGGTCATCGGCGGCAGCGACGTGGCGGTGGTGTCGGTGGGTTCGCTTCACGCCGGCACCGCGCCCAACATCATCCCCGACCACGCCACGTTGGAGCTGACCGTGCGCACCTTCGACCCGGCGGTCCGGGAGACGGTCCTGGCGACCATCGAGCGCTATGCGCGCGCCGAGGCCCTGGCAGCCGGAAGCGACCGCGAGCCGACGGTGGAGCCGATCGAGTCCTTCCCCGCCGTGGTCAACGACCCCGACGCGTGCGGGATCCTTCGCGGCGCCTTCGCCGATCTCCCCGGCGTGATGGTCGTCGACCCGGGAGTCGTCACCGGCAGCGAGGACGTCGGTATCCTCGCCCGCGAGTCCGGCGCCCCGTGCGCCTACTGGCTCCTCGGCGGCTCGGACCCGCGGCACTTCGCCGGGGCGTCGACGATCGAGGAGGTGGCGGCGGTGGTCGCCGGACTGCCCTCGAACCACTCCCCGCACTTCGCTCCGGTCACCGATCCGACGCTGCGGGTCGGCGTCGCGGCGCTCACCGCTGCGGCGCGGCGCTGGCTCGGGTGAGGGGGTCGGGAGCGTCGTCACCCGGTCACTAGGCTGGCTCGGGTGACGACAGACGACGTATCCACCGACCCCGACCCGGACACCCCCCGCCTCGAGCTCCTGCCCGCCGTGGACGTCCGCGACGGGCGCGCGGTCCAGCTCCAGCAGGGCGTCGCGGGCAGCGGCTGGGAGTTCGGCGACCCGGTCGAGGCCGCTCTCGCCTGGCAGGAGCAGGGTGCGGAGTGGATCCACCTCGTCGACCTCGACCGCGCCTTCGGGACCGGCTCGAACGCCGAGCTGCTCGCCGAGATCGTCGGACGCCTCGACATCGCGGTCGAGATGAGCGGTGGCATCCGTGACACCGACTCGCTCGAGGCGGCGCTCGCGACCGGGTGCCGCCGGGTCAACATGGGCACCGCCGCGCTCGAACACCCCGAGTGGACCGCCGAGGCCATCGCCCGGTACGGCGACCGGATCGCGATCGGGCTCGACGTCCGAGGCACGACGCTCGCCGCCCGCGGGTGGACCCGTGAAGGCGGCGACCTGTGGGAGACGCTCGAGAGACTCGACCGCGAGGGGTGCGCGCGCTACGTCGTCACCGACGTCGCCAAGGACGGCATGCTCCAGGGCCCGAACCTCGAACTGCTCCGTGACGTCTGCTCGCGGACCGACCGGCCCGTTGTCGCGAGCGGCGGTGTGTCGACGCTGGCGGACCTCACGGCGATCCGCACGCTCGTGCCGCTCGGTGTCGAGGGCGCCATCGTCGGCTCGGCGCTCTACACGGGCGCCTTCACCCTTCCGGAGGCCCTCGACGCGGCGGGTCGACCGTGACCCGCCCCGGCACCGACGGCGCCGACGAGCTGGGCGGCCGGCCACCGCATACCCACGAGCCCCACACCTCCGACCCCCGCACCTCAGACTCCCGCACCTCGGACTCCGCGGGACAGACGTTCGGCGGACGCACCCTGGACCCGACCGGCTTCGAGGCCGACGACGGCGCCGCGGACGAGGCACTCGCCATCGCCCGGGCGAACCCGGCCGACGAGCGCGCCTGGATGGCCGCCCTGGCGCGGTCCCGGTTCCTCGTCCCGGTCCTCGCCGTGCCGGGTGAGACCGAGGAGGTCGCCGGTCGTCTCGTCGAGAAGACGAGCGACATGGCGATGGTCACCCTGACCGCCCCGGACGGGCAGCGGGCCCTCCCCGTGTTCACCGGGACCGCCGCTCTCCAGGCGTGGGACGCCACGGCCCGCCCGATCCCCGTCGAGGCGACCCGCGCCGCGCAGGCGGCCATCACCGAGAGCTGCGACGTCATCGTCGTCGACGTCGCCGGCCCGGATGCCTTCGTGCTTCGCCCGAGCATGCTGTATGCGGTGGCCCAGGGCCGCGACTGGCTGCCCGGGCACGAGGACCCGTTCGTCGCCCAGTCCGTCGGTCACGCCCTCGCCGGGGAGGAGCTCGTCCTCGACCACGACCTCGTGCCGGGCGAGCCCGCCGGTCAGGGGGTGCTCGGGATCCGACTCGTGCTGCGGCCCGGACTGGGAGCCGACGAGATCCAGGCGCTCGCGACCCGAGTGGGGGAGCGGCTGGCCACCGACGGTGAGTTCCGCGCGCGCGTGGACGGCGTGTCGTTCATCCTCGCCGGTCGCTGAGCCGCCGCGGCCGGCGATGTGGTGTCGAGCGCGGCGAGCAGCCCTCGAGCGGCACCACACCGGCGTCCGGACTTTGAGCCCGTGGCCGCCCGGCTGCTACCCTTGACGCACCGGCTTCGCCTGCACCCGTGTTTTCGACTCGCACTGGCGCAGGCCAGGCGCAAGAGAGGCTCTCGAGCTTCCACCCCGGCACCCGCCAGCACGACCGATCCTCAGCACGACGATCACCACGAACACAGGGGGCCGAGGTTCCGAGGTACCCGTTCCGGGTCGGCTCCGCCGCACCGGTTCAGGGCCGAAGGCTTCTTGCGCGCACGCCAAGGAGCCTTTTTCGTTTTCCCTCTCCGGCGGAGCCGCCGCCGAAGAGCTCAACCGTTCGAAGGAGCAGCACATCAGCGAGCCCCGCATCAACGAGCGCATCCGGGTCCCCGAGGTGCGCCTCGTCGGCCCCAACGGCGAGCAGGTCGGGATCGTCCGCGTCGAAGACGCCCTCCGACTGGCCGCCGAGGCAGATCTCGACCTCGTCGAGGTGGCCCCCATGGCCAAGCCGCCCGTCGCCAAGCTCATGGACTTCGGCAAGTACAAGTACGAAGCCGCCATGAAGGCCCGGGAGGCTCGCAAGAACCAGGTCAACACGGTCATCAAGGAGATCAAGCTCCGCCCGAAGATCGACCCGCACGACTACGGCACGAAGAAGGGCCACGTCGAGCGGTTCCTCAAGGGCGGGGACAAGGTCAAGGTCACGATCATGTTCCGCGGCCGCGAGCAGTCTCGTCCCGAGCTCGGGTTCCGGCTGCTGCAGCGTCTGGCCGAGGACATCGCCGAGCTCGGTGTCGTCGAGAGCCAGCCGAAGCAGGACGGCCGCAACATGGTCATGGTCATCGCGCCGACGAAGAAGAAGTCCGAGGCCATGGCCGAGCAGCGCCGCAAGCGCGACCGTCAGGCCGCGGAGCGGTCCGCCGCGCACGACGCGCCGGCCGAGGCGCAGCCGACCGAGGGCGAGACCACCGAGACCAGCGAGGCAGGGTCCGCAGCGTCCTGACCGGGCGCGCACCGCATACCTCGCACAGTCCTCGCAGGAGGACCACCCCACACACCACCCCCACGCGCCCGCCACCCGGCGGACGCGCGAGAGACAAAGGAGATCGGCAGCCATGCCGAAGAACAAGACCCACAGCGGCGCCAAGAAGCGCTTCCGTGTCACCGGCTCGGGCAAGATCATGCGCGAGCGGGCCGGCGTGGTCCACAAGTTCCACGAGAAGACCCCGCAGAAGGCGCGGGCCCTCTCCAAGGACGTCGTGGTCAGCAAGGCCGACACCAAGGCCGTCAAGAAGATGCTCGGTCGCTGACCGACTGCCCCGATCCCCAACGAACGAGAAGGAGAACTCACGTGGCACGCGTGAAGCGGGCAGTCAACGCCCAGAAGAAGCGCCGCACCGTCCTCGAGCAGGCGAGCGGCTACCGCGGACAGCGCTCGCGCCTGTACCGCAAGGCCAAGGAGCAGGTCACCCACTCCCTCGGCTACGCCTACCGTGACCGGCGCGCCAAGAAGGGCGACTTCCGTCGCCTCTGGATCCAGCGGATCAACGCCGCGGCCCGCGCCAACGGCATGACCTACAACCGGTTCATCCAGGGTCTGAAGGCCGCCGAGGTCGAGGTCGACCGCCGCATCCTCGCCGACCTCGCGGTCAACGACGCGCCGGCCTTCGCCGCGCTCGTCGAGATCGCCAAGGCCAACGTGCCGGCCACGGCCGACGCCTCGGCCTGACCTGGATCCGCTGAGCCGGGTGCTCGCGAACCCACGGTCCGACCGCATCCAGGCGGTCCGGGCCCTCACGAAGCGGTCGGTGCGCGCACGCACCGGCCGCTTCGTCGTCGAGGGACCGCAGGGGGTGCGCGAGGCGGTCCGTCACGCCCCCGAGCGTGTCGTCGACGTGTATGCGACGGTCGCCTCCGCGCGTCGGTACGCCGACGACATCATCGAACCTGCCCGGGCAGCGGGTCTGTACGTCCACGAGGCCACCGACGAGGTGGTCGCCGCCATGGGTGACGCCGACAGCCCGCAGGGAGTCCTCGCCGTGGTGTCCGACGCGTCCCCGAGCCTCGACGAGGTCCTCGCAGCGGAGCCCGGGCTGCTGGTCCTCCTGGCCCACGTACGAGACCCGGGCAACCTCGGCACCGTGATCCGGGCCGCGGACGCGATGGGGGCCGACGCCGTGCTCGTGAGTCAGTCGTCGGTCGACGTGACGTCGCCGAAGGTCGTGCGCTCGACGGCGGGGTCGCTGTTCCATCTGCCGATCGTGCGGGGCCTGCCCGTCGAGTCAACGCTGCACCGGCTTCGCGCGGCGGGTATCCGCAGTCTGGCGGCCGACGGCCACGGAACGCGGCAGCTGCCTGACGTGGACCTCACGGGTGCCCACTGCTGGGTCATGGGAAACGAGGCTTGGGGGCTGTCGGAGGAGCTCCGGGCCGCGTGCGACGCGGTCGTCAGGGTCCCGATCCACGGCCCGGCCGAGTCGCTCAACCTCGCGATGGCCGCGACCATCTGCCTGTATGCCTCGGCCGACGCTCGTCACCACGGTGACACGCGGGACCCGACCCGGGGAACGGACACCGCGTAGGTTAGGAGTATGAGCGGGGCGAGCGTCGGGGAGGGCCCGATCGACGACGGGCGGCCCGACCCGGGCGCGAATCCTCCGGGGGATCTCGAGAGCGCCGCGGCGGCCGACGAGATGGCCGAGCTGTTGCCCGACGGCTTCATCGCCCTGACCGCCGAGGGCACCGTCGAGTCGTTCAACCGACGTGCGGTCGAGATCTGCGGGGTCGAGCCCGCGGTGCTGCGGGGCGGCGACGTGCGCCAGGTCCTCCCGCTGCAGGACGTGCACGGCCAGGACTGGTGGGAGATCAGTGAGCCCTCCCGCAGGCTGCCCACGACCACCGGCCACCGCGAGAAGGCCCTGATGCTCCGCAGCGGTCGGATGGTTCTGCTCACCGCCCGCTATCTGCGCGACCCCGAGGGTCGCCTCTTCGGGATACTCCTCGCGTTGCGCGACGCGGCGGAACGCGAGCGCGCCGACTCCGCGGTCGCCGAGCTGATCACCACGGTCGCCCACGAGCTCAGGTCGCCGGTGGCCGGGATCACGGGGTTCACCGCGAGCCTCCTGCAGCACTGGGACCGCTTCGACGACGGTGACAAGCGCGTCATGCTCGAGACCATCGAGCACGACGCCCAGCGGGTCACTCGCCTTATCACCGAGCTGCTCGACGTCGCCCGGATCGACGCCCGGACACTCCAGGTCCGGCCCCAGCCGCTGGATCTCGAGGCGTTGCTGCGCACCCATGTCGCGCGGTGTGTGGTCACCGGAGAGCCCGAGAGCCGCTTCGAGCTCAGGGTCGCCGAGGACCTGCCCCAGCTGTGGGCCGATCCGGACCGCCTCGAACAGATCGTGGCCAACCTCGTCGACAACGCTCTCCGGCACGGGGCCGGTCTGGTGCGAATCGAGGTCGATCGGTCGAGCCTCGATGACGGCACCCCGGCGGTGTCCATTGCGGTGAGCGACCAGGGGGACGGGATCGCCGAGGCGAACCGAGAGCTCGTCTTCTCCCGCTACTGGCAGGGTGGGGCCAAGGCGGGGACCGGGCTGGGCCTCTTCCTCGTGCGCGGCATCGTGGCCGCCCACGGCGGCAGCGTCCGGGTGACGGATGCGCCAGGAGGGGGTGCCCGGCTCGAGCTACTCCTCCCGGTCCGCTCCGACACCGGATGAGAGCGCACCCGGGACGCCCCTAGGATGAGCCGGTGCTGCGCCGGTACCGGGACATCCTCGCCATTCCGGCCATCCGCACCGCCATCGTCGTGGGGTTCCTGGTCCGGCTGCCCTTCTTCGGTGCGGGGATCGTCGTCACCCTCCACGTCGTCCGCACCCTGGACCGCTCCTACACCGAGGCCGGAGTGGCCTCGGCGGTGCTCGTGCTGGCCATCGCCGTCTCAGGCCCGTGGCGCGGTCGACTCCTCGACCGCTGGGGACTGCGCCGGGTGCTGGTTCCGTCGATCGCCGTGCAGAGCGGGTATGCGCTGGTCGCCCCGACGTTGGAGTTCGGCCCGTTCCTCATGGCTCAAGCGGTGGCGGGTCTCTTCTTCATCCCGGTCCAGCCCATCCTGCGCCAGGCCGTCATGGCCGCCGCGCCCGAGGACCGACGGCGCGCGGCGTTGTCGCTGGACGGCGTCGTGCTCGAGCTGTCCGCTGGCCTGGCGCCGGCGATCGCGGTGTGGGCGGCGACGACGTGGGACACCGCCGTCGTGCTCGGCGGGGTGTTCTGGGCGAGCGCGCTCGGCGGTGTGATCCTCTTCGCCGTGGACCTGCCGCTGCGGCGCGCGGGTGCGGGCGTGGCCGGCGGGGCCCCTCCGGCAACCCGGTCGTGGTTCGGGCTCGGCGTCCTCGCGCTGCTCGTCGGAGGTGTCACGAGCACGCTCGTGTTCGCCGGGACCGACCTGTCCGCGGTCGCGAGCCTCAACGAGGTGGGACGCGCCTCGTCCATCGGCTGGGTTCTGGCGCTCTGGGCCGTGGGTTCTCTCATCGGTGGGCTCGCGTACGGGACCGTGCAGCGCACCCCCAGCCCGTTCCTCCTCCTCGCCGTGCTGGGGGTGGTCACCCTGCTGCCCGCCCTCTCCACGGGTGCTTTGAGTCTCGGGCTGCTGCTCCTCGTCGCAGGGCTCCTGGGTCAGCCGGTCGTCACCTCGACCGTCGAGGTGCTCACAGACCGGGTCCCGGAAGCGGCCCGGGGTGAGGCGATGGGGTGGCACTCGACGGCAATGACCACGGGCATCGCCCTCGGTGCCCCGGTCAGCGGAGTCGCGATCGACGCCTACGGGGGGTCGGGCGGCTTCGTCCTGGTCGGGTCCGTGGCGGTCGTCGTGGGTCTCACGCTCTGGGCCCTGGCCGGGCAGCGGTCCCGGGCGGGTGCCCCGGCTCGCTGAGCAGAACGGCCGCGCTGTCCCCAGCGCGACACCAGGCGGTATCGGCCGGCGTATCAGCATCGCCCGCGCCGTGCTCCTTCGAGTTGACGGGCCGCATCCGCGAGCGCGTCCCCACGAGAGGAGAGGTCATGACGACCACGGAAGATCTCGGCACCGAGTACCACCAGCAGGACACCGACTACTACTGCGGCGCGGCCTGCGCGCAGATGGTCCTGGAGGAGTGCGGGTCAGGACATATCGATCAGGTGTCGCTGTACAACGACAACCACAGCCACTCCACGACGGACACGGGAGTGAACTGGGCGACCGGGCCAGACGGCCTGACGTGGACCCTGAACAACCGGCAGAGCGGCCGCTACTTCGTCCTCGACGCACTCGCGACCGAGGACGCCATCTCACGGATGATCGTCTGGACGATCCACCACTACCGGGTCTCCCCGGTCGCCCTGGTCTTCGGATGGGCGCACTGGATCGCGGTGCGCGGGTACACGACGAGCGGGCACCCGACGAGCTCGACGGACGTCGGCTACACGATCACGGGATTCGACGTCAACAACCCGTGGCCCCCGACGCCGGGGATGGCGGCCGAGCCCCCGCACACCACAGGTGACGGCTGCGGAAGTGGCGGCACCCGGGGAGTCTCGGACGAGTACATCTCCTACCAGACGTGGCAGGACGACTACATGACCGGAGTGCCCGGGGGTCACTGGTCCGGCCGCTTCGTCGCCGTCTGCGACCCCGAGCCGCCACCCGAGCGACACCCCGAGCGGGTGGAGCGGCCGTTGCCGCGGTACGACGGCACCGAGATCCTGTCACCCGACCTGGCGAGGGAGCTCTCCCTCGAGTCGTTGAAGGAGGCCGGTCTGCGGGAACGCGAGACGTGGACCCGGGCCCTCGAGGGTACGGAGCCGGGCGAGCCCCAGCTGGTTCAGCGGCTGGACCGCAACGACGCCTTCTACTGGATCGTGCCGCAGGTGCGCGACGGGATCGCCACCGCCGCGGTGAACGTCGACGCCCTCTACGGTGGGTTCCAGCAGGCGCGGGCGCTGGCGGCGGGAGAGGACACAGCGCTGCTGACGCTGGAGCGCCGCGCGCTCGACGAGCGGATCCTCGGGCGCGTCATCGACCTGCCCCGGAAGGCGGGCCAGCTGCGCCTCCGCCCGGGGATCGCGTGCGTGTCGCGGCACTGGGTCTGGAAGCCGTGCGACCAGTCGCTCTCTCCCTACTACCCGTTCCGGCAGGTCTGCTACGGCGACCAGCACCTCTACGTCCGCAGTGACGGCCGCCTCTTCACCCGGCTCACCGTCAACGGTCGAGGCATCTGAGGACGCGCTGGTCCGCGCGGTCCGGCTCGCCGCTACGGTGACTGTCATGCGCGACTCCGGCTCCGCAGAGAGCGCCCGGGCGGTCGAGACCGCCCGGGCCTCGGTGGGCGTCGGACCCGATGCCGAGGCGGCGGCCCGGCTCGTCATGCGGCTCGAGCCGGGGCGGGAGCCGTACTTCCTCGTGGGTCTGTCGCTGGGGGACCGTGGCTGGGTCGTCGCGGTGTCCTCGGACGGAACCGCTGTCCGTCAGGTCGCCGAAGACCCCGCTGGGGCGCGGTCGTGGTGGGTCGACGTGCCGGAGGAGCTGGTCTGGGCACCGGGCACGTGGAGCCGATCACCGCTGTACCCGCTGCGCCGTGGCACCGACGGTGGTCGGGCCGTGCTGCTCGACCACCTCGGTCGTCGGCTTCCGCCCGGGCCGGTCGGGCCGGGATGACGCGTCGGCGGGACCTTCCGCCGAGCGTGTGCCGTCAGGCGAACTGTGCCGAGCCGACCTCGGACTCGCCGGCCTCGATCGCCCGGACGACGCGCCGGGCGACGACCTGAGGGTCGAGCCCGCGCGGCAGCTTCGGGGCGGTGCCGGCCAGCGGTCGGTCGGCAAGTCCGGTCCCGGTATGCGGTGGCCGGGCGTCGATGACGCTCACCTTCATCCGGCGCAGCTCACGAACGAGAGCGGAGTCGGCGGCGGTCAGTGCTGCCTTGGCGGCGGCGTACGGGACCATTCCCGGCAGAGGCTGCTCGGCGACGACGGCGGAGATGTTGCAGAAGAAACCGCCGGTCTCCGCGAGCGTCGGGGCGACGCGGCGGATCATCCAGAGCGGTCCGATGACGTTGGTCATGAACAGCTCTTCGACGACGGCGTCCTCGGTGTCGACGAGCGGGCCGAACGCGACGACCCCGGCCGCGTTGACGACACCGTCCAGCCGTCCGTGGACATCCAGCGCCGTCTGGACGACCCGGTCGCCGGCGGCCGCGTCGGTCAGGTCCGCGACCACGGTCGACGCACCCTCGATCGGGACCCCCGCCAGCCGCTCCTGGTCCCGGCCGACGAGCACGAGGCGGGCTCCGCGGTCGGCGAGCTCGCGGGCGATCAGCGACCCGAGCGCCCCGCTCGCACCGACGACCGCGACGACGGATCCGTCCAGGGTGTGTCCAGCCATGCCCGCAACTGTACGGAGGTGTGCGGCTGGGAGAGGTCCGCCCCTGCGGTCAGTCCGTCTTCGTCGAGGACGGCCCGTGCCCCGTCGCGAGGTCGGTGACCCGGCTGCGCGGCCTGCCGATGAGGGCGCGATCCCCGACGAGGAGGACCGGGCGCTGCATGAGCTCGGGATGTGCCAGCAGTGCGGCCACCACCCCGTCCGCGTCGGAGACATCCGTCTCGGTCAGTCCCGATCGCTCGAAGGCCGGATCTCGTCGCACAAGGTCGGTCACCGGGTCCTCGAGCCGATCGACGAGATCGCGCAGAGCGGGCTCGTCGAGCGGCTCGCTGAGATAACGGACGACGGTATGCGCGACCCCCGCCTCCTGGAGCGTCTCGACCGCGAAGCGGGACGTCGAGCACCGGGGGTTGTGCAGGACGGTGAGCTCTGTCTGCCGCGTCGGCGGCTGACTCACCGCTCGGCCTCCGCGTCCGCGCCAGGCTGCTGGGAGAGGTAGTCCTGGTAGGACGGCAGGTCGAGCACACCGTTGCCCGACAGGCCGATGAGGATTGACCGCTCCGTCCCGGACTCGGTGCACGCGTTGGCCTCTCTGATGGCGCCGGCGACCGCGTGCGTGGACTCGGGGGCGGGGATCAGCCCCTCGGTGCGGGCGAAGGTGACACCTGCGGCGAAAGCCTCATCCTGGTCGACCGCCATGGCCTCCATCAGGCCGAGGTTGACGATGTGGCTCACCATCGGGCTCATCGCGTGGTAGCGCAGACCGCCCGCGTGGATGGGATCGGGCACGAAGTCCCGGCCCAGGGTGTACATCTTCATGAGCGGCGTCAGGCCGGCGACGTCGCCGTGGTCGTACTCGTAGCGCCCTGCCGTCAGGGAAGGACAGGCGGCCGGCTCGACGGCGACCAGCCGGCTCGTGGTTCGTCCGGCAAGGTTCTCCCGCAGCAACGGGAAGGTCAGGCCGGCGAGGTTGGAGCCGCCTCCGGCGCAGCCGAACACGACGTCGGCCTGCTCCTCGCCGAACATCGCGAGCTGGGCCAGGGTCTCCTCTCCGATGACCGTCTGGTGGAGCATGACGTGGTTGAGGACCGAGCCGAGCGCATACCGGGTCGACGGATCGCTCGCGGCCGCCTCCACCGCCTCCGACACGGCCATGCCGAGCGAGCCGGTCGTGTCCGGGAACCGCGCGCGCAGCGCCCGGCCCGCCTGGGTGAGCTCGGACGGCGAGGAGTGGATCGAGGATCCGTAGGTCTCGATCATCATCCGCCGATACGGCTTGCTGGCATAGGACGCGGCGACCTGCCACACCTCGCAGGTCATGCCGAAGAGCGCGCAGGCCATGGACAGCGCGCTGCCCCACTGTCCGGCACCGGTCTCGGTCGTGATCCGGCTGACCCCGTCGAGGTGGTTGTAGTACGCCTGGGCCACTGCTGTGTTCGGCTTGTGCGACCCCACCGGCGAGACGCCCTCGTACTTGTAGTAGATCCGGGCCGGTGTGCCGAGCGCGCGCTCGAGGCGCCGCGCGCGATACAGGGGTGAGGGCCGCCACAGCCGGTAGATCTCGCGGACCGGCTCCGGGATCTCGATGAAGCGCTCGGACGAGACCTCCTGGGCGATCAACCCGGCGGGGAACAGCGGCGCGAGGTCCTCCGGGCCGACGGGGTCCTTGGTGGCCGGGTGCAGGTGCGGGGGAAGCGGCTCCGGCAGGTCCGGCAGGAGGTTGTACCAGTGCGTGGGGATCTCGCTCTCGGGGAGCGTGGCGCGGGTCAGCTCGGATGGGCCGGTGACGACGCCGACGTCGGCCTGGGGGAGCGTCTCGGTGGGCGAGGTGGCGGTCATGGCGTCACCCTAGAGGGGATAGTCTTGCTCGTCATGAGTGGTCGCCGATTTAGCTAGCCTTCGGGCGCGTTCGTCCCGGTATCCGGACGCACCCGAGGGCTGTGCCGCAGCCGCCCACCGCGTTGGCTGCCCGCGACTCGACCACCCGCTCCCGCACCCGGAGGACACCGTCCGCATGTCTGGACCCAACACGAACTTCGACCCTGTCCGGGTCGCCGCGCTCGAGCCGGAGGCGCTCGAGGAGGCCGTCTCCACCGCCCTCGCGGCGGCCGCTGCGGCCGCCGGCCTTGACGAGCTCAAGGCGGCCCGCTCCGCACACCAGGGGGACCGCAGTCCGCTCGCACTCGCCAACCGGGAGATCGGCGCCCTACCCCCGAGTGCCAAGGCCGAGGCGGGCAAGCGCGTCGGCGCCGCCCGGGCCCGGGTGGCCGAAGCGTTCGCCACCCGGCAGAGTGAGCTGGAGATGGAGCGCGACGCGCGCATCCTCGTCGAGGAGGCCGTCGACGTCACGCTGCCGACCGGTCGTCGGCCGTTGGGGCGGCGACACCCGATCGAGCTGATGGCGACCCGGATCACCGACATCTTCGTCGGGATGGGGTGGGAGATCGCCGAAGGCCCGGAGATCGAGGCGGAGTGGTTCAACTTCGACGCCCTCAACTTCGACGAGGACCACCCGGCCCGACAGATGCAGGACACCTTCTACGTCGCCGCACCGGACGAGGTCGTCGCCCACGGCCAGGCGGCGTCCTCACACGACGGCGGCCACCACGACTGGCCGTCCAGCGGTCTCGTCCTGCGCACCCACACCTCGCCGGTCCAGGCGAGGGCACTGCTCGAGCGGGGAGTGCCGCTCTACGTCGCGTGTCCCGGCCGGGTCTTCCGCACCGACGACCTCGACGCGACGCACATGCCGGCGTTCCACCAGGTGGAGGGTCTCGCGATCGACGAGGGTCTGACGATGGCGCACCTGAAGGGCACCCTCGACCGGCTCGCGAGCGAGATCTTCGGCGAGGGCACGACGACCCGCCTGCGCCCCGCATACTTCCCGTTCACCGAACCCAGCGCCGAGATGGACCTGCGCTGCTTCCTCTGCCATGGGACCAATCCCGACTGCCGGGCCTGCAAGGGAATGGGCTGGATCGAGTGGGGCGGCTGCGGCATGGTCAACCACAACGTCCTGCGCGCCTGCGGGATCGACCCCGAGAGGTACTCCGGCTTCGCCTTCGGCATGGGCATCGACCGGGCTCTGATGTTCCGCACCGGCGTCTCCGACATGCGCGACATGATCGAGGGAGACGTCCGCTTCAACGCCCAGTTCGGGATGGAGATCTGACATGCGCGTCCCCATCGACTGGCTCCGCGACTACGTGGACGTGCCCGCCGGCACGACCGCTCAGCAGGTCGCGGCCGACCTGGTCCGCGTCGGGCTGGAGGAGGAGGCCTTCCACGGCGGCGGCGTGACCGGCCCGCTCGTCGTCGGGCGTGTGCTCACGCTCGACAAGGAGCCGCAGAAGAACGGCAAGGTCATCACCTGGTGCACCGTCGACGTCGGCGCGGCCAACGGCACGGGTGAGCCCCAGGGAATCGTCTGCGGAGCACACAACTTCGAGGCGGGCGACCTCGTCCCGGTCATCCTTCCGGGGGGCGTCCTCACCACCCCGCAGGGACCGATGGTGGTCGGGGCCCGCAAGACGTACGGTCACGTCTCGGCGGGGATGATCTGCTCCGAGCTCGAGCTGGGCCTCGGCGAGGACCATGACGGCATCATCGTCCTGACCCGTCGCTTCGCCGACGACCCCGAGATGCTCGCCCGGCTCGAGCCGGGTGCCGACGCGATCCCGCTGCTCGGCCTCGACCGCGAGACCGTCGAGGTCAACGTCACCCCGGACCGGGGCTACTGCTTCTCGATCCGCGGCATCGCGCGCGAGTACTCCCACGCGACTGGCGCATCCTTCACCGACCCCGTCGTCGACCTGGCCGAGGCCGCACCCGCCGCGACGGACGACGGCTTCCCGGTCCGACTGGAGGACCACGCGCCGATCCAGGGTCGGGCGGGGTGCAGCCGCTACGTCGCGCGCGTCGTGCGCGGCATCGACGTCTCGGCACCGACGCCGCGCTGGATGTCCCAGCGGCTCGTCGAGGCCGGGATGCGACCAATCTCCCTGCCGGTCGACGTGACGAACTACGTCATGCTCGGCCTCGGCCAACCGCTGCACGCCTTCGACGCGGCAACGCTCGGTGACGCGATCGTCGTGCGCCGTGCGGCACCGGGTGAGCGGATCACGACCCTCGACGGCCAGGACCGCGCGCTGCATCCCGAGGACCTCCTCATCACCGACGGCGGGCGCACCCCGATCGCGATCGCCGGGGTCATGGGCGGAGCCGAGACCGAGGTCGGTGCGGGCACGGCCGACGTGCTGGTCGAGTCCGCGACGTTCGACCCTGTTTCGATCGCGCGCTCGGCCCGACGGCACCGACTTCCCTCGGAGGCGTCCAAGCGCTTCGAGCGCGGCGTCGACCCCGAGCTCGCCCCCGCCGCCGCCGAGCTGGCCGTCCAGCTGCTCACCGCGTACGGCGGCGGTTCCGTCGACCCCGGGGTGACCGATGTCGGCACCCCGCGGCCGATCGTCACCGTCGACCTCGACCCGGACTATCCCGCGCGGTTCGTCGGCGTCCCCTACAGCCGCGACGACGTCCGGCGCATCCTCACCGAGATCGGCTGCCACGTCGAGGAGGTTGCGACGACCGGAGGCCCGCGGATGCGGGTCACGCCGCCCTCGTGGCGACCCGACCTGAGGACGGCGCCGGACCTGGTCGAGGAGGTCGCCCGCATCGACGGCTACGACCGCATCCCCTCCGTCGTTCCGACACCCCCGAGCGGGAGCGGGCTGACCCACGGCCAGCGGGCCCGCCGCATCGTCGCGGAGGTGCTCGCCGGTCAGGGTCTCACCGAGGTGTGGAGTCCGCCGTTCGTCGGCGACACCCGCCACCGCGACCTCGGGTGGGACCCACAGGAGGCCCGCGCCCGGACCGTGGCCCTGGCGAACCCGCTGTCCGAGGAGCAGCCGCTCATGCGGATCAGCGTGCTCTCGACGATGGTCGACGCCCTCGTGCGCAACGTCGCCCGCGGCGCCAAGGACGTGGGGCTCTTCGAGGTGGGCCTCGTCGTCGCGCGCGACGGCGAGCAGCGGCGGGCGCCGACGGAGGACGTCGGCATCCTGCCGAGCGAGGACACCCTCGCCGCGATCCACGCCGCCATCCCGGCACAGCCGCGTCACCTCGCAATCCTTCTCACCGGCGACCGCGACCGGGCGGGGTGGTGGGGCGGCGGGCGGCGTGCCGACGTCACCGACGTCATCGCCCTCGCCGCGAGCGTCGCCGAGGCCCTCGGAGTCGAGACGGAGGTCCGGCCGGCCGACGACGTCATGCCGTTCCACCCGGGGAGGTGTGCGGCACTCCACCTCGCCGACGGCGTGCTCCTCGGCCACGCCGGCGAGCTGCACCCCAAGGTCGTCGCGTCGCTCGGACTGCCGGCGCGCACCCTGGCTGCCGAGCTCGACCTCGACCGACTCATCGCCGCGTCCGAGGTGACGGTCCAGGCCCGGGACGTCATCACCTCGCCGGTCGCCTACAGCGACGTGGCGCTCGTCGTCGACGAGACGGTCACCGCGGCCGCGGTCGAGGCGTCGCTGCGCTCGGGTGCCGGGGACATCCTCGAGTCGGTGGGTCTCTTCGACGTCTACCGGGGCGACCAGGTCGGCCCGGGCCGCAAGTCGCTCGCATACCGGCTCGCCTTCCGGGCCCCGGACCGCACGCTGACCACCGACGAGGTCTCCGGCCTGCGCGACCGGGCGGTCGCCGAGGCGGCCCGGGTCGTCGGGGCGGTCCAGCGATGAGCGCGCCCGTCGCCGTCGTCACCGGCGCCTCTCGCGGGATCGGTCGGCACATCGCCGACGCCCTCCAGGCGCACGGGTATGCGGTGGCGCGGGGGTCGAGCATCGTCGCCGCCGTGACGGACCAGGAGGCGGTCGAGAGGTGGGTCGCCGACGTCCTCTCCCGGCATCCCCGCGTGGACCTGCTCGTGAACAACGCCGGCGTCATCGACGCCGAGGTTCCGCTCCTGGACTCCGAGCCGGAGCAGTGGTGGCGGACGGTCGAGGTCAACGTGCGCGGCGCATACCTGGTCACGTGGGTTCTGGGCCGGATGCTGCGCGAGCGCACCGGCTCGACCGACGGACTGCGGGTCGTCAACCTCAACAGCGGCGCGGGCCTGCGGCCGGGGGCGCTGGCCACCGCATACAACCTCAGCAAGACCGCCCTCGCCCGGCTGACCGGCTCGACCCACCTGTCCGGCATCCCATGCCTGGACCTCATGCCGGGCGTCGTCCGCACCGACATGACCGAGTCCATGCAGGCCCACGTCGACCGGACCGAGTGGACCGACCCCGCCGACGTGACCGCTCTGGTGCTGGCGTTCGCGGCGGGCGACCTCGACGCGTGGTCGGGCCGCTTCGTCCGGGCCGGTGTCGACACGCCCGAGTCGCTGCGGGCGCGGGCGAAGGCCGGTCTGGACGAGTCGGACCGCACGGTGACGCTCCGCACCTGGGGGGCCGGGGACCCGCTCGGCTGACCGCCGCGCGGACTCGCAGGAGGGTCACAGTAGGTTGGCGGGATGGCCGAGACCACGCGACTGACGGTGGCGGTGACTGGACCCACTGGCACCTTCGGGCTGGCGCTGGTGCCGATGCTCGAACGCGATGAGCGAGTCGGGCGGGTCATCGGGATCGCGCGCCGGCCGTTCGATCCCGCGGCCCGGGGCTGGTCCAAGCTCGAGTACCGCAGAGGCGACGTGCGGGATCCCGACGCGCTGCGGGCCTGCTTCGAGGGCGCCGACGTCGTCGTGCACCTCGCGTTCCAGGTGATGACGGGGAACGAGGAGACGGCTCGGGCGATCAACGTCGACGGCACCCTGGGCGCGTTCGACGCGGCCGTGGCGGCGGGCGCCCGCCGGTTCGTCTACGCATCGTCGGTGGCGGCCTACGGCTTCCACCGCGACAACCCGGTCGGCCTGACCGAGGACTGGGCCACCCGCCCCGCCGGGCGGCTCCTCTACGCGCAGGAGAAGGCCGAGCTCGAGCACGCCCTCCAGCGGGCGGCCGCACGCAACCCCGGGACGGACGTGTACCTCCTGCGCCCGCCGATCGTCCTCGGTCCCGACGCCGCCGGCGGGAAACAGGTCCTGCCGGCTGCGCTCGCACCGGTCGTACCCCTGGTCCGCGCCGTCATGCGCGGCCTGCCCGCCCCGCCGGTGGTGGTTCCCGACCTTCCGCTGCAGTTCGTCCACCAGGAGGACGTGGCGCGCGCGCTGCTCCTGTGCGTCCTGGGCGCCGGTCCTCCGGGCGCCTACAACATCGCCGCGGACGACGTCGTGTCCCTCGTCGACGTCGCCCGGGCGCTCGGTCTGCGACCCGTCCGGATGCCGGGCGCGCCCGTCGCCGCGGCCTCGCGGGTGATCGCGCGAGTGCCCCACCTGCCGTCCCGGATGGCGTGGGTCGAGACCATGGCCCACCCCGCGATCATGGACACGACCAAGGCCAGGACGGTGCTCGGCTGGAGTCCTCGGCACTCCGCGCTCGATGCGCTCGGGGAGACCTTCTAGCCCCGTGTGCTGGGTCGCTCGCCGAGAGCGGAACCGGAGTGAATGAACGTGCTGAGTCATGTATAGTCATGCAACGTGATGAGAGCAGCGGTCGTCGGTGCGAGCGGCTACGCCGGCGGTGAGATCCTGCGGCTGCTGATCGAGCATCCTGGCATCGAGATCGGGGCGCTGACGGCGGCGAGCAGTGCCGGGACGCCCCTGGGTCGGATCCATCCGCATCTTGTGCCGCTGGCCGACCGGACCGTCGTGGAGACGACACCGGAGGCGGTGACCGACCACGACGTCGTCTTCCTCGCCCTCCCGCACGGACACTCGGCCGCCCTCGTGGACCGGTTGCCGGCCGACGTCCTCGTGATCGACTGCGGGGCCGACTTCCGGCTCGCCGACGACGCTGCGTGGACGGCCTACTACGACACCCCCTATGCCGGGCAGTGGCCGTACGGGCTGCCCGAGCTCGCTCTCGCCGACGGCGGGGTCCAGCGGACCCGGCTGCTCGGAGCGCGCCGGATCGCCGTGCCCGGCTGCTATCCGACGGCCGTTTCTCTGGCCCTGGCACCAGGCCTGGCCGCCGGCGTGCTCGAGCCGGACGACCTCACCGTCGTGGCCGCCTCCGGCACGTCCGGCGCGGGCAAGGGGCTCAAGGCGCACCTGCTCGGATCCGAGGTGATGGGAGCGATGTCGCCCTACGGCGTCGGCGGCGTGCACCGGCACACTCCCGAGATCGAGCAGAACCTCTCCCTCGCCGCGGGGGCCGACGTGCGGGTGTCGTTCACCCCCACCCTGGCGCCCATGCCCCGCGGCATCCTCGCGACGTGCACCGCCCGGCTCGCGTCCGGGGCCGGCGTCGAGCAGGTGCGCGCCGCCTGGGAGCAGCGGTATGCGGGGGAGACCTTCGTCCACCTCCTGCCCGAGGGCGTCTGGCCGAGCACGGCGAGCGTCGTCGGGAGCAACAGCGCCCTCATCCAGGTCGCCGTGGACGACCGCGTCGGGCGGGTCATCGCGATCGCCGCCATCGACAACCTGACCAAGGGCACGGCCGGCGCCGCCGTCCAGTGCCTCAACCTCGCGGCCGGGTGGGACGAGACCATCGGGCTGCCCGTCGCCGGAGTCGCCCCATGAGCGCCCTGAAGCTGCACATCCTGCACCACACCGACCCGTTCGTCATCGCCTCGCTGCCGCCGGACACGGTGGTGGACTGGGACCGCTCCGGGTCGGTCCTGTTCTCCGTCACCCACTCCACGACGGAGACCTCGGTGATCTGTCACGAGAGGGCGGTCCCCGACGGGACCCGGACGGAGGGGCCGTTCCACGTGTTCGAGGTCGCCGGGCCGCTCGACTTCACCCAGGTCGGTGTGCTGGCGGGGCTGGTCGTGCCGCTCGCGGCCAAGGGCATCACGATCCTGACGACGTCGACCTATGAGACCGACTGGATCCTCGTTCCCGCGGGGCGGGCGGACGAGGCCGAGCAGGCCTGGCGGCGAGAGGGCTTCCTCGTCACCCCTCCGGTTCTCGGGTCCCTCGGATGAGCGTCACCACCCCACGGGGTTTCGTCGCCGCCGGCGTGACGGCAGGGCTCAAGGCCTCCGGCCGCCCCGACGTCGCACTCGTGCACAACCTCGGTCCGGATCGGCATGCCGCCGGGGTCTTCACGAGCAACCGGGTGTGCGCCGCGCCGGTGACGTGGAGCCGTCAGGTCCTCGCCGACTCGCGGGTCGACGCCGTCGTCCTCAACAGCGGGGGAGCCAACGCATGCACCGGCGCCCAGGGGTTCCAGGACACCCATCGCACGGCCGAGCTCGTCGCGGACGCGCTGGACGTCAGTGCGGGGGACGTCGCGGTGTGCTCGACGGGTCTCATCGGCGAGCTGTTGCCGATGGACCTCATCGAGTCGGGGATCGCACTGGCGTCGGCGGCACTGTCCACCGAGGGCGGAGCCGACGCGGCGCTGGCGATCATGACGACCGACACCGTTCCCAAGACGGCGTCGACCAGCCGTGACGGCTGGTCGGTGGGCGGCATGGCCAAGGGCGCCGGCATGCTCGCGCCGGCCCTGGCCACGATGCTCGTGGTCGTCACCACGGACGCCGTGACCACCCCGGGAGACCTCGATGCCGCCGTGCGCTCGGCGACGGCGCAGACCTTCGACCGCGTCGACTCCGACGGGTGTCAGTCCACGAACGACACCGTCCTGCTCCTCGCCTCCGGAGCGAGCGGCATCGCCGTGGACCGAGCCGACCTGACCGCCGCGGTCACCGAGGTGTGTGCCGACCTCGCGCGTGGGCTCGTCGCCGACGCGGAGGGCGCCCACCACGAGGTGGCGATCGACGTGACCGGCGCCGCGACACTCGAGGACGCCCTCGAGGTGGGCCGCTCGGTCGCCCGCAACACCCTCGTCAAGTGCGCCATCTTCGGACAGGACCCGAACTGGGGCCGGATCCTCGCCGCGGTCGGCACCACGGGGGCCGCCTTCGAGCCGACCGACCTCGACGTGAGCATCAACGGGGTCATGGTGTGCCGTGCCGGCGGTGTCGGGGAGGACCGCGCCCTCGTCGACCTGTCCCCCCGCGAGGTCCACATCGTCGTCGACCTGCACGCCGGGGATGTGGCCGCGACGATCTGGACCAACGACCTCACCCATGACTACGTCCACGAGAACAGCGCCTACTCGACATGACCGCCGACCACATCCCGGGCGGCGCCCCCACCGCGGCCGACGGCCACCGGACCGGCCCGACCGGTGGTCGCCACGATCACCACGTCGCCACCGCCTCGGCCAAGGCGGCCACCCTCATCGAGGCGCTGCCGTGGCTCGAGCGCTTCCACGGCTCCCTCGTCGTCGTCAAGTACGGCGGCAACGCGATGACCGACGACGCCCTCAAGACGGCCTTCGCCCAGGACGTCGCCTTCCTCCGCTATGCCGGCCTGCGACCGGTCGTCGTGCACGGGGGCGGCCCCCAGATCGGCACGATGCTGGACCGGCTCGGGATCCACAGCGAGTTCCGCGGCGGACTGCGGGTCACGACGCCGGAGGCGATGGACGTCGTCCGCATGGTCCTGGTCGGACAGGTCGGCCGCGAGCTCGTGGGACTGCTCAACCAGCACGGCGCCCTCGCCGTCGGACTGTCCGGCGAGGACGCCGGCCTCTTCAAGGGGGTGCGCAAGGGCCTCGTCGAGGACGGTGTCGCGGTCGACCTCGGACTCGTCGGCGACGTGACGGAGGTCGATCCGACGGCCATCGACGACCTGCTCGCCGCCGGCCGCATCCCGGTCGTCTCGACGATCGCCCCGGACCTCGAGGACACGGGCCAGGTGCTCAACGTCAACGCCGACACGGCGGCTGCCGCCCTCGCCGTCGCGCTGCCGGCCGACAAGCTCATCGTCCTCACCGACGTCGAGGGTGTCTACGCTAGCTGGCCCGACCGCGACTCGCTGCTCACCGACCTCCCCGTCGGTCGGGCCCGGGAGCTGCTCGGCACCGTCGACTCGGGCATGATCCCCAAGCTCGAGGCCTGTGTGCGAGCCGTCGAGGGGGGAGTGGCCGCAGCGCACGTCATCGACGGCCGCATCCCGCACGCCCTCCTCCTCGAGGTGTTCACGGACACGGGCATCGGGACGATGATCCGGCCGGACGAGGCGATGCCGCCCACCGCACGGAGTCAGGCACCGCGCAGGGCGTCGAACCCGGGCGGAGGTTCGGCATGAGCGCCTCCGACGAGCTGCTGGCACGCTACGAGCGGTCCCTCATCGGCGTCTTCGGCGTGCCGCAGCTCGTCCTCACCCGCGGCGACGGCTGCTACGTCTGGGACGCCGACGGCCGACGGTACCTCGACCTGCTCGGCGGCATCGCGGTCAACGCCCTCGGGCACAACCACCCCTCTCTCGTCGTCGCCGTCTCGACGCAGGCGAGCGAGATGCTCCACCTCTCCAACTTCTTCACCTCGCCTGCCCAGGTCGGGCTGGCCGAACGCATCCTCGAGATCGCGGACGCTCCGGCCGGCTCGGGCGTCTTCTTCTGCAACTCGGGAGCCGAGGCCATCGAGGCGGCGATCAAGATGAGCCGCCGCACCGGACGGACCCGGCTCGTCGCAGCCAGCGGGTCCTTCCACGGACGCACCACCGGTGCCCTGGCCCTGACGAGCAAGGAGACCTACCGCAGCCCCTTCGAGCCGCTGATCCCCGGGGTGGACTTCGTCCCCTTCGGCGACGTCGATGCGCTCCGCCGCGTCGTCGACGACCACACGGCCGCGATCTTCCTGGAGCCCATCCAAGGTGAGGGGGGCGTCGTGCCGGCGACCAGCGCATACCTCCTCGCCGCCCGCGAGGTCGCCGACGCGACCGGCGCCCTGCTCGTCCTCGACGAGATCCAGACCGGTGTCGCCCGCACCGGCGACTGGTTCGCGTTCCAGCACGTGCCCGGCCTGCGTCCCGACGTCATGACGCTCGCCAAGGGTCTCGGCGGTGGCATCCCCGTCGGGGCGGTCGTCGCATTCGGGGAGCACGTGCGCGGACTCCTCACCCCTGGCCAGCACGGCACGACGTTCGGCGGGAACCCGCTCGCCGCCGCCGCGGGACTCGCGGTGCTCGACGAGATCGAGCGGGCCGGTCTGCTCGAGCACGCCCGGGCCGTCGGCGACCATGTCGCCTCGGCCATTCGCGCCCTGGGCCACCCCTCGGTCACGGACGTGCGCGGCCGCGGACTGTTGCGGGCCATCGCCCTCGACGCCGAGATCGCGCCCGCACTCGTGACCGCGGCCCGGGACCAGGGCTTCATCGTCAACGCCGTCACGCCGTCCGCGATCCGGATCGCCCCACCGCTGATCATCACCGCGGAGCAGCTCGACACCTTCGTCACCGCCCTGCCGGGGCTCGTCGACGAGGCGCATGCCCGGACCGCTCAGACCGCCTGACCACGCCCGCCCCAGGAGACCGACATGCCGCTGCGCCACTTCCTCCGCGACGACGACCTCACCCACGACGAGCAGGCCCTCGTCCTCTCCCGCGCCGCCCGGATCAAAGCCGCCCCCTTCACGGACCGCACCCTCGTCGGACCGGAGGTCGTCGCCGTCCTCTTCGACAAGCAGACCCTGCGCACCCAGCTGTCGTTCTCCGCGGCGATCGCCCACCTGGGCGGATACCCCATGGTCGTCGACGGCAAGCTCGCCCAGGTCGGTGTGCGCGAGTCGATCGCCGACGTCGCCCGCGTCATGGGCCGCGAGGCAGTCGCGATCGTGTGGCGCACCTACGGGCAGGACCGGATCGAGGAGATGGCCGCATACGCGCAGGTGCCCGTCATCAATGCACTCACCGACGACTTCCACCCGTGCCAGATCCTCGCCGACCTGATGACCGTCCAGGAGCACCGGGGTGACCTGCCCGGCAAGACCCTCGCCTACCTCGGCGACGGGGCGAACAACATGGCCCACTCCTACCTGCTCGGCAGTGCGCTGGCCGGGATGCACGTGCGGGTCGCGACGCCCGCCGACCACCAGCCGAAACCCGAGATCCTCGCCCGCGCCGAGGAGCTCGCCGCCGCCCACGGGGGCTCGGTGCTCATCACCGACGACCCGGTGGCGGCGGTCGCCGATGCCGACGCGGTCGCCACGGACACCTGGGTCTCGATGGGGCAGGAGAAGGAGAAGGACCGCCGCCGCGGCGAGACCAGCCCGTTCGCCCGGTTCCAGGTCACGACCGAGCTGATGGGTCACGCGGACCCCGAGGCGGTCTTCCTGCACTGCCTGCCCGCGTACCGCGGGTACGAGGTGACGGCCGAGGTCATCGACGGCCCCCAGTCGGTCGTCTGGGACGAGTCGGAGAACCGGCTGCACGCCCAGAAGGCGATCCTCTCCTGGCTCGTGGAACAGCACCGGGCGGGGGAGCAGCCGTGACGATCTCGACGAGCCGGACGGCCCGCCAGCAGCGGATCATCGAGATCCTCGGGCAGCGACCGATCCGGTCCCAGCCCGAGCTGCTCGACCTGCTCGCCGAGGACGGCATCGAGGTCACCCAGGCGACCCTCTCGCGGGACCTCGTCGAGATCGGCGCGGAGAAGGTGCGGGTCGGCAAACAGCTCGTGTATGCGGTGCCCGGCGAGGGCGGCGACCGCACCGTCCGCCCGGCGCCGGCCGCGCACGAGGTGAGCCAGCGACTCCAGCAGCGCTGCCAGGAGCTGCTCGTCAGCGCCGAGCCGACGGCCAACCTCGTCGTGCTGCGGACCCCGCCGGGCGCCGCGAACTTCCTCGCCTCGGCCATCGACCACGGAGCGGTCCGCGAGGTGCTCGGCACGATCGCGGGGGATGACACGATCATGGTCATCACGACCGGCGACGCCGCGAGCAGGCGGGTCGCCGACCTGTTCATGAGCATGGCGAGGAAGGACACGACGTGACCCATCACGGGGAGGCAGGGTCCACGGTTTCCGGCGGGCCGGACCGGGTGGCGCTGTGGGGCGGCCGGTTCGCGGGCGGCCCGGCCGATGCGCTCGCCGCGCTGTCGAAGTCCACGCACTTCGACTGGCGTCTGGCGGCGTACGACATCGCCGGCTCCCGGGCGCACGCGCGTGTCCTGGCCGGCGCCGGCCTGCTCGAGGAAGCCATGCTCGCCGAGATGCTCCGCGGGCTGGACGAGCTCGCCGCGGACACCGCCTCCGGGGCCTTCGTCCCCGCCGAGACCGACGAGGACGTGCACACGGCCTTGGAGCGGGGCCTCATCGAGCGGGTCGGCCCCGAGGTGGGCGGCCGGCTCCGGGCCGGTCGCTCCCGCAACGACCAGGTCGCGACGTTGTTCCGGATGTACCTGCGCGACCACGCGCGCGTCGTCGCCGGACTCGTGCTCGACGTGGTCGAGGCGATCACCGGCCAGGCCGACCGCCATCTCGGCGTGCCGATGCCGGGACGCACCCATCTGCAGCACGCCCAGCCCGTGCTGCTCAGCCACCACCTCCTCGCGCACGCCTGGGCGCTGCTGCGCGACGTCGACCGCCTCCGCGACTGGGACCGGCGCGCGGCCGAGAGCCCCTACGGCTCAGGTGCCCTGGCAGGCAGCTCGCTGGGTCTGGATCCCGAGGCCGTCGCCGCCGACCTCGGCTTCGACCGTGCGGTGGAGAACAGCATCGACGGCACGGCCGCTCGCGACTTCGTCGCCGAGTTCGCCTTCGTGACGGCGATGATCGGAGTCGACGTGTCCCGACTCGCCGAGGAGGTCGTCATCTGGGCGACCAAGGAGTTCTCGTTCGTCACCCTCGACGACGCGTACTCGACCGGCTCGAGCATCATGCCGCAGAAGAAGAACCCCGACATCGCCGAGCTCGCGCGCGGCAAGGCCGGCCGTCTCGTGGGCGACCTGGCCGGGCTGCTCACGACCTTGAAGTCGCTCCCGCTCGCCTACAACCGCGACCTCCAGGAGGACAAGGAGCCGGTCTTCGACGCTGTCGACACCCTCGAGGTCCTCCTGCCGGCCTTCGCGGGCATGGTGGAGACCATGGTCTTCGACACCGAGCGGCTCGCGTCGCTGGCACCGCAGGGCTTCTCGCTGGCCACCGACATCGCCGAGTGGCTGGTCCGGGAGGGGGTGCCGTTCCGGGTCGCGCACGAGGTGGCGGGTGAGTGCGTCCGGGTGTGCGAGGCCCGCGGGATCGAGCTCTGGGACCTCTCCGACGACGACCTCGCCGGCATCTCACCGCACCTGACGCCCGCCGTGCGCGAGGTGCTCTCGGTCGAGGGCTCGCTCGCATCGAGGGCGGCCAAGGGCGGGACCGCGCCGGAACGCGTCGCGGAGCAGCTGGCGGCGGTGCGCGAGAGGTCCCGGGACGCCCGTGGCTGGGCGGACGGGTCCGTCCTGCCCTCGTGACGAGGCTCGTCAGGGCCGCCCTGGAGCGTCCCGTCCTCGAGGTCGCCCCGGACCTCCTCGGGTGCCTGTTCACCGCGGGCGGCGTCACCGTGCGGATCACCGAGGTCGAGGCGTATGCGGGGGAGTCCGACCCCGGGTCGCACGCCTTCCGGGGGCGCACGCCGCGCACCGAGGTCATGTTCGGGCGGGCCGGTCACCTCTATGTGTACTTCACCTACGGCATGCACTGGTGTGCCAACGTCGTCACGGGACTCGAGGGCCGGGCGTCCGCGGTGCTCATGCGCGCCGGGGAGGTGGTCGCCGGGCACGAGGTCGCCGCGCGACGACGGCCCGGGATCCGCGAACGCGACTGGGCCCGCGGCCCGGCGAGGTTGGCGAGCACCCTCGGGCTCGACCGCGCCCACAACGGCGCCGACCTGTGCGGCGACGCGGAGGAACCCCGTCTCGAGGCCGCCGGCGCGGTACCGGATCCGGCGGCCGTGCGGACCGGACCCCGGGTCGGGGTGAGCGGACCCGGAGGCGATGGCACCGCATACCCCTGGCGCTTCTGGCTCGACGCAGAGCCGACCGTCTCCGTCTACCGACCTGGACGGCGGCCCTGAGCCGGCGTCCCTGGCCCGCGAACTACCCGTCACTGCCGTGTCGGTTTTCCGCTGGTCACCGTGCTCCGCGTACCGCAGGATGGTCGGTATGCACACCGACCACGCCCGGTGCGTCCGAGCCGTCCAGGGCCGGGACGCCCGCTTCGACGGGCTCTTCGTGACCGGGGTCGTGTCGACCGGGATCTACTGCCGGCCGTCGTGCCCCGCCCGCACGCCCGCGCCCCACAACATGCGCTTCTACCCGAGCGCGGCGGCCGCCCACCGGGAGGGGTTCCGCGCCTGCAAGCGGTGCCTGCCCGACGCGACGCCGGGCTCCCCGCAGTGGAACGTGCGGGCGGACGTCGTCGCGCGAAGTGTCCGCCTGATCGAGGACGGCCTCGTCGACCGCGTCGGGGTGCCGGGACTCGCGGCTGCGGTCGGGTACAGCCCACGGCACCTCGAGCGGCTCATGCTCGCCGAGGTCGGCGCGGGTCCACTGGGGCTCGCCCGAGCGCAGCGCGCGCAGACCGCTCGCACCCTGATCGAGCGCTCCGCCCTGCCGCTCACCGAGGTGGCATGGGCTGCGGGGTTCGGCAGCGTGCGGTCCTTCAACGAGACGATCCGAGCCGTCTACGGCACCTCGCCCAGCGAGCTGCGAGGGCGATCCTCGTCCCGACGGGGCGTAGGCGCCGTTGGCAGTGCGGGAGAGGAGCCGGACGGCGCACAGGCCGCGGGCTACAGCCTGGTGCGGGTGCGCCTGCCGTTCCGTCCGCCGCTCGAGCCGCGCCAGCTCCTCGGTCATCTCGTCGCCACCGCTGTCCCCGGGATCGAGGAGTGGAACGGGACGGCCTACCGCCGCACCCTGCGGCTCCCGCACGGTCATGGCATCGTCGCGGTCCGGCCACCCGACCCGGCTCGGGCTCACGTCGAGGCCGACCTGCACCTCAGCGACGTGCGTGACCTCACCGCAGCCGTGCACCGGGTCCGGTCACTCCTCGACCTCGACGCCGACCCTGGCGCCGTCGACGAGGCCCTCGCGTCCGACCCCGTGCTCGCGCCGCACGTGAGGCGCTCGCCCGGACGCCGCGTTCCGCGGACCGTCGACGCGGGGGAGCTCGCCGTCCGTGCGGTGCTCGGGCAGCAGGTCTCGACGTCGTCCGCCCGAACCCTCACCGGCCGCCTTGTCGCCAGGCTCGGTGACCCCGTGACGGACCCCGTCGGCGGGCTGAGCCGGCTCTTCCCGGAACCGGAGCGGTGGGCGGGTGCACCCGACGACGTGCTCCGCATCCCGGGCGGTCGCCGGCGGACGGTCCGAAGTCTCGGCGCCGCTCTCGACGCCGGCCTCGACCTCGGCCCGGGCGCCGACCGCGACGAGGCCCGAGGTCGGCTGGCCGACATCCCCGGGATCGGGCCGTGGACGGTCGAGACGGTCGCGATGCGCGCCATGGGGGACCCGGACGCCTTCATCCCGACGGATCTCGGGATCCGGGCCGCCGCAACCGGGCTCGGCCTGCCGGGTGGTCGCGACCTCGTGAGTCGCGCCGAAGCATGGCGGCCCTTCCGCTCGTACGCGGTCCAGCACCTCTGGGCCGTGCTGCCCCATCCCGTCAACGACCTGCCGGACCCCGGTCCGACCATCCCACGAGGAGAGAGCTGATGTCCGTACCGTCCACCCCATCCGGATCCGACCCCGAGGCCGGGCCGAACAGCCCGTTCGTCTCCGACGCGCACGGACCCCTGCGTCACGCCGCGGCGCCGACGGCGCTCGGGGTGTTCACGCTCGTCGCCGACGACGTCGCGGTCACCGCCGTCCACTACCCGGGTCAGGATCCGCCGCTCGATGGCGCCTGGGGCACTCCGGTGCGCGCCGAGGACCACCCGGTGCTGGGTCCGGCGGCCACCCAGCTGGCCGAGTACGTCGACGGAGCCCGCACCGAGTTCGCCCTCCCGCTCCGTCCTGCGGGAACGGCGTTCCAGCGGGACGTCTGGGCCGCTCTCCTCGCCATCCCGTACGGCGTCACCCGGTCCTACCGAGAGCAGGCCGAGTCCCTCGGCCGACCGAACGCGGTGCGCGCCGTCGGCGCCGCCAACGGGCGCAACCCGATCCCCGTCGTCATCCCGTGCCACCGGGTCATCGGGTCAGGTGGTGCGCTGACGGGGTATGCGGGGGGCACCACGCTCAAACGTGCGCTTCTCGATCTGGAGTCGGGCTCCCGTCCACTACCGACCGGTTGACCATCGGGGGGTTGGCCGGCGACGGCCAAGCGGGCAGTCCGCGGCCCCACCCGGTCGGGGTCGTGGCCACCGGATGGACCGTCGCGGTCCACTGCAGGGCGACGTGGCAGGCTGTGGCGAGCGCCGCATACCGCTGCGGCCCCGGCCGGTGGACACGGTCGGCACCCCACCCACGACTCCGACGACGCACGAGGACGGCAGGACAGTGACCCAGACCCAGGCGATCACCCGGGACGGGATTCTCGACGAGCTCCGGTGGCGCGGAGCGATCGCGCAGACCACGGATGAGGACGCCCTTCGCGCGGCGCTGGGCGCGGGTCCGGTGACGGTCTACTGCGGGTTCGACCCGACCGCTCCCTCGCTACACTTCGGGAACTTCGTCCAGCTCGTCGCGCTGCGCCGGTTCCAACGGGCCGGACATCGGGTGATCTGCCTCGTCGGCGGTTCCACCGGCCAGATCGGCGACCCGAAGGCGACGGCGGAACGGGTGCTCAAGTCCCGGGAGCAGACGGCACACAACGTCGCCCGGATCAAGGATCTCGTCGCACCATTCCTCGACTTCGACGGGTCCACCGGTGTCGAGCACCCGGCGGTCCTCGTCGACAACCTGGACTGGTTCGCTCCGTTGACGGCGCTCGACTTCCTGCGCGACGTGGGCAAGCACTTCCGGGTCAACCAGATGATCCGGAAGGAGGCGATCGCCGCTCGGCTCGAGAGCCAGGAGGGTATCTCGTACACCGAGTTCAGCTACCAGCTGCTGCAGGCCTACGACTTCCTCGAGCTGTACCGCAGCCACGGCTGCACCCTGCAGATCGGCGGATCGGACCAGTGGGGCAACCTGACCGCCGGGGTCGACCTGATCCACCGTGTCGAGGGGGTCGCCGTCCACGCGCTCACCTCACCGTTGCTCACCGACTCCTCCGGCACCAAGTTCGGCAAGTCGGAGGGCAACGCGATCTGGCTCTCGGCGGACATGACGAGTCCGTACGCCTTCTACCAGTACTTCCTCAACATCGAGGACGCATCGGTGATCACGCTCCTGCGCATCTTCACCGACCTCTCGCCCGAGGCGATCGGGGATCTCGAACACCAGGTGACGGTCGAGCCGTATCGTCGGACCGCCCAACGGACGCTGGCCGAGGAGATGACGCGGCTCGTCCATGGCGACGACGCGACCGACGCGGTGATCGCCGCATCCGAGGCGTTGTTCGGGCGTGGTGACCTGCGGGTGCTCGACCCCGGCACCTTGGCCGATGCTGTCGAGGAGCTGCCCGGCGGAGGGGTGGTCCCCGGCGGAACGCTCACGGATGCGCTGGTCGCCGCGGGCCTGGCGGAGTCCCGCAATGCCGCCCGTCGCATCGTCGGCGAAGGTGCGGTCTCGTTGAACGGCGAACGCGTGGCCGACCCGGAGCAGGTCCTCGTGGAGGGTGACTTCCTCGGGGGCGTGGCCGCGATCCTGCGACGCGGCAAGAAGAACCTCGCCGCCGCACGCCGGCGGGACGGCTGAACGCCACTCGGCGGCGCGCCGACCGGGAGCACGCGACCGCCCACCCGAGGGCCGGACGCGCGAACTCGTTGGAGCACAGGGCAATTCGCCTATCCACGCCTGCATCTCAGGGCTGCGACACGCCCGAGATACAGGGCGATTTGGCGCCGCGGAGGAGCCCGGTCTAATGTTTCTTCTCGTCAGCCCGAGAGGGAGGAACGGACACCAAGCGGTGCGCGGCGCGAAGCGCCGAGGGCACACCAAGCAGGCCGGTCCCCAGGGCAGACTCCACCGAAAAGCAGGCCTTGTGGGTCTGGTACAGTGGATCGCCGCAGCCAGCGAAGACGCTCGAGCTGATCGAGACGGTCAGCGAATTTGACGCGCTTGGAGCCTGCGGATACAGTAGAACGGTTGCCCCGATGAGCCACCCACTGGGTGGCGGACCGGTGCGCGTCCGAACCTTGAGAACTCAACAGCGTGTCAAAAATCGATGCCAATAACCTCGTCTCGAGGGGCCTCGAACCGGCGCCGAACGGCGCCGTCGACGGGTCATTCGAACGAAAATCCTTTGGTTGACAACGAATAACTACTTACAGCTAGTTGTTCTTGCTCAGTCAGTGAAACAACCCTTCTTGGGTATAGATTTCGCAGGTTCGCCTGCGAGCTAAACATCAACGGAGAGTTTGATCCTGGCTCAGGACGAACGCTGGCGGCGTGCTTAACACATGCAAGTCGAACGGTGACCTCGAGAGCTTGCTCTTGAGTGATCAGTGGCGAACGGGTGAGTAACACGTGAGTAACCTACCCCTGACTCTGGAATAACAATTGGAAACAGTTGCTAATACCGGATATGACACGAGCGGGCATCCGCATCGTGTGGAAAGTTTTTCGGTCTGGGATGGACTCGCGGCCTATCAGCTTGTTGGTGAGGTAACGGCTCACCAAGGCGACGACGGGTAGCCGGCCTGAGAGGGCGACCGGCCACACTGGGACTGAGACACGGCCCAGACTCCTACGGGAGGCAGCAGTGGGGAATATTGCACAATGGGCGAAAGCCTGATGCAGCGACGCCGCGTGAGGGATGACGGCCTTCGGGTTGTAAACCTCTTTCAGTAGGGAAGAAGCGAAAGTGACGGTACCTACAGAAGAAGCACCGGCTAACTACGTGCCAGCAGCCGCGGTAATACGTAGGGTGCGAGCGTTGTCCGGAATTATTGGGCGTAAAGAGCTTGTAGGCGGTTTGTCGCGTCTGCTGTGAAAATCCGGGGCTCAACCCCGGACTTGCAGTGGGTACGGGCAGACTAGAGTGTGGTAGGGGAGACTGGAATTCCTGGTGTAGCGGTGAAATGCGCAGATATCAGGAGGAACACCGATGGCGAAGGCAGGTCTCTGGGCCACTACTGACGCTGAGAAGCGAAAGCGTGGGGAGCGAACAGGATTAGATACCCTGGTAGTCCACGCCGTAAACGTTGGGCGCTAGGTGTGGGACTCATTCCACGAGTTCCGTGCCGCAGCTAACGCATTAAGCGCCCCGCCTGGGGAGTACGGCCGCAAGGCTAAAACTCAAAGGAATTGACGGGGGCCCGCACAAGCGGCGGAGCATGTGGATTAATTCGATGCAACGCGAAGAACCTTACCAAGGCTTGACATATACCGGAAACATTCAGAGATGGGTGCCCCGCAAGGTCGGTATACAGGTGGTGCATGGTTGTCGTCAGCTCGTGTCGTGAGATGTTGGGTTAAGTCCCGCAACGAGCGCAACCCTCGTTCTATGTTGCCAGCGCGTAAAGGCGGGGACTCATAGAAGACTGCCGGGGTCAACTCGGAGGAAGGTGGGGATGACGTCAAATCATCATGCCCCTTATGTCTTGGGCTTCACACATGCTACAATGGCCGGTACAAAGGGCTGCGAAATCGCAAGATGGAGCGAATCCCAAAAAACCGGTCTCAGTTCGGATTGGGGTCTGCAACTCGACCCCATGAAGTCGGAGTCGCTAGTAATCGCAGATCAGCAACGCTGCGGTGAATACGTTCCCGGGCCTTGTACACACCGCCCGTCAAGTCACGAAAGTCGGTAACACCCGAAGCCGGTGGCCCAACCTTTTGGAGGGAGCCGTCGAAGGTGGGACTGGTAATTGGGACTAAGTCGTAACAAGGTAGCCGTACCGGAAGGTGCGGCTGGATCACCTCCTTTCTAAGGAGCACTGGTCGCGTAAGCGATCCAGAGCCTGGTCTGAGCGCGAATGTCGCTCAGCAGGCGCTCAAGGGTGGAACATCGATTATTTGGCGCTCAGCTCGCTACTCGACCAAGTACAAGCCGCAGCGGTCCTTCATTGGACCCAGGCAGTGGAACGGGACGGTCGCGAGATGGGCGCCTGACACGTTGTTGGGTCCTGAGGGCTCGGGCGTTTGCTCGACCTCAGGCCGAGAGATCGGCTGCAGGACCCGCGTCACGGACGAACCGCCGGCACGACAGTGCCGAGCAGGCGCCGGCAGCGACGCGGGGCCGCCCGTACTTTGAGAACTACACAGTGGACGCGAGCATCTTTGTGGCTCAAGTTTATAAGGGCACACGGTGGATGCCTTGGCACCAAGAACCGAAGAAGGACGTAGGAATCTGCGATAAGCCTCGGGGAGTCGATAACCAGACTGCGATCCGAGGATTTCCGAATGGGGAAACCCGGCTGGAGGCAAGTCCAGTCACTCCCACCTGAACACATAGGGTGGGTAGAGGGAACGTGGGGAAGTGAAACATCTCAGTACCCACAGGAAGAGAAAGCAACCGCGATTCCGTGAGTAGTGGCGAGCGAAAGCGGAACAGGCTAAACCGATCATGTGTGATAGCTGTCAGGCGTTGCATGGTCGGGGTCGTGGGACTTTTCAGTTGTCTCTGACAGGACAGCATGGAGTCAAAAACTCGTGTCATAGTCGAAGGACATTGAAAGGTCCGGCACAGAGGGTGCTACCCCCGTAGACGAAATGGCGCGAACTCCAGAGAAGTATCCCAAGTAGCACGGGGCCCGAGAAATCCCGTGTGAATCTGGCGGGACCACCCGCTAAGCCTAAATATTCCTTGGTGACCGATAGCGGACAAGTACCGTGAGGGAAAGGTGAAAAGTACCCCGGGAGGGGAGTGAAATAGATCCTGAAACCGTGTGCCTACAATCCGTCGGAGCCTCCTTGTGGGGTGACGGCGTGCCTTTTGAAGAATGAGCCTGCGAGTTAGTGCTCAGTGGCGAGGTTAACCCGTGTGGGGAAGCCGTAGCGAAAGCGAGTCCGAATAGGGCGAATGAGTCGCTGGGTCTAGACCCGAAGCGGAGTGATCTACCCATGGCCAGGTTGAAGCGACGGTAAGACGTCGTGGAGGACCGAACCCACTTAGGTTGAAAACTGAGGGGATGAGCTGTGGGTAGGGGTGAAAGGCCAATCAAACTCCGTGATAGCTGGTTCTCCCCGAAATGCATTTAGGTGCAGCGTCATGTGTTTCTTACCGGAGGTAGAGCTACTGGATAGCCGATGGGCCCTACCAGGTTACTGACGTTAGCCAAACTCCGAATGCCGGTAAGTGAGAGCATGGCAGTGAGACTGCGGGGGATAAGCTCCGTAGTCGAGAGGGAAACAGCCCAGACCACCAGCTAAGGTCCCTAAGCGTGTGCTAAGTGGGAAAGGATGTGGAGTTGCATTGACAACCAGGAGGTTGGCTTAGAAGCAGCCACCCTTTAAAGAGTGCGTAATAGCTCACTGGTCAAGTGATTCCGCGCCGACAATGTAGCGGGGCTCAAGCACACCACCGAAGCTGTGGCATTGACACATTGCCCGGCCGTACTTGTACGGTCCAAGCGTGTTGATGGGTAGGGGAGCGTCGTGTGGCGAGAGAAGCGGCGGAGTGATCCAGCCGTGGACGCCACACGAGTGAGAATGCAGGCATGAGTAGCGAAAGACGGGTGAGAAACCCGTCCGCCGAATAACCAAGGGTTCCAGGGTCAAGCTAATCTGCCCTGGGTAAGTCGGGACCTAAGGCGAGGCCGACAGGCGTAGTCGATGGACATCCGGTTGATATTCCGGAACCGGCGAAGAACCGCCCATGACGAACCTTCTGACGCTAAGCGCCTGAAGCTCTTTTCGCCTCCTTCGGGAGTCGAGTTGAGTGGAGCGCGCGAACCAAGGTTGTAGTAGTCAAGCAATGGAGAGACGCAGGAAGGTAGCCTCCGCGTGGCGATGGTTGTCCACGTCCAAGGGTGTAGGGAGTGAGATAGGCAAATCCGTCTCACACATATCCTGAGACCTGATAGTGACCGCGAATGCGGGAAGCAGGGTGATCCTATGCTGCCAAGAAAATCTTCTAGCGAGGTTCTAGCCGCCCGTACCCCAAACCGACTCAGGTGGTTAGGTAGAGAATACCAAGGCGATCGAGTGAATCGTGGTTAAGGAATTCGGCAAAATACCCCCGTAACTTCGGGAGAAGGGGGGCCTGGATCGTGAAGTGGTTTACCCACTAGCGTGAATGGCCGCAGAGACCAGGGAGGAGCGACTGTTTACTAAAAACACAGGTCCGTGCGAAGTCGCAAGACGATGTATACGGACTGACGCCTGCCCGGTGCTGGAAGGTTAAGAGGACGGGTTAGACCTTAGGGTCGAAGCTCAGAATTTAAGCCCCAGTAAACGGCGGTGGTAACTATAACCATCCTAAGGTAGCGAAATTCCTTGTCGGGTAAGTTCCGACCTGCACGAATGGCGTAACGACTCCTCCACTGTCTCAACCACGAACTCGGCGAAATTGCACTACGAGTAAAGATGCTCGTTACGCGCAGAAGGACGGAAAGACCCCGGGACCTTTACTACAGCTTGGTATTGGTGTTCGGTGCGGCTTGTGTAGGATAGGTGGGAGACTGTGAAGCATTCACGCCAGTGAGTGTGGAGTCAACGTTGAAATACCACTCTGGTCGTTCTGGATACCTAACCTCGGTCCGTGATCCGGATCAGGGACATTGCCTGGTGGGTAGTTTAACTGGGGCGGTTGCCTCCTAAAAGGTAACGGAGGCGCTCAAAGGTTCCCTCAGCCTGGTTGGCAATCAGGTTTCGAGTGTAAGTGCACAAGGGAGCTTGACTGTGAGACAGACATGTCGAACAGGGACGAAAGTCGGAACTAGTGACCCGGCGGTGGCTTGTGGAAGCGCCGTCGCTCAACGGATAAAAGGTACCCCGGGGATAACAGGCTGATCTTGCCCAAGAGTCCATATCGACGGCATGGTTTGGCACCTCGATGTCGGCTCGTCGCATCCTGGGGGTGGAGTTGCTCCCAAGGGTTGGGCTGTTCGCCCATTAAAGCGGTACGCGAGCTGGGTTTAGAACGTCGTGAGACAGTTCGGTCCCTATCCTCTGTGCGCGTAGGAAACTTGAGAAGGGCTGTCCCTAGTACGAGAGGACCGGGATGGACGAACCTCTGGTGTGTCAGTTGTTCTGCCAAGAGCACCGCTGATTAGCTACGTTCGGAAGTGATAACCGCTGAAAGCATCTAAGCGGGAAGCACGCTTCAAGATGAGGTTTCCATGGGGTTTACCCCGAGAGGCTCCCGGCTAGACTACCGGGTTGATAGGCCAGACGTGGAAGTGCAGCAATGCATGTAGCTGACTGGTACTAATAAGCCGATAACTTGATACACACAATCTTTGATTGTCCTGATGATCGCGTCCACTGTGCAGTTCCCGAGGTATGGTCGGGAATTGATTGATATCTCCATAGAGTTTCGGCTGTCATAGCGAAGGGGAAACGCCCGGCTCCATTCCGAACCCGGAAGCTAAGCCCTTCAGCGCCGATGGTACTGCACTGGCGACGGTGTGGGAGAGTAGGACGCAGCCGGACATACTTAACAAAAGGCTCTTCTTCGGAAGGGCCTTTTGTCATATTGGCAGGCGTTGTGTGCAGACTGGTGATCGGTCTGCACCTGATCCTGCTTCGGCGACTGGACTAGGGAATGATGGACCTGTGACTGACTCGAACTCCGGCCGGAGTGACTCACGACCCCGAGGCGCGTCGGGAGCGGGCGGCCGGCCCCGAGGCGGGTCTGATCGAACCCCCCGCGGGTCCGGCGCTGCTGACCGGCGCGGTGGGAGATCCTCGCAGGGACGCCGAGAGTCCCAAGGTGCCGGACGAGGGCGAGAACGGGATCCGGGTCAGTTCGACAACAGCGAGCGCCGGGGTGGCCCCCGTCTTGCACCGAAGACAACCCGTCTTCCGGACCCGGCCATCCCCGTTGAGGTCACGGGCAAGGAACTCGATCGGGCCGTCCACCACCAGCTGCGGACGCTGAGCAAGGAGAATGCGGACGGGGTGGCCAAACACCTCGTGATGGTGGCGGCTCTTCTCGAGGCAGAGGATCTCGACGGTGCGCTGGCGCACGCGGAAACAGCGGTGCGGCGCGCCGGCCGAGTACCGGCGGCGCGGGAGGCCCTCGGAATGGTGGCCTACCGCATGGGGGACTTCGGGAGGGCTCTCAGTGAGTTTCGCACTGTCAAGCGACTGAGTGGGTCGAATCACCTGCTTCCGCTCATGGTGGACTGCGAACGCGGCTTGGGGCGACATGAGCGCGCCCTGGACCTCGCGGCCTCCCCGGAGGTCGGCTCCTTGGCGATCGAGGACCGCGTCGAACTGGCGATCGTCGTCTCAGGGATACGCCGTGACCTCGGACACGTGGATGCCGCGGCCGTCGCGTTGCAGATCCCCGCCACCAAGTTGGCGCGCAGGCAGCCGTGGGCGGCCAGACTTTTCTACGCCCAGGCGGAGGTCGAGCTGGACCGTGGCGACACGGAGGCCGCCCATCGGCTGTTCTCCCTGGCGCTCGATGCGGACCAGGACCTCATGACCGACGCCGGGGACCGCCTCGCCGAACTCGACGGGGTCGTCATCGACTGGGCCGACGAATGACCGAGCAGCCGGATCGCGCGCTCCTGCGCGGCGTCCAGGCCCTGGTCTGCGATCTCGATGGAGTGGTCTATCGAGGGGCGGCTGCGGTCCCGCACGCGATCGATGTGCTGAGGAAGGTCGGGATACCCGTCCTCTACGTGACGAACAACGCGTCCCGCTCCGCCGCAGAGGTGGCCGAACACCTCGTCGACCTCGGCCTCGTCGTCGACCCGTCGGAGGTCGTGACCAGCGCCCAGGGAGCGGCGCATCTGGTGCTGCAGGCTCGACCGACCGCCACAGTGCTGGCCGTGGGTGGACCGGGACTGCGCGTGGCCCTGGAGGACGTCGGACTGACCGTGGTCACGCGCGCCGAGGATGCCGATACGGTCGTCCAGGGCTATGGACCCCAGGTATCAGCCTCGGACCTGGCCGAGGCGGCGTACGCTATCGCAGCCGGCGCGTGGTGGGTCGCGACGAACACCGATGCGACCATCCCGAACGAGCGCGGCATAGCCCCCGGCAACGGGGCACTGGTCGGAGCCGTCGAACGGGCCGTCGGCCGTAGCCCGGATCGCGTGGTCGGCAAGCCCAACCCCGACCTCTACGAGCTCGCCTCAGCACGATTGGGCGTTACTCCAGCTCTCGTTCTCGCCGTGGGCGACCGGCTCGATACCGATATCGCGGGCGCGAACGCCGCGGGAATGCCGTCCGCCCTCGTGCTCACCGGGGTCTCGACGAGGGACGAGGCCGCCTCGGCGACGGAGGAGCTGCGGCCGACCTACGTCATCGACGACCTGAGAGGCCTGTACTGACCGACGGTTCCGCTGTCCGACCACTCGTCCCTCGATGAGCGCGGGTCCCACTCCGGAGTGGGAGTCGACAAACGGCTCCGCTGCGCCGCTGCCGCGACAACTCGCAATCGGATAGCGTGATGTGAATCGGTCGTGCGTCGACGGCCGTCACCTCTCGTAGAAGGAAGTGCCACCGATGATTGACGCGGTCAAGTCGTACGTACAGCTCGCATCGGGTCTCGGTGAGACCTCTCGAGCCATGGCCAAGGAGGCCGCAAGCGACATCGTCGCCCTGTCCGGTATCGAGGGAAAGACCAAGCGTAAGAAGACCCAGAAGAAGGTCGCCAAGATCGCTGACGAGCTCATGGAGGCGGCCGAGAGCAACCGCCGTCAGCTCGTCGCGCTGGTGCGGCGTGAGGTCGAGGAAGCCGTGGCCAAGGCGGAAGCCCGGACGAGTGCTGAGCTCGCGGAGGCGCGGGACACGATCGAGCGACTGCAGCAGCAGTTGGATGAGCTGCGCGGACTCGTCGCGAGCGGAGTGGCGGCGGCCGCAGGCAAAGCGGGCGGGGCGGCATCAAGCGTCATCCGCACCACCAGGGACAGTGCTCCCGCGGACGAGGCGCTGCAGTTGATGGCGGGCGCGGGGACGAGGGCGAGCGAGGCGGCGGTCTCGTCGGCCGGCGTGAGCGAACCGGCTGCGGCGTCGCCAGCCACGCCGAGGAAGTCGACGGCGGCGAGGGGCACCGCGAAGAAGAGCACTGCGAAGAAGAGCACGGCGAAGAAGTCGACGGCGGCGGGCACCGCGAAGAAGAGCACCGCCTCGAACGGCGCAGCCAAGAAGAGCACAGCCAAGAAGTCGACTGCGGCGACGCTCACCGCTAAGAAGAGCACCGCGAACAAGAGCGCCGCCTCGAACACAGCCAAGAAGAGCACCGCGAAGAAGTCGACTGCGGCGACGGGCACCGCTCAGAAGAGCACCGCGAAGAAGTCGACGGCGGCGGGCACCGCGAAGAAGAGCACCGCACAGAGGGGCACAGCAAAGAGGAGCACGGCCAAGAAGAGCACCGGCACGACGAGGGGAGCCGCTCAGAAGAGCGCCGGGGCCAAAGGCTCAGGTGCGCCCTCCTCCGCAGCCGGCGACTCCGGCTCATCCTCGACGTGAGCGATCAAGAGACACGGATCGATCCGTCGACCGACACACAGGCGGGGATCGCTGAGCCCCTCACCGGCGACATCGTCATCGATTCCGCTCTGCGTGATCTGGATTCCGCCGAGCCGCACGACCTCGACGCGCAGATCGAGCTGGCCGAGTCGCTTCAGCGAACGCTGCAGGGGCGCCTCGCCGACCTCGGCGATTGACCTCCGGCACGAGCCGGCTCGACGTCGCTCTGGTCGAGCGCGGACTGGCTCGGAGCCGGGGGCATGCGCACGACCTCGTGCGCCGAGGTGTCGTCCTCGTCAACGACCGATCTGTGCTCAAGGCCTCGAGGGCGGTCCGGGAGTCCGACTCGATCGTCATTCGGACGTCAGCGGAGGACGCCCTCGACCCGCGATGGGTGTCCCGAGCGGCGGGAAAGTTGCTGGGCGCCCTGACCGACCTCCCCGGTGGAGGACCGACCCTCGCGGACGTGCGGGCGGTGGATGTCGGTGCATGCACGGGCGGGTTCACCCAGGTCCTGCTCGAACGGGGGGCCCGTCACGTCAGCGCGGTGGATGTCGGACACGGTCAGCTCGCTCCCGTCCTCCGCTCGGACCCTCGCGTCGCGGATCTGTCCGGCCACAATGTCCGAGACCTCCGGGTCGAGAAAGTAGGAGGTCCCGCCGACATCGTCGTCGCCGACCTCAGCTTCATCTCGCTGACCGTCGTCATGGACCGACTCCATGACCTGGTCAAGCCGGGCGGAGATCTGCTGCTCCTCGTCAAGCCACAGTTCGAGGTCGGCAAGGGAGGCCTCGACGGGCGAGGAGTCGCCCGGGCGGGAGCCGGTCGACGTGATGCGGTGCTCCGGGTGGTCCGGATCGCCTACGACCTCGGCCTGGAGGTCTGCGGTGCGGTGCCAAGCCGGACGGTCGGTCAAGAGGGGAACATCGAGTATGTGCTGTGGCTGAAGCGACCCACCGGCGCGTTCGCGCTGCCCGCATGGCAGTCTGTCTGCCAGATCATCGATGACATGCTCGACCGAGGCGACGGAGAGGAGAGCTGACGTGGCGACGACCAACACGGAGCGCCGCGTGCTCATCGTCGGTCACCCGCGTCGCTCCGACATTCCCGACCTGGCCCGTACCGTGCTCGACCGGCTCGATGTCGACGGCATGGGCGGCATGATGCTCGCGGCCGAGGCCGAGCGTCTCGGGCTGCAGGACCACCCTGCTACACGGATCGCCGATCCGGCCGCACCGGCCTCAGGATGTGAGGTCGTCTGCGTTCTCGGGGGCGACGGCACGATCCTGTGGGCGGCCGAGCTGGCCTGGGGCAGCGGGGTGCCACTCCTCGGAGTCAATCTCGGTCACGTGGGCTTCCTGGCGGAGGCCGAACGCGAGGAGCTCGACGCGACCGTGGATCGCATCGCCGCGCGGGACTACGCCGTCGAGGAGCGCTTGGCTCTTGAGGTGGTCGGAATGCTCGACGGTGAGGTGTTCTACCGCGGCTGGGCCCTCAACGAGGTGAGCATCGAGAAGGCCGCCCGCGAGCGAATGCTCGAACTCACGGTCGAGGTGGACGGACGCCCCCTGTCCACCTGGGGCTGCGACGGGGTCATCGTCGCCACGCCGACCGGCTCGACAGCATATGCCTTCTCTGCGGGGGGTCCTGTGGTCTGGCCGGATGTCGAGGCCCTTCTCCTGGTGCCACTGAGCGCGCACGCTCTCTTCTCGAGACCGCTCGTCGTCGGCCCGGCCTCCGTTCTCGCCGTCGAGATCATTCCCGACACGAAGGGATGCGGTGTCGTGTGGGCCGATGGCCGTCGGAGCATCGACCTCCCGCCCGGGGCGCGCTTCGAAGTCCGGCGGTCTCCGGACCGGATCCGCTTCGCGCGGCTGTCCTCGGCTCCGTTCACCGACCGGCTGGTGGCCAAGTTCGACCTCTCCGTGCACGGCTGGCGCGGCCGAGGACGCTCCAGTGCTCAGTGAGCTCCGAATCTCCGGGCTGGGAGTGATCGACGAGGTCACCCTTCCCCTCCATCCGGGGTTGAACGTCGTCACGGGCGAGACCGGCGCGGGCAAGACCATGGTCGTCAGCGGGCTGCTCCTGCTCTTCGGCGCCCGTGGCGACAGCGGCCTCGTGCGCTCCGGCGCCGGTCAGGCGGTCATCGAGGGTCTCGTCGCAGTCGACGAGGCCCACCCCGCTGCGCGCCGGGTGCAGGAGGCGGGGGGCCGAGTGGAGGACGGGATCGTGCTGGCCAGGACCGTGTCCGGAGAAGGCCGGTCGAGGGCCTACGTCGGAGGTCGGGCCGCTCCCGTCGGGGTGCTGGCCGATGTCGGTGAGAGCCTCTTGGCCGTCCACGGGCAGGCCGACCAGTGGCGCCTCCGAGAGCCCGACCAGCACCGTGCGGTCCTGGACCGATTCGGAGGTGCCGACCTGCACGAACGGCTGACCGCATACCGGCTGGTCTGGGATCGGCTCGTCGAGGTGCGTCGCACGCTCGACCGAATGCGCGCTCAGGCCCGCGACCGGGTCGTCGAACTCGAGGGCCTGCAGGCCGGGCTCGAACACATCGAACGGGTCGCGCCGCTCCCGGGGGAGGATGCCGCCCTCCGCCAGGAGGACGAACGACTGAGTCACGCCGAGGAGCTGCGCGGGTCCTCGGCCCAGGCGCGCACGGCGCTCGCGGGCGACGAGGACGGCACGGACGCGACGTCGGTGCTGAGCCTCCTCGCCCGCGCCCGGGCCGAGCTCGAGACCGTCGCCCGAACCGACCCCGCAGCAGAGGATCTGCACCTCCGAGCGGTCGAGCTCGTGCACCTGGCCGTGGAGCTGAGCGCGGATGTCAGCCGCTACGCCGCGGATGTCGATCTCGACCCGGCCCGACTGATGGCTGTCCAGGAGCGGCGGGCCGAGCTCGCCACCCTGACCCGTCGTTACGGGCCGAGCCTCGACGACGTGTTCGCGTGGGCGGAGGAGGCGGCCACCCGTCACGCTGAGCTGAGCGGTGCCGACGACCGGATCGGTGAGCTCGAGCGTGAGCTGGAGGACCTCTCCGGCCGGCACGTCACCGTCGCGAAGGAGGTGAGCGAGATCCGCAGTCGGGCGGCGGCCGAGCTGGGCGAGCGGGTGACCCAGGAGCTGGGCCGGCTCGCGATGGGTGCGGCGACGGTCACCGTCGAGGTGACCCCGGCCGATCCCGGCCCGCATGGAGCAGACGCCGTGTCGATCATGCTCGCGGCCAACCCTGGCGAACCCGGGCGCCCCATCACCCGGGCAGCCTCCGGCGGTGAGCTCTCGCGGGTGATGCTCGCGCTGGAGGTGGCCCTCGGAGCCGGGGACTCCGGACCCGAGGTTCCCGTCTTCGTCTTCGACGAGGTCGACGCCGGCGTGGGTGGCGCGGCCGCACGCGACGTCGGTGCCCGCCTGGCGAGCCTCGCTGATAATGCCCAGGTGATCGTCGTCACCCACCTGGCGCAGGTCGCCGCCTTCGCCGACCACCACCTGGTGGTCGCCAAGTCCACCGACGGAGAGGTGACTGCGAGCGACGTGTCGGTCGTCACCGGACCCGCACGCGAGGACGAGATCGCCCGGCTCCTGGCCGGAACGGTGAGCGACACCGCCCGAGAACACGCCCGAGAGCTCCTCGCCGACGCGAGGTCGTGAGTCCCCGTGGGACCATGGACCGATCACCCGACCTCGTCGAAAGGGGACCGATGGCATTGCGCATGCCCCGCTCGGTCCGGCTGCGTGGTGCCTCGGAGACGGGGACCACGGTCGTTCGCGTCGACCGACGCACGAAGAACCTGACCAAGCGCCTCCAGCCGGGCGAGATCGCCGTCATCGACCACGAGGACATCGACCGCGTGTCCGCCGACGCCCTGGTCTCCTGCAAGCCCGCCGTCGTCGTCAACGCGAGCCGGTCCATCTCCGGCCGATACCCGAACCAGGGCCCCGAGCTGATCCTCGGGGCCGGCATCCCGATCATCGATGCCGTCGGCCCCGATGTCATGACGGCCGTTCGGGAAGGCGACCGCCTGCGAGTGGCCGACGGTGCTCTGCTCGACGGGAACCGCGAGGTCGCCCGGGGCACGGTCCTCGAGCTCGACCAGGTCCGGGCCGAGATGGTCGAGGCGCGCTCGGCGATGTCGGAGCAGATCGAGCACTTCGCCACCAACACGATGGACTACCTGCGCAAGGAGCGGGATCTGCTCATCGACGGTGTGGGCGTTCCGGAGGTCACGACCGACATCGACGGCCGACACGCGCTCATCGTGGTCCGGGGACACCACTACCGGGAGGACCTGGCGATCCTGCGCTCCTATATCCGCGAGTACCGCCCCGTCCTGATCGGTGTCGACGGGGGAGCCGATGCCATCATCGAGGCCGGGCTCGTTCCCGACCTGGTGGTCGGCGACATGGACTCGGTGTCGGATCGAACGCTCAGGTGCGGCGCCGAGATCATCGTGCACGCCTACCGCGACGGGCGGGCGCCCGGCGCCGAACGGGTTCGCTCGCTCGGCGTAGAGCCCGTCATCTTCTCCGCGGTCGGCACGAGTGAGGACATCGCGATGCTGCTCGCCGACGACAAGGGCGCCGACCTCATCGTCGCCGTGGGGACACACGCCACTCTCGAGGAGTTCCTGGACAAGGGACGGTCGGGGATGTCGAGCACCTTCCTGACCCGACTGCGGGTCGGGAGCAAGTTGGTCGATGCCAAGGGCGTGAGCCGCCTGTACCGCCCGCGGATCCGGACCAGGTCCCTCGCGGTCGTCTTCTTCTTCGGTTTCCTCGCCCTCCTCGCCGCCCTCTACGCGACACCGGCCGGCCAGGCGATGCTGCAGGTCGTGGGCGCCCGCATGGATGCCTTCTGGGACGGGCTGCGCGCGTTCGTGCTAGGAGTGTTCTCGTGATCGACTTCCGCTACCACCTCGTGTCCATCGCGTCGGTCTTCCTCGCGCTCGCCGTCGGTATCGTCCTCGGTGCCGGACCTCTCCGGGGCACGATCGGCGACACTCTCGCGAGCGAGGTGACCCGTCTGCGCGAGGAGACGAACGCCCTCCGGGCGGACCTCAGCCTCGCCCAGTCGCAGGTCGACGCCCGTGACGAGGCGATCGCCGAGCTCCGGCCTCGGAGCGTCTCGGGCGTTCTCGCCGGATCGACGGTCGGACTCCTCGTGCTTCCGGACGCTGCTGACGGCTCGGTCGACACCGCAGGGGCCGTCCTCGCCGAGGCGGGCGGAACCGTTCTCGGACCGATCACCGTGACCGAGGCGTGGACCTCCGCGGAGCCGCCCGATGTCACCGCGCGCACCGAGGCGGCGGCTCTGCTGCGTGAGCTGCTCGCAGGCGAGCTGCCCGTGGGACTCGACCCGGAGCGCGTCATCGACCTGTCGTTGGCCAGGGCTCTCGCCGGCGCTCCCGACACCGGGGAGGAGGCTCAGCCGACGACCCCCGTGGACGGCGGTGCAGTGACCGACCCTGGCGATCCGCAGACCGAGACGGTCGAGGATTCCACCGATGAGGAAATTCTCGCGATCCTCGCGGAGTACGGCCTCCTCGAGGTTGCGGAGGACGCCGACCCCGGGTCCGCGGAGGCTGTCGTGGTCGTCGCACCGGCCGGCGCGGCAAGCGATGCATCCGTCGTCATCGGCTGGGTGGATCTGATCGGAGCCCTCGATGACGCCGCCGCCGCAGTAGTGGCCGGCGATGTGACCGCTGACTCTGCCATCGACACCGACCTCATCGCCGCGATCCGTGACTCCGGTGAGCTCGCCGACAGGATCTCGACGATCGACAACCTCGCCACACCCTCCGGTTCCACCGCGGTGCCCTTCGCCGCGACCGAGCAGCTGGGCGGGGAGTCGGGCCACTACGGCGAGGCCGACACGGCCTCCGGGCTCCTTCCCCCGATCGAGACCCCCACGCCGTGAGCGGGCTGCTCAGCGCTCTCGTCGCCGGGGCGGTGACGCGCGGTGTATTCGTCGTGGGTCGTGAGCGGGCCCGGATCCTCGGGCTCGAGTGGCAGCGCACCAACCACGCGGGCAGAACCGTCACCCTGTGGGAGGGAGCGGCCTTCGCCACCGGGGCGGCGGCGGGGAGCCTGGTCGGAGGATCGCCCTCCGGGGTCCTTGCGGCAGTAGGAGGCGGCGCGTTCGGGGCGCTCGACGACCATCGGGGCGACTCGGACAGCAAAGGCCTCCGCGGCCACCTGGGCGCCCTCCGTCGCGGGCGGGTCACGACGGGGGCAGTCAAGATCGTCGGTATCGGCGCCACGGGGGTGGCGTCGGTCGTCCTGCTGGATCGCGGTCGCGAAGGACGCGACCGGCTGCAGGGGGTGGCCTCAACCCTGCTCGGGGGTGCGGTGGTGGCGGCCTCGGCCAACCTCGTCAATCTGCTCGATCTTCGCCCTGGACGTGCGCTCAAGGCCACCATCATCGTTGCCGGACCCCTGGCCTTCGGCGCCGGCTCGGCCCCCGCCGGGATTGCCGCAGGAGCGGCGTCCGCCGTCATCGCACCCGACCTCCGTGGCGAGGCGATGCTCGGGGACACGGGGGCCAACGCCGCCGGAGCCCTGGTCGGGCTCGCCCTCGTCGGGAAGCTCGGACCGCGAGGCCGGAGCCTGGCGCTCCTGGGCCTCACAGCACTGACGCTGGCCTCCGAGAGAGTCAGCTTCACCTCCGTCATCGAGTCCACCCCGGTCCTTCGTGAACTCGACCGCTGGGGTCGCCGGACATGAGGCGCGGGGCCGTCGGCGGGATCGCCGGCGCGGCCGGGCTCATTGCGATCCTGACTCTGCTCGCCCGGATCGCCGGGTTCGGCCGGACCCTGGTCTTCGCCGACAGCGTGCGTGCCTCCGGGGTCGGTGACATCTACAACGCGGTCAACGCCGTCCCCAACGTCGTCCACGAGGTGGCGATCGGCGGTGCGCTGGCGGCGCTCACGGTACCGCTGGTCGCCGGGCACCTCGGCAGAGGCGACCGACAGGAGGCCCACCGGGTCGCCTCCACCCTGCTGACCTGGGCACTGGTCGTCCTCGTGCCGCTAGCCGTGCTGGTCTGGCTCCTCGCCGAACCCATCACCGCCGCGCTCGTGGGATCCACGGTGGAGGGGGGAGTCGGGACCGGTGCCGCGATGCTGCGGATCTTCGCGCTGCAGATCCCGCTCTACGGAATCGGCATCGTGCTCTCCGGAGTCCTCCATGCGCACCGACGTTTCGTCGCCGTCGCCGTGGCGCCGTTGTTGTCGAGCGTGGTCGTCATCGCGACCTACGCGGCGTACGGGTCACTCGCCCAGGGAGAGACGACCGACGTCCCCGACGCCGCGGTCTCCCTCCTGGCCTGGGGTACGACGGCGGGGGTGGCTGCCCTTGCCCTTCCCCTGACCGTGCCCGCCTGGCGGGCCGGTTGGCGGTACAGGCCGTCCTTGCGCTTCACGGGATCCGACGCGCGCCGCTCCCGACGGCTGGCTGGGGCCGGCCTGATCGCGCTCGCCGCCCAGCAGGCCGCGACCGTGGGGATCGTCCGGCTGGCCGTCTCCCGAGGGGGTGGGGACGGCGCGCTCTCGGTCTACACGTGGATCCAGGCGGTCGTCATGCTTCCCTACGCCGTCCTCATCGTCCCGCTCGCGACCGCCGCCTTCCCCGCACTCGCGGTCCGGGCCGGTGGAGGGGACGAGACGGAATCCTCAGGCGTGCCGGGGTCAACGGAAGCGAACGGCCCGGGAGAGGCCGAGACACTGCTGGCCCGGGCGCTGCACGTCGCCGTCATCCTCGGTGTCGTGGGGGCCGTTGGGCTCGTTCTGGTCTCGCCCCTCGTCGGCGCGGTCTTCGCGGCCCTCGACGCCCGGCGCGGCGACGGCACGGTCAGCGGTGCCGCGGTTCCGGCCATGGCCGCCGGCCTGCGCGCCTTCGCGGTCGGTCTCGTCGGCTTCGGAGTGCAGGCACTGCTGACCCGCGCGCTGTACGTCCGGGGCCGCCCGGTGACGGCCGGCCTCGCGGTCGCGTTCGGATGGTTCCTCGCCGTCCTCATCCCCGCGGTGGCCCTCGAACCCGACGCCGGTGCGGCGAACACCGTCGTCGCGCTCGGGGTGGGCTGGTCGATCGGGATGACCTTCTCCGGAACGATCCTCGTCGCCCTCGCGGTGCGGCATTGGGGCTCGGGAATCCTCCGAGGATGGCGGGACACGGCCGGATACCTTCGACGACGGGTCACGGGCCGATGAGAGTCCTCATGCTCATCGCGAAGAGCACCGGCGGCATCGGGACCCATGTCGCCGACCTCACCGCAGCCCTCCGCCGACAGCACCACGACGTCCTGGTCGCAACCGACCGACTGACGGCATCGACGTTCGGCTGGTCCGAGGCGCACGTCGTATGGCCGGAGAGCCGTATCGAGACGGCATCGGCGGTGCGAGCCCTGCGGCGGCTCGCCGACGGTATCGACGTCCTGCACGCCCACGGTCATCAGGCAGGTGCGCTCGGCGCGCTGGCCGTCCGCTCGTTGCCGCGCGGGCGACGGCCCGCTCTCGTGGTCAGTCTCCACAACGCGGTCCTCGGCGGCACCGGTCGGCGAGTCGTCGGCGCTCTTTCGGCACAGCCCTTCACCCGCACCGCGCAACTGGTCACCGGTGCGAGCACCGACCTCGTCGAACAGGCGCTGCGGTGGGGGGCATCCTGGGCCGAGCTGGCCGAGGTGCCGTCGCCCCGAGTGCCCGGTCTGATCGCCACCCCGCCGGCGGACCGCAGGCAGCGGCGCCGCGACGCAGCGACGTTGCTCGCGGCCGTCGGTGTGCACACGGAAGGCGACAGCGACCTTGTTCTCACCATCGCGCGCATCGCACCGCAGAAGGACCTCGGCACCCTGGTGGCGGCAGCGGCAGCTGACGCCGCCGGCGACCCCAACCCGCCGCGCATCTGGGTGGTAGCCGGAGGTGGGGAGTCCCTCCTGGCCGACCGGTTGCGCGAGCAGGCGGAGCGGACCGGTGCGCCGCTGCAGCTGGTGGGCGCCCAGGGGGATCCGGCTCCCTGGCTGCGATCCGCGGCGGTGTTCGTGCTGACGAGTCACTGGGAGGCGCGGGCCCTCGTCGTCCAGGAGGCGCTGGCGGCCGGCGTTCCCGTCGTCGCGCGGAACACCGGAGGTCTGCGGGACCTCGTCGACGGAGTGGGTCGGCTCATCGACGGCTCGGACCCGCAGCAGTGGGCCGATGCCGTCCAGGCCCTCCTCTCCGACGACCTCGCGTGGTCGAGGGCCGTCGCTGCCGGACGCGAGCGCGCGCGCGAGTGGGACGATGGTGACCGGGCGGCGACTCGGTGGGTCGCCAGATACGTCCGGGCACGGGCGATGACGTAGAGTACAAGCCCGTGGTTGCCTCGACGAAACACATCTTCGTGACCGGAGGCGTCGCCTCCTCTCTCGGCAAAGGCCTGACGGCGTCCTCGCTCGGCAACCTGCTCCGCGCACGCGGCGTGAGCGTGACGATGCAGAAGCTGGACCCCTATCTCAACGTGGATCCGGGGACGATGAACCCGTTCCAGCACGGCGAGGTGTTCGTCACCGAGGACGGTGCGGAGACCGATCTGGACATCGGACACTACGAGCGGTTCCTCGACGTCAACCTGTCCCGCAACTCCAACGTCACGACCGGTCAGGTCTACAGCACCGTCATCGCCAAGGAACGGCGCGGGGAGTACCTCGGGGACACCGTCCAGGTCATCCCGCACATCACCAACGAGATCAAGGAGCGGATGCGGGCCGCGGCGGCCGGCAGCCCCGGCGTCCGTGACGAGGACGCTCCCGACGTGATCATCACCGAGATCGGCGGCACGGTCGGCGACATCGAGTCCCTCCCGTTCCTCGAGGCAGCGCGTCAGGTCCGTCACGACCTCGGCCGGGACGACTGCGTGTTCATCCACGTCTCACTCGTGCCCTATCTGGCGCCGAGCGGTGAGTTGAAGACCAAGCCGACCCAGCACTCGGTGGCCGCCCTGCGCCAGGTCGGGATCCAACCCGACGCCCTCGTCCTGCGGGCCGACCGCGACATCCCCGAGGCCATCAAGAACAAGATCTCGCTCATGTGCGACGTCGAGCCGGAGGCGGTCGCGGCGGCGGTCGATGCGCCGAGCATCTACGACATCCCCAAGGTCCTGCATACGGAGGGGCTCGACGTCTATGTGATCCGACGGCTCAACATGCGCTTCCGCGATGTCGCCTGGACGGCCTGGGACGACCTGCTCGAACGGGTCCACCACCCCGAGCACGAGGTCGAGGTGGCTCTGGTCGGCAAGTACATCGACCTGCCGGACGCCTATCTGTCGGTCACCGAGGCGTTGCGCGCGGGCGGGTTCCACCACAACGCCAGGGTGCACGTCCGCTGGGTGGAGAGCGACCGGTGCGCGAGTGAGTCCGGCGCCCGCGACGCGCTCGGCGGGGTGGACGCGGTCCTGGTCCCGGGGGGTTTCGGGGTGCGGGGCATCGAGGGCAAGGTGGGCGCACTGCGATGGTCCAGGGAGCGGGAGGTACCCACCCTGGGGATCTGCCTGGGCCTGCAGTGCATGGTCATCGAGTACGCCCGGACCGTCTGTGGGATCAGCGACGCGAGCTCCAGCGAGTTCGACCCGGACACGTCCGCGCCGGTGGTGGCGACGATGGAGGAGCAGAAGGCCTTCGTCGACGGGGACGGGGACCTCGGTGGCACGATGCGACTCGGCGCTCAGCCGGCAACGCTCGTCGAGGGGTCGGTGACCGCCCGCGCCTACGGGGCGACGCACGTGACCGAGAGGCACCGGCACCGGTACGAGGTTAACAACGCCTACCTCGATCGGCTCGAGTCCGACGGACTGGTCGTCAGCGGCACGCACCCGGACCTCGGGCTCGTCGAGTTCGTCGAGCTGCCGGCCGACGTCCACCCCTACTACGTCGGTACCCAGGCCCACCCGGAGTTCATGTCGCGACCGCACCGGGCGCACCCGCTCTTCGCAGGACTCATCGGGGCGGCCATCGAGCAGCAGCGGGCGGCCCGCCTCATCGAGGTCGAGCGGCCGCTGCACGTCGACGGCTGAGGCTCGTGCGGTGGACCTGAGCGACCGAACCGCCGTCCGTCCGGTGCGCTCCCGTGACGTGGTCTTCGAGGGGCGCGTCTGGAACGTTGTGCGCGACGTGGTCGACCTCGGCGCCGCCGGGGAGGTGACGCGTGACTACATCGAGCATCCCGGCGCCGTGGCGGTGATCGCCCTCGACGAGGCCGACCGGATCGTGCTGGTGCACCAGTACCGCCATCCGGCGGGTGTCGTCGAGTGGGAGATCCCCGCGGGGCTGCGCGACGTCGACGGCGAGGACCCGGTCGCGACGGCCGCCCGGGAGCTCGCCGAGGAGGCGTTCGTCTCTGCCGACGAGTGGTACCGGCTGGCGGAGGTCGTGACCACGCCGGGAAGCTCCTCGGAGACGATCACGGTGTTCCTCGCGCGAGGGCTGCGCGAGATCCCTCCGGAGGAGCGGCACGTGCGCGACGGCGAAGAGCTCGACATGCCCATCGCGTGGTTCCCGCTGCAGACCGTGCGCGATGCCATCCTGACCGGACGGCTCCGCAACGCGACACTGACGATCGCGGTCCTCGCAGCGTGCGCGGCGAGGGACGCAGGATGGCGCACCCTCGACCCTGTCAGGGGCGCTCGCGCCTGATGGTGCGTCACGTCCACGCGGATCGACCGACAGCATCGGGATCCGGGCCGATGGTGCACGTCTGATCGGGTCCTGGCGTGGTCAGGTCACTGGTACGAGATGAACCACGGGACCGGCTCGACCTGCGCGACCGTCTGCTCCGGCGTCAGCATCGGCGCGTCCTCGTCGTAGAAGTTCTTCCAGCCCAACCACATGTTCTCGGGGAGGTCCTGCTTCAGAACCCGCCAGGTGTCCTGCTTAGCCGGCTGAGATCCCTGTCCGTCGGCGTGCAGGACGATCGCAAGCTCAGGGTGGTCCGTGCGGACCTGATCGCGATCGGGGATCATCGAGACCCTGAACTGGTGCAGGGTGAGGACCTTCTGGGGGAGGTCGTGCGTGCGGACGAGCTCGGCGAGGTAGTCACTGACTTGGTTGATCTCCGCGGCCTCGACCGAGCCGATCCGCACGAGGTGACGCTCGTTCGGGCCGAGGCGCCACTCCGGGTCCAGTGCCAGGCCGACATGGGGTTCGATGAGCAGCTCCTCGTACTCCCGCGCCTGCGTCAGGAAGTCGGATCGTCCCGGTTGCAGGTCGAGGACCACGTAGACCCCGGCTTCCTTGGCCGCGTCCACCCAGGCACGGAAGATCTCGGGCGGCCACACCTTCGAGTAGTTGCCGTCGTCGCCCGCGCCCGCGGTCGCGACACTCGCGATGATCTCGAAGGCTGGGACCACGGTCTCCTCGACCAGGGGCTGGTAGCGGTCGACATAGGTCCCTACGCGCACGATGCTCGCCTCGACGTCCTGTTCTCCCAGTAGACCGAGGACGGGCGCTCCAGGGTGGCCGTACAGAGCCACCATCCGGCGGTGCGGGAAGACTGTCACGCCGCCTCCGGGCAGCTCAGCGGCACGTTGGGCCATCGCGCCCATGACGAGGAGTGCCTCGGCGGCGGACTGCTCCGACGCGGCGGTCGCGAGCGGCAGGGCCGGCTCGCTGCGCAGGGCCTCGAAGACGTCGGACTCCTCCCTGGGGTCGGTCACCTCGGAGTGGACGACCGCGCCGAGAGCGGCCGCCGAGGCGGCGGCCGCGTCCATCGACGAGGACGCGCCGACGATGAGGGCGAGCGGAGGTCCGTCCGCAGGCTCGCCCACGGGGACCCCGTCGGGCGGTACGGCCGGTCCGGCGGCGGGGAGCACGATGACGCGGTCGGGCTCGAGACCGGTCTGGGCAGCGAGCTGCGACGCCGCGTCCGGTGCCTCGCCCACGACGACGAGGTACTCCACGCGAAGGCGCTCGAGCTCGTCCAGGGTCTGCGACGGCAGTGGTGTCGCAGCCTCCCCGACGAGGACGGGCCACTGACCGGCCGACGCCAGCTCGGCGGCGGTGCCCAGCGCAGCCGCCTCATCCCCGGTGAGCACGGCGACCCGGGAGCTCTGGAGCAGCAGCCCGGACAGGGCCGCGGCCGCGGCGGCGGCATCGCCGCTCAGACTGCTCGAATCGGTTGGAGTTCGGCGGACCAAGGTCGGCGGTTCGGGGGACGGTTCGGCCTCCGCGCCCCCGAGGTCGGGTAGCGCGAGGTCGTCGGAACAGCCGGTGACCGCGACCAACGCGGTCGCCGCAGCCCCACCGAGGAGCGTTCGTCGAGTCAGTGCGGGCACGCCGACAAGCCTACGTGCGGGCGAGGTCTCTGCACGCATTCGCAGTTCGGCGCGTCAGCCGGCGGTCCGTAGGATGTGATCGATCATCGTCCGTCGTCCGTGGCCACCCACGGATGGACTCACTCGTCTCCGAAGGATCTCCCGTGCTCCGCACCCATCAGTCCGGCACCCTGCGCGCAGCCGACGCCGGCCAGACCGTCACCCTCACCGGCTGGGTCGCGCGGCGCCGCGACCATGGAGGGGTGGCCTTCATCGACGTGCGCGACGCCTCGGGCGTCGTCCAGGTCGTCGCGCGCGACGAGGTCCTGACCGGTGCGGCACACGACCTCCGGAGCGAGTTCTGCGTGCGGGTGGACGGCGAGGTGTCCCTACGGGACCGGCAGAACGTCAACCCCGACCTCCCGACCGGCGAGGTCGAGGTCGTCGCCCGAGAGATCTCGGTGCTCAACCCCTCCGCCTCGCTTCCGTTCCAGATCGACGAGCGGGTCGCCGTGGGTGAGGAGGCGCGGCTCCGGCACCGATACCTCGACCTGCGTCGGCCCGGGGCACACAGCGCCGGGCACGGGCTCCGGTTGCGCTCGCGCGTGAACGCCGCGGCCCGCAAGGTCCTCGGGGAGCGGGACTTCGTCGAGATCGAGACGCCCACCCTGACCCGGTCGACCCCGGAGGGCGCTCGCGACTTCCTCGTGCCGGCCCGCCTGGCCCCGGGCAAGTGGTACGCGCTGCCCCAGTCGCCGCAGTTGTTCAAGCAACTCCTCATGGTCGCCGGTATGGAGCGGTACTACCAGATCGCCAGGTGCTACCGAGACGAGGACTTCCGGGCCGACCGCCAGCCGGAGTTCACCCAGCTGGACATCGAGATGAGCTTCGTCGAGGAGGACGACGTCATCGAGCTCGGTGAGGCGGTCGTGGCTGAGATCTGGTCGCTCATCGGCGTCGAGCTCGACACCCCGTTCCCCCGGATGACCTATGGGGAGGCGATGCGGCGGTTCGGCACCGACAAGCCCGATCTCCGTTTCGGGCAGGAGCTCGTCGAGTGCACCGAGTACTTCTCGGAGACTCCCTTCCGGGTCTTCCAGGCCGAGTATGTCGGAGCCGTCGTGATGCCGGGCGGTGCCAGCCAGCCGCGCAAACAGCTCGACGCGTGGCAGGACTGGGCCAAGCAGCGTGGCGCCCGCGGGCTTGCCTACGTCCTGGTCACGCAGGCGGCGGACGGGTCGGTCGAGCTGTCCGGGCCGGTCGCCAAGAACCTCAGCGAGTCGGAGCGGGCGGGTCTGGCCGAGCACGTCGGAGCCAAGCCTGGCGACTGCGTGTTCTTCGCAGCCGGACCGACCAAGTCCTCACGCGCCCTCCTCGGCGCAGCCCGGCTCGAGATCGCCCGCCGGTGCGGCCTCATCGACGAGGGGGAGTGGCGCTTCGTCTGGGTCAACGACGCGCCCCTGTTCGAGCCAGCCTCGGAGGCGACCGCCGCCGGTGACGTCGCCGTGGGGGACGGCGCCTGGACAGCGGTCCACCATGCGTTCACATCGCCGAAGCGGGAGTTCGAGGACACCTTCGACCAGCGCCCGGGCGAGGCCCTCGCCTATGCGTACGACCTCGTGTGCAACGGGCACGAGATCGGCGGAGGATCGATCCGTATCCACCGACGCGACGTCCAGGAGCGGGTCTTCACCGTCATGGGACTGACCCCCGAGCAGGCCCAGGAGAAGTTCGGGTTCCTGCTCGAGGCCTTCCAGTACGGCGCGCCCCCGCACGGGGGCATCGCCTTCGGGTGGGACCGGATCGTCATGCTGCTCGGCGGCTACGACAGCATTCGCGACGTCATCGCCTTCCCCAAGTCCGGTGGCGGGTACGACCCGCTGACCGACGCCCCCGCGCCGATCACCCCCGAGCAGCGCGCCGACGCCGGGGTCGACGCGGTCCCCGAGCTCGACCGTGTCCCCAGCGGGTCCGAATCGGTCGAACCCATGGTCCCCGAGATCCGATGAGCGGTTCGCGTCCACTGATCTCGTACGTCTTCCCGATCTACGACGAGGAGGGCAACATCGACCTGCTGCACGACCAGGTCGATGCGGCGATCGCGACTCTGGACGTCGACGTCGAGTTTGTCTTCGTCAACGACGGCAGCCGCGACGGCTCGCTGGATCGGCTCATCGGACTGTCCGAGCGCGACAGCCGCGTGGTCGTGGTCGACCTCGCCCGCAACTTCGGTCACCAGATGGCCGTGACCGCGGGAATCGACCATGCGCATGGTGATGCGATCATCATCATGGACTCCGACCTGCAGGACCCTCCGGCAGTCAGCCTCGAGCTCATCCACGAGTGGCAGGCCGGCTGGGACGTGGTCTACGCCCAGCGCCGGAGTCGTCGGGACGGGGCGTTCAAACGCGTGACGGCCGATGTCTTCTATCGCATCCTCGGGGCGATGTCGTCGGTCGAGATCCCGCGCAACACAGGCGACTTCAGGCTCATCGACCGGGCGGTCGCCGATCAGCTGCGGCGGTACGGCGAGCACTCCCGCTTCCTTCGCGGCATGATCGCCGAGATCGGCTTCAAGCAGAAGGCGGTCCTCTTCGACCGGGAGGCGAGACACTCGGGCAGCAGCGGTTACCCGCTCCGCCGGATGGTCAAGTTCGCGGTCGACGGCATCACGAGCTTCTCGGCGAAGCCGCTTCAGCTGATCTCCCGTGCCGGTCTGGTCGTCTCGGGGCTCGCCCTGCTCGGGCTGATGTACGCGGTCGGCATCAAGATCTTCTTCCCGGAGCGGGTCGTGGAAGGCTGGACCTTCATCGTCGCGTCCGTGTTCCTCGTCGGCGGCCTGCAGCTCCTCCTCATGGGCATCATCGGAACCTACGTCGGTCGCATCTACGACGAGGTCAAGGGGCGGCCGCTGTACGGCGTCCAGGAGGTCTACCGATCGGGCGGGCCCGGTCTGGGCCGTTCGTCCCGTCAGCGCCGTGGGCGAACCACCGGGAGGACCACTGCGCCCCCGTCCGATATCCCAGACGGTGATACAACAGCCGAGCGGTGAGGTTGTCGGCGAACATCCCGAGCGTGCAGGCGCCGCAGGTGGAGACCGCCCGTCGGGTCAGGTATGCGGTGATCGCCGCCCCGTAGCCCTCGCCGCGCCGGGCCGGATCGACCGCGATACCCGTCAGAACGGGAATGCCGGATGTCGCCAGGTCCCAGGAGCCGCAGGCGACCAGGGCGCGATCATCCCGGAGGGTCACCCACAGCTGGTCCGGGCGGGCGAAGGGCTCTCCGTGCGTGCGCGGGTTGGCGCGGCGCAGGAACTCCACGAGTTCGGCGGCCGCAGCATCGTCGACGATCTCGATGTCGCTTTCGTGGGGCAACGTCGGCAGCGTGGTCGTCGTCCACATCCAGTCCCACTCGCCGCCCCCGGCCCAGTCGTGGACGTCTGCGACGTGCTCGAACGCCGCGCGGGGAACGGAGACGTGGGTCAGGCCGCGGAGTCGGACGAGGTCGCCGATCTCCTCGCTGAGCAGCAGCCGGCGCACCGCAGTGGCCGCCCCGATGACTGCCAAGCCCGGGTGGCCGCGGTCCGAGCGTCGCTGGACGGCCACGGCGCCCCCCTCGGCCAGCGCGCCCAGCGCGTACGCCGGCGGAGTGAATCCAGGGCCGATGTCGTAGGTGAGCACCGGGTGGTCGACCGACAGTAGCGCGTCGAGGTCCTCCAAGGCCCTGAGGGAGGCATCGGTCATGGGCACATGGTGTCAGGTGGTCGCGGCGGGCATGATGCCGGTGTGGCCCAGGCGTCCGTTCCCCGGCCGCCCGTTACCCTGCTGCGGTGACAGGCCGGGCGCGAAGGCAGGGAGTACCGACCGTGCTGGTCGTCGAGCACGAGTCGGATGTGGACGCCGCGCTCATCGGGGAGCGGCTGGAAGCGGCCGGGCTGCGCGTCGACACCGTCGGACCGGACCGGAGCCGCGAGGTGCCGAGGTCACCGGCCGGCGTCGACGGCCTGGTGATTCTCGGCGGGAGCATGGATCCCGACGACGACGCCGGTGCTCCGTGGCTCCCGGCCGTGCGCGAGCTGCTCCGCACGGCGATTCTCGGCCAGGTGCCGACACTCGCTGTGTGTCTCGGTGCCCAGCTGCTCGGGATGGCGGTCGGGGGACGGGTGCGCCGCATACCTGACGGCCCGGAGATCGGACTGGTCGGGATCCGACCCACCGATGGGGACATCCATCGCGGCAGCCTGCTGCGCGGCCTCGACCCGGACGCCCAAGCGCTCGCCTGGCACTGGTGGGAGGTGACCGACCTCCCCGAGCTCTATGACGGGCGGCCGGTCGAGGTCCTCGCGCGATCAGACCGGTGTCCCGTCCAGGCCTTCGCGGTCGGTGAGGCGGTATGGGGTCTGCAGTTCCACATTGAGGCACGTACACGGACGGCTCGGACGTGGGCGCACTCGGATCCCGCTCGCCTTCATGCGATCTCGCTCGACCCGGACCGACTCGTCAGCGCTGTCGCCCGGGCCGAGCCGACCCTCGTCCGGACCTGGTCGGACGTCATCGACGCGTGGATCGCCGTCGTCCGTCGGGCCACGACGAACTAGGGTGGCGGGCGTGTCCCCGACCCCCGACCTCTTCGGCTCCGCGGAGCCCGCCGAGGGCGATATCGTGCGCGCTCCGCTCGCCGTGCGCATGCGACCGCGCAGTCTCGAGGAGGTCCGAGGGCAGGACCGGGTCCTGGCCGCGGGAAGCCCCCTGCGGCGACTCATCGACGGAGGAACGGGTGCGGCCGGGCCGCTCTCCGCCATTCTCTGGGGGCCGCCGGGGACGGGCAAGACCACCCTGGCCCACCTCGTGGCCACTGCCGCAGACCGCGACTTCGTCGAGCTGTCCGCCGTCACCGCGGGTGTCAAGGACGTCCGCGCCGTCATGGATCAGGCCCTGCGCACTCTCGACCTGTACGGCCGGCACACCGTGCTGTTCCTCGACGAGATCCACCGATTCACCAAGGCCCAGCAGGACGCCCTGCTGCCGGGTGTCGAGAACCGGCACGTGATCCTCGTCGCGGCCACGACGGAGAACCCGAGCTTCTCGATCATCGCGCCCCTGCTGTCGCGGTCCGTTCTCGTCACGCTCACCTCACTCGACGACGAGGACGTCACGGCTGTGCTCGAGTCGGCGGTCGACGACCCGCGTGGCCTGGCCGGCGCATACCTCCTGGAACCGGAGGCTCGTGACCATCTGCTGCGCGTGAGCGGAGGTGACGCCCGTCGGGCGCTCACGGCCCTCGAGGCCGCGGCCGGCGTGGCGAGCGACGACACACCCGTCGGCGGTGACGATCGGCCCCTCGCGATCACCCTGGCGCACACCGAGCGAGCCGTGGCCACCGCGGCCGTCCGGTACGACCGGACCGGTGACCAGCACTACGACGTGGCGTCGGCCCTGATCAAGTCGATGCGTGGCTCCGACGTCGATGCCGCGCTGCACTACCTGGCGCGGATGCTCGAGGCGGGGGAGGACCCACGCTTCGTCGCCCGCCGGGTTGTCATCGCCGCCAGCGAGGATGTCGGCATGGCGGATCCGACCGCCCTGCAGACCGCTGTCGCGGCGATGCACGCGGTGGCCCAGATCGGCATGCCGGAGGCGAGGATCATCCTCGCCCAGGCGGTGGTCCACAACGCGCTCGCGCCCAAGTCGAACGCCGCGTACCTCGCGATCAACGAGGCGATCGCTGACGTCCGCGGCGGCCGTGGTGGGGCCGTTCCGGCGCACCTGCGCGGGTCGGGGTACGCGGGTGCGGCCCGATTGGGGCACGGGATGGACTACGTCTACGCGCACGACGAACCCGAGGGCGTGGCCCGACAGGTCTACCTGCCCGACGACCTGGCCGGACGTACCGACTACTACCGGCCGACCGATCGCGGCTTCGAGGCCCGTCTCCAGGAGCGCTGGCGGTGGCTCCGCGAGCGGCTCGGGCGGTAAGCGGCGCAGGGTTATGGCTTAGGGCCGCTACCGCCGACCGCGATACCCTGCTTGCCTGTCATCCCGAGCCGGCCGGCCCATCCGTTCGTCGCCGGCGCTCCCGAGTCGCAAGGAACGTGATCCACCCATGGAAACCGCAGAGATCCGTCGGCGCTGGCTGCGCTTCTTCGAGAAGAACGGTCACGCCGTGGTGCCCTCTGCGCCACTGATCCACGACGACCCGAACCTCCTCTTCGTCAACGCCGGCATGGTCCCCTTCAAGCCCTACTTCCTCGGTCAGGAGTCGGCGCCCTGGGACAGGGCCACCAGCGTCCAGAAGTGCGTACGCACCCAGGACATCGAGGAGGTCGGCAAGACCTCCCGACACGGCACGTTCTTCCAGATGAACGGCAACTTCTCCTTCGGCGACTACTTCAAGGAAGGTGCCATCCGACTCGCCTGGGACCTGGTGACCTCCGGCGAGGAGTCGGGCGGGTTCGGGCTCGACGGCGACCGACTCTGGGCGACCGTCTACGAGGACGACGACGAGGCCATCGAGCTCTGGATCGAGACGACCGACATCCCCTCCGAGCGGATCGTCCGTCGCGGCAAGGAGGACAACTACTGGCACATGGGCGTCCCGGGCCCCGGGGGACCCTGCAGCGAGATCTACTACGACCGCGGCCGTGAGTACGGACCGGACGGCGGACCGGAGGTCGACGAGGACAGGTTCCTCGAGTTCTGGAACCTCGTCTTCATGCAGCACGAGCTGTCCGCGGTGCGGTCCAAGGCCGACTTCGACATCGCCGGTGACCTCCCGAAGAAGAACATCGACACCGGCATGGGACTCGAACGGATGGCCAGCCTGCTCCAGGGTGTCGACAACATGTACGAGATCGACGAGGTCTACCCAGTGCTCGCCCGGGCAGCGGAGATGACACGCCGCGAGTACGGCGCCCGGTCGGGTCATGCGGCGTCGGAGTCGCATCCGGACGACGTGCGCCTGCGGGTGGTCGCCGATCACGTGCGCTCTTCGCTCATGCTCATCGGTGACGGCGTCACTCCGGGCAACGAGGGCCGCGGATACGTGCTCCGCCGCATGCTCCGCCGATCTGTGCGCGCGATGCGTCTGCTCGGGTACCAGGACGCCTGTCTGCCCGAGCTTCTCCCGATCTCCGTCGAGCGGATGCGCAACAGCTACCCCGAGCTCGAGCGTGACTTCGAGCGGATCAGCACCATCGCCTACGCGGAGGAGGAGGCGTTCAGGCGCACCCTGGCATCGGGCACGACCCTCCTCGAGAGTGCCGTCGTCGAGACGAGGCGGACGGGCTCGGCCACGCTCTCGGGGGAGCGGGCGTTCCAGCTTCACGACACCTACGGGTTCCCGATCGACCTCACCCTCGAGATGGCCGCCGAGCAGGGACTGTCGGTGGATCGCGAGGGTTTCACGCGCCTGATGCAGGAGCAGCGCGACCGTGCCAAGGCCGACGCCCAGTCCAAGAAGGTCGGTCACGGGGGCACCGGGGCCTATCGCCAACTCGCCGACGCGCTCGGTCGGGAGGTGGAGTTCACCGGCTACGACGAGGTCACGAGTGAGGCCAGGGTTGCCGGGCTGATCCGCGACGGCGAGCCGGTCGTCGCGGCCCGGGCCGGTGAGGACGTCGAGGTCGTCCTGGACCGAACCCCGTTCTACGCCGAGGGTGGCGGACAACTCGCGGACGGGGGAGTCCTGCAGCTCGCGAGTGGGGCGGTCGTGCGGATCCACGACGTACAGAAGCCCATCTCCGGACTCATCGTGCACCGGGCGACCGTGGTGGCGGGGGAGGTCCACACCGACGAGAGCGCGCACGCCGAGGTCGACATCGAGCGTCGGCGCTCCATCTCACGCGCACACACGGCGACGCACATGGTCCACAAGGCGATTCGCGAAGCACTCGGTGACACGGCCACCCAGGCCGGTTCCGAGAACGCCCCGGGACGGTTCCGGTTCGACTTCACGGCGACCTCCGCCGTCCCCGCCTCCGTGTTGCGCGACGTCGAACAGCGGGTCAACGCCCTGCTGCTCGAGGACCTCGCCGTCTCGGCCGACGTCATGTCACAGGTCGAGGCGCTCGAGATCGGCGCCATGGCGCTGTTCGGCGAGAAGTACGGCGACGCCGTGCGGGTCATCTCGGTGGGTGACTGGGCCAAGGAGCTGTGCGGCGGCACGCACGCCGAGCGGACGACCCAGCTGGGTCTGGTCACCCTTCTAGGGGAGTCCTCGATCGGATCGGGGGTCCGCCGGGTCGAGGCGCTGGTCGGTGCGGACGCCTACTCGTTCCTGGCCCGTGAGCACGCGATCGTCGGTCAGGTCACCGAGATGCTCAAGGCGCGACCAGAGGAGCTCCCCGAGCGGATCGGCACGATGCTCGGCCGGCTCAAGGATGCCGAGCGTGACCTCGAACGCCTGCGCCGGGAGCAGGTCCTCGCCGCCGCCGGGCGGCTGACCGACTCGGTGCGCGACGTCGGGGCGGTCCGTTTCCTCGGACACGACGCCGGACGTGAAGCCGGTGGCGACGACGTGCGAGCGATGGTTCTCGACGCCCGGGGTCGGCTCGGAACGGACCGTCCCGTCGTCGTCGCGGTCACCGGGACCAAGGGAGGTCGACCCGTCATCGTCGTCGCCACGAACGAACCGGCTCGCGCGCGCGGCATCAGGGCCGGTGACCTGGTGCGGATCGCGGCACCGCACCTCGGTGGTGGTGGCGGCGGCAAGGACGACCTCGCACAAGGCGGCGGAAGCGACCCGGGCGCGGTGGGTCAGGCCCTGTCGGCGATCGAGTGGCGCGTCGGTGAGCTCGGGGACTGACCCGGGACTCGCGCTCGAGGTCGGTGTCCGAATGGGCATCGACGTCGGGTCGGTCCGCGTCGGCATCGCCTTGAGCGACCCTGGGGGAGTGCTCGCCCACCCGGTGACGACGGTGCCCCCAGAGGACATGGAGGCTGTGACGGCCCTGATGGCCGAGCACGCCGTTCGCACCGTCTACGTCGGCTTGCCTCGCACACTCCGTGGGGACGAGGGGCCCGCTGCGGGCATGGCACGCGGTTATGCTCGTGATCTCGCCTCACGTGTGGCACCGGTCCCCGTCCGGCTGGTCGACGAACGACTGACCACGGTCAGTGCGCACCGACAGCTCGGAGCCGGTGGTATGCGGGAGCGCGGGCGGCGCTCCGTCGTCGATCAGGCCGCCGCGGTGCTGATCCTGCAGGGGGCGTTGGACCTCGAGAGCAGTTCTGGCCGCCCCGCCGGAGAGCTCGTCAGCACCGGGCGCAAGCCCCGACATGCCCGCCGGCGGAAGGAGCACGGGTGAAGCCCCATCTGGAGGACTCCATCTTCGGAGGCGACGACCACCATGGCGCCCACCCGTCGGACGGGCACGACCACCACCATGAGCAGGACACAGCCCCCCGGTCCCGGTCCGAGGCCCGCCGTCAGCGCGAGCACGGTGGACACCGCCGTCACCACGAGAGCAGTCGGGCCTCGCGTCTCATCGTGCCCCTCGTCGCACTCGCCCTGCTCGCCGGCCTCGCCTACGGCGCGTTCCGCATCATCACGCCGATGGTCGACGGCGCCTTGTCGAGTCCCGTCGAGGACTACGCGGGTCCCGGTTCGGGCGAGGTGACGGTGACCGTGAACCCCGGGGACAGCGGATCGGCGATCGCGCGCGCGCTGGTCGACGCCGGCGTCATCGCCTCGACAGACTCCTTCGTGCGCGCGAGCAGCGCCGACCCCGAGGCCGCCGCGGCGGTGCAGCCAGGGGAGTACACCCTCGTGCGCGAGATGAGCGCCGCCGACGCCCTCGCCGCCCTCAACGACCCGGCGAACCGCTACCTCGGAGAGCCGGTGACGATCCGAGAGGGCCTGTGGAAGTCCGAGGTCTTCGCTGCGCTGTCCGAGGCGACCGGAGTCCCCATCGAGGACTACGAGACCGCGGCGGAGGACGCCGAGGCGATCGGTCTGCCCGACCAGGCCGGGGGAGATGTCGAGGGATGGTTGTTCCCGGCGACCTACACCTTGCGGACAGACGACCCCGCCGAAGTCCACCTCAAGACGCTCGTCGACGAGATGAAGGAGCAGCTCACCGACGCGGGAGTCGCGGAGGAGGACTGGCAGCGAACCCTGAACGTGGCGTCGATCGTCGAGGGTGAGGCCCGTGCGGACGTGGATCTGGGCAAGGTCGCCCAGGTTGTCGAGAATCGGCTCGCGGACCCGACCGGCCCAACGGTCGGCCGCCTCGAGATGGACTCCACGGTCAACTACGCCCTCCAGAAGCGCGGCAACCTCACCCGCACCGAGTTCGAGGAGGCGAAGTCGCATCCGTACGACACGTACGTGATCCAGGGCCTGCCCCCGGGACCGATCGGAAACCCCGGACGAGCAGCGATCGATGCGGCGGCCAACCCGACCGAGGGACCGTGGTTCTTCTTCGTCACCGTCAACCTCGACACCGGTGAGACGCTGTTCGCGGAGACCTTCGAGGAGCACCAGGCCAACGACCGGCTCCGGGTGCAGTGGTGCGAGGACAACCCGGGCAAGTGCACCGGTGGTGGCTGACCGGACGACACGCCGGGCAGCGGTCCTCGGATCGCCGATCTCGCACTCCCTCTCGCCCGCTCTGCACGAGGCGGCCTACCGGAGCCTGGGGCTGTCCGGATGGTCGTACACAGCCATTGAGATGGCCGAGCCGGGACTGGCCGGATTCGTGGAGGGTCTGGACGCGTCCTGGCGCGGGCTCAGTCTGACGATGCCGCTCAAGGAGGTGGCGTTCGACGTCGCGGCCGAGTCATCCCAGCTCGCCCGAGACGCACGGTCGATCAACACCCTCGTGCGCCGGCCGGATGGAGCCTGGGTGGGTCACAACACCGACGTGCACGGGATCGTCGCCGCGCTTCGAAGCGTGGACCACGGTGGCGCCGCCCGCGTCATCGGCGCCGGAGCGACCGCCCGATCGGCAGTCCTCGCGCTCAGGTCGATGGGCGTGGCTCGCGTCGAGGTCGCGGCCCGCCGGCCCGATGCCGCGCGCACTCTCGCGGATCTCGCCCAGCACCTCGGCCTGCGAGCCCGGCCCGTTCCGCTCACCGAGTGGGCCAGCAGTCCTCCGCCGCTCATCGTGTCCACCGTGCCGGCTGGCGCGGGCCCCCCGCTCGCCCGGTCGGCGACCGCGATGCGGGGGATCACCCTCTTCGACGTCGTCTATGCCCCGTGGCCGAGCCCGCTCGCGGCCGCCGTCGAGACTGCGGGCGGTCGGGTCGTGTCGGGACTGGAGATGCTGCTCCATCAGGCGGCACGGCAGGTCGAGATCTTCACCGGTGGGTCTCCCGATGTCGATGCGATGCGGGCCGCCGTCGGGTCCGCGCCATGACCCCCGCCCTCGCGGTGCTCGCGCTGTCCGGAGCGGCTCTGGGATGGCGGACGCGCGATGAGCTCCTCGACTACGGATACCGCATCCCGGACGACCGACCGCGCGCGGGAGCGTGGCACGCCTGGGTCTCGTGGTGGGCGGTCCTCGCCCTCGCCGTGTTCTGGCCGCTCGTCGCAGCGAGCCTCGTCCCACGCATCGGTTGGTCCGCGGTCCCCGCATACCTGCTGCTCGCCTGGCTGTCCGTCGTCCTCGTGTGGATCGACAGCGACGTGCACCGGCTGCCGAACGGCCTGACCTATCCGGCTTATCCGACGGTGTTCGGCCTCCTGCTCCTCGCCTCGCTCATCGAGGGCGACCGTCGATGGATCGGCGCTCTGCTGGGAATGGTGGCACTCGTGCTTCTCTTCGGCCTGCTGTGGTTGGTGAGCCGTGGCCAGGTGGGCCTGGGCGACGTGAAATGGTCCGGCGTGATCGGCTTGAGCCTCGGCTACCTCGGCAGCGACGCCCTGGTGGTCGGCACGATGGCGACCTTCCTGTTCGGCGGGGTCATCGCGCTCTTCATGCTGTCCTTCCGCGGAGCGAGCGGGTCAACGCCGCTCGCCTACGGACCGGCCATGTGCGCGGGTGCCTTCCTCGCCATCGTGTCGGGACTGGACGTCGTCGACCTCGTGGGTTGACCTTCCCGCGCGCGGGCCCCCTGATGCCCACGCCGGCACGACCCATGCATGCGGCCGGATGACCGGACACCACTGAACGGGCCACGGCGCGACGCCCTCCCACCGAACACCCAGGACGGCCGGCCCCGGACGCGTGACAAGATGCCTGCATGCTGCGTTGGTTGACCGCCGGAGAGTCGCACGGTCCCGCTCTGGTGGCCACGATCGACGGCCTGCCGGCGGGGGTGGAGGTGACCAGGAGCGATCTGCAAGCCGCGCTGGCGCGGCGGCGGCTGGGCTATGGGCGGGGAGCCCGGATGAGCTTCGAGAAGGACGAGGTGTCCTTCCTCGGAGGCGTCAGGCACGGCGTGACCCTCGGGTCCCCCGTCGCCATCCACATCGCCAACACCGAATGGCCGAAGTGGGACGTGGTCATGAGCCCCGAGCCCGTCACCGATATGGCCCTCGCGGGAAGTGACGACATAGGCGCGGAGAAGGAGCTCGCGCGGAACAAGCCGCTGACCCGCCCACGCCCCGGTCACGCCGACCTCGTCGGCATGCAGAAGTACGGCTTCACCGACGCCAGGCCCATCCTCGAGCGTGCCTCCGCCCGCGAGACCGCCGCTCGGGTGGCTCTGGGCGAGGTCGCGGCCAGGTTCCTGCGTCAGGCGTACGGGATCGGCCTGGTGTCCCACACCATCTCGATCGGCGCGGCGGGGGTGGGGGAGGACTACCCGGTCCCGGCCCCGGGGGACGTCGACGCGCTCGACGCCGACCCGGTCCGCTCGCTCGACTCTGCGGCCAGCGCCGCCATGGTGGCCGAGGTCGACGCCGCCCGCAAGGCCGGTGACACCCTCGGCGGCGTGGTCGAGGTCGTGGCCGTCGGCCTTCCGCCGGGTCTCGGATCCCACGTCCACTGGGACCGCAGGCTCGACGCGCGTCTGGCGGCCGCTCTCATGGGGATCCAGGCCATCAAGGGTGTCGAGGTCGGCGACGGTTTCGCCACCGCCCGGCGTCGCGGGTCCCAGGCGCACGACGAGATCGCGCACGACGCCGAGGGCGTGATCCGGCGTGCCTCGTCCCGCGCCGGTGGGACCGAAGGAGGGATGTCCACCGGTGAGGTCCTGCGGGTCCGCGCGGCCATGAAGCCGATCAGCACCGTTCCTCGTGCCCTTCGCACGGTCGACATCAGGACGGGAGACGCGGCGACGGCGATCCACCAGCGCTCGGACGTGTGCGCGGTGCCCGCGGCAGGCGTGGTCGCCGAGGCCATGGTCGCACTGGTGCTCGCGGAGGCCTGCCTGGAGAAGTTCGGGGGCGACAGTGTCGTCGAGACGGCGCGCAACCACAGCGCCTATCTCGCGGCGATCCCCGACGCGATGCGCACGGGTCTGTGGACGCGATGACGTCGTACACCGCCACGTCCGGGCCGGTCGCGATCCTCATCGGTCCGATGGGCGTGGGCAAGAGCACCGTGGGCCGGCTGCTCGCGGACCTGCTCGAGGTGCCGTTCCTCGACGTCGACGACGTCATCGTCGAGCGCGAACAACGCCCGATCGCGGACATCTTCGTCGATGACGGCGAGCCGTACTTCCGCGAGGTCGAGCGGGTCATGACACTGCGGCTCCTCGACGATCATCCCGGTGTGCTTGCCCTCGGCGGCGGTGCGCCCATGCAGGACGACATCGCGGCGAGCCTGGCCGGCCGACCGGTGGTGTTCCTGGACGTCGGCATCGCCGACGCCGCTCGGCGGATCGGCTTCGACACCTCGCGACCCCTGCTGGCGGTGAACCCGCGTGCGACGTGGGTCGCCATGATGAACGCCCGCCGGGAGACCTACGAGCGGCTCGGTCGGTGGCGGGTGGACACGGCGGGACGAGAGGCCACCGAGGTTGCGCGGGAGGTCGCCGCCCTCATTGCCTCGGCGGTCGAGCGGTGACGGCGGCGACGAGGATCACCGTCGGTGAGGACTACGACGTCCTCGTCGGACGGGACCTGCTCGCCCAGGTCGGCGGACTGGTTCCGCCACGGGCGGAGCGGGCTCTCGTCGTCCACCCGCAGACGCTCGGCACATACGCGGACCTCGCGCAGTCCGCGCTGCAGGATGCCGGCCTCGAGGTGCACCGCGCGCAGGTCCCCGACGCGGAGTCTGCCAAGACGATCGCCACGGCGGTCGACCTCTGGGACCGGTTGGGTGCGGCGGCCTTCACGCGGACCGACGTGCTCGTGGCCGTGGGAGGAGGCACCGTCACCGATCTCGTCGGTTTCGTCGCGGCCACCTGGTTGCGCGGCGTGGCCGTCGTCCAGATCCCCACCACCGTCCTCGCGATGGTGGATGCGGCGGTGGGCGGCAAGACCGGCATCAACACGCAGGCCGGCAAGAACCTCGTCGGCTCCTTCCACCCTCCGCACGCCGTGGTGTGCGATCTCTCGACCCTCGAGACCCTTCCCCCGGACGACGTCCGTGCCGGGCTGGCCGAGGTCGTCAAGGGCGGGTTCATCGCCGATCCCCGGATCCTCGAGCTCATCGAGAGCGACCCGCGTGCCTGTCAGGACGTGCGCGGACCGGTCCTGCGCGAGCTCATCGAGCGCAAGATCCGGGTCAAGGCGCGCATCGTCTCCGAGGATCTCACCGAGGCCTGGCTGCGCGAGACGTTGAACTACGGGCACACCCTCGGGCACGCCATCGAACAGGCCGAGGGCTACCGGCTCCGGCACGGGGAGGCGATCAGCGTGGGGATGGTCTTCGCGGCTGAGCTCGCCAGGGCCGGCGGACTGATCGACGCCGAGCTCGTCGCCCGGCACCGGACCGTCCTCGACTCGATCGGCCTGCCCACGGCCGACCTCTGGGGCTCGGGCGTCGAGAGCCGGTTCGCCGGACTCCTCGAGGCCATGCGACGGGACAAGAAGTCACGCGGCGCGCTGCTGCGCTTCGTCGTGCTCGACGGACTCGCCTCGGTGACCCGGCTCGAAGGCCCCTCGGAGGACCTGCTGCGCACCGCATACCGACAGGTGTCGACCCGCCCGTGAACAAGCGAACCGAGCGGGTCGGCCCAGGGCGATCAGCCTCGAGGAGCTGCTTCCGGCTCACTGAGCTCTGGCAGCTCCTCCTCGCGCAGGACCGTTCCGTCCGGGTCGATCACGTCGTACAACCGGTCCGCCCACAGACGCTCCCAGGCGGCCAGATCCGGCGGATCGAGTCGGACGACCTGGCCCGGTGGGCGACGTCCGAGACCCTGCGCCCGCTGCTGCCGCGCCGCGGCCGAGCGGGCCGCCCGTCGCCGCGCTGAGGACCGGGTCCGGAACCGGCGTCGCCCGGACCGGGACCGGGTGAGCCGCCGCAGCACCCTGGAGCGCTCGTCGTCCCCGCCGGCATACCAGCCCTCCAGGCGTTCGGCCGCCGAGCGCAGCGCCTCGAAGAGCTCGTCCGGGTCCTCGGGCACCTCGTCCTCGGGTACGCCGAGGTGCTCGGCGCAGAGCGTGCGACGCAGCCGCAGAGGGAACGCGTCCGTCGGCGACGGGTCTTCCTCGTCCAGCTCGTCCACCCTGTCGTCCATGATGGCGCAGGCGATCTCCGTGTCGCTGGTCCAGGAACGGCGGTTGAAGTTGTCCGAACCCACACTGGCCCAGCGGTCGTCGATGATGCAGATCTTGGAGTGGACATAGATGGGCAGTCCCGACCGGTTGACCAGCCCGAGGACGAGCACCCGGTCACCGCCCGCATCGAGGATCGGCTCCAGCGCCCGGAGCCGGGCGGCGAACTGCGAGGTCCGCGCAACCGTGCCGTCGATGTCGGGAAGCACCGGCAGAACGATCACGAGGCGTAGCCCGGGACGATCCCGCAGCACCGTGGCGAAGTGCTCGCCGACATCGTCCCCCCAGAGGTACTGGTCCTCGACGTACACCAGACGCCGGGCCCGGGACATCGCCTTCGCGTTGCCCCGCACGATGCTCGTCTCGCCGTCCGGCGCGAAGTCGTAACCGCGCGGGAGGATCGCAGGGTAGGTCCGCACGACCTGCACCGCGTCGTGAGCGTCGGAGACCGGGGACGGGGGAGCCCACTGCGGGCCGAGCGGCCGGGGGTCCTGGTCCTCGGCCTGCAGCCAGGACGTCAGTCGGCGGCCGGGGTTGAGCGTGAGCGGCGTGCCGTCCTCCCAGCGTTCCCGGAACGTCGTCTCGACATCGTGGACGGCGGGCCCGCGGATGGCCACTTGGACATCGTGCCAGGCCGGGCGCGGGCCGTACTCCTCGGCGACGTCGAGAGCCTGGACGTCCCCCGTGTGCTCGATCGTGTCGCGCCGACTGTGACACAGGTCGATGCCGCCGACGTACGCCACATCACGGTCCGGAGCGTTCTCATGGCGGATGATGACGAATTTCTGGTGATGCGCACCCGCCGTGCGGACGCGCATGTCCCGCAGACACTGCCCGCCGGCCGCCTCGATCGCCCTGCCGAGGGCGAAGGCCTGCTCGGCGTGCATGCCGACCTTGCGCCAGTGCGACCGCCAGAGCAGTCCGCGCACGTCGGCTCCTCGCCCGAGCGCCCCGGTCAGGACGTCGACGAGAGTATCGCCGGCGTCGTTGAGGCGCTGGTCGGCGTCGCCCCTCCAGTCGACGAAGTAGATGCGGTCACCCGGCCCGGTGCTGCCGATCCGCTCGGCGAGCTCGGCGAAGTACGGGGCGCCATGGACGATCGGGCGTACCTCGTTTCCGGTGGTCCAGGCGGTGCGGCCCTCTCGGATCGCGTCGAGGACGGTGTGGGGGTTCTCGCGCTCGGCATGGCTGAGGTACCAGTCGGCAAGGCCCATGACCCCATCATGTCTGATCCGCACTACTCCCGGGACACTCAGGGAGCGTGATGCGATCGTCCGGGGGACGGCGGACCGGCCGGTAGAATCGGGCGGTTCCCGCTCCACGTCACACGGAGCCCGCGCGCCGACGGGCGCGCCCGACCGACTCAACGAGAAAGCGACCCACGACCTGTGGCAACCACGAACGACCTGAAGAACGGCATGGTTCTCAACATCGACGGCCAGCTCTGGACCGTCGTCGAGTTCCAGCACGTCAAGCCGGGCAAGGGCCCGGCCTTCGTGCGAACGAAGCTCAAGAACGTCCTCTCCGGCAAGACCGTCGACAAGACCTTCAACGCCGGCGTGAAGGTCGAGACCTCCAACGTCGACAAGAGGACCATGCAGTACCTCTACAACGACGGCTCCAACTACGTGTTCATGGACCCCGACACCTACGAGCAGGTCGAGGTCGCGCCAGAGGTCGTCGGCGACGCAGCGAGCTACATGCTCGAGAACCAGGACGTCCTCGTCGCGCGGCACGAGGGGACCCCGCTCTTCGTCGAACTGCCGGCCTCGGTCATCCTCGAGGTCACCTACACCGAGCCGGGTCTGCAGGGTGACCGGTCGACGGGTGGCACCAAGCCGGCGACCCTCGAGACCGGCGCCTCGATCCAGGTGCCGCTCTTCCTCGAGGCCGGCACCCGCGTCAAGGTCGACACCCGCGACGGCTCCTACCTGGGGCGCGTCAGCTAGTGGCCGCTCGGAGCAAGGCCCGCAAACGCGCGCTCGACCTGCTTTTCGAGGCCGAGCAGCGCAAGGTCAACGCTCTCGAGCTCCTTCGGGAGCGGCTCGCGTCGCCGGTCACCGAGGCTCCCCTCAACGAGTACACCGTCACGCTCGTCGAGGGCGTAGTGGACCACTGGCGGGACATCGACGAGGCCATCTCGACCTACGCCCACGGCTGGACTCTGGACCGGATGCCGGCCGTCGATCGCGCTATCCTCCGTCTGGGCGCCTACGAGGTGCTCTACGCCTCGGACGTTCCAGAGCCGGTCGCCATCAGCGAGGCGGTCGCCCTCGCCACCGAGCTCTCGACGGACGACTCGCCGAAGTTCGTCAACGGTGTCCTGGGCCGGCTGCTCGAGGTCAAGCCGACTCTGCTGTGACGGGGTGCGAATGACCGCCGAGGCCGCGGTGCCGCGCCTGTCCCTGACGAGTGTCCGGTATACGGTGGCCGAGGACCTCGACCGCCTCGCGGACATCGAGGCCGACGCCGACCGCCTGCTGGTCGACCACCTGCTGGCCGACCAGCGGGGAGCCCGTGGATGGCCGGAGCCGACCACGGGCCGGGAGCGGGCCGGGCGAGGAGTTGTCCTCGCCGCGGGACAGCCGGCCGTCGGTTTCGCCCACGTCCTCGACCCCGGCCCCCGGGAGGGGACGTCGTGGCACCTCGACCAGATCGCGGTGCGCCCGAGCATGGGGCGGCGCGGAATCGGCCGGATGCTGCTGCGAGCGGCCATGGGCGTGGCTCTGGACGGGGGCGCGACCGAGCTGACCCTGACGACCTATGCCGATGTGTCGTGGAACGGCCCCTGGTACGTGCGCGAGGGGTTCGCCGTCGTGGACGAGACCGATCCCGGACGGGAGAGCCTGCGCCATCACCGCGACCGCGAGCAGGCCCTGGGCCTCGACGTCCTCGGGGCGCGGGTCGCGATGGCCCGACCGCTGAAGGACGACCCGACCCCACGGTCGGCGGTCAGCGTCATCCCCCTGCGATCGCGAGCGGGTGTTCTCGAGGTGTTCGTCCAGCACCGCGCTCTCACGATGGACTTCGCCCCCGGCGCGGTGGTCTTCCCGGGCGGGCGCGTCGACCCGCAGGACGAGGAGGTGGCGCGAGGACGCGGCACGGACGTCCTCACGGAGTGCGCCGTGCGTGAGGTCGCCGAAGAGGCCGGCGCCGCGATCGATCCGGACGAGCTGATCCCCTGGGACCGGTGGATCACGCCGTTGGGCTATCCCACGAGGTTCGACGTCGCCTTCTTCGTGCTACCGGTCCGGGACGGGGCAGAGTTCGAGCACCTCACAGGGGAGGCAACGCACTCGGAGTGGGTCTCGGTGACGGATCTCGTGAAGTCCGCCGAGGTGGGTCGGCTGACGCTCGTCCCACCGACGCGGACCATCGTCGACGAGCTCGCGGCCCTCCGTACCCTGGAGGCTGTCCGGCGATTTCGGCCACCCGTCGTGCCCGTGCGACACGACCTCACGGACCTGCGGCCGCGCGCGAACGCGTCCTCCGGCTGACGGACGCGTCCCCCGCGTCGGACCGGTTCAGCGCGCCGAAGCGAAGACGACCTCCGGCCACGGAGATCGGGCGAGCCACGACCGGTGTCCGGCCACATCGGCGTCGGTCGGGGGGAAGAGCTCGGTGAAGACCGTCAGTGGCGGAGCGGGTTCCTCGCGGCCCGACACCGAGCCGACGGCCGGGTCGACCGTGGAGCCATGAGCGGGATCGGGTGGCGCCGCTGTCGTGGTCGCGGGCGAGATCATCCGAAACCTCCGTGTCTGGAAGCCGAGCGGTGACCCGGCCATGTGTATGACAGTATGTTTGCCGAGGCATGCTGATCAGTTATGCATCTCACCAGCCGGACAGTCGAGGTCCATACGCCGCGCCCTTGACATGCCCGAGCCTGACGCCCGCGTCTCCGGTGTGCCAACCGCGCGACACGCCACGCCCCTGGCATACCCGAGCCTGACGCCCGCGTCTCCGGTGTGCCAACCGCGCGGCATACCACGCCCCTGGCATGCCCGGACCCTCACGCCCACGTCTCCGGTGTGCCAACCGCGCGGGGCGCGTTCACACCACTGTGATCTGCGGGGCCGTAGAGCGCCATGACGGGTTGTCTCGGTGCGCGGGGCGCATCGCCGGTCCGGCGAACGACGGGCTAGAGTATGCCTCGCCAGACGTCCTTTAACGACCTGTCCCGTGAGGCAGGGAAGGAGGTCCCGCGTCCATGACGCGTACCGATCGAGAAGTACCCCAGGGCCACCCCGTCGACCCCGAGAGCCGGATCGTCCTCGGTCCCGACGACATCGCACGGGCCCTTCGGCGAATCGCCCACGAGATCCTCGAGAGCAACAAGGGGGCCGAGGATCTCGTCCTCCTCGGCATACCGAGCAGGGGGGTGACCCTGGCCCAGCGTCTCGCGGTCCTGATCGAGGAGGTCGAGGGGACGGCGGTCCCCGTCGGCTCGCTCGATATCACTCTGCACCGGGACGACCTACGCAGCCAGCCCACCCGCACCCCGATGCGGACGGAGATCCCGGGCTGCGGGGTGGACGGCATGGTGGTGGTGCTCGTGGACGACGTGCTCTACTCCGGTCGGACGGTGCGGGCCGCGCTCGATGCGCTGTCCGACCTGGGGCGACCGAAGGCGGTCCGTCTCGCAGTGCTCGTCGACCGCGGTCACCGGGAGCTGCCCATCCGCGCCGACCACGTCGGCAAGAACCTGCCGACCTCACACGCCGAGAAGGTCCAGGTGCGGCTGAGGGCGCATGACGGCATCGAGGACACCGTCCGGATCGCGGCCGGTCCATCTCACGTGGGGGGCCGCTGAGATGCCCCGCCACCTCCTCTCAGCGGCCGACCTGGATCGCGACGAGGTCATCGAGATCCTCGAGACGGCGGCATCGATGCACGACATCCAGCGGCGCGACGTCAAGAAGCTGCCCGCGCTGCGCGGACGCACGGTCATCAACCTCTTCTTCGAGGACTCGACCCGGACCCGGTCCAGCTTCGAGATCGCCGGCAAGTGGATGTCCGCGGACACCATCAACATCACAGCCAAGGGAAGTTCGGCGTCCAAGGGGGAGTCGCTCCGGGACACCGTCCTCACCATCACGGCGATGGCGGTCGACGCGCTCGTCATCCGCCACTCGGCGAGCGGCGCCTGTCGGCAGGTGGCCGGCTGGGTCGACGCCAGTGTCATCAACGCCGGCGACGGAACGCACGAGCACCCCACCCAGGCCCTGCTCGACGCCTACACGATGACGCGGCGACTCGGCGACCTCGCCGGCCGCCGTGTCGTCATCGTCGGTGACCTCACCCACAGCCGGGTCTTCCGCTCCAACGTGTTGCTGTTGGGCACGCTCGGCGCGGACGTCACCGTCGTGGCCCCTCCGACCCTGATGCCGAGTGGTGCCGCCGAGTGGTCGCGACGCGACGGGTTCGTCCTGTCCCACGACCTCGACGAGGCGCTCTTCGTCGGGCCGGCGGCGGACGTGGTCATGATGCTCCGCGTGCAGCGTGAACGGATGAGCGGAGGCTTCTTCCCGACCGCGCGGGAGTACTCCGTGGGATACGGCCTCTCGCGCGAGCGTGTGGAGCGCCTCCGACGGCGCAATGAGGACGTCCTCGTCATGCACCCCGGACCGATGAACCGCGGCCTCGAGATCAGTGCCGACGCCGCTGACGGGCTGGGCTCGGTCATCCTCGACCAGGTCTCGGCCGGTGTCGCGGTTCGGATGGCGGTCCTCTACCACCTCCTCTCCGGAGACCACTCGGTCCGGGACCAGGACAGCGGAAGGGAGGGGACGACATGAGTGACCTTCTCATCGCCGGCGCCCGGATCCTCGGGGCCACGAGTGCCGACATCCTCGTTCGCGACGGGGTGGTGGCTCAGGTCTCGACCACTGGGCCGATCGATCGACCGGGGTCGACCGAGGTCATCGACGCCGACGGGCTCGCCGTCCTTCCCGGGTTCGTCGACCTCCACACCCACCTGCGGGAACCGGGCCGCGAGGACACCGAGACGGTCGCGACCGGATCGGCGGCCGCGGCCGCCGGCGGGTTCACCGCCGTCCTCGCGATGGCCAACACCGATCCCGTGACGGACACCGCCGAGGCGGCCGTGCACATCCTCGACCTGGGCCGCGCGGCCGGGCTCGTCGACGTTCAACCGGTCGGTGCCGTCACCAAGCGCCTGGCCGGTGACGAACTCGCGGAACTCGGTCTGATGGCCCGCAGCCGAGCCCGGGTCACGGTCTTCTCCGACGACGGCCGCTGCGTCGCCGACGCCCGAATCATGCGGCGCGCGCTCGAGTACATCAGGGCCTTCGGCGGCGTCGTGTCCCAGCACAGCCAGGATCCACGGCTGGCCGACGGCACAGCGTGCTGTCACGAGGGCGAGGTCTCCGGACGACTCGGACTGCCCGGGTGGCCCGCAGTGGCCGAGTCGACCGTCATCGCTCGCGACGCGATGCTCGCCCGGCACACCGGATCCCGGGTGCACGTGGCGCACGTCTCGACCGCCGAGGGCGTGGACGTGCTGCGGTGGGCCAAGGCCCAGGGCGTCGCGATCACCGCGGAGGTGACCCCGCACCACCTGGCTCTCGATGTCGACCTGGTCCGCGACTACGACCCGGTCCACAAGGTCAACCCGCCGCTTCGGCCGCAGGGGGACGTCGAGGCGCTCCGGGAGGCCCTCGCCGACGGCACCATCGATGCCGTCGCGACCGACCACGCGCCGCACGCCCGCCACGACAAGGAGCACGCATTCGTCGACGCGGCCTTCGGCATGCTCGGACTCGAGACGGCGTTCTCGGTCGTCCACGACGTCATGGTGCGGTCCGGCCGGATGGGCCTGAGCGACCTGGTCGAACGCATGTCCGTCGCTCCGGCTCGCATCGCCCGGCTCGACACTCACGGTCGCCCCGTGGCAGTCGGCGAGCCTGCGAACCTCGTGCTCGTCGATCCGGATGCGTCGGTCACGGTGGACCGCGATGCCTCCCACTCGCTGTCGCGCAACAACCCCTGGCATGGCCGTACCTTCACAGGAGCGGTGCACGCGACCATCCTGCGCGGACGAGTCACCGCGCTCGGCGGCCGGGCTCACGCCGGCGAACAGGAGGACCGGTCATGACCGCTCTGCTCGTGCTCGAGGACGGCCGCACGTTCCCCGGGGAGCCGTTCGGCGCAACCGGCCGCACTGTGGGTGAAGCGGTCTTCGCCACCGGGATGACGGGGTACCAGGAGACCCTGACCGACCCGAGCTACCACCGGCAGGTCGTCGTCATGACGGCACCGCACATCGGCAACACCGGCTGGAACGACGAGGACGACGAGTCGGCTCGGATCTGGGTCGCGGGACTGGTCGTCCGCGATCCGGCCGTCCGACCCTCGAACTGGCGGTCCCGGCGCAGCTTCGAGGAGGAACTGAACGCGCAGCGGATCGTGGGAATCAGCGGAGTCGACACCCGCGCCCTGACCCGGCACCTGCGCGAGCGGGGGGCCATGCGGGTCGGCATCTACTCGGGTGCGGTTGCCGAGCAGCCGCTCGCCGATCTCCTCGAGGACGTCCGGTCCGCCCCCCGGATGGCCGGCTCGGCGCTCGCGGCCGAGGTGTCGACACATGTCGCGTACACCGTCCCCGCAGTGGGAACCAGGCGCCTGACCGTCGCCGCCGTCGACCTCGGGATCAAGTCGATGACGCCGACGAGTCTGGCCGAGCGGGGCATCGACGTCCACGTGCTGCCGGCCACGGCCTCGATCGAGGACGTGCTGGCCGTCGAGCCCGACGGTGTGTTCTTCTCGAACGGTCCTGGGGATCCGGGCACCGCCGACCACGAGCGGGACCTGCTTCGCGAGGTGCTGCGTCGGGGTATCCCGTACTTCGGCATCTGCTTCGGCAACCAGATCCTCGGACGGGCGCTGGGCTTCGGCACCTACAAGCTCAAGTACGGTCATCGGGGCATCAACCAGCCGGTCCTCGACCGGAGCACCGGCAAGGTCGAGGTGACAGCCCACAACCACGGGTTCGCCGTCGACGCGCCGTTGGACGCCGAGACGACCACCGAGTTCGGATCCGTGCGGGTGAGTCACGTCTGCCTCAACGACGACGTCGTCGAGGGCCTCGAGGTGCTCGGTCCGGACGGAAGGGTTCGGGCGTTCTCGGTCCAGTACCACCCGGAGGCCGCGGCGGGTCCGCACGACGCGGCCTACCTCTTCGACCGGTTCGTCGATCTGATGCTGGAGCAGTCCACGGCGAAGGACCGGGTGCCCGAGGGATCGTCCACGTCCACCGAGAGGAGCGCCTGATGCCCAGACGCGACGACATCCGCAGTGTTCTCGTCATCGGCTCCGGGCCGATCGTCATCGGCCAGGCCTGCGAGTTCGACTACTCGGGGACACAGGCCTGCCGGGTCCTGCGCGAGGAGGGCATCCGGGTCATCCTGGTCAACTCGAACCCGGCGACGATCATGACGGATCCGGAGTTCGCCGATGCGACCTACATCGAGCCGATCACACCCGAGGTCGTCGAGGCCATCATCGCCGCCGAGCGTCCCGACGCGGTGCTCGCCACCCTCGGTGGGCAGACGGCGCTCAACTGCGCGATCGCACTGCACGAACGCGGGGTCCTGGAGAAGTACGACTGCCCGCTCATCGGTGCCAACGTCGAGGCGATCGAGCTCGGCGAGAACCGCGAGAAGTTCAAGGGCGTCGTCGAGCGCTGCGGGGCAGAGTCCGCCAGGAGCATCATCTGCCACTCCATGGACGAGGTGCTCGCCGCCGCCGAGGACCTGGGGTATCCCGTCGTCGTGCGTCCCTCGTTCACGATGGGCGGTCTCGGCAGCGGCTTCGCCCACAATGAGGCCGACCTGCGCAGGATCGCCGGTGCGGGCCTGCAGTACTCGCCAGTCACGGAGGTGCTGCTCGAGGAGTCGATCATGGGGTGGAAGGAGTACGAGCTCGAACTCATGCGCGACCACGCCGACAACGTCGTCGTCGTGTGCTCGATCGAGAACCTCGACCCGATGGGGGTGCACACGGGTGACTCGATCACTGTCGCGCCCGCACTGACGCTCACCGACCGGGAGTACCAACGACTGCGGGACATCGGCATCGCCGTGATCCGCGAGGTGGGTGTGGACACCGGTGGCTGCAACATCCAGTTCGCGGTCAACCCGCAGGACGGGCGGATCATCGTCATCGAGATGAACCCGAGAGTGTCGCGGTCGTCGGCGCTCGCGTCCAAGGCGACCGGCTTCCCCATCGCGAAGATCGCGGCCCGGATGGCGATCGGATACACCCTCGACGAGGTGCCCAACGACATCACGGAGGAGACCCCGGCGAGTTTCGAGCCGACCCTGGACTATGTCGTCGTCAAGGTTCCCCGGTTCGCCTTCGAGAAGTTCCCGCACGCCGACACGACCCTCACGACCACGATGAAGAGCGTCGGCGAGGCGATGGCGATCGGGCGCAACTTCACCGAGGCCCTCCAGAAGGCGTTGCGTTCGATCGATCGGGCAGGCAGCTCGTTCCACTGGCACGGTGCGCCCGCCTCCGACGCCCAGCTCGACGCGGTCCTGGAGACGGCCAAGCGGCCCACGGACGGCCGCATCGTCGCCGTCCAGCAGGCGCTGCGAGCCGGGCTGACCGTCGAACAGGTTCACGAGGCCACGGGCATCGACCCGTGGTTCCTCGACCAGATCGAGGTGATCAACACGATCGCCGAGCAGCTCGCGGCCGAGGCCGCCGCCGGCCAGGGTCGACTGTCCCCGGCCCTGCTGCGCCATGCCAAGCGACACGGGTTCAGCGACGCCCAGATCGGGTCGATCACCGGTATGCGGGAGCCCGTCGTGCGCGGCGTTCGCCACGCCCTTGGTGTCCGCCCCGTGTACAAGACCGTGGACACGTGCGCCGCTGAGTTCGCCGCGCGGACGCCCTACTACTACTCGTCCTACGACGAGGAGAACGAGGTGGAGGCACGCACGACGCCCGCCGTGATAATCCTCGGTAGCGGACCGAACCGGATCGGGCAGGGGGTCGAGTTCGACTACTCCTGCGTGCATGCGAGCTTCGCTCTGCGTGACGCGGGCTACGAGACGGTCATGGTCAACTGCAACCCGGAGACCGTCTCGACCGACTACGACACGAGCAGCCGCCTGTACTTCGAGCCGCTCACCCTCGAGGACGTCCTCGAGGTGGTCCACGCGGAGCGCCAGGCCGGTCCCGTGGCCGGCGTGGTCGTCCAGCTCGGCGGTCAGACGCCCCTCGGAATGGCACAGGCGCTCAAGGACGAGGGCGTGCCGATCGTCGGCACCTCGCCTGAAGCGATCCATCTGGCCGAGGATCGGGGAGCCTTCGGCCGCGTGCTGGCGCACGCCGGTCTGCCGGCGCCGCGGCACGGCACGGCATTCAGTGCCGAGGACGCGCTCGAGGTCGCCTCCGAGATCGGCTACCCGGTCCTCGTCCGGCCGTCGTACGTCCTCGGCGGACGGGGGATGGAGATCGTGTACGACGACGAGACGCTCGTGGACTACGTGACGAGGGCGACCGTCGCATCCCCTGAGCACCCGATCCTGGTCGACCGTTTCCTGGACGATGCGGTCGAGATCGACGTCGACGCCATCTACGACGGCACCGACCTCTACCTCGGCGGGATCATGGAGCACATCGAGGAGGCGGGCATCCACTCCGGAGACTCCGCGTGCACCCTCCCGCCGGTGACCCTGGGCGCCGAGGAGCTGGCCAGGGTCCGGGAGTCGACGCGTCGGCTGGCCGAGGGCATCGGAGTGCGTGGCCTGATGAACATCCAGTTCGCGCTCGCGCAGGACGTGCTCTACGTGCTCGAGGCCAATCCGCGGGCATCCCGGACGGTTCCGTTCGTCGCGAAGGCCACCGGCGTCCCGATCGCGAAGGCGGCCGCCCGGGTGATGTTGGGGGCGAGCATCGAGCGGCTCCGGGCCGAGGGTCTGCTGCCACCGCACACCGACGGCGGGGAGCTGCCGGTCGAGGCGCCGATCTCGGTCAAGGAGGCGGTGCTGCCCTTCAAGCGGTTCAGGACGGTCGACGGGATGGCCGTGGACAGCCTGCTGGGTCCGGAGATGCGCTCGACCGGGGAGGTCATGGGGATCGCATCCGACTTCGGGCTGGCCTTCGCCAAGAGTCAGCTGGCAGCCTATGGCGGCCTGCCCCTACGGGGGGCGGTGTTCGTGTCGGTCGCCAACCGGGACAAGCGCAGCATCATCTTCCCCGTCAAGCGACTCGCGGACCTCGGCTTCACCGTGTACACGACGACCGGCACCGCGAACGTGCTCCGACGCAACGGCATCGAGACGACGGTCGTGCGCAAGCACGCCGAGCGCCGAGAGGGCGAGCGGAGCATCGTCGACCTCATCACGGCCGGCGAGATCGACATGGTGGTCAACACCCCCACCGGTCCGACGGCCCGCGCCGACGGCTACGCGATCCGTGCCGCCGCCACGTCGTACGACATTCCGATCATCACCACCGTCCAGGAGCTCGCCGCCGCGGTGCACGGCATCGAGGCCCTCCTGACCGGTGAGGTCCACGTCAAGGCGCTGCAGGCCCACGCGGCGGATATCGACCTCTGGTCGGTGGGACGCGCCGACGCCGTCTCGGCCGACGTCACCGAGGGGGTTGCCGGATGAGAGCGGCTGTCTCCTCCGACGTCGTCTCCGTGACCGCCGAGCTCGTCGCCACCCGGCGCGCGGGGGAGTACCAGCACCTGACCTTCGTCGCTCCGGGCGTTGCCGAACGCGCACGGCCGGGCCACTTCGTGGCCCTGTCCGTCGGTGGCCCGACCACCGCCCACCTGCTGCGCCGGTGCTTCTCGATCCACCGGGTCACTCCGAGCGGCACCTACGGCGGGACGGTGGACGTCGTCGTGTCCGCGGTCGGTCCGGGCACCCGGTGGATCACCGAGCTCCGCCCCCACGACACCACAGGAGTCATCGGCCCGCTGGGTCGCCCCTTCCCCCTACCCACCGAGGGCGTGGCATGCGTCCTCGTCGGCGGCGGCTACGGGTCGGCGCCGCTGTTCTGGCTGGCGGAGATGCTGCGCGAACGGGGCTGTCGGGTCGAGATGATCCTCGGGGCCGCGACCGAGTCACGGCTGTTCGGCGTGGTCGAGGCGCGACGGACGGCGGACGCGGTGACGATCTGCACCGACGACGGCACTGCCGGCCGGAAGGGCTGGGTCTCGGAGGCGTTGCCCGACATGATCGACGCCTGTGGAGCCAGGGTCGTCTACGCGTGCGGGCCGATGGGCATGCTGAGCGCGGTCAGCTCGATCGCCGCTGCGCACGGGGCCGTGGCCCAGGTCGCGGTCGAGGAGGCCATGGCCTGCGGAGTGGGTGTGTGTATGACATGCGTGCTGCCCGTGCGCGACAAGCACGGCACCACCCGGATGGTCCGCAGCTGCGTCGACGGTCCCGTCTTCCGCGGTGACCGGGTCCGGTGGGACGCCTTCGCGGACGGCCTGTGCACCGTTCCCGACGACGCCCACGGCGCGACCGGGATGAGGGCCCACTGATGTCGACCGCGACCGACACCTCCCGTCCGGCGGCCGACGTGGAACTGCGGGTCGACCTCGGGGCCGCGCCCGGCCGCCTGACGCTCGACAACCCCGTGATGACCGCGTCCGGATGCGCCGCGAACGGGCCGGAGCTGCATCGGTTCTTCGACGTCCGCGAGCTCGGGGCATTCGTGACCAAGACCGTGATGCGGGAGCCGCGTTCGGGGCGGGGGACGCCGCGGATGGCGGAGACGCCCAGCGGCATGCTCAACTCCATCGGACTGCAGGGGCCGGGTATCGCCGCCTTCGTCGACACCGACCTCGCCTGGTTGGCCGCGCACGGCGCGCGCGTGTTGGTCTCGATTGCGGGGGGCACCGGCACCGAGTTCGCCGAGGTCGCGGCAACCCTTGCCGCCAGCGAGCACGTCGACAGCGTGATCGGCGTCGAGGTCAACATCTCCTGTCCCAACGTGGCCAACCGCGGCCAGGTCTTCGCCTGCGACCCCGGAGCCTCGGCCCGGGTCATGACCCTGGTCCGCGAGGCACTCCCACGTGACACGCCGATCATCGCGAAGCTCAGTCCCGACGTGACCGACATCGTCGACATCGCGTCCGCCTGTCTGAAGGCCGGTGCGTCCGGTCTGACGATGATCAACACGACGCTCGGCATGGTGGTCGACCTCGACCGCATGCGGCCCCAGGTCGCCGGTGTGACCGGGGGACTGTCCGGGCCTGCGGTGCGTCCGATCGCGGTGCGGGCCGTCTGGCAGGTGGCCTCGGCCATGCGCGAGGGCCGGTTGCCCCCGGCGCCGATCATCGGGGTCGGGGGGATCCGCACCGGTCGGGACGCCCTCGAGCTCATCGCCGTGGGTGCGACCGCCGTCCAGGTCGGAACCGCCACCTTCAACGACCCGATGGCTCCGGTGCGTGTCCGGGACGAGCTCGCCGAGGAGCTCGCGCGGAGAGGGTATGCGTCGGTCCGCAATGCGGTCGGCGCGGCGCTGACGTGAGCGACGGGGCGGGAGAGACCTTGGCGGTGGAACGCCGGCCGAGAGAGGTCGAACGGGACGGAAAGGGAGTCGTCGTGAGTGACCGGAAGAGGACCGACATCGACCCGCGCCCCACCTTCGGGGACCGACTCCGGGAGGCGATGAACGCATACGGACCGCTGTGCGCGGGCATCGACCCGCACCGCTCGCTGCTCGACGCGTGGGGACTGGAACGGGATCTCGCGGGACTGGAGCGTTTCGCGATGACGTGTGTCGAAGCCTTCGGCGGGCACGTGGCGGCCGTCAAGCCACAGTCCGCCTTCTTCGAGCTGTTCGGTTCACGGGGCGTCTCGCTGCTCGAACGCGTCGTCGACGAACTGCGTGCCCGGGGTTCGATCGTCGTCCTCGACGTCAAGCGTGGCGACATCGGCTCGACCATGGACGCGTACGCGGAGGCCTTCCTCGGCGCGGATGCCGTGGCGCCGCCCGATGCCATCACCGTCAGTCCGTACCTCGGCTACGAGTCCCTCCGCCCCGCGATCGACCTGGCCGCCCGGCACGGGCGGGGGGTTTTCGTGCTGTGTCTGACGTCGAACCCCGAGGGAGCCGCCGTCCAGCACGCTGTTCGCAGCGGCCGGTCCGTCGCCGCGTCCATGGCCGAGGGGGCCGCCCGCGACAACGCCGGAGCGGTCGAGCGGGGAGGGCTGGGTCATGTCGGGCTCGTCGTCGGGGCGACCGTCGGTGCGGCGGTCCGTGATCTCGGGATCGACCTGGCAGCGGCGGGCGGCCCGATCCTCGCTCCGGGCGTCGGTGCCCAGGGGGCGGGGTCGGACGACCTGAGGACCGTCTTCGGCTCCGCGCTGCCTCAGGTCCTCGTGGCCAGCAGCCGGTCGATCCTGCGTCAGGGACCCCAGGTGTCCGCATTGCGAGACGCGGCACGCGGAGAGGCGCAAAGGTTCAACACACGCTGACCTGTACGCCCGGTAGCGTGGTTCAGGACGAGGCGTCCAGACCTGTGGCACCGCGTTTTCGCACCTCAACCGCCCCACCAGCGCAAGGAGTGTCAAGAAGTGGCCCTTCCGCCCCTCACCCCAGAACAGCGGTCCGCTGCACTGCAGCGTGCCACCGAGGCCCGCCGCGAGCGTGCCGCCGTCAAGACCCGACTGAAGACCTCCGGCGAGTCGATCGAGGAGGTCATCGCCGCCGGCCAGCAGAACGACGCGATCGGCAAGATGCGGGTCAGTGCCCTCCTCGAGTCGATGCCCGGCATCGGCCGGGTCCGCGCCCGCCAGATCATGGACGAGGTCGGCATCGCTCACTCGCGTCGCGTGCGCGGCCTCGGAGCGAACCAGACGGCGGCTCTCGTCAAGCGCTTCGCCGCCGAGTAGACCCCCGCAGGCGCAACCTCGCCTCGCCGTCGGTGCCAGGCCCTCGTGCGGTCGGGCGCGGTAGGTTCGGTCCGTGACCTCTCGTCCACGGCCCGTGGTCCTCGCCGGCCCCACAGCCGTAGGCAAGGGCACGCTCTCCCAGTACATCCGGGAGCACTTCCCCGATGTGTGGCTGTCCGTGTCGGCGACGACGCGAGCGCCCCGTCCCGGCGAGGTGCACGGCGAGCACTACTTCTTCGTCTCTCCGGAGGAGTTCGACGCGATGGTCGCCGCGGGAGACATGCTCGAGTGGGCCGTCGTCCACGGCCGGAACCGGTACGGCACCCCTCGGCATGCCGTCGAGGCGGCCTTGGCGGGCGGCCGTGTGCCGCTGCTCGAGATCGACCTCCAGGGAGCCCGCCAGCTCCGGGCGTCGATGCCCGGGGCACTTTTCGTCTTCCTCGCGCCGCCGAGCTGGGACGAGCTCGTGCGACGCCTCGTCGGGCGCGGCACCGAGGGTGAGGCGGAGCGAGCGGCGCGGCTCCGAACGGCGGAGGTCGAGATGGCGGCCTCCGGCGAGTTCGACGTCGTCATCGTCAACGACGACGTTCGGCGGGCGGCCGAGGAACTCGTATCATTGATGAGATCCCAGGTCTCCTAGCCGGGCCGCGGTCCACCGCGTCCTGAGCCGACCACTCCCGTAGTCCCCAACCGAGGAGCACTCATCGTGCCTGCACCCGTCACCGCGATCGGCATCACCAACCCGCCCATCGACGAACTGCTCACCAAGGCCGACAGCAAGTATGCGCTGGTCATCTACGCCGCGAAGCGAGCCCGTCAGATCAACGCCTACTACTCCCAGCTCCAGGAGGGCCTGCTCGAGTACGTGGGGCCGCTCGTCGAGGCCCAGCAGCACGAGAAGCCGCTGTCGATCGCGCTGCGGGAGATCAACGAGGACCTGCTGACCGCCACGCCGGAGGGCTGACCGGACGATCACGGCGGTCAGGGAAGAAGGGCACACCGACGTGCGCGTGGTCCTCGGGGTCTCGGGAGGTATCGCCGCCTACAAGGCCGCGCTGCTGCTACGCCTGCTCTCCGAGGCCGGCCATGAGGTCACGGTCGTCCCGACCGCCGCCGCACTCCGCTTCGTCGGTGAGCCCACCTGGGCGGCGTTGTCCGGCCGTCCCGTCGCGACGGATGTGTGGACCGACGTCCACGAGGTTCCGCACGTCCGTCTCGGGCAGAGCGCCGACCTCGTCGTCGTGGCCCCCGCAACGGCGGACCTGCTCGCCCGGGCCGCCGCCGGGATGGCCGACGACCTTCTGACCAACACGCTGTTGACGGCCCGCTGTCCGGTGGTCATGGCCCCGGCCATGCACACCGAGATGTGGGAGCATCCGGCGACTCAGGCGAACGTCGAGACCCTGACCCAGCGCGGCGTCCATGTCGTGCCGCCGGCCGCCGGGCGCCTCACCGGTGCCGACAGCGGTCCGGGCAGGCTGCCCGAACCGGAGCACCTCTTCGAGGTGTGCCAGCGGGAACTGGCCCGCGCCGACCGAGTCACGAGGACCAGCGGCGCACGCCAGGACCTCGTCGGGACGAGGGTCCTCGTCACCGCCGGCGGCACCCGTGAACCGCTCGACCCGGTCCGGTTCCTCGGCAACCGGTCCTCCGGCAAGCAGGGCGTCGCTCTCGCCGCGGCCGCGCGTCGTCGGGGGGCCATCGTCACCCTCGTTCTGGCTCACGCGGAGGTGCCACCTCCGCCGGATGTCGAGGTGGTCCGCGCGGGGTCGGCCCTCGAGCTGGCCGCCGCGACCCGGGCGGCCCTCCCGTCCCACGACGTGGTCGTCATGGCCGCCGCCGTCGCGGACTTCCGCCCGGACGCGTACGTCGAGACGAAGATCAAGAAGTCGTACGACACGGAAGACGAGGAGCCGGGACCGACGATCCGCCTCGTCCGCAATCCTGACATCCTGGCCGGCCTCGTCGCCGAGCGGGGCGAAGCGACCGATCCGCTGATCGTGGGGTTCGCGGCCGAGACCGGGGACGAGGACGGAACCGTTCTCGAGCACGGCCGGACCAAGCTCGAGCGCAAGGGCTGCGACCTGCTCGTCGTCAACGAGGTCGGGATCGACAAGGCATTCGGTCAGGACGAGAACTCCGTTGTCATCCTGCGCCGCGGTGTCGAGAACCCGGTCGCCGAGGTCGGGCCGGCCGGCAAGGCGGCGATCGCCGACGCCGTGCTCGACGCCATCCTGGACGCTCGCCGTCGGCGCGGCTGAGCGCGTCTAGAATGCTGCGGACCATTGCCCCGACCGTCCCTGCGTCACGCCATCCCCGCCGCTTCATCCCCCGACCCTGAGGAGCCCATCCGTGGCCGGCCGCCTGTTCACGTCCGAATCCGTGACCGAGGGTCACCCCGACAAGATCTGCGACCAGATCTCCGACGCGATCCTCGACGCCATGCTCGACCAGGATCCCCACGCGCGCGTCGCCGTCGAGACCATGGTCACGACCGGCCTGGTGCACGTCGCCGGTGAGGTGACCACGGAGGCGTATGTCGAGATCCCCAAGCTCGTGCGGGACACGATCGTCAGGATCGGCTACGACAGCTCGACGAAGGGGTTCGACGGCGCGACCTGCGGCGTCTCGATCTCGATCGGCAGCCAGAGCCCCGATATCGCGCAGGGGGTGGACACCGCATACGAGAACCGCATCGGAGGCGTCGACCCGCTCGACAAGCAAGGCGCGGGCGACCAGGGCCTGATGTTCGGCTACGCGTGCGAGGACACCCCCGAGCTCATGCCGCTGCCGATCTTCCTCGCCCATCGGCTGGCCGAGCGTCTGACGGCGGTCCGCAAGGGCGGGACGGTCCCGTACCTGCGTCCGGACGGGAAGACGCAGGTGACCATCGAGTACGACGGGGACCGGGCGGTCCGACTCGACACGGTTGTGCTGTCCACGCAGCACGCCTCGGACGTCTCGCTCGAGGACCTCCTCGTGCCCGACATCGTCGAGCACGTCATCGAGCCGGTCCTGCACGACCTTCTCCGCACCGGCACCGACCTCGACGTCGACGGGTACCGGACCCTGATCAATCCCACGGGCCGCTTCGAGATCGGCGGCCCCATGGGGGACGCCGGGCTGACCGGTCGCAAGATCATCGTCGACACCTACGGGGGCATGGCCCGCCACGGTGGCGGCGCGTTCTCCGGCAAGGACCCGAGCAAGGTCGACCGGTCGGCCGCATACGCGATGCGTTGGGTGGCCAAGAACATCGTGGCCGCCGGGCTCGCGACGCGCTGCGAGGTACAGGTCGCCTACGCCATCGGCAAGGCCCATCCGGTCGGCCTCTACGTCGAGACCTTCGGCACCGAGTCCGTGCCGGTCGACCGCATCCAGGGCGCCATCACCGAGGTCTTCGACCTGCGGCCGGCGGCCCTGGTCGAGAGCCTGGACCTGCTCCGACCGATGTACCGGCCGACCGCTGCCTACGGTCATTTCGGTCGCACCATGGCGGCCGACATCCCCAACGCCTTCACGTGGGAGCGGACCGACCGGGTCGAAGCCCTGCAGAGGGCTGTCGGCACCTCGCCCTAGGGTCGGACCATGAGCGTCGCCGCGGTCCTCGTCGACACCGGCCTGGCGCACCTCGACCGCCCCTTCGAGTACGCCGTCCCGCAGGACCTCCTCGCCCTGGTCGCACCGGGGGCCCGGGTCAAGGTGCGCTTCGCCGGTCGCGACCTGGACGGCTTCGTCACCGCCCTGCGCGACGAGCCGGAACACCCCGGCAGACTGCAGCCGATCCGACGTCTGGTGTCGCCGGAGCGAGTCCTCACCCCCGACGTCCTCGCCGCGGCCGAGCGCGTCGCGCTCGACCACGCCGGGGTGGTCGGTGATGTGCTGCGGCTCGCCGTGCCGCCGCGCCACGCTCGGGCCGAGCGCGCACTCCCGGCGAGCGGTGAACCTCCTCCGCCGCCCCCGATGGTCGACCGGCCGACGGCGTGGGCGCGCTACCCGGCCGGAGCGGCGCTGCTCCGTCGGCTGGCCGCGCGCGAGGCCCCTGCCGCGGTGTGGGGCGCGGCGCCGACCACCGAGCCGGCTGTCGACTGGCCGGCGGCCATGGCAGAGGCCGCCGCGGCGACCCTGGCCGGCGGCCGCGGGAGCATCCTGCTGGTCCCGGACCACCGCGACGTGGGACGCGTCGACGCCGCTGTCTCCGCCAGCATGGGGGCGGGTCGTCATGTCGTCCTGACCGCGGACCAGGGTCCGCAGGCCCGCTACGCCGCGTTCCTCAAGGTCCTTCGTGGTCACGTCGGCGTCGTGATCGGGACCCGGGCGGCTGCGTGGGCCCCGGTGCGCGAGCTCGGGCTGATCGCGTGGTGGGACGACGGTGACGACCTGTGGCAGGAGCCGCGAGCGCCCTACCCGCACGTGCGGGACGTGGTCTCGGTCCGGGCCGAGATCGAAGGGGCCGCCCTCGTGACGGGCGGGTTCGCCCGGTCCGTCGCGCTCCAGGCGTGGGTCGACGCGGGGAAGGCCAAGGAGATCCTGCTGCCCCGTGCGCAGGTGCGCGGCTCAGTGCCGAGAGTCGTCATCGCGGGCGAGGACTACGAGCGCGAGGCGGATCCGGTGCTGGCCCGAGCGCGCATCCCGTCCAGTGCGTGGCGGACGGCCCGGAGGGCGCTGGAGTCCGGACCCGTCCTGATCCAGGTGCCTCGCCGTGGCTACGCTCCGTCTCTGGCCTGCACCCACTGCCGCCGCAGAGCCCGATGCCGTCGGTGCGGAGGGGCTCTGGGGATGACCCAGCGCGACACGACCCTCGTGTGCCGCCTGTGTCACACCCGGGACGGCGAGTACCGCTGTCCGCAGTGCAACGGCCGCACGGTCCGCGCGCTGGTCGTCGGCACTCGACGCACCGCTGAGGAGCTGGCGCGCGCCTTTCCGGGGGTGCCGGTCCACACCTCCGGCGCGGGAGCCGTGCTAGGTGAGGTCTCGCCCGGCCCCTCGATCGTCATCTCCACACCGGGGGCCGAGCCGCTCGCCGAGGGCGGATACGCGGCCGCGATCCTCCTGGACGCCTGGGCGCTGCTCGACCGTCCCAGCATCGACGCCTCGGTCGAGGCGTTCCGACGGTGGGCGGCGGCCGCCGCACTCGTGCAGGGACCGGCGACGGGCGGCACGGTCGTCCTGTGCGGTGTACCTGCACACGCGGACGTGCCGGCGGTCGAGGCCCTCAGCCGCTGGGACGCTCCGTGGCTCGCCGCTCGCGAGCTCCGGGACCGGCGCGAGCTGCACCTGCCGCCCAGCACCGTGATGGCCCTCGTCACCGGTGGCCGACGGGCCGTCGAGGCCGTCGCCGTCGGTGACCTCCCCGAAGCGGTCACCGTGCTCGGACCGGAGCCCGCCGCCACAGTGGTGACAGGTGGTGACTGGCGCCTGATCCTGCGCACCCCCGAGGCTGGAGCCGAGGCCCTGGCCCGGCATCTGCAGGCCGTGCGACGGACCGACGCCGCGAAGAAGACCGAGGATCCGGTCAGCATCCGGATGCGCGTTCCCGATCCGACGGTGTGACCACGGTGCGCGTTCCGCGAGCGCGACCCGCGCATACAATCCAGGCGTGAGCATCGCCCCAATCCGGCTCTTCGGCGACCCGGTCCTGCGCACCCGCGCCGACGAGGTGACAGTCTTCGACAAGGAGCTGCGAACCCTCGTCGCCGACCTGACCGAGACCATGCTCGACGCGCCGGGAGCGGGCCTGGCCGCGCCCCAGATCGGGGTGGGTCTGCGGGTGTTCACCTGGCACGTGAACGGGACCCTCGGCCACCTCGTCAACCCGGTCCTGGACGTGACGGACGAGGAGCAGGACGGCGAGGAGGGCTGTCTGTCCTTCCCGGGTCTGCGCTGCGAGGTCACCCGACCCTACGGAGTCGTGGCCAGCGGCCAGGACATGCACGGTGAGCCGGTCCGTATCGTCGGCACCGAGCTGCTCGCCCGGGCGATCCAGCACGAGACCGACCATCTGGACGGCATCCTCTTCATCGACCGGCTGGACCCGCACCAGCGGCGCGAGGCCATGCGCATCGTGCGAGAGTCGCAGTGGTTCGGCACGCCGGCGCCGGTCGTGCGGGCCAGTCCGCACCCCACCTTCGGCCGCGCGCTCTGAGTCCCGTGCGCGTCGTCTTCGCCGGCACCCCGGAGGTCGCCATCCCGTCACTGCGGGTCATCGTGGGCTCCGGGCACCGGCTGCTCGCCGTGGTCACCCGCCCGGACGCGCGGGCAGGACGGGGAAGGGCCGTGCAGCCGTCGCCGGTGCGGACCGCCGCGAGTGATCTCGGGGTTCCCGTCCTCACGCCGGACCATCCGCGGGATACGACCTTCCAGCAGACCCTGCGCGAGCTGCGGCCCGATGTCTGTGCGGTCGTGGCCTACGGAGCGCTGCTGCCGCCCGCGGTGCTGGAGATCCCGGCACTGGGATGGATCAACCTGCATTTCTCGCTCCTCCCCGCGTGGCGCGGGGCAGCGCCCGTCCAGCACGCCATCCTTGCCGGCGACGAGCTGACCGGAGCGACGACATTCCGCATCGAGGCCGGTCTCGACACCGGACCGGTGCTCGGCCGGATGACCGAACGGATCGGTCCGCGGGACACCGCCGGCGAGCTCCTCGACCGGCTCGCCACTGCAGGGGCCCCACTGCTCCTCGCAACGCTCGACGCTCTCGCGGACGGATCCGCGGTGCCGGTCGACCAGCCCGCCGAGGGGGTTTCGCATGCGCCGAAGCTCGGGACCGAGGACGCGATGGTCCGGTGGGGCGACCCGGCCTTCGCTGTCGACAGGCGGGTGCGGGCGTGCACCCCGGCGCCCGGCGCCTGGACGACCTTCCGGGAGAGTCGGCTGGGAGTGGGACCCGTCGAGCCCGTCACCGACGCGGACTCCCTCGGGCCCGGCGAGATCCGCGCCCAGAAGCGTGAGATCCTCGTGGGCACCGCCTCCGGAGCCGTCCGGCTCGGGACGGTCCGCCCGGTGGGCAGACGCGAGATGCCCGCCGCGGACTGGGCCCGCGGGGTCCGCATCGAGGCCGGAGAGCGGCTCGGATGAGCGACCGGCGCAACCGCCGCGGAGACGGACACGGTGAACGATCCGCCGAGCGGGCGGAACGGTCGGCGGACCGAGACGAGAGCCGCCCACGGCGGTCCGGGTCGGGCCGAAGCCACTCGACACAGGCACCCCGGGACCGCAGGCGCACTGGAGATCCGGCCCGGCACACCGCATACCGCGTCATGCGGGCCGTCTCCGACGGGGCGTACACGAACCTCGAGCTCACGCAGGCGCTTCGGCGCGCCGGCCTCGACACGCGTGACGCGGCCTTCGTCACCGAACTGGTGAGTGGTGCGACCCGGTGGCGCGGGCGGTACGACGCAATCATCGCCGTGGCCGCGGACCGGGATACCTCGGCCCTCGACCCCGCGGTGCTCGACACACTGCGGCTCGGGGCGCACCAGCTCCTCGCGATGCGGGTGCCGCAGCACGCCGCAGTTGGCGAGACCGTCGGGTTGGCCCGTGCGGTGAACGGGATCGGTCCCTCCAAGCTCGTCAACGCGGTCCTGCGTCGCATCAGCGAACGGTCACTCGACGAGTGGCTCGCCCGAACCGTGCCCGACGAGCCCCCCACGGCCCGACTCGCAGCGCTGCACTCACACCCCGAGTGGGTGGTCAAGGCCTTACGGCAGGCGCTTCTCGCACACGGTTCAGCGACGCCGGACACCGTCGACGACGAGCTCGACGCCCTGCTCGCGGTCGACAACGTCGCTCCGCCGGTCCACCTCGTGGCGCGGCCCGGCCTCGGCGCGGAGGAGGAGTTGCGCGCCGCCGGGGCCCGAGAACACCCGCTCGGGCCCACGGCGTGGATCCTCGACGGAGGCGACCCCGGTCGGATCGCGGCCGTCAGGGACGGTCGGGCGGCCGTCCAGGATGCCGGCTCCCAGTTGCTGGCGATCGCGCTGGCCACGGTTCCCCTGACCGGCACCGCCGCTGCCGGCCACGAACGCTGGCTCGATCTGTGTGCCGGCCCCGGAGGCAAGGCGGGACTCCTGGCCGCCCTCGCCCTGTCAGCCGACGCCGATCTCGTCGCCGGCGAGGTGAACCCCCGCCGGGCCGAGCTCGTCCGCTCGACCCTGTCGGCTCTCGAACCCCTGTTCTCGGCCGCGGGGCGGAGCGTCCAGGTCCGGGTCGCCGACGGACGGGAGACCGGAGCCGGCGAGCCGGAGCGCTACACGCGAGTGCTCGTGGACGCGCCGTGCACCGGCCTCGGCGCCCTCCGGCGCCGCCCCGAGGCCCGCTGGCGCCGGCAGCCGACCGACCTCGCGACACTCGGCCCACTCCAGCGCGACCTGCTCCACAGCGCGCTGGACGCGACGGTGCCCGGGGGAGTGGTCGCCTATGCCACGTGCAGCCCGCACCCGGCCGAGACCTCGCTCGTCGTCTCCGACGTCCTGCGGCGACGTGGGGACGCCGAGCGGATCGACGCCCGGGAGTACCTACTCGACCGCGACGGCCACCCGATCGGGGGGGTCGGCCCCGGCCCGGCGGTCCAGCTCTGGCCCCACCGGCACGGCACCGATGCGATGTTCCTGACCCTGATCCGCAGGTCAGCGGCTGTGTCATCATCGACGTGAGGCCGTCGCGGCGAGGACGGCCGTGCAGGCACGGACACGCGCGGATGGGATGGGTCGGTGAGCGAGGCAGAACCGGTTCAGGCCGATGTCGGTGGCCCTACCAATACTCCCGACCGCCACGCGCTGGTCGCGGACGACCGAGCCGTCGATCACCTCGTCGGACGGGCGATGCCGATCGCACGGCTTCGCGCGACCGACGGCTCGGTCGTCGACCTCAGCGACCTGCCGATGGGCCGCACCGTCGTCTTCGTCTATCCGCGCACCGCGCGACCGGGGCGGCCGATGCCACCGGGTTGGGACGAGGTGGTCGGGGCTCGGGGGTGCACAGCCGAGCTGTGCGGCATCCGCGACTTCTCGACCCGGCTCCGCGACAGCGGTGCCGCCGGAATCTACGGGCTGTCCGCCCAGGACGCCGCCTACCAGAGCGAGGCGGCCGCTCGCCTCGACCTCGACTACCCGCTTCTCGCCGACCCCACCCGGCAGGTGGGCCGAGCCCTCGGTCTGCCGACCTTAACGGTCTCGGGGACCACCGCGTACCGGCGGCTCACTCTCGTGGCGCAGGACGGCGTCATCGAGTACGTCTTCCACCCGGTGCCCGCGCCGGAGTCTCACGCCGAAGAGGTGGCACGCTGGCTCACCGCCCGACGTCGCGGAGGGCGATCGGGTCGCGGCCGGTCGCGACCCGCACCGGACGGACCCACCGCATAGGGTGATGTGGTGCAGATCTCGCCGTCGATCCTCTCAGCCGACTTCGCCAACCTCGAGTCCGAGTTGCGAGCGATCGGCAACGCGGACTGGGCTCACGTCGACGTCATGGACAACCACTTCGTCCCGAACCTGACCATCGGCCTGCCCGTGGTGGAGGCGCTGGTCGAGGTCAGCCCGATCCCCCTGGACTGTCATCTCATGATCGAGGACCCGGACCGCTGGGCGCCGCCGTACGCCGAGGCCGGAGCCGGGTCCGTCACCTTCCACATCGAGGCGGCCGCCGACCCCGTCCGGGTGAGTCGCGCGATCCGGGCCGCAGGAGCGCGCGCGGCGTTCGCGCTCAAGCCCGGGACGCAGTTCGCCCCGTACGAGGACCTGCTCGACGAGGTCGACATGGTCCTCGTCATGACGGTGGAGCCCGGGTTCGGTGGGCAGTCGTTCATGGTCGACCAGATGCCGAAGGTGCGCCAGATCCGGGAGGCGGTCCGTCGTCACGGCGGGGAGATCTGGGTCCAGGTGGACGGTGGGGTGTCGGCGGAGACCATCGAGCAGTGCGCGGAGGCCGGCGCCGACGTCTTCGTCGCCGGTTCGGCCGTCTTCGGCGCCGAGTCCGCGGCGGGTGCGGTGGACGAGCTGCGGGCGCGTGTCGCCGAGCACGGTGGCTGAACGGGCCGTCCCCCTCGCCTCCGTGATAGGGACCTCCTACATCGGCGGCCGGGTGCTGTCGGGAGCGGTGGAGCCCGGGACCGAGCTGCGCGACCTCGACTTCGAGGACTGTCGGATCGAGGGCGCCACCCTCGAGCTGAGCGTATGGCGGCGGTGCGCTCTGGACTCATGCACGCTCGTCGGCGTCAACCTCTCCAGGGCCTCGCTCATCGATGTGCGGCTGGCCGACTGCACCATGCGCGACTCCAAGGCCCAGGCGGTCCGCTGGTCGGGCGTGCGCGCGGGGGGACTCGCCCCGCGCTCTGTCACGTTCGAGGCCTGCCGACTCGACTACGGGTCGTTCGCGGAGACCGATGTCCGAGGGATGCGCTTCGTCCGGTGCTCACTCGTCGAGGCCGACTTCGGCGGTGCCGACGCGCGGGCCGTCGAGTTCGTCGACTGCGACCTCTCCGGTGCCCGGTTCACCGGGGCCGACCTGCGTGGAGCCCTCGTCGTCGGTGCCACCGGACTGGGTCTCGACGTCCGGGAGGCCCGGACGGCCGGGCTGCGCGTCGATCCCGGCGGGGCGCTCGCACTGGTCGACGCCCTCGGCGTGCAGGTCGTCGACGGGCCGGGCGTGGGGGACCGGTCGGTGGAGGGGGACGGGTCAGTCGGCGAGCGCGACCGGTGACGCCGGTCGCCGGCGGCGTCGGCGCGTCAGGTGCAGGCTGAGAGCCACGTAGTAGACCGGGTAGACCGCCGACAGGGCGACCAACCAGGGACTCGGCGAGGGCAGGCCGAGCAGGATCACCGCGTACGCGGCCAGCCAGCCGGCGGTCAGCGTCATCGTCGGGCGCCAGGCGTGCTCCGTCCGCGACGGGTAGACATAGCCGACCGGCACGAACACGAGGACGGTCAGGACGAGGAGAACCATCGTCGTGACGGCCGGTGCGAAGCCCAGGACGACGACGTAGAAGGCCGCGATGTTCCAGTAGCTGGGGAAACCGGTGAACAGGTGGTCCTCGGTCTTGGCGTCGGTCCGGCAGAACTGGTAGCAGGAGGCGAGCAGCGGTACGGCCGCCACCGCGCCACCGAGCCATCCGGACGGGAGGTAGCCCGCGCTCCACAGCAGGACCATGGGCGCGAAGGCGTACGTGAGGAAGTCGACGATGTTGTCCAGCAGCGCTCCGTCGAAGCCGGGCAGCACCTCGGCGACCCGGAACCGGCGTGCGAGAAAGCCGTCGGTGCCGTCGATGACCATGGCGAGGAGGAACAGCCAGAGGACGGCCACGACCTCGCCCTGGTAGGAGAGATGGACCATGGCCAGCGCCAGGACCGCACCGAGCGCGGTGTAGGCGTGGACGGCGACCGCCGCCGCACGGGCGGGGCTGTTCTCCTCGACCCTGGCCATGCGTTTGACCCTAGTAGGCGGCGGTGGACGGTTGGGTCTTGCCCGCTCGCGCACCCGTACCCTTGTGACGTGAAGTCGTTCGACCAGTTGTTCGCCGAGCTCGCCGACAAGGCGGCCACCCGACCCGAGGGGTCGGGCACGGTCGCCGCTCTCGACGCCGGCGTTCACACGATCGGGAAGAAGATCGTCGAGGAGGCCGCCGAGGTGTGGATGGCCGCCGAGCACGAGGGTCGCGAACGCACGGCCGAGGAGATCAGCCAGCTGCTCTACCACCTCCAGGTCCTCATGCTCGCGAGCGGGATCGAGCTCGACGACGTCTACGCCCACCTCTGACCCAGGAACCCCCAATGCTGAGAATCGCCGTCCCCAACAAGGGGTCCCTCTCCGATGCCGCCGGCGAGATGCTGCGCGAGGCCGGATACCGGACCCGTCGCGACAGCAAGGAGCTCGTCGTCAGCGACGAGTCGTCCGGTGTCGAGCTGTTCTACCTGCGGCCCCGTGACATCGCGGTGTACGTCGGCTCGGGCACCGTCGACTGCGGGATCACCGGCCGCGACCTGCTCCTCGACGCCGGATCGTCGGCAGTCGAGGTCATGACGCTCGGTTTCGGGACCTCGACGTTCCGCTACGCCGCCCGACCCGGGGTGGTGTCCTCGGTCGCCGACATCGCGGGGCGCCGCGTCGCGACCTCCTACCCCGGACTCGTCGAGAAGCACCTCGCCGACCTCGGCATCGGCGCCGAGGTCGTCCGTCTGGACGGCGCCGTCGAGACGGCGGTCACGCTCGGGGTGGCCGACGTCATCGCGGACGTGGTCGAGACGGGTGCGACCCTGCGCAGCCAGGGCCTGGCGGTGTTCGGTGACCCGATCCTGCGCAGCGAGGCGGTCCTGATCAAGGACGTGACCTCGGAGCAGCAGGCTGGCGTGGAGATCCTCCGCCGTCGACTGCTCGGCGTCACCACCGCACGGTCCTACGTCATGCTCGACTACGACTGCCCCATCGCGATCATCGACGAAGCCTGCGAGGTGACCCCGGGCCTGGAGTCGCCGACGGTCTCCCCCCTTCACGACAAGGGCTGGGTGGCCGTTCGGGCGATGGTGCCCCGCACCGACACGAACGCGATCATGGACCGCCTCTACGACCTGGGCGCGCGCGCGATCCTCGTCACCGAGATCAGCGCCTGCCGGATCTGACGATGACGACCACATCGCCAGAGGCGCTCTACGCACCGTTCCGCCCGCGGCGGGGGCGGGCCGTCGCGATGACGATGGCGATCCTGTCGGTGCTGATCTTCACCGGGTTCGCGGTGCTCGCGCCGACGCCGGAGGAGGGCGGCAGCTTCGCCGCGGGAGACCGGGTGATGATGATCCTGCTGGGACTCCTCATCGCCGGGTTCCTCTGGCGGTACGTCGGGATCAAGGCGGTCCCGGACGAGCGGGGGATCGACATCCGCAACCTCATCCTGTCGCGGCGGGTCGAGTGGGCCGAGGTCGAGGCGGTCCGCTTCCACGGCGGAGCCGCGTGGCCGGTCCTCGTCCTGCGCGACGACGAGGAGGTGGCCGTGATGGCGGTCCAGAAAGCGGACGGCGGCACGGCTCGAAACGATGCCACGCGACTGGCCAACCTCGTTGCGCTCAGCCGGTCCGAATGACCAGGTCGGCCTTCGCGCGGGTGCCGTCCGCCGCATACAGTCGATCCTCCTGAGCCGCCCAGCGCTCCCAGTGCGGACGGTAGGTCTCGCCGTCGCGAGCCAGGCCTCGTCGCAGGCGCTCGCGCCGAGGGGCCTCCATCCAGACCCGCAGCGCCGCGTACTCGCCCGCGGGACCGACGCTGCTCCCGCAGCCCTCGACGACGAGAACGGGTGCAGGGGCCAGGTGCTCGCGGCCGTTCCACCGGTCGCGGTGCCAGTCCCAGACCCGGTATGCGGCACTCACCTCCTCCGCGAGCGGCGCCAGGATCTCGGAGACGAGGATGGGCACCGAGGCGGCCAGGCCGTCCCATCCGGGGTAGAGACGGTCCATGTGGACCACCGGAGCCTGCAGCGCCGCAGCGACCGCCCGTGCGAGCGTGGTCTTGCCGGAGCCGCTGCGCCCGTCGACGGCGACGACACGGACCGCGCCGCACCGCGGCCGCGTCTTCGCGACCCGGTCGAGGACCTGCGTGACGGCCGCCGGGTCGGCCGGTTCCGACGGCTGGTCCCACATGGGGGCCGAGTGTAGGCGGGATGCTCTAATGGCGACATGACGACCGCGCAGGACAGCACGGTGACCGACCACGGGGTCGCCGTCCGGGTGATCCCGTGCCTCGACGTCGATGGCGGCCGGGTCGTCAAAGGAGTCAACTTCGTCGACCTGCGTGACGCCGGAGATCCGGTGGCCCTCGCGGAAGCGTACGGCGCCGCCGGCGCCGACGAGCTGACCTTCCTCGACGTCACCGCCAGCAGCGGCGACCGGGAGACGATGTTCGACGTCGTCCGGCGGACCGCCGAAGAGGTCTTCATCCCGCTCACCGTCGGGGGAGGGGTCCGCACGGTCGACGACGTCGACCGCCTGCTGCGCTGTGGCGCGGACAAGGTCGGGGTCAACACCGCCGCCATCGCACGCCCGGAGCTCATCGAGGAGGTCGCGGCCCGCTTCGGCTCCCAGGTGCTCGTCCTGTCCGCCGACGTGCGCCGCCGCACCGAAGGGATCGGTTTCGAGGTCACCACCCACGGTGGCCGACGAGGCACCGGGATCGACGCGGTCGAGTGGTGCGCGCGCGCCCAGGAGCTCGGCGCGGGGGAGATCCTCCTCAACTCGATGGACGCCGACGGCACCAAGACCGGGTTCGACCTGGAGCTCATCTCCGCCGTCCGCGCGACCGTCTCGATCCCCCTCATCGCCTCCGGAGGAGCAGGCGCCGCCGAGCATTTCCCTCCGGCGGTGGCCGCCGGGGCCGACGCGGTGCTCGCGGCGAGCGTCTTCCACTTCGGCGTACTCACCGTGGCCCAGGTCAAGTCCGCCCTCGCCGAGGCGGGAGTCGCCGTCCGCTGACGGACGGGCCTCCGCAGGCCTCGGCAGAGGGTGCCGGGCGAGAGCACCTGCCTCACGATGGGACAATGGATCGCGTGACCCGATCCGAGCAGGCACCCGTCGAGGAGCTCATCGCCAGGCTGTCCCGCAACGACCGAGGACTCGTCGCCGCGGTCGTCCAGGACCACGACACCCGTGAGGTCCTCATGCTCGGCTGGATGGACGACGAGGCGATCCGGCGCACGGTCGAGCAAGGGCGGGTCACCTACTGGTCCCGGTCGCGTCAGGAGTACTGGCGCAAGGGCGACACCTCCGGCCACACCCAGCAGCTCCGCTCGCTGTCCCTCGACTGCGACGGGGACGCGCTGCTGCTCACAGTCGACCAGGTCGGTGCCGCATGCCACACCGGCTCCCGGACCTGCTTCACCCCGATGGTGACCGGCCGGTGAGGCAGAGCCCCCACCCGGAGCTGCAGGTCGGCACGACCTGGCCCGACCTGCCCACCTTCGAGCTGCTCGCCGAGGACCGGAGGGTCGTCCCCGTCGTGCGTCGCCTCATGGCCGATGCGGAGACCCCCGTGGGGATCTACCGCAAGCTCGCCGGGTCGCGCCCGGGCACCTTCCTCCTCGAGTCCGCCGAGCACGGCGGAGTCTGGTCCCGGTACTCGATCATCGGAGCGGCGTCGGCTGCCACGCTCACCTCCCGGGCCGGGGAGGCCTGCTGGATCGGGGAGCCGCCGGCGGGAGTGCCCACGTCGGGCCTCGCGACCGAGGCCCTCGCAGGGACGGTCGACGCGCTCGCCACCGACCCGCTCCCGGGACTGCCCCCACTCACCGGTGGAATGGTGGGGCTCGTCGGCTACGACGCGGTACGGCGGTGGGAGCGCCTGCCCGAGACGGCCACCGACGACCTCGGCCTGCCCGAGATCGCCATGATGCTCGCCACGGACATCGCCGTCTTCGACCACAGTGACGGGACCGTGCTGCTCGTGGCGAATGCCGTCAACTACGACGACACGTCCGAGCGGGTGCAGGAGGCCTGGGGCGACGCCGTGACGCGGCTGGACCGGATGACCGCGGAGCTGGCCGAGCCCGCTCCGTCGACGGTCGCGACGATCGACCCGACGGCCGTCGCCGATGCGCTGACAGCTGTGACGTCATCCGTCGGGGAGGAGGCCTACGTCGAGATGGTCGAGTCGGCCAAGGAGGACATCCGTGCCGGGGAGGTCTTCCAGGTCGTCCTGTCCCAGCGGTTCAGCCTTCCGTGCACAGCGGCGCCCCTCGATGTCTACCGGGCGCTGCGGGCCGGCAACCCCAGTCCGTACATGTACCTGTTCCGGATCCCCACCGTCGCCGGAGATGTCGTCGACGTGGTCGGCTCCTCGCCCGAGGCTCTCGTCAAGGTGTCGGGACGCACCGCGATCACCCACCCGATCGCCGGCTCCCGCCCTCGGGGCAAGGACCCGGAGGAGGACGTCCGGCTGGAGGAGGAGCTGCTGGCCGACCCCAAGGAACGCTCCGAGCACGTCATGCTCGTCGACCTCGGGCGCAACGACCTGGGGCGGGTCTGCGATCCCGGCACGGTCGAGGTGGTCGAGTTCATGACCGTTCGGCGGTACAGCCACGTCATGCACATCGAGTCGACGGTCACCGGGCGGCTGCGCCCGGGTGCGCGGGCCTACGACGTGCTGCGGGCGACCTTCCCCGCCGGCACTCTGTCGGGTGCGCCGAAGCCACGGGCGATGGAGCTCATCGAGCACTACGAGGGCTCTCGCAGGGGCGTCTACGGGGGAGTGGTGGGCTACATCGACTTCCACGGCGACCTCGACATGGCGATCGCGATCCGGACCGCGGTGCTGCGGGACGGAACGGCGTTCGTCCAGGCCGGCGCCGGGATCGTCGCGGACTCGGATCCTCTCAGCGAGCACCGGGAGTGCCTCGCCAAGGCGGCCGCCGCCCTTCGTGCGGTCGCGACCGCCGTGAGCCTGCGGCCCGTCGGTGACCCCGACCGGGACCTACGGCCGACCGAGGGCGAGGACACGGCGCGATGAGCATGCTGTCGGGCCGTCCGGCCGCCATCGGCGTCGGGGCGATCAGCGCCCTGGGAGCGGCCGTCGCCGCACGTCAGCCCTGGGTGCGCGGAACGGTCGACGACGCCATGATCGGGGGAAGTCTGCAGGAGGTGACCGGACAGGAGGCCGTCACCGGGTTCGTCGCGCTGGGACTGGTCGTCCTGGCGGGCGCCGTCGCCGCTGCTGCGACCCGGCGGATCGGACGGCGAGTCGCCTCCGTGGTCCTCCTCGTCACCGGTGCCGCGATGGCCGCCCTCGTCGTCGGCGTCCTGCTCGACCCCGACACCGTTCTCGGAACGTCGGCGGCGGCCGTGACGGGCCGCACCGGCACCCTCGAGGCGACCGCTGAGGCGACGGTCTGGGCCTACCTCGCCCTCGTCCCGGCCCTGGGAGCGGTGCTCACCGGCGTGCTGGCCTGGCGGGGTGTCACGCGATGGCCGCTTCCGTCGGCGGCCTACGACCGCCCGGACGCGGACCGACCCGGCCGTCGGGGCGAGCGCGTCGCGACGGACTGGGATCGTCTCTCCGGTGGCGAGGACCCGACGACGACGGACCGCGGAACGCCGTGACGGGGCACGCGGTTAACCTGTCGGACATGCCCACCGTGCTCGACGACATCATCGCCGGCGTTCGCGAGGACCTGGCCGAGCGCGTGGAGCGGACCCCGCTCGACCACATTGCAGAGCTGGCGCTGCACGTGCCGCCGCCGCGCGAGGCGAGCAGTGCCCTGCGAGGTCCGACGCTGGCGGTGATCGCCGAGGTCAAACGGCGCAGTCCGAGCAAGGGAGACCTGGCGCCGATCCCTCGACCGGCCACCCTCGCGGCCCAGTACGAACGCAGCGGAGCGGGCGCGATCAGCGTCCTCACCGAACGACGGAGGTTCGGGGGCAGCCTGGCCGACCTCGATGCGGTGCGGGCCGAGGTGTCGACGCCGCTCCTGCGCAAGGACTTCGTGGTCACGGACTACCAGGTTCACGAGGCACGGGCGCATGGTGCCGATCTCGTGCTCCTCATCGTCGCTGCTCTTCGGGACGATGAGCTGGGGCGGCTCCACGCCCTGGTCCGCTCCCTCGGGATGACGGCGCTGGTCGAGGTGCACGACGAGGACGAGACCCGGCGGGCCGTCGATCTGGGTGCGGACGTCATCGGCGTCAATGCCCGGAACCTGAAGACGCTCGAGGTCGATCCCGCCGTGTTCGAGCGCCTGGTCCCCCTCATCCCGGCCGATCGGATCCGCGTCGCGGAGTCGGGCATCTCGGGGGCTCAGGACGCCGCGCGCTACGCCGAAGCGGGTGCCGATGCCGTGCTGGTCGGCGAGGCGCTCGTCCGAGCCGCCGACCCGTCCGGGCTCATGGCCGAGCTCACCGGGATCGAGGTGACCCGGTGACATCCGAGGAGAGGCAGGAGCCGGTGCAGGGGCAGGAGCAGGGGCGCGAGAAGCCACAGGATCTGCGACCGCATGACGTCGCTCGACCTGGCCGGTTCGGCGACTTCGGCGGGCGCTATGTCCCCGAGGCGCTGATCCCTGCGCTGGAGGAGCTCGACGAGGCCAGGCAGAAGGCGGCCGTCGACCCGGCCTTCACCGAGGAGCTGGCGCGGCTGCACCGGACCTACACCGGGCGCCCCAGCATCCTCACCGAGGTGCCGCGGTTCGCCGAGCACTGCGGCGGGGTGCGGGTCCTGCTCAAACGCGAGGACCTCAACCACACCGGCTCGCACAAGATCAACAACGTGCTCGCGCAGGCGCTGCTGACCGTGCGGATGGGCAAGCGCCGGGTGATCGCCGAGACAGGCGCGGGCCAGCACGGCGTGGCCACGGCGACCGCCGCGGCGCTCCTCGGACTCGACTGCACGGTGTACATGGGGAAGGTCGACACCGAGCGGCAGGCGCTGAACGTCGCGCGGATGCGGATGCTCGGTGCCGAGGTGGTGGCGGTCGAGCACGGCAGCGCGACCCTCAAGGACGCGATCAACGAGGCCCTGCGGGACTGGGTGACGAACGTCGAGACGACGCACTACCTCATCGGGACGGTCACGGGTCCGCATCCCTTCCCGGAGATGGTGCGGGACTTCCACAAGATCATCGGGGAGGAGGCCCGTGAGCAGGTGGCCGAGCTCACCGGTGGCCTGCCGGACGCGGTCATCGCGTGCGTCGGGGGCGGCTCCAACGCCATGGGCATCTTCCACGCCTTCATCCCGGACCGTCAGGTGCGGCTCATCGGGGTCGAGGCCGGGGGGGAGGGCATCGAGTCGGGACGCCACGCCGCCCGGTTCGCCAGTGCCTCTCCGGGCGTGCTGCATGGAGCGATGAGCTACCTCATGCAGGACGACGACGGGCAGACCGTCGAGTCGCACTCGATCTCGGCGGGGCTGGACTATCCCAGCGTCGGACCGGAGCACGCCTACCTCCGGGACAGCGGTCGCGCCGAGTACCGCTACGCGACCGACGACCAGGTGATGGTGGCCTTCGACCTGCTGTGCAAGACCGAGGGCATCATCCCGGCGATCGAGTCGGCCCACGCGCTCGCCGGCGCCATGGAGGTCGGCCGCGAGATCGCCGCCGAGTGCGGCCCGACGGCCGCGAGCGAGACGGTGCTCCTGATCAACCTCTCAGGTCGGGGTGACAAGGACATGCACACCGCCGCGGAGTACTTCGGACTCCTGCCAGGAGAGGACGAGGGCCGGGGCACAGGGGTGCGGGCGTGAGCGTGCGCGAGGTCCTGGACCGCTGCGCGGCGCAGGGTCGCCCGGCCCTGATCGCCTACCTGCCCGTCGGCTACCCGACGGTGGAGGGCTCGATCGCCGCCATGAGGGCCGTCGTCGAGTCCGGGGCCGACATCGTCGAGGTCGGCGTGCCGTACAGCGACCCGGTCATGGACGGCGCCGTCATCCAGGAGGCCGCGGAGACGGCCCTGGCCCGCGGCGTGCGGGTGGATGACGCGTTCGCCGCGGTGTCCGCGGTGCGCGAGTCGGGCGGGACGCCGGTCGTCATGAGCTACTACAACATCGTGCTGCACCGCGGAGTGGCCCGTTTCGCGGCGGATCTCTCGGCCGCGGGAGGAGCGGGACTCATCACGCCGGACCTCATCCCGGATGAGGCGGGCGACTGGATCGAGGCGAGCGACGCATACCATCTGGATCGCATCTTCCTCGTCGCCCCGAGCTCGACCCCCGAGCGGCTGGCCGCTGTGACCTCCGCATGCCGGGGCTTCGTCTACGCTGCCTCGACCATGGGGGTCACGGGCGTGCGCTCCGAGGTAGGTGACGCGGCGGCCGACCTCGTCGAGCGCGTGCGGGCCGTCACCGACCTGCCCGTATGCGTGGGTCTCGGAGTCTCGACGGGAGACCAGGCAGCAGCGGTCGGAGCATTCGCCGACGGGGTCATCGTCGGATCGGCCCTCGTGCGGGCGCTCAAGGCCGACCTCGACCCAGCCGGCGGGAACACGGGGGAACTCGACCCCGACCTTCGCACGTTGCGGTCGACGACCGCAGAACTCGCCGACGGCGTCCGGCGAGCCCGCACGACGACAGGCAGCCGATGACCGAGACCCTGACCCCCTCGACCGAGACGCCGACCCTCGGACGGACCCGGATCCTCGACCTCGTCGGTCTCGTGGCTCGACTCGTGCTCGGCGGCGTCCTGCTCTACGCGGGAGCCACGAAGGTCCTCACGCCGGTGGGTTCCGCGCGGGCGGTCCAGGCCTACCAGATCTTCCCGTTCGAGGTGGCGCAGTACATCGGCTACGCCCTCCCGATCGTCGAGATCATCCTCGGGGTGCTGCTCATCCTCGGTCTGTTCACCCGGACCGCCGCGATCCTCGGGACGGTGCTCATGGTGCTGTTCATCGTAGGGATCGCCTCGGCGTGGGCGCGGGGACTGACGATCGACTGCGGCTGCTTCGGGGGCGGCGGAGAGGTGGCACCCGGCGAGACGCAGTACCCGCGGCGGATCGCCGAGGACGTGGCCTTTGCACTCTGCGGCCTCTGGCTCATCGTTCGGCCCCGGAGCCTGCTCAGTCTCGACCGTCATCTCCTCCGACGTCCCTAGGCCAGCTCCTGGGACCGGCACGCCCCGAACAGAGACATCCCGTAGAGACGACCACCGCATACCCTGCTCACAGACCATCCACGAAGGAGCACCGCATGGGCAAGCAGCCCAAGACCACCAGCACGACCGACCGGCAGGCCAAGATCGACGCTGCTGCCAAGGCCACGAAGCAGGGCCCGAACAAGATCCTCATCGGCACCGTCGTCGCGCTCATCGCGATCATCGCCGTCGTCGCAGGCGTCATCATCGCCGACCAGTCCACCCGCTCGAGCGAGGCATCGGGCGGTGACGCGGTCCCGGCGGCGGCCGGGGAGATGGGGGCCGGCTTCGTCGCCAACCCGGACGTGACGCTGCAGCCGGGGGCCCCCACCCTCGACATCTACGAGGACTTCCGCTGTCCGGCCTGCCACCAGGCCTACGCCGTGTTCCACCCCACGGTCACCGACCTCGCCGACGAGGGCAGCGTCCGCCTCGTCTACCACTTCAAGACCGTCATCGACGGCAACTCCGGAGGCGACGCATCACTGAAGGCCGCCAGCTCCGCGATGTGCGCCGCCGACGCGGGACGCTTCACCGAGTACCACGAGGTGATCCTCGACGGCATCGTCCAGAACGGCGGCACGCAGCCGAACTGGGGCCCGGACTTCTTCAGCGCGAGCGCCGAGCAGGCAGGCATCACGGGGGCCGAGCTCGAGGCGTTCGACCAGTGCGTCGCCGAAGGCCGCTATGACGGGTACATCCGCAGCACCGAGGAGCAGTCCGCCCGAGACGGCGTCAACGGCACGCCGACCTACAAGCTCAACGGCGAGACCGTCGACTTCTCCACGGTCAACACCCCAGAGCTGTTCGTCCAGGCCGTCGAGAACGCCACCGAATAAGTGCTGCTGGCCATCCCGAGTCCCACGGTCTCGGCCTTCCAGGTCGGCCCGCTGACGATCCACGCCTATGCGCTATGCATCCTCACCGGCATCTTCGTCGCGATCTGGCTGACCCAGCGACGGCTCGAGGCGCGCGGCGGCGAGCCGGGGCAGGTCCTCGACATCGCGACCTACGCGGTGCCGGCAGGGATCATCGGCGGACGGATCTACCACGTCATCTCGTCCCCTCAGCCGTACTTTGGTGAGGGGGGGAACCCCGTCGACGCGCTGAAGATCTGGGAGGGCGGCCTCGGCATCTGGGGCGCCATCGCATTCGGCGCGCTCGGAGCGTGGTACGGCACACGGCGCGTCGGCATCCCGTTCCTCACCTTCGCGGACGCGGCGGCCCCTGGTGTCGCTCTCGCGCAGGCCATCGGTCGCTTCGGAAACTGGTTCAACAACGAACTGTACGGTGGGCCGACCGACCTGCCCTGGGGTCTGACGATCCACGAGTGGGACCAGTCGGCGGGCCGCGCCGTCCGGGATGCGTCCGGAGAGCCCGTGGTGCTCGGGACCTTCCATCCGGTGTTCCTGTACGAGGCGATCTGGCTCGTTCTCCTCGCCGCCGCGCTGATGCTCGCGGAGCGTCGGTTCACCCTGGCCCGTGGCCAGGTGCTCGGTCTCTACGTCGCCGGGTACCCCGTCGGGCGGATCGTGCTCGAGCTGATGCGCACCGATGATGCCACCATCATCCTCGGACAGCGCATCAACGTCTGGACCTCGCTCGTGGTCTTCCTCGTCGGAATCACGATCGTCGTCTGGGCGGGCCGCACCCAACCCCGTGATGTCTCGCAAAGTGAGACAGCCCCTCTCGGATGACGGGACGAATCGACTCTCGACTAGCATCCTTGGACACGTGGCCGCCGTCGCCCACGTGGTCGCGTCGCTCCCGGTGAACGAGCGGGACCGTCGACTTCGCGCGAGTCGGCAGGGGTCCCGGACCTGGGTGCGACGCCCCTGCCATGTCCCGTGGAACCCACAGAACGGACGGTGATGACCCGCCATGTCCCTGGCTCACTTCTCAGCGCAGCCGGCCTCGACCGGCCTGTATCGGCGCGACCAGGAGCACGACGCCTGCGGCGTGGCGATGGTCGCCACGATGCGTGGTCGTGCCGGCCACGACATCGTCGTCCACGCGCTGACAGCGCTGCGCAACCTCGACCACCGCGGGGCCACCGGCGCGGACCCGCGGGTCGGGGACGGAGCGGGGATCCTCACCCAGATGCCCGATGAGTTCTTCCGGCCGGTCATGGAGGAGCTCGGTGTCCAGCTACCGCCGGCGGGTCTCTACGTGGCCGGCATGGCCTACCTCCCGACGGGCGAGGCCGAGCGTGAGGAGGCTCAGCGGCGGATCGCCTCGATCGCCTACGACGAGGGTCTGCAGGTGCTCGGCTGGCGCGACGTACCCCACGTCGCCGAGCTGGTCGGTCAGGCAGCGGCGGACTGCATGCCGCACTTCGCGTTGCTCTTCGCGGCACCGGCTCAGGGAGGTCCCGCCACCGACTTCACGGGCGTCGCGCTGGACCGGGTCGCCTTCGCCGTGCGCAAGCGAGCCGAGCGGGAGGTCGAGGTGTACTTCCCCTCCCTGTCGTGCCGCACGATCGTCTACAAGGGGATGCTCACGACGGGGCAGCTCGAGCCGTTCTTCCCGGACCTGTCCGACGAGCGGTTCACCACCGAACTCGCGCTGGTCCACTCGCGCTTCTCGACCAACACCTTCCCGAGCTGGCCGCTGGCGCACCCGTACCGCCTGATCGCTCACAACGGCGAGATCAACACGGTCCGGGGCAACCGCAACTGGATGCGCGCCCGGGAGTCCCAGCTGCACTCCGACCTCATCCCCGGAGACCTCGAGCGCATCTTCCCCGTCTGCACCCCGGAAGCCTCCGACAGCGCCTCCTTCGACGAGGTCCTGGAACTGCTCCACCTCGGGGGCCGGCCGCTTCCGCATGCCGTGCTCATGATGATCCCCGAGGCGTGGGAGAACCATGAGTCGATGGACCCGTCGCGTCGGGCGTTCTACGAGTTCCACTCCCACCTCATGGAGCCGTGGGACGGCCCCGCGTGCGTCACCTTCACGGACGGGACGCTCATCGGGGCGGTCCTCGACCGCAACGGACTGCGTCCGGGGCGCTACTGGGTCACCGACGACGGCCTCGTCGTCCTCGCCTCGGAGTCGGGCGTCCTCGACATCGCCCCGGAGAACGTCGTGCGCAAGGGCCGGCTGCAGCCCGGCCGCATGTTCCTCGTCGACACCGCCGCAGGGCGGATCATCGACGACGAGGAGATCAAGTCCGAGCTCGCGGCCGAGCACCCCTACGAGGAGTGGGTCGCGGCCGGCCAGGTGTCCGTCGAGGAGCTCCCTGAGCGCGAGCACATCATCCACACCGCATCCTCGGTCGTGCGCCGCCAGCAGACGTTCGGATACACAGAGGAAGAGCTGCGGATCATCCTCGCGCCGATGGCGCGCAACGGCGCCGAAGCGCTGGGTTCGATGGGTACCGACAGTCCCATCGCCATTCTCTCCAGCAAGCCGAGGCTCCTCTTCGACTACTTCACGCAGCTCTTCGCGCAGGTCACCAACCCGCCGCTGGACGCCATCCGGGAGGAGCTCGTCACCTCCCTCGCCACGGTCGTCGGCCCGGACGCGGACCTGTTGACCGCCAGCCCGGCGCACGCGCGCAAGCTCGTCCTTCCGTTCCCCGTGATCGACAACGACGATCTCGCCCGGATCAGGTACGTCAACGACGACGGGGACATGCCCGGATTCACGGCGCACGTCGTCCGCGGTCTCTACCGCGTGGCCGGCGGCGCCGCCGAGCTCGAATCACGTCTGGAGGAGATCTTCGCGGAGGTCTCGGCCGCGATCGATGCGGGCGCTCGGATCATCATCCTGTCCGACCGGGACAGCGACCGCGACCACGCTCCGATTCCCTCCCTCCTGCTGACCTCCGCCGTCCACCACCATCTGATCAGGGAGAAGACCCGGACCCAGGTGGGCCTCGTCGTCGAGGCCGGGGACGTGCGGGAGGTGCACCACGTCGCCCTCCTCATCGGGTACGGCGCGGCGGCGGTCAATCCCTATCTCGCGATGGAGTCCGTCGAGAACCTCGTGCGCAGTGGTGGCCTGGCAGGGGTGAGCGCCGACCACGCGGTGCGGAACCTCATCAAGGCACTCGGCAAGGGTGTGCTCAAGGTGATGTCGAAGATGGGCATCTCGACGGTCGCGTCGTACTGCGGAGCCCAGGTCTTCGAGGCGCTCGGACTGTCCCAGGAGCTGGTCGACCGGTACTTCACCGGGACCGTCTCGCAGCTCGGCGGGGTCGGTCTCGACGTGCTCGCGGCCGAGGTGGCCGCCCGCCACGCCACCGCATACCCGCCGGACGGCGTGCATCCGGCCCACCGTCGGCTCGAGGTCGGCGGCGAGTACCAATGGCGCCGTGAGGGTGAGCCCCATCTGTTCGACCCCGAGACGGTCTTCCGGCTCCAGCACTCGACGCGTTCGCGACGGTACGACATCTTCAAGCAGTACACCTCGCGCGTCGACGACCAGGCCGAGCGTCTGATGACGCTACGGGGGCTGTTCGCGTTCCACGAGGGGCAGCGTCCGCCCGTACCCCTCGACGAGGTCGAGCCGGTCAGCGAGATCGTCAAGCGGTTCAACACCGGAGCGATGAGCTACGGGTCGATCAGCAAGGAGTCCCACGAGACCCTCGCGATCGCCATGAACCGCCTCGGCGGCAGGTCCAACACCGGTGAGGGTGGCGAGGACGAGGACCGCCTGATGGATCCCACCCGCCGGTCCCGGATCAAGCAGGTGGCCTCCGGCCGCTTCGGGGTGACCTCGCTCTACCTGACCATGAGCGACGACATCCAGATCAAGATGGCCCAGGGTGCCAAGCCGGGTGAGGGCGGTCAGCTGCCCGGCCAGAAGGTGTACCCCTGGGTGGCCAAGACGCGGCACAGCACGCCCGGTGTCGGTCTGATCAGCCCGCCGCCGCACCACGACATCTACTCGATCGAGGACCTCGCTCAGCTGATCCACGACCTCAAGAACGCCAACCCGGAGGCGCGCATCCACGTCAAGCTCGTCGCCGAGATCGGCGTCGGCACGGTCGCCGCCGGTGTGAGCAAGGCGCATGCCGACGTCGTGCTGATCTCCGGCCACGACGGCGGAACGGGCGCCTCACCCCTGACCTCGCTCAAGCACGCCGGCGGCCCCTGGGAGCTGGGCCTCGCCGAGACCCAGCAGACGCTCGTGCTCAACGGCCTCCGCGACCGGATCGTCGTGCAGGTGGACGGCCAGATCAAGACGGGCCGGGATGTCGTGGTCGCGGCCCTGCTCGGCGCGGAGGAGTTCGGCTTCGCCACGGCACCCCTCGTGGTGTCCGGCTGCATCCTCATGCGGGTCTGCCACCTCGACACGTGCCCGGTCGGCATCGCGACCCAGAACCCAGAGCTGCGGGCCCGGTTCACCGGCAAGCCCGAGTTCGTCGAGACCTTCTTCGAGTACATCGCCGAGGAGGTCCGCGAGTACCTCGCCGAGCTCGGCTTCCGATCCATCGAGGAGGCCATCGGCCAGGTGTCGGCCCTCGATGTCTCCCGCGCCGTCCACCACTGGAAGGCCAACGGTCTCGACCTGTCGCCGATCCTCGCCGAGGTGCAGAGCCCCGACGGCTCGCAGCGGCGGTGGACGACCACGCAGGATCACGGGCTCGCGGCCGCGCTCGACCACGAGCTCATCGCGATCGCCCGGCCGGCGCTGGCGGACGGCACCCCGGTCACCGGTCAGGTTCGAGTGCGCAACGTCAACCGCACGGTCGGCACCATGCTCGGCCACGAGGTGACCAAGGCCCATCCCCACGGTCTCCCCGACAACACCATCGACCTCACCCTGGTCGGCTCCGGGGGGCAGTCCTTCGGCGCGTTCATCCCCGGCGGGATCACTCTGCGGCTCGAGGGCGACGCGAACGACTATCTCGGCAAGGGCCTGTCGGGTGGCCGGGTCACGGTGCGCCCCGACGACAACGCACCCTTCACCGCGCAGGACAACGTCATCGCGGGGAACGTCATCGGATACGGCGCGACCTCTGGCGAGATCTTCCTGCGGGGCAAGGCCGGCGAGCGATTCTGTGTCCGGAACTCCGGCGCCACGGCCGTCGTCGAGGGCGTCGGGGACCACGGGTGCGAGTACATGACCGGAGGGATGGCCCTCGTCCTCGGCCCCACGGGCCGCAACTTCGCGGCCGGTATGTCCGGCGGGATCGCCTACGTGCTCGACCTGGTCCCGGAGAACGTCAACCCCGAGCTGGTTGACCTGAGCCCGCTACGCGACGCGGACGAGCCGGTCGTCAAGGGGCTGCTGGAAGATCACGTCCGGTGGACGGGCTCATCGGTCGCACAGGCTCTGCTCGACGACTGGCAGTCGTCGGTGGGGCGCTTCACGCTTGTCCTTCCCCGCGACTACCAGCGGGTGCTCGACGTGCGGGCCGAGGCTCGACAGGAAGGCCTCGACGTCGACGGCGCCGAGGTCTGGAACCGCATCATGGAGGTGTCCCGTGGCTGACCCGCACGGCTTCTTGAAGACTCGCGAGAGAGAGCTGCCCGCGCGGCGCCCGGTTCCCGTGCGCATCAAGGACTGGAAAGAGGTCTACGAAGAGCAGGACCTCGCCCAGCTGCGCCGTCAGGCGGGCCGCTGCATGGACTGCGGCATCCCGTTCTGTCACTCCGGGTGCCCGCTCGGCAATCTCATTCCCGAGTGGAACGACCTGGCGTGGAAGGGTGACTGGGGCGAGGCGATCGAGCGGCTGCACGCGACGAACAACTTCCCCGAGTTCACCGGACGGCTGTGCCCCGCGCCGTGCGAGACGGCCTGTGTCCTCGGCATCAACCAGCCGCCTGTGACCATCAAGCAGATCGAGGTCACGACGATCGAGCAGGCGTTCGGGTTCGGCGCGGTCAAGCCGCAGCCTCCCGAGCGGCTCTCGGGCAAGACCGTCGCCGTCGTCGGATCCGGTCCGGCCGGGTTGGCGGTGGCCCAGCAGCTGACCCGCGCGGGGCACACCGTTGCGGTGTACGAGCGGGCCGACAAGCCCGGTGGCCTCCTGCGCTACGGGATCCCCGAGTTCAAGATGGAGAAGTCGGTACTCGACCGGCGGCTCAGCCAGATGGAGGCGGAGGGAACCCGGTTCCGCACCGGTGTCTCCGTGGGCCGCGACGTGTCCGGGGAGCAGCTCCGCAAGCGCTACAACGCTGTCGTCCTCACGACCGGGTCCACCCTTCCCCGGGACCTGCCCGTCCCGGGACGGGAGCTGTCCGGAGTCGTCCAGGCGATGGACTTCCTGCCGCAGGCCAACCGGGCCTCGCTCGGCGAGACCGTCGAGGACCAGATCGTCGCCACCGGCAAGGACGTCGTCGTCATCGGCGGCGGGGACACCGGCGCGGACTGCATCGGCACCGCCCACCGGCAGGGAGCGCGTTCGGTCACGAGCCTGGAGATCATGCCCCGACCCGGTGAGGAGCGCGCCGCGACGCAGCCGTGGCCCACCTACCCGATGCTCTACCGCATCGCCTCCGCCCATGAGGAGGGCGGCGAGCGGGTGTATGCGGTCAGCACCACCGAGATCGTCGGCGACGACGGTGCGGTCCGGGCGCTGCGGCTGAGCGAGGTGGAGCTGCAGGACGGGCGGTTCGTCCCCGTTCCCGGCTCCGAGCGTGAGATCCCGGCCCAGCTCGTGCTCCTCGCGATGGGTTTCGTCGGTCCGGAACGCGAGGGAGTCGTCGAGCAGCTCGGAGTCGAGCTGGACGAGCGGGGGAACATCCGTCGCGACGCGTCGTACATGTCCACGGTCCCCGGTGTGTTCGTGGCCGGTGACGCCGGACGGGGCCAGTCGCTCATCGTCTGGGCGATCGCCGAGGGGAGGGCTGCTGCCCACGGGGTCGACGCTTACCTCTCCGGCAAGCCCTCCTCCCTCCCGAGGCCGATCGACCCGACCGACCGACCGCTGTCAGCCTGAGCGCGCCGCGATCGGCAGCGCCGCGGATCCGCCGCTGCGCTCGACCCGCGACCTGTTCCCGCGTCATCGCGCACGCGCGGTAACGTTTTCTCAGCACGTGACACGTCTGTGACGTGTGCCACACCACCGACACTAGGCTGAGAGCATGCGCCGCGCGAAGATCGTCTGCACCCTCGGACCCGCGACCTCGACGGAGGAGTCGATCCTCGCGCTTGTCGAGGCGGGCATGGACGTCGCCCGCCTCAACCTGTCCCACGGCAGCCATGCCGACCACGAGGCCAACTACGCGCATGTCCGCTCTGCGAGTGACACCGTCGGCCGCGCGGTCGGGATCCTGGCGGACCTGCAGGGTCCGAAGATCCGCACCGGGCGGTTCGCCGACGGGCCGGTGACGCTCGAGGCGGGGGAGACGTTCACCATCACGACGCGGGACATCTCGGGCTCGAGCGCCGAGGTCGGCACGACCTATGACGGTCTTCCCGGCGACGTGCGGCCGGGGGACCGGCTCCTCGTCGACGACGGCAAGCTCAGCTTCGTGGCCACCGAGGTGACCGAGACCGACGTCGTGTGCGAGGTCGTCGAGGGAGGAGAGCTGTCGAACAACAAGGGCATCAACCTCCCGGGTGTGGCCGTGAGCGTCCCGGCCCTCTCCGAGAAGGACAAGGAGGACCTGCGGTTCGCTCTGCGGATGCACGTCGACTTCGTCGCGCTGTCCTTCGTCCGCTCGGCCCGCGACATGGACGACGTGCGCGCGATCATGGACGAGGTGGGCATCACGGTGCCGGTCATCGCGAAGATCGAGAAACCGCAGGCGGTCGACAACCTCGAGGAGATCATCGAGGCGTTCGACGGGCTCATGGTCGCGCGCGGCGACCTCGGCGTCGAGCTCCCGCTCGAACAGGTGCCGCTGGTCCAGAAGAAGGCCGTAGAGCAGTGTCGTCGGCACGGCAAGCCGGTCATCGTTGCCACGCAGGTCCTGGAGTCGATGGTGACCAACTCCAGGCCCACCCGCGCGGAGGCATCCGACGCCGCCAACGCGGTGCTCGACGGTGCCGACGCCATCATGCTCTCTGGGGAGACCTCGGTCGGCTCGTATCCGACGGAGACGGTCCGGACGATGGCCGAGATCATCACCCACACCGAGGAGCAGGGCCTGGATCGCATCGCGCCACTGCGGACCCCGCCGGTGTCGATCGGGGGAGCGATCGCGGCGGCAGGCGCCTCGATCGCCAGCCTGATCGGGGTTCGCTACATCTGCACCTTCACCCAGACGGGGGAGTCGGCCCGTCGGATGGCCCAGTTCCGGCACCCGATCCCGATCCTCGCGTTTACGCCGCTGCAGGCCACCCGGTCCCAGCTGGCCCTCACGTGGGGAGTCGAGACCTTCCTCACGCCGACGCCGCGGCACACCGACGACTACGCCAAGACGATCGACCGCCTCCTTCTCGCCGACGGTCGGATCGCCGAGGGTGAGCGTGTCGTCATCGTCGCCGGCTCGCCCCCCGGCATCCCCGGATCCACCAACGCCCTGCGGGTGCACCGGGCAGGTGACGCGGCCAAGGGAGCCGCGCCCGCATACGTCTCCTAGCCCTCGTGCGCGGCGAGTGTCGTGATCCCGGCCGTTATAGTGAGACCGGCGCCGCCGGTGCCGCGCCGAGATGGTGGAATGGCAGACACGGAGCACTCAAAATGCTCTGCCTGGACAGGCGTGCGGGTTCAAGTCCCGCTCTCGGCACCAGCGCTCGACCGGAGCGAATTGTGAAGACGAGAGGCACACGATGACGGACGCGTCGCAGCCCACCGCCCAGGACGTCCCCGATGCCATCGCTGACGCAGCGGTTGCGCAGGAGCCCGGCGGCACCGACGGGGTGCTGCGCATCCTCGTGGCCGAGGACGAGGCGATCATCCGCCTGGACCTGGCCGAGATGCTCGCCGAGGCCGGTCACGAGGTGGTCGGCCAGGCCAACAACGGCGAGAAGGCCGTCGAGATGGCACTCGCGCTGCGTCCCGACCTCGTCATCATGGACGTCAAGATGCCCGTGATGGACGGGATCACCGCGGCCGAGGCGATCGGCAAGGAGCGGATCTGCCCCGTCGTCATGCTGACCGCTTTCAGTCAGAAGGAGCTCGTCGAGCGGGCCCGGGACGCCGGGGTCATGGCGTACATCGTCAAGCCGTTCACTCCCAAGGACGTCATCCCGGCGATCGACATCGCCCGGTCCAGGTGGTCCGAGATCGAGGCCCTCGAGGCGGAGATCGCCGACCTCGGCGACCGACTGGAGACCCGCAAGGCGGTGGACCGCGCCAAGGGGATCCTCATGGCGCGGCTCAAGATCTCCGAGGCCGACGCGTTCCGCTGGATCCAGAAGACCGCGATGGACCGCCGGATGGGGATGCGCGAGGTCGCCGACGCTGTCATCTCCGGCATGGGCAAGGACTGAGCCCGCTCGGGTTGACCGACCCGGGATAGCCGCCTCTGCTCTGTGTGGCGTGGGGTCTGCCGACCGCGGGGCCATCCTCAGCGCAGCGCGACGACCACCGTCGTCAGGAGCGGCGCCACCAGGAGAGCCGGCAGCATGTCCGCGACAGGGATGTCCCGCACCCGGAGCAACCGCAGCCCGATGCCGGCCAGCATGACGCCACCCGTGGCGGTCAGCGCCGCGATGTGTGCTTCGGGGAGGAACTCGCCCAGCACGACGCCCAGAACGGTGAGCAGCCCCTGGACGACGGCGACCGACACTGCCGAGAAGAGCACGCCGATGCCGAACGTGGAGGCGAACGCCATCGCGGCGAACCCGTCGAGCACCGACTTGAGCACGAGCTGGTCGATTCCGCGACCGAGGCCGTCGTTGATCGAGCCGAGGATGGTCAGTGGGCCGACGCAGAAGAGCAGCGTGGCACTGAGCCAGCCTTCGATGAACCGTTCGCGGGCCGGCAGCCGGGTCGGCGAGTGCGCTGCCTCGGCGTCGTCGACCTCGGCGATGCTTCGGTCGAGAGTGCTCGCGTGCGGGAGCGACCGGTGGGTGGCCCGCCGGTCGCGCGGCTCCGCTCTCCGGAAGCGGTCGTGGACCAGGGTCGCGAGCGAACCCAGACGCGCCTCGATGCGCAGCAGCGACCCGGCGATGCCGCCGAGCAGCAACGAGCCCAGGACGATGAGGACCGGGGCGCCCGAGCCCGTCGCCGCCCGGAAGGCGCTGTCGGTCACCGCGGCGGCGGACAGGCCGGCCATGGTGATGGTGACCAGCCCGAGGACGTCGGTCACGACTCCCTTCGTCCGTTCGGGGAACCGCTGACCGATCGCCATGCCCGCGAGGGCGCCGATGATGACGGCGATGACGTTGATGACCGTGCCGAGGCCCGGGAAGTCGACAGACACGAGGACCAAGCGTATGCGCCGGTCACCTCGGCCGTCACCGCTGGCGATGTTCGGGGGTGGGGCTCCCCAAGAGCGTCCCGGTCGCATAGGCTAGCCAGCGTTGTCCGGGTGCCTGGCGGGGAGGCCCACGTCGTGATCGCCGTCAGGAGGAAGTGCTCGCATGAACCGCCAGTCGATCTCGGTGCAGCCGGTGACCACGGCCGAGGAGCGTGCGCTTCTGACCGGACTCTGGCTCGCGGCGAGTGTCGAGTCGGGGATCAGCCCCGAGGTGGCGTCCCGGCGGGCCAGCCACGGCGCGGTGGAGGTAGCCCTCCAGCGTCCTGACGTGCACGGCTTCCTCGCCTATCTCGACGGTGCACCCGCCGGATTCCTCGTGGCCACCGAGTCGGTGATGCGCTTCGGTGAGGGGGACGAGCTCGTCGTCGAGCAGATCTACGTCGACCGGGCGGCACGGCGACACGGGGTGGCGAGAGCCCTGCTGCACACAGCCACCGGACTCGCCGAGCGCCTCGGGTTCGACCGCATCGCGAGTGCCGTGCCGGCCAGTGCGCGGGACGCCAACCGCTTCTTCGCCCGGCTCGGCTTCGGCCCGGCGGTCACCCGTCGCGTCGCGAGCGTCAGCGCCGTGCGGCGCAGGGTCGCGCCGAGCGACCTCGTGTCGTCCCGGGCCCGGCTCCTGCACATGCGTCGGTCGATGCGGGCCCGCGGGCAGGGTGGCGGGCACGAGGTGGCGGCGGACCCGATCCGCTGAGGAGGGCGCTGCAGGGGGAGGCGCGCACCGCATACCGCCGTCGACGGGAGCGCCGGGAGGGGGTGTCCGGTCAGCTCCCGGGCACCCGGTCGCGAAGCATGCACGTGAGGCGGCTCGTGCACACCCGGCGACCGTCCTCCGTGGACACGACGATCTCGAGGCTGGCAGCCGAACGCCCTGCGACCAACGGCGTCGCCACACCGACGACCCAGCCGTCCCGGACGGCCCGGTGGTGGGTGGCGTTGAGGTCCACGCCGACCGCGACGCGGTCCGGGCCGGCGTGCAGCGCGGCGCAGATCGACCCGATCGTCTCCGCGAGAACCGCCGACGCGCCGCCGTGGAGCAAGCCGTAGGGCTGCGTGTTGCCGGCGACGGGCATCCTCGCCACGACCCGCTCCGGGGTGACCTCGACCAGTTCGATTCCCATCCGCTCGACGAGCGTTCCGCGAGAGGACTCGGTCATCTCGGTCAAGAGGTCGTCGGCGTCGATGGTCATCGGGGTCCTCTCCTGTGCAGATGCCTGCGCTGTCGGTGTTCTCGCCTAGGCTGCCATGCGTGGCCAGGCTTCTCCTCCTCGACGGGCACTCTCTCGCATACCGGGCGTTCTACGCGCTGCCGGTGGAGAACTTCTCGACGTCCACCGGGCAGCACACCAACGCGGTCTACGGGTTCACGTCCATGCTGATCAACGTGCTCCGCGACGAGGACCCGACCCATGTGGCGGTGGCCTTCGACGTGTCCCGCCAGACATTCCGCTCCGAGGAGTACACCGAATACAAGGCCGGCCGTTCGGCGACACCGAGTGAGTTCCAAGGGCAGCTGCCGCTGCTCCGCGAGGTTCTCGATGCACTGTCCATCCGGCACGTCGAGGCGCCGGGCTTCGAGGCGGACGACATCCTCGCGACCCTGACACACCAGGCCGTCGCCGACGGGCTCGAGGTGGTGCTCTGCACCGGTGACCGGGATGCGTTCCAGCTCGTGAGCGAGTCGGTGTCGATGCTCTACCCCGTCCGAGGCGTCTCCGAGGTCTGGCGGATGGACCCCGCTGCGGTCGAGGAGAAGTACCTCGTTCCGCCGAACCGCTACAGCGACCTGGCCGCCCTCGTCGGCGAGTCCTCCGACAACCTGCCGGGTGTGCCGGGCGTCGGACCCAAGACCGCGGCGAAGTGGATCGGCCAGTACGGCGACCTGGAGGGCATCGTCGCCCATGCCGACGAGATCAAGGGCAAGGTGGGTGAGAGCCTCCGAGCCCATCTCGACTCGGTGCTGCGCAACCGCCGGCTGAACCAGCTGATCAGCGACGTGCCACTCGAGATCGGGATCGCCGACCTCGAGCGTCGGCCGTGGCAGCGGGAGGAGGTCCACCGAGTCTTCGACAGTCTCGAGTTCCGAGTCCTCCGTGATCGGCTGTTCGCGACCTTCGACTCACCCAGTGAGGAGGTCGAGGGTGGCTTCGACCTCGACGGGGCCGTGCTCCTACCCGAGGACGTCGTCGGTTGGGTCGGACACCATGGTGGTCCCGACCCGGTGGGGGTCCACGTCGTCGGGCACTGGACCAAGGGTGAGGGAGATGCGACGGCGGTCGCTGTCGCGACCGCGGACGGCTCAGCGGCCTTCATCGACCTGCTGACCCTCGATCCCGCCGGCGAGTCCGCCGTGGGGGACTGGATCGAGGACCCGGCACGCCCGAAGGTGCTGCACGACGCGAAGGTGCCGATCCACGCGCTCGCGTCCCGCGGCTGGGCGCTGCGCGGGGTCGTCAGCGATACCGCGCTTGCCGCGTATCTCGTCCGGCCCGACCAGCGCTCCTACGATCTCGCCGACCTCGCCGTCCGGCATCTCGGCCGTGAGCTGTCGAGCGAGGCGACCGACTCGGGTCAGGGTCTGCTGAGCTTCGACGACGAGGCGGCCGCGGATGCCGCCGCGGACGATGCCATGGTGCGGGCCCGAGCGGTCCTGGAGCTCTCGGGGGCCCTCGACACCCGCCTGGGCGAGATCGGGGCCGACCGGCTGCTCCGCGAGATCGAGCTGCCCCTCGTCGACATCCTGGTCGAGATGGAGGACACCGGCATCGCCGTCGACCGGGCGGGTCTGGAGTCGCTGGAGGCGGACTTCGACGCGAAGATGCGGGCGGCGCAGGACGACGCCTACGCCGCCATCGACGGTGAGCAGATCAACCTCGGGAGTCCGAAGCAGCTCCAGACGGTCCTGTTCGAGCGTCTTCAGATGCCGAAGACGAAACGCACCAAGACCGGGTACACCACGGACGCCGAGGCGCTCGCGGACCTGTATGCCAAGACGGAGCACCCCTTCCTCGAGGCACTGCTCCGGCACCGCGACACCTCGCGCCTCCGGGTGACCGTCGAGGGTCTGCTCAAGTCGATCGCCTCCGATGGGCGGATCCACACGACCTACCTCCAGACGATCGCAGCGACCGGGCGGCTGTCCTCGACCGACCCGAACCTCCAGAACGTGCCGATCCGGACCGAGGAGGGCCGCCGCATCCGGGAGGCGTTCGTCGTCGGTGCGGGCTACGAGACGCTGATGTCCGCCGACTACAGCCAGATCGAGATGCGGATCATGGCGCACCTGTCGGGGGACGAAGGCCTCATCGCCGCCTTCACCTCGGGGGAGGATCTGCATCGCTTCGTGGGCAGCCGGGTCTTCGGGGTGGAGCCCGAGGACGTGACGCTCGAGATGCGCGCCAAGATCAAGGCGATGTCCTACGGCCTGGCCTACGGCCTGTCCGCATATGGCCTGAGCCGTCAGCTCACGATCTCCACCGACGAGGCCAGAGGTCTGATGGACGAGTACTTCGAGCGCTTCGGCGGGGTGCGGGACTACCTGCGCGACGTCGTGGCCGGAGCGCGCCAGTCCGGGTACACCGAAACAATGCTCGGCCGTCGGCGCTATCTTCCCGACCTCACCAGCGACAACCGGCAGCGGCGGGAGATGGCCGAGCGCATGGCCCTCAACGCCCCGATCCAGGGCTCGGCGGCCGACATCATCAAGGTCGCCATGATCCGGGTCCGTGAGGCGCTGAGGGAGTCGGGAGCCGGCTCGCGGCTGCTGCTCCAGGTGCATGACGAGCTCGTCCTCGAGGTGGCACCGGGGGAACGTACGGACGTCGAGGTCCTGGTCCGGCGCGAGATGGGTGCCGCCGTGGACCTGCTGGTCCCCCTCGACGTCAATGTCGGCGTGGGCGACACCTGGCATGCCGCCGCCCACTAGCGGGCGTCATCGTCGCTCCGGCGCCCCCGAGCTGTTGTGTCTGGGGTTGGCCCTCCTCGTCGCCGGCGCGCTTCTCGGAGCCTCCGTGCGACCCGGTTACGCACTGTTCCTCGATCACGTCACCGTGCCGTCCCCGACGGCGCCCGACTGGCACCATCTGCGCACCCCTGCGGGACTGCGCGCCTGGCCGCTCGACGGGGTCCTATGGGCGTGGAGCCTGCTGCTGCCCACATGGCTCCTGCAGCATCTGTTCCTGCTCGGGTCACTCGTCGGGGCTGGAGTGGGGGCGGGTCTCGTCCTGCGCCATCGCGGTCCGATCGCGATGGGCACCGCAACGGTCGTGTCGATGGCCAACCCGTACGTCATCGAGCGTCTGCTCCTCGGGCAGCCCGTCCTTCTCATCGCCTACGCCACCCTGCCGTGGCTGGTGATCACCTCCCGGCAGGCGTCGGTGAGACGGCGTGTGACGCTGTCGTCCCTGGCGGTCCTCGTCGCAGCGTTGACCCCATGGGGGGCCGTACTCGCCGGCACTGCGGCGGTCCTCGTGGCGATGCTTCGCCGCAGGAGACCCGCTGAGGTCGCGCTCCAGGCGGCTGTCTCCGTCATCTTGTGTTTGCCCTGGCTGGTGCCGGCGCTGGCGGGCGGGGGTAGCGGCGCGGATCCGTCCGGCGCACGTGCCTTCCGGCTGGCGGACGACACCGGCCTCGGCGCCTTCGCGTCGGCTCTCGTCGGTGGCGGCGTGTGGTCTGCGGCCGCGACCCTCGGTGCGCGCTCCGGCGCCATCGGGGTGGTCGGTCTCGTCGTGGTCCTCGCGCTCGGCACACTGGGCCTCGTCGAACTCGCGCGGACCCGCCACCCAGCCGCCCCGGCTCTGTCGGTGACCGCCGTCGGGATTCCGGTGATCACGGCACTGCTCAGCGGTCCACTCCTCGCGCCGTGGACGGCGCTGCAGGAGGTCCCCGGTGTTGCTCTCTTCCGAGACCTGCATCGAATGCTGGCGCCGTCGGTCGTCGCCACGGTGTTCCTCGTCGCGATCGGGACCGGCACGTTGGTGCAGCGGGTCTCCGATGGACGCCGAGCGCTCGAGGTGCCGCTCGCCGTCATCCTTCCCACAGCCGTCGCTGTGGTCCTCGTCCCGGGCGCTCCGGAACGGTTACGGGCGGCCTACGATCCGCAGCCCTTCTCACCGGAGTGGGAGGCGGTGGTCGCGGCCATGGACAGTGGGCGGGTGCTGACCTTGCCCTGGCAGCCCCTCCGGCGGGTGACGTGGATGCCGCAGACCTTCCTCGACCCCACGGCGAGAGCCCTACCGGGTCGGGTGCTCTCGGACGGAACGTTGACCATCGAACGCGACGGTGACCTGATCCTGGTGGCGGACTCCGTCGACCTCCGAGAGAACGACATCCAGGAGAGCGCCATCGAGGCGGCGGACGACACGCTGCGAGAATGGCTGTCTCGCGGCGGTGGCGATCCCATACCATCTGAGCTACTGAGCGGTAGCGGCATCGAGCATGTCGTCGTCTGGAGGGGAAGCCCGGGAGTCGTTCCGGATTTACCATCCACCTGGGCGGAGACATTCTCGGGTGCGGATTTCGTGGTGTGGTCCGAGCCGTCCGCTGCGAGCCGCTAGACTGAACCGAGTGCCATCGCCCCTGCAGATGGCTCGTGAGGAGAGTATTCATGGCCTCTGGTGCCTACACCCAGGACGACCGCAGCCGTCCCGTTGTCGCGGTCGTCCTCAGCGCCATCCTCGGGCTCCTGGCCGCGACCGGCGCTGCGGCGGCGATCGTGTCCGCCAACTCGCCCAGTGACGGCGACGCCGTGCAGAACGGTCCGGCGGAGATCCTCGACCCCGCCGTCGTCCTCAACTACGGCGGCTGACGCTCACCTCGTCGAGCAGACTCTCCCAGGCGTCGACGCAGGCCTCCCATGTGTAGCGCGCGCTGTGTGTGCGCGCCTCTTCCGCCATTCTGGCTCGCCTCGACCCATCCTCGATGAGCGCCCGCGCGGCGGCTGTCATCGCGTCCAGTGAGTCGACGAGAATGCCGGTCCGTCCGTCGGCGATCGACTCGGAGAGTCCGCCGGCTCCGTGGTAGGCCACTGTCGGAACGCCGTGACTGGCGGCCTCGACGACGGACAGGCCCCAGCCCTCCTTGACACTCGGTGCGAGCGACAGCCACGCTCGATCCAGCTCTTCGGCCTTGGTCTGCTCGTCCACGAATCCCAGCAGGTCCACCCGGTCGGCGACCCCCCGCGCGTCCGCGTGCGCGGCAATGCGGTCATGCCACCATCCCTCGCCCATGATGCGGAGGCGTGCCTGTGGATGGGTCGAGGAGAGAGCGGCGATCACGTCGACCGCGTGCTCGACACGTTTGTGCGGCACGAGTCGACCGAGGACGACCAGGGTCGGGTCCTCGGCACGGTCACGCCCCGTCAGGCGTGGCGGGTTGGTGCCGTTGTGGATCACGCGGATCCTCTCGAGGTCCACTCCGAGCTGCCCAAGCTCCTCCTTCGTGCGCTCGCTCACTGCCACGTAGGTGCGCCGCCGGTTCACCTGCGTCGCGACGCGGGACTCGACGAACCAGCCGACATGGGCTTGGACGGGACCGAAGACGACCGGCCACTGCTCGCGGTGCACGTGATGGACCAGCACGACCCCCGGGGTCCTGATCTGCAGGGGACTGAAGAACGGGATGCCGTTCTGGGTGTCGACGACGACGTCGTAGGCTCCCTCCTCGGCCGCATCCCTCCTGAGCTGCGCCACCGCCGCTGCGTAGACCGACAGTCGGGACCCGCGGCGCCGGATGCGATACCCATCGCGTTGCTCGTCCGCAGGTGCGCGACCGTGGTCGGCGCAATATAGGGTGACGGCGTGTCCGCGCGCGGCAAGGCCGGCGCAGACGGTCTGAGCGTAGAGTTCGGCTCCCCCACCCTCGGGGTGGGTGGAGTCACGCCAGTTCAGGAATGCAACGCGCACTGATGGGACCTCGCTTGATGTCCCGAGGATGTTACCCGAGAGTAGTCACATGAGCCTGGCCGGATCGCCCGTCCGACCGCATGCCGCCACCCTGAGCAGGTCGGTCCGGCTGTTCCAGGCATTCCTGCACGAGCAGGACGACCCGGACCGCTTCTACGGGGCGCTCGCGTCCGACACCGTCTCCCAGCTCAGCCAGTGGACCACGTTGTCCGGCAGCAGAGTCCTTGATGTCGGGGGAGGTCCGGGGTACTTCGCCGACGCGTTCGAGGCCGCCGGGGCACGGTATGCGGGGGTAGAGCCGGATGCGGGGGAGATGACCGCCCGGGGTGACGCTGCGGGCGACAGCCTCCGTGCCTCGGGGCTTGAGCTGCCGATCGTCGCCGGAGGCTTCGATGTGACCCTGTCGAGCAACGTTCTGGAACACGTGCCGGAGCCCGAGCGTATGGCGGACGAGATGGTGCGCGTCACGCGACCCGGAGGACTCGTGTACCTCTCCTGGACACCGTGGCTCTCACCATGGGGTGGGCACGAGACCGCCCCATGGCACTACCTCGGAGGCCGGCGGGCGGCGGACCGCTATGCCCGTCGCCACGGCCGTCGTCCGAAGAACGACTACGGTCGCTCGCTGTACCCGTGCTCGGTCGGCCGCATGCTCCGGTGGGCCCGAGAAGCGGGTCGGCAAGGTCGCGTGCTCGACGTCGCCACCATTCCTCGGTACCACCCGCGCTGGGCGCACCGCGTCATGTCGGTCCCGGGGCTGAGGGAGATCGCCTCGTGGAACGCGGTCATCGTCCTGAGCGTGGCGCGGGAGCCCGCCGGTGACTGAGACCGACTCCGCCGTCCAGAGCTGGACGCGGCGGGTCCGGCTCGTCGCAGTCTCAGCGGTCCTCGTGGCGCTGGCCTTCGTCCAACATCCCGGGTGGACGGCACCGGACACCAAGCTCGATCTCACCGCCAACCCATCCGGCCTGCTCGGGAGGGCTCTGGTGCTGTGGGATCCGACTGCGGCGGCCGGGCAGCTCCAGAACCAGGCCTATGGCTACCTCTTCCCCATGGGTCCGTTCTTCTGGGTGCACGACGCCCTCGGGGTACCGGGCTGGGTCACCCAGCGCCTCTGGTGGGCGACTATTCTGCTGGTCGGATTCCACGGCACCCGCGTGCTCCTCGAACGGCTCGAGATCGGCACCGAGGCGTCCAGACTCGTCGCGGCCGCCGCATACGCCCTCGCTCCCCGCATGCTCATGGGACTGGGAGCCGTGAGCTCCGAGATCTGGCCGATGGCCGTGGCTCCGTGGGTGCTCGTGCCGCTGGTCCGCTTCGCCCCAGGCTCGGAGCGTCGCGCCGCCATGCTTTCGGGACTCGCGGTTCTCCTCGTCGGCGCGGTCAATGCGACGGCCACGATCGCCGTCCTCATCCCGGGCGGACTGTGGATCCTCACCCGGGCGCGGCCGGTGCGGACGAGGCTCTTGGGCTGGTGGGCTGCGGCGGTCACCCTGGCCACTCTGTGGTGGGTCGTTCCTCTCCTGCTGCTCGGCCGGTACAGCCCGCCCTTCCTGGACTGGATCGAGAGCGCCGCGGTCACCACCGCACCGGCCAGCCTTCCCGAAACGCTCCGCGGGACGACGCAGTGGATCGCGGGGATCACCGGTTCCCGGGGGCCGCTATGGATAGCCGGCTTCGAGATCCTGACGTCACGGGTGACGGTTGCGATGGGACTCCTCGTCGCGGTCGTCGGCCTGCTCGGCCTGTGGACGGTTCCACGACGGTGGGGGGTCTTCGCCCGAGTACTCCTCGTGGTCGGCCTGCTCCTGGTCACGATGGGGCGCGTCGGGGACGTGACCGGTGTTGGGGCGGCGCAGGTAGCGACGCTGCTGGACGGTCCTCTTGCTCCGTTCCGCAACGCCCACAAGTTCGAGCCGCTCGTTCGTCTGGCCGTGGTGATGGGCCTCGCGCACGCGCTCCCGCGGCTGCACCGATGGGCTGTCTCCGTGCGGGCGCCCTGGCCCAGGTTGGGGTATGCGGTGGTCGTCCTCGCCATCGTGGCGCAGGCCGCGTTTCCAGCCTTGACCGGCGTGAGCCAGCGGGGACGCTATCTGCAGCTCCCGGACTACTGGAGCCAGGCGGCCGCGTGGCTCGACGATCACCCCGATGAGGGACGCACGCTCGTGCTCCCCGGATCGAACATGGCGACGAGCATCTGGGGGGATCCACGCGACGAGCCGCTGCAGGCGCTCGTCGACAGCCCGTGGATCGTCCGAGACGTCGTCCCGCTCGGGTCGGCGAGCGCGATCCGGATCCTCAACGACATCGAGGCCCGGGTCGCGACCGGGTACGGCGGCGAGGAGCTGGCCAGATCCCTGTCACGGCTCGGCGTCAGCCGGGTTCTCCTCCGCGCCGACCTGGTCCCCGGAGGCGTCCGCCCGTTGGTGGCCCGCCGGGCACTGGAGACCGCAGGCGCCGAGCCGGTGCAGGCCTTCGGCCCGCCGGTGGGCGGGTCGTTCGACCCCGGAATCGCCGCCGACGGTGGCATGGGCCGACCGCTGCGTGCCGTAGAGGTCTTCGAGCTCGCCGACGACACGCGGATCGCTCCGAACAGCGTCGTTCCGCTGAGCGCCGCGGTGGAGATGTCGGGAGGGCCAGAGGGACTCAGCTCACCCGTGCCCGCTGATGTGCCGGTCGTGTTCGCCGCCGACGTCGCGAGTGTCGATGCCGTGGGACCAGCACGAGGCGTGATCACGGACACCCTGCCGCGACGGGAGGCCACCTTCTCCGCGGTCCGGGACAACTATGGTGGCCTGCTGACCGCGGAGGAGCCGCACCTAGCCCCCCGGAGGGTCCACGACTGGGTGCCTTCTTGGGTCGCGTCGGACGAACTGACTGCGTCGCAGACCACCAAAGTCTGGGTCGGGGGGGTCGAGGCCGAGGCTTCGTCGGCCCTGACGAACCCGGAGTTCGGTCAGTCGCGAGACCTGGCGACCGACGCCGCCCGGGCCTTCGACCGTAGTGGTGACACGTGGTGGCAGTCCGCCGGCTACGAGCCCGTGGGCGAGTGGGTGCAGGCGGACTGGCCGTCGGCGGTCACCCTTCCGGAAACGGTGCGGGTCGTCATCGATGCCGCCGTCGGTGCGGACATCGCGGCTGTCGTGACCCGGACGGATCAGGGGGAGGTGCGCACGCCGGTGAGCCCGCCCGATTTCGACCCGGCGGTCGAGCGAGATCGGTACGCGTTCGACGTGGCTGTTGCGCCCGGACCGAGCACGATGTTCCGGCTCACGGTCGCGGACGTACGGGATGGTCGACCCACGGTGCGAGTCCTCGATATCGGTGCGGACGCGATACCCCGGGCCGAACCGTGGTCGGCCATGCCTGCGGTCAGCGCTCCGGTCGACATGGTCGCCATGGAGACGCCACTCGATCGGCGGCCCGCGTGCGTCGCCATGGCCTCAGGCGTGCTCGCCTGCAACCCGGCCACGAGCCGTGACGGCGAACAGTCAGGCGATCTGCGACGCGTGTTCACACTGTCGAAGGACAGCGAGTTCACCCTGTCAGGTTCGGTGTACCCGCGCTCCTCATCGGCCGCCGAGGAGTTGCTCAAACGACTGGACGGGATCGAGGCGGAGGCCTCCAGCCAGTGGCTGGAGGGACCTTCCGTGAGCCCGCAACTCGTCCTGGACGGTGATCCGGGAACGTACTGGGCAAGTGACCCTGACGACGATCGCCCGGTCCTCCACGTGACGTGGGACGAGCCTCGTCTGGTCACGGGAATCAGGCTCGAGGTGGACAGCGACGCCGCCGGTCGGCGACCGACGAGAGTCGAGGTATCCCTTGACGACGGACCGGGGCGGACTCTGCCAGTGCCGGAAAGCGGCTTCATCGACCTCGGGACCCGGCGGGTCTCGTCGGTCTCCGTGACGGTGATTCGCACCACCAGTCAGGTGACCGACGGCGGTGCCGACATGCCGGTCGTCATCGGCGAGCTGACCGTCAGCGGAGAGCCGTGGACGACCACGGGACTGGGGGCGAGCGAGCCGGTGATCATGCCGTGCGGCTTCGGTCCGATCGTCCAGGTCGCCGGGCAGACCTACCCCACAGAGGTCCGCGGAACCCGGGGCCGGCTCATCGCCGGCGAACCGCTGGACCTCGTCGGCTGTGAGACCGCCTCGGTGGCGGCCGGCGAAGTCCGAGCGCGGTTGATCGCCTCGGCCGAGTTCCTGCCCCGCTCTCTCACGTTGACCACGCGTCCCTTGCTCGCGACGCCGGGAACCGCCCTCGAGGTGGACCGATGGACCTCGACGCACCGAGTCCTCAGCCTGAGCGAGACGACGGAGGCGGACTCACTGCTCGTGGTCCGAGAGAACGCGAACCCGGGCTGGGTGGCCTCGGCTGGGGGTGTCGAGCTCGAGCCGGTGACAGCTGATGGATGGGCTCAGGGATGGGTCATCCCGGAGGGGACGACCGGCTCGGTCGAGCTCCGCTTCGCCCCGCAGGCGGCGTTCCGGCTCGCGTTGGTCATCGGGCTCGTCTGCGCTGTGACGCTCGTTGCGCTCAGCCTCCGTCCTCAGCGCACGACCGAGACAGGGTCGACCGCTGTGCCGTCGCCGCTCAACCCGTCATCGTGGGTCGGTCTGGTCGGAGTCGTCGTGGCGGCTGCGCTCGTCTCAGGCCCCGGGGGTGTCGTCGTGACCGTGGTCGCCGCGCTCCTCGTGAGATCGGTGAGCCACCGCGCCGTCGTTCGAGTCGGTGGTGTCATCGGTGCCGGTCTGATCGCTTGGGCGACGATGTCTCCCTGGCCGGCCCCGATGGCGACGAACCGCGACGGAGTCGCGCAGTTGCTCGCCATGGGTTTCGTCGCCCTGGTCGTCCTCGGTCCGTGGGCACCGGACCCCGAGCCCGCGAAGGGCAAGACGTCACGTCCGCCGGCGCGCCGCGTCGAGGATGGGACGCTCGATGACGTGCCAGCTGGCCGCCGCGATGACGGTCGTGATGATGGTCGTGGCGACGACGGTGACCCAGAAGTGCCCGTCGAACAGCTCGTAGCCGAGCGTGGACCGAACCCAGAACATGACGGGCATGTGCCAGAGAAAGAAGCCGTAGCTGATCTTGCCCAAATAGCCCAGAGGGCGGGACCGGAGCAGGGCCGTGAGCACGGTCCGGGCTCCGACGGCTGACGGGTAGATGAGGAGGGCGGCGACAGCCGCGGCTCCAAGATGCCGCACGGTCATCTGCCAGGAGGTGGACGGGCTGAGGGTGTAGGGTCCGGCGATCGAGGTCGTCAGAATCCAGAAGACCGCGGCCGCCAGGACGAGAAACGCGTTGCCTGAATGCCTGATGGTCTCGACGAGGGTGGGCCACCGGTGCTGGTTGGCCATGAGGACCGCCAAGAGCATCCCGAGAGCGAACCAGTCCAACATGGCGGGGAAGGTGCGCAACCACGCGTATCCGGCAGGGAGCAGACCGAGGTAGCCCGCCACGCGGAACGACCAGGCGGCGAGGATGAGTCCGCCGATGGCGAGCACATGTGCTGCCGGCCCCCGGTCACCCACCGATCGGCGGATGCCGAGCGCGATGAGTGGCAGGCACAGGTAGAAGCCGATCTCGGTCGAGAGGCTCCACAGTTGCGTCAGGCCAGGGAGATCCCACTCGAACCGAAGGGCCTGTAGTTGGAGCAGGTTGGCGGCCCACACGTCGGCACCGGCGGTCCGCGTCGCCGGGACCAGGACGAGTGCTCCGACGAGGACGGCGAGCCACGCGGGGACGATTCGTGCCACCCGTCGGATCACGAACCGACGCGTCGCCGGCGCCGGGTTGTCGGTGGCGATCGCATTGGCGTGGGGCCGGTACAGGAGGAAGCCGCTGAGGACGAAGAAGACCGTGACGCCGAGGTCCATGCGGGACAGGAAGCCCGGGAGGAGATCGCGACCGGTCGCTCCGGACAGGAAGCCTGCGTGGGTGAGCAGAACGGCGAAGGCGGCGAGGCCGCGCCACGCTTCCAGTTCTTGCAGATGCGGCAGCATCGGGGTGGACGGCAGCATCGGGGTGGACGGCAGCATCGGGGTGGACGGCAGCATCGGCGTGGACGATCCCGCCCGATGGCTCCGACGCCGCTCCAAGCGACTCGTCCTGGTCTCGCTCACAGGGTCGCTCGGGCGAGGACAGACGTCACGGAGGTGATGCACATCCCCGTCGTGTTGCGGTCGAGGGCTGTGACCACGACCCCGGTGACGGTTGTGTTGACGGGAATCGTCGCGAGGATTCGGGTCGGGCCGCGGTGGAGGAGCGGGGGGTCGAAGAAGCTTGCCGGAGTCTCCGTTCCCTCGCTATCGATCACCGCCACACCCACCCGCGTAGTGTCGCCGACGAGGAGACCGATCTCAAGGAGTTGATGCCGTCGTGGCGGTATCGGGTCGACCAGTTGCACGAGTCCTGCGCGCTTGTCGGAGGGGATGTTCAGGACGCACAGCTCCGAGGACGACAGTGCCTCCAGACCCATCAACCGGGCGTCGACCAGGTGTCCGTCGTAGCCGACAGCCCGTGCCGGATCACGCATGACGACGGTTTCCGCCCGCGGGGACATGAGGCGCACCAGGGGTTGGGTGCTGAAGTCCGGCTGCACCCACCACGGAACAAGGGCCTCGGGCACCGGTCCGGGCACGATCGTCCCGGTGGTGTCCGGCAGCTCGGCGCGGAGGGACTCGAGGTAGACGTCAGAGTCGTTGGTGTGCCACCGGTCCACGAAGCGCGACCACGAGGCGACCGTGCCGCTGACGACAATGACGGCTACGACTCCCATGACGATGGCCCGTGCGAGTCGAGGCCCCCGGCGCGCGAAGACAGGATGAGCCAAGGCCACGGAGAGGAGAGCGGCAACCGCGACCGCACCGATGATCGCGGCATCCGTGTGCAGCCTCAGGTCGTCGACGACCGAGACCTCATCGACTCGGGCCACCCGCCCGACATAGATCAACGCGTAGAGCGGCACGACGAACGAGGCTGCGGCGGCGACCACCCGGCCGGCGCGACGTGCATCGTGCAGAAGGGCGAACACGAGCAGCACGACGAGCACGAGCCCGGCGATCCCGATCAGGAAGTCAGAGGTGTCGGCGTACCCGTAGCTGCCGTCTCCGTACCAGGTCCAGGGTCCGCCGAGGTACGCCGGGACGGTGTTGCCGAGGAGTGAGTAGCCCGTCGACGTGATGAAGCCCGTGACCGAGGGTTGGGTCCCGTCCCCCCGGTCGAAGTCGCCGGACAGATAGGCGACGAGGAAGCCGACGTTGACCAGACCCAGGCCGACGACTGCCGTGATCGCCCGACGGGAGGACGGCCTGGTGTCAGCCGGACGGAGGAAGACAAGGATGCCCAGGAGGAAGATCGGTGCGACCAGGGCACGCTCCGAGAACCCGAGGGCGACCACGTGCAGGACGCACGTCGCGGCGAGTACCCATCGTGAGCCGCCGCGGACGTAGCGGACTGCCAGGGTAAGGACGACCAGCGTCATCGTGATCGACGCCAACCCGGTGAGGGACTGCCGGAACCATGCCAGGGTCGGCACGATCGTGGCCGTGAAGAGGCCGAGGTACACGCCCACCAGTGCGGCCGCGGGATGCCCGATCAGCGACCGGCACGCGATCCAGAGGAAGACGCCGAGAGTGCCTGCGATGACGAGGGTCAGCACGACGGCCGGCCAGTGCTCGAGGGGAGCGTACGTCGCCTGCAACCAGTCCACGGTCCGGGCCGAGTAGGCGAGATGGGTCTGGTTGCTCTCGACGATGAAGGGCCACATCGACCGGTCTGCCGCGTAGGCCTGAGCCCGGATGTCGTCGATGTAGAGCCCACCGCCTCCGACGAGCCACAGGACCGCGCCCAGGAACACCAGGATCATCACGGCGGCGCCCAGATCCCAGGCATCCCGGCGCCCGATCCAGGGGATCGCTCGACGGATACGCTGCACGGGTCCAGGACGCCTGTGGGTCCGTTCAGACACTCGTGTTCCTCGTTTTCCGGAGTCGACCGCGGTCCAGGCTACCCGCTGGTACGCTGTGCGCGACTCACCGTCGACCGAAAGGTGGCCGCGCATGCGCCGCGTGCTGGGATTCGTCGCCATCGCACTGGGTGCGCTGCTCATCGGCCTCGGCCTCCTGGCCCGCCCTTTCATGTATGACCGACTGGCGATCGTCCCCCTCGACCAGGAGACGACGTCGGTGTCCGTCGGTCAGAACATGAGCGTTCTCTACCCGCACGAGAGCGAGGACGGCGCGGTCATCGACAAGCTCACCGGCGTGACGGTGCAGAACACCCGCGAGGTGAACGGTATCCCCGGCATCGCCCAGGAGTACGGCGTCGAGGACACTCAGGCGTTCTGGCAGAGCTCGAGCGTCTCTCGCGCCCAGGTCGATGGCGAATGGGTCGACCTCAGCTACAGCGACTCGGGTGTCTCGATCGACCGTCGAACCGGCGAGGCGACGAACTGCTGCGGTGACTACCGCTCAACGGGCGACCTGGACAACCCGGACGCGGTCGAGGACGCCACGCACGAGGGACTGGTGTTCAAGTTCCCCTTCAACGTCCAGAAGGAGACCTACCAGTGGTGGGACGCCGACCTCGGTCGCGCCTTCCCCATCGAGTTCCAGGACGAGGAGGACGTCTTCGGCACGACGACGTACCGCTTCCAGCAGGTGATCCCCGACGAGGTCGTCGCAACCCGTGAGGTGCCGGCGTCCCTGTTCGAGGAGGGTCTCGAGGGCAATGTCGCCGCCGACCTCCACTACGCGAACACCCGCACCCTCTGGGTCGAGCCGAACACCGGCGTCGTCATCAAGGGTGAGGAAGAGGTCGACAAGACGCTCCAGACGGACGGTCAGCAGCCGGTGGGCTTCACCGTCGGCACGATCGGGTTCGACGACGAGACCATCCAGGCCAACGCCGACGAATGGGGAGCCAAGGGCAACCTGCTCGGCCTGCTCCGCGGGCCCCTCACCTGGTACCTCGTCATCCCCGGCCTCCTGCTGGTCGGCCTCGGCGCGTTCCTCGCCTTCATGGGTCGTTCGGCGTCGGGCGACAGTGAGTACGCCGACGAGGCGACCCATGAGGAGCCGGTCGCGGCCCAGCCCGACTTCGAGGAGCCGGTCGAGCCGACCTACGAGGAGCGGTACCCGGACCGGACGGACCAGTTCTTCGAGGAGGCCACGGCACCCGAGGCGGAGTCCCGGACCACCCGCCGCGAGCTGAGCGAGTAGTCGCAGCGTCGTCCGCCGGTCACGACCGGCGCGCCACCAGGACCAGCGTCCCGGGGATCAGACGCCCGCGGGAGGGCGACCAGCCACCCCACGTGCTCGTTGTCGCGTCCTTCCAGGGCAGCTCGCGGACGGCCTCGATGACGAGACCGGCGGAGACCGCCTCGGCGACGCGGTGTTCGAGTGTTCGGTGGTGCTCGACGTAGACCGGGCGGTCGTCGTCGTCGAGCTCGAGATAGGGTCGCTCGTCGAAGTACGACTGCCGCACGGTGAGGCCCGCCTCCCCGGGGTCGTCCGGAAAAGCCCAGCGCCACGGATGGGACGTCGAGTAGACGACCCGTCCACCGGGCACGGTGACGCGGGCCATCTCCCGCATGAGCCTCGCCGTGTCCGCGACGAAGGGCACCGCGCCGTATGCGGTGAAGACCCGGTCGAAGACCGCATCCGGGAAGGGGAGCCGGGTCGCGTCGCACTGGGCGAGCGGGAGCGCTCGCCCGAGCGATCGGTCGATCCGGCGGGCGGTACCGAGCATGCCGGCGGACAGGTCGGTGGCCACGACCCGGCAGCCGATCTCCCCCGCCAGCCAGCGGGAGCACTGCGCCCCGCCGGCACCTACCTCGAGAACGGTATGCGTCGGTCGCGCCTCGAGGATGTCCAACTCAGCCTCGGTCCACCCCTCCGGTCCCCACACGAAGCGGTCGTCGCCGAGAAAGGGGCCGTGCTCGTTGTAGTAGGAGGATGCCTCCGAGTCCCACCACCGACGGTTGGCCGAGGCCGTCGCATCGCCCGAGGTGGGCCGCCGCGCCACGCCGCTCACCGCATACCTCCTCGTCGTCGCCGGCCGATGGCCATTCCTCCACCGTCGCGGCCCGGCCCACACCTTTTGACCGTGCGTGACAGCGTCGATACGATGTCAGAGCACGTTTGTGTGCGTTGCTTCATGCCCATTCACCTTCCGGGATGAGCTACGAGCGGGCACCGGACCACGTGCACCAGACCCAGTCCATCTCGAGATACTCATTCCCTACGGAGTTCCTACTACATGAGCACCAGCACGGTCGAGAAGACCGCAACCCAGGTGGCCGTCAACGACATCGGATCGCACGACGACCTCCTGGCCGCCATCGAGGCAACCATGAAGGACTTCAACGATGGCGACATCGTCGAAGGCCGGATCGTGAAGGTCGACCGGGACGAGGTCCTGCTCGACATCGGCTACAAGACCGAGGGTGTCATCCCCTCGCGCGAGCTCTCGATCAAGCACGACGTCGACCCCTCCGAGGTGGTGTCCGTCGGTGACGAGGTCGAGGCACTGGTGCTCCAGAAGGAGGACAAGGAAGGCCGGCTGATCCTGTCCAAGAAGCGTGCGCAGTACGAGCGCGCCTGGGGCACGATCGAGAAGGTCAAGGAGGAGGACGGCGTCGTCACCGGCACCGTCATCGAGGTCGTCAAGGGCGGCCTCATCCTCGACATCGGCCTGCGCGGCTTCCTTCCCGCCTCCCTCGTCGAGATGCGGCGCGTCCGCGACCTCCAGCCCTACGTCGGCAAGGAGATCGAGGCAAAGATCATCGAGCTCGACAAGAACCGCAACAACGTCGTCCTCTCCCGCCGCGCGTGGCTGGAGCAGACCCAGTCCGAGGTCCGCACCACCTTCCTGCGCGAGCTGCAGAAGGGCCAGGTCCGCTCCGGCGTCGTCAGCAGCATCGTCAACTTCGGTGCGTTCGTGGACCTCGGCGGTGTCGACGGCCTCGTCCACGTCTCCGAGCTGTCCTGGAAGCACATCGACCACCCGTCCGAGGTCGTCGAGGTCGGCACCGAGGTCACGGTCGAGGTCCTGGACGTCGACATGGACCGCGAGCGGGTCTCGCTCTCGCTCAAGGCGACGCAGGAGGACCCGTGGCAGCACTTCGCCCGGACCCACGCGATCGGCCAGGTCGTGCCGGGCAAGGTCACCAAGCTCGTCCCCTTCGGCTCGTTCGTCCGGGTGGAGGAGGGCATCGAGGGACTGGTGCACATCTCGGAGCTGGCCGAGCGTCACGTCGAGCTGCCTGAGCAGGTCGTCACCGTCGGTGCGGAGATCTTCGTCAAGGTCATCGACATCGACCTCGACCGTCGTCGCATCTCGCTCTCGCTGAAGCAGGCCAACGACGGCAGCGTCTCGGTCGGCGAGTTCGACCCGACGCTCTACGGCATGGCCGCCGAGTACGACGAGCAGGGCAACTACAAGTACCCCGAGGGCTTCGACCCCGAGACCAACGAGTGGCTCGAGGGCTACGAGACCCAGCGCGAGAAGTGGGAGCGCGAGTACGCCGAGGCCCACGCCCGCTGGGAGTCCCACAAGGCCCAGGTGGAGCAGGCCGCCAAGGACGACGCCGACGCCAGTTCGTCGACCAGCGCCTCGACGTCCTACTCGTCCGACTCCGGTAGCGGCTCCAGCAGCAGCAGCAGCAGCAGCAGCAGCAGCAGCGGTGAGACCCAGTCCTCCGCGGCGCCGGTGGGTGGCGGAACGCTGGCCTCCGACGAGGCGCTCGCTGCGCTTCGCGAGAAGCTCACCGGGAACTGACGTTCACGAGCATCCCGATCTCGGGGCCGGCTCCCATTGGGGGCCGGCCCCGCGTTCGTCTTCGGGCCGGGTACGGTTGGGCCATGCTCAGGGTCGGTCTCACCGGTGGCATCGGATCCGGGAAGTCGACCGTGGCGAAGCGGTTCCAGGCCCTCGGTGCGACGGTCGTCGATGCCGACCTGATCGCCCGCGAGGTCGTCGAGCCGGGCACCCGCGCTCTGCGGGACATCGTCGGCCGCTTCGGCGTCGAGGTCCTGCAGGCCGACGGAACGCTGGACCGTGAAGGCCTGGGCCGGATCGTGTTCGAGGACCGTCGTGCCCTCGCCGATCTCGAGGCCATCACCCACCCGGCGATCTGGGAGGTCACGGCCACGCGCATGGCGAGCGCCAGACGCAACGGGGTGGTCGTCCACGACATGCCGATCCTCGTCGAGAAGCGTCTCACGGCCGACTACCACCTCGTCGTCGTGGTCGACACCCCCGAGGACGAGCGCGTTCGGCGGCTCGTCGACGACCGCGGCATGGATGAGCAGGACGCCCGCAACCGGATCGCGGCACAGGCGAGCGACGCGGAGCGGTATGCGGCCGCCGACGTCGTGCTCGACAACAGCGGGTCCCGGGAGCGCTTGGACGATCTGGCATACGAGCTGTGGGAGGGGCGGATCCTGCCGTTCGACGCCAACCTCCGGTTGGGAGTCGTCTCCCGGAGGCCGGACCGTCTCGCCCTGAGCGAATCCCGGGATCAGTGGGCTCACGACGCGGAGCGGCTTATCGGGCGCATCCGCCGCGCGCTGGGGGAGCGCGCGCTCAGCGTGGACCACGTCGGCTCGACCGCGGTTCCCGGGCTGGTCGCCAAGGACGTCATCGACCTCCAGATCGGTGTCCGGGACCTGCGCGAGGCGGATCGTCCGGCGTTCATCGACGCCATGACGGCTGCGGGCTTTCCCCGATCCCCGGGTCACTGGTGGGACAGCGGCGCGGACGGCAAGGAGTGGCCGAAGCGCGTCCACGGCAATGCCGATCCTGCGCGCGTCGCCCACATCCACGTCCGCGAGCACGGCAGCGACGGGTGGGTCTGGGCGTTGCGGTTCCGGGACTGGATGCGCGCGGATGCGACAGCGCGCGAGTCCTACGAACGGTTCAAGCGCGAGCTGTCCGGCCGGCTGACCCGCACCGCCGACTATGCGTCGGCCAAGGAGCCCTGGTTCGCCCTCGCACACGCCGATGCGCTGTCGTGGTCCTCCCGGACCGGATGGCGACCGCCGGACTGAGCTGCCAGGGTCCGAGGGGAGCGCCCCGGTCGAGAGGTATGCGCTGTCGGTACCACCGCATACCGTGGTGCTATGCGTCCCGTCACCGATCTGAAGCGCCGCGTCGCCCCGTTCGAGGTCGTCTCCGACTTCGAGCCCGCCGGCGACCAACCCACGGCGATCGCCGAGCTCGCCCGCCGCATCACCGCGGGGGAGCAGGACGTCGTGCTGCTGGGTGCGACGGGCACCGGCAAGTCGGCCACCACGGCCTGGCTGGTCGAGCAGGTGCAGCGACCCACGCTCGTCATGGCGCCGAACAAGACCCTCGCCGCGCAGCTGGCCAACGAGTTCAGGGAGCTCCTCCCGAACAACGCCGTCGAGTACTTCGTCAGCTACTACGACTACTACCAACCCGAGGCGTACGTCCCCCAGACGGACACCTACATCGAGAAGGACTCGTCGATCAACGACGAGGTGGAGCGGTTGCGTCACTCGGCGACGAACTCCCTGCTGACTCGGCGAGATGTCGTCGTCGTGGCCTCCGTGTCGTGCATCTACGGCCTCGGGACTCCGCAGGAGTACGTCGACCGGATGGTCTCGCTCCGGGTGGGGGAGGAGCGTGACCGCGACGAGCTCCTCCGGCAGTTCATCACGATGCAGTACACCCGCAACGACCTCGCGTTCACCCGGGGCACCTTCCGGGTGCGCGGCGACACGGTCGAGATCATCCCCGTGTACGAGGAGCTCGCCATCAGGATCGAGTTCTTCGGCGACGAGATCGAGCGGCTGTACACCCTGCATCCGGTGACCGGCGAGGTCATCCGCGAGGAGGACGAGATGTACGTCTTCCCGGCGACCCACTACGTGGCCGGCCCCGAGCGGATGGAGCGCGCGATCCGGGGGATCGAGATCGAGCTCGCCGACCAGCTCGCGACGTTCGAGAGACAGGGCAAGCTGCTCGAGGCCCAGCGGCTGCGGATGCGCACCACGTACGACATCGAGATGATGCGCCAGATCGGTTCGTGCGCCGGCATCGAGAACTACTCGATGCACATCGACGGACGGTCGCCCGGCTCGGCGCCGAACTGCCTGCTCGACTACTTCCCGGAGGACTTCCTGCTCGTCATCGACGAGTCGCACGTCACTGTTCCGCAGATCGGTGCCATGTACGAGGGGGACATGAGCCGCAAGCGAACTCTCGTCGAGCACGGCTTCCGGCTGCCGAGCGCGATGGACAACCGCCCGTTGAAGTGGGAGGAGTTCCTCGAGCGGATCGGGCAGACGGTCTACCTGTCGGCCACACCGGGTCCGTACGAGCTCGCGAAGTCCGATGGTGTCGTCGAGCAGATCATCCGCCCGACGGGGCTGGTCGATCCGGAGATCGTGCTCAAACCGACCAAGGGTCAGATCGACGACCTCCTGCACGAGATCCGGGTCCGCGCCGACCGGGACGAGCGGGTGCTGGTGACCACGCTCACCAAGAAGATGGCCGAGGACCTGACGGACTATCTCCTCGACAAGGGCGTTCGGGTGCGCTACCTCCACTCCGACATCGACACCTTGCGTCGAGTCGAGCTCCTCCGCGAGCTACGGCTGGGTGAGTTCGACGTGCTCGTGGGCATCAACCTGCTCCGAGAAGGTCTGGATCTCCCCGAGGTCTCGCTGGTCAGCATCCTCGACGCCGACAAGGAAGGTTTCCTCCGCTCGAGCCGCTCACTCATCCAGACGATCGGCCGAGCAGCACGCAACGTCTCGGGTCAGGTGCACATGTACGCCGACAACCTGACCCCGAGCATGCACGAGGCCATCGAGGAGACGGCCAGACGACGCGAGAAGCAGGTCGCCTACAACCTCGAGAACGGTGTCGACCCCCAGCCGCTGCGCAAGAAGATCGCCGACATCACCGACATGCTGCAGCGCGAGGACGCGGACACCGAGACGCTGCTCGGATCGGGCAGGGCCAGATCCCGGGGTAAGGCCGACGGCGGTGGCCGGTCGCGGGCCGCCGTCGTCGCTGACGCCGAGGTCGCCGGTCGTCGAACCGAGAGTCTTCCGGCGTCAGAGCTGGCCGGGCTCATCCAGGAGCTGACGGCCCAGATGCACCAAGCCGCCGCAGACCTGCACTTCGAGCTCGCCGCGCGTCTGCGGGACGAGATCTCCGACCTGAAGAAGGAGCTGCGGCAGATGTCGGCCGCGACGTGATCGGACGAACCGGATGCAGCCCGGTCGATCCGGGTCAGCCGGTGTTCTGCAGTCCTGCAGCGAGCCCGTTGACGGTGAGCAGGAGCGGCTCGCGCCAGGGCGACTGCTCCTCCCCGTCTGCACCGGCCGACCGCACCTCGCGCAGGCAGCGGAGCTGGAGCACGCTCAGGACGTCCACGAAGGGCCTCCGCAGAGCGACCGCTGTCCGCAGATGGGGCTTGCGGTCGAGCATGTCCTCCTGACCGAGGAGGTCGAGGAGGAGGGTGCGGGTGAGCTCGAGCTCGGATAGCAGCCGCTCGGCGATCGCGGGGCGACCTCCGAGCTCGAGGAACCGTGCCGCCAGACGCGCGTCGGTCTTGGCGAGTGACATCTCCGCTACGTCGATCAAGGCCGAGAACACCGGCCACTCGCGATACGCCCGACGGGCTTCGTCGAGGTCTCCGAGCGCCGCCAGCCCGGTGCCCAGGCCGAACCAGCCGGGCAGGTTCACCCGCGTCATGGACCACGCGAACACCCACGGGATGGCCCGCAGGTCATCAAGGCTGCGACCGTGCTCCACACCGGAGCGGCGGGCCGGCCGGGAACCCAGCCGCAGGTCGGCCAGGAGGTCGAGAGGGCTGCACTCCGCGAAGAAGTCTGCGAACTCCTCGGTCTCGACCAGCGAGCGGAACGCGGAGCGACTCGCCTCGTCGAGGCGCTCGGCCATCTGTGCATAGCGCTGTCGCGCGTCCTCGCGGGCGGACGCGTGCGTGGACGCGTCCGTGAGCAGGACGGCCGACGCGACTCGCTCCAGGTGTTGCTGCGCGATGCGGACATCCGAGTACCGGGCGAAGATCACCTCGCCCTGCTCGGTCACTTTGAACCGACCATCGACCGAGCCGGTGGGCTGAGCCGCGATCGCCCGCCCGAGCGGACCACCACCGCGCCCGAGCGAGCCGCCGCGGCCGTGGAAGAGGGTGAGGGTCAGGCGGTTGCGGTCGGCCCAGTCCACCAACGCGGACTGTGCCGCGTGGAGTCCGAGCGTCGCGGACGTGGGACCGACGTCCTTGGCCGAGTCCGAGTACCCGAGCATCACCTCCACGGCACGGTCCCGCTCGTCCACCCATCGACGGGTCGACTCCAGGGAGAGCCAGTCCTCGAGGGTCTGCGCAGCGGCCGCGAGGTCGGCGCCGGTCTCGAACAGGGGCACGACGTCCAGCTCCAGCGGTCGAGAACCCACTGCGAGGCTGGCCAGGGCTCGGACACCGACGAGGTGCGCCGCGCTCTGGCTGAAGGACACGATGTACCGCCCGCAGCTACGCCGCCCCCACCGCTGCTGGAGCCAGGCCATCACTCGCAGGGTGTCCAGCACCTCGCGCGTCGTGGCGGAGGGCGTGCTGTCGAGTTCCGGCCACCCCTCGGTGGCGAGCCGGTCGAGCAGCGCGGCATCGTCGGCAGCGGCTTCGGGGTCGTCCACCAACTGCGGGAGACCGGCGAGCAGTTCGACGAGGGCGGCGCGATGGACCTGGCTGTGCTGACGCACCTCGAGCTCGGCGAGGTGGAAGCCGAACGTCTCGAGCATCCACACCGCGTCCTGCAGTGAGCCGTAGGCGGCCCGCGGGTCTCCGGCGGCGACGAGGGACTCCTGCACCAGGCGAAGGTCTGTCAGACACTCCTCGGGCCCGTCGTATGCGAGGCCCACCTGTTCGATGCGTGTCGCCTCGAGTCTGGCAGCGATGATGAGGAGCTTCTGACGGTGCGGTTCGCGCGGAGAGTCCTTCGTGATCTCACCGACGAGCCGAGGATACGCCGCGGCGTCGTTGGCCAGGGCGTCCCGCAACGCCGTGCTCGGGGGAGTCGATACCTCGTCGACGGTGAGCGTGCGCGCCACGTGGTCGACGGCCTCCGTGAGGATGCGCAACGCCTCGCCAGCGTGCTGGGCGACGGTCTCACGGGTCACCTCGGCGGTGACGAAGGGGTTGCCATCCCGGTCGCCGCCCACCCAGGAACCGAACCGGACGATGGACGGGAAGTCGGCCGGTCCGGTGACGGGGTCGATCCCCAGTGCTCCCGTGATCCGACGCTGTAGCCGCGGCACCGCGTCCTTGAGCGTCTGACGGAAGACTGTGACGATGGTCTTGACCTCGTCAGCGGGGGTCGGACGGGTCATCCGCAGAGTGGACGTGCGCTGGAGGATGTCGATGTCCTCCAGCATGTGGCGACGTGCCTCGGCCTGTTCCGCGGGTCCCGACCACGGATGGTCGTAGGCCTCGAGGTGGAGCGCGATGCGCCGCAAGGCCGACGACACGGCGCGTCGGCGTGCCTCCGTCGGGTGTGCGGTCAGGACCGGGTGGATCCGCATGGCGGCCAGTCGGTCGGCAGCCCCGGGTCCGTACGCGGCGATCGCGGGGGTGAGGTCGCCGGTGTCCTCCCCGCCGGCGAACTCGCCGTCCTCGCGCTGGAGGGATCGTGCCCGGAGTCGCTCCTCGGCCAGGTTCGTCAGGTGGAGGTGGACGGTGACGACCCTGGCGAGCAGGGCGATGTCGGCCGGCTCGAGGTCGGCGACCAGCCGGAAGGCTCCGGCGAGATCCCCATCCGCGCACAACCTCTCCAGGCTGCGACTGAGGTCGAGCAGGTCGGAGCGTCCTGAGTCCATCAGCACCTGGCGATGCAGCTCGGACAGGAGGGCGAGGTCGCGCATCATCCGCTCGGGCACACGGCCAGCCTAGAGGGGTGCGGCCTCCGGACGACGCCGCGACCGCGCCGTAGACTTCCCCGCGTGATCACTGCCCTGGGAGCGGCTACCGCTCCCCCCGGCACCGAGTCGCTCGAGGTGTCGGGGGCCGTCTGGGGGGTCACCCTCGGGCTCGCCGCCGCGGTCCTGCTCTTCGACGTCGTGTGGATCGCGCGCCGCCCGCACCGGCCGTCGACCCGGGAGCTGATCGTCGCCCTGGGCGCCTACGTGGGTGCGGCCGTGCTGTTCGGGATCGGTCTGTGGTGGGTCGCCGGCGGCCAGCTGGCGACCGAGTTCTACGCGGGCTGGCTGACCGAATACTCCCTGTCCATCGACAACCTCTTCATCTTCCTGCTGATCATGGCCAGGTTCGGCGTTCCAGAGCACCTGCAGCAGTTCGCCCTCATGGTCGGCATCATCATCGCCATCGTGCTGCGAGGAGTCTTCATCTGGTTGGGCGCGACCGCCATCGACGCCTTCAGCTGGGTCTTCTACCTGTTCGGCATATTCCTCATCTACACCGCCGTCCGTTTGGCGTTGGACGGGCATGACGACGACGAGGAGTACAGGGAGAACCGCTTCATGCGGCTCATGGAGCGCCGGTTCAACTCGACCCCGGAGTACCACGGGACCCGAGTGCTCGTCCGGATCGACGGCCGGCGTCTGGTCACTCCGATGTTCTTCGTGATCCTCGCGCTGGGAACCACCGACCTGCTCTTCGCCCTGGACTCCATCCCGGCGATCTACGGCCTGACCCGAGAGCCGTACATCGTCCTGGTCGCGAACATCTTCGCGCTCATGGGACTGCGTCAGCTGTACTTCCTCATCGGTGGGCTGCTGCAGCGGCTCGTCTACCTCGGCCTGGGGCTCGCCGTTCTGCTCCTCTTCATCGGGGTCAAGCTCATCCTGCACGCCCTGCACGAGAACGAGCTGCCGTTCATCAACGGCGGTCGCCCTGTCGACGTGCCTCAGGTGCCTGTCATCGTGAGTCTTGCCGCGATCGTGGCCATTCTCGGTGTCACCACGGTCGCCAGTCTCCTGCGCACCCGACGGGACAGGAGCCGTGCGGCTGCGACCGAAGGTGGCGGGTCGGCAGAAGGCGAGACCGCGGAGCAGTGAGCTACGTGGCGGTGGCCTCGGCCGGCTCCTTACGTGCGCCGAAGCCCAGCACGACGGCCGACGCGACGACGACCAGGGTCATGCCGATGAGCTGAGTCACGCTGAGAACCTGGCCGAGGATCACCAGGCCTGCGAAGGCCGCCACGGCGGGCTCGAGGCTGAGCATGATCCCGAACACCTGGGCCGTCATCCGGCGCAGGGCGAGGAGCTCGAGTGAGTACGGCACGACGGAGGACATGAGTGCGATCCCGAGTCCCTTCGCGAGCACCTCGGGCGTCCACGACCCGATGCTGTGGATCCCCAGGGGCAGGGTGATGGACGTGGCGACGATCATGGCGATGGCCAGGCCCTCGAGTCGGTCGAACAAGGCACCCGTCCGGCCGGAGAGGATGATGTACGCGGCCCAGCAGACACCTGCGACAGCCGCCAGAGCCAGCCCGCGCCAGGGCAGCTCGTCCGGCGGGAGGGTCAGGGCCTCACTGATCAGGAGGATGCCGACGCCGGCGAGCAGCACAGACAGGGCGTCGGCGATGCGACGGGAGAGCGCCGCCGCCAGGGTCAAGGGCCCGATGAACTCCACGGTGACGGCGACCCCGATGGGCAGGTAGGCGAGCGAGGCGTAAAACGTGTAGTTCATCAGCCCGAGGGCCACGCCGAACGCCGTGACGGTCGCCCACGCTCTCCGGTCGTGCCCACGAACTCGCGGCCGTACCAATGAGACGAGGATGACCGTTGCGAAGAGGAGCCGCAGAACGACCGACCCTCCTGCCCCGATCTGCGGTACAAGGGTGGCAGCCAGAGCGCCGCCGAACTGAACGGAGACGATGGCCGCGAGGACCAGGACGGGTGCGGGGAGGGTGCGGCCCCGCAGCCCGGCTACCACCCGCGCTCGCGCCACTCGTCGAGGTGCGGTCGTTCCGCGCCGAGGGTGGTGTCGTCGCCGTGGCCCGGGTAGATCCACGTGTCGTCACCGAACCGGTCGAAGACCCTGGACGTGACGTCGGCGAACAGTGACGTGAACGACTGCCCCTCGTTCCTGGTGTTGCCCACCCCACCGGGGAAGAGGCTGTCCCCGGTGAAGATGTGGGCCGAGCCCGTGGAGTCCCGGTAGGCGAGAGCGACGGAGCCGGGCGTATGACCACGGAGGTGGATGACCTCCAGATCAACGGCCCCGACCGAGATCCGGTCCCCGTCGACGAGCCTGACGTCGGGTGGGACGGGCAGTCCGTCGGCGTCGTCGGCACCGGCATAGCTGCGGGCTCCGGTGGCGTCGATCACCGCCTCGAGCGCCCGCACGTGGTCCCAGTGCCGATGGGTCGTCACGACATGGTCGAGCCGTCCGCTGCCCTCGTCGATGAGGCGCCGGATCCGGGGGAGGTCGTCGGCCGCATCGATGAGGAGCTGATGGTCCGACTCGGCGCAGGTGAGGAGGTAGACGTTGTTCTGCATCTGCGAGACGGCCGTCTTGCGGATGACGAGGCCCTCGAGCCGTCGCACGTCGGAGGGGCCTCCCGAGGTCACCCGGCCGGTGTAGTCCATCCACGGACGGTACCGCAGTGCTCCATCCCCGGTGTCGGGCCCCAGCGGGTCCGGCGACGGGTGCGCTGTCGGGGCACACGCATACGATGGCCGACGTGAGTTCCCCCGCCGTCCGCCCTGCTCATCGCCATGCACACGACACGTTGGTCGTGCGTGGCGCCCGAGAGCACAACCTCAAGAACCTGTCCGTGGAGCTTCCGCGCGACAGTCTCATCGTGTTCACCGGCCTGTCCGGCTCCGGCAAGTCGTCGTTGGCCTTCGACACGATCTTCGCCGAGGGCCAGCGGCGCTACGTCGAGTCGCTCTCCGCCTACGCCCGGCAGTTCCTCGGCCAGATGGACAAACCCGACGTCGACTTCATCGAGGGGCTTTCCCCGGCTGTGTCGATCGACCAGAAGTCGACCAACCGCAACCCACGCTCGACCGTGGGCACCATCACCGAGGTCTACGACTACCTCCGGCTGCTGTTCGCCCGCGCCGGACGGCCGCACTGCCCCACGTGCGGCGAGCCCATCACGCGGCAGAGCCCGCAGCAGATCGTCGACCGACTCATCGAGCTCCCGGAGAGGACGCGGTTCCAGATCCTGGCTCCGGTCGTGCGTTCGCGCAAGGGCGAGTACGTCGACCTCTTCGTGGAGCTGCAGAGTCAGGGCTTCGCCCGGGCCATGGTCGACGGCGAGCTCGTGAGCCTGTCCGATCCTCCGAAGCTCGAGAAGCAGATCAAGCACTCCATCGACGTCGTCGTCGACCGGCTCGTCGCCAAGGGAGGCGATGCGGCCGCCAAGCGGAGGTTGACCGACTCGGTCGAGACGGCCCTGCGACTGGCCGGCGGCGTCCTCGTGGTGGACTTCGTCGACGTGAGCGCCGAGGACGAGGCCCGCGGGGTCCTGCGGCAACGCCGGTTCTCGGAGCGGATGGCGTGCCCCAACGACCACCCGCTGACCATGGACGAGGTGGAGCCCCGATCTTTCTCCTTCAACAGCCCGTTCGGCGCCTGCCCCGCCTGCACCGGGATCGGCACCGAGCTCGAGGTGGACCCGACCCTCATCGTGCCCGACGAGGAGCTCTCCCTGGCCGGGGGAGCGGTGGCGCCGTGGGCGTCCGGAAGTGGCGTGAGCGAGTACTTCGACCGGGTGCTTCGAGCCCTCGCCGACGAGATGTCGTTCTCGGTGGACGCGCCGTGGCGATCGCTGCCCAAGCGGGCCCGCGACGCGGTTCTGCACGGGCGCAACCACAAGGTGCACGTCCGTTACCGCAACCGCTTCGGACGAGAGCGCTCGTACTCGACCGGTTTCGAGGGCGCGGTTCCCTTCGTCAAGCGACGGCACGCCGAGACCGACTCGGACTGGAGTCGCGAGCGTTTCGAGGGGTACATGCGGGAGATTCCCTGTCCCACGTGCAACGGTGCGCGCCTCAAGCCCGAGAGTCTGTCGGTGCTCATCGGGGGCAGGTCGATCTCCGAGGTCGCCGACCTCGCCATCGCCGACTGCGCCACCTTCTTGAAGTCGGTGGACTACACCCCCCGTGAGCGGCAGATCGCGGAGCGGGTGATCAAGGAGATCGACAGCCGCCTCGGCTTCCTCCTCGACGTCGGCCTCGACTACCTCTCGCTGTCCAGGCCCGCCGGCACCCTCAGCGGCGGCGAGGCCCAGCGGATCAGGCTCGCCACCCAGATCGGGTCGGGTCTGGTCGGGGTCCTGTACGTCCTCGACGAGCCGAGCATCGGCCTGCACCAGCGCGACAACCACCGTCTCATCGAGACGCTCACCCGGCTGCGCGACCTGGGCAACACTCTCATCGTCGTCGAACACGACGAGGACACGATCGCCACGGCGGACTGGGTCGTCGACATCGGGCCCGGAGCGGGCGAGCACGGCGGCACCGTCGTGCACAGCGGGGACGTGGCCGGGCTCCTCGAGCACGACTCCTCACTGACCGGCATGTACCTCTCGGGTCGACGCGCTATCCCGACTCCCACCGTGCGCCGAGCGATCGACCCGGAGCGACAGGTCACCGTCGTCGGCGCCACCGAGCACAACCTCCGGGGGATCGACGTCGACTTCCCCCTGGGCTGTCTTGTCGCGGTGACCGGGGTGTCCGGTTCGGGCAAGTCGACCCTCGTCAACGACATCCTTTACAACGTCCTCGCGAACAAGCTCAACGGCGCCCGGCAGGTGCCTGGTCGACACACCAGGGTCACCGGTCTGCAGCACCTGGACAAGGTCGTGCACGTCGACCAGAGCCCGATCGGGCGCACCCCGCGATCCAACCCCGCCACCTACACAGGCGTCTTCGACCACATCCGTAAGCTCTTCGCCCAGACGAGCGAGGCGAAGATCCGCGGCTACCAACCTGGCCGCTTCTCGTTCAACGTCAAGGGTGGACGGTGCGACGCGTGCTCGGGAGACGGCACGATCAAGATCGAGATGAACTTCCTCCCCGACGTCTACGTGCCGTGCGAGGTGTGCCACGGCTCTCGCTACAACCGCGAGACCCTCGAGGTCCACTTCAAGGGGCGCACGATCGCCGATGTCCTGGACATGCCGATCGAGGAGGCAGCCGACTTCTTCGCCGCTGTGCCCGCGATCGCCCGGCACATGAAGACGCTGAACGACGTCGGGCTCGGCTACGTCCGCCTCGGACAGCCTGCACCGACGCTCAGCGGAGGCGAGGCGCAACGTGTCAAGCTCGCCTCCGAGCTGCAGAAGCGATCGACCGGTCGGACGGTCTATGTGCTCGACGAGCCGACGACAGGACTGCACTTCGAGGACATCCGTAAGCTGCTTCTTGTCCTGCAAGGGCTCGTGGACAAGGGCAACACCGTGATCGTCATCGAGCACAACCTCGACGTGATCAAGAACGCCGACTGGGTTCTCGACCTCGGTCCCGAAGGTGGCAGCGGTGGAGGGGCTCTGATCGCGAGCGGCACGCCCGAGGACCTCGCGATCGTGTCGGAGTCGCACACGGGTCGCTTCCTTGCCCCCATCCTGTCGAAGACCGCACGTCAGAGCCCTCGACCGTCCCGTAAGACGCCCCGACGAACCACCTCGTCGAGGTCTCGACAACGTATCGGTTGAAGATGACCCCCGTTGATCCCTGTTCGTCGCGCGATCCGTTCTCTAGAATCACGGTGCTCGGTCGCACAGCCGCGACGGGCCGGAGGCCCTCGGCCTCGAGCTGGAGAGGCGCCCGCCCGGGGTCGCTCCGTGAGCAGTGACCGCCCGGTGCTGGACCCCCCTGTGCCAGCCCGACCAACGGAAGGACTCCCGTTGCAGCCACCCGTCAGTGCCCATGGGCTCACAGCCCGAGTGCGCACGCTTCTCGGTCTGTTGGCCCTCGCGCTCCTCGTCCCCCTCGCTGCCGTCGCCGGAGCGGCTCCGGCCGCCGCCGAGACCCTCGGTTGCCAGCCGTCCCCGGAGACGGGGTGCCTGTTGGGGACCCTGCGCGCGGGGGAGACCCTTGCAGAGGTGGAGATCTCGGTGGCTGGTCCTGGCGGCGAGCAGACCGCCACCTCCGGTCCGGACGGCCGATGGAGCATCGAGGTCACCGAGGAGGGTGAGTACACCGCGACGATCGTCGAGGACACCCTTCCCGAGGGAGTCACCGTCGAGGGTCCGGTCACCGTGAACGCCAGCCTCGGTCAGAACAACACCGTCCTGTTCCGCCTGACGGGTGAGTCGGACGGCAGCGCGGTCGGAGGACGCAGTGCGTTGATCATCCAGAGCGCTGTCAGTGGGCTCCGGCTGGGGTTGCTCCTCGCGCTGGCTGCCGTCGGCCTGTCGCTGATCTACGGAACCACCGGGCTGTCGAGCTTCTCCCATGCCGAGCAGGTCACGCTCGGTGGGATCGTGGCCTTCATCATGGTCAACTGGTGGGGCCTTCCGTTCCTAGCGGCTGCGGTCCTCACGGTCCTCTTCTGCGGTTTCACCGGGTACTTCCAGCACGCGATCCTGTGGAAACCGCTGCGCCGCAAGGGACTCGGTCTGGTCCAGCTCATGATCGTGACCATCGGACTGTCGCTGGCGATGCAGTACATGTTCCAGGTGCTGGTTGGGGCCGGAACCGTGCGGATCATCCGCGAGGCGCCGACTCCGATCAGCTGGGGGCCTGTCCGGCTGACCGACCAGTCCCTGTGGGCCATGGGCATCGCAATCGTCGTCCTCACCGTGGTCGGTTTCGCGCTGCTGCGCACGCGGCTCGGCCGTGCGACCCGGGCGGTGTCGGACAACCCCGCTCTGGCGGAGGCCTCTGGGATCGATGTCGACAAGGTGGTGCGGCTGGTGTGGATCTCGGCGACCGCCCTCGCCGGCCTCGCGGGCATCATGCTCGCCCTGGTCCTGAACGGCGTGAAGTGGGACTCCGGTATGCAGATCCTCCTGCTCCTCTTCGCCGCGGTCACCCTGGGTGGCCTCGGCACGGCCTTCGGCGCCCTCGCCGGTGCCATCATCATCGGTCTCGTCGTCGAACTCACCCCCGCCTTCGGACTGCCCGGAGACCTCAAGTACGCCACGGCCCTTCTGATCCTCATCCTGCTCCTCATGGTCCGACCCCAGGGCCTGCTCGGCAAGGCAGGACGGATCGGGTGATGACGATGACCAACAGCAACGACACCCGCCAGCCGACCACGAGGTGGACCCGATGACGAACGTGACCGAGAACGCCACCGAGCCCGACTTCCAGGACGACGGGCTCGAGGCGGACCACACCGAGATCGCAGAGGAGCGCGCCCGCCGTCAAAGGCGCGCGCTGATCGCGACGGCCGCCGTCGTGATCGGGTTCGCCGTCATGTGGATCGTGGCGACGACGATGAGTGGAACCATCCCGTCGATCTTCGCCTCCGTGCTGCGCAGCGCGATCGAACCGCAGACGGCTGCCGTCGCGATCGCCGTCATCGGGCTGAACATCCACTTCGGCTTCACCGGGCTGCTCAACATCGGCCAGGCCGGCTTCATGCTGCTCGGCGCCTACGGCTTCGCGATCGCCATCACCAGGGACGTCCCGCTCCTGTTCGCCGTGCTGATCGGACTGGCTGCAGCGTCCGCGTTCGCGTTGCTGCTGGGTCTCCCGACCCTGAAGCTACGCGGCGACTACCTGGCCATCGTGACCATCTCGGCCGCCGAGATCATCCGCTACGTCGGTCGACTCTCGCAGCTGACCCCGGTGACGGGCGGCTCTCAGGGCCTCCCCGGTAGCCAGTATCGGGACCCGTTCGTCAACCTGTCGTTCTTCGGGGACGGGACGACGACCATCGGTCCGTTCAGCTACCAGAACACCGGTGTGAACGGGTGGTGGATCCGCTTCGTGGCATGGTTGCTCGTCGGCATCTGCTGCGTCCTGGTGTACTTCCTCGTGCGCAGCCCGTGGGGCCGCCTACTCCGGGGCATTCGGGAGGACGAGGAGGCGATGCGCAGCCTCGGCAAGAACGTCTTCGCCGTGAAGATGCAGGCTCTGGTCATCGGAGGTGCGCTCGGAGCGCTCGGCGGGATCATGTACGTCCTCCCGAGCTCTGTTCAGGCGGACTCCATGGGGCGCACCCTGACGTTCTTCATCTGGACCGCCCTGCTCCTAGGCGGCGCAGCCACCATCTTCGGGCCCGTCCTGGGCACCATCCTCTTCTTCTCGGTGCGCATCCTCATCAGGGGGATCACCGGGGCCGTCGTGCCGCCGGAGATCCTCAACACCCAACAGTCCGACCAGTTCTCCTGGGTCGTCGTCGGTGTGATCCTGATGCTCCTCGTGATCTTCCGCCCACAGGGCATTCTCGGCAACAAGAGGGAGCTGCAGTTCAATGCCTGAATCCATCACCCGCTCGCCCAACGCGGTGGACAACCCTTATGCCGACCCTGCGGCTCGACGAGCCCTGACCGACGGAATCGCGGCCGAGCCTGGTGTCGCCAAGCCGGATCCGATCCTGGTAGTGGACAACATCGTCCGGAAGTTCGGTGGCATGACGGCGGTCGATGTCGACCACCTCGAGGTGCAGAAGGGCATCATCACCGCCCTGATCGGTCCCAACGGTGCCGGCAAGACCACCTTCTTCAACCTCATCACTGGTTTCGACCGACCGACGTCGGCCCCGACGCGTTTCAAGCGGCCGGAGAATGCGGCAACCTGGTCGTTCGAGGGGAGCGAGCTCGGCAGCACCTCGGCGTCCAACGTCGCCAGGGCCGGCATGGTGCGCACCTTTCAGCTCACGAAGTCGCTGAACCGGATGACGGTCATGGAGAACATGATGCTGGGCGCACGTGAGCAGTCCGGGGAGAACCTCCTGACCTGCTGGCTGCGGCCGACGTGGGCAAAGGAGGAGAGGGAGGCCGAGGCCAAGGCCAAGGAGCTGCTGGCGCGGTTCAAGCTCCTTCGCAAGAAGGACGACTATGCCGGCAGTCTCTCCGGAGGGCAGCGCAAGCTGCTCGAGATGGCTCGGGCCCTGATGACCGACCCGACGATGATCATGCTCGACGAGCCGATGGCCGGTGTGAACCCGGCGCTGACGCAGTCGCTCCTCGGCCACATCCAGTCCCTTCGCGACGAGGGCACGACGGTGCTGTTCGTCGAGCACGACATGCACATGGTGCGCCACATCTCGGACTGGGTCGTCGTCATGGCTGAGGGCCGCGTCATCGCCGAGGGGCGCGCCGAGGTGGTCATGTCCGACCCGGCCGTGATCGACGCCTACCTCGGAGCGCATCACGACACGGACCTCGGGGATGAGACCCTGCAGGAGGACACAGTGGCGCCGCAGCCCACGAGCGAGGAGAACCCCACATGACCGACGTAACCCCCGAAGCGCACCCGGAGCGGCGCGGTGACGCCGTCATCGAGGCCACGGACGTCGTCGCAGGGTATCTGCCCGGCGTCAACATCCTGAACGGCTGCAGCCTCGTGGCCTACCCCGGCGAGATGGTGGGCATCATTGGACCCAACGGGGCGGGCAAATCGACCCTGCTCAAGGCGATCTTCGGGCTCGTCAAGGTGCACTCCGGGACGGTCACCCTCGAGGGCAAGGACATCACCAACTTCCGGACCAACCGGCTGGTCGAGATGGGAGTGGGCTTCGTTCCCCAGAACGACAACGTGTTCCCGAGCCTGACCGTCGAGGAGAACCTGCGCATGGGGCTGTTCCTGCGGCCCAAGGCAATCGGAGAACGACTTGCGGCGATGTGGGACCTCTTCCCGGTCCTGCACCAGCGGCAGAACCAGCGCGCGGGTGCCATGTCCGGTGGTGAGCGACAGTCGTTGGCCATGGCGAGGGCGCTGATGATGGAGCCGTCCGTGCTGTTGCTCGACGAGCCGTCGGCAGGGCTGTCGCCAGTCCGTCAGGACGAGACGTTCCTACGGACCAAGGAGATCAACAAGACCGGCGTCTGCGTCGTCATGGTCGAGCAGAACGCCCGACGGTGCCTGCAGATCGTCGACCGCGGCTATGTCCTCGACCAGGGGCGGGACGCCTACACGGGGTCGGGCAAAGAGCTGTCCAAGGACCCCAAGGTCATCGAGTTGTACCTCGGCACGCTGGCCGAGGACGTCAAGGCATCACGCGAGGCCGGCTGACCGTCCTCGCGACGTCGACCGGGTTGAAGCCGGGCGCCCTGAAAGGGTGTCCGGCTTCACCCGTTGGAGGCTGTCCCACGCCGTGGGCATGTTCTCACGCCGTGGACCGCCGGGACTCCTGTCAGCATCGAGGACCATGGGCCGCAGACCGGCACCGACTGGGGGCCCTCGGTCGCCACAGGCAGTCCTGAGTCTCCACGCAGGACAACCCACCGCGGACACACCAAGGGCCCCGGACCTGTCGGTCCGGGGCCCCTGACGTATCGGTCGAGATCAGCCCTTGCTGCCCTCGACGGTGGAGATGAGCGAGATGTTGTTCTCGGCGTCGTACTGGTAGATCCCGACGAACGCCGATGACGGGTCGTTCTCGTCGTCGAACGGACCGATGCCCGAAGGACCGCGGTAGAAGATCTCGTCACCCGCGTCGAGCGCGGCGACGCACTCCTCGTAGGTGCTGCACTCGGTGCCACCGTTGGCACCGGAGACAGCGGCGAGGTTCTCCTGGATGGTCACGGAGTCGGTCGCGCCGCCCTTGACGGCAGCCAGAGCGGCCAGGACAACGGCGTCGTAGGACTCCGCACCGTAGGAGAAGTCGTTGAGCGGCTCTCCCTGCGCGGACTCATACCAACCGCTGAGGCGGTCCTTGAAGCCCGACTCCGGGTCGTTGCCCGGGATCGTGCCCTTGGCGCCCTCGAGGGTTCCGGCGGGGAAGTCCTCGCCGTAGCTCGAGGTGTTGCCGTCGGTGAGGTAGACCTTCGACATGTCGAACCCGGCGTTCTGGAGCTCGGGCACGATGGACCGCGTCTCGTCGAACGCGAGGACGACGATGGCGTCGGGGTTGGTCGCCAGAGCGCCACTGACCTCGGCAGAGAAGCTGGTCTGTGCCGGCGGGAACTCCTGGCCCGCGCCATTGGCGCCGTAGGTGACCTCGCCACCGGCGTCCTCGATGGTCTGCTGGACGACGTCACGCAGACCGGTGCCGTACGCGTCGTTGAACACGATGAAAGCCACGCGCTGGAAGCCGTCCTGCAGGATGAGGTTGCCGAGCGCGTCTCCCTGGATGCCGTCCGGTGGCGCGGTCCGGAAGTAGAAGTCGCTGTATCCGGAGAGCGCGACGGCCGTGTTGGCGGGGGAGATCTGGACGATCGATGCGTCGGTGATCGCGTCGACGATGTTCAGCGTCACAGAGGAGGACGCCGCGCCGACGACGAGGGAGACCTCGCCCTGGATCGCCTGCTGGGCCGAGTTGTTGGCCACGGAGGCGTCGGTCGCGTCACCGGAGTCGAGGATCAGGTGACATGCATCGGCGCCGCCGACACCGCCTGCCGCGTTGATGTCGGAGACGGCGAGGCCGACACCGGCGACCTCCGGTGGGCCGAGGAAGGCGAGGTTTCCGGTGAGCGGGAGGATGCCGCCGACCTTGAAGGTGTCCGCACTGGTCGAGTCCGAAGCGCACTCGTCGTTGGTGAAGTCCTCACCGGCGCCGGCCTCATCGGTCGTCTCCTCCGATGTCGCGGTGTCGGTGCCCGTCGCGGTGTCCTCGGGCTCGTCGGACGAGCCGCAGGCCGCCAGGGTGAGGCTCAATGCTGCGGCGCCCGCGAGCGTTTTGAGCCACAGGGCTGAGTTGGGTCGGATCACGTCGTAGACCTTTCTATGGGTTGGGTGACACGACACCTATCCGGGTGGGTTAGGCAATGGTTAACCTAGGCGTGGACCAACGGCGGGTGAGGGATGCTCGTCCGGTTGTTAGCGAACCGTTACGGGTGTGCGTGCCCTTCTGCTGGAGAGGTGACGGGCTGTGGAGTGTTGTGGACGGCGGCAGGTTCTGGCCGCTTCGGGTGTTGTTGCATCAGCGGTCTTCGTTTCCGGGTGTGGATCGTCTGAAGACACCGCGACGGAGGAGTCCGGCGACCCAGAGGACGGGACCGCCACGCCCGGCGACGACGCCGGGGTGTCCTCGTCCGAGAGCGACCCCATCGCCTCGGTCGCCGATGTGCCGGTCGGGGGCGGACTCGTCGTCCAGGCCGAGCAGGTGGTCATCACGCAGCCGTCCGAAGGTGAGTTCAAGGCCTTCTCCGCGGTCTGTCCGCACCAGGGCTGCCTCGTCACAGATGTCCGCGACGGTGAGATCGTCTGCCCGTGCCACGGCAGCAGGTTCACCGTCGATACCGGTGACGTCGTCGGGGGCCCCGCTCCCCGAGGTCTCGAGGAGCGGCAGGTGACGGTCACCGGCGACGCGATCGCGGTCGCCTGAGCCCGTCCTCGAGGACGGCCGTGGCGATGCGGGTGCGCCGAGGCGCCGACGTGTCACACCGTCGGTGCGACCTCATAGGCTTGTCGAATGGCCGATCCGTCCACCTACCGACCTGCGCCCGGGAGCATCCCGCGCGACCCGGGGGTGTACCGGTTCAGGGACGAGCACGGGCGAGTGGTCTACGTCGGCAAGGCGCGCTCGCTGCGTTCGAGGCTCAGCTCCTACTTCCAGGATCCGGCCGGCCTGCACCCGCGGACCGTGGCGATGCTCAGAGCGGCAGCGTCGGTGGAGTGGACGGTCGTGTCCACCGAAGTGGAGGCGCTTCAGCTCGAGTACTCCTGGATCAAGGAGTTCGACCCACGGTTCAACGTCAAGTACCGGGACGACAAGTCCTATCCCTACCTCGCCATCACCATGGGTGAGGAGGTTCCTCGTGCTCAGGTCATGCGCGGCACGAAGCGCCGTGGCACACGCTACTTCGGCCCCTACGCCCATGCCTGGGCGATCAGGGAGACGCTCGACCTCCTCCTTCGGGTCTTTCCCGTCCGAACCTGTTCCGCGGGTGTCTACCGCCGAGCGGCGGCATCGGGTCGACCCTGCCTGCTGGGTTACATCGACAAGTGCTCCGCACCGTGCATCGGCAGGGTGACCCCTGACGAGCACCGCCACATCGCTGAGGAGCTGTGCGACTTCCTGGCCGGTGGCGCCCGCCGTCACGTGAGTCGGCTGGAGCGGGAGATGGCGGGAGCCGCGCGCGAGCTCGACTTCGAACGCGCCGCACGGCTTCGTGACGACATCGCCGCGATGTCCAAAGCGCTGGAGCGCTCCGCAGTGGTCCTTCCCGACGGGACGGATGCGGACGTGATCGGCATCGCCGACGACGAGCTCGAGGCCGCGTTCCATGTCTTCATGGTGCGCGACGGGCGGGTTCGCGGTCAGCGCGGCTGGGTCGCGGAGAAGCAGGCCGAGAGCCTCGAGGAAGTCGTCGCGCACCTGCTGACCGAGATGTACGGCAGCGCGGACGCAGAGGAGATTCCCAGCGAGATCCTGGTCCCTGTGCTTCCAGAGGGCGTGGACCAGATCGGCGAGTGGCTCCGCGTTCGTCGTGGGCGCAGGGTCGCTGTCAAGGTCCCGAGCCGCGGTGACAAGCGCACTCTGCTGGCCACGGTCACGCGCAACGCGGAGCAGTCGCTGGCCCGGCACAAGGTCGCACGCGCGGGCGACCTCACTTCGAGGACTCGGGCGTTGCACGAGTTGCAGGAGGCTCTCGGACTCGAGGAGGCCCCGCTGCGGATCGAGTGCTTCGACATCAGTCATGTGCAAGGCACCAACGCGGTCGGTTCGATGGTGGTGTTCGAGGATGGTCTCGCGCGCAAGAACGCCTACCGTCAGTTCGTCATCCGCGGCGACGCCGGGGTGGCGGAGGACGGTCGCGTCGACGACACGGCAGCGATGAGAGAAGTGCTGACCAGGCGCTTCCGGCGCTACCTCGAGGAGTCGGCCACCTCGGTGGCCGGCGCTCCGCGCGACGAGGACGGCCGGCCGGCGCGATTTGCCTACCCGCCCAACCTCGTCGTCGTCGACGGGGGGCCCGCTCAGGTCGCGGCCGCGGTGACGGCGCTCGACGACCTCGGTGTCGAGGACGTGGCTGTCGTGGGTCTGGCCAAACGCCTGGAGGAGGTGTGGCTCCCCGACGAGGAGTTTCCCGTCATCCTTCCCCGCGCGAGCGACGGCCTGTATCTGCTGCAACGTGTCCGCGACGAGGCGCACCGTTTCGCGGTCACGTTCCACCGCAAACGTCGGAGCACCTCGATGACACGCTCCGCGCTCGACGACATTCCCGGGCTCGGTCCGACCCGGCAGAAGCGCCTCCTGGCCCACTTCGGATCGCTCAAGCGGATCCGAGCGGCGACGGTGGACGACATCGTCGCCGTGCCCGGCATCGGGCCGGCCGTCGCGGCCCAGATCGCCAGGGCCCTGGAGGCCACCCCGGCGGCGCCGGGGGTTGATGCGGTGACCGGCGAGATCAGGGAGGATGATGAGCATCCGCGCGTAGGCGGTCCGCACCCCGGCGAGAGGACGGCGAGATGACCGATCAGGTCGAGCCGGGCTCCGCCCGGCATCGGAGCGACCGGACCGAGCGCGCACGAGTGCCCGCAGGCGTTCCGACCATGCTCCAGCAGGCGGAGCTGCTCATCATCACGGGGATGAGCGGTGCGGGCCGGAGCACGGTGGCCAACGTCCTCGAGGACGAGGGCTGGTTCGTCATCGACAACCTTCCGCCGCAACTCCTCGATGGCATCGCTGACCTGCTCCTGGACGAGGTGAACCGCTGGAGCGACCGTCCGGAGGATGCGTCGGCACGCACGTCGTCAGCGGCCGCTCCCATCCGGGCCGCCGCCGTGGTGGACGTCCGAACGAAGGGCTTCTTCGGCAACCTCACCCACTCGCTGGATGCGTTGGCGACGCGGGGACTACGTCCGAGCCTGGTGTTCCTCGACGCCACGGACGAGACGCTGGTTCGCCGCTTCGAGAGCGTGCGACGTCCTCATCCACTGCAGGGGGAGGGGCGACTGCTCGACGGAATCCAGACCGAGCGCCGTCTGCTGACGGACATCCGCTCGCGGGCGGATCTGGTCATCGACACCTCGGGCCTCAACGTCCATCAGCTGTCACGCAAGGTCTTGCCGGCCTTTTCCCGGGACCGGCGTCCGGGCACGCGGCTCGCGGTGATGTCCTTCGGCTTCAAGTACGGGATTCCACTGGACGCGGACTTCGTCTTCGACCTCCGGTTCCTGCCCAACCCGTTCTGGATCCCGGAGCTGCGTGCGTCGAGCGGCAAGGACGAGGCCGTGGCCGACTTCGTGCTCTCGCAGGAGGGAGCGGTCGAGTTCGTGGAGCAGGTCGTCGTTCTGCTCAGGACGGTCATGTCGGGTTATCGCCGCGAGAACCGCCGGTATGCGACGGTGGCCGTCGGGTGCACCGGTGGCAAGCACAGGTCGGTCGCCATCGCCGAGCGCCTGGGTTCGATGCTCTCGTCCTCGGACATTCAGACGTTCGTCGTCCACCGTGACCTGGGACAGGAATGAGCGTGACCCCTTCCATGCCCGCGGCCGGCCGATGAGGAGCGCTGGACCACCCACCGTCGCAGCCTTGGGCGGCGGCCACGGCTTGGCAGCGACCCTGTCGGCCCTTCGACTGCTCACCGATGACGTGACCGCGATCGTCACCGTCGCCGACAACGGGGGGTCCAGCGGTCGACTCCGCAGCGAGTTCGGTGTGCTGCCACCGGGAGATCTCCGGATGGCGCTCGCCGCACTGTGCGATGACACGGAGTGGGGGCATGCGTGGCGGGACGTCATGCAGCACCGCTTCGAGGGGACCGGCTCGCTGGCCGGTCACGCGTTGGGCAACCTCCTGATCGTGGCGCTGTGGGAGATCTATGACGACCCCGTCGCCGGTCTCGAGCTCGTAGGGCGCCTGCTCGGTGCGCGGGGCCGCGTCCTGCCCATGGCGTCCGTGCCGCTCGACATCGAGGCGGACGTCCGTGAGGGGGAGCGGCTGCGGCGAGTGGTCGGGCAGGCGCAGGTGGCCACGTCCCCAGGGCGGGTGGAGTCCGTGCGGATCACCCCGGAGAACCCTCCTGCCTATCCCGAGTCGGTCGCGGCCATCCGAGCGGCGGACTGGGTGGTTCTGGGCCCTGGCTCATGGTTCACGTCAGTGATGCCGCATCTCCTCGTTCCCGACCTCAGGGACGCACTCCGAGCCACGCGGGCTCGACGCGTTCTCGTTCTCAACCTGGACCTGCCGGCGGGGGAGACCGAGGGTCGTTCTGCGCACGAGCTCATCCTCTCCTTCGCCGAGTACGCAGGCGATGTCCGTCTCGATGCGGTTGTCGTTGACCCGACCGTCGCCGCGGACCGAGACACACTGCGCATCGTGGCGCAGTCCGTCGGCGCCGAGCTTGTCGTCGCCACGGTGAGTTCACGATCGAACCCCGGCCAGCACGATCCGCTGCGGCTCGCGGCGGCCCTTCAGGACCTGTTCTCCGGTCGGTAGGCGCTCCGGACGTCATGGCAGGATTGCCCCCATGGCGATGACAGCGAAGGTGAAGGACGAGCTGAGCCGCCTCGAAGTCACCAAACCCTGCTGTCGCAAAGCGGAGGTGGCTGCGACACTTCGTTTCGCCGGTGGTCTCCACATCATCGGGGGTCGGATCGTCATCGAGGCCGAGCTCGACACGGCGCAGGCAGCACGACGGCTGCGGCGCGACATCGCCGAGCTCTACGGACACCGCGCCGAGGTCCTCGTCCTCTCGCCGAGCGGCTTGCGCAAGAGCAGCAGATATGTCTTGCGCGTGGTTCACGACGGTGAGGCCCTGGCTCGGCAGACGGGGCTGATCGACCAGCGTGGCCGGCCGGTGCGTGGGCTGCCGCCCAAGGTGGTCTCGGGATCCGCCTGCGATGCGGAAGCCGCCTGGCGTGGTGCTTTCCTCGCGCACGGTTCGCTCACGGAGCCTGGTCGCTCGTCGTCGCTCGAAGTGACCTGCCCTGGACCCGAGGCGGCCCTGGCGCTGGTCGGCGCCGCCCGACGCCTCCAGATCCAGGTCAAGGCTCGGGAGGTCCGGGGGGTGGATCGGGTGGTGATCCGCGACGGCGAGGCGATCGCCGCGATGCTCACCCGGCTCGGCGCTCACCAGGCGGTGCTGGACTGGGAGGAGCGGAGGATGCGCCGCGAGGTGCGAGCCACCGCGAATCGGCTGGCCAACTTCGACGACGCGAATCTGCGCAGGTCTGCGCGCGCCGCGGTGGCGGCCGGTGCCCGGGTCCAGCGCGCCCTGGAGATCCTCGGCGACCAGGTGCCCGAGCACCTTCGCGAGGCGGGTGACCTGCGGCTCGCGCACAAGCAGGCGTCCCTCGAGGAGCTCGGTCAGTTGGCCGACCCGCCGATGACGAAAGACGCTGTGGCAGGACGCATTCGACGCCTTCTGGCGCTGGCCGACAAGGTCGCCGAGGAACAGGGTCTACCCGGCACGGATGCCAATCTCACGCCGGACATGCTCGAGCCCTGAACCCGGTTCTCACGCGTGCTCCGCACCCACTAGGGTGGGAGGCGGACCAGGCCGCCGGTCCCGGCGGCACCCCCCACGCGAGAGGCAGTGACCACCCGTGACCATCAAGGTTGGTATCAACGGCTTCGGCCGGATCGGCCGCAACTTCTTCCGCGCCGTTCAGGCGTCCGGCGCAGACATCACCATCGTCGCCGCGAACGACCTCATGGACAACGCATCCATCGCCCACCTCCTGAAGTACGACTCGGTCCTCGGCGTCCTTCCCGACGAGGTGTCGGCCACGGATGACTCGATCACCGTCGGTGGCACGACCATCAAGGTGTTCGCCGAGAAGGACCCGGCGCAGATCCCCTGGGGCGAGCTGGGCGCCGACATCGTCGTGGAGTCGACCGGAATCTTCACCGACGCGACGAAGGCCAAGGCCCACATCGACGGCGGTGCCAAGAAGGTCGTCATCTCGGCGCCGGCGAAGAACGAGGACGCCACCTTCGTGATGGGGGTCAACCACGAGGACTACGACCCTGCCAACCACCACATCGTGTCCAACGCGTCGTGCACGACGAACTGCCTGGCGCCGATGGCCAAGGCACTGCACGACGAGCTCGGGATCGTCCAGGGTCTGATGACGACGGTGCACGCTTACACCCAGGACCAGAACCTGCTCGACGGCCCGCACAAGGACCTGCGCCGAGCGCGGGCGGCGGCGCTCTCGATCATCCCGACCAGCACCGGCGCCGCCAAGGCGATCGGGCTCGTCATGCCCGATCTCAAGGGCAAGCTCGACGGATATGCCCTGCGTGTGCCCACTCCGACCGGCTCGGCCACCGACCTCACCTTCGAGGCGGGGCGCGAGACCTCGGTCGACGAGGTCAACGCCATCGTCAAGAAGGCCGCCGAGGGTCCGCTCAAGGGCTTCCTCAAGTACACCGAGGACCCCATCGTCTCCGCGGACATCGTGACCGATCCCGCGTCATGCATCTTCGACTCCGGGTTGACCAAGGTCATCGGCAACCAGGTCAAGGTGGTCGGGTGGTACGACAACGAGTGGGGGTACTCGAACCGCCTCATCGACCTCATCGTCCACATGGGTAAGAGCCTCTGAGAGGACTTCGCGGAATGAGCTCCATCGCCACGCTCGGTGACCTGCGCGGGAAGCGCGTCCTGGTCCGGTCCGATCTCAATGTGCCGCTCGACTACTCCGCCGGAGGCACACCCGAGATCACGGACGACGGTCGTGTCCGGGCGTCGGTCCCGACCATCAAGGAGCTCGTCGGGATGGGCGCGCGCGTCATCGTGTGCGCCCATCTCGGGCGCCCCAAGGGGGCGCCTGAGGACAGGTACTCTCTGGCGCCGGTCGTCCCACGGCTCGCAGAGCTGCTCGGTCAGGATGTGGCCTTCGCGACCGACACCGTCGGGGAGAGTGCCCAGCAGGCGGTCGCGGCCCTCCAGGACGGCGAGGTGTTGCTGCTGGAGAACCTCCGGTTCAACCCGGGTGAGACGGCAAAGACGGAGGACGACCGGGCCGCGTTCGCCGAGGCACTGGCCGGGCTCGCCGACGCGTACGTGTCTGACGGCTTCGGGGTCGTGCACCGCGCCCAGGCCTCCGTGTACGACGTGGCCCGCCGACTCCCATCGGCGATGGGCGGCTTGGTGCGGACCGAGGTCGAGGTGTTGCGTCGGCTTACCGAGGACCCTGAGCGTCCCTACGCGGTGGTCCTCGGGGGCGCGAAGGTCGCGGACAAGCTGGCAGTCATCGACAACCTGCTCGGCAAGGCCGACCGTCTCCTCATCGGCGGCGGGATGGTGTTCACGTTCCTGGCCGCGCAGGGCCATGAGGTGGGCAAGAGCCTGCTGGATACCGACAGTCTCGACGCCTGCCGAGGGTACCTGCGACGGGCGGAGGAGAGCGGCGTCGAGATCCTCCTCCCCACCGACGTCGTCTGCGGGCGCGAGTTCGACGCCGACACCGAGATCGTCACCGTTCCCGCTGACCGCATACCCGCCGACATGATCGGGCTGGACATCGGCCCCGAATCTGCACGGGCCTACGCGAACCGTCTGACCGACGCGCGGACGATCTTCTGGAACGGGCCGATGGGTGCCTTCGAGATGCCCCCGTTCGCCGCTGGGACTCGGGCCGTGGCTGAGGCCTTGGTGACAGCCACGGAGGCCGGCGCGCTCACCGTGGTCGGAGGTGGTGACTCCGCCGCCGCCGTGCGGCAGCTGGGTTTCGCGGACGACCAGTTCGGTCATATCTCGACCGGAGGCGGCGCGTCCCTGGAGTACCTCGAAGGCAAGGAACTGCCCGGAATCGCCGTCCTCGAGAACCGCGACTGACCATCCGCTCGCCCACCTGACGAGGAGTTTCATCGCATGACCGCACGGACGCCACTGATGGCCGGCAACTGGAAGATGAACCTCGATCATCTCCAAGCCACCCACCTGGTCCAGAAGCTCGCGTGGACCCTCCAGGACGCCCGACACGACTACACGTCCGTCGAGGTCGCAGTCCTGCCTCCGTTCACCGACATCCGCAGCGTCCAGACGCTGGTCGACGGAGACAAGCTCGAGATCAGGCATGGCGCCCAAGACCTCTCGGCGCATGACTCGGGTGCATACACCGGTGAGATCAGCGGAGCCTTCCTGGCGAAGCTGGGCTGTACCTACGTCGTCGTCGGTCACAGTGAACGGCGTGAGTACCACGACGAGACCGATGGCGTCGTGGCGGCGAAGATCCGCGCGGCATACCGCCACGGGCTCACCCCGATCTTCTGTTGCGGAGAGGGTCTCGAGGTGCGCCAGGCCGGCGGCCACGTCGACCACGTGCTGGCGCAGATCGAGGCCGGTCTCGACGGACTTCCGCAGGAGCAGGCCAGAAGTATCGTCATCGCCTACGAGCCGATCTGGGCCATCGGCACCGGCGAGGTGGCCACGCCGGCCGACGCTCAGGAAGTGTGCTCCGCCATCCGCAGCAAGCTCGCGGACCTATACTCCGGTGACACCGCGGACGGGATCCGGATCCTGTACGGCGGATCGGTGAAGTCGGGCAACGTCGCCAGCATCATGGCCGGAGAGGACGTCGACGGTGCACTGGTCGGGGGAGCGTCCACCGATCCCGAGGAGTTCGCGGCGATCGTCCGCTTCAAGGATCACGTGACCGGGACCGGCTGACCCGTCGGGGTACACTGCAGTCTGCTCGTCTGTCGTGCACCGTCGCGACGACCCGCTTCATTCGCCTCGACTCACTCAAGGGACTCACGTTGGAAGCCGTACGCATCGGCCTGCTTGTGCTGCTCGTGCTCACCGGACTCATCCAGGTGCTGCTCATCCTCCTGCACAAGGGCAAGGGTGGTGGGCTCTCGGACATGTTCGGCGGGGGCGTCTCGACCTCGCTCGGCGGTTCGTCGGTCGCTGAGCGCAACCTGACCCGGTTCACCGTGGCCGTGGCCCTGATCTGGACGACCTGCATCGTGAGTCTCGGGCTCCTGGACCGCTTCTCGCGGTAGGCTCTGCCGGGATCCGACTTCAGTCGATCTTGCTTCGTCGTCGAAGAGAGGTACGCGAGTATGGCTGGTGGCAACGCGATCCGCGGAAGCAGGGTCGGAGCCGGACCGATGGGCGAGGCCGAGCGAGGTGAGTCGGCCCCTCGGGTTCACATCACCTACCACTGTGCGAACGGCCATCAGACGACGCCGAGCTTCGCGGAGGAGCCGGGCCTCGTGATCCCCGAGACGTGGGACTGCCCGCGGTGCGGCTTTCCGGCCGGTCAGGACGCCGAGAACCCTCCCGCGCCGCCCCGGGTCGAGCCCTACAAGACGCATTTGGCCTACGTCAAGGAGCGCCGTTCCGACGCCGAGGGTGAGGTCATCCTCGATGAGGCCCTGAGCTCGCTCCGCGAGCGTGGCCTGATCCAGTAGCTCCGTCCGTCGACTCACGGGGCGGCACGCGTGCCACCCTATGGCCATCCTCCGGCGCTGGGTCAGCGGCGGCTGGTGTCCGCCAGGTGCGCGACTGCGCGCGGCAACCAGCCCTTCTCTCGACGCATCCACCGTGCGCTGAGCAGGCTCTCGGGCACGACGTGCAGACCGCGTCGCAGGCCTTCCAGACCCAGGTCCCGGCCGAATGAGTCGGTGACGATCGCCCAGCGGAGGTCCGCGTGCCTGCTCAGATGCTCGCCGACGCCCACGGCGAGATCCGGGAGTGCGCCGGCGTCGCCGCGATCGAGGGCTGCGTCGAATGCGGCCCCGAGGGAGTCGACGTCGTCGACGTCCACCCCTGCAGCGGCGAGCCGTGCCAACGCGTCATCGATCCGGGCTTGTTCCGCCGGTCCGATACCGCTCGCCGTGATCTCCTCGGCCGGAGTCTCGTCACCGGTGGTCTCGGACCTCTCGGGGGCCGTAGGCGGTTCGGGTCGAGGACGGCGGAACAGGCCCATCACCGTCTCCCGTCAGCGACCGTGACCGGACAGAGCCCGCAGGACTGCCCCGCGACCACCCGCTCCACGCAGATGGAGACGGAGTACCGGACGGGCGTGCTCGCCGAGAACTGCGGCGTCCCCACCGGCCTGGGCGGCGATGAACTCCCCGAAGGTGAAGTCCCGGCCAGGAACATCGAGGTCCTGCTCGGGTGTGTCGGTGATCTGGATGTAGACACCCTGCGCGGGCCCGCCCTTGTGGTACTGGCCGGTCGAATGGAGGAACCGAGGCCCCCACCCGAAGGTCACCGGGCGGTTCACCGTCCGGCTCAAACGGGGAGCGATGGACGGGAGGCGCTCGAGGTCGGGGTCCTCGCCGGTGCGGTCCAGGTAGGCCATCACCGCCACGTAGCCGTTGCGCGGGTCGAGCTGCTCGAGTAGGGCGGCGATGGCGTCGGGGAGGTTGGTGGCCGAACCGATCCACTCGTCTCCTGCACCATCCTCCGGAAGAACTCGGATCTCGACGTCTCCGTCGGTGAACAGTGGCGGGCCGCCGGTCGACGCACCTCCCTCGAGCAAGCGGCGCGCCGCCTGCTTGGCCGACTCGACATCGGGTTGGTCGAAGGGATTGATGCCGAGCAGGCGCCCGGCGACCGCGGTGGCGGCTTCCCAGAGGAGGAGCTGAGCGCCGAGGCTGCCGGCGACGGCGGCCGCGGAGGTCGTGGTCAGGGCGGCCTCCTCGATGTCGCCGACGAGCTCGACCGTCGTGATGTCGTCAGCGTCGAGCAGATCTCCCGACGTCCCGTTATCGGCGATGACGACGATCGGGAGGACACCGCGGCCATCCTTGCCCGTCGACTCGGCGATGAGCTGTTCGGCCCAGTCGCCGAAACCGACGATGGGCGTGCCGTTGTCGACCAGCATGATCTTGTCGCGCAGTGGTGTGGTCGCCGCCAGAACCGCGCCGAGTCGAAGAGCCGGATTGTCGTCCGAGTCGCTGGCGAGGACGTCCGACACGGCCTCGGCGTCATCGAGAAGGCGGCCGACGTCGACACCCGCGAGCCCGGCCGGGACGAGCCCGAACGCCGTCAGCGCGGAATAGCGCCCACCGACCTGCGGGTCGGCGGTGACGACGCGGTATCCCGCTGAGCGGGACTCCTCCTCTAGTGGGCTGCCGGGATCGGTGACCACGACCATGCGTGTCGTGGGGTCGATGCCGGCGGCCTCGAAGGCGGCGATGAACGCCCGGCGCTGGCTGTCCGTCTCCACCGTGCCGCCGGACTTGCTCGACACGACGACAACGGTACGACTCAGTTCCTGCAAGGCCGAGCGGACCGAGTCCGGGTGCGACGAGTCGACGATGACGATCTCGCGGCCCTCGGTCGCACAGATGACCTCGGGTGCCAGTGACGACCCGCCCATTCCGCACAGGACGACTCGGTCGACGGCGTCCGACATCAGGTCTGCACGCAGCGCTGCGATCTCCCCGACGAGAGGCCTCGAGGTGCGGGGCAGCGTGGTCCAGGCGAGCCGGACCGACGCTTCGGCCTCCGCCGCCGGGCCCCAGAGTGTGTGGTCGCCGGCGAAGAGGCGACTGGCGACCCGGTCCTCGACCAGTCGGGGGACTGCGTCCGCGACGGCGGCCGTCGCCGCTCCCGACGTGGCGACCGCGACGGCGCTCACGACGAGGCCTTCTCGAGCTCGACCGCGACGCCGTCGAGGAGGGCGTTCCAGGACGCCTCGAACTTCTCGACCCCCTCGCGCTCGAGCAACTCGGTGACCTCCGTATAGCCGATCCCGAGCTGTTCGAGGTCGTCCAGGACTTTGCCCGCCGCCGAGGAGGTGCCGGTGACGGTGTCGCCGGAGATCTCGGCATGATCGATCACCGCGTCGAGGGTCTTCTCGGGCATCGTGTTGACCGTGCCGGGAGCCACGAGCTCGGTGACATACATGGTGTCCGGGTAGGCGGGATCCTTCACGCCCGTCGAGGCCCACAGCGGCCGCTGCGGCCGGGCTCCGTCGTCGGCCAGGTTCTGCCATCTGGGGGTTGAGAAGACCTCCTCGTAGGCGTGATAGGCCAGGCGGGCGTTGGCGATCCCGGCTCGCCCGCGCAGTGCCGTCGCGGCGTCTGTGCCGATCGCGTCGAGCCTTCGGTCGACCTCGGTGTCGACCCGGCTCACGAAGAACGAGGCGACGGAGTGGATGGTGTGCAGGTCGACGCCGGCTTCGCGGGCCTGTTCCAGGCCGGTGAGGAACGCGTTCATGACCGCGCGGTAGCGGTCGATGCCGAAGATGAGGGTCACATTGACCGAGATGCCTGCGGCAATGGTCTGTGAGATGGCGGGCAGACCCTCCACGGTCGCCGGGATCTTGACCAGCAGGTTCGGCCGGTCGACCGCGTCGGACAGCGCCTGCGCCGCCTCCACGGTGGCACCCGTGTCGTGCGCCAGTCGGGGATCGACCTCGATCGAGACACGACCGTCGACGCCGTCAGTGGCCTCGTACAGCGGCATGAAGATGTCGCAGGCTGCCCTGACGTCATCGGTCGTCAGGATGAACACGGCCTCGTCGACAGTGGACCCCGCTTCGGCGAGCTGTTCGATCTGGGCTGTGTACGCGTCCCCCTCTGCGAGCGCCGACTGGAAGATGGAGGGGTTCGTCGTCACGCCGACGACTCCCTTCGCCTCGATGAGCTCCTGGAGGTTGCCGGACTCGATCCGTTCGCGGGACAGGTCATCGAGCCAGATGGAGACCCCCGCGGACGCGAGGCTCTCCAGGGGGCCGGAGCCACCCTGCTCGGCCGGGCGGCTGGACTGGTCGGTCGGTTCTCGGTCCGCCGCCGTCCCGTGGGTCGTCGCCTGGTCCCGCATCTGTTCGGTCATCGCCTCGTCCGTTGTGGTGTGTTTCGTCATGCCGCTCGTCAGCTCCCCTCCGAGACCGCCGCCTTCTGGGCGGTCGTCGCGCGTGGTGTGGTGTCGGTCCGCGCCGTGGACTTCTCGCCCCCGGCGGGGGGAGCATCCCGGTGGGCACGCTTCAGCGACGCCCGGGCGGCCTTGACGACGGCATCCGCCGTGAACCCGAACTCGCGGAAGAGCGTGGCCGCGTCCGCGGAGGCTCCGTAGTGGTCGATCGCAACGACCTCGCCGGCGTCTCCGACGAAGTCCCGCCAGCCCAGCGGCGCGGCGGCCTCCACGGAGACGCGCGCCCGCACCTCGGGCGGCAGGACCGAGCGGCGGTATGCGGCGCTCTGGGCCTCGAACCACTCCCGGCACGGCATGGAGACGACCCGGGTACTCACTCCTCTGCGTTCCAGAGTCGTGCGGGCCTCGAGAGCGATCGCGACCTCGGAACCGGTAGCGATGATGATGACCTCCGGTTGCGTCCCGCTTCCGTCCGCGAGGACGTAGGCGCCCTTGGCTGCGTTGCGCGCCGGCCCAAGCTCGCTGCGGTCGAGAGTCGGAACGGCCTGCCGGCTCAGGGCGAGACCGGTCGGTTCGCCCCGACGGAGGATCTCGCCCCACACGACGGAGGTCTCGTTGGCGTCAGACGGTCTGACGACGTTGAGGCCGGGAATGGCTCGAAGCGCCGGAAGGTGCTCGATGGGCTGGTGCGTAGGCCCATCCTCCCCGAGTCCGATGCTGTCGTGGGTCCAGACGAACGTCACGGGCAGCTGCTGGATACAGGCGAGGCGGACGGCGGGTCGCATGTAGTCGCTGAAGACGAGGAACGTGCCGCCGTAGGGCCGGGTCAGTCCTTCGAGGGCGATTCCGTTGAGGATCATCCCCATCGCATGCTCGCGGATCCCGAAGTGCAGCGTTCGGCCGTACCAGCCGCCGGCGAACTCCTCCGTCTGCTTGCGGGGTGGGACGAAGGACGGCTCGCCGGCCATCGTGGTGTTGTTGGATCCGGCAAGGTCGGCGGAGCCGCCCCACAGCTCGGGCATGACCGGCGCCAGAGCGCCGAGGACCTTTCCCGATGCCGCCCGGGTCGCCAGGCCCTTGGCGTCGGCCTCGAACGTCGGTAGGGCGTTCGTGAGCCCCTCCGGGAGCCGGCCGTCGACGAGCCGGTCGAGCAGGTCCGCTCGCTCCGGCTGCGCCTTGCGCCATGCGCGATAGGTCTTGTCCCAGTCCTTGCGCCCGGCCTTGGCGCGTTTGCGCAGTGCCCGCGTGTGGGCGACCACGGAGCGGTCCACCTCGAAGGTGCGCTTCGGGTCGAATCCAAGCAGCTCCTTGAGGGCGGCGACCTCGTCCTCGCCCAACGCCGAGCCGTGGGCCTCGCCGGTGTCCTGCTTCGTCGGCGACGGCCAGGCGATGATCGTCCGCAGGATCACCAGGGTGGGTCGCTTCGACCTGCGACTCTTCGTGAGGGCCGCGTTGAGGGCGTCGACGTCCTCAACGTAGTCGTCACCGTGCCCGTCGCCACGCCAGTCGATGGTGACCACGTTCCACCCATAGGCTTCGTACCGCGCGCCTACATCCTCCGAGAACGCGATATCGGTGTCGTCCTCGATCGAGATGAAGTTCTGGTCATACACGACGGTGAGGTTGCCGAGCTCCTGGTGTCCGGCGAGTGACGAGGCCTCGGAGGCGACGCCCTCCATGATGTCGCCGTCGGAGGCGATGACCCACACGTGGTGGTCGAAGGGGCTTTCACCCGCAGGCGCGTCGGGGTCGAGGAGGCCGCGCTGGCGCCGTTGGGCCATCGCCATCCCCACGGCTGAGGCGAGCCCGGATCCCAGAGGACCGGTGGTGATCTCCACACCCGGCGTGTGGTGAACCTCGGGGTGACCTGGCGTGCGACTGTCCCAGGTGCGAAGCGCCTTGATGTCCTCGAGCTCGAGGCCGAAGCCGCCGAGGTACAACTGGATGTACTGGGTCAGGCTCGAGTGCCCGCACGAGAGCACGAAGCGGTCCCGGCCGAGCCAGGTGAGATCCGCGGGGTCGTGGCGCATGACGTTCTGGTAGAGCAGGTAGGCGAGTGGAGCGAGGCTGATCGCCGTTCCCGGATGTCCGTTACCGACCCGCTGCACGGCGTCCGCCGCCAGAACCCGCACGGTGTCGACGGCCCGGATGTCGAGGTCGGTCCACCCGACCTTGCGGGCCTTGGGTCTCGGAAGGCTCGAAGACCTGCGTGCAGTCGCCGTTCGGGTGGTCGCCGTCATGAAGACACGTCTCTCTCGCTCGGGGATTCGCTCTCGCCAGCCTAGTGGTCGTGAGCCGACAGTGGCGCCCCGATAGACTGCCGGGGTGACTGCCCTCGACGACACGGCCGGCGCCACCGCTGCGACCCGTTCCGAGGTCGGGACGGGCGCGACGCGGGGGCGGTCGATCCGCTCGACCGTCGGCCCTTATGTGGCCCTGACCAAGCCTCGGATCATCGAGCTGCTGCTCGTCACGACGGTTCCGGTCATGTTCCTCGCGCAGCGTGGGATCCCAGACCTGTGGTTGGTCGTCGCGACGCTCATCGGTGGGTCGATGTCCGCCGGGGCAGCGAACACGTTCAACTGCGTCTACGACCGAGACATCGATGCCCTCATGCATCGCACCAGCAACCGTCCGCTCGTGACCGGTGCGGTCTCCGAGCGCGGAGCACTGGTGTTCGGTGCCGTTCTCGCGGTGGTGTCCACCGTCTGGTTCGCCGTCCTCGTCAACCTCGTGTCGGCGCTGCTGAGCCTGCTCGCCATCGTCTTGTACGCCGTGGGGTACACCGTCATCCTCAAGCGCCGCACGTCGCAGAACATCGTGTGGGGGGGTATTGCGGGCTGCATGCCCACCCTGATCGGATGGTCGGCCGTCACGGGTGGCCTGGACTGGCCGGCCATCATCCTCTTCCTCGTCATCTTCTGGTGGACGCCGCCGCACTACTGGCCGCTGTCGATGACGTTCAAGGATGACTACGTCACGGCTGACGTGCCGATGTTGCCCGTCGAGAAGAGCGCGGTCCACGTGGGACGTCAGATCGTCGTGTACTCGTGGGTGATGGTGGCCACCTCCCTCACCCTCATCCCCGTCGCGCCGATGGGATGGGTGTATGCGGTCGTCGCGGTCCTCGCGGGCGGGCTGTTCATCGTCGAGGCCCATCGACTGCTGCGCGTCGCGGCTCGCGGGGGCTCTGAGGCAGAGCTCCGTCCGATGCGCCTCTTTCATTACTCGATCACCTACGTGACCCTGCTGTTCCTCGCCGTCGCGATCGATCCCCTTCTGTACGCTCCCCTCGCGTAACCTGCGGGTCCGACCTCACACCCGCCCCGCAGGCAGAGTCTCGCTGGGTGACGATCGACACGGCCACGCCGGGCCGCCGCGCGTGAGACTAAGTAGCGTCGACGTACGCGGCGGAGGCGACGGGCACCTGGTGTGTACCGCCTGCGGTGCGCACGGCGACAACGGCCCGGGTGAGGGCGACCACCAGGAGCCCTGCGCCGAGCATGTGCGCGAGGACGAGGACCTCGGGCAGTCCGGTGAAGTACTGGACGTATCCGACCACACCCTGGGCCATCGTCACGATGAACACATCGCGCCACGCCGTCGCTGCACGGGCGGTTCGTGCGGTGAGCCGGACGGCGATCCAGGTGCCGACCACGAGTCCGACGAAGAGCATCACCGTGTCCGCGTGCAACCAGCTCACGACACGCGGGTCGAAGCCGTACCGCGCAGGCGTCTCGGCGTCGCCCGAATGCGGACCCGAACCGGTCACGACAGTGCCGAGCGTGAGCACCACGACGCCGACTGCGACGGTCACCCAGGCCAGGCCGGCGACCAGTCGGGGCACCACGAGGCCGCGTGGCAGGCTCGGCTCGTCCCGTGCGAACCAGAGATATGACGCGGCGGCGATCAGAACGCAGGACACCATGAAGTGGATCGACACCGTGATCGGGTGGAGACCCGCGAGAACGGTGATGCCGCCGATCACCGCCTGGAGCACGACTCCGACGAGAACCGCGGCCGCTGCAACGGTGAGGTGCCGGCGCCGCAGGTAGCGCCATGCGGCGAACAGGCTGGCGATGGCGATGGCCGCGAGGACGAAGGTGAGGAGACGGTTGCCGAACTCGACGTACTTGTGCCACCCCTCGGCCTGCTCGACGGTCGGGGTGAATGACCCGGGAGCGCACTCGGGCCACGTGGGGCACCCGAGCCCGCTTCCGGTCACTCGTACCAGGCCGCCGGTGACGACGATCCCCACCTGGGCGACGATATTGGCGATCAGGACCGGGGCCACCCACCGCGGAACCGAGCGCACACGCTGGTCTGATGCGGAGGAGGGGGTCGCGAGGCTCGTCACGTCTTCAGAGTCTAGGTGTGTGTGTCAGTCGCTCCACCGGAAGGTCCGACGAGCCAGGCCGCCGGCCACTGCGGCCCAGCCGAGCAGGGCTACCCAGCCGGTGAGTGGCGCCGTCCCCTCCAGCGCCGCTGTGCGAGCGGACTCTCCCAGTAGCCCGGGGGGAAGCCATCGCGCGACGGACTCGGCCGCAGCCGGGAGGGTGTCGACAGGCAGGAGGAGACCTAGACCGAGGAACAGGATCCACAGCAGGTTCGCGAGGGCGAGGACGGCCTCGGCCCGGAGGACACCGGCGAGCAGGAGGGCGATGGAGACGAAGCAGGCCGCCCCGATGAGGACCGTCACAACCAGCAGAACGAGAGCGACCGCACCGGGACGCCAGCCCAGTCCTGCTGCAACCACGCCCAGGAGGACGGTCTGGAGGACGAGGACGGTCATGACCGCGAGGGCCTTGCCGGCCAGTAGCCCGCCCCGCCCGAGCGGGGAGACCCCGAACAGTCGGAGCACGCCGTACCGGCGGTCGAACGCTGTCGCGATCGCCTGGCCCGTGAACGCAGTGGAGACCACGGCGAGGGCGAGAACTCCAGGAGTCACGACCGCGATGCGGGGCTCGCCGAGCTCCGGGTACGAGGACAGCGCCAGGACCACAAGCGCCATCGCCGGGAGTAGAAGCGATACCAGGAGCTGCTCGCCGTTGCGGAGGAGCGTCGTGGACTCGAACCGCGCCGATGCGAGGATGCGGGTCATGGCAGGTGCCGGCCGGGTCATGACCTCCCCCGTTCGTGCCTGTTCCCCCGTGCGGCTCGCCCCTGGGAGGAGGTTCCCCGCTCGCCACCTCGCGACCGGGTGAGTCGGAAGAACAGATCCTTCAGCGTCTCGCCCTCGGTGAGAGTGGCGAGGTCCCCGGACGCGACGACGACACCGGCATCCATGACGACGACGTCATCCGCGATGCGCTCGGCCTCCTCGAACGAGTGGGTCGTCACGACGACACACGCCCCGGCTCCCGCGATGCCCTCGACGACGTCCCAGACGTCCATTCGGGCGTGTGGGTCGAGCCCTGCGGTCGGCTCGTCGAGGAAGGCGACATCGGGATGCCCGACGAGGGCCACGGCGAGTGCGACACGTTGCCTCTCGCCGCCGGACAGCCGTCGGACGGAGGTCGCACGTGGGGGGACGCCGAGCCGTGCCAACAGATCGTCGGGATTCTGAGGCGATGCGTACAACGAAGCCATGTGTCGGACCACGGACGGTGCTGAGCGGGTGTTCGGCAGCCCGCCGTCCTGAAGCATCACACCGACTCGAGCACGGTGCTCGGGGCCCGCCCGCCATGGGTCCGCGCCCAGGACGCTGACCGTGCCGGAATCGGGGCGTTGCAGGCCTTCGAGGCATTCGAGCGTCGTCGTCTTGCCGGCGCCGTTCGATCCCAGGACCGCCGTCACACGACCGGCCTGCGCGGTCCAGGACGCCCCGCGGACCGCTTCCACCGCGCGGAAGGACTTGCGGAGGCTCTCGACGACAACGGTCGGGCTCGGAGTGGGGGCGGACATCGCAAGTCATCCTAGGCTGGTCACACACATCCGCCGATGCGCGCCCCTGGCGCCGAGATCAGGAGAGTCCGGTTGGCCCCGCGAGAACATCCCGTCATGGATCCGGCCGGCCTTCCGGCTGTCGCCGTCGCCGCCGTCCCGGCACTCGTCGCCGCGGTCGCGCGTCGACCACGTCTGGCGATGGCACTGACCGCCGCGCCGCTGGCCGTCGCCGCCTTCTTCCGAGACCCCGACCGACGGGTCGACAGCTGGCCCGCAGACCCCCACGAGATCCTCGCGCCGGCCGACGGTCGGGTCATGCACGCCGGAGCGCCACAGCCCGGGGTCGCGCCGGACGGCGACTGGCTCCAGGTCGCCATCTTCCTGTCGGCCTTCGACGTCCACATCAACCGAAGTCCGGCCTCGGGTGTCGTGCAAGACGTGACCTATCACCCGGGTCGCTGGCTGGCGGCCTTCTCGGCGGCAAGCGCCGTCGAGAACGAGCGCAGTGAGATCCACCTGACCAGCGTGGTGGAGGGGGTGGCCCGGCCCGTGGTGTACCGCCAGGTCGTCGGCCTCCTGGCGCGACGGATCGTGACCCGGGTGCGACCCGGGCAGACCGTACTGGCGGGGGAGCGGATCGGCCTGATGAAGTTCGGGTCGAGGATGGACGTCTTCGTCCCGACCGACTGCACGCTCGAGGTCTCCCGCGGAGACCGCGTAGTCGCCGGTGAGACCGTCATCGCACGGTGGAGCTGATGACGGATCAGGCGGCCCAGCCCGAGGCCCCGGGGCCGCCACCGGCGCCCGGTCGTCGGCGCATTCGACGACCGAAGGCCGGCCGACGGCGCCGGTTCGGCCGATGGCGGCTGATCTCGCCGACCGGGGCCGAGGTGGTGTCGCTGCGTCAGCTGAGCCGCCGCGACCGACTCCGCGTCACCGCGCCGAGTATCTTCACGACGGCCAACATGGGGTGCGGTTTCGCGTCCGTCCTCCTCGCATTCCGGGAGCGGTTCGGCTGGGCCGCAGGGATCCTCGTCCTCGCCGTCGTCCTCGACATGGCCGACGGTTTCGTCGCTCGGAAGGTCGGAGCGACGACACCCTTCGGAGTTCAGCTCGACTCGATGGCGGACCTGATCTCATTCGGTATGGCACCGGCCGTTCTCGTGCACACCTGGGCCTTGGACGCCTGGCCGGTCGCCGCCTGGGCCGGTGCTTTCCTGTGGTTGGCGTGTGCCGCGTTCCGACTCGCCCGGTTCAACGTGACCGTGGACCCGATGGCCGACAAGCGGTACTTCGTCGGGCTTCCGAGCCCCGGTGCCGCCGCCGTCGTGATCGCGACGATCCTCGCGCTGGACGATCCGGACGTCGGACCGCGCGTCGGCGAGGTGGCCCTCCTTCCTGTCGTCGTCTCGATCGTTCCCGCCCTGCTGATGGCCGGATCCGTACGGTTCAGGTCGTTCCGCAACCTCCTCACCCCGACGACACCCAGGTCGCGGCTCACGACGGCCGTCGTCGCGACGGTCGTTCTCGTCGGCCTTGTCGTCTCACCCGCCACCACTCTGCTCGTCCTGGCATATGCCTACGTGCTCAGTGCGCCGCTCGGTGTGCTGACGGCTCCCGTGCGCGAGCGGTTCCTGGGACCGGAGTCGGTGGCACCACCGCGCTACCGGATGCGCTCGGTGTTCCTCCCAGAGGCCGATGACGACTCGGATGATGACGACTCGGACGACGGTGACGACTCGGACGACGGTGACGTTCCAGAGAGCGACGACGGCTCCGCCGAGAGTGACCACGATGACGAGAACCATGCCGATCGTGACCGTCGCCACGGTCGCAGTTCGGCCGGCCGGCCGGCCCCGCCGCGCGGGTGAGGGTCACCTTCCTTTGTGCCCGGTTGCGCAATTACCTAACATAGATGTGTGATTTATGCCGAGAACGCAGCCGGAGCGCGTGGCTCCCAGTCGGTGCCCGCCGACCGCAGCACGCGTGCCCGTGTGCTTCGGCGTATCAGCGAGGCCGGTCCGCTCACGGCTACCGCGCTCTGCTCAGATCTGGGATTGACGGACACCGCCATCCGCCGTCATCTCGACGGACTCCATGCTGATGGGCTCATCGAGGCCCGCGAGATCCGTCCCGCTGGGCGACGGCGGCGCGGGCGCCCGGCTCGGGGATGGGTGATCAGCTCGGACGGCCACTCGGCGCTGTCGTCCGGCTACGACGATCTCGCGACGGAGGCGCTGCACTTCCTCGCTTCGGCGGTCGGCCCTGACGCCGTGGCGACGTTCGCCGAGCAGCGGGTCTCCGAGGTCGAGCGGCGATACGCGGCCGAGCTCGCCGGAGTCGGTGACGACCCGCACGAGCGGGCCGCCGCCCTCGCAGCGGCGCTGGCCCGCGACGGGTACGCGGCGAGCACCCGGCCCGTCGAAGGTGGTTCCGGAACAGCGGGACTCCAGCTCTGTCAGGGGCACTGTCCGGTTCAGCACGTGGCCACCGAGTTCCCGCAGTTCTGCGACGCAGAGACCGAGGCCTTCTCCCGGCTCCTCGGCGTGCACGTCCAGCGCCTCGCCACCCTGGCCCACGGCGACCACGTCTGCACGACCTTCGTGCCCGGCGTGACGGCCACCGCCGGGCCGTCCGGTCCCGGCCCTCAGACGGTCGATACGAACCCCACACGCATCACTCCCACCACCAACCCATCGGAAGGGTCGAGCTCATGACCGCATCCATCGAGGACCTCAACCCAGGCCTGAAGGACATCGGCCGCTACGAATACGGCTGGGCCGACAGTGACGTGGCCGGTGCCTCGGCGCGCCGCGGCCTGGACGATGAGGTCGTCCTCGACATCAGCCACCGCAAGTCGGAACCGCAGTGGATGACAGACCTGCGCCTGAAGTCGCTCCGGCTGTTCGACAAGAAGCCGATGCCCCACTGGGGTGCCGACCTCTCAGGCATCGACTTCCAGAACATCAAGTACTTCGTGAAGTCCACCGAGAAGCAGGCCACGACCTGGGACGAACTCCCCGAGGACATCAAGAACACGTACGACCGGCTGGGTATCCCGGAGGCCGAGAAGCAGCGCCTGATCGCGGGTGTGGCCGCCCAGTACGAGAGCGAGGTCGTCTATCACCAGATCCGTGAGGATCTCGAGGAGAAGGGCGTCATCTTCGTCGACACCGACACGGGGCTGCGTGAGCACGAGGAGCTCTTCCGGGAGCACTTCGCGACAGTGATCCCCGCGGGTGACAACAAGTTCGCCTCGCTCAACACGGCCGTGTGGTCCGGCGGGTCGTTCATCTACGTTCCCAAGGGAGTCCACGTCGACATCCCGCTCCAGGCCTACTTCCGGATCAACACCGAGAACATGGGTCAGTTCGAGCGGACGCTGATCATCGCCGACGAGGGTTCCTACGTGCACTATGTAGAGGGCTGCACGGCTCCCATCTACAAGACCGACAGCCTGCACAGCGCCGTCGTCGAGATCATCGTCAAGAAGGACGCCCGGGTTCGGTACACGACGATCCAGAACTGGTCGAACAACGTCTACAACCTCGTGACGAAGCGCGCGACCTGCGCCGAGGGCGCCACCATGGAGTGGATCGACGGCAACATCGGGTCCAAGGTCACGATGAAGTACCCCGCTGTCTTCCTCATGGGCGAGCACGCCAAGGGCGAGACCCTGTCCATCGCTTTCGCCGGGGAGGGACAGCACCAGGACGCGGGGTCGAAGATGGTGCACGCCGCTCCTCACACGAGCAGCACGATCGTCTCCAAGTCCGTCGCCCGGGGTGGCGGTCGGACCTCCTACCGGGGACTGGTGCAGGTCAACGAGGGAGCGCACGGCTCCAAGAGCAGCGTCGTGTGCGACGCGCTGCTCGTGGACACGATCAGCCGATCGGACACCTATCCCTATGTCGACATTCGCGACGACGACGTCCAGATGGGGCATGAGGCGACGGTCTCGAAGGTTTCCGAGGACCAGCTCTTCTACCTCATGTCCCGAGGGCTGTCCGAGGAGGAGGCCATGGCCATGATCGTCCGCGGCTTCGTCGAGCCGATCGCGAAGGAGCTGCCCATGGAGTACGCCCTCGAGCTCAACCGACTCATCGAGCTGCAAATGGAAGGAGCGGTGGGCTGAATGAGCCTGCTCACCCCGAGCCCGACCGAAAGCCGTGAGGCGCACACCCACAGCGGGCAGACCATGGTGCCCGACGTCTCCCGCGGGGAGCGACGCCGCTCGTTCGACGTCGGCGACTTCCCACCTCCCACGGGACGGGAGGAGGAATGGCGGTTCACCCCGCTGGACCTCCTCGGGGGTGTGCTGTCGGACGCGCCGACGGATGACTCCCGTGACGGCTCCGCCGCAGACTTCGATGTCGAGGCCCCGGACGGCGTCCTGCGTCCCAGCCTCCGCCCAGGCCAGGCCCCGCGGGGCACGGTTCTCGTGCCGGAGGACCGAGCGGCTGCGGTCGCGTCGGCGAACACCGGCGAGGCTCTGCACCTCGCCATCCCCGCCGAAGCCGTCCTCACAGATCCGGTCCGTGTCACTGTGACCGGTTCTGGCCGTGGTCGACGCTCCAACGCGCACTACGTCGTCGAGGCCGGTGCGCACAGCAAGGGCGTCGTCATCATCGACCACCAGGGCGGCTGCGACCACACCGGCAACCTCGAGGTCCTCGTCGGTGACGGCGCCGATCTGACCGTCGTGAGCCTGCAGCGGTGGGACGACGACGCCCTGCACCTCGCCCAGCACGAGGCCCTCGTCGGCCGTGACGCGACCTACCGGCACATCGCGGTGACGCTCGGCGGTCGCGTCGTCCGGATGAACTCGAACGTGCGCTATGCCGGTCCGGGTGGTGACGCGACGTTGCTAGGTGTCTACTTCGCCGACGCCGGACAGCACCTCGAGCACCGCTCCTTCGTCGACCACGAGGCGCCGCACTGCCGGTCCAACGTCGAGTACAAGGGCGCGTTGCAGGGCGACTCGGCCCGCACGGTATGGGTCGGCGACGTCCTCATCCGCGCGAGCGCCGAGGGGACCGACACCTACGAGCTGAACCGCAACCTCGTACTCACCGACGGCGCACGCGCCGACTCCGTGCCGAACCTCGAGATCGAGACCGGTGAGATCGCCGGCGCAGGGCACGCGGCAGCGACCGGGCGGTTCGACGACGAGCAGCTGTTCTACCTGATGGCCCGGGGCATCCCCGAGTCGGAGGCCCGACGGCTCGTCGTCAGGGGTTTCTTCGCGAGCATCATCAACCGCATCGGCGTGCCCGAGGTCGTCGACCAGCTCATGGCCGCGATCGACGCCGAGCTCGAGGCGAGCGCGAACGACCGGGTGAGCGCGTGATCGACCTCGACTTCATCCGGGTGTGCCGCCTGGACGAGCTACCCAGCGTGGGTGCGGCGCGCGCCAACCTCGACGGCCGAATCGTCTCGATCGTCCGGGCCGAGGACGGCTCCGTCCACTGCATCGACGATGAGTGCACCCACGGGCGGGTGTCACTGTCCGAAGGCGACGTCAGTGGGTGCACCGTCGAGTGCTGGCTGCACGGTTCCCGCTTCGACCTGCGCACTGGCCACCCCCTCAGCCCCCCGGCGACCGAGCCGGTCGTCGTCCATTCCGTCAAGATCGAGGGTGACGAGGTCTTCGTCGCCCTCGCCGAGGAGAACTGAGTTCCCATGACCGACACATCCGCACACACGCTCGAGATCCGGGGCCTGCACGTCACGGTCGAGACCGAGTCAGGCACCACGGAGATCCTCCGCGGCGTCGACCTGACGGTACGTAGCGGGGAGACCCACGCCATCATGGGCCCGAACGGCTCGGGCAAGTCGACGCTGGCCTACGCCATCGCCGGCCACCCGAAGTACACCGTCACCGAGGGCAGCATCCTGCTCGACGGCGAGGACGTCCTCGAGATGGCGGTCGACGAGCGCGCCCGCGCCGGACTCTTCCTCGCGATGCAGTATCCGGTGGAGATCGCGGGAGTGACCGTGTCCAACTTCCTGCGCACCGCCAAGACCGCCGTCGACGGCGAGGCGCCCAAGTTGCGCACCTGGGTCAAGGAGGTCAACACCGCGATGGCGGCGCTGCGGATGGACTCCGCCTTCGCCCAGCGCAACGTCAACGAGGGCTTCTCCGGCGGCGAGAAGAAGCGGCACGAGATCCTGCAGCTGGAGCTGCTCGGGCCGAGGATCGCGGTTCTCGACGAGACGGACTCCGGCCTCGATGTCGACGCCCTCAAGGTTGTCTCCGAGGGGGTCAACCGGGCCAAGGAGAACACCGATCTGGGGGTCCTCCTCATCACCCACTACACGAGGATCCTGCGCTACATCCAGCCCGACTTCGTCCACGTCTTCATCGACGGCCGGATCGTCGAGGAGGGCGGCCCCGAGCTGGCGGATCGACTCGAGGCCGAAGGCTATGACCGCTACCTGTCGACGGTCAGCTCCTGACCCTCCATCAGCCGGACGTCGACCGCCTCGTCGTCCAGACCGACCACTGCCCGCTCGTTGCACCGGGTAGACACCACTGACCGTGAGGACCCGCGTGACCGCACCAGTGACCGCCGAGGCGTTCTCCTCGGCGGAGGTGGCCCGCATCCGGGCCGACGTCCCGATTCTCGCCCGTACCGTGCGCGAGGACCGGCCGTTGGTCTATCTCGACTCCGGCGCGACGAGCCAGAAGCCCGGGAGTGTGCTGGACGCCGAACGCGAGTGGTACGAGCGCTTCAACGCCGCGCCCCACCGCGGCGCGCACGCTCTCTCCGAGGAGGGCACCGAGGCCTACGAGTCGGCACGGCTCCGGATCGCGGCGTTCGTGGGCGCCGCTCATGACGAGATCGTGTTCACGAAGAACGCCACCGAGGCCCTCAACCTCGTGGCCTACGCGTTCTCGAACGCGGCGACCGGTGGTGGCGGCGGGTCGGGCGAGCGCTTCCGGATCGGTCCCGGGGACGAGATCGTCGTCACCGAGATGGAGCACCACGCCAACCTCATCCCGTGGCAGGAGCTTGCGCGCCGAACCGGCGCCACCCTGCGTTGGATCGGGGTGCGGGACGACGGTCGTCTCGAGCTCGACGGGATCGAGAACGTCGTGACCGAGCGCACGAAGGTCGTTTCGTTCACCCACCAGTCCAATGTCCTGGGCACCATCACGCCCGTGCGCCGGATCGCGGAGCTGGCGCGCGAGGCCGGCGCGGTGAGCGTCCTGGACGCGTGCCAGTCCGTGCCGCACATGCCCGTCACCGTCACCGAGCTCGGGGTGGACCTTCTCGCGTTCTCCGGTCACAAGATGCTCGGCCCCATGGGCGTCGGAGCGCTCTGGGGACGCGCGGAGGTGCTCGACGAGATGCCGGTCTTCCTCACCGGCGGGTCGATGATCGAGACCGTGACGATGGAGTCGGCCACGTACGCTCCGGTCCCCCAGAAGTTCGAGGCCGGCGTCCCCAATGCGGCCCAGGCGATCGGACTCGCCGCAGCGTGCGACTACCTCACCGACCTCGGCATGGCCCGCGTGGCCGCGCACGAGCACCTGCTCACCGCGCGCATACTCGAGGGCCTGGCGGAACGACCCTGGGTGCGGGTCGTCGGTCCTACGGACCTGACCGAGCGCGGGGGAGCGGTGGCCTTCGTCGTCGACGGGGTGCACGCGCACGACGTGGGGCAGGTCCTCGACCACGAGGGCGTGGCGGTGCGTGTCGGACACCATTGCGCGTGGCCCCTGCACCGGAGGATGGGCGTCACGGCGACCACGCGCGTCAGTGTGCACGCCTACAACACGGTGGAGGAGATCGACGTCTTCCTCGCCGCCCTGGACCTGGTGCCGGCCGTCTTCGGTGTGAGCACCACGGGCGCAGGAGCTCGGTGATGGACCTCTACCAGGAGCTCATCATCGAGCACAGCAAGCGACCTCACCGGGCGGGGCTGCGCCAGCCCTTCGAGGCTGAGGTGCACCATGTCAACCCCACCTGCGGTGACGAGGTGACCGTTCGCGTGCATGTCAGTGGTGCTGGCCCCGACGCTGTGCTCGAGGACGTCTCCTACGATGCGCTGGGCTGTTCCATCAGCGTGGCCAGCGCCTCGATCATGGCCCAGGAGATCACAGGGCACCCGTTGCGCGACGCGGCGACAACGTATGCCGCAGTTCGCTCGATGCTCACGAGCAAGGGCGTGGACCAGGGCGACGAGGAGGTCATCGGCGACGGTGTCGCCCTCTCCGGCGTCGCCAGGTACCCAGCCCGCGTCAAATGTGCGCTCCTCGGATGGATGGCCCTCGAGGATGCCCTCGCCCAGGCCGGCCACGCGCTGCGCGGGAGCGAGAACCGAACTCAGGAAGGAACGTCATGACGAACACCGCCATGCCCGCCAACGTCGCAGATGTCGAGGAGGCGCTCCGCGACGTCGTCGACCCCGAGCTCGGGATCAACGTCGTCGACCTCGGCCTCGTGTACGGCGTCACCGTCGACCCGCAGAACCACGCGGTCATCGACATGACCCTGACCTCGGCGGCCTGCCCGCTCACCGACGTCATCGAGGACCAGGTGACCTCTGTGCTCGAGGGCCTTGTCGCCGGCCATCGGATCAACTGGGTGTGGATGCCGCCGTGGGGGCCGGACAAGATCACCGAGGACGGCCGCGAGCAGCTGCGCGCGATCGGCTTCAACATCTAGGTCGGCGTTCGGGCACCGGCCATGGCCGAACGCCTCGTCGAGGTCGCACCCGACCGCATGGCCGGGTGGCTGGAGCGCTTCGAGCGCAACAACCCGGACGGTCCGCAGCGCATCCGGGCCACTCGAGAGCCGCTCCCGTCGCCCTTCGCCGTCCTGCTGATCCGTCGCGGCGGCTATGCCGTGGCCGTAGCCGACCGCGACACACTGAGCGCGCACAAAGTGGGCAGCCGCCACGTGCAGTCGCGCACCGCGGCGGGGGGGTGGAGCCAGCAGCGTTTCGCGCGCCGTCGGGACAACCAGGCCGATGCGCTCGTCGCCGCCGTCGCGGACCATCTTGCGCGCGTTCGCGAGGTCGCGGGCGGGCCGGTCCGGGGCCTCGCCGCGGGTGGGGACCGCTCGCTCATCGCCCAGGTGCTCGATGACCCCAGGCTGGGCGATCTTCGGGAGCTACCTACCCGGGAGTACCCTGCGGTTCCGGACCCACGCCGCGCAGTCCTGGACGAGATCGTGCGACGGGCCCGCGCATACGAGGTGTGCATCGACGACGGACCCGACGAGCCGTCCGACGAGTCTGACCTGACCCGCCAGAACCGCTGATACGGAGCCGCCGGAGGGTCAGTTGACGGACTGCACCGCGAAGGTGTCGCACTGGTTGAGGTCACCGGTCTGGTACCCCTGGAGGAACCATCGCTGACGCGCCTCGGACGAGCCGTGGGTCCAGTTCTCGGGAGTGACCCTACCCTGGGTGCGCTCCTGGATGTTGTCGTCGCCCACCGCGGCTGCAGCGGAGAGCGCGTCGCGGATCTGCTCGTCCGTGATCGGCTGGAGGAACGGCTCACCCGTGGCCGGGTCCGGCACCTGGCTGGCGTGGCCCACCCACACTCCGGCGAGGCAGTCGGCCATCAGCTCGATCCGCACGGCGCCCGACTCGGCTCCCTGCGGGTCCTGCTGGGCCCGACCGAGCAGGCCCAGCTGGTCCTGCAGGGCGTGACCGTACTCGTGGGCCACGACGTACATCTGCGCCAGCGGGCCGCCCTGCGCTCCGAACTGGTCCTCGAGGAGACGGAAGAAGTTGGCGTCGATGTAGATGCTCTGGTCCAGTGGGCAGTAGAACGGGCCGACCTGGTTCGACGCCGTTCCGCACGCCGACTGGGTCACCCCGTCGTAGAGCACGGTCTCCGTCATCCGCCACTCCCGGCCGTACCGGGGCAGCTCGCTCGACCAGAACGCCTGCACCGAGTTGACGGCCCCCACCATGCGGCACCAGATGTCCTCGTTCGCGTCGGCGCCCGTCTGACAGTTCGCCACCAGGCTGTTCGATGCGTCACCGGCCGTGTCCACCTGAGCCGGGCTGGAGGACCCGGAGTCCGTCGGCAGACTGTCGGGGTTGATGCCGAAGAACATGAGGATGAGCGTGAGGATCAGACCGCCGATGCCCCCGCCGATGGCCAGACCCCCCGGCCCCCGCCCGCCACCGCCCCCGGTTCGGACCTGGGAGGTGTCCAGCCGGACGTTCTCGTTGAAGGTCATATCGTGCCTTTCGACCACGCACGGCTCACTCAGCCGTGGCAGGGGAACCGTGCCAGCGCACTTAGACTAGGCCATCGACAGGCTCGTTCAAGGCCTCCACCCCCGCGATGCGGGGTCGTCCCACCAGATCGTCCGAACCAGTGATCACCGCCACCGACATCGAGCTGCGCGCCGGCTCGCGTCTGCTCCTGCAGCACGCGAGCTTCCGCATCGCACCCGGGGACCGGATCGGGCTCGTCGGTCGCAACGGGGCGGGCAAGACCACACTGACGAAGGTCCTCGCGGGCGTCGGACAGCCGGCGTCGGGAACGGTGACCGTGAGCGGCAGCGTGGGCTATCTCCCGCAGGACCCGCGGACCGGTGACCTCGCCGTCCTCGCCCGGGACCGGATCCTCAGCTCCCGAGGCATGGACCGGATCGTCGCGGACCGCGAGACGGCGGAGAAGCGCATGGCGAGCGCGGACGCGGAGACCATGGAGCGGGCCATGCGCCGGTATGCGCGGCTCGAGGCGGAGTTCGAATCGGCGGGTGGGTATGCGGCCGAGTCCGAGGCCGCCGCCATCGCCTCGGCCTTGGCACTGGACGCGCGCATCCTCGGCCAGCCACTGCATACTCTGTCGGGAGGACAGCGGCGCAGGGTCGAGCTGGCGCGGATCCTCTTCAGCGGAGCCGAGACGCTGCTGCTCGACGAGCCGACGAACCACCTCGACGCCGACTCCGTCGTGTGGCTACGGGACTACCTGAACGGGTACCGGGGGGGGCTGGTCGTGATCTCCCACGACGTCGACCTGCTCGGCACCGTCGTCAACCGGGTGTTCCACCTCGACGCGAACCGCGAGGAGCTGGACATCTACAACGTCGGGTGGAGCGCATACCTGGCGCAGCGCGAAACCGACGAGCGGCGTCGTCGGCGTGAACTCGCCAACGCCCAGAAGAAGGCGGCTGCGCTGATGGCGCAGGCCGACAAGATGCGGGCCAAGGCGACCAAGGCGGTCGCCGCCCAGAACATGGCGCGTCGTGCCGAGCGCATGCTCGCCGGCGTCGAGGGCGAGCGCGTCCAGGACAAGGTGGCCCGACTGCGTTTCCCGACCCCGGCGCCGTGCGGCCGCACGCCCCTGCGCGGCGAGGGCCTCTCTCGCTCCTACGGCTCGCTCGAGGTCTTCACCGATGTCGACCTGGCCATCGACAGAGGCTCGCGGGTCGTGGTCCTCGGCCTCAACGGTGCCGGGAAGACCACCCTGCTGCGTATCCTGGCAGGCGTGGACACGCCGGACACCGGCGCAGTCCAGCCGGGGCACGGGCTCCGGCTCGGCTACTACGCGCAGGAGCACGAGAACCTCGACACCGACCGCACCGTGCTGGAGAACATGAAGTCGGCGGCGCCGGACCTCGGGGAGACCGAGGTACGCAAGGTGCTGGGGTCCTTCCTGTTCTCCGGAGACGACGTCGACAAGCCGGCCGGCGTGCTGTCCGGTGGTGAGAAGACCCGGCTGTCGCTCGCGCTGCTCGTCGTGTCCGCCGCGAACGTGCTCCTCCTCGACGAGCCGACGAACAACCTGGACCCGGCCTCCCGCGAGGAGATCCTCGGTGCCCTGCGCACGTACGAGGGCGCGGTCGTCCTCGTGACCCACGACGAGGGCGCGGTAGAGGCTTTGGAGCCCGAGCGCGTATTGCTCCTTCCGGACGGGGTCGAGGACCTCTGGGGATCGGACTACCGCGACCTCGTGGCGCTGGCATGAGGCGGTCGTCGTGAGGCGGACCCGTCGATGAGCACCCACTCGGGGTGGCAGACGATGCGGACCCTCAGTCGCGACGGCTCGGTCCGTGACGTTCGGCTCGCGGAGGGCACCACCCGTCGGGTCCTGGGCTACGCCCGGCCGCAGTCGCGTCGGATCGCCGTCTTCCTCGTCCTCGTCGTGCTCAGCGCCGTGATGGTCGTCGCCACGCCACTGCTGCTGCAGCGGCTCATCGACGACGGCGTCATCGCGGGTGACAGCGACCTGGTCGTCCGGATCGCTCTCATCGTGGCCGGCCTGGCTGTCCTCGAGGCGATCCTGACGATGGTGCAGCGGTGGTTCTCGGCGCGCATCGGTGAAGGGCTCATCTATGAGCTCCGGACCGAGGTGTTCGGCCACGTCCTGCGCCAGCCGATCGCCTTCTTCACGCGAGCCCAGACCGGTGCGCTCGTGAGCCGGCTCAACAGCGACGTCATCGGAGCCCAGCAGGCCTTCACCACGGTCCTGTCCAGCGTCGTCAGCAACGCGGTCTCGCTCGTGCTCATCGTCGCGGCCATGCTCTCGCTCTCGTGGCAGCTGACGCTCGGGGCCCTTCTCCTCGTGCCGCTGTTCCTCGTGCCCGCCCGCATCATGGGGCGCCGCCTCGCCGGGCTCTCGCACGAGCAGATGCGCCTGAACGCCGATATGGGCTCGACGATGACCGAACGCTTCAACGTGGCCGGGGCCCTGCTCGTCAAGCTCTTCGGCCGCCCGGAGCGCGAGGAGCAGGCGTATGCGGTGCGCGCGGCCGGCGTTCGCGACGTCGGAGTGCGGATCGCGATGAACCGCTCGTTCTTCCTGGTCGCACTGACGCTGGTCGCATCGCTGGCGACCGCGATGGTCTACGGTTTCGGAGGCGTCATGGCAGTCGACGGCGAGCTGCAGGTCGGCACCCTCGTCGCCCTGACGGCGCTGCTCGCGCGCCTCTACGGGCCGCTCACCGCCATCTCCAACGTCCGCGTGGACATCATGACCGCCCTCGTGTCCTTCGAGAGGGTCTTCGAGGTGCTCGACCTGCGTCCGCTCGTGGCCGAGGCCCCCGAGGCCGTGGCGATCCCCGGCGGTCCGGTCCGGCTCGAGCTGGACTCGGTCTCCTTCCGTTATCCAGGGGCCGACGAGGTCTCACTCGCCTCACTCGAGTCGGTCGCCCACGGCGACCGTCGGGGTGGGGGACCGGTGCTCACCGATGTCTCGTTCACGGTCGAGCCCGGACAGACCGTGGCCCTCGTCGGTCCGTCGGGGGCGGGCAAGACGACGATCACGAGCCTCGTGGCGCGGCTGCACGACCCGACCACCGGCGAGGTCCGCATCAACGGGGTGCCGCTGACGCGGGCGACCGAGGACTCGCTCCGCTCGGTCGTCGGTATGGTGACCCAGGAGGCCCATCTCTTCCACGACACCATCCGGTCCAACCTTCTCTACGCCCGACCGGACGCCACCGAGGCCGAGATCTGGACCGTCCTGGAGCGGGCTCGCATCGTTGACCTCGTCCGGTCCCTGCCCGAAGCGCTCGACACCGTCGTCGGAGACCGCGGACACCGGCTCAGCGGCGGCGAGAAGCAGCGGATCGCCCTCGCACGGCTCTTGCTCAAGGCCCCCGGTCTCATCATCCTCGACGAGGCGACCGCGCATCTGGACAGCGAGTCGGAGGCTGCCGTGCAGCGGGCTCTCGAGGAGGCCCTCGCCGACCGGACGGCGCTCGTCATCGCCCACCGCCTGTCCACGGTCCGCTCCGCGGACCTGATCCTGGTGATCGACCAGGGCCGGATCGTCGAGCGCGGCACACACGCGGCCCTCCTGGGTCGCAGCGGACTGTACGCCGACCTCTACCGGACCCAGTTCGTCGACTGACCGCTCGCGGTCGGTCTCACCGCGGGCCTCGCGCCAGTCCCGGGAAGCTCCGTCGTCAGTGACCTCGGTCGCCGGTGGTGGTCCTGCATCGTCGATGGTCTTTGGCGGTCAGTAGTCGTCCTCGTCCCAGCGGCTCACCTTCGCGGGTCGCCGGACCGGCTCCGGTTCACCTGGTCCGAGCGGCTCCTGCTCCTCGCGCAACTCCCGCCGCACGCCGAGGATGACGAAGGCGTATCCGAGCGCCATCGTGAGCCACCACTGGATGGCGTAGGCCTGGTGCGGGCCGAGGCTGCGGTCGGGGGGCTCCAGCGGACGTAGCCCCGAGTCGACCTCCTGTCCCGCTGCGTCGGTCTCCAGCTGCATGCGGACGTATGCGCCGGGCAGGTCCTCGCCGACGACGCCCTCGAGATCGGGCCGGGCGATGCTGGCCACCTGCCCGGCGGGCAGGTCCCGGCCCAGGCTCCGTTCGTAGGGCCTGACCCAGCCGAGCACGGTCACCTCACCCTGAGGCGGGGCAGGCACCTCGGGCAGAACCGCCGCGCTCTCGGGTGAGTTGCGCACCCACCCGCGGTCGACGACGATGAGCCGGCCGCTGTCCTCCCGCAGCAGACCGAGGACCTCGTAGCCGTAGACACCCTCGTTCGGACGGTTCCGCACATAGATGTGGTCGTCCTCGTAGGTGCCGCGCAGCTCGACCCGCGCCCAGTCGGCCCCGGGGCGCACCCCGCCGTCGTCGACGACCTCGTCGAACGCGACCGGGTCGGCCCGGTAGTTGCGGTCCAACGTGGCGTTGCGCTCGGTCTTGGCCTCATAACGGCTCCACTGCCACTGTCCGAGGGCGAAGCAGGCGGCGGCGAAGACGGTCGCAAGGAGCAGGCCGCCGAGCCACTTCGGTCGGAAGAGCCTGGTCAGCACGCGCCGTTCTCCATCACGGTCAGGGTACGTCGGTGTGCCACCACGTAGGCTGGGGGGTATGACTTCCCCCACCCACGCGCTGCCGCTCGCCGACCAGCACGGCCGGGTGGCCCGCGACCTGCGGGTGTCGGTCACCGACCGGTGCAACCTGCGCTGTACCTACTGCATGCCCGCGGAGGGCCTGCCGTGGCTGCCCAAGCCCGACATGCTCACCGACGACGAGCTGATCAGGATCGTTCGGATCTTCGTGGGCCTCGGGGTCACGCAGATCCGGCTCACCGGCGGAGAGCCCCTGCTCCGTCGCAGCATCGTCGACCTGGTTGGACAGATGGCGGAGCTCAGGCCTCGGCCTCGGCTGGCGCTCACGAGCAACGGGGTGGGCCTGGACCGTCTCGCCGGGCCGCTCGCCCAGGCCGGTCTGGACCGGGTCAACATCAGCCTGGACACGGTCGACCGTGACGAGTTCCGCCTCCTTACGCGCAGGGACCGGCTGCACGACGTCGAGAAGGGGCTGGCGGCCGCGGCCGAGGCGGGTCTGACGCCGGTCAAGGTCAACGCTGTGGCGATGCGCGGGGTGAACGACCACTCGGTCGCCGACGTCCTCCAGTGGTGTCTCGACCGCGGCTACGAGCTGCGGTTCATCGAGCAGATGCCGCTCGACGCGCAGCACTCGTGGGACGCCGAGGCGATGGTGACCGCCGAGGAGATCCACACCCTCCTCTCCCGTCGGTTCACGCTCACGCCGCTCCCGGAGGAGGACCGCGGCAGCGCGCCCGCCGAGCGGTTCCTCGTCGACGGCGGGCCGGAGACGGTCGGGATCATCGCGAGCGTCACCCGACCGTTCTGCCGTGCCTGCGACCGCACCCGGCTGACGGCCGACGGGCAGGTGCGGAACTGCCTGTTCTCCCGTCGCGAGACGGACCTGCGCGAGCCGCTGCGGGCCGGAGCGAGCGATGACGAGCTCGCGGCACTCATCAACGGAGAGATGTGGGTCAAGGCGCCGGGCCACGGCATCGGGATGGCGGGATTCACCCAGCCTGACCGACCGATGTCCGCGATCGGCGGCTGAGCGGAGAGCTCACCCGCCCAGGTGACGGTTCGGCGCGACCGGGGGCCGCTGGGTCGAGACGTTGAGGGCGCGCGGCCGCACGGCGTTCGCGATGAGGACGGCGAAGTAGGGGAGGAAGACCGCGAGGGCGACCATCGTCCAGCGCAGCCATCCAGTGGCGATGACGGCACCGAAGAAGCACACCGTGCGCACGCCCATGGCGATGAGGTAGGCCCGCATCCGTGCCGACTGCTCCTGCTTCAGGGGCGCTCGCGCGGTGGTCACACTCTGCGGTGTGGGCGGGGGTTGGGCCACCTCGTCAGCGTACGCGTGTGCAGCCTCGGACCCGGCACCGTCACATCGGCACCACGGGTCGCGGCCGGCGCGAGAGGGGCACGTTACCCAGTGGTAGTCCACTAGCGTTGCCTGCCATGAGCACCGGCCCGACGGATCAGACGTACACCGCCCTCGTCACGGGCGGAAACCGGGGGATCGGCCTGGCGATCGCCCGACGAATGCGAGACGAGGGCCACCAGGTCGTCGTCGCGTCCCGCTCGGGCGAGGCCCCCGAGGGGTTGTCGGCGGTCACGTGCGACGTCGGCGACCCGACCTCCGTCGACGCTGCCTTCGCGGCCGCCGAGGAGCAGCTCGGCAGGACGATCGACGTCGTCGTGGCCAACGCCGGAATCACGCGTGACACGCTGCTGATGCGCATGACCGACGACGAGTTCTCGTCGGTCGTCGACACCAACCTGGCCGGCGCCTTCCGGGTCGCGCGGCGTGCTGTCAAGGGCATGATCCGCGCGCGGCGGGGCCGCATCATCCTCATCTCCAGCGTCGTCGGGCTGTACGGCTCCCCGGGCCAGGCCAACTACGCCGCGAGCAAGGCCGGGCTGGTCGGGTTGGCGAGATCGATCAGCCGCGAGCTCGGCGGTCGGGGCATCACGGCTAATGTCGTCGCCCCCGGCTTCATCGAGACGGACATGACCGCGGAGCTGCCGCCGGACCGACGAGACGCGTACCAGGAGGCCATCCCGGCCGGACGATTCGGCGCGGTCGAGGACGTCGCCGCCGCGGTGTGCTTCCTGGCCTCCGACGGCGCGGGATACATCACCGGCGCGGTGCTGCCGGTCGACGGCGGACTGGGCATGGGTCACTGAGGTCCGGGAAAGGACGGAACGCATCATGAGCAGCACCTCCACGACAACAAACCTGCTCGAGGGCAAGAAGCTCCTCGTCACCGGAGTCCTCATGGACTCGTCCATCGCGTTCCACGTCGCTCGACTCGCCCAGGAGCAGGGCGCCGAGGTCGTGCTGACATCGTTCGGGCGGACGATGCGGATCACCCAGACCATCGCCAAGCGGCTGCCCTCGACCCCACCGGTCGTCGAGCTCGACGTCACGAACGACGAGCACCTGGACACCCTTGCCGAACGACTCGGCGAGCACGTCCCGCACCTCGACGGTGTGCTGCACTCGATCGGGTACGCCCCGCCTGGCGCCTTCGAGTTCATGAGTGGAACGTGGGAGGACGTGGCGACCGCCCTGCACACCTCCGCGTACTCGCTCAAGGGCCTCGCGCAGGCGAGCCTTCCCCTGATGAGTCGGGGAGGCAGCCTCGTCGGCCTGACGTTCGACGCCTCGTTCGCCTGGCCGGTGTACGACTGGATGGGCGTCGCCAAGGCCGCCTTCGAGGCGACGAACCGCTACCTTGCCCGGGACCTGGGTCGTGGCCACGGGGTCCGCTGCAACCTCGTCGCGGCCGGACCCATCCGCACGACCGCCGCCAAGTCGATCCCAGGCTTCGAGGCGTTCGAGAACACCTGGGACCAGCGAGCGCCACTCGGCTGGGACGTCGACGACCCCGAGCCGGCGGCACTGGCCTGCGTCGCACTCCTCTCCGACCTGTTCCCCGCGACGACCGCCGAAATCGTCCACGTCGACGGTGGCGTGCACGCGATGGGCCAGTAGCACCCGTGCCCACACCACCCGTGGTCGCTGCGGCGCCGGCAAGCAGCGGGGACACCGGCGCGGTCGTCGCCCACGAGGTCAGGCTCCTCGAAGGTCCGAACCTGTACTTCCGCCGACCGGCGGTCAAGGTGGTGCTCGACGTCTCGGCGGTCCTGATGGCCGGCTCCGAGGAGCTGGCCGCGGCAACGGCGTCGACGGGCGTGAGAGGCCGCCCCGGACCCCCCGGGAGTCAGTCCAGGCAGCGGTTCGCCGCGAGGTTGGCCGAGCGACTGCTGCGACTCCTCGCCCGGGCCATGGGGACGACTCGGCTGGGCGTTCGAAGTCGTCCGGGGGAGGGGGTCGAGGAGGTGGTGGTCGCCTTCGTGTGGCGACGTCGCGGGCCCGCGCGGGTCGCCGCGGAGGCTCTGCCGCACCTCGTCTCCGCGGTTCTGCGGGGGGAGGACCCGACCGACCGGATCACTCGGGCCGCCGAGGTGGCCCTCGCCACCCCGATCGGGGACCCGCCCCTCCTGCGTACGCCGCGCATACCCGTCGTGTCCGTCACCGGAACCAACGGCAAGACGACGACGACCCGCATGCTGGCCAACATCGCCATGTCGGCGGGACGCCGCGCGGCGTGGAGCTCGACCGACGGCGTGTTCGTGCAGGGTGAGCTGGTCGAGAGTGGCGACTACTCCGGCCCCGCCGGGGCTCGGGCGGTCCTCGACGCCCCCGGCGTGCAGATCGGCATCCTCGAGACCGCCCGCGGTGGCCTCCTCCTCAAGGGTATGGGGGTCACGGCCAACGACGTCTCGATCGTCACGAACGTCGCCGAGGACCACCTCGGCCTGCACGGGATCCACACCGTCGACCAGCTGGCGGAGGTCAAGGCCATCATCACGCGGGTCACCTCGCCTCGAGGGTGGACCGTGCTCAACGGCGAGGACCCCCGCGTGTGGGCCATGCGGCACGGGAGTCCGGGCCGCGCCTGGGTTTTCGCGCTCGACGCGGAGACGCCCGCAGTGCGTGAATCCCTGGCCGACGGTGGCCGGGCGACGACGGTGATCGACGGCTGGGTCAGCGTGCTCTCACCCGGCCGCGCACCGCATCGGGTCGTCCGGCTGAGCGACCTTCCCGCGACGATGGCCGGCTTGGCGCGGCACAACGTCGCCAACGCCCTCGCCGCCATGACCGGAGCCCTCGCCATCGGCCTTCCCGAGGAGGCGGTCGTCGAGGGGATGCGCGGCTTCACTCCCGATGCCGATCTCAACCCAGGGCGGCTCAACACCTTCAGCGTTCCGACGGACGACGGAGGGACGGCCACGGTCATCGTCGATCTCGCGCACAACGAGGACGGGCTGACGGCACTCCTCGACGTCGCGGATGGGCTGAGGTCGCCCGGTGCGCGGGTCATGGTGTCCGCCGGCATGGTGGGCGACCGGACCGACGAGCAGATCGAGAGCGTCGGCGAGATCGCCGGTCGCCGGGCCGACCTCGTCGCGGTGGCACACAAGGAGAAGTACCTGCGCGGACGCACGACCGAGGAGATCGACGCGCTCCTGGCCACAGGACTGGGCCATGTCGGGGTGGTGCCGCTCGGTCCGTATCCGACCGAGGTCGAATCGGTCGAGGCTCTTGCCGAACGGGCCGCAGACGGAGACGTCATCGCCGTCATGTGCCACGCCCAGCGTTCCGAGATGTATGCGTGGGTCGCCGACCGCGGCGGCACGCCGGACGACGCGGACCGGATCCGCGCCAAGGTCCTGCGGGCCCGCGGGGAGCACGAGGCCGAGGACGAGATCGCGGCTCTCTGGGATCTGGAGGACGACGCCGAGCGGGTGCACCGCGCGGCGGCGCTCGCCGCCCGCTTCCCCGACGACCCGCGTCTGGTGTTCGAACACGCCTCGGCACTCGATGCCATAGGGCGCGAGGACGACGCGGTGCCGCTCTACCACCTCTCCCTGGCGGGCGGCCTCCGCGAGCCCTACCGGCACCGCTGTCAGGTCCAGCTCGCCTCGTCGCTGCGCGTTCTCGGCCGCCACACGGAGGCGGTCACGGTCGTGGACGAGGTGGCCGCCGCATACCCGGACAGCCTGGGCGTCGCGGCGGTGCGGGCGCTGGTCCACCATGACGCAGGGGACCCGACAGGTGCCCTGGCCGGTCTCCTCGGCACGGTCGCTGCGACGTCGGCCGACCCGGACGTCGCCCGGTACCGGACGGCGATCGCCGGCTATGCGGCCGCGCTCGCCGGGACCCGAACCGACTAGACGAGCGAGGTCCGTCGGGGCCCGGGATCGGACCCCGGACTCAGATCCCGGACTCCTCCGTCGGCTCGGGCATCGCTGCGGGGTCGAGGTCGGGATCGCCCACCGAGTCGCGGCCGGTATGAGCACCGGCCTGGGCGCTGCGGGTGGCGGTCTCGAGCTCGGCCATGACCTCGGCGTGTTGATCCACGCATAGCACGACGACGTCACCGGCATTGGCGCGGGCCAGGCACGAGCGAACGGCCGTGACCTCCTCGAGGACGACCTCCACCTGGCGGCAGCGGACCCCGCCCGCCTCCATCGCCGCCCGGGTACCCGCACTGACGATGTCGGCCACGTCGCCCCTGGGGCGGCCGCGCAGCTTGAGGTCCTCGCGGACGACGAGGACGTCGAAGTACCGCGCGGCCACCGCTCCCAGCTCACGGAGATCCTCGTCGCGACGGTCGCCGGCGGTCGAGATCATCCCGATGCGGGAGACCCGGCCGAGGTCGCTTTGGCCGTCCTTGGCCTCGGCGTAGCGGTCGACGAACTCGCCGAGCACCTTCATGCCGGCGGCGTTGTGGCAGTAGTCGACGATCACGTCGACGTTGTTGACGTTGATCTGGTTCATCCGACCGGGGGAGAGGTAGTACGACGTCGTGAACGTGCGCAGTCCCTGCCGGATCTCGTGCAGTCCGGCGCCGGCCGCGAAGGCGGCGCCCGCGGCGGCCATCGCGTTGGCGACGTTGAACATCGCCGCACCGTCGAAGGTCGCCGGCAGCAGGTGTGTCCACGCGAGCTGCATGGAGCGCTTGCCGTGCCGGATGACGATCATGTCGCCCTTGTCGGTGGGGTCGAGGACCACGGCACGGCCGCCACGGCGGCAGTGGTCGTCGATCATCTCCCGTACCTCGCCCCCGGGCGCCTCGAGGGAGAACCACACGACGGAGCCGGAGCAACGCCTGCGCATCCCGCGGACGAGGGGGTCGTCGGCGTTGAGCACGGCGAACCCGTCGCGGGGCACCGCTTCGACGACGACGGCCTTGACGTCCGCCAGTTGCTCCACCGTGTCGATACCGCGCATCCCGAGGTGGTCAGGGGCGACGTTGGTCACGACAGCCACGTCGTTGCGGTCGTAGCCCAGTCCCTCCCGCAGGATGCCGCCCCGGGCGACCTCCATGACGGCCATCTCGACCCTGGGGTTCTGCAGCACCATCCGGGCCGAACGCGGGCCGGATGCGTCGGCCTTGACGACGAGGCGCTCGTCGATGACGATCCCGTCCGTCGAGGTCATGCCGACCTTGACTCCGGTGCCCTTGAAGATGTGCGCGATCATCCGCGACGTCGTCGTCTTGCCGTTGGTGCCGGTCACCGCGATGATCGGGACCCGGCTGGGCGAACCCGGCGGGAACAACAGGTCGACAACGGGCTTGGCGATGTACTGCGGCTCGCCGATGGTCGGGTGGGTGTGCATCCGGAAACCCGGCGCGGCGTTGACCTCGCAGATGGCGCCGCCGACCTCGCGGACCGGCAGGGTGATGTCAGGACAGATGAAGTCGATGCCGGCGACGTCGAGCCCGATCATGCGGGCCGCCTCCTCGGCGATCTCGACGTTGTCGGGGTGCGCGTCGAAGGTCCGGTCGATCGAGATGCCGCCGGTGGACATGTTCCCGGTCAGAGCGAGCTTGACCATGGTGCCGTCGGGCACGACGTCGTCCATGCCGTAGCCCTGTTCACGGACGAGCCGCACGGCCGCGTCGTCCACCCTGATCCGGGTGAGGACCTTCTCGTGGCCGACGCCGCGTCGGGGGTCGGCGTTGGTGATGTCGACGAGCTCGGCGATGGTGTGCACACCGTCGCCGACGACGTGGGCGGGCACCCGCTCGGCGATGGCCTGCATGCGGCCGCCGACGATGAGGCAGCGGTAGTCCTTGCCGACGACGAACGACTCGACGATGACGTAGCCACGCCGGGACTCCTCCTGAGCCCGTGGGAAGGCGGCCCGCACCTCGTCCTCGCTCGCGAGGTCGAGCACCACCCCCCGGCCGTGGTTGCCGTCGAGCGGCTTGAGCACGACGGGGAACCCGACCCTGGTGGCCGCCTGGGCCGCTCCGTCGACGGTGCGGACGACCTCCTGCCTGGGCACGGGCAGACCCGCGGACGCGAGGAGCTTGCCGGTCAGGTCCTTGTCCCCGGCCAGGTCGACCGCCAGCGCACCGGTCCGGGACGTCATCGTCGCCCGGATGCGCTGGGCGTAGACCCCCTGGCCGAGCTGCACGAGGGACCCGGTGTTGAGCCGGATGAAGGGGATGTCGCGACTGACCGCCTCTTCGAGGATCGCACTCGTGGACGGTCCGAAAGCGGTGCGCTCGCTCATCCGCAGGAACTCGTCGAGCTCAGAGGCGAAGTCCAGGCCGCCGGGCTCGACGAGGTCGTTGACGAGTCGGACCGCGAGGCGACCCGCGGCGATCCCGACCCGCTCGTCACTGAAGCCGTAGATGACGTTGTAGCGGCCCGGGTGCCCCTTGACCTGTCGGGTCTTGCCCCGTCTGAGGTCGTGACCGGCCTCCTGCTGCAGCTGCAGCGCGATGTGCTCGGCAACGTGCCCGAGCCAGGTGCCCTCACGGAGCCGCTGCACGAACCCGCCCCGCACCCCCCTCGAGCACGTGTGCCGGTCGAGGCCGGGCAGCAGCTCGAGCAGCCGGTCGGTGAAGCCGGGCAGCGTGTCGGTGGGGTACTCCTCGAGGGAGCCGAGGTCCACGACGAGATGGACGGCGGGATCGTAGGACCAGATGTTGCCGCCGCGGTACACCCGCGTCTCGACGATGGTCAGGTCGGGTCGGGCGGGCTGGGTCGGGGTGGGGCGGTCGGTCACCGTCTCAACCTAGAGCCCGCGCCGCCACCGGCGCCACATCGCCGCCCCCGCCTCGCCGGTCATCCGCGGGAGCCGGCGGTGACGACGACGTCAGGGTGCTTCTCGACGAACCCGACGAGCGAGACGGTCGCGAGGTCGAAGGTGGCTCCGGCCGGCAGCGAGTGCACGACCGCTCCGGACACCAGCATGGGGGCCCCGCGCCGGGCGTCGGGGAAGTCCGTCACGGCGGCGCGGGCGTCGAGGACGTGGACCACGCCGGCGCCGAGGACGGTGAACCGTCCGCCGCTGACCTCGATCGCGGTGTTCTCGTCGATGCCGACTCCCAGCAGGTGCGGCGAGCTGGCGACGACGGACATCAGGCGGCCGTACCGGTTGCGCTGACCGAAGTGCTGGTCGATGATCACGCCGTCGATGAGGCCGAGCCCAGCGCTGAGCTGGCTGGTGCGCTGCCGGGGCGTCGTCCCCTCGTCACCCATGGAGATCATGAAGGTGCTCATGATCGATGCTCCCGCCGATGTCCCGCCGATGACGGTGCCCGACGCGTGGGCACGATGGATGGCCGCGCCGAGGGCGGTGCCCGGAAGGAACTGGCTGAGCCGCAGCTGGCTACCGCCGGTGAGGAAGATCCCGGTGGCCGCGTCGAGCGTGTGCACGCCCTCGAGGTCCTCGGCGTTCGCACGCGAAGCCGGGTTGACGACGTCGAGATGGGTCACGCCGAGCCGACCGAAGGCCTCTCGGTATGCGGCGGTCACCTCGTCCTGCATCGACGAGGCCGTCGGGATCAGGGCGATCCGGGCACGCCGCCCACCGGCGAGCCGCACGAAGCGCCGCAGGAGGACGGCGGTGCCGACGCGGTCCTCGGCACCCCCGATCACGAGCAGGGTCGGTTGCTGCCGTCGAGTCATGGCTGGTCTGTTTCTGGCTGGTCTGTTCCTCGATGGGCTGGGTGGCCCTCGGCCTGGTCGGTGGCGCGGTCCGCCTCCTCGACCTCCTCGCGGGAGATCCCGAGGAGGAACAGCACGGTGTCGAGGTAGGGGACGTTGACGGACGTGTGCGCCTGATCGCGGACCACGGGTTTGGCATTGAACGCAACCCCCAGCCCGGCCGCCTGGAGCATGTCGAGGTCGTTGGCGCCGTCGCCGATGGCGACGGTGCGGGAGAGTGGCAGTCTTTCGGCCGCGGCGAACTCACGGAGTGCGGCGGCCTTGCCCGCCCGGTCGACCACGGCGCCCACCACCCGCCCCGTCAGCGTCCCGTCGGAGACCTCGAGGTCGTTGGCGCGGACGTGACGGATGCCCAGGTCGGCGGCGATCGCCCGGACGATCGGCGTGAACCCTCCGCTCACGAGCGCCACCGTGAAGCCGAGCCGATGCAGGGTGCGCACAAGGGTCCGCGCTCCCGGGGTGAGTCGGACCTCCCGGGCGACCGCGTCGAGGACCGACACCGGCAGACCACGCAGGACCGCGACCCGGCGGTGCAGGCTCTCGGCGAAGTCCAGCTCGCCGCGCATCGCGGCCTCCGTCACCGCGTGGACCTCGGCCGCCCGACCCGCGTGGGCGGCGAGGAGCTCTATCACCTCGTCCTGGATCAGGGTGGAGTCGACGTCGAGGACGACGAGCCGGCGACCGCGACGGGCCAGGCCGGACGGGGAGACCGCGACGTCGACCCGCTCACGCGCCGAGATCCGGGCCAGGTCGCGGCGCAGAGCCGTGACGTCCGCTCCGGAGACATCGAACTCGATCGTCGTCACCGGATACCGGGACAGTCGCCGGATCCGGTCGATATTCGCGCCCGAACCGGCGACGGTCGCGGCGACCGCACTGACCGCAGCCGCCGTGAGCGGCTGCCCCAGGGCGACGACAGCGGCGCGTCCGGTGCGGTTGCGCCCGGGATCGCCGGTTCCGAGTGACGTCGTCACGGTCATCCCGAGGTCGTGCGCGATCCCGGCGACACGGGCGGCCACGTCGCCGGTGTGGTCACCGGCCGCGAGGAGCACCGCCAACGTGAGGTGGCCCCGCACCACGACCTGTTCGACGTCGAGGACGGCCACGTCCAGGCCGTCGAGCGCCGCGAACAGGCGACTCGTCACCCCCGGGCGGTCGGCGCCGCTCAAGGTCGCGAGCAGTGTCGCTGGTGGGTCGTGAGCGGCAGTCACCCGCCGAGCCTAACGAGTGCACGGTCGCCGTCGGAGCAGGGACCGAGTGCTGGGCCGGAGCGGATCCCACCATGCCGGACCGCCCGGGGGCCTCCGTCACGCGGGGAAGGTGTAGTCCTTGCCCAGCACGGTCAGCCCGCTCTCGGTGACCACCATGCCGCGGGCCTCGTCCTCGGCTCGGTCGTAGCCGATGCGGGTGCTCGGCGGGACCACGATGTTCTTGTCGATGATGGCGCGCCGGATCTGACAGTTGCGGCCGATCTCGACGGAGTCCATGATCACCGAGTCGTCGATCGTCGAGTAGCTGTGCACCCGCACCTTCGGCGAGACGACAGAACCCTGGACCCGGGCACCCGAGATGACGACCCCGGGGGAGATGGCCGAGTTGAGGGCCTCGCCGATCCGGCCCTGCGCGCCGTGGACGAACTTGGCCGGGGGGAAGGGGCCGTAGCTCGTGTAGATCGGCCACTCGTAGTTGTAGAGGTTGAACACCGGGTGGATGGAGATGAGGTCCATGTGGGCTTCGTAGTACGAGTCGATGGTGCCCACGTCGCGCCAGTAGTCGCGGTCCCGTTCGGCCGAGCCGGGGACGTCGTTGTTCTTGAAGTCGTAGACGTACGCCCCGTCCTCCTCGACGAACGCCGGGACGATGTCGCCGCCCATGTCGTGCTTGCTGCCTTCGCGGTGGTGGTCGCGCGTGACCGCGTCGGCGAGCACGTCGGCGTCGAAGACATAGTTGCCCATCGACGCGAGCACCTCGTCCGGGGAGTCGGGCAGACCCTTCGGATCGGTCGGCTTCTCGAGGAAGGCGCCGATCTTGAGGGGGTTGGAGTCATCGACCTCGATCACACCGAACTGGTCGGCGAGGGAGATCGGCTGGCGGATCGCCGCCACCGTGACCCCGGCGCCCGTCTCACGGTGCTGACGCACCATGTCCGAGAAGTCCATCCGATAGACGTGGTCAGCCCCGACCACCACGACGATGTCGGGGCGCTCGTCCTGGATCACGTTGAGGCTCTGGAAGACCGCGTCGGCACTCCCGAGGTACCAGTTCTTGTCGATCCTCTGCTGGGCCGGGATGGGCGCGACGTAGTTGCCGAGGAGGGTCGACATCCGCCAGGTCTTGGTCACGTGCCGGTCCAGCGAGTGCGACTTGTACTGGGTGAGCACGATGACCTTGAGATAGCCGCTGTTGGCCAGGTTGGACAGGGCGAAGTCGATGAGGCGGTAGATGCCGCCGAACGGCACGGCCGGCTTGGCCCTGTCCGCGGTCAGCGGCATCAGCCGCTTCCCCTCCCCTCCCGCTAGGACGATGGCCAGGACCTTCGGCTGACTCGCTCGGCTCATGTGACTCAACCTACTCAAGAACGGTGACCGGCGACACCTTGTCCGGTTGCCGTTAGCCTGACGTCCATGCGCATCGACGTGCTGACGAAGGAGTATCCGCCCGCGATCTACGGAGGAGCGGGGGTGCATGCCGCCGAGCTCGTCCGCGCATTGCGGGGTCTGGACGACCTCGAGGTCCTGGTCCGCTGCTTCGGTGAGGAGCGCGACGAGGAGGGGACCACCGCATACCCCGACCTCGCGGAGCTGGCCGACGCCAACGGTGCGCTGCGCACGATGGGAGTAGATCTGGCCATCGCCGACGACTGTGTCGGCGCCGACCTCGTCCACTCACACACGTGGTACGCGAACTTCGCCGGTCACCTCGCCTCCTTGCTCGGCGGGATGCCACATGTCGTGACCGCCCACAGCCTCGAGCCGCTGCGGCCGTGGAAGGCCGAACAGCTCGGGGGCGGCTACCGCGTGTCCTCCTGGGTGGAACGGACCGCCTACGAGTCTGCGGCCGGGGTGATCGCGGTGAGCGAGGGGATGCGCAAGGACATCCTGCGGTCCTACCCGGGCATCGACCCCGAACGAGTCCACGTCGTGCACAACGGGATCGACAGTGAGCTGTGGTCCCGACGTGAGGACCCCGAGGTCCTGCACCGCCACGGCGTCGACCCTGGTCGTCCGGCCGTCATCTTCGTCGGCCGGATCACCCGCCAGAAGGGGCTGCCCTACTTCCTCCGGGCGGCCCGCGCGCTTCCCCCGGAGGTGCAGCTCGTCCTATGCGCCGGGGCGCCCGACACGCCCGAGATCAAGGCCGAGGTCGAGGCCCTCATCGAGGAGCTTCGGCTGGAGCGCGACGGCGTCGTGTGGATCCCCGACATGCTGCCGCGAAACGAGGTCGTGGCCCTGCTGTCGGGCTCGACGGTGTTCGTGTGCCCGTCGGTGTACGAGCCGCTCGGCATCGTCAACCTCGAGGCGATGGCCTGCGAGGTCGCCGTCGTCGCCACCGCGACCGGTGGGATCCCGGAGGTCGTCGCGGACGGGGAGACCGGATGGCTCGTCCCGATCGAGCAGGTTCAGGACGGAACCGGCACCCCGGTGGACCCCGACCGCTACGTCGCCGACCTCGGCGCGGCTCTGGTCGAGGCCGTCTCGGATCGGGAGCGAGCGCTGGAGTTCGGTCGGGCCGGACGGCGGCGAGCCGTCGAGGAGTTCGGCTGGGACACGATCGCCGAACGCACCAGGGAGGTCTACGAGCGCGTCCTGCGGGACTGGGCCGCCAGGTAGCCGGCTCCGGCGCAGGCGGCGATCTGGAGGGCCTCGGTCGCGGCGGACCACAGCGCGAGGAGTGTCCGGCGCCGGTGTTCGGCCAGCGCCGCGCTCGCCGAGCCGTCAGCGTGCTCGAGTCCGGCCTCCGTCACCTCGAGGACCGAGCCGGCTCGCACCACGAGGCCACGAACACGGTCCGGCAGGTCGCCGGGGAGTGCCCACTCACGGTGGGTCGCGCCCGGTGACTGACGCTGCCACGCATCGACCCACCCGCCGTCCCCGAGGCCGTCGATCGCGTCATGGACGGCCAGCCGCAACCGACGGTCCGCTCCGGCGACATCGAGGCCCTCGAGCCGGTGGGGAGGCACCGGGTCGGCGTCGTAGGCCTCCCAGCGCACGGCCAGACCCGCGCCATCCCGGCCGAACGGGACAGGCGTCGGCACGAGCAGGCCCCCGACTCCGGCCACGAAGACGCACTCCCCGGCGGACATCGCGGCATCCGATGCCTCGGATGAACAGTGGGGCAGGAGCCCCGGAGTGCCCGGACGGGGAAGTGCGGCGTAGACCGCCGTTTCGCCCAGCTGGCGCCACAGACGCACGTGGTCCGCGAGGTGGAGGACGACGTCGACATCGGGCAACGCCTGCCGCAGGACGGACTCGGCGTCGGCGTGGCAGGACCAAGCGTGGCCCACCCACAGGGCCACGCGGACGCTCGCGGGAAGCTCCGGCACCGCACCATCGTAGGTACCCGACCGCGTCGTTCGCGTCGACTAGGGTTGACGACATGACCGACGTCCTCGCTCTCGCCGGGGTGAGCGTGGTGCGTGGCACGACGACACTGCTCGACGACGTGACGTGGGAGGTCGAGGAGGGGGAGCGCTGGGTGATCCTCGGACCGAACGGCGCGGGTAAGACGACCCTCCTGCAGATCGCGGCCGGCCGGATCCACCCCACGAGTGGCGTGGCCGGCGTCCTGGGTGAGGTGCTCGGCGCCGTCGACGTCTTCGAGCTCCGGCCTCGCATCGGCCTGGCGTCCGCGTCGCTGGCGGAGCGCATCCCCGGCTCCGAGATCGTCCACAACGTTGTCGTGACCGCGTCCTACGGCGTCGTCGGTCGCTGGCGCGAGCAGTACCACCACCTCGACCACGCGCGGGCGGCCGAGTTGCTCGAGGTCATGGGGATCGACCACCTCGCGGACCGCACGTTCGGAACGCTCTCCGAGGGCGAGCGAAAGCGGGTGCAGATCGCGCGAGCCCTCATGACAGACCCGGAGCTCATGCTCCTCGACGAGCCCGCCGCCGGGCTGGACCTCGGCGGCCGGGAGGATCTCGTCGGACGCCTGGGTGAGCTCGCAGCCGACCTGACCGCACCGGCGCTCGTGCTCGTCACACACCACGTCGAGGAGATCCCCCCGTCGTTCACCGACGCGCTCCTCTTGCGGGAGGGGCGCGTCGTCGCGGCCGGTCCGCTGGAGCTCACCCTGACCGACGAGAACCTCAGCGAAGCCTTCGGGCTGCCCTTGCGCGTTGAGAACCGTGGAGAGCGGTGGACCGCATGGGCGGTGTGACCGGTCTCCGGTCGGGGTGCGCGCCGGCCCTGAGCAGCCGGCCCCGGGGCGCACGACAGGCACCGCAACAGACACTGAGAGCACCTCGCACCGAACACATCCGACAGAGCACCTCGCGCCGAACACGACAGAGAGCAGCACCGGAACCACATCCGCGGAAGGGGCATGACGATGGAATGGCTCGCTGACAACTGGTGGGTCGTCTGGCTCGGGCTGGCGCTCGTCCTGATGGCGGTCGAGGCCGCGACCGTCGACTTCGTCTTCGTCATGCTCGCCGGCGGGGCCCTCGCTGGAGCCGCCGCCGCCGGGCTAGGCGCATCCCTACCTATCCAGGTGGTCACTGCCGTGGTGACGGCCTTCGCCCTCCTGTTCGTCGTTCGACCGGTCGTCAAACGACGCTTCATGGACTCCGAGACCGACCACGGCATCGGCTCGTCGGCCCTCATCGGCAGGGACGCCTGGGTGCTCGAGACCATCACCGAGACCGACGGCCGGGTCAAGCTCGCCGGCGAGGTGTGGTCGGCGCGCGGTCCCTCGGGTGCGGCCCTCCAGCCGGGGACCCAGGTCCGTGTCATCGAGATCCAGGGGGCCACGGTGCACGTCGCCCCCCTGGACCAGATCGGTCGCTGACCACCACCGCATACCGCGTCGACCACCCGCATCGACAGAACCGCAGGCCGTACACAACCGTAAGACTCGACCACCACCGCAAGGGGAGAGAACACCTCATGGAGACCCTCATTGTCCTGGGCATCCTGCTGATCTTCGCGATCGTCGTGCTCGTGCGCACCGTCCGGATCGTGCCGCAGCAGACCTCGCTCATCATCGAGCGGCTCGGCCGCTTCTCGCGCACCCTTGAAGGCGGTCTGCACTTCCTGATCCCCTTCGTCGACAAGGTGCGTGCCAACGTCGACCTCCGCGAGCAGGTTGTCTCGTTCCCGCCCCAGCCGGTGATCACGAGCGACAACCTCGTCGTCAACATCGACACCGTCATCTACTACACGGTCATCGACAGTCGCGCCGCGGTGTACGAGATCGCGAACTTCATCCAGGGAATCGAGCAGCTCACCGTGACGACCCTGCGCAATGTCATCGGCTCGCTCGACCTCGAGCAGACCCTGACCAGCCGTGACCAGATCAACGGCACCCTGCGGGGCGCGCTCGACGAGGCCACCGGCAGGTGGGGCATCCGCGTCAACCGGGTCGAGCTGAAGGCTATCGACCCGCCCCGGTCGGTGCAGGAGTCGATGGAGAAGCAGATGAAGGCCGAGCGTGACCGCCGCGCGGCGATCCTCAACGCCGAGGGCGTCAAGCAGTCCCAGATCCTGACCGCCGAAGGTGAGAAGCAGAGCTCCATCCTTCGTGCCGAGGGCTCGGCGCAGGCCCGGGTCCTCGAGGCTGAGGGTCAGTCCCGCGCCATCAAGCAGGTCTTCGACGCGATCCACCGCGGCAGGCCTACCCAGAAGCTGCTCGCCTACCAGTACCTCCAGGTGCTGCCACAGATCGCGCAGGGAGACAGCAACAAGATGTGGATCATCCCCAGCGAGCTCACCGATGCCCTGCGCGGTATCGGGGGCATGCTCGGCAAGGACAGCTCTGACGGCTCCGATGGTGCCGAGATGACCGACCAGGAGCTCGCCGCGCTCGGCGAGCCCGAGGCGAGTTCCTTCGAGCCGTTTGCCCTCCAGGACGCAAAGGTCGCGCTCGAGGAGGCGCGGGGCCAGGCGGCCCGCTCGACGAAGGAGGCCACGGAGCACGCCTCCCCGGTCAGCTCGACGCAGCCGCCCGCACGGCGGCCTGCGGACGCGGTTCCGCCGCCGCCGACCCACTCACCGTCCGAGGCCCCCGCGCTCGATTCTCCTACGGCTCCGGCCCCGCAGCCTCCGGCGGACTCGCCGCCGGAGCAGCGCGGCTGAACCCCCCCCGGCCACAACCGCGGGGCACTCTGGCCCTGCCCTCACCCGTCACTAGCATGTGACGGGTGAGTGCGCTCGAGGCCGTCGCGATCCTGCTCGCCGGCTTCGGAGCAGGGATGATCAACGCCGTCGTCGGCTCGGGAACCCTGATCACCTTTCCCACGCTGCTCTGGGCCGGGTATGCGCCGGTCACCGCCAACGTCTCCAACACCCTCGGCCTGGTCGCCGGGGGAGTGGCGGGCTCGTGGGGCTACCGCGGGGAGCTGGTCGGCGCCGGCCCGACGCTGCGCAGGCTGCTCCCGATGTCGGTGATCGGCGCCGCGGTGGGTGCCGTCCTCGTCATCGTGCTCCCGCCGGGTGTCTTCGAAGCCGCCGTCCCGGTGCTGATCGGGGTCGGCGCCTTCCTCGTCGTCGCCGGGCCGCGGCTGCAGGCAGCCATGGCGCGACATCGCCCGGCGGCCGACGGTCACGGGCAGACGCCGGGTGTCGCGCTCCTCGTGGGTGTCATGCTGGCGGGGATGTACGGCGGATACTTCGGAGCCGCCCAGGGGGTCATCCTCATCGGACTGCTGAGCCTGCTCACGACCGATCCCCTGCAGCGGATCAACGGGTACAAGAACATTCTGGCGACGGCCGCCAACGTGGTCGGGGCACTGACCTTCCTCGTCATCGCACCCGACCGGGTCGTGTGGGAGGTGGTCGGTCTCATCGCGCTCGGATCCGTCGCCGGGGGGATCGTGGGGGCGGCCGTGGGGCGGCGGATCCCCACCACCCCGCTGCGGATCGTCGTCCTCGTCATCTCCGTGATCGCCATCGTCGCCTTCGTCACCCGCTGAGGTGCCGTGCTCACCGACCCGGCATCCCACGACGTCGTCGTCGTCCTGGCCCTCGGCCTCGCTGTGGCGCTCGGCGCCGCGGTCCAGTCGGCCGTCGGCTTCGGTCTGGCCGTCGTCGCGGCTCCCTTCGTCGTCCTGGCCGATCCGGCTCTGATGCCCGGCAGCCTACTCGTCTGTGGCTTCGTGCTTCCGTTGTGGGAACTGATGCGCCACCAACGCGACGTCGACCGCCGAATCCTGGCCGGCGCATACGGTATGCGTCTGGCCCTGACCCCGGTCGGGGCGGCGCTCGTCGTGTGGAGCGGTCCGCGGGAGATCGCTCTCGTCGTGGGGGTGATGATCCTCCTCGTGGTGGGGGTCTCGATCACCCCGTTGTCGGTGCGCGCCACCGTTCCCAACGCGCTGGCCGCAGGTGCGGTGACCGGGGTGGCCGGGACGGCCGCCTCGATCGGAGGACCGTTCCTCGCGATGGTGCTGCAGCACGAGCGCCCGGAGCGGGTGCGCTCCACCCTCGCCGCGTTCTTCGTCCTGGGCTCGACGACCTCGCTGGTCGCCCTGGCCGTCGCCGGTGAGCTGACCGTCGGTCAGGTGGGCGCGGGCCTGCTCTGGGTGCCGTTCCTCGCGCTCGGTGTGTGGCTCGGGCGACCACTACGCCTCCTCGTATCGAGGGAGCGAATGCGACAGGCGGTGCTCACCTTCTGCACCATTGCCAGTGTGGTGGTCATCCTCCGTGCCGGGCTCGGATAGCCTGCCTGCTCGGAGGTGGCCATGCCGATCAGGATCACCAGGGTCGATGACCCGAGGCTCGTGGACTACGTGGGCCTGACGGACGTCGCCCTGCGACGTCGGTTCGAGCCCGAGCACGGTCTCTTCATCGCCGAGTCCGAGAAGGTGATCCGACGGGCGTTGGGGAGCGGCCACCGTCCCAGGTCGTACCTCATGGCGGAGCGATGGCTGACCGACCTCGCCGACCTCGTCAGAGCGGCCGAAGACTCCGGTGTACCCGTCTACACCGGGGACGCCCGCGTCCTCGAGGCCCTCACGGGGTTCCACCTGCACCGTGGGGCACTGGCCTCGATGGAGCGGCTGCCGCTCCCGGATCTCTCGTCGACGGTCGCGTCTGCCCGACGCGTCATCGTCCTCGAGGACATCGTCGACCACACCAACGTCGGCGCCGTCTTCCGCAGCGCGGCGGGGCTCGGGGTGGACGCGGTCCTCGTGACACCCCGGTGCGCGGACCCCTTGTACCGCCGAGCGGTCCGAGTCTCGATGGGCACCGTCTTCCAGGTCCCGTGGACACGCATCGACCCGTGGCCCGATTCCGTCGAGTCGCTGCGGCGGCTGGGCTTCGAGGTCGTCGCGCTCGCCCTCACCGAGGACTCGGTTCCGCTCGACGAGTATGCGGCCACAGCACCCGCGCGCATCGCTCTCGTCCTCGGGACCGAAGGTGACGGCCTGAGGAGGCGCACCGTGCACGCGGTCGATGGGGTGGTCCGGATCCCGATGGCGGGGGAGGTGGATTCGCTCAACGTCGCCGCAGCCGCGGCCGTGGCCGCCTGGGAGCTGCGCGTGCGCCCCGGGTCGCCGGAGTCAACCATCGGGTGACGCACCGACGACAGGGCGGTCAGCGGACGAGGCGGTCAAGGAGGTCCTCGAGGGTCTGCTCGGGATTCTCCGCGAGCCCTCCGTGCACCGGCCCCGGCTGGATGACGGTGCTCCGGGGGGCGGTGATCCAGCCGAACCGTCTGCCCGGGCTCTCCAGCGCGGGGCGTCCGCCGCCGGACTCGCCGCGGCACACCTCCTCCAGCATGGTCAGGGAGGCGCGGACGGCGGCGACGTCGATGTCCCCGTCCAGCGCCCGAAGACGGACCTCGTCCACCGACTGGACGCACCGCAGGAAGTCCGCCTGCTGGGAGTAGAGCACGACGCCGACGTTGACGAACTCCTCGCGCTCGATGCGCGGCACGCATCGCAGCACGACGTACTGGTACGGGTGAAGGGTCACGTCAGGCTCCTGACCCAAACGGGGGCGGCGTCACGTCGGGCGGTCAGGTGCCCGAGATACTCCTCCCGGACCGCAGCCGGGTCGACCAGGTCGGCGGTGGGCTCGAGCCACTCGTCCGGCACGAGATCGAGGATTCCGCCGAGGACGTCGTCGGTGAGGCGTGCGGCAAGGGCGGACCCGACGTCCTCGACCGGGGCCGCGACGTCGGCCAGGACGTGCGTCGTCGCGTCGAAGGGACGCGTCGCGAAGGCGGCCCGCTGAGGTGCCTTGCGGGCCCACGCATGGTGGAACCAGAGAGAAGCGCCGTGATCGATCGCGTGAGTGCGACCATGCCAGACGACGAGGTTGGGGTTGGCCCAGGTCCGGTCCACGTTGAGGGTGTATGCGTCGAGCCAGACGATCCGTGCCGCCAGGTCCGCGGCGGGCGGAGTCGATCCGTCGTACCCGAACGAGCCGGGGAGGAAGTCGCTGCCGAGGTTCGTCCCGACGCTGGCCCTGAGCAGATCCTGGACCTCTTCGTCGCGCTCGTACTTCGTCATCGCATCGTCCAGGAAGACGATCGCGAGCTCGGGGGTCGGAATGCCGAGAGTGCGAGCGATCTCGGTGGTCACGATCTCGGCCACGAGGACCTTCACACCCTGACCGGCCCCCCGGAACTTGACGACGTAGGTTCCACAGTCGTCCGCCTCCATGACCGCGGGAAGCGAGCCACCCTCGCGCAGCGGGGTGACGTAACGCAGTGCGCGCACACGCGGGAGCGTTGGGCCTGCCATGACGTGCAGCCTAATGAGTTCCACCCGTCTCCCCGCGGACGCCGCGGGTCACGTCCCTTGTCTCGGATGCGCCATGCCGACCGACCCGAGGCGGCGTCTCGGTAGATTCGGTGGAGTGTTCACGGGCGTGCTAATGTTTCGCACCGCAGCACCCCGCTCGGGAGGTTGCAGCATCCATGTCCGGGTGGCGGAATTGGCAGACGCGCTAGCTTGAGGTGCTAGTGCCCGAATAGGGCATGGGGGTTCAAGTCCCCCCTCGGACACCAGCCGAATGTGGCCCCTGACCAGCGGAAACGCGACAGGGGCCACATTGCTTTGCTAGCCAGGTGTGCACCAGGTGTGCACGGCGGGTCTCTGGCGGTGCACCGACGACACCTAATAGCGTCGAAGGAGCAGCGACATGGCCTGGATCGAAGAACGCAAGCGAGCCGACGGGGGCACCTCCGCGCACGTGCGATGGCGCCTGGGAGGAGTCCGGTCCGGCCAGGTTCAAATCGAGACGTTCAGCGCCGGCAGCGACGCCCAGAACCGGGCACGAGCCGCAGGCTTCAAGCAGATGGTCGACGCTGCCGGCCAGTACTGGCCCGAGGGGTGGGTGAAGGGTGAGGGCTTCGTTCGTCCCCGAGAGGACAACCGCTATGAAGCGACGCCGAGCTTCGCGGCGATCGGGGAGGAGTACGTCCGCCAGATCGTCGAGCTCTCCCCGGGGCAGCGCAAAAGGTACCTGTCCCAGATCTGGACCCTCGCCGAGGTGGAGGTGCGCGGCGAGCGGATCTTCGAGCGCGCCATCGACGCCATCACCGAACGTGACATCAAGGCGTGGTTGATCGATTGGGACCGGGCCCTGAAGACCAAGGCGAACTACCACGGGCTGCTCTTCGGTGTCTTCACCTACGCGGTCGAGGAGGGCTACCTGAGCACCAACCCGTGCGCGCGCACCGCCCCCAAGCGCTCCAGAGTCAGGCAGTCGCAGGCAGAGCTGCGGTTCCTGACCGAGGACGAGCTGAGCACCGCCGTCCGCCTCGCCGGCGAGAACGGGGACCTGTTGACCTTCGCGGTCGGGACCGGTCTTCGCTTCGGTGAGGTCACCGCGTTGTGGTGCAGCGACATCGACCTGACTCACGGCACGGTGCGGGTGAACAAGGCCTGGAAGCGCGACGGCGAGAACGGCGCCGGCGAGACACCGGGTTGGTTGAGGAAGCAGCTGGGGCCCAAGCACACGATGCGCCAGCACCACCTCGGGAACCCGAAGACGCCGAAGTCCCGACGAACGGTCAGCATCTCGCCTGCCCTCGTCGAGCTGTTGAAGCCCCACGTCCACCGCCGAGCCGCCGACGACTTCGTCTTCGCCTCGCCGACGGGCCTGCCGTTGCACAACAGCGACTTCTACGAGCGGGTCTGGATCCCACTGGGCCGGGCCATGCAGAAGGAAGGCATCGCATCCTTCCGATTCCACGACCTGCGCCACACCCACGTGGCCTGGCTCATCGCCGGCGGCGCACCCCTGCCGCACATCCAGGCCCGGCTGGGCCATGAGTCGATCACCACCACCATCGACACATACGGACACCTGCTGCCGGTCGGTGACGAGCTGATCTCGCAGATCATCGACACCGCCCTGCGCGGAGGCCGCATTCGGCCGGCTATGCACCTGCTGAAGAGCTGAGCAGGCGGTGCTCACAAGCGCGAGCGGGCGCTGGACGCCCGACGCGTCGGCAGGGCAGTCACGTTCGCCGACACCAGAACGGGCTGCTCACCGGCCGCGATCAGTTCCTCGAGATGCTCCGGCCGAAAACGCACGTGCTTACCGATCCGCGTGCACCGCACACGCCGCGTCCGGACCGCCTCCGCTACCCACCGCTGGGGCACATTGAGATAGGACGCGGCCTCAGCAATCGTGAATAGATGCTGCTCACCAGAAGCGCTCTCAGAGCGAACGGACATCAGCCTCTCCTCTCTACACGGGCGATAAACGGCCCTGGGCCCTGCACGGTCACAACGTCTGCGATGGTCGGGTGTCGCCCCGACGGTGGTGCAGAGCGGCCTGGAAGTCGATCCTGCTCTCCGCGGCACCTGGACGTGGGAGGTCTCGTCGGACCGGCTCCGGGCGCAGCTGGTTCCTGGCGAGATCGATGAGTGTGGCCTTCAGCGGGCCGGTCATCGGGATGAACCTCTTACGGATGACGTGTTCCAGGGTCCCGTCGCGATCCTGAAGTCCGAGGACGTTGGCCCGTTGGAGGTAGAGGCGCTTCGTGATGCCGTACCGCAGCGCGTCGGCGACGCGCTGGTCGATGCAGGCACTGATCCGTTCAAGCTGCCGTGCCTGGGTGGGGTCGTTGAGCGCGTCGTGGGGGAGCTTGCGCATCCTGGCCGCGGCGATGGAGCCCTGACCGGCGGCCAGGCCTCCGGTGCCGAGGTTGCCGCCGATGTCGCGGGTCTGCCGGACGAGGCTGCCGTAGACCTGGCCACGGTGCGCCCAGCGGGCGGCACGGTCCGGGTCACGGTCTGTGAGCCGTGTGGCTGCCTCGTGGGAGAGGCAGCGTTGGGAGTCGAGGATCACGCGCAGGCTGTGGGCGTTGGGGATGGTGCCCAGGTGGACCAGGAGGTTGTGCTGGGCCTGCACCACACCGGCGAGACCGGGCAGCCCTGGACCCTCGATGAGCTGGGCGGGGGCGTCCCAACCGTGGTGGTCGATGGAGTAGGAGGGGTCGCTGTAGCGGGAGTAGGTCGCGCAGGCCTGCGCCGCTCGTGCCAGCCGGGTCTTGTTCGTCAGGTGCTGCCAGCCGGGGACGCCGTCATAGCGGCGGTCCAGAGCGGTCAGGGCTTCGGTGACCTCGGCGATGTCGTGGACGAGGGTGAGGGCCTGTGCCTTGGACAGCCGCCCGTGCCCGGCCCCGGCGGTGAAGTCGTGCTCGCCGAGGGCGCAGGCGCGGGAGGCCTGCCGCCAGAGCTCGACCAGCCGGAAGGGCTGGGTGGTGGTCAGCTCGGTGAGTGTGGGCAGCCCCGCGTGATCGGCGGCGAGGGCGGCGTGGATGCGGTGGCGCAGGTCCTCGGCCGGCCCGCGGGTGCGTCGGGTCAGCTTCTGGTGGTCGATGTGCGGGTTCGCCGCATACAGGCCCTGGTGGCACCAGGTGAGCACGCTGTGGCGGTAGCGGGCGATCTGCTCGCCGATGAGCCGTCGTTCCTCAGCTGTGGTGGTCGCCGGCACGTGCCGAGGTCCGGCTCCGCCGATGCGGTGTTGGATGCGGTGGAAGGTGAGCAGCTCGCGCAGGCTCTCGCGCAGCACGTCGGTGTTCTGGCCGTACATCAGGGCTCGTCGGGCTCGTCGAGGTCCCTGGCGGTGGAGAGCAGGTCTAGGACCAGCTCGACGGTCAGGGGGTCCAGGCCGTGACCGGTCAGGTCCTCGATCGCGTCACGCGCGAGGTCGAACAGCTCGTCGCGGTCGCCCGACGGGACCGGGTGGATGGCCGGGATGTCCTCGCCGTGGAGGGCGTCGAGGCGGAGCAGGACACGCTCGTAGCCGCTGGAGGCCTCGATCGTGACGGCGCGGTCGGCCAGGGCGGCCAGGTGGGAGCGGGCCTGCCCGAGGGTGATCGCGTGGGCGAGGAGCATGGGGACCTCCGTGGTTGCCAGGGGTGTCTTCCACCGTGGGAGGGGCGGGTCGGTTCGGACGAGGTGAGTCGGTTCGGGTGTGGACAACCGCCCTAGATGAGCCGGCCACGAGGGTTGTCAGGGCGCCGGGGCTATGCCCGGGTGCGGCGTCGGGCGGCGATGTCCTCGGTGACGAACCGCACGAAGTCGGCGTGGCGGTCGAGGATCTCGACCTCACCGCTGGCCTCGGGTGGTGCCTCCCCGGGCCAGGTGGTCTGCCGGGTGGGGCGGTCACGGTCGAGGCGACAGCCGGCGCTGGAGACCCACTCGCGGAGTCGGTGACGGGCGTCGGCGAAGTCGCGTAGCCAGCCGATCGGTCCTGAGGGTGTGCCGTCGGGGTCGTAGGCGTTGAGCCAGTGGGTGTGCAGGGCTGAGAGCTCCCAGACCAGCTCGTCGTGGCGGTGCCACAGCGGGGGCACCACACTCGGCGGGAGCCCGAAGGTGCGGCGAAGCCACTGGACCCAGGCGTCCAGGTCGGCCCACTCCAGCAGAGCCTCCTCCGCGGTGAGCAGGTTCCAGTTGATCGGACGCAGGACCTGGCCGTCATTGACGTCGGCGACCCCGAACCCGTAACCGGGCCCGTCGAACCCGCCCTGCGCAAACTCGAGGTCTTCGATGTCCAGGCCTTCCTGGGCCGGCTCAACTCGTGTGCTCATTGCTGACGCCGATCAGTTGCCGACGGCGGGGGAAGGGTGGTTGGCCACCGCAGCCTCGCGGACACGCCGCTCTGGCGGCATGGCTTGGCCGCGGTCTACGACGTATCGGGTGCGTAGGCAGTCATGCCCGAGGCGGCGGGCGACGAACTGCTCCCGGAGTCGGCTGACACCGCCTTGGCTTTCCTGCTCGTACTCGTGGATGTAGCCAGAGGCCAGAATCTGGTCACCGGGCTTGAACCTGCTGTACGCCCGCTCGGCCGCCCGGTCGAAGAGGACCAGGTCGCAATAGACCGGCTCAACCTTGGTGAACGCACCGTCGGCCTCCTTGCGGTGCTGCTCGATACCAACCCGGCAGTAGAACCGGGCGTGGCCGCTCTCCCCGAACGACAGTTGCGGCTCGGTGGCGATGAACCCCTGCAAGCTCAACTGGGTGGGAATCGTCATGGCTGACTCCTGACCTCGCGCGGTGCCCGGGATGGCGACCGCTCTCACGAGTCAGGTGTTCCGGTGGTCACCGGCGACGCAGTGTGCCCTCGACCTGCGCGCGTTCGTGGTGCAGTTGCTCGGCGTCGTCGCGGTCGGTCCAGGGGCGAAGCGTGGTGACCAGTGGTGGGGCGCTGCGCAAGAGGACCAGGGCGGTTCCGAAGGGAAGGGTGCGGATCGCCTCGGGGGGCATGACGGACACGCGACGGATGGAACGCTGCAGGGACCGGTAGCCGTGCTCGCCGATGGAGATGGTGTCGGTGCGTTCGTCGCGTTCGCCGATGAGGGCGGCGAGATCTTGGAGGTCACGCGCTGATGAGGTGCCGCCGAGGATGACCTTGACGATGCTGGCGTCCCAGATGGCGCCGGCTGCGTGGTCGCCCCACTTGTCGCGCGCCTGGGAGAGGGATTGGAGCACCGGCATGGTGGTCACTCCGGTGCCTCCTCCTTCGGCCATGAGGACGGGCAGTGACGGAAGTGGGGAGAGGTTGCCGATCTCGTCGAGGGCCAGGAGCAGGGGCGGGTCGAGTCGCGCCCCGGGGGAGGCGGCGGCGAGGTGGCGGGCGGTCTCGACAAGGTCTTCGATGAATGCCGCCACGAGCGACCAGGACGCGCCGGCGCCTGCTCCGGTTGCCAGGAGGTAGAGGGTGCCGTTGTTGGTCAGGAAGCTGGTGGGGTCGAAGTGCTCGCCGGGTTTGGGCGAGACGGCGTCCAGGACGCGGGGGTCGGCCAGACAGGACAGCGCCAGGGAGACGCCCATCCAGATCGAGTCGCGGGTGCGGGGGTCGGCGTGGATCGTGGATTCGAGGGAGTCGGCCCAGCCGGGTGCCGCCCGGGGGTGGCTAGCCAGGATCGAGACCGCATCGGCTGCGGCGGAGGGGGAGAGGGTCCAGCTGAACAGCTCGCGCGGGGAGCGGTCGTCGAGGGCTGCTGCGTGGAGCAGTGCTTGGAGGGCGGTGCGGGTCTTGCCTTCCCAGAACCCGCCGGATTCGACTCCGCCGGTGGACAGGCCGGTGGCCGACGCCAGGCCGGTGGCGCGGATCATCGCGGTCAGCGGATCCTGGCAGCCGCGCACGGGTGACCAGCGAAGGCCGGCGGGCAGGCCTTCTGCGAGCTGTTGCGGGTCGAAGACCGCGACCGGGCCGTGTTTGCTGCGGGCGCTGAGAGTGGCGGCGATGTTGTCCGGACGGGTCGCGGTGGTGATGACGGCGCCGGGCGCGTCGAGGATGGCGTTGATGACCACGTGCAGGCCCTTGCCGGAACGTGGCGGGCCGAGCAGCAGGATCGAGTCCTCGACCGAGGCCCACACCTGCTGCCCGCAGGCTCTCCCGATGAGGTAGCCGATATCGGATGGTCGGGCCCTGTGCAGCGATGGGCGCAGGGTGCGTCCGCGTGAGAGCAGTGCCTTGCGCGATGCGGCAGTTCGCACGTCCCGTGCGGTGGCCACTCCGGCACGGCGGTGCGGGTCGCTGGTGCTGGTGTGCTTGATCGAGGCGATGCCTCGCCACGCCGACGTCGCTGCGGCGGCGGTGACGGCCACCATGACTGCCAGGACGAGCCAGTAGACCCATGGAGTGATCCCGTCGGCGCCGAGCGCGGCGCCTGGGTCGGCGGGGTGGGTGAGGACGCCCAGCCCTGAAGCCCACCCACCACGCGGGGTGGCGGCTCCGGCGAGCCACGCGGCGAGCGTGCCCGCGAGCCGCAGGAGAGCGGCGATGGCGCCCAGTGCAGCGATGAGGAGGAGGCCGAGGTTGACCAGGTGGTCATCGACTCCTTGCCCGCGTGGGTTCACTGCGCACTCTCGCTGAGCGCGAGTGCGACCACACCCGAGGCCCGTCCGAGCAGGACCACCTGCGGGTGGGCGTCGAGCAAAGCCGGGGGCAGCCGAAGGTGCGTGGTGCCGTCCTCATCGGCGATCTGGCGGGCGACGACCAGACAAACCTCGACGGGCTCACCTGCGGTGAAGCCCTCAGCGCAGATCCCAAACGCTGAGGCCAGAGCGGGCCGCGCGCCCAGAGCAGCATCGGGCACCGACTGCGTTCGTGGGGTGACGATGTCGGTGAAGGTCGAGCCGTCCGCCTCACGGACCTCGACCCGGACTGCCGTGCCGAGGTCGGCAGCGATGTCATCGAGCACCCGCTGGAGGTCATCGCGAATCAACACGCCGTCGGCGGAGTACGGCTCACGATCCAGGCTCACCGTCAGGTAGCCCCGCTCGTCGACGACGACGTCGACCAGCGGCAACACCACCGGTACCCGCGCCAGCTGCCGGTCCTCTCGCCGATACGGCGCGGCAGCGTTGAGCATGCTCATAGCCCGACCGTCTCAACCTGCCGCTGCGCAAGCGCCTGTCCCGGGACTGCGCCGGGCCCGGAGGCCAGGCCCTCGCGGCGGATCCCCTCGCGGTCGAGGCCCGGCGGGCTGCCGTCACCGCCCTGCACCGTATCGAGCTTGTCCAAGATCGTCACCGCGGCGCCGCGGACCCGCTCGGCGGTGGACTGCACGACCTGCACCGCTGTCCTGCCAGGGACGCTGGATGCCCACGATGCGACATACGGGATCGTGTAGTCATCGGTCGGCAAACCGTGAGCGGCACCCACCATCAGCGCGACCGACTCCGCTTCGACCTCGGCGATGCCACGGTGCATGGCAGCATCGGCGTTCCCAGGGCCGTGGAGCATGACATGGCCCAGCTCGTGAGCGAGCGTCTTGACCTGGGCTGCGTCATCGATGTCCATACGCACCGAGACCTCCCGCGTCAGGTAGTCGGTCAGGCCGTTGGCTCCGCCAATCGAGGCCGCGCTCGAGACCAGACGCAGCTCGAAGCCGCGAGCGGTGATCTGGTCCGCGAGCCCATCCCACAATCCTGCTGGTGCCTGCCCGCGCAGCAGCCGCGGGGCCGGCGGCTCGGGGATGGGTGAACCGTCGGTCTGCGAAACGTCCCAGACGTGGGCGGGCTTGACGCCGACCAGCTTCGAGCGCACCGCCTCCCCGCGCGCGGGCTTCTCGCCACTGGACAGGCGTCGCCACGAGGCCGGGTCGGGCGGGGTGGCGGAGGCGAACCGGGCGGTGACCGGGGCGAGGATCGCATACCCGCTCTGGCCCTTCATCACGGCCCGGCCCAGGGTGAGCCACTGGTGAAAGCCGGCCACATAGGTCGGCATCGGTTCTGGTACCCGGCCCTGCTCGAAGGCGGCCTGGTGCTGGACGCAGATCAGGATTGTGTTGTTGAACGAGCGTGAGCGGAACTGGGAGGCGAACTCCAGGGCCTGCTTCCAGTCATCGCCGGTGACCAACGCACCGACGGAGTCGGTCAGCTTCTGGTGCAGCGCTTCAAGCTTGGCCTCGCGCGCTGTCAGTTCTCTGGTCTTCACGTTCATCGGGGCTCTCCTGTCTGTGTGGTGGACAGGTGCTTCGCCGGTGCTGTGCTCATCCGGGCGGTGGTGTCGAAGAGGTCGAGCTCGGCGGGGTGTAGCTGATGCTGGACAACGAACGAGCGGTGTTTGATCCGCCAGAGCCCCTGCCCGGTGCCGAGCGTCGGTAGCAGCGCCTGCTCGGTGCCGGTGAGCCCGAGCGCGGTTGCGGTCGAGCCGAGCTGGTCGGACTCCTGCCGGTAGACCACTCGGGTTTCGGCGTTGGCGAGCAGCGAGGAGGCCAGGGCCCGCATGGCCGAGCCGGAGTCGCCGACGTTGTCCAGGTCGGAGAGCTTGTGGAAGATCAGCATGTTCGCGATCCCGTAGTGCCGGGCCAGGCGCCAATGGGCGTCCATGCGTCGCAGCAGCGCCGGGTGCGACATCAGCCGCCACGCCTCGTCGTAGACGACCCATCGTTGGCCACCGCTCGGGTCGAGCAGAGCGGACTCCATCCACGCCGAAGCGCACGTCATCAACACCGAGACCAGGGTGGCGTTCTGGCTCACCCGGGACAGGTCGAGGGAGAGCATCGGCAGAGCCGGGTCGAACCGCACCGTGGATGGACCATCGAACAGCCCGGCCAGGTCGCCCGCGACGAGCCGCCGCAGGGCGTGCCCGACCAGCCGGCCGTCCTCAGCCAGCCGGGCGTCGAGGTCGCTGCCCGGGTCGGGGGTGAGCAGCCGCTCGACCACCAGCGGCAGCACCGGCACCTTGCAGGAGCGCACGGCATCGCTCAAGGCGACGTCGATGGCGGTGTGCTCCAGCGGTGTGAGCGATCGGTCCAGGACTGTCTCGGCGAGGGCACCGAGCAGGTCGCGCCGCCGGGTCGCGACCTGTGCGGCCCATCCGGAGTCATCGATGTCGCGTGGGCGCTGACCCTCGTCGAGCGGGTTGAGCCGGTTGGCCATCCCAGGGCCGAGGGCGATGGCCTTCCCGCCGACAGCCTCCGCGACGGCGGTGTGCTCACCCTTGGGATCCCCAGGAACGTACACGCGGCGACCGAACGGGATCGAGCGCGTGTAGAGGCTCTTGGCCAGTGCCGACTTGCCCGATCCGACGATCCCGGCCAGGACGAGGTTGGGAGCGGTGATCAGTCCGCGCGTGTAGAGCACCCACGGGTCGTAGACGAACGAGGAACCGGAGTACAGGTCCTGGCCGACGAACACTCCATCGCTGCCCAGGCCGCCCTCGGCAAGGAACGGGTACGCCCCGGCCAAGGTCGCGGAGGTGTCCTGGTGACGCGGCAGCCGAAGCCGTCCCGGCGTGCGCAACGCGGCAGGCCCAGCCTCTCCGGCCTTCGGCAGGACAACCGTCGCGCGCCGCTCGGCCGCCAGCCCCTCCGACTTCGTCTTCGCTGCCGCCCGACGGGTGTGGCGGTCCTGGGCGAGCAGTGACCTCGCGGCGGCCTTGCGCGCCCGCCGGTCCTGGCGCCGCTCCCGGCCAGGGGAGAGCAGGACCGCGCTGTGCAGACGCTCCTGATCCTGGCCGGTCACAGCGACAACCCCTGTCCGGCCGAACGGGTAGGGGAGTCAGCAAAGGCCGGGAAGTCGCGGTGGACGTAGGTGACACCCGACTCCGCGCTGTGGGCATGGTCGATGGATTCGCCAACATGACGCAGGATCTCGGCCGCTCGGTGCAGATCCCAGGACACCGCATACCTCGCGGCACGACTGGCGTTGGTGTCGCCCGCGACCCATGCCGCCTCCTTCGCCGGCGCGTCGTGGAATGCCGCGAGCTGATGCAACGACTGGCTCAACGCCGCTACAGCCGGGCTCAGCGAGCCGAGCACCGAGTAGAGCTCACGCGGGTCGTCAAGGAAGCGAGTCGCGTGCGCGAGGGCGCGCAACGCTGTGTGTGCTTCGCCGGCGACACTGGCCGGGCTTTCCGATGTGGGCACGAAGGCCTCCTCGCGGTGGTGGGTCACGGAGTAGGTGTCTTGACGGTCCCGCTGGAGCGGCGCGGAGGCTCTTGGATTGCCGCGGGCGGGGCATCGGCGCGGAGGGCGTACGTTGTGTCGGGGACGAGCTGGTGCGCCCTAGAGGCTCCGGCATAGGGGGAGTGCCGCAGCGGCGAACGCCTGGGCCTGTTGTCCCCAGAGCCGGCGGGTTTCGCAGGAGGCTTGGATCGCGGACTGCTCGATGTCGGCGACTGCCCGTTCGAGCTCCTCGGGGGTCGGCGCGCTGACGGCGATCAAGCCGGTGGCGCGCAGCAGGCCGTGGCCGGCGGTGAGGTCGGCTTCCTGTTGGAGCACGTCTGCGTACTCGGCCGATTGTTGGGCGTCTTCGATCTGTCCGATGCGTTGGCGTTGGGTGGCGTCGGAGATGTACTCGGTCTTCTTCTTGCGGATGTTGCGGGCGGCCTGGTCGCTTCGCATCGGGGTGTACAGCAGGGTGAAGGTTCGTCGCACGCCTGAGGAGAGGAGCAGCGGGGCGAGGAATCCTGGATAGACCAAGGAGCGAGGCCACTCGCTGATCCACAGCACGCAGTGGTGGGCGGAGTCTGACCGCAGGCTCGACCAGCTCTCGAAGACCGCAACTGGTCCGGCGGTGGCCAGGTCTCGTCCCAGGTCGCCGTGCCGTTCCAGCGCACCTGCCACGATCGGGTCGTATGCGCAGCGCAGGATGAGTGCCAGGTCGCCCGGTTCGAGCCACCCCGACGGGGTGAGGTCGGCTGCTCGCAGCGCGGCCGTCAGGGTCGACATCTCGTGACGGAGGATGGCGGCGGCGCCTGCGTTGCCGCCTCCGGCGGCGCGGATCGCGCGGGCGGCGGCCTTCATGTCCAGGGAGATGGAGATGGTGCTGGCGTGCCGTTCTCCGGCGGGGCCGGCGCGGGTGATGAGTTCGCCGTAGGTCCTCGAGGTCCATGAGTCGTTCCGGGTGCCGTGCCGCGACCACCACTGGGCCAAGCCTTTGCCGGAGTCCGGCAGGGTCCGTTCCATGACCTGCACGCTGGCGATGCGCCCGGAGCGGCACGTCGTGGCCAGCACCCGCCCCCAGCTGGTGACCCGGCGTTGCTGCTCGATCGGGTCGAGCAGGATGAACGCTGGATGGGTGACGCCGGTGACCGCGGTCAGGGTGGCGGCGTGCGGGTCGTGGACCATCACGGCGCCGGACTCGGGATCGACCCACTGCCGCAGCCTGGCTGCGTCGCCGGGTAGCGCGAGGGTGCCGGCCGGGCGGGGCTTGACGATCCGGCGACGAAAGACGAGCTGTCCGCCGCTCGAACGCCACGTCCACGAGGTGGCCACCGGCAGCCACTGGATGGCTTTGCGGCCACCGACGCTGACGAAGGCGAGTGCGGCGCAGGCGAGCAGGATCGGGGCCACATAGATCAGTGAGCCGCCTCCGCCGGCGAACAGGGTGATGACGAGAATGACCGCTGCGATACCGGTCACGGCGAGCTGCGATGCGGACAGGCCGAGCAGCACGCCGCGTCGGGTGAGGCGAGAGAACTTCACCGGCGCCAGGTCGTGATCGTGGGCAGGAGCCTGGGTGGTCACCGCTCACCTCCCGAGCCATTAAGAGCTTGGGCGGGGATGGGGTCGGGGCCGTGAGCGGGCGCTGGCGCGGGCGCCACGGGCGGTCCTGTCGGGCCTTGGCTGGCAGAGTCGGCCTGCCCGGAGACGGCGCCAGCGAGAGCCGTTCCTGTTCTCGCTCCAGCGGCAGCCGTCTCCTTGACCGCCACGACGCCGGCGGCGGCTCCACCGGCAGCTGCACCGCCAGCGCCACCTGCCGAGGACGCCCCTGCCGCCGTCCCGCTTGAGGGACCTGAACCGCCAGCCGGTACCGCCGCTCCAGGTCCTCCTGGTGGGCTTCCCACAGGTCCGCCGCCGAGGATCTTGCTCGGTTGAGAGCTGGGTGCCCGGTTGGTCGGGATCGGGATGGGCCGGTTGAGGGCGGACTTGGCTTCCTGTTCGGCGGACATCGCGTGGTACATGTCGAAGCCCATGAAGCTGATGGCCTTGTAGGTCATGTACGGCGCGAACCCGGCCATCAGCATCAGCACCACTCCGGCGATGGGCTCGCTCACGGACTGCAGGTCGGCGTCGATCGGTGCTGAGACCTGGGCGGTTGCCAGCAGGAAGATCACCACGAGGACCACCTTGGAGAGGATCAGCGCGATCACGAATGAGGCCCACTTGGCGACCCAGCCGCGAGTGTGGTCCCAGCTGGCGCCGGCCAGCGCGATCGGGGCGAACACGATCGCCACGAGCAGCAGTGCCTTGCGGACCAGGAGGCTGATCCACACGATCGCCGCTGCGCCGATGGCCAGGCCTGAGATGAAGATGGTCAGGATCGCCCCCGCGCCTGGTGCGGCGATGTGGATACCGACGAGGCCGGCGCCCAGCTGGGCCATGCGCTGGCCCATCTGCGCCATGCTGGTGCCGGCGGCTGTGACGATGCCGATGCAGATCTGGTCGGTGATTTCCAGCGCGGTGGCCAGCAGGGTCAGGGCGATGAAGGAGCCAAGGATCGACTTGGCCAGCCCCAGCGCCGCGCGTGACAGGGCGGCCGGTTCGCGGCGGATCATGCCGCCGATGACTTGGAGCAGGAAGAAGCCGAGCATGACGAAGACGGCCACGCCGAAGAGGATGTTGTAGACGTCGGTGTAGTGGCTGCTGGTGACGTCGACCCTCGTCGTGGAGTCGAACACCGTCCAGACGGCCTCGAACATCCAGGCCGCGGTATGCCCCATGCCCTGGGCGAGCCAGTCGAAGGGCGCGGCGACGAGGGTGCCGGCCGCGTCACCTGCGGCGGCGCAGACGGCCGAGATTGCGGGCACATCGCAGACGTCGAGCATCGTCGTCCTCACTCTCGTGCTCGGCCGGACTCAGACCGACTGGCCGACGTTCCAGAAGAACTCGACCAGGGTGACCGAGGCGCCGGTGATGATCGCGGCACCGAGACCGACGAGCACACCGAGCTTCCCGCGTCCGGCCAGGTGCGGGTTCGAGGAGTTCGCCCCGAGCGCCCATACGATCGCCGAGATGATCAGCGCGAGCACGGCCAGGATGAGTCCGATGGTCATGGTCGCGCCGACCATCGACTGGAGCTGGGTGATGCCGGGCAGGCCGTCGGAGTTCGGGCCGATGTTGATGTCCCGCGGCAGTGGCAAGACCGTCGGAAGGGGAGAGAGGCTGATCACGGTTCCTCCTGGATGAGTTTGTGGTTCATGGCTCAGGTGTCCGCTCGGCGCCGCTCCGGAGAGGCTCGTGAGGGCGGCTTGGTGGGAGACGTTCGCGATGTCGAGGGCGAACTGCTCCTCCTTCACAACGTCGCACCGAGGTCGAGCAGCCAGTTCCCCCAGGCGAGTGCTCCTCCGGTGAGCCCGGCTCCGCCAAGTGCCACGAGGAGTCCGCTCTTGGCTTTGCTGCAGACGTGCCAGCTCCCGTGTGCCGAACCGACACCCCAGGTCACGGCACAGACCACCACCATCAGAACGGCGATGATCAGCCCGTAGGTCAGCAGCGCACCAACGATCGCCCCGAGGTCGCTGGCCGCATCGACCGCGCCGAAGTCAGGGCCGACGATCGGAAGATGATAAGCAGTGGTCACGCTCGGCAGGTGTGTGCTGGCGGCCGCCGACACCCAACGCACGTGGACCATCACAGCGTCACCGGCAGGGTCGGATGATCGAAGTGTCGGAATAGCCGGGGTTCCGGGCTTCGATGAAGCCTGATGAGTGATGTGAGCTTCATGGGATGCAGGTGCGTCGGCTACCCCTGCGTCCAGCAGCTCGTGGTGACTCAGCGTGTGTCGCGGGTGCCGATGCCGGGGATGAATCGTCCGACGGTGCTGGTGTAGCGGCGGTAGGCATCGCCGTGTGTCGCGAGCAGGTAGGGCTCTTCGACGGCGCGGACTTGGAGCTGGACGGCCACGAAGAGTGTGGCGAGAGCGGCCAGCGCGACCGGGTTCGGTGTGAGCATGCACAATCCGGTCGCAGTGGTGAGGAGGGCGGTGAAGAACGGGTTGCGCACGAGCGCGAACAGGCCGATTCGCACCAACTCAGTGCGCTCGCCAGCATCGACGCCGACCCGCCAGGTGACGCCCATCGCATGCTGGGCTGCGAGGGTCGCGACGGTGCCGAGGAGCACGAGTACGACACCGCCAACGTGCAGGGTCGCGGTGTTGAGCAGTGTGATCGCGGAAGCGAGGCCGGTGAGTTGGAGTGCGGGGGCTGCGAGCCCTGCGATGAGCGCTGCGGCGAACAGGATGCCGCCCCACCAGCGCGCCGACCCCACCGTGCCGGATAGTCCGCGGTACCCGGTCGAGCCAGTCCGTCGGCGCATGATCCACGCCCGCAGCCCGAAAGCGACTAGGAGATAGGCCAGATAGAGGAAGAGGGCAGCAACGGCGGGGCTCACCAGGCCTCCTTTCACCTGAGTTCTGCGGAACCGCGGTGCGACCACTCACGGATTGGTCACCATCTAGTGTATGGTCATTACATGCTGACTATAGCTTCTCGGGTGGATGTCATGAACCGGCTGGGCCGGGCGATGGCCGATGCGACCCGCTCGCGCATCCTCTTGTCGCTGTTGGCAGAGCCGGGGTATCCGGCGCAGCTCGCGCGTGATCTGGACCTGTCGCGGACGAACGTGTCGAACCATCTCGCGTGTCTGCGCGGCTGCGGGATCGTCGTGGCCGTGCCGGAGGGCCGCAGGACCCGGTACGAGATCGCGGACCCGCATCTGACGCGGGCGCTGGGCGCCCTGGTCGATGTGGTGCTCGCCGTCGACGACGGCGTGCCCTGCGTCGACGCGGACTGCGATGTGCCGATGTGCTGCGGCCCCGGAGCGCAGACCTCCGCCGACGCCGAGGCGGAGTCGGCGCGTTGAGCCGGGAGTGCTGCGGCCCCGAAGAACCACAGGTGCCCGAGCCGGTCGATGCCTGCTGCGGCCCGACCGAGCCCGCCGACCATGACGGGGAGCATGAGGAAGTGCCACCGTGGTGGCGCGACCGCGCCCTCGCGCTCCCGGTGGCCTCGGGTCTGTTGTGGGTGACCGGGCTGATCCTGGAGTGGACGGGCCTGGAGGCGCCCGCCTTGGTCGTGTTCGCGCTCGGGCTGGCCGCGGGTGCGTGGACGTTCGTGCCCGGCACGATCACGCGCCTGTTCACCGCCAAGGGCCGGGGGCGGCTCGGGGTCGGCCTGTTGATGACGATCGCCGCGATCGGGGCAGTGCTGCTGGGGCATCTCGGTGAGGCAGCGGCGCTGGCGTTCTTGTTCTCGATCGCCGAGACCCTGGAAGACCGGGCGATGGACCGCGCCCAGCAGGGCCTGCGTGCCCTGCTCTCCCTGATCCCCGAGACCGCCCGCGTCTCCCGCCTTACCGAAGAACAGGTCATCCCGGCCGCCGACGTGCGCGAGCTCGACATCCTCATCGTCGGTGCCGGGGAACGAGTCGCCACCGACGGGATCGTGACCGATGGCCGGTCATGGGTGGATACCTCCGCGATCACCGGGGAGTCGATCCCCGTCGAGGTCGGCCCCGGTGATGCGGTGCTGGCCGGGTCGGTCAATGGATCGGGCACCCTGCGCCTGGAAGCGACAGCGGATGGGCGGGACAACTCGCTGACCAAGATCGTGCATCTGGTGGAGCAGGCCCATGCGAACAAGGGCGAACGCGCCCGCCTCGCCGATCGGATCGCCCGCCCCCTCGTGCCGCTGGTGCTGATCGCTGCCGCGCTGATCGTCGTGTTCGGGTTCCTCGTCGGCGAACCGGGCCTGTGGATCGAACGCGCCCTGGTGGTGCTGGTGGCGGCCTCGCCGTGTGCGTTGGCGATCGCGGTGCCGGTCACGGTGATTTCCGCGATCGGGTCGGCCTCGAAGTTCGGGGTGGTCATCAAGTCCGGTGCCGCGTTCGAGCAGCTCGGCACCATCCGCCGGGTCGCGTTCGACAAGACCGGTACCCTCACCCGCAACCAGCCCAAAGTCGTCACCACCCATACCACCGGAGAAGAGACTGAGACGGAAGTCCTCGGACTCGCCGCGGCATTGGAGGCTGCGAGCAGTCACCCGCTGGCCGAGGCCATCACCGCTGCCGCCCCGAACCGGGCAACGGCGGTGGAAGTGCAGGAGCATCCAGGCCACGGGCTCACCGGCGTGGTCGAGGGGCGCAGGTTGCGGGTGGGCAGCCCGCGCTGGATCGACCCGCAAGCTCTCGCCGCGCAAGCCGACGAGCTGGCAGGTGAGGGTATGAGCGTGATCGTGGTCGAGACCGATGGCCGGGTGGTCGGGGTGATCGGTATCCGTGACGAGCTGCGCCCCGAAGCGAGCGAGGCGATCGCCGCCCTGCATGCGCAGGGGGTGTCGACGGTGATGCTCACCGGCGACAACTCCCGCACCGCCGAGGCGATCGCCGCGCAAGCGGGCATCGAGGAGGTCCACGCCGAGCAGTTGCCGGCGGACAAGGCCGAGCACATTCTCCGCTCGTCCGAGCGGGTGCCGACGGCGATGATCGGCGATGGCATCAACGACGCCCCGGCCCTGGCTTCGGCCACGGTGGGGATCGCGATGGGCGTGACCGGCTCCGCCGCAGCGGTGGAGTCCGCCGATGTCGCGTTCACCGGCACCGACCTGCGGCTGATCCCCGACGCCCTGGCTCACGCGAGGCGGGGCCGGGCGATCATGACCGGGAACATCGCCCTGGCTCTGGCGATCATCGTGGTGCTGTTCCCGCTGGCCCTGTTCGGGGTTCTCGGCCTGGCCGCGGTCGTCCTGGTCCACGAGATCGCCGAGGTCATCGTGATCGGCAACGGCATCCGCGCCGCCAGAGCGAAGCGCCACCCCCTCCCACCCCTCACGGGCGACGCCGTGGCGTCCTCGAATAATTCTCTGAAAGCAGGCAGCCGTTGAGCCGCAGCATGAAACTCTCCCTCGCGATGATCGGTGTGGCAGCGCTCGTCCTCGTCGGATTCCTCGTCTTCACCGGCGGCGGAGACGACCCGGAACCAGAAGCCACCCCGACCGGGGGCAGCAATGCTGAGTTGCTTGTGCGCGATGACAGCCCACGCCTGTCCGAGGGTGGTGAGGCGGTGTTCGTGGAGTTCCTGGACTTCGAGTGCGAGGCGTGCCTGGCCCTCTACCCGGTGATCGAGGACCTGCGCGAGGAGTACGGCGATCGGGTGACGTTCGTGGTGCGGCACATGCCCCTGCACGGCAACTCGGTCAATGCTGCTCTCGCTGCGGAGGCCGCCGCCGAGCAGGGCGAGTTCGAGGCGATGTACCACCGCCTGTTCGAGACCGCCGAACAGTGGGGCCACCAGGAGGCCTCGCAGCGGGAGACGTTCTTCGGCTACGCCGAAGACCTCGGCCTGGACATGGACCGCTTCGAATCCGCCTACGACGACCCCGCCACGCTGGAGCGGATCGAGCAGAGCCAGCAGGACGGGCAGGCCCTCGGCGTGCAAGGCACCCCGACGTTCTTCCTCGACGGTGAACTCCTCCAACCGCAGAGCATCACCGATCTGGAGGACGCATTCGATGCCGCCCTCCAAGACTGACACCCATGCCACCGAGAACGACGCCGAAGGGGTCGACACGGCCACACCTGGAGCACGCCCGGAACGTGGCCTCGGTGCGCTGCTCCTGGCCGGTGGTCTCATCGGGCTGGTCGCGGCGGTGGTGCTGCTGGTTGAGAAGATGGAGCTGCTGGCAAACCCCGACTACATCCCCTCCTGCAACGTCAACCCGGTGCTCTCCTGCGGGTCGGTGATGACCACCCCGCAGGCCGAAGCGTTCGGCATCCCCAACCCGATTCTCGGCATCGCAGGTTTCGCCGCCGTCGCCGCGATCGGCGCGAGCCTGCTCGCCGGTGCCCGGTTCGCGTCCTGGTTCTGGATCATCGTGCAGGCCGGAGTGACGTTCGCGGTCGTGTTCGTGCACTGGCTGATCTACCAGAGCCTCTACGTCATCGGCGCCCTCTGCCCCTATTGCATGATCGTGTGGGCCGTGACGATCCCGATCTTCTGGTACATCACCACGACCAACCTCCACAAGCTCAATGCAGGGGGGAGGGCGACTGCGGTGCTCACCGAGTACCGTGGCGCGATCCTCACTGGCTGGTTCCTCGTGATCCTCGGGCTGATCGCCGCACGTTTCTGGGATTACTGGATCACTCTGGTCTGAGCCTCGACGAGGGGTTCAGCGCCATGCTGCGTAACGGTTCCATGATGCTCCGGCGAGGCCGGCCCAGCGGGTCGCGGTGCCGATGCTGACGCCGACGAGGGAGGCGAACACGGCGGGCGGCGTGGTGGAAGCCAGGTGCAGCAGGGCGGTGTTCCGGCTGGCTCGGGAGGTCACCCCGAGGTGGTGCATCCGGCGCAGGAGCGAGGCAGGGTGCAGGTGCGTGCCGGCGCTCTTGCCGATGAACAGCCACCGGGAATCGGCCAGTCTGCTCGCCGCTCCGAACGGTTTGGCGACCGGGAGCGCGGTCACGAGCTTGTCCAACGGCGGGATGAGCAGCAGGGGCTCTGCGCCGAGGCGGAGGTAGGTCTCGCCCGCGCGAGTCTGAATGTCATCGACGGTCAGTCGAACGATCTTCGCGACCGGCTGGGCGTAGAGCAAGATCAGACAGGCTGCGGCGCGGTCTTCGACGCTGGCGCTGTCGGGCTCGTGCAGGAGCGCGCGAACCAGGGCGAGCTGGTCTTCGGCGTCGACATCGTGGGCCGGGTCCTTCGCCGGAACCGGATCAGGGAGCCAAACCTGCCGGAGGTAGCCGCCTCGTTTGAGCCAGCGGACGAACGCGAGACGGCGACTGCGATCGGTGGTGATCCAGGCGTCGAGGTGGGCTTGCGGGCAGTCATCGAGGTCGTGACCGGCGGAGACCAGATGGTCGAGGAATGCGCGGGCGATGTCGATGTCTCCGCGGCAGCGTGCCGCCGCGTTCGGTGCGATCCGACCGTGCCGGTCAGCCTTGGCACGGCCGACGACGTGCCAGCGGGCGTAGCGGGCGAGCACGCCGCGCATTTCGGGATCGATCACCTGTGCGACGACCTCGGTGGCGTAGCGGTGGAGCCGGGCGGCGTTCTCATCACGAGGCGGCAGGGCGCCGGCGGCGACGAGCAACGCACGCAGATAGGTCACCGAGAACACCTGCGGCCGTGCATCGAGTGCGTCGTGGCTGAGGTCGACCTCGCTCTGTGCGATCGAGGTCAGCAGGCGCAGGGATGCCAGATTGTGCCAGTTGTTCAGTAGAGATCGGGGTCGTTCGAGCTCGGTCAGGGCGTCGCGGACGGGTTGCAGCTCGGGCCGGATCATCCCGTCGGGGCCGGTGAGAGCGGCATCGACCTGCTGGGCGGCCTGGCAAGCGAAACAGCGCGGTCGACCGTGATTCGTGGTGCGTCGCCCAAGAGCGTGCTGCCCGCAGAGAGAGCAGTCAATCACCGGCGCTTGGTAGCAGGTCGGGCAGACGTCCGGGCTGCTCGCGGTGGCTTTCAGGGCGACTCGTTTGAGCCTGCCGCAGACGCCGCAGACCCGGCGCGGGTTCCGGTAACAGCGACCGCAGAGGTTCGATGCTCCCGGTCTCTTGCCGCCAGCTCTCGTTGCCAGCGGGCCGATGGTGTCGCACTCGTCGCACACGTCCTCAGAGCGACGGTCGCGGGCATAGCAGCTCACGCAGACCGCGCCGCCGTCGTCGATGCGGGCGTTGACACTGCGCTGGCGTCCGCATCCGGTGCAGGTCTCGGTCGGTGACCGGCGGGCGCGGCAGGCCCGGCATTCACCCCGATCCAGCGTGTGGTTCCAGCGCAGAGTTCTCAGTCGGCCGCAGCGAAAGCAGACGCCTTGGACGATCGTGTTCGCCACTGGCTCCGGTCATTCGTCCGCAGGGCTGATGACCGCTCGGGTCGGGCGGTTCTTGCTCCCGCTCGCTGGCGGCTTGACCGAGCCCGCGGTGCCAGTCTTGCGGCCCCGCCGTGACGCCGACTCGACGTAGGGCTCGATGAGGTCGCCGGGCGTGCAGCCGAAGATGTCGCAGAGCGCGGACAGGAACTGCATGTTCAGCCGCTCGGGTTGACCGACCACGATCCGGTAGACCTGGGTGGAGGTCATCACCACGCCCCGGTCTGCCAGCAGCGGCACCAGATCGGTCGTGGACTGCATGCCGTGCTCGTTCATTACCTTGCGCAGGTGCCAGTGATAGGCGACGGTCTTCGTCATCGTGATCCTCCCTCGATCTCGGCCGGTGGGGTGAACGCCGCGTCCAAGGCGCGGCGCAGGGTGCGGTTGCGGTAGTCGCCCGAGACTCCGGTGTAGAGGGCGGTGGTCGAGCCCCAGCGGTGCCCGACCTGCTGCTGGACGAACAGCGGGTCGTAGCCGTCCTCGATCAGATGCGTCACATACGAGTGCCGCAGGCAGTGCGGATGCAACAGCGGGTCTAGGCCGAGGTCGTCGCGCCAGTCGGCGAACCGATCGTCAATGTGCCCGAGCTGGATGCGACCTTGCCGTTCGGTCGGCCACAGGATCGTCATATCGGCAATCTCGAACCGGGGCCGAACCTCGGTCACGTACTCCTCGATCACCGGGCGAGTCCACCCGAACACGGCCAGCACCGCTCGACGTCTGGGCTGCGACCCTTTCATGACCTTGCCCCAGCGCACGTTGCAGACCCCGAACCGGCCGAACTCCCAGCCCTGCGGGTTGCGGGTGAAGTCCGGCAGGTCGAGCATCGCGGCCTCGCGCCGTCGCAGCCCGAACGCATAGATCATCTTGAACAGCGTCGCGTCTCGGAACAGCGTCAGCCAGCCCTTGCGACCGGACGAGCGTGCCCGATCCACCAGGTCGTCGGCATAGTCGAAGAACATCTGCAACTCATCACGCGAGAGCGGCCGCACGCCCGGCCGCGCCTCGTGGTCGCTGGTATGGATGACCGTGTTCCACTCGTGGCAGACCTGCACCGGATGCGTGTCGAACAGATCGACGCAGCGATCCACCCAGCCGTAGCGGTGATCGATCAAGTAGTCGCAGAACAGCGCCACCGCGTTCTGATACGCCCGCACCGTCGAGACCGACAGCGGCCGAGGCCCGGAGACCAGCGAGGTCGTCCATTCCTCCACGTCAGCCGGCGACCACTCCCACGGCGGGGCGTTGCAGAAGTCCGCGAACCGGCGAACCTGCGAAGCCCTCGTCTTGATCGTCCGCTCGGCGAGCATCCGCGAGGTCTGCTGCGCCGACCAGCCCGCCACCATCTCATCGAAGAACTGCTCCGCCGGCCGCAGCAACGACACGTTGCCAGACGACAAGACCCCTCCGCCGGGCACCTGACCGTCTGAGGACTCCATGCCACGACCTTACATTAAATGTAAGAATCATGCATCAGATGTAAGATCAACAACGAAACCCCTGGTCAGGAGGCGGTGTCGCTGCTAGGTTGGAGATGGCCCCGGTTCCGCGGAACGGCGGGATTCCGGCTTACATCTAAGGTACGAATCGTACATTAGATGTAACTTCTGAGGTTATGCCGTGAGCGTGACGTGCAGGTGGTCGTAGTGTCCGCCGGTCACATCGCCGGGGTCGTGCATCCCTCCACCGCCGTACGGGCGCCAGCCTTCGTCACTCCGAGCAGCCGACCAGATTCGGCCCTGCCAGATCAGGTACTGCACCCCGAGCGTCTGGGCGTTGTCCTTCAACCAGGTCGTGACTGTCCAGCCGGCCTCGAGTGCGGGGCCGGACGCGGCCGTGCCGATCGAGTTGCCGAAGGTGCCATCACAGGCACGTCCGAGCGGGTGCTCGGACTTCTGGCCCGGACGCGGCGACCAGCACGACCAGCGCGAGTCAGGGAAGTTGGTCTGGAGCTGGGCGAGCACGTTCGCGGTGCGCTCGGTGATCCGGCCGGTGCTGGTCGGGTCATCGACGAGGCGATCGGGGTTCTGGCCGCTGTAGGACATCGCGTCCGCGGCAACCTGGCCGCACCCGGCAGCGGCGGCTCCGGGGTCGGCCCCTGCGGCCACAGCCTCGACCGCGCCGTGCGAGGCGAGCCACGGCTCGGGATCCACCCGGGCAGCCTGCGCTCCGCCCGGGCGGACCTCGAAGTGCAGGTGCGGTCCGGTCGCGTAGCCGTCGGCGCCGACATCGCCGATGTGCTGCCCGGCGACGACGACGTCACCCGTGGTGACATGCATTCCGCGTGCGAGCATGTGCCCGTAGCCGGTGGCCACCGGGCTCCCTGCGACGGTGTGCTCGATCAGGATCAGGTGCCCGTACCCGGAGGCGGGGCCAGCGAAGGCGATACGCCCGTCGGCCGCCGCGAGGATTGGGGTGTCGGCCGGGGCGGCGAGGTCAAGCCCGCCGTGCAGCCGGTAGACGCCGGTGACGGGGTGGGTGCGCATCCCGTATCCGCTGGTCCGCACCCAGGACCCGGCCGGGAGCGGGACAACCACCCGAGCGGTTTCCGGCACGGTCGCCTCGGTCCTGGGGATCGTCGAGGTGCCGGGCAGGCACTGTGCCTGCGCCGCGGGGCTGAGGAGCGCGCCGACGGCCAGCAGCAGGCTGGCTGGCGCGAAGAGCAGCGTCGCCACTGCCAGGATCGCGGTCTTGGCCATGACCGTTCAGTCCAGGGGAGTGTCGAGCATCGAGAGGCGAAGGAGGTGGCAGTGCGGGTAGGAGGGGCCGCAGACGATGAAGACGGTGAACGCGACAGCGTGTTCGGAGGCAACCGGTTCGCCGTCCCACGTCCCGGCGCGGTGCCTTGTGCCGTGGATCGTGCGGGCCGTGGTGCCCGGGAGGAGCTGGTCTCCTGCCTGCGCCTGAGCCTCGGCCCACGTGCTCGGGGTGGTCACGGAGCTGGTGGTCAGCCACTGCCGGGTCCGGTGCTGAGCCAGGTCAGCCCAGGCGTCCGGTGTCGGGAGGTAGCTGGAGAGGTCGAGGACCAGGCCGGGGGTCGACTCTCCGGTCGGGTCGGCGACCTCGACGAGCCGCTCGAGGTGGTCGGTTCGCGTGACCAGCGTCGTGGTGTCCCAGACGAAGATCGCCTCCGCGACCCTTTGGGCGAACGCGTCGGGATCGGAGGTCATGGCCAGGGCCGGCAGGTCCGCGAGCACGGGCTGGGTCTCGGTCGCCGGCGGCATGACCAGCTCGCTGCCAACCTCGTATGGTGCGGTGCTCGACGACGAGCTCCGGTGCCCCAGGACGGTGTATGCCAGGGCGGCGCTCAGCAGCAGCGTCACCATGATGCCGGCGAGGATGAGGCGTCGGCGGAGCAGGTCGGTGGGCGTGGAGGGGTAGGGCATCAGCACGAGCTCTCTGCACGGGATTGGGTGGCCGGTCGGCTGTCAGGTGTGCGTGGTGTGCTTCGCGCGAGGTCGACGGCGTCGGCGAAGGCCTCCGTCTCCTCGAGGACGCGCAGGAACAGGGCCCAGTCCTCGGTCTTGATCTCGCGGGCGATCTGCTCGGGGTCGTACTTCTGGGACCAGCCGGCCAGCTCGATCCACTTCAGCGTGAAGGAGCGTGTCGACCGTTTGCTGTTCGCGGCAGCGGCCTCACGCTTGGCCCGGTTCTCCTTGATTCGCCGGGCCTTGTCGGCTTTGGCCTTCTTGAGGGCCTTCTCGGCGAGGTCCCCGACGTCGTTGTCGTCGGCGGGTGTGGCACTGGCGGCGACGCGCTGGGCCGCCGTGACGCGCTGGTAGCCCGGGTCGACTGGTGCGCCGCCTCGGATCGCGTCGAGCTCGGTCTCGGCGAGGTCACGCAAGGCGGGGGAGAGGCCGGGGTCGGCGGCGATGCGTTCCATCGCCAGGATCTGCTCCAGTCGGGCGTAGGCGGCCTTGCCGGTGACCATCTCCGCGGCGCGACGACGAGCCTCGCCCTGCCCGCCGCTCTGCGGTCCCGCTGATTCAGCGTGACCGGGCTGACCTGCGGTTTTGTCGCTTTTCGCTCCGAACTGCGTCGCCTTCTTACGGCGGTCCGCGTCCTCGTCGATGAGCGTCCGCAGTTCCTCATAGAGCCTGGCTGCCTCCAGCGGCGACAGCGGCTTGTGGGTCGTGTTCTCGTCCCGCTCAGCCAGCAGCCGGGTCAGCTCGTCGCTGAGCCCGGACCTGACCCACACCCGCACGGTGCGCCACTGCAGAGCCTTGGCGGCCTCCAGTCGTCGGAAGCCGCAGATGAGGTGGCCATCGGGAGAGATGGTGATCGGCTGGAGCAGCCCGACCCGCTTCAGTGAGTCCACCAAGGAGGTGAGGTCGCCCGGGTCACGCCGATGCCGCTGGCCGACGACGATGGAGTCCACCTGACGATCCAGCTCGATATGGCCACGATCGGACACCAGGCTCACCCGCTCACCGTCATCGCGGGCGCGGCGCCCTGGACTGCGTCGGCCAGGGCTTGGTCGGAGAACAGGTCTTCGAGGCACTCACCGGTGACCAACCGCCCAAGAATCCCCAGTGCGGCGCCAGTGTCCTCGCGGTCGCGACGCTGGTTGCCCAGGACGGCACGCAACACCACCAACCAGGCATCGTGGCCGATGTCGAGGAGGGCGGGCCCGGTCCCGTCTCGGCGCAGCGAGACGTAGGCGCTGGCCCTGTCCCGGCAGCGCATCAAGCGCGCCGCGATGTACTCCACGGCGAGGCGAGCGGCGGCCTCCTGCCAGCCCAGCTCGATGAAGAACTCCACCGCCACGTCCAGGGCGACGAGTGCGCTGGTCGGCTCACCGTCCGGGTTGTCCTGTGGCGGTGCCTCGACGTGCTCAAGGTCGTCCCAGCGGTGAAACGCCGGGTGGTAGTCCGCGATCTCGACCTCGCGGTCGCTGAACCGCTGCGGATCGTGGAAGTCGCTGCCGGCGCTCTTGCGGGCCTGACCTGTTGAGCAGAGCAGTCCAGCGGCCCGCGACTCGTAGATCAGGGTGAGCTCCACCGCGCGCGTGATCACCGCCCACGGGTCATCAGCCAGGCGGGTCGAGCGCATCCGCATCACGTCGAAGGCCGCGACCGCTGCCTCGCCCGGTTCCAGCCCGTGCTTGCGGGCCAGCCCGGCGTACTTGTCCATCGCGAACCGCATCAGGTGGGTGGCGCGCGGGTCCGTGCGCCAGCCGCCGCCGGGGGAGTAGGTCAGGTCGTAGAGCAGAATCCGCAGCTCTTCGCTGTTGGCGAATACAGGTGTGTTCATAACCCGAGTCCTTCCTGGCCGCTGATGGTGGGGGATGTCGTGCCGGGTCGTGCGATCGAGGTCCGGGTGATGCGACGTGAGGCGTGCCTGACTGCCGCCCCCGGAAGGCGCCGGGCGCGACGAGCCAGCTCCGCCTCGACGTCGATCCCGCGCCGCAGGGACTTGGCCGCGAGCATCGTGCTCAACTCGGTGGGACGGACCCAGACCAGACCCGGCAGCCCACGCTCGGGCTCCGGCATGCTCTGGCCCTTCGGCACGGACGGGTCACCATGCACAGCCAGTTCCTCGGGCGGCCGCGGGTTCTCGCGGGCCGGTGCCGCCGGGGAGATCGAGCGGTCACGGCGGCGCTCATAGGGCTCTGGCGTGTTCATAGTCGCACCGCCTCAACCGGCGACGTCGGGACCGGGCTACACGCTGGCTCCCTCTTGGTCGCGATCCGGTGGGCCGAGCGGATCGTGGCCATCGCCTCACGCTCGGGCAGGCCGGCGGCGCAGGCCGCCGGGCCCAGCAGCGAGGTGGTGCTGCTCAGGTCATGGCCTTCCTCAACCAGCCGACACGCGGCCCAGAAGAGGCCGCCGTTGCGGCCACCCTCCGGGCGAGAGGCCACCCACGCGGCCAGCTTCTCCGGACGGGCACCCATCCTCGGCATGTCTGCGGGTGCGTGCATCGGACGGGGCGGGTCGAGGAAGGCGCGCAACCCGTCAGCGTCCATGCGATAGAGCTGGGGGTGCTCCGCCACCGCGACAAGTTGGTAGTCGCGTGGGCGTCCGTCCGCGCCGCTCACCCGGGACGGGGGGACGATGATGTAGCCGCCATCGCCACGAAAGTCGATGTGCTTGCCCGGCAGCTGCCACGAACGCGACTCCCGACCGCCAGTACGCAGGAAGTAGGCGTGCAAGCCACCCGACGGTGTGCGCACCAGGCAAGCCCAGCCCTCGATGAACCCAGCCTGCCGGGCCTTGTTGAACGAGGCGAACCCAGAGCCGCCCTCGTGAACGTCGACATCGACCACGTCGATGCCACCCAGGACGCCGGTCGGGACGCCGATGTTCGCGTCAGGGTGCCGGCCCCACCACGCTGTGACGACGCCACGGTCGATGCTGGCGTCCTGGAAGCCGTGGACCGTCAGCGGACGCTTGCCGCCTGGGACGCAGGGAAAGACAGGCACACCCGCGCACGCCAGGTGCGCTGCTGCCGTCGTGAGATCAGGTGCATTGACGAGGTCGCGCAGGAGCCGCGGCCCCCACCGGAGACTGGCAGATCGCTGATCGTGCAACTGGTTCATGCAGCCCAGGATGCTCAGCCAGCGCACCAAAAAACGCCCCTCCCACGTTCGCCCCTCCCAGGACGGGCGCAGGACGGGCGCACATGTTCAGGTCGTGTTTCTGCAGGTCACGGGCATACTCAGCGGCGCCCCTCCGAAAATTCCACAAGTTTCGCCGAAGGGGTCGTTCTTCCCGCGTTCAGGACGCCACGCCCGCCCTCGAGAACGCCCCGACGCCCACACTCCTCACGTCCAACGGCCCCCCGCAGGCCTCGAGAAGGCGCGACCTACCGCCCACAAGGACGCGGGTTCCGCAGCATGTGGCAGCTCGAGGATGGGATCGTCGAGCCCGCAGTCGTGATCGGTTGCCGGGTGTCTGTCAGGATGGCGGGGGTCTGGTTCGTGACGGGTACGGTCGTTCCGTGCGCTGACGCGTAGCGGATCTCCACGGGTTGGCCGTGGGGTGCGGTGTCGGCCCAGTTCGGACTTCCTCGATGACCCTGAGAGGGGGCCCGGGTTGGAGGGGTTCGCGTTGGTGCTTGCGCTGGCGGCTCTTCCGGCTGCCGGCAACTTCGTGGGCGGGCTGGCTGCGGAGGTGTTTGATGTTCCCGAGCGGGTGCTGAGTCTGGCGTTGCACCTGGCGGCGGGCATCGTCTTGGCCGTGGTCGGTCTGGAGCTGATACCTGAGGCTCTCGAGGCTGACCCGCCGTGGGTGCCCATCGCCGCGTTCGTGGCCGGCGGTGCGGCCTTTATCGGTCTTGAGCGCACTATCGGGTATGTCCAGGCCCGCATGGGTGCGACCGAGGAGTCGAAGGGTCCCTTCGCGATCTTCTCGGGGGTCTCGATCGACCTGTTCAGTGACGGGGTGATGATCGGCACGGGGACCGTCATCAATCCGGCTCTGGGGTTACTCCTGGCACTTGGCCAGGTTCCCGCGGATGTTCCTGAGGGGTTCGCCGCAGTCGCCAGCCTGCGCCGGGCGAACATCCCGCGTCGGGTCCGGGTGGTGATGGCTCTCTCGTTTGCCATCCCTATCGCGCTCGGGGCGACCCTGGGCTATTTCGCGCTGCGCGAGGCTCCGGAGGTCCTTACTCTCTCGGTCCTGGCCGTCACCGGCGGGGTGTTGACCAGCGTCGTCGTCGAGGAGATGTTGTCCGAGGCTCACGCCGGAGAGACGAGTCGACTTGGGCCGATCGCACTGACGGTCGGGTTTGCGATCTTCGCGCTGATCACCGTCTACGTTGGCTGACGATCGACCGCGTCGGTCCTTGCCCGGGTCGGGTGCGTCCGCGGAGGTCAGGTGTACTGCGGATGAGGGGTCTGGGAAGGCCGTGTATCATCGCCGTATGACGATGATATCGGGAGAGTCGCTGATTGAGGTCGGCGTGGAGCGGGGTGGGCTGGAGGTGGCGGCGGCGTTGTTCCATGGGTTGTCGGATCCGTCGCGGTTGGCGATCCTGCAGCATCTGACTCTGGGGGAGCATCGGGTGCGTGATCTGACCGAGCATCTGGGGTTGGCGCAGTCGACGGTCAGCGCGCATCTGGGGTGTCTGCGGGACTGCGGCCTGGTGGTGTCGCGTCCGCAGGGGCGGGCGTCGATGTTCTCCCTGGCCGACACGCCGGAGCTGTTGGCGGTCCTGGATGCGGCGCAGCGGCTGTTGGCGAGGTCGGGACACGCGGTGGCGTTGTGCCCTAACTACGGGGTTGGGACCACCGGGAGCGTGGCTGCCGAGCAGCTGCGTCGGCACAGTGCCCGGCAGGAGCAGCCGTGACCGGCCAGGACGCCTCGGGTGGGGACCTGGTCGAGAGTGCGTGTGGGTGCGCGGGCCCGTCGGGGGAGGCTGAGGAGCCGGTGACGCGGGTGTGGCAGGTGCGCGAGGTCCAGCTGGGGCTGGCCTCCGGGGTGTTGCTGCTTGGCGCGTTCCTGGCGGGTCTGGCCGGCTCGGAGAGGCTGGAGCTGGTGCTGGCCGTCGCGGCGCTGCTGGTCGGGGGGTCCACGTTCGTGCCCGGTGCGTTGCGCCGGCTGGGTCGCGGCAAGGTTGGGGTCGGTCTGCTGATGACGATCGGCGCGGTCGGGGCGACGGTGTTGGGGCAGGTTGAGGAGGCGGCCGCGCTGGCGTTCCTGTTCTCCTTGAGTGAAGGTCTGGAGGAGTACTCGCTGGCCCGGACCCGGCATGGGCTGCGGGCCCTGCTGGACCTGGTCCCGCAGGAGGCCAGCGTGCGGCGGGCCGGCCGCGAGCTGGTGGTGCACCCCTCACAGCTGCTGGTGGGGGACGTGATGGTGGTTCGGCCCGGAGAGCGGCTGGCCACCGACGGCACGGTCCGCGTCGGTACCAGTGCGGTGGACACCTCGGCCATCACGGGCGAGTCGATGCCGGTCGAGGTCGGGCCCGGAGTGGAGGTCTTCGCCGGGTCGATCAACGGCACCGGCGCCCTGGAGGTCGAGGTCTCCTCGACGGCCGAGGACAACTCGTTGGCCCGGATTGTGCATGTCGTGGAGGCCGAGCAGTCCCGCCGCGGATCCACGCAGCGGCTGGCCGACCGGATCGCCGGGCCTCTGGTGCCCGGCATCCTGGTCGTTGCCGGGTTGACCGCGCTGGTCGGTGCTCTGGCCGGGGACCCGTCGGTGTGGGTGGAGCGTGCCCTGGTGATGGTCGTGGCGGCCTCGCCGTGCGCACTGGCGATCTCGGTGCCGGTCACTGCGGTCGCCTCCATCGGGGCGGCCAGCCGGCGCGGGATCCTGGTCAAGGGTGGCGCGGCGATGGAGACCCTGGGCAAGGTCGCTGTGATCGCGGTGGACAAGACCGGCACCCTGACCCGCAACCAGCCGGCCGTCATCGAGGTCGCCACCGCCGCGGGGTACACCCGTGAGCAGGTGCTGGCGTGGGCGGGCGCGCTGGAGGCCCGCAGCGAGCACCCGCTCGCCCGTGCCGTGCACGCCGCGGCCGGGCAGGTGCCGCCGGCGAAGGATGTCCAGGCGGTGGTCGGCGCCGGCCTGAGCGGCACCGTGGACGGAGCCGACGTCCGGCTGGGCCGGCCGGGCTGGGTCGAGCCCGGCGTCCTGGCCACTCGGGTGGCCCGGATGCAGCAGGCGGGCGCGACCGCCGTGGTCGTCCAGGTCGACGGCGAGCCCGTCGGAGCGCTCGCCGTCCGTGACGAGCTGCGAGGCGAGGCGGCCCAGGTCATTGCCGCATTCCATGCCCGCGGCTACACCGTGGCGATGCTGACCGGCGACAACCAGCTGGCCGCCGGCGCGCTGGCGGGTGAGGCGGGCATCGAGCAGGTGTATGCCGACCTGCGCCCCCAAGACAAGTCGGCGATGGTGACCCGCCTGCGCGCCGCCGGGACCACCGTGATGGTCGGCGACGGAGTCAACGACGCACCGGCGCTGGTCACCGCCGACATCGGAGTCGCGATGGGCGCGATGGGCACCGACGTGGCCATCGAGACCGCCGACGTCGCGCTGATGGGCGATGACCTGCGGCTCCTGCCGCTCGCGTTCGACCACGCCCGCCGCACCCGGGTCATCATGCTGCAGAACGTGGTCGTGTCGCTGGCGCTCATCGCGGTGCTGATCCCGCTGGCCCTGCTCGGGGTCCTCGGCCTGGCGGCCGTGGTCCTGATCCACGAGGTCGCCGAAGTCCTCGTGATCGCCAACGGCGTTCGCGCCGGGCGTCTGGTGCACCTGCCGACGCTCGAGGCCACCACCGAAGACCGGACCCAGCCGCAGGGAGCCGTCGCATGAGCGCCGGCCATGACCACGCACCGCCCACGACCCACCGGGGCCGCCTGGCGGTGGCGTTCGGGATCACGGCGACCATCCTGATCGCCGAGGTCGTCGGCGCCTTGTGGACCGGCAGCCTGGCGCTGCTGGTCGACGCCGGGCACATGCTCACCGACGCGGCCGGGCTGCTGATGGCGCTGGTCGCCGCATCGCTGGCGCTGCGCCCGGCCACCCCGCAACGCACCTGGGGGTTCCGCCGGGCCGAGGTCCTGGCCGCCGGCGCCCAGGCCACCGTCCTGCTCGGCGTCGGCATCTACGCCTTCGTCGAGGGCATCCAACGCCTCTACGACCCGCACGAGGTCAGCTCGCGAGGGCTGCTGGTGTTCGGCATCGTCGGCCTGGTCGGCAACATCGTGGCGCTGCTTGTGCTGAGCTCCGGGCGCACGGCCAACCTCAACATGCGGGCCGCGTTCCTCGAGGTCGTCAACGACGCGCTGGGCTCGGTGGCCGTCATCGTCAGTGCCGTCGTCATCGCCGCCACCGGCTGGACCCGCATCGACGCCATCGCCGGCATGCTCATCGCCACGTTGATCGTGCCCCGAGCCGTCATCGTGCTGCGCGAGTCCGGCCACATCCTGCTCGAATCCACCCCCAAGGGCTTGGACCTGGACGACGTGCGGGCCCACCTGCTGGCCGTGGAACACGTCCGCGAGGTCCATGACCTGCACGCCTCGACCATCGCCACCGGCCTGCCCGTCCTGACCGCCCACGTCGTCCTGGACGACGAATGCTTCATCGACGGGCACGCCGCCGAAATGCTCGCCCACCTCCAGGGCTGCCTCGCCGCCCACTTCGAGGTCAGCGTCGAACACTCCACCTTCCAGCTCGAACCGCCCGGCCACGCCGAGCGCGAGCACGCCGCCCACGCTTGAGACACGCCCGGGCTCTCTCGCAGCCCACCGTGGCAGTTCCCAACCGCAGTGCCTGGACAGGTGGTTCGCGATGCGGCACGCGACCGGCTCGATCCGAAGCAGCCGAAGCAGCCGAACCGGGGGAACCAGGCCGCCCTTGGCCTACAGGCCGATGCCCTTGGAACCTAGCCAGGCGACCGGGTCCACCGGCTCGCTGTTCTCACCACGGGTGCGGATCTCGAAGTGCACGTGCGGACCGTAGGAGCGGCCGGTGTTCCCGGTGCCGCCGATCTTCTCGCCCGGGGCCACGCGCTGACCGACGCTGACCGACATGTAGTCCATGTGGCAGTACCGGCTGACCGACCCGTCCCACTGCTCGATCCACACGTTGTTCCCGCACGAGCCGGTGTCGGCTGCCTTGATCACCGTGCCGGAGGAGACCGCATACAGCGGGGTTCCGATCGGGGCGGCGAGGTCGGCGCCGGCGTGCAGCCGGCCCCACCGGCCACCGAAACCGGAGGTGTACTTGTACTTGCCGATCGGGGCGACCCACCGCTGGGCGGCCTGACGCGCCTCCTCCTCAGCCTTCTTCTTGGCCTCGGCGGCCTTCTTCTCGGCCAGCGCCTGACGCTCCTTCTCCCGGGCGACCCGCTCGGCCTCCTGCTGACGGCCCTGCAAGAGGGCCTCCTGGTCGGTGGTCGCCGAGCGACGCTCAGCAAGGGCAGCGGTGTCATCACGACTCTCGCTCACCTGGCTCTTGGCCAGTGCGAGGTCGACCGGCGAGGTCTGCAGCGCCACCGGCGCCGAACCCGCCACCGAGGCCCCCGTGGTCGCCAGCACCAGGGCCGCCGCGGCGGCCGACGGCAGGACGAACTGCGGGCTGAGCGCGCGCGGCAGGCTACGGCTGTAGACGCGCTGTGCTCGGTGACGCCCGGGCGCAGCATGGCGCCCGGCATAGGAGCGTGAACTCAAAACGAAGGGGTCCTCACGGGCAGGGGCCAACACAAGACAGTAGGTGACGTCACACAGCCGGCAGGAGGCGCAGCCGTCATGGCGTCGTCAGCGCCGCGCAACACGCGGCCTGCCTCCACGGTAGCGTAACCGTTTCGTTATCCAAATTCCGGCCGTCTCGGTGGCCGCCGCGGGCACTCAGGGTTCGCCCAGACTATCGCCGTACCATGCACCGATGCCCGCTTCGGCGGTGCCAGGAACCCCCTTGTCAGTCGAGTCCTTGTGAGGCACATCCATGCTGCGCCGCAACGTCCTGCTCTCCGGAGCCCTGATCGCGCTCTTCGTCCTGGCGGTGGTGGTCGCCGTCGTGGTGGCCCGCCCCTCCGCCGGCGACCAGAGCGAGGCGACAACGCCGACTCCCCCCGGCGCCGCCGCCCAGGTGGTGCGCGACGACAGTCACGTCCTCGACGACGCCGGCGAGGGGGCCCCGGTCCTGGTGGAGTTCCTGGACTTCGAGTGCGAGGCGTGCCGGGCGGCGTACCCGCTGGTGGAGCAGATCCGCCAGGAGCACGCCGGGGAGCTGACCTTCGTGGTGCGGTACTTCCCCATCCCCAGCCACGCCAACGCCATGAACGCCGCCGTCGCGGTGGAGGCCGCCGCCCAGCAGGGCAGGTTCGAGGATATGTACGCCCTGATGTACCAGACCCAAGCCGAGTGGGGTGAGCAGCAGGACTCCCAAGCCGCCCTGTTCCGGCAGTTCGCGCAGGACCTCGGCCTGGATATGGACGCCTACGACAGCGCGGTGGCCGACCCGGCCACCCAAGCGCGGGTGGAGCAGGACCAGCAGGACGGGATCTCCCTGGGCGTGCAGGGCACTCCCACCTTCTTCCTGGACGGCGAGCTGATGCAGCCGGAGTCGGCCGAGGACTTCCAGGCCCAGATCGATGCCGCCGTCAACGGCTAACGAACCGGCGGTGACCGCCCGCCCCCCGACCAGCGAACCAGCACCCCGCGCCGTTGGATGGATCCTGGCGGCATGCGGCACGGTCGGCCTGGTCGCCGCGTTCACCCTCCTGGTGGAGAAGATCCGCCTGGTGGCCGACCCTGCCTACAACCCCAGCTGCAGCATCAGCCCACTGCTCAGCTGCGGCTCGGTGATGAGCACCCCCCAGGCTGAGATCTTCGGGTTCCCCAACCCGATCCTCGGGGTCGCCGCCTTCGCCGCGTTGACCACCGCCGGAGTCACCATCGCAAGCGGGGCGCGGCTGCCGGGCTGGTACTGGATGACCCTGACCGCCGCAACGGCCCTGGGCACGATCTTCGTGCACTGGCTCATCGTGCAGAGCGTGTACCGCATCGGCGCGCTCTGCCCCTACTGCATGGTCGTCTGGGTCGTCACCATCACCGCCTTCGTTGCCGTGCTGACCCGCTGGTCCCGCACCGGTGCACTCCCAGCGTGGATAGCAGACCACGCGGTCACCATCACCATCGCCTGGCTCCTCGCAGTCACAACACTGATCACCGTGCAGTTCTGGGACTACTGGATCACGCTGATATGACGCCCTGCCCCGCACAACACCGAGCGGGTGTGGACGACCTTGAACGTGAAGTCGGTCAGCCGTTGCGGACCGGGCCATGGCCGTGCCACTGCCATCGACCATGTCACCGCCAGCCCGTCAGCAGGCGACCGGAAACCCGAAGGTGCTCTACACGGAGATCCTGAAGTCCAGATCGATGACCGACTCCGAGTTGATCACGGCCACGGAACCCAACTGAACTTGTCCGACCGGCGACACATCTTCGGCAGTCGACCGGCCACCTTATGCCCGTCGTGGCTGGACATCGCCAAATGGATCTTGGCGTTGGGCCATGATGGGCGAAGGGAAGTCGAGGGTGCTCGTAATCCCAGAATGTCCTGGCGCCGAAGCAGCGACGGCATTGGTCCAAGCCGCGCTGGACGACATCGGACTGCCCAGGGCGACCTTCGCGGTCAGGCTCATCGACACCGATGAGGCGGCGCGAGCACACCGGTTCGCGGCACTCCCGTCCTCGACGGCACCGAAGCGTTCGACACAGGTGATGACCACGGCTCAATGGCGTGCCGGATGTACGTGACGCCCGATGGCCCGAGGAACCTGCCCGCTCAACGGGACCGTCGCGAAGCCCTCAGACAGCGAGATGAAGCCGGCTGACCATCCGCCGACGGGCGAGGACGTCGCAGCCCAGCGAAGGGTGCCCACATTCCCGACCGCCCGGTCCCCGTTCGAGCAGTAGCGTCTGATCTGTTGGCGGACGCCCCCGGGGCGGGGCTGCGCCGACTTCCCCACTCGAGCGAGGTGAGTCCACTGCTGCGTGACACGTCGGGGAAGACCGGCGAGGTCGAGATCAGCTCCGTCGTGGACGCTGACGCTGGTCGCGTCTGGGGGGACGCGCTTGACTTCACTGGGATCAACGGGGAGTTGATGCCCCTTCTGAGGATGACCTCACCCCGCAGGTGGCGCGGGCGCACCCCCGACCACGTCCAGCCCGGACGGCGGCTCTTCAGATCATGGCTTCTGTTGTTCGGTGTGATCCCAGTTGACTACGACGACATCTGCATCGTCGAGATCGGCCCCGGCTACCGGTTCCTGGAGCGGTCCCAGATGATGAGCGCCTCAACCTGGGAGCACGAACGCATCGTCATTGACGAACTCCCGGGCACATGCCGCATTACTGACCGGGTGCAGCCGTTCTGCGCGGACCGCAGCACCCGAGGCGGCCCGTACGACGACCTCGCCTCCGTCGACCGAGACGGCGACGACGTGCTCCTCGAGGACACCGATGCCGTCCTCGGCAAAGACCGCACGCAGGGGTTCGGCCAGCTCCGGCTCGGCCCGGCGGGCCACGCGCCCGACCAGGGACACCCTCGCACCGAGACGGGCCAAGAGCTGTGCCTGCTCGAGCCCGACGTAGCCGCCACCGATCACCACCAGGGACCTCGGCACCTGCTCGAGTTCCATGGCCGTCGTCGACGTCAACCAGTCCACGCTGTCCAGACCCGCCAGCTCGGGCACCGCCGGCGCGGCCCCGGTGGCACCACGTACGCCTGGGCGCGCAGCGGCTTGCCGTCGACCGCGAGCGTGTCGCGATCGAGGAACCTGGCGTGCCCAGGCACGACCTCGAACCCATGGGCGGCGGCGACGTCGGCGTACTTCGCACTGCGCATGCGCTCGACCAGCTCGTCCTTCTGGTGAACCAGCGCTCGTAGGTCCACGCCACCTGCGGACGTGGGAGCGCCGTCGAAGGGATTGGTCAGGGCGGAGTGTCGGGCGCCGGCGGCCGCCAGGAGCGTCTTGGACGGCACGCAGCCGATGTTCACGCAGGTCCCACCGAGAACGCCGCGCTCGATCAGGACCACGGTGTGCCCAGCCTGCCGAGCGGTGATCGCAGCCGCCATCGCCGCACCACCGGAGCCGACCACCGCCAGGTCCACGTCATAGCCCGCGCTCATGCCACATCCTTCGTCGTCGGTCCCGGTCCAGGTGCCAGCCTGGATCTTCTAGCGCACTGGAAGGTCAAGACCGGCAGGGTGGCGGGAGGATAAGACGTGCGCATCGGAGAGCTGGCCCAGGCGAGCGGCACCACGACCAAGACGCTGCGCTACTACGAACAGGCAGGGCTCCTCCCGGCGCCCGAGCGCACCACCACCGGCTACCGCGACTACGACCCCGCGACCCTCCAGCGACTGAACTTCATCCGCCGTGGTCAGGCCGCCGGCCTGACCACGGCCCAGATCCGAGAGGTGCTGCACCCACCCTGACCACAAGCTCGTGTGGCCGTCAATCCAGGACAGGCTCCCGCGCGGAGCCAGAGAAAGCAGCGCCCATTTCGTCAGTGGGTCCGCTGCAACGGCGAGCAAAGCGAGGTGGCCCACTCCGGCACCCCTCTGTTGTCAAGAGGCGGTTTGGAGCGTTCTGCCGGGTGAGGTCTTCCTGGTCGGCGAGGTCGGGGGTAGCGTCGTGTGCGCGGGTCCGGGAAGTGGCTGATCCGAAGTGCCGGTGTGCGGGTGCAAGCCGGCCGCGCTGGATTTGTGTGACGCCCCGCTGTGCCCTCCCGGGCCCGCCTCGCCGATCTCGGCACTGACAATGCCGGCGGCTCGGGCGTCGGCGACGAGCTGGCGATAGAGAGCGTCGGAGATGCGGCGCTTGAGGCAGCGCATCGCCTCGCGTCGGGTCTTGCCGGCGGCAATCTTGCGCAGGTAGTAGGCCCGCCCCTCGGTGTTGTGACGGATCTGAGTGGCCGCGGCGATGTGGGTCATGTGGTTCATTCGCCGGTTCCCGGCGCGGGAGAGCCGATGCCGGACAATCTCGCCGGAGGAGGCCTCGATCGGTGCGGTGCCGGTCCAGGACGCGAACCGGTTCCGGTCGGCGAAGCGGGCCACGTCACCGACGTCGGCGAGAACCCGGGCGGCCACGACCGGCCCGACCCCGGGCAGCTCCATCAACGTCGAGCCGCGGGCCAGGACCATGGCCTTGAGCTCCTTCTTCAGCTCCTTGATCTTCTTCTCCACCACGACCAGCTCGGCCAACAACTCCGCGGCTAGGCGGCGGCGGGTCTTGCCGACCACGTCCCGCGGTCGCACTGAGGCCAGCATGGCCTTGGCCTGACCTGCGGTGATCTCCTTCTTCGCCGTCCCGGGGATCAGCTCGGCCAGCAGCCGGTGCAGCCGGTTGACGGTCTGTACCCGGGTGCGGGAGAGCTCATCTCGTCGGTCGGTCAGCATCCGCAGCGCCTCGAGCTCGGCGTCGTAGGAGAGCACCCGAAGACCCGTCGTGCGGACGGCGACCACGGCGACCGAGTGCGCGTCGTGGGCGTCGGTCTTGCGGTTGTGGCCGGTGTCGAACAACCGTGCCCGTGCGGACAGCTTCGCCGGCACGTCGAGCACGTGCTCACCATCGGCGAGCAGCCGCTGCGCCAGCGGGCGTCCGGCGCCGTTGCTGCCCTCGACCGCCCAGGTCCGCTCGGGCCAGGCCGCCACGCGCTTGCGCATCGCGCGATACCCGGCGTTGTCAGTGCCGAACCGGCCGGTCGCCAACACCGTCTCGTTCGTGTCGACGACCTCGATCGTGGCCGACAGCTTGTGGGGATCGACCTCGATTAACACCTTCATGAGCTGACCGCCTTCGTCTCGCATCCGATGGAACGGCGAGGCGGGCATTGCTACTTAGAGCAGGGCAGACCCCTCTGGAGCCACACCTTCGCCACGATGCCCGACGGGGCCGCAACCCGGAGTAGAGCCACACCGATCCATCTGGTGGGCAGCCGGCTGAAGAGCAACCCGCCGGGCACCTAGACCGAGTCTGGCCGGACACCGGTCCTACCCACAAGCATCAAGTAGCCGGCTGTCGGCGCGCAGATGGGCGTCTGGGCCTGCCGGATAGCCGGCTGCCGGTTCATTCTGGCTCTTGGTTCGGGCGTTGCGGTCGCGGTTCCCACGGGGGGACTTGGGGGTTCAATGCCGCAGCAGCCGTCCGCGTATGGCGGCTCGGGGAGTGTAGGGGTGGCTCCAGGAGCGGCTGTCGCTGGAGAGGTCGCGGTTGTCGCCGAGGACGAGGAAGTGTCCGGGCGGCACGTCGTACTCGCCACGGAAGACAGAGGGGCTCGCGTAGGGCTCCGGCAGGGGCCGGCCGTCGATGCTCACCTGGCCCGCGTCGAAGGTGACCTTCTCACCGGGTAGCCCGACGACCCGTTTGACGAGGTGTTGGTTCGGTTCGACCGGGGAGTCCAGGACGACCAGGTCGCCCCGGCCGACTGCGTGAGCCGGCCGCAGCGATCTGGTGAGCACGAGTTGACCGTCGGTCAGGGTGGGTGCCATCGAGTGCGACCGCACCCGGGTGAGCCACCACATCAGTGCACGTGGGCATGCTGGTGGTCGTGCTCCTGGTCGTGGCCTTCGGCGAACTTGAAGAACGAGACGTACGCCGCCACGTACTCCCGGGCGGCAGCCAGGTTGTCGACGTCGAAGCCTTTCAGCGCCACCGCCTGGTCGAACCTGCGCTCCAGCTCGTCCCACCGGTCGTCATCCACGAGCCCGCGCAGCGGGTCGATGCGGCCTAGCGAGAGCGCCTCTTCGGCGGCGACGACCTGAGGGGGCACGTGCGCACCGGCGGGTTTGATGCCTTCGAACCCGGCTCCCTCGCCGGCGCGGTGGACCCGGATCAGGACGTCGAGGAAGTAGCGGTCGGCCAGGTCGCGCGCCTGCGGCGACAGATCTCGTACGGCGACGGCGCGGGTGAACGCCTCCCGCACCTCCTCCTCTGCGTCCTGGTGGACCCACTTCAGAGCGATGTTGACGTTGCCGCTCTCCAGCGCGCGGCGGCCGTCGCCGACCGCAGGACCGTCCTCGGTGTCGCAGTGGGCGGACGCGGTGCGCACGAACAAGCGGAGCACCTTGGCGATGTTCATGGTTCCTCCTTGTGTGGTGGTATCTCGAAGGTAGGACCAAACCAGCCGCGCCCGCCTTGACCTGCGTCAAGCACCGCGAGCCCGCAGCTCGAGTCCGACTGGATCCCAAATGTCGATGTCCATGCCGCGCACCTGGATCAGGCCCTCGTGCTCGAAGGCCTTCAGTCGCCGGCTGACGGTCTCGGGCGAGGTTCCCAGGAAGGTCGCAATGTCCTTCTTGGCCATCGGCAGGTGCGCTGTCGCTGCCCGGTCAACACCCCACGTGGTCGGACAGTCCAGGAGATAGGCCGCCAGCCGCGCACCCACGTCGGCGAGAGTCCTGGCGGTGAGCATCCGCTCCGCGGAGTGCAGCCGCACGGCCAGCGACCGCAGCAGAGCCACGCCGACGGCCGGGAACTCTCGCACGATCCTGTCCAGCGCGCTCGGCTCGAAGACGCAGATCCGCGCTCCCTCCAGGGCCACCACGTCGTTCTCCGGCCGCTCACCGGTCAGGAGCCACGTCTCCCCACCCACCTCACCCGGGCCGAGGACCTGCACGGTCGTGCTCTTGCCGTCGGCGGTCGTGCGAGAGAGCTTCACCATCCCCGCATGCACCACGAACAGCGGCGCTTCCCGCGCGCCAGCGCGCACGAAGGTCTCGCCGGGCCCCACGGTGACCGGACGGGCGAGGGTCGCCACTTCCGCCTGCTGCTCCCGCGTCAGCCCCGCGAAAAGTGGCACCAACGACACGCACGGCTCACCCGCCAACACCCGACCAAGGGCCATAATCCAGTATCCCGTGTAGCCGGTCGGGACAGAGCCCGGCAGCCACATCGGCTCTGAACTCCTACGTCCGCCACTGCAGAGCCGCTCCATCATGCTCGAGCCTCTGGAGGGATTCAGCCATACCCGTGCCCGACAACACTGCAGGGACCGGCCCCACAGCGGTCGTACCCTGCCCGCTCACCCTAGGCCTCGATCAGGCGCTTCTCCTGCAAGCCGTTCGCACCCGGCAAACCGCGTCCCCTGGGTGAGTCACACCGCCGGCTATCGCCCGGTGTCGTACGTGTCCTGAGGAGGGCTTTGAGTTCGCGGTCTGGGCTCACGTGGCTTCGGTAGAGCGGACCGCATGGGGCGGTGGATAGTTGTATGGGTCGGCCCAGCAGGTCCAGTTCGGTCTGCTCCTGCCGGTGGGGGTCCGCCAGGGAGGAGAACTCGTTCATTGATCCGATGACGCTGCGGCTTGCGGTCGCTGCCACGCGGTAGTCGCTCGTCTCGATGCGCAATTTTGTGATGGTGGCCTCGTCCACCTGGTGGCGGCGCAAAACCTCAGCCAGCTGATTCGGGAATCGGGTCAGCAGGGACGATGTCGGTGCCAGGGGCATCAGGACCGGCAAGAGGGCAGAGTTGGCCTGACAGGATCTGCGGTGGTTTTCGAGCAGGGATGCTTGCGCTCTTATCCCCACTGCACGCGTGCAAATCGCTACGGTGTGCGTGTCGCTGGCGCGACGTCGGCCTCACCTTGGAAGGCATTATGCACTCTCTGCGTCGTTCCTCATCTCGCCTTGTCATGGGCGCCCTGGCCACGCTGACGAGTAGCGCTTTCGTGCTCTCCGGCAGCATCGGGTCCACCATCGCCAGTGCCGCCCCGGGAGGGCCTGTCGTTGTTCAGGCGATGACGCCGACGTCAGTCGCACCGCCCGGCCGCGGCCCCGAGGGACCTCTTGGGCAGCGAGCGGATCTGGGGCCGTGTGACCCGATCGACGACGGCGCGTGCCTGCTTCCGTTTCCGAACGACCGGTTCACGGCGCCCGCCGACACCCCGACTGGCCTGCGGGTGGATCTGCCCCTGGAGGGCATGCCGGTCAACGCCGGCGGCGTGCCGGTCAACCCGAGCGAGTGGAACCGCAATGACGGGTTCTCCCCTGGCGCGATGGCCATCGCCGACGTCCCGGGCCTTGACCTGCAGGCGACCTTCGGGCTGCCGGCCGGCGTTCAGGTGCTCGATCGACCAGCGCTGTCCCTGGCGCCTGATGCTCCGATCGTGCTGCTCGACCTCGACACCGGGGCGCGGGTGCCCTACCTCGCCGAGCTCGACCACCACCCGGGGGCCGTCGCTGCCGGCCGGCAGCTGCTGCTGATCCGTCCGCTCGAGGTTCTGCACGGGGGCCACCGCTACGCTGTGGCGCTGCGCGACCTGAAGGACACCGCCGGCCGCACGATACAGGCCGAGCCGGTCTTTGCCTGGTATCGCGGTGATCGTGCGGGCGGGCTCCCAGCTGGCGTCGAGCCGGCACGTACCGCCGAGTTCAACCGCCTGTTCCGCGACCTGCGTAAGGCGGGCGTCGGCCAGCGCGACCTCTACCTCGCCTGGTCATTCACGGTCGCCAGCGATGAGAACGTCACCGGTCGGGCCGTGCACCTGCGCGACCAGGCCTTCGCGTCCCTCGGGGACACCGATCTGGCCGACGGCCAGGTGGACGGCTCGGCACCGACCTTCACGGTCGGGCAGGTGGTGGATGCCCCGAACGCGACCACGCAGCGGCGTGTGAGCGGGACCGTGCTGGTGCCGAACTTCCTGCACGCCCCGGCGCTGCCATCGGCCGGCCCGGATGGCGGCGTGCCGCTCGAGGCACTGCTGTTCTCCACCAACGCGCGGTTCGACTACGGGATCGCCGAGCCCGAACCGATGGCGCTGCCGCAACGCAACCAGACAGCCCCCTGGCTGAGCGTGCCCTACGTGTGCAACCTGCCAGCGGCGGCCACCGCGAACGACCCGGCAGACCCCATGCTCTACGGCCACGGCCTGCTCGGCACCCGCACGCAGGCCAACGGTTTCTCCACCGAGTTGCTCCGGGCACGCAACATCGCTCCGTGCGGCGTGGACTTCGCCGGCATGTCGCAGTACGACACGCCCAACGTCGCCCTTATCCTGCAGGACCTCTCGCGGTTCGGGCTGATGCCGGACCGAATCCAGCAGGGCTTCCTCAACTTCCAGTTCGTCGGTCGAGCACTCTCGCACCCCGACGGGCTCGCCTCGCACACGGCGTTCCAGGACGCCTCTGGGGCCCCACTGATCGACGTCGACACGCTCAGCTACACCGGCATCAGCCAGGGTGGGATCCTCGGTGGCCCGGTCGTCGCGCTGTCGCCGGACGTGACCAGAGGCGTGCTCGGCGTCCCGGGCATCAACTACTCGACCTTGCTCAACCGCTCGGTCGACTGGGAAGGTGCCGCCGTCGGCGGTCTCTACAACCGCTCTTACCCCGACGTCGTCGACCGCCAGCTCGGCTACGTCCTGATGCAGATGCTGTGGGACCGCGGCGAGGGCAGCGGCTACGCACTGCGCACGACGACCAACCCCCTGCCCAACAGCCCACCGAACGAGGTCCTGCTCCACGTCGCCTTCGGTGACTACCAGGTGGCGAATGTGGCCGCCGAGGTGCAGGCACGCGCGTACGGGGCGCGGCTGCTGCAGACCTCGCTCGCCGAAGGTCGCCACTGGTCGAACGATCCCGCCTTCGGCCTGTCAGTGTTCGACCGCGCTGCTGACGGTTCGATCGCCCCGCACGCCGGCTCCGCGATCGTGTACTTCGACTCCGGCAACGACACCCCTCCGAGCGTGAACCTCCCGCCGGGTGACGCAGGCGGCGACCCGCACAGCGACCCCCGTCGTGACGAACGGGGCGCCGACCAGCGAGCCACCTTCCTGCGTGACGGGGTCGTGGTCGACACCTTCGACGGCGAGCCCTACTGGACCCAGACCTGCCGAGGTCCCCTCAACCCCAACTGCCCCTGAAACAGGCCACAACCGCGGCGGGCCGTCCCCTTCGGAGGGCCCGCCCGCAGTCACCGGGCTCGAAAGGGGTCACCCACCTTCGCCCAAGCGCCGTCGTATTCAACTGAGCCGTATGTGCCATGGACCACCCAGTCAACGAATGTCCTCCCCGTGAACCACGGCTCAACAGGACGCTGTGCAGCGGGATGGGACTTTGCTGGCGCCTCAATGCAAGGTGAGTCCCTCCGCCGGATATCGCTCGTGTGCGGGCATGCGTCACAGCCATGCGCCAGACTCGCAGGTTCGGTCGCTCAGCGCTTTGCGTCGATGTCAGGTCCGTCCGTCACGGCGTAGCTGCCAGGCCGTCAGCGCGACGCTGACGGCAAGGAGGGTCACGATGAACAGCAGTGCCGTCTCGTCCCAGCCGGTTCCTGTCCATGGTCCGCGGAGGAGCTCTGCGGCGTGGGTGACGGGCACGAGCTCGGAGGTCCGTGCGAGGGCGTCTGGGAGGACCTCTGTGGGTGGGCCGGCGCCGCCGAGCATGAGGAAGAGGAAGAACAGCAGCACTCCCAGGCCTTGGGCGGCGCGGGCGGTGGGAAGGAGGAACCCGAGCAGTGCGCCGAGTGCGGCGAAGGCGACGGCGGTGAGCAGGAATCCCGCGATCACGCCGCCCCAGTCCTGCGGCAGCGCCGCGTCGTAGACGGCCACGGACATGATGGTAAGCAGGACCGCGCCGACGGTCGCGATGAGCACGGTGACGGCCATGTGCGCACCGACCAGGGTTGCGGGGCGCACGGCCGAGGCGCGGAAGCGGCGCAGCACTCCCTGCTCGCGGTAGCCGGCCAAGTGCACCGGCAGCGCCAGGACGCCGGCGGTGGCCGCGGCCAGGGCCACGTAGGCCGAGGTGTAGAAGTCGATCGGCGGCAGCCCTTCCCACACGCTCGGGTCCGGCTGGCTGCCGAAGACGCCGTTGAGAACGTAGAGCATCACCAGCGGCAAGACCAGGACGAACAGGACGGTCAAGGGTTCTCGGACGAACAGTTTCAGCTCGACCCAGGTCATCGCCCGCAGCGCTCTCACGACGTACCGTCCGGGTTGGGGTCGCCGGTCAGGGACAGGTAGGCGTCCTCAAGGGTGGGGGTGTGCGCGGCCAGGTCCGCCGGTTCGATCCCACGCTCCACGAGTGCGTGCGCGACCCTGGCCAGCAGCGGGCCGCCGCCTCGGACGGTTGTCTGGTCACCGTCGCGCTCGATGTGGCGAACGTCGGCCAAGGCGGACAGGTAGGACAGGTCCACGTCCGGTGGTGCGGTGAACCGCACGACGGTCTCGCTCTGGTGGGCGGCGATGAGCTCAGCGGCGGTGCCCTTGGCCAGGACACTGCCCCTGGAGAGCACCGCGAGGCGGTCGCAGAGCCGTTGCGCCTCGTCCATGAAGTGGGTGACCAGGACCACGGTGGCGCCTCGGTCTCGGACGGCCGAGACCAGATCCCACGCCACCCGGCGGGCGGCGGGGTCTAAGCCGGTGGTCATCTCGTCCAGCACCACCAGCCGCGGGTTAGATACCAACGCAAGGGCGACGAAGAGCCGCTGGCGCTGCCCGCCGGACAGGTTCGCGAACGCGGTATCGCGCTGATCGGCCAGTCCCCACTCCTGGAGCAGCTGACGCCACGGCGGCCCGCCAGGGCTGATTGTCGCAAACAGCTCGAGTGCCTCCCCAACCCGGAGCCGGTCCGGCAGGGCCGAGTCCTGTAGCTGACTGCCGACCAGCCGGCGCAGCTTCATCGCCTCGCTTGCCGGGTCCAGCCTCAACACCCTCAGCCGGCCGGCGTCGGCCCGGCGCAGCCCCTGCAGGCACTCCACCGTTGTGGTCTTGCCCGAGCCGTTGGGACCCAGCAAACCGAAGATCTCGCCGGCTTCGACCTCGAACGAGACATCCGCCACCGCCACGGTCCGGCCGTACTGCTTGCGCAGCCCGCTGACCTCGACCACAGCAGCCATACCCGCCAGCCTGGACCGAGATGCCCACCATGTCTACAACCCAACCGCCACGCGGTGTCGCTGCAGCCCCAGACGAACGAGTTGTCCCACTCCGCCGGGAGCTGGGCGTGACGCGCAGACTTTGATGAGTCCTTTTCGGTGTTGTCGTCGGTGGTGCGGCCGGTCGGGGCGGCGTGGTCGAGCGAGGGCGGACAAGGTCAGTCAGTCTGGGAGTCCCCAGAACGGTCCGGAGAGTCCGACGCTGCGCAGGTAGTCGGCGGCGGCGCTCGGGTCACGCCGGACGTAGCCGCGTTCGAGCCGTCCGGCGTACCACCCGGACGCCAGCCGCCACAGCGTAGGCAGGTCCATCACGTACCCGCGCCGGTTGCTCGTCCGCTCCAGCCAGGCGGTCACGCACTGCTCGGAGCAGTAGATGCGCTGGTTGCCGCAGGTGTAGACCACGTCGTCCCACATGCGACTAGCCGGCACCAGGAAGTGCGCCACCTGCTCCCCGGGCGGCGGCTCCCGGGTGTCGACACTCCAGGCGTGGGCTCGCTGGCAGGCGGGACAGGTCGTGGCCACCAGCACCGGGCTCTGCTCGGGCAGCAGGTGCGCGAGCGCGAACGAGTCCCACGCGCAGCCGCCCCACCACAACGTGTCGTGGCCCATCACCGAAAAGCCCAACGGGACCGCCGTGAACGGGTGAGCCATGACGATCTCACCGCCCGCGCCCAGCGCCAGGTGCCGTTGACCGGACAGTTCCCGCAGGCCCGCCCGGACCTCATCCTCCATCGCCGCCATGTCGGCGGTGAGGGCGGCCACGGTGGGGAGCTGTCCGTGTCGGAACCGGTCATACACGGCGATGCGCAGGTCCTCGGAGTCCACCACCGCAGCGTAGGGCAACGCCCTCACCAGAGCAGCCGCACCGAGGGGCGTAGGCCGGCCGATCTCGGCCGCCGCAGGGAACGCTCGTCAGGCACTCACCCGACCTGCTGCACACACGCCGGCAGTCGACCGGACGGTCCTGGAGTCCGTCCCAGCGCGGGTCCTGGGGCAACCTGCTGCCTCTGACGGACACCGGCTTTCATCAAGGCTGCGTGACGCGGCACACAGGTCCCGCTGCGCCCGCTCGAACGGTCGCACGATAGGAGGAGAAGGACAGAGGGAGGCCCTCGATGATGACAAGGACAACGACGAAGGGCAGGCAGAGGGCCAACCGCGGCGGGTATGCGCCACGATCTCAGCGGCGCCAGCTGAAGGAGTCGATTGGCGTCAGCGCGCTCGTGGCATTCGCCAGTCTGGTCGGTGGCAGTCTCTTGGTGGCTACGGGTGCCGGCGAGAACGCCATGGTCAACTTCGTGCCGGCGATGTGGGTGGGCTGGCTGGGTCTCGCTATCGGGACAGGGGCTGCGCTCTTCACGATCGCGCTTGCCGTTGCATGGTTGTGGACTTGGCGGTAGGTCCGTTGGTGCCTCCAGTGCATCTCAATTGCGGACCGGACGCGCGCCGCAGACGCGATACCGCCCGAGGCGGGCCTGAGGTCTGATCGCCAAGACCGGCGTGCGCAAGTTCGCTTGCGAGCTGCGTCTCTTCGCCGGATGTTGGTCCGGTGAACAGGGTGATGGCGCTCATACCTGTCCACTGGAAGGACCGAAGCCAACCGTGGGGCTTGGACTCCGATCGCGAGGGTCGTCAGGACGGCGCACCGAGTTGATGTCGCACCACCCTGCGGCGCAGTGTGGGCGAGGCCTCGACCTCGTAGCCGGCATCGAGGAACACTTGGAGCAGCCCGACCGAGGCCTCGTCCCAGATGACAGGCTTGCCCGTCGGCGGCTCGGTCGGGTAACCCTCGAGGACGCGAGCGCCGACCTGTTTGCCGTACTCGACGGTGGCGGCGGCAAGCTCGTACATCAGCCCTTGTCGACGGAAGCCCTTTCGGACGACGAAGCAGGTGACCGACCAGACCCCCTCGACGTCCGGGTCTTTGCGCATCCACGACTTCTGACGGGCCCAGATCCTCGGGTAGTTCTCTCGCGGCTCGACCGCGACCCAGCCGGCCGGCTTGCCGTCCACGTAACCGACCAGTCCGGACGTGGGGCCGCTCGTGCCGCAGCCGGCCTGCTCGAGCAACGCGACATCGCGCTCCTCCTGAGTCGTGTCGCGCCAGATCCAGCCCGGGACCTTGAGCGCCTGGCAGCGGCACTTGCGGGCGCCGCCTGTTTCGAACACCGCCTCGATGTCCTCGCAGGTCGCGTTGTTAGCCGGTCGCCAAGTGAACTCGGGCACACCGCGAGACTAGCGGCGGCCCGCGCCCACAGCGAGACCGAGACAGCCGACCCCTAATCTCGTCGGTGCTTCACATCGCCGGATATCGACCGAGTCGCTCGAGGTTCGACTGGAGGACTCGCCCATGACATGCGGGCCAGTCCGCTCGAGAGGGTCGGCTTCTTGGCTCTGTGTCGGTGAGGAAGCATCTCGGCTGGGTCCGGCGGCTGCCTGCCATTGTCTGCGACGGCGAGCCCTGGGCCGTGGTCGTTACTGTCCGCCCTCACGTCGCGCGAGGGTCCAGTCGTCTGCTTGCGGCGCCTCCTGTCCCGGTCTCACCCGCACAGGAACCAACCCCTCCGGGACGGCGTCCTAGCCGCATGGATACCCGACTCACGCCTCGTCTACTTGGTGTCACCCTCGTTGCAGCGCTCGTCTTCGTCGCCGCCATCGTCGCGATCGCCGTCCTTGCCGCGCGCCCGGCGACCGCGACGGCAGCGCCTCCCGCTGCCGCCACCAGCACTGCGCCCATTCCGGGAGTGACCGTCTCAGGCAGGGCGCAGGTCGAGGGCGTTCCAGACACGCTGCGTCTGGACATGGGCGTCAACGTCGTCGAGGACGACGTGGAAACGGCACTCGCCAAGGCCAATGAGGCCACCGCGAAACTGCACAAGACGTTGCGTGACAACGGGGTCGCCGAACGAGACCTGGCCTCCACAGGGCTCTCGATCCAGCCCCAGCTCGACTGGAGGAGCAACTCCCCGACAGTCACCGGCTACCAGGTCAGTCAGACGGTGACGGCCCGACTCAGGGACACCGACCGGGCCGGTGCCGTCATCAACGCGGCAGCCAACTCCACCGGAAACACGACGATCATCAACAGCATCGCCTGGGACCTCGAGGACAACACCGCTCTCCTCGCCGACGCCAGGGACCGAGCGATCGCCGACGCCAGGACCAAGGCGGAGCAGTACGCCAGGGCCGCCGGCCGCAGCCTCGGAGCGGTGGTGAGTATCACCGAGTCGACGACGGCACCACCCCAGCCCTACGCCTACGGCGCCGCCGAGGCACAAGACAGTGCCGCGGGCGCCGTCCCGCTCGCCCCAGGAACCCAGGCCGTCGCCGTCGAGGTCCAGGTGGTCTACGCCTTCGACTGACCCTCCGACGTTGCGCCCTGGGCGGACAGAAACTCCCGGTGTGTCGGCGGTTGTCCGTACTGCGTAGATGAGGTTACGACCGTGTCGAAGCGGGTTAGTGACCTGCGTCGCTCCGCCGGCAGTTGGGCGGTCTCGACGTGCTGGCTGGCGAGCTGGATGTTGTTCGAGAAGTCGATGTGGTGGCAACGGATCCGACACGAGGCGGATGGCTTGTTACCCAGGAATGTCGAACCGGCCAAGCGTGATGAAGTGAACAGCTGCTTCGCTTCGCCCTCCGATGCCAGGACCCACGCCGATCAGGCCGTTTGAAACCGAGCGCAAATCCCTCAAGGTCTGCTTCCCTCCACCCCAAGAATCGAGGCTGAGAATAACTGCCGCAGGCTCGGCTGGTGGCATCGCGATGATTACCCCGAGTCGATCCGTGCGGGAGGCGTCGAAACCCGCTCCTGTCGAAGTAACGCGGTCCGAGAACCGCTGCTCGAGCGTGCCATAGAGCGATTGCGGGCCGTCGCTGGACAAGGTGCCCCAGGCGGTCGCGATGAGTGGCTCACCAGGACGTGGTTGCACCGTGGTCACGCTCATGGTGACTCCCCGGCGTGGTTTGTCCTCGCTTGCCCAGATGAGCAGCGGATTGAAGACGTCGCGAACGGGATCGCTCTGGCTGGTGGAGGACCCGGTCTGGATGGTCGCGATCAACCCAGCCAACCCGTTGAGGGACTCTGGCGTCAGCGTCCCGTGCCGCCGCGTGGTCTCAGCCAAGGCCTCAACGTACGTCTGTTGCTGCGGACTCTGCAGGACGTCTTGCGCGACGTCGTGGACGCCGTGGCTTGTGAAGCGCCAGAACGTGAGGGCACTGCGGATGGTCGCGGACTGGGCGGCAGAGTCCTGTCCGGCCAGCTCGCTGAGCAGGGCGTGGGTGTCGGGGTCGAGGTCCACCGTTGTGCTCATCTTTGGCTCCTATGCTTGAGGTCGGGATCGTGCGGGCTGCTGGATCGCGGGCGGCCGAATCTCCCAGGCGCCCGGGGCGATTTGGCGCCGCACGTACACGTCGGCGTCGGGGTTGCGCGTGTAAATCTCGACGAAGCCGTCAGCGTCTACCGACATCGCCAGCGGGCCTCCCGCCTGGCCGCCGAGTCGGGTGACGCGAGGCAGTCTGCCGGTGGCGAGACTGACAGCGATGACCGAGTTGTCGAGCATGGCTCGCCCCGCGAGCCAGGTGACACCATCGGCGTCGACCATGGCCAAGCCCGCCCCAGGCTTGAGGGCTGGAATGTCGGGCAGATGATGCCAGCTGCGAAAGCTCGGGTCCCGCGCATCAGGGGTGTCATCGTCGATCACGATCAGGGCGCCGTGCTCGGTGATTGCTGCGATCCGCGTAGCGGTCCTGTACGGGACCGTTGAGACGCATGCGATAGCGCCAACACCGGATGGAGGCTCGGGCAGTTCCGTCCATCTGGTGGCGGCAGGGTCGCGGAGCCGACACACCGCAGCTCGACCGTTCAGGACGCCGATCACGAGCATTCGTTCTGGGGCATCGGCAGCCTCAGGACGGCCGGTGAATGTGAGCGGCCCCCTCAAAGGCCCCGTTGTAACCCGCTGTCCGCTCAACAGCGAGGAGAAGTCGGGTTGAACAGCGGGCACAGTGTCACCCCATGCTCCATGGAGGCTGCCGACTCTCACCAGTGCCGGCTCTCCCGTGTCGTCTCGAGCGACGACCTCGACGTCGTCGTCAGTGCGCATGATGGCGGCAATCCCGACACGGTTGATGACGGGGTCCCGGCCGGCTTCCTTGATGTCCCACGCGGTGAATTGTGACGGCGGGTCCCCGGGGTGCCACGGCTCGCGTTCCCAGGTGCCGGCAAGGTGCCCGGGGCGGGCAATCGGACCTGAGCCCCCCGATCGCGTCACGATCTCAAGACGGCCGTCGGGGCGGAACAACGCGGCCGGCCGGGCACCGCTGTCGATGGGGCCTGGGATGGCCTGGCGCGTGAGGGTGCGTCCCCCGCGGCGGCGCACGACGGTGACCTGTGAATCCGCTGCACACACAACGGCTGTATAGCCTCCCTTTCCGATGGCGCTTACGGGGGCGGTGTCTGAGCGCGCTCCGATGGGCTGCCAGTTGTCAAGACCGGCCGGGTCGATGCCACCGGCGCCCAACCGGTGAACCAGTCCGCGTCGGCGAACGAAATCGGTCACGAAGGTGGGCGAGTCACCTTCAAGCGTCGCACGGTCCCGGGCCCACCGATCAAGGGCATCGGCGCCGTGCGTAGTGACGAGGGCCTGCCGGTCCAAGTCGTGGCGTTGACCCCAGTGGACCCGACCTCCACTGTGGATGGCCAGGTCTCGCAGCCGGTCGAGAGCCGCTTGGTTCCCATGCATCCCTCGCAGCATCGCTACTTCCACTGAACAGACCGTCGAGCCTGGCGGTGCGGGCGTCGTCGCGAGCGTGGCCCTCGATGGGGCAAAGAAGCGGACCGCCAGATAGGCAGCGATCGGCGTGCCAGCCCAGTGCAGTTCGTCGCAGATCGCGTAGATCTGCTCGATCCTGCCAGCCAAAGCCGTGTTTGCGGGGAAGAAGATCTCGATGGACACGCCGCGATACATCCGGTCCCGTGTGTAGTTGTGGAAGTCGTAGACGTGCTCGCGGTGACCCCTGACGAGCCACGGCTCCAGGGGATTGTCGTGCTGCCACGTCGGCTGGCCCAGATACAGCAGTGCGTTCATCGCAGCATCCGCGAACGCCAAGCCGATGGGGTCCGAACGCCGACCAAGGGCCTCAACGACGGCGTCACCGAGACGGTAGTGACGGCTGAGCCGGCCCAGAGCGACGTTAAGGTCGTTGAGGGCCGCGGCGAGACTGAGGATGGTGGCTCCTGCTACCACCGCCACGATCACTCCCGCGGGCGGCAGCGCGACCGTCAGGAGGAGACCGGTGTAACCGATCAGACCCTCGACGAGTGCGCCGAGCACGAGGCGAAGTCGGAGAACCGCCGGATGAGTCGGATCGTCAGCGCTGAACGCGTCCAACAAGTCCGAGAATGAGGCGTCCTCATTCCGGGTTGCGCCAACATCACGCGGACGCGCGCCTTCCAACCCTTGCCCGACGGTCGAGAAGAGCGCGGCGAAGTCCGACGTCGTCTCGGCCACTGTGGCGGCGTGGATCACCACGCACCGTCGGTCCTCGCCCCGTGCCGCGATGGGGGTGGTCACGAATCCGAGGTACCGGTCGTCGCGCTTGGCATCGGCGATCATCCGATTCAGCTCAGTCTTCAACTGGCTCCAGGGAACCGCACGCCGGTACTGAAAAGTCTGGAGGCCAGCGCGGGGCTCCAACTCCACGATGTAGGCATAGACGACTCCAAACGCGCCCAACCCGATCAGAGCTGACTCGAAGAGACCTTGGTCGACCCGAACGTCCACCTCCCCGGCTCCGAGGCCGTTCGCCGTTTCCACGACCCTGGCGAACCCCGCAGAGTCCGTAAGAGTGCTGGAGTCCTTCAACAGCAGCCGCACACGGCCCCCCGATCCAACCACCAGCATGCCGTCGACGAAGTCGCTGATGGGTGGCCGATTTACGTCCCCTCCATGCGTGCCGGTGTTGACCACCCCAGCCAGGCTTTGTCTACCTGCCCCGCCCAGGGTGGGCAGCCCTAGCGGAGCAGGCGGCGGAGGGGGTGGATTAGGAGACGGTTCGATCGTCGGCGGACAAGGGCTCCCGAGCACCGCGGAGTACAAGGCCGATACCCGGATGCCCGCTTCGACCACGACCCGATTCCCACGCACGTACCGCTGCAAGTCTGGCAGGAACTTGTTCAAGAATGTCGTATCGACAAGGACCCCAGGAGTGTAGGCGGGCGCCGAGAAAGCCCACGCTGCCCCCATAGAGTTGACTGGCAGCTCGCGCCTCTCTGCCTCTTTCACGGCATCGATCAAGGCTCGAAGGTCTCGCGGCCTGACTATGTCGGCCACAGGGGCGTCGTACTCACCCGAGAAACTCTCAAATGTCGGCATAGCCTCATCCCTTCACTCGTCAGCAACTCAGGGGAACCGCTTCACGGCGAACCCAAACGGAACCTCGCGGCTGTCCCCTCGTCTCCGTCGAAATGCTCTCCTTGGGCGGTCGCGATTTGGTCGCGGGACGGTAGCGATCCGCCGGCGCCAGCACCGCCCCCTCCACCGAGAGCCTGCACACATGCGTCCTACCGCCGGGAGCGGGGCTTGCGTCAGCCGTCGCTGGTCGCCCGCGGCGAAGTGAGCACGTGCGGAGTCCGTTGGTTCACTGTCTTCGTGACTGAGCCCACGAGGGTGAGGGTTGGCCCCCTGCTGGTGGGCAGCTGACGCCCGCTGGTGGCCTGCAGTGGATGAGGTTATCGACGAGGGCAGTAGTCCTGGATGCCCCAGCCGCTGCCCTGGGAGCCGGGCAAGGGTGCGAGTGCTGTCACGAACTCGCCTGGGTTGTTGGCATCGCTGAGGTCACCGCGCTGTACCGCTGGGCTCAGTCCGGCGCATCGGTTGTCATGATTCCTCGGGTCTGGGGCTTGCCGTCGCTTCCTGCCCGTGTGTCGTGTCGTGAGTTGAGTCCAGCAGAGTGGTGTACGAACAGTCGGTGAGTGTCGCTACCAAGTAGGTGACGGTCACCGGGTGATTCTTCGAGAGATCTTCCACAACCACCTCGAAGAAGGAGTCACACCGATGACCGCCACAGCCAGTATCGACCCTGCCCGGTTCCTGCACGAGGAGCTGGCTCAGGCCGGCCCAGCCCTGATCTGATGCGTGACCTGTTGACCTCGTTCGTCAACGCGCTGTTGAGCGCGCAGGCGGACGCGGTGTGCGGCGCGCAGTACGGCACCCGCTACGTGGAGCGGGTCAACCGCCGCAACGGGTACCGGCACCGTGACCTGGACACCAGTGTCGGCACGTTGGATGTCGCGATCCCGAAGCTGCGTGAGGGGTCGTTGTTCCCGGAGTGGCTGTTGGAGCGGCGTCGCCGCGCCGAGGCCGCTCTCACCAGCGTGGTCGCCACCAGCTACCTCCTCGGGGTCTCCACCCGCCGGATGGACAAGCTGGTGCGGTCGTTGGGGATCACGGGCCTGTCGAAGTCGCAGGTCTCGGCGATGGCCAAGGACCTCGATGCGCAGGTCGACGCGTTCCGGACCCGGCCGCTGGATGCGGGCCCGTACACGTTCGTCGCCGCGGACGCCCTGGTGATGAAGGTCCGCGAGAACGCCCGGGTGGTCAAGATCGCGGTCATGGTCGCCACCGGCGTCAACGCCGAGGGCTACCGGGAGATCCTGGGAATCCACACGGCTACCAGCGAGACTCACGCCGGCTGGCTGGCCTTCTTCCGCGACCTGGTCGCCCGCGGCCTGACCAGCGCGGGCCCGGTAGGGCTGGTCACCTCGGACGCGCACGACGGGCTGGTCGAGGCGATCGGCGCGACCCTGCCGGGGACGTCGTGGCAGCGGTGCCGCACGCACTTCGCCGCCAACCTCATGTCACAGACACCGAAGAGCTCCTGGCCGTGGGTCAAGGCGCTCCTGCACAGCGTGTACGACCAGCCCGACGCCGACGCGGTCCACGCCCAGTTCGACCGGATCATCGAGACCCTGGCCGACAAGCTGCCCACGGTCGCTGAGTACCTCGATGAGGCCCGCGCCGACATCCTCGCCTTCACCGCCTTCCCCAAAGGCTGCTGGCGACAGATCTGGTCCAACAACCCTCAGGAGCGGCTCAACCGCGAGATCCGCCGCCGCACCGACGTCGTCGGGATCTTCCCCAACAGGGACTCGATCATCCGCCTGGTCGGTGCCGTCCTGGCCGAGCAGCACGACGAGTGGATCGAGCAGCGCCGCTACCTCGGCCTCGAGCTCCTCAAACAATGCCGCGCCGCCCTCGAGGCCGACATCTCATCCGGGAAGGAGAACACCACCGTCATCGCCGGCGCCATCAGCGCCTAACACCCCCACGAGGAATCACCCTCGTACACCACACCCGTGGACTTGACCTGTCGTGTCAGCCCTCGGTCTCACCCCACTTGAAATCTGGTTCGATGATCGCCTCGAGTTCGATCGCGGGCGATCCCGCTGGCTGGCTGTCCCCACCAGGCCGACGCCACGCGTGCACCGGTGTGCCCGACCGGTGATTCTCACTGATCGGGCACACCGCGAGCTGCGGCTTCGGTCAGACGTTCGTGTTCGTCGCCCAGGCGGGGGTCCGGTTGCTCCGGTAGATGACGACATTCCCGTCGTCTTGGACGACCAGGTGCGCGCCCGGGTTACCGCTGGTGTTGGAGGCCCAGACGGGGACTCCGCCGGGGCGGTAGATGACGAGGTTGCCGTCGCTCTGCATGACCGCCGACCCCACCGGCGCGCCGGTCCGTGAGGCCCAGGTGGCCCCCCTGGGTCCGTACAGGACGAGGTTGCCGTCGGCCTGGTAGACGAAGGTGTAGCGCCCGTTGCTCGACCGGATCGACTGCCCGATCGAGAGCACCTCGCCCTGCTGCATGTCCGGACTGCTCGGCGCCGGACCGGCGACCACGTTGGTGCGTGTGGCCCAGGCGGGCGAGCCGTTGGCGCGGTAGATGACGACGTTGCCGTCATCTTGGACGACGAGCCGTGCACCGGCATTGCCGCTGGTGTTCGACGCCCACAGCGGCCGGCCCCCGGGCCGGTAGACGACGAGGTTGCCGTCGCCCTGCATGATCGCCGATCCGGCCGGCCTGCCGGCGGTATTCGACGCCCACATCGCGCCCGCCGGCCCGTACAGGACGAGGTTGCCGTCACCCTGGTAGACGAAGGTGTAGCGGCCGTCCCCCGACCGGACCGACTGACCCGGCAGTAGCACCTCGCCCGGCCGCATGTTAGGGCTGCTCGGCGTCGGTCCCGCCGGGACGTTGGTGTGGGACGCCCAGGCGGGCGTCCGGTTCGTCCGGTAGACGACGACGTTGCCGTCGTCCTGAACGATCAGATGCGCGCCCGGGTTGCCGTCGGTGCCGGTGGCCCAAACGGGCAGGCCCCCTGGGCCGTAGACGACGAGGTTGCCGTCGCCCTGCATGATCGTCGAGCCTACCGGCCTGCCAGCGGTACTCGATGCCCACATCGCGCCCGCGGGGCCGTACAGGACGAGGTTGCCGTCGCCCTGGTAGACCAGGGTGTAATGCCCGTTGGTTGAGCGGATCGACTGCCCGGCCGCCAGCACCTCCCCCGCGTGCATGTCAGGGCTGCTCGGCGCCGGACCGGTCACGAGCGGCTCGGTGTCGTAGGCGTAGCGCAGCCGGTGGTGGTCGAGCACCATCGCCGGGGTGCGGTCCGGCCACTCCATGAGCGGCTCGTTCAGGCCGGCTCCTCGGCCGCTCGAGACAAACGCCGCGCTGGGGTTAGCGCGCTGCCACCGGGCCCAGAGCAGGTCGATCCAGGCGTGGTGGAGGTAGAACACCGGGTCCCGCGGCGAAGTCTCCAACGCCATCTGGCCGCCCACCCAGCGGTGGGGCGGGTTGTGGACGAAGCGTTCCAGCTCATCCCAGTACGTCGCGTAACCGGTTCGCGATTGCGTGCCTTGCACGGTGGTCGGCGTTGGCAACGACGCCGTCGCCCCGAGAGATCGCTGCAGCCGCCACAGGCCGTCGAACTGGCCCATGAACGAGTGCCGCCACAACGAGGATGACGTGCTCCGCTCGACCGAGGAGTCCCAGTAGGGCAGCGAGACGCGAGGGTCGACAGCCTGCAGCTCACGCTCGAACCGGATCAGCATCTCCCGGTGCCACGGGAGGAAGTGCGAGCTGCGGTGGATGTTCATCCTGAAGTGATGCTCGTGCATCCGGGCGAACCGCTCGACCACACCGCGTGAGTGGACCACTTTATACGCGCCGACAAGCCGGTCACACTCCTGCACCGTCAGCGCCGTGACGTTCTTTCGCACCCAGGTCATCTCACGACTCCTCTCGGGACGGGTCGGTCGTGGGCAGCGCGCCGCGGGCCCGGTCCTGGACCAGCTGCTCGCCGAGCTCGCGCAGGTCGTCGGACCAGACGTAGGCGTTCTCGGGCAGGTAGTAGGTGCCGTCCGCCAGCCGCCCGTGCGGCACCGGCACGTCGTCCACGACAAGCTCGGGCTCGGCGCTCCTCCCGCCCTCCGGGGGCGTCCGAAGCACGACGCGGTCCTTGCCGTCGCGTGGTGTCTGGACGTCACGCGGGATCTTTCCTTCGCTGGGGGTCCTTCTTTCGTGCGGACTCATGGGCTTCTCCCTGCCTCTCGTCGGAACCACTGACGAGACAAAGGAGGTCCATCGCCTCCCTGGTGATACATCGCGTAAGCAGGGACGACGCCTCCCCTGTACGTATGGCATGTGCGATCGCGGTCACATTGGACGCAGGCGGGCCGCCGTACTCTAATTGGCCCAGGCAAACGAGCGACATCATGATCGTGTCGGCACCAGCGTTGTCGACGCTGGTCCTTGAGCAACTTCCGAATCGCCGTCCAGCTTGCCGCTCCGGCTGCTCGATACATAGGACCGACTAGACACGCTTCCTTGACATCATGCCGCCGACGAGCCTTCCCAACACTCCGAGATCAGGCAAGCAGGACCCTCAGCGATCCGAGATTGCGTCACAGCACCGGCAGCTGACCCTGTCGGGCGGCATCATCCCTGCCGGTGCTGGAAGGGCTACTGAGTCGTGTTGTTCGCGGCGTGGTGTCCGCAGGCGGCGGCGTAGAGGACGACCTGACTGGGGTCGGTGATGCCGAGTAGTTGTTCGGCGGCGCCTTCGTCGAGGGCGGCGGTGGTCCACGGCGCGAGGTCTAGTGCGGTGCAGGCGAGGTGGAAGGTTTGGGCGAGGTGGCCGGCATCGAGGAGCAGCACCCGGTAGGCGTGCGACTGCTGGTACTTCCAGCCGCTGCGAGTGGTGACGCCGGTCATGACGAAGACGGCGGCCGCCTGGGCGGCCCAGGGCTGCTGGGTGACGACCTCCACCACGGGGGGTATCAGGGCGCTGCGAGAGCTCGCTGCTCCGACGGGCGTGAGCGTGTGGCGACCCGAGCAGTAGTGGTACACCCCCGGTTCCAGCCCGTCGACGTTGAGCGCGACGAGATAGACCTCGACGGGGTGGCGGGCGCCTCCCGAAGGTGACGTCTTCAGGACGACCGGACCGACACCGGGATCCTCACGCCTCTGGGTGACTCCCCAGGTGGTGTGCAGGATCGTGGCGAGCAGGTCGAGTCTGAGTGGCCGGTCGTCGAAGTGGCGCTCGGTTCGCCGGCGGCGCAGGGTCGCACCGAGTTCGGCGGTCAGCTCGATCGGGGCCGGCAGCGGCAGATGTGGCGGCCCGAGGTCGGTGAACGGCGGCGGAGGCGGGGTGGTCGCGGCGTGCGCGAGGAGGTTGTCCCGTTCGGCGTCCAGGTCGTAGGTGAACTCGGTGCGGCGGGTGCGGTAATGGAACCACTGGGCCTCCGGCCCCCACACCCAGGACTCCTCGACCGCCGCGTCCCGTTGTTCTTCGGGTGTGCCGCAGCGCAGCAGCAGGCCCTGACGGATGAGCTCGTCGAGGAGCGGCTCGGCCGGTGGCCCGCCGAGCAGGGCTACGGCTTCGTGGGCGGGAACCGGGTCGGTGAGGGCGGCCAGGGCCGGGATCAGCTGGTGGTGCACGACAGCCTGGCGCCCGGTCAGGTAGTTCTCGAGAACGAGCCGACCGTCCTCGAAGCGTGCGACCAGTGCCCCCGCACGACGCACCGGCGCCTCGCGACCAGCGAGCGGTTCGCGGGCGCCGGTCGCGGGTTCTGTCACACGCAGCAGGTGTCGCCGCGGTACCGGTACCCGGCGACGGCCATCTCCGCCAGGGGCTTGCCGTGAACCATGAAGGTGATCTGGGCGGGCTTGCGCGGATCGCCCTTGTCCCACAGCGCCCGAAGCCCTTCGAGCTGGTCCTCGGTCAGCTCCACGGTCAGCGGCTGCTCGGCGGCCAGCTCCTTGACTCTCTTGGAGAGGTCAGCCGTCCGGTCGGTCTCACGAATGTCCTTGTCCCGCATTGTCCTGCCTCCTGCCGTGGGGTGGATCGTTCAGGTATACACCCGCGGCCGCGAACCCGCCACCGGAACGACCTGACCGCCCGGAGGCGCGTTCGTGCAGGTCAGGAAGGGCGGCAGCCGGTATCGGCCTATCGGCTGATGCCTGCGCTCACATCTGTTGCGGGGTCACAGCGGTGGGTCTACGTTGCGCTCACGGGCGGGCGGGAGTCTTCCGGTCCACAGGCGCGCCGGGGTCGCCCGTTCCAGGCAGGAGCGTGTGATGTCACCAGATCAGGACTCGCCGCAAGAAGACGAGATCAAACCCCTTGCGCCGTCTGCGGAGCAGCAGGCAGCTCATGGTCGGGCTATGGCCGAGGCGATGAAACAGGCGAAGGGTGAACGCGGCGCTCGCCTCGACAGAGAGCTCAAGGCGATGGACAAGCTCAACGCCAAGTACGGCAAACGGGCCGAGAAGGCGGCAGCCAAGCTGGGCCTAGACCAGAAGAAGATGCAGGCCGACCTGAAGGCTCTTGCCGACGCACCCGAGGACCAGATCGAGCAACGAATGCGCGAGTTCGCCGACAGGTACAGGCCACTGCAGGAAAAGGTCCTCAAGGAGTCAGGGATCGACCCAGGCACGCTCAGTGATGAAGCCCTTGGCACGGTCGAGCCCCCCGACAAGGCGAAGGTGCACGGGCGCCGCGGCAAGGGAGCCGGCGGCAACATCGGCTGGAGCACCGAGGAGGACCAGTCATGACGACGATCCTGCGCCCGCCGTATGCCCTGAACTACACCCAGGGCAGCGGCTATCTGCGAGCGGATCCGGGCGCCGGGCGCCTCGCCAACTCACAGACGATCCACTTCATCGGCTCATCTCAGTCCATCGCCCAGGTCGGATCCGGGTTCCAGGGCCCCTCGGGCACCCGCCGCATCAGGGTCGAGGCCACCGTCCGTGTCGACAGCTACTTCCTGTTCACTCCGGCACTGATCGGGTATGCCTCCGCTGAGACGATCATGAACCTGCGGGTCATGGACGGCTCGCGGGTCGTCGCGCACGACCGCCGCAGCCTCGGTCGGGCGATCGCTGCCGTGTTCTGGGTGACCGACCTTCGCGGCGGCCCGTTCACCCTCTACATGGCCGCCGAGTTCTGGGGAGGCGGTGGCCGTCAATACTCAGCCCACGTCGACGTCGAGACCTGGGTCGGAGCCGGCGGCATCGGAGCCGGAGCCATCGCATCCGGCTACGCCGTCGCGCAAGAGTTCCGGGTCCGCGTCCTCTAGTCACCCTCACCTGCAGGTGGACCTTCACCGCCAATGCGGCACGAACCGCAAAGTCGGTGGAGGTCCACCCAGGGCCACCCCGAACAACCACGACCCGTCAACCGCCCGACAGATCCGAAGGACCATCGACGATCCCAACCCACACAATGCCCCCCTTCCAGGATGGAAACTGCGCCGTCCGGCCGAGGTCGTCGCTACCGATCGATCGGTCAGAACTCCTCATGAAATCCGACCATCCACTGAAAGAAAGTGACCACATCAAAGGAAGCAAGAATGACAAACCAAGAACGCCTCCAGCGCGGACGTAAGATCCTCGCCCTGCTCGGATGGAAGCTCGCCACAGAACAGCACGCCATCCAGGCCACAGAGGACTTCCAGCGCATGTTCAACCTCGGCCCGGCTTTGGTCGTCGACGGGAAACTTGGGCCGAAGACATACGCCGCGTTGGTCATCTGCCGCGACCGCAAGGTCGCCGGCAAGAGCGACATCTCCGAACACTTCAGCGTCTGGGAGTTCAAGTGCAAATGCGGAGGCAAACATGAGAGCTGCCGGCGCATCTGGGTCGACCGTCAGATCGTCCAAGCGTGCGAGAAGATCAGAACCAAGATCGGGCCCTTCACCCCGCTCTCGACCTGCCGCTGCGACAAGCACAACGCCGCCGTCAAAGGCTACAAGCGCAGCCAGCACCGGCTCGGATTCGCCATCGACTTCGACGTCCCCCAGCTCACGGCCAAGCAGATGACGGCACTTCGCGTCGCCGACGCGATCGGTGTCGCCGCCAACGGCAAGGTCCGCCACATCGACCTGCGCGCATCCGGCTCTCCCGACAACCACCCCAAAGCATCCGGCGACAAGGCCAACCCCTACATCTACCACTACAGCTGAGCGCCCGCGTCTCTCCGCCGGGAGCTGACCGCGAAACGCGGCATCTGCCAGTTGGCAGTTTCTAGCTTTGCCTGCCGCCCTGCACTTCGCCATCAGAGGTGAGTGCCTCCCACTGCTCGCGGACGGCGGCCAGGGCGTCTTCTACGGTGACGTTGAGGCGGGCAGCGGCGGCGGCGTAGGTGCGGGCGGTGCCGGCGAGTGCGGCTTGGGGGTCGGTGTGGCGTTGACTTGGGATGTCGGCGACGACGGTGCCGTGACGGACTCTGGAGTGTACGAGACCGTCGGCTTCGAGTTCGCGGTAGACCCGGGCCACGGTTCCCGGGGCGAGGGCGAGGTCGGCGGCGAGCTGGCGGATCGGCGCGAGCCGGAACCCGGGTGGGAGGGCGCCGGTGAGGATCATGTCGGCGAGCTGGGAGCGGACCTGTTCGAACGCCGGGATCGCGCTGGTCGGGTCGACGTCCAGGATCACGGTGTGCTCGCTTCTTCCTCGACCTGCTCGAGCGGGTGCGGCGCGGAAGGTGCCGAGGCGAGTTCACGCCTCGCGCGAGCCGAGGGTGACCATGCGGCGACCCACCAGCCGGCCAGGATGAGTGCGGCCATGACGAGCAGGGTCCAGGCCGGGTCGGTGGAGGTGGGCACGCCTTTGGGGTGGCTGGCGTGGAGCGCGAGGCCGGCGATGGGTGGGTATGCGGCGGCGATCCCCGACCCGACGAGCACGGTCAGGCCGTGGCACCGTAGCGCGTCGTCGGCTTCGCGGACGGCGGCGTCGGCGAAGCCGCTCGGGCGGGCAACGATCGCGCGGGCGGTCAGGGTAAGCACGGCGGTGACGGCGAAGGCATAAGCCATCCACCCGCCCCAGCTCCAGGTCACCCCGGCGCGGACGGCGGCGACGATCCCGGTGAGCACGAGCACGACCACCACCAGGGCGGCTGCGATAAGGACCACCGGTGTGACGTAGCGCGAGAGACTGCGCGGCTGGAGTGTCGCTACCCGCCGAGTTCCGGGCTGATCCAGGCCACTGATCCGCCACTCCGCGATCACCGCTCCGACGAACCACCCGAGGAACCCGGTGAAGAAATGCAGGGTGAGCGAGCCGTACTGCAGTGACCACACGAGCCCGCCCAGGACGCCGAGCACGAGCCCGGCCCGCCGCCAGCGGTGCGTGATCAGCATCGCTGAGACGACATGGGCAGCGTTAGCGTCGACGATCTCCACGTGCTGGCGCCGGGCGAACCGGTCCATGGTGCGGCGCCTCAGTGGACTGCGCGCGACCACCCACCCAAGCAGAGCGAACAGTGTGAACACCAGCGCGAGGAGCACGAGAAGCACGAGGGGGAACTCGAACATGCCCTCACTATCTCGGCTGAGCCGAGGTGTGTCAATGTGTCGCGTTATTGGTACATTGTGTCTATGGACACCACTGTGTGGGAGCACGCGACCGCCTCCTCAGCGCAGACCGACCGGCGCGAGTCCCGCGTGGTGCTGCGCGCCGCGATCGTCGCGGGGATGGTGCTCGTCCTCATCATCGGCGCCAACCAGCTCGGCCTGACCCGCCCGGCAATCGCCTCCACCGGCACCACCGTCACCGCCGTTGATGCCGAACCTAGCAAGGCCAGCATCTACCTCGATGTCCGCAACCGCGGCATACTCACCGAGCGGCTCGACGCGATCGAGATCGACTACCCCGGACTGACCATCCGCGATGCCCGCTTCATCCCGCAGACCTTGGGCGCCTTCGACACCGGCCAGGTCGCCATCGACGTCACCATCGACTGCGCAGCACGCCTCCCCGGAGGTGAGCCCGCGTGGGCCCAGACCGCAACACAGACGCAGGAGCCCGCTATCCGACTGGCCACGACCCGGCCATGGGGCGCTGTCGGCGCACCCTGGGGCAGAGTCAGCGACACGCTCCCGGGGTGGGACATCGGGTGGTCCATCCTCAACGGCGCCTCGGGCGCCTGCGACCCCAGTTAACGACTCACCGAAGGTGGCCCCTTCCGCCGGGGTGTCGGCATGCCCTCAGAGCCTCTCCGCGCGCCATGCAACCCGTGCCTGGCGAGGCTACGACCGCGTGCATCCCGGCGGTGATGCTGAGACATCGCAACCCCTCAGCATCTCAGATCGGCTGCGCTGCGTTACGGATCTTCGCGACGAACTCCTGCGCCTCCGCTCCAGGTGTCTCGTGAAGCCTTTCTTCAAGCACTGCTGTCACCCATGCGGGGCCATGACCTGAAACCCCGGGAGCGAATCGCTCCAACTCGCCGATAGGGACGACGAGCAACTTGAGATCAGCGAGCTTCTCAAGGACGCGCTGGCAGGCTTGGTGGGCTCGTCCCTGCGGGACTGCGCCTATGCCCGCCCGCTTTGCCTTATCCCAGCCGTTCTCCGCCTTTATGCAGGAACGGAGACCATCCGCTTCCTGTGTCGTGACTGTGTCATTCGGAAGACTGTCAATGCGGCGGACGAGCTCATCTTTGAGAGCGACTTTTCTTAACGGTTTTACGTCAGACCGTAGCGCAGCGGTTACCTCGCGCAGGTCTGCTTCAATCTCCGAAAAGTCCCCACCAAGAGAGGCCACTATACGTCTCATGTCAGTTTCTTCCCTCAAGACATCGAAATCCGCCACTACGATGACGGGCACACTAACCGCCCGTAGAGCCGTAACAACCGACGGAATTCTTGCCTTGCCGCCACAGTGAGTGAAGAGTATTTGCGGATCCCGGACGTCAGCAGGCGCGCCCACAACGAGGGCATCCTCGCGAGACAGGTTGTCGAGGACGGAAGAATAGTACCGGCAGTCCGCGTCGCTTTCACACAAGACAACCGCATCGTGAAAGAGGCCGTCTAAGACGTTGGAGTACCTGAGCAGAGGGTCCGACCAGAGTTTCTTTACTGCAGCATCATCAAGGACCGCCGCATGATTGACATCCGCCTCTCTCGTGATTCTGACGATGGTGATCGAGGATCCATGTTCGAGTGCCCCCTGAACCACGTCGGCACTGTGCGTTGCGATGAATGCCTGCTGGTCGTGCGCCTGGCCCGCCAGGACACGGCCAAGACGACGGGCCTGAGGTGGATGTAGGAAAGCTTCTGGCTCGTCAATGAGCAAGATTTGGTGTTGGCCCGCGGCGATGTGGGCGACCAGACCCAGGTAGCTCCTTACCCCATCGCCCTGCTCCTCCAACTTGGGCAACCTCTTTAGGAGTCGAAGATACTCGTCCGAAGGCCTGCCCTCTTGGTGAGAGAACTCTGGGCGATCACCAACGCGAAGAGAGATGACCGAACCTGCATACCTGTCCACGGTGACGCCAACCCCGAAGGCTGCGCGGCTCTCACGGTCGATTTCTGCCTCTAGGGAGCTATCCAGGTAGGCCCTTTGTACGGGATGCGCAGGAATGCTCGTAGAAAAATCAAGACTCTGCTGCGAGTCCCCTGCTGAGAGGCGGGAGGTCCCGTCCGCGTGAAAAACAAAGAGCTGGGTGATCGCGTTCAATGTCGACTTGTTCCACTGACCCACAATGTCACTAACTTGGACTTCGCCCCAGCCCGGGACCTGGTATCTGAGGATTCCGTCCCTGAGCTGTTTGGGGAGGTTCTGATCAATCCATTGATCGATTGGTTCGTCAGCCTCTTTGCTGAACTTCAATGATGTTAAGGTCTTACCTTGATAGGCCGTGTCTTTGATATGACCCATCAGATCCTTGAGCGACTGGCTCTTGCCAGCATTGTTCGGGCCTACAAATAGTACGGTTCCCTCCGGAGGAACGGGCACCGAAGTGCCATCACTAAAGGGCAATTCGGTGACTTTTACTCGAACCACTCTCGTCTCCCCAATCCTCTAGTTTGTCGTCCACTACCCGCAAACCTACCTGATGCATGGCTCAGGATCAGGGCGGCACCCAGATTGTGACGATGGCCGATCGGCAAGGCCTCTCTCGGATAGCGGGGAGCTCGGTGTGCAGCTGCCGAGGGTCGCAGTTCCTCCCGCAGAATCAATGGCCAAGCTCGCCAAGACCGACAACAATGAGGCCGTTGCCCTCACCGAGGGTTGACCGGTAGGCGTCGAGATGTCCTCAAGGCTAATCACTCCCCGGGATTCCACGTGGCTGACTGGTGACAGTCGTTTGCGCCCCTGGCTGATTCGTCGCATCCAGGCGGCGCTGCACTTCGCCGGCTGCGGTCCCACCTCTCAATCATCGGGATTGAATGCAACGAGCACCAAGAAGGCGATGACGAGCATGTGTTCTTCGAGCTGGGTCTGTTCATCGGTTCGTAGGTATCGCGGCCGCGACCCCATTCGGTCGTAGTCGACCGTGAGGCCTCCGATCCGGCGGACCCGGCTGCCAGCCCTGTCGTAATCGATGCCGATTTGCCCAATCCGAACGAGGCGGCTGCCTAGGCGGTCGTACTCCATCCCCAGGTCACCGAAGCGCACCGGCCGACTACCGAGCTTGTCGTATTCGATCTGATCGGTTCCCACGCCGCGGAGCCGGTTGCCGACCATGTCATAGACGAGGGCGAACCCCCCAACGGACACGGGCCGGCTGCCTGCCCGGTCATAGGTGATCCCGAGGTGGCCTATGTGACGCAGACGGCTGCCGACTCTGTCGTAGCCCAGTTCGACCTGCACCTTTGCCACCCTAGCCCCGGGTCAGACGACCTGTCGGGCAGCGGCAGGTGACGCCGGCCGTTGCGTGCGACCTTTCGCCGGGAGATGCGTGGGGAAGCGACTGATCGATTGCGCGCCGCCAGGCGCTCTCCCGACTCATCCGGCACCTGCGCGTAGGCGGGTGAGCAACTCTTGGCCCAGCACCACCTCGTGCGGGAGTTCACTGAGCGTCTTGCCCTCGACGTCGACACCATGGCGTCGAAGGACCTCGGCCAGGGTGGCCCAATGAGTTGCTTGCATGTACTCCTGCGAGTAACCATCAAAAGGCTCGTCGGGACCGACCACCACTCGTGCGCTCTCCACGATCTCGCCCGCAGACAACGATGACCAGATATCCGGAGGACCGGTTTCGCTCCAGCCCCGGTCGTCAAGGAGGATCACTCGATCGCCGTTGGAGAGGACGGCCTCGTGACGAGCTGACACCGCCAGTCGCCGTGGGTCAGCGACCGAGTCGGCAACCTCGACGAACGTCACCAACAGCGTCACGTGCACCACACGCCCATGATCACATGACGTCTTCGACGCAGAAGGCCGCTGGGTTCGAACCTGCAATCGAGCTGCCGACAGTTGCGCAGTCGGATCGAGGGACTGGCTGGCCCACCTGTGGGCGACGGCGGGAATCTGTCCGCGTTGGCGTCGAGGACGCGCGATACGGTCAAGCATGGATCGTCAACCGTTCTCGGTGCAGCCAGGTGCTGGCAAACTCGTCGACCTGGGCGGGGTGGGTGTGCACTTCAAAGTTCGGGGTGGGCAAACCGGTGGCGCGTTCGCCGTCGTGGAGCATCCGGTCGCTCCGGCCACGATCGTCGAGCCGCACCTGCACGAACATGAGGACGAGCTCTCGTACGTGCTGGAAGGCGTTCTGTGGGCCCGCGTCGGTGACCAGGAAGTGGACTTGTCCGCGGGGTCCTATCTGTGGAAGCCGCGTGGTGTCCTGCATTCCTTCTGGAACCCTGGTCCCGACCCGGTCCGGATTCTGGAGACGATCTCGCCGGCCGGGTTCGAGAACTTCTTCGAAGAACTTGCCGACCTCATCTCGCAGCCAACACCGCCGGACGACGAGCGGGTGTACGAGCTCTGTGGCCAATACGGGCTCACCTTCGACCGAAGCTGGCTACCCGAACTTGAGTCGCGGTTCGGTCCGATGCAGATGGTGTAGTGCGTAGCTGCGATCAAAGACCTCGTCCGTCTCCCAGGTCGCTGCACACCGCCGGCTGCGGTCCCACCTCTCAATCATCGGGATTGAATGCAACGAGCACCAAGAAGGCGATGACGAGCATGTGTTCTTCGAGCTGGGTCTGTTCATCGGTTCGTAGGTATCGCGGCCGCGAC
>NZ_WESE01000039.1 GCF_009184895.1 Nostocoides sp. F2B08 | reverse complement strand
CTGTCGTCTTCTTCGACATGCTCTGATCCGACATGGTCATCGACCTCCTGATCGACTCGCCACGCCGCACCCTGGCTGGTAGTTAAATCCCCCAGATGTCTCACGAACTCAGACGCAGAACAGCCGTCGTGCGGACCCCCCGAGCGCACGTTGGCGACGCTTGGCAGCATGGTGTTCGTTCGCCCCCTGTGAGGTCGGCCAGCATTGGTTCGGCAGCCGACTTCTCCGGCTCGAGGCTCGAGCTTGGAGGACTGTGTCAGTAGGGGTTTC
>NZ_WESE01000038.1 GCF_009184895.1 Nostocoides sp. F2B08 | reverse complement strand
CCGGCTGCCTGCCCGGTCATAGGTGATCCCGAGGTGGCCTATGTGACGCAGACGGCTGCCGACTCTGTCGTAGCCCAGTTCGACCTGCACCTTTGCCACCCTAGCCCCGGGTCAGACGACCTGTGGGGGCAGCGGCAGGTGACGCCGGCCGTTGCGTGCGACCTTTCGCCGGATGTTGACCCTGGTCGCACTTCGATGCGGCCCTCAGCGCGTGGCGCTGAGCGACGAGGATGCAGGAGGGGCTCAACAGCCTCCGGCGACCACCCCGGTGTGGATCTACCATCAGGCCATGCCAAGGGTGGACCCGGACGACGACTCGNGTTCGACGACAAGCGCGAGTTCGAGGCAGCCATGGCTCAGGAGCAGCGGAGCCTGACCCAACGCCAAGAGCACGGCGGGGACCCGCGCGAACATCTCACTGGCACTCTCCTCGAACCTGGCGATCAAGCCAGAGCGCGGACGGGACGACTCGTGCGCCGCTCGATTGAGCACGGAGTTGACCCCTGGACGTTGATCGACGAGCAGGATCTGCCTCGCAACATCGCCCGATACAGGGCCGTATCCGAACGCGACCGCATGCTCGCGCCCTTTCGCCGACTACGAGGCTGGCTGCGACGAAACACGTCCCAGCGGCCGTAACACCCCAACCCAGCATCTGAGCACGCTCGGTCCCCCGGCCCCGTGCCGCCAGCAGTTGGGCTATGGCTGAGCGTGCACATTCGTCGGCGTATCGCGCTTGTGCCATCGGATCGGACACCCGTCCCATCCCGGCCTGTCACAGTGGTCGACACTGCCCCTCACGAACAGAGCCCGGAGCCGAGATGGAGACGCCGCGCCTGATGGACCTCATCCGACGCCTTCGCTACTACGACTCCGACGTCGAGGCTCGGATCGGCGACGATGGAACGGCCNTACAGGGCCGTATCCGAACGCGACCGCATGCTCGCGCCCTTTCGCCGACTACGAGGCTGGCTGCGACGAAACACGTCCCAGCGGCCGTAACACCCCAACCCAGCATCTGAGCACGCTCGGTCCCCCGGCCCCGTGCCGCCAGCAGTTGGGCTATGGCTGAGGGTGCACTTTCGTCGGCGTGTCGCGCTTGTGCCATCGGATCGGACGCCCGTCCCATCCCGGCCTGTCACAGTGGTCGACACTGCCCCTCACGAACAGAGCCCGGAGCCGAGATGGAGACGCCGCGCCTGATGGACCTCATCCGACGCCTTCGCTACTACGACTCCGACGTCGAGGCTCGGATCGGCGACGATGGAACGGCCCGCATCGTGTGGCGCCACGAGGACGTAGGTCAGCCACTGACTCTGCTCACCACCGAGCAGGACTTGGCGGCCGCCGTCACCGCCATCGGGAAGGGGTGTCGCGATGCACTGTGGCCCGAGAGCAGTATTGAGGAGGCCGGCCTCAACCTGCTGTTGGTGCACGTGGACGAGGTGGTCGCAACACGAAATACGAGCGCGCCCCTGCGCGTGAACCGCGAAGGCTTGGTGTGGCCCGAGCCCACCCGTGTCACCGACCTCCCCGCCGGCCTGACTCACCTGGAATGGTTTACCGACCCTGCGGCCGAAGACGACGACAACTAGAACGCATCCAGCTGGCGCGTCGGGTGCGTCTCTGCGCCGGCACTCGACCGGTAGTGACAACGATCTGCGAAGGATCCTGTGTCGCTCCTCTTGAGCCCCTGTCGCCTCGGCTACTTCTGGGTCTTCGGTGGCTTTGCCCGTGCCCGCTCCACAGCTGGGCGAACCCACGCATCGAGGGAGTCGGCGTCGGGAACGTCCTCGGCTGCCACCAGGACCACACCACCCATCGTTCGTTGCCCCATCGTGGCCGGGCGAGCACCGCGTGTAAGCGCTTGGTCAGTGCCGTCCTTGCCGACAGAGACCATCAGATCATCGTCACCGGTCCCAACGGCCATGTGGGCGTTGATCGTCCAGCACAGGCCGCCGAACATCTTGATCTCCCGAAAGCCCTCCGGACCGGCCGCCGCGGCGACCGCCGACCG
>NZ_WESE01000037.1 GCF_009184895.1 Nostocoides sp. F2B08 | reverse complement strand
CGCCGCAAGGGACGTGCCCTGTCTAGGGAGTGCAGGCCTGGACGACCGTGGGTCGGTAGCCTCCGCCGGTATGGCGTTCAAGGCGAACGGTGGCGACGATCTCTCCGTCATCATCGACGCGAATCCACAGGTTGGACGAGATCTGACGGTCTTCACCCGGGGGTGCCGCGTAAGCCCGAAAAGCGCGCTGGGCAGCTTCGGCTGAAGTGTCCTCGCGTGGGCCGCTACCTTCGCCGTAGTCGATATCAGCTGACTCGACCTGGTCGCAGCTGAGGATGGCTGGAAGCTCTGTCGGCGACGCTGGGCCTTCCGTAGCAAATCCGCTGCAGCCACTCGCGCTCATAGCGATTGCCAGTGCTGCGACCGCACGGGTGCGGCTTCGCGGCCGAGGCATTGTGTAGCGCGGGCTCATCGCATGACCCCTCTCTAACAGCGCGACCGGTGAATATCGCGGGCTTCCAAAGCCGGCCAGCAGTCCTGTGGCGCCCAGATCGTGTCACCACATGGTGCTCACATGGTACTGATCCGCCCAATCAAGGACCATCGCGCACATGCCCCCTATCGCCGG
>NZ_WESE01000036.1 GCF_009184895.1 Nostocoides sp. F2B08 | reverse complement strand
CATAGCCCAACTGCTGGCGGCACGGGGCCGGGGGACCGAGCGTGCTCAGATGCTGGGTTGGGGTGTTACGGCCGCTGGGACGTGTTTCGTCGCAGCCAGCCTCGTAGTCGGCGAAAGGGCGCGATCATGCGGTCGCGTTCGGATACGGCCCTGTATCGGGCGATGTTGCGAGGCAGATCCTGCTCGTCGATCAACGCCCAGGGGTCAACCCCGTGCTCAATCGAGCGGCGCACGAGTCGTCCCGTCCGCGCTCTGGCTTGATCGCCAGGTTCGAGGAGAGTGCCAGTGAGATGTTCGCGCGGGTCCCCGCCGTGCTCTTGGCGTTGGGTCAGGCTCCGCTGCTCCTGAGCCATGGCTGCCTCGAACTCGCGCTTGTCGTCGAACGCTGCCACGAAGACATGGCGACGTTGTCGTCGGTGCGGGTCGTAGCGGTAGTGACGCAAGACCCATCTGCGGATCGAGTCGTCGTCCGGGTCCACCCTTGGCATGGCCTGATGGTAGATCCACACCGGGGTGGTCGCCGGAGGCTGTTGAGCCCCTCCTGCATCCTCGTCGCTCAGCGCCACGCGCTGAGGGCCGCATCGAAGTGCGACCAGGGTCAACATCCGGCGAAGTGGGGCAGGTTCTCCAGGTGGCTCATCCAGGCGACTTCGGAGCGGCGTCTTCGAGGTGGCGCTTCAAGCCGGTCCAGATGCCGCGCTCTACTCGGTTACCAATGGGACCGAACAACGGCCCCAGGGCACGCAGCCAGCCCTTGGGCTGCACCTGCCAGTTCCACGTCATGAGTGTGCCGCCCTCGGAGGGGCTGAACGTCAAGGTCCCCGACGTGGCCATCATCGAACTGGTCGTTTGGGTGAGGAGACGCTGAGGTCTATCAAAGTCGACGATCTCGACGAGCATCTCATTGCGGCTCTTGCCCATACGGGCCAGAAACCGAGTTCCTGCCCCGATCGGCAGCGGGGTCAGGAGCTCGACGTCGCGCATCTCGGGGTTGAACGAGGGCTCCTTGCGGGAGTCGGCAACCGTGTCGAAGACCAGTTCCGGCGGCGCATCGATGTGGATCTGTCCGCTGATGTGGGCCACGTGCTCAACCTACGCCGCGCGGTCGATGCAGTGCCTCAACATCCGGCGATAGGGGGCATGTGCGCGATGGTCCTTGATTGGGCGGATCAGTACCATGTGAGCACCATGTGGTGACACGATCTGGGCGCCACAGGACTGCTGGCCGGCTTTGGAAGCCCGCGATATT
>NZ_WESE01000035.1 GCF_009184895.1 Nostocoides sp. F2B08 | reverse complement strand
CTGGGCGTCGGTGTCGCCGGCTTCGGCGGCGGCGGTGTACCAACGCCGAGCCTCCCCCAGCTCCGGCGGATCCCATACGGTGGCGAGTAAGAAGCCCAGGCTGAACTGGGCTCCGGTGTGGCCGGCTTCGGCGGCGACGGTGTACCAGCGACGCGCCTCCTCGAGCTCCGGTGGATCCCACCGGGTAGCAAGCAGGGTGCCAAGGTTGGTCTGGGCGTTGGCGTTGCCGGCGCGAGCTGCAGCCGCGTACCGCGCCCGCGCCTCCGTCAGCTCTGGTGGGTCCCACTGGGTCAAGAGCAAAATGCCGAGGTTGTTTTGAGCGCCCGCGTGGTTTGCTTCGGCGGCAAGGGTGAGCCAGTGGCGGGCCTCGTCCAGCTCCGGCGGGTCGAGCCTCGCGACGAGCAGACCAAGGTTGGACTGACCGGTGGGATCCCCCGCCTGTGCAGTAGCTTGCCACCCGCGGCGCGCGACTTCCTGGTTGCCTGAGAGCCAGGCGTAGTAGCTGACAACGTTGACGGAAGCGGGTGCGGTGTCGAGCGACGCGAGGGCCTGCTCCATCGCCGCGTTCCATACCGCTGGCTGGATGTCGCCGCCGCGGGTGGCGCGCTCGTGCACGAGCAGGTCTTCTGCTCGCAGCAGTGTCCCGTTCCGGGTGATGAGTGATGCCGCTGTACCGGGAACGGGTGTGCTGGCGTCGCGTCGGGCGGCCGCAATCAGCGCCTGCGCCTCGACATGATCACCCGCCGAGATCCGGGCCGCGTCGCGTCGGGGTAGGTATGCAGCCCATAGCTCGAGTGCTTGCGCTTCAGTGATTACGTCGGGGATGCCGGTGCGCTGCCAATCCACTACGACCTCGACGAGGGCGCGCATCGGGGCG
>NZ_WESE01000034.1 GCF_009184895.1 Nostocoides sp. F2B08 | reverse complement strand
CGTCCAACCTGTGGATTCGCGTCGATGATGACGGAGAGATCGTCGCCACCGTTCGCCTTGAACGCCATACCGGCGGAGGCTACCGACCCACGGTCGTCCAGGCCTGCACTCCCTAGACAGGGCACGTCCCTTGCGGCGATGTGGGGCATCTGGCCGATGTGTGTCTCGAGACCCTGAATAGCGCGGCGGGGAGTTAGATCGGGGTGAGGACGCCGAGGCCGGTGAAGACGATGAGGGTGATGAGGTAGGCCCAGCCGCCGGTCAGGCGGCGTGCCCTGGAAGGGTCGGGTCGGGCACCGAAGAGCACGTAGAGCGGCACCACGAGCACCATGACGGGGGTCAGGCTCAGCCATGCCCAGGCCCACCGGGTGGCCCACCGCGGCTCTGGTCCGCGTCCCAGGACGAGGAAGAAGCTGGCGAGGAGGACGAAGGGAAGGGCCATCCAGGTGCCGGGCAGTTCCCATCGACTAAGGATCGCCCCCGCGCTGGGCTCCGGCGACTCCGTGAAGGTCACGTCGAGCCCTGGAGCCTCCAGGCGAAGAGCGTCATCGACGGCTCCGATGACGACGGCGTCTGCGTCGGCACCGGCCAGGGTGTCGCTGTTCAGCTCTGACTGGGACGTGGCTTGCCAGATCCGGGTCACGCGGCTGGGCCAGCCGGTATCCCAGTACACGTGCACCACTGCCACGCCCTGAACGGCAGGGTCGATGCCGTCAGCACCGCCGAGGCCGCCCTCGATCCGTACCTCGGTGACGGTGCCCTGCCGCAGTTCCTGCTGCAAGTCACCGTAGGACGTCTGCAGATGCCCCTGGACGGCGAACACAGCAAGCGTCAGCACCGACAGCGCCAGCACCGACCACCGAGCCACAGGCCACCACGACGGCGGCTGCTCACCCCCGCGATCAACCCCCGACGCCGACACCACCGTCTCCGACATGATCGGAGTCTAAGGACCCCGGGCCAAGCCCGCGCGCTTCGCGGCGCTGTGACGCAGCGCCGAGGAGGTGAGGGCTGCCGTGAGGTGTGTCTGAGTCTTTGAGACATTCCGCGGGATTAATTCCCAACCAAGGCCCGGTCCTGGTCATGGTTGTTTTCCTTGCTGGGATCGACGGTAGTCGATCCTGTTCTGGCGGGCGGCGCT
>NZ_WESE01000033.1 GCF_009184895.1 Nostocoides sp. F2B08 | reverse complement strand
TGAGGTTCCCCCCGAAGCGTGGAGGCATCGACAATGAGGATTGCGATGTCAGAGAAGAGAATGAGGTACGACCGGGAGTTCCGTGAAGGGGCTGTGCGGATCGTCGAAGAGACCAAGAAGCCGATCGCCCAGGTTGCCCGCGATCTGGGCGTGAACGAGGGCACGCTGGGCAACTGGGTCCAACGCGCCCGCGCTGAACGCGAGGGCCGCGGTGAGCTGTCCGAGGCGGACTACGAGGAGCTGAAGCGCCTGCGGGCGGAGGTCGCCGAGCTGCGGATGGAGCGTGATGTCCTCAAGCGATCCGTGGTCCTGTGGGTGAAGGAGGCGACGAAGTGAGCGTGGCACGCTTCATCGCCGACCAGAGGACCAACTACGCCGTTCCTGTCGCGCTGACCTGTGCCCTGCTGGGGATCTCGATCTCGTGGTTCTACAAGTGGTGGCAGCGGGCCCTCTCGCCGTGGCACCTGTACACCACCCGGGACCTGCGCCGGGACACCCTCGACCGTGCCGTGAAGGTCATGTTCGTCAAGCAGCGTGGCCTGCACGGCTCCCCGCGCCTGGTCGAGGACCTGCGCCAGGACGGGTGGGTCGTGTCCGAGAAGACGGTCGCGAAGTCAATGCGCCGGCAAGGGCTGATCGCGCGAAAGATCAAGCGCCGCAACGGACTGACCAAGCAAGACAAGACCAAGGCACCGTTCCCGGACCTGATCAACCGGGACTTCACCGCGGCCGCACCGAACCAACGCTGGGTTGGTGACATCACCGAGATCCCCACCGCCGGCGGCAAGCTGTACCTTGCTACCGTGATCGACCTGTTCAGCCGCCGCCTGATCGGGGCAGCGACCTCGCGCCACCCCAACGCCGAGCTCGCCAAGGCCGCGATCACGACGGCGGTGACCGTGCGCGGCGGCAAGGCCGCGATCTGGCGGGAGGAGGAGTCCGAGAAGGTCATCTTTCACACGGACAGGGGATCGACGTACACCGCGGACCTGTTCACCAAGGCCTGCAAGGACCTCGGCATCCGCCAGTCCATGGGCAGAGTGGGCTCGTGCTTCGACAACAGCGCCGCGGAGGCGTTCTTCTCCACCCTGGAGTGGGAAGTCCTCTCACGCAACGAGTTCGACACCACCACGGCGGCCGCGGCCACGGTCATGGACTGGTGCTTCAACTTCTACAACACCACCCGCCGGCACAGCTCCGCTGCGATGATGTCACCCATCGCCTACGAGACCGCGGCCCTCACCCCGAGAGCCGCTTGAAGGGAAGCCCTCCACGATTCGGGGGGAACCACA
>NZ_WESE01000032.1 GCF_009184895.1 Nostocoides sp. F2B08 | reverse complement strand
CTGATATGTAGGGACTTCCTGTCAAGTGGCGGGGTGAGGCGCCCGTCCCCGGGATGTGGGGGCGGGCGCCTCGGTGCTTCGTGTGCCGGTGGTGGTGGAGCGTGTCGTTGTCGACGCGCGGTCGAGGCTGATATGCGCGGGTTGGGTACCGCAAGACGGTGTTCGGCTGGAGCGATTCCGCTTGTCTAGGGACGAGCATGGCCACCGGGTGGGGGCTGCTCATAGTCAGCCGGGCGGGTCACTCCACGCGCTGCCGCCAGCACCTTGCTGGCTCACGAAGCGGTCTGGGGGTCAGTCCTCCTCGAGGACCGCCAGGGACCAGCACCAGCCGGCGAGTTCGCGGGCGATGCCGACGTTGGCGATCGAGGGCTTCTTGTTGCGCTGCGTGAAGGTGACCCAGCGGGCGTGCAGGCGCCGGTTGCCGAGATCACCGCGGGCGCGTGCCGCGGCCGGGGCCAGGTCCCACCGGTCGCGAAGGGTCTTGCCGATGGTGTAGCGCCTCTGGTGGTGCCAGGCGGCCTCGACCAGGAGCCGGCGGGCGTGACCATTGCCGGTCTTGGTGATCGCTCCCTGGCTGCGGCTCGCGCCGGAGGAGGACTCGGAAGGGACCAGGCCGAGGAAGGCGCCGATGCTGGAGCCGGTGAACCGGTGCCAGTCGCCGATCTCGACGGCCAGGGCGAACCCGGTCAAGGTCGCGATCCCGCGCAGGCAGCCCAGCCGATGCACCAGGGCAGTGAACTCGCTGTCCGCGGCCATCTCCGCGATGGCGGCATCGAGACGGTCGCGGCGGGCGGTGGTGGCCAGCACGTTCTCGTAGTAGGCGTCGAAGGTCAGCACCTGAGCATGGGCGCCCAGCTGCGGCAACGCCACCTTCCGCAGCCACACGTCGTGGACGCCGGTCCACGCCCGCCCGCCGGAGTACACGATCCCGTGCCGCAGCAGCAGCTTGGAGAGACGATGCCGGGCCCGCATCAGGTCCCCACGGCAGTCCTCCCGGGCACGGACCAGGTCGCGCGCCGCTTCGGTCGACTCCGTGGGCACCGCCACCGGCGTGGTCTCGCCTAGGCGCAGCAGCCGAGCCAGGTGGATCGCGTCCTTGGCGTCGGTCTTGACCCGGTCTCCGGCCGGGCGCTGCAGCTTGCTCGGCGCGACGACCTCGCACCGGATCCCTGCTGAGGTCAGGTCCCGGTACAGCCCGAACCCTGTCGGGCCGGCCTCGTACGCCACCGCGACCGGACCCTCCAGCTTGCCAAGCCAGGACCTGATCTCCTCGAACGAGGGCGTCAGCCTCGCCTGAAGCAACTCACCGCTCACGCCATCGATCGCCGCTGCCGCGACCGATCGTGCGTGCACATCCAGCCCAACACTCGTACGCTCGGTAAACACCGGGGCCTCCCACATCTGTCGGATAGGCCGAGCAGGCGGCCCCTGCTCGGTAACCCACGAGCATCTGTGCGCGGGGCCCCGGCCCGCAACCAGCCCACCAGGCCGGTCACCTCATAGCGTCTAG
>NZ_WESE01000031.1 GCF_009184895.1 Nostocoides sp. F2B08 | reverse complement strand
CTCAGCGACGCCACCGAAGGACGAGGAGTGATGCCCCTGACCTAACCCCCGACAGGGAGAACACCTGTCCGCCGACAGGGAAGTCACCTGTCCGCACACAAGGAAATCCCGCTGTCCGTTGACAGCGATGCGCCGGCGCAGGGTCCGCGGGCTCAGGCCGCTGCGGGAGGCGGCCTGGCTGAGGGTTTCGAACTGGCGACGTTGTCGGGTTGTCATGGCGTCTCCTTTCCAGGTGCCCCTAATGCGCCAACCCCGTGCTGGAGAGTCACGGCCACCCAGGAACGCCATGCACGACTTCAGCCGGCGCGTGTTCTGACGTGTCGGGTGCCTCTACAGTTCTGCTCACTATGGATAGGGCTCCGGCGATCGACCCGACCGTTCTGCGAGAGGCGCGTGAGCGTGCGGGGCTGACCCAGTTGCAGCTCGCTACCCGGGTGGGCGTGGTTGGGGGAGAGCGGATCTCGAGCTGGGAGCGCGGCCTGTCGCGGCCTCGGACGCCGAGAATCCTGCACGCCTTGGCGCGGGTGCTGCGTGTGAAGCCGGCCTCGCTTCTCGCGGAGCCGGTCGACGGGCCCGACCTTCGCTATCTGCGGTTCGTGGCCGGCCTGAGCACGGCCGAGCTTGCCAAGAAGGTCGGGGTTTCGGCGGCCACAGTCCAGCGGTGGGAGAGCGGGCGAAGGACCCGCACTCTGCCGACGGACGTGGTCAAGCTTCTAGCGAAGGCGCTGGGTGTCCCCGCGGCGGTGGCGCGCGCGGCGATCGAGCGCTCCTAGCGAGTTATCCACAGGCTGTGCGTTTCCCTCGCGGATCTGCGCGGAGTGTGGCAACAATAGTCCTGTAGGTCGAGCGATCCCCTCATCACGCTCGGACTATTCGGCAGTGGATTGGGGGAGTCGTAGCAGGTCAGCGCACTGGCAGGACACGGCGTGTCCGCTTCGCTGCACCTGAAGTGGATTTCTAACACCTAGAGGTTGAATAGCAGTTTGAACACCAGGAGCCTCGGCGATGCATTAGGTCGCTAGACCCCCGGAAGGAGTCAATGACATGAACGTCCGCACCACCGCCGTCATAGCCCTCGCCGCCGCGTTCCTGGCCGGCTGCTCAGAGCCGGACCCGACCCCGGTCCCGACGACCCCCGCCACCAGCGTCACGCCGACAACTGCCGCCTCCCCGTCCCCGACCTCGTTGACGCCGGAGGAGGAGGCGACCGCGGCGGCGGAAGAGGTCGTGCGCGACTACTTCGAGACCGTGCCGCGGTGTCTGGCGGATCCGCTCAACACCGAACCGTCCTGCTTCGACGAAGTCGCCGTCGGCACCGAGCTCAACGACAACCGCAACTCTCTCATCGCCGCGAAGCAGGTGGAGAGCACCGCCTCCGGCACGCTCGAGGTGATATCGCTGTTCTGCGTCTGAGTTCGTGAGACATCTGGGGGATTTAACTACCAGCCAGGGTGCGGCGTGGCGAGTCGATCAGGAGGTCGATGACCATGTCGGATCAGAGCATGTCGAAGAAGACGACAGCACGGAAGAAGAGGCGCGT
>NZ_WESE01000030.1 GCF_009184895.1 Nostocoides sp. F2B08 | reverse complement strand
CCCGGATCCACCGATGACGTTTTGGGTGTTGGCCTCGCGAGGATGAGTCTCGGGTGGTGATGTCGGGGCAGGGGTGACCTCCCGGCCTCGCTGCCGGGAGGGTTCCACTGGATGTTCCTTGGTCGCGCCGCCCGGTGGCGGCTGGGTGGTCAGGGCGCGATTGTCGCCGGTGGGGCGTGGACGCGCTCGAAGAGGACTGTCCAGGCGTGCTGCCAGGGCCAGGCCCGAGGCAGGTGCAGGGTCAGCCGTCGGGCGGAGGTCGCGACCCGGGCCGGAACGTGGACCAGGGTGCGGCGCACGGTCGGGGTCGTCGCTCTCGCCAGGCGACGGGCGTCGGTGAGGGTGGCGGCGGCGCGGGTGAGGTTGAAGGCCATGACGGCAAGGACCAGCCAGGCGGCGTTGGCGGTGAACTTGCCCGAGGGCAGGTGCGCCAGCGCGGAGCTCTTCAGGTCGGCGTGGACCTGCTCGATGATGGCGTGCGCGCGGTGAACCTTATCGACGGCGACGGTGTCCGCGATGCCTTCGGGGGTGGTGGTGAAGAACGCGTGATGCCGCCACAGCTCGAACAGGCCGTCCTGCCCGGCGCGCTTCTTCTTCTCGGCGTTGGCGTCGGGGATGCGCCGCACGACGAGCCGCCCGGGAACCTGGGTCTTCTTCTTCGACGTGAATGCGACATAGGGCACCTCGGCGACCTGCGCCGAGGAGATCCAGGTGTTGCTGTCTTCGTCGAAGACCGCCCGTGGGTACTCGATGGTGGTCCACGCGTCATCGGCGATCGCGCTGATGGCGGCCTTGACGCGTTTGTCGAGGCGGACGGTGACCGAGACCTCCGCCCCGGTCTTGACCGCGGCACCGATCACGGGATGCCCGTAGTAGGCCGAGTCCGCCCGCACCAGCACCCGGCCGGGCCCGGGGCCACCGGCGCCTCGGACGAGGGTACGAGTCGTCTTCAACGCATCACGGACCAGCCGCTGGGCACCGCGGGCGGAGTTGGCCGAGCCCTTCCGCAACCGTTGCGCGACGATCACCGGCGCGCACGACTCGGTGGAGACGGTCGCGATCAGAGCGTTCAGGCCGCGGACCTTGGTGTAGCCGAACCCGGCGCCCTGTTTGGCGTAGCCGTGGACCTCGACGATGGTGTCGTCGATGTCGACCACCGCCACCTCGCTCACGCCGGCGACCAGCGGAGTGTCCATGGCCAGCCTGGTGAGGAACCTCGAGGCGACCGCGTCGAGCTGGCGCACGTGCCCGAACGTGAAGGTCCGCAGGAACGAGCCCAACGTCGAGGGCGCGTAGCAGCGGCCGAAGACCCGACCCATCCCGCCGTGCCGCAACAGCGCCATGTCCTCGATGCTGTCGGCGCCGGCGACCATCCCCGCCACCAGGGCGCTCACCTTGGCGCCGGCGTTGGCGCCCTTGTCGGTGGGCACGCTCAGCCGCTCATCGGCCAACGCGCCCAGGCCCGCCGTTTCGGCCAACCGCAGGATCGGGACCAGCCCGGCCGACCCGATCAGGTTCGGGTCATCGAAGACCGCTGACGTCGCCGCCGGGGTATGAGAGAGTTGCACCTACGAGATGTCCCTTGTGATCAGGTCGAATAGAAGCGTCAAGAACTTCGATTCTCCTGCACCACAAGGGATTTCTCATGCAACGACCCGCATCCAGACCGCTACGACATGATCCCGATCGGTGGATCCGGGCT